>OY843765.1:0-505000 GCA_963693045.1 uncultured Acidocella sp.
GCCAGCACCGGCACCGGCATCCTGCTGAGCAGCGGCGGCATGGTGAGCAACGCCATCGGCGGGCACCATCAGCGGCGCGATCAACGGGATTTCGGACCGGCACCGCCGCCGGCTATTATCCGGTCAGCATCGACAATACCGGGATCATCGCCGGGGCCAGCGGCGCCGGCGTGATGCTTTCCACCGGCGGCGCCGTCACCAACGAGGCAAGCGGCGCGATCTACGGCGATTTTTACGGCATCCAGGCGTCCGGCCAGCCGGTCAGCGTGACCAATACCGGGCTGATCGTGGCGAGCGATTCCGATACCGGCACCGGTGTCGCACTCAACGCCGGCGGCACCGTGACCAACAATGCCGGCGGCACGATCGGCGCCTCCGATTATGCGTGGCGATCAACGGCGCGCCTGGCGTCGTCACCAACGCCGGCTACATCGGCGGCGGCAACTATGGGGTGGCGCTGAATGATGGCGGCGCCATCACCAACAATGCCGGCGGCACGATCGGCGGCGGCGGCTATGGCGTTTATGTCGGCAACGCCGCCGGCACGATCGTCAACGCCGGCAGCATCGGCAGCGGTTATGAAGGCGTGGCGCTCGGATATGGCGGCAGCGTCGAGAACAGCGGCATGATTTCCGGAACCGTCCGGGGCGTCTCCATCGCCGGTCAGGCCGGTACGTGACGAATTCCGGCACGATCATGAGCAACGCGGCGGACAACTTCGCCGTGATGCTGCGCGCCGGCGGCACGGTCACCAATACCGGGTTGATCGAGGGCGGCGACGGGGTGCTGGTGGACGGCGATAACGCCACGGTGAGCAACGCCGCCGGCGCACGATCAGCGGCAATTACGACGGGGTCTATGTCAGCGGCGCCAATGTCAGCGTCAGCAATGCCGGCTTGATCAACGCGACCTATGGCTACGGTGTCGTGTTGAACGGCACCGTCGCCGGCAGCATGACCAACAGCGCCAGCGGCACGATCACCGCCGATGAGAGCGCGTGTTCACCTACCACGGCGGCTCGCTGCAGAACGCCGGGCAGATCACCAGCAGCGACTATAACGGCGTGTTTTTCTACAACGGCGGCACGGTGACCAATACCGGCAGCATCGGCGGCGCCCAGGACGGCATCAACCTCGGCACCGCCTATAACAGCGTCAGCAACACCGGCACGGTTTTCAACAGCGGGGTCGTCACCGGCGGAGTGGCCGGCATTTACGGCTACGGCAGCGCGTTCTTCGGTGCAGAATTCCGGGCTGATCAGCGGCGGTGTCGGCGTGCAGCTGATCGGCGGCCCAGCAACGATCGACAATAGCGGCACCATCGACGGCACTTACGGCAACGCCATCGACCTGGTCGGCGGCGGGGTCGTCGCCAACCAGGGTTCGATCGTCGGATTCACCAACGGCATTGTCGCCGGCGCCCCGGTCAGCGTCATCAATAGCGGCGTGATCCAGGGCAACGGCGCCAGCGGCGACGGTATCCTGCTGGCGGCGGGCGGCAAGGTGGTCAACCAGTCCGGCGGCACCATCACCGGCAATGCCGGCGGCGTCGTCGGCTACCAGTACGCGGCTTATGTTGGCAACGCCGGCAGCATCGGCGCCGCGAACGGCGACGCGGTCGACCTTATGGCCGGCGGCACGGTAAGCAACAGCACCGGCGGCACGATCACCTCGAACTACACCGGGGTCGAACTGGCGATGGCCGGCTCGGTCGGCAATGAAGGGGCGATCACCGGCGGCGTCTACGGCGTCGATCTCGGTGGCGGCGGCAGGCTGACCAACAGCGGGGCGGGCCGGATCGTCGGCGGGGTGGACGGCGTGTACGCGCCGGTCGGCGCGGTGATCGACAACGCCGGCACCATCATCGGCACCGCCAATGACGGCGTGCTGGTGATGGGCGGCGCGCTCAACATGCCGCCGGCGGCTTCATCAAAGGCGGCACCGACGGTATCTATGCCGGCGCCGGCGCGGATGTGAGCAATTCCGGCACCATCATGGACGATACCACGGCGGGCGCCGAACTCGGCGACAACGTGCTGCTGTTCAACGACGGCGGCGGGCTGATCTCCGGCGCCACCGCATCGCCTTCATCGGCACCGCGCCAATGTCTATGACAACGGCCTGATCGCCAGCACCGATGGCGGCGACGCGGTCAGCTTCGACGCCGGCGGGAACCAACAACCTGACGCTCGCCACCGGCGCCGTGCTCACCGGCACGATCGACGGCGGCGGCTCGGACAGCACGGTCAATCTGGTCGGCAGGGGCGCGCTCAGCAACACCATCGCCAACTTCGGGGCCGGCAGCGAAGTCAACATCGAACAAAACGCCGACTGGACCGCAACCGGACACTGGACGGTGGCGACGGTGACGAACAGCGGCACCTTCCAGGCCGGCACGCTGAACCCGGATCCGCCGCTCTACCTGAACGGCAACTTCGTGCAGACCACGACCGGCACCTTGCAGGTGGTGGTGACGCCGACGCTCAGCACGCAATTCCTGGTCAGCGGCACGGCGCAGCTGGCGGGCGGGCTGAAATATATCTTCACCCCCGGCACCTACGCGCCGCACACCTACAACTTCCTGACCGCTTCCGGCGGGATCACGGGCAGCTTCGCGACCATCAACTATAGCGGCGCCGTGCCGCCGACGATCGCGAATCGCCCATGCCACCACCAACGGCGCCGCCGATTACAACCTGGTGCTGAGCCTGGGCGACGGCGTGCCCGGCAACCACGTCTCGTTCCGGGTGACGCCGGCGGATGACTCGATCTACTCGGCGCAGGGGCCGCGGAGATGGCGACCGCCGCGCAGCAGGCCAATGACAGCCCGCTGGGCCACGCGACGGACGCGCTGAGCGGCGACGACGCAGCCCGCCGCGAAGCCTGCGCGGCGGCGGAGCGGGTGCCGACCGGCCGGCACCACCACGGCGAGCCGGATGGCGAGCGCCATGGCCAGCGCCTTCTGCGGCGCCGGCGGCTGGATCGAGGCCACCGGCACGGCGATGAAGGCCGACAGCAGCGGCGATGCCCCGGCCTTCCACGCCTCCACCGGTGGGTTCCTGGCCGGCATCGACAAAGCGCTCGGGCCGTCCGGCGGCCGCCTCGGCCTGGCGGTCGGCTATGACGAGACCTGGCTGCACGACGATGCCGGCGGCAAGGGCACGATCGGAACCACCCGGGTCGGGCTATACGGCGCCCAGCCGCTCGGCCGCTTCTCCCTGGCCGGCGACTTCATGTACGGCCACGCCGACAACACCACCGAGCGCGCCACGGGCATCGGCGAGGCAAAGGGCGAGCATGGCAGCAACATCGTCTCCGGCGCCGTGCAAGTCAGCACCGGCCTCGGCACTTTCGGTGGCTTCGCCCTGACGCCGGCGGCGGGTCTGCGGGTTGCCCATGTCAGCGGCGGCGGCTTTACCGAAACCGGCGCCGGCTACGTGCCGCTGTTCGCGGTCTCCGGCAGTTCGCCGGACACCACCAGCGTGCAGCCTTTCGTCAAGCTTGGGATCAGCCGGGATTTCGTGACGGCCTCCCACATCGTGATCACGCCGACGGCCAGCATCGGCTACGACTACGAGGTGGGCGATCGCGGCCAACGGGCGAGCGTGACGTCGAACGACGGCACGGCGTTCAGCACCGGAACCAACCGGCTGAACGCCAGTGCCGCCAACGTCTCGGCCGGGCTGTCGGTGGGCAAGGGCGCCTGGTCGCTCTACGCGCGCTACAGCGCCTACCTCTCCGGCAACTGGACGGCGCAGAGCGGCGAAGCGGGCCTGCAGGTCAAGTTCTAAGTTCCAAGACGATCGAGACCAGCGCTTCGGCCACCGCAAGGTGGCCGAAGTCGTTCAGGTGGATGTTGTCCCAGGCGCTGAAGCCCGGCTTATAGGTGTTGGGCGTGGTGCCGGCGCCGACGATCCGGTCGATGTCCAGGCAGGCGAAGCCGGCGCGCCGCACCAGCTCGTTTCCGTGGCGCCGGGCGGCTTCCTGTTCCGGGGCCTTGGCGGAGACCGGCGCCGCGGTCGCCAGGATCGGCGTCACGCCGTGAGAGTCGCAAAACGCCGCCAGCGCCAGCGCCGTCCTGAAGCTGTTGCGCGCCGCCTCGATTGTCGGCGGGTCGTTGCCGGACCAGCATTGCAGGACGATGATAGAGCCGCGCAGTGCCACCAGCTCGTCGGTGATGAAGCGGGTGGCATTGCCGATGAAGCACGGCGTGGTTTGCAGTGGGTTGGCAAGGATCGCGGCGGTGGTCGGCGCACCTTGGCGGGTCAGTAGTTGAGCGGCGGCAAGGCCGTAGGACGTGCCGCTGCCGGTGGTGTAGTCGCCGGAGCCGATGCTGTCGCCGACGACGATCAGCGTGCGCGTCGGTTGCCCGCAGATCACGTCGATACCGTGCATCGCCGACACCGGAAAATCGTGGCCGAGACCACCATACGGCGGGGCGGCGTTGTTGCCGAAGGAATAGGTTCCGGCGACCACAAAATCCAAGCTCTCGTCGGGCGCCGCGGCATGGCCGAGGCGGAACGCCGGCTGCTCCGGGGGCACGTGGAGACGAAGGTTGAGCAAGGGCGCGGCGCCGCCATCGGTGCGGTCCAGCGCGTCGAACGGCAGCCAGTCCGAACAAACAACTTGCGGCTCGAATTGCGCGGGCCTGGCGCCGCGGATGCCGGGGAGTGACGTGGCGAACCGCGCCGCAACGGTGCCGGCGGCAATCTGCTCGATGCAGCTTCGTTTTGTCAGTGAATCGAACGTCACCGCGCGCCAGCCGGCAACGCTGATCTGGCCGTTCTCGTCGTAGGCGTTATAGCCGTCACCTTTTTGCGAGGTCGGCGCGTAGGCGGCGTTGGCGACCGGCACGTCCGCCGCCGACCAGCAGGCGAAGCGAAACCGCACCCACAGCGCGCCGGCGGGCAGTTGGCAGATGGTGCCGATGGTCTGGTTGCCGCCGCCGATCCGGCTGCCCGGCCCGGAAGCGCCGCCCCCAGACGGCTTGACGATGCACTGCCAAGAAGCCGCCACTCAAATCTCCTTAACTCATGGGGTCTGGGGCCTCCCGGCCCCAGCGGGTGCAGGGCAGAGCCCTGCCTAGAGGCTGTTCCATAAGTCTACTCTGGCGGCCGGCTAGGGGTGATTCCCTGCGCTCCGGTGCTCACGTACTTTGAGTACGCTCCGCTCCGGTGCTCGAAAATCACCCCTATCCGACTTGATCGAGCGACTTCTGAAACAGCCTCTATAGCGGTATCTTCCCCACTCCCCCCGGCCGGTCATAGACGTAAGTCGGCAGCGCCGTACCGCTGATCGTGCCGCGCAGCCGCGCCAGGATTTCGCGGCCGCGCTCCGGCGGCACGTGGAAGCGCGCGGTGCCGGGGGCCGGGTCGAGCTGGTGCAGGTAGTAGGGTTTGATCCGGGCTCGCAGCATGGCGCGGAACAGGTCGGCGAGGGCGGCTTCGCTGTCGTTGACGCCGGCCAGCAGCACGGTCTGGCCGAGGATGGGGATGCCGCGGCGTTGCAGTCTGCTCAGCGCCGCGACAATTGATGCGGTCAGTTCGCGCGCATGGTTGGCGTGCAGCACGATGAACAGAGGTGCGGCGATGTCCAGCGCCTCCGCCAGCGCTTCCGTGACCAGCCCCGGGTCGGCGACCGGCACGCGGGTGTGGACGCGCAGCACCTCGACATGCGGGATGGCGGCGAGGCGGCCCAGCATGTCGCCGAGGCGGCGCGGCGAGAGCATCAGCGGGTCGCCGCCGGTCAGGATCACTTCGCGGATGCCGGGTTGCGCGGCGATGTAAGCATAGGCGGCGCGCAGCTCCGCCTCGGTCAGCACGCCGCCATCGGGGCCGACCTGCTCGCGCCGAAAACAGAAGCGGCAGTAAACCGGGCAGGCCAGCAGCGGCTTGAGCAGCGCGCGGTCGGGATAGCGATGCACCACGCCCGGCACCGGCGAGAAGGCGGCGTCGGCGATCGGATCGGATAGCTCGTGCGGCGCGGTGACCAGCTCGTCTGCCGCGGGGATGAACTGCCGGCCGATCGGGTCGTCCGGCGTGGCGATCAGCGCCGCCAAAGCCGGCGGCACCGCGATGGCGTAGCGCGCCGCCACCGCCTGCAGCGCCGCGCGGTCGACCATCGGCGCGAAACCGGCGGTGATGAGGCCATCGGCGTCGCGGATCGTCGCGGGTTTGGGGGCAGCGTGACCATCGGGCATGGTGGGCAGGTCTAGAACCGGAGCGCCGATGTCTCAACCTTGGGAAACGCTGCCCGACCGGCTGCCCTATCTGCGGCGGCGGGCGCTGCTGGTCGCCGCCACCCGCGCCTTCTTCACGGCGCGTGGCTATGTTGAGGTGGAGACGCCGTATCTGGTGCCGGCGCCGGGGGAGGAGGTGCATTTGCGCGCCTACCGCGCCGAACCCGGCGGCCGCTACCTGCACACCAGCCCGGAATTCGCCATGAAGAAGCTGCTGGCCGGCGGCGGCGGCAAAATGTTCCAACTGGCGCGGGTCTGGCGGGACGAGCCGGCCAGCGACACCCACGCCGCCGAGTTCACCATGCTGGAATGGTACAGCCCCGGCGCCGGCATGGCCGCGCTGGTCGCCGAGGTGGTGGCGTATCTGCGCGCCGTGCTGCCGCCGGCGGTGACCTGGCGCGGCATAACGGCCGACCTGGCGCAAATCGAGGAGATCACCGTCGCCGCCGCCTTTGCCCGCGACACCGGCGCCGATGTGCTGGCCACCGCCGGGGACGCGCCGGCGCTGGCCGCCGCCGCCGGCGCGGTGTTGCGCCCCGGCGAGACCTGGGAGGATCTGTTTTTCCGGCTGTTGCTGGAACGGGTGGAACCCCGCCTCGGCCGGCCGCATCCGAGTTTTCTCACCCACTGGCCGGTCAGCCAAGCGGCGCTGGCGCGGCCCGACCCAAACGATCCGCGGGTCGCCGAGCGCTTCGAGCTGTACATTTGCGGCCTGGAACTCGCCAACGCCTTCGTGGAACTGACCGACGCCGCGGAGCAACGGGCGCGGTTCACGGCGGACCGGGCTCGGCGGCACGCGCTGCACGGGCCGGACTGGGAGATGGACGAGGATTTCCTGGCCGCAGTCGCGGCGCTGCCGCCCTGCGCCGGCATCGCGCTCGGCTTCGACCGACTGGCGATGCTGGCGACCGGCGCGCCGCGCATCGCCGATGTGCTATGGCTGCCCTCGTGAATACCTGTCCCGACATGCCAAGATAAAGCCACATCTCACCTGCTCAATCGACGGAGATCGTCATGCGTCGGCTATGTCTGCTCCTCCTGCCGCTGCTCGCCGGCTGCGCCGCCGGGCCGACCCTGCAAAGCCGGATGGCGGCCTATACCGGCGCCTCGGCGCAAACGCTGGTGCAGGACCTTGGCGTGCCGGACAAGCAGATCAGCGTGAGCGGCGTGCAGTACCTGGCCTACAGCCAGCACCATACCGAGATCACGCCGGGCATCGGCGTGTTCGACGGTTTCTCGCCGTTCTATGGTGGCCCGTTCTTCGGCGATCCGCTGTTCGCCGGCGGCCTGTATGGCGGCATCCCGCAGCAGGTGGTCGAGTATGGCTGCGAGACCACCTTCATGCTGAAGAACGACCGGGTGTTCGGCTTCACCCTGCGCGGCAACGACTGCGGGTGAGCCCGCCGCGCGTTGCGAGCCATCGTTCTGTCTGAGCCGGTCGCAGCCGAAGACGGAATGCAAGGCGGCGCTCGGATCCGCGCCATCTTCGCGGTGTCCCTGTCGGTGTTGCTGTCGGTGCTGGACTACGCGGTCGCCAATGTCGCGCTGCCGACGATCGGGCGGGACATCCACGCCAGTGCGTCTTCGTCGATCTGGGTGGTCAACGCCTATCAGTTGGCGAGCGTGGTCTCGCTGTTGCCGCTGGCCGCACTCGGCAACCGGCTCGGCCAGGCGCGGATCTGCAGGTTCGGGCTGGGCTTGTTCGTCTTCGCCTCGCTGCTCTGCGCCGCCTCCCGGACACTGCCGGAGCTGGCCTCGGCCCGCGCCTTGCAGGGCTTCGGCGGCGCCTGCATCATGAGCGTCAACGCGGCATTGCTGCGGTTCATCTATCCGGCAAACCGGCTCGGCCGCGGCATCGCCTTGAACGGCTCGGTGATCGGCGCCGCGGTCGCGCTGGGGCCGACTGTGGCGGCCGGCGTGCTCTCGGTCGCCGGCTGGCAATGGCTGTTCCTGATCAACCTGCCGCTCGGCGGCGCGGCCCTGCTGGCTTCCGCCTCGCTGCCGCGCACGCCGCCCCGGACCGGACGGTTCGACACGCCGAGTGCAGCGTTGCTGGCGCTGGCCTTCGGCACCCTGATCATCGGCGGCGACAGCTTCGCCCACGGCGACGCGGTGTTGCTTTCGCTGGTTTTCGTCGCGGTCGGCGTGGTCAGCCTGGTGACGCTGCTGCGCCGCCAGCTCGGCCACAGCGAGCCGATGCTGCCGGTCGACCTGCTGGCGCTGCCGGCGTTCCGCGTCGCCTTCCTCACCGGCCTGCTCGCCTTCATCGCGTCCAACTTCTTCCTGATCTCGATGCCGTTCAATCTGGAAACCGTCCTGCACCGCTCGCCGGTGATGACCGGGCTGTTGATCACGCCATGGCCGGCCGGCACGGTGCTGATGGCGCCGCTGGTCGGCCGCCTTGCGGATCGTTACCCGGCGGGGCTGCTCTCCAGCATCGGCGTTGCCGTCGCCGGCTGCGGCTTTCTGGCGTTGCGGCTGCTGCCGCCGCACCCGGGGGACTTCGACATCATGTGGCGCATCTGCCTGGCCGGCATCGGCTTCGGGCTGTTCCAGCCGCCGAACAACCGGGCGATGCTGGTGACGGTGCCGATGGCGCGCACGGCCGGCGCCAGCGGCATGATTTCCGTGGCGCGGTTGCTCGGCCAGACGCTGGGCGCCATGCTGGTGGCGACGACGCTCGGCCTGGTGGCCCACGGTGCGACTCTGCTGTGCCTGAGCTTCGCCGCCGGCACCGCCTTTTTCGCGGCAATGGTAAGCGCCAGCCGGCTGCGGCGCGGCCGGGCAAAATAATCGGTCGTGCCGCCAGCCCAAGCCGTTGTACATGCCTATCCGCTGACCAAAGGAACCGGGGGAACGACATGGCCGCCAAGCAAACACCGGCGCAGCGCGAGACGATCGAGCGCGTCATGCATGAAGCCAAACACGGCGAGCTGAAAACCGCCGAAGGCAAGCAAAAGGTGACCGACCCAAAACAGGCGATCGCCATCGCGCTGCACGAGGCCGGCGCCTCCAACCAGGAAACGCCTGCCAGGAACAAGCAGACCCTGAAACGAACAAAAGCCAACGAAAAATCATCGGCCGCGAAAACACCCAAGAGCGGCGGCAAGAAATCCGGTGGATGAGACGCCGCCCGCCAGCGACGAAACCTATCTGGACGCCGCCGCGGCGCTGCTCGATCTGCCCATCCGCCCGGAACACCGGGCCGAAGTGCTGTCGGCCTTCTCGGTGCTGATGGGCCACGCCCGGCTGCTCGCGGCATTCGCCTTGCCCGACGAGATCGAAGCCGCGCCCCGGTTCGTGGCTTGAACCTCTGCGCCGTCTCCGCGTCCACGCTGTCGGCGGCGATCAAGGGCCGCGAAGTCTCGGCGGTCGAGGTGCTGCGGGCGCATCGGGAACGGATCGAGGCGCTCGATCCAAAGCTGAATTGCTTCACCGACCTTACTTTCGCACGGGCCGAGGCGGCGGCGGCGGAAGTGGACCGCAAGATCGCCGCCGGCGAGAATTCCGGGCCGTTGGCCGGCGTGCCGGTCGCGGTGAAAAACCTCTACGACATCGCCGGGCTGCCGACCCGCGCCGGCTCCAAAATCCGCCGCACCGCGCCCCCTGCCGTGGCCGATGCGCCGGCAGTGGCGCGGCTGACCGGCGCCGGGGCGGTGCTGCTGGGCGCCACCAACATGGACGAGTTCGCCTTCGGCTTCGTCACCGAAAACGCCCATGACGGCACCACCCACAACCCGCACGACCCGGCGCGGATCGCCGGCGGCTCCTCCGGCGGTTCCGCCGCCGCCGTCGCGGCCGGCCTGGCGCCGCTATCGATCGGCTCCGACACCAACGGCTCGATCCGCGTGCCGGCGGCCCTCTGCGGCGTCTTCGGGCTTAAGCCGACCTATGGCCGGATCGACCGCGCCGGCAGCTTTCCCTTCGTCGACAGCCTGGACACGCTGGGCCCGTTTGCCCGCTCCGCCGCCGACCTCGCTCTGGCCTACGACCTGCTGCAGGACGCCGACCAAGCGACGCCAATGCTGGAGCAGCCGATCGAGCTTGCCCGCGTCGCGGTGTTGGCCGGCTGGTTCGAGGACGGCGCGGCGCCGGAGATGCTGGCCGCCGTCGCCGCCGTCGCCGCCGGCCTGGGTGCGACAGCCCGCGCCACCTTGCCCGAGGCCGCCCGCGCCCGCGCCGCCGCCTTCTGCCTCTCAGCCTTCGAGGGCGGCCAGTTGCACAAACCAAACCTGCGCCGCCGGCCGCAAGACTACGACCCCGCCGTGCTGCCCAGGCTGCTCGCCGGCGCCCTGCAACCGGCCGAAACCATCCTGCAAGCGCAGCGCTTCCGCGCCTGGTTCCGCGACCAGGCCAAAACACTGTTCACCCGCTTCGACCTCCTGCTGGCCCCCGCCACCCCCTGCGTCGCCCCGCTGATCGGCCAGAAAACCCTGCTGCTGAACGGCAAAGAAACACCGCTCAGGCCCAACCTCGGCCTGTTCACCCAACCCATCAGCTTCATCGGCCTGCCCGTGGTCTGCGTCCCCGTCACCAACGGCGGCCCGCTGCCGCGCGGCGTGCAGATCATCGCCGCACCCGGAAAAGAAGCCCTGGCCCTGGCGGCGGCGTACCGGCTGGAACAAGCGGGCGTTGTTGCGGCGCCCGTGGCAGGAAGTTAGGAAGAGCCTCCGGCGGCCGGGGCCGAGAGGCCCCGGACCCCATGAGTTGGGGCTTGGGTTGGCCACTCATGGGGCGGATGAAAGTTTTATTCCGCTTCGCGTGACCTCTACCGCCAGATCTTGGCGGTGTCACAGGCGGCATGGCCCTTGAACCATCAGCCGTCATTCCCGCGAAAGCGGGAATCTACTTTTCCAAGGCCTTAGACAAAAGTAGATTCCCGCTTTCGCGGGAATGACGGTTATCAAGCGTCAAACGCCATGCGACTGGTATGAGACGTGTCCAACCCACAACCGCGCGAAGCGCATCAAATCAATCCAGCCCCACGCCATGAGTGGCCAACCCATGTCCCCATTCACGGGGTCTGGGGCCTCCCGGCCCCAGCCGCCGCAGGCCCTTTTTCACTGCTCCAAGAAAAACCGCAGCATTTCGCGGCTGGCGTCGGGGCCGTGCGGGTCGGTAAAGCTGCCGGCCGGGTCGCCGCCGGACCAGGCGTGGCCGGTGCCGTGCAGCGCCCATTGTTCCAGCACGGCGCGGCCGTCCGGGCCGCGTTCGACGGTGCGGGTGTAGGGCACGCCGTCGGTTTCGCCGGCGCTGGTTTTGGAACTCAGCGGAGCGCCGGCGCGGGCCTGGTCGAGCACCTGGGCGGCGTTGCCGAAGTTGACGGTATGGTCGTTATCGCCGTGGAACACGATGGTCGGCACCGGGCGCTCGCCGGGCGGCTTCGGGCTGGCGGGCGCGCCTTGTTTCATCGCCATGAAGGCCGAGGGCATGTCGTGGGCGGCGCCGCAGGCGAGGCCGGAATGCACGCCGACGGCGGCGTAGAGTTCGGGGTAGGTGGCGCCCATGATCGCCGCCAGCGCGCCACCGGCGGAGAGTCCGGCGACAAAGACCCGTTTTGGCTGGACTGCGAACTCCGCCATGATCTGCCTGGTGATCCCGGCGATCAGCGCGGCCTCGCCCTGGTCGCGATGCTGGTTCTCGGTGTTGAACCAGTTCCAGCATTTGGAGATGTTGGCGGTGCGGGCCTGCGCCGGGTAGGCGACCAGGAAGGTCTGCGCTTCCGCCAACGCGTTCATGCGGGTGCCGGCGGCGAAGTCGTCCGGCGACTGGGTGCAGCCGTGCAGCATGACCACCAGCGGCGCCGGCTGGCCATGATAGGTGCTGGGCACGAACAGCTTGTAGGTGTGTTTGCCCGTCGCGTCGGCGTAGGTGCGGGACTCGAAGCGGGCGCCAACCTTAGCCGCCGCCGGCGCGGTCTGCGCCGGCAGGTCCGCGGCGGCGGCGCCGAGCGTGGCCAGGCGCCCGACCACACCCTTCACCACCGCCGGCAGCGCCGGCAACTTGGGCAGCGCCGGCGCCGCGACGGGCAAGGCGGCGCCGCTGCCGCGCAGTTCGGCCATCGCCTCTTTCAGCCGGCCCTCACGGGTCAGCCGGAGTGCGGTCATCATGTTGATCTTGGGAGAAGCGTTCATCGGGTCTGGGTTCTTTCAGAGAAGGCGGTCGCGGAGTGCGGCTTTGACGGCCGGGCTGGCTTGCCAGGCCCCGAGCACCCGCACCGAGGCGATGGTGGCGCGGGCCAGTTCGGGCGAAACGTCGGGGCTGACGACCGCGACGCCGAGCACGTTGATGTGGACCAGTTCATGGCGGCTGCGAAAGCCTTCCAGGTCGGCGCGGCTGTAATGGCGCATGCCGAGGTCCAGTTGCTGGCGGTTGACGGATTGCCGCACCGCCTCGTTCTGGCGGTCGAGCTGGTTGCGGATCGCGGTGCGGATGAAGTCGGTGCGGTTCGAGTAGAACCCTTCCCGCACCAGTAGGTCGATTTGACCGAGGTCGACATAGCCGAGGTTGATAGTGATCTTTTCACTATCAACCACTTTAGGCCGGTCATTGTGCAATGCAACAAGATTATCGGTCTTACCATCCATGTGGATGGTAAGTAGAGGGTTATCTTAATTTTTACAAGATGCGCTCGAGCGTCAGTGTCACCGCAATCGGATTATGGTCGGACTGGCCGCGCCCCAGCCGTTCGGCGGTGCTGCAGCCGATGCCGCGGATGAAGCAGCGGTCGAGCCGGAGCGGGATCAGGTCGGCGGAACGATGCGTCGTCGCGCGCGGCCCGACATCGCGGTAGAACGGCAATAGCGGCCGGCCGAGCAGGTTGCAGTCGCCGAGGATCGCGGCGCGTTCGGGCAGCGCGCGGGCGATCTGCCGGAGTTGCCAGCGGTTCAGCACCTGGCCGTGCGAGAGGTGGACGTTGGCGACCGACAAGCCCGCCAAAGCGACGATCTGGCAGACCCGGCGTACGATCAACCCGCGCTGCAACGGCAGCGACCGCGACGGCGTCTGGAACGCGGTCGGGCTCCAGGCGGCCAGGCCATGCTGCCGGCCCGGTAGCACCATGCGGTCGTAATGGCCGCCGATCCGCGCCGGCAGCACGTCGATCCGCTCGGTCGCCTCCTGCATCAGCAACAGGTCGGGACGGTGCCGGTCGATCAGAGCGAGCACATGCTCCGCCTCGGCGCCGCCGGCGTGCAGCAGGTTCCAGCTGATGATCCTCAAAGTCTCTCGCCGGTGCTGTCATGTCCGGAGCGCCGGAGTTTCAGGGCGTGGGTGAGGAAGCCGACGGCGAACCAGATGGCGATGAAGGCCAGCGGCCAGGCGACGAGACGCGGCAGCAGGATCGCGATCAGCGCCATCGCCAGCAGCAGGCCGCCGCCGCCCAGCAGCACCCAGCTATCGGCGGCGCCGAGGGCACGGTGCTGGCTCAGCGTCGCGCTCAGCGTGCTGCCGAAGCCGATCGCGCTGGAGAGGAAACGCCCGGCGCTGGTGGTGGAACCGCGCGGACCGGTCTGTTCCTCCGCCGCCAGCGGCTTCGACCCGCCGGCGGCACCCGGCTGCAGCAGCACCTCCGTGGCATTTTCCATATCGGCCTCGAACATCGCCCGCATCTGGTTCGCCAGCGCCTCGTCCTTGATGGTGACGTCGAGTTCGCGGTTCGAGACCCAGCTGGCGAGGTTGGAGTTGCTGGAACCGATCCGGCTCCAGCAGCCATCGGCGACCGCGGTCTTGGCGTGCAGCATCGGGCCGTTCCACTCGAACACCCGCACCCCGGCCTGCAACAGCGGCCTGTAGCCGGCTTTCGAGAGGGCGCCGACCACCGGCCAGTTGCTGGAGCCGGGCACCAGCAGGCGGACATCAACGCCGGCCCGGGCGGCGCCGGTCAAGGCCCGGACATAGCCCGTGGTGGCGACGAAATAGCCGTCGGTCAGCCACAGCGAGCGCTCGACGATCTCGGCGATCAACTGCTCGACCCGGTACAGCCCCATGTCGCGCGGCCGGCCGGCGATCACCGAGAGATAGATGTTACCGGCATCCGCGACGTCCGCCGACAGGGGCAAGTCCTCGGCGGCCAGCGGCGCGCCGGCGGTGGCCCAGCTGTCCGCGAAGGCAGCGTTGATCTGCGTCACCGCCGGCCCTTCGATCCTGATCGCGGTGTCGCGCCAGGGCGGGATGTTTTTTCGCCGGATCGCCGGCCCAGTCATGGCCGATGCACAAGCCGCCGGTGAACGCGACCGTGTTGTCGACGCACAGCACCTTGCGGTGGTCGCGGCTGATCCAGCGGAACGGCATGGTGATCCGGGGCGGGTTGTAGCGCCGCACCTCCACCCCGGCGGCGCGCAACCGGTCCCAGAACCGGCGCCGGGTGCGGGTCAGGCAGCCCAGCCAATCGTACAGCACCCGGCAGCGTACGCCGCGCCCGGCCGCCGCGATCAGCGCCTCGGCGAATTGCGCGCCAACCGCGTCTTCCTGGATGATGTAGTTTTCGAGGTGGACGAAGTGGCTGGCGCCGGCGATGGCGGCGAGCCAGGCCGGGTAGGTCTCCGGGCCGTCGCGCAGCAGGCCGATCCGGTTGCCGTCCGAATTATTCGCGTCGGCGACCCGGTAAAAGCCGTTCGCCGCCAACTGCTCAAGAATTTCCATTACCCGCCCCGGATTGCCGCGCCGGGAGCCGGTTATGCCGGCAAGCGGACAGCTTGGCCAGACGCGCGAGGTTTGCGGAACCGGCGTTCTGGACTACAAAAGATTTGGGCTAGATAGATCGAAACAACCGCCGATGGACCTGGATTTCCTGAACCAAGCGGGACTTTGCGCCGCCGCCGAGGCCGGGCGGATCGGCGCCTGGAGCGTCGATTTCTCGACCGACGCCTTGACCGCGTCGGAGATCTGCCGGCGGATTTTCGGGCGCGAGGACGCGGCGCCTTTTTCCCGCGCGGCATTCGACGCGGCGGTCCATCCGGGCGACCGCCGCGCCTATGCCGCGGCCTGGGCCACCAGCCTGAAAACCGGCGCGGACTTCGATATCGATGTCCGCATCTTCACGCCGGCGGGCGAGCCGCGCTGGATCGCGCTGCGGGCGCGGCCGGCGCCGGCCACAGACGATACCCCGGCCCGCATGACCGGCATCGTGCTCGATGTCACCAAGGCCAAGCAGGCCAACGCGGCGATGCGCGACGACCTGGCGCAGGTGCAGCTGATCCTGAACTCGACGGCGGAGGGGTTCTACGCGGTCGACAACGACGGCACCACCAAGCTCTGCAATCCGGCGTTTCTGCGCATGTTGGGCTTCGCCAGCGAGGCCGAGGCGGTGGGGCTTAAACTGCACGATATCATTCACCACACCCACCCGGATGGCGCGCATTACGCGGTCGATGACTGTCCTATTTTCAATTGCGCCAAGGGCGGTCCTCCCGCGCATGTGGCCGACGAGCTGTTCTACCGGCTCGATGGCACCTCGCTGCCGGTGGAATACTGGGTCCACCCGATCGTCGTCGATGGCGTGCGGCACGGCGCCATCTGCACCTTCCTGGACGTCACCGAACGCAAGCGCGCCGCCGAGGCCTTGCGGGCCAGCGAGGCGCAGTTCCGCTCGCTCGCCCAGGCGATGCCGAACCATGTGTGGACGGCGGCGGCCGATGGCCTGCTGGACTGGTTCAACGACCGCATCTTCGAATATAGCGGCATGAAAGCGCCTGCGTTGCGGGGCGATGGCTGGACCGCCATCGTGCATCCCGAGGATCTGCCGGCGGCCGCGGCGCGCTGGGCGTCCTCGCTGGCGAGCGGCGCCCAGTACGAAACCGAATTCCGCCTGCGCCGCGCCGACGGCGTGTATCGCTGGCACATCGCCCGCGCCGCCGCCTTGCGTGGCGATGATGGGCGGATCGCCCGCTGGGTCGGCAGCAATACCGATATCGAGGACCAGAAAACCGCCGCCGCGGCGCTGACCGATCTAAACGCGCAGCTGGAAGTGCAGGTCGCGCAGCGCACCGGCGAACTGATGGCGGCCGAGGCCTCGCTGCGGCAGGCGCAGAAGATGGAGGCCGTCGGTCAGCTCACCGGCGGCATCGCCCACGACTTCAACAACCTGTTGACCGGCATCATCGGCTCGCTCGACATCCTGCGGCGCCGGCTGGGCGACCAGCTGCCGGATGAGACCGCCCGCTTCATCGACGCGGCATCCACCTCGGCGCAGCGCGCCGCGGCGCTGACCCACCGGCTGCTGGCCTTCGCCCGGCGGCAGTCGCTCGACAGCAAGCCGGAGGATGTCAATGCCAGTGTCGCCGGCATGGAGGATCTGCTGCGCCGCACGCTCGGCGAACAGATCGAATTCGAATCGAGCCTGCATGCCGACCTGTGGCTGGGCCTGACCGATCTCGGCCAGCTCGACAACGCGCTGCTCAACCTCGCGATCAACGCCCGCGACGCGATGCCGGACGGCGGCAAGCTGACGATCGAGACCGCCAATACCAGGCTGGACGAAGGCTATGCCGCCGCCCATGAAGACGTCACGGCCGGCGACTACGTGGTGATCTCGGTTTCCGATACCGGCGTGGGCATGCCCACCGAGGTGATGGCCCGGGCCTTCGACCCGTTCTTTACCACCAAGCCGATCGGCCAGGGCACCGGCCTCGGCCTCTCGATGATCTACGGCTTCATGAAGCAATCCGGCGGCCACATCCGCATCTACAGCGAGCCGGGGCACGGCACGACGGTGAAGCTGTTTCTGCGCCGGGCCTATGAAAGCAGCGCGCCACCCATGGCAGCGGCGGCGGCGCCGGCGCCGCGCGGCCAGGGCGAAACCGTGCTCTTGGTCGAGGACGACGCCACCGTCCGGATGCTGGTGGTCGACGTGCTGGAGGAGCTGGGCTACCGCTATCTGGTGGCCCATGACGGCCCATCGGCGCTGGCGCTGCTCGACATTCCGCGGATCGACCTGCTGGTCACCGATGTCGGCCTGCCGAACATGAACGGCCGGCAACTGGCGGAGATCGCCCGGCAGCGCCGACCCGGGCTGAAGGTTTTGTTCATCACCGGCTACGCCGAAAACGCCGCGGTGCGCGGCGGCTTCCTGGCGCCGGGGATGGAGATGATGACCAAACCGTTCGCGCTCGACGCGCTCGGCGCCAAGATCAGGCAGTTGATCGAGACCTGACGGACGCCGCCGAACACGAGACCAGGAAGTGCCGCCGCAAATCGCCTCGCGACGAGCCCGAGGCCGGAGAGTTGATCGGCAGGCTCTACACGGTAGAGGTATGTTAAAATTCGCCGGCCGGAGAACGACAAGCGAGCCGGCATTGGAGGAGCCAAGTCTTGAAGCGGAACGCCCTAGCGCATCGGCCCGGCAAGAATGTTCGGTAGCGCGGATCTATCCGCGTCTTTCAGCCGGTTGCTCCGCCGCGTTGCGCCGTCGCGGCCGGCTCGTCCCGGCCTGGCTCATCCAGGCCCGGCCTATCCAGGCATGGTGAAGCTGCCGGGCGGCAGCTTCGTGATGGGATCGGATGTGCATTATCCCGAGGAGAAGCCGGCGCATCCGGTCGCGGTCGAGCCGTTTTACATCGACGCGCGGGTCGTCACCAACGCCGATTTCGAGGCCTTCATTCGCGCCACCGGCTATGTCACGTTCGCGGAACGCCCGCTCGACCCGGCGCTGTATCCCGGCGCGGCGCCGGCGTTGCTGAAGCCGGGCAGCGCGGTGTTTCGGATGCCGGCGCGGCCGACCCCGCCGCGCGACCTGCGGGACTGGTGGGATTACGTTCCCGGCGCCGATTGGCGCCATCCCGAAGGTCCCGGCAGCACGATCGCCGGGCGGGAGCGTGAACCGGCGGTGCATGTCGCCTACGAGGATGCGATGGCGTACGCCGCCTGGGCGGCCAAGGATCTGCCGACCGAGGCGGAATGGGAATATGCGGCGCGCGGTGGCCTCAATGGCGCCGCCTATTGCTGGGGCGATGAGTTCACGCCGGCGGGGCGCTGGATGGCCAATACCTGGCAAGGCGCGTTCCCCTCGACCAACGATGCAAGCGACGGCTACGGCGGCCGCGCCCCGGTCGGCTCATTTCCGCCCAACGGCTACGGCCTGTTCGATATGGCGGGCAATGTCTGGCAGTGGACCAAGGATTGGTACGCCGCCGGCCACGCCCAGGACCCAGATGCACCCTGCTGCGCGCCGCCGCGCAATCCGCAGGGGCCGGCCGCGCCGCCAGGCTCCGGCGCGGCGCCGTTCAAGGTGATCAAGGGCGGCTCGTATCTTTGCGCGCCGAATTACTGCCAGCGCTATCGGCCCGCGGCGCGTTATCCGCAGGCGTTGGACACCACGACCGGCCATATCGGCTTCCGCTGCGTGCGCCGCATCGTCGGCCGTCAATAAGCCGACGCTGCAACAGGGAGAGGACACGTACAATGAACAGGCGACAACTCTACATCCGGACCGCCAAGGCGGCGTTCGTCGCGGCGGTCGCCGGCACGATGTCCTCCGGCAAGGCCATGGCCCAGGCGGTGGGCACGGCCGCGTCCAAGGTCGGCGGCATGATCCGCGGCAAGCTCGGCAGCGCTAGTGCCACCATCAGCATCGATGGCAAGCAGCTGCCGCCGGGCCCGATCCCGTTCGGCGGCGTGATCAAGGATACCATGGCCGGCTCCGCGCCCTGGTGGCCGCCCCGCGTGGTGCCGCCGGACGGCGCCCCCAACATCCTGTTGATTTTGACGGACGACCAGGGTTACGGCGTTTCCAGCACCTTCGGCGGCGTCATCCCAACCCCGGCCCTGGATCGGGTGGCGAAGGCCGGGCTGCGCTACAACCAGTTCCATTCCTGCGCGCTCTGCTCGCCGACCCGCGCGGCGCTGCTGACCGGGCGCAATCATCACGAGGTCGGGTTCGGCGTGGTCGGCGATCTTTCAACCGGCTTTCCGGGCTACGATTCCTATATCGGCCGCGATCACGCCACGGTGGGGCGGATCCTGCGCGATCATGGTTACGCCACCTCCTGGTACGGCAAGAACCACAACACGCCGTTTTTTCAGGCCGGGATCGTTGGGCCGTTCGACCAGTGGCCGTCCGGCATGGGGTTCCAGTATTTCTACGGCTACATGGGTGGCATGACCAACCAGTGGACGCCCTATCTGTTCCGCGACCACACCCAAATTTACCCATGGATGGAGCAGCCGGACTACAACCTGACCACCGCCATGGCCGACGAGGCGATCGGCCATCTGCGCACCGTCAACGCGACCGCGCCGGACCAGCCGTTCTTTGTCTACTACGCGGCGGGCGGCAGCCACGCGCCGCTGCACCCGTCGCCGGAATGGATCAACAAGTTCAACGGCAAGTTCGACGCCGGGTGGAACCAGCTGCGCTACGAAATTTTCGCCAATCAGAAACGGCTCGGCGTGATCCCGCCGACCACGGCGCTGACCCCGTGGCCGGATGAGCTGCCGAAATGGGAAACGCTGACCGCCGACGAGAAAAAGCTGTTCGCCCGCCAGGCCGAAATCTTTGCGGCCTACACCGCCTACACCGATCACGAAATCGGCCGCGTCATTCAGGAGATCGAGGATCAGGGCAAGCTCGACAACACGTTGATCATCTATATCTGCGGCGATAACGGCACCAGCCCGGAGGGCACGCTGGTCGGCACCCCGAACCAGTACACCTCGTTCAACGGCGTGCCGGAAGTCCCGATCGCCAAGCAGATGGAATTCTACGACAAGCTCGGTACCGCGGAGACCTACCCGCAGATCGCGGTTGGCTGGGCCTGGGCCTTCGACACGCCGTTCAAATGGACCAAGCAGGTCGCCTCGCATTTCGGCGGCACCCGGCAGGGGCTGGCGATCTCCTGGCCGAACCGGATCAAGGATGCCGGCGGCCTGCGCTCGCAGTTTCACCATGTCATCGATATCGCGCCGACCATCCTCGACGCCGTCGGCATCGCCGCGCCGCAAGCAGTGGACGGCATCGAACAGAAGCCGATCGAAGGGGTCAGCATGGCCTATACCTTCAACGCCGTGAACGCGAAGGCGGCATCGACGCATAAGGTGCAGTATTTCGAAATGCTCGCCAACCGCGGCATCTACGAAGAGGGTTGGTTTGCCAACACCACGCCGCCGGTGGCGCCATGGCTGTTCAAGCCCTCACCGGATCCCGAAACCTACAAATGGGAGCTCTACAACATCGCCGAGGATTACTCGCAGGACAACGACCTTGCCGCGAAAATGCCGGACAAGCTGAAAGAGATGCAGGCGCTGTTCGACCAGGAAGCGCAGAAGTATCAGGTGTACCCGCTCTCCAACGCGCTGTTCGTCCGGGCGATCGCGCCGCGGCCGAGTGCCGCCGCCGGTAAAACGGTGTTCACATACAACAACCCCGTCTCCGGCATCTCGACCAC
The DNA here is from genome assembly GCA_963693045.1 of uncultured Acidocella sp. Classification (GTDB taxonomy): domain Bacteria; phylum Pseudomonadota; class Alphaproteobacteria; order Acetobacterales; family Acetobacteraceae; genus Acidocella. Next base: position 20,619 of record OY843765.1, read on the forward strand.
CGACGCGCCGAGCATCATCGGCAAGTCGTTTCATATCGCCGCGGAAATCGAAGTTCCCGCGAGTGGCGGCAACGGCATGATCGTCACCGAGGGCGGCCGCTTCGGCGGCTTCGGCTTCTATATCCTGAAGGGCACGCCGGTTTTTCTGTACAACTACCTCGACCTCGCGCGCTATCGCTGGGAGGCGCCAAAGCTGGCGCCGGGCAAGCACATCGTCTCGTTCGACTTCACCTATGCCGGGCCAGGTCTGGGCAAGGGCGGCACCGGCGTTCTGGCCGTGGACGGCATCAGCGCCGCGCCGCAAACGGTTCCGAAAACGATCGCCTTTGCGATGCCGGCAGATGAGAGCTTCGATATCGGTTCGGACACCCGCACCGGCGTGTGCGACGCGGATTACAGCGTGCCTTTCATTTTCGATGGCCGCATCGACAAGCTGACCTTCAAACTCGGGCCACTGCAATTCTCCGAGGCCGAACACATGGAAATGCGAAAAGCGGTGGCGATCGCCAACGATTAGAGCTCACGCTCTAATCCTGTGCGAAAACGACGCGTTCGGGGTGGCTGAACACTTCGAACCCGTCGTCGCGCGCCACCGCGATCAAGGTGATGCCCGCGGCCTCGGCCTCGCGCACCGCCCGCGCACTCGGCACCGACACGGCGACAAGGAGCGGCGAACCAAAGACGGCCGCTTTCTGGATCAGGTCGAGCGAGACGCGGCTTGTCAGCAACAACGCGCAGCTCGCCGGCGCCATGCCGGCCCGCGTCGCTGCGCCGATCAGCTTGTCCAGCGCGTTGTGCCGGCCGATGTCCTCGCGCAGCAGGATGGCGCCGTCCGGCGTCAGGCAGGCGGCGGCATGCACCGCCCGGGTTTCGCGGTTCATCGTCTGGTGCGCCGCCATGCGCGCCATGCCGGCGGCAATCGTTTCAGCGTCGAGGCGCAGCGCGGAGCGTAGCCTCGGCAGCGGGCGAACCGCCTGCTCCAGCGAGTCCAGGCCGCACAGACCGCAGCCGACCGGCCCGGCGATCCGCCGCCGCCGCTGCTCCAGCGCCTGCCGGCGCGCCGGCAGCAGCGACATCCGGCACTCGATCCCGGCTTCGACCGCGACGATCGCGAGGTCGGCAATGTCGGACGCGGTCTGCACGATGCCCTCGGACAACGAAAAACCGAGGGCGAAATCCTCGAGGTCGGCGGGCGAGGCCATCATCACCGCGAAGCTGACGCGGTCGTAGGTCAACGCCACCGCCACCTCCTCCGGCAAAGCGCGGATGGTGGTGCCGGTTTTGCCGGACCGCCAGGCACGCGGCGCGGCGCGCGCAACCGGGTCTGGCAGCGCCGCCATCTGGAGTGTCGGTTCGGTTGTGGAGCGGACCATCGGCAAGCGGAGTTTAGAGGAATACCGCCTGAAGTCGATTGGCGTGGCGTCAGGCTGCCGGTTGCGGCGTCCGGTGCAGCGTGGCGTTCTGGATCACCTTCTGCACCCCGCCGGCGGCTTCCTGGCCGGCGGCGGCGGCGACGTCGCCCCAATAGGGGACGATGTCGCCCGGCATCACGTCGTGCAATTGCGTCACCTGGCCGATCTTGCGGTTGTTGGTGTCGTAAACGCTCCAATCCAGCTCGACCAGGATCTGGCCGTGCGGGTCGGGCTGGGTTTTCACCAGGCCGGTGATGGTGAAGTCGGCGCGGTTCCGGGTGTCCACCAGCTCGTCGTCCGGGCCCGGCAGGTTGCGGGTCATCGCCAGGGCCAGCGCCTGGTCGCCGTCGCCCGGCGCGCCGGTGACGCTGCCCATGAACAGCCGCGGCGGCCGGTTTTCCAGCGAGTTCGGGTTGCCTTGCTGCACCACCGCGTTGGCGGCGGCGAGCCTGGTGGCGAGCTTGCCGGCATCGGCTTCGGCCTGGCTGTGCAGCGCCGCCGTGTCGCCGTTGGCCCAGGAAGCGGCGTCGGCCGGCGCGCCGTCCACATTGCCGTAGGTTTTGCCGTCCGGCCCGGCGATCACGTAATGCGGGATCACGTTGTTGCCGGCGAGCGTCGCGGTGGTGAGCAGCCGCCAGTCGTGCTTGTTGGCGGACCGGGCGATGCTGGGCACATCGTGATAGACCAGCGCCGCCGCCAGGTCCTTGGCGTAGAGTGCCGCGGAAGCGTCGTCCAGCAGAGCGGCACCCGGCGCCGGCACCACCAGCACCGGTGCCGGCGGCACCGCCAGCTGCGCGCCGACCCGGCCAGGGTCGCCGTAAAACGGCTCCGGCAGGGTGCCGCAGGCGGCGAGCGGCAACAGCAGGAACAGGAGCAGGCGCTTCATAAACGGATCACCGAAATCTGATGGCCGATCGCGGCCTCGCCCCGCAAGGTGCGGCGCCGGTGCGAAAAGAATGTTTGCTCATCGGCGCAAGTGTCGTGCGGCAGGATCGCCGCCAGCACGCCGACGGCGGCAAGGCGCGCCGCGCAGTAGCCAGGCAGATCGAAGCGCCAGAAGCCCGGTGCGGCGGCGGCAAAGAAGCTTGCGTCGGCGCTGTCGCGGGCCAGCACGGCGTCCCGCAGGTCGGCCCGGACTTCGTAGCTGTGCTGGTGGATGCAGGGGCCGATGGCAGCCCCAATGTTGGCCGCGCCTTTGCCGCGCATCGCCGCAACGGTCGCTTCCAGCACCCCGGCCAAGGCACCCTTCCAGCCGGCATGGGCGGCGCCGACCACCGTGCCGGCGGCGTCGGCAAACAGCACCGGCGCGCAATCCGCGGTGATAACTCCGATGCCGAGGCCGGGCCGCGCCGTGACGACGGCGTCGGCCACGGGGCCGGCCTGCGGCGGCCAGGGCGTTTCGAGGTCGATGACGGTCGTGCCATGGACCTGTTTCAGCCCCAGCAGATGGTCCGGCGGCACGTCCAAGGCCGCCGCCACCAGCGCGCGGTTGCGCGAGACATCCAACGGGTCGTCGCCGCCGGAGAGGCTGCAATTCAGGCTGGCATAGGGGCCGGTCGAGACGCCGCCGCGCCGGGTGAAAAACCCGTGTCGCGCCGGCAGCGACGCGGTCAGGAACGCGGCGCTCATGGCTCGAAGCTCGGTGGCTCGAAGCCCGGCAGCGGCGGGAAGCCGGCGGGGCACACCGCAAAGGCCTTGAACAGGCTGCCCATCGCCTCCGGCGCGGTCAGCCGCCGCGCCGCCGCCAGCAGCCGCCCCGCCGCCTGCGCCGGCGCCCGCCGGGCCAGGGCATCGGTACGCTGGTGCAGGCCGAGGGCGGTGAGAAAAGCGTTCTGCTTCACCGGCCCCTGCGTGGCGGCCCCTTCCCGCCGCGCCACCGCCTGCAATGCCGCAAAATCCACATGCGCGGTCAGGTCGGCCTCGCCGGCGGCGGCCAGCGGGTCGGCGGCCGCGCCATTGCGGATCGCCTGCACGCTCGCGCCGGCGCCGCCGTGTTCCGGCCCGTAATCGAGGAACAAAGCGACCGCGCCGCGCCGCGCCACAGCCGCGACAAACTCCCGCGCCGCCTGGTTGACCTCCCGCACGCTGCCCGGCGGGTCGTCCGGCAGGGGTTCGTCGCTCGCCAGCTCCAGATACGCGCCGGCCTCGACATGGCGTTCCTGCCAGCCAGCGTCCCGCCGGACGAATTGCCGCACCGGCAGGGCGTCCAGGAACTCGTTGGCGAGCAGGATCATCGGACCCGCCGGCACCTCCTCCAGCGTCTCGTGCCAGGCCGCCGCCGGCACCTGCTCCCGCTGCGCCGCCCGCAGCCGCGCCGAGGTTTCGATGAAATGTACCTCCGCACCCGGCCCAAAAGCCCGCAGCGCGTCCGCCATAAGTACGCCGCGCCCCGGCCCGGCTTCAACCAGCAACAGCGGCGTCGGCGCGCCCAGCATCTGCCACACCACGCGGGCCCAGCTGCCCAGCAACTCGCCGAACACCTGGGTCAGCTCCGGCGCCGTGGTGAAGTCCGCGAACGGGTCGCGCGCCGCGTAATAGGCAGCGTTGGCGCGGGCCATGAAACGGTCGAACCGTTCAGGCAAGCACGGTGGCGGCGCGGTGCCGCGCCCCCCACCACATCAGGCCGAACCCGATCAGGATCATCGGCAGAGACAGGATCTGCCCCATCGTCAGGCCGAACGAGAGAAAGCCCAGGAACACGTCCGGCTGCCGAAAGAACTCCGAAAAGATCCGCGCGACCGCGTAGCAGACCAGAAACAGCCCGGTCAGCATCCCGGAAGCGGCCCGCAGCCGCGCCGAGCGCGCCGCGAGGATCATGACCAGGAACAGCAGCACACCCTCGGTCGCCGCCTCGATCAATTCCGAGGGGTAGCGCGGAATGCCGCCCGCGCCTGGTTCCGGGTAGATCATCGGCCAGGGGAACCAGGCGGCCGCCGGCCGGCCCCACAACTCGCCGTTGATGAAATTGGCGAGCCGGCCGAGGAACAGCCCGATCGGCACCGAGACCGCGATGCGGTCGGCAAAGCGCAGGACATCGAGCCGCTGGCGGGCGCAGAACCAGATGATCGCGATGGTGACGCCGATGAAGCCGCCATGGCTGCTCATCCCGCCATCCCACACTTCCAGGATATGCACGGGGTGGGTGAAGAAAAACCCCGGCTGGTAGAACAGCACGTAGCCGAGCCGGCCGCCGAGGATGATGCCGAGGGTCGCCCAGGTCAGAAAATCGTCCACCTGCTCGCCATTGGCGGCGGCTGGCGGCAGGGCGGCCAGCCGCCGCACCACCCGCCAGCCGATCAGCAGTGCCGTGATATAGGCCAGCGCGTAGAAATGGATGAACAGCGGCCCGATGTGGAAACCGCGCGGGAAGACCGGCAGGACGATGGCGCTCATCGGTAGGGATCGGCCTGCATCAGATAGTCCTGAACATAACGCCGCACACCTTCCTCCAGGCTGGTGAATTCGTGGTCGAAGCCGGCCTCGCGCAGCCGCCGCATCGGCGCCTGGGTAAAAGACTGGTACTGGCCGCGCAACCGCGCCGGCATGTCGACGTATTCGATCCGCTCCGGCACGCCATGGGCGGCGCAGACGGCCCGCGCGAGGTCGCCATAGGACCGGGGCGTGCCGGTGCCGAGGTTGAACAACCCGGAGAGGTTCGGCGCTTGCAGCAGGAACAAGAGCGCCGCCACCGCGTCCTCGACCCAGATGAAATCGCGGGCCTGCGCGCCGTCGGCGAGGCCATCGCGATCGGAGCGGAACAGCGTCGCGGCGCCGCCCCCGGCGACCTCGTCGTGCTTGACCTTGACGACCGAGACCATGTTGCCCTTGTGGTACTCGTTGGGGCCGAACACGTTGAAGAATTTCACCCCTGCCCAGTCCGGCGGCGCCGCCGCGCCGCTCTCCACCTGCCGCGCCGCCCACAGGTCGAAAGCGTGCTTGCTCCAGCCGTACAGGTTGAGCGGTTGCAGGCGGCGCAGCGCCGCGGTGGAAAATTCGTCGTCGAAGCCGTCGCCGCCGTCGCCATAGGTGGCGGCGGAGGAGGCGTAGATCAGCCGGACGCCATGCGCCGCGCACCAGCGCCACAGGCTCTGGCTCAGCGCCACGTTCTGCCGCCAGACCAGGTCGCCGTCGGTCGCCGTGGTTTCGGAGACCGCGCCAAGATGCACCACCGCCTGCAGCGGCGGCCGGTCCTCGAGGAACGCCACGAGGTCTTCCGGCGGGATCAGCGCCTGCGGCGGATGGCGCCGCAGGTTGCGCCATTTGCCTTGGGCATGCAGCCGGTCGCTGATCGCCACGTCCAGCCCGGCCGCGTCCAGGGCAGCGTGTAGATTCGAGCCGATAAACCCGGCGCCGCCCGTGACCAATATCATGCGCGGCCTTATATGAGGCTGACCCGAACCATGAAAGTACCGCCGCCATGACCGACCGCCCGAAGTTTTTCGACGACATTGCCGGCGTCGCCGGTGGCGCGCTGTCCGCGCTGACCGGCCTCAAGGACGAAATGGCCGCCCTGGTCCGCGCCCGGGTGGACGAGGCGGTGCGCCGCCTCGATCTCGTCAAGCGCGAGGAATTCGAGGCGGTGGCCGAGTTGGCCCGCCGCGCCCGCGAGCAGGCCGAGGCGCTGGAACTGCGCGTCTTGGCGCTGGAACAGGCGCCCAAAGCCAGCGTGGCGGCGAGCCCGCCGGTCAGCGAGGCCTCCGAAGCCACGATGGGCCAGGCCGAGCCCCCGGCCGCGCTCGACGAAATCTGAAGCCACCGCGCGCCGGTTCGGCCTGCTCGGCCGCACCGGCATCGCGCTGAACGCCGTTGCCCGCCGATGGAATGCGATCGCCGGCGAGGGCCCGATGGAACGCCGCGTCATGCGTATGCCCACCAGCCTGCAACGAGAAGACAGCGGCGCATGGTAGCCCTGTTCGTCATGCAGCCACGTTGACCCTATATACCCACAGGACTAAGCAACTGCAGCATTTTGGCCCGGAGGCCGTGTCGACCATGAAGGATGTCCGCGAGGCGATGATGGTGGGGCGCAACACGGCGGGCAAGCTGGTCCGCCGGCCACTCTCCCCGTTCATGCTCGGCACCGCTTACAAGCCGCAGATGTCGTCGATGACCTCGATCACCCATCGCATCACCGGCATCGCCCTCGGCGGCGGCACGGTGCTGCTCACGCTCTGGCTGGTCTGCGCGGCGACCAGCGACAAAGCGTTTTCGATGATCCAGGCGTTCCTGGCGTCTTGGCTCGGCATCCTGATCCTGATCGGCTTTACCGCTGCCCTGTTCTACCATTTCTGCAACGGCCTGCGCCATCTGGCCTGGGACACCGGCCGCGGCTTCGACCTGCCGACGATGCACCGCACCGGCTGGATCGTGATCGGCGCCACCGTTATTCTGACCGTCGGTTTCTGGATCGTCGGCTTTCTGGTCTGGTGAAACATCATGGATAAAACCAAGGTTCCCGCGCTCGACATCATGCGCAGCGAGCTCGGCCGGGCGCGCGGCCTGGGTGCGGCCAAAACCGGCGTCCCGCATTGGTGGGGCCAGCGCGTCACCGCCATCGCGCTGCTGCCGCTGTCGCTGTATTTCGTCGCCTCGGTGCTGATCCTGGCCGGCGCCTCGCGGGAGGCGATGATCGCCTATATGCACGAACCCTGGAACGCGGTGCTGTTCCTCTGCCTGATCGCCGCCCTGTTCTACCATCTCTCGCTCGGCATGCAGGTGGTGATCGAGGACTACGTCAACAACGAAGGCTGGCGGCTGGGGTCGATCACCGTCATCAAGGGCGGCTGCGTGTTTCTGGCGCTGGCCTGCGCCGTCTCGGTTCTCAAACTCGCCTTCTGATTGGAGTTGCTGATGAACGCGATCACCATGCCCTCGCGCGGCGCCTACAAGATCGTCGATCACACCTATGACGTCGTGGTGGTCGGCGCCGGCGGTTCCGGCCTGCGCGCCACCCTCGGGATGGGTGCCGCGGGGCTGAAAACCGCCTGCATCACCAAAGTGTTCCCGACCCGCAGCCATACGGTGGCCGCGCAAGGCGGCATCGGCGCGGCACTCGGCAACATGGGCGAGGACAACTGGCGCTGGCATATGTACGACACCGTGAAAGGTTCGGACTGGCTCGGCGACCAGGACGCGATCGAGTATATGTGTCGCGAGGCGGTGCCGGCGATCTACGAGCTGGAGCATTTCGGCGTCCCGTTCTCGCGCACCGAAGAGGGCAAGATCTACCAGCGGCCGTTCGGCGGCCACATGACGGAATACGGCAAGGAGCCGGCGATGCGGGCCTGCGCCGCCGCCGACCGCACCGGCCACGCGATTTTGCACACGCTGTACCAGCAGAGCCTGAAGCACGAGGTCGAGTTTTTCGTCGAATACTTCGCGCTCGACCTGATCATGGATGACGACGGCGCCTGCCGCGGCGTGATGGCCTGGTGCCTGGAAGACGGCACGATGCACCGCTTCCGCGCCAAGATGGTGGTGCTGGCGACCGGCGGTTACGGCCGCGCCTATCTGTCCTGCACCTCGGCCCATACGTGCACCGGCGACGGCGGCGGCATGGCGCTGCGGGCCGGCCTGCCGGTCCAGGACATGGAGTTCGTGCAGTTCCACCCCACCGGCATCTTCCCCGCCGGCTGCCTGATCACCGAGGGTGCGCGCGGCGAAGGCGGCTACCTGACCAACTCCGAAGGCGAGCGCTTCATGGAACGCTACGCGCCGACCGCCAAGGATCTCGCCTCGCGCGATGTGGTCTCCCGCTCGATGACCATCGAGATCAACGAGGGCAGGGGCGTCGGCCCGAACAAGGACCACATCCTGCTGCATCTGGAGCATCTGGGCGCCGACATCCTGCACGAGCGGCTGCCCGGCATCTCGGAAACCGCGCGGGTCTTCGCCGGCGTCGATCTGACCAAGGAAGCGATCCCGGTGCTGCCGACCGTGCACTACAACATGGGCGGCATCCCGACCAATTATCACGCCGAGGTGCTGCGGCCGACGGCCGCCAATCCGGATGCCGTGGTGCCGGGGCTGATGGCGGTGGGGGAGGCGGCCTGCGTCTCCGTGCACGGCGCCAACCGGCTCGGCACCAACTCGCTGCTCGACCTCGTGGTGTTCGGCCGCGCCGCCGCGCAGCGGGCCTCCGCGGTGATCGAACGGGACACCACGCCACCGCCGCTGCCGGCCGGCGCCGGCGAGGCTTCGCTGGATCGGTTCGACCGCACCCGCAACGCCAAGGGCGGCACCAAGGTTGCCGAACTACGCGAGCAGCTGCAACGCACGATGCAGGGCCACGCCGCGGTGTTCCGCAACTCGCAAAGCCTGACCGAGGGTGTGCAGAAGATGCACAACCTCTGGGGCGCGCTCGACGACATGAGCATCAGCGACCGCAGCCTGATCTGGAATTCCGACCTGGTGGAAGCGCTGGAACTCGACAACCTGATGGGCAACGCGATGACCACGATGGTTGGCGCCGAGGCCCGCAAGGAAAGCCGTGGCGCGCAGGCGCATGACGACTTCCCCGACCGCGACGACCAGGAATGGATGAAGCACACGGTGGCCTGGTGCGACGACAAGGGCAACGTGAAACTGGATTACCGGCCGGTGAAGATGCAGACGCTGACCAACGAGGTCTCAGTGTTTCCGCCCAAAAAGCGGGTATATTAGGAAGCACTGTTTTTTTGTAAAAAAGCAGCAAAAAACTTTTTGGACTAAGAAGGTTTTTAATGGTTGAATTTGCGCTTCCGAAAAACTCCAAGATCGGCAAGGGCCGGGTGTATAAGGCGCCGGCTGGCACCAAGCGGGTCAAAGAGTTCAAGGTCTATCGGTGGAACCCGGATGACGGCGCCAACCCGGTGACGGACACGTTCGAGCTCGACCTCGACGCCTGCGGGCCGATGGTGCTGGACGCCATCATCAAGATCAAGAACGAGATCGACACCTCGCTCACCTTCCGCCGCTCCTGCCGCGAAGGCATCTGCGGCTCCTGCGCGATGAATATCGACGGCACCAACACGCTGGCCTGCCTGAAGCCGATCGAAGAGGTCAAGGGCGCGGTCGCCATCAACCCGCTGCCGCACATGCCGGTCATCAAGGACCTGGTGCCGGACCTGAGCCAGGCCTACGCGCAATACCGCTCGATCGAACCATGGCTGCAAGCCGACACGCCGCCGCCGCCGGACGCCGAGCGGTTGCAAAGCAAGGATGAGCGCGCCGAGATCGACGGGCTGTGGGAGTGCATCCTGTGCTTCTGCTGCACCACCTCCTGCCCCAGCTACTGGTGGAACGGCGACCGCTACCTCGGCCCGGCGGTGCTTCTGCAGGCCTATCGCTGGATCGCGGATTCCCGCGACGAACGCACCGGCCAGCGCCTGGACGCGCTGGAAGACCCGTTCAAACTCTACCGCTGCCACACCATCATGAACTGCACCCAAACCTGCCCGAAAGGCCTGAACCCGGCCCAGGCGATCGGCAAGGTGAAGCAGCTGATGCTGGAGCGGCAGGGATAGGCAATGGTGCCGTTCACGCGTTAGCGAAAGTATAAAGCTCAACCGTAACTGGCCCAGAAATCTGGAGCTCCCGTAACTCACACATCACGTCATGCCATACGAAGGCTGGCATCCAGCCTTCGTATGAAGTACGTGCGTCGTCGACGGCTAGCTACATTCCAACGGAAACAAGTAGTGGCCTGATCGATCGCGTCGCGACCCGGCTTCAGGCCATATTTTACTAGCCGTGGATGCCGGCCCGCGCCGGCATGACGTAATGACGGGTTATTAGCGGCGCTGGCCGTCACGGCGGGTCAATCCAAGTTTCAAATCCCCGCCAGCGCGTCCTCGCCGTCCAGCGTCGCCGCCACGGCGTGAACCACGGCGGCGATGCGGACCGCCGCCTGGACCTGTTCGGTGGAAAGCCCACCTTCGCGCACCACCTTCTCGTGGCTGGTCAGGCACATGCCGCAGCCGTTCACGGCGGAAACGGCGAGCGACCACAGTTCGAAATCCACCTTCTCGACCCCCGGCTTGCCGATGATATTCATCCGCAGCCGCGCCGGCAGCTTTTCGTAATCGCCGCCGACCAGATGCACGAACCGGTAGTAGATATTGTTCATCGCCATGATCGAGGCCGAAGCCTTGGCGGCGGTCAGCGCCTCCGCCGAAAGCTGCGGCGCGAACTCGGCCATGACGCCGCGGATCACCTCGGCATTGCGCGACGCCAGCGCCGAAACAATAAAACACCCCGCCCGCTGCTGCGGAGATAACAACGCCTCGGTAGCCAACGACCCCAGATTAAGCCGCACATCCCGCGCATAATCCGGCAACCGCTCCCGCAAAGCCTCGATAGACATAAAAAACTTCCTTAAAAAGTAAAACGCCGGAGCTAACACCCCGGCGCTAAATCACCAGCACAATCTGTAAATTCGTTATGGCGAGTCAGTTGGCGTGATGTTTTCGGACCCGGAGCGCAGCGTACTTAATGTACGCGAGCACCGGAAGCCGAAAACAGCGCGTCAAATGGCCGCCAGAACGGATTTACGCGGCGGGACGGAGAAACTCGTCGCCCTTTTGCCAATTACAGGCACAAAGCTCGTCGCTTTGCAGGCCGTCGAGCACGCGCAGCACTTCGGCAGGGTTACGGCCGACATCGAGATCGTTCACCGCGACGAAGCGGATCACGTCGTCGGGATCGACGATGAAGGTGGCGCGCAGCGCCACGCCGGCGGACTTGGACAGCACGCCGAGCGCCATGGAAAGCTCACGCTTCACATCGGCCAGCATCGGGATGGCGAGGCCCTTGAGGTCCTCGTGGTGCAGGCGCCAGTTCATGTGGACGAATTCGCTGTCGGTGGAAACGCCATAGACCACGGTGTCGCGGTCGGCGAATTCGCCCTTCATTTTGCCGAAGGCGACGATCTCGGTCGGGCAGATGAAGGTGAAGTCCTTCGGCCAGAAGAACACGACCTTCCACTTGCCGGCATCGGTCGCATTGTCGATCTCGGTGAAAGCGGTGTCGAGCTTGAGGCCTTCGGCCCCGCCCTGCACGGCGGTGAGAGAGAATTTCGGAAAGGTGTCGCCGATCGTCAGCATATAAAAATCCTTTTCAGCTTTATTCAAAAGGGGAGGCAGCAGCGTGGCTTGCCGCAGTGCAGCATATGCAGGGTTCAACTTGATTATGCTAATGAATATTTTATCATAGTTTGATCGATTTTTTCGATGGCCCAACTGCCCACCCCGCAACAGCTACGCTTTCTGGTCAGCCTGGCCGAAACCGGCCATTTCGGCCGCGCCGCCGCTGCTTGCGCGGTGTCGCAATCCACCCTTTCAGCCGGCATCCTGGCGTTGGAGCGGCAGTTGAACGCGGCGGTCCTGGATCGGTCGGCGGCCAAACACGTGCTGTTCACGACGCTCGGCCAGGATCTGGTGGCCAAGGCGCGGGACGCTCTGGCCGCGCTTGGGGCGCTCGTCGAAGCGGCCGATGCCGCCAGGGCACCGATGAGCGGCCCGCTCCGCCTGGGGATGATCCCGACCATCGGGCCGTTCCTGCTGCCCCGGCTGATGCCGGCGCTGCGGCAGGACTACCCGGCGCTGCGGTTGTTCCTGCGCGAAGACCAGACCGACCGCCTGCTCGAGCAGCTCGCCGCCGGCCAGCTCGATGTGCTGCTGCTGGCCGAACCCTGCGCCTGCGCCGGCGCCGAGACGCTGGCGGTGACGCGGGACGATTTTCTGGCTGCCCTGCCCAGGCGCCATCCGTTGGCGGCGCGCGAGACGATCGCCCTGCCGGCGCTGAATGCCGAGCGCCTGTTGCTGCTCGAGGACGGCCATTGCCTGCGCGACCAGGTGCTCGCCACCTGCGGCCAAGGCGGCGCGCCGCGCGGTGATTTCGCCGCGACCTCGCTGCACACGCTGATCCAAATGGTCGCCGGCGGCCTCGGCGTGACGCTGGTCCCGAAACTCGCGGTCGCCGCCGGCATCACCGCGGGCGCCGACGTGGTGCTGCGCCCGCTCGCCGGCGCCGGCGGCTGGCGGACCATCGCGCTGGCCTGGCGCCCCGGCTCGCCCCGCGCCGCCGAATACCGCGCCTTGGCGCCGCTCATCACGGCAGCCGTGACAAATAACCCTGGCAACGCATCGCCTTCGTCGTAGAAGAGGACGACGAAGCAGGAGACGCCGATGAGTGCCACCGCCCGCGCCGACAACGTGCCGCTGATCCATCAGTGGATGCCGTTCACCGCCAACCGGCAGTTCATGGAGGCGCCGCGGATCATCGCCCGCGCCGATGGCATCCACTACTACAACACCCAGGGCGAGCGGCTGCTGGACGGCTCCTCCGGCCTGTACTGCATCCCCCTCGGCCACGGCCGGCGGGAAATCCGCGAGGCGGTGGCCAAGCAGATGGAGGAGCTGGATTACGCGCCGCCCTTCCAGTTCGGCGTGCCTGCGGCCTTCCGCCTCGCCGCCGAGCTGGCGCAGCTGACCCCGCCGGGGCTGAACCGCTTCCTGTTCTCCAGCTCCGGTTCGGAGGCGGTGGACAGCGCGCTGAAGATCGCCATCCAGTACCATCGGGCGCGGGGCGAGGGCACGCGGCAGCGCTTCATCGGCCGCGAGCGCGGCTATCACGGCGTCAATTTCGGCGGCTGGTCGGTCGGCGGCATGGTCAACAACCGCAAGGCTTTCGGCATCGGCCTGCCGGGTGTCGCCCATATGCGCCACACCCTCATCCCCGAGAACAAATTCGTCATGGGGCAGGGCCAGCACGGCGCCAACCTCGCCGACGACCTGCAGCGCTTCGTCGAGCTGTACGGCGCGGACACCATTGCCGCCTGCATCGTCGAGCCGATCGCCGGTTCCACCGGCATTTTGGTGCCGCCCATCGGCTACCTGCCGCGCCTGCGCGAGATCTGCACGAAGCACGGCATCCTGCTGATTTTCGACGAGGTCATCACCGGCTTCGGCCGCACCGGCGCGGCCTTCGCGGCGGAAACCTTAGGCGCGGTGCCGGACATCATGACGCTGGCCAAGGCCCTGACCAACGGCACCATCCCGATGGCGGCGGTCGCGGTGCGCGAGGACATCCAGCAGACCATCCTGGACGCGGCGCCGGAAAACACCGTGGAACTATACCACGGCTACACCTACTCGGCGCACCCGGTGGCCTGCGCGGCGGCCCTGGCGACCCTGAAGATTTTTCGCGAGGAGGACACGTTCGCCAGGGTCCGCGAGCTGGCGCCGGCTTTTCTGGAGCAGATCGGCGCCTGCAAGGATTTGCCCGACGTCACCGACACCCGCGGCTACGGCCTGCTCGGCGCTATCGACCTGGCACCACAAGGCGCCCCCGGCCAGCGCGGCTTCAAAATCCTTTGCAAAGCCTTCGAGGCCGGTCTGGTGCTACGCGTCGCCGGCGACACCGTCGTCCTGGCCCCACCCTTCGCCGCCGCCGCCGACGAGATCGGCCAGATGGTGGAGATCATGCGCAAAGTCATCAAATCAGTCTAAGCAAAGCCTCCGGCAGCCAGTTCTTTCACCAGCCGCAGTGCCTCGCTGAACGCGGTGTCGGCGTCCATCGCGGTGGTATCGAACAGCGTGGCGTCGGCGGCCGGTTTCAGGGGTGCGGTGGCGCGGCCGGCATCGGCGGCGTCGCGGGCCGCCAGTTCGGCTTGCACTTTGGCGAGGCTCGTCGCCGTGGTGTTCGCGGCCAGTTCGGCGTAACGGCGCGCGGCGCGGGCGGCGAGGCTGGCGGTGACGAACAGTTTGATGTCGGCACCAGGGAAAACCACGGTACCGATATCCCGTCCGTCCAGCACCGCGCCATGCGTGCCGCCAAAGGAACGCTGATAGGCCAGCAAAGCAGCCCGGACGGCGGGGATCGCGGCCACCGCGCTGGCGGCGCGGTCGACCTCCGGGCTGCGCAGGTCGGCCCGGTCCAGATCGGTGGCCGCGAGCGCGCAGGCAGCGGCGGCGGCGTCGGCGGCGTCCGCCGGGTCCGCGCCGGCATCCAGCACGCGCCGGCCGACGGCGCGGTACAGCAGCCCGGTATCCAGATACGGCAGGCCAAGCGCCGCCGCGATGCGCCGCGCCAGCGTGCCCTTGCCGGCGGCGGCCGGGCCGTCGATGGCGATGATCAAATGGGCTCGATCGCGCAGCCAAGGCCGCGCATCAGCTGTACGAAGCCGGGAAAGCTGGTGTCGATAAAGCTGGCGTCGTCGATCCGCATCGGCGCCGCGGTGACCTGGCCGAACACCAGGGCGCTCATCGCCAGCCGGTGGTCCATATGGGTCTCCACCAACCCGCCGCCGGCCGGCGCCGCCGTGCCATGGATAATCAAGTCGTCTCCCTCGACCTCGACGCGAACGCCGCCGGCAGCCAGCATCGCCGCCGTCGCGGCCAGCCGGTCGCTCTCCTTCACCCGCAGCTCGCGCAAGCCCCGCAGCCGCGAGACACCCGGCGTGCAAGCGCAGGCGACGGCGAGGATCGGGTACTCGTCGATCATGCTGGGCGCCCGCGCCGCCGGCACATCGACCGCCCGCAACTGGCTTTGCGTCACCACGATATCGCCCACCGGCTCGCCACCCTCGACCCGCTGGTTCTGGATCTGCAGCGCCGCCCCCATCTCGCGCAGCGTCGTGAAAAGGCCGGTCCGCAACGCGTTCAGCCCGACCGCCTCGACCACCACCCGCGACCCCGGCACCAGCAGCCCGGCAACAATGGGGAACGCCGCGGAAGAAGGATCGCCCGGCACCGTGATATCCGCGCCAAGCAGCTCCGGCTGGCCGCGCAGGCGGATCAGCCTGCCGCCCCCTTCCGGCGATACCGTCACCTCGGCGCCGAAATGCCGCAGCATATTCTCGGTGTGGTCACGCGTCGGCTCCGGCTCGACCACCTCGGTGATGCCGCGCGCGTTCAGCCCGGCCAGCAGCACCGCGGACTTCACCTGCGCCGAGGCGACCGGCAGCGTGTAAGACAGCGGCAACGCATCCGGCACCCCTTCGATCGCCAGCGGCAGCCGCTCGCCCGGCCGCGCCGTGAACACCGCGCCGCATTGCCGCAACGGCTCGATCACCCGGCGCATCGGCCGGCGCCGCAGGCTGGAATCGCCGGTCATCACCGCGAACAGGTCGTGGCTCGCCAAAATACCGCAAAGCAGCCGCGCCGCGGTGCCGGAATTGCCCATGTCCAGCACATCCTCCGGCGCCGTCAGCCCGCCGATGCCGCGCCCCGCCACCAGCCAGTCGCCGCCATCGCGCCAGATCTCGGCGCCGAGTGCGGTCATCGCCGCCGCGGTCCGCAGCACGTCCTCGCCCTCCAGCAGCCCGGCGATCCGGGTCTCGCCCACCGCCAGCGCGCCGAACATCAAGGCCCGGTGGCTGATCGACTTGTCGCCCGGAATCCGCACCCCGCCGCCGAGCGCCGCGGCCGGGCGGCGCGCCTGCAAGGGCAGAGTCCGCATCTGGTCCATGCGCCGCGATTAGCACGCCGACAGGTGTTTGACATAGCTGCCGGGGCATGGCATCGCGCCGCCCTTGTCGAATCCCGGTTCTGAAATCCGGCGCGTTGGAGGCCTTATGATCAAACCGGAACTGGGCGAGAAACATACTTGCGTCTCCTGCGGCGCACGGTTTTTCGACCTCAACAAAACCCCGGCGGTATGTCCGAAATGCGCCACCGAGCAGCCGGCCGAACAGCCGCGCCTGAAGCGCGCCGCGCCGCTGCCGGACGAGGTGAAAAAAGTCGTCAAGCCGGTGGTCGCGGACCCGGACGAGGTCGATGTCGAAGTCGCCGACGACGAGGCCGACGAGGACATCCTGGAAGACGCCGAAGACCTCGACGACGAGGCCGACGTGATCGACGCGGATTTAGACGTACAACCCGAACCCGACGACCCAGGTTAGGCGGTCGATACTTCTACTCCGGAGGTCATCTGAGGCGTCTTTCTGCGCTTCCGGTGCTCACGTACTTAACGTACGTTCCGCTCCGGTTCTCGAAAGCCACCCCAGCTGACTCACCGGAGCGAAGTCTCGATCCGCCTAACAAAGTTGGGAGTTTGGAATTTACCTGGCGGTCCGGCGACTTATTGCTTCACGGTGTCGGTGGCAGGATTTGCTTGGGGGCGGGCCAGGGGCCGACGCTGGTGATGGCAAGCGGTGTCGGCGGCGTGGTGTTGGGGGTCAGCGTCAGGCGCAGGGCCAAGGCGCGGTCGGGGATGTCGATGCTGCCGGTGGCGGCGGCGCTGCCGTCCGGGCCCTGAAGCGTCGCCGTTTTCAGGCCAAAAATACCGTGGTCGAAGCTGCCGGCGATGGCGAGGCTGGTGAAGTTGCTGATCCCGCCGCTTGCCGCCTTTTGCCAGCCGGCCTGTTTCGGCGCCTGCAGGCTCTGGGTGAGGGCGGCGAGGTCGAAGCCGGCGATCTGGCCGTTGCCGGCGGTGAGGTTGGCGCTGCCGCCCAGCGTCGCGGCCCAGGCCGCCGGCGTGAAGCCGCTGGCGGTCAGCG
Source organism: uncultured Acidocella sp. (assembly GCA_963693045.1). Lineage (GTDB taxonomy): Bacteria > Pseudomonadota > Alphaproteobacteria > Acetobacterales > Acetobacteraceae > Acidocella. The sequence continues at coordinate 37,509 of OY843765.1, forward strand.
CCGCCTGACCATTCAGGCTGCCGGCTGGAACGGTGTAGCTAAACGGGATCGGCAAAGCGAGGCCGGCGGCATCGACGTTGTTCAGCGTGAGCTTGATGCCGAGGGCCGGCGTGCCGGCCGTACTGTCGGCGTTCGCCGTGCCGCTGATGCCGCCATTGCCAAGGCCGGCATGCGCCAGGTTGAACGACAGCACATGCGGCGCCAGCGTCAGGCTGGCCTTGCTGGGGCCGAGGATTTGCTGGCCGCCAAGCCAGACCCGGTTGGCGGCCAGATCGATCTGTCCCTGCGCCGTGCTCAGCCGGTTCCACGGGATCATGAATTTCGCCGGTAACGGCGGCAGCGCCAGCGTATCGGCGGCGATCTGCGCGGTGATCTTGTGGTCCGGGGTCATCAAAATTTTGCCGTTGGCGGTCAGGTCCCCGAACGACAGCACGAAGTCCGGCAGCCCCATCTCGCTCGCGGAGACAACAAAGTCGGCGCGCAACGCAATGGACCCGGCGCCCGGCCAGGCCAGACCGGCGTTCAGGCCGAACGGCGCCAGCGCCGCGATCGCGTCCGGATGGCGCAGCGTCAGCGGCCCAGCCGCCGTCTCCGCGTTCAGGTTCAGCACCGGTGCCGCCGTGACCCCGAACGCGCCGAGCGTGGCGACCGCGCTGGTGGCGAGGTCGTCCGGCGTGCCGGCCGCCGCCACCGACAGGCTGAGCGGCGCCTGCAGCAGCACCGCCGGCAGCGGCGGCGGCGTCTGCAACAGCGCCGCCAACGGTGCCGCCACCGGCACGGCGAGCGAGGCCCGCCCCGCCGTCAACTGCCCGTCCGGGGCCGAGGTGAAGCTGGCGATCGCGGCCCCGCCGTAGAGCGCCGCCGACAGCCGGCGCACCACGATACGGCGGTCCAGCGTCGCGTCCAGCAGCAGATGCTGCAGCGCCAGATGCCGGTAATGCGCCTGGTCCGCGGTGAGTTCGCCGGCCAGGCTGAAACCGGTGGCCGGCCTTAGCCGCCGCAACGCGGCGAGCAACGGGCCGAGATCGAGCTGGTCGAAATGCACCGCGCCAGCCGCGGCGACCCCGGCCTGGCTCCGGCGCACCACCATGGAGCCGGCGACGCGGCTGCCGCCGAGGCTGCCGGCGATGTTGCCGAGGCTCAGGTGATCGCTGTCGCCGGACAGGCTGGCCCGCAGCGTCGCCGGCCGCCAGGCCGGCGGCAAAGCCACCGCGACACCGTAGGCCGCAAGCGTGGCCGGCAGATCGCGCGCCGTCAGCTCGGTCGTCGCCTGCAGGCGGCCCGCGGCGTCGATCTTGCCGGTCAGCGACAGCGCGCCGTCGCCGGGCAGATCGAGGCTGAGCCGGTCCAGCGCCACGCCGGAAGTACCGAACGCCGCCATTGCCTGCAACCGGGGCAAACTGCCGGCGGCCAAGCGCAAATCGGTCAGGTCGAGCTTCAGGGTGCCAGGCAGGCCGATTCCGTTTTGCGCCAGCAGCGACCAAAGCGGCATCGCGACGACGTTGTCGCCGGCAAGGTCCAGCGTCAGCGCCGGCGTGGCAAGATCCAGCGCCACCGTCCCGGTCAGCGTGGCGTCGGCCTGGGTCAGCCGGATGTCGCGCGCCGTCGCCCGGCCTGCGTCGGCGGCGAGCAAGGCGGTGCCGGCGACCGGCACGGTCTGTCCGGGCAAGGTGAAACTGGTCCGCAGCGCGCCGGAAATCGCGCTGCTGCCGTGCAAAACGCCGGAGAAGTGGCCGCTCAGCCGGCCGTCGGCTGTACCGCCTTCGATCGTCAGCGCCGCCTCGCCCTGCGCGTCCGGCGGCGCCAGTCCGAGGCTCAGCGTCACCGCCGCGCCGGCGGTGGTGCCGGAGCCGGAGAGCGACAAGGCGCCATTGCCGGCGGTGAAGATGTCGGCGTTGACGCCGGTGAAGCGCAACCGTCCGACACTGACATCGGCGTCGTTCACCTGGGCGTGCAGCGCGGCTAGCCAGGGCGGCGGCACGATCGCCGACGCACCGCCCGGCAGCGGCCAGGGCAGCGCGATGGTGGCCGATTGCAGCGTCAGGCTGCGGGCGGCGAGCCGGCCGCGCAGCAATGCCGGCAAAGCGATGTCGAGCTTCAAGGAGCGGGCGGTGATCACCTCGTCGGCGGGGCCGCCGATGGTGACATCGCCGGCGATCAGCTCCGGCGCCGGCAACAGCGCCAGCGAGAGCGGCCCGCCGACATGGACCTGCCGGCCGGTCAGGGACGAGGCCAGTGCCTCGATCGAGGCGCGATGCGCGTTGGAGGCGACGAAGCGCGGCAGCGCCGCCAGCACCGCCAGCAGCGCCAGCACCACCAGGAGCGGGATCACCCAAAGCAGATGCCGGCGCGTCGTCACGGCGGCCCGAAACCCCCGCCGAACCCGCCCCCGCCTGGCGTCTCGATCACAAAAGCGTCGCCCGGCGCCAGTTGCACCTCGGCCTGGCCCGGCAGCGGCTCACGGCTGCCGTCGGCGCGTTCCACCCATTGCCGGCCGGTGGCGCCGGGCGCGCCGCCGGCCAGGCCGAACGGCGGCACCGTGCGGCGCGAGGCGACGATGGTCGCGGTCATCGGTTCCAGAAAGCGCAAGCGGCGGATCGCGCCATCGCCGCCAGAAAATTCGCCGCCGCCGCCCGAGCCTTTTCTAATCCCGAAAGTCTCGACCCGGACCGGATAGCGCAGCTCCAGGATTTCCGGATCGGTGATGCGGGTATTGGTCATGTGGGTGTGCACGGCGGAAGCGCCGGCAAAGCCCGGCCCGGCGCCGGCGCCGCCGCAAATGGTTTCGTAATATTGCCGTGTGGCGTCGCCGAACAGAAAATTGTTCATCGTCGCCTGGCCGGAGGCGCAGGCGCCGAGCGCGCCCAAGAGTGCCGCGGTCACCGCCTGGCTCACCTCGGTATTGCCGGCAACCACGGCGGCACCCGGCGCCGGCGAGAGGAACGTGCCGGCGGGGATGACGATGGTCAGCGGCTTCAGGCAGCCTTCGTTCAGCGGAATGTCGCCGCCGACCAGGCAGCGGAAGGCATAGAGCACGGCGGCGTTGGTGACCGCGGGCGGGGCGTTGAAGTTACCCGGATCGGCCGCGCCGGTGCCGGTGAAATCGATCGTGGCGCCGCGTAGGCCGTGGTCGATGCTAATCCGCACCTTGAGCGCCGCGCCATTATCCATGGTGTAGTCGAAGGCGCCGTCCCGCAACGTCACGATCACGGCGCGGATCGCGGCCTCGGCGTTGTCCATCACATGGCCCATATAGGCCGTCACCACAGGCCAGCCGTAACGCGCGATCACCGCGTTCAGGGCAATGACGCCGGCGGCATTGGCGGCGATCTGCGCCTTCATATCGGCGACATTCTGGTCCGGATTGCGCGCCGGATAGCGGGCACCCGCCAACAAACCGCGAAATGCCCGCTCCTGGAACACGCCGCGGTCCAGGATCAGAAAATCGTCGATCACCACGCCTTCTTCTTCGAGCGTCGTGGAAAACGGCGGCGTCGAACCGGGTGTCGTGCCGCCGATATCGGCGTGGTGGCCGCGGCAGGCGACGAAGAACCTGATGCCCGCGCCGGCCTCGTCGAAAACCGGGGTGACGAGGGTGAGGTCCGGCAGATGGGTGCCCCCGGCATAGGGGTTGTTGAGCGCCACCGCGTCGCCCGGCCGCAGCGTTGCCGCGCGGGCCGCCAGCACCGCCCGCACGCTGGCGCCCATCGCGCCCAGATGCACCGGCACATGCGGCGCGTTGGCGACCAGCCCGCCGCCGGCATCGAAGATCGCGCAGGAGAAGTCCAGCCGCTCCTTGATGTTCACGCTGCGCGCGGTGTTGCGCAGCACCGTGCCGCATTGCGTGGCGACCGCCATGAACAGGTTGTTGAACAGTTCGAGCAGCACCGGGTCCGGCTGCCCGGCGGCGCCGGCCGCCTGCTCGCGCCGCGGCGCCACGCGGTTCAGGATCAGGTGGCGGTGGGGCGTCAGCCGCGCCTGCCACCCCGGCTCGACGATGGTGGTCGCGATCGCCTCGCGCAGCAGCGCCGGGCCGGCGATCCGATCCTCGGCCCGCAACGCCTCCCGATCATAAACCGGCGCCTCGGCCCACGCACCGGCGGTGAAGATGCGCACGGTTTCAAGCGGCAGCAGCGGCGTGTCCCGCCCGCCGATTTCGGCTTCCTCGGCGGCCGCGCCGGGCGCGGCGGCTTCCACCGCCACCAGCTCCGCGACCAGCGGCGTTTCCGGCGTCGCGAAGCCGAACAGCCGGCGATGCGCCGCTTCGAATTCATCGCGCATCTGCGGTGCATCCGTGAACGGAATGGCGAGCGCGGTGTCGGTGCCGGCATAGCGCAGATGCACGAAGGTTTTGCTGCCGATCGCCGCCGCCGGCACGCCTTGCTCGGCGAGCTCGGCGGCCGCTTCCCGCGCCAGCCGCTCGGCGATACCGGTCAGCACCGGCAGCGCCGCCTCGTCGAACGGCAGTTCCACCGCCTGCTCGCGCAGCCGCAGAAAATCGGCGAGGCCGATGCCGTAGGCCGAGAGCACGCCGGCCAGCGGATGGATGAACACCGTGTCCATGCCAAGCTCGTCGGCGACCAGGCAGGCGTGCTGGCCGCCGGCGCCGCCGAAGCAGGCGAGCGCGAAGTCGGCCGGGTCGCGGCCCTTCTGGATCGAGATCTGCCGGATCGCATGCGCCATGTTGGCGACCGCGATGGCGATGCAGCCCGCCGCCAGCGCGGCGCCATCCTGGCCCGTCCCGGTGGCGGCGGCGACATCTGCCGCCAGCGCCTCGAACTGCGCGCGCACCGTCTCGGCATCCAGGGTCGCGTCGCCGTTTGGCCCGAACAGCGCCGGGAAATGTCGCGGTTGGATTTTACCGACCCGCACATTGGCGTCGGTGATCGTCAGCGGCCCGCCATTGCGATACGCCGCCGGGCCGGGCGCGGCGCCGGCGCTGGCCGGCCCCACGCGCAGCCGGCCATTGTCGAAGCCGATGATCGAGCCGCCGCCGGCGGCGACCGTGTTGATCGCCAGCATCGGCGCCCGCAGCCGCACGCCGGCAAGCTCGGTCTCGAAGCTCCGTTCGAATGCGTTGTCGTACAAGGCCACGTCGGTCGAGGTGCCGCCCATGTCGAAGCCGATGACTTTGGTGAAGCCGGCCAGCCCCGCGGTGCGGGCAGCGCCGACGATGCCGCCGGCCGGGCCGGAGAGGATCGCATCCTTGCCGGTGAAATGCGCCTGGTCGGCCAGCCCGCCATTGGACTGCATGAAATACAGCCTGGCGCCGCCGAGGCCGGCGGCGACGCGGTCGATATAGCGGTGCAGGATCGGCGACAGATAGGCATCGGCGACGGTAGTGTCGCCGCGCGGCACCAGACGCAGCAGCGGACTGGCGACATGGCTGAGCGAGATCTGGGTGAAGCCGGCCTGACGCGCGAGCTCCCCCAGACGCGCCTCGAAATCAGGAAATTTCCAGGCATGAATGAGTGCGATCGCAACCGACTGAATGCCCTCGGCCCGCGCGCTGGCCATCGTCTCGCAGGCGGCCGTGTCGTCGAGTGTTTCGATGACGGTGCCGTCCACGGCGACGCGACCCTGAACTTCCGCGACCCGCTCGTACAGCATCGTGGGCAGGCGGATATCGAGGTCGAACAGCCGGGGCCGCGCCTGGTTGCCGATCCGCAACAGATCGGCGAAGCCGCGATTGACCAGCAGCAAGGTGGCCGCACCCCGGCGTTCGAGCAGCGCGTTGGTGGCGACCGTGGTGCCCATCTTGACGCTGTCGATCAGGCCGGGCGGGATCGGCGCCCCCGCCGGCAGGCCGAGCAGGCCGACGATACCGGCGATCGTCGCGTCCTCGTACTGGCCGGGGTTTTCCGAGAGCAACTTCCGGTTAAGCAGCCGGCCGGCCGGGTCGCGGGCGACGATGTCGGTAAAGGTGCCGCCGCGATCGACCCAGAATTGCCAGCCCGCCATCCACCCTGCCACCAGCCTGCCGCCCCGGTGATGTCCGATTGTGCGGTTGGGTTCAAGGCCGGCGCCATGTTACGCACCTGCTGATGAACTACTGGGGCAAGATTCTCGGCAGCGTCGCCGGTTTTGCGATGGGCGGCCCGCTCGGCGCTTTGTTCGGCGCGGCGATGGGCCATGCGGCGGATGAAGGCGTCGGCAGCGGCATGGTCTGGCGCCTGGGCAACGCGATGAGCTTCGACGCGGCGCGGATGGCGGCGTTGCTCGGCCGGCGCGATCAGTTGTTCGCGATCGGCATCACGGTGCTGGCGGCCAAGCTCGCCAAATGCGACGGCGCGGTGAGCCGGGCCGAGATCGCGGCATTCCGCCAGGCTTTCGCGATCGCCGACAGCAACGTCGCCGAGGTCGGGCGGATTTTCGACGCGGCGCGGGAGTCCTCGGACGGCTATCAGGCCTATGCGGCGCAGCTCGGCCAGGCTTTCGCCGACAGCCGGGGCGTGCTGGAGCAGGTGCTGGCGGGGCTGCACCACATCGCCCGTGCCGATGGCCCGATCAACGGGCGGGAAGCGGATTTTCTGGCCCAGGTGGCGCATCAATTCGGGCTCGATCCGGACAGCGCCGGGCGGGCTGGCCGTGGCCTCGGCGCCGGCCAGCGGGAGGATCCCTACGCCGTGCTGGGGGTGGAGCGGCGCGCCAGCCTGGAAGCCGTCCGGGCGCGCTGGATGACGCTGGTGCGCCAGAACCATCCCGACAGCCTGGCCTCGAAAGGCGAACCGCCGGACCGGGTCGCCGCCGCCTCGCAACGGGTGGCGCGGATCAACGCCGCCTACGACACGATCAAGCGTGACCACCAGCTGTGAACCTGATCGCGGCACCTTCGCCGAACACTGATGCGCGGCCGCCGGGTGCCGAGGTGGATCATCTGGTGCTGCACTATACCGGCATGCAAAGCGCCGCCGCGGCGCTGGCGCGGCTCTGCGAGCCGGCGGCCAAGGTCTCCGCGCATTATCTCATCGACGAGGATGGCGCGGTGTACGCGCTGGTCGAGGAAGCGGCGCGGGCCTGGCACGCCGGGGTCAGTTACTGGCGCGGCGTCCGGCAGCTGAACGACCGTTCGGTCGGCATCGAGATCGTCAATCCGGGTCACGAATTCGGCTACCGCCCGTTCGCGGCGCCGCAGATGGCGGCGCTGGCGGCGCTGGCCCAGGGCATCCTGGCCCGGCACGACATCCCGCCCCGCAACGTGGTGGCGCATTCCGACATCGCCCCGGACCGCAAGCAGGACCCCGGCGAGCTGTTCGACTGGCGCTGGCTGGCGCAACAGGGAACCGGAGCGTGGACCGACGAGACCGCGCCGCCTGGCAATCTGGCCGCCGATCTGGCGGCGATCGGCTACGACATGTCGTTACCTTCGGGCCTGGTAATCACCGCCTTTCAGCGCCGGTTCCACGCCGGCGCGGTGAACGGGCAGACCGACGCGGCGACCGCCGGCCGGGCGGCGGCGGTGCGGGCGCTGCTTGACGGCGCCGCTTAAAGACGCGCAGGAACAGCCATCCAGACGGTCGGGCGGCCGCTGCCGGTGTTCGCGCATCGGTGGAGGAAAGTCCGGGCTCCACGGAAACACGGTGCCGGCTAACCGCCGGCGGGGGCGACCCCAGGGACAGTGCCACAGAAAACAAACCGCCCGCCGGTTCTGCCGGCAGGCAAGGGTGAAACGGTGCGGTAAGAGCGCACCGCCAGCCTGGCGACAGGCTGGGCAGGGTAAACCCCACCGGGAGCAAGACCGAATAGGGGCGGCCGGCGCCGTGCGGCAACGCATGGGCGCCAGGGGCGTTTCCGCTCCGCCGCCCGGGTTGGTCGCGTCAGGCGGGCCGCAAGGCGCGTCGCAGAGGAATGGCCGCCACGGGTCCTGAAAAGGGCGCGTACAAAACCCGGCTTACAGACCGTCTGGACCTCTTTGCCGCATGCGACCATAGAACAAAAAGAAAACACTTCTTCAGATGTTGCTGCTAACGCCTACTGTTTTGACAGTCCGAGTGCGCCGGTAACAATCAAATCAACACCGAATTCCCTTTGCGACCCATCCGAATCCATGGTATCCCATGCTGGTCCATTGCTATCCATAATGTCATCGTTGCGTTACCGCGGGGAATTGTCGCCGTCCGATGAGCCAGTTTTTAGGCACCCACCAGAACCGGCTTGACCCGAAGGGCCGCGTCTCGGTCCCGGCGGCGTTTCGGGCGGCGCTGAAGAACCATGACGGCGGCAGCGGACTTATCCTACGCCCATCCCACAAATACGCCTGTATCGAGGCCTGGCCGGAGCCGGTATTCGCGGCGCTGGCCAAGCCGCTGAACGGGCTCGACCTGTTCAGCGAGGACCATGACGACCTGGCCTGGATGCTGTACGGCGAATCCTGCCTGATCGAGCCAGACAAGGACGGCAGGGTGATCCTGCCGGAGACCATGGTCAGCCACGCCGGTCTCGGCGAAACCGTGGTTTTCATGGGCCTCGGCCGGATCTTCCAGATCTGGGAGCCGGCGGCGGCGGCGGCGTTCCGGGATGCGGCGCGCGCCCGCGGCCAGACCCGCGGCCTGACCCTGCCGGGGGTGGCGGCATGAGCGGCCATCTGCCGGTGCTGTGCGACGAAGCGGTGGGCTGGCTCGGCGTCCGCGACGACGGCGTTTATCTCGACGGCACGTTCGGCGGCGGCGGCTACGCCCGCGCCATTCTCGACACCGCGCGCTGCACGCTGTGGGCGGTGGACCGCGATCCGGCGGCGATCGCCCGCGGCGCCGCCCTGGCCGCCTTGTACCCGGGCCGATTGCAACTTCTGCCAGGCCGGATCAGCGAAATTTTGCAGATGCTGGATTCAGCCGGCATTAACCAACTCGACGGCGCGGTCTTCGATCTCGGCGTGTCCTCCTACCAGCTCGACGATCCGACGCGCGGCTTCAGCTTCCGCCGCGACGGCCCGCTCGACATGCGGATGGGCGGCGGCGAGGTCACGGCCGCGACTTTGATCAACACTATGCCCGAATCCGAACTTGCTGATATTTTGTACCGCTTTGGCGAGGAGAAGGCGTCACGCCGGCTCGCCAAAACGATTGTCGAGAGGCGGCGCGTGCAAAAATTCGAAACGACGGCGGATCTGGCGGCGGTGATACGAAGCGTCGTGCGGCCGGATAAATCGGGCATCGACCCGGCGACCAGAAGCTTCCAGGCGCTGCGTATCGCGGTCAACGACGAGCTCGGCGATATCGAGGCGGCGCTGTCGCAGGCAGCATCTTTGCTGACACCCGGCGGCCGGCTGGTGGTCGTCAGCTTCCATTCACTGGAAGATCGTCTGGTCAAGCGGTTTTTCCAAAGTGCCGCGGGCCGCGCCGCCGCCGCCTCCCGGCACGATCCGGCGCGGCTGGCGGCACCGCCGCCGCCACGGTTCAAGCTGCTGACGCCAAGCCCGCGCACCGCCGGGCCGGCGGAGAACGCGCGCAACCCGCGGGCCCGCAGCGCCAAGCTTCGGGCGATGGAAAGGCTGGCCGCATGATCCGCCCGTTCACTTTGCTCACCGCCTTGCTGGCAATGGGCGCCGGCGCCTATCTGTTCGCGGTCAAGCACCGGGCCCAGGTGCTGGACGATCAGCTGGCGACCGTCACCGAACAAAGCCGGCTGGACGGCCAGCGCATCCGGGTCCTGCAAGCGCAATGGGCGTTGGAGATCGACCCGACCCGGCTCGGCCAGCTCGCCGCCCGATTCACCACGCTGCAACCGATGAAGCCGGCGCAGCTGGTGACGCTGGCGGCCTTGGCGAACACCTTGCCGGCGCCGGGTACGCCGGCGCCGGGGCAGAATCCGCAAGGTACCGCGCCGTCGCTGGGCCAGCCGGATGTCTTCACCACCGTAATCGCCGCCAACGGCCTGCCGCTGCCGCCACCGGCCATGCCGGAACCGGACAGCGTAGCGGCGCCGCCGATCGCGCTCGCCAGCACCGCGACCGTTGCCCCCGCGACCGTGGCGTCGGCGCCGTCGCCGGCAGTGGCCGCGCATCCGGTGCGGCTGGCGGCGGTGCGGCGCACCGTCCGGCCGAGCCCGACCCGGCTGGCGCAGAACCTGCCGACCCCGGCCTACGACCCCAGGCCCTTCGATCCAGCCGTCGCGCGGGTGCAGCCGTCCAGCGCGCCGATGGCGCCGGTCAGGGCGGTCGCCGTGCCGGCACCGCAGCCTGCCTATGTGCAGCGGGCCGACGCCCGGCCGCCCTATGTTCAGCCCTCCTACGTCGCGCCGCCACAGCCGCCGCAGGCCGGCGGCGGCTCGATGCTCGGCATGGCGGCGGACACGCTGCCGCCGCCGCAGCCGCTCGGCGCCGATAATTGACCCTGACCTTCCGCCCCGAGCCGCCGCCACCCTCCCGCCGCCCCGGCGGCCGCGCCCCGTCCCGCCTGAAAGGCGCGCCGGAGCAGGGTGCCACGCCGCTGATGGAGCATGTGCGGGTCACCGGGCCCGACCTCGAGCGCCGCTCCTGGATGGAGACCGCGCATAAACGCATGGTGATCGGCGCCGGGCTGTTCGCGGCGCTGTACGCGGTGCTGGCGCTGCGCCTGACCTACGCCACCATCATCCATCCGGTGCTGCCGACCCAGGCGGTGCTGAACGCGATGCAGCCGATGCTGGACGTAACGCCGCCGCCGCCCGACCGCGCCGACATCACCGACCGTAACGGCACCATCCTGGCGGTCTCTTTGCCCGGCGCCGAGCTGTTCGCTGACCCCAAGCAGGTGACCGATCCCGCGGGCGCCGCGGCGCAGCTCGGCACCGTGCTGCCGGGGCTGGACATCGCGGCGACGGCCAAAAAGCTCGGCTCCGGAAAAAGCTTCGTCTATCTGGACCGCAAGCTGGCGCCGGCGGAGGAACTGGCGGTCAATACCCTCGGCATCCCCGGCGTCTATTTCGAAAACACCGACAAGCGGCATTACCCGGAGGGCGATCTCGGCGCCCACATCCTGGGCGGCGTCGATCTCGGCGGCCAGGGCGTCGCCGGCGTCGAGGCGTTCTTCAACCGGCGGCTGCAGAGCAATCCGGCGCCGCTGGCGCTTTCGATCGACATCGGCATCGAGGGCATCGTCCGCGACGAGCTGGCTTCGGCGATCGCCGAATTCAAATCGCCCGGCGGCTGCGCGATCGTGATGAACGCCCATACCGGCGAAATCCTCTCGCTGGTCAGCCTGCCGGACTATGACGTGGTGACGCTCGGCAACGCGCCCGCGAACAACCGCTTCAACCGCTGCGTCACCGGCGATTACGAGCCGGGCAGCGTGTTCAAGTTGCAGACCGTCTCGATGGGGCTGGATTCCGGGCTGATCCACTACTGGGACTATTTCGACACCACGCATCCGCTGCATGTCGGCCGCTTCACGATCACCGATTTCGAGCCGGCGCATATCTGGATGGCGGTGCCGCAGATCCTCAACGTTTCGTCGAATATCGGCGCGTCCAGGATCGCCACCATCCTGGGGCCGAAGATCGAGCAGAACTGGTATGTGAAACAAGGCTTTTTCGCCAAATTGCCGGTGCAACTGCCGGAGGCGCAGCCGCCGATCTACCCGTCGCTCAAGAACTGGGGTCTCGCGACCACGATGACGGTGTCGTTCGGCAACGGCATCGCGGTCACACCCCTGCACCTGATCACCGGCGTGCTGCCGATCGTCAACGGCGGCATCCGTTACCAGCCGACACTGCTGGCGGTCGACCCGAATGGCGCGCCGCCCACGGGCGTGCGGGTGATGTCGCAGAGCACCTCGGACCTGATGCGCAGGATGATGACCAACGTCGTGATGTCCGGCACTGGGGTGAAGGCGCAGGTGCCGGGCTACGTGGTCGGCGGTAAGACCGGCACGGCGCAGGTGGTGGGGCCGCATGGCGGCTACCTCAAGCACACCAACAACGCCTCCTTCATGGCGGCGTTCCCGATGAACGACCCGCAATACGTGATCTACGTGCTGGTGCTGCAGCCGCATGCCGACGCCACCACCGGCGGCTTCACCACCGGCGGCGCCATCGCGGCGCCGACGGTCGGGCGGATCATCGCCCGGATCGGCCCGATGCTGGGCGTGCTGCCGGCCTCCGGCGACGCGCTTGCGGCGTTGGAGGCTTCGCTGAGCATGCCGATGGACCCGCCGCCGCCGCCGGGCGAGTTGGCGCTGGGGCCGGGGCATCCGCTGCCGGCCGGCGCCAACATGTTCGCCTACGAGCTGCTGGGCCAACGGCCGCCGGCCTCGGCCCTTCCGCCAAAACCAGCGCGGCCTGAGCCGCTGTTGTCCGCCGCGCATGGGGCGCCGGCGCCGGTGTTTTCGCCTGGCGGCTTCAAGCACAAGACCAAGGCCGCGACGCCGGTCGCCCAGCTTGCCGAGCGATGAGCCCGGCACCGCTGAACCGGATGGCGAGCTCGCCGGCATGAACATACGTGGCATCACGGCGGATAGCCGGGCGGTCCGGCCGGGCTATGTGTTCGCGGCCCTGCCGGGCGGCCGGGCCGATGGCCGGGCCTTCATCGGCGACGCGGTGGCGCGGGGCGCGATCGCCGTGCTGGCGCCGGAGGGCACTAAATGGCCGCCGGGCGTGCCGCCCCGGCCGCTGCTGACCGACCCGGCGCCGCGCCGCCGGCTGGCCCGGCTTGCGGTGGAACTCGCCGGCCGGCTGCCGGCGCGTTTGGTGGCGGTGACCGGCACCAACGGCAAGACCAGCACGGTGGATTTTCTGCGGCAGATTTTGTGCCTGGACGGCCGCCGCGCCGCCTCGCTCGGCACCCTGGGCGTGATCGCCGAGGGCGTGCCGCCGGCGACAAGCCTGACCACGCCGGATCCGGTGACGCTCGCCAACACCCTGGCGGCGCTGGCGGCGGCAGGGATCACCGACGCCGCGCTGGAAGCTTCCTCGCACGGCATCGTGCAAAGCCGGCTGGACGGGCTGCGTTTCGCCGCGGCGGGGATCAGCAATCTGACCCGCGACCATCTGGATTACCATGGCAGCCTGGAGGCTTACCGCGCCGCCAAGCTCCAGCTGTTCGAGGCGCTGCTGCCGCGCGGCGCGCCGGTGCTGGCGATGGCCGATCTGGAAGCCGAAACGCTGGCGGCGCTGCGCGGCATCGCCGCGGCGCGCGAACTGGACCTGCGGCTGGTCGAGGTGGCGGCGGTAGCCCTGCCGGAGGGCCAGGACGTGACGATCCGGATCGGCGGCCGGACCTGGCACAAGAAGTTGAACCTGCCGGGCCGCTTCCAGGCCGACAACGCGGCGCTGGCGGCGGGCCTGGCCGAGGCGATCGGCGTGCGGGACCCGTTCGCGCTGCTGTCGCGGCTGGTCGGCGTGCGCGGCCGGCTGGAGCGGGCAGCGGTGCTGGGCAACGGTGCCGCGGCCTATGTCGACTACGCCCACACCCCGGATGCGATCGAGCGGGTGCTGGCCGCACTCCGGCCGCACGCCGCCGGAAGGCTGGTGATCGTGTTCGGCGCCGGCGGCGACCGCGACCGCGGCAAGCGGCCACTGATGGGTGCCGCGGCGGCGGCCGGCGCCGACGTGGCGATCGTCACCGACGACAATCCGCGCGGCGAGGCACCGGCCGCGATCCGCGCCGCGATCCTGGCGGCGGCGCCGGCAGCCATCGAGATCGCCGACCGGCGGGCCGCGATCGCCGCCGGGCTGGAAATGCTACGGCCCGGCGACGTGCTGGTGGTCGCGGGCAAGGGCCACGAGCAGGGCCAGATCGTCGGCGACCGGGTGCTGCAATTCGACGACGCGGCGGTGATCCGCGCCCTGGCGGGCGGCGCATGAGGCCGCTTTGGGACGCCGCCGAACTCGCCGCCGCCGTCGGTGCGCAAGCGGGCGCGGCCGGGGCCGGATTTGCGGTGAACGGCATCGCCATCGACACCCGGTTGCTCAGGCCCGGCGACCTGTTCGTCGCACTGGCCGGCGAACGCGATGGCCATGACTTCGTCGAGGCCGCCTTCGCCAACGGCGCGGCGGCGGCGCTGGTGTCGCGCGATGTCGGCGCGGCCGGACCGACACTGCGGGTCGATGACACGCTGGCGGCGCTGACCCGGCTGGCGGCGGCGGCGCGGGCACGGGCCAAAGCAAAAATCGTCGCGGTGACCGGCAGCGTCGGCAAGACCACCACCAAGGAAATGCTGCGCCGCGCGCTGGCCGGTTTCGGCACGGTCCACGCCGCCGAGGCGTCCTTCAACAACCACATCGGCGTGCCGCTGACCCTGGCCCGGCTGCCGCGCGACGCGGCCTTCGCGGTGCTGGAAATCGGCATGAACCACCCGGGCGAAATCGCGCCCCTGACCCACCTCGCGCGCCCGGACGTCGCCGTCGTCACCACGGTGGAGCGCGCGCATCTGGGGCTGATGGGCTCCGAACAGGCGATCGCCGAGGAGAAAGCAGCGATCTCGGCTGGGCTGGCGCCAAGCGGTGTCGCGGTGCTGCCGTCCGACTCGCCGCATCTGGCGATATTGGCGCAAGCGGTGCCGGCCGGCGCAAGGCCGTTGTTGTTCGGCGCCGGCGCAACCGCCGAGGCGCGGCTGCTCGCGGCCGCGAGCGACCCGGACGGGTGCGACGTGCAAGCCGATATCGCCGGCTATCACGTCCGCTTCCGCCTCGCCGCGCCCGGCCGCCACATGGCGATGAACGCGGTGGCGGCCCTCGCGGTATGCCACGCCCTCGGCCTGGACGTGGCCGCCGCGGCGCGGGCGCTGCACGGCTTCGCGCCGGTCGCCGGCCGCGGCCTGCGCCGGCGCATCGCCGCACCGGACGGCGCCGCGATCCTGCTCGACGAATCCTACAACGCCTCCGGCGCCTCGATGCTCGCGGCGTTCTCGGTGCTGGCCCTGCAGCCGGGCCGGCATCTCGCGGTACTGGGCGACATGCTGGAACTGGGCGAGGATGCGGCGGCGGAACACATCGCGCTGAGCCAGCCGGTGAGCCAGGCCGCCGACATGGTGTTCACCGCCGGCCCGCTGATGGGCCGGCTGTACGAAGCCCTCCCCGCCGGCCAGCGCGGCGCCCACCGGGCCGACGCCGCGGCACTGGCCCCCCTGGTGAAAGCAGCATTGCGCGGCGGCGACGCGGTGCTGGTCAAGGGCAGCTACGGCAGCCGCATGCGCGACGTCGTCGCGGTTCTCGAAGCCGCCGGCTGATGCTCTACAACCTGCTCCTGCCGCTGGCCGGCTCGGTCCACTTCTTCAACCTGTTCCGCTACATCACCTTCCGGGCCGGCGGCGCCTGCCTGACCTCGCTGATCATCAGCTTCTGGCTCGGCCCGCGGCTGATCCGGATGCTGAAGCGGCTGCAGCGCCAGGGCCAGCCGATCCGGCTGGACGGGCCGGAGCGCCATCTGGTCGAGAAAAAAGGCACGCCCACCATGGGCGGCGTGCTGATCCTGATCGCGCTTGGTCTCTCCACCCTGCTTTGGGCAGACCTTGCCAACGGCTTCATCTGGGCGGTGCTGCTCGTCACCCTCGGTTATGGCGGCCTCGGTTTCGCCGACGATTTTCTGAAGCTGACGCGGCGCAACACCAAAGGCGTGCCGGGCCGGGTGAAGCTGGTCGTGCAGGCGGTCATCGGCCTCGGCGCCGCGATCTGGATCCTGTCGCTGATGCCGGCGCCCCTGGGCAGCGAGCTGGCTCTGCCGGTGCTGAAATACGTGATGATCCCGTTCGGCATGGCATTCCCGCTGGTCGGCATGTTCGTGCTGATGGGAGCATCCAACTCGGTCAATCTCACCGACGGGCTGGACGGCCTGGCGATCGTGCCGACGATGATCGCGGCCGCGGTCTTCGCGCTGATCGCCTATCTGGTCGGCAACCGGATTTTCTCGGGCTACCTGCAACTCAACTACGTGCCCGGCACCGGCGAGCTGACCGTGTTCCTCTCCGCGTTGATCGGCGGCAGCCTCGGCTTCCTGTGGTTCAACGCGCCGCCGGCGGCGGTGTTCATGGGCGACACCGGGAGCCTTTCCTTGGGCGGGGCGCTCGGCGCGGTCGCGGTGGCGACCAAGAACGAGATCGTCCTGGCGATCGTCGGCGGCTTGTTCGTGGTGGAAACCGTTTCGGTCATCATTCAGGTGTTCTGGTACAAGCGCACCAAGCGGCGGGTGTTCCTGATGGCGCCGCTGCACCACCATTTTGAAAAGAAGGGCTGGGCCGAACCGACCATCGTGATCCGCTTCTGGATCATCTCGATGATTCT
The DNA here is from genome assembly GCA_963693045.1 of uncultured Acidocella sp. Taxonomy (GTDB): domain Bacteria; phylum Pseudomonadota; class Alphaproteobacteria; order Acetobacterales; family Acetobacteraceae; genus Acidocella. Next base: position 53,703 of record OY843765.1, read on the forward strand.
CGGACTCGTGGGCCTCGCCACGTTGAAAATCCGATGAGCTACGGGCCGGTGTTCGCCGGAAAACGTTTCGCCGTGGTCGGGCTCGGCAAGGCCGGCGTGCCGGCGGCCCTCGCTTTGGCCGCGATGGGCGCCGAAGTGTTCGCCTGGGACGATGGCGCGGCGGCACGCGCGGCAGCACCGAACCTCACGCTGCTGCCGCCGGACCAGATCGCCGGGCAGGTCGACGCGCTGGTGCTCTCGCCCGGCATCCCGCATCTGCTGCCGAAACCGCATCCCGCCGCCTCCTGGGCGGCCGCGCACGGCGTGCCGGTGCTCACCGACGCTGAGTTGCTGTACCGGGCGGTGCGCGCCGCCGGCTCCAAGGCGCGGTTCGCCGGCATCACCGGCACCAACGGCAAATCCACCACCACGGCGCTGCTGGCGCATATCCTGACGATCGCCGGCATCCCGAACGCCGCCGGTGCCAATCTCGGCCCGGCGGCGCTGGCGCTGCCGCTGCTGGGCGATAACGGCGTTTATGTGCTGGAAATGTCGAGCTACATGTTGGAGCGAATCGCCGACCTCCGCTTCGATGCGGCGGCAATGCTGAACCTGTCGCCCGACCACCTGGACCGCCATGGCGACATGGCTGGCTACGCCGCAGCGAAATGGCGCATCTTCGCCAACCAGGACGCAGGTTGCGTGGCGGTCGTCGGCACCGACGACGCGGCTTCGGCCGAGATGGCCGATGCGCTGGCGGAACGGCCCGCCAGGCTCATCCGGATTTCCGGCGAACGGTTCGAAACCGGGCCGGCCAGGGCGCTGCCGGGCCGCCACAACGCCCAGAACGCCTCCGCCGCGTCCGCAATGGCGCTGGCGCTCGGCGTGCCCACATCCGCAATCGCCGAAGGCATCGCAACCTTCCCCGGCCTGCCGCACCGGCAGGCGGAAATCGGCGTCGTCGGCGGCGTCCGCTTCATCGACGACAGCAAGGCCACCAACGCCGATGCCGCCGCCCGCGCCCTGGCTTGCTACGACCGTTTCATCTGGATCGCCGGCGGCATCGCCAAGGCCGGCGGCATCGAGGATCTGGCGCCGCTGTTTCCCCGCATCGCCCGCGCCGTGCTGATCGGCCGCGACGCCGAATTTTTCGCCGCGACGCTGCGCGCCCACGGCGTCGCCAACGACATCGCCGGCCGCCTGGAAGTCGCGGTGCCGCTCGCCTACGCCGCCGCCCGCGCCGAAGCGGCGCCGGTAGTGCTGCTGTCGCCCGCTGCCGCAAGCTTCGACCAGTTCGCGAGTTTCGAGGCCCGTGGCGCGTGCTTCGCCGCCTGCGTCGCGGCATTGCGGGAGGCAGCGTAATGGCGGGAGTCTCGCGCGCCGACACCTCCACCATCGGCCGCTGGTGGTGGAGTGTGGATCGTTTCACGCTGCTGGCGTTGGCGGTGCTGATCGGCGTCGGCTACGTGCTGGCGCTGGCGGCGACGCCCGGCATCTCGATGCGCCTGACCGACCCGCACACCCTGGCGATGATCAAGCAGATCGTCTTCCTCGGCCTCGGCGGCGTCACCTTGCTGGGGATGTCGATGCTGTCGCTGCGCCAGGTCAAGCTGGCCGCACTCGGCATGGGCATCGTGTTCTTCCTGCTCACCGGCTTCACGCTGGTCCACGGCGTGGAAGTGGACGGCGCGCATCGCTGGATCTCGCTTCCCGGCTTCACCATCCAGCCGAGCGAATTCCTGCGCCCCGCCTTCATCATCGTCTCCGGCTGGCTGATCGCGGAATCCCGCCGCACGCCGGGCTTTCCGGGCAAGCGGGCGGCGTTCGGCCTGTTCGTGCTGACCGCGGCGCTGCTGAAGATGCAGCCCGATATCGGCATGACGTTCCTGTTCACCATGGTGGTGTTCGCGCAGTTCTATCTGGACGGCATGGACGTGAAATGGGTCGGGGTCGCCGCCGCCGTGGTGGTCGTCGCCGGCATCTGCGCCTTCCTGTTCATCCCGCATGTCCACAGCCGGGTGATGCTGTTCCTGCACCCGACCAAGACCTCCGCGTATCAGGCGCTGACCGCGCTGTCGGCTTTCGGCAATGGCGGGATGCTGGGCCTGGGGCCGGGCGAGGGGCAGGTGAAACATTTCCTCCCCGACGCCAGGGCGGATTTCGTTTTCGCTGTGGCGGGCGAGGAGTTCGGGCTGTTTTTCTGCACCTTCATCATTCTGGTGTTCGGCGCCATCGTGCTCCGGGCGATGCTGCGCTTGCTGGGCGAGACCAATCTGTTCGTCGTGCTGGCGGCGGGCGGGCTGATCGTCGGCTTCGGCTTGCAGGCCTTCGTGAACATGGCGTCCTCGCTGTCGCTGATCCCGACCAAGGGGATGACATTGCCGTTCATTTCCTACGGCGGCAGCTCGGTGCTGGCGATTTCGTTGCAGATGGGATTTTTGCTGGCACTGACCCGACGCCGCCACCAAAGCGATCTGGCGTGAGGCGCTCAGCATGAGAGGACCGCGCGTGAAACCGATCGTGATCGCCGCCGGCGGCACCGGCGGGCATTTCTTCCCGGCCGAGGCGCTGGCGGCGGCGCTGGTCGCGCGCGGCGAGCGGGTGGTGCTGATGACCGACGCCCGCTCCGGCGGCCTGGCCTCGCCGGCTTTCGCCAACGCCGAGCGGCATGTAATCGCCGGCGCCGGCCTGGCCGGGCGGGGCACGGGCAAAGCACTCGCCGGCGGGGCCGCGTTGCTGCGCGGCGTGGCGCAGGCGCGAAGAGTTCTGGGCGCGTTGCAGCCGGGCGCGGTGGTGGCGTTCGGCGGCTATCCGGCGGTGGCCCCGGTGCTGGCGGCCCGGCTGCTGCGGCGCCGCCCCGCGATCGTCCTGCACGAACAGAACGCGGTGCTGGGCCGCGCCAACCGGCTGCTGTCGCGCTTCGCCGACCGGCTGGTGCTGAGTTTCGCCAACACCGAAAAACTGCCGGCGGGACCAGCAACGGTCTTGCTGGGCAACCCGGTGCGGCCAGCGGTCGCGGCCTTGCAGGTCCAGGGCTACACGGCCTCTGACGAGACCATCGAACTGCTGGTGCTGGGCGGCTCGCTGGGTGCCAAAATCTTCGGCACGCTGATCCCGGCGGCGCTCGCTTTGCTGCCCCAGGATTTGCGGGCGCGGCTGAAAGTGACGCAGCAATGCCGGGCCGAGGAGCTGGCCGCGGCGCGTAGCACTTTGCGCGATGCCGGCATCGAGGCCGAGCTGGCGCCGTTCTTCTACGACGTGGCGCGGCGCCTCACCCGCGCCCATCTGGTCATCGCCCGCGCCGGCGCCTCCACCGTCGCCGAGCTCGCCGTCGCCGGCCGGCCGGCAATCCTGATCCCGCTGCCGAGCGCGATCGACGACCACCAGCGCGCCAACGCCGACGCCCTGGCGGCGGCGGGCGGCGCCTGGCGGCTGGACCAGGCCGGCCTGACGCCCGAACTCCTGGCGGCACAAATCGAAACCCTGCTCCGGGCGCCAGAAACCTTGCAGAACGCGGCGGCCGCGGCTTCCTCCGCCGGGCAGCCACTGGCGGCGGAGTCGCTGGCCGGCCTGGTGCAGGACATGATGGCCGGAGTGAAAAGCCAATGAGGGCGCTGCCGCTATCCATCGGCACCATCCATTTCGTCGGCATCGGCGGCATCGGCATGTCCGGCATCGCCGAGGTGCTGCACACCCTGGGCTACGCCGTGCAAGGCAGCGACCTTTCGGAGAGCGCCAACGTGCAGCGCCTGCGCGCCGCCGGCATCCCCGTCGCCATCGGCCACGACGCCGCCAATGTCGGCGCGGCGCAGGTGGTGGTGATCTCCACCGCGGTGCCGCGCGACAATCCGGAAGTGGTGGCGGCGCGCGCCAAACTGATCCCCGTGGTCCGCCGCGCCGAGATGCTGGCCGAGCTGATGCGCCTGAAATGGGCGATCGCGGTCGGCGGCACCCACGGCAAAACCACCACCACCAGCCTGGTGGCGGCGGTGCTGGAAGGGGCCGGCTACGACCCCACCGTTATCAACGGCGGCATCATCAACGCCTATGGCAGCAACACCCGCCTCGGCGCCGGCGACTGGATGGTGGTGGAAGCCGATGAGAGCGACGGCAGTTTCCTGCGGCTGCCGGCGGTCATCACCGTCGTCACCAACATGGACCCGGAGCACCTCGACCATTGGGGCTCGCGCGAGGCCATGGAAGCCGGCTACCGGCAGTTCGTCGCCAACATCCCGTTCTACGGTTTCGCGGTGCTGTGCATCGACCATCCGGCGCTGCAGCAGATGATCCCGGCGCTGTCGGACCACCGCATCATCACCTACGGTTTCTCGCCGCAGGCCGATGTGCGCGCCGAGCGCATCTTCACCAACCGCGAGGGGGCGAGTTTCGATGTCCGCTTCGCCGACCGCGCCACCGGAAGGGCGCGGCGCATGGAGGGCTTCCGGCTGCCGATGCTCGGCAACCACAACGTCCAGAACGCGCTGGCGGCCATCGCGGTGGCGCTGGAAATGGAAATCGACGAGGCGGCGCTGAAAGCGGCGTTGCTGAACTTCAAAGGTGTGAAGCGCCGCTTCACCAAAACCGGCACGGTTGGCGGCATCACGGTGATCGACGATTACGGCCACCACCCGGTGGAGATCGCGGCGGTGCTGAAGGCGGCGCGCCAGGCCGGCGCCCGGGACGTGGTGGCGGTGGTGCAGCCGCATCGCTTCACCCGGCTGCAATCTTTGTTCGAGGAATTCTGCACCTGCATGAACGACGCCGGCACGGTCATCGTGGCGGATGTCTATGCCGCCGGCGAAGCGCCGATTGAAGGCGTGGACCGGGACGCGCTGGTGGAGGGCTTGCGCGCCCGTGGCCACCGCTCGGTGGTGCCGCTCACCGACCCCAAGCATCTGCCGGAAATGGTCCACGCCATCGCCCGCAACGGCGACTTCGTCGTGTGCCTCGGCGCCGGCAACATCACCACCTGGGCCAACGCACTGCCGGCGGCGCTCGAAGGCTTGCAAGGCACCGCCCGCCGCGCCGGCAGCGCCCGATGAGCGCCGCGATGATCCCGGCGATCCGGGGCCGGGTGCAGGCCGCCGCACCGCTCGGCCCCGGCAGCTGGTTCCGGGTCGGCGGCGCCGCCGAGTTCCTGCTGCGGCCGGCGGACGCGCACGACCTGTCCGCCCTGTTGCAAGACCTCGCTCTGGAAATGCCGGTGACGGTGCTGGGCGCCGCCTCCAACCTCATCATCCGCGACGGCGGCATTCCCGGCGTGGTCATCAAGCTGGCGCGCGGCTTCGGCGATGTCGCGGTGGAGGCGGACGGCATCGTCGCCGGCGCCGCCGCATTGGACATGACGGTGGCGGAACACGCGGCGGCGGCCGGGCTGCAGGGCCTGGAGTTCCTCTCCGGCATCCCCGGCACCATCGGCGGTGCGGTCGCGATGAACGCCGGCGCCTATGGCGGCGACATCGCTTCGGTTCTGGACTGGGCCGAGGTGGTGATGCGCTCCGGCGAAATCGTGCGGATGACCGCGCCGGAACTGGCCCTGTCCTACCGCCACGCCAACCTGCCGGCGGACGCCGTGGTCACCGCCGCACGGCTGCGGGCGCGCCCCGGCGAGCCGCAACTGATCGCGGCGCGGATGGCGGAAATCCGCCAAAGCCGCGAGGCGACGCAGCCGACCCGGGCGCGCACCGGCGGCTCCACCTTCGCCAACCCGCCGGCGCAAAAAGCCTGGGAACTGATCGACGCCGCCGGCTGCCGGGGGCTGGCGCGCGGCGCCGCGCAGGTCTCCGAACTGCATTGCAATTTCCTGCTCAACAACGGCGGCGCCACCGCCGCCGATCTCGAAGGGCTTGGCGAGGAAGTGCGGGCCCGCGTCGCCGCCGCCTCCGGCGTGTCGTTGCGCTGGGAGATCAAGCGGATCGGCGTGCCAGGCAATCGCGCCGCGGTGGCGGCATGACGCCACCGAAGCAAATCCGGGTCGCGGTGCTGCAGGGCGGCATCTCGGCCGAACGCGAGGTCAGCCTGAACTCCGGGCAACAGGTGATCGCGGCGTTGCGCGAGGCCGGGTACGACGTGCTGCCGATCGAGGTCACCGCCGATCTCGGCGCCCTGATCGCGGCGCTGACGCCGGCGCCGGACGTGGTGTTCAACGCCCTGCACGGCCGCTTCGGCGAAGACGGCGCGATTCAGGGTGTGCTCGACTATCTCGGGATCCCCTATACCCATTCCGGCGTCCGCGCCTCGGCGCTGGCGATGGACAAGGCGGCGGCAAAAGCGGTGTTCGCCCATGCCGGCCTGCCGGTCGCGCCGCACCGGATCATCGACATCGCCGAGCTCGCCGACCACGACCCGCTGCCGCCGCCTTACGTGGTCAAGCCGGTGAACGAAGGCTCCTCGGTCGGGGTGTTCATCGTCCGGCCGGGCGACAACCAGGGCGCCGAAATCGCGCGCACCTGGCGCTACGGCGCCGCGATGGTCGAGCAGTACATCCCCGGCCGCGAACTGACGGTCGGCGTGCTGGAAGACCGGGCGCTGGCGGTCACGGAAATCCTGCCGACCGAAAGCTTCTACGACTACCACGCCAAGTACGCCGCCGGCGGCTCGCGCCACGTGGTGCCGGCGCAAGTGCCGTTGGAAATCGCCGCCCGCGCCAAGGAGATCGCATTGGCGGCACACCGGGCGCTGGGCTGCCGCGGCGCCAGCCGCGCGGATCTGCGGTACGACCCCGAAACCGGCCGGCTGGTCCTGCTGGAGGTCAACACCCAGCCCGGAATGACCGCGACCTCGCTGCTGCCCGAACAGGCCGGCTACATCGGCATGGGCTTCCCGGCACTCTGCGCCTGGATGGTGGAGCGCGCGACATGCCGCGTCTGACCGCCAGCAAGCCGATGGCGCGCGCCGCCGTACCGGCCAGGCTGCCGCCGGTGCGCCGCACCGCGAAAAAGCTCGCCGCCCCGCCGGACCGGCTGACCGCGCGGGCGCTGTTTTTCCGGCGGGTCCGCAAAAGCCTGCGGCCAGGCCTATGGGTTTGCGCCGGCCTTGTGGTGCTCGGCCTCGGCTCCGAGCTGTTCCGCAGCCTGCCGGCGATGGTGCCGGTGGTCAGCCCGGTCGGCAGCGTCCGCCACGGCCTCGCCGCACTCGCCGGCTATGCCGGGTTCCGGGTCACCGACATCGAAATCAACGGCGCCGCGACCACCAAGCCGGCAGCCATCGAAGCCGCGATCGGCGTGCCGAAGGGTGCCGCGATCTTCGGCCTCTCGCTGGCGGCGATCCAGGCGCGGCTGGAGCAGCTCGGCCCGGTGCAGACCGCGACCGTGGCGCGGGCACTGCCCGGCACCCTGATCATCACCATCGCCGAGCGCAACGGCTTCGCGATCTGGCAGACCGGCAGCGCCGACCCGGCAAAACAATTCGTGCTGATCGACCCGGCCGGCAACGTCATCGCCGACCAGGACGCTGCCGCGGCCAAGCGGCGCGACCCCAGCCTGTTGCTGCTGGCCGGCGCCGACGCCCCGCAAAACGCCAAAACACTGATCGACGAACTGAAAGCAGCACCCATCGTGCTCGCCCACGTCGCGGCGGCGGAGCGGGTCGACGGGCTGCGCTGGAACCTGATTCTGAAAAACGACACGCTGGTCAAACTGCCCGCCGACGGCGCGCAAAAACTGATCGAGAAGCTGGCCAGCCTGCAAACCAGCATGGCGCTGCTCGACCGCCCGGTCGAGGTGATCGACCTGCGTTTCGCCGGCCGCATGGTGATCCGGCCCTACCCCGCCGCGGTCGCGCCAGTCGCCGCAGCCAAGCCCGATGCCGGCCACACATGATGGAGGGTCACGCCGATGAATGACATGTCGCGCCGGGTGCCAGCGGACCGCCTCGCCAAGCCGCCGCCCGACGAACAGGCGCGGCCCCGGCCGGTGCGTTCCGGGCCGTTCGGCGTGCTGGACATCGGTTCGACCAAGATCGCCTGCCTGATCGGCCGCGCCGAGTCGGACGGCCGCTTAAGGGCACTCGGTTTCGGCTGGCAGAAAGGCCGCGGCGTGAAGTCCGGCGGCATCGTCGACCTGGACGAAGCCGAGCGCGCGATCCGCGCCGCCGTCGGCGCCGCCGAGGACATGGCCGACACCAGGCTGAAATCGGTGATCGTCAACCTCTCCTGCGGCCAGCCGGAAAGCCGGCTGTTCAACGTGCAGTGGCCGGTGGACGGCCGCGCGGTCACCGCCGACGACGTCAAGCGCGTGGTGCGCGAAGCCCGCGGCCGCGCCACCGCCGAAGGCCGCGAGACCATCCACGCGCTGCCGCTCGGCTTCGCCGCCGACGAAACACCGGGCGTCATCGACCCGCGCGGCCTGTTCTGCGAAACCCTCACCGCCCAGCTGCACGTCATCGACGCCGGCAACACCGCATTGCGCACCCTGGCCGCCTGCCTGGCGCGCTGCGAACTCGACATCGCCGCACTCGTTTCGGCGCCGCTGGCCTCCGGCCTCGCGGCGCTGGTCGGCGACGAGCGCGAGCTGGGCGCCACGGTGATCGACATGGGCGGCGGCACCACCAACCTCGCGGTCTTCGCCGAGGGCCAGGTGCTGCACACCGCCCACCTGCCGATCGGCGGCATGCACGTGACGAACGACATCGCCCGCATGTTGTCCACCTCCGTCGCCCACGCCGAACGGCTGAAGGCGCTGTACGGCAACGTGCAAGGCAGCCCCGACGACGAACGCGAATTGCTGCCGGTGCCGCAAGTCGGCGAGGACGAACACCAGATCGCCAAAATCCCCCGCTCGCTGTTGATCAGCGTCATCCGCCCGCGGCTGGAAGAGATCTTCGAAATGGTGAAAGACCGGCTCGAAAACGCCGGCCTGGGCCGGGCCGGGGGTGGCCGCGTGGTGCTGACCGGCGGCGCCAGCCAGCTCGGCGGGGTGCGGGAACTGGCGGCGCAAATGCTGGACCGCAGCGTCCGCCTCGGCAAACCGACCGCGATGATCGGCCTGCCGGATTCCGCAACCGCACCCAACTTCGCCACGCTGGCCGGGCTGCTCGCCTTCGCCACCGGCGACGGCCAGACCATGCACGACATCGACTTCGAAACGGAGCGCACCAGCGGCGTGTTCGGCCGGCTCGTCAGTTTTTTGAAGGACAGGTTGTGAGAAGGCCAGGGCTCTGCCCGTCTCGGCGCTGCGTGGCCTTCGGCCACGGTCGCCTCGACCCCGCTGGGGCCGAGAGGCCCCAGACCCCAATTAATTTATGCCGCAATGTCGCCGGACCTCCGGCCCAGCATAAAAACTTGCCTGCGACGCACTCCAAACTATCGGCCCAGGCCCCATCAAAAACTCATGGGGTCTGGGGCCTGCGGCCCCAGCGGGGTGAAGGGGCGGAGCCCCTTCGTCTTCTCCCAAAACCGATTGACATGAAATCGAACCGTTCTTTACCGATGACGCCCAAGGAGATCAGCCTATGACCTTGAACCTGACCATCCAGAAAACCTCGCACACCGATTTCACGCCGCGGATCACCGTCATCGGTGTCGGCGGCGGCGGCACCAACGCGGTCAACAACATGATCGCGCTGAACCTGCCCGGGGTGGATTTCGTGGTCGCCAACACCGACGCGCAGCAGTTGCAGATGTCGCGGTCGGAGCGGCGGATACAGCTGGGGCCGCACATCACGCAGGGCAACGGCGCCGGCGGCCGGCCGGAGGTTGGCAAGGCCTCGGCGGACGAAGCGGCGGACGAGCTGGCCCGGCATCTGGAGAACACCCACATGGTGTTCATCACCGCCGGCATGGGCGGCGGCACCGGCACCGGCGCGGCACCGGTGATCGCGCGGATGGCACGGGAGCGCAACATTCTAACGGTTGGTGTGGTGACCAAGCCTTTCGCGTTCGAGGGCAAGAAGCGCATGCGCCTCGCGGAGGAGGGCATTTCCGAATTGCAGGCCTATGTCGACACATTGATCGTGATCCCGAACCAGAACCTGTTCAAGGTCGCCAATGAGCGCACCGGCTGGAAAGAGGCGTTCGAGATGGCCGACAACGTCCTGTACATGGGCGTGCGCGGCGTCACCGACCTGATGGTGCTGCCCGGCCTGATCAACCTCGACTATGCCGACATCCGTTCGGTGATGGCGGAGATGGGCAAGGCGATGATGGGTACCGGCGAGGCCGATGGCGAGGACCGCGCGATCCGCGCCGCCGAGGCGGCGATCAGCAATCCGCTGCTCGAAGACACCAACATGAAGGGCGCGCGCGGCCTGCTGATCAACATCACCGGCGGCTCGGACATCACGCTGTTCGAGATGGACCAGGCGGCGAATCGCATCCGCGAGGAGGTGGACGAGGAAGCCAACATCATGGTCGGCATGGCGCTGGATGAGAATCTGTGTGGCCGGATGCGGATCTCGGTGGTCGCGACCGGTATCGACAGCGCGGCGCCGCAGGTCTCGCACATGCCGCGCCTGCAGGTGGTGAACGGCGGGCCGGCGGACGCGGTGGCGTTCCCGCCGCAGGCGGTGCCGGCGCCGCAGACGCTACAAGGCGGCGGCTACATACCGCAGCCGCCGGCGCGGCCGCTGCTATCCGCGGCGTTCCAGGAAGCCGAGGCGCCGCTTGCGGAAATCGAAATGAAGGCGGAAGCGCCGACACGTCCGGCACCGCCTCCGGCGGTATCACGCCCGGCGGTGCCGGAGCGCGCCGCACCGGAGCCGGCGAAGCGGCCGAGCCTGTTCAGCCGCGTGTTCAGCGGCGGCGCGGCCCCGGCGGCCCCGCCGGCACGGCCAACGCACCAAGAGCCGGTGATGACCTCGGCGGCGCCCCGGCAGGACCTGGCGGCGCCGGAGTTGCGCGCCCCGCCGGCCGAAGCCCCGGCAAAGGAGCCGAGCCGCGCCGCAGTGCGGCCGGCGCAGATCGATGAAATCGGCCTGGAGATCCCGGCATTCCTGCGCCGCTCGAGTTCATAGAAAGTCGTCGGTTGCCATACCAGTCGGCAATGCGTTTAACTTTTGACGAAATTGTCATTCCCGCGAAAGCGGGAATCTACTTCGGCTTGACGCCTCGGAAAAGTAGATTCCCGCCTTCGCGGGAATGACGGACTGATGTGTCAAGGGCCGTGTCGCCTGGTATCAATGTTCAGTTGTCAAAGAGGAAGGCGCTGCCCGCCGCACTGATCCCGCCATGCTGCTGACGCTGGTCATCCTGCTGGGCGCCATCGCGATCGCGGTGCCGCTGACGCGGCGGGCCGGACTGGGCAGCATACTCGGTTATCTGCTGGCCGGCGTGGCGATCGGCCCGTCCGGCCTGGGCCTGATTTCCAACGTCACGCAGATCGGCGATGTCGCGGAACTCGGCGTCGTCATGCTGCTGTTCCTCATCGGCCTGGAACTGCGCCCGCACCGGCTGTGGATTTTGCGCAAGGCGGTGTTCGGCATGGGGCTGGGGCAGATGCTGCCGACCGCCGGGCTGATCGCGCTCGCCGTGCATTTCGCCGGCCTCTCCTGGGCCGCCGCGGCGGTGGTCGGCGTCGGCCTGGCGCTGTCCTCCACCGCCATCGTCCTGCCGATGCTGGGCGAGCGCAACCTGCTGGCCACGGTGGCGGGGCGGGACAGTTTCGCGGTGCTGCTGTTTCAGGACATGGCCGCCATCCCGATCGTCGCCCTGGTGCCGCTGCTGGCCGGCGGCGGCGTCCACGTCTCCGGCCTGGCCTTCATGCGCGGCGTCATCGTCATCGCCGCCATCCTGGTCGGCGGCGGGCTGCTGATCCGGCCGCTGTTTCGCATCGTCGGCGGCACCAAAACGCCGGAGGTGTTCACCGCCACCGCCTTGCTGCTGGTGGTCGGCACGGCGGCGCTGGCGGATTGGGGCGGGCTGTCGGCCTCGCTCGGCGCCTTCATGGCCGGCGTGCTGGTTTCGGACTCCGAGTACCGGCACGAATTGAAGGCCGACATCGAACCGTTCGAGGGCCTGCTGCTCGGTTTCTTTTTCATCTCGGTCGGCATGTCGGCGAACCTGGCGCTGGGCCTGCGCCATCCGCTGGAAGTCCTCGGGCTGGTCGCGGCCCTGCTGATCGTCAAGGCGCTGCTGGCGTTCATCGTCAGCTATACCCGCCGCCGCCAGCCCGGCGCCGCCTTGCGCTTCGCCTTGGCGCTGCCGGAGGGCAGCGAGTTCAGCTTCGTGCTGTTCGCCGCGGCGGTGGGCGACGGGGTGCTGGAAAAGCCGACTTCCGACATGGCGACGCTGGTGGTGGCGCTGTCGATGATCGCGGCGCCGGTGCTGTTCGCGGCGGCGGAAAAATTCGTGCAACCGCGCTTCGCAAAAGCCGGCAAACGGCCCTTCGACGTGATCGACGATGGCGTGACGCCGGTGATCATCTGCGGTTTCGGCCGGGTCGGGCAGATCCCCGCCCGGCTGCTGTCCCTGCAAAGCATCCGCTTCACGGCGCTCGACAAAAACCAGGATCAGGTGGACGTGGTCCGGCGTTTCGGCAGCAAGGTCTTCTTCGGCGATCCATCGCGCGAAGAAGTGCTGCGCGCCGCCGGGGCTGAAACCGCGAAGCTGCTGATCATCGCGCTCGATGAAATGGAGGCGTCGCTGCAGACGGCGCGGATGGCGAAACGGAAGTTCCCGCATCTCGCCATCGTGGCGCGGGCCCGCAACCGCCGCCATGTGCACCTGCTGATGGAGGCCGGGGTCGAGGACATCGTCCGCGAAACCTATTTCTCCAGCCTGCGCCTGACGGAACTGGCGTTGCGGCGTCTGGGCATTCCGAAGGAACGGGCAGACCGGGCGATCGCTTTGTTCCGGGACCATGACGAAAAAACCCTCGCGGAAAGCTACGCCATCGCCAACGACGAATCCCAACTGATCCAGACCACGCAACAGGCGGCGCAGGAGCTCATGGAGCTGTTCGAATCCGACCACGGGATGCAGGGCGAACGCGCGGTGCACAATAACCAGTAAAATCATGGTCTTGCGACGTAATAATCAGAAATAATGTTTGACTGGCAGCGTCGCGCCGGCGGCGGTAGGTTGCTGTTATCGACGACGACGAACAGGGGCAAAATGTCTTCATTACGGGACAGGTACGATCAGGTGGGCATCGAGGCCCCGCCGCGCCGGACATTGCGCGCGGCGATCTCCTGCGTCGGCCACGGATTGCATACGGGTGTCGAGGTGCGGGTCAATCTGGTGCCGGCCGCACCCGGCGCCGGCATCGTCTTTCACCGCACCGACATTAATGCAAAAATCCCTGCCCGTTTTGATAACGTCGTGGAAACCCGGCTCTGCACCGTTGTCGCCTCCCCGCACGATCTCGCGGCACGGGTCGGCACCATCGAGCATCTGATGGCGGCGTTGAGCGCCACCGGCGTCGACGATCTGATCGTCGAGGTCGATGGCCCCGAATTGCCGATCCTGGACGGTTCCGCCGCGCCGTTTCTGTTCTTGATCGAGAGCGCCGGCACCGTCGGCCATGGCGGCCCGCGCGCCCACATTGAAATCCTGCGGCCCGTCCGGGTGGAAAAGGGCGACGCCTTTGCCGAATTCGCGCCGCATGGCTGGGACGGCGCCGGCCTCGACCTCGCCTTGGTGATCGATTTTCCCGCCGCCGCGATCGGCGCACAGGCGATGAGCCTCAGCCTGGACCAGCCGAGCTTCGCAACCGAACTCGCCGCCGCCCGCACCTTCACGCTGGCGCAGGAGGTGGAGATGATGCGCGAGGCCGGGCTCGCCAAGGGCGGCAGCCTCGCCAACGCCATCGTCGTCGACGGCAAAAAGGTGCTGAACCCCGAAGGCCTGCGCTGGCCGGATGAATTCGTGCGGCACAAAATGCTGGACGTGGTGGGCGATCTGGCGCTGGCCGGCGCCCCGCTTTGCGGCAGCTTCGTCGGCCGTTGCACCGGCCACGGCCTGAACAACCGGCTGCTGCGCGCGCTGTTCGCCGACGCCGCCAACTACCGGCTGGCCGCGCCCGCAATGCCGTTGCCGCTGGCGGCCGTCGCCTGAGCAATTTCCGCTAACTACACGTCAGCCCAGGTAGCCGAACCGCCGCATCATCGTGCCGTGATCGGTCTCGATCCTGCCAACTTGCGCCGCCGTCAATCGCTCTCGCCACTGCCCGCTGCCGCCGGCGCGAAAGAACGGCGCCCCCGCCGGCCCCGCCGCGCCGTAGCCGCTATCCCGCTCCTGCGCCGCCAGCGTGACGAAGTCGCTGAACGCGATGGCGCGGTGCAGACGTTCCGGATCGGCGGCGCCATCGCCCAGAAAGCCGACAATCCTGCCGAACGCCGCCGCCGCTGTGGCGCGCAGATCCTCATAACGCAACACCAGCGTCTTCGGCCGCGCCGCCCAAGACTCCACATGCCCGGACCAGGAACCGAGCAGCTCGAACACCTGGGCGTCGGTGCCGCGATTGGCCGCACCGGTGCTGCCCATGAAAGCGATGATGTCGTCCAGCCCGCGCCCGGTATAGGCGGCGTAGGAAACCGCGACGTCGCGCGGATCGCGCACCAGGTAAATCGCGCCGGCGGTAACTTCCCAGGTGCAGAGCGCAACACCATGAACAGCCCGCGCCGCGTTATGGGTCTTGATGAAAACCAGGTCGTCGTGCAGCCGCGTCAGGTCGCGGTGTACCTCGGGCCGCATCCGCTGCACCTCGGCCTCGCTATAGGCGGAAGCCGGGCGCGGATCATGCGGCCGGAAAAACCCCGCCGCGCATTCGCTGGCGGAAAGTCGGTCGAGGTCGTTAATGCCGTACGGCGCCGGCGGCCGCAGGATGTAGTTGTGCAAAAACGCCCGCACCCAGGTATTGCCGGATTTCGGATAGGAAGCGAGCCAGACAATCAGCCCCATCAGACCGCCATGACCGAGCGCAGCCTGGCGATGTCCAGCAGCATGTTGCCCCGCGCCTGCGCCAGGTTCAGCGCCTGCCGCGCCGCCACCTCCTCGGCGTTCAGCACGGTGGTGTAGTCGGTGGCGCCGAAGCGGAACTGCGCCGCGCCGAGCTGGTAGGCGGCGTTCGCGGTTTGCGCCGCCGCCTCGGCCCGGGCCAGCGCCACCCGGTCGTTCCGCACCGCCTGCAACGCGTCCGCCGCCTCGCCAAAGGCGTTCAGCACCGCGCCGCGATACGCCAGCAGCGCGCCCTGCAATTGCGCCTGCGCCTGGTCGCGCCGGGCCCGCAAAATCCCGCCATCGTAAAGCGGCGCCAGCAGGTTGCCGGCCAGCGTCCACAAGGCCGAGCTGGTGTTGAACAGCGCGCCAAACGTTTCGGCCGCGTAACCGCCGGTCGCGGTCAGCGTCAGGTCCGGATACAGATGCGCGACCGCAATACCGAGTGCCGCATTCTGCGCCGCCACCTGCGCCCGCGCCGCCCGCAGGTCCGGCCGGTTGGCGAGGTAGGCCGAGGGCAGCGCCACCGGGATCACGGCCGGCACGCCAAGCCCGCCCAGCGTAATCCCGGAGGCGGCAAAATCGGCCGGCAACCGGCCGGTGAGTATGGCCAGCCGGTCGCGCAGCTGGTCGGCCTGGGTTTGCAGCGGCGGCAGCGTCGCCTCGGTGGCCAGAACCTGGCTCTGCTGCTGCAACACATTCAATTGCGGGATCGCGCCCATGGTGTATTCGCCGTTCAGCAGTTTGAGCAGGCTCTGCTCGTCGCCGACGATCTGTTCGGTGGTGGCGATCTGCTCGCGCGCCGCGGCCTCGCCGATCGCCGCGGCGACGATATTGCCGACCAGCGCCTGCCGCGCCGCATCCAGCTCGGCCCGCTGATAATCCGCCAGCGCCGCGCCGTTTAGATAGGTATAATGCCGCGCCCCGAACAGGCCGGGGTCGTAGCTGATGGTGCCGGCCAGGCTGTAGACGGTGAAGGCCGGCGTCTGGTTCGGCCCGGTCGGATAGCTCTCCCGCGTATCGTTCGGGTTCAGACTAATCTGCGGCAGGTAGGCGCCGTTATTGGCCGCCGCCTGGGCTTGCGCGGCCGCCAGATTGGCCTCCGCCTGGCCCAGCGTCGGATTGGCGTCGAGCCCGGCGGCGACCAGCCCGTCCAGCGCCGGGCTCTGAAAATCCCGCCACCACGCCGCCGGCAAAGGCCCATCGATCAGCGTCGCCGCAGTCAGCGGCCCCGGCAGATAGCCATCGGTTCTCACCGTGGTATTCGGCGTCGGCAACGCCGGCGCGCAACCGGCCAGAGCCGCCGGCAGCGCCAGGAGCGCACGCCAGCACATTGTGGAGTTCGTTTGGAAACTCGCTCTGGTGAGTCGGTCGGCGTGTTTTTCGAGAACCGGAGCGGAGCGTACGTCAGTACGTGAGCACCGGAAGCGCAGAAAAGCGCGCCGAACGGCCGCCAGAGTAGAGTTTACGAATGGACTCCTAGTCATGGTGGCCGCGATGCAGCAGGCAGTACATCGCCGGCACCGCGAACAGCGAGAGCAGAAAGCCGCTGCCCATGCCGGTCGCCAGCACCACGCCGAGGTCGTAGCGGATCACCGCCTGCGGCCCGCGCGCCAGGATCAGCGGCGCCGCCCCGCCGATCAGCGCCAGCGTGATCATCAGGATCGGCCGGAACCGCAGCCGCGCCGCCCGCAACGCCGCCGCCCGCACCGGCAGGTCGAGGCCGCGCCCCTCATGCGCGATCTGCACGAACAGGATGCCCTGCCGCGCGATCAGCCCCCAAACGGTCAGCAACGAAATCTCGGTGACGATATTCAGCGTCGCCCCCCCTGCAACGAACAGCACCAGCGGCCCAAGGCTCGCCAGCGGCACGGTGGTGATCACCACGAACGGATCGCGCAGGCTGCGGAACTGCGCCGCCAGCAGAAAAAACAATCCGAGCAGCCCGAGGCCGAACAGCTTCTCGTTCTGCTTTTCGGAGTCCTGAAAAATCTCCGAAGGCCCGCTATAGCCGAAGCTCACATCCCGCACGTTCTGCGCCTTGAACTCCGCCTGCAAATCCGCCAGCGCCTTGCTCAACGAAACACCGAGCGCCTGCTGCGCCTGGATGGTGACGCTGGGCAGCCCCTGCCAGGAGCCGAGCGCGTCCGGCCGCTCCCGCCCGCTCAGCGAGACCACGGTGCCGAGCGGCACCAGCGCCCCGGCGCCGGTCCGCACCGGGATCGCGTTCAGCATCGCCGCACCGCCAGCGGCCGGCATCTCGGTGGTGATGTCGAGCGTGCCGCCGTCGATACTCACCTGGCCGAGCCGGCCGCCGGAGAGTGCCGCACTCAGCGTGTCGCCGATCTCGGCGTCGCTGATGCCGAGTCGGGCGGCGAGCGGCCGGTCGATCACGAGGTCGAGCTGGTATTGCGGCTTGCCAGGTCCGATGTTGAGGTAATTGAAGTCGCCGCTGGCATAGGCGGCCGCCTGCATTTTCGCCGCGACTGCCAGCAGGTTGTCGGCGCTGGTCTGGCCGGCCAGGATCACCGAAACCGGCAGATCCTCGGCCCCTGGCATGCCGTTATCCTGCGAGACATAGGCCGAAACGCCGTCCATGCCGCCGAGCGTCGGGGTGAGTTTGAGCACCGCCGCTTCCGCCTGTTCCGGCGTGTCGAACGTATAGCCGCCGAAGATCGCATGTTGCTGTTCGGAGGCCACCATCCAGTCCGGCATCCCCGGATAGGCCCGGTGCAGCAGCGTCTCCATCTCCGCCGTCTGGTTCAGCATGTACTTGATCGAGGCGCCGTCCGGCCCGCTGGCGAAAGCGGTGACATCCAGCCCGTCCGCCGCCGGCAGCAGGTTGCGGGGCGCCACCCGCAGCAGGCCGAAGCAGCCGATGGCGACGAGCAGCACGCACACCGCGATCAGCGGATTGAACCGCAGCGCCGGCGCCAGCAGCCGCACGTACAGATCGCGGCAGCGGTCGATCAGGCTGCGGCGCGTCGCATGGCGATAGCTCCGGCTGGCCCACATCGCGAGGTACGGCACCACGGTCAGCGCCATCACCAGCGACAGCAAAAACGCCGAGATCAGCACCAGCGCGAACGGCCGGAACAGCGCCGCGGTAAGGCCGGAGAGAAAACCGAGCGGCAGAAACGCGACGACGAGTGTCGAGGAGATCGCCGCCAGCACCGGCGCCAGCCGCGTCACGCTGGCCTGCGCCGCCGCCATCGGCGCATCGCCCTCCTGCACCCGGCGGAACACGTCCTCCACCACCACGATGGCATCGTCCACCACCAGCCCCACCGCCAGCACCAGCGCGATGATGGTGAACAGGTTCAGGGTCTGGCCGGTGATCTGCATCACCACCGCGGCGCCGAGCAGCGAGAGCGTCAGCGCCAGGAACGGCGCCATTGCGGCGCGCATGCTGCCGAGCGAGAGCCGGACGATGGCGCCGACCAGCAGGATGGTAACCACCAGCGTCAGCGCCAGATCGCGCAAGGACTGGCTGACGCTGGTGGACTCGTCATACGTCACGAGCAGTTTCAGCCCCGGCGCCAGCATCGGCTGCATCGCCGCGATCGCGGCGCGGACCCGCCGCGCCACCTCGATGATATTACCGGTCGGCGCGATCCCGGCGGCGATGTAAACCGTCGGCTGGCGGTCCCAGAAGGCAACGTCCGAACCGGCATTGAAGCCGAGTCCGCTTTGCGCGATGCTGCGCAACGGGATGGTGACCCCATTGCGGGTCGCGACCGGCAGCGCGTCGAACCCGGCCGGGGTATCGAGGCCGGTTTGTTCCTCGACCGGCGTCGCCGCTGCGGCGTTGCGGATCCGCCCGGCGGCGTCCACCTGGCTCGCCACCGTCAGCGTCCGCGCCACGTCCGCCGGCGCGATTCCCAGGGCTTGCAGCCGCGTCGGGTCGAGCCGCACCCGCAGCGACGGATTGCCGGAATACAGCGTCACCGGGCCGATGCCCGGGATCGTCTCCAGCCGCGGCGTCACGTTGCTGGTGGCGTAGGCGGTCGCCGCCGCCACCGAGAGGCTGGGCGGAAACATCAGGTTGATGTTGAGTTCCTGGTTGGCGTCGTCGTCGCCGACCAGCTTGATCTCCGGCGCCTCGACCGCCGGCGGCAGCGTCGCCCGCGCCGCGTTCACCGCCGCCAGGGTTTCGGCAAAAACCGTGTCGGGCGCCGTCCCGTCCGCCATCGTCGCGCTGATGTCGGAATTGCCCGGGATCGAGGTGCCGGTGACGTAACGGATGCCCGGCAGCGCCGCCACCGCGCTCTCCACCGGCAGGGTAACGAAACGGTCGATCGTCTGCGCGTCGGCACCGTCGAAGTCGGTGTTGATGTCGATGCTGCGATACGGGATGATCGGGCTGGACCGCACCGGCAGGCTGAGCACGGCGGCAAGCCCGAACAAAGCCAGCGCCGCGGCGCCGAGCCCGACCAGCACCGGCTGGCGCAACAGCGCCGCCCAGGGGTTAGCCACTATCGCCGTCCCTGCCGCCGCTCACGGCGCTGCGGTTTCGACGCTGGCGCCGTCGGTCAGCTTGAAGCCGCCGATCGCGACCACGAGTTCGCCGGCGTCCAGCCCGGCGCCGGCGATCAGCATGTCGTCGCCCTGCGCGCCGTAGGCGGTGACATAGACGGCGCGCAGCGTCTCGCCGGCCTTGGCCCGGTCGATGACATACACGTAGCGGCCCAGCGCGTCGTCGTTCAGCGCCGTCGCCGGCACCGCGAAAGCGGCCAGCGGTGTGCCGGTGGCGAGGCTGACGGTGCCGAACATGCCCGGCAGCAAACCATCGGCGGTCCCGGTCACGACGCCCTCGGCGTCGCGCGCATTGGTCGCGATGTCGAGCATCGGCGACAGCGCGGTCAGCCGGCCGGTCACGGTTCCGGCCTGCTCCGGCAGCGCCGGCGCGCTCAGCGTGAAGGTATCGCCGACCGCGAGGCCGCCGGCCTCGGTCTGCGGCACCGAAAACAACACCCGCAGCGGCGCGCTCTGCGCGATGCTGGCGACCGTCTGGCCCTGCTGCACGTAGTCGCCGGCCGCGACCTTGCGGATGCCGACCGTGCCGGCAAAAGGTGCGACGATCTGCAACTGCTTGAGATTAGCTTGATCGAGGCTGACCTGCGCCCGCGCCTCGGCTTGGTCCGCCTGCGCCTGTTCCAGCGCCGCCTGGCTGGCGCCGGCGATCGTCATCAGCTTGGCGGTCCGCTCCTGGGCGTGCCCGGCCTGGCTCAGCCGGGCCTGGTCCAGCGCCAGCTGCGCCGCCTCCGGCCCGTCATCGAGCTGCACCAGCAGCGCCCCGGCCGGCACGCTCTGCCCGGAGGCAAACAGCACCGCCACCACCCGGCCGCCGCGCTCGGCCGCCAGCGCGGCGCTCTGTTCCGCATCGACCATGGCGGCGAGCTCGATGGTCGGCCGCCAGGTCGCCGGCCGCAGCGCCGCCGCCCGCACCAGCGTCTGGCCAGCCGTCTGGCCAGCCGTCTGGGCCCGCGCCGGACCCGGTCCGGCAACGGCCAACAGCAGGACAAACGCGGCAGTCAGGCGTTTTATATCGGTCTCCGATTTCGGGAAGCGCGGCGAATTTCCTAACCTAGCATCGGGGGATGCTCAAGCGGCGATCGAAGGCAGCGCCAACCCGGTTTGTCTTGAAATGTTTCAGAAGTCGCTCCGGCCAATAACGCAGACTTTGGACGGGTTCTAGGCTTCGGCGTCCCGGAAATACGCCTCGACCTTGCCCTTCAGCTTCATCGTCATCGGCTTGCCGTGGCGGTCCAGCGCCTTGCCGGCGGCGACCCGCACCCAGCCTTCGCTGATCGAGTATTCCTCGACATTGGTTTTCTCGGCGCCGTTGAAGCGGATCCCGATGCCGCGCTCCAGCAACGCCTCGTCGAAAAACCGGCTGGCGGGGTCGGTGCAGAGCCGGTCCGGCGGTGCCGCCTCCGTCACAGCATTTTTTCCAGCTTGCGCTGCATCCGCGTCAGGAAGCTCGCCGCCGGCGCATCCGCCAGCGCCACCACCGGCACGCTCGCCACCGTCTTGCCGTCCAGCGTGAAGGTCGCGGTGCCGATGGTCTCGCCCTTGGTCGCACCCTTGCTGAGATCGGCGGTGGTGGCGAGGCTGCGTGTCACCTTCGCCGCCGCATCCTTGGGCAAGGTCAGCGCCACGTCATGCGCCGGGCCGACAGCGACGCTGCCGCTATCGAGCGCTGGGCTTTGCAGCGTCGCCAGGCTCTGGCCGACGGTCGCGAGATCGGCCTCGGTGAAAAATTTCTCGCCGTAATTGAGCAGGCTCTCGACCGCGGCGGTGCTGGTGTGCCAGCTCGGCCCGCCCATCACCACCGCGATCAGCCTGGCGCCGCCGCGCAGGGCGGTGGCGTCGATGCAGTGCCCGGATTCCTGGGTCAGCCCGGTCTTCAGCCCGTCCACGGTCGAATCATGCTGCAGCACCGGGTTCCAGCTGGCCTGGGTGATGTTGTTCCAGGTGTAGCTCTGCTGCTTGGATATCTGCAGGATCTCCGGCTCGTCCCGCAGGATCACGGCACTCAGCTTGGCCACATCCATCGCGGTGGTCCGCATCGCCGGGTCCGGCAGGCCGGTGACATTGGTGTAGCTGGTGGCGCTCAGGCCAAGGTCGCCGGCGCTCTTGTTCATCAGCTGCACGAAGGCGTCCTGGCTGCCGCCGATCTGCTCGGCCAGCGCCACCGCGGCGTCGTTGCCGGAATCGATGATCAGCCCGTGCAGCAGCTGGTCCACCGTGACCTGGCTGGTCGGGTCGATGAACATGCGGCTGCCGCCGGCGTGCCAGGCGGCCGGGCTCACCGGCAGCATCTGGCCGGATTTCAGGCTGCCATGGTGCAGCGCCTGATACGTCAGATGCGCGGTCATCAGTTTGGTCAGGCTGGCGGGGGCAACCGGCAGGCTCGGCGCCGCCTCGGCCAGCACCGCGCCGTCGGCCGCGTCCATCAACACGTAAGCGGTGATGTCCGGCAGCACCGGCGGGGTCGGCGTGCTCTTGTCGCCGCTCGGGCTGTCCGGCACCGGCGGCGGGCCGGTCGGCACGGCGGTCAGCGTGCCATGATGCTTGGCGGCGGCCGGCGCCAGGCCGGCGCACAGCAAGGCGGCGGCGGCAAAGGGGGCAACCGTTCTGGAAAGCTTGGTCATCGTCCGAATCGTTCCTCCGGGCGTCCTGGGGGTGGCCTGTCTGCACCCATTTCTTGACAAGCTGCAAGCGCCGGGCTTGATGCCGGCGGATGGGGCAAGGCTCGAACATGGCGCTGAGAAAACAGAAATCCTCTGGCCTCGCCGAGCTGCTCAAAACCATCGTCTATGCCGGGCTGATCGCCGTCGGCATCCACACTTTCCTGTTCGAGCCGTTTTTCATTCCCTCCGGCAGCATGGTGCCGACTCTGCTGGTCGGCGACTACCTGTTCGTCGACAAGTTCACTTACGGCTACTCGCATTACTCGTTGCCGTTCTCGCCGGATTTGTTTTCCGGCCGGATCCCCGCCGGCGGCCCCAGGCGCGGCGCCGTCGTGGTGTTCCGCCCGCCCGGCGACCCTGGCACCAACTTCATCAAGCGCGTCATCGGCCTGCCCGGAGACACCATCCAGGTCACCGGCGGCCAGCTGCTCATCAACGGCGCCCAAGTGCCGCGCACCGATGACGGCAACGCCACCGACACCAGCTCCGGCGTGCCGATCGTGGTGCGCGCCTTCACCGAGCAGCTGCCCGGCGGCCGCACCCACCTGATCTACAAACAGAACAGCGACGGCTTCGCCAACAACACGCCGCTCTACACCGTGCCGCCCGGCGACCTGTTCATGATGGGCGACAACCGCGACGACAGCGAAGACTCCCGTTTCATGGAAGGCCCGGTCGGCTACGTGCCGGTCGAAAACGTCATCGGCCCGGCGGCGATCATCTTCTTCTCGATCGACCTGCGCGACCCCTGGTGGGAGTTCTGGATGTGGCCGGTCGAGATCCGCTGGGGCCGGCTGTTGCACCGGATCTCGTGAACGGCCTCGCCGCCGCGCAAACGATGCTGGGGCATGACTTCGCCCAGCCGAAACTGCTGGCCGAGGCGCTGACGCACCGCTCCGCCGCCGGCGCCAAGGGCGCCGGCTCGAACGAGCGGCTGGAGTTCATCGGCGACCGGGTGCTCGGCCTGGTCGTCGCGGAATGGCTGATCGAACGCTTTCCGGCGGAGCGGGAAGGGATGCTGGGGCCGCGTCTGGCCTTCCTGGTCTCCCGCCCCTCGCTCGCCGCCATCGCCGAGGCCAACGGCCTGGCGCCGCTGCTCGCGGTCGCCCCCGGCGAGGCCAAACGCGGCGTGCGGGAGCGTGCCACCGTGCTGGCCGACGCGCTGGAGGCACTGATCGGCGCGCTCTATCTGGACGGCGGCCTGGCCCCGGCCCGCGACTTCATCCGCCGCGCGTTCGGCGACGTGCTGGACCGGCAGTTCGCGCCGCCCAAGGACCCGAAGACCGCGTTGCAGGAATGGGCACTGGCGCGGGCGCTGGCGCTGCCGGCCTACGAGGTGGTGGCGCAGTCCGGCCCCTCGCACGAGCCGCGTTTCACCATCCGCGTCACCGTTGGTGAGGCCGTTGCAAACGGCGCCGCCGGCTCCAAGCGCGCCGCCGAGCAGGAAGCGGCGCAGGCGCTGCTGGCATCGTTGGCGGCATGACGCGCTGCGGCTTCATCGCCATCATCGGCGCGCCGAACGCCGGCAAATCGACGCTGCTGAACCGCCTCGCCGGCGCCAAACTCTCGATCGTCACGCCGAAAGCGCAGACCACGCGGGCGCGGGTGCTCGGCATCCTGATGCGCGGTGAAACCCAGGTCCTGTTCGTCGACACCCCCGGCATCTTCGCGCCGAAGCGGCGGCTGGACCGCGCCATGGTCGCCGCTGCCTGGGACGGCGCCGCCGAAGCCGACTTCCTGCTCCTGCTGGTCGACGCCAAAACCGGCGCCACCGCCGCGGTGACCGAGATCACCGAACGCGCCGCCGCCGCCGGCCGGCCGATGGCCCTGGTGCTGAACAAGGCGGACCTGCTCGACCGGCCGCTCCTGCTGCCGCTGGCCCAGGAGCTGAGCCGCCTGGCGCCCTTCGAGCAGGTCTTCATGATCAGCGCCGCGACCGGCGATGGCGTCGAAACCCTGCTGGATTTCTGCGCCGCCAAACTCCCGGAAGGCCCGTATCTGTACCCGGAGGACGAACTCACCGACCTGCCGGACCGGCTGCTCGCCGCCGAAACCGTCCGCGAGCAGATCTTCCTGCAAACCCGCGACGAGGTGCCCTACGGCGCCACCGTCGAGACCGAAAGCTTCATCGAACAGAAAGATGGTTCGGTCAGGATCGAGGCGATGATCTACGTCGCGCGCGAGGGCCATAAAGGCATCCTGGTCGGCGCCAAGGGCGCCCGCATCCGCGAGATCGGCGCCCGCGCCCGCCGCCAACTCGCGGCCGCGCTGGAGCGCGAGGTGCATCTGTTCCTGCGCGTCAAGGAACGGCCCGGCTGGGACGAGGAGGCGGCCCGCATCCGCGCGGCCGGCCTGAATGATCCAGCACCCTGAGGCCTTTGCGGATGACGGGACCGATGCAGCCGCGCGCCGCGCGCCGCTGGTCTCGCTGATCGTTCCGTTCTTCAACGAGGCCGCCGGCATCGCCACCTTCCACGCCGCGCTGCTGCCCTGCCTGGACGCCATCGCAGGCTACGACTGGGAGATCCTGTGTATCGACGACGGCAGCACCGATGCGACGCTGCCGGCGCTGATCGCCCTCGCCGCCGCCGACCGCCGCTTCAAAATCCTCGAACTGTCCCGCAACTTCGGCAAGGAAGCCGCACTCACCGCCGGTCTGGACGCCGCCCTGGGCGACGCCGTGATCCCGCTGGACGCCGACCTGCAGGACCCGCCGGCGCTGATCGCCCGGATGCTCGAGGCCTGGCGCCAGGGCGCCGAGGTCGTGCTGGCCCGCCGTAGCGACCGCGCCTCCGACGGCGTGATGAAGCGCAAAACCGCCGCCTGGTTCTACCGCCTGCACAACCGGCTCTCCCACACCCAGATACCGGAAAACGTCGGCGACTTCCGGCTGATGGACCGCGTCGTCGTCGCGGCACTCAAGCGCCTGCCGGAGCGGCAGCGCTTCATGAAGGGCCTGTTCGCCTGGGTCGGCTTCCGCACCGTCACCATCGACTACGTCCGGGCCGAGCGCGCCGTTGGCCACAGCAAGTTCTCCGGCTTCGCGCTGTGGAACTTCGCGCTCGAAGGCTTCACCAGCTTCTCCACCGCGCCGTTGAAAATCTGGACCTATCTCGGCGCGCTCGGCGCGCTCAGCACCTTCGCCTACGCCGTCTTCATCGTCCTGCGCACCCTCATTTTCGGCACCGACGTCGCGGGCTACGCTTCCTTGCTGGTCGCCGTTTTGTTCTTCGGCAGCATGCAGCTGATGAGCATCGGCCTGCTCGGCGAATATATCGGCCGCATCTACCTGGAGACCAAACAGCGGCCCACCTACCTGGTGCGCAAGACCCATGGCGGCTCGCATGCAGCGTGAGGCGTATCTGGAAATGGCCGCCTCGGAAGACCTGCACTGGTGGTTCCGCGGCCGCCGGAGAATCCTGCAAAGCGTCATCGGCCGGCTGCCCCTGCCGCCGCCGCAGCAGGCGCGGGTGCTCGAAATCGGCGCCGGCACCGGCGGCAACCTCGCCATGCTGGCCCGCTTCGGCCGAGTCACCGCCGTCGAGAAGGACGAGACCGCGCGCGGCATCGCCCGCGCCAAGGCCACACAATGCCAGGACATCCGCGCCGGCGCCCTGCCGGAGGATCCGGTGGGCGCGGACGAGGTCTTCGACCTGATCTGCCTGTTCGACGTGCTGGAGCATGTCGACGAAGACGAGGCGACACTGGCCGTGCTGCGGCGGCATCTGGCGCCGGGCGGCTACCTGCTGATCACCGTGCCGGCCTTCAAACGGCTCTGGAGCGCCCACGACGTCGCGCTGCATCACAAACGCCGCTACGAGAAAGCCGAGCTGTCCGGCAAACTGCTTGTCGCCGGCTACGTCATCCGCAAGCTCAGCTTCATCAACATGGCGCTGCTCCCGGTCGCGGCCGGGGTCAGGCTGCTCGACCGCGTCAGCCGCAGCCCCGCCGCCAGCGGCACCAAAGTTCCGCCAAAGCCGCTCAACGCGCTGTTCACCCTGCTGTTCGGCGCCGAAGCGGCATTGTTGCCGCTCCTGAACCTGCCGGTCGGCCTGTCCCTGCTGGCGCTGGCGCAGGACGCCGGCTGAACGTTGTTGAGCAGGCCGAATAACTGTACAGGTCCGGCTTGGCGGGAGAGCCGATGCCGATGCGCGTGAGTGTGATCCAGATGTCGCCGGGGGCGGACAAAGCCGCCAACATCGCGCAGGCAACGCGCCTCATGGAAGCGGCCCGCGCCGCCGACCATCCGGACCTGCTGGCGCTGCCGGAAATCTGGACCTGCCTCGGCGGCGACCGCGCCACCAAATTCGCCGCCGCCGAGGACCTGCCGCCGCCCGGCGCCGAGGCCGCTTCGGAATCCGCCTACCAATTCCTGCGCGACTTCGCGATCCGCCACGGCGTTCACGTCCATGGCGGCTCGATCGGCGAGCGCGCCGGCAACCGGCTGTTCAACACCAGCCTGGTCTTCGCGCCGGACGGCACCGAGCTGGCGCGCTACCGCAAAATCCACCTGTTCGACATCGTCACGCCGGACGGCCAGGGCTACCGCGAGAGCGACACCTACGGCGCCGGCGACGAGGTGGTCGCCTGCGACATCGCCGGCATCAAGGTCGGCCTGGCGATCTGCTACGACCTGCGCTTCGCCGAATTGTTCCTGGCCCTGCGCCGGTTGGGGACCGAACTGATCGTGCTGCCCGCCGCCTTCACCCTGCAGACCGGCAAGGACCATTGGGAGGTGCTGCTGCGGGCCCGCGCCATCGAAACCCAATGCTGGGTCGCCGCCCCGGCCTGCACCGGCAAGCATGTCGACGCCGGCGGCGAGTCCCGCTTCACCTACGGCCATTCCTTGGTCGCCGATCCCTGGGGCCACGTCGTGGCCAAAGCCTCGGACGGCGAAGGCTGGGCCAGTGCCACCATCGACACGGCGCCGCTGGCGCGCATCCGCGCCAACATGCCGGTCCTCGAACACCGCAAGCTCGTTTGAGCAAAATCGCCTTCGTCGCGGCGCAGACCGAAATCGCCGCCGCCGCGAAGCTGCGGCTGCTCGACATCTACGGCGACACCGCCGCCCGCGACGCCGATGTGATCGTCGCACTGGGCGGCGACGGGCTGATGCTGGAATGCCTGCACCAGGTGCTGGGCACCGAACAGCCGGTCTACGGCATGAACTGCGGCTCGGTCGGCTTCATGATGAACGAGTTCGCGGAGGCCGACCTGCCGGCCCGCATCGCCCGGGCGCAGGCCAGCGTACTGCATCCGCTCCGCATGCACGCCATCACCGCCTCCGGCGTGGTCGAGGAGGCGGTGGCGCTGAACGAGGTCAGCCTGCTGCGCCAACTCCGCCAGGCCGCCAAGATCCGCATCAGCATCGACCACCGGGTGCGCCTGGCCGAACTGATCTGCGACGGCATCCTGGTCTCCACCCCGGCCGGCTCCACCGCCTACAACCTCTCCGCCCACGGCCCGATCATTCCCCTCTCGGCCAACCTCCTGCCGCTGACACCGATCTCGGCCTTCCGCCCCCGGCGCTGGCGCGGCGCCCTCCTGCCCGCCACCGCCGAAGTGCTGTTCGAGATCCTCGAAGCCGACAAACGCCCGACCGCGGCGGTGGCGGACTTCACCGAAGTACGCGACGTCGTCTCGGTGGCGGTCAGCGAAGACCGCTCGCTCGGCGTCAACGTCCTGTTCGACCCCGACCGCGCCCTCTCCGAACGCATCATCACCGAACAATTCACGGTCTAAAACTCTCCCACCCGTCGTTGCGAGGCGCGAAGCGCCGAAGCAATCCAGAACCAGGCCGTCAAACAATTCCCGGCGAATGGCGGCGCGCCAAAATCGGCCTATATTCAAAGCCGGCACAACCCGAAGGGAACCGCAATGTCCAGCGCGAAGCAACCAGGCCCCGACCACCCGATCACCGTCGAGCCGCACCAGGGCCGCGTCGTCGTCACCGTCGCCGGCAAGACCATCGCCGACACCAAGGCGGCGCTGTCGCTGCGCGAGGCATCCTATCCGCCGGTGCAGTACATCCCGCGCCAGGACGTCGACATGACCCTGCTGACCCGCACCGACAACAGCACCCACTGCCCCTACAAAGGCGACGCCAGCTACTACAGCATCCCCGCCGGCGGCGGCCGCGCCGTGAACGCGGTATGGAGCTACGAAGCGCCCTACCCGGCGGTCGCGGCCATCAAGGACCACCTGGCCTTCTATCCCAGCCGCGTCGACAAGATCGAGCAAACCACGGATTGAACAAGCTTTTGACGGCCCACAGCCGACTGACTACTGACCACTGATGCCGCGCTATTACACCGTCACCTGGGACCAGTTGCACCGGGACGCCAAGGCGCTGGCCTGGCGCCTGCACGGGCTCGGACCCTGGGCCGGGATCGTCGCCATCACGCGGGGCGGGCTGATCCCGGCCGCCATCGTCGCCCGCGAACTGGAATGCCGGCTGATCGAGAGCGTCTCGGTGATGACCTATGACGACGAGAATCGCGGCGCCCCGGTCGTGACCAAGCCGCCGACCGCCGCCGGCGACGGCACCGGCTTCCTGATCATCGACGACCTGGTGGATTCCGGCACCACCGCCCGCCTGGTCCGCGGCCTGTTGCCGAAGGCGCATCTCGCCACGATCTACGCCAAACCCGAGGGCAAGCCGGTGGTCGACACCTTCATCACCGAGGTCAGCCAGGACACCTGGATACTATTCCCCTGGGACACCGAACCCCAATTCGTCGCCCCCCTGGCCCGCCAAGTCTAAAAGACGCTGCCGGCAAAGTTCTAGGCGTCCGCCTCGGCCTCGGCGACACCATGCGGCACCGCATGCCGATACACCGTCTTCTGCATCCGCACCCGCTCCGCCGCACTCAACCGCGGCTTCTCCGCAATCTGCGTGGCGCGATACAACCCGATCGCCGAGTTCACCAACGCCACGTGGGAAAACGCCTGCGGGAAGTTGCCGAGCATCTGCCCGGTCTTCGGATTATACTCCTCGGAAATCAGCCCGACATCGTTGACGAAGCCGCTCAGCTTGCCGAACAGCTTCTGCGCGTCGTCCATGCGGCCGAGCAGAACGAAGTTGTCGACCAGCCAGAAGCTGCACGCCAGAAACGCGCCTTCGGTGCCCGCCAACCCATCGACCTTGCTGTCGGTTCTGTAACGCAGCACCAGACCGTCCATCATCAACCGCCGCTCGATCTCCTCGACCGTCCCACGAATACGCGCATCGTCCGGCGGCAGAAAGCCGACGATGGCGAGCAGCAGCAGCGAGGCATCGACCTCGGTCGAACCATAATGCTGCACGAAAAACTTGCCGGTGGGGTCGACTCCGTGCTTGCAGATCTCGGCGTGGATCTTATCGGCCAGCCGGGAGAAATGCTGGCGGCTCTTCTCGTTCTCGACGACAACCGGATCGGTGGCGCGGTGGAACGCCAGCCACGACATCACCTTGGAATGCACGAAATGCTGCGGCTTGCCGCGGATCTCCCAGATCCCCTCATCCGCCTCCATCCAGATTTTTTCCAGCCGGCGCAGGAACAAACCGCGCGAGGCGATGGCGCGCTCGGACGACTTCATGCCGCCCCGCCGGCCCTGCACCAGCGCGTCCATCAGCTCGCCGTAAACATCGAGCTGGGTCTGCGTCGCGGCGGCGTTGCCGATCCGCACCGGCGCCGATTTCTGGTAGCCCGGCAGCCAGGGGATCTGCCACTCGTCCAGCCGGCGCTCTCCGGCGATGCCGTACATGATCTGCAACTGCTCCGGGCTGCCGGCGATCGCGCGCATCAGCCAGTCCCGCCAGGCCTCGGCTTCCTCCAAATAACCGGCATTCATAAAAGCCAGCAAAGTGAAGGTGGCGTCCCGCACCCAGCAATACCGGTAATCCCAGTTGCGGGCGCCGCCCAGCTCTTCAGGCAGCGAGGTTGTGAGCGCCGCGACAATCCCCCCGGTCGGCAGATAGGTCAGGCCCTTCAGCGTGATCAGCGAGCGCCGCACCAGCGCCGTCGCCGGCCCCACATCATGGCAGCGCTTCGACCAGCCGCGCCAGAACTTGGCCGTCGCCGCCATCACCTTGGCGATGTTCACCGGCTTGGGGACCGGGTGATAGGAGCGCGAGTTGGTCAGCACGAAAGACACGGTTTCGCCTTTCGCCACGGTGAACGCGGCCACCGACCGCATGCCTTCGCCCCGTACCTCAACCTTGCTCCGCAAGGTCAGCATGTCCGGCCCGGCGATCGCGGTGAAGGTGTTCTTGCCGGTATTGCTGACCCACGGCACGGACAGCCCGTAATCGAAACGGATCACCAGATCCATCTCCATCGCGACCCGGCCGGAAAGGCCGGTGACCAGCCGGATCACGCTGCTGTCGTGCTGCGCGATCGGCATGAAATCGGTGACACGAACCGTCCCCGCCGAGGTCTTGAAGTCGGTCTGCAGGATCAGGCTGTCATCGGCATACTGGCGGGTGACGCTGGCGCGGCCGCGGGGTTTGATCTGCCAGCGGCCATGCTCCGGCGTGCCGAGCAAAGCTGCAAAGCAAGCGGCGCTGTCGAAGCGCGGCAGGCAGAGCCAGTCGATCGAACCGTTCCGGGAAACCAGGGCGCCCGACCGGCAATCGCCGATCATCGCGTAATCCGCGATCGTGCTGAAACGCGGGAGTGTCGCCACAGCCGCTAAACGTCGCCGACCAGGGGCCGCCAATGGCGATCGTCACGCTGCAAAAGCTGGTCGGCTTCGGCCGGCCCGGTAGCGCCGGCTTCGTAAAACGGGATGCTGTCCGTCTTCTTGCCCCAGGCGTCCAGCACCGGCTGCACCGCGGCCCAGGCCGCTTCCACCTGGTCGGCGCGCTGGAACAAGGTGGGGTCGCCGGTCAACGCGCCATACAACAAGCTCTCGTAACCCACCGCCGGAATCTGCTTGAAGAAATCCCCGTAATTGAAACTGAATTCGACGCCGGCGAGGATCATCTGCATGCCCGGCAGCTTGGCGTTGAAGTTGATCTTGATACCTTCCTTGGGCTGGATTTCCAGCACCATCCAGTTCTCTGCCGCCTGGTCGGCGGCGGCGCGCGGGAACAGCGCCAGCGGCGCGTCCTTGAACCGGATGGCGATCTCGGTCGAGCGGTTGGTCATGCACTTGCCGGTCCGCAGGTAAAACGGCACCCCGGCCCAGCGCCAGTTGTCGATGTGGATCTTCAGCGCGACATAGGTCTCGGTGGTCGAGGTCGGCGACACATCCTCGGACTGCCGGTAGCCCACGATCTCCTTGGTCCCGATCTTGCCGGCGGTGTACTGGCCGCGCACCGCGTCCTCCGGCGGGATCGGCCGCATCGCGGTGATCGCGTCGACCTTTCTGGAGCGCACCGCTTCCGCCTCGAAGGAGGCGGGCGCCTCCATCGCCGTCATCGCCACCAGCTGGAACAGATGGTTCGGCACCATGTCGCGCAGCGCCCCCGTGGGTTCATAGAACGACCCACGGGATTCCACCCCGACCGTCTCCGAAACGGTGATCTGCACATGGTCGATATGATCGCGGTTCCACAACGGCTCGAACATGCCGTTGCCGAAGCGCAAAGCCATGATGTTCTGCACCGTCTCCTTGCCGAGGAAATGGTCGATCCGGTAAATCTGCGTTTCCTGCAACGACTTCAGGATGTCGGCGTTCAAAGCCTTGGCGGAGGCATCGTCGTGGCCGAACGGTTTCTCGATAACGACGCGGCGCCAGAACTTACCCGACTGTTTGAGCAGGCCGGCGGTGGCGAGGTGATCGACCGTCGGGCCGAAGAACTTCTCGGGCAGCGCCAGATAGAACAGCACATTGCCGTTCAGGCTAAATTTCTTGTCGAAAGCGTCGATCGTCTCGCCAAGCACCTTGTAGGTCGAGGGGTCGGAAATATCGCCGCGAAAATAGCTCATGGTGCTTTGCAGCCTGCCCCATGCCGTCTCGTCGATGCTCTTGGCCTGGAACTCGCTGTCCGGCGAGCTGATCATCTGTTTGAAGAAATCATCGGTCTCCTGGATCCAGGATTCGGTGGTGCGGTCGGAAACCGCGACGCCGATGATCGCCAGTTTTTCCGGCAACAGACCCTGCCGCTCGAGGTTGTAGAGCGCCGGCAGCAGCAGCCGCTCCGTCAGGTCGCCACCGGCGCCGAAAATCACGATGGCGCAGGGTGCGGGTTGCGCCGGCTTGGCGGTTGCTTGATCCATGAACGGTTAGGTGGGACGCGGCGCCGCGAAGTAAAGTCTTGTTCCGGCGTCAAACTAAACGCCACCCCCGCCGGTTTTTGACTTTTCCCCAAAAATCTTTATAACCGCGCGAATCTTCCGGATAAATTCCTCAATGTTTTCAGTGCTTTATCTTCCTGCCGCCATTCCGCACCACGTCCGCGGCCAGCTTTAGCAACGATGAGCGACGTAACCGACGGAGCGGGGGGCGAACCGCCTGACCAAAGCGCGCCGCCCGGCGAGCCGCCGCGCCATGGTCCGGAGCGCGGCCCGCCGCGCGGCACGGAGCCCGTCGGCATCGAGCAGGAGATGCGCCGCTCCTATCTGGATTACGCGATGTCCGTCATCGTCAGCCGGGCGCTGCCGGATGCGCGGGACGGGCTGAAGCCGGTGCATCGCCGCATCCTCTACGGCATGGTCGAGGCCGGTTACACGCCGGACAAGCCGTACCGCAAATCCGCCCGCATGACCGGCGACGTGATGGGCAAGTACCACCCGCACGGCGACAGCGCGATCTACCTGGCGGCGGTGCGGATGGCGCAGGACTTCTCGATGCGCGTGCCGCTGATCGATGGCCAGGGCAATTTCGGTTCGGTCGACGGCGATATGCCGGCGGCGATGCGTTACACCGAGATGCGGCTGGCGCCGGCGGCGATGCTGCTCCTGCAAACCATCGACGAGGATACCGTCGATTTCCAGCCGAACTACGACGAGAGCGAAAGCGAGCCGGTGGTGCTGCCGGCGGCCTTCCCGAACCTCTTGATCAACGGCGGCAGCGGCATCGCGGTCGGCATGGCGACCAACATCCCGCCGCACAACCCGACCGAGATCATCGACGCCACGCTGGCGATGATCGGCACGCCCGACATCACGCTGGAAGCGCTGATGGCGATCGTGCCGGGGCCGGATTTCCCCACCGCCGGCATCATCCTCGGCCGCTCCGGCATCCGCGCCGCCTACGAGACCGGGCGCGGCTCCATCACCATGCGGGCCCGCGCCGGCTTCGAGATGATCCGCAAGGACCGCGAGGCGATCGTGGTGACGGAAATCCCCTACCAGGTGAACAAATCGGCGTTGCTGGAACGCATGGCGGAACTGGTCCGCGCCAAGGACATCGAGGGCATCGCCGACCTGCGCGACGAGAGCGACCGCGACGGCATGCGGATCGTCATCGAACTGAAGCGCGACGCCACGCCGGAGGTGGTGCTGAACCAGCTTTACCGCTTCACCAACCTGCAAATGAGTTTCGGCATCAACATGCTGGCGCTGGACAAGGGCCGGCCCCGGCAACTCGGTTTGCGCGACGCGCTCGGCCTGTTCATCGAGTTCCGCGAAGAGGTCATCCTCCGCCGGGCCCGCTTCGAACTGAACAAGGCCCGCGACCGCGCCCATCTGCTGGTCGGCCTCGCCACCGCGGTCGCCAATATCGACGCCGTGATCGCGCTGATCCGCGGCAGCCCGGATTCCACCGCGGCGCGGCTCGCGCTGATGGAGCGGGACTGGCCGGCGCAGGACGTCGCACCGCTGCTGGCGCTGATCGACGAGGTCGGCAACACCATCACGTCCGAAAACACGATGCGGCTGACCGAAGCCCAGGCGCGCGGCATCCTGGAACTGCGCCTGGCCCGCCTCACCGGGCTGGAGCGCGAGAAGATCCAGGCCGAACTGACCGAAGTCGCGGCCCGCATCACCGAGCTCCTGGAGATCATCTCCTCGCGGCCGCGCCGGCTGGAAGTGATGCGCGACGAGCTGCTGGCGGCCCGCGCGCAGCTGGACTCGCCCCGCCGCTCCACCATCGAGGATCTGGAAACCGACCAGGACGACGAGAGCCTGATCGAGCCCGGCCAGATGGTGGTGACGCTGACCCGCGACGGCTTCATCAAGCGCACCCCGCTCGAGGTGTTCCGCAGCCAGAATCGCGGCGGCCGTGGCCGTTCCGCCACTTCGACGCGCGGCGACGACATCGTCACCCGCAGCTTCAACGCCCACACCCACCAGTTCGTGCTGTTCTTCTCCTCCGGCGGCAAAGCCTTCCGAGAGAAGGTGTGGCGGCTGCCGGAGGCGACCACCACCGCCAAGGGCCGCGCCCTCATCAACCTGCTGCCCGAACTCGGCACCGACGAGATCACCACCGTGCTGCCGCTGCCGCAGGATGAAACATTGTGGGAAAACCTGCATCTGGTGTTCGCGACCGCCAGCGGCGGCGTGCGGCGCAACAAGCTCGCCGACTTCCGCAACGTCCGCGCCGCCGGGCTGATCGCCATGAAACTCGATGATAATAATGGAGCGGGCGACCGGCTGATCGGCGTCGCCACCTGCCGCGACGGCGACGACGTGTTCCTCGCCACCCGCCTCGGCCGCTGCATCCGCTTCCAGATCACCGACGATACCTTGCGGGTGTTCTCCGGCCGCGATTCCGCCGGCGTGCGCGGCATCCGTCTGGCGCCGGAGGACGAGGTGATGAGCCTCTCGGTGCTGCGCCACGTCGAAGCCGATGTCGCGGAACGCGCGGCCTATCTGAAGCTCGCCGCGGCACAGCGCCGCAATGGCGAGGATGAAGCGCCGGCCACGGACGATAGCGACGAACCAAGCGCGGACGTGCCGGAGGTATCGCTCGAACCGGCCCGGGCGGAGGAGCTGAAAAGCGGCGAGGAAATCCTGCTCACCGTCACCGATGCCGGCTTCGGCAAACGCTCCTCGGCCTATGAATACCGGGTCAGCGGCCGGGGCGGCCTCGGCATCTCCAACATCACGCTGTCCACCCGGCGCAACGGCCGCGCCGTCGCCGCCAGCTTCCCGGTCCGCGAGGGCGACGACGTGATGCTGGTCACCGATGCCGGCCGGCTGATCCGGGTGCCGGTCGACCAGGTCCGCATCACCGGCCGCGCCGCGATGGGTGTGACACTGCTGCGGCTCAACGAGAACGAAAAAGTGACCGCGGTGTTCCCGGTGGTGGATGACGGCGATGCCTGAGCCGAAACAACGCGTCGCACTCTACCCCGGCACCTTCGACCCGATCACCAACGGCCATCTCGACATCATCAGCCGCGCCTCGCGCCTCGCCGATAAACTCGTGGTCGGCGTGGCGACGAACGCCGGCAAAAACCCGATCTTCTCGATCGAGGAGCGGGCCGAGCTGGTGCGGGCGGAAATCGGCCCGGTCGCCGCCGCCACCGGCGCCGAGATCGAGGTGCGGCCCTTCGCGACGCTGCTGATCGCCTTCGCCCGCGAGGTCGGCGCAGGCATGATCGTGCGCGGCCTGCGCGCCGTCTCGGATTTCGATTACGAATTCCAGATGGCGGGAATGAACTACCGGCTCGACCACGACATCGAAACGGTATTCTTGATGGCGAGCGAAACCCACCAGTTCATCTCGTCGCGGTTCGTGAAAGACATCGCGGCCCTGGGCGGGGACATCTCCTCTTTCGTTCCGGAACTGACCCGCGAGCGAACCCTCTCGAAGCTAAAAAACTAGGAGACGCCGATGCTGAAACGCCGCACGCTGCTACAAGCCGCCGCCGCAACCCCTTTGATAACGGAAACCCTGATGAGCCAGACCGCCGCCGCCGACCCCGCCAACACCGTGCTGATGGAGCTGAAATACGGCACCGTAACGATCGTGCTGCGCCCGGACCTCGCGCCGAAATCCGCCGAGCGCATCAAGGTGCTCACCGGCCAGGGCTTCTACGATGGCTGCCAGTTCTTCCGCGTCATCCCCGGCTTCGTCGCCCAGACCGGGGACCGCAGCAACACCGGCACCCAGGGCTCCAGCCTGCCGGACCTGCCGGCCGAGTTCACCGACGACGCCAGCTTCCTCACCGGCGCCGTCGGCATGGCCCGCACCAGCGACCCCAACAGCGGCAACAGCCAGTTCTACATCTGCCTGGCCCCCGCCACCTTCCTGGATGGCCAGTACACCTATGTCGGCCAGGTCACCGCCGGCATGGACGCCGTGCAAAAAATCAAACCCGGCATCGGCCAAAGCGGCTCCGTGACCGACCCTGACTCGATCATCAAAATGACCCTGGGGGGTTAGGCCAACCGACGCGGCCCTTGACCCATCAGTCCGTCATTCCCGCAAAACACACCAATCCGTCATTCCCGCGAAAGCGGGAATCTACTTTCCAAGGCGTTAAGCCGAAGCAGATTCCTACTTTCGCACCAACGACAATCACATCAAGCATCAACCGAAATGCCGACTGGTATCACAGCAACATCCAATCAGATTGAACCGAGGTTCGGCCTGGTCGGATAAAGTTGCTCGCTAAACATAGAGCAGAGGGCGCAAAGTCATATCCAAACCGACATGACTAAGCCTCAGGTTAAAAGTGATATCAAACCCCCCAACTGATATCATTTTTTCCAGAAATCCGCGGCTCCGCCCCGCACATTCAGCACTTGCCCACCCCCGAGAACCAACGCCCCGTCAGCCCACCCGGATGTTGTCGAGCAGCCGCACCGCGCCCAGCGCCGCCGCCGCCAGCAGCCGGGCCGGACCGGCAAGCGCTTCCAGCGGCTCCAGCGTCACCGGATCGACCAGCGCCAGGTAATCGACCGCCAGACCCGCCTGGCTCACCGCCGCCATGGCAGCCTCCAACGCAGGCCCCGCCGGTTGGCCCGGCCGCAGCGCCGCCGCGGCCTGCGTCAGCGCCCGGTGCAGCGCCGGCGCCATTTCGCGCTGTTCGGCCGTCAGGAAGCGGTTGCGCGAGGATAGCGCCAGCCCATCCGGCTCGCGCACCGTCGGCGCCGCGATCACCTCCACCGGCAGCAGGAAATCCGCCGCCATCCGCCGCAGCACCTGCACCTGCTGCCAGTCCTTCTCGCCGAAATAGGCCCGCGCCGGCCGCACCTGGCCGAACAGTTTGGCAACCACGGTGGCGACGCCGGCAAAGTGTCCAGGCCGCCGCTCGCCCTCCCAGCGCGCCGCCGGACCGGCAACGTTGATCGTGCAGGCGGCATCCGGCGGGTACATCAACCCAACCTCCGGCAACCAGACCACATCGCAGCCGGCGGCTTCCAGCTGCGCCAGGTCGCCCGCCTCATCGCGCGGATAGCGGCCGAAATCCTCGGCCGGGCCGAATTGCAACGGGTTGACGAAGATCGAGACCACGCTCCGCCCGCCGCCCGCCCGCGCCGCGTCGAGCAGGCTGAGATGCCCGGCATGCAGCGCCCCCATGGTCGGCACCAGGGCGACGTCGGCATCGCCGGCGGTGGCGGCGCGCAGTTCCGGCAGGGTGCGGGCGATCAGCATGGCCGCCGTGTCGGCGATTCCGCCGCCGCCGTCTAGACGACCGCTTCCAGAGCGTTGTGCAGGGCAGGGGCCAGGGAGTAAGCAGCCGCATGGACCAAAAGGCTCATGCGAAGACCAAGGCGTGGGTGAAGGCGGAGACCAACCGGGGCCGGCGCGGCGCGCTGCTGCCGGTGGCGCTCGGCACGGCGCGCACCCTGTGCGGCATCGCCCAGACCGGCTGCGCCGCGATGCTGCTGGCCGCCGTGCTCGGCCGCCCGGTGCCGGTCCTGCTCTACGTTATCGGCTTCGTGCTGCTCGCGTTGGCCCGCGCCGGTCTGCAGATGCAGGGCGAGCGGGTCGGGTTCGAGCGGGGTGCGGCCGCCCGCCGGCGGCTGCGCAGCGGCGTGCTGCGGGCCTTGCTGGCGCTGGGGCCCGTGGGCCTGGCCGGCCGCCACTCGGCGGAGCTCGCCGCCACCGCGGTCGACCGGGTGGAGGCGATGGAGGGGCTGCACGCCCGCTGGCTGCCCGCCGCCATGCTCGCCACGATCGGCCCGGCGCTGGCCGGCCTCGCCGCCCTCGCGGTTGATTGGCGGAGCGGGCTGATCCTGCTGGTCGCCGGCCTGCTGGTCCCGTTGGCGATGGCCTTCGCCGGCATCGGCGCCGGGGTCGCGGCGAAGCGGCAATTCGTCGCGATGACCCGGCTGCAGGTCCGCTTCCTGGACCGTATCCGCGGCATCTCCACCATCGTCCTGGCCGGCCGCGCCGCCGACGAGGCGCGGGCTCTGGCCGCCGCGGCCGACGAGCTGCGGGTCCGTACCATGCGGGTGCTGCGCGTCGCCTTCCTGTCCTCCACCGCGCTCGACCTCGCGGCGGCGGCGGCCCTGGTGCTGATCGTGATCCGCTTCGCCGGCGCCGCGTCCAGCCTGGCCGTCGCGCCCACCGCTTTGTTCGTGCTGCTCCTGGTTCCCGAGTTCTTCGCCCCCTTGCGCGGCTTCTCGGCGGTCTATCAGGACCGCATGGCGGTGGAGGCGGTGGCGGAGGCGCTGGCCGCGCTGCCCGAGGCGCCGCCTGAGATCCCGCCCGTGGAAATCCGCAGCGTCGCCGCCCACGGCCTCACCCTGGCTTTCGACGATGTGTCCTTCGCGCACGATCCGGCCCGGCCGGTTCTGGAGGGTTTGTCCTTCCGCGTCTGCGCCGGCGAGATGCTGCTGCTGACCGGCGCGTCCGGTTCCGGCAAGACCACCATCATCGACCTGATCCTCGGCTTCATCGTCCCGGACCAAGGCAAGATCACCATCAACGGCGCGCCGCTGCCCAGCCTGGTGCCGGCGGCGCGGGCCCGGATGGTGGGCTGGATCGGCCAGAAGCCGATGCTGTTCGCCGGCACCATCGCCGAGAACATCCGTTTCGCCCGCCCGGAAGCCAGCGAAGAGGAAATGGCCGAGGCGATCCGCCGCGCCCGCCTGACCGAGCTGATCGAGAGCCTGCCCACCGGCCTCGACACCCCGATCGGGGAGGCCGGCTTCGGCCTCTCCGGCGGCCAGGCGCAACGGATCGCCATCGCCCGCGCCTTTTTGAAAGACGCGCCGCTGCTGCTGCTGGACGAGCCGACGGCGCATCTGGACCCGGCGGCGGAGCGCGAGATCTTCGCCTCGATCCGCCGCCTCGCCCTCGGTCGCGCCGTCATCCTCGCCAGCCATTCGGCGCAGGCGCCGGAGTTCGCCCGCGATGTCGGCGCCCGCCGGCTCGACCTCGACGCCTTGCGCAACGCCCGGCTGCGGGGCGTGGCATGAACCCGATTGGCGAAATCTTCCGGCTCTGGCGCGGCCAGGCGGCCTGGCTGGCCGCCGGCGCCGCGCTGTCGCTGGCGGCGCTGGCGGCCGGCTTGGCGCTGATGGGCTTCGCCGGCCGCACCATCGCGGTGCTGCTGCTAGGCGGCGCGCTGTTGGCGCCGCTCGCCTTGCAGTTCGTCGCGGTGGCGCGGGTGGTGCTGCG
This sequence comes from uncultured Acidocella sp., assembly GCA_963693045.1. Lineage (GTDB taxonomy): Bacteria > Pseudomonadota > Alphaproteobacteria > Acetobacterales > Acetobacteraceae > Acidocella. The sequence continues at coordinate 93,198 of OY843765.1, forward strand.
CTATGCCGAGCGGGTCGTCACCCATGACGCCACGTTTCGCGCTCTGGCCAACCTCCGGGTCTGGTTCTTCACCCGGCTCGCCGGCAGCGCCGCCGGCGGCCTCGGCATGCGCCGCGCCGGCGATGCGCTCAGCCGGCTAGTCACCGATGTCGACACGCTGGACGGGCTGTATCTGCGCATTTTGCTGCCGCTCGCCGGGGCCTTGCTGATCCTGCCGATCCTGGCCGTGGTCCTGGCGCGGGAGCGTCCGTTGGCACTCCTGGTTCTGCTGCCTTTCGTGTTCCTCGCCGGCGTCCTGCCATGGGCGGCGGCCCGGCGTTCGGCCCTGAACGCGGGGCAGGAGGGCCTGGCGATAGCCGGCCTGCGCAGCGCCGCGCTGGACGCGCTGACCGGCCTGCGTGAGGTCAAAATCTTTGCCGCCGAGGGCCGGATGCTGGCGGCGGTGCAGGCCCGCGAGGCGGCATTGCTCGGCGCGCAACGCAGCCTCGTCGCCCAGGCCAGCGGCCTGAACGCGCTCGGCTTCCTCGCCGCCCAGCTCGGCCTGCTGCTGGCGGTCCTGTGCGGGCTGGAAGCGGCGCCGGTGCCGACGCTGATCGCCGTGTTCGTTACCGTCGCCGCGTTCGAGGCTGCCATCGCGCTCCCCCGCGCCGGCCTCGGCTACGGCCAGGCGGCGGCGGCGGCGGCGCGCGTCGTGCAGGCCGCCACCACCGGGCCGCCGGTGCCCGAGCCGGTTCACCCGGCCGAAATGCCCGCCAGCCACGCCATCGCCTTCGAGCATGTCGGCTTCCGCTACGCGCCGGACCGGCCGCCGGTGTTCGAGAGCCTGTCGCTGCAACTCCCCGCCGGCTCGCGCACCGCTATCCTCGGCCCCTCCGGCGCCGGCAAATCGACGATCGCCGGGTTGTTGCTGAAACTGCTGGCCCCGCAATCCGGCCAGATCCGCCTGGGCGGCATCGACATCGCGGCGCTGCCGGCCGAGGCGGTGCGCGCCCGCATCGCCTACCTCTCGCAAACCACCCACCTGTTCGCCGATACCATCCGCAACAACCTGCGCATCGGCGACCCCGCCGCCGACGATGCGCGGCTCTGGGCGGCGCTCGACCAGGCCCAGCTCGCAGAAACCATCCGCGCCCTGCCAGACGGCCTGAACGGCTGGCTCGGCGAGGCCGGCAGTACCCTCTCCGGCGGCCAGAGCCGCCGCCTGGCGCTAGCCCGCACGCTGCTTTCGCCGGCGCCGATCCTGCTGCTGGACGAACCCGGCGCCGGCCTCGACGCCGCCACTGAAGCCGAGTTCATGAAAACCCTGAACGCCGCCACCGCGGGCCGCACCATCATCCTCATCACCCACCGCCTCACCGGCGCCGAACACCTCGACCGCATCTGGCGCGTGACCGCCGGCACGCTGGTCGCCGCGACAGGCTGAAAAGAGCCTCCGGCGGCTGGGGCCGAGAGGCCCCAGACCCCAACAGCGCTGCGCGGCACGCCTTCAAACCCGCCGCAGTAGACTTTCGACCAGAATATCCTCGTCGATCAGCGGCCAGTGGATACCTTGGCCCCGGCCGATGAACCGCCACTGGGCCCGCTGCTTGGCATCGGCGTCCCGCAACCGCGGAAACCACTCCAGCGGCACCGACAACTCCCGGCCGTCCGCCAACACGACATGCAGCAGGTCGTCGCCAACCTAACGTCCACCGCGTTCGGATCGAATTTAGGCGCCGAAATAGCCATGCCATTCCTCCGTAAACAAAACGATGTAGACCCCGCCCAGCGGCCGCAGCGTCACCCTCATCACCATCGTCTGACCGGCGCCGCTAGCAGGAAACATGGCTCTTGACACGACACATTCGTCATCCCCGCGAAAGCGGGGATCTACTTTTTCAAGCCGGCAGGCCAAAGTAGAGTCCCGCTTTCGCGGGACTGACGATCAAATCTAGAATACATCTTGACCGATAAGGAGCAAACAAAATGGCAAGCGGCTGGGCGCCCGATGGCGCGGTTCAGGACCAGATCGACGACACCGTCGCGGACGCGGTGCAGGCCGCGCGGGCAAGGCTGCCGGTGGGCGAGGGCGAAACCCATTGCGTGAACTGCGGCGAGCCGATCCCGGAAGGCCGTCGCCGCGCCGTGCCTGGCGTTCGCACCTGCGTCGAATGTCAGGCAGCCAGCGACGCCAAACCGGTCAACGCCGGCATCAACCGCCGCGGCAGCAAGGACAGCCAGCTCCGTTAGACCCTCAAGCCGCCGCCGCGCGCAGCGCCGCGCCGGCGGCGAGCGGCGCTAAAGGCAAAGCGGCGGCCAGCATCGCCGCCAGCAGCAGCAACGGCGCCACCGGATGCGCGGAGGTCGCCGCCGCGGCGCCGAAAATCAAGGTCGGGATCAGCAACGGCAGCGTGATCAGCGGCATCAGCACCCCGGCGCGCCGTGCCCCCAGCGTCAGCGCCGCCGCCAGCGTGCCGAGCAGCGACAGCAGCATGGTCCCCGGCGCCAAACCCAGCAGTAACGGCAAAACCGTCGCCGGCGCCCGCAGCATCACCGCCAGCGGGCCGGCGATGACCAGCAGCGGCAGGCCAGTGGTCAGCCAATGCGCCAGCGCCTTGATGAACGCGACCGCATAGGCCGGCAGCCCCGACAGCAGCAGCAAATCCAGCGTCCCGTCCTCGAAATCCGCGCCGAACATCCGGTCCAGCGGCAAGAGCGCCGCCAGCAACGCGCAGACCCAGACGATCCCCGGCGCCACCGCCCCCAGCACCCTCGGGTTCGGCCCCAGCGCGAACGGAAACAGCGTCGCCGCGATCACAAAGAACAGCAGCGCCGCCAGCGTGTCCGCGCCGTGCCGAAACGCCAGCCGCAACTCCCGCCGCAGCAGCGCCTTCATAGCGCCAGCGTATCCGCGCCGGCCAGGTCGAGCGCCGCATGGGTGCTAGCCACCACCATGCCGCCCGCCGCCCGGTGCGCCGCCAGCAGCCCCGCCAGCCGCGCGTCCGAAGCGGTGTCCAACCCGTTGCCCGGCTCGTCCAGCAGCCAGAGCGGCGCCTTGGTCGCCACCACCCGCGCCAGCGCCAGCCGCCGTTTCTGCCCGGCGGAGAGCAGCCGCGCCGGCAACTGGGCGTATCCCTCCAGCCCCAGCGCCGTAAGCGCCGCCTCGTCCGCCACATGCTCGGCAACGGTCAAAGCCGGTTTCACCGCGTCCTGGTGGCCGAGCCAGGCGATGCGGCTGGCGTGGACGGCCAGATCCTCCAGGGCATCCTCGCCGTTCCAAAGCAGCCGCCCGGCGGCCAGCGGCGTCAGCCCCGCCAGCGCCCGCAGCAGGCTGGATTTGCCGGCGCCGTTCGGGCCGCGCAACAACAGCGCGCCGCCGGCCGCCAGCGCGAAGCCGAGGCCCCGGAAAACCAGCCTTTCGCCCCGGAAAACGGCGAGATCATTGGCGCTGAACAAGGTGCGGGAAACCTGCGGCTGATGGACGGACCGATTGCGCTATGGTTTAAGCCGAGGCAAATCACAAGCGACGAGAAGGTGCCCCGTTTATGACGATGACCGGCCAGGACACGCTGAAGACCCTCAAAACCCTCACCGTCGACGGCAAGGATTACAAGTATTTCTCCCTGGCCGAGGCCGCCGACGCGCTCGGCGACATCTCCCGCCTGCCAAAAACCCTGAAAGTGCTGCTGGAAAACGTCCTGCGCTTCGAAAACGGCGGCAGCTACAAGGTGGACGACGCCAAGGCGATCGTCGGCTGGCTGGAAAAAGCCTCCTCCACCAATGAAGTGCCGTTCCGCCCGGCCCGCATCCTGATGCAGGATTTTACCGGCGTGCCCGGCGTGGTCGACCTGGCGGCGATGCGGGACGGCATCGTCAAGCTCGGCGGCGACCCGGAGAAGGTCAACCCGCTGGTTCCGGTCGATCTCGTCATCGACCATTCGGTGATGGTCGATTTCTCCGGCACCGAGGACTCACTGCACCGCAACATCGACATGGAGTTCCAGCGCAACGGCGAGCGCTACCGCTTCCTGCGCTGGGGCCAGGAAGCCTTCAACAACTTCCGCGTGGTGCCGCCGGACACCGGCATCTGCCACCAGGTCAACCTCGAATACCTCTCGCAAGTCGCCTGGGTGTCGGAGAATCAAGGCAGCAACTACGTCTATCCGGACACGCTGTACGGCACCGACAGCCACACCACGATGGTCAACGGCCTCGGCGTGCTGGGCTGGGGCGTCGGCGGGATCGAGGCGGAGGCGGCGATGCTCGGCCAGCCGATCGCCATGCTGATCCCGGACGTGATCGGCTTCAAGCTCACCGGCCGTTTGCCGGAAGGTGCCACCGCCACCGACCTGGTGCTGACCGTCACCCAGATGCTGCGGGCCAAGAAGGTCGTCGGCAAATTCGTCGAGTTTTACGGCAGCGGCCTGAACGAACTGGCGCTCGCCGACCGCGCCACCATCGCCAACATGGCGCCCGAATACGGCGCCACCTGCGGCTTCTTCCCGGTCGACGACATCACCCTCGGCTACCTGAAGCTTTCCGGCCGAGACGAGCACCGCATCAAGCTGGTCGAAGCCTACGCCAAGGCGCAGGGGCTGTGGCGCGGCGACGAGGTGCCGGTGTTCACCGACACGCTCTCGCTCGACCTCGGCACGATCCAGCCTTCGCTGGCCGGCCCCAAGCGGCCGCAGGACCGCGTGCTGCTGAAAGACGCCGCCGCGGCGTTCAAGACCGAGCTGACCAAGAGCCTCGGCGTCCCCGCCAACGACGTGGACAAGAAGGCGATGATCGCCGGCCGCAATTACGAGATCACCCATGGCGACGTCGTGATCGCCGCCATCACCTCCTGCACCAACACCTCCAACCCGTATGTGCTGGTCGCCGCCGGGCTGGTGGCGCGCAAGGCCCGGGCCCTCGGCCTGACGCCGAAGCCCTGGGTGAAAACCTCGCTGGCGCCGGGCAGCCAGGTGGTCACCGAGTATCTCGACAAATCCAAGCTCTCGGAAGACCTGGACGCGCTCGGCTTCCAGACCGTCGGCTATGGCTGCACCACCTGCATCGGCAACTCCGGCCCGCTTGACGGCAAAATCGTCGACGCCATCGAGGACAACAAGCTGGTCGCGGTCTCGGTACTCTCCGGCAACCGCAACTTCGAGGGGCGCGTACACCCCAACGTGCGCGCCAATTATCTGGCCAGCCCGCCGCTGGTGGTGGCGTACTCGATCCTCGGCAACATGCGCGACGACATCACCACCGTGCCGCTCGGCACCGCCAAGGACGGCCGCGAGGTGTTCCTCAAAGACATCTGGCCGAGCAACAAGGAGATCAACGACATCGTGCATTCGGTCGTCACCCGCGCGATGTTCATGGAGCGCTACGGCGATGTCTTCAAAGGCCCGGCGCAGTGGCAGGAGATCGAGATCTCCGGCGGCACCGACACCTATTCCTGGCCCGGAGGCTCCACCTACGTGAAGAACCCGCCCTATTTCGACGGCATGACGATGGAGCCCGCGCCGGTAGGTGACATCCGCAATGCCCGCATCCTCGGCATCTTCGGCGACAGCATCACGACCGACCATATCTCGCCCGCCGGCAACATCAAGAAGGCCTCGCCAGCCGGCGAATACCTCTCCGAGCACCAGGTGCTGCAGAAGGATTTCAACTCCTACGGTGCCCGCCGCGGCAACGACGACGTGATGGTGCGCGGCACCTTTGCCAACATCCGCATCAAGAACGAGATGCTGGCCGGCGTCGAGGGCGGAATGACCAGGCACGAGCCGTTCGGCGACCAGATGCCGATCTACGACGCCGCGATGTTGTACAAAAAAGAGGGCACGCCGCTGGTGGTGTTCGGCGGCAAGGAATACGGCACCGGCTCCTCCCGCGACTGGGCGGCCAAAGGCACCATGCTGCTCGGCATCAAGGCGGTGATCGTCGAGAGCTTCGAGCGCATCCACCGCTCGAATCTGGTCGGCATGGGCGTCCTGCCGCTCACCTTCAAAGAGGGCATGGACCGCAAAACCCTCGACCTGAAGGGCGACGAAACCATCGACATCATCGGCCTCGACAACCTCTCGCCCCGCATGGACCTGAAACTACAAATCACCCGCGCCGACGGGAAGGTCGATACCGTGGACGTACTGTGCCGCGTCGATACCGCGGACGAGGTCAACTACTACCAGCACGGCGGGATTTTGCAGTACGTTTTAAGAGGAATGGCCAAAGCGGCTTAAATGACCGTACAGCCGAAACCGACACTTCAGCGTTAACTTCAGCTACTTTGTAGCGCCAGGTCTGTGACATGTCGTGGTCGACTCGCATCTCGTGGTAATAGTTGATTTATCTCTCTATGGTTCTTGGGTGATTAGCAGCCAAGCGAGCGGCGAAAGAAGGTGAATCCGCCAATGGACAAAAATGTATCGGCCGAGGCGGTTTCGGATTTTCGCGAGGCTATGAAAGGAAAGGCTTTTGCCACAGTGCTGGCAGACCCGCCTTGGCAATTCGTCAACCGGACTGGCAAGATGGCGCCGGAGCACAAGCGCCTCAACAGATATCAGACGATGACACTGCGGGAGATTTGCGAACTACCCGTCCAGGAAGTTGTGGCTCCTACTGCCCATTTGTACCTCTGGGTACCCAACGCTCTACTGCCGCAGGGTCTGGAGGTTCTGAAGGCATGGGGCTTTACCTATAAGTCCAATATCATTTGGCACAAACTGCGTAAGGACGGCGGCTCCGACGGACGTGGTGTTGGGTTCTATTTCCGCAATGTTACCGAGATTCTTTTGTTTGGTACACGCGGCAACAACGCTCGTACGCTGCAACTGGGCCGAACGCAGGTCAACTACATCGGAACGCGTAAACGCGAGCATAGCCGTAAACCGGATGAACAATATGCCGTGGTTGAAGGCTGCAGTTCCGGCCCACGACTCGAGATGTTTTCGCGTGGCGTTCGCGAGGGCTGGATTTCTTGGGGCAATCAAGCCGATCCAAGCTACAAACCTAACTGGAAGACCTACCCGTATAACTCCAGCCAGCAGACGCAGCTGTCGTTCGACGTTGCGGCTGAGTAGGGCGTTTAGGTGGCTCCATCTGTCGAAAGATTAGTCATCCACTGCTTCGTCGGTATCCTCGATCAGCTCTGTCGAACTAAAGCGATGCAGCAGAACCGGATGAGAGATTTTCCAAGCCTCGAAATCCTCGATCACCGCTGGCTTGATGCCAATTGCTAGTATGGGACATCCACCGCTGCGGCCGGCATCCAGGCGATAAAGCAACTTGCCCATCCAGGTCGTGCTTGCGCCATACTTCGCCTTAAAATCCTTGATATGAACCCGGCTCCCGATCTCAGCAAATATTGGCGCCAATGCTTTTGACCGGGTCAGCAGGATCCCGGCGTCGATGATTCCACATTCATAGAAGGTCCTCGCCGCATACAAGTCACGATCAAACGTTTGGTCTTTGCTATTCCATTCCATATCGAGCTAAACGGTTTTTGACAAAGTCAATCTTATGACCATCGATGAAACCAGCAATTCGATAAAGTCTCTGTACGGGTGTCTTTTTCGTTTTAGATTTTACTTTCTGGATTTCCTTGATTGTCTTTCGAACATGAAGGTCGCCCGAGATCCTGCATTCAAACCAGCCTCTCGCGGCCATCAGTTCTTCCAGGCGCTTGGCAATATCGGTTTTGCTGCCGCCCGGCTTCACGACTTCGTAGGTGCGAATGCTAAAGGAAGTCAGGGCATCAATAACTTCGCGGAACTCGTCCGCGCCGGCAGCGGCTATGATTCGAGCCGCATTACGATAGCTGTGGACTTCAAATCTTTCAAGGAACTCAGGGCTAAAGAGATCGCCAAGACCGACATCTTTCACTGTGAGAAGTTCCGGCGCGTCTTCTACTAAAGCGGCCGGCTCTGGCCGGCTCGGGCCCTTGGGTTCTTTCAAGTACTCGCGGTTGCAAGTACGGCAACCACTTTCTGCCGGTCTGGCATCACCTGCCGCTCGGCCAGCGGCTGCCACTGTCCACCCCTCAAAATCTCGCTTGGGCTGAACTTGATCTTATACGCCATCTTCCGGCTCTCCTCGACCCAGTAGCCGAGATAGACATGCGGCAGGTCGAGCGCCCGGGCCTGCTGGATCAGCCACAGGATCGCCTGCGTGCCCAGCGATCGCTCCTCTTCCTCGACCGAGAAGAAGCTGTACACCGCCGAAAGCCCGTCCCCCAGCCGGTCGGTCAGGCAGGCGCCGAGAAGCCGCTGGGCGCGGTCGCGGAATTCAATGATCGCGGTCTCGATCGGGGTGTCCTCGACCATCGCCCGGTAGTCGTAAAAACTCATCGTCGCCATGTCGCCGTCGCCGTGCCGCACCTGCTGATAGCGCTGGAACAGCTGGAACTGCTCGGCGGTGGCGCGCGCCGGCAATTCAAGGCCGGTCAGGTCGGCGTTGCGCCGCGCGATCCGCTTCTGGGTCCGGCCCGGCACGAAATCCTTGGCGCGGATGCGGATCGGCAGGCAGGCGTTGCAGGACGGGCAAACCGGCGCGTAGGCGATGTTGTGGCTGCGCCGGAAGCCGCCGCGGGAAAGCCGGTCGTGCAGGCTCTCAGCCGCGACGCCGGACAGTTCGGTGACCACCTTGCGCTCGGTGCGGCCAGGCAGATACGGGCACGGCAGCGGCGCCGTCGTGTAAAAGAAATTGGGTCGGCGGGCAGGCTTGTAGCTCATCTTGCCCTATGTTTGGCCGCGCCGCCGGCCGCGTCAACAGCCGTTTTACCAAGACCCGGCGGCCCCGTCCGGCCGGCTTGCGGTTGAAGCGCCTCGGGCGATCCTCTAACCGTGCCGCGTCGGCAGTCTGCGCCGCCCGATCGGAAGGATCTGCCAATGGCGCGCTCCGGCTCGCTTGCCTATCTTCTCGGCCCTGCCTTTCACCGGCTGGCTTATGTCGAGTTCGGCAATCCGGCGGCGCCGGCGGTGGTTTGCGTGCACGGGCTGACCCGCAACGGCCGCGATTTCGACACTCTGGCGGAGGCCCTGGCGGACCGTTTTCATGTCATCTGCCCGGACCTGCCCGGCCGCGGCCGTTCCGACTGGCTGCCGGCGGCGGCACTCTATCAGCCGGCGAGCTACGTCGTGGCGCTGGCGCACCTGCTGGCGGCGCTCAACAAGCCGGTGGCCTGGGTCGGCACCTCGCTCGGCGGCATCTGCGGCATGATGGTCGCCGCCGCCGCCGGCACGCCGGTCACCCGGCTGGTGTTGAACGACATCGGCCCGCACATCACCGCCGCCGCGCTGACCAGGATCCGCGACTACATGGTGAACGCGCCGGAGCGTTTCGCCAGCCTGGCGGCGCTGCAGGCGCATCTGCGGGTGATCCACGCGCCGTTCGGCAAGCTGACGGACGCCGAATGGGCCGGGCTCACCCGGCACTCCTACCGCCAGGTGCTGGACACCACCGGCGCCGGCGCCTTTGCGCTGCATTACGATCCCAAGATCGTCGAGCCGATCCGCGATTCGGTGCCGCTCGATGTCGACCTCTGGCCGATCTGGGGCGCGATCAGGGTGCCGGTGCTGGCGCTGCGGGGCGAAAGCAGCGACCTGCTGACCGAGGCGACCTTGGCGCGGATGCAGGAAGACGGCGCGACGCCGCTCACCGTTGCCGGCGCCGGCCACGCCCCGGCGCTGCTGGACGCGCCGACCATCGAGGCGATCAAAACCTTTCTGCGCGAGCAATGACGGCGTTGTTCTAAAAAACATGCAGGATAAGCTCTTCGAGCGGCGGCATCGCCCCATCCTGAAGCGGTCCTTTATCGAGGCGGGCCGGGCGGTCGCCTCGCAGCGGGTCTCGCTGGCCGCGGCCGGCTGCGCGTTTTACGCCACCCTCGCGCTGTTCCCGACCATCACGGCGCTGATCTCCCTCTACGGCCTGATATTCAACCCCGATACCGTGCAGCCGCAGCTGCACTATCTGCAGCGCTTCATGCCGCCGGCCGCCTTCCAGCTGATCTCCGGGCGGATCACCGCCCTCGTTTCGCAGCCCGCCAAGGGCCTCGGCTTCAGCTTCGTCGTCAGCCTGCTGGTCTCGCTCTGGTCCGCCGCGTCCGGCACCAAATCGGTGATCGGGGCGCTCAACCTGGCCTATAATGTCGAGGATACCCGCGGCATCATCCACTACCAGCTGACCTCGCTCGGCATGACCTTGCTGGCGATCCTGGGCGCGATCCTGGCGATCGGCACGCTGGTAGCCATCCCGATCGCCATCAACTTCATCGGCATCAGCCTTCACACCAAGGTCCTGGTCGCCCTGATCAGCTTCGGCGCGATGATCGCCTTCGTGCTGCTCGCCCTCGGCCTGCTGTACCGCTTCGGGCCGGTCGGCGCGAACCGGGTGTTCTGGGCGCCGGGCGCCAGCCTCGCCACTTTGCTCTGGCTGCTCGGCTCCTGGGCGTTCGGCATCTATGTCGGCCGCTTCGCCGCCTACGACGCGACCTACGGCCCGCTCGCCACCCTGATCGGCCTGATGATGTGGTTCTACCTCACCGCCTACATCGTCCTGCTCGGCGCCGAAGTGAACGCGGCGCTGGACGTGGAGTGGAAAAAGCAGGCGAACGCGCCGCCGCTTCAGTGAAAATCCCGGCTCTTGCGCACCACCCTTTCGTGCCGCGGATGCCCGGGCGGGCGGGGCCGGGGCATTTCGTCGGCGCGGGACAGGGGCGTGTCCAGCCCGGCGATCCAGCTGGTGCGGTCGGTCAGGTGCTCGGCGATCAAATGGGTCACACCTGCCTCGCCGCGCTGCACCTGGGCCTTGATGATCAGAAGCGCCGCGCCGAGGATCTGGTTGCGGAACGGCTCCACCAGCGACGGCCAGACGACGATGTTGGCGATGCCGGTCTCATCCTCGATGGTCATGAAGATGGTGCCCTTGGCGGTGCCGGGGCGCTGCCGCACCGTGACGATGCCGGCGGTGCGCAGGCGGACCCCATTCCTGGCGGTGCTGGCGGCGGCGCAGGTGACGGCGCCAATGGCGGCGAACCTGTCCCGCAGCAGGGCGCAAGGATGGGCGCGCAGCGAGAGGCCGGTGGCGCGGTAGTCGGCGATGACGTGTTCGCCCTGGCTCATCACCGGCAAATCCGGCGTGACGAAACGGCGGCCGGCGGCGAGCGGCGCCGGCGCCATCTCCAGCCCGGCGATGCGCCACAAGGCCAGGCGGCGGGGCAGGCCGATGCTGCGCAGCGCGTCCGCCCCCGCCAGATGTTCGAGTGCTACCCGCGGCAGCCCGGCGGCGGCGAGGTGGCCCAGATCGGCAAAGCCGGCGCCACGGTGTTGCGCGATCGTCTCCCACCAGCTTTCCTGAAAGCCGCCGATCATGCGCAGGCCGAGCCGCACCGCATCACGCTCTAACGTGCAGTCCCAGCCGCTGGCATTCACATCCGCCTCCAGCACCGTTACGTCATGCTCGCGGGCGTCGCGGACGATCTGCGCCGGCGCGTAGAACCCCATCGGCTGGGAGTTCAGCAGCGCCGCCGCAAAAACCGCCGGATGGTGGCATTTGATCCAGGACGAGATGTAGACCAGCTTGGCGAAACTCGCCGCGTGACTTTCCGGAAAGCCGTAACTGCCAAACCCTTCGATCTGTTTGAAGCAGTTTTCCGCGAACGGCCGCTGATAACCGCGTTCGACCATTTTCTCGACCATCTTGTCGCGGAAATTACTGATGGTGCCGACATTGCGGAAAGTCGCCATCGCCCGGCGCAAGCCGTTGGCTTGCTCTGGCGTAAACTCGGCGGCGATGATGGCGATCTTCATCGCCTGTTCCTGAAACAGCGGCACGCCGAGGGTTTTTCCCAGGATTTCTTCCAGCTCGTTCGGCCTATCGCCGGCGCGGGTCGGAAAATCCGCTTTCTCCTTGCCGTCCCGCCGGCGCAGATAAGGATGCACCATGTCGCCCTGGATCGGGCCGGGGCGGACGATCGCCACCTCGATCACCAGGTCGTAGAACCGGCGGGGCTTGAGGCGCGGCAGCATGTTCATCTGGGCCCGGCTTTCGACCTGGAACACGCCAAGGCTGTCGCCCTTGCACAGCATGTCGTACACCGCCGGGTCCTCGGCGGGGATATCGGCAAGGTCGGCGATGCCGAGCAGCGCGAAGGCCTTGCGGATGCAGGTCAGCATGCCCAGCGCCAGCACGTCCACCTTCATCATCTTCAGAGCGTCGATATCGTCCTTGTCCCATTCGATGAAGCTGCGGTCGGCCATCGCGCCGTTGCCGATCGGCACGGTCTCGTCCAGCCGGAAGCGGGTCAGCACGAAGCCGCCGACATGCTGCGAGAGATGTCGCGGCAGCCCGACCAGCTCCCGCGCCAGCGCCACGGCACGGGCGATCGCCGGGTCGTCGGGGTCCAGCCCGGCTTCGCGCAGCGTGTCGGCGGACCAGAGCTCGTCGCCGGCGTTCCAGCTTTGCGCCGCCAGCGCCGCGCCGGCGGCTTCGCTCAGGCCCAGCGCCTTGGCCACCTCGCGGATCGCCGATTTAGGCCGGTAATGGATCACCGTAGCGGCGATCGCGGCGCGCTGCCGGCCGTAGCGGTTGTACAGATACTGGATCACCTCCTCACGCCGCTCATGCTCGAAGTCGACGTCGATGTCCGGCGGCTCATGGCGTTCGGCGGAGATGAAGCGCTCGAACAGCAAATCGCTTTCCGCCGGGTCGACGGCGGTGATGCCGAGCATGTAGCACACCGCCGAATTGGCCGCCGAGCCGCGGCCCTGGCAGAGGATTTTCAAGGTCCGCGCGTGCCGCACGATGTCCTCGACGGTGAGGAAATAGCGGGCGTAGTCAAGCTGCGCGATGACCCGCAATTCCTTCTCCAGCATGGCGCGGATCTTGTCCGGGATGGTGGCGCCGTAGCGGCGTTGCGCGCCGAGCCAGGTGAGGTTGGCGAGATGCGCATCCGCCGTCAGGCCGGGCGGCACCGGCTCATCCGGATATTCGTAGGAGATTTCACCCAGGGAGAAGTTCGCGCGCTCCAGGATTTCCCGCTGCGCCGCGATCGCTTCGGGAAATTTGCGGAACAGCCGGGCCATTTCCTCGGGCGCCTTCAGGTGCCGCTCGCCATGCGGCTCCAGGAGGGTGCCGGCTTGCTCCACCCGCACGCCGTGGCGGATGCAGCGCAGCACATCCTGCAAGCCGCGTAACTGGGGGGCGTGGTAAAGCACGTCGTTGGCGGCCAGCAGCCGCAGCCGCGTGGTCTGGGCGAGGTCCCGCAAGGTAGTGAGCCGGGCGATGTCGTCGGCGGCGTAGCGGCGGAGGGCGGCGACGAAAAGCTGGCCGCGCAGCCGGGCAGCGGCGCTGCGCAGCCAGGCCGCGAAGGCCCGGTCCAGCGCGTCCGGCGGGATGACGATGAAGACCTGGCCATGCGCATATTCCAGCACATCGGCGAAGCGCAGGTGGCATTGCCCTTTCGGCGCCTGCATCTTGCCGTGCGTCAGCAGCCGGGTCAGCCGGCCCCAGGCGGTGCGGTCCTCGGGGTAGCACACCAGGTCCGGCGCGTCTGCCAGGCGCAGCCGGGCCCCGACCAGCAGGCGCAGCCCGGCCTGCTTCGCCGCCACATGGGCGCGCACCACCCCGGCCACGGTGTTGAGGTCGGCGATGCCGAAAGCGGCGTGGCCGAGTGCCGCCGCCTGGCCGGCCAGGTCCTCCGGATGCGACGCGCCTTCCAGAAAGCTGAAAGCGCTCGCCGCGACGAGTTCGGCATAGCTCAACCGAACAGGCCGTGCAGGAACCAACGGGCCGGTGCGGCGCCCTGGTGCAGCCCGGCGCGGAACACCCAGAAGCGGGCGCCCTCGGTATCCTCGACCGCGTAGTAATCGCGCAGATGCTCGTGTTCGGGCCGGGCTACTGGTTGATTATGGCGCCACCACTCGCGGGCGATCCGCTCCGGGCCGGTGGCTTGGACGATGCGGTGGGTTTTGCCGCGCCAGGAGAACTGCACCGGCGGGTCGTCCGGCACCGGGGCGATGGCGGCGATCGCGTCCGGCCGGGCGAGCAGGCGCAGCGGCCGCGGCTGGCGCGGTTTTTCCCAATGCGCCGGCGGGGTGGTGACGGCGGCGCGGCGGGCGGCGAATTCCGGGATGTGCGAAGCGTGTGGGACGGCCCGCCAGAGCCGGGCGCTGCCCAGCCGGTTCAACAGCGTGTCGATCGGGCGGGCGTAATCCGGTGCTTCCCCCATGATGCCGCGTTGGGTCGGCGCCAGCGCCTCAGTGGCCGTGGCGGTCAGGCTGACCGCTTCGACGCCGAAACCGGGGTCGATCTCCGACAGTCTCTCTTTCAGCAGCCGGACGATCTGGGTTTCGTCGCGGCAGGGTGCGGCGAAGCCGAGCGCGGTTTCCGGGCAGGCGGCGTCGATCCGGTGGAACCGCGCGGTGAGCGAGGTGGCGCCGCGTTGGGCCGCCGCCAGCCGGGTGCAAAGCGTCTCCGTCAGCCGCGCCAGCGCCGCCAGCAACTGCGCCGGCGTCGCGATCGGCTCGGCGTGATGCTCGGTCTCCCGCCAGTCCGGGGGGGCGGCGACGAAGCGGAGCGCCTCCGGGGCGCGGCCCAAGGCCTGGGCCAGCCGCAACACCGGCCCCTGGCCGAACCCGGCGGTGAGTTCGGCGCGGGGCAGGCGGGCCAGCTCGCCGATGCGGCGGATGCCGACACGGCGCAGCCGGATCACGGTGCGATGGTCGAGGTTGAGCGCGGCGACCGGCAGCGGCGCGAGGTCTTCGCTGCCCGCTTCGCCGTAGCGGGCCAGGCCCCAGGCGGCGGCGGCGGTGCCGGCGATGGCGATGCGGGCCTCCGGCAGCCGCCGGGCCAGCCGCGCCTTCAACCCCGCTTCGCCGCCGAACAGATGGGCGCAGCCGGTGATGTCGATCAGGACGCCGTCCGGCGGCTGCGGCGCGGTCAGCGGCGAAAAATGCTGGCACCACAGGGCCAGGCGGCGCAGCGTTTCATCCGGTGCGCCGCCCGGCGTGGCGCCGGGCGGCGGGGGTGGCGGCTGGGCGAACCAGAGCGAGAGCAGGCGGCGCTGAGCCATGGTCTTCATGCCCCTGATGTTCAAAGAAAAATACGCGAGGTGAGCTGCCTTTGGCATACAGTAGCTCGGCCCGCAGCCGCAGCTTTCCCGGCGCGCCGGACGCCGGACCGCCGGACGCCGACGCCACCAACCAGCGGGTCGCCGGCGCGGTTGAGTCGAGCGGCGTCTGCCGGGCGGCATGGCGGAGCAGAAAGCCGATGCCGCCGCCTTGCTTGGCCGCCAGGGCCAGCCGCCGCGCCGCCAGCCGCGACAGGTTTTTAGCCTCCGCCACGCCCGCCATGCCGCCGCGCAACGCGACCTCCAGCGCGCCGAGACACTCCGCGTCGTCACGCCCATGGGCGAACAACAACCGCGCCGGGTCCAGCCCCAGCCAGGCCAGGCCAGGCGGGTACAGGCAGGGCGCCGGGCTGCACCAAAGCACCGGAAGATTTCCGGCCAGGCCGGCGAGCAGCAGGACAGCAAAGGCGGCATGGCCGGCGGTGGCCTCCGGCGCCCGCAACTCATGCACCGCTTGCAGCGCCGGGAAGCCGGCGGGCAGCGCAGACGGCGCGCCATCAGCATCGAGGGCCAGAAAATTGTTCATGCTTTGTTCTAGTATGCCGGCAGTTGGAGTCAAGCCCGGAGAGCTGCCTTCAGCCGGCGCACCGCCTCTTCCAGCTCCACCTCGTCCAGGCTGCCAAAACCTAACCGTACGCCATTGGTTTTGTGGCTATTTGTGGCAAAAACCTGGCCTGGAACGATGCCGACGCCGTGCCGTAACCCCGCCTTCGCCAAAGCCGCGACGTCGATCCCGGGCGCAAAATTCACCCAGAGCGCCAGGCCGCCTTGGGGCTGGGTGAAGCTTATCGCCTCGCCCAGTTCCCGGCCCAGCGCCTCGGCCAGACATTGCCGGCGCTGCGCGTAAATCCGCAGCACCTTGCGGGTGTGGCTCTTCAGCGCCCCGGAGGTCATCAACTCCGCCGCCGCCGTTTCGGTAGCCGGGTCGCCTTGCCGGTCGATCAGGCAGATTTCCGCCGCGGCCCGTGCGATCACCGATTCAGCGGCGACCAGATAGCCGACCCGCAGCGACGGCGCGAGCAGCTTCGACAGCGAGCCGATGTACAGTAGCCGGCCCAGGCCCTGGGCACTGGCCAGCGGCAGCATCGGCCGGTGCGCGAAATGGAATTCATGGTCGTAATCGTCCTCGATAATGGCGAAGCCGCACTCCTCGGCCAGCGCCAGCAGCTGGATGCGCCGCTGCTGCGGCAGCACCACGGTGGTGGGGAACTGGTGGTGCGGCGTGATGTAGATGGCGCGCACCGGTTCGCGCCGGCAGGCCGCCGCCAGTTCCTCCGGCTTCAGGCCATGCTCGTCCAGGCCGATACTGACGATACTGGCGCCGGCGGCACGGAAGGCTTCGCGCGCCGGCGGGTAGCTCAGCGTCTCCATGGCTACGGCATCGCCCGGCCCGGCCAGCAGCCGGGCGGCCAGCCAGATGCCCATTTGGCTGCCGCGGGTGATGCAGATATTGGCGGCGGTGCAGGCCAGGCCCCGGTCCGCCCGCAGCATCGCCGCCACCGCCTCGCGCAGCGCCAGCGCGCCGCGCGGGTCGCCGTAGCCCAGCCGGTTGCCGCGGGAGCCCTCCAGCAGCGCCCGGCGCCAGGCCCGCGCCACCAGCTCCGCCGGCATCAGCCTGGTGTCCGGCGCGCCGTCGTCGAAACACAGCACGCCGGGGCCGCCCAGGGCGACGGCAAGGTCGGGTGCGGCGCCGCGCAGCTGTGGCGCGGCGGCGTGCGGTGTCGGCGTGGCGCCGATCCCTTGACCGTCGGGCAACGGCAGCATCGCCGAGACGAAGGTGCCGCGCGTTGCCTCGGCGGTCAGCCAGCCTTGCGCGATCAACTCGTCATAGGATTGCTGGACGGTCTTGCGGTTGACGCCGATGCGCGCCGCCAGCTCGCGGGTGCCGGGCAGGGCGGCCCCGGGCGACAACCGCCCGGTCCGGGCGGCTTCGATCAGCGCGTTGGCGATCTGCTGCCAAGCCGGCATACCGCTGCCACGATCCAGCACGATCCTTAAAGTCCAGGGCCGCAGCATCGCGTTGTCCTTCCGCACCTGGACCAGCTAACTTATCAAAACTGGAGGTTACGGATCATCCACGGTCCAGTTAATCATGACAAGCTGAATAAAAAGACTGCGCCCCACGGCAATCCGCTTTTCGAAAGAGCCGCAACCAACGGCAAAGACAGAAGGATTGCAGCGATGACCGCACCGCCCATCATGCCTGTAAAGGCGCTCAAAAAGGACGCTCTTGGCCCGCTGGAATTGCTGGCCCAGAATATCGCCCTGATCTCTCCCACCATGACGGCGGCCCTGATCGTGCCGCTGATGTATGGCACCACCGGCGCCTGGAGCTGGTTGTCCTATGGGCTCGGCACCGTGATGCTGCTCTTCGTGGCGCTCAACCTTAACCAGTTCGCCTCGCGCTTCGCCGGCTCTGGCTCGATGTACCAGTATATCTGCAAGGGCCTGGGTAACGTCGTCGGCGGCCTCGGCGGCTGGGCGCTGATCTGGTGCTATCTCGGCATTTCCGATGCGGGGCTCAACGGTTTCACCACCTTCGCGCAGACCCTGTTCAACATGGCCGGCCTCCACTGCCCAGCCATCGTGCTTTTTGTCGTCTGCATCGCCATTTCCGGCTACATGGCCTGGAAGAACGTGGCGCTGTCGGCGAAAGTCATGCTGGTGCTGGAAGCGGCTTCCATGGCGTTCATCACGGTGCTTTGCCTGATCGCGCTCGCCTTCCATGGTTTCTCGGTGGATACGACGCAGTTCGCCCTCCCGAGCCTCAATATCAGCACGCTCGGCCTCGGCGTCGTGGTCGCGGTATTCTCGCTGGTCGGTTTCGAATCCGCCACGGCTTTCGGCCAAGAGGCGCGCAACCCGCTCAAATCCATTCCCTGGTCGGTGATCGTCAGCCTGGTCATCGCCGGCGTGTTCTTCGTGTTTGTCACCTACGTCGAAATCCAGGCGACAAACGGCACCAAGCCGACGTTGGACCAGCTTTCCGCACCGCTGAACACGATCGCGGGCCTGGTGCATATGCCCTGGATGGCGATCCCGATCTCGGTGGGCGCGATGGTCAGCTTCTTCGCGCTCAACCTCTCTTGCCTCAATGCCGGGTCGCGGATCATCTACATCATGGGCCAGCAGGGGCTGTTCCATAAGTTCACCGCGGATTCCCATCGTGTGAACGAAACCCCGCATGTCGCGGTGCTCATCATGGGTGCGCTTTCCTTCGGGCTGCCGGCGATCGGCCTGGCCAAGGGCATGGCGGTCGGCGACATGTTCAACGATGCCGGTACGCTCGCCGCCTTTGGTTTCATCGTCGCCTATCTTCTCGTCACCGTCGCGGCGCCGTTTTATGTCAAGTCGCTGGGCGAGTTGAAACCAGTTCATATCGTCATTGCCGCGATCGCGCTGATCCTGCTGATGGTGCCGACCATCGGCAGTGTGTACCCGGTGCCGCCGGCGCCGGTGAAATACTTCCCGTATATGTTCGCCGCTTATTTCATCATCGGCGGCATCTGGATCGCCTTCCAGAATCACCGCCTGGTCATCGCCAGCCGGGGCTTCCCGGAGCTGGCGCAGGATGCCTGACGGCTCTGGAGTTGAGCCGTCGATCGCTTGTCTGACGGTGCTTCTCGACGGCGAGGAAATCGTTGTCCAGGTAGGCGCCGGGCAGACCCTGCTGCGCGCCGCGGAGGCTGCCGGTCTGCGGTTGCCGGCGCGGTGCCGGCAGGGCGTCTGCGGCACTTGCATCGCGGCCCTGAAATGCGGCGACGTAACGATGATGGAAGGCAAAGGGCTGTCAAAGCGCGAGCGCGATGGCGGCTTTATTCTGGTATGCCGGTCCATGGCCGCCTCCGCGACCTTGACGATCAGCTACGATTAACGGGAGTTTGTTTGCATGGACGTGATTGGAAGTATCGATAGCCTGTGGCGGTATCCGGTGAAGAGCATGCGCGGCGAAGCACTTCAGGAGGCGTTCATCGGCTTCTCGGGCGTTTACGGCGACCGTGTCTATGCTTTCAAAAGCACCGCGGCGCCGGCGGGCTTTCCTTACCATACGGCGCGGGAACAAGAGGATTTGTTGCTCTACGCGCCGAAATACCGCAATGCCGCGGCGGCTTCCTTGCCCGCCAACCTTGCCGAAGCGGATTCCATGGCGCCCGGCATGACGCCGATTTTCGCCCCGCTCGCCGAACTCGATGTCGAGGTCACGACCCCGGACGGCGCGGTGTTCGAGATCGGTTCCGACGCGCTGGTCGAGGATATGCAACAGCGACTGGGCGAGAGCCTGAGCGTCAGCGTCTTGCAGTCCGAACGGGCTTTGACCGACTGCCGGCCGGTTTCGATTTTCTCCCTGCAAACGGTCGCTGGGCTGGCGGAGGAGATCGCGGAGCCGGTCGATAAGCGGCAGTTCCGGGCCAACATCTACGCCGATTTCAACGGTGCCGCGCCATTTTTCGAGAAAACCCTGCTCGGCAAGCGCATCAAGATCGGTGAAAAAGCCGAGTTCATGGTAATCGAGAACGACCCGCGCTGCAAGATGATCACGCTGAACCCGGATACCGGCAAGGCCAGCCCGAAGATCTTGCGCCAGGTGACGACCCAGCATGATGGGTTCGCCGGGTTATACACCGTCGTGCTGGTGGAGGGGGTGGTGCGGCCTGGCGATCCGATCGCGCTGCTGGGCTGACGCCGCTTTGCCAGGACGCCCTGATTAACCGCTTCACATGCGAAGTTCATCGCACGGCAGGTAGCGGGCCGCACCGATCTGCCTACCTCTGATCCGGCTCATCAAGAGCTTTGGATTGGGGAATAAATGTCGCGAATTAATCTGACGGCGTCGGCAGTGGCGTTGACGTTGATGTTTTCAGGCGTGGCGCTGGCGCAAAGCGCCGGTGGCACGGCTGGCGGGACCGGTGGGGCAATGAGCAGCGGAGGCTCGATGAGCGGCACGTCCGGCGCCGGCGGTAGCGGCGCCATGGGCTCTGGCGGTGCCATGGGCGGCACCGGCTCCAGCGGTACAACAGGCACCGGCTCTGCCGGAGCAGGCACGATGGGCAATGGCACCACCGGCGGTACCACCGGCGGCGGTGCGATGGGCAGCGGCATGAGCACCGGCGGCAGCACGATGGGCAGTGACACGACAGGTAGCGGCACCACGGGCGCCGGCACCACCGGCGGCACGGCCGGCCCGAGCAGCGGCGGCGCCGCGCAGTAAACGTCGCGTCAAGCTACTGAACAAAAGCAACCCGCTCGGTCCATGCCGGGCGGGTTTTTTTCAGATCAATTCCGGCCGAAAATGTCGTTGAAGATGTTGCCGGCGACCATGCCGCCGCCGACGCCGGCCGCGGTGGATGTGGCCTGTTCGCCGCCCAGGTAAGGCGACAGCGCATGCGCCAGATTGGGCACGGTCAGGCTTTGCAGCCAGACCTTGCCCGGCCCGGTGAGCCGGGCGATGAACAGCCCGTCCGCGCCGAACAGCGCGTTGCGGATGCCGCGCATGAAAACCATGTCGAAATTCACGCTGTCCTGGAACATGCCGACATGGCCGGGATGGGCCTGGATCGATTCACCGGGCCGCAGATCATAGACCACGCTCTCGCCGCCCAGTTCCACGAAAGCGGTGCAGGGCCCAGCCAGGCGCTGCATGATAAAGCCGTTGCCGCCGAACAACCCGGCGCCGAGCTGGCGCTGAAAGCCGATGGAGAGGTTTACCCCCGGCGTGCCGCACAGAAAGCCGTGCTTGTGGATCATGTAGGAATGGCCGGCCGGCACATCGAGTTCATGGATGCTGCCGGGTATCTTGGCGGCGAAGGCAACCAGGCCTGGGGCGCCCTCGGCGCGGTATTCGGTCATGAACAATCCGCCGCCGGACAGCGCCCGGCCGATGATACCGAGAAAGCCGCGGGCGCCGGCGGTTTGCGTGGTGGTGTGCAAGCGGACGTTGTCGCTCATCCAGGAAAACTCTCCCGGCTCGGCGATGATGACCTCATTGGTATCGAGCCCGATCTGCAGGACCGGCATCGTGCTGCCGGTAATGGTGTGTTTCATGTCCCACTCCCTGTTTGGCCAAATCCTGCCATTGATCGCCTGTTCCTGTCTATCGTTTCGGTTGCGGTCAGGCTGCCATCGTCCCGAAGATCGAGGCCCCGGTATCGGCGGTGCCGACGACCTGGCGAAAGGTGGCGAACAGCTCCCGCCCGCAGCCGCTCTCCGAGCCGCTGAGATCGGCGACGGCCGGGCTTCGCGCCGCCCATTCCGCCGGCGCGACCAGCACATCCAGCGTGCCGGAAGCGGCATCGATCCGGATCATGTCGCCGTCCCGGAGTTTGCCGATCGGCCCGCCGGCGGCGGCTTCCGGCGTCACGTGGATGGCGGAGGGTACCTTGCCGGAGGCGCCGGACATCCTGCCGTCCGTCACCAGCGCCACATGAAAGCCCTTGTCCTGCAACACGCCGAGCGGCGGCATCAGCCGGTGCAGCTCCGGCATCCCGTTGGCCTTCGGCCCCTGAAAGCGCACCACCGCCACCACGTCGCGGTTCAATTCGCCGGCCTGGAACGCGGCGTGCAGGTCATCCTGGCTGTGGAACACCCGCGCCGGGGCCTCGATCTTGTGCCGCTCCACCGCGACCGCCGAGGTCTTCATCACCGCGCGGCCGAGCCGGCCGTTTAGCACTTTCAGGCCGCCGGTCGGCTGGAACGGTGCCGCGACAGGGCGCAGCACGCTGCCATCGCCGCTGGCCGCCGCCGCCGGGCGCCAGACAACGCCGCCATCCTGCCCAAGAAACGGCTCGGCGGCGTAGCGCTCCAGGCCGTGGCCGGCGACGGTGCCGACATCGTTGTGCAGCAGCCCGGCCGCCAACAATTCGCCGATGACGAAGCCGGTGCCGCCGGCGGCGTGGAACTGGTTCACATCCGCCTTGCCGCTCGGGTAGATGTTGGCCAGCAGCGGCGTGACTTCGGCGAGGTCGGCGAAGTCGTCCCAGGTCAGGGTGATGCCGGCGGCGGCGGCCATCACGATCAGATGCAGCGTGTGGTTGGTGGAACCGCCGGTCGCGTGCAGCGCCACCAGCGCATTGGCGAAGCTGCGTTCGTCCAGCATCCGGCCCACCGGCGTGTATTCGTTGCCGAGCGCCGTGATCGCCAGCGCCCGCTGCGCCGCCGCGTTGGTCAGCGCGTCCCGCAACGGGGTGTTGGGGTTGATAAAGGCGGCGCCCGGCAGATGCAGGCCCATGATCTCCATCATCATCTGGTTGGTATTGGCGGTGCCGTAAAACGTGCAGGTTCCGGGGCCGTGATAGGATTTGGATTCGGACTCCAGCAGCGCCGCGCGGTCGACCTTGCCCTCGGCGTAAAGCTGGCGGATGCGGTTCTTCTCGGCGTTCGGCAGGCCGGAGGTCATCGGCCCGGCCGGGATGAACACCGCCGGCAGATGCCCGAAGGAGAGCGCGCCGATCACCAGGCCGGGGACGATCTTGTCGCAGATGCCCAGATACACCGCCGCGTCGTAGGTCTGGTGCGACAGAGCGACAGCAGTGCCCAGCGCGATCACGTCGCGCGAGAACAACGACAGCTCCATGCCGGTCTCGCCCTGCGTCACGCCGTCGCACATCGCCGGAACACCGCCCGCCACCATCGCCACCCCGCCCGCCTGCCGCGCCGCCTCCCGGATCATTGCCGGAAAACGCTCGTACGGCTGATGCGCCGAAAGCATGTCGTTAAAGGCGGTGACGATGCCCAGGCTGGGGCCGAGGCCGGCGCGCAACATTGCCTTGTCGCCCGGCCCGCAAGCGGCGAAGCCATGCGCCTGGTTGGCGCAGCCGAGCGCCTGCCGCCGTGGCCCCCGCGCCGCCGTGGCATCGACCCTGGCAAGATAGGCCCCACGGTGGCCCGCACTGCGGGCGACGATGCGGTCGGTGACCTCGCGCAAGACCTGATGAACCATGAGAAAGCCTCCTTGTGGCCATGTCTTGAAGATGGCGCGAGGTGAGGCGGTCGCCAAGGTGGAAGAAAGGGCCTCCGGCGGCCGGGGCCGCCCGCGCGCGTTGCGCGCTATCATAATTTAAGGCTGCTCCGCAGCCGGCCCCGGACCCCTGGACTGGGGTTAGGCACTTATAAATTCTCGTTTTAATGCGCTTCGCGACTGGGGTCGCCGATCGTCGGGCGGGTATCTAGAACGCCACGTCCAATGCCCGCAGCGCGGCGACGCTCAGGTTTTGTCTTATCTTGCCATAGTCGCCCCAGCCGGCCTCGCCGACTGCGATTTTGGCGGCGGCGTCGCGCAAGGAGATGGCGTTGGCGGCGGCGGTGGCTTGCAGGCCGGGCCAGTCCAGCGGCCAGGCGATGGGGGCGCCGGCCCGGGCGCGGGGCGAGAACGGCGCGATCGCGGTCGCGCCGCGTTCGTTGCGGAAATGGTCGATGAAAATCTTGTTGGTGCGTTTCGCCTTGCTCATGGTGGCGACGAACTTCTCCGGCGCGTCCGCCGCCAGCCGGTAGGACAGCTTGTTGGAGAACTCCTTGATCACCGGCCATTCGTATTTCGGCTGCACCGGCACCACGACATGTACGCCCTTGCCGCCGGAGAGCAGCGGCATGCTTTGCAAACCGAGCGCTTCCAGCACGTCGCGCACCCTGAGCGCCGCCGCCTTCACCGCCGCGAAGTCCACGCCGGGGTCGGGGTCGAGGTCGAAGACGATGCGGTCCGGCTTTTCGAGGCTGGCGACCTTGGCTCCCCAGATGTGGAATTCCAGCACGTTCATCTGAACCGCGGCGATCAGCGCCTTGGGGTCCTCGAAGTAGATGTAGTCCTCGCTCTCGCCTTTATCCTTGGCGAAGCGGGCGTGCTTCCAGGCGTCGCCGAAGCCGGCATGGGGGTGGCGCTGGTAGAAGGTCTTCGCGTCCGGGCCGCTGGGGGCGCGGACCAGGGTGATGAAGCGGCCGGCGGCGAACGGCAGCATCGCTTTGCCCGCGGCCTGGATGTAACTGGCGATTTCCAGCTTGGTGATGCCGGGATCGGGATAGACGATTTTTTCGCCGTGGCTGATCTTCACGCCGTCCAGGTCGGTGCGGTCGGCCGAGGCCACCACGGCGCTGACCTTCTTCGGCGTTTCCTTGACGATCTCGGTCGGCTTCTTGTCCTGCCGCAGGCCGAGAAACGCGCCGTGCCGGACGTTGTTGTCCCGGGTCCAGCCGGCGAAGGAAATCTCCGCCACCAGCACCGGCGCCACCCAGGTCACCCCGCGGCGCATCGGCGCCGGGATGTCGCTGGCCGCCGGCTTGTCGGTTCTGTGCCGGTCGCGCAATACCGCCAGTTGCGCCAGCGTCGCCTCGGTGAAGCCGGTGCCGACCCGGCCGACATAGCGGATCGCCTCGCCCTCCCGCAGGCCGAGCAGGATCGAGGAAAAAGCCCGCGCCTTGTCCGAGGCGGCAAAGCCGAGGATCAGGAACTCCTGTTCGTGCCCGCATTTGATCTTGAGCCAGCCACCGTGCCGGCCGGCGCGGTAAGGTGCTACGGCGCGCTTGGCGATGATACCTTCGAGGCCGTGCCGGCAAGCGGTCTCCAGCAGCTTCTTGCCGCCGTTGTCGCCGGGCGGCGTGATGTCGGCGCTGTATTGGATCACCGCATCCGGCTTCGGCGTGCCGAGCAACGCCTGCAGCGCCGCCTTGCGGGCGGTAAGCGGCTGCTGCGCGAGATCGGCGCCGCCCAGCCGCAACAGGTCGAACGCAAAGCAGCTCATCCGCCCCTTGCCGGATTCGAGCGCCGTGACCAGGGCGCCGAAATCGCTGCGGCCCTTGTCGTCCAGCACCACGATCTCGCTGTCGATCAGCGCGCCGTCCAGGTTGAGCGCCGCCGTGGCTTTGGCGACGTCAGGGAACTTCTCGGTCCAGTCGAGGCCGGAGCGGGTGAAGACTTTTACCGTTTCACCGCTGGCGGCGATCTGGGCGCGGTAGCCGTCGTATTTGATCTCGTAGATCCAGCCCTCGCCGGTCGGCGGCGCGTCCACCAGCTGCGCCAGCATCGGCTCGGTGAAGCCGGGCAGGGGGGCTTTGCTTTGCCGCTTCGGCTTGCCGCCGGCAGCTATGGCGGAAAGGTCGCGCCCGGTGGTGACGCTGGTCAGCTCCCGCTCAAGAATGTCCGGTTCGGTGTTGGCGTACTCGTCCTTTTCCTTGATCAGCAGCCAGTTTTCGTTGCGGTCCTTCTCGCGCGGCTTCATCCGGATCAGGCCCCAGCGGCCGACCAGCCGCTTGCCGTGCAACAAAAAGACGAGCTTGCCCTTTTCCAGCCCCTCGTGCGGGTCGCCGACCGGCTCCCAGGTGCCGGTGTCCCACAGCATCACGGTGCCGCCGCCGTAATTGCCTTTTGGGATGGTGCCTTCGAAACTGCCGTAATCCAGAGGGTGATCTTCGGTCCGCACCGCGAGGCGGCGGTCCTTGGTGTCGTAGCTTGGGCCCTTGGTCACCGCCCAGCTCAGCAGCACGCCGTCCAATTCCAGCCGGAAGTCGTAATGCAGCCGGGTCGCGTCGTGTTTCTGGATCAGGTAGCTGGCACCCGCCACGGCGGCGGTGGTGGCGCCGCTCGGCTCCGGCGTCTCGGCAAAGCGGCGCTTGGCGCGGTAGGTGGTAAGCGGGTCGGGTGCCGCGGCGCGCGGCATTATTTCGCCCGCGCCCGTTTCGCCGGCGCCTTGGCTTCGGCTTTGGCCGGCGCCTTGGTCTCCGTCTTGGCTGCTGCCTTCGGCTGGTTGTCCTGGACGCTGCGGCGCAGCGCCTCGACCAGGTCGATCACGTTGTTGCGGTTCGGGCCGTCATCCTCGTCCACCGTCACCGGCTTGTGCTTGGCCTTGGCGTCGATCATCGCCCGCAGCGCCTCGGTGTAGTGGTCGTGGAACTTGGCCGGTTCGAATTTGGCTGCCTTGCGGTTGATCAGCTCCTTGGCGAGGTCGAGCAACTCCTCGTTTGGTTTGTCCTCGCCGACATCGGCGAATAGGGGAGCCGCGGCGCGGACTTCGTCGGCAAAGCGCAACGTCTCCAGCATCAGCCCGGCGCCGCAGGGTTTCAGCGCCACAACATATTCCCGGCCGCGCATCACGAACTGACCGAGGCCCATCTTGCCGGTGGCGCGCAAGGCGTCCCGCAGCACGCCATAGGCTTCTTCCGCAAGATCTCCGTCCGGCAGCACGTAATAGGGTTTGTCGAAATAGATCGGGTCGATCTCGCAGTGGTCGACGAATTGCATCAGGTCGATGGTGCGCCGGGCCTCGATCTTGACCTGGTCAATGTCCTCGTCGGTGATGAAGACGTACTGGCCTTTTGAGACCTCAAAGCCCTTGACGATGTTGTCGGCCTCGACCTTGCCGATGCCGGGTGCGACTTTTTCATAACGGATGCGCTTGCCGGTGCTTTTGTCGATCTGGTGGAACGCCAGCCTGGCGCCGGTTTTGACAGCCGAGACGAGCTGCACCGGCACCGAAACCAGGGCAAGCCGAAGCTGCCCGGACCAAAGGCTGCGGGCGCCGCCGGATGAGTCCGGTTTGGGCGTCTTGGTCGCACGGGAAGAACGCGCCATGTTCAAACTCCTTTAGCGGCACATGGGGCGGGCTTGCCGGCCGGCAAGGCCGCGGGCATCGGCGAAACGATCGCGGCAAGCAAATCTTAAATGTTGCTCATGATACTGCCCCGCAGCGGTGGGACATGGGCCTTTCGCACGTTTTTCGACGGGCCAGGCCGTATGCAGAGAAGTGTTAAGTTTCTTATTCATGTAATTTTGCTCATCAGGAAGGTGGAGCCACACGCCTGTTGGCCGGCCGGGACGAGACAATAAATGGTCGACGGAACCATGACCGAGTCAGGCCTGTTCAAGCAAGCTATTCCACCCGAAGTTTTGGCGCCGCAAAGTCGGGATTCGGTTACCGCGGCGGCGCCTGATTTACCGAGAGACGACACATGGCAAGCGTTTCGGCCGCGTCGTCTTGCCTCTACGACCGAACGCAAGTTCGCTGCCGTTATCGCTGTCTTCCTTGTCGTGTTGGTCGGGGTCATGGCACCGCTGGCAAACCGTCCGTTTCTCGTCGTCCCCGGGTTTATCGCCGCATATTCGACAATTCTGATCATTTTGAACTTTCTGATCGCCCAATTGCTGGTTTACAAAGCGCGGATCGAGAAGGATGGCAACCGCATGAATCTGGCGGTTGCCTTTTTCTTTTGCGGCATCGTTTCGATCTTATATCTATTGGCATACCCGGGCGCTCTGGTGCCCGGCATCATCATCGGCACGGCTCAAAGCGCCCCTTGGCTCTGGGTTTTCTGGTACGGTGGTTTCGCGATCCTGATGATCGGCTATTGCGCGCGCGCGCGGCCGGACGGATTGGCCCCGCCCCGCCTGCGCCAAGCGGCGGTGGTCTGTCTGTTGATGTTGGGGGCAATCGGTTATTTTGCCTTTGCCGGGGTCCGCCATCTGCCGCCGTCCTTACGCGGTGTTGTCTTCTTTCCAGGTGCCGAGGGCCTAACCGTCAGGACGGTTTTGATCGGCTTGAATGTTGCCGCTACCGGTTTTCTATTGTTCAAATTTCGCCTTCGTACCGCTGAGGATATCTGGCTGGCCCTGAGCATGTTGGCGGCGCTGGCGGATGTTTGCCTCGGTTCTTGCGGCGGCGCCCGCTATACCATTGGGTGGTACATGGCGCGGGTTGGCGGGCTCGGCTCGGTGCTTTTCGTCCTGGTCACGTTGCTGAACGACGTGCTGCTTGGCTATAAGTTGGTCACCGTCGCCAACGAGGTGCTCGATAAGTTAACGTTGACCGACGCACTGACCAACCTCGGCAACCGGCGGTTGTTCGACAAGACCCTCGCCACCGAATGGCGGCGCTGCCGACGCTACGATGAGCCGTTGGCGGTCGTGATGATAGACGTGGATAATTTCAAGACGTTCAACGACGCTTACGGCCACCAGGCCGGCGATGCCTGTCTGCAGGAAATCGCGGCGCAGTTGGCGCGTTCGGTCTCGCGCCCTGGCGATGTCGTGGTGCGCTATGGCGGCGAGGAGTTTGCATTGATCCTGCCGGCCACCGACAGCGATGGCGCCAACCATCTCTGCAAGCTGATCCGGTTGCGGATCAGGGACCTCGCCATCCTCCATGAAGACGGAGCGTGCGGGATTATCACGGTCAGCGCCGGCCTCGCGAGCCTTGTGCCCTCGGAACATTTCGAGGCGCTCGAGTTGCTCAAACTCGCCGACGCCGCGCTGTATCGCGCCAAGGCGGCGGGACGAGACACAGTCATCGTCGCCGGCTGAATGCCATTGACCTGTAGGTTCAGGCGCGCGAAGACGGGGTACACCGGTTCGTGAGGCGCCGAGTCAAACCGGGAAGGGGGCACAGCTTGCGCATTTTGTTGATCGAGGACGACAAGAATGTTGCAGGCTTCGTCATCAAAGGCCTGCGCGAGGAGGGTCATAATGTGATCCATGCCGATTGCGCGCAGGTCGGCGTCGAACGCCTCGCCGCCGAAAAATACGATGTTGTCATTCTAGACCGGATGCTGCCCGACGCGGCTGACGGGCTTGACTTGATCTCCAACCTGCGCCGCCAGCAGAACGACACGCCGGTGCTGATACTCTCGGGGCTTGGCGAATCGACCAACAAGGTTTCGGGGCTGAAGGCCGGCGGGGACGATTATCTGGCCAAGCCGTTCGCGTTCGCCGAATTGCTGGCGCGTGTCGAGGCGCTGAGCCGGCGCGGCCGCAACGTGGATGTAAACAAAACTTAAACCTGCGGCGGATTGGTGGGTGCCGGGCCTGGCTGTATCAAGTTGGACCGAGCTAGGAGCCGCCGATGACCAGGAAAATCTCCACCACCCCGTATAAGGGTCCGGCCGGCGGCTGGGGTTCGGTACGCTCACTGGGCGACATTCTGACCCGCGAGGCCGTACCGGAGATCGGCGCGACGACGCTGCTACGCCAGAACAAGCCGGATGGCTTTGCCTGCGTCAGCTGCGCCTGGCCGAAGCCCGCCGACCACCATGCCTTCGAGTATTGCGAAAATGGCGTGAAGGCGACGGCCTGGGAGATCACCCGGCATCGCACCACGCCGGCATTCTTTGCCCGGCATACCTGCGCGGAACTGCGCGGCTGGGAAGATTATGCCCTGGAGCAGCAGGGCCGGCTGACGCAGCCGCTGCGTTGGGATGCCGCGACCGATAAGTACGTTGCGGTGGCATGGGCGGATGCTTTCGCGGAAATCGGCCGGGAAATGAAGACGATGCAGCCCGACGAGACGGTTTGGTACGCCTCCGGCCGCGCGTCGCTGGAAACCTCTTTCATGTGGGCGCTGGCGGCCCGCCTGTTCGGCACCAACAACCTGCCCGACAGCTCGAATATGTGTCACGAAAGTACATCCGTGGGCTTGAAGGAGAGCATCGGCGTCGCCGTCGGCACCGCCACGTACGAGGATATCGGCAAAGCCGATTGCCTGTTCTTTTTCGGGCAGAACCCGGGGACCAATTCGCCGCGGGCGCTGCATCCGCTGCAGGAGGCACATCGGCGCGGCGCCGCGATCATCACCTTTAACCCGATCCGGGAACGCGGGCTGGAGCGCTTCACCAATCCGCAATCGCCGTCCGAGATGATCACCAGGCATGCGACGCCGATCAGCACGCAATACCACCAACTGCATCTGGGAGGCGACACTGCCGCCATCGTCGGGATGTGCAAGGCGCTGTTCGCCTGGGACGACGAGGCGCAGGCGGCGGCCAGGCCCAAGGTGCTGGACCATGCGTTCCTGGCCGAACACACCGACGGGCTGGAGGATTTTGCCGCGATGGTTCGCGCCACCGATTGGGCGGAGATCGAGCGGGTTTCAGGCTTGTCGCGGCGGGCGCTGGAGGGTGCCGCCAGCGTCTACGCCAAGGCCGAACGGGTGATCATATTCTACGGCATGGGCCTGACCCAGCATCGCGCCGGCGTGCAGAACGTCCAGATGGTGATGAACCTGCTGCTGCTGCGCGGCAATATCGGGCGGCCCGGCACCGGGCCGTTCCCGGTGCGCGGCCATTCGAATGTGCAGGGCGAGCGCACTGTCGGCATCTCTGAGAAGCCGGAACTGGTGCCGCTCGATAAATTTGCCGCGCGCTACCGGTTCGAGCCGCCGCGGCACACCGGCCTCAACACAGTCGATGCCTGCGAGAAGATCCTCGACGGCAAGATCAAGGCGTTCCTGATGCTGGGCGGCAATTTCGTCCGCGCCGTGCCGGAGCGCGAAGCGATGGAAAAAGCCTGGTCGAGGATGCGGCTGACCGTGCAGATTTCCACCAAGCTGAACCGTAGCCATCTGGTGCATGGCGAGGTCTCGTACATCCTGCCCTGCCTCGGCCGGATCGAGCGCGATACCCAGGCTTCGGGCGACCAGGCGGTGTCCATGGAAGACAGCACCGCCTGCATCCACGGCTCCAAGGGCACGCGGCCGCCGGCGAGCGCGTATCTGTTGTCGGAGCCTGCGATTGTCGCCGGGATCGCGAAGGCGGCATTGGCCCCGAACCCGTTTGTGCCGTGGGACAAGTGGGTCGCCGACTACGCGTTGGTGCGCGCCGAGATCGGCGCGATCTATCCAGACTTCGAGGACATGGAGACGCGGATGTGGCGGCCGGGCGGCTTCCACCGCAATCTGCCGGCGTGCCGGCGGGTGTGGGAAACCGAGACCAAAAAGGCCCGGATCGTCACGCCGAAAAGCCTGGCTGTCGATGCCGACATGCCGGCGGATGGGGTGGGGGTGTTGCGCATGATGACGCTACGCAGCAACGACCAGTTCAACACCACGATCTACGGCTATGACGACCGCTTTCGCGGCATCAAGGGCACCCGGATGGTGGTGCTGATGGCGCCGCAAGACATCGCCCGGCTCGGCCTCGCGGACGGCGAAATGGTCGGGATCGCGGCGGTTTCCAACGACGACATCAAGCGCGAGATGACCGGGTTTCGCGTCACCGTTTATAACATTCCGCCCGGCAATATCGCCACCTATTATCCCGAGACCAACGCGCTGATCCCGCTTTGGCATTACGCCGAAAAGAGTAAGGTGCCGGCAGCGAAGTCGGTGGCGGTGCGGGTGTTCAAACTGCCGGTTGCGGCAGGGTAGCTCTAAGCTGCGAACTCGATCAGCAGGTCTTTCGGCTCCACCTGCTCGCCGACCCGGACGGCGATGGATTTTACCGTGCCGTCGCGGGGGGCGGCGATGCGGGCTTCCATCTTCATTGCCTCGATCGCCAGCAGCGGCTCGCCCTGTTTCACCGCCTGGTCTTCGCGCACCAGGATCGCCGAGATGGAGCCCGGCATCGGCGCGCCCAGTTGCGTGGCGTCGCCATCCTCGGCCTTGCGCCGCGCCGGGCGGGCGGCGGCAACGCTGCGATTCGGCACGCTGACGATGCGCGGCTGGCCGTTCAGTTCGAAGAACACCCGCACATTGCCGTCCTCGTCAGTGTCGCTGATGGTCTGCAGGCTGATGATCATGGTTTTGCCGGACTGGATCGTCACCGCGATCTCTTCGCCGGGCTTCATGCCGTAAAAATAAACCGGCGTCGGCAGCACGGAAACCGGGCCGTAGGTGCGGATGGCCGCGTTGAAGTTGGTGAACACATCGGGGTACATCAGGTAGGACGCCAGTATCTGGTCGTTGAAGGCGATCCCGCAGCGCTCCGCCGCGGTTTTGCGGACGGCTTCCAGATCGGCCGGCGGAATCAGCGAGCCGGGCCGCACGGTGATCGGCGCCTGGTCCCGCAGCACTTTTTTCTGCAACGCGGCCGGCCAGCCGCCGGGCGGCTGGCCAAGGTCGCCGCGCAGCATTTCCACGACCGATTGCGGGAAGGAGATTTCCCGTTCCGGGTTCAGAACGTCGTCCGTGGTCAGCCCCTGGCTCACCATCATCAGCGCCATGTCGCCCACCACCTTGGAGGACGGCGTGACCTTGACTATGTCGCCGAACATCCGGTTGGCGTCGCGATAGGCGCGGGCGACCTCATGCCAACGCGTCTCCAGCCCCATCGAGCGCGCCTGCTCGCGCAGATTGGTGAACTGCCCGCCCGGCATCTCGTGCAGGTAAACCTCCGAGGCGCCGGATTGCAGGTCGCTTTCGAAGGCGGCGTACTGGCCACGCACGCCTTCCCAGTAAAAACTCAGGCGCCGGATCGCCTCGGGGTCGAGGCCGGTGTCGCGTTCGGTGTGGCGCAGCGCCTCCACCAGGGAGCCGAGGCAGGGCTGCGAGGTCAGGCCGGACATCGGGTCCATGGCGGCGTCAAACGCATCCACCCCGGCTTCAACGGCGGCCAACACGGTGGCGCCGGAAATCCCGGATGTGTCGTGCGTGTGCAGATGGATCGGTAGGCCGACAGCGTTTTTCAAGGCCCGCACCAGCACACCGGCGGCAGAAGGCTTCAGTAGCCCGGCCATGTCCTTGATCGCCAGGATGTGGCAGCCGGCGGCTTCCAGTTCCTTGGCCAGACCCACGTAGTAGTCGAGCGAATATTTTGCCCGGTCGGGGTCCAGGATGTCGCCAGTGTAACACAGCGCGCCTTCCGCCAGTTTGCCGGTCTCGCACACAGCGTCGATCGCGACCCGCATGTTCTCGACCCAGTTCAGGCAGTCGAAAATGCGGAACAGGTCGATGCCGCCGGCGGCGGCCTGGCGGACGAAGAATTTGACGACGTTGTCCGGATAGTTGGTGTAGCCGACGCCGTTGGCGCCGCGCAGCAGCATCTGCAGCAAAATGTTCGGCGCTCGCTCCCGCACCAGTTGCAGGCGCTCCCACGGCCCTTCGGAGAGGAAGCGCATCGAAACGTCGAAGGTCGCCCCGCCCCAGCATTCCAGCGACAGCAATTCCGGCAACGCAACGGACGTGGCCTTGGCAGCGGTGACGATGTCGTAGCTGCGCATCCGGGTTGCCAGCAGCGACTGGTGGGCGTCGCGCATCGTGGTGTCGGTCACCAGCGCGCGCGGCTCGGCCAGCATCCAGTCGGCGAAGCCCTTTGGGCCAAGATTGTCGAGCCGTTGCTTGCTGCCATCCGCGCGTTCGTTGCCGAAGCGCGGCGCTTCCGGCACGCGGGCGCCCGCCGCCGGCGCCGGCTTGCCGCGGGTTTCCGGGTGGCCGTTGACGGTCACGTCCGCGATGTAGCGCAGCAATTTTGTGGCGCGGTCGCGGCGCTTGGCCACCTGGAACAGCTCCGGCGTGTTGTCGATGAACCGGGTGCTGTATTTGTTGGCGATGAAATCCGGATGGTTCAGCAGCGCCTCGAGAAAGGCGAGGTTGGTGGCGACGCCGCGGATGCGGTATTCGCGCAAGGCGCGGTCCATCCGGGCAATCGCTTCCTCCGGCGTCGGCGCCCAGGCGGTGACTTTTTCCAACAGCGCGTCGTAAAACCGCGTCACCACTGCGCCGGAATAGGCGGTGCCGCCATCCAGCCGGATACCGAAGCCATAGGCGCCGCGATAGGCGGTGATCCGCCCGTAATCCGGAATGAAGTTGTTCTCCGGGTTCTCGGTGGTGATGCGGCATTGCAAAGCGTGGCCGCTGAGCCTGATGTCGGCCTGCGCCGGCACGCCGGTTTCCGCGAGGTTGCCGATATGGCCGCCCTCGGCGATGTGGATCTGCGCTTTGACGATGTCGATGCCGGTGACCACCTCGGTCACCGTGTGTTCCACCTGCACCCGTGGATTGACCTCGATGAAATAGAAAGCGCCGGTTTCCATGTCCATCAGGAACTCGACCGTGCCGGCGTTGCGGTAGTTTGTGGCGCGGCCGATGGCGAGCGCCGCGTCGCACAGCTTTTTGCGGTCCTCTTCCGCCAGATACGGCGCCGGGGCGCGTTCGATCACCTTCTGGTGGCGGCGCTGGATCGAGCAGTCGCGCTCGAACAGATGCACCAGGCCGCCATGCTCATCGCCCAGCAGCTGCACTTCGACATGGCGGGCGCGGCGCACCAGTTTTTCGAGATACACCTCGTCATTGCCGAACGCGGCCTTGGCCTCGCGTTTGGCGGCCAGCACGTCGTCCAGCAGGCTGGCCTCGCTCTCGATCGGCCGCATTCCGCGCCCGCCGCCGCCCCAGCTCGCTTTCAGCATCACCGGGTAGCCGATTTCGGCGGCGAGCCGCTTGATCTCGGCGCCATCATCGGGCAGCGGCGCGGTCGCCGGCATCACCGGTACGCCGACCGATACCGCGAGGTTGCGCGCCGAGACCTTGTTGCCGAGGCTGCGCATCGTTTCCGGCGCGGGGCCGATGAAGACGATGTCCGCGGCGGCGCAGGCATCGGCGAAATCGGGATTCTCGGAGAGGAAGCCGTAGCCGGGATGGATGGCGTCCGCGCCCGCCGACTTGGCGACGCGGATCACTTCGTCGATGGAAAGATAGGCCTCGATCGGCCCTTTACCGCGGCCGATCAGATAGGCTTCGTCCGCCTTGAAACGATGCAGCGAGAGCTTGTCGTGCTCGGGATAGATCGCGATCGTCTGAATGCCGAGTTCGGTCGCGGCCCGGAACACCCGGATGGCGATTTCCGAACGGTTGGCGACCAGCAGGCGTTTAAAGCGTCTCACAAGCCATCGTCTCCGCGCGCCGGCGGCTGCTTGCGTTTTGCTTCAGCCTGTCGAACGTTATTGCGGCATCGCTTCCGGCACAATGGTCTTCACGATGGTCGCGTCCAGCGCCTCGAACCCGTCATAGTCGATCGTCGCGTACAGGTCCTTGCGGGTCAGCATCGCATCGACGCAGTTCTGCGCGCCGCCGTCGCGGGCGACGGCCCGGAACAGCTTCTCCTGCGCCAACGCCGCGACGCGCAGCGAAGTGACCGGCCAGATCACCATCTTGTAGCCGAAATCCTCGAACTCCTGTTTCGTGAAAAACGGCGTGCGGCCGAATTCGGTCATGTTGGCGAGCAGCGGCACACCCGGCATCCGGCGCGCGAACTCCCGGAACATCTCGGCGGTGTTCATCGCCTCCGGAAAAATCGCGTCGGCGCCGGCTTCCATGTAGAGCTTGGCCCGCGCCACGGCGCCGTCCATGCCTTCGGAGGCCGCGGCGTCGGTGCGGGCAATGATGTACAGATGCCGGCGGGCGTGCGCGGCGGCGGAAACCTTGGCCGCCATGTCCGCCGGCGCCGCCAGTTTCTTGTCGTTCAGGTGGCCGCATTTCTTCGGCAAAATCTGGTCTTCCAGATGCACCGCGGCGGCGCCGGCATCCTCGAAGGAGCGCACCATCGCCATCACATTCAACGCCTCGCCGTAGCCGGTGTCGCCGTCCACCAGCACCGGCAGGCCGGAAGCACGGGTGACCTGCCGGACGAAGAAACACACTTCCTCGACCGTGATGATGCCGAGATCGGGCAGCCCCATGGAAGCGGTCATCGCGGCGCCGGAGAGGTAACAGGCAGTGAAGCCGGCGGCCTTGGCCTGCTGCGCCGCCAGGCCATTATGGGTGCCGGGGATGCCGAGGATGCCGGGCTGCCGCAGCAGCGCCCGGAACCGCTCCCCGGCGTTCAGTTGCGGCAGGTCGGAGGCGCGCAGGTAGGTCATGGGCGGTTCTCGATCGGTACAAATTCTAGATTTTCCGGTCCGGTATAATTCGCCGACGGCCGGATGATCTTGCCGTCGATGCGCTGCTCGATGACATGGGCGCTCCAGCCGGAAGTCCGTGAAACCACGAACAGCGGCGTGAACATCGCGGTCGGCACGCCCATCATGTGGTAGGAGACCGCCGAAAACCAGTCGAGATTCGGGAACATCTTCTTGGTTTCGGCCATCACGCTTTCCAGCCGCTCGGCAATGGAAAACATCTTCATGCTGCCGGCCTCTTCGCTCAGCTGCCGGGCGACCCGCTTGATGACGACGTTGCGCGGATCGGAGATCGTGTAAACCGGATGGCCAAAGCCGATCACCACTTCCCTTGCGTCGACGCGCCGACGGATATCGGCCTCCGCCTCGTCGGCGTCGGCGTAGCGCTTCTGGATCTCGAACGCCGCCTCGTTGGCGCCGCCATGTTTCGGTCCGCGCAGCGCGCCGATGCCGCCGGTGATCGCCGAATAGATGTCCGATCCGGTGCCGGCGATGACCCGGCAGGTGAAGGTCGAAGCATTGAACTCGTGTTCGGCATATAGCACCAGCGAGGTGTGCATCGCCCGCACCCAGGACGCCGAAGGCGCCTTGCCATGCAGCAGATGCAGGAAATGGCCGCCGATGGAATCATCGTCGGTCTCGACGTCGATCCGCTTGCCGTTGGTGGCGTAGTGATACCAGTATAGCAAGGCCGAGCCGAGGGAGGCCATCAACCGGTCGGCGATATCGCGGGCGTCCGCCTGGTTGTGGTCGTGCGGCTCCGGCAGCACGCAGCCCACTGCCGAGACGTATGTCCGCATCACGTCCATCGGATGCGCCGCCGCGGGGATCGCTTCCAGCACCCGTTTCACCGAAGCCGGCAGCCCGCGCAACGCCTTGAGCTTGGTCTTGTAAGCCGCGAGATCGGCCTGGTTCGGCAGCGCGCCGTGGACCAGGAGATAAGCGATCTCCTCAAACTCGCACGCCTCCGCGACATCGAGGATGTCGTAGCCCCGGTAATGCAGGTCGTTGCCGGTGCGGCCGACGCTGCACAGCGCGGTGTTGCCCGCCGGCACGCCGGAGAGTGCGACGGATTTCTTCGGCTTCGGCGTGATCGTCTCGTTCATCGCGTTGTCCTCAAAAGATGCCGGGTTTCGACTCGGCCAACCGGCCCGCCGACAAGGCGACGTTCAGTTGCCCAAGCTCGCCGGCGCCGAGCTTCGAGAGGTTCTGCGCGGCCTCGAGGAACCGGTTGCTTTCCCGCGTGGTGATGATGCCGTCGGTGATGCTCTGGAACTTGTGGATGTAGTCTTCCAGCACGAACGGCTTGGCGCCGAGCGGGTGGGCGTTGGCGACCGCCATCTCGTCGACCAGCGTGTTGCCGTCCTTGAAGACGATCTCGATCCGCGCGCCGAACGCTTTGTCGTCGATGTCGAGCGTGTGGTAGCGCCGGGTCCATTCCGGGTCTTCCCGCGTTTCGATCTTCTGCCACAGCCGCACCGTGTCGGCCCGGCCGGCACGCTTGGGCGCGTAGCTGGTCTCGTGGTTCCATGCGCCGTCCTGCAAAGCCACCGCGAAGATGTACATGATCGAGTG
This sequence comes from uncultured Acidocella sp., assembly GCA_963693045.1. Taxonomy (GTDB): domain Bacteria; phylum Pseudomonadota; class Alphaproteobacteria; order Acetobacterales; family Acetobacteraceae; genus Acidocella. The sequence goes on from OY843765.1 coordinate 130,451, forward strand.
GTCGAGCGTCTCGCGGCTGGCTTTCGGGTCCATCTTCTGCGGATCATTGGCCCCGGTGCCGATCACGTAGTGCGTATGGTGCGAGGTGTGGATGACGATCTTCTCGATCGCCTCGATGTCCTCGATCTGCTCGCGCATTCGGAAGGCGAGGTCGATCAGCGCCTGGCTTTGATACTCGGCGGAATGTTCCTTGGTATAGCTGTCCAGGATCGCGCGCTTCGGCTCGCCGGGGGCCGGCAACCCGACGTTGTAGAGCGCGTCCTTGCCGTCGAGCAGCCAGGCGATCACGGAATCCTCGCCCTCGTAAATCGGGCTCGGCGCGCCTTCGCCCCGCATCGCGCGGTCCACCGCCTCGATGGCGAGCTTGCCGGAATGCGCCGGGGCGAACGCCTTCCAGGAGGAAATCTCGCCCTTGCGGGACTGCCTTGTGGTGAAAGAGACGTGTACCGCCTGCTGCACCGCCTGGTAAATGACGTCGGCCTTCAATCCGAGCAGCGTACCGATGCCGGCAGCCTGCGCCGGACATAGATGCGCGATGTGGTCAATCTTGTGCTCGTGCAGGCAGATCGCCCGCACCAGGTCGATCTGGATTTCGTAGCCGGTGGCGATGCCGCGGATTAGGTCGCGGCCGGAGCGCTCCATGGTCTGCGCGACCGCCAGGATCGGCGGGATGTTGTCGCCGGGATGGGAGTAGTCGGCCGCCAGGAACGTGTCGTGGTAGTCGAGTTCGCGCACCGCGGTGCCGTTCGCCCAGGCCGCCCATTCTGGGCTGACCGTGAGGCGCGAGGGCACGCCGAACACCGTGGCACCCGCTTTGCGTGGATGGCCGAGAGCCATGCCGCGCGCCGAGACGACCGGCCGGCGGTTGACCGAGGCAATGGCAACCGAGGCATTGTCGATAATGCGGTTGACGATCATCGCCGCCACGTCCTTCTGGACCGCGACCTTGTCGGCGGCGACGGCGGCGATCTTCCAGGCCAGTTGGTCTTCGCGGGCCAGTTTGGTCTTCGACGGATAAACGCGAACCTCGGTACTTTGCACTATAATATCTCCCCGTTTGCGCCGTTATTACCCCGAACCATTCGTAATTCCAGTGCGTGGCGCGAATACCAGCAAATTTGCGGGCGCGCTCAAGGCCGGGCCGGCTGCAACGGCAGCGCGGTTTTGTACTTGACCCGTTTCAGCGCGAAGCTGGATTTGATGTTCGAGAGGCCGGGGATCTTGGTCAGCTTGTCCAGGATAAACCGCTCCAGCGCCGCCATGTCCGCGACCGCGACGCGGATCAGGTAGTCGAAGTCGCCGGTCATCAGGTAGCACTCCATGACCTCCGGGTAGAGCGCGATTTTCAACTGGAAATCATCGAGGTTGCGGTCGACCTGACGTTCCAGAACGATCTGGATGAAGACGCTGAGGCCGAGCCCGACCTTCAGCGGGTCCAGTAGCGTCACGTACTGGCCGATGACGCCCGCCTGCTCCAGCGCCCGCACCCGCGCCAGGCAGGGGGAGGGCGACAAATTGACCTTCGCGGAAAGCTCGACATTGGTCAGCTTGGCGTTTTCCTGCAGCAGATTCAGGATTTTTATGTCGATCGCATCGGGACTGAGCGCCGGCACACTATGCTCCTAAAACACACTTTATAAGGAATTAATGCCGCAAACTGGCTGTAACACAATCAAATTCAGCAAAACCTATCATCGTTCCTCGGCTACTGTAAACTGGTAGTCGCAACCAACAAAAAGCAGGGCGCCATGGACGGTATTTCCGCTTCGATCGAAGCCGCTTCGAACCCCGGACGGGACGCCGATCCCGGGGAAACCCGGGAGTGGCTGGATTCGCTCCGCGCCGTGATACGCGAGGGCGGCGCCGAGCGCGGCCGCTTCCTGGTGCATCAGTTGGAGGACGCGCTGCGGCAGGTCGGCGGGGTCGATTCAACGCAGCAGTTTTCGGCCTACCGCAACACCATCCCGCTGGAGCGGCAAGGCGCCTATCCGGGCGACCTCGGCATCGAGGAGCGGATCACCTCGATCCTGCGCTGGAACGCGCTGGCGATGGTGATGCGGGCCAACCAGGCTTACGGCGACCTCGGCGGCCACATCGCGAGCTACGCCTCGGCGGCGGAGATCTTCGAGGTCGGGTTCAACCATTTCTTCCGCGCCGGTTCCGCCGCCGACCCCGGCGACCTGATCTTCTATCAGCCGCATTCGGCGCCGGGCATCTACGCAAGAGCGTTTCTGGAGGGCCGGCTGGCCGAAGAGCGGCTGACCAAGTACCGCCAGGAGTTGAGCGGCAACGGGCTATGCTCCTATCCGCACCCCTGGCTGATGCCGGATTTCTGGCAGTTCCCGACCGGCTCCATGGGCATCGGGCCGATCAGCTCGATCTACCAGGCCCGGTTCATCCGCTATCTTGAAAATCGCGGCCTGAAGCCGGCGAGCGACCGCCATGTGTGGGGCGTGTTCGGCGACGGCGAGATGGACGAGCCGGAATCGATCGGCGGCCTGACGCTGGCGGCGCGCGAAGGGCTCGACAACCTGACCTTCATCATCAACTGCAACCTGCAACGTCTGGACGGGCCGGTGCGCGGCAACGGCCAGGTCATCCAGGAGTTCGAGGCGCTGTTTTCCGGCGCCGGCTGGAACGTGATCAAGGTGCTGTGGGGTTCGGAGTGGGACGCGCTGTTCTCGCGCGACACCGACAACGTGCTGCTGCGCCGCTTCGCCGAAACCGTGGACGGCGAGTATCAGACGCTTGGCGCCAAGGATGGCGACTACAACCGCTCGAAGTTTTTCGAGCGCGAAGCCGGCTCGGCGGCGCTGGCGAAAACCATGTCGGATGCCGAGATCAACGCGCTGAAGCGGGGCGGCCATGACTTCCGCAAGCTGCACGCCGCCTTCGCCGCCGCAAAAGCCCATAAAGGTCGGCCGACGGTGATCCTGGCCAAGACCAAGAAGGGCTACGGCATGGGCAATGCCGGCGAGTCCCGGATGACGGCGCACCAGGCCAAGAAGCTCGACGTCGAGGCGCTGCTGGAATACCGCGACCGCTTCAGCCTGCCACTGACCAATGACGAGGTCGCCGGCCTCAGGCTTTACAAGCCGGCGGAAGGCAGTGCCGAGCTGACCTATTTGCGGGCCCGCCGCGAGGCCCTCGGCGGCTATACGCCGGAGCGGCAGCGCAACGCGCCGGAAACGGTGCCGGTGCCGCCGCTGGCGAGCTATGCGCAGTTCGCTCTGGAAGCCGACGGCAAGGAGATGTCCACCACCACGGCGGCGGTGCGGATGCTGGGCGGGCTGTTGAAAGACAAGCAGATCGGGCCGCGCATCGTGCCGATCGTCGCCGACGAAGCGCGAACCTTCGGCATGGCCAACCTGTTCCGGCAGGTCGGCATCTACTCGCCGGTCGGCCAGCTTTACGAGCCGGAAGACGCCAGCTCCATGCTGTATTACCGCGAGGTCCGTAACGGCCAGTTGCTGGAAGAGGGCATAACCGAAGCCGGCGCCATCTCCTCCTGGGTCGCCGCCGCGACATCGTACAGCGCGCACGGCCTGGCGATGCTGCCGATCTATATCTACTACTCGATGTTCGGCTTCCAGCGGGTCGGCGACCTGATCTGGGCGGCTGCCGACCAGCGCTCGCGCGGCTTTTTGCTGGGCGCGACCGCCGGCCGCACCACGCTTGGGGGCGAGGGCTTGCAGCACCAGGACGGTTCCAGCCATCTGGTAGCGGCGACCGTGCCGAACTGCCGCGCCTACGACCCGGCTTTCGCCGGCGAGCTGGCGGTTATCATGGATGTCGGCGCGCGGCGGATGATGGAGGAGCAGCGCGACGAGTTCTATTACATCACCGTTATGAACGAGAATTACCCGCAACCGTCGCTGACGCCGGGCGCGGAGGCCGACATCATCAAGGGGATGTACAAGTTCGGCACCCGCGGCGAGGCGGCGGCGCAGGTGCGGCTGCTCGGCTCCGGCACCATCCTGCGCGAGGTGATCGCCGCGGCGGATATCTTGATGGAAGAATTCGGCATCGCCAGCGAAATCTTCAGCGCCACGAGTTTCAGCGAGCTGGCACGCGACGCCGCCGAGGTCGAGCGGACCCGGCGGCTGGGCGCCGCACCGGAGACAAGGCGCAGCCATGTCGAAGCCCTGCTGCCCGGCAAGACGCCGGTGGTCGCCGCGACCGATTACGTGCGGGCGCTGCCGCAGCTGATCGCGCCTTATGTCGAAGGCCGGTTCATCGCACTGGGCACCGACGGCTTCGGCCGCAGCGACAGCCGTGCCGCCTTGCGCAAATTCTTCGAAGTGGATCGCCACAGCATCGTGCTGGCAACGCTGGAAGCACTGACGCGGGAGGGGACGATCCCGCACGCCAAGCTGGTGGAGGCCGCGGAACGATACGGGGTCAAACGTGAAAGCCCGGCACCGTGGACGGTTTGATCGCCATGAATCAGATCATCGAGATCCTCGTCCCCGACATCGGCGACTTCAAGAACGTGCCGATCATCGAGATCTTCGCCACGGCCGGCGCCACCGTCAGCGTGGACGAAGCGCTGGTCGTGCTGGAGTCCGACAAGGCGACGATCGACGTGCCGTCGCCCGCCGCCGGCACGATCAAGGAGGTCAAGGTCAAGCTCGGCGACAAGGTCAGCCAGGGCAGCGCGTTGATCCTGCTGGAGCCAGCCGAAACCGGAGCGGCGGTGGCCGCGCCCGCTGCGCCACCGGCTCAGGCTCCGGCTCCGGCTCCGCCACCGGCGCCGGCCGCGGCCGCGCCGGCACCGCCCGCACCGCAAGCCGTCGCCGCGCCGCCCGCCGCACCGTCGCCCGCCGTCCCCCCTCCGGCACCGGGCGCGTGGCCGCACGCCTCGCCGTCGATCCGGCGGGCGGCGCGGGAACTCGGCGTCGATCTCGGCCTGGTGAGCGGCAGCGGCCCGAAAGGCCGCATTCTGCTCAGTGACCTGCAAGGCTTCGTCAAACAGGCGATCGCCGGCAAAGCGGCAACACCCGCCTCTGGCTCTGGCACTGGCCTCGACCTGTTGCCCTGGCCGAAAATCGACTTCGCCAAATTCGGCCCGGTCGAGCGCGCGCCGCTCTCGAAAATCCAGAAAATCTCCGGCGCCAACCTGTCGCGCAATTCGATCGTGATCCCGCATGCCGGGAACACCGACGAGGCCGATGTCACCGCGCTCGAAGCCTTTCGCGTCGACATCAACAAGGAGCGCCAGGGCAAGGCCGAAAAGCTGACGATGCTGGCCTTCATGATCAAGGCCGCGGTGGTGGCGCTGAAGAAGCACCCGACCTTCAATGCCTCGCTCGACGGCGATGAGCTGGTCCTGAAGCGCTATTTCCACATCGGCTTTGCCGCTGACACGCCGAACGGGCTGATCGTGCCGGTCGTCAAGGACGCCGATAAAAAGGGCCTGACCGAAATCGCTGCCGAGGCCGGGGAACTCGCGGCGCAGGGCCGCAATGGCAAGCTGAAGCCGGGCGATATGCAAGGCGGCTGCTTCACGATTTCCTCTCTCGGTGGCATCGGCGGCACCGGCCTCACGCCGATCGTCAACGCGCCGGAGGTGGCGATTCTCGGCGCCGCGAAAGCCAAGATGAGCCCGGTCTGGGATGGCCAGAGTTTCCAGCCCCGGCTGATCATGCCGGTCAGCCTGTCCTGGGATCACCGCGTCATCGACGGCGCGGAGGCGGCGCGCTTTCTCGTCACCTTCACGACGCTGCTGGCCGACTTCCGGCGGATTTCGCTGTGAGCGCGCCGATCGAGGTTAAGGTCCCGGATATCGGCGACTTCAAGAACATCCCGATCATCGAAATCGGCGTCAAGGTCGGCGATGTCGTCACCGCCGAGCAAACCCTGATTGTGCTGGAAAGCGACAAAGCAACGTTGGACGTGCCGGCGCCGGTTGCCGGAAAAATCGTCGAGATCAAGGTCGCGGTCGGCGACAAGGTCAGCGAAGGCAGCCTGGTTGCGATGCTGGAAACCGCCGACGCGGCGGTGCCCGTGTCCGCGCCACGCGAGACGGTACATGCGGCGCCGGTGCCGGCGCAGGTCGTTCCGCCGCCCGCGCCGGCGGCGGCGGCCGGCGGAACGGCCGACGAGCACGCGGCGCTGCTGGTGATCGGCGCTGGCCCCGGCGGCTATACCGCGGCCTTCCGCGCCGCTGACCTTGGCGCGAAAGTGACGATCATCGACCGGCGAGAATCGCTGGGGGGCGTTTGCCTGAATGTCGGCTGCATCCCGTCGAAGGCCTTGCTGCACGCCGCCAAGGTCATCAAGGACGCCGCCGAACTCTCGGCCCACGGCGTCGGCTTCGGCCCGCCGGCGCTCGACCTCGACAAACTGCGCGGCTGGAAACAATCGGTGGTGGAGCGCCTGACCGGCGGGCTGGTCGACCTCGCCCGCCGCCGCAACGTCACCGTGGTGCGCGGCGAGGCGCGGTTCACCGGCCCCAACATGGTCAGTGTCGCTGGGGCCGCCGGCACCCGCACCATCTCCTTCGACCAGGCGATCATCGCCGCCGGCTCGGAGCCGGTGACGCTGCCGTTCATCCCGGCCGGCGATCCCCGCGTCATCGATTCCACCGGCGCGCTCGACCTCAAATCCGTGCCGGCAAAACTGCTGGTGATCGGCGGCGGCATCATCGGCTTGGAGATGGCAACGGTGTATGAGGCGCTCGGCTCCCGCGTCACCGTGGTCGAGTTGATGGACCAGCTGATCCCGGGCGCCGACCGCGATCTGGTGGCACCCCTGGCGAAGCGCCTGACCAGACAGCTCGACAAGATCCTGCTGAAGACCAGCATCAACAAGGTCGAGGCGCGGGAGGACGGGCTGCTGGCCCATCTTTCCGGTCCCGACGGCGACAGCACGGCACTGTTCGACCAAGTGCTGGTCGCGGTCGGCCGCCGCGCCAATGGCCGATTGCTCGGCGCGGAAGCCGCCGGCGTCACCGTGCAGACCAACGGCTTTATCCAGGTGGACCGGCAGATGCGGACCAACATCGCGCATATCTTCGCGATCGGCGATGTCGTTGGCCAGCCGATGCTGGCGCACAAGGCGACGCACGAGGCCAAGGTGGCGGCGGAAGTCGCTTGCGGCCACAACGCCGGATTTGATGCGCGTGTCATCCCCTCCGTCGCCTACACCGACCCTGAGGTCGCCTGGGTCGGGCTGACCGAGACCGAGGCGAAGAAGACCGGCGTGGCGTTCGACAAGGCGGTGTTCCCGTGGGCCGCCTCCGGCCGCTCCTTGGCGCTGGGCCGGGACGAGGGCTTTACCAAACTGTTGTTCGAGAAGGACACCCGCCGCCTGCTCGGCGCGGGCATCGTCGGCCCCGCCGCCGGCGATCTGATCGCCGAGGCGGCGCTGGCGATCGAGATGGGCGCCGACGACGCCGATATTGGCCTGACGATCCATCCGCATCCCACGCTTTCCGAAACGGTGGGGCTTGCAGCGGAAGTGTTCGCCGGCACCATCACCGACCTGCCGCAGGCCCGGCGCTGATTATCCAAGCCGGTCTAGAATGGCCATGGCGGCGGCGGGGTTCAGCGGCTTGAAGCCGCTGATGACGTAGAGGAACACGTCGCGCTTCACCGCTTTCGCCGGCTTGGCGAGCGGGTCCATACCGTCGGTGCCCTTGCCGGTGGCCCAGGCTTCGGCTTGCGCGGCCCAGCGGGCGATGGCGGCGGCCGGGTAGCCCAGGCCTTGCTCTTCGGTCGTGCCCATGATCCGGGCGTAGACGAACGGAGCGGTCAGGTCGCCGATCCGCGGAAACGCTGAGTCGCCGGCGATGACGACGGCAACTTCATGGGCGCGCGCCAGCGCAATAAACGCCGGGTTACGAAAACTCTCATGCCGCACCTCGACCACATGGCGGATAGCGCGGCCGCCGATCTCTTTAGGCAGCAGCTTCAGGAAAGCTTCAAAATCCTCGGCGTCGAATTTCTTGGTCGGGGCGAACTGCCAGTTGATCGGGCCGAGCTTGTCGCGCAGTTCCAGCACGCCGCTGCCGAAAAACCGCCCGATCGACTCCGCCGCCTCGCCGAGGACCCGGCGATTGGTCGTAAAGCGCGGGCCTTTCACGGAAAACACGAAGTCCTCCGGCGTTTCGTCGTGCCACTTGGCGAAGCTTTCCGGCTTCTGCGAACCATAATAGGTGCCGTTGATCTCGATCGAGGTCAGCTTCCGGCTGGCATAATGCAGCTCCTGCTTTTGCGGCAGATCATCCGGGTAGAAGCCGCCGCGCCACGGCGGAAAGGTCCAGCCGCCGACGCCGACCCGTATGTTTCCGGCAGCTGCTTTTGCCATCTCCGCACCATGCCGCCCCGCGCCGTTTTGTGCCAGAGGATCGTGCCATGAACGAACGCGACCTCCTCCGGCAAATTTTTGATGCCGCCGTCGCCAGCGCAGAGCCGCAAGCGGCGGTGCGGCGGCATCTGCCGGAGAAGCCGCGCGGCCGCTGTGTCGTCGTCGGCGCCGGCAAGGCCTCGGCGGCGATGGCGGCCGGGCTGGAGGCGGCCTGGCCGGATGTGGCGCTGACCGGCGTGGTGGTTACCCGCTACGGCCATGCGGTTACCACCCGGCGCGTCGAGATCATCGAGGCGGCGCATCCAGTGCCGGATGCGAACAGCGAGCGGGCGGCGCAGCGCGTTCTGGCGGTGGTGCGGGGCCTTGCGGCGGATGACCTGGTGATCGCGTTGATCTCCGGCGGTGGCTCGGCGCTGCTGGCAGCACCGGCGCCGGGGCTGACACTGGCCGACAAGCAGGCGGTCAACCGTGCCTTGCTGGCCAGCGGTGCGACGATCACCGAGATGAACGCGGTGCGCAAACATCTTTCGGCGGTGAAGGGCGGTCGGCTGGCTTTGGCGGCACGGCCGGCGCGGCTGGTCACGCTGCTGATCAGCGATGTGCCGGGCGATGACCCGGCGGTGATCGCCTCCGGCCCGACGGTGGCGGATACCAGCACCATCGCGCAGGTGTGGGAGATCGTCGGCCGCTACGGCATCGACCTGCCGCCGGCGGTCCGTACGATGCTGCAAGCCGGCGCGGAAACACCGAAGCCGGGCGCCTTCGAGAGCGATGTGCGGATCATCGCGGCGCCCTTGCAGGCGCTCGAAGCCGCGGCCGCGGCGGCGCGGGCGGCGGGCCTCACGCCGCTGATCCTGGGCGACGCGCTGGAAGGTGAAAGCCGGGAGCTCGGCACGATCATGGCTGGTATCGCCCGCTCGGTCGCGGCGCATGGCCGGCCGGTAGCCGCGCCGGCGGTGCTGCTTTCGGGCGGCGAAACCACGGTGACGATCGGCCAGGGGGGCGCCGGAAGCGGCGGCCGCAACACCGAGTTCCTCCTCGGCTTCGCCGCCGCCGCGCAAGGTGCCGCCGGCATCTGGGCGCTGGCCGGCGACAGCGACGGGATCGACGGCACCGAGGACGCGGCCGGCGCGATCGTGACGCCGGATACGCTCACCCGTGCCCGCGCCGCCGGCCTCGACGTGCAAGCGGCGCTGACCGGGCACGACAGCTACAGTTTTTTCAAAACTTTGGGCGACCTAGTTTACACCGGGCCGACGCTGACCAATGTGAACGACATCCGCGTGGTCCTGATCACCGGCCGCGACCCGCCGATCCACGAGAAGAATTAAGGGAAGAGATGAACGACGAGGACTTCATGCGCCGCGCCATCGCGCTGGCGGCCGAGGGCGAGAACGCGCCGGATTGTGGCCCTATCGGCTGCGTCATCGTCAGGGATGGCAAGGTCATCGGCGAAGGCCATAACGAAGTCGGCGCAAGATTCGACCCGACGGCCCATGCCGAGGTGGTGGCGATGCGCCGGGCTGGCCAGACCTTGCGGCAGGCGCGTTTCGAAGGTGCGACCCTGTACGCGACGTTGCAACCCTGCGGCATGTGCAGCATGGCCTCGATCTGGGCTGGCATTTCCCGTATCGTTTACGGCGCCGAGCGGGCGCAGGTCCACCGCATGTATTTCGAGGATCGCAATCTAGACACGATGGATTTCATCCGCGACGCCTACAAGGACGATCTGCAACTATTGGGCGGCGTTTTGGCGGAGGAATGTGCGAAACTCTACTACAAGCCGGATGACGATCCGCCGCCGGAAGAGCAAACCAACCTTTAAAGTGTAACGAGTTATCACTCATCACACTCCACTCTTATTTTGGCGAGCAATTCCATGGCTCAGTCGTTCGCTGTGCGATTCGACTTCAAGCCATGTTGCTCTAGTCAGGCGCCCGCAGCACGTCGATCCGGAACTGCTCGCCGTGATGCCGCCCGATCGGCAGCAACCGCGGCGCGGCGGCGATGAAGTGGTCCGCCGCCGCCTCGCCGGTGCAGGGTTCCGGCGTTGCCCCGGTGTAGTTGACCAGGAGCGCGATGCCGGTGCCCGCGATGGCGGCACAGGCCCGCGCCGCGACGCGCGCGATGTCGGCCGGCGTGAGGAAATACAGCACCTCGGACAGCACGATGAGGTCGAACCGGCCACCCGGCCACTCTTCCGGTACGCGGCGGCATTCGAAGCGGGTATTGCCGAGGGCGGCGCAACGCTGTTCGGCCTGCGCCAACGCCGCCGGTGCGATGTCGATCGCCAGCAGCTGGTCGCATTGCGCGGCGAGGCGCGCGGTCAGCACGCCGATCGAGCAACCGACCTCGAAACCGGCGGCGAAGCGGCGGCTTTGCAGTGCGCCGATCGTGGCGTCGTATTTCTGCCGCTCATAAACGCTGCCGGTAAAATTCCAGGGGTCGGGATTGGTGGCGTAGAGCCGGTTGAAATAGTCGGCATCGCGGGACTCGCCAGTGTGTTCAGTCATGGTGCGATGAAGACCTCGAAAGGCCGCTCGAAGACAGCAAGCAGTTCGGCGGGCAGGCGGAAGCCGTCCGGTGAGTCGGTGATCAGCGCGCCATACTGGGATACGTGGGCGGCGATCGCCTGGCGCTTGCGCGGCAGTTGCGCTGCGATGTCGAGGCGCCAGCCGCCGCCCGGCTCCGGCAACATGGTGTCCGGCGGCAACAGCCAGCCCCAGACCGGATAGGAGCGCAGCGGCAAGCCGGCCTGTTCGGCAACCGCCTGCGCCAGCATCGCCCCAGCCTCGTGATCGCAATGCGGGTCGTGCCGCCAAGGGCCGATCACAGCGCCGCAGCCTTGGCCCCGCGCCAGCGTCGCCAGCCGCGCGGCTGCCGCCTCGAACGCGGCGCCTTCGCCCGGCAACGCGGCGTCCGGGAAGTCCAGGAACAGCAGCCGGTTGGCCGGCAGGCCAAGTCGCGCCGCCGCGTCCAACGCCTCGGCGCGGCGCAGTTGCGCGAGGCGCTGCGGCGGGTAGGCCAACGAGCCGGGATGCGAGGCGGCGCCATCGGTCAAAATGACAACCAGCGGCGGCCGGCCGGCGGCGCAGGCGGCGGCGATCAGCCCGCCGCAGCCGAGGCTCTCATCGTCCGGGTGCGGCGCCAGGATCATCGGCTTAAGCCCGATCGCATCGTCGCCAGCGACTTCCGCCAGCGCTTCGAAGCCGGCGAGCACCTCCCGCGCCGGCCTCACGGATCACCCGGCAGGGCGCCGGTGAGGTAGTAGCCCGCCGCGCTGTCCAGCACCTCGTCGGGCGCCGGCTGCCGTAGATAGACCGCGAGGTCGCGGCAGATGCGCTCAGCCGGATGGCGATCTAGAAACGCGGAAATGCCCAGGCTGCGCTGGGTCAGCCGCATGCCGTCGAGGCACGCCGTCTCCACCGCCAGCCGCGCCGCGTTGACGTAAGCGATAATGGCATCGGGCGGCGTGTCTTCCAGGCAGGCCCGCAGCGCCGCCTGGCCGGTCCATAGCCGCGCGGTTTCATGGGCAATGACGAGTTGCCCGAACCGGGCGCGCTGGTGTGGGTCCTGCCCCCGGCCGCGGCGGCACAGCTCGTCACGATGGATGTCGAGCAGGCTGCGTAGCGCCCCGAGCGCCGCCGCCGAGCCGCGCCAGGCGCCGGCGGAAAACACCGGCTCGCGCAAATAATCGTCCACCGCGCCGATGATCGCCGCCCGCGGAACTTCCATGCCGGTGAAATCGACGCTGCCGGTGATCGCGCCCCGCATTCCACCGAGTCGGATGGCGCTGGGGACGACCCGCAGCTGCGCCCCGGCCTCGACCAGCAACAGGCGCGGCCCGGCTGGCGTCGCAGCGGTGATGATTGCGCGGGTCGCCACGCCGGCACCGGAGCAGAACGCCTTGCCGCCACGCAAACGGAAGCCGGCGCCATCCGCCTCCAGAGCCGCGCCGCCGGCGGCTGGATCGGTCACCCAGAGCGCGAACAGGTGCCCAGCCCGGACCGCGGCCGCCGCCGCTTCGGCTTGCGCCGGCTCGCCGTAGCGCAGGATGAGTTGCAGGGCGTTTACATGCGCCTCGAACAGCCGGGCGATGGCCAGGCTGGCGTCGCCGAGCCGATATAGCAGCCGGTACAACGCCTCCGCGCCGGTGGCACCAATGCCGAAATCCATGCCGCCCAATGCCGCCGGCAAGGTCGCCCGCAACAGGCCCTCGGCTTCCAGCAGAGCCATGGCCTGCCTTGGAAAAGTGCCCTGGGCGTCGCAAATTTCGGCTTCGGCGCGGATCGCCGGCGTATTGGCGGCAATGCCGCCGAGCAAAGCGCGCTGTTCAGCCAGCAACGGCGTGGCCCGCGGCAACGCCGTCGATCCCGCCATTGATCAGCTCGTCCCGTAGTGCCGCCGCCTGCCTGGTTTCGCGCTCCAAGTCTGCCACCGCCAGGCGGCGCCGGTGCAGAACCGGGCTCAGGCGCTGCATCTCGGCCCAGGCGACGCCGAAATAGGGCGCCGACAATGCCGCTTCCATGGTCGCTTCGGGGATCAGCAAATCCTTTGCCAGCGTCGCGCCGTCCGCATTCGCCAGCCAAAGCCGGCGCAGCGTCGATTTCGCCAGCGCCCGGCGGTAAGCGTCCACCGCCGGTTCCAGGGTGTCGTCGGCCAGCACGTCGGGCGTCGTCATCCGGCGCTTGATGGTGTCCGCCATGCCGCCGACGGCCCTGCCTTCAAGCCGGCCGGAAACGACAACCGGCGCGTCCCAAACATGGCGGACGCGGGCATCGACCAGCCGCAGACGTTCCACCAGGATCCGATCCTCGGCCTGCGCCACGTCGGGCGGCCCGCCGGCGCGGCGCAGCGCGGCGCCGGTCATCGCGATCGAGGCGCCGGAATGCTGCTGATGCCGTGGCCAGGGATCGGACGGGTCGGGGTTGATGATGGCGTCGATCTCATCGAGCAGGGTCAGACAGTCGACCTCGCGCATGTGGTCGTGATGCAGCCGCACCGGAATGCGCGCCGCATCCTCCGGCTCGACCTCGGCACGGCCGCAAACGACTTCAGCGCCGGCCGCAATGGCCGCAAGATTGGCCGCGACCCAGTTCGGGGGCGCGGCACCGTCCGCGTCGGTGGTCAGAATGATACCGTCGCCGGCAATGGCGGCCGCGTGTTGGAGTGCCAGCCGCCTGGCGCCGCCCGCGGAAGCGTCGATGCCGCTCAAGGTCTTCTCGACCAGATGCAAGCCTGCATAGCCATCTGCGGCGGCGCGAATCCTTTCGACCGTGCGGTCGATGCAGTTGTTGACGAGCAGCACGATGTCATCTACCGGCGCGGTCTGAGCCAGCAACGCGGTCACACAGCCGGCGATGTGATCCTCTTCGTCCTTGACGGGGATCGCGACGACAATACGGCTTTTCAAATCCTGACTCTGCCCCGCGGTCGCAACTCAATCTTCCAGGTCGGCTGTTTCTTCATCTTCGTCGGATACCCAGTTGACGCAGCTGAAACATTTGCCCGAGGCCTCGAACTGGCCGCGATCGTCCATCTCGAGCCGATTGCCGCATTGCACGCACCCGGCTTCGGCGCGCAGCGAGGTCTTCGGCTGCGCGGCGATCCAGTCGAGCGGTAATTTCGCGGTGTCGAGAAAACTCACAACAGCTCCTTTTGGCGCTTCGAATGCTGAGGCGCGACGAAGTACGTGACAGCATTTGCGCCACGCCGGCGCAGTTTCAACACATTACGGCCATAATCTCGGAGCTTTCCGCCATTTCATCTGGCGACAACATGAAGAACCCCGGTTTCTCATTTTTGCCAAACGGAGCCTTTGCGCGGCGCCGTTAACGCCCATTTGTTGGGAGTGGAACCGATGGCAGAGTTGAACGCGCCGATCAGCACCGTGAGCGTCTGTGATTGCGCGCCGGCCGCGCAGCGGCGCGGTGCTTCCAGGAACGCCGAACCCTATGCGATCTAGGAGGATTGCTCCGGCCGCGCGGATGCGCGCCGACGACAGGCGCGCGACGGTGAAGACGGCGCAGCGGCTGAACCGCTCCTCCGGCATCCTCGCCGCCTCCGTCCTGTTCGACAGCGCGGTCGAGCATTACCGCGGCGGTTTCTATAATCCGGCGATGGTGACGCCGATCGCGACGTCGTTGGTGGCGCTCGGCGCCAGCCTGCACGGGCTGAACGACCACAACGACAACAGGCACCGGCTGCGCGATGCGGTGTTCGGCCTGAGTGCCGCGACCGGCCTGGCGGGCACCGCTTTTCACCTCTACAACGTCACCAAAAAAACCGGCGGGTTTTCCTGGCAGAACCTGTTTTATTCGGCGCCGCTCGGCGCGCCGGCGGCGATCGGCCTGTCCGGTCTGTTCGGGCTGCTGGCGGAACGGGTGCGGGACACGCCGGCGGCGCAGGACCCGAAGTTGCTCGGCCGCGGCGCCGGCCGGATGCTGAGCCTTGCCACCGCCGCCAGCCTGCTCGGCACCACCGGGGAGGCCGGGTTGCTGCACTTTCGCGGCGCCTTCCACAATCCGGCGATGTTCCTGCCGGTGACGATGCCGCCGGCGGCAGCACTCTTGATGGCCAATGCGGCGCTCGGCCCGGCCGGTAAAACGCGGCCGTTCACCCGCTTCTGGCTCGGCCTTACCGCGATGATGGGTGTCGCCGGCGTCGGCCTGCACATCTGGGGCGTGTCGCGCGCTATGGGCGGCTGGCGCAACTGGCGCCAGAACATGGTGGACGGCCCGCCGATCCCGGCGCCGCCCAGCTTTGTCGGCATCGCGCTGGCCGGCCTCGCGGCGCTGGCGCTGATGCGGGCGCATCCGGACGACTGACAACAATCAACCGCTAGGAGCGGCATAATGGCGCAGAACGTATCGGAATTTGTCTGGAAACGTCTCTCCGACTGGGGCCTGAGCCGGGTGTTCGGCTATCCGGGGGACGGCGTCGGCGGCCTCGACATCGCGCTCGAAAATGCCAAGGATTATATGCATTACGTGCAGGTGCGGCACGAGGAGATGGGCGCATTCATGGCCTCCGCTCACGCCAAGTTCACCGGCCAGGTCGGGCTTTGCTACGCCACCTCCGGCCCCGGCGCGATCCATCTGCTGACCGGGTTGTACGATGCAAAAGCCGACCATGTGCCGGTGGTGGCGATTGTCGGCCAGCAGGCCCGCACGGCACTCGGCGCCAGCTATCAGCAGGAAGTCGACCTGCAGAACCTCTTCAAGGACGTCGCCAGCGAATACGTGATGCAGGCCAGCGTGCCGACCCAGATCAAGCAACTGATCGACCGCGCCGTGCGGATCGCGCAGACCAAACGCTGCGTGACCTGCGTGATCCTGCCGAACGACCTGCAGCTGATGGACTACGAAGAGCCGAAGATGGCGCACGGCTATACCACGACCGGCATCGGCTATGCCGGGCCAGCGAAAACACCCGACGCGGCGCTGCTGCAACAGGCCGCGGACGTGCTGAACGAGGGCAAGAAGGTCGGCATCCTGGTCGGCGCCGGCGCGCTGCAGGCGACCGACGAGGTGATCGAAGTGGCGAACCGGCTGAACTGCGGGATCGCCAAGGCCCTGCTCGGCAAGGCGGTGGTGCCGGACGATCTGCCGTTCTGCACCGGCGGCCTCGGCCTGCTCGGCACCAAGCCGAGCTGGGACATGCTGAAAGGCTGCGACACTTTCTTCGTGATCGGCTCGTCGTTCCCGTACTCGGAGTTTTTGCCGAAGCCCGGCGAGGCGCGGGGCGTGCAGGTCGACATCGACGGCGCCAATCTCAGCCTGCGCTACCCGATGGAAGTCAACATGGTCGGCGACAGCGTCGCCACCTTGAAGGCGCTGCTGCCGTTGCTGCACCAGAAGACCGACAATGCCTGGCGCGAGACAATCGAGAAGAACGTCGAGGAATGGTGGAAGGTCCTCGAGGCGCGGGCCATGCACGAGGCCGATCCGATCAATCCGCAACGGGTGTTCTGGGAACTCTCGCCGCTGCTGCCGGAGAACACGATCATGACCGGCGATTCCGGTTCGGTCGCGAACTGGTACGCGCGCGACATAAAAATCCGGCGCGGCATGATGGGCTCGCTGTCCGGCGGTCTGGCCTCGCTGGGTGCCGGCACGCCTTACGCGATCGCGGCGAAGTTCGCGTACCCGGAGCGGCAGGTCATCGCGTTCATGGGCGACGGCGCGATGCAGATGAACGGCATCAACGAAATGATCACCGTCAAGAAATATTGGCGCCAATGGGCCTCGCCGAAGTTCATCGTCATGGTCCTGAACAACGAGGACCTGAACCAGGTGACGTGGGAGGAGCGGGTGCAGCTGGGCGAAGGCAAGACCGAATCCACGCAGGCGATCCCCAGCATTCCCTATGCAAAATACGCCGAGTTGCTGGGCCTGAAGGGCATCTACTGCGACCGGGCCGAGAACGTCAAAGCCGCCTGGCAGGAGGCGCTGGCCGCGGATTGCCCGGTGATCCTGGAATTCAAGACCGACCCGAACGTGCCGCCGTTGCCGCCGCATATCAGCTTCAAGGACGCCAAGAACTTCATGTCGATGCTGACGAAGGAGCCGGAGCTTGGCAGCGTGCTGAAGGAGAGCGCGCGCGAGGTGCTGGCCTCGGTTCTGCCGCATAAGAGCTAGGCAATGGCCGAGCCCTATCCTGGCTATGACGTGCTTTCGAAGCGCAATGGCCTATCATGGAACGAAACCACCCGCCGGGTGATCGCCGCGCGGCTGGCGGTAACGCGAGAGCCGCGGTTTTTCAGTGCCGTGCGGTGGCGGACGCTGTTACGGCTGTGCGAGCGCATCCTGCCGCAGCCGGCGGACCGGCCGCCGGTCCCGCTGGCGGCCTATGTCGACGAGAAGATGCTGAGTTCTGGCGCGCACGGCACCAGGATCGCGCCGATGCCCTATGACGGCGATTGCTGGAAGATCGGCCTCGACGCCACCGAGATCGAAGCGCAAGCGGCCCATGGTGTCGCATTTCACGACCTGGCGGACGGCGATGCCGACGCGCTGTTGCACCGGATGCAGGACGGCGATTTGCACGATCCCGCCTGGGGCGACGTCGCCCCGAAACAATTTTTTGCCAAGCGGGTGTTGCCGGACATCACCGGCGCCTATTACGCCCACCCGACAGCCTGGAGCGAGATCGGCTTCGGCGGCCCGGCCAGTCCCCGCGGCTATGTACGGATGGAGGCCGACCGCCGCGATCCGTGGGAAGCCACGGAAGCGAGGCCAGGCGAGGAAGACAAGGCGCGCGCGGAAAACCGCCGTGTTCGATAACGCGCCGACCGAGTGCCGCGCCTGCGGCGGCCGCGCCCCTGACGTGATGACGCCGGGCGCCTGGGTGCCGATGCGGGAATACCGCGAAGACGAGGCGGTGGATTTTGTTGTCGTCGGCACCGGCGCCGGCGGCGGCACGCTCGGCGCGCGGCTTGCGGAACTCGGTTTTTCCGTCATCGCCTTCGACGCCGGGCCGTATTTCCGCCCGCTCGAGGATTTCGCTTCCGACGAGACCGAGCAGAACAAGCTGTACTGGCTCGACCGCCGGATCGTCGATGGCGAGAATCCGTTGACAATGGGCGGCAAGAACAGCGGCAAAGCGGTCGGCGGCAGCATGGTTCATTTCGCCATGGTCTCGCTGCGCTTCCGCCCCGAATGGTTCCAGAGCCGCACCGCCATGGGCTACGGCGCCGACTGGCCGCTCGATTGGCGCGAGATGTGGCGTTACTACCGGCAGGCCGAACAGGCGCTCAGCATCTCCGGGCCGGTCACCTATCCCTGGGGGCCGAAGCGGCCGCGCTACCCGTACCGCGCCCACGAGATCAACGCCGCCGGTGCGTTGCTTGCCAAAGGCTGCGAGGCGCAGGGTTACAAGTGGACCGAGACGCCGCTCGCCACCGTCTCGGCGCCGCGGGGCAAGGCGCCGCCTTGCGTCTATCGCGGCTTCTGCCGCTTCGGCTGTTCCACCAACGCCAAGCAGCACACGCTGAACACCTGGATCCCGCGCGGCCTCGCCAAAGGCATGGAAGTGCGCGACCTAGCGATGGTTGGCCGCATCGAGGCCGACGAGTCGGGGCAGGCCACCGGCGTGCATTATTTGCGGGACGGCGAATGGCGCTTCCAGAAGGCGCGCAACATCGTCGTCGCCGGCTACGCCATCGAAACGCCGCGGCTGTTGCTGAATTCCGGGACCGCGCGGTTTCCGGGCGGTCTCGCCAATTCTTCCGGGCTGGTCGGCAAGTATCTGATGACCCAGAGCAACCAGGCGGTGTTCGGGCGGATGGAAGAGGAGGTGCGCTGGTATAAAGGCCCGCCCTCGCTCACCATTACCGAGCACTGGAATTACGAAGACAAAGCGAAGGATTTCTTCGGCGGCTATTGCTGGATGGCGCAGGGGCCGTTGCCGATCGAATGGTCCTCGATCCAGACCGGCTCGCGCGGCCTGTGGGGGGAGCGGTTGCGCGAGGAGATGTTGCACTACAACCACCAGGTCGGCCTCAAGATGGTCGGCGAAACCATGCCGGACCAGCGCAATCAGGTCACGCTGTCGGACGAGAAGGACCAGTACGGCCTGCCCGTGCCGCGCATCACCTTCTCCTGGGGCGACAACGACAAGCGGCTGATCAAGCACGCTTTGGCGCAGATGACGGCGAGCATGGAAGCAATCGGCGCCAGCGACATCTTCCCGCAGAGCGAGGACGCTAACCACCTCGCCGGCACCGCCCGCATGGGCTTTAACCGCGAGACCAGCGTGGTCGATGCCGATTGCCGGAGCTGGGACATTCCGAACCTCTGGGTCTGCGACGGCTCGGTGTTTCCCACAACGGGCGGCGTCAACCCGTCTCTCACCATCCAGGCGATCGCACTGCGCACCGCCGACCGGATCAAGGCGATGGCGGGGCGGGGCGAGCTGTGAACGTCGAACTGGTGCTGAACGCGCGGGCCACGATCGGCGAATCGCCGACCTGGGTGGCGGCGGAAAACGCGCTGTACTGGATCGACATCAAGGCGCCGGCGCTGCACCGGCTGAACCTCGGCGGCGGCGAAACCAATCGCTGGCCGTTGCCGGCGGATATCGGCGCCTTCGCCCTGGACGGCGCGGGCCGGGCTCTGGTCGCCTTGCGGGACGGGCTGTACTGGCTCGATCTCGGCTCCGGCGATCTGCGGCTGCAAGTCGCCGCGCCGTTCGACCCCGTGCTGATCCGTTTCAACGAAGGCGCTTGCGATTCACGCGGCCGTTTCTGGGTCGGCACCATGACGGATCCGCCGGCGGGCGTGGAAAGCGACATCACCGGGCTGCTCTACAGCTTTACCGCGGCCGACGGGCTGGTGCCGCATCCGGACTTCGCGTTCATCACCAACGGGATGGCCTGGAACGCGGACGAAACCGAATTCTATATCTCGCACAGCAAGCAGCGGGTGATCTACCGATACGAGTACGACCCGGAAACCGGCAAGCTCGGCGCTAAGGCCGAGTTCGCCCGGCTCATCGACGAGCCGGGCATCCCGGATGGCGCCGCGATCGATGCCGAGGGCGGCTACTGGTGCGCCGTCCACGGCGGCGGCTGCCTGCACCGCTATGCGCCGGATGGCACCCTGGACCTCATCGTGGAGCTGCCGGTCAGCCAGCCGACGATGTGCTGTTTCGCCGGCGCCGACCTGGCCACGCTCTACATCACCAGCGCGCGCGAGAAGCTGGACGGCGCGGCGCTCGAACAGGAACCGTTTGCCGGCGGCTTGTTTCGCCTCAGGCCGCCGGTTGCCGGTCAGCAGAAACACTGGAAGATCGGCTGACCGCCGGGTTTTTCAAATGAGCGCCGGGTTGCCGGCGTAGTAGCTGTCGATGTCGTTGCTGTAGCTGGTCGAGTTCCACACCGCGTCGTCGGTATAGGCTGGCGCCGCCTCCAGCACCTTGCGATCGATGTCGATCACATAGCCGCCGCGCATTTCGTCGTAGCTGAGCCGGTTCCAGGGTAGTGGATGGTACTTCTCGCCGAGGCCCAGAAAGCCGCCGAGAAAGCCCCCGAACGACATCACCGCGAAGCTGACCTGCCCACTCCGCTTGTCGATCATCACCGAATGGATCGTGCCGAGCATGTCGCCGCCGGTGTTGTAAACATTGGTGCCCTGCACCTTGTCGGCAGCGATCAGGGCGGCCGTCTCCCGCTCATTGGAAATGCTGGCCGCGGGTTGTATCGAGGAAAAGCTGCTCATGGTCGCTCCTATCCGTGATCTCCAATTATTATACTCGTTTCGCTCGCCATGTTGTCATACCGGCGCTTGAAAGTTATTTAACCGTTGGCACGGGCCATCTGCCGCGCGCCGGCTGCAAGAGGAACGTGATGGGGACCGCGGCGCCAAGGCCTGTCATGCTGATCCCGCTGCTGGTCGCCGGCGCCACCTTCATGGAATTGCTGGACGGCACGGTCATCGTCACTGCTCTGCCGGCGATGGCGCGTTCGTTCCATGTGGCGCCGGTCGACCTCAACCTCGGCATGACGGCCTACATTCTGACGCTCGCGGTGATGATCCCGGTCAGCGGCTGGATCGCCGAGCGGCATGGCGCGCGCAACGTTTTCGGCGTGGCGATCCTGATCTTCACTTTGGCCTCGATCCTCTGCGCCTTCACCGACGGTATCTGGAGTTTTACCGCGGCGCGGGTGTTGCAGGGCTTCGGCGGCGCGTTGATGGTGCCGGTCGGCCGGTTGATCGTGCTGCGCCGGGTGGAAAAGCAGGACCTGGTGCGCGCCACCGCCTACATCACCTGGCCGGCTCTGATGGCGCCGGTGCTGGGGCCGGCACTCGGCGGCTTTATCACCAGCTATGCCTCCTGGCGCTGGATTTTCTATCTGAACGTGCCGATCGGCATCTTCGGGTTGCTGTGTACCTGGGCGTTGATCGACAACGCCAGGACCGGCGTGCGCGACGCGCTCGACTGGCTTGGCTTCATGCTGATCGGCGCGGCCTGCGTCTGTCTCGTGTATGGTCTCAGCCTGATCGGCCAGACCAGGGGCGATTGGCGCATCGCGCTGCTGCTTTTGCTCGGCAGCGGCGCTTTAGCCTGGGCGGCGCTCGCGCATTCCCGCCGGCACCCGACGCCGCTGCTCGATCTTGGCGCCTTGCGCATCCGCACCTACGGCGTCGGCGTTCGCGGCGGCTCGATCCTACGCACCGCGATCAGCGCCATCCCGTTCCTGCTGCCGCTGCTGTTTCAGCTCGGGTTCGGGATGAAGGCGTCCACATCGGGGTTGCTGCTGCTCACGCTGTTTGTCGGCAACCTGGGGATCAAGCCGGCCACCACGCCGCTGCTTCGCCGCTTCGGTTTCCGCAATATCCTGCTGGTCAACGGGCTGATCCTGGCGGCGTCTTTCGCGGCGATGAGCGGCTTTACCGCGAATACGCCCGTGGTGCCGATGGTCGTGGTGATGGTGATCAGCGGCGCCGCGCGCTCCATGCAGTTCACCGCTTTGGGCACGATCGCCTTCGCCGATGTGCCGAACTCGGGCATGACCGGCGCCAACACCTTCTTCAGCCTGGTCACGCAGCTCTCCAACGGCATCGGCGTCGCGGTCGCGGTGTTGGCGCTGCGCGGCGCCACGCTGCTCACCGGCGCCCATGCCGCGGCGCTCACGGTCGCGGATTTTCACATCGCCTTTCTCGCAATTGCGGCGCTGTCGCTGCTCGGCCTGCTCGACAGCCTCGGCCTGGCGCCCGACGCCGGTGCCGTGGTGAGCCGGCACCGGCGCTATAGCGTCTGAGAGGCAAAATTCAGAACTGCACGGGTTCGACCAGAGCCGGTTCGCCGAACGCGACCAGATGGGCGTTCGATCGCTCGAAGTATGAGCGCCAGAACGTCGCCAATGCTTCCAGCATTCGCGGTGAGCGGTAGTCGCCGCCCGTCGCGCCGGTGCGGGTTGCCGGCGCCAGCGCGCCGCCGATGACGTAGACCTTGGCACCGCCGAAGTCACCGAATAGCGCCGCCGCCTCGGCCCGCTTCATCTCGGCGGCAGGGTCGACGATGCGGATCGCGTTGTGCCTGTAGAAGCTGGTGACGTCGGAGTTCTCCAGCCCGTCGGTTGCCACAAACAGCAGTTTGCGTGCGGCGCCGTCGGTGGCGATCGAGGTCGAGACCGCTTGCAGCGCCGACATGATGTCCGAATGGTCGAGGCTGCTCGAACTGGCTTGCAGGATCGACGAGACGGCGCCGTCGGCGAGGGCGATCGCATACGGCAGCTGGTCGGCGAGGCAGGCGTTGAAAATCCTGGTCTTCTGGATCGCCGTGTTGTCGACCTGGTCTTCCGGCATCGGGGCCTCGATGATCCCGGTGTGAACGACTTCGAGATAACGGCCCTGCGAGAAGGCAGAGAATTCGGCAACCACGAACTTGGTGCCGGGGCTCAGGTTGCTGTTCAGGTTGTCGGTGATCGAGGCGCGGAGATCGGCGTTCCAGGTCACGGTCTGGTCGATCAGCACATAGATCAGCCTGCTGTAACCCTGCGCGATCACCGGCCGGATGCCATTCGCGGCGTAGCAGCTCGGCACATCGTTCTGCAGCCCGGCTTGCGCCGGCCGCGCCAGAGACAGAGCCGCCAAGGCGGCGAGGAGGATCAGACGTCGTCGATCCAAGAGGCCTCCGCGCGCTCGGCCTTGATGGTCTTGATCGCGGCCTGCAACTGCCCGGCTTCCGCCGGCGCCAGTTCGCCGACGATCTGTCTGAGCCGGGCGCGCCGCAGAGCGGGGTCGGCGATGTCCAGGATCATCGTCGCCTGCTCCGTGGCGTCGAAGACGAGCAGTGGTTGCGCCGCCACCGCGGCACCGGCCGGCGCCTCCTCGCGCAGGCGTTTGGCTTCCATCCAGCTTGCGAAGGTGAAGGTCGAAGGGGCGGTGTGGGAGTCGCCGAACAGGCCGCTGCGCAGCTGCTGCAGCCGCCGTTCGGTCCGCCGCAGCCTTGGGTCGAGCAGGTGGCGCTTGTAGTCCTCGTAACTCGAATAGCCGAGCGTGCCGCGCTGGAACGCGGCCTCGACGCGGCGCCGCTTGATGTGGCCCCACTGGATGCCCAGCGACGTGGAATAGACCTGGGTGAACAGGAAAATCACGCCGAGACCGATGATGCCGGCGGTGCCGCCGAGGATCTGTTCGTAATTCTCTTCGGCCTGCACGGTCTTCTGCGCGTCGGCGGCGTTCTGCGTCACGTCCGGCGGCAGGTTACCGCCCGGGGCCGCGGCGAACGGGTTGCCGTTTGACCCCGTCGCGGCGCCGGCCGCATCGGGGTTGCCCGACAGCGCGGTCTGCTGGGTCACGGCGAGGCGCAGGTTTTCGTAGCGCAGCACGGTGGAGGCGCACAGTACGATGACGACAAAGGCGGCGGCGAAGACCATCAGCTTGCGGCTGCCGCGATCCTCGACCGATTCCAATATGCGGTTGCCGAACCGCGTCACGTCGTCCTCGCCGAGGTCCACGTCCTGGTCGACATCATTGGCGATCGCGGTTTTGTACAGGGCGGTTTTCTTGTCGTTGGCGACCTTGCGCATCTTCCTGATCAGCGCGGTCTCGTAAACCTCCTGCCCGGCGGCATGGGTCAGCCCGGCGGCGATGATCGCCATCACGAACGCGATGACGAAGCCGATCACCTGCGCGGAGTTGGGCGTGATTTCCGAGGCGACGAAGGGCGCCAGCAGCAGCCCGAAGCCCAGGGCCTCGGCGACCAGAAGAATAAACAGGAACGGCATGCCCCAGCCCGGCATCGGCCGGCGGTCGGCCTGCTTGGCCAGCAGCAGGAACTGGTAGGCCCGCTGGAAGCGCTCGCGGCTGACGATGCCGATATGGTTGAAATAGGTGGTCAGCAGCTCCTGCTCGGCGGCGGTCGAGTTATTGCCGGTCACATCGTCGCGGACCGGATTGAGGTCCTTGCGGCGGATCGATTTGCGGAGCTTGCCGAAGCCGGGCAGAGCGTACCAGAAGTCGTTCCAGTAAAATTCCTGGGTTCGCCGCACCCAGAACAAGTAAACCACCAGAACCACGGCGAGGACCAGAACGACGATCGCGTAAATCTGTTGCAGCGTGAAATTCAGCAAACCTGGCTCCTGGCTGAGCCGGCGGGCACGGGATCCGCCGGGACCTGATCGGGACCTAATGTAGCGCGAAATCCTGTTCCGCCTCATAGTAGCGGCGGTAACGTTGATAATAAAGGTAGCCGGTTCCCGTGCTTTGGCCGTGTTGCACCACGAGGTCGAGGCAACGCACCGGGCCGCCGAGGAAAACCCGGTACAGCACCGCCTTGCCGCCCCGATAGACGCGCACGGCGCCGGGCTCGGCAAAGGACGGCGCCGTCGCCTGGCCGTCATAGTTCCGATAGATCTGCAAAATTGGTGCCGCGACCGGCGCCCTGGCATCGCGCGGCGCATAAACGTGCAAAAGTGCCACCAGGTTGCCATTGAACCCAGCGGTCCAGGGCGCGCCGTAGAAACCGGGCAGGTAGTCGCGGATCGGCAGGCGCGGCGCCGTCGTGGCGGCCGGCGGCAGCTCGGTGAGGCAGGAGGAGAGCACCATCTCCCGCGCCCCGAACAGCCAGGCGAGAACCGCCTGCCCCGGCTCCGGCAACGCCGGCCCGAGATCGACGAGGCTGCCGGACCTTGCGACCGGCAGGCCGCCGAAGCCGTAGATGGGACCAGGCGGGTCATGGGCGCTGGGGCGGATCCTGACCGCTTGCGCCCGGGCCAGGCTCTTCGCTTGTTCCACCATCGCGGTATCGGCCTTGTACCGCGCGGTCAGCATCCTGGCCCCGCCGTAGATCAGCAGCAGAACAAGCAGGAAACGCAGCAACGAACGATCGGCGGCGCGGCGGTCGGTCCGGTATCTTCTCGGAAAAAACCCCATGGCGGACGGACCTGTTGCGGACAACCGTCCAGGCGGCGTGATGATCGACGCCCCCAGCCTGCCACAAAAGCGCGGCTTCCACCATTGCTGGGGCTCAACGACCGCCAGCCGGGGCGGGAAGGTCAGGCTGAAGCTGGAACGAAGCGTCTCGATCGGGCGCTATTGCTACCCTCATTTTGGCGGGCAATTCCATGGCTCAATCGATTGCCGCGCGATTCGACTTCAAGCCATATTGCCCTAGGACGCTGTCCGCTTTCGTTGTACCAGAAGGCGCCATAATTCGCTTCAGGGAGCTCGATGGCTCAACGAGATTGATTTTGCACGGCCTTTGGGGGAACCTGTACGCAAAGGAGGTGGTCTCGTTCGGCTGCCGAAAGCGACTGCACCGGGGATGGATAATGAGCGGAAGCGCAACCGATTTGCTGTCGATCAAGACGCCGCTGCCCGAAACCGCGTTCAAGGCCGTCGGTTTGAGCGCGCGTGAACAGCTCAGCCGGCCGTTCAGCTACCTCGTCGATCTCTCGTCCGGCACCGCGGCGCTGTCGCCGGACAGTCTGATCGACCAGAAGGTAACGGTGACTTTGGGCGACCCCGAAACCCACGGCCGGTACTTCAACGGCGTGGTGCAGGCGGTGCAGCAAATGCCGACGGCCAATGCGGCGCTGTGGAGCTACCGGCTGACCGTGGTGCCAAAGCTGTGGTTCCTCGGCCAGACCCAAAGCTCGCGGTTTTTTCAGAACATGAACGTGCCGGACATCGTGACCGGGATATTGGACAAGTTCTCCGTCGCCTACAGCAAAAACCTGCAAGGCAGCTACGGCAAGCGCGACTACACCGTGCAGTTCAACGAAAGCTACCTGCACTTCGTCCAGCGTGTTCTCGAAGACGAGGGCATCTTCTATTTCTTCGAGCATACCGACAGCGCCCATACGATGGTGCTGGGCGACCGCAAATCGGCTTTTATGGAAATCCCCAACCCGAGCCTGACGGTGCGGGAGGGCGCCCAGGGCAGTTATGACCTGTCGAGTTGGCACCGCGAAGATAGTTCGGCGCTGGGCCAGGTGACGGTGGACGATTATGATCCCGCGACCAATACGCTGAACCCGGCGGCGATCCGGGGCGAGGTGCCGACCGTGCTGACGCCGAGTGGTGCGCCGAACCGCACCCACTACACCTGGCCGGCGGTCCGCGGCACCACGGGCGACGCCAATACGCGGGCGCAATGGCGGATGGAGGCGGCCGAGGCGGCGGCGCAGCTTTATGCCGGCAGCGGCGGGCCGTTGGATTTTTTCGCGGGCGGCGTCATCACGGTCGCCAACGATCCGACCAAAGCTGGCGGCTCAGGCGATTACGTGCTGCGTTCGGTCACCTACCAGGCGTCCGACAGCGCCGACGGCACGATCGGCGGTAGCGGCAGCATGGCGACGATGAGCTGCACGGCGTTCCCGGCCGACAGGCAATGGCGGGAAGTACCGGCCTTCGCAGCGCCGGTGATGGCCGGGCTGTACACCGCCAAGGTGATCGGTCCGCCCGGCGAGGAGATTTATGTCGACGATCTGGGGCGGATCAAGATATGGTTTCCGTGGGACGTCGAAGGCGACATCAACGAGCAGGACACGCTCTGGGTCCGGGTGATGCAGCCCTGGGGCGGCGTCGGCTGGGGCACCCAGTTCGTGCCCCGGATCGGCATGGAAGTGGTCGTGGCGTTCCTGGAAGGCGACGTGAACCGGCCGATGGTGATCGGCTCGATCTACAACAGCCAGCAAACCCCGCTGTTCAAGGCCGCCGACAAGAACAAGAGCGGGATCAGGACCCGCTCCACGCTGCAAGGCGGCGACAGCAATTATCATGAACTGTCGTTCGACGACACCAAGGGCAGCGAGAAGATGCTGCTGCACGCCGAGAAGGATTACCAGCTCGAAGTCGAAAACGACCAGACCCTGCAGATCGACAACAACCGCAACGTCACGGTCACCAAGGATGAAACCGTAACGGTCAACGGCAAGCAGACGCATACGATCAAGGAGGACCGCACGCTGACGGTTTCCGAAGGCCACATGGCCACCACCGTCAGCCAGGGCAACCGGACCGCCGAGGTTTCGATGGGCAATGAGAGCCTCAAGGTCGATCTCGGCACCATCACTTACGAGGCGATGCAGTCGATCACGCTGAAGGTCGGCACCAGCTCGATCGTCATCGACAATACCGGGATCACGATGAAAGGTCTGATGATCCAGGTGAGCGGCGACACGCTGACGGCGCTGAAAGGCGCGATGGTGCAGGTCAACGGCTCGGGCATGCTGACGCTGGCCGGCGGCATCACGATGATCAATTGAGGCGGCCATGAACAACGCCGCCCCGAACAAACTCTCCAGCGCCGAACTCGCCGAGGTGTTGCGGCGCTGCGACCTGCCGGCGCCGCCGGCGGCCGCGGTTGCCGGCATCGCCGACGTGCCAGGGGTGATCGCAGCTCTGGTCCGCGAAGGTTTTCAGGTCGAGGCGGCGCGGGTGTTCGCCCATGCGCTGCCGCGGCGCGAGGCGGTCTGGTGGGCCTGCATGTGTACCGCGCACACGGCACCGGCCGAGCTGGCCGAGGCCGACCGCAAGGCGCTGGAATACGCCGAACTCTGGGTCCGCCAGCAGACCGATGCGCTGCGCCGGGCGGCGATGGAGGAAGCCAAGAAAGCCGAGTTCCAGAGCCCGGAAGCCTGGGCCGGCGTCGCCGCGTTCTGGAGCGGCGATTCGATCGCGCCGCCGGAAAACTTGGCTGTGCCGCCGCCGCCGCATCTGGCCGGCGTCGCGGTCGCGGGCGCCGTCGCCCTAGCGGCGGTTCGCGGCAACCCGGTGCGTCAGCAACAGCGCCTCACGCTGTTCTTGCAAGCGGCGCAGGACATCGCAGGCGGCGGCACCGGCCGCCTACAACCGGAGAGCCCGTGATGCTGGTTTTGAGTGTATTGCGCTGCCCGGATGCGGTGCCCCCGGAAACCAGGCGGGTTACCGGCGGCGAGTTCAAGATCGGTCGCGGCGCCGATAACGACTGGATCATGCCCGACCCGGACCGGCTGTTGTCGAAGCGGCATTGCGTGATCGCTTTTCGCAACGGCGGCTGGGCGCTGGCCGATACCAGCACCAACGGCACCTTTATCAACCGCGACGCCGAGCCGTTGGGCGCTGGCCGGATACGGGATCTGGCCAACGGCGACCGCATCCGTTTCGGCGCCTACGAGATCGAGGCACGGATCGAGGCGGAGGCCTTCGCGCCGGCGCCCCGCGGCGGCGGCTCGCCGTTCGACGATCCGTTCGGGGACGATGTGTTCGCGGCAAGGCCGGCGCCGCAGGAGACATTCACCTCGTCGGCCTTCGGCAACGATCCGCTGTTCGGCGGCCCGCCGCCGCAACAGGGTGTCGCGATGCCGAGCCGGTTCGATCCGCTGGCCGCGCCATCCGATGACGACTTCTTCGGGCCGGCGACCGTGCCGGACCATACCCCGTCGTTCGGCGACGCCTTCAGGCCGCCGCCGCTGGCGCCGAAGGTGGTTCCGGATGATGAGTGGGACCTTGATTTGCCGTTGAGCCCGCCGGCGGCCGCGCCGCCGCTTGCCGCACCGCCAGCACCCGCCTATGCGCCACCACCGCCGCCTGCCTTCGCGCCGCCGCCGCCGCCCTTGCCGATTGCGCCGGCGCCAGCCGCGGCGGTCTCGCCGTTCGCCGAGGAGGATGACGTCTCGCCGCCGGCCACGCCGCCGGAGCGCGCCGCCGCGGGGTCCGTGGCACTGCTGGATGCCTTTCTAGCGGGTGCGGGCATGACCGGCCGCACCCCGGAAAATCCCGAGGCGACGATGCGGGCCATGGGGGCGGCGATGCGCGCCACCGTCGCCGGTATCCGCCAGGCGCTGATCGCCCGCTCGTCGATCAAGGGCGAGTTCCGGATCGAGCAGACGATGATCCGCTCGCGCGGCAACAACCCGCTGAAATTTTCCGCCGACGACGACGATGCGCTGAGCGCGCTGATCGGCGTCGGCCGGCGGATGGACGTGCAGCCGGACGCCGCGATCGCCGATGCGCTGCGCGACATGCGGCTGCACGAGCTGGCGACGATGGCGGCGATGCAGGACGCGGTGCGGGCCCTGCTCGCGCAGCTCGACCCGGCGCGGCTGCGGACCGAAGCCGAGGGCGGCGGTATGACGGTGCTGCCGGCGCAGAAGAAAGCCCGCGCCTTCGACGCCTATGAAAAGCTGCACGGCCAGGTCACCCGCGCCCTGGCCGACGATTTCGACAGCGTTTTCGGCAAGTCCTTTGCCCGCGCCTACGAGGTGGCGTTGCGGGCTATTTCGGCGAGGGAACCACAATGAAAAGACTATGCGCCGTGCTTGCGTTCCTGGCTCTGGCGGGCTGCGCCAAGCCGCCGCCGCCGCCCCCGCCGCCGGTGCTGACGCTCAACATCATCGGCAGCACCGGGCAGAACCCTGACCCCGGCGGCCAGGGCAACACGGTGGCGGTGCAGCTTTACCAGCTCACGGCCACCGGAAAATTCCAGTCGACCGATTTCTATTCGCTGACCGGCCAGGAGGCCGCGACCCTGGGGACGGACGAGTCTGGCTCTTCCGAGCAGTTTCTGGTCGCACCCGCGGCGAAGCTGACCGAGACCCGGCCGCTGAAGCCGAACGTGGTGGCGGTCGGCCTCGCGGTTCTGTTCCGCAACATCAACCAGTCGACCTGGAAGCTGCTGGCGCCGGTGGCGCCGAACGGCCCCAGCGTCGTGACCTTGCGGATCAGCGGATTAACGGCGACAGTGAAATGAATCGCCGCGCGGCATGACCAGCCGCAAGGCCGAACAGGGGGTTAAACAAACCGCGCGATGAGCTGGACCAACCGCGTCGTCTGGGCAGAGGGGATGTTTCTGCGCTCGCAGCATTTCCAGCAGCAGGACCGCTGGCTGGAGGCGTTCGTGCGCGGCCGTGCCGCGGCGCTGCGGCCGCACAGCTGGGGCCTGACCCAGATGACGCTGGACAAGGACCTGCTCGGCACCGGCCGCTTCGCGGTAGCGGCGGCGTCCGGCGTATTCGAGGACGGCACGCCGTTTTCGCTGCCTGGCGAGACCGATCATCCGCCGCCCTTCGAGGTGCCGGACAACACCCGCGGCGTCCTGGTGCATCTGGCCCTGCCGATCCGCCAGAGTGGTGCCGTGGAAATTGCCGCCGCCGACGGCAGCGCCGAAGGCCGTTACAAGGCGCAGAGCTTCGAGGCCTACGACACCCATTCCGCCTCGCCGCAGGCCGCCGAGATTTTGGTCGGCCGGCTGAAGCTGCGCTACCTGCTGGAGAGCGAGGAGCGCGCCGGTTACCTGTGCATACCGGTGGCGCGGATCATGGAAGTCTCCGCCGACAAGCGGGTCACCCTGGATGAGAACTGGATGCCGCCGGCGCTGGTTTGCAGCGCGGTGCCGCCGCTGGCCGGGCTGATCACCGAATTCGCCGGCATGATCAACCAGCGGGGCGAGGCGCTGGCGGGGCGGGTCAACGCGCCAGGGGCGCGCGGCGTCGCCGAGGTTTCGGACTTCATGCTGCTGCAGGCGATCAACCGCTGGCAGGCCTTGCTGCGGCATTGGGCCGACGCGGCAAATATCCATCCGGAGACGCTGTACGCGGCCTATGTCGAGATGGCCGCCGAGTTCGCCACCTTCACCGATGTCAACCGCCGGCCCGGCACCTATCCCGGCTATCGGCACGAGGATTTGCAGCGCAGCTTCGCGCCGGTGGTGGCCGACCTGCGGCGCTCGCTTTCCGCCGTGATCGAAACCAACGCGATGGCGATCGCCCTGCAGGAACGCCGGCACGGCCTGCATGTCGGCGCCATCCTGGACCGCAACGTGTTGCGCGCCGCGAGCTTCGTGTTGAGCGTGCAGGCCGACGTGCCGACCGAGACGATGCGCCGGCTGTTCCCGGCGCAGGTCAAGATCGGCGCGGTGGAACAGATCCGCGAGCTGGTGAACGTGGCGCTGCCGGGCATCGCGGTGCGGCCGCTGCCGGTCGCACCCCGGCAGATCCCGTTTTACGCCGGCGCCAGCTATTTCGAACTGGACCGCAACTCGCCGCACTGGCAGCAGATGCAAACCTCGGGCGGCTTCGCGATCCACGTCTCGGGCGAGTTTCCGAACCTGCGCATGGAACTGTGGGCGATCAAAGGCTAGAGCAATATGGCTTGAAGTCGGATCGCGAAGCGATCGACTGAGCCATGGAATTGCTCGCAAAATAAGGCTAGAGCGTGGTGAGTGCCAACTCATCACGCTCTACCAAGAAAAAAGGATTTGGCGCGATGACCGATAATCCGTTTTCCGAGCCCGAGGATTCTGACCGCACCGTGATCCGGCCGATGCCGGGCGGCAAAAAACCCGCCGCGCCGGCTGCCAGCCCCGCCTTCGGCGCGGCGGCTTCGCCGTTCGAGGCGGCGCCGAAATACGAGGCCGGGCCGGCGCCCCGGCAGGCCGACGCCCCGGAAACGATTGCGATGGGCGGCTCGCCTCTGGTCGCGGCCGCGGCGCCGCTGCTGCAATTACTGGCGCGGCTGCGCAACACGCTGAGCCAGCCGGATAGCGGCGATCTGCGGGAGCGGGCGACCGCCGAGATCAGGCGGTTCGAGGAAACCGCACGGAGCCGGAACATTTCGATGGAGCAACTCCGCCCGGCGCATTACGCGCTGTGCGCCAGCCTGGACGACGTGGTGCTGGCCACCCCCTGGGGCAGCCAGGGCGCCTGGGCGCAGCGCTCGTTGGTCTCGACCTTCCATCAGGAGGTCCGCTCCGGCGAGCGGTTCTTCGACGTGTTGCGGCAACTGCAACAAAATCCCGGCGGCTTCCTGCCGGTGCTGGAGCTGATGTATTTCTGCCTGTCGCTCGGCTACATGGGCCGCTACCGGCTGTCGCCGCGCGGCCCGGCCGAGATCGATAAAATTCGCGAGGATACCTACACCGTGATCCGCCGCCAGCTTCCGGCCGGGGAGGCGGGGCTGTCGCCGCATTGGCAGGGGATCGCGGCGCCCTACCGGGCCCGGCGGTTCGCCATCCCGCTCTGGCTGGCGGCGGTGGTGGCGGTGGGGCTGCTCGCTCTGGTCTATGGCCTGTTCCTGTTCTCGCTTGGCCGGCAGTCGAGTGCCGCGTTCGAGGCGCTGGTGACGGCGCCGCCGGCCGCGATGCCGCAGATCGTGCGGGCGCAGCCGGTGGTGGCACCGCAGGAACCGGCGGCTTCGGGGCCGACCATCCTGCAACGGCTGAGCGGCTTTCTCTCGCCGGAGATCGCCGCCGGCAAGGTCAGCGTGCTCGGCACCGTCAACGCGCCGATCGTGCGGATCAACAACACCGGATTGTTCGGCAGCGGCGCCGCGGTGGTGGAGGATGACGACATAGCGCTGTTGCGCAAGATCGGCGCGGCGCTGGGGCGGGAGACCGGCAGCATCACCGTCACCGGCTACTCCGACAACCAGCCGATCCACACGTTGCAGTTCCCGTCCAACTTCGAACTGTCGACGGCGCGGGCGCAGGCGGCGGCGCAGATCATGGACCAGACCATCGGCGATCAGAGCCGGATCACCGCCAAGGGCCTGGGCGACGCCGATCCGGTCGCCTCGAACGACACCGCCGCCGGCCGGGCGCAGAACCGGCGTATCGAAATCGTACTGAACCACGCCTTGCAGGACTGAGCGGTTGAAAAAAATTCTGGGCTTCTTCGTCTCGCGCTGGTTTCTGAGTCTGATCGGCGTCGCCGTGCTGGCGGCGCTGCTCTGGTTCTTCGGGCCGTTCATCGCGGCACTCGCGGGCATCGTCGTCCGGCTGGCGATCATCCTGTTGCTGTTGCTGGTCTGGCTGGGCGTGAACCTGTGGCTGGACCGCCGCCGCCGGCAGCGGGACGCGGCTCTGGCGGCCGGCGTCGCGGCGGCGACACCCGACGCCAATGCCGGCGCCGAGGAAGTCGCGGCGTTGTCGGACCGGCTGAAAACCTCGCTAGCGCTGCTGCGCAAGGCGCGCGGCACCAAGGGCTACATCTACGAGCAGCCCTGGTACGCCATCATCGGCCCGCCCGGCGCCGGCAAGACCACCGCACTCCTGAACGCCGGGCTGAAATTCCCGCTGGCGGCGGAAATGGGCCAGGGCGCGGTGGCCGGCGTCGGCGGCACCCGGCTCTGCGACTGGTGGTTCACCGAGGACGCGGTGCTGATCGACACCGCCGGGCGCTACACCACGCAGGATTCCGACGCCCGGGTCGACCGCGCCGGGTGGGAAGGTTTCCTCGACCTCTTGAAGCGGACCCGGGCGCGGCAGGCGCTGAACGGCGTGATCGTGGCGATCTCGCTGGCCGACATCGCCGCCGCGCCGCGCGAAGAACGCCTCGCCCACGCCCGCTCGATCCGCAAGCGGGTCAAGGAAATCACCGAGCGGCTGGGGCTGCGGCTGCCGGTCTACGCGCTGCTGACCAAGGCGGACCTGCTGGCCGGCTTCACCGAATTCTTCGACGACCTGGATGCCGAGCGGCGCGGCCAGGTCTGGGGCACCACCTTCGCGGCAGACGCGGACCGCCAGGGCGGGCCGGTGGCCCGTTTCGCGCCCGAATTCGCGCTCCTGGTCAAGCAGTTGGAAGACCGGATGCTGGACCGGCTGGCGGCCGAACGAAGCCCGGAGCGGCGGGCGATGATCGTCGGCTTCCCGACCCAGGTGGCAAGCCTGGAAGCGCCGTTGACCGAGTTCCTGACCGAAGCCTTCGGCGGCTCGACGCTCGATCCGGCGCCATTTTTGCGCGGCGTCTACATGACCTCCGGCACCCAGGAAGGCACGCCGATCGACCGGCTGACAGGGGCGCTGTCGCGCTCCTTCGGAATCGACCAGCGCCGCGCCCCCAGCCTGCGCGCCGCCTCCGGCCGCAGCTATTTTCTGACCCGGCTCCTGAACGACGTGATCTTCAACGAGGCGATGCTGGCGAGCGACAACCCGCAGGCGGTGCGCCGGCGGCGGGCGCTGCAAACCGCCGGCTTCGCTGCGGTGGCGCTGGTGTTTCTGGCGCTGCTGGCCGGGCTGGTGCTGAGCCGGAGCCACAACGCGGCGGCGATCGCGGCCAGCAACCAGGCCCGCGGCGGCTATGCCGGCACCGCCCAGGCGCTGCCGCTGAACCCGGTCAGCGACGCCAATCTGCTGAGCATTCTGCCGATGTTGGACCAGGCGCGGGACCTGCCGTTCGGCGCCGGCGACCAGTCCGCCCATGGCGGGATGGGCTTCGGGCTGAACCAGGCGCCGAAGCTCGCCGCCGGGGCCGGCACGCTTTATCTGAACGCGCTCGACAACGCGATGCTGCCGCGGCTGATCCTGCAACTCGAAGCAGAGATGCGCGGCGGCTTCGACCGGCCGGACTTCCTCTACCAGGCGACCCGGGTTTACCTGATGCTGGGCGGCCAGGGGCCGCTCGACAAGCCGCTCGTCGAGGCCTGGATGAGCCTCGACTGGCAGCGGCTGTATCCGGGCCTGGCCGCGCAGCCGGTGCGCGACGACCTGATGGCGCATCTGCAAGCGCTGCTGGCCGCACCCCTGCCGGCCGTGCCGCTGGATGGCGGGCTGGTCGAGGCGGCGCGGGCGACGTTCAGCCGGGTCTCGGTGGCGGACCGGGTCTATTCGCGGATCCGTGGCTCGGCAGAGGCGGCGGAGGTGCCGCCCTGGGTGCCGGGGGACGCGATGGGCGCCGCCGGCGCCGGGCTGTTCGCCCGCGCCTCCGGCAAGCCGCTGACCGAGGGCATCCCCGGCTTCTTCACGGTCAAGGGCTTCCACCTGGTGCTGCTGCCGGCGCTGGCGCACTCGGCGCAGGATGTGGCGGGCGAAAGCTGGGTGCTCGGCACCGAAAGCCAGGTCGATCCGACCAGCCCGGAAATGGTCAACCTCGAAGTCAACGTCATCAAGCTCTACGAGGCGGATTACGAAGCCGCGTGGAACGCCATGCTGGGCGACATCAACCTGGCCCCTTCCAGCAACATCGGCCAGTCGGTGCAGAACCTTTACGTGCTCTCCAGCCCGCAATCGCCGATGGCGAAGTTGCTCGGCAGCGTGGCGGAGCAGTTGCAGCTTTCCAAGGCGCCAGCCTTGCCGCCCGGCGCCGCGCCCGCCGCCGCGAAGCTGCCGGGCGCCTCGGCGGTGAGCACGGAGGCGGCGGCGCTGCAGGGGCTGATCGGCCCGGCGGCGGTCGGGTCGGCGCCGGCGCCGCCTGGCGCGGAGGTCGATGCCTACTACCAGCCGCTGATCAACTATGTCGGCAGCGGGCCGGGGGCGCCGATGTCGCTGACGCTGAACCTGATGAGCAGCCTGCAGCAGCAACTGGCGGCACTGGCGGCCGCGGCGCCGGGCGCCGGCGCCCCGGCGGCGCCCGCGGCCGGCGGCGACCCGGCCTCGTTGCTGCAAGGCGAGGCCGCCACCGATCCGCAGCCGGTGGCGCGCTGGCTGCTGGCGCTGGTCGGCAACGCCGATTCGCTGCGTGGCGGCAGCGCCGCGCAGGCGGCGGCGGCGGCGTTCAACGGCGCCGGCGGGCCGGCGCAGCTCTGCCAGCAGGCCGTGGTCGGCCGCTACCCGTTCACCGAAAGCTCTTCGACCGACATCCCGCTCGGCGACTTCGCGCGTCTGTTCGCGCCGAACGGCCTGATCGACACCTTCTTCTCGACCCAGGTGCGGCAGTTCGTCGACATGTCCGGCAGCACCTGGCGCATCCAGGCGGTGAACGGGGTGACACCGCCGATCAGCCAGGGCGCGCTGGCGGAGTTCCAGCGCGCGGAGAACATCCGGCAGTTGTTCTTCGCCACCGGCGCGACGCCGGCGGTGCAGTTCAGCATCACGCCGACCACGCTCGACCCCGGCGCCGCGCAAGTCTCGCTGCAACTGGGCGCGCTTGCCGTAAGTTACGCCCATGGCCCGCCGGTGCCGACGCAGATTTCCTGGCCGGGTGCCGATGGGATGCAGACGGCGCGGTTGATCATCACGCCGGCGGCCGGCGGCAGCCCGGCCGAGATCGACGCCAGCGGCCCCTGGGCGCTGTTCCGGCTGTTCGCGCAAGGCAGCCTGATGCAGGCCGGCTCGTCCGACCAGTACACGCTCACCTTCTCGCAAGGCGGCCATACCGCCGGCTTCAATATCGAGGCTGGGTCGGTGCTGAACCCGTTCACGCCGGGCGTGCTGGAGAATTTTCGTTGCCCGAGTTTGCAGGGATGAACCGCTCGCGATGAACTTTCAGCCGGCAATGACCGGGCTGTTCGGCAAGCTGCCGGCGCGGGGCGACTTCGTGCGTGCCGGGCTGCCGGAGGATTTCGTTACCGCCTGGGATGGCTGGTGCCGGGAGATGCTGGCGGCGTCCCGTGACGCACTGGGCGACGGCTGGCCACCGGCCTGGCTGGAGGCGCCGATCTGGCGGTTTCTGCTGCCGGCGGGAGCCTGCGGCGCGCGGGCGGTTCTGGGGGTCTGGCTGCCGAGCGTGGACAAGGTCGGCCGGCAGTACCCGATCGTGCTTTGCGCCCTGGCCAACGCGGCCGAGGATCTGCGCGACGGCGGCGCTTGGGCGGAACGCGCCGAGGCGGCGGGGCTGGACGGCGTGGTGCGGGACGCGCCGCACGAGGCGCTGGCGGCGCGTCTGGCGCTGCCGGTCGATACCGCGCCGCTGCCCCCGCCCGGCTGGTGGACCGAGGGCAGCCCGAACGTGGCACCACGGCGGCTGGAAATCGCCGGGCTGATCCCGCCGGACCAGAGCGTCTGGGATGCTGCGCGATCTTGCCCCCACGGAGCGCGGCTGATGGGGGTGAAGCACTGGGCAATGACCAATGCCGGCGCGGTGCGCAAGCATAACGAGGATAACATGCTGAGCCGGCCCGACCTCGGACTGTGGGCGGTAGCGGATGGCGCCGGCGGCCACCAGTCCGGCGAGCTGGCTTCCGGCATGATCGTCGCCGAGTTGGACCGGCTGGCGCCGCATCTGCCTGGTGCCGAATTGCTGGCGCAGGTGCGGCTGACGCTGGGGCGGGTGCACGAGACGTTGCGCGCGGCGGCAGCGGCGCGCGGGCCGCAGGTGGTGATCGCCTCCACCTTCGCGGCGCTGATCCTGCGGGACCGGCATTTCGCTTGTCTCTGGGCCGGTGACTCGCGGGTCTATCTGCTGCGCGCCGGGGTGCTCTCGCAGGTCAGCCGGGACCACAGCCTGGTGCAGGAACTGGTCGATAGCGGCGATCTGGCGGCGGCGGATGCCGAGCACCACCCGCACGCCAACGTCATCACCCGCGCGGTCGGCGGCGGCGGGGAAAGCCTGGAGCTGGACAAGGTAATCGGCCAGGTCGAGCCGGGCGACCGCTTTCTGTTGTGCAGCGACGGCTTGAGCAAGACCTTGTCGGAGACCGAAATCGCCAGCCTGCTCGCAGCACCAGACGGCGTGCCGCCGCCGGAGCTGCTGATTGCCGCGGCACTGGCGCATAACGTGAACGACAACGTCACGGCGGTGGTGGTGGAGCTCGAGCGCGAGAGACGTATGGCTTGAAGCCGGATCGCGCGACGATCGATCTACCACCCGTAATCGTGAGCCGGCGTTAGCCGGCCGCTTCGCGGCATCGGAATGACAAGATGACCGTTCTTAAGCGGCGGCCTCTCAGCACCAGCCGGTCGCGCTTTGGCGCAGCACCGGGGTTGCGAAGGAGCTGACGATGCGATGGCCGGCCAGAGGCTCTTGCCAGCGCGCCGATTGCAACATGGACGCCGCCAGAACGACCGGCGCGATGCCGGCCCCGTTCAGCAGCGCCAGGCCGGCGGCCATCGAGGCGCCGCTGGAGATCACGTCGTCCAGCAGCGCCACCCGGCGGCCGGCCAGCAGCGGCAACATGCGCGGGTCGATGTAGAGGCGTTTGCGTTGTTCCGGGGTGGTGATGGAAGAAAGCGGCACCGAGAGTTCCTCGGCGTACCAGAATTTCCGCGAGGTGCCGAGCGGGACATAGCGGGCGTGGCCGAGCTTTTGCGCCACCGCGCCGGCCAGCGTCAGGCCGAGGGTCGGCAGGCCGACAATGATCTCGGGCGCGTCAGCGTGGAGCTTTGCGGCAAGGTCGGTAGCCAGCGCGTCCAGCACAGCGAAGCTGGCCTGGTTGATGATCAACGAAACAAGCGCCTGCTGGCCGCCGGGCAGCGGGCGGATCGGCAGCCGTAACTGCCGCCCGTCGCCGAGCGCCACCACGAAGCCGCCATCGGCCGGTCCGGCGGGCAGGTGGCCGGGCGGGTGCAGCTCCTGCCAGAACTCGTGCGGTTGTAGTGGCGTCAAGCGCGGGGGTGGCTGCGGGCCCAGACTTCCATCAGCTGGGCGGTGTCGACATCGGTGTAACGCTGCGTGGTGGAGAGGCTGGCGTGGCCGAGCAGCTCCTGGATCGAGCGTAGATCGGCGCCGCCGGCCAGCAGATGGGTCGCGAAAGAGTGGCGCAGGGCGTGCGGCGTGGCGTGTTCCGGCAGGCCGTGCAGCCGGCGGAAGTCACGCAGCGACTTCTGCACCACCGCGGCATTCAGCCGCTTGCCGCGCGCCCCCAGGAACAGCGGCGCCTCCGGCACCGGGTTCGGGTGCAGCTTCAGCCAGACGGCCAGCGCCTCGCGCAACGCCGGCAGCAGCGGCACGATGCGCTGCTTGTTGCCCTTGCCGGTGACGCGCAGCGCGTCGTCGGCGGCCGGCAGGTCGCGCAGGTTCAGGGACAGCGCCTCGTCGATCCGCAGGCCGGCGCCGTACAGCAAACACATCAGCGCCTCGTCGCGAGCTTGCGCTGCCTCGGTGTCGCGCAATGCGCCGATGTCGCGGGTCACGGCGATCGCGTCCGCCGGCGCCAGCGCCTTCGGCAGCGGCCGTTTGGCGCGGGGGCGGGAGATCAGCGCCAGCGCCGTGGTCTGCACGCCGTGGCGCTGGTGCAGGAAGCGGAAGAAGGTTTTCACCGCCGAGAGCTTTTTGGCTCTGGTGGCGTTGCCGGCACCTGCCTTGGCTTCGTGCGCCAGCCAGGCCCGGACATCCACAGGCTTCAGGCCGGCGAGCGCCGCCGCGTTCGGCTCTTCCGCCAGGTGGTTGGCGAGGAAGCCGAGGAAGCCGGCGACATCCCGGCCGTAGGTCTCGACCGTCTTGGCCGCCGCCCGGCGCTCGGCCGTCAGCCAGGCCAGGAAGGCGAGGCGCAGCGCTTCAGCCAATGCTTTGCCCGGTCTTCGCCCGGTCGGCGGTATCGACGGAAAATTTCACGGGTGGTTTCCGGTCACGTGATGTCTGTGCGAAACCATACAGCATGGCGCAGACGAGTCGAAGCGGTCTGGTCTCGGTGTTGCTGCCGTACCCGTTCGACGCCGCGTTCACCTACGCCACGGACGCAACGCTGGCGGCGGGGACGCTGGTGCGGGTGCCGCTGGGGCCGCGCCTGGTGGTGGGCGTGGTGTGGGATGAGCCGGTGGACCAGACGGTGCGGGCCCGGCCGGTGGCGGAGGTGCTGGGGTTCCCGCCGCTGCCGGGGGAACTGCGGCGGTTCATCGACTGGGTGGCGGCCTATACGCTTGCCAGGCGGGGCGATGTGCTGGCGCTGGCGGTCAAGGCCAGTTTACTGGCGGTGCCAAAGCTGGCGCGCCAGGCGCCGGCCTTCGGTAAACCCGATCCGGACTGGCCGGGGCCTGTGCTCTCGGCGGCGCAGGAAACCGCCGCCGCGGCGCTACGGCAAGCCGTGGCGGCGCGGCGCTTTGGCGTGACGCTGCTGGACGGGGTGACCGGCTCCGGCAAGACGGAAGTTTACCTGGAGGCGGTGGCGGCGGCGCTGCGGGACGGCGGCCAGGCGCTGGTGCTGCTGCCGGAAATCGCCCTCTCCATCCAGTTCTTGCAGCGGTTCGAGCGGCGGTTCGGGGCGGCGCCGGCGGTGTGGCATTCGGAGCTGACGCCGGCGCTGCGGCGGCGGACCTTCCGGGCGGTGGCGGAGGGCGCGGCGCGGGTGGTGGTGGGGGCGCGTTCGGCGCTGTTCCTGCCGTTCCCGGACCTGCGGCTGATCGTGGTGGATGAGGAGCACGAGAGCGCCTTCAAGCAGGAGGACGGGGTGATCTACCACGCCCGCGACATGGCGGTGGTGCGGGCCCGCCTTTCCGCCGCCGCCTGCGTGCTGGTCTCGGCGACGCCAAGCCTGGAGAGCGTGGAGAACGCCACCGCCGGGCGCTACGCCAGGCTGGACCTGCCGGCCCGGCATGGCGGGGCGCGCCTGCCGGTGGTGGCGGCGCTCGACCTGCGGGAGCAGCCGCCGGCGCGCGGGCGGTTTTTGAGCCCGGTGCTGATCGATGCGGTGCGGGAGACGCTGGGGCGGGGCGAGCAGGCGATGTTGTTCCTAAACCGCCGCGGTTACGCGCCGCTGACCTTGTGCCGGCATTGCGGGCACCGGATGGCGTGCCCGAACTGCACGGCCTGGCTGGTGGAGCACAAGTCGCACCGGCGGTTGATCTGCCACCATTGCGAGCATGGCGAGGCGCTGCCGGTGGCCTGCTCGGCCTGCGACGCCAAGGAGAGCTTTGCGCCGATCGGGCCGGGGGTGGAGCGGATCGCCGAGGAGGCGGCGCTGGTGTTCCCGGAGGCGCGGGTGCTGACGATGGCGTCGGACGTTATTTCCGGGCCGAAAGAGGCGGCGGCGGCGGCGGAAGTGATATCAAAGGGGCAGGTTGATATCATCATCGGGACGCAGATGGTGGCCAAGGGTTGGCACTTCCCGATGCTCACTCTGGTCGGGGTGGTGGACGCCGATCTGGGCTTGAGCGGCGGCGATTTGCGGGCCGGGGAGCACACCGTGCAGATGCTGCACCAGGTGGCGGGGCGGGCCGGGCGGGCCGAGGCGCCGGGGCGGGTGCTGCTGCAGACCTACGCGCCGGAGCATCCGGTGATGGCGGCGCTGCTTTCCGGCAACCTCGCGGCGTTCATGGCGCAGGAGGCGGCGCAGCGGCGGCCGGGCCACTGGCCGCCCTTCGGGCGGCTGGCGGCGCTGATCGTGAGTGCCGCCGATGAGCGGGTGGCCGAGCAGGCGGCGCGGGCGCTGGCGCGGACGGCGCCGCGCGGGCCGGGGTTGCAGGTGCTGGGGCCGGCGCCGGCGCCGTTCGCGCTGCTGCGCGGCCGGCACCGGCGGCGGTTGTTGCTGAAGGCGGCGCGGGAGATTGCGGTGCAGCCGGTGCTGCGCGACTGGCTGGCGCGGGCCGACGTGCCGCGCGCGGCGCGGGTGGATGTGGATGTGGACCCGGTTTCGTTCATGTGAGACCGCGCTCTACTCGGCGTTCAAGGCACGGACCCGGTTGCGGCCGCCGTGTTTGGCGCCGTACAGGGCGGTGTCGGCGCGTTCCATCAGGCGTTGCAGGTTGTCGCCCTCGGTGAAGACGGTGACGCCGATGCTGACGGTGATGGAGACCGGCCCGGCCGGGGTTTCCACAGGGTGGCCGGCAACGGCGCGGCGCAGGCGCTCCGACAGGGCCTGGGCGTCCCACAGGCCGACCGAGGGCATGCAGACCGCGAACTCCTCGCCGCCGATGCGGGCCAGCATGTCGACGCGGCGGATGTTCTCGGTCAGGCGGTCGGCGGTGGCGAACAGCACGGCGTCCCCGATCAGGTGGCCGCGCTCGTCGTTGACTTTTTTGAAGTGGTCGATGTCGATCAAGGCGAGGCAGGGGCCGCGGGCGGCGGCGCGGCGGGTCTCGGCCGCTTCGATTTCCTCTTCCAGGCCGCGGATGAAGGCGCGGCGGTTGGGGATGCCGGTCAGCGTGTCGCGGTCGGCGATGTATTCCAGCTCGTCGAGCCGGCGTTTGTCCATGGTCACGTCGCGCTGGATGGCGGCGAAGTGGGTTATGGCGCCGGCCGTGTCCCGCAGCGGGAAGATGCGCAGGTCCAGCCAGTACGGCGCGCCGCATTTGGCGAAGTTGAGGATTTTTTCGTGGATGCTGCCGCCGGCGCGCAAGGTGGTGCCGATCAGGTCCAGCGTGGCGCGGCTGGTGCCGGGGCCCTGCAGGATGCGGGGGGTCTGGCCGATGGCCTCCTCGGCGCCGTGGCCGGTTAGTTTGGTAAAGGCGGGGTTAACGTAAACGATTGTCGGGCCGGGGGGTTCGAGGTCCGGGGTGGTGACGATGACGATGTCGTTGGCGCTTTCCGCGATCTGCCGGAAGGCGAGGTTGGCGAGGGGTGGGGGAGGGGTGCTCGAGGGCGGCATGGGTTGAGCTTGGCGACCTCATCGATGGGACGATCTTGCCGGAGAAGACGATGAACGGCCGGCCAAGGCAATGGGGTGGTTCTAGCGGGGCAACCTTTAAGAATTGGTGGAGGGGGGTGGGTTGTTGGTTATTCGTCCGGCGTTGATCGGGCGTTTGCGTCGTCCCGGTCGAACTTGAAGTCGGCGGGCAAGCGGCCCCGGAAGGTGCGGAGGCGCGCCAGGAGGTCGTTGCGGCTGGGCTTGCGGGATATGCCGAAGGTGGTGGCGTCGGCGACGTGGATTTCGATCTCGTCGCCTTCTTTCAACGCAAGTGCTTCGACCGCGGCGGCGGGGAGACGGATTGCGAGGCTGTTGCCCCATTTGGCGACTTTCATGGACGACTCCTGCAGACAGAAATTTCAGATGTTAGAAATTGTCGGCTGATGCAACTCTTTCCAACACGGCCGAAAACCGCAATAGGCAGCGCATTGCTCACCCATCCTTCCATTGGTGGCTTGTGCTCATCCAAAAGTTCATTGGCTTTATTCCGCAAGGCAAGACTCGATGTGGTGAAT
The DNA here is from genome assembly GCA_963693045.1 of uncultured Acidocella sp. Lineage (GTDB taxonomy): Bacteria > Pseudomonadota > Alphaproteobacteria > Acetobacterales > Acetobacteraceae > Acidocella. The sequence continues at coordinate 173,418 of OY843765.1, forward strand.
AACGACGCAGGCTGCAATCTTTTGCCCGTGTTGCCCGACTTCTCAATATACCGCGCGTCATCTTGCAGCCCGGCGCTCCTTTTGATAACGTTCCTTATTGGCTGAGCCGGCCATGCCGTCCACAATGGCGAAGCCTCCGGGCAGGAACTCGATCTCACCCTTTCACCTCTTCTAGGTGTGACGGGCTAAGTGGACACGCTCATCTAGACACCGATGGAGAGCAGCTGTGAGAATCCGATTTTCTAATATGAAACGCCCAAAAGCGGCTGCTAAGCAGCTTGTACAGGTAAACCCAAGCGTAAAACTTTCGACGGCCCAAGAGGCAGTGGCTTCTGCAGCGGGCTATCGAGATTGGCATGAACTCTCTGTAAGCCTTGAAGATACGGAGAGCGGCGACCTGCCTGCATCGCCTTTGATCCATTTAATATCTAGGCTGGGCAGTGATTTAGGAATGTTGTTCGGCGACGTTCAATATGCGCTCACAAAAGCGCGATTTATTGAAAACCTCTTAACGCTGGAGATGCAGTTCGGCCTCCGAGCTAGAGCCTTTAGAGAATTTGTATTTGGAGAAGCGGGGCGCGGGAAGCCAGGAACAGTTGTTAAATCAAAAGCCCGAAGCCTTTCTGGTCAAATCAAAGCGGGTTCTATGGGCTACTTGCTTCCTAAAACCGATAGATATCGACAGGTCTTAAGAGTTCTATTCCGCGATGGCATCTGTAGTTTAGCAGACTTCGAGGTTGCCACGCCCCGGACGCAACTACCCGACTTCTTACCGGCTCGGCTTTGGCTACCATACGGATATTGGACGCTTCACGATGCATCTATCGTGATTTATAATAGAGATTATCTGCCGTTGTGGCATGTTTCCTCGACAGGAAACATCACGCGTCCAGAGCCTTGGTACTGGATCAACGGCATAAACCAAAACTTCAATTTCTCAGAACACAGTGGTACCTCTGGAATATGGAGTTCAGGGCGCGCCCACGATTCCGCAGTATGCTTTCTTAGAAATCATCGAGTGCTAGGACTCCCACGTACTGTTGAAGCGTTTCCATATCTTTTCGAGCCTGGGGTAGAGTCTGTGAAATACGCGGTGCAACTTCTTCAAGAGAGATGGAGGCATCAAGGGGATGTCCCAAGCTATGCCAGCGAGCGAAGCCAATTCTAAGGAACGCTGTCGATGAAAAGACGTGGATGCCTGCCTGCGCCGGCATGACATGATGGGGGCGGAGGGATGTGCGTAGGGAAGAAAATTGTTTTTGACCGGATTGGCGAGGGCAGCCCGTGGCCTGAAGTCCTGGGGTTCGGGGCCTCTCGGCCCCGGCCGCCGGAGGCTCTTAATTGGCGTTTACGCTATCCACCATCGCCTGCGCCGAGATGAGTTTGTCGGTGGCTTCGATGTAGGCGGCGCGGTCGGTGTTGTCGGTGGCGTTGTAGTCGGCTTCGGCTTTGGTCAGGGCTTCCTGGGCGGTGGTGGGGTTCAGGTCGGATTGTTTGGTGATGCTGTCGGCCAGGACCGAGCAGCGGTCTTCGGTGACTTCCGCGAAGCCGCCGGTGACGAAATAGCGTTCGGTGCGGGCGCCGTTTTCGTAGAGGTCGACCAGGCCGCCGCGCAGGCCGGTGATGAGTTTGGCGTGGCCGGGCAGGATGCCGAGGTCGCCCTCGGTGCCGGGGATCACCACCATCTCCACGTCCCGCGCCAGCAGCAGGCGTTCCGGGCTAATGATCTCTAGCGCGACCGGCATGGATCAGACCCGCTGGTTCATGGTTTCGGCTTTCTTCACCGCGTCCTCGATGGTGCCGACCATGTAGAACGCCGCTTCCGGCAGGTGGTCGTACTCGCCGGCGACGATCGCCTTGAAGCTGCGGATGGTGTCCTCGACTTTTACGAACACGCCGGGCGAGCCGGTGAAGACCTCGGCGACATGGAACGGCTGCGACAGGAAACGCTCGATCTTGCGGGCGCGGGCGACGGTGAGTTTGTCGTCTTCCGAAAGCTCGTCCATGCCGAGGATCGCGATGATGTCCTGCAGCGACTTGTAGGTTTGCAGAACCCGCTGCACGTCGCGCGCCACCTGGTAATGCTCCTCGCCCACCACGCGGGGGTCGAGCGAGCGGGAGGTGGAGTCCAGCGGGTCGACCGCGGGGTAGATGCCTTTCTCGGAGATCGCGCGGTTCAGCACGGTGGTGGCGTCCAGATGGGCGAACGAGGTGGCGGGGGCGGGATCGGTCAGGTCGTCGGCCGGGACGTAGATCGCCTGCACCGAGGTGATCGAGCCTTTCTTGGTCGAGGTGATGCGCTCCTGCAGCGCCCCCATGTCGGTGGAGAGCGTCGGCTGGTAGCCGACCGCCGAGGGGATGCGGCCGAGCAATGCGGACATCTCAGCACCCGCCTGGGTGAAACGAAAGATGTTGTCGACGAAGAACAGCACGTCCTGGCCTTCCTCGTCGCGGAAATACTCGGCCATGGTGACGCCGGAGAGGGCGACGCGGGCGCGAGCGCCGGGCGGTTCGTTCATCTGGCCGTACACGAGTGCGACCTTCGAGCCTTCGGTGTCGTTCTCGTTCAGCTTGATGACGCCGGCGTCGATCATTTCGTGGTACAGGTCGTTGCCTTCGCGGGTGCGCTCCCCCACGCCGGCAAAGACCGAGACGCCGCCATGGCCTTTGGCGATGTTGTTGATCAGCTCCTGGATCAGCACGGTCTTGCCGACGCCGGCGCCGCCGAACAGGCCGGTCTTGCCGCCCTTCTGGTAGGGCGCCAGCAAATCCACCACCTTGATGCCGGTGACGAGGATTTCCGCAGAAGCCGACTGCTCGGCAAACGTCGGGGCGTCGCGGTGGATCGGCATGCGCCGCGCCGCCTGCACCGGGCCGCGCTCATCGATCGGGTCGCCGATGACGTTCAGGATGCGGCCCAGCGTGCCGGGGCCGACCGGCACTGTGATCGGCTCGCCGGTGTCGGTAACCTCGTTGCCGCGGACCATGCCGTCGGTGGTGTCCATGGCGATGCAGCGCACGGTGCGCTGGCCGATCTCCTGCGCCACTTCCAGCACCACCTGGCGGTTGCCGACCTTGGTGTTCAGGGCGTTCTGGATGAATGGCAGATCGCCCTCGAACTCGACATCGACGACGGCGCCAAGGATCTGGGAAATGCGGCCGGTACTGTTAGTGGGCATTTTGGGTGTCCTTACGCGGGGAAGAAGGGCCTCCGGCGGCCGGGGCCGGGAGGCCCCGGACCCCATGGGTTAGGGACCTGGGTTGGCCACTCGGAGAGTGGAGGCTGGTGAAGAAGTTGACTGCGCTTCGCGCGGGGGCGGCACTGTTCGTCGCCCAACCGCGCCGCAGGCACAGGAATTTTGTTTCACTCCCAACTCCATCAGCGGCCAACCCAAAGCCCAAACTCATTGGGGTCTGGGGCCTCTCGGCCCCAGCGGGGTGCAGGGGCGGCGCCCCTGCTACTTCCTTGCACTTCACGATACCGCCTCCGCTCCGGAGATGATTTCGATCAGCTCCTTGGTGATGTTGGCCTGGCGGGCGCGGTTGTAGTTCAGGGAGAGGCGTTTGATCATGTCGCCGGCGTTGCGGGTGGCGCTGTCCATCGCGGTCATTTGCGCGGCTTGGAAGCCGGCGTTGTTTTCCAGGAGTGCCGCGTAGATCTGCACGGCGATGTTGCGGGGCAGCAGGCGGTCCAGCAGGGTGCCGTCATCGGGTTCGATTTCGTAATCGGTGGCGTTGATGGCGGTGTTGTCGTTGGCGGTGGGGGGTGCGGCCGGGATCAGCGGGGTTTCGGAGACGACCTGCAGCATGACCGACTGGAAGCGGTTGAAGACCAAGGTGGCGACGTCGAACTCGTTGTTGCGGAACATTTTGATGATGGTGTCGGCGATGCCGAGGGCGTCGGTGAATTCGATGCTGCGGCGGCCGACGAAGTTGACGTTGCCGGCGAGGCGGTCGGCCAGGTCGCGGCGGAAATAGTCGTGGCCCTTGCGGCCGACGGCGAGGATTTTGACGGTTTTGCCCTGTTCGAGCAGGCGGCGGGCGGAGGCGCGGACGGAGCGGCCGATATTGGAGTTGAAGGCGCCGGCGAGGCCACGGTCGGCGGTGACGGCGACCAGGAGGTGGGTGTCGTCCCGGCCGTTGCCGACGAGGAGGGCCGGGGCGTTCGGGTTTTCGGCGGCGCCGGCGGCCAGGGCGGACATCATCTCGGCCATGCGGCGGGCGTACGGGCGGGAGGCTTCCGCCTGGGCCTGGGCGCGGCGCAGTTTCGCGGCCGCGACCATCTTCATGGCGCTGGTGATCTTTTGCGTCGATTTGACGCTATTGATCCGGTTCCGGAGAATCTTCAGGCTAGGCACGGATCAGGCGAAGGTGCGGGTGAAGTTTTCGATGAAGGCGATCAGGCTCTTTTCGGTTTCCGGTTTGATCTGCTGGTCGACCCGGATCGCGTCCAGGATGCCGGGTTCGCGGGATTTCAGGCTGCCGATCAGCTCGGATTCAAAGGCGCCGACCTTGTCGACGGGCAGGTTGTCGAGGTAGCCGCGGGTGCCGGCGAAAATGGAGATCACCTGCTCCTCGACCGGCAGCGGGTGGTATTGCGGCTGTTTCAGGAGCTCGGTGAGGCGGGCGCCGCGGGCCAGCAGGCGCTGGGTGGAGGGGTCGAGGTCGGAGGAGAACTGCGCGAAGGCGGCCATCTCGCGGTACTGGGCGAGGTCCAGCTTGATCTTGCCGGCGACCTGTTTCATCGCCTTGATCTGGGCGGCGGAGCCGACGCGGGAGACCGAGAGGCCGACATTGACCGCCGGGCGGATGCCTTTGAAGAACAGTTCGGTTTCCAGGAAGATCTGGCCGTCGGTGATGGAGATCACGTTGGTGGGGATGTAGGCGGAGACGTCGCCGGCCTGGGTCTCGATGACGGGCAGGGCGGTGAGGCTGCCGGCGCCCATCGCGTCCGACATTTTGGCGGCGCGCTCCAGCAGGCGGGAGTGCAGGTAGAAGACGTCGCCCGGATAGGCTTCACGGCCGGGCGGGCGGCGCAGCAGCAGCGACATCTGGCGGTAGGCAACGGCTTGTTTGGAAAGGTCGTCGTAGAAGATCACCGCGTGCATGCCGTTGTCGCGGAAATACTCGCCCATGGTGCAGCCGGTGTAGGGGGCGAGGAACTGCATCGGCGCCGGGTCCGAGGCGGTGGCGGCGACGACGATGGAGAATTCCATCACGCCCTGTTCTTCCAGGGTGCGGACCAGCTGCGCGACGGTCGAGCGCTTCTGGCCGATCGCGACGTAGATGCAGTAGAGCTTTTCCTTGTCGGGCGCTGCGTCGTTGGTTTTTTTCTGGTTGATGATGGTGTCGATGATGACGGCGGATTTGCCGGTCTGGCGGTCGCCGATGATCAGCTCGCGCTGGCCGCGGCCGATCGGGATCAGCGCGTCGATCGCCTTGATGCCGGTCTGCATCGGCTCATGCACGGATTTGCGGGGGATGATGCCGGGCGCCTTGGTTTCGACCAGCCGGCGCTCCTGGTAGATCACCGGGCCTTTGCCGTCGAGCGGGTTGCCGAGCGCGTCGACGACGCGGCCGAGCAGAGTGGTGCCGACCGGGACGTCGACGATGTCGCCGGTGCGGTTGACGGTGTCGCCCTCGCGGATCTTGCGGTCGTCGCCGAAGATCACGACGCCGACATTGTCGAGCTCGAGGTTCAGCGCCATGCCGCGGACGCCGGCGGAGGGGAACTCCACCAGCTCTCCGGCCATCACGTTGGACAGGCCGAAGATGCGTGCGATGCCATCGCCAACGCTGAGCACCTGGCCGGTTTCGGCAACGTTGGTGTCGGTGTCGAAGTTCTCGATCTGGCGTTTCAGGATGTCGGAGATTTCGGCCGGGCGGATCTCCATGTCAGGCAGCTCCCTTGAGAGAATAGGTCAGGCGCTCCAGGCGGGAGCGCAACGTGGTGTCGTAGAGTTTGGCGCCGATTTTCACCGACAGGCCGCCGAGCACGGCCGGGTCCACCGCTTCGCGCAGGTTGACGCGGCCGTAACCGGCCTCGGTGAGACGGGCCCGCAGCTGGTTGCGTTGCAGGTCCGAGAGCGGATGCGCCGAGGTGATGTCGGCGATCAGTTCGCCTCGCTTGGCCGCGACATGGGCGGCGAAGCCGCGGATCAGCGCCGGCAGGTCGGCGGCGCGGCGGTTGGCGAGGGCGACCTGCACGAAGTTGCGGACCAGGGCGGAGAAGCCTTGCGCCTGCAGGGCCTGGTTCAGGACCGGGCCGGCCTTGGCGATGTCGGTCAGGCGGTTGGCGAGCAGACGGCGCAGCGGCTCGCTCTCATCGAGCAGCCGGCCGAGCGATGCCATTTCGTCGATCGTGGCGTCCAACCGGTTCTGGCCGAAGGCGGCATCGTATAACGCCTGCGCGTAGCGCGCGGCGAAACCGCTTTCGTGGGTGTCGGGTGTGTCGGCCAATTCTGTGCTCGCCTGTGAGTCGTTTTTGGTCGCGAACCCCTCTCAGGGCCGCGGCGGGGCAGTAACATAGGCACTACCCCGGTGCAACGCACGTGCAGTGGTCGATGGCCCCTCAGGCCAGTGTGTCGATGACGCCGCCGTCAACGCGCAGGGCTGCGCCGGTGGTGGCGGAGGCTTGGGGCGAGCAGGCATAAACCACCATGTTGGCGACTTCCTCCACCGAGGCGGCGCGGCCGATGATCGAACTGGGGCGAAACGCCTTGACGAAAGCGGAAGCGGCCTGTTCGACCGATCCGCCGTGCTTTTCGGTCTCGTCCTTCAGCATCGCCGCCACACCTTCGGTCAGGGTCGGGCCCGGCAGCACGGCATTGACCGTGACGCCGCTGCCGTTGGCCAGCTTGGCCAGGCCGCGCGAGATGGCCAGCACGGCGGTCTTGGTGAAGCCGTAATGCAGCATCGGGGCCGGGACGTTGAGGGCGGATTCCGAGGAGAGGAAGACGATCCGGCCCCAGCCGCGCGCCATCATCGCCTCCAGATAGGCCCGGGACAGCCGGACCCCGGACATCACGTTAGTCTCGAAGAACCTGGTCCAGTCCTCATCCGGGATGTCGAAGAAGTCCTTCATCTCGAAGATGCCGAGGTTGTTGACCAGGATGTCGGGCGCCGGTTCGGCCTTGACCAAAGCGGCGCAGCCGGCGGCGGTGGCGAGGTCGCCGGCGACGCCGCGCAGGGTGGCGGCCGGGGTTTTGGCCCGGATCGCGGCGATCGCCCGGTCCACCTTGGCCTGGGTGCGGCCGGTGACGACGACCGCGGCGCCGGCGGCGGCGAGGCCGGCGGCGATGCCGTGGCCGATCCCTTCGGTCGAGCCGGTGACGATTGCGGTTTTGCCGGACAGGTCGATTTGCATCATTAGCCTCCTTGCTGACCGGCTCCATATGGGGGCCGGTCGAAGGGGAGGCAAAGAGTGACGCACGCGATCGATGTGGTGCTTTCGGTGATTTTGCTGCTGTGCGGGCTGGTGCTTTCGGCGGTCGGCTTTGTCGATGCGTTTCTGGCCGCCTTGATGACCAAGGCCGGGATCGGCGGGCAGGCGCAGACGCTGATTTTGGTTGTGGTCGCGGTACTGCTGGTGGTTGCCGTGCTGCGGCGGTTGGGTGGGGTGTTCGGCGGCCTGCTGGTGATCCTGCTGTTCTTGTTGGTGTTGCGCTGGGCGATGCCGGGCCTGCACGTGCCGGCGGCGCGGCTGCCGGCTGGCTGGCAACATTTCGGCGCCGTCCAAACCTGAAAACGGCATGTAAGTCTATTCATCAACGGTTTGTACGGCGTGGCTTAAAATCCTCAGTCGGCAAACCACTTATGAAAAACGAACCAACCTGGTTCCGGGAGAGCCGTAAAGCAATGGAGCCTGGAAGCAGATGGTAGGCCGTACGTCCACCGGGAATCCGGGGCTCGATGCCATTTTACGCGGCGGCCTGCCGAGCAACAGGCTCTACCTGCTGGAGGGCGCGCCCGGCTCCGGCAAGACGACGCTGGCGTTGCAGTTTCTGCTGGATGGGGCGGCGGCGGGCGAGGCTGGGCTGTACATCACGCTGTCGGAAACCCGGGGGGAGCTGAGCCAGGTCGCCGCCTCGCACGGCTGGAGTCTCGACAAGTTCGATATTTTCGAACTCGCCTCCGCCGATGCCGTGCTCGGCGAAAGCCGCCAGCAGTCGGTCCTGCATGCTTGGGAGGTCGAACTCAGCGGCACGATCAAGCTGATCCAAGAAGAGGTGGAAAAGACGGCGCCGCGCCGCGTGGTGTTCGACAGCATTTCGGAATTGCGGCTGCTGGCGCAGGACCCGCTCCGCTTCCGCCGCCAGATGCTGGCGCTCAAGCAGTTCTTCGCTGGCCGCGACATCACCGTCCTGCTGGTGGACGACCTGGCGAAGGCAAGCCGCGACATGCAGATGCACAGCCTGTGCCACGGCGTCATCACCCTGGAGCGCACCGCCCTGACGTTCGGGCCGCACCGGCGGCGGTTGCAGGTGCAGAAGCTGCGCGGCATCGACTTCGTCGCGGGCTACCATGACTTTGTGATCGTCAAAGGCGGGCTTGACGTGTTCCCGCGGCTGATCGGTTCCGAACATGCCAAGCCGTTCGTCGGCGATCCGGTGGCGAGCGGCATCGCCAAGTTGGACGCTCTGCTCGGCGGCGGTCCGTTGCACGGCACCTGTACGCTGATCACCGGACCGGCCGGCACCGGCAAAACCTCGATCGCGCTGCAATATCTTTGGGCGCAGTGCGAGCGTGGGGAAAATTGTATCGTCTATGAATTCGACGAACGGGTCGGCACCCTGTTGATGCGCGCCAAGGCCATGGGGCTCGACCTGCAAAAGCATATCGATGGCGGTTGCCTGGTGGTGGAGCAGATCGATCCGGCGGAGATTTCGCCGGGCGAATTCGCCAGCCTGGTGCAGCAACAGGTCGAAGTCCGCAATTGCCGGATGCTGCTGATCGATAGTTTGAGCGGCTATCTCGCGGCGATGCCAGAAGAGCAATATCTGATTTTGCAGATCCATGAACTGCTGACCTATCTCAATCAACGTGGCGTCGCGACCTTTCTGATCAATCCGCAGAGCGGGTTGGTCGGTCAAGACGTGGCCGCTCCCATCAATGTTTCCTACATCGCCGATGCCGTGGTTCTGTTGCGCTTTTTCGAATTTGCCGGGCGCGTCCGCAAGGCAGTATCGGTTCTGAAAAATCGCAGCGGCGCGCATGAGGATACGATACGGGAGCTGCGGATCGATGCCGGCGGCATCCGCGTCGGCGAACCGCTGACCGAGTTCCGGGGGGTATTGAGCGGCACTCCGGAATATGTCGGCCCCAACTCGCCATTGCTGGAGAAACGCTAGCGTGGTGTTCGGGACGGCCGCGGAAGGGCATCGGGTCCTGATTATCGCGCCGTTCGGGCGAGACGCCGAGCAGCTAAGCGAGTTGTTTGCCGGCCACGGTTACGACGCGCAGGTTTGCGCGGGGCTGCATGCCCTGGTCGCGGGGTTCGATGAACATATCGGCGCGGTCCTGCTGACCGAGGAAGCTCTGGTCGGCGACCTTGAGCCATTGCGGGCGGCGCTGGCGGCGCAGCCGGCGTGGTCGGAAGTGCCGTTTCTGCTGCTCTCCGCGCGTAAGGTCGGATCGTCGCGCGGGGCGGACGCGGCGCGCCTTCGCCTGCCCGATATTTCGACAAATGTTATTCTGCTGGAGCGTCCGCTCGGTTCTGAATCGCTGCTGAGCGCGGTCGCTTCCGCGATGCGGTCGCGGCAACGGCAGTTCGAGATGCGCGACCGGATCGCGGAACTCGCCGCCGGCGGCCATGCCCTGGCGAATGAACGACACGCGCTCGAAATCCTCAACCGGACCGGAACGCGGATTGCCGCCGAGCTCGATCTCGAACGGCTGGTGCAAGCCGTGGTCGATAACGGCGTTGAATTGATCGACGCGGAGATGGGCGCGTTTTTCTACAATACCAGCGCCGGGGACGGCCATGCTTACAAGCTGTTCGCGCTTTCCGGCGCCGATCGGGCAACTTTTGAATTCGATACGCCGCGCATCACGCCGCTGTTCGCGCCCACCTTCCGCGGCCAGGGCGTGGTCCGCTCGGCCGATGTCGCTCTGGACCACCGTTATGGCCAGCAGGCGCCGCATTATGGCCTGCCGCACGGCCATCCGCCGGTGCGCAGCTACATCGCGGTGTCGGTGATATCGCGTTCCGGCGAGGTGATGGGCGCTCTGATGTTCGGCCATGTGCGGCCAGAAGTTTTCGACGATCGCGCCGAGCGCTTGATCTCCGGCCTCGCGGCGCAGGCCGCCGTCGGCATCGATAACGCCAGGCTGTTCCAGAGCGCGCAGCGCATGAACCAGACGCTCGAGGACAAGGTGGCGGAACGCACCGCCGAACTACAGGCCGAGATGGAGCGGCGGGCCCGGACCGAGGCGGCGCTGCGGCAGAGCCAGAAGATGGAGGCCGTCGGCCAGCTTACGGGAGGCATCGCGCACGACTTCAACAACATGCTGACCGGGATCATCGGCGCGCTCGACATCATGAAGCGCCGGATCGCTTCCGACCGGCTCGAGGACATAGATCGCTTCATGCAGGCCGCCTCAACGTCGGCGCTGCGGGCCGCGGGTTTGACCGAGCGGCTGCTGGCGTTCTCGCGCCGGCAGTCGCTGGACCCGAAGCCGACCGACATCAACCAGCTGATCGGCTCGCTCGAGGATCTGGCAAGGCGCACGATCGGCAAAGGGGTTGTGCTGAGCCTGGATTTGCACGAGGCCCGGCCGATTGGGGTTGTCGATGCCAACCAGTTGGAGAACGCCCTCTTGAACCTGGTCATCAATGGGCGGGACGCCATGCCAGAGGGCGGCAGGTTGACGATCGAGAGCGGCATCACCGTGATCGAGGATGCTGCGGTGGCGGCGGCGCAGGAGATACGGCCGGGCCGTTACGCCGTGGTGGCGGTATCCGATACCGGCGTCGGGATGTCGCCGGAGGTGATCGACAAGGCGTTCGAGCCGTTCTTCACGACCAAGCCGATGGGCCAGGGCACCGGCCTGGGGCTTTCGATGGTTTACGGCTTTGTCAGGCAGAGCAACGGCCAGGTGCGGATCCATAGCCGGCCGGGGGAAGGTACGTCCGTCAAGCTGTATCTGCCGGCGGCGGAGCCGGCGGCGGCCGGCGCCGAGGTGGCTTCCAGCGCGGTGATTTCAGAAGGCCAGGGCCAGGCGGTGCTGATCGTCGAGGATGATGAATCGGTGCGGCTCATCGTCCGTGAGGTGCTTGAGGAGCTGGGCTATGTGGCGATCGACCGGGCCGACGCGCAGACCGCGATCCCGCTGCTGGCATCGGACCAGCCGCTTGATCTGATGATCTCCGATGTCGGGCTGCCGGGGATGAACGGCAGGCAACTCGCCGAGGTGGCGCGGCAGCACCGCCCCAAGCTGCCGATCCTGTTCGTTACCGGCTACGCCGAGAATGCCGCGATACGCGCCGGGTTTCTAGGCACCGACATGGCGATGATCAGCAAGCCGTTCGCGATCCCGACCCTGGCTGCGAAGATCATCGAGATATTGGAAACCGGCGGCAAAATTCACGCGGCGTGTGGCGCGCCGGCGAAGGTTCCGGAAAGCAAGGTTTGAAGCGCGGTGCTGGGCGCGAGTGTACATTTCACCGCCGATGATCTAGCAGCCATCGCAAGCCGCCGGGCAAAGGCGGTTCGATGCAGCCGTGGCTGCCTGTTCCTTTCAAGGTCAGCAAGGAGAACAAGTTAAGTGACAACCGACAATACCCGCGTCGCGGGACATCCGATCAATCGCGCCTTTTTGGACCGCTGGTCGCCGCGGGCCTTTACCGGCGAGGCGATCCCGCAGGAGACGCTGTTCAGTATTTTCGAGGCGGCGCGGTGGGCGCCGTCTTCTTATAACTCGCAACCATGGCGGTTCATTTATGCGACGCGGGACAATGCGCATTGGGACAGGTTGCTGAGCCTCTTGATCGAATTCAATCAGAGCTGGGCCAAGGCCGGATCGGCGTTGGTCTTTATCATCTCGGAAACCACGATGATCGTGCCGGGCAAAGATGGCCGGGTGCCGTCCCATAGTCATTCCTTCGATGCCGGCGCCGCCTGGGGGTCGATGGCGCTGCAGGCCTCGATGCTGGGATGGGCCGCGCATGGCATGGTCGGTGTCGATTTCGACCGGGCCGCCGTCGAGCTCAAAGTGCCCGACGACCATCGGGTCGAAGCCGGCATCGTGATCGGCAAGCAGGGGCCGAAGAGCATGTTGCCAGAGGCTTTGCAGGCGCGGGAAATGCCAAGCCTGCGCAAGCCGCTCGCTGAGATCGCATTCGAAGGAAGCTTCTGAGTTTTGGCCGCAAATGGAGAGGAACAACTCATGCCGAACAAGGTAAAAAAAATCGCCCTGGAAGAGCATTTTTCCACGCCCGAACTGGCCCAGTACAACCCCGGCATCACCGAAATGATGGGCGTCGAAAGCTATAAGTACTACGGTCAGAGGTTGATGGAGTTCGACAAAAGGCTTGAGGACATGGACAAGAACGGCATCGATATGTCGATCCTGTCGGTCACCACGCCGGGGGTACAGGCCGAGCCGGATGCGGCGGTCGCCACCAAGCGTGCCCATGAGGTGAACGACTTTCTCGCCAGCGTCATTCAAAAGCATCCGACCCGGTTTGGCGGCTTCGCGCATCTGGCCTTGCAAGACCCCAAGGGCGCGGCCGACGAGTTGGAGCGGGCAGTGAAGCAGCTTGGCATGAAAGGCGCGCTGATCAACGGCCAGACCAATGGCGAGTATCTTGACGACCAGAAATTCTGGCCGATGTGGGAGCGTGCCGAGGCGCTCGGCGTTCCGATCTATCTGCATCCGGGCAACGCGATGCGAACCTCCCCGGCCAACGAGGGCTATGTAGAATTGTCCGGGCCGGGCTGGGCATGGGGTCCGGAAACCGCGGCTCACACGTTGCGGTTGGTCTATGGCGGGGTGTTTGACCGCTTTCCCAAGACCACCGTGATCCTCGGCCATATGGGCGAGGCGCTGACCTTCATGTTCTGGCGGATGGACAGCCGTTACGCCGTGATGCGCCACGGCAAGCCGCTGCAAAAACAGCCCTCGCAGTACATCCGCGACAACGTCATGGTTACCACGTCCGGCTCGTTTTCGATGTCGCCACTGTTGTGCAGCATGTTGGAAATCGGGTCCGACCGCATCATGTTTTCCGTCGATTATCCGTTCGAAAAAACCGAGGAGGCGGTCGAGTTTATCGACAACGCGCCGATCAGCCAGATCGATCGTGAAAAGATCTGCCACCTGAACGTCGAGAAGCTGCTGAAGCTGGACAGTTAGCTGGCTGGCGGCTTGCGGCTTGCGCAACTCCGCCGCCGGCGATCGCTCGCTAAAGGAATGGCCTGTACAACGTAGTTCAAGTTCAGGGGGCTTTAGATGCTCGATACGATGGTAAAACGACGCGCTGCCAGACGGTGGATCGATGGCGACCGGCGGCGGGCAGTGACATGAGCGCCACCGCTAGCTGGACCCGGCCGATGACCATCCAGGCCGCGGTGGTCGCGGAACGTGACGCCGCTTTCATGCTGCACGACGTCGTGCTCTCCCCGCCGCGTGCCGACGAGGTGATCGTGCAGGTGGAAGCGAGCGGCATGTGCCACGCCGATCTCTCGGCCCGCTCGGGCGGCTTGCCGTTCCCGTTGCCGGGCGTCATGGGCCATGAGGGCGTCGGCCGTGTCGTCGAGATCGGCGCCGGGGTTACCGATGTCGCGGTCGGCGACCGCGTGGTGGTGAGCTTCAGCTGGTGCGGCCATTGCGATGCTTGCTTGCGCGCCGCACCAGCCTATTGCGCGGATTGGCCGCGGCTGAACCTGTTCGGTGGCAGCCGGGCCGATGGTTCGGCCACGCTCACCTGCGACGATGCGCCGCTGCACGGCCATTTTTTCGGCCAGTCCTCGTTCTCGCGCTTCATCGTCACCACCGCGCGGGCCACCGTGAAGGTGCCGGATGACCTGCCGGCCTCGATACTGGCGCCGCTCGGCTGCGGCATCCAAACCGGGGTTAGCGCCGCCACCGCGATTTTGTGCCCCAAGCCCGGCGACCGCGTTCTGGTGTCAGGCGCCGGCGCGGTTGGCCTGTCCGCCGTCATGGGCCTCGGCCTGACCGGCGCGGCGCAGATCGTTGTCGTGGACGTCCACGGCCCGCGGCTGGAGTTGGCCCGCGCCCTTGGCGCGACACACACCATCAACGCGCGCGACGGCGACAGTGCCGAACAGCTCGCCGAACTGACCGGCGGGGCAGGGGTGGACGGCGCGATCGAAACCAGTGGCAACCTGGGTGCGCTCGCCACCGCCGTTGCGGCGCTGGCCTCGGGCAGCACCTGCGTCGTGATCGGGGTGCCCAATGCGACCGACACGCTGGCGCTGAACGTGACCAACCTGGTCGCCCGCGGTCTGCGCCTGGTCGGCACCAACCAGGGCAACGCCAACCCCCGCGTCTTCATCCCCAAATTGATCGACCTGTACCGCCGCGGCCGCTTGCCGATCGACCGGCTGGTGACGGACTTCGCCTTTGCCGACATCAACCAGGCGGCCGAGGCGTCGCTGAATGGCAGCGTCATCAAGCCGGTGCTGCATATGACCTGACCCGATCGGCCGGTCAGGTGCGCGCGGGCTGGAGGTTGGGGAGGAAGATGGTGAGCAGGCCGATTGCCGGCAGGAACGAACAGACCCGGTAGACGAAGCCGAGGCTGGTAAGATCCGCGAGCTCGCCCAACGCGGCGGCGCCGATGCCGCCGAGGCCGAAGGCGAGGCCGAAGAACAGGCCGGAGACCATGCCGACCCGGCCGGGCATCAGGTCCTGGGCATAGACCACGATGATCGAGAACGCCGATGACAGCATCAGGCCGATGACGACGGAAAGGCCGACGGTGACCGGCAGGCTGGCGTAAGGCAGCGCCAGGGTGAAGGGCAGGATGCCGAGAATCGAGATCCAGATCACCAGCTTGCGGCCGATCCGGTCGCCGAGCGGGCCGCCGACCATGACGCCGGCCGCCGAGGCGGCGAGGAAGACGAAGAGATAGACCTGCGCGGTCTGGGTCGGCAGCTGGAAGCGGTGCATCAGGTAGAAGATGTAGTAGCTTGTCAGGCTCGCCAGATAGACGAACTTAGAGAACATCAGCGCGATCAGCACGCCGAGGGCGAGGCGGATGCGGGCCGGCGAGAGGCTGGCGTGGGCTGCCGGCACCGGGCGGACGGCCTGGCGGGTGTGGCCGTGGGATTTGCCCCAGTGGCCGAGGCCGGCCAGGATGCCGATGGCGCCGAGAGCGATGATGGCGAACCAGGCGAGGCTGGCGCGGCCGTGCGGCAGCACGAAAAAGGCGGCGAGCAGGGGGCCGAGCGACTGGCCGAAATTGCCGCCGACCTGGAAGATCGACTGCGCGAAGCCGTGCCGGCCACCGGAAGCCAGGCGGGCGATGCGGGACGACTCCGGATGGAAGATGGAGGAGCCGATGCCGAGCAGCCCGGCGCCGGCGAGCAGCAGCGCGTAGCTGGGCGCCAGCGCCAAGGCGAGCAGCCCGAACAGGGTGAAGCCCATGCCGACGGCGAGCGAATTCGGCTGCGGCCGGCGGTCCGTGAAGGTGCCGATCAGCGGTTGCAGCAGCGAGGCTGTGACCTGGTAGGTGAGGGTCAGTAGCCCGATTTCGCCGAAGCTGAGGTTGAAGCCGCCTTTCAGGATCGGGTAGATCGCCGGCAGCAGCGACTGCATCATGTCGTTCAGGAGGTGGCAGAGGCTGACGGCGCCGAGGACCGGCAAATCTGTTCCGGAAGGCTTTGCCGGCGCCGCGGCGGTCTGGCTGACGGACATCGTTGAGCTGGCTTCCCTGGTGGCGAAACCGTAGATAGGGGAAGCGCCGGGCCGGCGCTACGTGGCCAGGCCCGCTGTTCGAGGGCGGCAGGGTTGCCGGGAAGGGCCCCGTGCGATCCGGCATGACATGTCCGGCTTTTCTGTTATGTCAGGCCCATGAGTGACACGTCTTCCGGCACGCCGATCGAGCTGATCCGCAATTTTTCGATCATCGCCCATATCGACCACGGCAAGTCGACGCTGGCGGACCGGCTGATCCAGACCTGCGGCGGGCTGACCGCGCGCGAGATGTCCGAACAGGTGCTGGACAGCATGGACATCGAGAAAGAGCGCGGCATCACCATCAAGGCGCAGACCGTGCGCCTGGATTACCCGGCGAAGGACGGCAAGACCTATGTGCTGAACCTGATGGACACGCCGGGGCATGTGGACTTCGCCTATGAAGTCAGCCGGTCGCTCGCCGCCTGCGAGGGCTCGCTGCTGGTGGTGGATGCGAGCCAGGGGGTGGAGGCGCAGACGCTGGCCAATGTTTACCAGGCGATTGAGGCCAACCACGAGATTGTGCCGGTGCTCAACAAGATCGACCTGCCGGCGGCGGAGCCGGAGCGGGTGCGCCAACAGATCGAGGACGTCATCGGCATCGATGCTTCCGACGCGGTGGAGATTTCCGCCAAGACCGGGCTGAACATCGAGGGTGTGCTGGAAGCGCTGGTGACGCGGCTGCCGGCGCCGAAGGGCGATGCCGATGCGCCGCTGACGGCGCTGCTGATCGATAGCTGGTACGACCAGTACCTGGGCGTGGTGACTCTGGTGCGGGTGAAGAACGGCCGGTTGAAGCGCGGCCAGCGGATACGGATGATGTCGACCGGGGCGGTACATCCGGTCGAGCAGCTCGGCGTGTTCACCCCGAAGATGCGGGTGGTCGAGAGCCTGGGGCCGGGCGAGATGGGGTACATCACCGCGGCGATAAAGACCGTGGCGGATTGCAAGGTGGGCGATACCATTACCGACGACCGGCACCCGGCGGCGGCGGCGTTGCCGGGGTTCAAGCCGAGCGTGCCAGTGGTGTGGTGCGGGTTGTACCCGGTGGACGCCGACGACTTCGAGAAGCTGCGCGACAGCCTGGGCAAGCTGCGGCTGAACGATGCGAGTTTTCACTACGAGGCGGAGACATCCGCGGCGCTGGGATTCGGTTATCGTTGCGGGTTTCTCGGGCTGTTGCATCTGGAGATTATCCAGGAGCGGCTGAGCCGGGAGTTCGACCTGAACCTGATCGCGACCGCGCCCTCCGTGGTGTACAAGGTTTTCCGCACCAATGGCGCGATGGAGTTGTTGCACAACCCTTCCGACATGCCGGATGGCAGCGTCATCGACCATGTCGAGGAGCCGTGGATACGGGCGACGATCATGGTGCCGGACGACTACCTGGGCGCGGTGCTGACGCTGTGCAACGAACGGCGGGGCGCGCAGGTGGACCTCACCTATGTCGGCAACCGGGCGATGGCGGTGTACCGGCTGCCGCTGAATGAGGTGGTGTTCGATTTTTACGATCGGCTGAAATCGATCAGCCGGGGTTATGCGAGTTTCGATTATCAGATTGCGGATTATGCCGAGGCCGATCTGGTGAAGATTTCCATACTGGTCAATCTGGAGCCGGTGGATGCGTTATCCTTCATTGCGCATCGCTCCGCCGCGGAGACGCGGGGGCGGGCGATCTGCGCCAAGCTGAAGGAGCTGATCCCGAAGCAACTGTTCAAGATCGCGATCCAGGCGGCGATCGGCGGCCGGGTGGTGGCGCGGGAGACGATCTCGGCGCTGTCAAAGGATGTGACGGCGAAGTGCTATGGCGGCGACATTTCCCGCAAGCGCAAGTTGCTGGAGAAGCAGAAGGAGGGCAAGAAGCGGATGCGGCAATTCGGTAAGGTGGAAATCCCGCAAAGCGCCTTCCTGGCGGCGCTGAAGATGGATGCTTGAGGTAACGGGCGAGGTTAGCTAGAGAAGCCGGCGCCGGAGAGATGGCCGAGTGGCTTAAGGCGCACGCTTGGAAAGCGTGTGTGCGTGAAAGCGTACCCAGGGTTCGAATCCCTGTCTCTCCGCCACCATAGCGTTTGCCTCGGTTCTCTCCAGTCCTTCACATCTTGAGTTTCAGCCTTTTGCCTCGAGTTTTAGTAAATTCTGTCCGTTTCAGTTTTTGCTTGCCCGTATAAGTCCGGCAGTGATACGTAGGCTGGTATGTAGGTAGCTATATACTCGGATTTGAATAAGCAGCATGAAAACTGGCAAACTTTCGGCGATGAAGGTCCAGAAGCTAGTGACGCCAGGCCGGTATGGCGACGGCGGCGGCCTCGTCCTCCAGATCAGATCGCCCTGTGCTCGGTCATGGCTCTTCAGGTACTCCATGGCGGGCAAGGCCCATTGGATGGGACTAGGAGACGTAGACTTGGTGTCGTTGGCCGAGGCCAGGATGAAGGCGCTCGAATGCCGAAAGCACATACTGGCTGGTCTTGATCCGCTTCAGCATAAAAGAGCATTTCTGGCCACCGCAAAGGCTGCTGCTAACGCGGTGACATTTAAGGGCGTCGCGGGCAAGTATATCGACAGTCAGAAAGCTGGCTGGAAGAACGAAAAGCACGGCGCTCAATGGGCGGCGACTTTGAGCACCTATGTTTATCCCCATTTTGGGTTGAAGGCGGTGCAGGATGTGAGTACCGAGGACGTGCTGGCGGCGCTTACGCCAATCTGGACGGTAAAACCGGAGACAGCAAGCCGCGTTAGGGGGCGGATAGAAGCCATTCTCAGCTACGCTGCGGCACGGCGTTGGCGCCCCGACTTTAATCCTGCCGGATGGGCTCATCTCAAATCGTTACTTCCGGCCAAGGCGCGGGTGGCGAAAGTCGAGCACCATACGGCACTTGCATATGACCAAATCCCTGCCTTTATGACGGCTTTGCGCCGACAGGAGAGCACGAGCGCCCGAGCGCTCGAGTTCACTATCCTTACTGCGGCTCGTACAAATGAAGTCATCGGCGCGTCTTGGTCTGAGGTCGACGCTACGTCGGCGACCTGGACCGTGCCAGCTTCAAGAATGAAATCCGGTCGCGAGCACCGAGTACCACTGTCGCCGGGGGCTCTAGCCCTGCTGAAGCGAGTTTCGTCGGACAGCACTGTGCTTCCTCAATCGTTCGTGTTCCCGGGTGGCCGACCTGCAAGAGGATTGTCGAACATGGGGATGATGATGCTGGTCCGCAGCTCCAAGTGGCCTGACATCACCGTCCATGGCTTTCGGAGCGCATTCCGTGATTGGGCGGCGGAGCAAACCAACGTCCCGAACGAAGTCGCGGAGCAGGCACTGGCACATGCCATCTCCAGCGGGGTGGAGCGTGCCTACCGCCGCGGCGACCTATTCGAAAAGCGACGCCTCTTGATGTCCGCTTGGGGTGCCTACTGTTCAGGAAATCCCGTGGACGACATCGGTTCCTCTTGAGACGCCGTCTGTCGCCAACGAAGGAAGGCGACCAGCCAGAAGCCCCTTTGATCCTCCCAACACGGGTATTGGTCCCCAACTCGATCATCCGGTTGAGCCGAGGCGCTACTATTTCAGGACCGCTCGGTTGTGTCTTCGATCGCATCGAGAACATGTTCGGCTGAGGCTACAGGTGGGCTAACGCGGACGTAATGATCCATGCGCCTGGCCACTTCTCCGTCATCTGAATCGAAAATTCGTCACTCCGCTTCACCAGCGGGCCGGGTCAGCAAGGCTAGGAGTCCGACGTTCACCCAATTTGAGCGGGACAAGCCAACCCCCAAAAAAAAAGTTTTTGCACCAAATTGACCGTCAGAACATCAAGACATTTTTGATACGCAACAAAAATCACAATTAGTTTCAATGCTTATGTTATATAGCGCTAGCGGCTCGCAAACTACCTATAGCCAATCTACAACTTTTCAAAAACGTCCTAAAGGCACAACCCCCTTTTCAGAAACAAAAAGTTCTGGTTCTTAGAATTTGTTAGATGAAACGTCCTTTGAAGGGCAACCGATGAGAAGTTCAACAGGATCTAGTTCCGCGCCTTTTGCAATGTTCGACGAGAAGAAGGCTTTTGGCCAATCTGACTTTAGCCAAGCTGGGCTTGGCGGCAAGACGAGATTTTGGCAGCTTATTAAGGAAAATGCTTTTCCGACGATCAAAGTGGGTCGGCTCACCAAAGTAACTGGTCGAGCGCTAAACGATTACGTAAAATCGATTGAAGCGTAGCGCTAAAATCTAAATTTAGATTCAACAAGTTTACGCTTGAAAGCAGCTCCGCTGGCCTTTTGAGACACGCTTCTTCAGGAAAAGTCGTAACGGCTCTCTGTCGTCATGGAAAGCGCACCTGCGCCGCTACCGCCTTCTCAAGATTTCGCCTTGCCTACCGGGACCGAGACCCTTCGCGACGTTTCGGCGACAACGGCCAAGGTGGGTGTTCCACACGCGGGTTGACCACCATCGTCCACCTATTGGCACGCCAGGCAGCGAACGAATGCTTCAACGCAGGGACATCACGAAAATCATTTTCTAAGGATTGCCAAAATGCTGAACTATCCATCGGGATCCTCATCGGACCTCCTTAACATCAAACAAACGGCCAAGTACTTGGGCGTCTGTACGAAGACGGTCCGCAAGCTGATCAAGGCCAAAGAGCTCCGTGCCCATAAGGTCGGGGAGCAGTGGCCGATCATGCCAGCGGACGTGCGCGGCTATCTCGCAAGCGTAAGGCGCTAGTACAATGCACTCCCAACAAGTCGCTCAAACGGCGCGGTTTTCCACCTCGCCGGGACTACATGAGATGTACAGTGAAATTCAACAACGGGAAGTCCAAAGGCGCCAGAGCTGCCGTCGACCACGGTGCGCGATGCCGAACCGCCGACTGTTGCCCCTCACGCTAGTAAGCGCTCTCCACCAGTTAAGGCTCACGCCTGTCGCTCTGCTCATCGACGATTTGCGAGACAGTGCTTCAGTAAGAAATCTTTCGCCTCTAATCAATGATTCAGGACGCTCCCAGCGGTATTCCAAGAATTATTTTCTCCCAGCGCTAGTGTCGTGACGGCGTCTTGCACCCATGGAACGCGCAGCTTCACGACCCCGGACTACTCGAGATCCAGCCTCGCCTGGGGCGGTCCGGATCCATCTCGACGTGTCGCAGTTGCCGGCGGAGCCGGGTGTTCCTCATCCCGCGCTGAGCAGCCTCGTCCGTCTCCTGGCGCGCCAGGCAGCGAACGACAGCTTCCGCGGGACGGCCTCTTCAACTTCTACCCTAGGAAATGTAAAATGATTCGCGACCTGTCAGCCTCGTCGAAGCTCCTCAAACCGCGCCCGCAGTACCGAAACGTTGACGAGACGGCGCTCGAGCTCAACGTTTCCACCAAGACAATCCGCCGCTTGATCGACCGCGGCGAACTGCTGGCAAACCGCATCGGCCGGTCCATCAGGATCAGCGAAGAGGACCTTCATCGCTACATCCGCGGGAGCCGCAGATGATGTCCATGTATGTCCACTTAAGTTCTTGTTTGTCCTCAGGAATCTGCCTCATTAATATAACTGCTGGTCAGAATTCTTATCCTTTTCTGGTATGTAGTTGTTGCTAATGTCCGCTATTGTTCATCTCTGATCATAGGAGACTTTCATGGACTATCTAGAGACCGCTGGCCTCAAATCTAGTGCGGCTGACCATGCGGCTACGACCCCGACTGGTTTGACATTCCAGCCGCTGGCCAACCTTGCCGAAGTCATGGCGTTCGTTGCGGGTGCCGTGTCTCTGACGACAACGCAGCGTCGCCAGCAGCTTTGCGCGCTGCGTGTCCTCGCCCGGACGGTCGGCAAAGATCCGAGGCTTATTTCGGTCGCTCCGGACGATATACGAATTCTTTTCGCGTCGGTGGTGCCGGCGGCCCGGGGCCTTACCGACAGCCGGTGGCGGGGGATACGCAGCCGCACCGTGACTTCGCTTCGGCAGGCGGGCGTACCAGTGATGCCGGGACGGTCCACCACGCCGCTGAGCTTCACCTGGGCAAAGTTGGCTGATGCGGTGCCCTCACGGCAGATGAAGATAGGGCTGAGCCGCTTCATGCGTTTCTGTACCAACCGACGCATCGAACCTCAGGACGTGGATCAGGCGGTCTTCGACCGCTTCCGGCTCACTTTGCAGTCGGAGAGTGTAGTCAAGGCCACGCAGCGCGTCTATCGGGTGGCTTGTGATCAATGGAACAAGGCCGGCAAGACGGTTGCCGGCTGGCCTGCCACGCGGATTAAATTGCCGCAGAATGACCGCGTCTACTCCTATGAGTGGTCCGAGTTCGCGGAGAACTTCGTGCAGGACGTGGAAGCGTTCTTTAGTAGAGCGACCAAACCTAGCCCGTTCGTGGAGGATTATCTACGGCCGGTTAGTCCTGCAACGATCAAGCTGCAGCGGGCGCAGATCCGTCAAATGTCAAGCCTGCTGGTGCAGACCGGCACGCCGATCGAGAGCATCACCAGCCTGTCAATACTGGTGGAACCGGACACTGCCAGAAAGATCCTCGTAGCGGCGCACGAGCGGCTCGGCGACGGGGCGCCGCATCTCCACGGCATGGCGTTGCTGCTCAAAGGTATTGGTGCCAACTGGTGCAAGGTCGCGCCCGAAGCGGTGGAGAGACTAAAACGCTTCGCCAATGGTGCCGCGCCACCAAAACAGTCCGGCATGACGCCAAAGAACCGGGAGCGGTTGCGGCAGTTCGACAGCCTGGAGAACCTGCACGCGCTACTCGAACTTCCAAGGGATACGTTCCGAAAGCTGGAAAAGCAAAAGGCGCCCGACCGAAAGGCAGCGCTCCTTGCCCTACAAGCCCTTGCGGTCGAATTCCTGATCGCCATGCCGATGCGCATCAAGAACCTGACCGCTCTGGACTTCAACCGTCACATCGTCAGCATTGGCTTGAGCCGCAAGCAGGTAATGCACGTCGTGATCCCGGAACACGAGATCAAGAACGAGCAGCCTTACGAGGTCGCTATACCCGCCGATACCGTTGCAATGCTTCAAACCTACCGAAAGAAGTATTTGCCACTCGTTTGCGACACGCCGACTACCCTGCTCTTCCCGAATGACCGGGGGACGCAGCGGCACGAAAGTTGCTTCTCGACCTCCATCACCCGCTTCGTGCGGCGCGACGCGGGGTTGATTATGAACGTCCATCTTTTCCGGCACTTCGCCGTGACGCTCTACCTGAAGAATCATCCGGATGACGTGGAGACGGCCCGGCGGCTGATGGGCCATAAGAACATCTCCACCACGCTCCGCTTCTACGCGGACATCAAAAATGCGGCGGCCTTTCGCCGCTACGAACAGGTCGTTGCCAATCTGCGCCCGCGGATCACGCCTGAGCGAAAACGTTGACATGGCCTGCAATCAGCAAGCTGCATTGAATCGCTGCCTGCCGTTCGAAGAGTGGCCGGCACAGGATCAGGCTGCTTGGCGGGCATCCATGCAGCCCGCAGGCTTCCTCGAAAGAGGCGGTATCGCGAATGCCTGGTCCAAGGGCGGCCGCAAGATGGTCGTTGACGCATATGGCCATTGGCTCGCCTATCTTGGGAGGACGGACCAGCTGGACCTCACCTCCGCGCCAGCCGATCGTGTATCCATCAACCGCGTTACCGGATATCTAGAACACATGGGTAACCGCCTCGCCGCGATGACCGTACAAGGCCGCATCGGGCAGCTTGGTCGTGCCATGCGCGCCCTGGCGCCGGAGGGAGACTGGACTTGGCTGTCGCGCGCCGCCGATCGCCTTCGGGCAGAAGCCGTTCCGGTGCGAGAAAAGCGCTCGCGGATGCAGGACATCGAGACGATAGTGGGCCTGGGGCTGAACCTGATGGAGCGCGCTGCCGCCGCTGACGATCACTTTGCGGTCCAGCGCGCCGCTCTCTATCGCGACGGGCTGATGATCGCCCTGCTGGCGCTCCGGCCGCTCCGGCGACGTAGCTTTGCATCCATAAGCCTGGGGCGGCACCTGACGCAGCGGGCCGGCAACTGGTGGCTTAACTTCGAGGCGATAGATATGAAAACCAAGGCACCAGAAGAGATGCTCTTTCCGGAAGACCTGACGTTAGCCTTGCAGATCTACCTCGATGTATATCGCAATGTCTTACTCCGCGGCAAGCCGCAGCGAGGCGTCGTGAGACCTGAAACCGCTGGGTTGTGGATTGCCAAGGGTGGCAGGATGATGGGCTCGAGCGCCATAAGCTTTCAGATCGGCGCGCATACGAAAGCCGCCTTTGGAAAGTCCATCAACCTTCACTTGTTCCGAGACTGCGCGGCGACCTCCATCGCCATTCGGGATCCCGAGCATATCCGCATGATCCTCCCGGTCCTCACGCACTCGTCCTTGATCACCTCGGAACGGCACTATAACCAAGCCCGCACATTGGAGGCTAGCCGGCAATACCAACAGCAGGTTGCCGAAACCCGGAAAAAGCTGGCAGCAAGCAATTGCCTAGGCGGGGTAGCGGGTCAGGCGCGAACGAGGTCATGACCAGCCCGGCATGGGCCCAGCCACGCGCCACGAAATAGAGCGAAGCAAAGGCGGTGAGGCCGGACAGGCCGACACCTTGCAGCGAGATGGCGCGCGAGGCGATGGCGGCGGTGATAAGCGTAGCCGGCGCATTACGGCGACGCCGGCCTGATCGTGCTCGATCCGCGCGGCGGGGAGGCGGCTCTGGCCGAAGCCAACGGCCGCTTCCATTTGTTCATTCAGGGCGGCCCGGTGCGGGCCGACGGCCAGCTCGCCGCCACCAACGGCGCGCTCCGGATGCACAATGCCGATCTTGCCGCGCTGCTGCGCACTTTGGGGCCCGGGCAAGGCGTGGAGTGCTGGTGCATCGGCGACGCGGCGTTACACGAAACGGCGCCGGTCCTGGCCGATAGCGGTTACGACCAGGGCGATCCGCCACCGCGTCCGAGTGAGCCCACCTCCGACGCCGGCACGCCGCGCCGCAATGTGCTGGCGGCCGACGCCGCCGCGGCCGCGCTGCATGTCGCCCGCGCCGCCGCCGTGACGTTGCCCGGCATGTTCATTGCGATGGAAGCCGCCCCGCCGGCGCTGGCGCAAGCCGCCTACGACAATAACGGCCAGCCAAGCGGCAGCGGCAGAGCCTATTGAGCGTCACCGTCGATCCGGACGTTCTGGAAGCCTTTAACGCGACACGGGATTTTTCCGACAAGGCGGTACACGCCCTCTGCTACGCGCCATTCACGTCGCTCTATTTCGACAGTCGCGGCAACGTCCGCGCCTGTTGCCACAACTTCAACCATCCCGTCGGCAACATCATCGAGACCGGCATCGACGAGATCTGGCACGGCGCCCGCAACGCCATGCTGCGCGCCCCGCTCACGCAAAATCGGTTTGGCCCCGGTTGCGACTTCTGCGCCTTCCAGATGCAGGATGGCAGCCTCGCCAATTTGTCGCTGCGCCGGTTCGACCAGTTTGCCGTCGAGGCGCCGGCGCCGGCGCCGGCGCCGGCGTGGCCACGTCAGATGGAATTCTCCATCAGCAATGTCTGTAACCTGGAATGCATCATGCTTACGTCTTCCGTAAACAACGGCTGACCTGTGGTCAAAACAAGCCCGACCGTCCCTTGGGTCGGCAAAAACTGAATTTCACGATGGAGTCCTGGTTGATCCGGTCCAGCCCATAGAACAACTTGTATCGAAGCCGGGCGGGCCCGTCATACACAATAAGAGCAACGCCATCCGCGTCGAGAAGTTCGGCGAGCTTCGCCGCCGCCGAGTTAAAAAAATCAGCAAACGAAAAAATTTGCAGGAGGTCGGTCGTTGCAGCGACCGCAGCTTGCCATAGCCCGTCTGGACCATGTTTCAAAATATCCGATTCATGAACCGTCAAAGATTATGCAGCCCCCGCAAGGACCGCGCTTAATTCCTGCCAAGATGCCCAAGGCGGTCACCGTCAATCGTTGCCTAGCTCCAAGCGGAAGTGAAGGCCGTTTCAGATTAGATGCCGAAGGCGTCCAATTTCTTATGCCACCTTGTAAATCCTGTCCCGTGTCGAATTCGGAGTACCCATCCGGTGAGACTTTCAATTACCCATAAATCCGAACACCTTGGGCGCAACCCTATTGCCCGGCGCGAATTGTGTGTGCTGCTTCGTCCAGCACCGATTCGGGAGCGGTGCGATGGACGAGGACGGGCTTAAGCCTGGCACCCAGATCGCCAATTCCCAGAACATAGCCGACCTAAGATCAACTTTTAGATTATGCTGATAAGTCGATGCTGCTTACGTCCAGCTGAAATCTGGATAACCCCCTCCTTAATATCGGATAATGAAATCAATTTTGTGTCTTCAAAGGCTTGGAGGCCATTTATACGCGCCCCACCATCGCGAATAAGGCGCCTAGCCTCACCATTACTCGTTACTAATCCAGACTCCACCAGCAAACGAATTATTGAGACACCTTTTTCGAGATCTGAAATAGAGACATCATGCTTCGGTAAAGTGACCGCTACCACCTTTTCTTCAAAAGCTACTTTCGCAGTCTCAGCTGCTTGATTTGCGGCCTCTTCGCCGTGCACTAATGCCGTAGCTTCGGTCGCAAGAACTTTTTTGGCTTCATTAATTTCGGAACCGCCAAGCGCCTCCAACCGCGATATTTCATCCAAGGGCAGCTCACTAAAAAATCGAAGAAAACGTCCAACATCCGCGTCGGCGGTGTTGCGCCAAAACTGCCAATAATCATAGGCTGACAAGCGTTCCCGAGATAGCCATACAGCCCCCTTCGAAGTCTTGCCCATTTTCGCTCCAGATGCTGTGGATATGAGTGGGGCTGTAAGTCCATAGACGCTCTTGCCCTTTGTGCGCCGGATCAACTCTACACCAGAGACGATATTTCCCCATTGATCTGAGCCACCCATTTGTAGAGTTACCCCGTGCCTCTGATACAACTCAAGAAAATCGTAGCTTTGGAGAATTGAATAATTAAACTCGAGAAATGTCAGCCCCTGCTCGCGTTCAAGTCGTGAGCGCACGCTATCAAAAGAAAGCATACGACTTATACTAAAATGACGGCCAACTTCACGAAGCATATCCAGATAGCTAAGAGAACCGAGCCAGTCCGCGTTATTAACCAAAACAACATCGTGCAAAGCCTTCTCGAATTTGGCATTTGTGAAACTCAGAACGGACTCAATGTTTCTACAGATGCCGATCGCATTACTCTCGATCTCGGTTTCGCTAAGTAATTGCCGAGCTTCCTCTCGAAATGACGGATCGCCTAGTCGACTGGTACCACCACCAATAACTACAACCGGACGATGTCCGTACTTCCGAAGAAGCCGCAGCAACATGATTTGGATCATGTGGCCCACGTGCAAGCTGTCAGCAGTGCAATCGAAACCTATGTAGCCCCCGACTGTCCCAGACAGCAACGTCTCATCGAGCGCCACCTCATCAGTGCATTGGAATAAAAAACCGCGAGACGAAGCTTCTTGCAAAAAACCACTTTTAAACGACATTTTGGTCTCATTTCTATCTTAATATCAGCCGCACCTGGGGCTTAATTGACCCCGTTATAATGCCTTTTCCTCAGTAAAACCATCCTCTAAAAGCAATGTGTTTCGCTTCCTATCATGTTGATCTAGTTTAATTTCGTTGCTAAAATCTAGCCTTAGCTGAACGTTGGGAAATTTATCAATACAAAAGCCAGATGGCGGGAGACTTATTCATCTTCGGTGAGCCGCCGGCCGGGAACGCGCTAACGAAATGCAGGTGACGCAGAGGCGGCGCAGCTTGGGCCACATAGGTTTTGCTTGTCTGGGGGTTGCCACTGCAGCTAGATCCTCTTCGTAGCGGGTTGGAGCCATCGTCTCGTTTGACGTGATCCCCGAATATCATCCGCCGATAAGTAGAGCCGTGGGTTCCACTACTTCCAACGGCGCGCTGGTAACGCCGTTGGCATTCAATAAGGCTCCTGGCGGCACATTTCCGATTGCGCCGTGCGGCCGATCCTCATTGTAGTATCTGCGCCCGAATTAGATCTAAGTTTAAAGCAAGTTCGTCAGATCACAATTTTTTCACGAGGATTAAAAAACAAAATTTACTGGAAAATTGTTGACAGAAACTATGGAAGTGGCTAATCATTTTTAGAGCGGTATGAGCGACAGCCTAAGAG
The DNA here is from genome assembly GCA_963693045.1 of uncultured Acidocella sp. GTDB lineage: Bacteria > Pseudomonadota > Alphaproteobacteria > Acetobacterales > Acetobacteraceae > Acidocella. Next base: position 201,493 of record OY843765.1, read on the forward strand.
TTTTCACATCGTCGGCTTCATCTACCGCTAATGATCTTAAATCTGAAAGGTAATAAAATGATATCATCAGCTTTAATTGTGGCGTCAATCGGCTTAGTTGGACCGTTGAATACCCCTCCATCATCTATTTCGAATTTATTGTCGGTCCCCACGCGAGCGGCTGTCGTAACCAAGACTATGTTAAACTGGATTCCGACCAATTCGACGGAGATACCAACCCTGGCGACGTTCCGCCCCGGTTGCTGGTAGTTTCGATACAAAAAACTCTAGCTTAATGTACGTATTACTGGTGGCCCACTCAGGGCCCTAGTAGTACGTACTACGTTTACCCGAAGTCTGCGTGCGCATTTCGATCAAACGCGGAACCCAAGCATGCCTGATTACATATTTGCATTGTCCGAGATTTCCGGATCTGAATGCGAGGCATACGCCTCTGCGCAGGGCTATAGTATTTTAGAATTTTCAAGCTGGCAGCGCATGGAGATTGCCCTCAAAACTTTGGATGCTACTAATGTATTAATATTATGTCTTGAGAACGAGTTTTCTCTAGAAATTTACGACCGCATCAGTGCTCACGAAACCCTGTTTATCGGACTTTTGTTGGGTGAAACCGCTGACTTGATTTACTCCCGTCTATACCGACTTGGCGAGGAGCATTTAAGTCTCGACGAAGATTTGATACTGAAAACCGACCTAATCTCAGGATACGAACTACCGCCGAACGCAGATTCGAGGATTGTAGAAGTAGAAGAACTTTTGGAAACGCATGAAAAGCACAAAGATAAGAACGAAAGAAGGCTATTCGGCCTGCTTGCTCATTCAGACGGGTATTCTCTGAATATCAAATCGAGTGAAGCGCCAAATCTACTTTGTGGAAAGGCAGATCATGGTGGAAGCACAGGCTATATGAGCTGCTTCCGCGACGGATTTTGCACCCGCCTCAACGCCACTTATGAGGAATTATCCAAGCAAAATTCGCTCTATTCGACGAAGATTATTTCGGCAGATATCCTCCTTTTTGCCTCTTGTTTTGGTCTTATTCTAGGGCAATATCTTCGAGATGGGACGGGTAGCATTGGAGCTGGCCTTGTTATCAATCAGTCCATGAGGCATCTCATTACCACAATAGGAATTGCAAATTTTAGCGCGATTTCGTTTCTTGAGCATTTTAATATGATCCGACAAAATTTGTCGCTTGGTGTCGTAGCAAAATCGCTCAATATTTCGTCAAAAAATACTGGAGGGGCGGGCTGGGTGATATTGCTTGGAGATCCTAAACATCGATACGATAAAGCCCGACCGGAACTTTTTGTAACTGAACTTCCTCAGCTTTGTGAAGAATATTCGGAAAGTGAAGACGAACCTCTTGTCGAAGACGACGAGGCCGCAAAGTCGTTTTGGTTGGACGTTGCTTTAGGGTTGGAAGAGGAATTGGAAAGACGGCGGTCCCATTCTATTGTGGTGAAACAGGACCCTCAGAAACCACAAGATCTAGCGACCCAAGTAGCTAAAGCCGCAAATACTCTATCAAAGTTTTTTATTGCACATGGAAGTGCGATTGACTTCTTTGATTATTCGAAAAGGAGTTTCAGACTCCTCCGCCGGCGGCGTACTGTCTGTCCTCTATGTCGGACCGTTTCCTTGCTTTCAGTTCGCATGGACCCAAATACTGGATATCAGAGGGCATCTATCGTTTGTCCTTTTCATGACACAGTCATGGACCTTCCTTATCAAGATGAAGGCGTACTTGATCTAAGCAATTGTCTGAAGCTTTCACAACTCGTTCTGGAGAATACCCAGATCGTATCTGTTTGCGGTTGGGAGTTCCCGGTAAAATATGTTACACTGGAAGTGCATCCCAGGAACGAATCAAAGGTTTTGAGGTTTGAACAAATTGCCGAATGTATTGTTATAACTGTTGATTCTAAGTTGCGGAGCCAGAAGGCCAACATAATGATCATTTCAGTGCTGGGAGAAGAGATCTATGTACTTAAAGTCTCATTATCAGCTTTGCAGTCCACATTGGTCCAATAAAGGGTTTTCGAACTCCTTGTGGATCAGAATATTAAAATTAGTCAATTGCATCGACAACTTTTTTAAGTGTTCATGGACTTAAGGAGCTTAGCCATTGCTCAAAACGTCGCCAGACATCCTCCTTGTTGGATAGAAACTTCATCCCGTGGCCACCATCTGTTGTTAAATAGTAATCAACATCAAACTTATGGTACTTAAGTAGTTCGATAAAGCTCCTGACCTGTGAGACAGGAACAACAGGATCATCAATGCTGTGCGCTAGAAACACCGGAATTTTTGTTGACCTTAAGGTTTCTTTTGAGATGCTAAGTGACTGGCGCTTTTTCTCAGACGGGTTTTGTCCTAAAAGTCCGCGGACACTGATCTCATGAGTGGGTGGAATCAGTGAAAGTAATGGGTACCATAATGCAATACCATCAAGTAGCGACACCAGCGGCGGAGACGAAGAGTGTTGTCCTTCAGTTAAAACGGATGTCGCAGCTAGGTGGGCTCCAGCACTTAGACCCAATAGTATCGCCGGCCGAATCGTTTGATTCCGTAAAATGTAATGTAAAATATAGCTACAGACATCGTTATGCCCCATCGGATACAGGCAAGGAGAAACGCTATACTTAATCGGTACGACCACAACATGCTTGTTAAGGAGTCTTCTCGAGACTAAGCAGGTTTCTTCAGCAGAATTCTCATGGTAGCCGCCACCTGCTAACAGGAATACCGTTGCTTTCAAGGGTCACTAAGAATTCTATTTCGAGATCTCAAGTAAATCGCATGCCACGGTTAACCACCTGTTCCTCTCTGGCCTCTCAGCATTTGGAAGACAATAGCTCAGATTGAAATATGGTCGCATAGTTCTGCCGCGGCCAGCTCTTCTGCAGTGCCAAAGTGCGGAATCAATAAGAACTAAAAGCCCTGGTTCCCCTAGAATGATGTGCTCTCCTTCGAGTTGATCGGTTCCTTGGCATGTAGGAAATGCGCGGCTAACTTTTGACTTATGACTGCCCGGCAAAACTACTAGTGGACCGTTCTCAGACGAAAGGCCCCTCGGGTAAACCATAAAGTGTATCATTTCGCACAGCGTAGTATCGGATCGATTGCCGTCAAAATCATGATGCCATGGTTTCACCGGGCTATCGCCGGCGAGTAGCCGACCGTTTATATGGTGAAGCTCAGCCTGAAACCCGATCAGTTCTTGAACAATCTTCATAATTCTACGGTCGGTTGCGAGTGACTCAAACGCACCAACTCCCGCAAGAGATTTTGATAAAGGCCGAGTCTTTACTAAGCTAATTAGCTCTGTTGCAAAAAGCTCGCTCTCTTCGCGTGAAAAAAATTTCGGTAGTATCTTGTATCCGGAATCAAAGAACTTCTTCGTATCTATATGGTGACTTTCTTCTTCGCCGGACATCAATCTAAGACGCCATCGAGTTGGTTTACTACAGCTCTGGTGGCGATCAGATGATTGTCAATATCCTCATCAGAATGCGTAGCAACTACGCAACCGATCCCTTGCCAGGGCAATATCCCGTTCAATATGAAACACATTCGTAGCGTAGAATCACGAAAATTATGAAGTACTGACTCTTTGTCCCAATGGGAAATCGGATTTGAGGGCACGTAGCGGCTTAGGTCGGAAATAAGTCGCAGCGACGCAATTGGAAAGTCTATCCCATCTAAATTTCTTAACAATGGGATATCGACCTCAATGCCACATGAAGAATAGATTTCGTAAGTCTCACGTTGTAGCCGACGTGCTCTTCGGGTAATTTCTGGGTATATGTCAACCGCGTTGTCCCGAAGAAATGTAAGAAAGCGATTTGCAACTTGCAGTGTGAGCGGATGGCCAGAGAAAGTGCCTCCGTCCGACATCGGGGAAAGCATCCGTTTCCATATGCCTTCATTAAATAGCTCAGAGCGCCCACCTATTGCTGATAGAGGCATCCCCCCCCCAATAATTTTTCCTACAACGACGATATCGGGTTCAATCTTATATATATGACGCCCCATTGTGGTTGGAGCGACACGAAAGCCAGTTACTATTTCGTCAAATATGAGAATGACACCATATTCCGAAGCTAAATCTCTACAGCAGTTTAGGAACTCCCGAGTTGCCGGGATCATCCCGCAATTTCCAAGTACAGGTTCAACAATTAAGACGCCGAGATTATTTCCATGAGTATGGAAGAGGACTTCGAGGTTATCGCAATTGTTGAATTCATAGAGAATAGTACTCGCCTCTATCCCCGACGGTGCACCGCCAAAGTCGGTTCCTGCATAGTGTATTCCATGCGGATATTTCACTCCCTGAAGAGACCAGGGATTCGCACCATGCCAGCCACCCTGGGCTTTTGCCACAAGAAACCGACGTGAATAATTCAAACCTATAGAAATGGCCGCCTGCGTAGCCTGTGCTCCCGTAAGAAAGAAGCGCACGGCCTCGACGCCGATGAGGTCCTTTAAAGTGAGTGCGCAATCATGTTCAATTTGATGGGGTAATCCGAGTTGAAGACACAAACCAGAATCGAACGAAGACATAAGTTCGTCTTTAATAAAAGAGGGATTATGACCCAAGATGTTGACGAAATGCCCTTGCCAAAAATCAGTCAAAAGATGACCATCGGCCGTTGTTAGAGAGGACGCCTTGGCTGATTTTATTGACAACGAGATTTCTGACGACAGTCGCGCGTTATTCGAAGTGCCGCCAATCAGCGCGTGATAGGCTTGCCTGCCTAAGGACTTTGAGTTTCCAAAGCGTACTTCATACTCACGCCGAATTAAATCTATCTTCGAGGACAAGTTACGATCTTACACGGTGGAGCATGAATTTCTTAAAGCAGCCGTCATGCTTAGTCCGATCGTATTTATTATCGAAGTCATGCTTGAGCATAGCGCGCTGGGGCGATCGAATTGACTCTCTTTGGAGTAACGGTGCAACGGCAATCCCCCCCCACAGACATGAACAAAGGAACATTCAATGCACGGAGTTGGTAAGGTGGCGATCTGCAATTCAAGCGTAAGTCGCCGCGCAACTATCTCAAGATCTTCAAGTTTTACGTCGTGAACATTTTTACCCAGATCCGTAAAGCCATTTTCGACAATTCTGAACGTGTCGTCAAGATGATAGCCGCCATCAGCTTCAATGACACACGTATGTAGAGATGCGAGCCACGTTGTGCCCACATCATCGTCGCCAGCCACTAACCTAGAAGCAATCTGTTCGAACAACCTAACGCGAGGAGACGAAGGTCGGCTTAGCCACGCCTCATAGGCGGATGAAAGCCATATTCCATACTTATCATTTAGTTCGCTGCCGGCGTGATCGTGAGTTACCAACGGCAACAGAAAATCTATCATAGGAGGATCTATTTCTTCGGCCCAGTCCCAGAGTTCTTCTACGTCTGAGTTGGGGTCGACCACTACCAGAATTCCACCGAACGCGGTCTTTAAATGCTGCTGTGCAATTACAAATGCTTTTTGAAGCCTGCTTGTTGAAGCTCGGCCGCGCCGGTCGACACGTCTTCCATTGGATTGACCGGGTCCATCTCCACTCAGCCAAACATTAACGTTCAGCTCGGCAAGTTCTTGGGCAAGTTCTGGGGTAAGCAAAAGCCCATTTGTTTGCATTCCGATACGGGGTCTTGCAGTGGAATCTCTAAACCCATCTTCGATTGCCTTAACCCAATCTCTTATCCGAGAAACGCCTCCAAGAAGAGGTTCACCACCATGCAGCACAATGGGAGCTTGTGAGAGCGCCCTCGCGTTGGCATATGCTGCAATCCGAGAAGCGGATATTCTCGCGATTTCAGGGGACATAAACTTGGGCTGATGTTTCCATGTTTCGTCCCCACCGTGATAAATGTAACAGTACTCACAATCCAAATTGCAGCGGCTGGCGACCTTCAACACAAAAGTTCCGAAAGTCGCCATTTTTTGCTCCTAACTCTTAATATTATTTCTAAGCCGCAACCTTGGTTGCCTTCAGATCCTCAACGATGGCATCAATGCCGGGTCCGGTGTAACAGCCACCTTGATGGTGCTCTAGCCGCTGCCTAAGGGCAACATTAAGTAAGTCCTTCAGTTTATTGTTTCTTAACGACGAAATATCCGCGATGCTGATTTGTTCGAGATCACGCAAGCTCAATTTGTTGATCTCGTGAAAGGTTGTTGGGTCGGAAGAACGATCTAAATTTTTTACAAAAGAAGCGAGCATTTTTATTCTCCTGATGTTTTCGCACCGAAACGTGCAAGGGCAGAATTGTGTGATCGTAATGAGGAGTCAAGCGAAATCATAGATGCAGAGGAAAGTTTTCAAGGTGTTCGTTGTTGGGAGTTCGTCACGTGATCGTGGATAGGTGGATCAACTTTTGGTGCGACAGAAAACCATTTATGCGCGGCTATTGTGCCACCATGCGTACTTTCTTAGTTGTTCGGGGGTTCGCGCCCTAATCTTTTTCACGTGGGTCCGATACCAGCCAAATCAGGCCTTGTTCTCCGTGCTTAACCGCCGGAATCGCCGGGGTTATTGCGTGGGGTCGACGGGTTGCGGCGGCTCGATCCAGGCTGGCATCAAACAATAATGCCGCCTATTCGCATCGGTCGATATCGATTTTTTGCAGGCGGACATCGCCGTGACGGGATATTATACGCCATGAGTAATGACCAGGCGGCAGCGGCTTTGGGGCCGAACCTCATGGCGGCATTTGTTGTATTGCCGATAATCTCGCCTTGCGTGCGCCCCGAGGCGAACCCGGCCGAGTAGGAAAAGCCCGCAACCAAGACGGCCCCGATCAAGACGCCGGCGACACCGCCGAGAATGGTCCGAAGCCGGACAGTTTTCAGATGAAAGCGGGTTGACTGCTCGATGGCGGTGGCGATTTGCGGGCCGGACCGTTGCGCAACTTGTTCTGTCGCCTTTCCAGCGATCTCCCCAATTCTCGAATCCAGGGAGGCTGTAAAGGTCGCTTGGGCCGCCTCGCTGATTTTGCAGATTTGGACCATGGCCTCCATCGCCAGCCCCATTGCCAAGAGTTGGTCCTTTGCGGGATCGTCATGGAGGAAGGATGCGGACGCAGCTCGTTCAAATGCTTCTCTGGCTTCGGCCGCTTTTGCGCGCAGCGCGTCGAGCGGCGTTACGGTATCCACGACGAGATGCCCGCAAACCGCTGATCCATTTGTTCCAGCCAGGCTTTAAGAACCCGTCTCTGCCCTGGACGGCGTTCCCCGAGAGCCTCCAGCAGGAGGTCGAGGCATTTCTGGCTGTGCGGTCGGAAGACGCGTTCGACCTCCTCGACGACACCAAGAAGCTGCGGCCAACCACGATCGACGGTCGTCGCCGGCAGCTTCGGCAGTTCGCGACGATGGTGATCGAAAGCGGCCGCGAGCCGAGCTCGCTACGCTCGCTGGCGGACCTGATCGAAGTCCCTACAGCCAAGGCGGGGCTCGAGGTGCTGGTCAAGCGGAGTGGCGAGCAGAGAACCACACGCAACCATGGCATTGCCTATCTGCTGCTGACTATCAGTCGGAAGTGGCTAAACCTCGACGAGGCGGCGCTTAAGCCGCTCAAGACTATGTGCGGCAATGTGGCGCCGCCTAAGAGAACAGGTTTGAAGCCGAAGAACCGCCAGCGTCTGGCGCAGCTCGACGACCCAGCCTGCCTGGACAAACTGCTCGGCCTGCCGAAGATGATGCTGGCGGAGGCCTGCAAGGCACCGGAGGCGACGCTGCTGCAGGCACGCACTGCGCAACTGGCGATCGCCATCAACATCCTGCTGATGGCGCCAATGCGGATCATGAACGTCTCGGAACTGGAGCTCGGCCGTACCCTGTTCCTGGACGGCAAGCGCTCCGGCCGGATCATGATCGACGGCAGCGAGGTCAAGAACGACTACCACATTGAGATCCCGCTGCCGCGCATCCTGCTGGAGCGGCTCGACATCTACCTGAAGCGATTTCACACGCTGCTCGCCCCGCCCGGCTGCAGGATGCTGTTCCCCAGCGCCGACAGCGGCCACAAGCGTACCACGGTCCTGTCGAACCAGATTTCGCTCTGCCTGCGGCGGCGGATCGGCGTGGTGATGCATTGTCATCTGTTCCGGCATCTGGCGGCGAAGCTGTATCTGGAAGCCTTCCCCGGCTCATATGCGGTCGTGCAGATTCTGCTTGGCCAAAAGGATATTAACACGACGATCGGAGCGTTTACGGGCACCGAGCACGCGGCGGTGTTCCGGATGTACGACGAGTTCATCAACGGCCTGCGTGGGGATGATCGATACCCAACGCCCGCGGCCCACTATCGCTGGAGGATCGTCTGATGCGCGTCGTCAATCCCACCAAGCCCGGCACCCGGCTCGCCATGCCGGTCACCGCGTGGCCCCCGACCGACAAAGTGGCTTGGACTGCTGCCTTTGTGCCGCCGGGGCTGCTGGACGACCGGCCAAACGGCTCCGGTCTCCGGCTGCCGACCCGCAATGCCTTGGAGACCTGCTATGCCCGCTGGCTGGCGTGGCTGAAGGAGGTGGAGCCGGAGGCGCTGGCCCTGCCGCCGGAGGTGCGGGCAACGCGAGAGCGGGTTCGGGCTTACGTCCAGGCGCTGCTTGCGGAACTCGCGGCCCGCACCGTCTACGGCTATGCGGCGCGGCTGAAGCGGGCGCTGGAGTTGCTGGCACCCGACACCGACTGGTTCTGGATGGTGCCGCTGCTCCGCAACCTCGAGAAGCGCTCCCGCAAGGCGGGGCACACCAGGCCGCGGCCGATCGTGTCGTCGAAGAAGCTGTTCGCCTACGGCATCTGGCTGATGAAGCAGGCGGACGCGGCAAAGCCGCTAGTCGAGCTGCGCCGAGATCTGGCGGCCGATGTGGGCGCAGGCCGGGAGGACGACCCGGTACTGCAAGCCGAAGTATATCGCGACGACCTCGCGATGGCCTTCCTGGCGGCGCGGCCGCTTCGGCTGAAGAACATGCTGAGCCTGGAGCTCGGCAGGAACTTCCGATCCGTCGGATCAGGCTACGGCGTCGACCTGACAGCGGAGGAGATGAAGACCGACGCGCCCCTGGCCCTCCCGATGCCGCGACAGCTGGGGCCGTACATCCGGCGCTATCTGGAGCGGTATCGTCCGGTGCTGGCGGCTGGGCCGCATGGCGTCGCGGCCGGTCATCTGGAGCAAGCCGACGTGCTCTGGCTGGCCCGCAGCGGACCACGCTTCCCGGTCGTTAGCTTCGAGGCCATGATCGCCCGGCGCACCACCGAACAGTTCGGCATCCGACTGACCCCGCACCGCTTCCGGCACTGCGCCGCCACCACCATCGCTCAGAACAACCCGGAGGAGTTGCACATCATCCGGATCATCCTCGGCCACACCACCAGCGCCACCGCCGAGATGAGCTACATCGAGACGCGGAACCTGCAGGCCTTCCGCATGGCGCAGGACAACGTCGATGCGCTATCCGAGGCTGGCGGAAGATTGCGTCAAAGTGGCGCAACGCCGGAGACAGCCGACGACATGCCGGATCCTGTCAGCGCCGGCTTGATCGACCTTGCAGGCCACACCAAACCCTACACCAGGAGGTTTATCCGATGACCTACGCCGATAGCATCGAGCGCAAGTGGCGGCATCTGGCCGATGCCGTTGCCCATGCCCTGGACATCCATGCCGCTCAGCTCCACAAAGGCGCGGAGACGCCGTATATCGGCCACCTCCTCGGCGTCGCCGGCCTGGTGCTCGAGCACGGCGGGGATGAGGAGCAGGCGATGGCGGCGGTCCTGCACGACGCCATCGAGGATTGCGGCGCGGAGCAGGAGGCGGTTATCGCCGACCGCTTCGGCGCCCGGGTCGCCGGCATCGTGCGCGGCTGCACCGACGCCGATACCTTCCCCAAGCCGCCTTGGCAGGCGCGCAAGGATGCCTACATCGCGCATCTCGAGCATGCCGATAACGACATTCTGATCGTTTCCTGTGCGGACAAGCTACATAACGCCCGCGCCATCCTGACCGACATCCAGACCCATGGCAGCGGCGTCTTCAGCCGCTTCTCCGCCGGGCAGGAGAAGATGGAGAGGGCGGTGACAAACCAGGCCAATGGAACGCTGGCGTTATGCTGAGCGTGGCGGTGTAAAAGCCGGCCATTGATAAGCTACCCTTTTAGGGTGGCGGGATGTTTGTCGTGGAGAGTTATGCCGCCGTTCGTCGTTTTGTTTTCCTGGAGGGCCGTAGCCGCCGGGAGGCAGCCCGGGTGTTTGGCTTGAGCCGGGATACGGTTACGAAGATGTGCCGGTTTTCGTTGCCGCCCGGGTATACGAGGACGAAGCCGGCGGAGAAGCCGAAGCTGGGGCCGCTGCTACCGGTAGTCGATGCGATCCTTGAAGCGGATCGGGAGGCACCATTGAAGCAGCGGCACACGGCCAAGCGGATCTTCGAGCGGCTGCGTGACGAACATGGCTTTGCGGGCGGCTATACGGTGGTGAAGGACCATGTGCGGATCTGCCGGGCCCGTGGGCGGGAGACGTTCGTGCCGCTGGCGCATCCGCCGGGCCAGGCGCAGGTGGATTTCGGCGAGGCCATCGCGATCGTCGGTGGCGTCCGCCAGAAGATCCACTTCTTCTGCATGGATATGCCGCAGTCGGATGCCTGCTTTGTGAAGGGTTACCCGCGGGAGACGAGCGAGGCGTTCCTGGACGGTCATGTCTCGGCCTTCGCCTTCTTCGGCGGCGTGCCGCAGTCGGTTCTCTATGACAATACCAAGATCGCGGTGGCGAAGATCTGTGGCGACGGCAGGCGGGAGCGCACCCGGGCCTTCACCGAATTGGTCAGCCATTATCTTTTCCGGGACCGCTTCGGACGGCCAGCCAAGGGCAACGACAAGGGTAAATTGGAAGGGCTGGTGAAGTTCTCGCGTGCCAACTTCATGGTGCCGATCCCACAGGTGGCGAGCTTCGAGGCGTTGAACGCCATGCTGGAGGCGCGCTGCCGCGATCGCCAGGGAGAACGCGCTGGGCGGCATCCCGAGACGATCGGCGAGCGACTGAGCGCCGATACGGCGGCATTGCGGCCCCTTCCGGCGATGCCGCTGGAGCCGTGCGAGAAGCGGGCGGCGCGCGTGTCGTCAATGGCGCTGGTCCGCTATCGCAGCAATGATTACTCGGTTCCGACTGCCTACGGGTTCCGGGACGTCGTAGTGAAGGGCTTCGTCGAGGAGGTCGTCGTCCTCTGCGGCGGCAAGGAGATCGCCCGGCACCCGCGCAGCTACGAGGCCGGCATGTTCGTCTCCGATCCGCTGCATTATCTGGCGCTGCTCGAGATGAAGCCCAACGCCCTCGACCAGGCCCGTGCGCTGCAGGGTTGGCAGTTACCGGAGGTGTTCCAGCATCTGCGTCATCTGCTGGAGGCGCGGATGGGGAACCGGGGCAAGCGCGAGTTCATTCAGGTGCTGCGGCTGCTGGAGGCGATACCCATGGAGATCGTCGCCGGGGCGGCGACCGAGGCGATCCGGATCGGTGCGGCCGGCTTCGATGCGGTCAAGCTGATCGCGCTGGCACGTTTGGAGCGGCGGCCCGCCCGGCTCGATCTTGCCGCCTATCCCCATCTACCGAAGCTCGACGTGCGGACGACACGCGCCGCCGATTATGCGGAGCTGGCGGCGTGACCGGAATACCTGGCGAGACAATGCCGACGGGCACCATGGGCGGAACACCCCAGGTGCTGCTGGCCCATCACCTCAAGCAGCTGAAGCTGCCGACGATGCTGCGCGAGTATGAGAAGGTGGCACGCGAGTGCGCCCGCGACGCCGTCGATCATCCGCGCTACCTGCTCCGGCTTATCGAGCTCGAGCTGATCGATCGCGAACGTCGCACCGTAGAGCGGCGGATCAGGGCAGCGCGGTTCCCGGCGGTGAAAAGCTTCGACACGTTCGAGTTCACCGCCATCCCCAGCCTCAACAAGATGCTGGTCCTTGAACTCGCCCGCTCCGAATACATTTTACGCCGCGAGAATATCATCGCTCTCGGCAACAGCGGCACCGGCAAGACCCATGTCGCGCTGGCACTTGGACTGGCAGCCTGCCAGAAAGGCTTCACCGTCACGTTCACCACCGCCGCGGCGCTGGTCAATCATCTGCTGGAAGCCCGCGACGAACGGCGGTTGCTCAAGCTGCAGCGCGATCTGCAGGCCGTGAAGCTGCTGATCGTAGATGAGCTGGGCTACGTGCCGCTGTCCTCCACCGGCGCCGAACTTCTGTTCGAGACCTTCTCGCAGCGTTACGAACGCGGCTCCACCATCGTTACCTCGAACCTGCCCTTCGAAGACTGGACCCATATCCTGGGCTCCGAGCGCCTTACCGGCGCGCTGCTCGACCGGCTTACCCACCACGTCAGCATCCTGACCATGAACGGCGACAGCTACCGTCTGAAGCAATCCTCCAGCAGGCGCCGCTCCGCCGCCACCGCGGCGGAGCAAAACCAGGCCAATCAACCCGCCAACCCAGACACCGGAGACCCTCCCATCTCCTGATCCCCAACAACGACGACGTTGAGATGCAGAGGGCCCCAATTGGGGCCCTCTGCATCTCAACCCGCGAACCATCACTGGCCGGGTTTCGCTCCGCCACACTGGCCGGATATTCGACCGGCGTTGACAAGAAGACGCTATGGTACTACCGAGCGCTGGCAGAAGTGTTCGGCAGGCGGCTACCGGGCCCACTAAGCCGGGATCTGGCGACAACGGTGGAACAGATCGAGCAAACCGCTGTTACCGAAAGATGGCCAGCGCGATCCGCATAAGACGATACTTCGGCATTACGAAAGTCGCTTCGCCAGCGCCGGTCATCACGACCACATCGTCGTTGCTGCGCCGGACGACCTCACCGACGTCGACAACGCGGTTACCTAGCACGACGACTATGGCATCACCCTGGTCCGCCGGTTGAGCAGGATGGACGTATGCCAGATCACCTGCCCGCAACCTGCCAACCGAAGCTGAGACCCAAACCGCGAATGTCGGTCCGGCGCCGGCATAATGTGCCGGACGCTCCATCCAGTCGGTGACCTGAGGCTCGCTAATAACGCTGGGACAGCTGAAGACCGGGATTAGCTTTCCCCGGCTGAAAAAGCTCGTCTCAACTTTCGGCGCCACCTGCGAAACTACCTTCGGCTCGACCCGTGACGTAGTCTTCTCATTTGACTTCGGCGGGTTCTTCGAACCGCGGGGACGCCCTTCCTTTGGTTCCGGGTCGGACCCGCCCAGCAAGTCCACTGAAACCTTCAACTCGTTGGCCAGCATAAGCCGAATATCCATTGGTAGTGTTCTGGGGGTTTTCTTGCGGACGAACTGCTGGAGGTACGTCACGTTCCGCCCCGCTTTCTTACTCAAGCCTTGCAGATCCAGCCCGTGCTCCTGCAACTTCGACATGATAATCGCTCTAACAGGGTCTAAGTCGTCGTTCGAATACCTTGAAACCAAATCGACCTCTGAAACCTGAGATTGAGCCAAGATGCGGCTGGCGAACCGCCAACGAACGGTTGATGCTGAAACGCAATCCACGCCTTGACGCGGTAACGTCACGCAGCCTTTGTCGAGACTTCCTATGAGCAAAATCATCTATCCCCCGGCAGAAATGATGTCAAGGAACTAATGTGATAACAGCGGCACAACTTCGCATGGCTCGCGCGGCGCTGAAGATCGGCGTCCGTGATGTCGCCGCTTTGGCAAACGTCTCGCCAGCAACCGTCACGCGGATCGAATCCGATCAGCCGGCCAACGCTTCTACCTTGCTCGTCATACGCACTGCCTTGGAGACGGCTGGCGTGGAATTTATTGCCGAGAACGGAGGAGGGGTCGGTGTGCGGCTTAAAAAGCCGGCAGGACGGCGCTAAGATCGGTCTGGCGGGTAAGTCTAACGTCCTTCTCGGGCCTTACGAGGCATATCGACGTGTGTTGCGGCAACAGAAGATTAGTTACCCTGACTGCTCTGGTCGTCCTTATCGTAGAAGAAAACGTTGATCTCGCCGTTTGATGCGAACGGCTGGAACTCCTACTCCTCTGCGCCAGGGTATGCTAAGTCGACCTGCGTTCGCATGTCGCACACAGTACCCTGAGAGTAGGTCGCGTGCGCCCAGACGGTCGAAAGCAAGTTCTTGCTGACCAGAGGCTGCCCATCTCCCATCGGCGCTTCGTTGTTGATACTTTGCAGGATGCCGTCCCGAACGGTTGCTAGCATCAGCGGGTCGCGCCCGGCAGCTTAGAGAAGCCGAGCGGGGAGCGTGTTTAGGAGCAAGATGCGTTTGAAAGCTTGAAAGGGTTCCCATGGTTCGAGTCCCTGTCTTTCCAAGCAGACCCATCAAGGTCGAGGCTGAGCCAAATTATATGGAGCGCGACATGGCCTATCTGTTGCAGATTTTGCATTATACCATAACGAACGGTAGCAGAAAAGCGGTTGTGGTTGGAAGCGATTTATTCCTGATCTAACCCGCCGATAAAATTTTCTTATCCCGGCGATAAAATTTTAACTTCCCGCTGGCTTTGCGCTGAATTAATTTATGTCTTTATCTGTTTAGCAGCCCTCCAGACGGGGCGACTGCTGAACGCGAACAATAAGAATTAGGGGTGGAATTTGTCTGAAGATGTAGTCGTCGGCACTGTCGCGGGCCTTCTACGCGGCAAAGTGTCGAACGGCGTTGCGGCGTTCAGAGGCATCCAATATGCATCGCAGGTTAGCGGGCGGCAACGCTGGCAGCGCGCCTCGCCTGTCCCCCCTTGGGAGGGCGTGCGGAACGCGGCCGAATTTGGCCCGCGGGCGATCCAGCCTGAACATCATCAGGTCAGCGCGGCGAATCAGGAGCTGGAAGATCTCATGATGGCCGGAGGACCTTCACAGGATGATTGGCGGGCGCAAAGCGAGGAATGTCTGACGTTGAACGTATGGACGCCGGACCCTTCGGGTAGCCGAAATCTTCCGGTCATGTTCTGGTGCCATGGCGGCAAGTATTTTGGTGAAACGCCCCCGGTATGGTGGTTTGATGGGGAAAACCTCGCAAACGCCGAAGATGTCGTGGTGGTTACGGTTCGGCACCGTGTCGGCGTGCTCGGATTTCTGCATCTGGGCGATTTGCCGGGCGGCACCGCTTATGAGGATGCCGCCAATATCGGGATGCTTGATCTCGTCGATGCATTAAAATGGGTCAAAGTAAATATCGGCAGCTTCGGCGGCGATGCTGATAATGTAACGATTTTTGGCGAATCAGGCGGCGGCCTCAAAGTTTCCGTACTGCTTCGCATGCCTGAGGCAAACGGGTTGTTTCATAAGGCGATCATCCAGAGCGGGGCGCAGCTCATGGCACATACGCGCGCCGAGGGATCTGAAATAACCCTTGCGCTGTTAGCCGACCTTGGCTTGAGTCCCGATGACATAGAAAAACTTTTCGAGATACCGGCCGAGCAACTGGTGGCGGCACAGATCCGCCTGGCACCGACTTTCCAATCACATTTTCGAGGTGCGAAGATTATCGAGTTCGAACCAACGATCGACGGCAAAATTCTACCATATAACAGCTTCGACCCGGCAAGCTTCCCGGCTAGCCGCGATGTGCCGTTGCTGATCGGAACCTGCGCGACCGAAACCACCTTCTTTTTGTCCTCGATACCCGGCGTGTTCGAGCTGAACCAGACGAAGTTAGTCGGCATGATTGGCGGCATGATCGGCGCCCAAAGCGAGCATTTGGTAAACGTCTATAAGGCAAGCCGGCCGGATGCCACTCCCACGGAAATATTTTTCGCAATCACCGGGGATGCTTTATTCCGCCGCAAGGCCATCTGCATGGCGGAGTTGAAGGCAGCACAAAGCGGCACACCGGTTTTTATGTACATGCTCGGCTTTAAAACGGATGTGCATGGCGGCAAGTACCAGACACCGCATATTCTCGATCTTCCTTTGGTTTTCGCCCATCCCGATCATCCGATTCTGGGCAGCAATCCGGCCCGCTTCATTGTCGCTCGGCAGATGAGCGGCGCATGGGCCGCTTTCGCGCGCAACGGCACTCCTAACACTGATTTGCTTCCTCACTGGCCAGCCTACGACATCATCCAGCGCGCTACGATGATTTTTGATGAAAACCCGCAGCTTATTCTCGATCCGAGATCGGCTGAGAGAGCGGCCTGGTAGGTACGCTGGTGAGTTTAAGATCAGGTCAAACCTAACAAAAGGATTTGTGATGGATGGTTCGCTGAACATTATGGTGCAACAAGTGCGAGACGCGCTCCATATCCAGGAACCTGCACCTGGGTCGGCTTTGGAGGCACGGTATGAACTTTTCTACCATCCGAACTCGATCTGTTTACAAAAGGTCCGCGCCGTTCTTGCTCATCACAATAACGCTTACACCGCCCGCATTGTGAACATTGCTACTGGCGAGACATATCTACCGAGTTATGTGCGCCTACGCCTCATCGGCTGCCGGAGCGTTTCGGACGGCCTTGCCCGCAGTCACACGGGTAGCACTTCCGTAAGCTCCTCTGGATGCGATGCCCTCGTCGTCCCCACGCTTGTGGATTGGGAAACCAACAAGGTTATTGTTGATTCTAAACGAATTTGCCTCTATCTCGATACCTTCCACGACGAATCGCAGAAATTACGCCCCGCGAGCCTGACCGCGCAGATCGACGCGGAGCTTGCCATCGTCGATGATTTTCCCAATTATCAACTTCGGCTCGGCAGTCCGCCGGATGGAAGAGAAACGCCAGTGATGAAGAAGGGCGTAGGCGGGAAAGGTTTTGGCCTCTCAAAAGTTGAGCGCTGCAAGCTATACATAGAAGAACATCGCGACGAACCGGCTCTGGTCGAGGCTTATCAGGCCAAACTTGAAAAAGAACAGCAGGCGGTGGACGAATTGTTGAGCGCTGCCGCGATGCGGGCCGTTTACGACTCAGTTGATTCAGCTTGTCACGCGCTGGAAGAAAAACTAAAAACCAGTGGTGCGACATGGCTTTTTGCCGGCAAAGTCACCATGGCGGATCTTTTTTGGGCGATACAACTTCTTCGCATAAAAAACATTTGTGCCGACGTATTTTGGAAGGACGGACGACTCCCGATGGTTCAACAATATGTCCACGCAACCGCCTCGCTACCGTCAATCAAAAAGACGGTTTTTGTCGGTGCGGAGGGTGTCTATTAACGCTTATTATAACTTGTATTTGAAAAAATTCAGCGAGATGCCTTTTACACCTTGAAAGCATTGCCAGTTCATTATTGAAAGTCCGGCAATTGACATGATCCCCGCATCTCTCAAACCAGAAGCAGCTCAAAATCTCATCAAACAGGATGTGTTTGCTGCGGCGCATCATAAGGCCGCCTAATTGCCGCGATGGAATTTTGATTTCCCAGCGAGCGGTGGGCTGTATTAAAGAATAGCGCGATACGCATGAAAAGAATAGCTGTTGAAAGGTTTGCGTAACGGGCCCGGCGCTGCCGATGATTTGTCATTAGTTGAATGCGCGACGCCGGGCAGTCAAATGTTGTTCAGGTCGCAGTATAGAACGGCGACCAAGCTTGAAGGAGATGCGTCCTGATATTTTAGCTTCGAGACGTCTGATACATTTGGTTTCGGCCACGGATATTGCTTGCTGAGGAAAAGTCCAAAAAGTTATTTAACGTAGTGCTCGTTAAACGATGATCAAAAAGGAAAAGTAATGTCAATCAGCTTCAGAGATACGATGGACTCAGCTTCCCTAGGCAAGCTTCAATGGCGGGTAGCGGCGATGATGACCTTCGTCATGTTTTTGGAAGGAATTGGCTTTCAGATCGCCGCTTATGCCGGTCCGATGCTGATGACCCAATGGCATCTGAGCAAACCCGAGCTTGCGCCGCTATTGGCTTCCGCCATGGTCGGCATGGCGGTCGGCACGCTCATCGGAAGCTGGTCCGCGGACCGTTATGGGCGCAAGCCTACTCTCGTGGTCTGCATCATCGCTTATGGCCTGCTGACAATGATATGCGGCAGCTCAAGTAGCCCGGCGGCCTTCATCGTCTGGCGGTTCCTCACAGGGCTTGGCTTCGGTGCCGCTTTTCCGGTTACGATGACGGTGATGAGCGAGTGGATGCCGCGCCGTACTGCCGGCAAGGCGATTGGCATTATGACAATTGGTATCCCGGCCGGCGTAATCCTTGGTGCATTGATCGGTTCGTGGCTCCTGCCCGAGATCGGCTGGAGGTGGTTTTTTGGCTGCGTGGGCGCGATTTGTTTATTGTTTGCGCTGCTTTTGTTTTGGGCTTTGCCGGAATCTCCGAGCTATCTCGTGTTGAAAGGCCGGCATCAGCAGGTCCACTCGCTGCTGGCGGAAGCTAAAATCCGCGTCATTGGCAGCGCCGCGGATGCCTTTCATCTGGAGCTTCAACAGGCAAGCGACGGCACGTTTTTTGGCCGCCACAATGCTCGGATGAGTTTGGGCATGTGGAGCGCGTATTTTTGTATCAGCCTGGCAAACTACACAATTGCGGCATGGCTTACGATCATCCTCGTGGACATGCATTTGCCACTCGCTACCGCCCTGCGCGGCCCCGAGATGTATGCCTTCGCGGCCATTATTGGTTCGCTGGCGATCGGCTGGCTTATCGTTCACTTGGGATCGCGCCTCACGATGCTTGCATTATCAATCTTTACAGTCGGAGGCGGCGTAACGGTTGCCATTGTTATCATGACGCTGCATGCGCACGCACTTTTCGCATCTATTTTCGTCGGTCTCGCTGTTATGGGATTCTGCATGGGGGGATTACAGCCGGCCTTTTATATACTCGCAGCGAGTGTCTACCCCACGCATAACCGGACAACCGGCGTAGGAGTTGTCGCGGCTGTAGGGCGCTTAGGGGCAATTTTGAGCAGCTTCGTTGGGGGCGCCGTGTTGGCACTTGCCCATGCGAGCGGATTCTTTCTCCTCATTGGCGCTTTGGCCGCCGTTGCCGCCGCCGGCGTACTTCTCGTGGATCAGCACATGCTGCGCGGCCGCCGCGCCAACCCCAAAATCAATAGTTCGGAACAACTCGTATCTGAATAAGGCCACGCGGCTTCCGCGCCGCCACTTATCATGAGCGACTTAATATCTGCAAAGAAGTTTTGATTTCACCTTTGTTAATCGCCTTGATGTTGCGGTTCTTCAAAATCGAGAAGAGGAAATTTAAGTGTTAGAAATCGCTAATAAAAAATCGTATCCGCCGGACGATTTTTCGCTTGTGGAAAATAACGCAATTGCCGGGCAGTATATGTCGCGGTTCTGGCAGCCTGTTGCAATTGCCAAGAACTATCCTCCGGGCGTCGCCAAGCGGATTAAGATGCTTGGAGATTTCTATACGCTGTACCGTGGTGAAGGCGGTGAGTTTCATCTCGTTCAGGACCGCTGCCCACATCGGGGGACCAGCCTGGCCTATGGCTGGGTAGAAGGCGATTCCATACGCTGCCGCTATCACGGCTGGAAATTTGCAGGCGACGGCCAGGGTGAAGAGTTCCCCGCGGAAACCGCTACATATGCCCGTAGCATCTGCTTAAAATCCTATCCGGTCCGCAATTACCTTGGTGCTGTTTTTGTTTATTTTGGCCAGGATGAACCACCCGAGTTTCCATGTTTTCCTGAACTGGAGGATGAGAGCGCCGGCGAGTTGCTCGTCATGGCGGCTATTTTGCCCTATAATTATTTTCAACGTATCGAAAACGATGTCGACGAGGTGCATATCCACTTCACCCACCGCGATTTTATGGAGAATTTTGGGCTTGTTGATCTCCCGCGCATTTCCGCGCAGGAAACCGAATATGGGCTGGTAAGCACCGCAACGCGTGCCGATGGCAGTACGCATCTTACGCATGTCTTTATGCCCAACGTCATGCTGCGTAAGGTTGCCATACAGCAGGATACGAGCAAGTTGACGATCCATGCAGCTTGGCGTGTACCGATTGATGATGCGACAATGCTGAGTCTGAAAATAG
This sequence comes from uncultured Acidocella sp., assembly GCA_963693045.1. Lineage (GTDB taxonomy): Bacteria > Pseudomonadota > Alphaproteobacteria > Acetobacterales > Acetobacteraceae > Acidocella. The sequence continues at coordinate 221,479 of OY843765.1, forward strand.
ATCGGGTCGGGAAATATGACGAAGCGATTCGTGAACGTGAAAGAGATATGATCAACCCCGCGGAACTCGCACGGCAGGTCATGGCGTGTGAAATGACGCTGGACGACATCGACCAATACCATCCTATGCTGCCTGTTGTGCAGGACACGGTGACGTGCGGCGGCCAGGGCGTTATTGCCGAGCGTAAGAATGAACATTTGGGTGCGTCTGACCGGGCTATCGTAATGCTTCGCAGAATTTGGAAGCGCGAGCTGGTTGCATTGAGCGAAGGACGCACGCTAAAGGATTGGCGGCGGCCGGACGGGAGCAAGCCTCTGCCATTCGCGGCGGAGGACATGGCGTAGCACGGGTATGCAAAGCCGCCGATTTCACAGGAGGATATTTAGTCAATGTTTAGCGCCATGGAGGCCGCCGCGCGGTGGGCGCGGGTACGTAAAATGATGTCAGATCATGATCTCGATACGGTTCTTGCGCTTGATTGCTCCCCCGACGAAATTCTGCATGGCAATCAGCGTTGGCTGAGCGGCTTCATTGCGCGCGGCGGGCCGGCGGCGGTGCTGCTTCACCGCGAAGGTCATGTCGAGCTTATATCGCAACGGGCCGGCAAGACATTAAGTGATTATTTCGAAAGCCTTGAAATCCCGATCACAATGGTCGGCGGCTTTTCACCTAAACTCATTGCGGAGCGCGTGTCTGACCTGCAGACAAAGAGGCTGGGGATTGCCGATCCGGAATATCTTTCGGCCGCCATTGCCGCGGCGCTGAGCACGTTATCAACGTCGCCAGAACTGATAGATTCATCTGCGGCGTTTACTAAACTTCGCCTTCAAAAAAGCCCTTACGAAATCGGTCTTATTCGTAAGAGTTGTTCAATTGCCGACGCTGTATGGGAGCGCGTTCCTGAATTCTTTAAAATCGGCCGAAAGAATTATGAAATTGTGGCCGATGTCGATCATCTGGTGCGACTGGAGGGGGCAGATGGCGGATTTCATCTGCTTATGAAATTGCCTTTTGAAGGGATGCCATTGCCATTGCTCGTAAGAGACGAAGTAATTCAGGCGGATTCACGCTATTTGCTAGAGATCTCGCCTTATTATGATGGCTATTATTCGCAGCTTACCATCCCTGTAACCAGTCGTGTTAACGATGAGACTATATTGCGCGCGCACCAGGATATCATTGAGGCGAAACGCGCCGCCGCGCCAAAAATGCGTTCCGGTGCCGATTTGTCCGAAGTTGCAAAGTTTGTAGAAACTTTTTTGGCGGAGAGAGACCATACCATGACGTCGCTATCGCTCGGTCATTTTTGCGGTATGGCTTTAACGGAGCCGCGTCATGACCCTAAGTCGCCCTTTATACTGGAAGAAGGGATGACGCTCATCTTTCATCCGATCCTCGCCGACGCCGGAATCAGTGCGATTCAGCGCGCGGATACCTATCTGATTACACAGTCTGGCGCTGAAAGACTAAATGGATACAAAAACGAGATGTTGACCTTAGAATAAAATGAAAGGGGGGTATCCCGAAAAAGGAAAAGCGAATGCCGACAATATCGATTACATCGCCGGATGGTAAAGAGACTATGGCTAACGGAGAAGCCGGCCGCTCGGTGATGGAAGTTATCCGCGACGCCGGGTTTGACGACCTTTTGGCGATTTGCGGGGGCTGTTGCTCCTGCGCGACCTGCCATGTCTATGTCGATACGTCGTTCGCGGCGCAGTTGCCGCCGATGAGCGAGGACGAGAACACTCTGCTGGACGGCTCCGCACATCGGCGCTCGGAATCGCGGCTATCGTGTCAGATTCCTTTTGTGGAAAATCTGGACGGGATGAAGGTCGTGATCGTCGCGGAGAATTAATGCTCTGCTCAAAGCCTCCTTAGCCCAGCTTTTGGTACCCGGCCAAAGGTTGCAGAACGTCAAACGACTTGCAACGCCATACGTAATCACGCAACCAAGATCAAAGCCGGGGTTCATCTTGTTACAGCGCTCATCTGTTGGTGTTTAAAGCGCCGCGCTCCAGACGCAATAAGTTGCATAGGCGTTCAAATTATCCAAGTATTGCGTTGCAACATAAGCGAAACTTATGTGATCTATGAAATTCTAATTTTCAATGCTTCGCGTGCTGCGATAAACCATTTCGGAAAATAAAGGCAAAATTAAAATAACAATAAAAAAGAGGGTTATTGCGACAAGCGAAAGAAAAGAATGAGCTCATGGGAGATTAGAGAATGGGAAATAAGCTTAATTATAAACGCGCGTCTTTGCTGTTGGGTGTTGCGGCGGCGACACTGATATGTGAGTCACAAGCTGCTCAAGCGTTTGATTACGAGTTTAATAATGGCGTCGATGTTCGCTTTGACAATACGATCCAATATTCTGTAACCGAACGGACCGCGCCGCTGAGCCAGGTGCTGGGCGGCCAGATTGGTGCTGCACAGAACACCAATGACGGCGACGATAATCTTCGTGCCGGCATCGTCTCCAACCGCTTTGATTTGCTCACCAAGTTAGACATCAGCGATAATGGTTATGGTTTCGATACTACGGTCGACAGCTTTTACGACACGGTTTATAATCAGAAGACGCAGAATAGGAATGGCGCAACATACAATCCGGCCCAGCAACCTGCGGATAAGTTTACCTCCGCGACCGAGACGCAAGCCGGACGTAACGTTGAACTCAGAAATCTATTTGTTTACGGAACGCAAAATGTTGATGGTGTTCCCGTCACGCTACGGGTCGGCCGTCTGGTGAATCTCTTCGGCGAAAGCCTGTTTTTTTCTGGAAATGGTATTGCTTATGGCATGGCGCCGGTCGACGTAGCTCGTGCCAGCAGCGTACCGAACACGGAAGCCAAAAACTTATTTCTGCCGGTAGGCCAGGCGCTGATCTCCGCCCAGCTAACCAATTCCGTTTCCGTCAGTGCATATTATCAGTTCGAATGGGAAAAGTTCAATTTTATCCCGTCGGGTAGCTATTTCTCGACAGTAGATTTATTGGATGAAGGCGCTCAACGGCTTTATGCCGCTACTGGTGCGCCGTATATAAGCCCGGCCCATCCCGGTTCGGCGCTATATTTTTATAGGGCCAACGACATCAAGGGAAAAAATACAGGACAGTTCGGTCTTGCGGTACATTACGACCCGGTGGGATCGGCTTTCGACTTTGGTTTTTATGCTCTGCAATATAACGATTCTCAGCCGCAGATTTATACCAGTCCTCATTTTGTTTTTATTCATCACGTTCCAACCGTTATACCGGCACCTGTTGCTGGTACAGCGCCAGGCTCGCCGGCGGCCCTGGCCTTGGGAACCTATCAGACCGTGTATGCCAATGGTATCCAGATTTATGGCGTCTCCACGAGCACGACTGTAGGACCGTTTAACTTTGCCGGCGAAGCCTCCGTACGCGCGAATGAGGACCTGCGGAGCACAGTGACGGTAGGGCCTGGCGAAATTGCGAACAATACAAATCATGCGCTGTATGCAATTGGTGACGTGGCGCATTACCAGGCTTCGGAGATTTATCTTGGGCCCAAAGAAGCGGGACTCTGGGACGCATCGAGCATCGTCGGCGAAGTGGCGGGTGAAAACCTTTTTGCGATCACTAGCCGTAAAAATAACTTCGACCGGGTAGATTCCGCTCACATGGCCTTGGGTTTGCGAACTGTTGCCACGGTAACTTATTTTCAAATCTTATCGGGTTTGGATATCAGCCCAAGCATCGGTCTGGGCTGGAACTTTATGGGCAAATCGCCCGATGCGGCAGCCTTTAACAATACCGGGATCGATCGCGGCGGCGACATTACAATAGGTCTTTCCGGCACATTTCAGAACAATTGGACAGGTGGGATCAATTATACACGCTACATCTCGCCGCCGGGACGCGACCCGTATGCTGACCGCGACTTCTTGTCGTTCAACGTCGAACGTACGTTTTAACCAAACTTGGAAAAAAGAGGAAAAAATGATTAAAATAAACCGCCGCACGGTGGTGAAAACATCTGCCGCTAGCGTGGCCACAGCATTTTTGCCTGCGAGTTCTAAGGCGCAGACCACGACATATGAACAGCCTGGCTCTTTCACCGCCGATGATCTAGGTGGCAAACTAACGCCGTTTGGCGCCGTGAAGGCCGGCAACGCCGACGGTAGCATCCCCGCTTGGACCGGGGAGAACTTACCACTTCTGGCCGGTTATCAGGCTGGCGACCCACGGCCGCTTCCCTTCCCGGATGAAAAGCCGATATTGGTCATTACCGCGGCAAACATGTCTCAGCACCAAGACAAATTGTCCAACGGCCAGATTGGGTTTTTGCAGAAGCATCTCGATTATAACATCCAGGTCTACCCGACTCACCGGACTGCAATTGCGCCGCAATATGTCTATGACTACATAAAAAAGAACGCGACGAACGCACAAACTGGAGATGGTGGCAATGTTATCTCTGGCGCGTACGGCGGCATTCCGTTCCCAATGCCGAAAGACGGGCATGAGGTCATGTGGAACCACTTGTTATCATGGCAGGGCTCGTCGATTTATTTTGTGGTTGACAGCCATTTGAGGACACATGACGGCGGCCTGGTTTTAGAATCCCGTTCCCATGTTTGGCAGCAATATCCTTACTATTTTGAAAGCGGTGAATCACGGTTTCAGGGATTTAATTTGATGGGATTAATCCTGCCGGTAGCGCCTCCCTATGAGGCAGGGGGGGCGATTCTGGCGCTACAGACGGTTAATCAGGTCACCACCCCGCAAGAGGGCTGGATATACTTGTCAGGTCAACGCCGTACGCGGCGCGCGCCTGAGCTCGAATACGACACGCCTGATACAGTTTCAGGTGGTGCCGAAAACTGGGATGAAGTGGATATTTTCACGGGTAAGCTCGTGCAATATGATTGCAAATACCTCGGCATCAAGGAGATGTATGTTCCATATAACTCTAACCGAATCAATCAGGCGGCTGCGGCGGACCAGTTACAACCTAATTTCGTAAATCCAGATCTGATGCGATGGGAATTGCACCGCTGCCGGGTTGTGGAGATGACATTGAAGTCTGGCTCTCGCAATGTCGATGCGCGGCGAATCATCTACTGCGATGAAGACACGGGTAGTGCCATTATGGGCGAGGTTTATGACGCACGAAATACCTTGTGGAAGTTTCAGCACGGCAATCCCTGCATTTATGCTGATATTCCGTGTGTGCAGACGTTTCAGTTTTTCTGCACCTACGACTTGCACGCAGGAAATTATGCCGTAGCCAGCCATTTCGATGCCCAAACTGAACCTCACTGGAAGCCAATCCCGGAGTTACCGGCGTCCTTCTTTACGCCAGGCGAATTGGCAGCCAAGGCGGGAGGGTTTTAGCAGATCTGCCGCTGAGCTTATGAGGAGTGGTTGAGTCTCTTTGTGATTCAACCACCGCCGCACAAATTCCGAACTCGGGATTTATGGCTCGCGATTGAATTCTCACAACGCCTCTTCTGCGAAATCGTTGTGGTGGTAGAAACTAAACCTGGGCCGCTCTCGGCTATTCTGCACCGTACTATGCCCGATTCCGCGCCGCGAGCGAACTGGTACGCGGCAGAGACCAGTCATAAGAAACGCTTATATTCCGACGGATGTTTTTTATTTCCTCTGGTTCAAGCGCGGTGTTAAAGTTAGCTAGCAATAAAGGGGAAAAAACATATGAAACCAATTCTTGATGAGACCTATCCCACTGATGAATATTCGCTAGTTGAGGACGGCGCGATCGCCGGGCAGTATTTGGCGCAGTTCTGGCAGCCGATTGCACTCGCTAGAGAATATAAGGCAAATCAAGCCAAGCGTATAAAAATGCTAGGCAGATTTTTCACGTTATATCGTGGCGACGACGGTGAGGTGCATCTAACTCAAGACCGTTGCCCACACCGCGGCACCAGCTTGGCCTATGGCTGGGTAGAGGGAAGCTCCCTTCGCTGCCGTTATCATGGCTGGAAGTTCTTCGCCAATGGCCAAGGTGAGGAGTTCCCCGCTGAGACCGCCACTTACGCCCGTAGCATATGCATCAAAACCTATCCGGCGTTTGAATATCTGGGGGTAATCTTTGGCTTTTTCGGCCAAGGCGAAACTCCGGAATTTCCTCGCTTTCCAGAGTTGGAGGATGAAAGCGCGGGCCAGTTGCTTTCGGTTGCAACGGTATTGCCATATAATTATTTCCAGCGTGTTGAGAATGATGTCGATGAGGTGCACGTCCACTATACCCACGGGGAATTCGCGGGCAGCTTTGGCCTGGTCGAACTGCCGCGGATTACCGCGAAAGAGACCGATTATGGAATGGTGAGCACCGCGACCCGGTCGGACGGTAGTAAACACTATACGCACTGTATTATGCCGAACATTATGCTCCGCGCAGTTGTGCAGCAGCAGGACCTAAAAAATTTCACAATGCATGCAGCCTGGCGTGTACCAATCGACGATGTCTCGACGTTGAGCGTGTTTATCGATCGCGTGGCGAATCCCGAAGCGGGATTTGAAAGCGCGTTGGAAAAAATGGTCGATCCTAACGAAATTGCGGCGCGCATATTGCGTTGCGAAATGACCTTGGATGACGTCGATGACAGCCACCCTCTACTGCCGGTGATCCAGGATACGGTCTGCATGGCGGGCCAGGGCATCGTCGCTAATCGTAAAGCGGAACATCTGGGTGCATCGGATCGGTCAATCGCGTTGCTGCGCAAGCTCTGGCAGCGTGAATTGCAGGCGATGCGGGAAGGTCGACCGTTGACTCAATGGGGCCGCCCCGCAAACGAGAAACTGAAAACGATTGAATACGCGATGCCTGCCTAATGGTTGGGAAGATCGATGTTCACCAACATGTTATCCCCCCCAAGTGGGTTAAGGGCTTGCAGCGTATAGGGTCGCGGCATCGGCCGCCGCCCTGGTCCCCCGAGAGCGCGATTGATTGGATGGACGCTCAAAATATAGCGACAGGTTTTCTGTCGCTTACCGCGCCCGGCTTTACCGGATGGCCGGATAGCGAGCTGCAATCCGCGGCTCGCGAGGTTAACGAGTACACGGCTGAGCTGGTGGCGAAATGGCCTGGCCGCTTTGGCAATTTCGCCATTCTGCCGCTGCCGGAACTTGATGGTTCGCTGCATGAAGTTCGCTACGCTTTCGATACTCTCGATGCCAACGGCGTGACGGTCTTTTCTAACTATGGCGATAGATACCTGGGAGACCCTTTTTTTGAGCCGCTCTGGGCGGAGCTGGACCGCCGTGGCGCAGTTGTTTTTGTACACCCCACGCGCCTAACACAACCTGAACTGAAAGGACTTCCGGCACCTTACGTCGACTTTCCCTTCGCCACCACAAGGTCGGCGGTGGAAATGGTGATGAACGGCGTGCTCGACCGATACCATAAGATGCGGGTAATCCTGTCGCATGGCGGTGGATTTCTGCCTTACGCCGCTTACCGGTTCTCGATGCTCGCCGCGGGCGGGCCGCCAGGCTCGGAAAAGTCTCTCAGGTTTGAGGCTGATGTTGCTGCGATGCTAGCAAAATTCCGCTGTTTTTATGTCGACACGGCGCTGGCCTCCAGCCCAACCTCGTTGCCAAGTTTGCAGGCCTTCCTGGACCCCGCTCATCTTCTATTTGGAAGTGACTACGCTTATGGCCCGGGCGGCGTTACGGAGGCTTTTTCAGCGATGCTCGATGCAAGCCCGCTCTTCACGCCAGCCGAGCATGCGGCGATTGATTATGGTAACGCGCAACTACTTTTCCCGCACCGGCAACGCCAGTAGGCGGCACGTCGCAAGCTAAGCGAATTCAGAACTTCAAAAAATAAGGAGACGATTGTGACGACAGAAACTCAGACCAGCGCACTGGCGGATGGCAAAGTGCCTGGCGCCATGCAGGTCCCGCCATGCGCAAAAACCGGCCCGCTGTTTGGCGCCAACCGCATGAAGTTGGGTGTGTTTGGCCTGAATCTTTCCAGCGCGGGGGGGATCACGGCGGCAAAAGACCGGCATGAGATCAACTGGGAACAGAACTTGAGACTCGTAAAGCTTGCCGAGCGAGCCGGCTTCGAGGCTGCCGTTCCCGTGGCTCGCTGGCGTGGTTTCGAGGGGGCAAGCAACCCTTGGGGCGAGAGCTTTGAAACTTATAGCTGGGCGGCCGGTTTGGCTGCCGCTACAAGCCGCATCGCGGTCTTTTCAACCTCACATATTCTCACCGTTTCTCCGGTTATGGCCGCTAAGCAGATCTCGACGATCGATCATATTTCGAATGGCCGTGTGGCACTTAACGTCGTATCGGGTTGGTTTAAGAAGGAGCTCGACATGTTCGGGGTCGGTGAGTTGGATCATGATGAGCGCTACCGCTATGCTGAAGAATGGATGGAGGTGGTAATGCGCCTCTGGACGCAGGATAAAACCTTCGACTTTGAAGGCAAACATATCCGCGTCAAAGACGGCTATCAGCAGCCGAAATCGGTGCAAAATCCTCATCCGCCGGTGATGTGCGCCGCCTTATCCCCGGTTGGACACGACTTCGCTGCGCGCTGGGCTGATATCGCTTTCGTCTCGCCCGGGACCGATGATTTAGCTGGTGTAAAGGTCAAGGTCGATCAGCTGCGCGAGAAGGCAGCGAGCTATGGGCGCGAGCTCCAGGTCTGGGCTGCGTCGTCCGTGGCTTGCGGTATCACCGAAGCAGCGGCCCGCGACGAGGTGGAGCGGTATCTCATCCGAGAGGGAGACCCGGAAGCTTCCGCCAATCGCAGCGCCTGGGGGCTGGCGGGCGCCAAAATTTCGGAGGAGCGTCAGAAGAATATGGCGAGGAATCTGAACGTAGCTGGCGGCTTTCCGTTGGTGGGTACGGCGCAGAAGATCGCCGATAACATTGCCGGTCTATCGGAAGCTGGGATCAATGGCCTCTGCCTGACGTGGATGAATTTCGAGCGTGGCGTCCCGCAGTTTATCGGCGAGGTTCTTCCCTTGGTAGAGAAAACCGGCGTCCGGCAGTCGTTTTCAGCTGAGGCACTGGCCCCTTAACTTTGCAACAGCCAGATCAACTCGTGGAGACTGTAAGAGTGGCGCAAGAGCCTCGACCCGCCACGCGGCACCGATACCCCTCGCTCGCCGGCCGTACCGCAATCATCACGGGGGGTGGCCGCGGGTTAGGCCGGGCGATGACACTGGCGCTGGTGGAGCAAGGTGCCAATGTAATGATTTCCGGCGCCCGCATTGCCGGCGAGTTGGCCGCAACCGCGGCAGAAGCCTGCGCGCTCGGGCCGGGAAAATGTGCCAGCCTTGTCGCGGATGTTTCTGATCCCGCGGCGTGCGTGGAAACGGTTCGCTCGGCGGCGGCGGCGTTCGGGCCGGTTGATATTTTGGTTAATAATGCGGCGCGTGGGCCTGTTGAGCAACTTGACGAACTAGGCAAGCAACTGCGTCTGCAGCGTGGGTTGCCGACCACGCCCAAGACCAAGGGGGGTGGTGAAGCAGGGGGGCGCTTCTGGGAAGGTGATATAGATGGCAATCTTCGCATGTTGCTTACCAACTTTTATGGTCCGTTCCTCATGGCGCGGGCTTGCATTCCGGACATGATCGAACGTGGTTTTGGGCGCATTATCAATATATCAACGTCGCGTTCCACATTTATTCGGCTAGGCCAGGGGCCTTACGGGCCATTGAAGGCCGCATTTGAGGCGAGCAGCCGGATCTGGGCGGCGGAGCTTGAAGGTACGGGCGTCACGGTCAATGTCCTGCTTCCAGGAGGCGCCGCCGACACTGCCGCCATTCCTGGCGCCGGGGTCGGGAATCGCGCTCCTCCCTTCGTCGCCGGCGCGGGGCCGCGCGGTCAGGAGGGCATCGCAAAAGGGTTGCTGCCGCCCGCTATCATGGCGCCGCCACTGCTTTGGCTCGCATCCGATGAATCAGCAAGCGTGACCGGGCGCCGCTTCGTCGCCCGCGATTGGAGCGACTCAATTGCCGCCACAGAAGCCGCAAGCCTGGCGCAAGCGGAGCGCATCGAATGGCCCCACATTATCTAGAGCTGGATGACATTGAGCTGACGTGTAGCGTGCGTTTACGAGTTAGTTTCAGCATTCCTTTGGGGTGAAGGCATCGAGCAGCGATCCGATGCGCTGCCATGTTGCTTCCTTTGTTCGCTCTGCGGCCTTGCGCAGCAGGTGTTTGAGTTTTGCGAACACCTGCTCGATTGGATTGAGGTCCCGGCTGTATGGCGACAGAAACAGAAGTCTTGCCCCTTTGGCGCGAATAGCGGGTTAGATGGCTGGTTTCTTATGACTGGAGAGGTTGTCCATGACGACGATATCGCCTGGCTTGAGGGTCGGACACAATTGCTGTTCGACCCAGGCGGTGAACCTGGCGGCATTGGAAAGGTGCATCGATCCGATCACAGCGCAGGGCGGCGATGAAGGTCGTCGTCTTCCAGTGGCCGTAAGGCGCATGGGCGTGAAGACGTTGGCCAACGGGCGCCCATCGCCGCAATGGCGCCATGTTGGTTTTTGTCCAGGTCTCTTCAACAGAACCAACCTTGTCGGTCCAACCTGCCGCTGATGCTTTTTCCACCGCTCGCGCTGCCGAGCGATTTTGGGCCGTATTTGTTAGGCGGGCAGGATACTTTTTTTGAAGCTCAAGCCCTCGGCATGCACAAAGCGCTAGACCTGCACATAATCAACCTTCACGTCAAACTCGGTCGAAAGCTCTTCAACAAGTCCACGAAGAGTGAAGTCGCCCGCAGCATGTGCAATAAGCCAGTCGCGCAGTGCGCCCGTCAGTAGCCGCGGCTTGTAGCCACCAATTCTTGATGGCGCGGCGCTGCCGGTCTCCCGATGCCGGCGAACCCATTTGATCGCACTGCTTTCCGACACGCCAAACCGAGCCGCAGCTCCGCGCGTAGACATCCCGTCAGTCAAAACCGCAGTTACAACGTTACAACCCGCTCACGCACGTCCATCGAAAGGGGTTTCGCCATCCAATGCTGGCCTCCGATCCAGCATCCAGCTTGAATCACAATTCAAGCCGTTTCGGAATCCCTCTCGTGAACTCATAGTAAAGTCATCCCACTCTAGGATCGAAATATGGCGGATAGCTCAAACGGCGATAACGTCGGAGGTGCGCGCGGAGGCCGACCGCAAGGTCCGCGACGGGATGGAAGCGACGCTTGCTAATATCGAGCGGCGTGGCGCCAATGCGGCGCCGGCGATGGCGGCGGCGGACGCTATCCTTGCCGCCTACAGGCTCGGCAGAGATGGCACATTTTGAAACGCCGCCGCATCATCATGCAGGTCTATATTGAGATCTTTGCATACGGTAACAATCTCAGCCACGAATCGTTTCATCAACCGGGTCGGAATATGTTCGGCCCGTAGAATCAATTGCATCCAATAATGCGTCGGTATCTCAAGCTCAACCAATTTCAATAACCCCAGCCGCCGCTCACTCAATAGTGAAAGATCTGAAAATAGCGCGAAGGCATCGGAATTTAAGACGATTTCTTTCGAAACGTGAAGAGAATTCGAGACGATAACTTCCGGCAGATCAAGACCGATCGTCGAGAATATTTGCCGTAAGCCCAGCAGCAGTCCCGTTTCCTCTTGCGGGCACACGAAAGGATACGTGGCAAGGTCCTTGAGCATTATTTTCCCGGTAAGAGGATGCCCAGCACGCACGCAACCAACCCGCTTCGCCCGGAACAAGGAGAATGCCCGTGTACCTTTTAATTCCAACTCGTGGAGTTGCTGGCAGATCACCATGTCGACGGTATGGTCATGCAACTGCGCCAACAGCGGCTTGATCGTCATCTCGCCCATAATTTTTACATCGAAAGCGGTGGGAGACTTTTGCAGGTTGCAGATGGCTATCGTGGCCAGCGAAGAAGCCCCGCCAAGGGTAGCGCCAACTGCCAAAGCATCCCTCTGACCGACGGTAAGTTCATGAATGCGGTGCGCCGCCTGCGCCAGCTCACGGTCAATCGATTTGGCATGTTGATAGAGCACCTGCCCGTATATCGTCGGCTCAATGCCATGGGGGGTTCGCTCGATAAGTTTGGCGCCAACCTCTCGTTCGATCTGTGCGATGCTTTGCGACAAGGCCGGCTGCGTCAGACCGAGGTGGTCGGCGGCGCGGCCGAAGTTGCCATGTTCAATCAACACCGCAAGCCGGATTATGCGCTGAGGATCGATCCTAATAATGGCGATTGTCCTCCCATGCTGCGATGAATGCCAAGGCTTTACACATAGCGGATCGCCGGCACAAGCTGAACTCCACGACACAATCCCTCCAATCTTGCAGAAGATTGCTGCAACGCACCATCAGAGGATATATATCACCGCGATATTATGATTTCCCGCAAGCAACACGCAGCGTTAATCTCGGTGGCGTGCGATTCAGGATGACAGATGCTCCGCATTCGCATTTTCCGCCAGCAATTTGCTTGCATGAAAATGGCGCCGCCGCCGGGCAATAACTGCCGAGGTTCGCGATTACGTGGATGAGCTGCGATTTTGCCCAATCCCGCTGCAGCCCGGCATTGCTCGCTGTGTCGCATGGATCGTGCCGAAATGATCTACTGCCTTGGCGAACATCGCCTGAACCTCATCCTCCTTGCTGACGTCCGCCTTGATGGCGATGGCCTTGCCTCCGAACTGCTCTATTTGATGCGCCACGTCCTCGGCAGCGGCCGGATCGGTCACGTAGTTGACCACGACATCGGCGTGGGCCTGTGCCAGACCAAGTGCGACAGCCTTGCTGATACCGGTGGAGCCGCGTTCGTAAGCTAGATCGCTGGTATCAAGACTGTTGCGCTGCGGTTGTCCGGGCGCCGGTTTAGAACGTTGCTTCGAAGCCCCACCAGTCTCACCAAAAGCAGCTTAAGAATGGGAAGTATGTACTTGACGGAACACGCTAGGATGTGTAGTTTTGGCTCATGGACCTCACAAACGCCATCTACCACGACGACGAAGCGGCCCGCCTTCACCTAGAAGCGCAGCGTTGGCCGAATGGCCCGTACTGCCCGCATTGCGGAGAGTGCAAAGCGCTTACGCGCTTGCAAGGCGCTTCTACAAGGGCCGGCCTTTGCATCTGCCGCTCATGCCGCAAGAAGTTTTCGGTCACGGTCGGCACAGTTTTCGAAAGCTCCCATATCCCACTGTCCAAGTGGATGCTGGCATTTCGCCTCATGGCTTCCTCTAAGAAGGGCGTCAGCGCCTTGCAGCTTCAGCGCTCGCTAGACGTGACCTACAAGACCGCATGGTTCCTGTCACACCGTATCCGCGAGGCCATGGTAGACGATAAGGCTGGCCCGTTGGGCGGAGAGGGGCAGGTTGTTGAAGCCGACGAGACCTACATCGGCGGCAAAGAGAAGAACAAGCACCGCAGCAAGCGCCTTCCCGGCTCGCAGGGTGGGGCGAACAAAAGCGCCGTCGTGTCGCTAGTCGAGCGCCAGGGCGAGGTCCGCTCTTTCCACGGTGCCAATGTGACGGCGAAAACACTGCGCCCGCTGATGGTGAAAGCCGCTTCGCGCAAATCCACGCTGATGACAGATCAAGCCACCGTCTACCCCATGGTCGGCTCAGAGTTTGCAGAGCATGGCGTCGTTAATCATTCCATTGGCGAGTATGTCAGTAAAGATGGCTTCGTACATACCAATACGGTCGAAAGCTCTTTTGCGATCTTGAAGCGTGGCATCTATGGCGTCTATCACCATGTTAGCGAGGCTCATCTGCACCGCTATCTTGCCGAGTGCGATTTCCGCTACAATCAGCGCATCGCTCTCGGCGTGAATGATACACAGCGCACGGATCAAGCGCTTAAGGGATCAACCGGCAAGCGCCTCACCTATTGGCGGACTAACGGGTAAAAAACGAACGCCAAAAGAGATGGCAAATGCGTTTATAAAATGGAGGAACAACCATGGGAGGTGAGTTAGCGTTCGCGGCCGAGACCGTCGGTATACTTAAGGGCGTTGCTGATCTCACTAAGTCCCTTAGAGGCATTAAAGATAGTTCGGCGATGCATTCCAAAGTCTCAGAACTTCAAACTCAAATCCTTGCCGCCCAAAGCAGCGCACTTTCTGCCAACGAGGAGCAGTTTGACTTGTTGCAGCGAGTACGTGGCCTTGAAGGCGAAGTGAGAGAGTTGAAAGACTGGGATCGAGACAAAGAAAATTATGAGCTTAAGGAAGTTGCTTCCGGTGTTTTCGCTTATGGCATGAAGCCGGGCGTGGATGCGGGTGGCCTCGCGTACTATTTGTGTGCCAATTGCTATGAGCGCCGCATCAAGTCTGTTTTGCAAAAGGAGCATCGTATTCCGCGCGCAGAAGTGCTCGCGTGCAATACGTGCGGTAGCGATCTTTATATTACTGGAATGGCTGTTCATGCCTCGGGAGGTAGGCGGAAGTGACATGCCGCAACCTTTCAAAAGAAAAGGTAGGCTTATGAGAATGAGCCCTGCTGTGGTAGCCGAGAAGCCACAGTTTGCCATTTTCATTGCGCTTGTAGCTTCGCATTGGAGTAAGTTGGAGCAAAACTTAGGCATTGCTTACACCTACTTGTTAGCCGGAGAGGAGCCTTCTGCGTTTGAGTTTTTTCATGATCTTGTAGATTTGAAGTTGCGTGAAAGCGCCTTCATGGCGGCGGCAAAAAGTAGGCTCCCGCAGTCTGAAAGTGACGAAATTACGCGCCTATTTGGCGATATCCGAAAGACAGCTAAAGCGCGAGCTGCAGTGATTCACGGTACGTGGTGTTCGTTAGAAACAAAACCGCTTTCCATTTTCCTCGCGGAACCGCGCGACGTGGGGAAAAAGATCAACGACGTTTTCGCCCACCTCCGAAGAGTAGCTCGAAAACCCGAGGAATTTCATCCCTCGAAAGACTTTTCCCTATCGCCCGATAATTATATCGAGTATAAACCGAAAGATTTTCAAGACATTCTTGATCGGCTCATTCAGCTTGACGTTCGAGCAGAACAGATTGGGAAACAAATTCTAGCCCGCTCTGTTGAGCGCGCCTCAAAACTTCCTGACTAAAGAGACGCCTGAAATCAGCATCTACGCGGACAGCATCTGAGTCGAATCCTCCTACCCAGTCATCAAAAACTTCTTCGATAACCGTTTGAAGAGTCGCTTCCGCAGAAACATGATTTTCCATAGCCAAGCCCCCAAACCTAACTGCGACGCGACGCGATCATTCCAGTTTGCGTTCAGCTTTATCCGTATCGCGAGGAGGCTTGTGAGGCTTCGGCGGCATCTTCAGAGCGTTCTTAATCGCTTGGGCAAAACGCTCATCTGCTCCGGGCTCGTCTTTAGGTGGAGGTTTATCGGTCATGCATCCAGACACAGCTAGAAGGTTAAAAGGCATCTACGACTTTAAGGCAGCACTAGGCGATCTTATTATAGCATGGAACAACGCCGAAAACTCAATGCGTGTTCTTTTGGCTACGGTCTGCGGACACTCAGATGCAACCGACGTTCTAACTGTTGAGCTTGGATCTCGTGGACTAACAGAAGCTCTGAAAGCAATGGCAAGGTTCCGACCCCAAGACCAAAAAGAAGCAATCGAATGTGTGGCGAGACTCTATGATCGCATTAGGGAATACCGCAATTATTATGCTCACGGCATTCGTGTGTTTATGTTTAATATAGCCGACTTCTCTGCCGTTGGCGTAGCAAACTTAGCAAGCGCAAAAGGACATTTGCGAGTATCGGAAGATCATGTGCTGGCCAGCGACCTTGCTGCTATGAGCAGTTATTGTGGGAATCTTCAGGATGCAATTAGCGCTATCGTAGACACAATAGACCCTCAACCGGGTTCTCGCGTCTGGCCGCATTTGCCATCGCAACAAACACTTCCTCTACCAGATATTCTGAACAAGAACCTTCGCTACTATCCAAGCGCTCAACCCCCGCTCGAACCATAGCCTCAGTCACTTTAATTCGGCCGCGACCTCGAAGTTCTTCTTGCGGTTGCTGTTCTGTAAAGTACATACTTCCCTTAAGAATTTTAGCCTTTGCCGCCGCCGTGGCGGAGCTACGGTGAGCGGCACAAAGCCTCAGATCGTCTTAAAAGTATTTGTCGAAGCATCCCGGCGGGGCGTCAGCGCCATCTTGTTTTTCTTAAACTGTACTCTTTGTATGAACGACTAAATACTCGACTCTCCGGGTTTGGTCAAGCCGTTTATATGCACTCCAAACTGAACTGCTGCCAGGTTCCTGAACCTCAGCACAGACCCCGCGTTCCGAATGATCGGCAACTTGGCAAGGCCATAGGCGAACTTGCCCCAGCGGAGAGGATTATGTTGTTGTCGGGCAGCCACGTTACAAAAGATACTCGCATGATCCATTCGCGTCGCTCAAGCCTCCCCACGGCCCATGATGTTGCCCGCCTGGCAGGGGTTTCGCAGTCAGCGGTGTCGCGTGCGTTTACCGAAGGTGCAAGCATTTCGGCCAAGACGCGCGCGCGGGTTGCCGCTGTCGCGGACCAGCTCGGTTACCGGCCGAATATCCTGGCGCGCTCGCTCACCAAGCAGAGTTCGAACGTGATTGGTGTCGTGTTCGGCCATTTCGACAATCCGTTTTTTACGCTGGCATTAGATTGTTTCGTCGATGTGCTTTCGCATCGTGGCCTTAGAACGCTGTTGTTCACCGCCGGAACCAATGCCTCGGCGGACGCGCAGGTCGCCGAGTTATTGAGCTACCGGGTCAGCGCAGTGATCTTGATGGCCGTCAATCTGTCATCCACGCTCGCCGCCGAATGTGCGCGTTCGAACATTCCGGTGGTTATGTTCAACCGCACAACTGGGGAAGAGCACGCAGCTTTCACGGTGACCGGCGACAACGCAGCCGGCGCGGCCGCGATAGCAAGCCGTTTTCTTGCGACAGGACGGCGGCGAATTGCATTCATGGCAGGCTATGACGATAGCTCCACCAGCCATCAGCGAGAGGCGGCTTTCTTCGCTGCACTCGCGTGCGCCGGCATGGCTGAGCCGCGCCGAGTGGCCGGCAATTACACTCGGATAGGCGCGATCGAAGCTACGCGCGGTTTGTTCGCCAGCGCCACCGAGCGCCCTGACGCGCTCTTCTGTGCCAATGATTTTATGGCGATCGCTGCGATCGAAACCATGCGTACGGAATTCGGGCTGGTACCGGGTAGGCATTGCGCGGTGGCTGGGTTCGACGACATTCCCATGGCGGCCTGGCCGAGCTTTTTGCTCACCACCTATTCGCAGCCGGTCGACCTTATGGTGGCCCGCGCTGTCGCGTTCATCGACGGCGAGGCTGGCGGCGCGCGCGACGTCATGGTCCAGGGGGAATTGATCCTGCGCAGCACGGCTTGATTAGCGCCGATTAAATTGCTATGGTTTTTGCATACGTATGCAAAAACCATAGCAATTTAGGACATGGCATGGCTCACTACTTGAAGCGCGGTGCAACGGCGGAAGCGAAAGCCGGCCGGGACGGGCAGGTGCGTGACACAGTCGAGGGGATTCTAGCGGATGTCGAGGCGCGCGGCGATGCGGCGGTGCGCGAGCTTTCGGTCAAGTTCGACAACTGGGATCGCGAGAGCTACCGGCTCAGTCAGACTGAAATTCAGGCGTGTATGGACCAGCTCTCCGTCCAGGATCTCAAAGACATCGAATTCGCTCAGGCGCAGGTGCGCAATTTTGCGCAAATCCAGCGTGCCAGTATGAAGGACGTCGAGGCCGAAACGCTGCCGGGGGTCGTGCTTGGCCATAAGCATATCCCACTCAATGCGGCGGGGTGCTACGTGCCCGGCGGCAAATACCCGCTGCTTGCTTCCGCGCATATGAGCGTGATCACCGCCAAGGTGGCGGGCGTGCCGCGCGTTATTACCTGCGCACCGCCGTTTAAAGGCAAGCCGGCTCCAGCGATTGTCGCCGCCCAGGCGATGGCCGGCGCCGATGAAATCTATTGTCTCGGCGGTATCCAGGCGGTTGCCGCCATGGGGCTTGGCACTCCGTCGATCGTACAGGTCGATATGCTCGTCGGCCCTGGCAATGCTTTTGTCGCGGAGGCCAAGCGCCAGCTCTACGGCCGCGTCGGCATCGATCTTTTTGCAGGACCCACAGAGACGCTGGTGATCTGCGACGAAATAGGCTGTGACGCCGAGCTTGCTGCGACCGATCTGCTTGGCCAGGCCGAACATGGGCCAGACAGCCCGGCAATTTTGCTGACAACTTCGGAAAAACTTGCCCGCGAGACGATGGACTGGATCGGACGGCTGTTAAAAATTCTTCCCACCGCCGAGCATGCAAGCAAAGCGTGGGAGAACTATGGCGAGGTGATCGTCGCCGAGGATGACGCGGAAATGGTACGGATCGCCGACGAGATCGCCTCCGAGCATGTCCAGGTGATGACCGCCGATCCGGATTATTTCCTGCAACACATGACAAATTATGGTGCGTTGTTTTTGGAAAACCACACCAACGTCGCCTATGGCGATAAGGTGATCGGCACCAACCACACGTTGCCGACCAAGAAGGCCGCGCGCTATACCGGAGGTCTCTGGGTTGGCAAGTTCCTCAAGACTTGCACCTATCAGAGGGTATTGACGGACGAAGCCTCGGCGATGATCGGCACATATTGCAGCCGGCTATGCGCGCTGGAAGGTTTTGCCGGACATGGCGAGCAGGCCAATATCCGGGTGCGCCGCTACGGGCACCGTAACGTGCCATATGCGGGCAGTGCCGAGCCGCTGGTCGCGGCCGAATAGGATGGCCTCTGCATTGCCAAAGACGCCGAGTTTTCGGCTTGATGGCCGCCGCGCCCGGTAACCGGGTCAGGGCGGGGCATCGGGCTGGCACTTGCCGAGGTGGGGCCCGAATAATTCGGCTGCCCGCGCTCGCTCGGGCATTAACGCTGCCATCTGCACTGTCAAACGCGAACCGAGCGATCTCCCGGAGCGTCGATGCCCCATCGAGAGGGCGCTACGCCTCGTCGGGGTGCTGGAACGCTTAGGCAATCACCTTTAGCAATCTGTCGATCTTAGCCTTGCTCGGTTTTTTCACGGGGCAGTTTCCCCTGCCTGCAATTGTGATTGCACAATTGCACAAGCTGTCCAGCCCGTGCAACCTCGCATGTCGACAAGATTAATCGTCTTGTTTACCCTAGCACTTAGTGTTATAAACGAACATCCTTCATGGCTCGGTGAGGGCGAGTGCGCGTTTTCAGGAACAAGTGGTTCACGAGATTTGCCGGCAAGAACGACCTGAGCGACGAGGCCTTGTGGAAGGCCATCGCAGATGCGGAAAGCGGCCTGATCGATGCTGATCTTGGCGGCGGCCTCATCAAGCAGAGGATTGCCCGCAAGGGCGAAGGCAAGTCCGGGGGCTTTCGCACCATCGTTGTGTTCCGGGCGGAATCAAGGGCTTTTTTCGTATATGGCTTTCCGAAGAGCGCGCGGGACAACATCGACGACGAGTTGGCTGCCTTCAGGGCGCTGGCGTCCGAGGTGCTGGCCTGTGACGACAAGGATCTCGAGACGGCTGTCGAAGCCGGCGTTTGGATGGAGGTAAAGGGTAATGGCTAAGCGATACCGCAGTTCCATAATGGCCGCGATCCATGAGACGGCCGAGGGCCTTCATGCTGCTGGTCTGATGGACAAACAGACCATGCGGAAATTCGATGAACGGTGCCTGACGCCCGTGCATCCTCTGACCGCGGCAGAGATACGGACGCTGCGGGAGCGGGAAGGGGCCAGTCAGGCCGTTTTTGCGCGCTACCTGAACGTCACCACAGGGCTTATCAGCCAGTGGGAGCGGGGCGAAAAACACCCCCAAGGAGCATCCCTCAAGCTTCTTTCGCTTGTCCAGAAGAACGGGTTGGTCGCCGTTGCGTAGAGGAGGGCAGGGGATGGCACTGACACGCAGCTTCAAGGATCTGGTTCAAAGCCGCGTCGAGCGCGATCCCGCGTTCGGGGCTGCGCTCCTGCGCGAAGGCGTGGATGTCATGCTGTCCGGGGACGTGGACGGCGGCAAGGCGATCCTGCGCGACTACATCAAGGCGACAATCGGCTTCGAGAGACTTGGCGAAGCGACAGGAACGCAGCCGAAAAGCCTGATCCGCATGTTTGGCCCGCGCGGCAATCCGCAAGCCCGCAACCTGTTCGGCGTCCTGGGCTACCTGCAAAGGCAGGCCGGTATGCAGTTGCACATCAACCCGGAAGCGGGCTGACTGCTATGGCAGAGCGCAAATCCAGTCGCCTGGCAAAAGCAATCCTAGAGCCGACGGATCACCTGCAAAACATCAAATCCGAGCCGGGCCTGCCACGAAGCACCGATGCGGCTCTCGCGATCGTCGACCGGGACATTACCAAAGCCCTTTCAGGACAGATTGCCGAACAGCATCGACTTGCCTTTGCCCAGAGCTTCACCTTCGCAGTAATGCGGCAGTGTCATGAGCTGACGATGCCGGCACAACCTTTTACCGCGCCGGTCGGTATAGAGCTGGTACCTCTGGCCAAGGATGCCCAGAAAGCCGCGTGGCGGTTCGGGGCTGTCCTAGCCCGCACCGACCCGCGCGAGGCCGCGCATCTCGCTGGCGTGCTCTACACTACGGCGTTGCCGGATACGTACCGAGCCACACATGGCATTTTCTACACGCCGCCGCAGCTAGTGGACCGCTTGCTGACGATGGCGGAAGAGGCGTCGGTCGAATGGAGCACGGCGCGCGTTCTGGACCCGTCGTGCGGGGGAGGGGCCTTCCTGCTGCCGATCGCCCTTCGCATGGTGGAAGCAGCTAGGGATGCCGATCCCGCGTTCATCCTGCAGCAGCTTGGAACTCGGCTTCAAGGCATTGAACTCGATCCGTTTGGCGCCTGGCTGGCACAGGCCGCGCTCGAAGTCGGCCTGCGAGACATCATCCGCGCGGCAGGACGGCCGGCGCCTTCCATGGTCGCAATACGGGACAGTCTTGCCCTCAGGTCGTCTGATTACGGCCGTTTCGACCTGGTAATCGGTAATCCGCCTTATGGGCGGGTGACGCCTGATGTGGAGCGACGCGCTTTGTTCAAGCGCAGCGTCTATGGCCATGCCAATCTCTACGGCTTGTTCACCGACGCGGCGTTGCATTGGGTGAAGGAGGGGGGGATCGTCGGCTATGTCACGCCGACATCCATGCTTTCCGGCCTGTACTACAAGGCTCTGCGCAATTTGCTGGCTGAAGCCGCTCCGCCGCTGGCTATAAATTTCGTGAGCGAACGGACGGGCGTCTTTGCGGACGTGCTGCAGGAGACGATGCTCGCGACCTATCGGCGGGGTGGTCAACGGCGATCGGGCAAGGTCGGCTTCATCGCAGTCGACGCCCAAGGCAAGGCGAAATGGTGCAAATCCGGCACCTTTTCTCTACCAAAGTATGGAGACGCCCCTTGGTTGCTGCCCCGCGCACCCGATCAGGTCGGTCTTGCACGTGCTTTACGCTCGATGCCGCACCGACTGGCAGATTATGGATATGAGGTCTCGACCGGACCGTTGGTCTGGAACCGGTTCAAAGATCAATTTCGTAAAGACCGAAAGCCGACGTTCTATCCTGTCATCTGGGCGGAGTCGGTCACGAGCGCAGGCCGTTTTGAATGGCGGAGCGAGAAGCGCAACCACGCACCGTGGTTCGAAGCACAGTTCCCTAGGGACAAATGGCTGATCGTGACGCGGCCGTGCGTGTTGCTTCAGCGTACGACGGCAAAGGAACAGGCGCGTCGCCTGATTGCCGCCGAACTGTCGGCCGCATTTATCAGTCGCCATAAGGGCGTAATTGTCGAAAACCATCTAAACATGGTGCGTGCGATCGTTCCCGAACCTGCTTTGCCTGCGGCCGTTATCGCTGCCCTGCTCAACAGTGCCGTAGTCGATGCCGCTTTCCGCTGCATCAACGGTTCTGTTGCGGTCTCGGCATTCGAGCTCGAGGAGCTGCCCCTGCCTCCGCCGGCGGTCATGGGACAGCTAGCCGAGCTTGTCGCTTCGGGCGCGGCATCCCGGAAAATCCAGGCGCTGCTCGCGGCTTCCTATGCGGGGACCAATGCTGCCGCCACTGCTTGATGTCTCCGAGATTCATCGCCGGCTGCTAGCGGTGTTTCCGACAGGAACACCGCAGCGCGGCTACTGCACGCGCGAGATGGCGGCGCGCACGGTCTTCGTCATGCTCTATGTCGGCGCCGTCCAGGGCAGCAGCGTGTGGCTCGGGCCGAAACACGTTTATCGCATGGGCGTGGCGCAATCCGAGAGACGTAGTGACGCCGATCGCCAAGCCTACTTGTCGGCGGTCGAAAAGCGGGATTTCAGGACGCCGGAGGATCGCTGGTTTCAGGACAATACGCGGGAGCCGATCCGCGACGAGACCCTGGGCGACGGCCTGGTACAAGTCGGCGCGGTCATCCAGCGGACCGGCATCCCGACCACCTCCTCCAAGGGCCGCTATGCGCTGCAGGTCCAGTTCGCGGCACTGCTCGACTCTGCATTGACCGACGAACCTCTGGCAGCCGCGATGACGGCCTGGCAGGAACGCTTTTTGTCGGCCGGGGCGTTGTCCCGGGTACGCCTGCAGCAGCGCTCAGCCTCGGCAGCGGGATCAAAAGTGTTGGTTACCCTGCCGAACGGAGAAACGCGGCAGATGGAAGCGGGGCCGTCATCCGTCATTACCAAGGCGGTGCTAGAGGTCTTTGCTCTCCGCTTCCTCGGCAATCCCACGGTGCTATGGATCTCGGAAAGCGGGAAGAAGGTAATCCAGCACGACGATGCATTGGCAAAATCGCTCGGCCTCAGGATCGAGGCTGACAAGCTGCTGCCGGACCTGATCCTGGTGGATCTTGGCCCTTCCGACCCGCTGGTAGTTTTTATCGAGGTCGTTGCGACAGACGGACCGATTACGGAGGTCAGGCGCGGCAACTTAATTGACTTGGTAACAGCCGCCGGCTTTAAACCTGATCAATTGGCCTTCGTCACGGCCTTCGAGGACCGTAACGCGGCCGCATTTAAAAAGGCTTTGCCGAACCTTGCCTGGGGATCGTTCGCCTGGTGCTTAAGTGAGCCGGAGCATCTGATTGCGTTAGATGGAACAAGACCCGGAGGAGTCAAATTGCTAAGCAACTTTGGGCTCAAAGGTTAGGAGTGGCGCTTGCCGATAACTCACATACACACCTACCTGGTCCATCCAACCAAGGGCAGCACCAATCCTCCCGAGACCGGAGGTACCGAAGTGGGTCGATCTGGCAAGATGTTCGACCTGCTGGAAGGGATCTACGATCGGTCAGAGACTGAGTGCGATATAGCGATTTCGTTCAACCACGCTGCATCCGGTAACCAGCAGAACGACTGCCGTGACCTAATCCTGACCTACCTGCAGGGACCGACCGTTAGAAGGGGTCAGCATATTGCGAAGCGTCTAGCCGACGCTACAACCCACCGTTCACATCTGGGTCTGCTATTTCTCATCGCGGGGCAGGAGGGGTTTGACCACAAGATCGTGGTATCGCGGTTCCCGGCCGACAGCGGCATTCTCGCTGAAGAGAGTGCCGGCGGCCTAAGTGTAGAATTTCTTGAAAAAGTTTTCATGAAAAGCGCCAAGTCATACAAGTCGGTCATGTACCGGCACCGCTCCTTCAACACCGGATTTTGGGAGGGAAAGGCCACCGATAAACAGGTCAATAGCTTGGATATAAGCATTCCAAACTATTGGATCGCCGAATTCCTGGACTCTGACTTCCGGACCACATCGGCAGCTGGCACAAGACGTTTGGCAAATGCGATTAAAGAAGCCGGAAAGAAGGCAACCCGGGCTTCCGTCAAAAGCGAAATTGCAGCTGCTGCTACCCTTGCCACAGGTTTTGCCGGTCGGAAACTGAGTGCAAAAGGGTTCGTCCGGAGCCTTGCGCTGTCCCAGGCAGCACAGGATGCAATCTATGCTGAGCTAAAGTCCGGAGTAGTGGATGAAACCTTCCAGTTCGATGCTGCCGAGTTTGGGCGTGTTATTTCGTACCGCAGCGTTGAGCTGGACAACGGTGGCATGCTGACCGCCGAGGTTGGTGATTTTGACGGTGTCTTTCAAAGACAACAGCTGAAGGATGGAGACCGCATCCGATTTTCAACGGAGGGAAAGATTGTCAGTGAGAAGCTTGGTAAGGCCAAGCAATGATCGAGGATCAATACCGAGCGCGACATCCACGCCTCGTTAAAGCCGCGGCGGCGATCGAACGACAGCTACGCGAGTATCTTGAAGGCACCCCCCACATCGACCGGGTAAGTGCGCGGGCAAAATCTATCGATCGCTTTGTCGTCAAAGCCAACAAGAACGACGAGAACGGTTTTGCCAAGTATTCAGACCCATTATCCCAAATCCAGGATCAAGTAGGCGCGCGAATAGTTGGCTTTTACCTATCGGACATTGAAGCTATATCGACTGTCGTGAAGAGGTACTACCGACCAATTGAGACGAAGTCTCTAGTACCGGACACGGAATGGTCTTTCGGATATTTTGGAAAGCACTTTATCCTTCTAATGCCGACCGGGCTCGTCGACAATAGAGATGAGGAACCCACGCCAGAATTCTTTGAGCTGCAGATTAAGACACTGTTCCAGCATGCCTGGTCGGAGGCAGAACACGATGTTGGATATAAGCCGGGAACAAATCCTCTTACCTCCGACGAACAGAGGCAGCTTGCTTTCACGGCAGCTCAAGCATGGGGAGCCGACAGGATCTTCGAAGAGCTGTCCAAAAGATAGGTCAGCCGTGACCACAAGTACAGCTCTTCAAAGGGCCTGGCAGGAGCTCTCTAGCCCTCATGGAGAGCTCTCTAACTTTCTTGAAAGAGCTCTTGACTTTATTTATAGAGCTCTCTAACTGTTGAGCTAGAGCTGCAATACCAAAGAGCGAGTGGTTCGCTCTAGGTACGCGAGCTCTGTTGGAGATGACGATGCAAGTTCATGTGCCGGCTATGCGGGGGAAAATGGGTTCCCGCACTTACTATTCCTGTCTAATGCCGTTGAGTGCAGTTCCGCAGTTTTTCAAATTCACCGACTGGAGCGGTATGCTTCCTGAGGATCGTGAACAACGTGTCCTGGTAGAAAAGCGTGTCCCAGAGTTGGCGACCTACATCACGGAAAACGAAGAAGATTATTTGTTCTCGTCGATTACCGCTTCCTACAAATCAGAGCCGGTATTTGAATCATACACGCCGGGTAGCGATATCGGGACGCTCAAATTACAGCTTGGAGATGAGCTTATCATTAACGATGGTCAGCACCGTTGCGCCGGTATTGTTCGTGCCCTTAAGAATGGAAGCGAGGAGCTGAAACATCACACTCTCTCCGTACTGCTATTTCCTTGGGAGAGCACGGACCGGGTCCAGCAGATGTTTTCGGACTTGAACCGCTTCGTTCAGAAGACGTCGAAATCCCTGGATATTCTGTACGACAAGCGTGACGATGTGGCGGCTGCTACCCTCATGATGATTGAGAAGGTTCCGGCTTTTAAGGAGCTCACCGAAAAGGAAAAAGTGTCACTTGAAGCCAAATCAACTAAGCTTTTCACTCTGGCGGCACTCTATGACGCCAACGTCGAACTGCTGAAGGGCTATGACGGGAACGATATTCCTACAAATGCCGGTCTGCTAATCGACTATTGGACTGAAGTATCGAAGCACATGCCGGATTGGGGCAAGGTCCTGGGGGGTCAAAAGCTGGCAGTCGAGCTTCGTCAGGAAAAAATCTCATCGCACTCGACAGTGCTGAGAGCTCTTGGTGGGCTAGGCGTGGACTTGATGGCTTCCGAGGATTGGAAGGCTCGCTTGAGCCCCCTTCAGAAAATTGACTGGTCCAAGAAGAATCCCGAGTGGGAGAATGTCTGCATTGTCGCAAATTCGGTCGTTTCCAATCGCCAGGCACGAGCTGCGACCAAAGCTTTCATCAAATCAAAGCTTGGTGTTGGTCTTACAGACGGAGAGAAGAACTCGCTCAAAAATTCTACTGTGAGTGCTGCAGCATGAACGAATTTCAAGTCACCTGCATCAACAGGCCGAATCGAACGAGTCCGCACGAACACATTACCCACATTGGCAATCTTGCAGGTAAATGGCGCATGACACGGGAGGAAGCCATCCGCCGCATCGATGCAAAGCAAGAGGCATTCTACACGGTTGACCAGTCTACTGGTGCAAAGGTGTATGTCGGTGTCGTTCGCAAAACAGGCAAAAATCCGTACCTTCGCACGTATGCTGATGGCAAATGGAATGACAACCTGCTTGCCCTTAACGACTGCGACGGCACCTGCGCGCTCGTTGCTTAGGGGCCTTAAGTAGCTTTGGAGGGTCGTGTAGATGCGACCCTCCAATCTTTTCTGGTGAACTAAGCAGCGCGAGGCATCAGGCCGGATTGTACGACACTGCGCTGGTTGACCCACGCGTCAGGATCGCCCCGGCAATGATGTCAAGGAGATGATCGGCGCGCGGCGCGAAGGTGGGTTGATCGCCGACCCATCCGAGCGCGCCGAAGTATTTGTCGGGTTTCAGCCCCACCTATATCAGCCTCGGGTTTAGCCTTTATGCTGTTGGCTGCCTAACCCAACATCGCGACGATACCGGACGCTATGAGGTTGCCGGCAGCGCCTTCAGCCGCCGTCCTGATGGACCGCAAGACTTCGGTGATCTTTGAGGGCGAAGGAAGAGTTTTGTTAATCTCCTCATCGAGCAAAGCTACTTGCCCTTTTATCTCTGTTTGCTGAGGTTCCGGTAAGCCCGCAATTACCGGTTTGAGCTGTGCCAGAAAAGCTTGAGCTTTTTCGGCACTTATCTCTCCAGAGATATTTATTGAGTTGTCTGTAGAAGCAATATTTACTCGTGAATTGGCTCCATGAAAGTTGTTCGTGATGTTCTGGATAGCTGCGCGCTGCTGCGCTGCTGGTGACGAGCTCCTTCGAACGTGAACCGTATAAAACTTGTGCCCCAGACCGGACTGAAGCACTGGATCGTCTACTATATAGTCTTCGACGAAACCGTTCGGTAAATTACGAAGCAGATGATCTGCCACCTCGATAGGAATGGTAAAGTCGTGTATCTGAATCTTTCCTTTCATTACAAGAGCAGGTATTTGCTCTTTCGCGATTGTCCCGTCTTGTTTAACCAAGGTCAGGCGGTCTTCTAGCATATTATCAAGCATATTCTTGTTCCTCTTCGAGCAAATGCCACACGGTCGGGCTGGTGCGACCAGTCGATGTCACCGTATTTAATAGGTCGCAAAAAAGCTTGCTGCTTTCTCTGGGTTGTAGCTTCGGCGGTCATAGAGTTTGGTGGTGGACGGGTCACGGTGTCCGGCAGCCTTCTGCACATCTTCCAGCTGCGCCCCGTTTTCGAGCGCCGTAGTAATGAATGTCGCCCGCATCGAGTGCGCGGAGTAGCCCCGCGTCAGGCCAATTCCAGCTGCATATTTCCGGAGGGTACGGTCGATCGCGTCCGGGTCCATCCTGCCGGCTGGATTATGCGCCTTCGCATTGCCGCGCAGCGGCCGGAAGAGCGGCCCGCCATGATCGTCGCCATGGCCCGCTAGGTCCAGGTAAAGACGGATGCGGGCCGCCGTCTGCGGATTGATCGCCAGCGCGTCGCGCCGGCCGCCCTTGCGGGTAAGGCGAAGCGCGTCGAGGCCCCGGTTTTGGTGAAGGTCGCCAACTGTAAGAGCGGCGATCTCTGCCCGTCGTAGCCCGACCTGGAGGCCGACGGACAGGATCGCCCGATCGCGCAGCCCGGCCACTGTGTCGGCGGCCGGGGCGTCCAGCAGCCGACGGGCCTGCACCTTGGAGAAGGCCGCGGTGCTGCCTTCCTCGCGGTTGATGGTGGGCCGCTGCACGTCGACGACGGGATTACGGCCGGCCGTGCCGTGCCGCACCAGGTGCTTGAACAGGCTGGACAGCGCCGCCAGGCGCCGACGCACTGTAGAGGCCGCGGCATTCTCCTGTTCGCGCATGATCCGCTCCCAGGCAATCACGGCGCGATGGTCTACTTGGCGCAGCTGCTCTGGGGTAGCAATGCCCAGGGTCCGCGTGAAATGCTTCACGTCCTGGCGGTAAGCGCGGCGGGTGCGGGCGCTCTTCTGGCTGGCAAGCCAGATCTCCTCCTCGGGGATCGCGGCCAGAGCATTGAGGCTGGCGAGCTGGCCGGGGCGGCTGATCGGGGTTTGCAGTGCGGCGTCGGTCATGCCGGAATCGTATCAGAAGCATCGGCACCGTGCCTAGCACGTGATAAACTGGATTATCACGTGCTAGTTAGCCAGCGGAGGCCCGGGTGGCGCAACCGGAAGGCCAGAACATCTATTATCGAGATAAATGAGCATGTCATCGTTGGCTGCCGAGACACCACAAATTCCTTTGCTTGGCCGAGCTGGAGATTACGAGTATGAGTCAGATCCGTCCCACCCCATCTATTGCGGCGCTGTCGCCAGTGTTCAGCGCCGATTCGAACAGCACGCATTTCTCCGCCACCCCGCAAGCAAAGCGAAAGTTGGAGCAACTCGGCCAGCGACTAGCTGGAAGCCGGACTCTTGTGGGGCTCTACGTTCCCGAAAGCGCGGAACCGGCTTATAATTCGGATGCTGCGCAGTATGGCCGCGTTGTTGCACTTGTACGCATGCTTTGGATGCGACCAGGTCAGACTGTCCACACTTATCCTTCGGGGTGCCTGGAATACCGCGGCAATCAACTCCTCGACCGATGGCCAATTGGTTGGCCATCCGAAGTGGTATTCTACTCGCCACACGGAGGCCCCGTGCTGCGCGACGCGGTCGCCATCGCACTTAAGGTGTATGACTACGGAAGCTGGGCAAGCCAGTTTCTGGAGGGGCCGATCAATCTTGGTCCAACGCCCGCCCTTCGGCATCAATTGCTGGCTGAAGTCCGGCATCAGATCGCGCGCACGGCAGCAACACAGATACCCCCCTTCTGATGCGGTTTTCGTGGATGGCCCGCCGAAGAAACATCTGGTAAGGGCGTTACCATGCGCAAAAATCTTTACTCGGCAGGAGTTTAGTTCACGCTATAACGTTTTGGCGCAGGCTGTTGCCATGGGCGCAAATCTCCTTCAGAGTGCGGTGCCTTACCCGGCTCAACGCCTTCAAATTGGCATTCGTTTAATCCCGGATTCGCGGATCTGGCACTGAATTCCAACCATTATCATGACAGGCGGAACCGGAATTAGCGTCAGCTTGAATACCCGGCCCTGTTGTTCAGACGACGGCGCGATCACTTAGAGGGATTCGACGGCCGGGTTCACATTTCATCATCCCTGTTGGACAGCCGTTTTCCGGCATCGACCAGTAGTTGCCTTAATTCAAGGATTTGCTGTTCCGATAGTTCGGGGAATATGTCGAACTTAATGTTTGCGGCGATTTCGATCATAGCAGTTCGTGAAGCTGGATTGTCAGTGCTTGATCGAGCCCCTGTGACGGTAAAAAAGTCGACAAATTCGCGAAGAGCTTTGTCCATCGTCATAAAAACGAAGTCGACGTCTGGCCCGATTGAGGCGAACTGACCGAGACGGGAAACAATCTGTATGTCGCTGAACGCGTTGTGCCATTCATCTTTCTTCAAAGCCTCAGACGGTTTTAGCACGCGCCGGGATACGTCGCTTCCGTACAAAATGGATAGGCAGCACATCACTACAGGGTGAGAAGGCACTATTCCGCGAGCTATAGCCTCGTTGATTATTGAATCGCGGACTGACTCGCGTCTTCTTACTGAAACAGTATCGACAATTAGGGGGGAGACTGTCTTTAGAAATCGTATGTAGTCCGCATATGGCGTTTCATTCAGACCAATTGGGAAAGAGCAGAACGTATCAACCATTTGGTCAAAGAATTGGTTGTCGGTTCTCGCGTGCTTGAAAAACGTTCCAATGGAAGCGGACTCACTAAGAATAACAGCGCGGAATTGCTCGCCGGACATGATCCCTTTTTGATTTCCTTCAGCAAGGGACGTCATAGGGCTGAAGAAATTCTCTTTCTTATCGCTGGTTCTTAACCATTCGAACATACGTCGCTGATTGTCGTCCGCAGGAACCTTTCCAGCGTTCACACTCCTGATCAACGAAACAATATTTCGGTCAAGAAGGTAGACGATTGGCCGAGTCCGAAGCGTGAACTGGTGACTGATCGAGTAAAGAACGTCTCCATTGTTTTTGTTCGCACTATCAGACTGACTACGCGGCATAGCTTGTCTCGCCTATGTCCAACATTTGGCCGCCCTGGGGTATAACGATCCGAAAACGGGTCGACGGCTCTGCAGCCAACTCAACCTCCGCTTCTCTTGGGGTTTCGATTGCAGCGGCCGGAACTGACATTGGGCGCCCGCTGGCTGGGGCAGCTTCCACCCTCTCGTAGACATTCGAAAACGGACAACTTGTCACCCATAGGTCGAGTCAGTACAGAAGTCGTTTACATTGAAAGAAAGCGAACCACAATAATTCACAAAAGCAGGTTCAGTTGGCGACAGACCCCATACCTGCTCCTGCGTTGGCAGTCCTAGCCACCAAAATGTTGGATTCGGGAGAGCCATACGGTTGCTTTGGAGAACGAAAACTCCCCCCATCTGATAAATGTCCATGACCCGGTCCCGCACAAACATCACCTGATTGCCGCCGAATTTGGGAGGGGTCACGTCGACTAGCGTTCCGTTCGAATCTTCCCACACGCTGTGGAAATCGCCCATTAGGCCGGAAGGAAATTGCCACATTGCCCAGCCGTGAACACGTTTGCCGCCGTGGTTCATCGCGTGCGCTTTCGCAGACACATGACACCAATCAGGGCC
This sequence comes from uncultured Acidocella sp., assembly GCA_963693045.1. Classification (GTDB taxonomy): domain Bacteria; phylum Pseudomonadota; class Alphaproteobacteria; order Acetobacterales; family Acetobacteraceae; genus Acidocella. The sequence continues at coordinate 252,272 of OY843765.1, forward strand.
ATAGCCGTGAGCTTGGTAAGGCAGGATCACGGGCGGATCGGTTAGGCTGAACGCTTGTCTGAAGGCTGCTACGCCGCGATCGGCAAGCGTGGTTGGCATTCTGCCCACTGGTCCCGACACTCGATTCTCCAGCCTCTTCGACGGCGTCCTCCGAACGATGGCCGGTAGGAGAGGTTATCAGCCGACATTCCCCAGATGGCCGGCCCACCCGGCCGTCTGAGATGCAGGCTACCCGCCGTCCGACGGCTTTTGCAACGACGGAAGTGCCGGGACGGCGCCCCGCGGCCAGCGCCACCGTTCAGTTATTGCCGTCCGACCGGATATTCTGCTGGGTCGAACGACAAATGAATGCAGTTCCCCTGCCGACAGTCAACGCAGGCAGTGACTGCGGCGCTCAGCATCGCGCCGGCGGCAGAGGACGCAACGCCGCGATGGCGTCGAGGACATGCTGGAACAACCCACGCGAGACCATGACCTCGGCCATCTGAAACGTGATCGATCGCCCGTGCCTGACGATCTTGGCGCCGATCTTGACCAGTCGGTCCCGCAAGGTGGTCATCGACCAATGGCTGACTGCCTCGGGCAAGGTCAGGGTGCGCAAGAAGTTGCCGAGGTTGTAGGACAGGGCATGCAGTTGCAGCCGCACCGCGTTCGCGGCGAAGCGGTGGCAGGACAGGCGGGTCCACACGATCGCGTTCTTGCCCTCCTTGATGTGCTGCTCCGCCGTGCCCCGCTGATTGTAAAACAGCGTCACCCGCTCCGGCGGACGGGTCATGTTGGTCACAATGAAGCCGATGCGCGGATACAATTCGCCGGGGTGCCACTCGACCTTCGCTACCACCCGGCCGGATTTGCTCCATGACGCCGCCTGGTAGCTGAAGCTGGCGTAGTAGCGTCGCACGGCATGCGGCGGCCGTCCCACCGGGCGCTTCAGCAGCCACCCGATCCGCTCCTGCAGGACCGCGTTGGCCGGAAGCCGAATCGTATATTTGTAGCCCTCGGATTCCAGAAATTCATAGAGACCTCAATTGGCATAGCCGGCAGCGCCGCGGAAGTAGCGGCGCTTCATCGTCTGCCGGTAGCGCGCCGCCACCGGCTCAAGCACATTACGCCAGCCATCGGCGCTGTGCACGTTGCCGGGACGGAGTTCGCAGCGCGCCCTCGTTGACGACATCACACTGATATTTATGCCAGATTCGGCCCTCCTATACAGGGAAATCCGCACTCATCCGGAAATCCGGGTTAATGCCAGCTAGCTCTATCGCAGTCTCGCAAGAATTTTGGCATTGAGAATTTTTTTGCTCCGAACAAAATTTCTGCAAGTCCTTCCGCAATAAAACTGTCGCCCAATTTGGAGGCTGGCCTTGGGCTAACGGGTCGGGTTGGCCTGACTGTAGGTGAGGCGTATGGGCATCAAGCTCCTTTGTCCGAATCGCCTGATATAAAAACTGATGATAAACGCCTGAATTCCCTGCCATAAAAGCTGGATCATCAGCGGGCTGAACGCGCCATGAGGCACGCGGCGTGTCCTAAGCTATACCGATCAAGTCGCGCCCACAAATCATAATCGGGCCGCCTCAAGGCGAATATTTCATTGGTGCCCACGATGAACGCCCGTAGCTTGAAGAGGTACAAAACAGCAACAAATATGGGGAGGCTTGCCATGACTGCCAGCGATGTTGGAACGCCGTGTAAATGCGCCCATATCCATCCCAAAAAGGGATATGGCAAAAACGTGAGCACCGGCCCTTGCCAGCCAAGTAGGGTTAACACCTTCCACAAGGTGCTTGCCGACCCGAAAAGCTTTCGCATTGTTTGGAGACACCTGACCATCAATTTTGCGCCTTATACGTCAAATCGAGTCAGTTCAGAGAGGCCTTTGAGCAAAGTTTTTCAAGCAAAACCATAAAGGCGAGAATTTTTTCGGCTCTGGTATGGGCAACGCTTTTTTAGCGTCGTTTGATAGGAAGATTCCGATATGAAATTGGCTTTGAAATGGTCGCCACCTAACCGTTCAAGATGGAGAACCGCCGGACGCTTAATCGAAAAAATTTGTTTGATGCGGACTTGATGGGTGTTATTAGAGAAATGTGTTATGTTCGTCGTTATCGTTTCGCCGGGGAAATCTAGCTTTATTGCTCGCGTCTCCTGGCGTGCGACACCAAAATATGTACCCAGTGTTGCGACGGGGAGTTGCACAGCAGATCCCGATTTTCCTTTCGTCCCTCCGGTCTCTCTAGCCAAAATTTGTATATAGAGATGCCTCGGACGCTCCGAAATTGCGCTGAACTCAGATAATATCTTCTCTTTCACTGACTGCTTTGAGGATGATAATCCTAATATTTTTTCAAACAACGGTCGCGGGGAAGGCTTCGTGCTAGTTGCGAGATAAGGCTTTCCCGCCTTTGGGGAAGTTTTTGAACTTTTTTCGGCCGCAGCTCCTGGCGATTTTGACAGTCTCAGCACATGGTCCGGCGTTAACGACTTAGCTTTTTTCTTCAAGGCGCTCCAATGTAAGTTGAGGATTTTGTCCTCACTGCTTCCAATTGCGAACTCCGCTTCTAACGAGACTTCACTATTCCGCTGGAGGCCTCCTCCTGTGAGATTTACTGATCCGACGATGACCCGGACGCTAGATGCAGTTCGGAACTCGTAAAACTTCGGATGAAAAGACACGTTGGCATATTCGTCTTCGATAAACCCCGCGTAAATACTGGCAGGAAATATTTTTCTTAGAAGGATGCCATAATATAGTGCATCAGGGGTGGTTATGCCGTTTGCGGCGCCGTAGATGCTTTCAAACCTACCGCTCTTAGAAAGAAATTTTTCCAAGCTAGAGGAAATTAGACCAATACCCTCCCACCTTGCGAATGCTACGGCAAAACGTACGCATTCAAGCTTCGGGTCTTCAAGAAGTTGCACGATACGTTGTAGCGTGACCTCGCTTCCAGGCAAAGATTGATCGATTAATGAAGCGTTTAGAGTCACAAAACTGCCTCCCATTCATTCCCCAAACGACGAGAAAGGCGAACTGTCTCCGCTTGATCTTCCGACTTCATATCTTGATCTTTGCGTCGGGATTGCCAGCGGCGAGTGCACTCATCCAGGCCAGGCAAAGGTCACACGAAAGATAGCGACCATACACGCCAATTTCTTCACGTTCCAAAATAGGGAATGTCGAATAGATATAACGCACATCAGCACGGTTAGTTATTCCATAAAGATGAAAGAAGATTGCATCTAGTTTGGCGCGGAGTTCTAGGCGCCTGTTGTCATCCCAAACAAAGGGAGGTTTCACGGCGCCAGATTCTTCAACATAGCCCATATCGCGCGCAAAGGGCGCCATGTCGTCCGCAGTATAGCTTAGTTCGAGGACTGCGGCCCGGATGATGCTTCCCGCGCTCCTGCTCCCGAAGAACATTTTTTCGTAGTCTGATAGCGGTAAGACAGGAAGCTGCTCTACAAGGTACCAATTTACGCTCGTACTGTGAATTTTCGACCTGGCTACAAAATCAAAAACTATCGCATTCAGGTTCGCTACCATTTGTGGAGCATTAGTTTTGTATTGCAAAATATCAGTCGGAAGAAGAAGCGGTAGTTTGTTTCCGAAGCCAGCAAATGGTACGATCGCAGAAATAATCGTCCGAACATCTGTCGACCGGGCAATATCCCGAAATGCTATAGACCAATCAAGGCCTTTTGGAAGTTTTATCTCGCTCAGAGGCACCCAATATTGAGAATTAGGCGTAAAGCTTGCGTCAGCTTTCTGTTTGGATGTTACCTCACCGCTTGACGCCACATTATGCAGATTTGAGTCATTGACCTCTACCGATGAAGCGCGGTGGTCGAATTGGTGTACCATTCTTCCAACATATAGAGGCACCCAATCGCCGCCCTTACTGCGAAACCGGGCGCCACCTATAGGATATGCGCCTTCCTTTTCTTCAAGTTCAAAGCGGGTTTTGAACAGGATCGAATCGTTGGTCATATGAAACATGGTAGCGTATTTGACGGGCCACGCTTTGATTTCTAGGCCCGATGGATCATTTACTAGCACCGGCAGGCGGCTGTATATGGCCGTCGTCAGAGTTGCATCCCGCCGGGTACGGAAGATCGGCGCAGTTCCTGTGTTCGGGTTTAGATGAGCAAAATCGTCCGCCGAGAGTGGAAAGCACCGCTCCGGGTCTTGCAATTCCGTGATGTCCTGGATGAAGAAAGCACAAAGCGTATTACCCCTCACAGGCGAGCGGCCGGCGATCATAACGCAGAATTTGAAACGGCTATCAACGTCGGGAAAAAAGGGCGGCGCATCGAACCTTGTCCTCCGGTTCTCAAAGTCATACAGCGCCTTAAGCCGCCCGCTCGTTGCGACTGCTTTGAAAAAAGGCGCCGCTGTTTTGTCTGAGGCGATGCCGGATGGGGTGAGCAATCCCACCATGCCCGTGGGCTTCACAAGCGTCATCGCCCGCTCCACGAATAGCGAGTAGATGTTGACGTCTCCACCGGACAAAAGTGGAAAATCACCGCCCTGCCGCGCCATCCGTACTGCTGCTTCGGCCCGCTCATTCGCCTTGGCAAAATCCGCCGCCAGCGGGTCTTTGGCTTTTTCCATCGCCCCAATCATCTTCGCCCGGTCCGAGGCGCGCTGCGCCAGCGCGATTTCATGCCTGCGGGCCGCGAACCATTCCACCTGTTGCAGCTTCATCCTATCCCAAGGCGGGTTGCCGATCATCGCGTCAAACCCGCCATTCAAAGTTGGATTTTCCCAATCCGACCACACTCCGGGAAACGCCACCTGCCAGTTGAGGTAGCCTTCCTCGGCCACCAGCGCGTTCACCTGATCAAGAATTTCCGCGAAGCGCGCCGCCTCCGGCCGACCGTTCTTGATTTTCTTTTTCCCCATGGCGAGCAAAACCGGGTCCCCGAATTGGCTGGAGAAGAATGCCTGAATGGCAATCTTGTCCGCCTTCGATTTTAAACCCAGCCAGTCTAGCGCGTGGATGAGGCAAAGCATCGCATTCAGCGGCGCAGTCATGTCCCGCACCTCGTCAAACACGTCTTTGGAGCGGTGCGCCTCGGCAATCTCGGCGTCCGTCAGCCCTTCGATCACCTGCATGGAGGTGGCCGCCCGCGTCGCCCGCGTCATCGGCTCATGCAAAAACAGCGGCGCGCCCAGCTCGGCCGCGCGGGCGATGCCCTTGCTTACCCACGCGCCAAAAAGGCTGTCACCACACCTCAAATGGTGGTCCAGGAAGGACAGCGGTGCCCCTACCGTAAAGGTATGCAACCACAGGGCGACCTTCGCCAGCTCCACCGCCATGACATTTTTATCGACGCCGTAGATGCAACGTTTCAGCACCATGCGCCGGACGATGTGCCGGTCGTCCAACTGCTCGGCCGCCATGGTCCAACCGCGCTCCTCGGCATTGCGCATGATAGTGGTGCGGATGGCGGCGATCCGCGCGATGAGCGGCGAAATATAGTCGCCGAACGTCACAATCGCCGCCGCCTCGGCCATGGCGTTAATCACTTGATCCGCCAGATAGTCCACCAGGCTGACAAGGAAATGGCCAGACCCCATGGCCGGGTCGCAGATTTTCAGGTTGAGAAGCTGTTCCGCCGGGTCATAGGCGCCCAACGTCAGCACGGCTATGTCCTTGTCCGCGCGGCCTTCCAGCTCCTTCACCTTGGCCGCGAAGTCATCAAGCCGCGCTTCGATCAGCGGGCTAATCGTCTCCCGGATAATCAACCCCACCAGGTCGTCCGGCGTGTAGTAGCTGCCGGAACCTTTGCGGGCAAAGACGTTAGGACTGATGATGATGCTGCCGCCGTCGCGGGTCACTTCATACTCAAGCAGCCGCTCATAGATCGAGCCTAGCTGCTGAACGCTCAGGTCACGGTAATTGATATACTTGCGCCCCTCGGGCGTATGCTCAAACGAAAGCGCGTCGATCACGACGGCCATGACGGCATCGCCAAGCCGGATTTCCGATAGCAGCGGGGTTTTTTTCGCGTCGAATAGCCCGCCATTATAGGGCGGCAGGCCGATAGATTTGTCGCCGGTGTCGATGGCGCGGCAAAGGTCCTCGACGATGGACCAGTACCGGGCCGCTGTAGGTGAGAATGTATCGTTGCGGTCCTTCCGGCGGCCGATGTCAACGCGCACCTTCTCCCGCAGGCCGTATTCCTCGTAGCGCGGCTCGCGAACGGGGAGGAGGTCGCGGTCCTCGGCGTATAAGATGAACAGCAGCCGGTAGAGGAGGATCAGGGAGGCTTCCCGTACCTCCTGCAACCCTTCCTGTGGCGCCGCCGCGGCGATGGCATCGGCAAGCGCCGGGAATACGGTGCCGAACACTAGATTGGAGAGGTTGCCGGCGACGCGCTCTTCGTAAAATTTACCCTCGGCAAGGGCGCGCTGGTGGAAGGTGCGGGCGTCGGCGGGGCCAGACACGAACGCTTCGCGACCGAACATGAGCCAGAAAACGCGCAGCCAGTGGCCGCGCTCCTCGGCGGTCAGCGCAAACAGCCCGCCCTTATGGCCGGGGATGGCGAGCACGGTGGTGAGGTCCATCTCAAAAAACTGCTCGGAGACGGAACGCGCGCCCTGATAGTAAAGCCGCCAGCGCGCGCCGTTGGTGAGAATACCCCACCGCAGTTTGCCAGTGGTCAGGTCCTCCACCCGGCGCAGGTAGCGCAGCATTTGGGTAGAGGGTGCCGTTTCCTCCCCCCGCCGGCCGGACTGCCGATCTAGCGGGCGCTGCCATCGTTTGGATTCCACAATCGCCAGCCCAAAACCGTAGCGCTTGAACTCCTCCTGGAGGGTATTGGCCTGGGCCTTGGCGGCAGCGTCCTGGAATAGCAGGCCGTCCGGCACGTCATCGCGACCCTTGGCCGCGAGATTCTGCTGGCGCAGGCTGGCGGTCCAGCCCAGGCGGGTCAGGACAGGCCAGATAAGGTCGTCCTCGGTCTGGCTCTCATTAGGTGTCTGGGCGGTGGGGAAGTTGGCGAAGGTCTTCCTGAGGTCGGCGGCCAGGCTGTTGATTCTTGAGTCGGCGAGCGCCTGCCAGTCTGATGTGCGCGTGATGGTTTCCCTCAGGAAGTCGGTTGAGAACAGGCTTCCCTGAAATACGGTCTCGGTGCTCATGGGAAACGTATCGACCGCTTCTGACGGCCAATGGGCTGGGTCCGTTCAACAACATAAAAAGGGACGTGGTCGATTCGCATGATCTATTTGGGCTGATATTATAAAACGGCCAAGAGTCCGGTTATATGAGCCAAGCTCTACCCGAGCCTCATCATAATTTTACAGTGCCCGTCCTCTAGTCCTTTTTGGCCGCCTGCTTAGCTAGCAGCAACCGTGCGGGTGTTTTGGTCCTAGCCAGCCGACTGTAAACCTCCGAAGATTGATCTTGGGCATCGGCTGAACGGCACCAGTACCGCCGGCTCACAAGCTTGGGAAACTTAGCCAGTTTATTCTAAACATGCCTCTTTCCTGGCTGTCCGTGCTGCTACCTCGACAACTGAAGCAAAGCGGTACAGCGCGCACTGGGCATTCACAATTTTGGAAGGCGTGCCGGTTGGGAAAATGCACCCCCCTCACCCAGCAGACCGTTTTCGTCGTACCGTCAGCCTCAGCCATTTTTAGCATTTCGTCATGTGGCGCGAGATTCCAATCCGACCCATTTGAGAATGCCATCCAAATATCACGGCCGATGTACTTGTTATCGATCATCCAGCGCCCTTTAAGCTGGACTTTGTGCGTCAAGCCATCGCTCTCTCCGTAGAGAATAAAATCAACACTGCCATCATAGACAGGTGGAAACGCATTAAATCCTTGTTCAAGCGCTAAAGTCACAACAACATTGCGATTGATGACCTCACGGACCTGAGTTCGATAGCGACTCATGGAATAGTTTGTCTCCATTTTGCATAACTTGCGGAACTTGTAGAAGGGTGGCTCTCCGCCGAGCGAGCGGTAGCACTCGAGCGTGTGAGGGCTAAGGGCGAGTTAACGAGCGGCGGCATCGGTGTCGACGAACGGGATCAGTCCTGTATAGTCGACCTCTTTGGCCCGCCAAGGTGGCCAACGGCCTTTTGGATTGCGGCAGTCAGACATGCTCCGCCTCCTCGTCTTGGCTGAAGCCAGGTACAATAGTGTCTCAATTTCATAAACACGGTTGGTGGGTCTGGCGGTATCGACAACGCTGTTGGTGAGTTTGGTGGAAGGCATGTCTGGCTCCTAACTGGACCCGGTTTTCAGGAGCCACATAGTAGCAGCGCCACGGAGGATCGGGTCGCGTTTCATCGATGGCTGGCGTAGGATAAGAAGAGCTAAGAGACTGATCTAGTCCAGAATCCAGCTCCAGCGTGCTCGAGCGTAGTGGGAAGTCGACGTGAACCCGGTGACCTCTGACAGACTTGACAACGTGTTCGGTATAGGTGGTTGCGTGCCCCCGCAATACTCAACTGTGCTACCCCAATCGGTTGCTAGCAAAGGGCCTTCAAAGTCAATTCTCGGTGGTTGCGTGTCCCCGAGACCAACTTTACCACGACGAGAAGTATCGCGGACAGCCGCGCCAAGACGCGTCGGGATCTTTGACGTCGGCTTGCTTTCACTAACGGGGTTGAGTGTTCTCAGCTCCATGTCTACGTAGTGGATTATCGTCCGAGCTGCTTTTAAACGCTCCATGTCGTGCTACAGTCCAAGACCCCTGCGGAGTACTTGGGCGCCGCAAACACCCATTTTTAGGCCGCTTTCCTCAGTCTGCTAAACCTCAGCCTATATTGTAGGCTGAAACGTAGACTACCTTTATGTGCATGCGATAATTGGCGAAACATAAGGCATCCAGACAAGCAACAGGCGGACTGTCTCTCCGCCAGCCAGTCCGGCAAATTCGTCTGCCGCTAGTGTACTCCTGCACAAGCCTCGGAAAATGCCCTTGAATAGTCCGCCAATCCGCCGCAGGCGAGAGGTTGTTTTGCCTCGCTAGGGCGGGTTTGCAGCCCATTTTCCGCTCTATTCTCTGTGCCACGGTGATGTAGAGGAGTTTGGGCAAACTGCGCGCCAGGATTCTTCTCCACACGCCGTGAAATAGGCCCTGCTTTCCCTGCTCTAGACGCCGAATTCCCTGATAAGTCCACATAACAGGGATTTTTGCTGATTTTGCTGGTGCTTTCCGTCGTTTGGCAGGTCTTTTGCCCGGCGAAATCAATGGCTTACGCCTTCAATTCCCTGTTCTAAAATAACAGGGAAATCGTTGCAGCAGAACAGGGAATAATAGGTGCGGAACAGGGAGCTTTGTCTGCGGTAACAGGGACGACGAGGCGATAGCAGAGATCCACGTGATGCGCAGGTCGCAGAGGATATCGCAACCAACGAGCCGATTTAAAAGCTGGTGTGATCGTGACTTTGTTGATGGCGGCTGCAACTGCTGAAAGTTTTTCTTTCGCCGATGTGCCTTGAACTGGTAAAATACCCTCCCGATTCGTGTCGGATCGAGGCGGCTACGGCGAAGGAGCATTTTACGGTGCAGGCGGAACGAACGAACTTGGAATACAGGCCGATTGGGTCGCTGAAGCCTTATGCCGGCAACGCGCGCACGCACAGCAAGAAGCAGATCAAGCAGATCGCCGACAGCATCACGCGGTTCGGCTTCACCAACCCGGTGCTGATCAGCGACGAGGGCGAGATCATCGCCGGGCACGGCCGGGTGTCGGCCGCAAAGCTGCTGGGGCACCAGACGGTGCCGACACTGCGCCTCTCGCATCTTAGTGCCACGGAACGGCGAGCCTATGTGCTGGCGGACAACAAGCTGGCCCTCAACGCCGGCTGGGACCAGGAGATCCTGGCGATCGAGCTTCAGGCGCTGATCGACTTTGAGTTCGACGTGAGCGTGACCGGCTTCTCCCTGGCGGAAGTAGACTTCACCTTGGATGCCGCGCGCGAGCGAGCGCCGGACACGCCGGCTGCAAAAGCCGACGTGATCCCGCCCATGACGAGCGCGGTCGTTACCCGGACCGGCGATCTGTGGCAGCTCGGCCGGCACAGGCTGATCTGCGGCGATGCGCGCGAGGAGGCGGATTATGCGCAGTTGTTGGCGGGAGAGACGGTCGACCTGATCTTCACCGACCCGCCGTACAACGTGCCGATCGATGGCCATGTCTGCGGCTCCGGCCGGATCCGGCATCGCGAGTTCGCCATGGGCGTCGGCGAGATGTCCTCGACCGCCTTCACCGCCTTCCTGACCGAGACGCTGGGAGCAGCAAAGCAGCGCTGCCGGGACGGCGCGATCGCCTACGTCTGCATGGACTGGCGGCATATTGGCGAGTTGAGCGCCGCGGGCGCGGCCGTCTTCAGCGAGCTCAAGAACATCTGCGTCTGGAACAAGACCAACGCTGGGATGGGCACGTTTTACCGTTCCAAGCATGAGCTGGTCTTCGTGTTCAAGGTTGGCACCGCGCCGCACGTCAACAGCTTCGGCCTAGGCGATACCGGCCGGTACCGGACCAATGTCTGGGACTATCCTGGGATCACCAGCATGGGTGCGGGGCGAATGGAGGAGTTGGCGATGCATCCGACCGTCAAGCCGACCGCGCTGGTGGCGGACGCAATCAAAGACTGCTCCCGCCGCGGCGATATCGTGCTCGATAGTTTTGGCGGCTCTGGGACCACCCTGATTGCCGCCGAGACCTGCGGCCGCCAGGCCCGGCTGATCGAGTATGATCCGGCCTATTGCGACACCATCATCTACCGCTGGCAGCAGCTGACCGGCAAGCGTGCGACGCTGCTGCCGGGCGGCACAACGTTCGAGGATGTGGAGGCGGAGCGGATCTCCAGCGTCCTGGAGGTAGCGGATGCAGTCTGAAGCGCAGGTCAACGTCAAGCGAAGCGCCGACGCACCGGGGCCGGAAGTCGGCAACGGGAGCACTGACGGGCAAAAGCTCGAAAGGTTCTCTGTCGGCTACAAGAAGCCGCCAGCCCAGCACCGCTTCAAGAAGGGCGCCTCTGGAAACCCGAGCGGCCGACCCCGGAAGCAGGGGGCGGCGGATCCGGTGAGCCCCACGGAAAAACAAGTCGAGCGCCTGATGCTGGTCGAAGCCTACCGCGAAGTCAGCATTCGGGAGGGCGACAAGGTCATCAAGTTGCCGGCAATTCAGGCGGTGATGCGCAGCTTGGGCGTTGCTGCCATGAAGGGTGATCGTCGTGCTCAACTAGCGTTCAAAGAGCAAACCCAAGCCGTCGAGCAAAAACAGCACGCGGAGAAGATGGAAACATTTGCAACCTATCTAAAGTACAAGACAGTTTGGACGGCAGAATTTAAGCGCTGCGATGAGCAGGGTCTCAAGCGACCAGACTTACCCTTCCACCCGGACGACATCAAACTCGACAGCAATACTTGTGAAGTAAGAATTTTAGCGCCGCTGGATGATTATCAGAAAGCGCAGTGGGACAGCATGTTGGAGGTGAAGAAACAACTCATCGAAGCCATGGTTGTGCAGCACCGCTTTGGACGCCGTCGTCCAGAGCTCAGTGCGGAGACCGAGGAAGATATTGAGGCCGCTCGGCAGATGATCGATGTAATCGACTTCTGCTGGCCCGATGAGGACACCCGGCGGCATCCCTCATTTAGACGTGATGACAGTAAACTACCGGATACGTCCAAGCTTGTTAAGTTTGCAAAGCCATCGCAACGTGCGGCTTTGGCTACGATTGCTTCCCGAAGACTGAAGGCGAAGGGGCAATAGGATGAGGTTGCCGGGCCTGCCTTGCTTCGTTCGGTTCGTCCAACCGCCGATTTGCGGAGAAGTGACATACGCCGGCGCGCGCGTGACGCCTAAGGTGAAGGTCGCTTAGCATGAGTGAGAGGCGTGCAACGGAAAAGGCTGTTCCAAAAGTCGAGGCGACGGTTGGGTATGGGAAGCCGCCAGTCGAGCATCAGTTCAAGAAGGGCTGTTCCGGCAACAAGCGGGGCCGGCCGAAGAAGAGGGCGGAGCCTGTCCCGATACCAAGCGAACAGTATGTGGAGGATTTGTTGTTGCAGGAAGCGTATCGCATGGTAAGCATCCGCGACGGCGACAAAGTTCAAAAAATGCCGGCGATCCAAGCTGCGATGCGCGGCTTAACTGTAGCGGCAATTAAAGGCAGTCATCGGGCTCAAGTTACCTTGAAACAGCTTACGCAAGCTGTGGAAGATAGGCGGATCGCAAAGCTGCATTCGTACTACGATCAGATGAGCGAGTATAAGTGGGAATGGGAGCGAGAGTTCGAACGGTGCGATCAGCTGGGCGAGCCGAGACCCGACGTGGTGCCACACCCAGCTGATATTCAAGTCGATGAGGTGAAGGGCGAAGTCCGGATCGTTGGACCAAAAGACAAGCTTCAAAGGGCCAGGTGGAATAAGCAGCAAGCCCGCAAACAAGATGCAATAGAAGCGATCGCTGAGTACCAGAAACTGATAAGGAAAAATCCGCAGTCACGCGAGTTTTGGGATCGCGAAATCGCTTTCGAGCAGCACCGAATTCGTTCTATTGATTATTACATGCCGGACGAAGCGACCCGCAGAAGTCTGACTTATGATCCGTTGGATCAGAGAAAACGTCCAGAAAGATTTAGATACGACGCGCCAGCCAAGCCGGCTGCTGCCGCCACAAAAGCGGCGGTGCGTCGCACGAAAGCAAATTCTGCAAAATGACGTGGCGTGGCACGCGCCCCTCGAGGATCGACCGCTGCAGGTTCGGCGCCAGCAAGGCGAGCAGACACAACTTGCGCTGATATGACTGCGAGGGCGCCTGCGCATCGACGGCAAAACGGCGGCTTGAGACATCGATGCCCTGCTCGGCCAGGACTGCGTGCGCCTTGCGCAGCCCCGCGACCAGATGCGGATCCGGCCGTGCTGTTGGGGTGACCTCCGTGTCGCTTCCGCCATCGCGCCAGGACTTGCCGCCCCTGAACCGGAGTGGCCGCGGCAGCCTTATTCGCAGCCGGCTTGAATGTTTTGCCTCGATGACCGCTTGTTCACCGAGCGCTAGCCGCTCCCTAAGGCGATCCCACGCGAACTCTGGATGTTCCGGTCCGAACAGCGCCTTGGCGTCGAGGATCAGGTGGGTCTCTTGCGGCTTGACCTCGATCGTCACGAGCAGCGCGTCGAGGTCGCTCCAGGTAGCACCGGGCTGACCGGCGAGCCTGGCCAACGTCTCGTGAATGAGCGCCTCCAGCGCTTCGGCTGGAAGCCTGTGCAGGCGGTCATCCTGCGCAGAGTGTGCATCAACAAGCCGCTCAGCGACGTAGTAGCGGTAGAGGCGACCGCCGCGGCCGTAGGAGAAGCTCGGCGTGAAGGGAGCACCGCCCTCCGAGACGATGCGGCCGGTGAGGCGGGCAGGGGCGGCGCGGACGCTGTGTCTGCCGCGCGCCACCCGCTGCGCCGCCAGCCGGCGCTGCACGGCCTCGAACAGGGTCTCATCGATGATCGCCGGGTGTAGCCCGGCATGGTGCTGGTCCTTGTGCCGGATCAAGCCGCGGTAGTGCAGGTTGGTGAGCAGGTGGTACAGCGCGCCGCGGCTGAAGACAGCGCCTCCGATCATCTTGCCGATGCGCGTGGTGCGGCTCTTGGAGCGGATGCCACCTGCCGCTAGCTCCTGCCGCAGGACATCCACTGAGCCGAGGACGAGGTAGCGCTCAAAGATCGTCTTTACCTGCGCCGCCTCGACTGTGTTGATCACCAGCGTGTTGTCCTGCCGGTCATAACCGAGCGGCAGGTTGCCACCCATCCACATGCCCTTTGCCTTCGAGGCGGCGATCTTGTCGCGGATGCGCTCGCCCGTCACTTCGCGTTCGAACTGGGCGAAGGACAGCAGGACGTTCAGTGTCAGCCGTCCCATCGAGGTGGTGGTGTTGAAGGCCTGGGTGACCGAGACGAAGGACACCTTGTGCCGGTCGAAGGTCTCCACGATCCGGGCAAAGTCGGTCAGCGATCGGGTCAACCGATCGACCTTGTACACCACCACGACATCGACCTTACCGCCCTCGACATCGCTCAGCAGTGCCACCAGACTGGGCCGCTCCATTGATCCACCGGAGAAGCCGCCATCGTCATAGGGCTGCGCCAGGACGCGCCAGCCTTCATGGGTCTGGCTTTTGACGTAGGCCTCACAGGCCTCGCGTTGGGCGTGCAGCGAGTTGAAGCTCTGCTCCAGCCCTTCCTCGGAAGATTTGCGGGTATAGATCGCGCAGCGCCGGACGCCACTTTGAGTTGTCGCCGTTGCCATCAGCCGGTCTCCCGCAAGCCAAAGAAGCGTGGCCCGTTCCAGCGCGTGCCGGTGATGGCAAAGGCGACTTGCGACAGGCTTTTGAAGGTCCTGCCGGCGTGGGTAAAGCCGTCCTCAGCGATCTCTACGTCGTAGCGGCGACCGCGCCACTCCCGGACCAGGCGCTGGCCCGGTTGCAGCGCCGAGCCGCGCCTTGGCACGCCAGTACCGCGCAGAAGCCGCTTGGTGTCTGCGTCCAGCCCACCCAACGCTTCGGCCTGGATTCGCCAGGCGATCAGGTGGCGCATCAGCTGGACGGAGCGCAGCCGTGGCGGCGCGCCCCAGCGCTGCCGCCACGTTGCCCGCAGACCCTCAAGGTCGAGCGGCTCCAAAGCCAGGACGGCGCGCTCCAGTTCCGCGACCTCGGTCACGAGCGGGCCTCGGTGATGCGCCAAGAGCGGACCGAGCCAGCTTTCTCGGAGACAAGCGTCAGGCCCAGCCTCTTTTTGATGGCGCCGGCCATGGCACCGCGCACCGAGTGCGCCTGCCAGCCGGTGGCCACCACCATAGCTGCCAATGTGGCACCCTCAGGCTGACGCAGCAGGCCGATCAGGAGGCCGAGCTTGCCGCGTGACTCCTGTGAACCCGGTTGTTCTGGAGCAGCCTGTACCTTGCGGCTCTTGGGCTGCGCAGCTTGCGGTACCGGCTCCGACGCGCGCGCCAGCTTCGCCTTCGTCAAGCGGTGCGACATTGGCCTAGGGGCTTGAGCCCCAACGGAAGCGGAAGTCATCGACGCGGTGTTCGCCGCATTGACCCCGCGGCCCTGAACCAGTTCCATTCCGGCCGGCGTAGTGACCAGACTGTGCTTGTTGCCGCGGCCGCGCTTGTCAGAGATCAGCCCCTTCTTAATCAGGCTGCTCACGGTGCGGTGGTCGAGCCCTTCGGGTGATGCGCCACCGGGATTGGCGGCGGCCTCCAGCACCTGAATCTGCATCTCGTTCAACGTCTTCATAATCATGCTCCTTCCGGTGATCCGGAGCAGCGAGAACCGCCGCCCCTACCGGTATCGGCCCGCACGACCGGGCCTGGAGACAAAACCACCAACGCTCTGCTCACGAACAAAGTCCAGTGGAATTAACGACGGCATCTGGCCGGAAGCGGACCGTCTGCTTTGGATGAGATATGGGAAGAAGCAGACATTCGTCCAACCTTGCGTCAGCCTTGTATGAAGCGAAGCAGAATACGATAGACTATCTGCCAACTGCCAGCACATCGGCTGCCATTAGCCCCTTTCCACCGATCGCCCAGTCACCCTGTTCGAACTCCTGTATTCTTACCCAAGTGATAGCGCGCAGCGCCTCTCCTTCGACAGACACCACGGCATCCGTTACTTTTTCAATCAGCTCGCGCTTCTGCGCGGCGGTAAATACACCCTTGATGACTTCAATATTTACGAGCGGCATGGATAATCTCCTGTTTTCAAATATGGATAAAAATGTGGCATTAGGCGCGAGCGGCGGCTCTCTGAATTTGCAGGGGGGCGCCTAGGCTGCCCGCTATGCCAGGTAGGATCACCAGATACTGGCGTCGGGCAGCGACGTCGCCGTGCACGATCTGCCGGATCGGCCCGATAGCGTTGACGATTGCCGCTCCCGCCGGATTGGTCATGAAGGCCGCAAGCGGCTGCAAGCTACCGCTGCCATCCGGTCGGGCTGCCAGCGCCAACACATAGGGATGTTTTGGGTCGAGGCCGGTTACCGCGGCTTCCAGCACCTGCACCAGTCCCTGGTCGAACAAGGTAACGCTAGTCGGCGCCTTTGCTTGGCCATTGCCAGCTGGCGCCATCGCAAAATGGTCAGCCATTCCGGCAACGCCAAGCGGGGTCAGATTCTGCAATCCATCGCCGGTTGGCACCGCATCCGGCACATAGGTAATGGCCTGCGGCGCTTGGCCGATCGGCGTGGTGGCGATCACCTTATTGGTGAGCGTATCAATGACCGTGACGGCATCCGCGTTCTCCAGCCCGACATAGACACGCGTGCCATCGCCGGACGGCCAAATGCCATGCGGAAGATTGCCGACCGGGATCGTGGCGACCAGGGAGAAGTCATTGGTGCGGAAGACCTTCACTTCATTCAATCCGCCGATGGTGACATAGGCAAAACTGCCATTGGCGTTGTGAACGATATTAACGTGATTACTGATCGGCCCGGTATCGAGAACTTTGAGGACGTTGAAGGGTGGCCGCGCGTTGAAGACTTCAGTCTTGCCGGAATCCTTCAGTGTAAACCAGACCTGAGAGCCATCCGGCGTCGCCGCAATGTTGGGGCAGAACGGGCTTGGCTGTTTTACCGTGGCAATACTTTTGTGTGAGGCGACGTCGATGACATCGGTGATCGGATTGAACGACGAGCAGACATAACCGTATTTGCCGTCCGGGGAAAAAATCTGCATCCCC
This sequence comes from uncultured Acidocella sp., assembly GCA_963693045.1. Classification (GTDB taxonomy): domain Bacteria; phylum Pseudomonadota; class Alphaproteobacteria; order Acetobacterales; family Acetobacteraceae; genus Acidocella. The sequence goes on from OY843765.1 coordinate 268,974, forward strand.
GGACCGGGTGACGTAATGATGCGGGCCTTCTCCTCATAGGTCGTACCATCGAGCACATCGATATAATTTTCGCCGCGTACGGTAACCCAAACCTCTTTGCCATCCGGCGTCCAGAACGCCTCATGCGGCGCCCGGCCGACATAGGTCGTGTGCTTTACAGTATTGGTCGCCGTATCGATAAAGGTGACGGAATTCGAGCCGATGGAAACCACCCCGATGGTACGGTGATCCGGCGAAAATCCCATACCGTGCACCAGCACCTGGCCTTTATAAAGCGGGCTGAAATTCATTGGGGAAGGATCGCCCAACCGGATGACGCCCAGGGTTTTATTGGTCCATGGATCGACGACGGAAACGGTGTTTGAAAACTGATCCCCGGTATAGACCCGGTCGCGGCTGCTGATCGGAAAATCCGGCGCGCTGCTCGCATAAGGCGCCTGCCCGGCGAAAGCTGAAGAGAGCCCGGCGATGGCGGTGCCGGCGAGCAAGGCAAGCGTAAGTAGACTGCGTTTCATGATAGAAGTTCCTGTTGTTGTATTATTTGACCGCGTCGCCGGAGATCGGACCCATGCTCATCCCGGGCGACATCTGCATCGAAGTCGTAAATGGGATAACGGTATTCTCGGAAACTTGCGTTGCTTGTGTGGGCGATGAAATCGAAGCTGGCAAAGCCTTGCCCAATGCCAACCGCATCATCGCTATTTCCTGAATCTGATCGACGATGATTTCCTGAGCAACCAGCTTCAGTTGCGCGTTACAGCCGTAGCGCAATTCAAGCTGCGCCATATCGATGGCGCCCTGATGGTGCGGCGCCATCATCGCCACGAAATCATGATCGACATCGCCCGTGGGAGCGGCTGCCATATTCCTCATCATGGTATTCATCGCCGCGCCGTTGCGCGCCAGATACGGCGCTTCGGCTTTGAGGCCATGCGCATCGGGCTCGGGGGCGCGCGGCACGGAGCCGGTGACCCAGTTCGGTGCGGCGGTTTCGCCAACCGCGAGCCGCATTGCTGCAATTTCCTGCAATTGCTCCACGATAATGCCCTGGGCAATACGCGTCAGCTGCTCATTATGGCCAAAGGCGAGTTCGCCTTCCGCCATGTCGATCGCACCCTGATGATGCGGCTGCATCATCGCTACGAAATCATGGTCGACATCGCCGCTGGGTCGGATTTCCATATCCGCCATCATCTTGTTCATCGCGGCGGTGTTCTGCGTGAGGTAGCCTACTTCCGCCGCGAGCGTTGCTGCATCAGATGCGGGCGACCTAGGCTCTGCCAGAGCATTTTGCGTCGAGGCCGCCGCTACCGAAATTCCTGCGGCCAGCACTAAAGTTGAGCGATATATCCATTTGCTGCGCCCCATAGAAATCTCCAACGAATAATTCTGAAATGTAGACACGCCCGCTCAGGCTTTATTCCATGGGCATATTTTATTTTCGGCGGTTATCCCGCGGGACGCGGCCGCAATCGCGCTGACACCGCCGCCCAGCATTTATTCCAGCGGCTTTTCGTTTTTACGCGCGCAACCGGCATGCATTCGGCACGTATGCGGCAGCGGAATAATCCCCGGTCAAGGCGGTCTACCATTCATCCAACGCATCATTGTGACGCAGCGGATTTTAAAGGAAACTTAAATGACCAGATTGATGATTGCTCTGACCGCCGCCGCCCTTTGTGGCCCGTTCGCTGCCCACGCCGCCCTAATGCCGGCCCCCAAGCCAACCACCACCATCACCAACTCCGACGCAGCGTATCAGTCGGCGCATTTGAATGGCCAGGTCATGAATTTGAACCGCGAAGTGTTGGCGCTACAACAGCAGGCCGTCCCTGGAACCGCCTATGTGGCTGAACTGTCCGGCGTCATCCCGACCGGCGGCTAATCTATCTGCACTGGCTCATTTAATGGCGCGCTCCTACCGAATTGGAGCGCGCCATCAGGGCCAAAGTTTTTTACGAGCATTGGAATAAACCCCGCATCCGGGTGTCTACCTGCTAGCGTGGAGCATTGTCCCAGACTGAGAGGCTAACATGCGGCCGATGAATGAACTGCCCCAACGCCCGCATTTCGGGCGGCTCGCATGAAGGACATGATGCTCCTGGTAGAGCCGCTGATCCCGCCCCTGCGGCGCTATGCGCGTTCCTTGTTGCGGGACCAAGCCGCCGCCGATGATTTGGTTCAGGATTGCCTGGAGCGCGTGATCAGCCGCTGGCATCAGCGCCGGCCCGAAGGCGACACCCGAACCTGGGTTTTTACCATATTGCATAATCTCGCGGTCAACCGTATGCGCCAGACCAAGCGCCGCGGCAGGCATGTCGAGATCGATGACACCGTCGCAACCGAATTCGCCACGCCGCCGACCCAGCAGGATGGCCTGACCCATCGCGATCTGCTCAGCGGCCTGGCCGCCTTGCCCGAGCATCAGCGCAGCGTGCTGCTGCTGATTTCTGTCGAGAACTTATCCTATGCTGAAGCGGCAAAAGTTCTCGATATACCGCTCGGCACCGTCATGTCTCGCCTGGCGCGGGCACGCGAAAAACTCATGAAATCGATGAATGGCGAGAATGTCGTGCCGCTTCAGGTGGCGAATACATTCAAATTGCGGAGCGTAAAGTGATGACCACCCGGCCGATCAACGAAACTGAACTGCACGCTTATGTGGATGGCGCGCTGGATCCGGCACGCTCGGCGGAGGTTGCGGAATATCTGGCTGCCCACCCCGATATTGCCGCGGAAGTGCGGAATTATGCCGAGCAAGGCGAGGCGCTGCAGGCGGCCTTCGCGCCGATCGCGGAAGAGCCCATCCCCCCTCAGCTGAACCTTGCCAGCCTGGTGGAAGCGCACCGCCGCCCGGCGCGCTCCACCCCCTGGCGCGCCGTGGCCGCGGCGGTTCTGGTATTTGGACTGGGCGGCGCCGGCGGCTGGTCCATGCATCCCAGCGCCGTGCATCTGCCGGCAACTGGCATGACGGCTTTGGCCCAGGAGGCGGCGTTCAATTATTCGGTCTACAGCCCTGACAAAATCCATCCCGTGGAATTCGATGCCTCCAATAGCGGCAAATTGGTCGACTGGATTTCATCTCGGCTACAAACGCGCATCACGGTACCGGACCTTACTTCCGCCGGCTACAAATTTATGGGCGGAAGGCTGGTTGCAACCTATCATGGTCCGGCGGGGATGCTGATGTACGACAACGCGCAAGGCAACCGGCTGGTGATGTTCGTTCGGCCTATGGATGTGGACAAGAACGTGCCCAAAATGGTGCCCTATACTGACGGGTCCGTCACCGGCTTTTCCTGGACCCAAAGCGGCATCGGCTACAGCCTGGTGAGCGACGCATCGCCGGCTGTTCTACACCCGCTTGCCAATGACGTGCGCCAACAGGTTACCCCGGGCATCTGAAACTCAGGCAATTGACTGACGCGTGACGCCGGGCTGCCCTGATCAAGAAGGAGAAGATAAATAGATGAAAATCGATAAAATCATGCCAAAGGCTTACAAGGCATCGCCATGTCTTGAGAATTCGAAATGGTATAAAGGCATATTGACCTCGCAACTGGCAAGCGAGCTGGAGACCGGCGGCGCATTCGATTTTTGTGTCGCGAAAATGCAAAAAGGCACGGAGCCGCCGCCGCATGTTCATGCGCGTGACGATGAGTTTTTCTATGTTTTGCAAGGCACGATTCATGTCTATGCGGAAGGCAATAAATTCGAGATTGCCGCTGGCGAGAGCATGTTTCTGCCGAAGGGAAAACCGCATGCGTTTCTGGTCCAGTCAGACCTACTCGAACTGACTACTCTCATCACGCCCGCCGGCTTCCTCGGCGCGGTCAACAGCATGAACGACCCCGCCCTGGCCATGACGCTGCCCCCGGCCGATGGGCAGGCCTACGCAACCATGGATCTTACCAAGACCATGGAGATATTTGAGCGGTACGGTGTGCATATTCTCTCACTTGACGAAATCCGCGCGCAGATGCCGGAATTTCCGATTGGCTAAGCTACGGAACTTTGTTCGCCAAGATTTAGACGCTAACAAAGCCATGTCTGGTTCCGGTATGGGCTGTGGGCGGAAAATGTCCGGAATGGATCTCAGCAGCGCGCTTCCTCGGTAGCGTAGGATCGGTTGGGTTGTCCGCTATCGTGAGGTTGATCAGAACCCCCGAATGACCGAGTAGGGCGCAAAGCAGAAGAGCCGCATCCGCGAAAGCTGGCCGAAAGCGGAACGGCGGCTTTGGGTTGAAAAACTGGTTAAGCGGACGCCCGCCCTGTCACAACTTCATTGGCCTGCCGGCGCCTTCCGAGGCCTGTAGTGGCATCGGCAGGACGGAGTGAGGCGCTTCAGCGGATGCCGTCTTCTATTATCGTTTCCTGAACGACTTTGGCAGTTTGCTCGTCGTCCTCGGTGAGGCGCGTGTTCGCCCAGTTGCCCCGCGCGAACCAGCAGATGGAGACGATGGCGACAACGACATTGGTAACGGGAAATGACCACCATAGCCCGTGTGCTTTCAGCGCGGTGTGTTGGGAGAGGATGAAGGCCAGCGGAAACTGCACCATCCACTGCGAAACCAGCGCGATTACCATCGCGATCAGCATGTTGCCGGAAGCGCGGAAGGCCGCGACAATGCTGAGCTGGATGCCCATGCCGCCCCAGGCCAGGCACATGATCCTGATAAAATTCGCGCCGGCCAAAATGACCGCCCTGTCCTTTGGGATAAAAAAGGCCACCAGATAGGGTGCGAAGATAAAGGCGACGATGCCGGCTAAGCTGAGCACGATGAAGCCAAACACGGTGCCGAGCACCGTGATGCGGGAAGCGCGACTGATATTGCCGGCACCGATGTTCTGCCCGACTAGGGTAGAAACCGCCATCGAGATGCCCATGGCGGGGATCGTGACGACCTGCAGGATGTTTGAGCCGACACCATAGGCGGCGGTCGTCAAGGTTCCGAAGCTGACGACGAGAAAAGACATCATCATGAGGCCGAGGGCGCGCGTGGAAAGTTCGATGGATGCTGGAAAGCCGAGCCTAAAGGCCCGCCTGATGTAGACTGGGTCCGGTGCGAGGCCGCGCCATTGCAACTTGATGCCATGACGACCGCGCAGGAAAATGCCCATGCCGATGGCCGCGGCCAGCGCCTGCGTCAGCAGGGTGGCGAGGGCCGAGCCCGCCACTCCAAGTCCAGGCAACGGGCCCCAGCCGAAAATGAATAGCGGGTCGAGCATGAAATTCAGCACAACCGTGCCGCAAACGATGTAGAGCGGGATCCTTGTCTGGCCGATTCCGCGCATCAGAGCCTGAAACATGGCGTAGATGAAGATGAAAATAATACCGATGAAGGAGATATGCATAAAGCCGAGGGCGCCGGCATAAACATCCGGTGCGACACCGAGGAGCCTCAGCAGATACGGCGTCAGGGCGTAGCCGAGCGCGCCCAGGATGACGGAACTGATCGCGACCATGACCATCGTCTGCGCCGCGACATGATCCACCATGTCCTGGCGCCCCGCTCCCATGTACTGCGAGGTGAGGGTAGCTCCGGCCATGGCGAGGCCCGACCCCAGGGCGATAACGAGAAGGTAACCGGAAAGCTGACAGAAATGGCCGCGACCGCCGCGGCACCAAGCCGTCCGACCCAGAAGGCGTCGGTAAGCTGGTAACCTGTTTGAAGAATGTTACCGAGGATGATGGGCACCGCGAGCGTTATCAGAGCCCGCGTGATCGGACCCTCAAGAAATAGTCTTTGGCGATAATCCACGGTTTGATTGATCCTGACGGTGAAGGGATGCTGATTGTTAACGGTGTATATGTTCGCGCGGCTATCGGCACCTTTGGTGCAGGGCTCTGCTGCCGGGCCGCGGGCGCTGAACGCTAATCATCGAGGAGCGGGCACCTATTGCAGAGACGGACTTTGACCCGGAACGAAACCATGCAGAAGCTAGGGAGGGGCGGCGCGCCTCTTGGGCATTCGGCCTTCTGGGTTAGGTGAGCCAGAGGGGTAACTTTCTGGTCGGCATGTGCGGCGCCACGATTATCTTGCTCGTTGCAACCGATATCTTCGCTCGCTTCTGGTCCCGCGCGCCAGCACGAGGCGGCACGCCGTTGGATGGCCCCGGCGCCTATATCTCCACCGGCATCCTGACGGAGTACCGCTCGACAGCGCGCTGATGCACGAAGAGATCTCCGGCCGATCGCGATGCTGGCCCGCGCCACGGATATCGACGACGCGATCCGCATCGCCAACGACATCCCCTTCGCCCTCGGCTCCTCGGTCTGGACCAACGATGAGGCTGAACAGGACCCTTTCGTGCGGGATATCGAAGCTGGCATGACGGCGATCAACCAGATGCTCTCATCCTCGCCGGAAGCACCGTTCGGCGGCATTAAACGCTCCGGTCATGGCCGCGAACTCGGTTCCTATGGCCTGCACGAATTCATGAACTTAAAAACCGTCCTGCGCGGCGCTGCACCAGGCCACAAAAGTTCAAGCGAATAAGCAGCCCGCTAGCCCACCCGCCAATGCTTGGGCAGGCCGGCGACGCGGGGCTGCAACCGAAACAGCCCACCTGCATTCGGCTCCTTCGCGAGTTGGGCTTCACTAAGCTTCTCCCTGGCGCTGCTGATATAAAGCTCACTCAGCCCCGGCCCGGCGAAGCAACACATCGTCGGCTGGCTCACCGGCATTGTGATTTCGCAATCCAGCTGGCCGTCGCTTGTATAGCGCCGCAGCGCCCCGCCGCCGTGGATGGCGCACCAATAGCCGCCCTCCAAGTCAACCGCGGCGCCATCGGGGATGCCCTCGGCCACGTTCACGTCGATGAACGGTTCGCGCATGCCGAGCGCGCCGGTCAGCTTGTCGTAAGGGAAGGCGAAGACTTGGCGCTCGAAGCTGTGCGAAAGGTAAAACCGGCTTTCATCGGTGTTCCACCCCATGCCGTTGAATAGCGTGCACCGGTCCGGATGCGTCACCAGGCCGCCACCGCGGGTGAAGGAATACAACGAGCCCTGCCGATCGGATTTTGTACCGTCCAGAGGATCGGTCATCACGCCGACCCAAAAACGCCCGGCGCTGTCGCAAGCGCCTTCGTTGAACCGGATGATCGCGGGGTCGAACGGTGCCGCGACTTCCAGCGTCACCGCACCCGAAACGAGATCGAGCCAGAACAGCCCGTCGCGCAGCGCCACCAGCGCCCGCCCGTCGCCATCAAGCGCAAAGGCCCCGATGTCGGACGGCAACGTCCAGCGCCTTGTCTGCCAGTCCGCAAGCGTGGTCCGGTACAGTGCAGGCGCCTTGATATCCACCCAGTAGAGCGCGTTTTCGGCACTCACCCAGGTGAGCGACTCGCCGATCGTGGCCCGCGCATCCAGCACCAGTTCGACCTGCACCGTTATATTCCTTGCGTCAGCGCGTCGCCGGCTCACCCTTGAACTGGTAATCACGCAGCGTCTCCGGCTTCATGGTGATCGAGTAGCCGTGTGCCGTCGGCGGCATATAGGCGGAGTGGCGAACGATGCAGGGATCGACGAACTTGTCATGCAGTTCGTCGATATATTCGATGGCCCGATCCTGCATGGTGCCGGAAATCGAGACGTAGTCGATCATTGAGATATGCTGCACATACTCGCTCAATCCCACGCCGCCGGCATGCGGCCAGACCGGCAGCTTGTACTTTGCCGCCATCAGCAGTACCGCCAGCACCTCGTTGAGGCCGCCGAGCCTGCACGCATCCGGCTGCACAACGTCAATGGCGCCCCTCATCATGAACTGCTTGAACATGATGCGGTTCTGGCACATCTCGCCGGTCGCGACACGAATCGGCGCCACCGCTTCGCGGATCTTGCGATGCCCCTCGATGTCGTCCGGGCTGGTCGGCTCCTCGATGAACCAAGGCTCGGCAAAGGCCAACCGCTTCATCCATTCTGCCGCCTGGCCGACCTCCCAAACCTGATTGGCGTCTACCATCAGCCGGATATCCGGGCCTACCACCTCGCGGGCGATTTCCAGCCGGCGAATGTCATCCTCGACATCGCCGCCCACCTTGAACTTCAGATATTTGAAGCCCTGGTCGATGGCTTCTTTGGTCAGCCGACGCAATTTCTCATCGTCATAGCCAAGCCAGCCGGCCGAGGTCGAGTAACAGGGATAACCATTCGCCAGCAGAAGATCGATCCGCTCCTGCTTGCCGCGCGCCGCATCCTGCAGCAACTCCAGCGCCTCCTCGGGTACGATGCAATCGGTGAGGTAACGGAACTCGATGATCTTCACCAAATCCGCCGCGCTCATCTCCGTCACCAGCCGCCAAATCGGCTTGCCCGCCGCCTTCGCCCATAAATCCCACACCGCGTTGACGATCGCGCCGGTCGCCATGTGGATCGCTCCCTTCTCCGGGCCGATCCAGCGTAGCTGCGAATCACCGCCGAGATGCCGCCAGAATCGCCCGGCATCTTCCCTGATCCAATCGAGCTCCAACCCGATGACGCGGGAAGCGAGCGACTTGATGGCATCCACGCAGATCTCGTTGCCGCGGCCAATCGTGAAGGTCATGCCGTGGCCCGCAAGCCCGTCCTGATCGGTGCGCAGGATGATGTAAGCCGCCGAATAATCCGGCGCCGGGTTCATGGCGTCAGAGCCGTCAAGTTGCTTCGAGGTCGGGAAGCGCAGGTCAAATGTCTCGAAGCTGGTGATCCGTGTCATGACGATGTCCTTAACCCAAAGTTGTCGGCCCGCTACAGCAGACCACGAGCCGCCAGATTGCGCATCAACGCGCCTGCGCCGAATGTCCAGGGTGGGCAATCCGGGCACGGCTTCACCACGTTGCTCAATGTGCCGAGACGCGGCGTCGAGATCGTCACGATGTCGCCGGTCTTGTGGGTGAAGCCCTGGCCGGCCGCACCGCGATCTTGCACCGGCACGAACATGGTCCCGAGCGCCAGAACGAAGCCATCGGGATACTGGTGGTTCCCGTCCATTGCGGCACGCACCAGATCGGCCGGATCACGGCTGATCTTCGCCATCGAGCTCGCACCCCTGAGATCGAAGCCGTCCTCGCCCCGCACGTGCAGATCGACCTCCGCATTGCGAACATCATCAAGGCTGAACGTGGCATCGAACAGCCTGATGAAGGGCCCAAGCGCGCAGCTGGCGTTGTTGTCCTTGGCACGGCCGAGCAGCAACGCGGACCTTCCCTCGAAATCCCGCAGATTGACATCGTTGCACAGTGTGGCACCCACTATTCGTCCCGCCGGCGAAACCGCCAGCGCGATCTCCGGCTCTGGATTGTTCCAAGTGGACGCCGGGTGAATGCCGATCGCGGCACCGCTTCCGACGGCGCTCATCGGCTGACCCTTGGTGAAGATCTCGGCATCGGGGCCGATCCCCACTTCAAGATACTGCGACCAGATGCCGCGTTCCAGCAGCGTCTTCTTCACGGCCATCGCCTGTTCGGAACCTGGCTTCAACGCCGCCAGATCCGCACCCATCACCCGCTCGAGATCGGCGCGCAACTCGGTGACCTTCTCCGGCATGCCCCGCGCCTGTTCCTCGATCACGCGCTCCAGCAGGCTAGCGATGAAGGTAACGCCCGCCGCCTTGACCGCCTGCAGATCCACCGGCGCCAGCAGCCAGGGAGCGCCCGGCCGGCGGTGCTCCTCGTCATTGGCCAGCACGTCGTCGAGCGTGCCGATCGCCTCACCCGGCGCATCCACCGCGAAATCGGCCGGATCGTCCAGCGCCAGCAGCGCCGCCACGGTCGGCGCCGCCTTGCTGGTGATGTCGAAGACCTGGCCCCGGCGCTGCACTATAATAGCAGGTCCTGCGCGGTCCGGCCGCCAGACCCGGCCGACCAGCAGAGTCTGTGCAAGGTCGTCGGGTAGCCCACTTTCCGGCAATTTCGTTCGTCCGGCCTCGTTCATCTCGCCTCCCGCACCCGCCGGGCAGCGCGTTATCCGACGTTGCTGGCAAATGGGCAGTGTCGTTCCCGTTGTGAAGCCTGCGCCCTCCCACCGCCGCTGCCTTGGCGGGACCGACGCAAGGCCCATCTAGTGGCAAACAGCGCGGCGTTGATTCAATCCAAGCATCAACCAAAGCAGAGGAGTTGCGGCCATGACGGAGATCTCCGGCGCGTCATTGATCGGCGGCGAACAGGTGGTGGGCGATCCGCCCGGCTTCCACGGCATCGATCCCGCCAGCAACGCGGCGCTCGAGCCCAGCTTCGGTGAGGCCAGTGCGGCCGAGATCGCGCAGGCCTGCAGCCTCGCCGGTGCCGCCTTCGACACCTACCGTGAAACCAGCCTCGAGGCCCGCGCCCACTTCCTTGAAACCATCGCGGACAACATCGCCGCCATCGGCGCCCCGCTGATCGCCCGCGCCAGTGCCGAGACTGGGCTGCCGCCGGCGCGGATCGAGGGTGAACGCGCCCGCACCATCGGCCAGCTGCGCCTGTTCGCCGCCACCGTCCGGCAGGGCGGCTGGCTCGATGCCCGGATCGACCCCGCTTTGCCAGATCGCACCCCGCTGCCGCGCCCCGATCTCCGGCTGCGCAACATCGGCGTCGGCCCGGTCGCCGTGTTCGGCTCCAGCAACTTCCCACTCGCCTTCTCCGTCGCCGGCGGGGACACTGCCTCGGCGCTCGCGGCGGGCTGCCCCGTGGTGGTGAAGGCGCATCCGGCGCATCCCGGCACCTCGGCCCTGGTCGGGCGTGCCATCCAGGAGGCCGTGGCGGAATGCGGCCTGCCGCGCGGCGTGTTCTCGCTCCTGTTAGGCGCCGGCACCGAACTCGGCACCGCTCTAATCGCCAACCCCGAGATCAAGTCGGTCGGCTTTACTGGCTCGCGCGGCGGCGGCCTTGCTCTGGCCAAGGTGGCGGCGGCTCGGCGTGAACCGATTCCGGTCCATGCAGAGATGAGCAGCATCAACCCGGTGATCCTGCTGCCGGCCGCCCTCGGCAGCCGTGCCGAGGCGATCGCCCGCGACTTCGTGGCGTCGCTCACCCTCGGCGCCGGCCAGTTCTGCACCAACCCGGGCCTGTTGATCGCGGTGGAAGGCGAGGCACTTGATACGTTCGTCCACGCCGTGAGTGCCACGCTGGGCAAGGTGCCGGCAGCGGTAATGCTCACAGCCGGCATCGCAAAGGCATATGCGGCGGGCGTAAAGAAGCTGCAAACCGGCGCTGGCGTCACCACCGCCGCCACCGGCATGTCCGGCCAGAGCGAAAATCTCGGCCAGCCGGCTTTTTTCACCGTTCATGCCGCGGACTACCTGGCCGAGCCGCAGCTGAACAACGAGGTATTCGGCGCCTGCGCCCTGCTGGTGCGCTGCCCGGATGAGGCCGTGTTGCGGGAGGTAATCGAGGCGCTGGAAGGTCAGTTGACCTGCACATTGCAGATGGACGAGGCCGACAGCGAGGCCGCACGACGCCTACTGCCCCTTCTGGAGCGAAAGGCGGGTCGGCTGTTGGTGAATGGCTGGCCGACCGGCGTTGAAGTCTGCGACGCCATGGTGCATGGCGGTCCCTTTCCAGCCACGACCGACGGCCGCACCACCTCGGTCGGCACGCTAGCGATCCGCCGCTTCCTGCGGCCGGTCTGCTACCAGAACTGGCCTGAGGCGCTGCTGCCGGAAATTTTGCGCGATTTCGGCCGGAGCGCCGTCCCGCTGCTGCGGGATGGCAAGCTGGAACTGCCGTAACCTTGACCCGTTTCCTCGGACCCGTGGCCAAGCCGCACCAACATGCGGAGCACTAACTGTCTGGTGAACTTATGTCCGCTCCTAAAGTTGCTCGGAAGCTGGTAGACGGCCGGGTTGGGCGCAAAGCAGACGACCGGTAAATCGGGATCGAGCCAAGAATGACGAAAGACGTTATCCTTCGGACCGGGAGCTCACCGAGCGGCTAAGAGAGAACGCTCGGAATGAGGTGTGCTTGAAAGCGTACCCAGGGTTCGAGTCCCTGTCTCTCCGTTTTGGCCGCTTCCCCGGCAACTTTATGGTCGTTTGAACTGGCTCGGGGAAGCGAATCTACTAAACCCATAGTTCTAAAGCCCGAAAGTTGCTGGCGAAGCGGCCAAACCTGTTTGCCTTGACAGTGCCCTCAGCGCTAACAAGCCTCTACTTACAGCCACCGTTGTTCTATCCAGCAAATACTCTATATTGCAGCGGCCTCGTAAAAATGAAGCAGCAGATGCCGTTGCCAGCCAAAAACGCGGACTTGTCGGCCCTGATCGGAGATATCTACGACTGCATCCTGCGGCGCGATCACTGGGCGGTCGCGCTGGAAAAGCTCTGCCTGATAGTGGGCGGCACGGCCGCCAGCCTGAACGTGCTCAGCATTCCTGACCAAGTGCCGGAACTGCTCGTGGAGCACGGCACCAGCCCGCTCTACTCGAAGAGCTATGTCAGTACCTATGGTCGCATCAATCCGTTGGTCGACGCCGCCTTGCTGCACATGCCGCAAGGCGAGGTGCAGACCCTGTACGAGCAGATAGATGTTGGCGAATACCGTCGCTCCCGCTTTTACCTGGAATGGGTCAAGCCGCAGGGTTGGGGCGACTGGATGGCCGGCATGCTGGTCCGCTCGACCTCCCGGCTCTCTTTGCTGGCAATTGCCCGGCGCGAGGAACTCGGCTCGTTCGATCAGTCGGAAGTCGAATTCCTTTGGATGATGATCCCGCATATCGAGCGCGCCGTCGTTCTTGGCCGGCTGCTCGACGAGAGGGAGGCCCGGCACGACGGCATGACGGTTCTCCTTGATCGGATCAAGGTTGCCGCCCTCCTGGTCGCGGCAACCGGCACCGTTGTTCATGCCAACGGCGCCGCTAAGACGTTGCTGGGCGTGGGCACCATCCTGCGCGAGACCGGCGGCGTCCTGAACGCGGCCGACCTCCCTGTCACCAAGCTATTGGCTGGAGCCTTCGTGGCGGCCGCCACGCCGGCAGCCGTCACGGTGTGCAGCCCCGCTGGCAAGCATGTCGTTTCCGTGGTGCCACCCTCGCCGGAAAGCGGCGAGCTCGCCGTCGTGCTGGTCACGGTTCCGGAGGCCGACCTGCCTTTGCCGGGGTGGCTGCTGCTGGAAGCTTATGGTCTTACGCCGGCAGAGCTGAGGGTTCTGGTGCCGCTGCTGCGGAGCCAAACCCTAGGGGAAATCGCAGCGGACCTCGGCATCACGCACCGGACGGTGAAGGCCCATCTGCAGAGCATGTTCCGAAAGACCGGCACCACCCGGCAGGCTGAGCTGGCGCTCCAGATGGCCCGGCTCCTGCCGCCCATCTCGCTCTGAGGCTCTTTAAGCTGACCGCAAGATTGGCCGTTTGGACAATGGGCGAAACCGAAGCGCTAGCGTAACCTTCTCTCAACGGTGGGTGGGGGCAGAATGTCAGACTGGATCGGCGATAGCGGCGACACGTCCACGCCGAGCTCGGGCAATTGGGGCAACCCGGCCGACTGGTCGCCCGCCGGCGTCCCCGGCGCCGGCGACTATGCCGACTTCTCCGGCAGCGACAGCTATATCGTCACCTACGACACCACCGACACGGTTTACGACGTCGACGATGGCGACACGCTGGCGACCTTGTTGCTCACCGGCGGTACGCTGAGCACCGAATATTTTACCTGGTACGGCCAGTTCAGTCAAACCGGCGGCACGCTCGACATCGCCGGCACACCGGAATTCCAAGGCCCCGCGACGCTCAGCGGCGGCGACCTGATCGTCGAGCAGAACGGCTATTTCTTCGGCACGCTCGACCAGACCGGCGGCACCCTCGATATCCAAACCGGCGCCTTGAACGCCTCCGGCAGCCTGGTCTCCCTCGGCGGCACGGTCACCGGCGCCGGAACCCTTGTGCTCGGCGGCACCCACGCGACGCTGCAGGCCGGCGCGGTGCTCGACATCAACACCGTCACCCTCGGCTCCGGGGCCGTCCTCACGCTGGCCGCTGGCGCCGCCACCCACAACTACACCTACGAAGGCGATTTCATCGCCGGATACGGTTCCACCCTGAGCGGCAACGGCCAAAACTTCATCCTAGGTCCGGCCAGCGGCGGCACCTTCGCCGGCACCTTCGCCGGCGGCGGCAGCCTGGAAATCCAAGGCCTGGTCGATGTCGGCGGCCTCGCCCTCACCGGCGCCGGCACCGAGCTGCTGGTGTCCGGCACGGCGTTGCAGGACAGCAACTCCGTCACCCTCGGCGCCGCCGCCACCGACACCGACACGCTCTCGATCGCCACAGGCGGCACCTACGATATCGTTAGCCAATCCGGGATCAGCGGCAATTCCTTAAGCTCGATCGTCATCGCCGCCGGCGGCGCCCTGGAGGCGACCAGCCCGCCGGGCGGCGAATCGATCGAGGCCGCCAGCCTGTCGCAAACCGGCCTGATCGTCGCCGACAGCACACTGATGCTGCAGGGCATCGGCCCGTCCTCGCTCGGCCAGGCCAGCCTGAACGGCGGCATCGCCGGCACCGGCGAACTGGAGATTGGCGCCTACGAAGTCGCCACTCTCGGCGGCTCCGCGCTCGACGTCGCCTCCCTGGCGATCGGCAATTATTACGAGACTTCTGGCGAACTCCTGCTGAGCGCCAACCAGAGTTTCGGCGGCACGCTCGACCTCGGCGAAGGCACCATCGACACCAACGGCCACGTCTTCAGCCTCGGCACCGCCAGCGCCGGCGCGCTCGCCAACATCGTCGACGGCGGCGGCACCATGAAAATCGCCGGCACCGTCGCGCTCTCCGCCCCGACGCTCACCGGCAGCGGCACCGAGCTACTGATCACCGGCGAGGTCTACGAACAATATAACTATTTCCGGCTCGGTACGGTCTCGGGCGATTCAACGACGCTCAGCATCGCCAGCGCCGGCACCTACGACATGCCGACCGAGTTCGGCATTTTCGGCGTGGGCACCGCGGCCTTGGACAATGCCGGCCTGCTGGAAGTGACCGGCGACCAGCCCTTCAACGGCCCTTTGCTCAGCGCCGTCGACTTTACCAACACCGGCGACATCGCGGTCAATATCGGCACGCTGACCCTGGCAAGCGGCACCGCCAGCATCGGCGGCACGGTCGAGGGCACCGGAATGCTTGAAGTCTACGGCAGCCAGACCACCACCTTGGCGGCCGGCGCCGCCCTCGACATCGCCGACCTCGCGCTCTATGGCGGCACGCTCGACCTCGCCGCTAACCAATATTACGGCGGCACCTTTTCCGGCAGCGGCGGAACCATCAATCTCGACGGCCATACCCTCGCGTTGACCCATGGCACACTCGCCAACACCGTCGACGGCGGCACCCTGATCGCGGCTGGCGTGCTCGATACCGGCGCGGTCTACCTCACCGGCGCCGGCACGGAACTACTGGACGTTGGCACCATCTTCGACGACGGCCAGCTCGCCTTGGGCAACTTCAGCGGCGACGCGACGACGCTGAGCATCGCCAACGGCGCCCTATTCGACATCCAGAACGGAGGCGAGATCGGCTCCGGCTACAGCAACAGCTCGGTCATCGACAACGCCGGCCTGTTCGAGGTCAACGGCAGTGAGATCGAGAGCTCGATTTTCACCGCAAGCTTCGTCAACACCGGCACCCTCGCGGACCTCGTCGGCGGCCTGTCCTTCAATAGCTTGCTCGACAATGGCGGCGTGCTGTTCGTCAATGACGGCCTGGTCTCGGTCAATGATGAACTGATCATCAGCGGCCCGGTCACCGCCGATGCCGGCAAAGCCGGCACTTTCGTCATTAACAATGGCGCCGAGCTCGCTTTCACCGGCGGCGGCGACTACACTAACACCCTGCAAAACGGCTCGATCTCGGCCAGCCAAACCGTCAGCTTCACCGACAATACCGGCACGCTCGTCATCAACGATCCCACCGCCTTCGCCGGCACCATCATGGGATTTTCCGGCGACGACGACATCACGATCGGGGGCCTGGAGGTGACCGAATACAGCTACGCCAATGGCATCCTGACTCTGAACGATGAGGTCGAGAGCGGCGGCAGTCTCACCATCATAGCCGCCGCCACCTTGGCCTTGCCCGGCATCGATCCGGCCGATCTCAGCATCTCCGAGGGAACCGGCATTTACGGCGGTTCGGACGTCCATATCGACGCCGCTACCGCCGCTCCTTTTCCGATCGTCAATACCGACTCCCCGTCAACCTGGATTGGCCCTGATGGTGGCAGCTGGTCTGACGGCAACAACTGGTCGACATTGGTTGATACCTCGCCTAGTTCAACACTGCAGCCGCTGGAGCCCGGCTCGGCGAACCAGGTTACACTCTCCGGCACCGGCACGCCCTACACCGTCGGCTACAACACCACCGACACCGTCGATGCCTTGGTCGCGGCCGCCGGAACCACGCTGGCGATCAGCGGCGGCCATCTGACCGACAGCTACCAACTCGGTGTCGCCGCCGTCTCCATCGCCGCCGGAACGCTGGAAATGGTCGATGCCGGGGTTGACGATCTGGGACAGCCGGTCAACCTCATCGCCACGCTCTCGCTCGGCGGCGCCGGCGTGCTGCGCGTCGATGACGGCCTGCTGGGCATCAATGGCGGCGATTCAAGTTTTTATTTCTCCAACAGCACGATCGACGGCACCCTCGCCGGCGCGGGCGGGATCGCGATCAACACCGGCACGGTCACGATTGGCGCCGCCGCCGATCTCGCCATCGCCACCCTGTCCAATTCCGCCGACATGATTCTGCAGGGCGACCAGAGCTACGCCGGCTCGTTCGCCAGCGCGCAGACGCTGGACACAAACGGCCATGATTTCGACCTCACCGGTAACAGCACCATCGGTCCAAACGCCATGATTATCGGCGGCGGCACCGTCACCGTCGGCGGCACCGGCACTCTCGGCGGCAACGTCTCCGGCACCGGCACCGAACTGCTCATCACCGACACCGCTCTCACCGACGGTATGTCGGTCGGCGGCTCGCTCTCCGGCCAGGTCGGCGAGTTTGTCATCGCGGCCAGCGGTACCCTCGACCTGCTCGGCCAGGGAACCGATATCGGCGGTCAAATCGCCGGCACGATGATTAATAACGGCTTCCTCGAGAAGACAATCGCCGGCCTAGGCTACATCGACCTCAACCAGTTCACCAACACCGGCACGATCGAGATCGACCGCGGCACGCTCGCTTTGTTTGAAGGCACGGCGTCATTGAACGGATTGTTCGACGGCGGCGGCGCGCTGGAGCTTGACGGCGAAATCACCACCTTTGCCGCCACTGTCACCCTCGATGTCGCGACCCTCTCGCTGAGCAGCGGCACCATCACTTTCGACCACTCGGAAACCTATAACGGCGTGCTGTCGAGCGAATACGCGGCACTTGATCTGAACGGCACTACGCTCACCCTCGGCTTTGTCGGCAATCCGGAGGAAGGCGTCCCGCCATCCTCCGGTCTGCTGGTCGGCGGCGGGGTCAATGGCGGCGAACTCGACGTGCGGGGCGACTACTATCTGAGCGGCTTCAGCATCGCCGGCAGCGGCGCCGAGCTGCTCGATGAAGGCGACATCACCGCCGCCAACGCGCCGCAGTTCGGCCTCAGTAGCACGGACAGCACCACGCTGGATATCACCAGCTTCGGCACCTACGACATCGTCAGCAACGCGGGAAATGCGTTCACCGGCCTTGCCACCGTCCTCAATGCCGGGCTGCTGGAGATGACGGCGCCGCTCTTCAATGGCGTGCAAGCGGATTACTTTACCAATACCGGCACCATCGACGTGGTGACCGGCGGTCTGGGGGTCGATGCATATTTCGGCACCATCGCTGGCCTCGTCACCGGCGCCGGCACCCTGGAACTGGAGAGCTTCGGCTCGGTGACCCTGGAAGCCGCCGCCGATCTCGCGGTGAAAAACCTCGAACTGCAAGGCTTCGGCGGCACCTTCGCCCTCGGCGGCAATGTCGCCTATGAAGGCAATTTTAACGACAATGGCACGCTCAACACCAACGGCTTCGGCCTCGCTCTCGGCACCGCCAGCAGCGGCACGCTGGGCCAGGAGATTATCGGCGGCGGCACCGTTACCATTGGCGGCGCGGTGGTCGTGGAGAATCTTATCATCGGCGGCAGCGGCACCGCGCTCGACATTACCGGAACGGCAGAGCTCAACAGCGAAATCTACACAGCCTACGCCTCGCCAACCATCGCCGAGGGCACCATCGACATCGGCATCACCGGCACCTTCGACCTAGACACCGACTCCGGCCTCAGCGGCTTTGCCTCGATCGACAATGCCGGCCTGATCGAAAAGACCGCGGTCGGCGGCAGCAGCACGCTGGACGTCACCAGCGTTCTCAACAGCGGCACCATCGCCGCCGATTTCGGCACCATCGACATCACCGGCGGCCTCATCAACAATGGCGTGGTCGAGGAAACCGGTCTCGGCGCCGTCATCGTCGGCGGCGGCATCTCCGGCACCGGCGTCTTCATTGTCGACCCCGCCGCCATCACCTTCGACGGCCCGGTCGCCGCCGGCCAGATCGTCAGCCTCACCGGCCCCGACGGCACCCTCACCCTCGGCGACGCCCCGCAATTCGACGGCGTCATCAGGGGTTTTGGCACCGGCGATCTGATCGTCGTCGAAAGCTTCGTCGCCACCAGCGAGAGCTTCGTTAACGGCACGCTGGACCTAAGCGACGGCACTTCCACCATCCTGCTTGACATCGACGGCGATTTCCACACCGGGGACTTCAATCTCGTCACCACCGCCAGCGAAACCGAGATCGTGATCTGCTACCTGCGCGGCACCCGCATCATGACTCCGGCCGGCGAGGTCGCGATCGAAACGCTCCAGATCGGCGATCCGGTTATCGCCCGCTTCGGCGGCGTCCAGCCCATCAAGTGGATCGGCCGGCAGAGCTACGGGCGGCAGTTCCTCGAAAAGAACCGCGCGCAGATGCCGGTGCATATTGCGGCCGGCGCGCTGGACGGCGCGTTGCCGAACCGCGACCTTTATGTCTCGCCCGGCCACTCGATGCTATTGGGCCAGACGCTGGTGCTGGCCCGTAACCTCATCAATGGCGTCACGATCCGCCAGGACACGGCGCCGGAAGAGATCCACTACTACCAGCTGGAATTCGATGCGCATGACTGCGTGCTGGCGGAGGGCGCCTGGTCCGAAAGCTACGCCGATGCCTGGGGCTTGCGCGCCGCGTTCCATAATGCAGCCGAATTCCGGGTGCTGTATCCGGACTACCCCTCTCCGGAAGAACCGCTGCTCTGCGCGCCACGGCCACAGAATGGACCGGCGATGGACGCGGCGCTCCGACCCGTCGTGACGCTGGCCACGCTTACTGCACGGCATGGGCCTCTGCGCGGCTGGATCGATCACATCAACGCGGACGTGGTGCAAGGTTGGGCGCAAGATCTCGCAAATCCAGAATTGCCCGTGCTTCTACAGATACTCGTCGGCGATCGGCACGTTGCGACGATCCTCGCGTGTGACCCGCGAGCGGATTTAGCGGCGGCAGGCATCGGCCGGGGGTATTGCAGCTTTGCTTGCCGGCTGCAGCAACCGCTCACGGCACAGGAGATGACAAAAATACGGGTTATGCGTGCTATCGACGGCACCAATCTTGCGCTGGCGCATGATGCGGCATCGACCTTGGTAGACGGCGTCAACAAAGACGCCGCATAGAGTCGATAAGCGGCCCGATAAATCTATGGCGCCGCTAGGCCGCTTACACTCTTCTAAAGTTATACTTCAGCGACTGAACCCCGAAAACGTACGTCTTGATCTTTTGTCCTCTGGCCGATGCTGTTGATAAAGTTGGCTTGCGGACAGTGTAAGGAACTGATTCAACTATCTTGAGGCACCGGAGGCAGAATGATGATGGGCGACCGGACGGTGACGTAGGAGCCGTTGTTCTATGCGTTCAGCCTGGAGCGGCACGTGCCAGCAGACCATCTGTTGCGCTCAGTGAGCCGGTTCGTGGATCTGTCAGGCATTCGCGATTACCTGCTACCGCGCTCCATCCACGAAGATGCTCGTAACGTCGCCCGCGCCATTACCTACAATGACGAGTGGCTCATCTCCAGGCGTGAACGAAAGAAGATTGAGATGCTGTTCGCTCATCCCAAGCGTATCCTTCAGCTCGACAGGCTTCGATTACGTGGTCCTTGCGGCGCTCGCGACGAGTTCCACTGTCAAATCGCTTGCAATCGCGACCCCTTTTTGGAGTGCGCCGCTGGAAGTGGACAGGATGACGGTTTTCATTTGACCATTTGTGCTGGGCTTTCGGAGGATGAAAGCCATGACGAAGCACCGTTCCCATAGCGTCGCCTTCAAACGGCAGGTGGCGCAGGAGTTTGTAGCTGGCGATACCCTTCACGGGTTGTCAAAACGCCAAGGACATCTCTCGCCAGGGCACTGTCAAGGCAAACGGTTTTGGCCGCTTCCCCGGCAACTTTATGGTCGTTTGAACTGGCTCGGGGAAGCGAATCCACTAAAACCCATAGTTCTAAAGCCCGAAAGTTGCTGGCGAAGCGGCCAAACCTGTTTGCCTTGACAGTGCCATCAGGGGGGCACTGTCAAACCAAACTGGCCTTTTGCTTTTCGGCTGGTCTAGCTTGCCTGCATGAGCCAGCCCAAGAACCCGTTCCGCTACTTTGACTCGTCGCCCGAGGCTTCCTGAATTGCGAGCCAAATTCCGGTACACCGGGAGATAGGATCGGCGATGTGGTTCCACCTCTACACTCCGGAACCTGCTCGCCTATCAGAACAGCCGCTGCACGACTCCCGGTCGACCCCGCCTCTCGAGGAAATATATCTGGAAGCAGCGCGATAACACCGTTCACTCCGGCAGCGCTGCGAGAACCTTGTCAAGCGTCAGCGGATAATCTCGGATGCGCGCGCCGCAGGCGTTATATACGGCATTGGCGATGGCCGCGCCGGCACCGGAGATCCCGAGCTCGCCCACGCCCTTGCTTTTCAAGGGATTCGCCTTGTTGTCGAGTTCCGGCAGATATATCGCTTCGATGTCCGGAATATCGGCATGCACTGGCACGTGGTACTCGGCGAGGTCGTGGTTAACAAAGTAGCCGTAGCGTTTATCGATCACGGCCTCCTCAGTCAGTGCCGCACCGACGCCAAACACCATGCCGCCAATCGCTTGGCTGCGTGCCGTCTTCGCATTTAAAATCCGCCCGGCAGCAAAAACACCGAGCATTCGCCGCAGCCTGATCTCGCCGGTATCGATGTCGACAGCGACTTCCGCAAAATTTGCGCCGAAGCCGATCTGGGTAAACTCGTCTTCGAGCTTGCCGGGCTTAATCTCGCCGTCGGCGGATATGCCCTCCGTCCAAGCCAGTTCGGCCAGCGCCCGCGAGACATTGCCAACCCGAATGAAGCCATCCTCGAACACCGCCTTCGTAGGGTCCAGTCCCGCCGCCTCGGCTAACTTTGTCCGCAGCGCGTCGCAAGCATAGTAGACAGATGAGCCGGCGCTGCTTGCGCCCCAGGACCCACCTGAGCCAGACGCTTCCGGAAAGTTCGTGTCGCCCAGGTTCATCGTGATCTTGTCAGGGCTAAGGCCCAGCATTTCGCCCGCGATCTGCGTGAAGATCGTATAGCTGCCGGTGCCGATGTCGGTCATCGCGGTCTTCACGCTCAAAGCCCCGTCCTGCATCAGCACTGCGGTAGCTCTTGAGGGCTGCAACAGGTTGTTACGCGCTGCCGCGGCCATTCCCATGCCGACCAGAAAGTTGCCGTCCCGCATCTGACCCGGCTTTTGATTTCGCTTGTTCCATCCAAATAATCGTGCACCCTCCCGCATGCAATCCACCAGCTTGCGGCTCGAAAACGGCGTACCCTCTTGCGGGTTCACGCTCGGTTCGTTGCGGACACGCAGTTCGATCGGGTCGAGCTCAAGCTTCGCCGCTAGCTCGTCCATTGCACCTTCCAGGCCAAGCATTCCGACCGCCTCGCCCGGCGCTCGCATTGAAGCACTTTCCGGAATATCCAGATTGACGGACCGATGCGTAATCAGCCGGTTGGCACCCTCGTATAACGCAATGGTCGCAAGGCCGACGGGTTCAAAGAAGTCTTTGCCCGGCAGGTTGCTGACCACGGATTCATGGCCGATCGCCTGCAGCTTCCCGGTCTCATCCGCTCCGAGCCGCATCCGCTGGACCGTAGCTGTCCGGTGCGTGGTATGGTTGAAAATCTGCTGCCGCGTCAGCGCGATCTTCACCGGCCGCTTCAACTGCCTTGAGGCCAAGGCAGCCAGAATCGCATCCCCGAATACCTTGAGCTTGGAACCGAAACCGCCGCCAATATAATGCGAGACTACGCGCACTTTCTCAACCGGCATCAGCAGCGTCGCCGCCACCGTCTTCTGCGCGGCATTCAGCATCTGGTTGGCGGTGTACAGCACCAACCTGTCCTCGTCCCAGAATGCCAATGTCGCGTGCGGCTCCGGCCCAGATTCTGGCGGCTAATGTCGACGTGGTCTTCGTGGTCACGTCGATGAACGCGGATCTCAACCCGCGCCGGTTGGAGCGATACCTTGCGACAGCCTGGGCAAGCGGTGCGAGGCCGGTGGCCGTGCTGACCAAAGCCGATATCTGCCAGAACATCGCCGGCGCAGTTGAAATTGTCGAGGACATTGCGTTCGGCGTTCCGGTCGTGCCGATTTCTGCGGCAACCGGCACCGGTTTGGACGCGCTGGCGGTGCATCTCAAACCTGGCGAGACCTGTGCCCTGATCGGCTCGTCAGGTGTCGGCAATTCCACTCTGCTGAACGCGCTGGCCGGCGAGGCGCTGATGACAACCGGCGCCATCCGTGAGCGTGACGCAAGCGGCCGCCACACGACGACGCATCGCCAACTCTCAAGGATGCCGAATGGTGTTCTGATACTTGATACGCCGGGGATGCGAGAGCTTGGTCTAATCGACGCTGAGTCAGGCGTTGCGCATGCGTTCGAGGATGTTGAGGCGCTGATCCGTCTTTGCCGGTTCCGCGACTGCGGTCATACCAGCGAGCCAGGTTGCGCGGTGCGCCCCATGCTTGAGACAGGTCAACTCGACGCGGCGCGTTGGAGGAATTTCAATAAGCTCCAGCGGGAACTAGCGCATGACGCAATGCGGGACGACCCGTTGGCGCGTGCCGCAGTCCATAGGCGCCGGGTTCTGATTGCAAGGGCGCAGCGTGCCCGTAAAAAAATTTAGGGAAAGCCATGACACGCGAGAAAACAAAGCCCGGCCAGATCCGGAAGGGGCGTTCCTCGCCTGCTCGTGCTGGATGGCAGATTGCCTAGCTCTGCAGGGGCGGCATGAGGAAGCTCGCGCGCAGTTTGAGCGTGTGCTTGCGCTATGCAACGACGTCGGCCTGCTATAGGAGGAGTACAACGTTCCGGGCAAGCATCTTTCCGGCAACTTTCCTCAGGCTCTCACCCACCTCGCCCTCGTCAATACGGCCTTGAGCCTATCGGGCCCGGTCCTGCACCGTGGCGGTGGCTAGTCTACCAGATCGTGAAATGGCTCACTCACCTTATCCCGCGGGGCTTCCCGGATGAGACGTCCGCTTCTGAGACTGCACACAGCATTGTTGAACGGCGGACTTGGGCGCGATGCGGCCGGGCTGTCGCCCCGATCAATGTCAGCTTTCGAGATTGTTCGAGTAGGCCGGTGGCAACTGGGTTGGGTTGAGACCCGACCCAGGCGAGCCGAGTAACCAGGAGCTCAAACGGGCGGATTCCTGCCAGTCAGCTTACGGCCGGCGAACGCGGATGCCAGATATTCGCCTTACGGTGAGACCGGGTTGGAAACGGTCGGGTTGCTATTAAGAATCGCAGGTTGAATAGCAAAACGTAACGCTGATGCGCTTCGTTGTTGGTAATTGGTCCGATTTAGTGCCACAAATTTCGTAGCTGGCAAGCCAAGCTAAGTAGTGGCAGTCTTCGGCAACCGCAATAGTTTAGGTCGAAGAAGCCATGCCTATCGAGGATGCTGTTCGTTTACCTGCTCTACAATATGTAGGCGCCCACCTAATTGACGAAGTGTCCGTAAGAGAGGGGTTTAAATTTATTTCGAATCCACCGCTTCTAGATCTTATCATGCTCGAACTTAGGTCAGCACGATACATTTTCCGCCTTATGGAAATGCTTGATCTAAAGGATACATTCTCTCACCCTTTTTGCAAGTTCCAAATTGTTCAATATGCTGGAGTGGTGGAGGCTTCTATCGATCACCTACTATTTGAAAGAACCTATCAAGATACTAAGCTCGCGAGCAAGATTCAAGAAGCAAGAGGTCGGCTCGAAACGCATGTAACCCCAACGAGGGTCTCGGGATTTTCATCGCGGACAGCGGTCAACTTTGATGGCAAAGAAGCTTTCTTGGCCGTTATGCGTGAGTCGAAAAAGCCGCGCGTAAACATTTCCTTTGAAAACCGGCTTAAGGAATGTTTGGACTTAAGTTTTGTAGACGAAAAATTATTAAAGGAGCTCGATGCTTTTTATAAGCAAAGACACTCGGTCCATCTGGCAGCTAATCTTAGAGATGAAATCACGATTGAGGTTGCTGATGCCAAGAGGGCTTTTAGAAGAATTAACGCTTTATGTGAAAATGTGAAACGTGGCTTCGCGAAACACCATGAGCCATGGTAATTACAATGAGAACGCCGAACTGAGGGCATTTCGCTCCCAGCACGCTCGACGCTATAATGTCTGCTTCTGGGAAGTAGCTTTTGATGCTTTAACGTCGAACTTGGGCGCAAAGCAGACGATGGGTGAAGCGGGGTTGGACTAGGATACGAACGCGCATCGGTGCGGCCGGACTGGTGCTCGATGCTTGCAGATGGCCGACCGGTTCAGGAAGCGCTCTTGAAGGCGAGCGTGCTTGAAGGTCAACTTCGGGTTCGAGTCCTTGTCTCTCCCTGCGCTCTCAATGGTTCGGGTGCGGCTCCGCTCGGTCCGTCCATGCACGGCGGCGTAGAGATCTTACAGGGAGAGGTAGCGCTCGTCCGCCGGCCGCATGAACCAATTTGAGGATACGCGCCCGATCCGATCTCCGCGGCTCACATCCACCTTGTAACCGCCGGTGCGTCGCGAGCGGCGCTGAGAACTTCTACTTGGGTCATGGCTCAATCTTCATGACAGGCCGCCGGAGGCCTCTCCTCCAGCCCCTCGACCCTTCATGGCGAAGCCGGTCCGTCCTCTCACTCCAAAAGGGGCATTGCGAGGATATTCCCGCAGAAGGGGGTGCGTGGGCGACGGCGGCGCCGACCAGGGGGAAGGCCTTCCCCAAATAGATGAACGCCACTCCTTTTTCGGTGGATCACAGCGCCGCTGCAACCTTCTCGACTTCTTCTCCCAAATGCCGTCGTACACGCAGGTCGTCGACAACGACGGCCGAGCCTAAGTCGGTTCCGTAGACCGGGATGGCTGGAGCGATGGGCGAGTGAATGTCTACCAAGCACTCATGCCCGTCGCTCTTTCGCCGGACGGTGACAGGCGCTTTTGCTCCGCCGTCAAAGTTCCGCACGATCTCGTAGTGCTGGCCGAACCGCCGTTCCAACTCGTCGGCAAGGATCGTCAACGACCGGCTCGCGCGGACTTTTGAGAATGTTGCGGTGACGTCGTGCATGACGTGCCGCAGTAGCTGCGCACCGGCGTAACGGTCAAGGACCGAATGATCGAGCTTGTTTCGGAAACTGCGAAGGCAGCGATAGCACGACGTGTCGCAATGTTCGGGACACTCATCCATGATCTTGAGGGCAAGCTCGAAGAGCTCGGCTGCCCTTGAGATCATTTGCGGCGAGAACCCTGCACCGCCCGCCTGGGTGTCGTAGAGGAACACCTCGACTTGGGTTCCGTCCGCGCCGTTCGCGTTGAGCGCGGGGCGATATTCCGCAAGGATTTCGCCTGACTCCACCTGCAGCAAACGACAGGCTGCGGTCGCCAAGGCCTCACACACCGTTCGCAAGACCGCGTGCGTTTCGGAATTGGCGGGACGTAGCTGGAAGACCGTGGATAGGCGCATCGAGAACAGCGCGATGTCGGTTGGGAAGTCGGCACCGAGCACGACACCCTTCCATCCGCGACCTCCTGGGCACATGCCGTCACCGTCGCTCGGGAACGGCAGAGAATGAGGTCCGGTCAGATTGGACTCGGGCGAGCTGACTGACTCAATCCTTCCGCAGCGGGTGCAGTAGACATAGCCGTGACTGTTCGGGCCGGAGTTCGACACCAGCAAGTGCTGCCTCGTGTCCAACGCTCTGATGCGCGCCGTCACCTCCACGCCCTGGTCCGGCCCAGCCGATGACATCACAAGCTTAACCCGCGTCGCATACGCGGTCTCATTCGGCTCATCCGGAACGGAAGGAGCCGGGGCATTCCAGAGATGAGCAAAACCCGGAGGGCGGAACCAGGGCATCGCCGGTCCGAACGTGTCCGGAGCGTGGCAAGCTTCGCAAGTAAGTTTTTCGCCCCGCTTCGCATTGTCGTATTCGTGGTCGGTCTTCGCGTGATGGCAGCGCGAACACTCGTAGTACATGCGCCGTCGTCCCCAGGCCGTCCGACGCTCCTCGTCGAAGGGTGAGAAGATGGCCTTCGACGTATATTGCTTCTTGTTGATCCAGATCTGCTTGTTGGGCGCGTACTGCGACAATGCGATGTTCAAGCCCTGGCTTGGGGCATACTCCATACGCACTCGGAAGCCGTCAAAAACGGGGCTAAAGACGTAGAACGGGGCCACATCCGTCGGGAAGGCGTAGCGCGGCAATACCCCCCAGTAGAGCAGACGGTCCAAAAGGTTATCAGTAGCGGCATCGACGACTGCGTCATTGTCGGGTTGAGGGTCCGCAACCTGTTCCTCTTGGGGCTCAGTGTCTCGCTGAGGCGCGTCGGCATTTTCTGTCCAAGGCGGGGTCTCGATCTCCTCGTCGTCGGCTTCAGCCTTCGCTGCAGTTTCCTCGGTAGTCGGCGCTTGTGCGCCGTAGACCGCCGCATCAATCGCGCCGAGCAGATCGGTATCGAAGTCGGCCAGCAGCTTTTTGCGATCCTCGTCCGAGAGTTCGGAAGGAAGCCAGCGGTCAATCGACTTCGCTAGATCGTAACGGCTTTCCTTAAGCCAGGCTGCCAAGTCGGCGCGACTGATCTGGCCGGTGCCCTCGCGGAAATCTCTGACCGTTCCCAAGACGGAGAAGAGGTTGGCGATCATCCCGCCTAGGGGATCGAAGTCAGGAATCCTGGCCTCATGATACCGCTGCAAAAGGAAAGCCCGGATATGCCTGCTCGCAATGTTCGGGTTTTCGAGAGTGAGGCGCGGATCGACGACCTGGCCCCGGATCATCGCACGCGGCTCGCGGAAATAATGATCGTCGTGGCTATCCGCGCTGCCGAAGGCGACGACAGTCGCTACGGCATTCCCACGACGGCCCGCGCGACCTGCGCGCTGCTGATAGTTGGCTCGGCCTGGCGGCATATTGCGAAGCGCGACTCCTGACAGGGCGCCGATGTCGATGCCCACCTCCATCGTGGTGGTGCTGCTCAAAACGTCGATGCTGGTGCTGCCGTATTGATTTGTATCGCGCCAAGCCAGGTTGATGTCCTGGAACTCCATCTCGTGGTGTTCCGCCCGGGAGAATGCTTCGTCGCTTTGGGCCGCGTGAAGTTGCGCGGTGTGTTCAGATGCGATGAGGGAGACGAGCGAGGGATCGTCGGTCGTCAGGGCCGCCCTAACCGGATCGCGATAGAAGCCTTTGCGCGCGTGGAAAACCTCGTCGGCGTCTGGATCGAAAACGCGGACGTTCGTTGAGCCACATTCGATGCAGCGCGGCACCGCAGACATAGGGCGATGGACGGACGTGCAGTTCGCGCACCGCCGCCAGCGTCCGCCGATCTCAAGAGTCAAATAACGCGCGTGAAGCCGCTGTCCGACCTGTGTCTGGTCGGTGAAAGCATTCAACAGGCGCGGAACCCATTCCTTCTTGAAAGCGGTATGCTGGGCCTTAGCTCCCCAAATCTGCTTCAGCGATTTAGTAAAATTCCCCTTGTGAGGACGGATCTCTCCTTTCGTCGCGAACCAATGGTCGGGCATGTCGGCAAACCACACGCCAGCCTGCCTTACCCACGCGCGTAGCCATGCGCGGGCGAGTTCAAGTTTCTGCTCGTCGGTTTCCGCGAGGCCCGCAATCGGCGGAAATTCTTTGACCTTTTCAGAGAGCGACGGTGCTTCCCGTACTGAGGCGATTGCCAGCGGTTCCAAGCCAAGAATGTTATCCCGAATGACCTCGAGCACCCCCTTGAGAAGGTTAAACGGGCATTTTTGGCTGTTGAGATCGATCAGTTCCGCAAGAGTTGGCGTAACCCCCGTGGCTGTCTTAAGCCGCGGCATGATTTCGGACGCCCCCTCAAGCTCCGGTCGCAGGCGGACGCCGAACTTGTGAGCGGCCACGACGACCGACAGCCAGGCGTTGTTGAGGGTCAACGACTGGCCAAAGGTTGGGTGAGCTTCCAAGCTATGATAACCGGCAGGCAAAAGCGCACGAAGGCTGTCCTTCAGTGAGAAGAGCTGAAGGGCCGGTGCTAGGCGCGCTGCGACTTGTCGAGAGTCCGAAAAGACAAGCACCTTCCGGCCTCGCAACGGCGCAAACTCCGACGCTGGAACGCGGCTCGGCGGCTGGACCTTGATCTGTGCTGCGACGAGGGCTTGGAACGGCTGATCGCCCTTCGTAAGGTGATCCTGCACGCTCGACCTGCCGCCCTTCATGCGCCGCCCGCAGCACCCGCAAGGCGCAAACTGACCCGGCCCCGCGTCATCTAATGCATTGTCCTCTTCGTCGGCGTCGTCTTCGTCACCCCCGTCACCTTGCAGGGCTGCAGTCGCGGTGCAGCGAAAGACTGTTCGAGTGGGGCGATTTTCCCCGGCGGGGTTCAAACGCCCAGAGGCCAGATCGTAAAAAGTCGGGATGCCGCTGCCCGTCTCGCCAGGCGGCTCAAGCATGAGGTCGATGGGCTCGAACTCTTTGGCGAAGCCTTCTGTCGTCATCAGAGGGACGCCCGGTTCGGCAAACAAATAGTCCGATTGGAGCGGGTCTTTGGTATAGGCGCGCGCGTAGGACGTGCCGCAATAGCGGCATGTGAAGTACGGCAGGACTGGCGCTTTGCATTCGCAACGGTCGCGCGGCTGAGCATAGAGCTTGCCGATAGGACCGCCGTGCGCCTCTGTGGGCAGCTCGGTGCAGTTCGGACTCATGCAAGCCCAAAGTCCTGGTAGCCCTCGGAAGAAGGCGTGTGTGAATCGGCGTGGAATAAGGACCCCGTTTTAGGGGTAATCGGCGTCCAATAGGGACCCCTCTGGAACGGGGTTCACAGTGGCTTCCATGGAACATGGGAGCCGGTTTGAGGATGCTGATTGTGGAGACGCTAGCGAAGATCCGGCGGGCGTATTTTGTTCAGAAGAAGCCGATCAAGGTGATCTGCCGGGAGCTTCGGGTATCGCGCAAGGTGGTCCGGAAGGTGATCCGGACGGAGGCGACGGAGTTTCGTTACGCGCGGAAGGCCCAGCCACTGCCGAAGCTTGGTTCTTGGATCGGTCCGCTGGATGCCTTGTTGCTGGCGAACGAGGCGAAGCCGGCACGCGAGCGGCTGACGCTGATCAGGATTTTCGAGGAACTGCGTGGCCGGGGTTATGATGGTGGCTACGATGCGGTTCGGCGCTATGCCCGGTCCTGGTCCAGGGAGCGCGGCGCCGTAACGGCGCAAGCCTTTGTGCCGCTGAGCTTTGCTGCCGGCGAGGCGTATCAGTTCGATTGGAGCCACGAGGTCGTGGTGATCGGCGGCGCCACGACGACGGTGAAGGTAGCCCATGTCCGGCTCTGCCACAGCCGAATGTTCTTTGTGCGGGCCTATCCGCGCGAGACACAGGAGATGGTGTTCGACGCGCATGACCGTGCCTTTGCCTTCTTCAAGGGCACATGTACGCGCGGCATCTACGACAATATGAAGACCGCGGTTGATTCCATCTTCATTGGCAAGGACCGGGCGTTCAACCGGCGCTTCGCCCAGATGTGCGGTCACTATTTGATCGATCCGACGGCCTGCACGCCGGCCTCGGGCTGGGAGAAGGGGCAGGTCGAGAACCAGGTGGGGCTGGTGCGTGAGCGGTTCTTCACGCCGCGCATCAAGATGGCGAGCTATGAAGAGCTGAACGCCTGGCTGTTGGATCGCTGCGTCGCCTACGCCAAGGCTCACAAACATCCGGAACTGACGGAGCAGACGATCTGGCCGGTGTTCGAGGCGGAGCGGGCACATCTGGTGCCGATCGCCGGGAGGTTCGATGGCTTCCACACCACCACGGCCGCGGTCTCCAAGACCTGCCTGGTGCGGTTCGACAACAACAAATACTCGGTGGCCTCGCGTGCTGTCGGCCGGCCGGTGGAGATCCAAGCGTATGCCGATCGCATCGTGCTGCGCCAGGACGGCGTGATGGTGGCCGAGCATGCCCGCTGCTTCGGCCGTGGCGAGACGATCTACGATCCCTGGCATTACGTCCCGGTGCTGGCCAGGAAGCCTGGCGCGTTGCGCAACGGAGCTCCGTTCAAGGACTGGCTGCTGCCGTCGAACCTGGAGCGCGTCCGGCGCAAATTGCGTGGCTCGGACGATGGCGACCGGCAGATGGTGAAGGTCCTGTCCGCCGTGCTGACCGATGGCCTCACCAGCGTGGATGCCGCCTGTGCCGAGGCGCTGGCCCAAGGCGTTCATTCCGCCGATGTCATCATCAATATTCTGGCGCGCAGCCGTGATCCGGAGCCAGCGGTGACGATCATGACACCTGATGCACTGAAGCTCCGTCACGCCCCGATCGCCGATTGTGCTCGCTATGACAGCCTGCGGAGGAGTTTTTAATGGAACGCGCCCAGATCTTCGACATGATGGCGCAGCTGAAATTGTTCGGCATGCGCGCCGGCTATGACGAGGTGATGTCCGTCGGCATCAAACGTCAGCATGAACCGCCGCATATCGTCGGCGATCTGCTGCAGGCGGAGATCGCCGAGAAGCAGGCTCGTTCCATCAAGTATCAGATCACCATCGCCAAGCTGCCGCTGGCCAAGGATCTCGAGGACTTCGAGTTCGCCGGGACGCCGATCAACGAGGCGCTGGTGCGTGATCTGGCCGGCGGTGATTTTATCGCGGCACAGCGCAACACCGTCCTGGTCGGCGGCACCGGCACCGGCAAGAGCCATCTGGCCATAGCCATAGCACGAGCCTGCATCCGCGGTGGCGCTCGTGGCCGGTTCTTCACCGTCGTCGATCTGGTCAACCGCCTGGAAGCCGAGGCAAGATCCAGCCGGCAGGGGCGGCTCGCCGACTTTGCCATGCGCTTGGACTTCCTGGTTCTGGATGAACTCGGCTATCTGCCGTTCGCCCAGGCCGGTGGCCAGCTGTTGTTCCACCTGATCAGCCGGCTCTACGAGAAGACCTCGATCATCGTCACCACCAACCTGGCCTTCGGCGAATGGCCGAGCGTGTTCGGCGACGCCAAGATGACTACGGCACTTCTCGACCGCCTGACGCACCATTGCGACATCGTCGAGACCGGCAACGAAAGCTGGCGCTTCAAAAACCGCGCCTGAACCGGCCGCGCCTGACCGGCCGCGCCTGATCAAACCCCCTCCCCGGACCCCACCCCCGGGCTTGCCCAGGTGGGCAAACAGGCACCTCCCACGCGCCCGCTACGCCAGCGCATTTGAACCGCGCTCCTCGGGCGCGCGGGGCCCTCCTGTTCGCTACCTGGACAAGCCCATCCAGCATGACCCAGGGGTCCTTTTTGCACGCCGATCGGGGGTCCCGTTTGAATGCCGATTGACACTCCTCGGCCCGTAGCCGATCGAACAGCCGTTGCGCCGTGTGCCGCTGCTTGGCGTGAACGCTCCGGTCAGCCTCAAGCACCGCATCGATCCACGCCAGATGTGGCCCAAGCTTCGGCGACACCGCCGCCTCCCGCCGCCGATAGCCCGGCGGCGCAGAATACTGCAGCATCTTGGAAATCGTGTTCCGATGAACCCCAAATCGCCGCGCCGCCTCACGATGGCTAAGACCATCAACCATCACGGCACGCCGGACAGCACCATAAAGTTCCACTCTAAACATCCTTCCAGCCCATCAATGCCGCCCATGGGCATCGATCGGCCTAGCAGGACCTTTGAAAGCTGAACTTAGACCGGGCGGTCACCGAGGATGGTCGCGCGGCGCACCCGCCGGTGGTGCGGGAAGTAGTCCGACACAGCGTAATGCTGGGTGAAGCGGTTGTCCCAGAACGCGACCGAGCCCGCCGCCCAGCGGAAGCGAACCTGGAATTCCGGCGTCTCCAGGTGCCGGTAGAGAAATTCGAGAAGTGAGGTGCTCTCCTTCTCAGTTAGCCCGTCAATGTGCGATGTGAAACTACGGTTGACGAACAGGCCGCGGCGGCCGGTCCTGGTGTTGGTCCGCACCACGGGGTGCAGCACCGGCTTGTGCTTCTGGTATTCCGTTGAGACGGTCTCCTTGCCATAGGCGCGAAACCGCTCCGGCGTGAAGTTCATCGAGAAATCATGCACGGCGTGAAGGCTGGAAAAGAAATGTTGCATCGGCTCCGACAGCGCCTCGAACGCGGCGTAGCTGCTGGCCCAGATTGTATCGCCGCCGACGGGCGGGATGATCTCGGCGTAGAGCACCGAACCGAAGGGCGGCGTCTCGATGAAGGTGACATCGGTGTGCCAGTTGTTCTGGTGGCCTTTGCGCTCCTCGTCGAACTCCAGGATCATGATTTCCGGCACGGTTTCGTGCTGCGGATACACCGGATGGATATGCAGTTGGCCGAAGCGAGCGGCGAAGTCCCGCTGCCGCGCCGGGGTCAGGTTCTGGTTCCGGAAGAATAGAACCTGGTGCTCGTCCAGGGCCTCGCGGATCGCGGCGATGGTGGTCTCCGGCATCTCGCTGGCGAGATCGAGATTCAGCACCGTGGCGCCAAGCGCTGGTGACATACGCTCGAACTTCAGGCCGGCGATGTTGCTGCTTCGGCTTTCCGTGCTAACGGCGAATTTGTCGGTAATGTTGTTCATGTCTGCCTCTGGTCGGGATGTTCGTGGTTAAGCTTGCAATGCCGCGTTGGTTACTGGCTGTGCACCAAGGATTGCGCTGCTGATCTGGTTGGCGACGTAAGCGGCGTGCAACGAGACCTGAGGCAGGCCCATCAATTCACCTAGACTGGCGCGCGCCAAGGGGCCGGCGACAAAGATGGTCTCCGAGGCCAGGCCATCTGCGCCGACCGCACGGGCGGCGGCGTCCGTTTCAACGCCAAGACCGAACTTGTCGGCAACGATGAGGCCGGCGCCCGCGAGCGATGCCAGCACAACGTTGGTGCGGGTGATCGCAGCGTGGTCCGGCCCCGTACAGTTGACGATGACGTCGAAGATTTCGACCTCGTCATCCACCACGTGCCGGCGGTGCAGCGTGACATGGAAACGGCCGTCCTGGACGACCGCGCGTTCGACGCGGCCAGCGACAAAACGGAGCAGGCCGTCGGCGCGGCGGGCACGGATGGTGGCGGCCGGCTGCGGCGCCAGCTGGTAGCGATGCGCGTCCCAGAACGGACGGACGTGGCGCAGGAAGCGCGCGCGTTCCGGGTCCGGCAATGCCGCCCAGATTTCCGCGCCGTGTGCGCGGATCCGTTCCATCACCGCCTCCCAGCAGCTGAAGGAAGCGGCTGCCTCGCGGATTGTCCGGCGAACCATTTTCACGAGGGCGAGCGCGCTACGAGCCGGGTCGGTCCTGAAGTCGCCGAACGGTTCGGTCGGCGTGACTTCGCGTTGCCGGGAGACCAGGCCCCGGCGGGAGATGGCGACGACCTCGCCCTTATGGTCACGGCTGTGCAAGCTCGAGATCACATCCGCCGCGGTGAGCGCTGTACCTATCACCAGCACGCGATCTTGGCTGCCGATCTTACTCAGGACGTTTCGGTTCCAGGGATCACCGATGAACTTGGGATGGTGGGCAACCGAGCGCAGAGGCCGGGGCACTGCCGGCGGCGGGTGGCTCACCGCGAGGATGACGATATCGGCGAAAACGCTGCTGCCGTCATCGACGATGACGTTGTAGCCGTTGTCGATCACTTCGATGCGTTCGGCCTTCGCCGCAACGTGGTTGAACGGCGCCGACCGCGGTGACGCCGCGGCGGCCCGCAACAGACTGTTCACATAATGTCCAAAAACCTGGCGCCGCGGATAGATGCGGCCGTCATCCAGCAGCGCCTCCGGGTCATGGTCCAGGGCGCCGGACGTCTTCAGCCAATCGTGGAACGCGCCTGGAGCCTCGGCAAGGACGAGAAGCCGGGACGCCGGGACGTTGATCCGATGCGCATGGTCGGGCGTGGAATAGGCGAGGCCGGCGCCGAGTGTTGCGCGGGGCTCGATGATCGTGATGCTGGCGCTTCGGCTCGGCAGGTCGCGCAGCAGGTTGAGCGCGCAAGCGGCGCCAGTGAAGCCGCCGCCGATGATGACGATGCGGCGGCGCTCGGAACAGGAAGAGGCGATTGGTGCCAAGGCTGAATAGCTGATATCCAAACCGACCATCCTTTCATGCGCCACGATCGGCGCCGTGTCCTAGCTTGCGGCTTGCGCTTTCGCCGGTGTGTAGGTGTTGGCGATCTTCTCGCCAAACGGCCCGTCATTGCCGTCCTGCCCAAAGCTTCGCACCTTGTGGTTCAGCTTCAGCCGCGGCAGCACGAACTCGGCGAAGCAATAGGCTTCCTCAAGATGCGGATAGCCGCTCATGATGAAGTTGTTGATGCCCAGCGCCATGTATTCGCGCATCCGCTGCGCCACTGTCTCGCCGTCGCCCACCAAAGCGGTGCCGGCGCCGCCACGAACCAATCCGACACCGGCCCAAAGATTTGGCGAAATTTCCAGCTTGTCGCGGCTGCCGCCGTGTAGTGCCGCCATCCGCCGCTGGCCGACCGAGTCCATGCGGGCGAAGGTTTTTTGCGCAATCGCGATGGTCTCGTCGTCGAGATGGCTAATCAGGCGGCGGGCGGCGTCCCACGCCTCCGCGCTGGTCTCCCGCACGATGACGTGCAGGCGGATGCCGTACTCCATCCGTCGGTCGCGCCGCGCCGCCGCCGCGGCGACGGTCGCTAACTTATGGGCGACATCGGCAGGCGGCTCGCCCCAAGTGAGATAGGTGTCGACGAGGTCGGCGGCGACGGCGATCCCGGCTTCGGACGAGCCGCCGAAATAGAGCGGCGGATGCGGTGCTTGCACCGGCGGGTACAAGATCCGGCCATCCTCGATCTGAATATGTTTGCCATGGTAATCGACCGTTTCGCCGGCCATCAACGACTTCCAGACGGTAAGGAACTCAGCCGTCATCTCGTAGCGCTCGTTATGCGGCGTGAAGATGCCGTCGCCTTTATTCTCCACTGGATCGCCCCCGGTCACGACGTTGACCAGCAGGCGGCCGTTGGAGATCCGGTCGAACGTCGCCGCCATGCGGGCGGCAACGCTTGGCGACTGCAGGCCGGGCCGCATCGCGACCAGGAATTTTAGCCGCTGCGTCAGCGGCACCAGCGCCGAGGCGACCACCCAGCTATCTTCGCAGGAGCGGCCGGTCGGCAGCAACACGCCATAATAGCCGAGCCGATCCGCGGCCTGCGCCACCTGCGTGAGGTAGGTGATGTCAACTTCGCGGCTGCCTTCGGAGGTGCCGAGATAGCGGCCGTCGCCATGGGTCGGCAGGAACCACAGGACGTTTGCGGTGGTTGCAGGCGCAGGGGTCATCAGCTTCAGCTCCATGCAGCGGTGGCGACGGTAACCGGCGACGGAATCAGGCCGAGCTTGTAGAAGGTGTCGGCGACTTTTTGCTGATCCTGCAAGACAGCAGCGGAGATTTTGGCGACGCCGTAGGATGAGCGTTCGAAGGAGTGCAGCAGCAGCGGCTGCGGTAGGCCGATGCTGGGTGCCAGTTCGGTGGCCGCGGCGGCGCGGTTGTTCGGCAGCCACGTCTCGATCGCCTCGATCTGGCTGATCACCGTGTCCAAGGCATTGTGGTTAGCGGTGGCAAAATCCCGCCGCGACAGGTAGAAATCGTGGTTCGGCACGATGCCGGTGGCATCGGTGATTTTCTTGGCGCCCGCCTGTTCGGCGGCGGCGTAGAACGGGTCCCAGATCGCCCAGGCATCGACATCGCCGCTCTGGAAAGCAGCCCGCGCATCCGGCGGCTGCAGGTAGACCGACGTGATGTCGGAGAAGCTGAGCCCCGCCTTCTCCACGGCGCTGACCAGCAGGTAATTGGCGCTTGACCCCTTGGCGACCGCAACCTTCTTGCCCTTCAATGCCGCAACGGTAGAGATGTTGCTGGCGGCAGGCACCAGAATGGCTTCGCCATGCGGGTGCGGTACGGAGTTGGCGACATAAACGACCGGGGTGCCGGCCGCCTGGGCAAAGATCGGAGGCGTCTCCCCCGTAAAGGCAAGATTGACCGCACCGGCATTCAACGCCTCCAACATTGGTGGCCCGGAGGGAAACAGCGCCCAGGTGACGTCATAGCCGATTGGCGCCAGCTTGGTCTCGAGCCAGCCCCTGCTCTTCAGCAGCACCAGCGCGGTTGACGACCTTTGATAGCCAATCTTCAGGGTGCCTTTGGTGGCGGCCCTGGCGATGTAAGGCGCGAAAGCACCGGCGGCGAGCGAGGCAGTCAGCAGGAGGCGGCGTTTCATGATCCCTCTTCGAGCAGCTAGATGATCAATTCACTCAAATAACAATACTAAGTCAATAGACTTTGTTCTTGCTGCCGTTGGATTAGCTGTTTAGTCTGGCGGCACTGACGGAGACCGCGATGTCCGGCGCTGCTTTGACGAACTACATGACGACTCGGCCATGGCGGCGGCCATTATGGCGCCGGCTCGGCCAAGCCTCGCGTAAAGGCTGCGTGCCGTTGGCGATCGTCTTGATCTGGCAAGTTGTCTCGGCAACGGGATGGGTCTCCGCGCAGACAGTGCCGCCGCCGAGCGCGGTCGCGGCCAGTTTCTGGCAGCTTGCGATGTCCGGACAACTCGGCGCCAACATCCTCGTGTCGCTAGAACGCGTTGCCGTCGGCCTGGGCATCGGCGTCGTGGTCGGGACCACGATGGCGCTGATCGCCGGATTGAGCCGGCTTGGGGAGGACGCTATCGACCCCACGGTGCAGATGGTCCGTACCTTGCCGCACCTGGCGCTGATCCCGCTGATGATCATGTGGTTCGGCATCGGCGAGGCCCCAAAACTCACATTGATCGCGCTGGGCGCGACCTTTCCGATCTACCTCAACCTGTTCGCTGGCATTCGCGGCGCCGATCGCAAACTGCGCGAGGCGGCCAGCACGCTTGGCCTGTCCCGCGGCGAGACGATCCTGCACGTTGTGCTGCCAGCCGCCTTGCCAAGTTTTCTGGTCGGGCTGCGCCAGGCCTTCGGCATCGCCTGGATCACGCTGGTGGTCGCCGAGCAGATCAATGCCTCGGCCGGCATCGGCTACCTGGTAATGAACGCCCGGGATTTCCTGCGCACCGACATCATCTTCGTGGGGCTGGTGATCTATGCGGTGCTCGGCCTGCTGACCGACCAGAGTGTGCGCTTTCTGGAGCACCACCTGCTCGCCTGGCGCCCCACCTACCTGAAACAGGAACCGACCAAATGAATATGGTCTCGAGCTCCGTGCTGGCCGACCAGCCCGCTCTTGCCGGCCAGGAAGTCGCGGTCGCGATCCGCGGCCTGACCGTCCGCTTTAGTGGCCCGCCGGTGCTGGATGATCTTGATTTCTCTATCGCTCAGGGTGAGTTTGTCGCCCTGCTCGGCCGCTCCGGATCCGGCAAGTCGACTTTGCTCCGCACCCTGGCCGGGCTTGACCCGGCGCCGCCGGAAACCGTGATGGTTCCCGCCGCCCGCGCCGTCGTGTTTCAGGAGCCGCGTCTGCTGCCCTGGAAGCGGGTGATCGCAAATGTCACGCTTGGCCTGCGTGCACCCGACGCCCAAGCCAAAGCCAGGGCCGCACTGGGCGAAGTAGAGCTGAACCACCGCGCCGAAGCCTGGCCTCTCACTCTCTCCGGCGGTGAGGCGCAGCGCGCGGCGCTGGCGCGCGCCCTGGTGCGCGAGCCGAGGCTCCTGCTGCTCGACGAACCCTTCGCGGCGCTGGATGCCCTGACCCGGCTGCGCATGCAGAATCTGGTCGGCGAATTGTGGCAGGCGCACCGCCCCGCCGTGCTGCTGGTGACGCATGACGTGGATGAGGCGCTGTTGCTGGCCGACCGGGTGATGGTGCTGCGCGATGGCAAGATCGCCGTGGATACGGTGGTGCCGCTGAGCCGGCCGCGCCGTCACGCCGACCCTGTCTTCAACCGGCTCCGGGGCGAGCTACTAGCAGCTCTTGGTGTCCACTGAAGCAACAAGAACAACTAGCTGAGCATTGGGATCAATTTCAGTTGTCATATCGAGATGATTTTCAATAAAAAATGCTTCTCGAAAGTAGACGATTACGCCAGCATCGGGCAGCGCAGCCGCTGAATAATGTCTGTACTCAATCGCGACGCCCAACGCGAACCTGACCCAGCGTCTGCTTTGCCCTCGTTCTTCCCCGTAAGGAGCCGTTCAGCTTTCGGCCAAGTCCGATCGGCCTTGCGCCCAACCACCTCATCCATCAGTGAACACAAGTGTCCTGCAAGCAGACATTGCGCACGACTGCTTTCATGGCTGAATGGGTGAATTTGGGTTTGGCAGTGCCGACCGCGCGGTTCTCGGTGTCAGAATGGTGGTACGCCATGGTGAGCAAGGAGTGCATCCAGCTTTACCTCGTCGGAAAGCCTGAAGGCTCTGTCCCCGATGCCGTGGATCAGCGTCGGTTCTAGCGTTGCAATAAGAACGCCTCCTCCGCCCAGACCGAAATGGACCGCCTCCGGCGAAGTCGGGCTCACGAAGAGGCCAGTGTCGGCGGTGACGGACCTCCACATCTCCTCTTTAAACTTAACCGCCGCCGGCTTGGAGCAGTTCGGTGGAATGAGCTACATGAGCGGCGCTGTCATGTGACGTTGGAAGGAAAGACTGCCTGCACCGCGGCGCCCGCCAACCGCAACGGGAGTTCCGAGATCATGCCGTTCACGGCGCCGCCTGATCGGAGAAGCCGGCGAGGGCGCGCATGGCTGTGACACCATCGCAACGTATCGCCTCAACGGTGCCGGGTTCCGTACCCGGTTGGAGCCGGATTGGCTGGCCCGCGAACAGCGGGGCATTGGCCCGGAACTCAAAGCTGCGCATCCTCATGCCGGGGTGGCCGCGGGCGGCCAGGGCGCATAGCTTGGCCGCGGTAAACGGGCCGTGCACGACGAGACCTGGGTAACCTTCCTCCCGCTGTGCATACGCGGCGTCGTAGTGAATCCGGTGGGCATTGAAGGTGACCGCGGAGAACCGGAACAGGTCAACGGGACCCGGCGCCCAAACGATGCCGGTGCCGGGAAGCGCCGCGGCAGGTTCGATCGCGGCGGCCGGTTCACCGGCGCCGCGATAGACGATCGTCTGGCGCTCGATCACCCGGTCCAGGCCAGCCTGCGCAAGACTGCGTTCCACATCCACGAAGACGAGGTCGCCCGCGCTGCCGGATCTGTGCCGGACATCGGCGATCGTGAGTCGCAGCTCAGCCTCCGCCTCGAGTGTCAGCGCCGCGACGAACCGGAAGCTTGCCGCCGCGAACATGCGGCGCGGCAGCCGCACCGGCGGCATAAAGCCACCGCGCTGCGGATGGCCGTCTTCTTCCAGCGCGTCGGCCGCCGGGGCGTCCGCGAAAAAGGCCCAGTGGCCAAGCGGCGGCGGGACGTTTTGTACATCCGAACTTGAGCCGACCGCCACGGCGAAGCGACGCAGGGTCTCAGCCGACAATACCTCGCGCCGCGTTTGCACCCGTCCAACATATTCGCGCCAGGCGGCCACCTCGGTTGGCGAGATCTGTGTCGTCGCGGTGGCGGTCATCCCGGCGCCGCCGAGGCCACCACGCCGGAGTCATGCAACCGGCCGACCTCGTTGCTGGACAGTCGGAGGATGCCGGACAGCACCTCCCCGGTGTCTTTGCCAAGCCTCATGCACTTCGGCGGTGGTTGCCGCGCGGATGGAGGCATCGTCGCCCCGGCGCCTGGCGTCAGGTAGCGGCCGCCGGGACGCGCGACATTGGACAGCATGGGATTGGCATCGGAAAAGTCCGAGTTCGTCTCGATCGATTTCTTGACCTTGTTCACGCCTTCCCAGAACAGGCTTTGGCCGCCGCGCGCCCAGAGTGGCCAACGATGAAAATCCAGACCGCCGCAGGCCTGGTCCATGCGAATGACCTCCGCCCCCGTTTGTGCCAGGTGCGGCGCGCAAGACAGCGCCGCGATAAAAGACGCGGCTTCAACCACGCGCATGCATTGCAAGAGATCATACATGCAGAAGGTTATACATAAGGAAGGCGAGACAGTACCGTTTGAACATGCATATCATCAACGGCGCAAGTTAAGCATGGACCGCGCCTCATCGGAAGTTGCGCGTTCGCCGCCGGTTGGTTTGTCTCGCTTGACATAAGCTTTGTCCTCCAACCCAACGCGAATGTGCCCCCAGAATGAGGGATTGTGCCAGCATCGGGAATGCGCGCTTAGCCGGACGCTAAATCCCGTCCATTGCAGAACTCTCGGCAAGCGGGATTTGGCGTACATCATCGTTTCTTCGCTGGCGAGGACGAAGCAACTCGACAAGTATACGAGGGCCTAGCGAAGTTATTGCGACGTCGATCCGGCCGAGCGTGCGCCGATACACCACGCAGGAAAATGCGAAAGGAGGTCGACCACTGTAGCCAAAGTTTACCTCCCGTCGCACCGCCTCAATCTCAAGAGCGCAGTCCTTGTATTGGCCACGGCGTCCGAGGCCTACCGCGCCGGGCCAGCCGCGATTGTCCCAGTGTTGTCGATCTGCAGGCCGAACAGCCGAGCTGAGTTGGTTCGACCGATCTTCAGCCGGTCGCTCTCGCTGATCGAGCATTTGTCGAACCAGTTGGCGGCATGATCGATATTCTCGAACGGCCAATCTGCGGAGAACAAGATACGGTCGGAGCCCAGCTCCATCATCGCATCGACCAGCGATTGCGTCCGAAAATTGCCCGAAGTCGTGATATAAAAGTTGTTGTGGAAGTAATAGGAAAGCGGTTGCTTGGCAGGGTAGGCCTTCGGCGCGTTGGTCCAGGCGTTGCGGTTATCGATGCGCCACATCGAGATCGGCAACCCTTCGCCCATATGGCCGATGATGATCGTGAGCCCGGGATGAGCATCGAACAGCCCGGAGCCCATCAGCCGCAGCGCGTGAACGGCGGTTTCCTGACCGAACGCCCAAGTTGGCCCCAGCAGCCAATCATGGCCCTCATAAATCTTGGCGTGCCGGGGCAGAGGGTTTCGCGGATGCAGGTAGAAAGGCACCCCCAACCGCTCGACCTGCGCCCAGAACGGGCGGAACATCGGCAGGTCGTAGTACAGCATCTCGGAGCCATCGCCGACTTGCGAGAAACCGTTGACGAGGCCGCCTTTGAAGCCGAGTTCGGTGACGCATCGTGTCAGCTCCCGGGCTGCCGATTCAGGGTCCTGCAAGGGCAGTGCGGCAAAGCCTGTGAAGCGGTTCGGCCGCTTGGCAATTTCATCAGCCAAAAAGTCGTTAGCGCGGCGTGCCAGATCAACAGCCTTGCCAACATCCGAAATGGCCTGGATGGCCGGTGCGTTCAGCGACAGCAGCATCATCTCGATGCCGTTCTCGTCCATCTCGCGCAAACGCCGCTCTTGAATATCCAGCAGGCGCGCCGAAAGTTCGCTCCAGGACGCCTCCGACAAAAAACCTTTAGAATCCGCTAAAGTCTCCGGGATGGCGAAATGTTCCTCGAGCGCGATCTTGCCTTGCATTATGTTCCCTCCCTCTCCATCAACCGGGCGCTTGTCGCTGCGCGACATTGCCTGGCGAGCTAGCAGCAATTAATTGCATTGACAATGGTTGAGAATGCAATTAGTCTTCGTTTGGGTTTAAGATGTGCGTGAGACGGCGGAAATAGCAAGCGCCGGCCGCAATTTTAAGCGGGAGGATTTTATGACAGAAGCTGTCCAAACCCTGCGTCGCTCCGCTGCCGGCCTGACCCATCGCACGCCGCCGGATCGTGAACAGATCCTTGAAAAAATTCGCGCGGTGCTGCCCGCCATTGCGGCGCGGGCCGCCCGGACTGAGCATAGCCGCCGCGTCTCGACCGAGACAGTCGAAGCCCTTCGCAAGGCTGGCCTGTTCCGCATCGTGCAGCCGGTCGAGTTCGACGGCTGGGAGTTGGACTTCGACCTGCTATGCGAAGCGATTCAGGAAATCGGTGTGGCCTGCGCCTCTACCGCCTGGGCCTGTGGGCTGCTGGCGGCGCATCAGTGGTTGCTGGCTGGCTTCCCGGTCGAGGCGCAGCACGACGTGTGGGACGCCAACCCGAATGCGTTGTTGTGCGGGTCGTATGCGCCGGCAGCCAAGGCGGAGGTTGTCGATGGCGGTTATCAGCTCAGCGGCCGCTGGTCGTTCTCGAGCGGTTGCGATATTGCCGACTGGGCGGTCTGCGCGGCGATGATCCCCGGCCAAACCGATGCGCCGCCGCGGCCGGCCTTTCTGCTGGTTCCCAACACCGCGTACCTGATCTACGACGACTGGCATGTCGTTGGGCTGGCCGGTACCGGCAGCAAGACACTGGTGCTGGACCGCGTATTCGTTCCAGCGCATCGGCTGCTGTACTTCGCCGATACCATGGCTGGCACCACGCCGGGTGCCCGCCATTACCGCCACAATCCAGCCTTCACCATGCCGATGCTGGCCAATATCGCTTCTTGCTTGGTGTCGGCGGGCCTGGGTGCGGCGGCCGGCGCTTTGCAATATTACCTTGGTACCGTGGGCAGCCGCGATACCAGGGGCGCGGTCGCCGGTGGTGCTGCGAAGATGGCGGCGTTTCCGACAATCCAGATCCGGGTGGCGGAGGCGGCCGCGTCTATCGATGCTGGCCGGGAAATCCTGTTGCGCGACTTAAAGCGCCGTGCCGCGACCGCCCGCACGGGTGCCCTCGCCAGTGTGGAGGAACGAATAGAAAGCCGGCGCGGCCAGGCTTTTGCGGTCAAGCTGGCGCTGGCGGCAACCGAGGCGCTGAACGCCTCCACCGGCGGCCAAGGCCTCGCCCTTGCCAATCCGGTGCAGCGGGCTTGGCGCGACGTCAACGCCGTGGCTCGCCACATCAGTTTCAACTGGGATGCGGTCGGCTCGATGGTCGGCCAGCAGGCCTTCGGCCTGGAGTTGAAAGGGCAATACTGATCGGTCAACCAGCCAAGGCGTAAGCAGGCGATAAGGAAGGAAACAGAATATGCCGGTAACACTTCTGAATGTTTTCATTGTACCGGAAGGCAAGGAGGAAGAGTTTCTAACCGAATGGCAAAAAACGGCCGCCCACTTTTCCCATACCAAGGGCTTTCTTGAGGCGCACTTGCATCGCAATACTGGCAAAGGCAACACGACCTTTTCGTTCATCAACATCGCAAAGTGGGAAAGCCCGGAAGCCTGGTACAACAGCCATGAGGATTATAAGCCAACCGAATACAATATCGCGGGCGTAAAGGGTCATCCAGCCATTTTTGAGCCGATTGTTGACCTTGAATATCAAGGATCGGAGTGAGCTCCCCCGTGGCCGGCTTGGCAGTGGCATAAAGGCTGTCCTCCCACCGGCCGGTAAGTTCGCGTCACATCATTTTTTGGGCCGTTGCGCGGGCAGGACCGGACCAGGGGGCGCCGACCGTTTCCAATCGCCCGGCAAAACCAGTTCGCCTTCAAGAATATCGAGCGCGCCATAAATCCGCGCCAGAATTTCCTTCAGCGTCTCGATTTCGTGGGGTTCGAGCATGCTGACCACGACATCCTCATAATGCTGTGCTTCGCGCATCAGCTGCGTTGCCAATGCCGCTCCCTTAGACGTCAGGTTGATGCGCACCGCGCGCTCGTCACTCGGCAACCGCTTGCGGGTGACGAGCCCCATCGACGCCATCGACCCGATCAGCCGCGACATCGTCGATAATTCGATCGATGTCATTGCCGCGATCTCGCCAAGCTTCTGGTCGCCCTGCTCGAAAAGCGAGGCAACTACGCGGTACATGGGCAAGCTTAGTCCGGAAGAGCCAATACGCCTAGAAAACAATCCCCCCATGCGCACACCGAGACGGTTCAGCAAATAAGGCATCGAAGTCGTCAGCCGGTACATCGCGGTCTCCAAACAAGCTGCCTAGCGCGAAAACATTCACAATGTAACATTTGCATTTACAAGTTTATGCTGCTAAATGATGGTCAGGAAACGACGTCGGCTGCCGCCTCCGCGGGGCGCGTATCGAGAATTGCAAAAAAGGATCCGTCAATCGTGACGACATCGATCGAGGGCTGCCTGACTACCAGCGGCACTTCCACCGCGACCAGACCAGCGGTCATCCAGATCGGGCGGGCGATGGTCGACGG
This sequence comes from uncultured Acidocella sp., assembly GCA_963693045.1. Classification (GTDB taxonomy): domain Bacteria; phylum Pseudomonadota; class Alphaproteobacteria; order Acetobacterales; family Acetobacteraceae; genus Acidocella. The sequence goes on from OY843765.1 coordinate 313,489, forward strand.
GACGCCGACCGCGCTGCTGCGCCGCGGCGGCCGGATCGAGACGCTGCAAAGCGTGCTGGGGTTGAGCCAGGATCGCCTTGAGCCGTTGTTCGCGGATTGGGCGATGACCACCGCGACGCTTGGCACCGCGGCGCCAGGCAAGGAAGTGACGGAGGATGCGATCAGCGCTTTTCTGCCGCCGCTTGAGGCGGTCCCAAAGCTGATCTGCATTGGCACCAATTACCACGACCACATTGCCGAGATGGGGGTCGTTGAGTTACCGCAATATCCTTACGCCTTCTTCAAGCCCAACACGACGATCGCGCCGCCGGCGGGGCCGGTTTCGATTCCGGCCATGTCAAAGATGGTGGATTGGGAGGCGGAGCTTGGCGTGGTGATCGCCCGGCCCGCCCGGCATGTGCCGGTGGCGGACGCGCTCGGTTATGTCGCCGCCTATTTGCCGCTTAACGACGTCTCGGCGCGTGACTGGCTCGAGAACCGGCCGGCGGTCGGGGTCGACTGGGTCATGATGAAGGCACATGACGGCTTCACCCCGATGGGACCGTGGCTGACGCTTGCCGCCGGTATTTCCGATCCGCAGGCGCTGCCCATCCGGGCGCTACTGAATGGTGTGGTGATGCAAGACAGTTCGACCAAAAACATGGTGTTCTCGGTGGCCGAGATCGTCGCCCATCTTTCCAGCATCATGACGCTGATGCCGGGCGACATCATCGCCACCGGCACGCCCGCGGGCGTTGGTTTTGCCCGCAAGCCGCGCCTGTTCATTGCCGATGGTGACGTGGTGACGGTCGATCTGGGACCGCTCGGCAAGATGGAAACCCGCTTCGTCGCGGCATGAGTTGCGAGCCGCCGATTGCGTAACAAGGAGAAAGACGGTGAGCCAACAGACCAGCGCCGGCCCAAAAAAACCGGCTGTCATCAATCCAACGCTGGCACGCGGCACGTTGCTGACAATGGACATCGGTCGGCTCGCCGGCTTCCTTTCGGAAGGTCTGGGACTTGAGACGGTACGCACGGGCGATACCCTAGCGATCCACGACCGCCGCACCGGCTTTAACGGAGAGCTCTACTGGATGCTCGAGGCGAAGAAGGTGGACCAGATCGCCGTTCCGCAATCGATGCTCAACCACTGGGGGCTGACAGTTGGCTCCGCCGCCGAAGTTGATCTGGCGTTTGAGAGAATTAGCGCGATCCAAGAGAAATATGGGCTGAAGCGCCTGCAGAAGCCCCGCGAGCAGCACGGCTCCTACTCTTTCTATATTGCCGACGCCGATAGCAACTGGTGGGAGGTCGAATACCGCGAGCCCGGCGCTACCTATACGGATTTGATGGCGGCCGAAGGCAAGACCGTCGAGGCCAGACAATGACCGACCTGCTCAATGCCGAACTTTCCCACGGCACCGCCGAAGTGCGCGATCTCGACGCGACGCAACGATTTTACGAAGAGTTCCTCGGCCTCACGGTGATCAGGCCGCTGCCGATGGCGCTTTACGCCTCAGCGGGCGGCACATGGCAACTTGTGTGTGTACGCTCCGGTATGAAGCTGAAGCCACAGAACGTCGAGAACCGTTTCTGTCTGCACGTTGCGAGCGAGGATGCGGTGCGCGCCGCCTACGAGGCGGCGCTCCGTGACTCGGAATTATATGAAATGAAGGAGGTAGGCCCGCTGCAAACCGAGAATGGCGTGCTTGGTTTTGTGCTGCAGGATCGCGACAATGTTTGGTGGGAGGTGTGCGCGCGGCAGGCGATGCCGCTCGGCAACTTGGTCCGAGCCACGCCAGCCTGACCCGCGGCCGATGCTGTCCAGTCGAATTGGCACCGAAGGTATGGGCTTTACCGACTTTTTGGACCGGAAGAATCGCGGATATTTCAAATCGATCTACTTCCGTACCCCGGCGGTGTTCGCACCGTGCTTTACACGCGCCGTACTGGAAGACTTTGAAACGCAGCTTCGGGTTTGCCGCCTTGTATCACCACGAACCGGGACGGCGCGCGCAGCTTCAAAATGCTCAAGTGTTGACGTGCGCGTCGCCGTTCCCCGACCTCGACCGAGATCAGAACAAACAACGTCACGATCGTTACGCCGGCGAAGATGCCGATCGGAACGAAAGCGACGTGAGCAGCAGCAAACCTCGCAAAGTGCAAAGGCTCGGCTGCAACGAGACGCGCAAGCGCGTCCGCGCACAGGCGGTACAACATTGGGCAATCCGGGTCTCAGACCCGGCCTTCACAAAGAGATTAATTCAGCGGAAGCGAAGAAAACGCGCGCTAACTAAAAGCTGCGAGCCATCTTTCGGGCGATCCCGGCGGGGCAACGTTGAATCTTCATAAACAAGCCCTCCATCCTGGAATTCGGGTCGTGCAGGTAACAGAAGTCCGGTCGTCTGTACAGCGCGTTTTCGCGCAAGATTGGCAGCGTGGCATCCTTGTCACAAGATGCCGCGCTGCCGGAAGCTTTTACTTCGCCAGCCGCACCCCGGAGAACTGCCACCGCGCCGTGGCGGGGAAGAAGTTGCGGTAGGTGGGGCGGGAATGCCCAGCCGGCGTGGCGAGAGAGGCGCCGCGCAGGATGTATTGGTTGACCATGAACTTGCCGTTGTATTCGCCGATCGCGCCGGGTGCGGTAACGAAGCCGGGGTAGGGGGCGTAGGCGCTGCTGGTCCATTGCCAGGCCGGCCCGAACATCTGCGGCAGGTCGGCGGCCTGCGCGGCGTGTTCCCATTCGGCCTCGGTCGGCAACCGGGCGCCGGCATACGCGGCATAGGCGCTGGCTTCGTAGTAAGAGAGATGCAGCGCCGGCGCGTCCGGTTGCAAAGGTTGCAGGCCAGCAAGGGTGAATTCCTGCCAGCCGGCGTGGCTTTTAGTCCAGTAGATCGGTTGGGTCAGCTGCTGGGTCCGCACCCAGTCCCAGCCTTCCGAAAGCCAGCAGGATGGCTCCGTGTAGCCCCCGGCGGCGATGAAAGCGGCGTATTCGGCATTGGTGACCAGCCGGCTGGCGAGGGCGTAGGGCTCGACGAATTGCCGGTGCCGGGGCAGTTCGTTGTCGAAGCAGAAGGTTTCGCCGGTGTGGCCAATGGAGACGATGCCGGCTTCGAAGTCGCGCCATTCCAGCGGCCCGGCCGGTGCCAAAGACGCGAAACCTTCGTCATACGCAGGCAGCAACGGGTTGCGGCTCAGCAGGTGCATCACGTCTGTCAGGATCAGTTCCTGGTGCTGTTGCTCATGCTGCAACCCAAGCTCGATCAACCCCGCCGCCGCATCGGCGAGATCGGGCGGCAACCGGCTCTCCAGCAACGCGACGATCCGGCCATCGACGTTGTTGCGGTAGGCCAGCACCTCGCGCCGCGATGGCCGGGTGACCAGGCCGCGCTCCAGACGGGGATGCTTCTCGCCGATGCCGTTGTAATAGGAGTTGAACAGCACCCGGAACGCCTGATGGAACGGCGCGAAACCAGCCTCGAAGCGTTCCAGGACAAAGGTCTCGAAAAACCAGGTGGTGTGGGCCAGGTGCCATTTGACCGGGCTGGCATCGGGCATCGACTGCGCCAGGCAATCCTCGTCCGACAGCGGCGCCGCGAGTTGCGCCGAGAGCCGCCGCACCGCCACGAACCGGGCGGCAAGCGGGCCCGCCGCCGCTATCTCCGGCGGCGGCGCGGACTCAGACCGCTCGAGCATGGCAGACCAGGAAGCGGTGGGCCGGATCGGTCCAGCATTGCACCAGGCCGAAGCCTGCACTCTCCAGCAGCTTCACGAACCCGGCCTCGGTGTACTTGTAGCTGTTCTCGGTGTGGATGGCGGCACCGGCGGCAAAATCGCGCTGCCCGCCCGGCCAGCGCACGGTTTGCGCGCGGGTCGCCTGCAGATGCATCTCGACCCGGCTCTGCTCCGGGTTGAACTGCGCCCGGTGCCGCCAGTGCGCCAAAGCGAAGTCGCTGCCCAGGATCGCGTTGACGTGGCGCAGAGCGTTGCGGTTGAAGGCGGCGGTGACGCCGAGCGCGTCGTCATACGCCGCTTCCAGCACGGCACTTTCCTTCACCAGGTCGATGCCGATCAGCAGACCGCCATCCGGCCGGCCGGTGGGCGCGCAGGCGGCGCGGACCCGGCCCAGGAACTGCGCCGCCTGCAACGGCGTGAAGTTGCCGATCGACGAGCCGGGGTAGAAGAACAGCCGGTTGCCGCGCTCGACGCGCGGCGGCAGCGCCAGGCTGTCGGCAAAATCCAGGCCGACCGGCAGCATCGGCAGGCGCGGATGCAAGGCGCGCAGCCTGACCACCGCGGCCCGCAGGAATTCCGCCGAAATATCAACCGGCACGTATTGCTTGGGCTTCAGGACGTCGAACAGGCCGGCGGCCTTGGCGCAATTGCCGGCGCCGAGATCGACCAGCACCGTGCCGGCGCCGGCGGCGGCGGCAATCTCCGCGGCGTAGCCGGAAAATATCTCCGCCTCGACCCTGGTCAGATAATACTCGTCGACCTGGCAGATCGCCTCGAACAGCTTGGAGCCGAGGGCGTCGTAGAAATATTTCGGGGAGATCTGCGGGCTGGCCTGTTGCAGCCCGGCGACCAGCTCGGCGCAGGCATCGCCGTCGCTGCAAAAATCCGGCTGACCGCTCTGGTCACGGTGGTGAGACGACTGGGACATCGGTTTCCTGCTGGCGGTTTCCAACAAGCAGATAAGCGGTGCCGGGCGCGGCGCAACCGCCAGCCTCGACGACAGTGCTCAGAACAGCAATTTAAAAGATACCAGCAGCAGGACCACGGCGAGCAGCGGCCGCAACACGGACTCCGACATGAAGCGGATGCAGTAGCTGCCGACCACGATGCCGGGGATCGAGCCGACCAGCAGCGAGGCGAGCAAGCTGGTGTTGACATTGCCGAGCCACCAATGGCCGAGCCCGGCGATCAGCGTCAGCGGCACCGCGTGGGCGATGTCCGAGCCGATGATCCGGGCCACCGGCAACCGTGGGTAGAGGAACAGCAACGCCGTGGTGCCGAGCGCGCCGGCGCCAACCGAGGAAATCGAGACCAGAACGCCCAGAACGATGCCGGTCACGATCGTCAGTCCGACCGAAGTGTCGGTACCGAAATCCGGATTGCGGCGCACCGCGAAGCTAATGATCGGCGCCTTCAGCAGCAACGTGATGGCGGTGATGATCAGCGCGACGCCGAGCACGCCGGTGATGAGTGCCGCGGCGCGGTGTCCGGTGGTACCGAAATGGTGCAGGGCGATGACGGTGAGGATGGTGGCCGGCAGGCTGCCCAACGCCAGCCGGCCGACGATCTTCCAGTCGATGTTGTGGTTGAGGCCGTGTACGCCGGTGCCGACGGTTTTGGTCACCGCGGCGTACAGCAGGTCGGTGCCGACCGCGGTGGAGGGATGGATGCCGAACAGCAGGATCAGCAACGGTGTCATCAACGAGCCGCCGCCGACCCCGGTCAACCCGACCAGCAGCCCGACGAACAGGCCGGAGACAACGTAAAGCGGGTTGACGATCCCAACCAGATGCATCCCTTGCCCCCGTAAAGCCTCTCCGGCTTTGTTGGCATTTACGAGGGACTAAGGCAATCGGATAAGCAGGTTCAGAAAACCGCCCGGAAGATGGTGAACAGCACTCCCGAAAGCAGCATCGAGGCGGGCAGGGTGAAGACCCAGGCGGTGGCCGCCTGGATCAGGTTATCGCCACAGCTCGGCGAACTATAGTCAAAGCGGCGTGGTCAGGCCGCTGCCTGCCAGTCGATCGGCAGCGTCTCGCGGAAAGCGAAGCGGAGCAGGTGGCTGGAGACCACGTCCTGCATTCTCAGCAGTTCCGCCTCCGCCTCGGCGTGCAGCGAGATTTTCAACGCCGCGTCGTCGGCGGCCAGGGCGCAGAGGCCGAAGGGAAACCGCACCTCGCCGACCTCGTTGGTGTTCAGCAGCGCGAATGGCAGCTTATGGGCGAAGTGCTTGACGAACTGACCGAGGTAGCGCTTCGCGCTGCCGGTCGGGATGGTCGCGTTGGTCTGCATGTTCAACTCTCCTCGATGGTGCGGGCGGCGGCGTCCAGCGCGTCGGCGATCCTGCGGGTCGCTTCCGGAGCCAGGGCGGCGCGGCCGAGTTTCAGGCGGAGTGCCGTGCGCAGGTTCTCCATGGCGCGGACCACCGGCAGGCCGGGCTCCAGGCTCTGCGCCCGGCCGATACGCTCCAGGATCAGTTGCAACGGGCCCTGTCCGGCGGCCAGAGCCTCGGCGCCCGTGGGCGTGATGGCGTAGCTCTTGCGGCTGCCTTCGGCGGTTCCAGCGATCTGGCCCAGCTCCTCCAGCAGCGTCAGCGTCGGGTACACCACGCCGGGGCTCGGGGCGTAGGCGCCGCCGGCCAGCTCCTCGATCGCCTTGATGATCTCGTAGCCGTGCCGGGGCTTCTCGGCGATCAGATGCAGGACCAGGAGGCGCAGGTCGCCGTGTTCCAGCAGTCGGGCCAACCGCCCGCCCCGGCCGAAACGGCGCTCGCCGTGATCGTGAGGACCGTGCGAACCATGCGCAAAGCGGCGGCCGGTACAGCGGTCGGCATGATCGTGTTCATGCCTGGATCGTAGTCTTCGAAAAAGTCTCAATGTCGGTTCCTTATGATGTTCGACATGACTTAGATATATCTAAAATAAGTCGAAGTCAACACTCATCGGGCCGTCTAAGTACCGACCAATGACAACTACTTTCCCATGGCGGCCAGCATGAACCGCCGTTTCAGGCCCGGCATGCGGTCGACGGCGGCAAGGCCGAGGTCGCGGGCCAGGCGCAGCGGCGGAAAATCGGTGGAGAACAGCCGGTCTAGCGTGTCGGTCGCGGCCAGCATCAACAGGTTGGCCGGGCGGCGTAGCGCCTGGTAGCGGGCCAGCAGCGCGGCATCTCCTGGGTCGGCACCAGGATCATCGGCGGCGATCAGGTCGGTGAGCGCCAAGGCGTCCCGCAGGCCGAGGTTGAGCCCCTGGCCGGCGATCGGGTGGATGCCATGCGCCGCGTCGCCAACCAGCGCCAGGCGCGGCGCGATGTAGCGGGCGGCGTGCAAGGCGGCGAGCGGATAGGTCCAGCGCCGGCCTACCAGTTTGATTGTGCCGAGATAGTCGCCGAGCCGCTTGGCGACCTCGGCGGTGAACCGGGCGTCGTCCAGCCCGGCGAGCCGCGCCACGATGTCGGTCTTATCCGTGAAGACGATCGCGGACAGATGGGCGTGTTCCGGCGTGGCGCTCATCGGCAACTGCGCGAACGGGCCGCCGGGCAGGAAGTGCTCGAGCGCCATACCCTGGTGCGGCTTCTCATGGGCGACGGCGCAGACCACGGCGGATTGCCGATAAGCCAAGCGGGTAACCGGGATGCCGGCCTCGGCGCGCAGCCGGCTGTCCCGCCCGTCTGCCGCGACCACCAGCCGGGCGGACAGCGGGGGCCGGCCGGCGATCTCGATCCGGGCGGCGGCCGCGGTGCGGCTGACGCGGGCCGCGCCCGGGGCCAGGAGCAGGATGTTGGGGTCGTTATGCAGGCGGCGGTTGATGGCGATGCGCAGCGCCCGCGCCTCGATGATCCAGCCGAACGGCTCCGCGCCGACCGCCCGGTGGTCGAAATGCAGGCGTAAAGGCGAGGGCTGGCGGCCGGGCTTGCCGTCGGTGACGCGGATATCGAGGATCGGGCAGGGTGGGTAAGGCAGCTCGTCCCACAGCCCGGCCTCGTCCAGCAGGCGCTTGCTGCCGGCGGCGATGGCATAGGCCCGGCCATCGAAATCCGGGTGCTCCATCGGTGGCAGCGCGGCGCGGTCGACGAGGACCACCCGGCGGCCAAGGCGGGCCAGCCGGCAAGCCAGTGCACCGCCCACCGGTCCGGCGCCGATGATCGCAACGTCCTGTTCTTCTTGCATGGCGCCGGTATAGCAGCGCTGCCGGGCCGCCTCTAGGACCGCCACGAGATATCATTGCTTCAAGATGAGGCAGACGAAGTCTTAATTAACGGCAACCTTTCGGACGGATAGCGGTCCTTTTACGGCTTCGACCAAATTCCGCATCGCGGATGTCGCGCTCGCTCTCTGGCACGGATTCTGCAAAGCCTGTGCCCTGTGGAGCGCCTGACGCGCGCCCATGCTTCTGTGCAACGCACGCTGGGACGGATGGAGACGAGGGTATGATAGTTCAGGCACTACCGGGCAACTGGCTCGATACGGGCGACAACGCCTGGCAGCTTACGGCGGCGACGCTGGTCGGGATCATGAGCATCCCCGGCCTCGCTCTGCTTTACGGCGGCGTGGTGAAGAAAAAGTGGGCGATCAACTCCGCCTTCATGGTGTTCTACGCGTTTTCCGCCGTGCTGATCGTCTGGGTGCTCTGGGCCTACGGCATGTCCTTCGGCAAAGGCTGGCTGGTGGTGCCGGGGACTGGCGGCCACTTCTTCCTCGGCCATCCGAGCCCGACCACCTCATCCTACTTCATGGAGAAGGAGGCGATCATCCCCTCCGCGTCCGCCGGCATGCCCGCCCTGGGCTACGGCATGGCGACCATGGTGTACTTCCAGTTCGTGTTCGCGGCGATCACCCCGATCATTCTGTTGGGCGCGATCCTAGGGCGGGTCAGCTTCAAGGCCTGGATCATCTTCGTGCCGCTCTGGACCACCTTCGTCTACTCGGTCGGCGCCTACTCGCTCTGGGGTGGCGGTTGGCTCGGGCAGATGGGCGTGATCGACTACTCCGGCGGCTACGTGATCCATCTAGCCTCGGCCTGCTCCGGCTTCGTCGCCGCCGCGGTCATCGGGCCGCGCATCGCCCGCGACCGCGAGAGCTTCCAGCCGAACTCGCTGCTGATCACCCTGGCCGGCGCCGGCCTGCTCTGGCTCGGCTGGTCCGGGTTCAACGGCGGTGACCCGTTCACCGTCAACGTCGATGCCGGCGTCGGCGTGCTCAACACCCATGTCGCCACCGCCGCGGCGCTGCTGACCTGGGTGGTGATGGACGTGCTCAGATACGGCCGGCCTTCGGTACTGGGCGCGGTGAACGGCATGATCACCGGGCTGGTCGCGATCACCCCGGCCGCCGGTTACGTCAACGGCACCGGCGCCATCATCATCGGCATCGTCGCCGCGGCGCTGCCCTGGATGACCTGGAACTTCCTGGGCAACGGCAAGACCGCTTTGTTCCGCTATGTCGACGATACCCTGGGCGTGATCCACACCCACGGCGTCGCGGCGATCGTCGGTGGTATCGGCGTCGGCATCCTCGCCGACCCGAAGATGATCGAGTATTACGCGACCGGTACGGACTCCGCGTTCAGCGTCACCGGCTGGTGGTACGGCAATTTCCATCAGGTGGTGCTGCAGATCTACGGTGCTGCCTTCATCATCGTGTGGAACGTGATCGCCACCTTCATCCTGCTGAAGATCATCGGCCTGTTCGTTGCCTTGCGGCTGGACGACGAGACCCTGCTGATCGGCGATGACGCGGTGCATGGCGAGGAAGCCTACGCGATCTATGCCGACGGCCAGCGGGTGCCGGTGATGGGCGACTGATACATCGGTCGTCACACGCTTTGTGGAAGGACGCCGGCTCCGCAAGGGGCCGGCGTTTTTCGTGCCGGGCCCGACCATTATTGTTTGAGAATCAAACGATAGCGGTTTAGAAGTGCCGGCGATGGCGGTTTCTTTTCAGGCTTCGCGGTTTATCTCGCCAGCGTTGCGGGCGCAGCTCAGGCGCCGGCTGGCGGAATTCGTCGCCGTGCTGGTCGCCCTGGCTGGGCTGACGCTGGCGATCGCGCTACTGTCCTACCACGCCCAGGATCCTTCCTTCGACAGCGCCGGCGGCGCCGCCACCCTCAACCTCGCCGGCGCCCCCGGGGCCGGCATCGCCGACTTCCTGTTGCAGGGCTTCGGCCTCGCCGGCTGCATCCCGGCGCTGGTCCTGCTGGCCTGGAGTTACCGGCTCGGCGCGCGCGGCCGGATCGGTTACCTGAAAACCCGGATCGTGCTGGGCGCCCTGGCGCTGCCGCTGGCCGCGGCGGCTTTGGCGATCGCGACCGAGGTGATCCCCGGCCCGCGCGCCACTTGGCCGGTGCCTGCCGGCATCGGCGGCGCTGCCGGGCTGTTGCTGGCGCACGCCATCGTCGGCGCTGGGCATACCACGCTCGGCCGGGTCGGCGGCGGCATCGCCATGCTCGGCACGCTGGTCCTCACCCTCGCCGCTTTCGGTTTTGCCCTCGGCTTCACGCCGAACGAATGGCGCAGCGGCGGGCGCACCGCGGCGCGGATGGCGGCGGCCTCGGTCGCCGGCGGCAGGCGTGGCGCCGAGACCGTCACCTCCTGGCTTACCCCGCTGCTGCAAAGTGCCTCCGCCCAGGCCGGCCCGCCGCCGGAACAGGACGTGGCCGACGACGAGATACCGGACCCGGCGGGAGACATGCCCGGGCCGATCCTGAAATTTCGCAGCCGACCGGCGGTGAAGGCCGCGGTGGTCGCCAAACAGGCGGCGCCGAAGCAGGAGCGCCTGCCGCTGCTCGATGCCGGCTGGAACTTCCCCTCGCTCGAATTGCTGCAACCGGCGCCGCACCGCGCCGCCAGCGGCCCCTCCGCCGAATCCCTGCAAGCCAACGCCCGGCTGCTGGAAACCGTGCTGCAGGATTATGGCGTGCAAGGCAAAATCGTCGAAATCCGCCCCGGCCCGGTGGTGACGCTGTACGAGCTGGAGCCGGCGCCGGGCATCCGCTCGGCTCGCGTCGTCGGCCTCGCCGACGACATCGCCCGGTCGCTCTCGGTGGTCGCGGTCCGGATCGCCACCGTCTCCGGGCGCAACGTCATCGGCATCGAAGTGCCGAACGCGCGGCGCGAGACCGTGTTCCTCTCGGAGCTGCTGGGCGCGGTGGCCTGGGAGCAGCAGACCGGCAAGCTCGCGATCGCGCTCGGCAAGGACATCTCGGGCGCGCCGATCATCGCCGATTTGGCGCGGATGCCGCATCTGCTGGTCGCCGGCACCACCGGCTCCGGCAAGTCTGTCGGGATCAACGCGATGATCATGAGCCTGTTGTACCGGCTCTCGCCGGAGCAGTGCCGGCTCATCCTCATCGACCCCAAGATGCTGGAACTCTCGGTCTATGACGGCATCCCGCATCTGATGGCGCCGGTCGTCACCGAACCCGCCAAGGCTGTGGCGGCGCTAAAATGGGTGGTGCGGGAGATGGAGCGGCGCTACCGCTCGATGACCCAGCTCTCGGTCCGCAACATGGCCGGCTATAACGACCGGGTGAACGAGGCCCGGTCGCGCGGCGAGGTGGTGACGCGCCGGGTGCAGACCGGCTTCGACGCCGAAACCGGCCGCCCGGTCTTCGAGGACCAGCCGCTGGCTCTGGAGCCGCTGCCGTTCATCGTGGTGTTCATCGACGAGATGGCGGATCTGATGATGGTCGCCGGCAAGGAGATCGAGATCGCGGTGCAGCGCCTGGCGCAGATGGCCCGTGCCGCCGGCATCCATGTCATCATGGCGACGCAGCGGCCCTCCGTGGATGTCATCACCGGCACCATCAAGGCAAATTTCCCGACCCGGATCAGCTTCCAGGTGATCTCCAAATTCGACAGCCGCACCATCCTGGGCGAGCAGGGCGCCGAGCAACTGCTGGGCCAGGGCGACCTGTTGTACATGCAGGGCGGCGGCCGCATCACCCGGGTCCACGGCCCGTTCGTCTCCGACCGCGAAGTCGAGGATGTGGTGGCGTATCTGCGCGAGCAGGGCGAGCCGGCCTATGTCGAGGAAGTCACCGAGCCGGTGGACGACGACGCCGCGACGCCGATGCCGGGGCTGATCGGCGGCAACACCACCGGCGAGGCCGGGCTATACGACCAGGCGGTGGCGCTGGTAGCGCGCGAGGGCAAGGCCAGCACCTCCTTCATCCAGCGCCACCTCGCCATCGGCTACAACCGCGCCGCCAAGCTGATCGAGCAGATGGAAAAGGAAGGCGTGGTGAGCATCGCCAACCACGTCGGCAAGCGCGAGGTGCTGGTGCGGCGCGAGCGGGACGAGGAATAGAGTCTTTGCCAGGCGCCTTCCTTGGTCATTGCAGCCGGCGTCGCCAACGCGGCAATTTATGAACCAAGCCTTAGCCTACCTAGCCAGCGGCTATGGTTTGATCGCCTCTACTCAACCAGCAAACAAGCCAATCATCATCCGCGTTGGGTTGTTGGCGGCAGATTCTGGATTGTTTTGTCGCTTTGCTCCTCGCAAAGACGATACTCCTGAAGCCGGTACGGGCCGAGGTCCTGGCCTGCCGTAACGAGGGTTCTCCACAAGAGTAAAGCTGGCTAAGCACCCGGCAATGTCTCCCCCCGCCGTCACCCGCCGTCTGCCTTTGCTGCTTGGGTTCCTCATCGCCATCGGGCCGGTTTCGGTTGACATGTACCTCCCGGCCTTTCCGCGCATCGCCGCCGATTTCCATAACGTGGCGGCGCCGCAATACTCGCTGGCGGCGTATTTCATCGGCCTGGCGGTCGGGCAGATGACGCAAGGCGCGTTGTCCGACCGGCTCGGCCGGCGGGTGCCGCTGCTGGTTGGCCTCGCCATCTACACGCTGGCTTCAGTGGGCTGCGCCGTCGCCTGGAGCACTGCCTCCTTTGCGCTGTTCCGGGCCCTTGCCGCCTTCGGCGCCTCCGCCGGCGTCGTGCTGCCGCGCGCCATGGTGCGCGACCTGGCGGACGGGCCAGCCGCCGCCAAACTGTTCTCCGAGCTGATGATGGTGATGGGCGTGGCGCCGATCGCCGCACCGATGCTCGGCACCGGGTTGATCGCGCTCGGCAGCTGGCGGCTGGTGTTCGGCATCGCCGCGATCTACGGCGCGGTCGCGGCGGCGCTGGTCTGGTACAGGCTGCCGGAGACGCTGCCGCCGGCGCGCCGCACCCGCATTGGCCTGGTCCCGGTGATCATCCGCTACGCCATGATCTTCCGGGAGCACGCCTTCATCACCCACGCCTTGACGATGACCTTCGTCTTCGCCGGGCTGTTCTGCTACCTCAGCGCGTCGCCAGAGATATTCATAACCCATTATCACTGGTCCACCGCCGGCTATGCTTTGCTGTTCGGCGCCAACGCCGCCGCCTATATCGGCTACAACCTGGTCAGCCCGCATCTGGTGGCGCGCTTCGGCATCGGCCCGGTGATCACCGGCGGCATCGGCGTGCTGCTGGCGGCCAGCCTGGCGATAACGGTGGTGGCGTTCCTCGGCGGCGGCGCGTTGCCGGTGATCCTGCTGCTGCTGGTCTGCGAATGCGGCTTCGGCCTGGTGCCGCCGAGTGCGATGGTCGGTGCGCTGTCCCGCCACCAGGCCCATGCCGGCAGCGCCGCCGCATTGCTGGGGACGCTGCAATATACCGGTGGCGGGGTGGCCGGCATCCTCATGGGCATCGTCGCGGACGGCACGGCGCGGCCGATGGCGGCGGCGATGCTGCTATGCGCGGGCGCCGCGGCGCTTGCGGCAGCGCGCCGGCCCCGTATAGTCTTCGGTCCCGCGGAGAGTTGAAATGTTGAAGTCTTCGGCCAGCGTCGTCGGTGTTCCCGCCTGCACCAAAACCGTCGGCAACTACCTGCAGCACGCCACCCCGGCCCGCTACGGCGCGGCGCTGATGCAGGCTTCGGGCGCGATCCCGCTCTTGATCCCGCCGGAGGGCGAGGCGATGCTGCCGCTCCTGGACCGGCTGGACGGCATCCTGTTCGACGGCAGCCCCTCCAACGTCGCGCCGCTGCGCTACGGTGCCGATTTCGACGCGACGCCGGAGCAGCACGACCCGGACCGCGACGCCACCACCCTGCCGATGATCCGCGCTGCACTCGACCTCGGCATGCCGATCCTGTGCATCTGCCGCGGCATGCAGGAACTCAACGTCGCCCTCGGCGGCACACTGTTCCAGGAAGTCCACAAGCTGCCCGGGCGCATGGATCACCGCGCCGGCGAAGGCCCGCGCGAGCAACTGTTCCGGCTGAAACACGGCGTCCGCCTCTCCGGCGAGCTGGCGCGGATCAGCGGCGGCGACGAGATCGAGGTCAACTCCCTGCACGGCCAGGGGCTGGACCAGGTGGCGCCCGGGCTGGTGGTGGAAGCGGTGGCGCCGGACGGCACCATCGAGGCGGTGCGGGTCGCCGGCGCCAAAAGCTTCGCGATCGCGGTGCAGTGGCACCCGGAATGGGAGGTGATGCACTTCCCCGACCGCCTCCGCCTGTTCCAAGCCTTCGGCGCCGCCTGCGCGGCTTACGCGGAAATGCGCAAACAAGCGGCCTGACCGAAGGCGTTTTTCAGGCGCGGGGGAACCGTCTATAACGGGCTATCTTTCTAGGGAGGCCGGACCATGGACATCCAAACGATCGACAGCCAGTACGGGCAGTTGCAAAGCCAGGCGCAGCAGACCGTGCAGGAGCTGAAAGACCTCGCCACCAAACTGCAAACCGCCACCCAATCAGGCAATCAGGATGCCCGCGAGTGGCTGCTGGACCTGAAAAGCATCGCGTTGGCGATCCAGGCCGAGCAAAACCAGGTCTCCAACCTGCTGCAGTCGCTGCACGGCTTCGTCGAGAACCAGCACCAGGCGCTGCAGCAAATGCCGCAATCTGTGCCCTCCACCCCCTGGCAGCAGAACCCGGCCCAGCCCTACCCGCCGCAACCCTATCCCCAACAGGCCTATCCACAGCAAGGCTACCCGCAACAAGGCGGCATGCTGGGCGGCCTGTTCAACTCCGGCTTCGGCCGCGCCATCATGACCGGTGCCGGCTTCGGGATTGGTGACGATCTGATCAATAAGATTTTTTAGGCCAGGGCGCTGCCCTGGACCCGCCGGGGCCGCGAGGCCCCGGACCCCTATAGTTTGGATCGTGCTTGGCCACTCATAGGGTAGGGCAAAATAATGCGCTTCGCGCGGGCCAGGCGCGATCTAACCACATCAGCGCGAAGCGCAGTAAACTATCCGAACCTGTGAGTGGCCAACCCCACTATAGGGGTCCGGGGCCTCGCGGCCCCGGCCGCCGGAGGCCCTTACTTAAACGTAGTCCGCCGCAACCGTGATGTCGGATGTCTTATCCGAAGCGACGGCGTTGAGCACCAGGCTCAGCGCCGCGGCGACCACGATGTTCACCAGTACGGTGGCGAAAGCAATGTAGCTGGGCACCGTGTAGCCGAGGATGTGGAACGGGTAGGTCGAGACGGTGAAGTGGTTGAGGTAGGCGAGCCAGGTCGCCAGGGCGATGCCGACGGCCCAGCCGCACAGCAGCGCCCAGCCGTTGAAGAAGCGGGTGAAGACCGAGAAGGCGATGGCGGGGAAGGTCTGGATGATCCACATGCCGCCGAGCAGTTGCAGCTGCACCGCGTAGGTGAGCGGGATGACCAGGATGAAGGCGACGGCGCCAAGGATCATCACGATCGAGAACAGCTTGGCGATCTGGGTTTCCGTGGCGGGCGAGGTGGTGGCGACGAACTGCTTGTAGATGTCGCGGGTGAAGATGTTGGCAGAGGCGATGGCCATGATCGCCGCCGGCACCAGCGCGCCGATGGCGATGGCGCCGAAGGCGACGCCGGCGAACCAGGCGGGGAAGGAATTCAGCACCAGCGCCGGCACCGCGAAGCTGGGGCCATAGTGTTTGAAGCCGGCGGCGAATTGCGGCATCGCCGAAACCCCGGAAGCGAACGCCATGAAGCCGAGCAGCGCCAGCATGCCGAGCATGATGGTGTAGGCCGGCAGCAGCGCGGCGTTGCGGCGGATCACCCGCGGGCCGCTGGCGCTCAGGATGCCGGTGGTGGTGTGCGGGTACAGGAACAGCGCCATCGCCGAGCCAAGGGCGAGCGTGGCGTAGCCCGTATAGGCGCCGGTGCTGCCGGCCTTCGGGATCGCCAGCAGCAGCTTGGCGGGTGGGATTTTGGCGAAGATGGCGCCGAAGCCGCCGAGTTCGACCGGGATCACGATGATGGCGACGATGACCGTGAGGTAGATCAGCAGGTCCTTGACGATCGAGATCATCGCCGGCGCGCGCAGGCCGGAGGTGTAAGTGAAAGCGGCCAGCACCACGAAGGCGATGATGAGCGGCAGGTGGCCGGGCAGTCCGAGCGCGCCGATCACCACCTGCATGCCGACCAGCTGCAGCGCGATATACGGCATGGTGGCGAAGATGCCGGTGACGCCGATGGCCAGCGCCAGCCAGCGGTTGCCGTAGCGGCCGCGGACGAATTCCGGCCCGGTGATGAAGCCGTGGCGTTGCGCCACCCGCCAGAGTTTCGGGAACACCAGATAGAGGATCGGGTAACAAACCACCGTGTAGGGCACGGCGAAGAAGCCGATGGCGCCGGCGCCGAACATCAGCGCCGGGATCGCGATGAAGGTGTAGGCGGTATAGACGTCGCCGCCGATCAGGAACCAGGAGATCAGCGTGCCGAAGCGCCGGCCGCCCAGGCCCCATTCCTCGATGCTGTGCAGGTCCGCCGCCTTCCAGCGCCCGGCGGTGAAGCCGAGGATGATGACGAAGGCGATCAGGGCCAGGAAGATGATGGTGGCGACAGGATAGGTCATAGCCGCTCACCCGTGGTTTCGGCTTTATCCTCGGCCAGGAAGACGATGAAGATCAGCAGCGAGGAGACCGGCACGGCGACGATCTGGTACCAATAGAAAAACGGGAAGCCGAACAGCGCGGGGCCGGCGCGGTTGAAGAACGGCACCGCCAGCGTGATCACGAAGACCAGCAACAAAAGGATGCGCCAGGGAGACGCCATGACCCGTTTCCTCGAACTTATTGTTGAGTTTGGCTAGCGCGGTTCGGCGGAAGCCGCAAGGATCACGGATTAACTCAACTCGAACACCCGCTTCTCGGTTTTGTGCAGGCTGGCCCCGCAACCATCTTCCGCCAGCAGGTAGTTATCGCAAATGACCGCGAACATGCGGTCGGTTTCATAGCCGGGGTGGACCGCCAGGCACATGCCGGCCGCAAGATCCATGGTTTCGTCATGCCGGATCAGCGGCCGTTCGACCATGTCGTAGCCCTGGCCGTGCGCGTACAGCCGCTTCTCTTCCGGCAGGTCATGGGCCCGCATATAATCGTCATGGGCGGCGGCAACCGCGGCGCATGAGGTTCCCGGCCGCAGCTGCGCCAGCGTGAAATCCTGCGCGGCTTTTACGCTGGCGAAACCGTCGAGCAACTCGTTCGAGGCCCGGCCCAACACAATCGTGCGCGCCAGTTCGGTGTAAAATCCGCCGGGGCCGTTAACTTCGATCAGCAAAGATAGATGGTCGTTGGGCTGCAGGGCGCGGCCTTGCAGATGCCGCCCCACAAAGCTCGACCGCATGCCAAGCGGCGCCGAGCCGCCCAAGATGACCCCCTGTTCGGCGCCGCGCTTCTGCGCGGCCTGAAACGCGAAAGACGTGACATCGACGTCCCGCAGCCCCGGCTTTATCATCCCCAGCACCTCGGCGAACACATCGTCCTGAAGGGAAGCCGCGGCCAGGATCAGCTGGGTCTCCTCGGCGCTTTTGATCGCCTTGATCGCATCCACGATTGCCGTGGCATCGCTGAAGGACGCAGCGCCTTCCAGCGCCGTTTGTATCGCGCTTACAAAGCCATGCGGCATGCCGCCTTTGCCCACGAAACCGACGTTCCGGTAACCTCGGCGCTGGATCGTTTCGGCAACGAGACGGCCTTCATACGGGTGGGTATAGTCGATCGACAGAAATGCCGGGACCCCGATCCAGTCCCCAACACCCCGATGCAAAGGATCCTCCCCGCCGAGATCCCGATGCGCGTCGAAGGTGCCCATTTCGACGATCGTCATCGGTCCATCGGCGTGGAAGACGACGCTGCGCGGGTAGCCGTTTTGCGCCGGCAGGTCGGTGAGCCATTTGGCATAGCCGCCGAGCCAGTCGTTCGAGCCCTGAAAGATCAGCGCGTCGAGCGCGGCCGCCCGCATGGCTTGCCGCAGGGCGCTCCAACGCCGCTCCAGTTCAGCGTCGGAAATTCGGGTCAGTATCCTGTCGTGCATTTCGTTGCCTGCTCCAATTTGTTCCATGAGTTACATCAATCGGCATTCACCGTAGCCCGGATGCGGTCGAAGCGCGCCAGCGTCCTTTCCGGGAACAACAAGCCAAAGCCGATCAACGCGCCGAGCAACAGGACCGCGCCGCCAAGCCCGAAGGCAACGGCATAGCCGGTTCGCGGGTCGCCCGGAAAGCTGCTTACGATCCAGCCGTTGCCGTAGGTCGAACAAACCGCGCCCATCACCCCGACCGAGATGATGACGACCAAAAGACGCGCCCGCTGCACCGGCGGCACCACATCGGCCAGGATCACCGGACAATAGATCGTCGTCAGGCTGGGCATCGAGAAGCCAAGCGCCAGCAGCATGGTCTGCGGTGCGCCCGGTTCGCCGCGCACCGCCAGGATCAGCGCGAGCCCGCTCAGCAGCAACGCAAAGCCCGAACTCCAGCCCAGGCTGATCCGGGCGGACCAGCCGCGGCGGCGCATCGTCTGGGCCAACGCGGAGCCGAGAAGCAACAGCGGCGACTGGACGACATAGATGGCGGAAATGATCCAGCCGGCGTCCACCGCCCCGTACCCGAGTCCGAGCCGCAGATACGGCGGCAACCAAACCGCCGCCATGCCGACCACCCAGTAGGTGGCGAAGTTGACCAGCAGCACGCCGATCACGGTCCGGTCGAACCACAACACCCGGATCGGCAAACGCGACTGTGGCCCCGGGTCTTCGAGCCGGCCGGAAAACGGCCCTTCGCGGCCGACGATCCACCACACGGCCATCCAGACCAGGCTGAAAATGCCGCAGACCAGAAAGCTCGACCGCCAGCCGTAATGCACGACAAAGAACGTCAGAAGCGGACCGCCGATGAGAAACCCGGCGCAGATGCCTTGCAGGATCACCGCCGTGGCCAGACTACGCCGCTGCGGCGGAAACCATTCATAGGCAACGGCCATCGCAATCGAGATGCCAGCACCTTCGCCAAGGCCGAGCAGCAGCCTGCAAAGCACGATGACGGTGATCGAATGGGTAAACGCGACCGGAAACTGGCTTATGGTCCAGATCGCGGCGAGAACCAGCAGGATCGATTTGTTGCTGTAGCGCCCTACGAAGATCAGCCCGGTTGCGATCCCGCCGATGGCAAAGACGATGAAAAAGGCGGCGCCCAGCAACCCGAATTGCTTGGGCGTGAACGAGAACTCCTGCATGATCGAGACGCCGGAGATGCCGAAGGCCAGCTTGTCGAAAAAATTGATCGTCTGGAAGGCAAAGAGCAGCGCCAGAATGGCGTAAGCGCGGGCTGCGACCGGCGGGACGGCGAGGCCTGTTGCCGCCGTTGGCCCGAAACCTCTGTCGCCGGCGGAATCCATCGTGCTAGCAGGTTCCGCCGACCGCATATCGGGCTTGCCAGGCCGCGAGGGCGTCGGGGTTCTTGAGCAACACGGGGGGCTCACCGTGCGCGACCCGGCGGATGCTTTCCCAGGCATTCTCCATGATCGCTTTCTGGCATTCATCGGTATGGCCCACCGAATGCGGCGTCAGGATCACGTTCGGCAGCTGGCGCAGCGGGCTGGCCGCCGGCAGCGGTTCGACCTCGAACACATCGAGAGCGGCGCCGGCGATTTGGCCTTCGGCGAGTGCCGCGCACAGGGCCGCCTCGTCGATCAGACCGCCGCGCCCCGTATTGACGATGATCGCGCTGTTTTTCATCGAAGCGAGACGGCGCGCGTCGATAATATGGCGGGTCTGCGCATTCAGGCTGCAATGCAGGCTGACGATATCGGCTTCGCGAAGCAGGCTCTCGAGCTCGACCGGCTTCACGCCAAACTTTTCAAGACTTGGATTGGGGCGGTGCACATAAGCGATCATCGGCGCGTCCCAGGCCGCCAGCCGTCTCGCCACTTCCTGGGCAATGCGCCCGAACCCGACGAAGCCGATGGTCCGGTGCCGCAGCAGCCGCGCCCGCAGCGGATGAGGTTGCGGCACCCCCTCGCGCAACACACGCTGGGTGAAGTTGAAATCGTATAGCGCGGCGAGAATCAGCAGAATCGTCGCTTCGGCCATCTGTATGTAATTGAGCTCGACCTGACCGTTGCCAATTAGAACACCCCGCGCCGTCGCCGCTTCGATGTCGAAGCCTTCGATCCCGGTCACCGCCGAGAGCAGCAGGGCAAGCCGCGGCATCCGCGCGATCAAGGCAGCGTCGCAGCGTGTCTGGCCGAGGCAGAGGATCGCCGCAATCGAGGGGTGATCGGAATCTGCCGCCTGAAACACTTTATCGTCGGCGTAGCGCAGCACCGTATAGCCCGCCGCTTCGCCGCGCCGCGCGATCTCCCCGAACTCGTCGACGAGATGCGGGTTGTCGATGATGGCGAGCACGAAGTTATTCATTTTTGGTGCCTTCTTGGCAGTTCCGGCATGGACGTGGCTTTCGGTGTTGTAGAGTCACTCAAGCCGATGCCGCAAGGTCGACCGTGGCGAACGCGGCCCGATCGGGCGGGCCCGGTGCGAAACGCCAGCGCGGCGAACCGTCGCGCGGCAATGCGATGACGGAAGAGCAGACGGTGCCGAAGCCGTCACGCGGCGGCACGTTGAGGGCGGTGTTCCACGGCCCTGTATCGTCGGCCAGCAAATCCGGCCATTTTGAAAATTCGGCGGCCTCGAAGCGGGGCAGGTGCCGCGCGATGCGGGGGTTCGCGGCTTCGTTGGGTTCGCCGGCGGTGATCATCCAGTCGCCGGGCCCAAGCGCTTGCGGCTCCGGCGTGCCGTGCTCCAGGCCGCGCAGGAAGAACCCGCCGTCGCGGTCGGCGATGACCATGTTGAAGCTGCGGTACAGCCCGGCCTCCAGCGCCGCGATGGCCGCCGCGGCGGCGCCGGCATCGGCTTCGGCCAGGGCCCGCAGCGGCAACTCGCCCCGGCTGCGCTTGCCGGGTGCCGGGCCAAGGCTGCCGCGCCGGTTCAGCACCGCCGCCACCACGCCGTGGGCGTTGATGCCGAGCCAGGTGCCGCCGGCCAGCGTGTCGCGCCCGGCGATCACCCCCGGCAGCTCCGGCCAGTGCGCCGCCGGCGGGGTCCAGGGCCGGCCGATCATCTCGTCCCGATTGGCGCCGATGAACACGCCGTCCGCGCCGCTCCGCAGGACGACGGTACACATCAGCCGAAGATGCGATCGAACAGCGCGTCGATCTGGGCGAGGTGGAGGTTGGCGTCCATCGCCGCGTCGATCTGCTCGGCCGTCACATGGGCCGCCACGGCCGGATCGGCCAGCAGGTGGGCGCGGAAGTCGGCGGCGCCGGGTTGGCCGAGCGTGTTCCAGGTCGCCATCGCGTGGCGCTGCACGATGGCGTAGGCGTCCTCGCGTGAGATGCCGGCGCGGGTCAGTGCCAGCAGCACCTCGCCGGAATGCACGACGCCGCCGAGGCTCTCCAGGTTCGCCAGCATCCGCTCCGGGTAGATGGTGAGCTTGTCGATCATGCCGGCCAGACGCGCCAGCGCGAAATCCAGCGTCACCGTGGCGTCCGGGCCGATGCCGCGCTCCACCGAGGAGTGGCTGATGTCGCGCTCGTGCCAGAGGGCGACGTTCTCCAGCGCCGGGATCACCGCGCCGCGCACCAGCCGGGCCAGGCCGGTGAGGTTCTCCGACAGCACCGGGTTGCGCTTGTGCGGCATCGCCGAGGAGCCTTTCTGGCCGGCGTGGAAGAACTCCTCCGCCTCCCGCACTTCCGAGCGTTGCAGATGCCGCACCTCGGTCGCCAGCCGCTCGACGCCGGAAGCGATGACGCCGAGGGTGGCGAAGAACATCGCGTGGCGGTCGCGCGGGATCACCTGGGTGGAGACCGGCTCCACCGCCAGCCCCAGCCGTTCCGCCACATAGGCTTCGACCCGCGGATCGACGTGGGCGAAGGTGCCGACCGCACCGGAGATCGCGCAGGTGGCGATCTCGGCGCGGGCCGCGATGAGCCGGGCGCGGTTGCGGGCGAACTCGGCATGGTGGCCGGCGAGCTTAAGGCCGAAGCTGGTCGGCTCGGCATGGATGCCGTGGCTGCGGCCGATGGTCAGGGTGTGCTTGTGCTCGATGGCGCGGCGGCGCAGCGCCGCCAGCAGGGCGTCGAGGTCGGCGAGCAGCAGCTCCGCCGCCTGGGTCAGCTGCACGGCGAGGCAAGTGTCCAGCACGTCCGAGGAGGTCAGGCCCTGATGCACGTAGCGGCTGTCCGGGCCGATGGCGTCGGCGAGCCAGGTCAGGAAGGCGATGACGTCGTGGCGGGTCTCGCGCTCGATCTCGTCGATGATTCTGATATCATTCGGGCCGAATGATATCAGTTTCGCGGCCCCCCGTTCGCGGATGGCGGCGGCGGCGGCGGCGGGGATGGCGCCGATCGCGGCCATGCCCTCACAGGCTAGCGCCTCGATCTCGAACCAGATGCGATAGCGGTTCTCGGGCGACCAGATGGCGGCGGCCTCGGGCCTTGTATAACGCGAAATCATGGGGCTCGCCTAAGCCGCCGCCCCGGCGTTGACAAGCGGGCCGCCGCCACGCCACCAGGAGTGATGGGTGTTACAAACCTCGTCGGCCTGCTGCCGGTGCTGCTGCAGGTGCTGTTCATCGACCTGGTGCTGGCGGGCGACAACGCGGTGGTCATCGGCCTGGCGGTCAATGGCTTGGCCGAGGCGCAGCGGCGCCGGGCGATCTGGGCCGGGATCGCCGGCGCCACGGTGATCCGCATCTTCTTCGCGCTGGTGGCGGTGAAGCTGTTGGCGGTGATCGGGCTGACCCTGGCGGGCGGGATATTGCTGCTGTGGGTGGTGTGGAAGTCGGCGCGGGAGTTGCGCCATTCGGCGCAGCAGCCGGATGTGAAGGCGACCGGCCAACTGCGCACCGCGATCATCCGCATCATCCTGGCCGATGTGTCGATGAGCCTGGACAACGTGCTGGCGGTGGCCGGGGCCGCGCATGACCACCCGGCGGTGCTGGCGTTGGGCCTGCTGTTCTCGGTGGCGCTGATGGGGGTGGCGGCCAGCTTGGTGGCGCGGCTGCTGACGCGGTTCCGGTTCCTGGCCTGGATCGGCCTCGGCATCGTACTCTATGTCTCGATCACCATGATCTATGAAGGATCGTTTCAGGTGATCCATCACGTTGGGTCAGCCTCTTAGTCAGCCTCCGCCAAAGCCAGGGTGCGGGCGGCGAGGCCGGGGACGGTGCGCAGCGTCGCGATCACTTGGGAAGCGGTGATCAGCCGCGTGCATTCGAATTGCCGCGGCGTGTTGGCGTTGCGCGGGCACCACAAAAAATCTTTGTGGTCGAAGCGGTGCCGCACGTCGTTCCAGCAGGAGTTGCAGGCGTGGTAGTTGATGACGCGGTACGGCGTGTCGAACTCGTTGGTGGGGTGGGTGAAGCCGGAGATCATCACCACCGGCACCTCCGCCGCCCAGGCCAGCCATGAAAGCCCGCTGGAGAGGCCGATGAAGGCCTTGGCGTGGCGCAGCCAGCGCACCCGCTCGGCCAGTGGGCGGTCGCCGGTCATGTCTTCGACGCCGTGGGGGATGTGATTCCAGACCAGGCCGAAACCATGCGTCGGCTTCTGGTCGATGCAGATGACGCGCAGGCCCTGCGCCTTCAGATACGCCACCACCTCGCGCCAGCCGTTCGGGTTGTTCCAGTATTTGGCTTGCGTGGTGCTCTGCACGGCGATGCAGACATAGGGCTCGGCGATCGGCGGGCCATCGTCGGCCAGGCCGAGTTTGGGTGGCATCTCCGTGGGGTCGACGCCGAGGATGTAGCCGGCGGTGCGGTGCAGGCCGACCAGGCGGAAGTCGCAGGGTTGCCAGACCCGGTCCTCGTCGTCGAAAAACAAACCGATGCAGTAGCTGGCGTAGAAGTCTTCCGGCTTCACCTCCTCGTGGGTGACGAAGGCGATGTCCGGATAGGCGTCCCGGTACAGCGGAATGAGAAGTTCGGACATGGTGCAGGTGAGGCGGCAGCCGTGCCGCTCCTGGAATTTTACGGCGTAGGGGAACCAGCCCATGATGTCGCCGAGCGTGCCGACCGGGAACTGGATGAGCACGCGCTGCTCGCGGGCGTCATAGTCGTGGCGGAAGATACAGTCGTTCTCGACGAAGATTTCGATGCCGAAGCGCAGGTAGTAACGCTTGGTGCTGTTGATGTAGGCCGCACCGGCGCTGCTTTCGAACAGGATGTTGCCGGTATCGCGGTCCCACAGCCGGACGCGCCAAGGCTTGCCGTCCGGCACGGTGACGCGGGCGCCGAGATTGAAGTCGAACCGGATGCCGAGCGGGCCGGCCTGGGTGGGCAGGGCGGCGGGCAGGGGGTAGGGGCGTTTTTCCTCGGGCGGGGCGGCCGGCGTGCCGGCGGCCTGTGTTTCGGAGGTGGCGCTCTCGTTCATCCGGCGTTCCGCATCGGCGGCCTCCTAACTCCAGGGGTCTGGGGCCTCCCGGCCCCCAGCGGGTCCAGGGCGGCACCCTGCCTTTTTACAAGTCTGCGTAGCAATGCGTTTCCGCCGCGGCGCCCGGATGCGTCAGCGCGCCGAGGTGGGCGGGGCCGACGTTCTGGGCGAAGCGCCAGATGGCGCCGGAATTGTAGTCGGTGGGGCGGGGGCGCCAGGCGGCGCGGCGGGTGGCGAGCTCGGCGTCCGTCAGGTGAACGTCGATGGTGCCGGCGATGGCGTCGATGGTGATGGTGTCGCCGTTTTGCACCAGCGCGATCGGGCCACCGACCGCGGCTTCCGGGCCGACATGGCCGACGCAGAAGCCCCGCGTGCCGCCGGAGAAGCGGCCGTCGGTGACCAGTGCGACGTGCGCGCCCATGTCCTGGCCGTAGATGGCGGCGGTGGTGGAGAGCATCTCGCGCATCCCCGGCCCGCCCTTCGGGCCCTCGTAGCGGATCACGATCACATCGCCTTTCTTGTAAGCGCGGGCTTGCACGGCGGCAAAGGCGTCTTCCTCGCAATCGAAACAAATTGCGGTGCCGGTGAAGCGCTGTTCCTTCAGCCCGGCGACTTTGACGATGGCGGAATCTGGGGCGAGGTTGCCTTTCAGGCCGACGACGCCGCCGGTTTTGGTGATGGCGCGGGAGACCGGGTAGATCACGTCCTGGTTTTCCGGGAACACCACGTCTTTGAGGTTTTCGGCTAGGGTGCGGCCGGTGACGGTGAGGCAGTCGCCGTGCAGCAGTCCGGCATCCAGCAGCGATTTCAAAATCACCGGGATGCCGCCGACGTTGAACACGTCCAGGGCGACGTATTTACCGCCGGGCTTGAGGTCCGCGATGTAGGGGGTTTTGCGCATGATGGCGGCGACATCGTCCAGCGTGAAGCGGATGCCGGCCTCGCTCGCCATTGCCGGCAGATGCAACGCGGCGTTGGTGGAGCCGCCGGTGGCGCCGACCACGACGGCGGCGTTCTCGAAGGCCTCGCGGGTGCAGATGTCGCGCGGGCGGATTTGCTGCTCGATCAGGTTCATCACGGCCTGGCCTGAAAGAACGCCGAAGCGGTCGCGCTCCTCGTAGGGCGCCGGCGAGCCGGCGGAGCCGGGGAGGGCGAGGCCGATGGCTTCGCTTACCATCGCCATGGTGTTGGCGGTATATTGGCCGCCGCAGGCGCCGGCGGAGGGGCAGGCGACGCATTCCAGCGCGTAGAGGTCTTCGTCCGACATGTTGCCGGCGGCGTGCTGGCCGACCGCCTCGAACACATCAACAACCGTCACGTCCCGGCCCTGGAAGCGGCCGGGCAGGATGCTGCCGCCGTACATGAAGACACTGGGGACGTTCAGGCGCAGCATCGCCATCATCATGCCCGGCAACGATTTGTCGCAGCCGGCGAGGCCGACGACGGCGTCGTAGCCGTGGCCGCGCACGGTCAGTTCCACGGAGTCCGCAATCACCTCGCGTGAGACCAGGGAGGATTTCATGCCCTGGTGGCCCATGGCGATGCCGTCCGTCACCGTGATGGTGGTGAACTCGCGGGGTGTACCGCCAGCGTCGCTGACACCGCGTTTGACTGACTGCGCCTGGCGGGAGAGCGCGATGTTGCAGGGTGCGGCCTCATTCCAGCAGGTGGCGACGCCGACGAAAGGTTGGTCGATGTCCTCCTGCCCCAGCCCCATGGCGTAGTAGTAGGAGCGGTGCGGGGCGCGGTCCGGGCCAACGGTGACGTGCCGCGACGGCAGTTTGGATTTGTCCCAGCGTTTCTTTAACATTTTTGTGTTTCCTTTTTCAGGCGATGCGGGCCAGCGCGGCGTCGAGCCGGGCGACCTCGGAGCGGAAATTATCCTGGCGTTCGCGGTTTTCGGCAATGATGGCTTCCGGTGCACGCTGCACGAAGTCGGCGCTGGCGAGTTTTTTCTCGACCTTTTCAAGCTCCGCCGCGGCGCGGGCGCGGGCGGCGCCGAGCCGGGTACGTTCGGCGTCCAGGTCGATGAGCTCGGCGAGCGGCAGGATGATGGTGGCTTCGCCGAGCACCGCCTGCGCGGAGCCTTTCGGTATGTCGCCGGTGAGCGGGGCGATCTCGCTGGCGCGGGCCATGCGGAAGATCGCCTCTTGCCAGCGTGC
This sequence comes from uncultured Acidocella sp., assembly GCA_963693045.1. Classification (GTDB taxonomy): domain Bacteria; phylum Pseudomonadota; class Alphaproteobacteria; order Acetobacterales; family Acetobacteraceae; genus Acidocella. The sequence goes on from OY843765.1 coordinate 340,033, forward strand.
GGCGCGGGCCAGTGTCTCGGTGCTGGCGCCGGCGAGCAGCACGGCGGATTTGGCGGCGGGCGGGATGTTCATCTCCGAGCGGACCGTGCGGATTTCGGAAATGAGCTGCACCACCCAGGCGACTTCGGCACGGGCGGCGTCTGCCTCCGGCACAACGGCAGCTTGCGGCCACGCGGCGGTGATCAGCGAGAAAGCCGGACCGTAGCCGAAATGATCCCAGAGTTCCTCGGTGACGAAGGGCATCAGCGGATGCATCAGGCGCAGGATCTCGCCGAGGACATGGGCCGCGACGTTGCGGATTTCGGTTGCCTCACCCGTTGGGCCGGCGAAAGCCGGCTTGGCGAATTCCAGGAACCAGTCGCAGAAGTCGCCCCAGACGAAGCGGTAGCAGGTCTGCGCGTAATCGCTGATTTTGTAGTCGTCGAGGCTGGCGCCGGCTTCGGCTATGGCGCTGCCTAGCGCGCCGAGTATCCAGCGGGAGAGCGGCAGCTTTGCGTCTTGCGGGCGGAATTGCTGGTTCGGTTCTACGCCGTTCATCTCGCAGAACCGCGCCGCGTTCCAAATCTTGGTGACGAAGCCGCGATAGGCCTCCACGATCTTGGCGCCGAGCTTCACGTCCCGCCCTTGGCCGGCCGCGGCGGCTACCGAGTAGCGCAGCGCGTCGGCGCCGTAGCTGTCGATCAGCGCCAGCGGGTCGACCACGTTGCCCTTGGACTTGGACATTTTCTGGCCGCGCTCGTCGCGCACCAGGCCGTGGATGTACACGGTGCGGAACGGCACGTCATCCAACAAGTGCAGCCCCATCATCATCATTCTGGCGACCCAGAAAAAGATGATGTCGAAGCCGGTGACCAGCACGTCGGTTGGATAATACTTCGCCAGTTCCTGCGTGTTTTCCGGCCAGCCCAACGTGGAAAACGGCCACAGCGCCGAGGAGAACCAGGTGTCCAGCACGTCCTCGTCCTGGGTCAGCGCCACATCCGCGCCGGCCAGGGCCTGCGCCGCCGCCGCATCCCGCGCGACGTAGACCGCGCCGTCCGGCCCGTACCAGGCCGGGATGCGGTGGCCCCACCAGAGCTGGCGGGAGATGCACCAGGGCTGGATGTCCCGCATCCAGGCGAAAAAGGTATTTTCCCATTGTTTCGGGACAAAAACGGTGCGGCCGGCCTCCACGGCGGCGATTGCGGGCGCGGCCAGCGCCGCCGCGTTGCAGTACCATTGCACCGTGAGCAGCGGCTCGATGGTGACGCCGGAGCGGTCGCCATGCGGCACGGCGTGGCTGTGCGGCTCGATCTTTTCCAAAAGCTCCAGGCGTTGCAGTTCCTCGACAATCGCCTGGCGGGCGGCGAAGCGGTCGGTGCCTTGCAGCGACGCCACGAATGCCGGCATCCCGCCGAGTTCGGCCAGGGTGATGCGGCCGTCCTTGTCGATGACCGAGGGAGATGGCAGGTCGTGCCGCCGCCCGACCTCGAAATCGTTGAAATCATGCGCCGGGGTGATCTTAACCGCGCCGGAACCCTTTTCGGGATCGGAATAATCATCGGCGATGATCGGGATGCGCCGGCCGGTGAGCGGCAGCACTACCATCTTGCCGACCAGCGCCGTGTAACGTTCATCCGCCGGGTTAACCGCTACCGCGGTGTCGCCGAGCATCGTTTCCGGCCGGGTCGTGGCCACGATGATCTCGCCGCCGCCCTCGACGGGATAGCGGATGTGCCACAGGCTGCCTTTCACCTCGCGGCTCTCGACCTCGAGGTCGGAGATCGCGGTGCGGAGTTTCGGGTCCCAGTTCACCAGCCGGCGGTCGCGGTAGATCAGCCCTTGTTCATGCAGCCGCACGAACACTTCCCGCACCGCGACCGACAGGCCCTCGTCCATGGTGAATCGCTCGCGGCTCCAATCCGGCGAGGCGCCGAGCCGGCGCAGCTGCTGCGTGATGTTTCCGCCGGATTCCGCCTTCCAGGCCCATACCCGCTCGATGAACCGATCCCGTCCCAACACCTGGCGCGAACTTCCCTCCGCGTCCAGCAGCCGCTCCACAACCATCTGCGTCGCGATCCCGGCGTGGTCGGTGCCCGGCTGCCACAGCGTGTCCCGGCCCTGCATCCGGCGGGCGCGGATCAGGATGTCCTGCAGCACATTCGTCAGCGCGTGGCCCACATGCAGGCTGCCGGTAACGTTGGGCGGTGGGATCATGATGGTGAAGGGTGCTGCGGCACTTTCGGGATGCGCGGCAAAGGCGCCGGCTGCTTCCCACGCGGCGTAGATCCGCGCCTCGCAGGCGGCGGGGTCGAAATGTTTCAGTAGGTCGCCGGTCATCGCACGGTCTAGATCTGCGTGCGGTCGACCACGCGCTCGATCTCGGCCCGGACGATCCGCTCCACCAGGCTCGGCAGATTGGTGTCGAGCCAGGATTTCAGCATCGGCCGGATTTCCTCCCGCACGATGTCCTCGATCGTGATGCCGCCGCGGCTGATCTGCACGGAGCGTTCGGCGCCGATGCTGCGGACCAGCGCGCCGATCGAGCTTTTCGCGGAGTCGCGGGCCTCGTCGCCGATCAGGGTTTCCGGCGGCTGGATGTTTTCGGACATGGCGGGCTCCCAATGATCGGCCGGGGTGTACAGCGCCGGCCCCGGCGTGGCCAGCGTGTCCTCGGGCGGAATGAAGGCGGGTTCATCGGTCGCCGGCGTTTCGGCGGCCGCGCCGCCGGTCGAAAGCTCCGGCGCCGAGGCCAGGTGGCGGCCCTGGAAATAGGTCGCCCCCGGCGGCTCCGGGGCGGTGGGCAGTGCGGTGCCGGAGCCGAGTTCGGCCGGCTTGGCGATCATCGCGGCGTCCAGCACCAGCACCTCTTCGTCCAGTGCCATCGGCACGGTGCGGCCGGCCTCGTCGTCTTTCAAAATGCGGCGGATCGAGGCCAGGATTTCCTCCATCGACGGTTCGGCCGAGCTGCCGGGGCCGCCGCTGTTGGAGATGTCGTCCGGATTCCCGCTCATCGCGTCACGGCCCGGTCGGCGGCAACGTGGCAGCCACCGGGACCATCGCGGCCGGTTCGCCGGCGGTGATCGTCGGGTTCAACAGGCTGCCGTCCGGGGCGACGCCGACATCGCGGTCGGCGCTCTCGCCGGTGCCGATCCCGGAATACTTGACCGCGCGGTAGTATTTCAGGTCGTCGTATTGCTGCACCGGCAGGCCGAGGTCGGTCGCGGTCAGCCGGCCGATCGCCGAGGCCACGGTGTAGGAGTTGTTCACCAGGGTCGCGATGTTCTGCACCTGCTGCACCTGGCTGTTCAGCAGCAGTTGCTGGGCGTTCAGCACGTCGAGCGTGGTCCGGGTGCCGACGATCTCTTCGCGCTCGGTGCCGTCCAGGGCGATCGCGTTGGCCTTGATCTCGGCGTTGGTGGAGACGATGGCGTCGCGCGAGGAAACGAACGCCACCCAGGCCTGGGTCGCCTGCGCGTAGGCGGTGCGCTGGGCGTCGATGATCGCGGCGAAGCTCTGCTGCTCGCGGGCCCGGGCCTGGCGGATCGCGGCGTATTCCTGGCCGCCCTGGTAGAGCTGCCAGGTCAGCTGGCCGAGCACCTGGCCGCCCTTGGTGCTGGTTTCGTTTATGGACGGGCTGGTTTCGGTATAGGCCGAGGCCTGCACCGAAAGCTGCGGCAGCAACTGGCTGAACGCCACGTCCACCGCGTCCTTGTTGGCGGCGTCGGTGTATTGCGCGGCGATCACGTTCGGGTTGTTGGTCTGCGCCGCCACCGCGGCGTCTTCCTTGGCGGCCACCGGCAGGTCGAGCGGCTGCGGCGGCGTCAGCAGGCCTGGATAATCACCGACCAGGGAGCGGAAATTCTCTTTGCCGATCTGCAGGTTGCCGGCCGCGACTTCGACCTGCTCCTTGGACTGCGCCAGGCTGGCCTGTGCCTGCGCGACGGAGGTGAAGGTGATCTCGCCGACGTTGAACTGGTCCTTGGTCGCCTCGAGCTGGCGTTGCAGCACGGCTTCGTCGTTCTGGTCCAAAGCGAGGATCTGGCCGTCTTCGATCACCGTGACATAAGCGTTGACGACGTTCAGGAATACCGTTTGCTCGGTGACCAGAAGCTGTGCCCGGGCCGCGTAAACGCCGTTTTTGGCCTGCCTGGTCTGGTCGATCACCTTGCCGCCGTTATAGATCTGCTGCGTTACCGAAACCTGGGCGACGGTTTCGTTGCGGTCGTCGGGGATGGTGACGTTGGTGTTCTGGGCCTGGCCAGTCGGGTCAAGGATCGAGGTGTTCTCCACGGTGTTGGCGGAAACCCGGCCGGCGGTGCCGTTCACCGTCACGGTCGGCCGCCAGCCGGCCAGCGCGGTCGGCACATTCTCGTCGGTTGCCCGCAGGGTGGCGCGCTGCTCCTGCAGCGTGGCGTTGTTGTCGTAGGCTTCGACGAGCGCCTGGGTCAGCGTCTCCGGCGGCGCCGCCAGCGCCGTGGCGGGAGCAAGGGCGGTGCCGGCGAGCAGCAAGGCGGCGAGCAGATGGTGAGAGCGCATCAGGTTTCCGTTCGCATGGTGAACCGGCATCGGGTCGTCAAAACGCAAATTCCGGCGCCGGCTGGAACGCCGGCAGGATGCGGGCGGTGCAGTCGAACATCGGCGCGGCGGCAAAGCCGTTCGGGCCAGGCTCGGCGATAACGGCCCGGCCCAGCCCGGCCGGCGCCGCGCTGTCCGCCAGGATCGCGATGACCCTGCCGCCCGGCTCCAGTTGCGCCGCCAGGATGGGCGGGATCGCCGGCACCGCGCCCTCGATGAGAATGGCGTCGTAGGGGCCGCCGCCGGGCCAGCCGAGCGGTAGCTTGCCGCGGGCGCGCCGCAAACCCGGCTCCGCAGGCGGCGCGGGCGGGCTATCCTCTTCGAGCGCCGTCACCGCGGCGCCGCAACCGGCCAGGATCGCGGCGCCGTAGCCGCTGCCGGCGCCGATCACCAGCACATGTTTCGGGTTGTTCATCATCACCAACTGCGCCAGCCGGCCGATCAGCATCGGCGCCAGCAGGTAACGCCCTTGCCCGAGTGCAATGTCGGCGTCGCTATAGGCCAGCGCGCCGGCCGGGGCGTAGGCCTCGCGCGGCAGCCGGCGCATCGCGTCGAGCACCCGGCGGTCGTTGACCTGGTTCGGCCGGACCTGGCTTTCCACCATCATCGTCCGCATCGCGGCGGCGTCGGCCGGTCCCGTCATCCTTGCCTCGTCAGTCTGCCGGCTCGTTATAGCCGGCGGGAGGCGGTTAACTCAACCACGGACCGCGCCGCCCTTGACCGGCCGGTGCCCCGCCGGTCTATAAGCCCCGGCCGCTCGAGGGTAGGGTCCGGTGGCAGAGTGGTGATGCAGCGGACTGCAAATCCGTGTATGCCGGTTCGATTCCGGCCCGGACCTCCAAACAGTCCCCATTGTCAATTGTCAGTGTTCAGTGGGCTGGGCGTCCAGCTCGTCGAGCACGGCTTCGGGCGCCACGTCGCGCGTCACTTCGGAAATTTCCGGGCCGCCCGCGGCAACGTCGAGTTTTGCCGCGATGGCGGCGACGACCGCCGCAAGCTTGGTGAGTTCGTGCTCGGCCAGCAGGTTGATGTGCAGATCGAGATCGGCGCGCTTATCGGCGGAAGCGGCGGTCCGGTTCTGGCTGATCAGTACGAAGGTGGAGAGGAAGATCGCTTCGACCGAAGCTTCCATCGCCAGGACCACGAAAGACGGGTCGAATTTGGGCACGCCCGCAATAAAGCCAAGGTTGGCCAGGATCCAGGTGCCGTATAGCGCCAGATGCAGATAGACAAAGGTCATGCTGCCGGCAAAGTTGGTGATCGCCTGCGCCAGCTTCTCCTGGCCGCTTGCCGCCGCAGCCTCCTGCCGCCGCCGCTCGGTCAGCGCCTCGATATTGCGGCTGAGCGCAGTGCTGAGCGTGGCTGGGCCTGGCGGCGGCAAGGTCGGCGTGTCGGGCATGGTTCACCTGCTGCTGCTTCAGCATCAGGTTGGCGCCGGTGCGGCCCTTTCAATACGGCCCGAGCGAGTCCGCAATGCGTTCCATCACGTCCGTCCAGACGTAGGGGGTGGTCTGCCGGAACAGCCGCACAGATTCGTACCATGGGGTATCGTCGCGGTTCAGCAGCCAGCGCCAGTCCGGGGCGTAGGGCAGCACCACCGAGGTCGGTACCCCAATCGCCCCGGCGATGTGGGCGACCGAGGTGTCGATGGTGATCAGCCGTTCGACGTTCTTCAGGATCGCCATGGTGTCGGCGAAATCGGCGATGTCGGGGCCGAGATTGAGCAGCGGCGCCCGGCCGTAATAGCCGCCGACCTGGGAAATCTGCTCGCCCTTCTGCACCGTCAGTATCGCGATGTCCGGCCGCGCCAGTAGCGGCGCGAACTGAGTGAGTTTCAGGGTGCGCTTCTTGTCGTTCTTGTGGGTGGGCCGGCCGGCCCAGACCAGCGCGATCCGGCGCAGGCCGCGCGGCACCAGCCGGTCCAGCGTCTCACCCCAGGCCGCCACCAGCTCCGGTTTCGGCGACAGGTAGCTGCCGGTCGCGGGAATGTTGTCGGTGCCGATGCCGGCCAGGCGCGGCAGGCCGGAGAGCGGGATATAGGCGTCGTACTCGCCGGTCTGTTCCCAGCGGTTGACGATCTTCCCTAAGCCCGGCAGTTGCCGCAGAATGCCTGTCAGCTCGCCGGAGCATGCCAGGATCGGCCGCGGCGCCTTCGCGGCTGCCCAGGGGATCAGCCGGCCGAACTGGATGCAGTCGCCGAAACCCTGATCGGCGATCAGCAGCAGCCGGCCGGGCGGCAGCGGGCCGCCGTCCCATTGCGGCTTGTCGGTCTTCGGCAGCATCCCCTCGGCCTGTTTCAGCTTGAAGCGCCATTCGTAGCTCTCCCAGCCTTCGGCCATCCTGCCGTTCAGCAGCAACGCCTCCGCCCGCTCGAAATGCGCCTCGGCGAAATCCGCGTCGAGCGCCAGCGCCTGGTCCGCCACCGCCACCGCCTCGTCCAGCTCCAGCCGCTCGTAATGGATCAGCGCCAGGTTGAAATAGGCCCGGCTGTCGCGCGGCGAGAGTTCGACGGCGCGTTTGCCGGCGCGGATCGCATCGTCCAGCCGGCCGGCGCCGCGATAGACCTCGCACATGTTGCGCGGGTAGAGCGCCACCTCCGGCGACAGCGCCATGGATTTTTCCATGCGTTCGATCGCCTGGGCGATCCGGCCTTTGCGGTACGCGACGATGCCGGAGATGTGCAGCACGTGCGGATGCTCCGGCAGCGCCGCCAGCACCCGGTCGGCGAGATCGTCCGCCTCGTCCAGCTTGTTGGCCTGCTCCAGCGCCGAGATTTCGCCGACCGCGTCGGCCAGCGAGACCCGCCGCTGGCCCGGCTTCAGCGGCGCTTCCGCCGGTGCCGCGGAGGCGCCGCTCATCCGTTTGCTCCGTAGCCGAGTTCCTCGATCCAGGGCGACAGGATCGGCCGCACCTCGTTGAACAGCTTGGGCGCCACCGCTTCATAGGCCCGGTGGCGGTTCAGCCCGCGCGGGTGGATCGGCGCGCGGGTCACCATATGCGCCGGCAGCCGCGGCGTCGGCGGCAGATTGTTGTGCCGCAGCGCCGCCGCGTCCGGCGCCAGGGCCGGGTCGACGCCGAGGTTGTTCAGGATATGGGTCAGGGTCTCTTTCGGGTGGATCACCAGCTCCTCGTAGCGGATCGGCAGATAACGCAAGGTTAGCTGGCCGCGGTAATGCCGGATCATCGACATCACTAAGTCGTAGTGCCGGGCCAGCGCGGTTAGCGAAACGCCGGCATTGGCCTCGAGCTTGCGCTCCTGGCCGAGGTTGGAGAGCATCACGTCGAATGGATGGCGCAGCACATGGATGATCAGCGCGTCCGGAAACAACAGCTTGATCAGGCCGAGATGCCAGACATTGCCGGGCGATCGGTCGGTGATGAAGCGCACGCCGGACGGCGCCAGGCCGGCGGCGGCGCGGGCTTGCGCGTAGTGGTCGCGCAACTGCGCCGGCAGGTCCAGCCCGTCGCCGACCAGGGTGGTGTCAAGCGCTTCCGGATAGTCCGCGGCCTCGGCGGTGCCGGCGAGTTTGCCGACCAGCGGCAGCAGCTCCTCGACGGGCGAGAAATCGTCGCCGGCGGCGAAACCCGGAACCTGCGCCAGCAGCTGTTCGAGCAGCGAGGAGCCGGAGCGCGGGAAGCCGATCAGAAAAACCGGCGCCGGCCCGGCGGGCGCCGGCGCGCGCGGCATCGCCAGCACCTTGTCGGCGGTGAAATAGGCTTTGTAGCGGCTGGCCCGGTCGAGCAGCGGCGCCGGCTGGTAGCTCTGGCCGTAGCGTTCGCGCTGCAGCTTCTTGGCCAGCGCGAAGGCGGCGAGCGCCTCGGCCGGGCGGGCCAGCAGATCGAGCGCCTGGCCGCGCGCCGCCAGCTCCGCCGGCAGCAGCGCCTCCACCGGGTCGTCGAGCCGGGCCAGGACCGCCTCGGCGTTGCCGGTGTAAAGATCGGCCAGGGCGCGCAGCAGCCGGAGCGAGCGGTCGCCCGGCCAGCGCTCCAGGCCGAGGTCGAGCGCCTTGACCGCCGAGGCGCTGTCGCCGCGCGCGAACACCACCTGGGCGTAGCCGCCGACGCCCCGGCTGTTATCCGGCCGCAGCAGGAGCGCCTGTTCATAGGCCAAGGCTGCTTCGGCCAGCCGGCCCTGCAGTTTCAGGTTCCAGGCGGTATTGGCGAGCACGGTCCCGTCTTCCCGGCCGAGCAGCGCGGTGGCGCGGCGGTAATGCCGCTCGCCGGCCAGCACCCGGCCGGTTTCGGTCAGCACCACGCCGATGACGTGATGCACGGTCGGGTCGCGCGGCGTGGCCACCAGAGCCCGGCGGGCCGAAGCCTCGGCCTCGGCATGGCGGCTCTGGCCGATCAGCATCTGCGCCAGTTGCAGGTTGGCCGCCGCCTCCGCCGCCGCGTTGCCGGCCGGCAGGGCCGCCAGCCGCCGTGCCAGCGCTTCCGCCGCCAGCGGCTTGTTCTCGCCCTTGCGGATCTCGAACAGCACGCGCAGCGCGGCCCGCTGCTGCGGCGCCAGGTCCAGCACCTTGAGCGCCAGCGCCTCGGCCTCGCGGGGCTTTTTGTCGTTGTAGAGCTTGGTGGCTTCGGCGGCCTGGGTTTCCAGCATGGCGGCGGCGTCCGGCCCGGGCATGGCGGCCGGATCGGCGTCACAGCAGCGCAGCCGGCGCAGCCCGCTGCCGCAGGCGCAAAGTGCCGTGTCCAACGTCGCGGTTATCATCGCCCCCTGTGCATCCCCGCCGTTTATGCAAGGCTTTGGCAGGCCGCACAACGCGGCCCGCGCCGGCGGCATGACAAAAACCCTGCCCGGCTTGACCAATGCCGCCGCGGCGGCAACATCCCCCCTGAGGTGGAGTGAGCATGCGGGAATTTTCCAGTCTTTCGGAACGCGAGGTGCTGGCGTTGGCGATCGGCGCCGAGGAAGAGGATGGCCGCATCTACAACGATGTGGCGGAGCGGCTGCGCGAGGATTATCCGGCTTCGGCCAATGTCTTCATCGCCATGGCGGAGGAAGAGACCGAGCATCGGCACCGCCTGCTGGAGCTGTACCAGGAGAAATTCGGCAACCATATTCCGTTGATCCGCCGCCAGGACGTGCGGGGCTTCCTCAGCCGCCGCGCGGTCTGGCAGATGCCGAAGCCGAGCATCGAGGATGTCCGCCGGCTGGCCGAGAGCATGGAGGTGGAGACCCAGCGTTTCTACCGGCTGGCGGCGTCGCGCTCCAGCGATCCCTCGATCCGCAGGTTGCTCGGCGACCTGGCCGAGGCCGAACAGGCGCACGAGCACCGCGCCGACGAACTTTCCAGCGAGAACCTGACCGACAAGGCGCGCGGCTCGGAGGACGCCACCGCCAAGCGGCGCTTCATGCTGCAATATATCCAGCCGGGGCTGGTCGGGCTGATGGACGGCTCGGTCTCGACGCTGGCGCCGATCTTCGCGGCGGCGTTCGCGACCCACCATACCCACGACGCCTTCATCGTTGGCGCCGCCGCTTCGATCGGCGCCGGCATCTCGATGGGGTTTGCCGAGGCGCTCTCCGACGACGGCAGCCTGACCGGCCGCGGCAAGCCGATTTTTCGCGGTGCGATCACGGGGTTGATGACCACCATCGGCGGCCTCGGCCACACCCTGCCGTTCCTGATCCCGACGCTGTGGCCCGCTTTGGTCGTGGCGTTCTTTGTCGTGGTGGTGGAGCTCGCGGTGATCTCCTGGGTACGCTGGAAATACATGGAGACCTCGCCGGTGCGGGCGACGTTGCAGGTGGCCCTCGGCGGCGCCCTGGTTTTTGCGACCGGCGTCCTGATCGGCGCGGGGTAGTGCTGCCGGAGGCGCTGCGCGGCCGGCTGACTTTGCCGGTCATCGGCGCGCCGCTGTTCATCGTCTCCAACCCGAAGCTGGTGATCGCGCAATGCACCGCCGGCATCGTCGGGGCGTTTCCGGCGCTGAACGCCCGACCGGCCGAGGCGCTCGAGGATTGGTTCGCGGAGATCGACGAGGGGCTCGCCGCCTGGGAGGCGGCGCATCCCGGCCGCCGCGCCGCGCCCTATGCCGTCAACCAGATCGTCCACCGCTCCAACGCCCGGCTGGAGCGCGATCTGGCGCTCTGCGTGAAGCACCGGGTGCCGATCGTGATCACCTCGCTCGGCGCACGGGCGGAAGTAAACCAGGCGGTGCATTCCTATGGCGGGGTCGTTCTGCACGACGTCATCAACGACGCATTCGCGCGCAAAGCGGTCGAGAAGGGCGCGGATGGGCTGATCGCGGTGGCCGCCGGGGCCGGCGGCCATGCCGGCACGCTGTCACCCTTCGCGCTGGTGCAGGAGATACGGGCGTGGTTCGCGGGGCCACTGGCGCTCTCCGGCGCCATCGCCAGCGGTGGCGCGGTACTGGCGGCGCAGGCGATGGGCGCGGATCTGGCTTATATCGGCTCGGCCTTCATCGCCACGGCGGAGGCCAATGCCAGTGCTGCCTACCAACAGGCGATCGTCGAGGCCAATGCCGCCGATATCGTTTATTCCAGCCTATTCACCGGCGTGCATGGCAACTACCTGCGCGCCAGCATCGCCGCCGCCGGCCTCGACCCGGAGAACCTCGCCGGCGGCGACCCGACGCGAATGGATTTCCACGAGGGCGCCACCAAAGCCTGGAAGGACATCTGGGGCGCCGGCCAGGGCGTCGGCGCGGTGCAGGAAGTGGTGCCCGCCGCCGCGCTGATCGCCCGGTTGAAAAGCGAATACGCAGCGGCGAAAGCGCGGCTGGATGGGCAGTCTTACGCCGCGGCGAGTGCCGCTTCGGCGTATTCGTAGTTGGCGATTTTCTCGATCCAATTGGTCAGGTAGTCCGGCCGGCGATTACGGAAGTCGAGGTAGTAGCTGTGCTCCCACACGTCGATGCCGAGCAGCGCCTTGCCCTCGCCGGTCGCCAGCGGGTTTGAACCATTAGGGGTTTTGACGATCTTCAACTTGCCGTCCGTCGCCGCCACCAGCCAGACCCAGCCGGACCCAAACTGGCCGACGCCGCCCGCCTTGAATGCATCCTTGTAAGCCTGCACGGAACCGAAATCCTCGGTGATCTTGGCCTCCAGCTTGCCCGGCAACTTGCCGCCGGAATTGGGGCTCATGTTCTCCCAGAACAGGATGTGGTTCCAGTGCTGCCCGGCGTTGTTGAACACCGGCGCCATCTCCGGCTTGTTGTAAGACATTTTGACGATCTCTTCGAGCGACTTGCCCTGCAGGCTGGCATCCTTCTCGACGAAGCCGTTCAGCGCCGTGACATAGGCCTGGTGATGCTTGTCATGGTGCAGCTCCAGCGTCTCTTCGCACATGCCGGCGCCGGCCAAAGCGGTCTTGGAATAAGGCAGAGCGGGGAGTTCGAAAGCCATGTGGCGGTCTCCTTCAAGGTTCGGTTTATTTCGCCGTCGGGTTTAGCTATGGACTGGGCATGGCCCCGTCAAGCGCGCTGGCCGGGCGCGTCCGTCGTGCCGACCCGGACCGATTTTTCTGCGCGCTGTTCGCACCGGCGGAAAAACGCGCGGCGCTGTTCCTGCTCTACGCCTTCAACCACGAACTGGCGCGGGCCCGCGAGGCGGCGCGCGAGCCGGTCCTGGCACTGATCCGGCTGAACTGGTGGCGCGAGGTGGTGGACGGGGCGGTGCGCCAACACGAAACCGCGGCGCCGCTCGCCGAGGCACTCGCCGCCGGCATCTTCGCGCGCCAGGACCTGCTTGCGCTGATCGCGGCGCGCGAGATCGAAACGGAGCCGGAAATCCCGGATGCCGAAACATTCTTCTGCTACGCCAGGGGCACCGCCGGCCGCCTCGCCCGGATCGCCGGAAAACTCCTCGGCGCCGACAGCGACGCGGTGGAGGACCTCGGCACCGCCTACGGCATCTCCGGCATCCTGCGCGCCGCACCCCTGCTGCGCACCCAAGGTCGCACCCTGCTGCCCGCAAACGGCACACCCGAAACCGCGCTGATCGCGCACGCCCGGCAGTTGCTGCAAGCCAAACCGCCCCAGCTTGCGCTGCCGGCAGCCCTGCCAGCAGTCTACGCCCGCCGCGATCTCGGCCACCCGTTCCGGCCACGCGGCCTCAGCGACCGCCTCGCGGTGCTGCGCGCTGCTGTTATGAGTAAGATTTAAGAGCCTCCGGCGGCCGGGGCCGTGAGGCCCCGGACCCCTGGACGGGGTTGGCCACTCATGGAGTGGGGAGGGAGCGGCAAGAGAGATTAATGCTTCGCGCGGATTGGGCTGGGCCGGCGCCACAAGTCGCGCGAAGCGCATAAAAACCATTCACTCCCCTCTCGTCGAGTGGCCAACCCCGTCCAGGGGTTCGGGGCCCGCCTGCGGAGCAGGCTTAAACATGATAGCGCGCAACGCGCGCGGGCGGCCCCGGCCACCGGAGGCTCTTCTTTAGCTAGGGCAATGCTCAGGCGGCTTGGTTCCGGCGAAGCGGTTGGCGATCCAGTTGGCGGCCATCGGCGCGGATTTGTAGGCGACGCGGAGGTGGCCGGTGTTTTTCAGCTCCACGAAATCGACGGTTTCGTTGCGCGAGCAGACCAGGGTGGCGAAGCTGCGGGTCCAATGCGGTTCCACTGTGGTGTCGTCGGCGCCTTGCAGCAGCAGGAGGGGCGCGCCGGGTGGGGCGTGGCCGGGGGAGTTTTCGGCGAAGAGCTTGCTCCAGGGTGGGGTGTCGGTCGGGTGGTTGATCACGAAGATCGGGTCGAGGCTGCTGGCGGCGCGGACCGCGTTGATGGCGCGGCCGAGCGTGTCGATGCATTTGGTTGCGGTGGCCTGGATTGCGGGGACGGCCTTGGCCTCAACGGCGGAGGTGAGCGGCAGGTTGTAGGTGACCGACCAGGAATAGTAGACGTAGGCGTTCAGCAGCTTGCTGCCTTTGCCGGTGTAGATTTCGCCGAACTCGCCGGGCAGGTCGGTGGGGGGTGCCGCGGCGGCGACGCCGACCAGTTTCAGCTCGGGCGCGTAGGCGCCGGCGATCTGCCCGGCGAACAGTGCGGCTTGGGCGCCCTGGCTGTGGCCCCAGACCGCGAATTTGCTGGAGAGGTCGGCGCCGGGCAGGCGGCGGGCGGCGCGCACGGAATCGATGATGCCGCGGCCCTCGCTGTCGCCGACCAGATAGGGATGCACGCCGGGTACGCCCATGCCCTGGTAGTCGGTGGCGGCGACGACATCGCCGGCGGCGATGAAGGCGGCGAGGCCAGGGATGGACTGCGCCAGCGTCAGCCCGCCGATGCCGCCATTGTCGAGCGAGGGGGCGCAGCCGGGGGCGATGCCGGTGGTGGGATGCGCCCAGGCTACGGTGTTGCGGCCGCCCGGCGGAGGCGGCGCCAGCGGCACATAGATAACGCCGGAGACGGGGATGATGCCGCCGTGGATGTCGGTCGAGTTGTACAGCACGCGGTAGGCGGCGGCGCCGGGAACCGTGGGGGTGAACGGTTCGGTCGCGATCAGCGTGCCGGGCGGCGCGGTCTTGATCGCGGCGGTTTGGTAGAAGGGGCCGGGGGTGGGGACGCCGCAGGCGCCGAGGCAGGGCAGCAGCAGGAGGGACAGAACACCAGAAAACTTCATGCCGCCGGAAACTTCCCCGTTTTGACCTCCTCGGCATATTGGGCCAGGGCGTCGCGCAGCAACGCCGCGCCGTTCACATAAGCGCGTGCGAAGCTGGGCGCCTTGTCCATGTTCAGCCCCAGCACGTCGTGCAGCACCAGGATCTGCGCGTCGGTGCCCGGCCCGGCGCCGATGCCGATGGTCGGCACCGGCACCCGCCTGGTGATCGCGGCGGCGAGGTCGGCGGGGATCGCTTCCATCAGCACCATCCGGGCACCCGCTTCGGCCAGCGCGATGGCGTCGGCGAGCAGGATCGCGGCGGCTTCCGGGGTTTTACCCTGGCGTTTGAAGCCGCCGAATTGCCGGACATGCTGCGGGGTCAGCCCGATATGGGCGCAGACCGGGATGGCGCGGGCCGACAGAAAAGCGACGGTCTCGACCATCGGCGCGCCGCCTTCGAGCTTGACGATGTCGGCGCCGGCCCGCAGCAGCCGCGCCGAACTGGCGAAGGCCTGGGCCGGCCCGGCCTCGAAGCTGCCGAACGGCAGGTCGGCCATCACCAGCGCCCGTTCTGTGCCCTTGGCGACGATGCGGGTGTGGTACTCCATCTGTTCGAGCGTGACGTTCAGCGTGTCGGCGTCGCCCGCCACCATCATGCCGAGCGAATCGCCGATCAGGATGCCGTCCAGCCCGGCGGCGTCGGCCAGCCTGGCCGATGGATAGTCGTAGGCGGTGATCAGGCTCATCTTCCGGCCGTCCCGCTTGGCTTTGTCCCAAAGCCCGAGGTTCTTGCTCATGGCGTTGCCGCATCCAATAACAGGGTCAGGGCGTATTCGACGCTGGCGGCGCGGACCCTGTCGCGGTCGCCGGGAAAGAACTGATAATGCGCGGTGACGCCGCTTCGGTGCGCGAGGCCGAACCAGACGGTGCCGACCGGCTTGTCCGCCGAACCGCCGCTGGGGCCGGCGATGCCGGTGACGGCGACCGCGAGGTCGGCTTTGGCACGGGCTTTCGCACCTTCCGCCATCGCCCGCGCCACCGCTTCGCTGACCGCGCCGATGGCGTCGATCAGGCCGGACGGCACGCCGAGCAACTCGATCTTGGCGGCGTTGGAATAGGTCACGAAGCCGGCGCCGAACACGGCGGAGGCGCCGGGCACCCCGCTAATGGCGCCGGCCAGCAGCCCGCCGGTGCAGCTTTCGGCGGTGGTCACGGTCAGGTCGAGCATCCGGCAATGACCGACCAGCGCCGCCGCGAGGTTGCGCGCCCTCACAGCCAGCTGCTTCGGGTCAGCAGGCCGAGCGCCAGGATCGCCAGAGCGGCGAACAGCCCGGCGATCCAGTCGTCGGCCATCACGCCCCAGGAATCGTGCCGGCGATCGGCCCAGCCGATCGGGCCGAGCTTGGTGATGTCGAAAAGCCGGAACAGCAAGAAGGCCAGGACCAGGCCAGGCAGGCCGGGGCGCGGCAGAGCGAGGAGCGCGATCATCTGGCCGGCGATCTCGTCGATCACCACCCAGCCGGGATCGGCGTCGCCGATTCCGGCGCTGGCGATCGCCCAGAGGCCGGCGGCGCTGACCGCCAGCACGCCGAGCAGCAGGGCCAGATGGCCGGCGGCCAGCAGCAACGCGCCGAGGGCCAGGCCGAACAGCGAGCCGAAGGTGCCCGGCGCCACCGGGGCGAAGCCGACGCCGCCGCCGCTGGCCAGCCCGCGCGCCAGCCTCAAGACGACAGCCAGGGTTGCAGCGGGCTGGCCGCCGTGCCGTTCAGGAGGGCGCGATAGACCACGATGCTCTCGGTCACCCGCTGCACGTAGTTGCGGGTCTCGCTGAACGGGATCTCCTCCACCCAGTCGATCAAATCGGCGCCGCCATTGGCCTTGCCCAGTTCAGGATCACCGTTTTCGGCCAGCCAGTTGGCGACGTTGGTCGGCCCGGCGTTATAGGCGGCGATGGCGAGCGGCAGGCAGTTGCCGAAATTCTGGATCAGCATGGCGATGTAGGCGGTGCCGAGCGCCATGTTGGTGTCGGGGTCCATCAGCTGGCCGCCATACGGGATGCCGTTCTGCGCCGCGGTGCGCCGCGCCGTCGCCGGCATCAACTGCATCAGCCCGGCGGCGCCGGCGCCGGAGATCGCCGCCGGATCGAAACTGCTTTCCTGCCGCATGATGCCGTAGGCGACCGCCGGTTCGACCGTGGCGGGCGGCCGGAACGGCATCGGCCAGCCCTGCCGGATCAGCATCTGCCCGGCGATCCCGGCGGTGCGGGCGATCGAGACGGCACTTTGCGGCAGGCCGAGGCCGAGTGCGAGGCGCGCCGCCAGTTCCCGGGTCCGGTCGTCCAGCCCGGTCTGGCCGAGCCGGTTGAGGAACACCGCGGCGTCACGCGGGTCGTTCATCTGCACCAGCAGCGCCGCGGCGCGCGGCAGCTCCATGATGGCGAAGTCGAGCGCGTCGGCGGCGGTGAAGGCCGGTTCGCCGGCGGCTAGGACGCGGTTGGCGAGGCCCTGCGGCGTGTCGCCCAACGCCAGCGCCGCGAGCTGGCCGTAATAGGTGTCCGGGTAGGCGGCGGCGCGGCCGTAATCGGCGGTGGCGACCGCGCCGCTCTCGGTCCTGGCCCGCCAGTAATAGGCGCGGGCCTGGGTGATGACGGCGGTGGAGGCGTTGGCGAGGTCGGTGAACCACTGCCTGGCCTGGTCCGGCTGTTTGAGGAAGCGCAGCGCCAGAAATCCGGCGAGGAAGTCGCGGTCGCCGATCTGGCCACGGGCGGCGGCGGTCAGCCCCTCCGGTGGCGCCGCGGCAGTGACCACGGCGTAGGCGTCCTTGGCGTCGCCCGCCATCAGCAATGCCCGCGCCAGCTCGTCCTGCGCTGGCCAGAACAGCAGCCGGCTGGCGTCGTCCGCCGCCGCCGCCGCGCCGCCGCCTTGCGCCACCCACAGCGCGGCAGCCGCGCTGTCGTTGCCGGCGTCGTGCAGGCCTTCGGCCTGCGTCAGGAACGGCGGCTCCAGCGGCGCCTCGGTGGTGTTGGCCGCACCCCCGGCCTCGCCCAGCCGCAGCGCCAGCAGACCAGGAGTCGGCCAGTCCGGATTGTCGGTGATGAACTGCTGGATCTCGTCGGCGCTGCCGCCGCCTGGCGCGATCAGCTCGTAGTAGGTGACCAGCTTGACCATCAACGGGTCGCCGGTTTCCTGCGCCAGGGTCAGCGCGTCGTCCCAGCGGCCGGCCTTCACATCCACCATGATCTGCGGCGAGGCCGGGCTTTGCGCCGCGGCTTGCGGCGCCGCGCTTGGCACCTGGGCGGCGGCCGCCAGCGGCAGCAACAGCGCGAGCGGCAGGAGCGGGAGTCTCATGCGGCGCTTCTAGCACCAGCCTGCTTGCAGGCCATCCCCCAACTAGCCTAACTCCGTGTCGGACAGGAGCCAGCATGTTTCACGGATCGATCACCGCCCTCATCACCCCCATGCAAAGTGACGGCAGCATCGATGAGGCCGAGTTTTCGCGGTTCGTCGACTGGCAGATCGCCGAGGGCACGGCGGCGATCGTGCCCTGCGGCACCACCGGCGAGTCGCCCACGCTGTCGCACGAAGAGCATGAGCGGGTGGTGGAGCTGGCGGTGGCGGCGGCGCGCGGCCGGGTTCCGGTGATCGCCGGCGCCGGCTCCAATTCCACCGCCGAGGCGATCCGCCTGGCCCGGCATGCGGGGGAAGCCGGGGCGGACGCGGTGCTGGTGGTGACTCCCTATTACAACAAGCCGACGCAGGACGGGCTGTTCCGGCACTACAGCGCGATCGCCGATGCGGTCGATCTGCCGCTGATCATCTACAACATCCCCGGCCGCTCGGTGATCGACATGAGCGTCGAGACGATGGCGCGGCTGTGCCGGCACCCGAACATCGTCGGGGTGAAGGACGCCACCGCCAACCTGGCGCGGCCGTTGCAGACGGCGCGGGCCTGCGGTGCCGATTTCGTGCAGCTTTCGGGCGAGGATCACACCGCACTCGCGTTCCTCGCGTCCGGCGGGCATGGCTGCATCTCCGTCACCGCCAACATCGCGCCCCGGCTGTGCGGCGAGATGCAGGCTGCCTGGGCGGAGGGCGATCTGCGCCGGGCGATGGCGATCCAGGACCGGCTGCTGCCGCTGCACGATGCGATGTTCGCCGAGAGCAATCCGGGGCCGGTGAAATTCGCGGCGGCACTTCTGGGGTTCGGCAGCGGCCATTGCCGGCTGCCGCTGGCGCCGCTGGCCGAGGCGACGGCGGCCAAGGTGCGGGCGGCGATGGTGGAAGTCGGGCTGCTGAATTGAGCGTGTCGCCGACCCCCTCGAAGAGCAAGTCCGGCTACATCTCGCACGGCGTCGCCGCGCAGAACCGCAAGGCCCGCTTCGACTACAAGATCCTTTCCACCATCGAGGCCGGGATCGTGCTGAAGGGCGTCGAGGTGAAGTCGCTCCGGCTGGGCCGCGCCACGCTGACCGAAGCCTGGGCCGGTGAGCGCGACGGCGAGCTGTATCTGTTCAACGTCTATATCCCGGAATACCAGGGCGGCGTGCTCTCCCGGTTCGACGTGCGGGGGGCGCGCAAACTGCTGGTCAAGGCCAAGGAGCGCGGCGAGCTGCTGGGCGCGATCAACCGCGACGGCGCCACCGTCGTGCCGCTCGATATCCATTTCAACCCGCGGGGCCTGGCCAAGGTGACGCTCGGCATCGCCGAGGGCCGGCAGAAGCATGACAAGCGCCACGCCGTCGCCGCCCGCGACTGGCAGCGCGACAAGGCCCGGCTGTTGCGCAACAAGTGAGGGGACGATGATCGACGAACAGCATTGGCGCGACCACGGCGTGCGGGTGATCAAGGCCGGCACGCTCGACCCGAACACTGCGCAGACACCGGGGATGCACCGCGAGGCGGCGATCAACCTGGCCCGCGTCGGCGCGCAGAAGATCTGGGCCGGGACGGTGAAGATCGACGCCAACGCCAAGACCGGCGCGCACCACCACGGCGCCCTGGAAAGCGTGATCTACGTGGTGCGCGGCCAGGCCCGGATGCGCTGGGGTGCCAAGCTCGAATACACCGCCGAGGCGGGGCCGGGCGACTTCATCTTCATCCCGCCTTACGTGCCGCACCAGGAGATCAACGCCTCCACCGATGAGCCGCTGGACTGCGTGGTGATTCGCTCCGACAACGAGGCGGTGGTGGTCAACCTCGACATCGAGCCGGCGGAGAAGCCCGAAGCGGTGGCCTGGGTCGACCCGATCCACAAGGCGCCGTAAAAGCGGAAGCACCGCGCATTTTTTTTGCTTCGGAGGGACTGCCAGTGGTCATTCTCTACGCAATGCCGCCGAGCTTCGGCTTGCCTGATGCCAGCCCCTTCGTGATGAAGACGGAGGTACAGCTCCAAATGGCTGGGCTACCGTACCGGCGCCAACTCGGCGGCCGGCCGAGCGCGCCCAAGGGTAAGCTGCCTTACATCGACGACGATGGCACGATCGTTGCTGATTCAGTCTTTATCCGATTGTATTTGGAAGACAAATATAAAATCGATTTTGACGCTGACTTGTCCGAGCAGGAGCGCGCCGCCGCGGTCGCTGTCGAACGGCTTGTCGAAGATCATATTTATTGGATGGTTGTGTATATGCGCTGGGCCGTGGACGCCAACTTCGCGGCGGGGCCGGCTCACTTCTACGATCATCTGCCTGATGATGTTCAGAGTGTGACCCGCGACGGGATGCGGGCTAATGTCCTCGGCTATCTTGAGACCCAAGGCATGGGCAGACATACGGTGGAAGAAGTCGGCCAACTGGCGCGACGAGCTTTTTCCGCACTTTCGCGGCTGCTCGGCGATCGGCCCTACATGATGGGAAATCGCCAGTGCGGGGTGGATGCAAGCACGTTCGGCCAGCTCGCGAGTGCGCTGACACCGTGGTTTGAATCTCCGGTTCGCGACGCCGCTGAATCGCATCCGAATCTCGTCGACTACAGCCAACGCATGATGGCGCTCCACTATCCAGATTATGCGTGATTTTGCCTGATCGCCGCGACGACGGCCTCGAACATCGGCACGGTCAGCCGTTTGGTACTCGTGTTGTATTTGGAGACGTGGTAGCTGTTGAACAGCCGAAGCCCGGGTCGCGGCTCATGTCTCGTGCCGTGCATGAATCTATATTGCGCCGGCCGTGCGCCCAGCGCCCGCAGCGTCATCAAATGCGCCACCGTGCCGAGCGTCAGGATCGCGATCAGGTTCGGCATCGCGGCGATCTCGGCGGCCAAAAAGTCGTTGCAGGTTTTGTCCTCCGCCGGGGTCGGGAGGTTCTGCGGCGGCACGCAGCGGACCGCGTTGGTGATCCGGCAATCCTTGAGCCGCAGCCCGTCATCCGGCCGCTCCGCGTAGTGGCCCTCGGCAAAACCGAATTTCAGAAGAGTCGCGTACAGCAACTGCCCCGCGAAATCGCCGGTGAAGGGCCGGCCGGTGCGGTTGGCGCCGCGCCGCCCGGGCGCCAGCCCCACCACCAGCAGCCTTGCATCGAGCGTCCCGAAGCTCGGCACCGGCGCGTTGTGCCAGCCGGGTTCCGCCAGACGGTTTTCGTGTCGGTAGGCCGCGAGACGGGGGCAAAGCGCGCAATCCCGGCCCGGCGCCGCGGGCGCCTCCGGCGGCAGAGCCGTCAAGCGGGGGCCCGTGCGTAATAGGTTACAATCATGTTAATATCTTTCGTCGAAATTCGCTTCTGA
Source organism: uncultured Acidocella sp. (assembly GCA_963693045.1). Taxonomy (GTDB): domain Bacteria; phylum Pseudomonadota; class Alphaproteobacteria; order Acetobacterales; family Acetobacteraceae; genus Acidocella. Next base: position 360,864 of record OY843765.1, read on the forward strand.
CGCTTTCATTTACGCAGAGGCAAGGGGCTGGGGCAGCCTGCAGGGTGGCCAAGCTCATGCTCGGCGACATTTCGTTGCGGCGGCGGGATCATCGAAGCGATCTTTCCTGTAGGACGAAAATGATACGAATTTAATTTTTTAGTTGGGTTCGATAGGAATAGGATGAAGTGCGAGAAATCGGAAGACGACCTTACAGGGGTTTATGCCGATGATCCTGATCGCTGTTGGAGCGAACTTGCCGGCGCCGGATGGGTCCGCGCCGTTGCAGAGCTGCACCGCAGCGGTGGCGGCGGTGCGGGCGGTAAAGGGCCTTAATTTCGTTGCACTTTCATCGTGGTATCGCAGCGCCGCCATGCCGCGTTCGAGCCAGCCCGATTACTGCAATGGGATGATCCGACTCGATGGTGATGTCTCGCCGTTGACGCTTCTGGAAGCTTTGCAGGCGATCGAGGCCGATTTTGGCCGGGTCCGCGGGGTGCTCAATGAATCCCGGACGCTCGACCTCGATATCATCGACATCAACGGCGCCATCAGGGCGACGCCGCCGCCGGTCCTGCCACATCCGCGGGCGCATCTGCGGGCCTTCGTGCTGCGGCCGATCATGGACGTGGCGCCAAGCTGGCGGCACCCAACCCTGCGCCAGAGTGTCTCCACCTTGCTCTCCGAGCTGCCGCCGCAGAGCATCGAGCCCTGGTTCTCGGGTTAGAACGGCCTGGCCAAATCGCCTTGCATTGCTTGGCCGCCGCCTGTATTCGACGCTTTGTTCTATTGGAGAAGCAGGTTTGGCCCGCGTTACCGTCGAAGATTGCGTTATAAAGGTTCCCAACCGGTTCGAGCTGGTCCTGCTCGCGGCGCAGCGCGCCCGCAACATCAGCCGCGGCGAGCAGCTGACCATCGACCGCGACAACGACAAGAACCCGGTGGTCGCGCTGCGCGAAATCGCCGAGGAAACCGTTGGTTTGCAGGACTTGGAGCACGATCTGGTGCGCTCGCTGGCCCGTGTGCCCGAGCCGGAGCCTGTGGATGAGGAAGTGCTGGACCTGATCCCGACCGACCAGAACATCTTTGGGTTGCAGGACGTCTCCGCCGAGGAGGAAGCCGCCGCCGCCGAGGCCGAGGAGATGAGCCCCGAGGATATCCAGGCGGCGATCGAGGCTGAGCTCGGCGGCAAGTCCCGCCGCTGACCGGGATGCGCGCGGGCCGACGCGAGGCGGGCCTGCAGCGTTTACCGGAGGGCCTGACCGGCGCCGGCCCCGCCTCTGTATCGGAGTTAAGCGGGCTGTTGTCGCGGATCGCCGGCTACGACGCCAAGGCCGACCCGGCCGCCATCGACGCCGCCTATAACGTCGCCCACCAGGCCCACGGCAAGCAGAAACGCGACAACGGCGACCCGTACATCACCCACCCGCTGGCGGTGGCCAATATCCTGGCCGGTTACCGGCTGGACGCCGCCTCGATCGTCACCGCGCTGCTGCACGACGTGGTCGAGGATACCGGCGTCACCCTGGCTAGCGTGCAGAAGCAATTCGGCCCGGAGGTCGCGGGGCTGGTTGATGGCGTGACCAAGCTGACCCGGCTCGAACTGCAGTCGGACCGCACCAAGCAGGCCGAAAATTTTCGCAAGCTGGTGCTGGCGATGAGCAAGGACATCCGGGTCCTGATCGTCAAGCTGGCCGACCGGCTGCACAACATGCGCACCATCAACGCCGTGGCGGACAAATCCCGGCGCCAGCGCATCGCCCGCGAGACCATGGAAATCTATGCCCCGCTGGCCGAGCGGATCGGCATGGAATCGGTCAAGACCGAGCTGCAGAGCCGTTCTTTCGCGGAGACCGACCCGGAGGCTTACGACACCATTCAGGCCCGGCTCAATTTCCTGCGCGGCCAGGGTGCCGATGTGATCGAGGAAGTCCGGCAGGAGTTGCTGCGGGTGTTCGGCGCCGCCGACGCCGCGGTCATCGAAATCTCCGGCCGGGAGAAGTCACCGTTCTCGATCTGGGAGAAGATGCAGCGCCGCAACGTCGCCTTCGAACAGCTCTCCGACATCATGGCGTTCCGCATCATCGTGCCGAGCCGGGAGGATTGCTATGTGGCGCTGGGCGCGATCCACGCCGCGTTCCCGGTGATCGCCGGGCGCTTCAAGGATTATATCTCGACGCCGAAGGCCAATGGCTACCAGTCGCTGCATACCGGTGTCACCTTGCGCCAGCCGCGCAACCAGAAGATCGAGCTGCAGATCCGCACGCCGGAGATGCAGATGGTCGCGGAAGCCGGGGTGGCGGCGCACTGGCTGTACAAACAGGCCGACGCGTCGGCCGCCGACCTCAAGCAGTTCCGCTGGGTCCAGGACCTGCTGGAAATTCTCGACAACTCGGTGGCGCCCGATGATTTTCTGGAGAACACCAAACTCGAACTCTACCAGGACCAGGTGTTCTGCTTCACGCCGAAAGGCCAGCTGATCCAGCTGCCGCGCGGCGCCACCTCGGTCGATTTCGCTTATGCCGTGCATAGTCAGATCGGCGACACCTGCGTCGGCGCCAGGATCAACGGCCGGCTGATGCCGCTGCGCTACGAGCTGCAGAACGGCGACCAGGTGGAGATCCTCACCGCCCGCGGCGGCACGCCCTCGCCGGCCTGGGAGCGCTTCGTCGTCACCGGCAAAGCGAGGGCTCGGGTCCGCCGGTTCCTGACCCAGCAACTGCGCGACCAGCACCGCGACCAGGGCAAGTCCACGCTCGCCAAGGCGTTCCGCCAGGAAGGCGTCGACGGCTCGGAGAAAATCCTGGAGCCGACGGTCAAGACGCTGAAGATGGCGAGCCTGGACGATCTCTACGTCGCGGTCGCGACCGGAACAGTCGGGCCGAAGGACGTGGTGTACGCCGCCTATCCGCAGCTGCGGGAAGCCCGGGCGCCGCGCATGTTGCCGGCCTTCATGGGCCAGAGCCCGACCGCGCGCTCGCCGCGCCACCAGGGCCGGGCCGAGGCCGACATGCCGCTCACCGGCCTGGTTTCCGGCATGGACGTGCATTACGCCGGCTGCTGCCACCCGTTGCCCGGCGACCGCGTCGTCGGCATCGTCGCGACCGGCAAGGGTGTCACCGTTCACACCCAGGACTGCGCGACGCTGGAGACCTTCGCTTCGACGCCGGAACGCTTTATCGACGTCGACTGGAACAGCGACGTCATCGCCCGTGCCGGCGACAAGCCGAACGGGCTGTTCATCGGCCGGATCAGCGTGATCTGCGGCAACGGACCGACCGCGCTGGCAGCCATCGCCAATGCCGTCGCCAAGCAGGAGGGGGCGATTTCCAACCTGAAGATCGTGCATCGCCAGCAGGATTTTTTCGAGGCGCTGGTCGATGTCGAGGTCAAGGACGTGCGCCATCTCGGCCAGGTGATCGCCGGGCTGCGGGGTGCGGCGGGCGTCGCCCAGGTGGAGCGGGCCAAGGCCTGATGACGGCATGATCATCGGCACCGGAGCGGATCTTTGCGACATCCGGCGGATCGAGAAATCGCTGGAGCGCTTCGGTGAGCGCTTTACCGAGCGGCTGTTCTCGCCGCTGGAGCGGGCCCGGGCGGAGCGCCGGCCGCACGATCGCGCCGCCACCTACGCCAAGCGCTTCGCCGCCAAGGAAGCCTGCGCGAAGGCGCTCGGCACCGGCTTTCGCCGCGGCGTCTTCTTTTCGGACCTGCGGGTCGTCAACCTGCCCTCCGGCCAGCCGACGCTCTCGCTGCACGGCGGCGCGTTGTTGCGGCTGAACACTTTGGTGCCGGCGGGACACGTCGCCCAGATCGCGCTCTCGCTGACCGATGAATATCCCTACGCCTTTGCCAATGTCATCATCTCCGCCGAACTGGCGCCGGAGGCACGAGGTTGACCATGAACGACGCGCATTTCTATGAACCCGCCAAGGGCCACGGCCTGCCGCACGATCCGTTCAATGCGATCGTCGGGCCGCGGCCGATCGGCTGGGTCTCGACGCAGGGCGCGGACGGCTCGGTCAACCTGGCGCCGTACAGTTTTTTCAACGCCTTCAACTACACCCCGCCGATCATCGGCTTCTCCTCGACGGCCGCGAAAGACAGCCTGCGCAACGTGCGCGAGACCCGTGAGTTCGTCTGGAACCTGGCGACCCGCGACATCGCCGCGGCGATGAACGAGACCAGCGTGATGGCGCCTTATGGCGTCGATGAATTCGAACGCGCCGGTTTGACCAGACAGCCCTCGCGCTTGGTGGCGCCGCCGCGTGTCGCGGAGAGCAAGGTGGCGTTCGAATGCAAGGTCACCGAGATCGTGCAGCTGAAAAGCCATACCGGGGCGCCGATCGGCGGTTGGTTGACCCTCGGCGAGGTTGTCGGCGTCCATATCGATCGCGCGCTCCTGCCGGATGGCATCTTCGATACCTTCGGCGCCGGTATCGTGCTCCGCGCCGGCGGCCCCTCGGCCTATGCCGAGATCAGGCCGGACTCTCGCTTCGACATGCGCCGGCCGCGCAATGACGTTTGACGACGTTTGCAAAATGGCTCTGGCCTGGCCTGGCGTCGAACGGTCGACGTCCTACGGCACGCCTTCGCTCAGAGTGAAGGGCAAGTTCCTGACCCGGCTGAAGGAAGACGGCGACAGCCTGGTCATCAAGTTCGTGGAACCGGACGAACGCGAGATGCTGATGCAGGCGGCGCCGGAGATTTTCTACATGACCGAGCATTACCGAAACTGGCCGACAGTGTTGCTGCGGCTGTCCCGCGCCGATCCGGAAACGGTCAAGGACCTTCTGTTTCGCGGCTGGAAACTGACGGCGCCGAAAACGGTCGTCAAAGCCGTGTTGGCCGCAGGTTCCGCTTAACAGCTACGCCGCGTCGCGCTCCGGCGGTTTGCCGAACAGAAAGTCGATGTCCTCGGCGTTGAAGGCGACGCCGCCGTTATCGGCGAAAGCGATACTGGCAAGCTCGGCCTTGCGGCGTTGCAACTCCAGGATACGTTCCTCAACCGTATCGACCGCGATCAGCTTGTAGACGAACACAGACTTGGTCTGGCCGATGCGGTGCGCGCGGTCGGAAGCCTGGTCCTCGACCGCCGGGTTCCACCACGGGTCGTAATGGATCACGGTGTCGGCGGAGGTCAGGTTCAGGCCGCGCCCGCCGGCTTTCAGGCTGATCAGGAACAGCGGCACCTCGCCGGCCTCGAAGCTGCGTACCGGCGCGGCGCGGTCGCGGGTGTCGCCGCGCAACTCGACGAATTTGACCCCGGCCTCGTGTAGCCGCGGCTTGATGAGGTCCAGCATCGAGGTGAACTGCGAGAACAACAGGATGCGCCGGCCCTCCGGGATCAGCTCGCCGATCATCTCCAGCAGGTCTTCGAGCTTGGCCGAGCTCTCCACGCCGCGCGCCGCGCCGAGCTTGACCAGGCGCGGGTCGCAACAGGCTTGGCGCAGCTTCAACAGCGCGTCGAGCACGATGATGCGGCTCTGCGCCAGCGTGCGTTCCGCCACCTGCTCGCGTACGGTTTCGTACAGCGTGCCGCGGATCGTCTCGTACAGTTCGCGTTGGTCGGGTGCGAGGGTGATGCGGCGCAGGATGGTGTGCTTCGGCGGCAGTTCGGTCGCCACCTCGGTCTTGGTCCGGCGGAGAATAAAAGGCTGGATGCGTTGCACCAGCTGCGCCCGGCACACCGGATCGTTGTTCTTCTCGATCGGCGTGCGGAAGCGCTTGGCGAAGCCGCGGCGGTCGCCGAGCAACCCCGGCATCAGGAAGGCGAATTGCGACCAAAGTTCCTCGAGGTTGTTCTCGATCGGCGTGCCGGACAGGCAGAGCCGGTGCGTGGTCGGCAACTGGCACACCGCGCGCGTCGCCCGCGCCTCCGGGCTCTTGATCGCCTGCGCCTCGTCCAGCACCACGATGTGCCACGGCAGCGCCTTCATCTCCTCGATGTCGCGGGTCAGCACGGTGTAGGTGGTGATGACCGCGTGCACGCCGTCGAGCTGCTCGCGCCGCTCGTGCCGCTCCAGCCCGTGCAGCACCACCACCTGCAGATGCGGCGCGAATTTGGTCAGCTCGGCGGTCCAGTTGGCGACCAGGCTGGTCGGCACCACGATCAGCGCCGGCTCGGTCAGCCGCCCGGCGGCGTGCTCGACACATAGATGCGCGATGGTCTGCGCGGTCTTGCCGAGGCCCATGTCGTCGGCGAGGAAGCCGCCGAGGCCGTGGCCCGCCAGATGCTGCAGCCAGTCGACGCCGTCCTGCTGGTAATGCCGCAGCTCGCCAATGAAGCTCGGCGGCAGTTCGACCGCGATGATCTCCGGCTCGCCGCGAAACCGGCTGACATAGGCTTCGATCGCGGCGGCGTTCTGCCAGCTGGTGGTGAGGAAATCCTCCAGCTCCAACACGGTCGCGGCGGCGCCCACCGGCAGCGTGAGGGTTTTCTCGGCGCTGCGGCCGGCGGCTTCGATCAGGTCGCCCATCACCGAAAGCAGCCGGCGGATGCGGTCGGCCGGCAGTTTCAGCACCCGGCCGTCATCCATGCTGGTGATCAGCTCGTCGCCGACGATCTGCGCGTTGTCGATGCCGCCGCGCGCCAGCAGGTGCTCCAGGATCGGCAGCAGCGGATGCCGCTCGCCGTCGATCTCGATGCCGAATTCTAGGCTGAAGCTGCCGCGCTCGGCGTCCGCCACCTGCACGTCGATGGTGCCGATCGCCTCGGCGAGGCGCGGGCCGAAATTGTCGTCGATCGTGCTTTGCCAGCCCAGCGCCTGCAGTTCCGGCACCCGCACCGCGACGAAATGGTGCCAATGCGCCGCCGCCTCTTGGCCGTGATACACCAGCACCCGCTGGCCGCGCGCCGATTTGCCGTCGGCGACCCGCATCTGCACGAAGCCATCCGGCCGCAGCGTATCCAGCGCCTCCGCCTCGGCTTCCGGGTTGCGCCGGACATAGGCGCCGCCGGCGGTGGTTTTAACGCGGATGAACTGGTTCTCGTCGGCGCCGTCGACCCGCACGCCCTCGTAATCGAAATCTAGGGTCAGCGCGTCGATCATCCGCTGCCGGCCGCTCTCATCCGGGCCGAGCAGGCGGCGCAGCCGCAGGATCGGCGTCGCGGTCCGCTCCTGCACCGGCGCCCCCGGCTCCGGCGCCGCCGGCGCCACCGGGGCGATCACCGCGGGCCGGGCCCGCCGGCCGGTCGGGCGCGGCCGGGAGGGCGCCTGGTACGGCCGCTCGCGGGCCGGGATCACGATGCTGTCCAGCATCGATTTGGGCGGCGCCTTGCGCAGCTCGGGAAACCGCTCCAGCGCCTTGAGCGCGGTAGCGGCCAGATGGACGCATTTGCGTTCTCCGCAGCTACACTCATGGTCGGCGAACGAGACGCGGCTGCCCCGCGCAACCGGCGTGATCGTGATCCGCCATTTGTTGTCGACCGGCTTGCGGGCGGCGATCTGCCCGGCACTCCGGGCGGGCGCCGCGGCAGCGAGCTTCACCTCTTTCTTGTTGCCGATGATGGTGTCGCCCTCCAGGGCAACATCCGTCATCTCGACGAGGAATTGGCTGGTCATCGGAATTCCCGCGTCAAAAACTTTCGCCAGGTCGTCGGCGGAGTACGGCGTCGGCATCAGGCTACCCTTCGTCTCGCACCGGGTTGTGCCCGAGTCGGTTGTCGCGGGCCGCCACGCCGGCGGCCAACGGGCTTAATAGCCCATTCGCGCGGAAAGGGCAGGGGGTGAACAAATTAATCCGCGTGGCCTTCTTTCTGACCACTGACCGCTGACCACTGCCCACTGCCCCGGCGACTGTCCCTGAGCAGGAACTCGCGGCCGACCTTGACCATCCGGCGGTCTCCGTAAGCGACGATGTCGGCGGTGGCGTAGGTTTCGCTCCATTGCTCGGGGATGAAACTGCCGGTGCCGACCAGGTCGATCGGCGTGTGGGCGTCGGCCATGACGCTGCATTTCTCGACGCCGAAGCCGGAGCTCACCACGATCCGCACCGCCGGGAACCCGGCCTCGTCCAGGGCTTCGCGCATCCGCCAGATCGCCGCCGAGGAGACGCCGGTGCCGATCAGGTAGCGCAGTTCGGCCTGGCTGCGGTAACGCCGGATCGCGCCGGCGGCGTGGCGTTCAAGCACGGCGTAGCTTTCCTGCGGATCCAGGCCTTCCATGAACCGGCCGCCATGGGTGTCCAGCCGGACCGCCATCCGTTGCTGGGCCGCCATTTCGGGGAAGCGCCGGCAGACCGCCAGCGCGTCGGTGATCTCGTGGCCGAAATAATCGACCAGGACGGTGAGATCGACATCGGGGAAGGTTTCCACGAACATTTCGGCCGCCCGCACGGTCGAGCCGGCATAGCCGATCAACGCGTGCGGCATGGTGCCGTAGCCGGCATTGGCGCCGAAGTAATGCGCGGTCCAGTCATTGGCGCCGCCGATGAAGCCGCGGGCACCCTCGCGCTGGGCGGCGCGGGAGCCGACCGCGGCGGCGTAGGCCATGATCTCCTGCATCTCGCCGCCGGCGCAGTGCCGTGCGTCCATCGCCAGGAACGAGGCCTTCGGCAGCGCCACGCACATCTGAAAAGCGTTGTGCGCGGCGACGCAGGCGGCGCCGATCTTTTGCAGGAAGATGGTTTCGAGGTCAGCGAGGGCGGCGAAATCGCCGGTGATGTAGGCAAGCGGCTCGCCGGCGCCGACCCAGCTGCCCTCGGGATGGGTCAGGTCGATCTCGAACACCGTGCCGCGCTCGGCCGCCACCGCCCGCAGCCACTCCACCATCAGGGCCGGCGCCGACACCACCGGGCGGCGCAGGAACACCGCGTAGGTGACGCGCTCGCTGCCAAATTTTTGCACGATGGCGCGGGTGCGGTTGAAATAGGTATCGGTGCGGGCGGCGATGTCCGCCGCCGCCAGCGGCACCGGGTTCACGGGCGGGCCGCGCGGCGGGTCTTCAGGGCCTCGGCGATGCGGAAGGCGAGCTCCAGCGATTGCTCGGCGTTCAGCCTGGGGTCGCAGAAGGTCTCGTAGCGGTTGCCGAGGTCGGCTTCCGACAGGCCGCGGGCGCCGCCGACGCATTCGGTGACATCCTGGCCGGTCATCTCGACATGGGCACCGCCCGGCACCGTGCCTTCGGCGGCGTGGATGTCGAAGAAGGCCAGCAGCTCGCCGAGGATCGCGTCGAACCGCCTTGTCTTGATCTTGTTGGCGGTGCTGATGGTGTTGCCGTGCATCGGGTCGCACAGCCACAGCACGCGGCGGCCGGCGCGCTTCGCGGCACGCAGCAGCGGCGGCAGTTTCTCGGCCACTTTGTCCACGCCCATGCGGGCAATCAGCGTCAGCCGGCCCGGCTCGTTCTCCGGGTCCAGCCGCTCGATCAGCCGCAGCAGGTCGTCGGGGTCCATGGCCGGACCGACTTTCATGCCGATCGGGTTTTTCACGCCGCGCAGGAACTCGACATGGGCGCCGTCCAGTTGCCGGGTGCGGTCGCCGATCCAGAGGAAATGCGCCGAGCAGGCGTAGTGCCCGCCGGAGGTCGAATCCACCCGCGTCAGCGCCTGCTCGTAGGGCAGCAGCAGCGCCTCGTGGCTGGTGTAGAAATCGGTCTCGCGGATCTGCGGCGCCGAGACACTGGTCAGGCCGCAGGCGCCCATGAAGCTCAGCGTCTCGTCGATCCTGGCCGCCAGGTCCCGGTAGCGTTCCACCAGCGGCGAGCGTTCGACGAATTCGAGGTTCCAGCGATGCACCTCGTGCAGATCGGCATAGCCGCCGGAGGCGAAGGCGCGCAGCAGGTTGAGGGTGCCGGCGGACTGGAAATAGCCGAACTCCATCCGCGCCGGATCGGGGATGCGGGCTTCGGCGGAGAAATCCGGGCCGTTGACGATGTCGCCGCGATAGGAGGGCAGCGAGAGGCCGCCGATCGTCTCGGTTTCGGAAGAGCGCGGTTTGGCGAACTGCCCGGCCATGCGGCCGATCTTCACGACGGGCATCGCACCGCCGAAGGTCAGCACGACGGCCATCTGCAACAGCACGCGGAAGGTGTCGCGGATCACGTTGGCGGTGAAGTCGCCAAAACTCTCGGCGCAGTCCCCGCCTTGCAGCACGAAGGCCTGGCCGGACGCCGCCAGCGCCAGCGACGCCTGCAGCCGCCGCGCCTCGCCGGCGAAGACCAGCGGCGGGAAGCGGGATAGCCGGGCCTCCATGGCGGCAAGCCTGGCGGCGTCCGGGTAGTCCGGCACCTGGCGGATCGGCCGATCGCGCCAGCTCGCCGGCGTCCAGCCGGCGTCCGGCCCGAGCGGGGTGATGCTATCCATGTGTGCTCCGCGTGCTCATTGGACGGGCCTTATGGCGCGGATTTTTGCAGCACGCTACTGGAGCATTTTCCGATCAAACGGAAAATGCGCCAGTTCATGCCTGGGTGGGCAATGTTGCTCTAGCGGTTGCGGCTCAGTCCGCACCCGTGGCCCGGCTGGCCTCACGCACCGGCTGCTTGGCGGGGCGAGTTGGCAGCGGCGGCGCTTCCTTGAACAGCTCTCGGAACCAGGCGATGGTCCGCTCCAGCCCGTCCTCCAGGTGAATCTCCGGTTGCCAGCCGAGCAGGCGCAGCGCCAAGCCGATATCCGGCCGGCGCCGGCAGGGGTCGTCCACCGGCAGCGGCCGGAACACGATCGGCGAGGCCGACTGGGTCAGGCGCCGGATGATGACGGCGGTCTTGGCGATGGTCAGCTCGTTCGGGTTGCCGAGGTTGACGGCGTGGCTCAGCGACGTGTCGTGCCGGATCAGGCCGAGCAGGCCGTGGATCAGGTCGTCGACATAGCAGAACGAGCGAGTCTGGGCGCCGTCGCCATAGACGGTGATCGAATCGCCGGCGAGCGCCTGGGCGATCATGTTGGAGATGACCCTACCGTCGCTGGCGCGCAGCCTGGGGCCGTAGGTGTTGAAGATCCGGGCGACGCGGACATCCGCCATGCCCTGGCGCAGATAGTCGAAGCACAGCGTCTCCGCCGCCCGCTTGCCCTCGTCGTAACAGGCGCGGGGGCCGGTGCAGTTGACGTGGCCAAGATAGTGCTCCGGCTGCGGATGCACTTCGGGGTTGCCGTACACCTCGCTGGTGGAAGCCTGCAGCAGCCGGGCGCCGTGTTTGGCCGCGAAGGCCAGCAGGTTGTTGGTGCCGACCACGCTGGTCATCATGGTGTGGACCGGGTCGCGCTGGTACAGCGGCGGCGAGGCGGCGCAGGCCAGGTTGAAGACCAGATCGGCGGTGAGGCCGCGCGGCGGCGGGTCGATCACATCGTGCTCGACAAAGCTGAAGCGCGGTTCCCGCAGCAGGCCGGCAAGGTTGTCCATGGTGCCGGTTTGCAGGTTGTCCAGACAGATCACGCGCAGGCCCTGGGCGATCAGCGCCTCGCAAAGATGCGAGCCGACGAAGCCGGCGCCGCCGGCGACCAGGGCTGTCTCGGAGGATCGTGTGGTCATGGCGAAGCTCCTGCGAGAGAAAGGGTGGGGGCGGCGTGGTGTTGGTGCGCCGCGATCGCGGCTTCCAGTTCGGCGGCGCGGTGTTGGGCGGTATGGGCGGCGAGGCATCGGGCGCGGCCGGCCAAGGCGATCGCCGTGCGCTCCGCTTCCGGCAGGTCGAGTGCCGCGAGGACATCGGCCGTGCTTTGGGCGAGGACGATCTCGCGGCCCGGCGCAAAAATCGTCTCCAGGCCCGGCCAGGTGTCGCTGAGGATCGGCACGCCGCAAGCAGCCGCCTCGAATAGCCGGACGCTGGGGCTATGGCCGGCGGCGATCATGTCGGCGCGGGTGATGTTCAGGGTCCAGGCCTGGGCGGCGTAGAAGGCGGCGTGCGCCGCCGGGGGCAGGTGTTCGATGCGCTCGACATTGGCGGGCCAGGCGATCTCCGCCGGATATAGCGGCCCGGCGACGACGAACTTCTTCTCTGGCGCCTGCACCGCCGGGTCCAGCAGCAGCCGTTGCAGGGCCGGTTGCCGGTCCGGGCTGTAGGTGCCGAGGTAGCCGAGGTCCCAGCGGCGGGGAACATCCATCGGGAGGTAGCGGGCCGGATCAACGCTGCAATAAAGTGCGATGGGGTTGCGGGCAGCGTAGTCGCGCCGCAACCGCTCCAGCGTCGGGCCGCCGCTGAAGGAGAAGTAGATGTCGAACAGCGGGATGGTTTCGGCCGACAGGTATTCGGTGTCGCCGGCGGATAGTTTGGCCAGCGTCACCGGCGTGTCGATGTCGTAGAAACAAAAGGCGCCGCGGACCCAGGGGGCGATGCGCGCCGCCACCGCGACACCCTCCGGCACGTAGGAGCCGAGGATGACGGCGTCGGCCGCGGCGATTTCGGCGCGGTGGGCGTTCAGGCCGGCAACGCTTCCATAAAAGGCCAGGCGGCAGAAATCCGGATCGGGCAGGTCGCGGTTGGCGGCGTACCAGGGCTGCTCGCGCTCCAGGAACAGGATGTCGTGGCGTGGCCCCAGCGCGCCGAGCAGAGCGCGGTAGGTGGTTGCGTGGCCGTTGCCCCAGGAGGAGCCGAGGCTGAGGCCGAGCACCACGATCTTCATGCCGCCACCGCCCGGCGCCGGGCCAGCGCCGCCTCGAGTATCTGTTGCACCAGCACCGCCCGCTGCTCGTAGGTGTGGTCGGCGAGGATGCGGGCGCGGGCGGCGGCGCCGATCGCGCGTGCCCGTGCCGGGGTCAGTGCCGCCAGATGCGCGGCGACATCCTTGCCGTCACGCGCCACCAGGATTTCCGCGTCGGGTTGCAGGAACAGCTCGATCCCCTCCCAGGCATCGGTGATCAGGCAGGCAGCGGCGCCGGCCGCTTCGAACACCCTTGTCGCCGGGGAGAAGCCGATGCTGGCCATGCTGTCCCGGGCGATGTTGAGCACCGCCAGGGCCGAACTGTTCAGGGCGTTGTGCTGGCCGGTGCCGACATGGCCAAGCAAGCGGACGTTGGCGCCAACCGGCTTGTCGTGCCAGCCGGAGCCGGCCAGGAGGAAGCGCCGATTTGGAAGCTTGACGGCGGGGCCAAGGAAAAACTGGTCCACCCTCGCCTCGCGGTCCGGCAGGCGGTTGCCGAGGAACACCAGGTCGGTGGCGAGTGCCGGGTCCGCCGGCACCGGAAAGTGCGTGGTGGGGTCGAGGGCGTTGTAGATCGGTACGCACAGCGTGGCGCCGAGGGCGCGGTAGCGGGAGACTACGGGGTCGCCGCCGCCATAGGTCAGGACCGCATCCAGGCCAGGCAGGGCGCGCCGGATCGGGTGGGTGGGGTCGGCGGCGATTTCGGCCAGCGTCGCCGGGGCGTCGACGTCCCAGAAGATGCGGACCGCGTCCGGCCGTGCCGCCGCCATGACGCCGGCCAGCAAGGCGTCGTCGTAGACGCCGACGCCGCTGGCCTTAACCACCACGTCGGCCTGCGCCGCTTCCGCCACCACGGCGGCGACGCCGGTTGCGGTCGCCGGATAGACGACGACGCGGGCCCAGTCCGGCGGTTCGATGTCGCGGTGGGACTGCCGGTCGAAGGCGTCCGGCTCGTAAAAAGTGATATCATTGCCCAGCTTTGATATCACCGACAAAAGCCCTCGGTAGTAGGTCGCGGCGCCGTTCCAGTAGGACGACAACAGGCTGGAGCCGTAGAAGGCGATGCGCATCAGGCGGCCGCCTGTACGCCGCCGCTTACCGTCGCGGCGATCGCCAGCAGCTCGGCGGCGCGGTGGGCGCAGGTGTGGCGGGCCAGGATGGTGGCGAGGCCGTGGGCGGCGAGACTGGAGCGCAGATCGGCGTCGTTGAGTAGGCTCCGCAGCAGCGCCTCCATGGTCGCGGGCGAGGTGGCCGCCAGGAAGTCCTGGCCGGGGGTGAACAGGGTTTCCGCGTCGTCCCAGGGGGCGGAGAGCAACGGGATGCCGCAGGCCAGCGCCTCGAACACCCGGATCGTCGGGATGCCGGGCAAATGGGTGACGTAGAAGCGGCGGGGGATGTGCAGGGTGAAGGCGTGGCGGGCGAAGATCGCCGGCGCCGCAGCGTTCGGCAGCCAGCCGTGACAGGCGATGCCGCGCCGCGCCAGCTCGGCGATGACGGTTGCGGGATAGCGCACGCCGTAAATGTCGAGCGCCGTGCCGGTGCGGGCGACCGGCTCCAGCATGTAGTCGGTCAGTTCCTCGGAGCGTTCGCCGTCGCCCCAGTTGCCGATCCAGACGGCGCCGGCGCGTGGCGGAGGCACGGCGGGGGGGTGGAACAGGGCGGTGTCGGCGGCTTCGTGCCAGGTGAAGACGCGGTTGCCCCAGCCTTGGCGGCGGTAGGCGGCGCTGAGAGTTTCGCCGAAGGCCAGGACCGCGTCGTAGCCGGAGAGGTCGTAGCGGGCCATCGCGTCCGGCTCGCTCGCCATGCGGTGGTGGGTGTCGTGGAACAGCAGGGTGAAGCGGCCGCCATGGGCGCGTCTGGCGCCGATCGCGGCGACGAGCGCCGGCTCGTTCCACTCATGCACCAGGACCAGCTCGGCGCCGTCCAGGGCGGCGTCCAGCCCGGCCGGCCCGATGATGCGGACGCGGGGGGCGAGTGTCGGGAAGGCGGCGGTGAAGTCTTTGGCGGCGGTGGGGCAGTCGGCGAGCAGGTTGTCGCGGCTCCAGCTTGCTTCCGGTTCGTACACGGTGACGTCGTGGCCTTCGGCGAGCAAAGCGCGGACCAGGCCGCGCAGGAAATGGGCGTTGCCGTGGTTCCAGCAGGAGATCAGCGAATGGGTGAAGTAGACGATCCTCATGGCGCGGCTCAGGCGGCGCTGGCGCGCGGCCGGGCGGCGCCGAGGCGGCTGAGCTCCTGGACCATCGCCGCGCCAAACCGGGCCGGGCCGTAATCCGCGGCCCGTGTCCGGGCGGCGGAACCGAGTTGCTCACAGGTAGCGGGGTCGGCGTGCAGCGTGGTCAGCGCGTCGGCCCAGGCCGCAGGGTCGCGCGCGGGCAGGAAGACGGCGACGCCGCCCCAGAGTTCGCGGAAGGTCGGGATATCGGCGAGGACCAGCGGCAGGCCGGCCTGTGCTGCTTCCAGCACCGCCAGGCCGAAGGGCTCGTAAAGCGCCGGGGCGGCGAAAACGCGGGCGGTTTGCATGGCGGTGGCCAAGCCGTCGCCGTCCAGGGCGCCGAGCGGCGCGATGGCGGTGAGCGCGATGGCGGCGCCGTTCGGGCCGGCGCGCGGCCCGGCGGCGCGGACCGGCAGCGTCATCAGCGCGGCGGCTTCCTCCAGCGTGGCGATGTTTTTGGCTTCGTCCCACAGCCGGCCGGCGGCCAGCACGCCGTGCCGCGCGGCGGGTGCGGGCGGCTGGTTCGGCAAGTTCGGCAAGGACGCGCGGCCGTTGTGGACCACGCCGATGCGGCGGCGCGTGCCGTAAACCCGGCGCAGGGCGTCGGCCATCGCTTCGTTGGGGGCGATCACCGTGTCCGCGGCGCGCAGGCCGTGCGCCATCGCCGCCATGCGCCAGGTGAAGTCGGCAGGCGGCGGGGCGGCGCCGCGTACCGCCTCCCACCAGGTGCCGACGCAGGAATGCGCCACCGCCAGCACCGGCGCCGGCCAGGCGGTGGCGCCGAGCAGCGCCGGGCTGTGCAGCTGCACCCGGTCGACACCAAGCCGCCGCGCCAGTGCTGCCAACGCGAGCGAGATTTGCTCCAGTGCCGCGGGCTTTTCGGCCGTCCAGTCCAAAGCCAGGCCGGTATGATGCAGTGTCGCACCGGCGGCGGCGGCGGCTTGGCACTGGGTCGGGGTGGCGGCCGGCCCGAGCACCGCGAGTTCGATGGCGGTTCCGGCGTCCGTCAGCGCGGCCGCGAGTTCGAGCGCGTAGGTCCAGACGCCGCCGACGGCGTCCGTGGTCAGCAAGAGGCGTCGCGGCGGCGTGCTCATGCTTGTTCCAGGGTGGCCAGCGGCAGCGGCTGGTCTTCCTGGATGTCGCTGAAGGCGCTGAACTGGGCGAGGTAGTGATCGAGTGCGCGTTCCCAGGCGGTCTCGTCCGGCGCGCCCCAGAGCTGGCGGTATTCCGGCGCGCTGGGGTAGGGGAACAGCGGCACCGGGTCGTTGGCCCAGACGCCGTGCGCCTGCATCTCGGCCCGCCAGTCGGCGACCAGCGCCATCTCGTTCTCCTCGGCACGGATCAGGTTGGCCTGCACGAAGGGCACGGTTTTGCGGGCGCGGAACAGGAGCGCGCTGAGCTGGTCGGTGTCGAGCTTGCACTTTTTGGCGAGCAGCGCCCGGCCTTCGACGGTCAGGCTTTCGACGCCGGCCTCGATCGAGACGCAGCCGGCGGCGCCGAGCGCGTCCAGCAGTTCGGGTTTCCACAGGTCGATGCGGGTCTGGATGCCGAAGTTGATCGGCCTTGCTGCCAAGGCCTGCAGCAGGTCCGGGCGGGGCAGGAAAATCTCGTCGACGAAATAGATGTAGGTGATGCCCTGGGCGATCAGCCCGTCGATCTCGGCGAGCAGCACGTCGAGATCGCGTTTGCGGTAGCGGTCGCGGAAGTCGATCTTGGCGCAGAAAGTGCAGGCATAGGGGCAGCCGCGCGAGGCTTCGACCTCGGCGCCGGGGCCAACTGGTTTGGTGTCGAAACGATGATGGTGGTGGTCGTGGCGCTGCACCCAGTCGGCGGGCCAGTGCAGCGCCGGCGTGTCGGTGAAGCGGGTCGCGGCGGGATCGCCGATGACTTGCACGGCGCCGGCGGTGTCGAGGAAGGCGGTGCCGGGGATGTCGCGGCGCGCGGGCGCATCGGCCAAAGCGGCGATCACCTCCTCGCACTCGCCGCGCACCACGATGTCGATGCCGAGTTTGCGCAGCACCGGTGCCGGGGTGGCGGAGCCGTGCGGGCCGACCGCGACGGTGAGGCCGGCGGCGGCGCCCAGCGCCGCGAACATCTGCATCGGGACTTTCAGTTCCGGCGGGGCGCAACGCCAGAACAGGTAGGTCGGCGCGGTGGTGACGACTGTCATGTCCGGCGCGAATGCGCGCACCCGCGCCGCGAGGGCGTCGGTGTCGAGGTTCTGGATCTGCCCGTCCAGCATCAGCACTTCGTGGCCGGCGGCGAGCAGCAACGCCCGGCTGTAGCCGAGCTCCAGCGGCAGATGCGCGGCGCGGCAGCCGAAATAGATGCTGTTGCGGTAGTCCCAGGCTGGGTTGATCAGCGCGACCTTCATGCCGGCGCCAGCACGTTGTCGGCGGCCAGCGCCACGCCGTGGCGGCTGGCGATCTCGCGCATCAGCATCGCCGTGCCCTCGCGCCAGGGTTTGGGCAGAGGCAGATCGAGGGCGGCGCGGACCGCGCGGGCGTCGGCGACGAAATAGCGCTGGTCGTGCGGCCGCCAGTCGTCGTGGCTGACGTCGATCGGCCGGCCCAGCACTTCGGCCAGATGTGCCAGCAGCTGGTTCAGGCTGACGGCGTTGTCCGGTCCGCCGCCGAGGTTGTAGGCGCGGCCGGCGACTTCGCCGATCCGCCGCCAGGCCGCGACATAGGTGGCGACGGCATCGCTGACGTAGAGGATGTCGCGGACCTGGGCGCCGTCGCCGAACAAAGTGATCGGCTGGTCCTGCACGGCGCGCAGCATGAAATGCGCGACCCAGCCCTGATCCTCGGTGCCGAGCTGGCGCGGGCCGTAGATGCAGCTCATGCGAAGCACGCAGGTCTTCATGCCGAAGCTGTGGGCGTAGTCCAGCACGTATTGGTCGGCAGCACCCTTCGAGCAGCCATAGGGGGTGGCGAAGGACAATGGGAAGTCTTCGCCCAGGCCTTGGCGGCGCAGCGCGTTGTCCTTCGGCATCCAGCGTTCGTCCTGCAACGCCAAGCCGACCTGGTCGAGGTTGCCGTAAACCTTGTTGGTGCTGGCGAAGACGATCGGGATGTTGCCGCCGCACCGGCGCAGCGCTTCCAGCAGGTTGAAGGTGCCGATGATGTTGGTTTGCAGGTCGTCTTCCGGGTCCTCGAAGCTGGTGGTCACGGCGACCTGGGCGGCGAGGTGGAAGACCGCGCTGGCGTCGTTAGTGGCCTGGGCCAAAGCGGCGCGGTCCCGCACGTCGGCCAGGGTGAAGCTGATCCGTTCCGGGTGGCGGCGGCGCAGCCAAGCGAGATTCTGTTCGACGCCGGGGCGGGCCAGAGCATCGTACAGCAAAACGTGTTCGCCCTCGGCGGCGAGACGGTCGGCGAGGTTGGCGCCGATGAAGCCGGTGCCGCCGGTGATCAGTAGCGGCTTGGTTCGGGGGAGCGCCGGCGTGGCCATGTCGGCGACGGTTTGTACCGCGTCCAGCCCGCCGCCGCGCAGCAGCCGGCCGAGCAGTTTGGGTTGGCCGTCGGCGCGGTCGGCGCCGAAATGGTAGTGCCGGATGTCGAATTGCGGGCCTTCCTGCACCACCACGTCCGGGGCCAGGTCGCGCAGGCCGTACCAGTACATGCGCGCGACGGGTGCGGCGGCCGCGGTGGCGAAGGCGGCGAGCTGCGCCGCCGGGTCCTGCCGCCAGGTCGAGTAGCCGGTTTCGGTAATCCAGAGTTCCGCCGCCGGGTTGTAGTCGGCGAGGACGGCGCGGGCACCGGCGGCGATCTCCGGCCAGCCGCGCCAGATGCCGCCATGCTGCGATTCCCAGGTGTTGGGAAAGCCGTGGATGCCGATGGCGTCGATAACGTTCAGAATGCCGCGCTCGCCCATCAGGCGCAGCCATTTCATGTCGGTCGGGCAGCTTGCCGGCAGCACGATTTTCTTGCCGCGGGCCCGCGCCCAATAGGCGGCGGCGCCGAACATTTCGCAGAATTTGTGCCAGTCCTGGTCCAGCCGCCAGTCCCAATCCAAGAGGTTGTTCGGTTCGTTCCAGATCTCCAGCCAGGTGAAGCTGTCGCCGTGGCGGTCGATGATGGCGTCGACAAAATCGGCGAGCCCTTTCAGGTCGCGGGGCGGGCCGCTGGTGCGGCCGTTCTCGGCGAGGTCGGGCGGGGTGTAGTGCAGGCAGGGCAACAGCTCGAAGCGGCGGCCGAGGCTGGCGAACAGAAAGTCGTACCAGGCTTCGCCCTCACCAGTGCGGTAGTCGGCCCAGGAGAGGTGGGTGCGCAGGTGTTTCACGCCCATGGCCTCAAGCGCGTCGGCGGCGTCCAGCACGTGCTGGTGCTCGCCGATGCGGAACCATTGAACGATGCCGAGCTCGGGTGCGTCGCTCACGCGACTGGACCTATCGTCGCTCACGCGACGAGGCCCCGTGCCTCGAGCTCCTTGCGGGCGTCGAGCACGCGGTCGGTTGCGGTCTGGCGGCGCAGCCATTCGGCGAGTTCCGGCACGCCGTCTTCCAGGCTGCGGCGGGGCACGAAGCCGAGGACCTCGCGGGCATGAGTGAGGTCGGCGAAGCAGTGGCGGATGTCGCCGGCGCGGGCTTTGCCGAGGAACTCCGGTTGCAGCTCCGGGCGACCCATGGCGCGGGCCAGCAGCAAGGCGACATCCTCGACGGTGCTGTGGATGCCGCTGCCGATGTTGAAGACGCCGCCGGCGGCTTTCGGTTCTTCCAGGGCCAGCACGAAAGCCTGCGCGACGTCCTCGACATGGACGAAATCGCGCTGCTGCTGGCCGTCCTCGAAGATCATCGGCGGTTGGCCATTCAGGATGCGGGCCGCGAAGATTGCCAGCACGCCGGTGTAGGGGTTTGACAGCGCCTGGCCGGCGCCAAAGACGTTGAACATGCGGAGTGCGACGGTTTCGATCCCGTAGGCCGGACCGACATTCATACAGAGCCGTTCCTGGGTGTATTTGGTGATGGCGTAGACCGAGGAGAGCACTGGGCGCTTGGTTTCCGGCGTCGGCAGCGGATGCAACGGGTTGCCGTGTTCGTCCTGCGGGTTCCAGCCGCCGCCGGTCTGCCGCACCGCGTCCTCGACCAGCCTGCCGTCCGCGGCCTGATATAAACCCTCGCCGTAGATGCTCATCGAGGAGGCGACGACAAGCCGGCGGACCGGGCGGGCCAGCAGCGCCTTGAGCAGCACGGCGGTGCCGAGATCGTTGACGCCGACATAGCGGTCGATCTCGTACATGCTCTGGCCGACGCCGACTTCCGCGGCCAGATGCACCACCTTGTCGACGCCGCGCACCGCTGCCGCCACGGCTTCGGCGTCGCGGATGTCGGCGTTGACGATTTCGACCGAGCGCAGCACCGGGTCCGGCACCGTGTTGCCGCCGTGCACCTGGTCGATGAAGCGGTCCAGCACGCGGACTTCGTAACCTTCGGCGAGCAAGGCGCGGCTGACATGGCAGCCGATGAAGCCCGCGCCGCCGGTTACCAGTATCTTCATGCGCGCATGGTCCTTTCCGTGTCGTGTTGGGTTATGTGACAGTTGAAGATGATCCAACAACAAAGGTCAAATGTGGCGGGCTCCTCATCTTCGAGTAAGCCGTTGCAAAACCGTGCTTCAATGCTTGGTTTTTTGCGGATGTTTTGGCTGCCTGGTCAGGGTGATCCAGGCCGGGGCGTGGTCGCTGGCGTTGTCTTCGCCGCGCGTTTGCCGGTCGATGCCGGCGGCGCGCAGGCGGGGGCGAAGTGCGGGGCTGAGCAGGAGGTGGTCGAGCCGCATGCCGGCGTCGCGCGGCCAACGCTCGCGCTTGGTGTCCCAGAAGCTGTACATCGGTTGCTCCGGGTGCAGGGTGCGGATCGCATCGGTCCAGCCCTGGTCTAGAAGTTTTTGATAGGCGGCGCGGGATTCCGGTTGCAGCAGCGCGTTGTCGTTCCAGGATTTGCTCGGATAGATGTCGAAGTCTGTCGGGATGACGTTGTAGTCGCCGGCCAGCAGCGCGGGGATGTCGGCGGCGAGCAGGCTGGCGGCGTGGGCGATCAGCCGCTCGAACCAGGCCAGTTTGTAGGTGAATTTCGGGCCGGGCCAGGGGTTGCCGTTCGGCAGATAGAGGCAGCCGATCAGGATGCCGGCGACCGCCGCTTCGATGTAGCGGCTCTGGGCGTCGGACGGGTCGCCGGGCAGGTCGCGGCGGGTGAGCACCGGTGTCGCGCCTTTGGCGAGGATGGCGACGCCGTTCCAACTGCGCTGGCCGTGCCAGACCGCGCCGTAGCCGGCGTCCTCGAGCGCCTTGGCGGGGAAGGCGTCGTCCTCGGCTTTGAGTTCCTGCAGGCAGACCACGTCCGGCCGCGCCGTGGCCAACCAGGCCAGCAGGTTGGGCAGGCGCTTGTTGACGTTGTTGATGTTGAAGGTGGCGAGTTTCAGCGTCACTTCGTCCTCCGTACATCGGGCGTGGCATTCGCGGCGGTGGCACCTATTTAAGGCCGGTCAATTATATGGGGAGCCGACGATGGCCAAACGGGATGCGCCGACGCGACGGGTGATCGATGTCGAGGATGGACCGAAGGCGATGATCGACATCGATCCCGACATGGTGGATTTCATCATCGTCCGGGCCCGCGAGTTCGACGTCAAGGTGCCGCCGGCCGAGGCCGAACCCGGCTCCAATCCGTCCGACGACAAGGGTGTCGAGATCATCGAGGATGACCCGGATGACATGACCCAGACCGAGTTGCGCGATGCGATCGAGTCGTTGTCGGACGATGCGGCGCATGATCTGCTGGCGATGTTCTGGATCGGCCGCGGCGACTACACTGCCGATGAGTGGAACGAAGCGCGCGGGCAGGCGATCGAGCGCGGCCGCGGCGCCGAGGGCGGGCTTGCCAAGTATCTGATGGGCGAGCCGAACCTTGGCGATTTTCTCGAAGAGGGTTTGAGCGAACTTGGTTACTTCTCGACCAGCGACGAGGTTGAACGCAAGGCAAGTGAAGACGAGGAAGGCTAACCCAAAGCGTACTCGGCTTCCGGCGTGTAGGTCGGTTGGTCCTTGCCGAGGAACGAGCTGAACAGGGTGACGTTGTCGGCGCGGATCGGGGCTGAGCGGTACAGGTTGTTGGCCTGCACGAAGCTGGTAAGCGGCGGCGTGGCCGGCGCGTCCATCCGGGCCAGGGTGACGTGTGGGGTGAAGCGGCGGCGGTCGGGCGCGATGCCGGCGCGGTGCAGGGCGGTGCCGACCTTGGCTTGCAGCCGGGCCAGGTCCTCGTTGCGCTCGACGCCGACCCAGACCGACGACACGCGGCCGGCCTTTTCGAACCAGCCGAGGCCGGAGAGGGTGAAGGCGAAGCCGCGGCCGCGCAGGGTGGCGAGGGCGAGGTCGATTTCCTCGGCCTGCAACCGGCTCGCTTGCCCGATGAAGCGCAGCGTGAGGTGGAAGTTGTCGGTGGGCACCCAGCGGGCGCCTTGCAGGTTACAGGAGAGGTCGCTGAGCTCCTCTTTGACTTCCCAAGGCAGATCGAGAGCTACGAAAAGGCGCATGGTCCGGCCACCTTCGGGTCAGGAGTCGGCGAGAGTTTGCGGCAACCGGGCCGGGGTGGTCAATCGGTATCTGCGGCGGCGGCCATCTGGCGCGGCGGCGGCAGCGATGGCATGATGGCGCATGGAACCTGAACCGGAACAAAGCGCCGAACGCGTCGCTTTATATAAAGAACTGCACGAGGCCGAGGCGCGTGCCGGTGAGGCTTTGAGCGAGGTGCCGGACGGTCACGCCCTGGAAGGCGAAGCCGCGGCGCGGTTCGAGGAAGCGGATAACGAGGTGGCGGCGCTACGCCGCCGGATTGCGGAGCTCGAAGGCCGGGCTTGAGCCGGAGTGTTAAGCGTCGGTTAAAGCGGCTGGGTCGCGGCGGTTAGCCAGGCCAGGGTGGCGGCGTCCTCGGCGGCTTGCAGATGCGGGGCGAGCGTTGCCAGCACTTTGGCGTGGTAGTCGTTCAGCCAGTGCAGCGCCGCCGGGATCAGTAACGCGGTGTCGATCAGGGCAGCGTCGAAGGGCGCCAGGGTCAGTGTTTCGAAGCGCAGGAATTTGCGTTTGGCTTCGGGGAAATCAGCGTGCTGGACCAGCAGCAGGTTTTCCAGGCGGATGCCGTACTGGCCTTGCAGGTAGTAGCCTGGCTCGTCTGACAGGACCATGCCGGCGGCGAGCGGCACGGCCGGGGCGGCGCGGGAGATGCCGGCCGGGCCTTCATGCACCGAGAGATAGGCGCCGACGCCGTGGCCGGTGCCGTGATCGTAATCCAGCCCCTCCTGCCACAGCGCCTGGCGGGCCAGCGTGTCCAGATGCGGGCCGGCGACACCTTCCGGGAACACCACCGTGGCGAGGGCGATGTGGCCGGCGAGGACCCGGGTGACGTGGGATTTGATCGCGGCCGGCGCGGGGCCGGGGCCGGTCCAGATGGTGCGGGTGATGTCGGTGGTGCCGTCCAAATACTGGCCGCCGCTGTCGATCAGATAGACTTCGTTCGGCTCGATTTGCCGGTTGCTCTCCGGTGTGACGCGGTAGTGGATGATGGCGCCGTGTTCGCCGGCGCCGGAGATCGCCGGGAAGCTCTCGCCTTTGAAGAATTCGCCACGGGCGCGTTCGGCCAGCAAGCGTTCGGCGGCGGAGATCTCGGTCTCGGCGCCGGCGGGGGCGGCTTGCGCCAGCCAGGCCAGGAAGCGGACCATGGCGACGCCGTCCCGCAGATGGGCGGCGCGGATGCCGGCCTGTTCGGTGGAGTTTTTGGTGGCGCGCGGCAAAGCGACCGGGTCCGGCGCTTCGGCGATGGAAGCACCGGCGGCGGCAAGGGCGCTCTTGAACCAGACCGGCATGGTGGCGGCGTGGTAGCGCACGGTTTTGCCGGCCAGCGCGGCCAGCGCCGCCGGCAGTTCGGCGCGGCCGGCGATGGCGACGCCGTTGCCGAGATGAGCGCGGGTTTCGGCGCCGAGCTTGGCGGCGTCCATGAACAGCGTCGCGGTGCCGTCGGCGAACAGCAACGCGTAGCCGAGGGCGACGGGGCTGAATTCGACATCGCCGCCGCGCAGGTTGAAGGCCCAGGCCAGCGAGGCGGGGTCGGTGAGCAGGGCGGCGTCCTGCCCGGCTTCGGTTAGGATTTTGCCCAGGCGGTCGCGCTTGTCGGCGGCGGCTTCGCCGGCGAAGGCGAGGTCGTGCGGCACCGCTGGAGCTTGCGGCGGGGCCGGCTGGTCGGCCCAGGCTTCGTCGAGCGGGTTGGGCTCGGTGGCGATGAGGTCGACGCCGGTGAAGCGGTTGAGCGCTTCGGCGGAGATCAGCAGCGGGTCGTAGCCGATGCGCCCGCCGGCGGCGTGTTGCCTGAGCCAGGCCTCCGGCTTGCTTTCCAGCATGTGCAGGCGCTGCCACAGCGCCGGGTCTGTCTGGGTTTCGAGTTGCAGGGTGTAGCGGCCGTCCGAGAACACCGCGGCCTGGTTGGCCAGGACGATGGCGAGGCCGGCGCTGCCGGTGAAGCCGGTGAGCCAGGCCAGGCGCTCGGCCGCGGGGGCGACGTATTCGCTCAAATGCTCGTCGGCGCGGGGGACGATGAAGCCGTCCAGGCCGCGCCCCGCCAGCACGGCGCGGAGGGCGGCGAGGCGGGTGGCATGTTCTGAGGTGGAGGCAGAAGTGTCACTCATGCGCTGCACGCGGGGCTGAAATGGCTGCGCCCCCCGTCCTGAACCTGGTCCGGCAGGCTATAGGCGGCGACCAGATGGTGCTGCTGGACCGCGATGGTTCGGCCGCCGTTTGGATGTTCAAGGTGCGTATCATGTCTAACACTATCAACCATTTCTCGCTCGGCAAGTTCGGCGCGTTCCTGTTCGCCCGGCAGCCGGGCTTTCCGCAGGCGCCCCGCCACAAGAGCCTGTTCGGGGCGCTGGCGGCGTGGCGCGACCGGCGGCGGGCGACCACCGAGCTTTCCGGTTTGTCTGACCGGAACCTCGCCGATATCGGTGTGACGCGGCAGGAGATTCCCGAAGTGGTGCGGCGCGGCCGCGGCTGAGCTAACGACGGCGCCTTAGGACAAGCGTGGTCCAGGCGCCGTCGATGATCCGGCTTTCCAGCACCAGGCCGGCGCGGCGGTGTGCTGAGAGAACCCAACGAGATTGCGTGTTGAGCAACCCGGCGAGGATCGCGATTCCGCCGGGGGCGAGGTGTTGCGCCAGGTCATGCGCCATCGCGCAGAGCGGGCGGGCCAGGATGTTGGCGAACACGAGGTCGTAGGGCGCGCGGCGGGTGATGGTTTTGTCGGCCCAGCCATCGGCGCGGAGGGCGCTGACGAGTCCAGCCACGCCGTTGAGGCGGGCGTTGGCGGCGGCGACGCGGGCGGCGCGCGGGTCGATGTCGGTCGCCAGCACCGGCTGGTGGAACAGCAGCGCGGCGGCGATGGCCAGCACGCCGGAGCCGGCGCCGAGGTCGAGGATGCGGCGGGGGCGGTGGTGCCGGGCGATGCGCTCCAGCGCCAGCAGGCAGCCGCGGGTGGAGTTGTGCTCACCGGTGCCGAAGGCGAGGCCAGCGTCCAGAATGAGGGTGAGGCGGCCGGGGAGGGGCGGGGCGGCGATGTGGGTGCCGCGCACGGCGAAACGGCGGCCGATTTTTTGTTCCGGAAAGGCGATGTGGTTGCGGGCCAGCCAGCCACCGGCGGGGATGTTGCCGCGGGTGAGGGTGGGGGTGTGGCCGGTGAGCAGGGTGGCGATGGCGAGGGCGGATGCCAGTTCAGGTTCGTCGGCGCCGCGTTCCTTGACGGCGTCGAGGTTCCAGAGGTCGTTGGCTTCGTCGTGGAAGAAGGAGACGGCGCGGCAGACGGCGCTGAGGGCGGCTTCGAACGGCTCCATGACGGCGGCGGGGACGGTGAGGGTGATGTGGTCAAGCAGTTCGGGCGGCATGGGGTGGGGTTAGGAGATGGGGTGGAGATGGGCAAGTGGGAGTTGAGTCTCTGTTGTAGTTGGTTTGACATTCATTTGCATTGATTGTGAGTGGTTGCTTTGCGCCCGAGCCGTGCCTGAAAGCAGACGATGAGGCTGGTGCATAAATCAAGATTTATGCACCGGGAGAAACTGCAATAGGCGGCCTGCCAAGTTGTAATAAGCTGAAATGTCGGTACAGTTTACTAAGATAGCCAAAGGCGTCCTATGGGCATTACCAAGTGCGAAATACATGGCCGGGTCGGTTTTGTCGAAGCCTGTTCACATGTTGGGAAGCAACTTGATGCTAAAATCTTGCCGAACGGTCACCGCTTTACAATTATGGGAAATCTCTTTCTCTGTGACGATTGCTTTAATTCCCTAGGTTTCCAATCCTTTATAAACCTAGCCGAACTCCCGTTGGAGGAAGTCATCAAAGTGAATGACGGTCGCATGGAGGCTTTCGAATCGGCTTACGAGCTGATTGAAGGTCGGCGAGCATTTTGCATAATTTGCGTTTCAGAACTTGAGCAACTGAGTCCGTCGTTCTAATTGCCGTCCAGCGAATGTTTATTGGTGCATAAGTCAAGAATTATGCACCATTCACGTTACGCAAGGCTTAGGCTTGTAAAAGATTGCCAGATCACCCCCTCCAAAACCGATGATCGATCCGCTCGCCTCGCCATTAGAAAAGCCTGCCTGCCAACCCTCATAGCCCGATGAGTGATTGAACACGTCGATACGGGTTTCTCCGTCGAAATATATATGTAGGTCGGCAGTGAGTTGGTCATGCTCGATATAAGCAACATGCCTACCGTCTAGCAGAATGTTTGCCCGTGCCTCGCCGTTAATAGGCTCAGGCAAACCGAATTTCTGACCATCATCGCTATCAGCGAACACGATTCCGCCACCTTGGACTATCCTCCAAGGGACTGAAACGTTTATCGAGCATTGGTCGCCGAAGCTAAGCAGCCAATCGTACTCTCGTTTTTCAACAGTACAGTGTCGTCCCTGTAGTGCATGGGCAAAGGCTAAAAGTGGCTGTTCGGACATCGTCATAACGTCTCAGCAAAGGAGTTACCTGACAAGCGTGCCCCCTCCCCGCGCTTGCCGGTGCAAAAGTCAAGAATTATGCACCACCGATTGTATCAGCCTTTCTCAATGACTTGTATGATGCACAAGTCCGGTGCGAATTCGCAATGAGCGCCTTTTTCGAAAGGCGACTTTCGCTAACGGCCAAGGTAGCCAGGTGTGGTGCCGTCAGGCCAATGATGGACATGTGCTCTTGCGGGCGGCTATCGCGCACTTAGGCGGCAAGTAGGAACATTTACTCTACTGATGGGGTCCGGGGCCTCCCGGCCCCGGCCGCCGGAGGCTCTTCTTTTTCAAGCATCGTGGCGTTCGACGAACCGATCCAGCACGCGTTTTTCGCCGGAGGTTTCGAAGTCGATGTCCAGGCGGTCGTCGTCGGTGGCGAGGACGCGGCCGTAGCCGAATTTTTGGTGGAAGACGCGGGCGCCGACCGGGATTTTGTCGGGGCGGGCGGGGCGGCCGGGTTGTTCCCAGATGTCGGTTTCGCGCGGCCGGCGGGCGATTAGCGGGAATTGCACGGGGGCGGCGAGGCGGTCGGCTGCCTGGGTGGCGGCGGAGCCGCTGCGGGTGACCACTTCTTCCGGTAGTTCCTCGATGAAGCGGCTGGGGATGCTGGATTGCCAACTGGCGTAGATGCGGCGGTTGGCGGCGTGGCTGATGATGGCGCGTTTGCGGGCGCGGGTGATGCCGACATAGGCCAGGCGGCGTTCCTCCTCGAGGCTTTTGACGCCGCCTTCGTCGAGGGCGCGCTGGTTGGGGAACACGCCTTCCTCCCAGCCGGGCAGGAACACGGTGTCGAACTCCAGGCCCTTGGCGCCGTGCAGGGTCATCATGCTGAGCTTGGCGTCGTCGCTTTTCTCGTCGTTTTCCATCACCAGGGAGACGTGGTCGAGGAAGCCCTGCAGGGTTTCGAAATCGGCCATGGCGCGGACCAGCTCTTTGAGGTTCTCCAGGCGGCCGGGGGCTTCGGGGGATTTGTCGGCCTGCCACATGCCGGTGTAGCCGGATTCGTCCAGCAGGGTGGCGAGTGTCGTGACATGGCCGTCCTTGGGCAGCATGGCGCGCCAGCGGGTGAAGTCGCGCAGCAGGGTGCCGAGGGTTTCCTTGACCTTGCCGCGCAGGGCGCCTTCGGCGAGCAGCGCTTCGGTGGCGGCGTAAAGCGGGGTTTGGGCGGTGCGGGCGCGGTCGTGCAGGGCGCGCAGGGTGGTGTCGCCGGCGCCGCGTTTGGGGGTGTTGACGATGCGTTCGAAGGCGAGGTCGTCGGCCGGTTGGGCGAGGACGCGCAGGTAGGCGATGGCGTCGCGGATTTCGGCGCGCTCGTAAAACCGCAGCCCGCCGATGATGCGGTAGGGCAGGCCGAGGGTGATCATCCGCTCCTCGAAGGCGCGGGTCTGGAAGCCGGCGCGGACCAGGATCGCCATTTCCGCCAGGGTTTCGCCGCCGCGGCGGTAGGTTTCGACGCGGTTGCCGACCAGGCGGGCTTCTTCCTCGGAGTCCCAGAGGGCGATGACCTCGACGTTGTCGCCGGCGGCGTCGTTGCGGCCGGAATGCAGGGTTTTGCCGAGCCGGCCCTCGTTATGGGCGATCAGGCCGGAGGCGGCGGCGAGGATCGGCGCGGTGGAGCGGTAGTTGGCTTCCAGGCGGACGATCTGCGCGCCGGGGAAGTCGCGTTCGAATTTCAGGATGTTCTCGATCTCGGCGCCGCGCCAGGAATAGATGCTCTGGTCGTCGTCGCCGACGCAGCAGATGTTCTTGTGGGACTGGGCGAGGAGGCGCAGCCAGTAATACTGCACGAGGTTGGTGTCCTGGTACTCGTCGACCAGGATGTAGCGGAAGGCGCGGTGGTAATGCGCCAGCACCTCGGCGTCGGTTTTGAGCAGGTTGGTGGTGAGCATCAGCAGGTCGCCGAAATCGGTGGCGTTGAGCGCGCGCAGCCGGTCCTGGTAGGCGGCGTAGAGCGCGGTAGCGCGGCCGTTGGCGAAGTCCGTGTCCTGGTCGGCGGGGATTTCGGCGGGCAGGAAGCCGCGGTCTTTCCAGCGATGGATCTGCGCCATCAGGGCGTTCGGCGGCCAGCGCTTGGGGTCGACCTTGGCGGCGTCCATGATCTGTTTGAGCAGGCGGAGCTGGTCGTCGCTGTCGAGGATCGAGAAGTTGCTTTGCAGGCCGGCGCGGTCGGCAAAGCGGCGCAGCATCCGGGCGGAGAGGGCGTGGAAGGTGCCGAGCCAGAGGCCCTCCGCCGGCTGGCCGAGGATGCGGGCGACGCGCTCGCGCATCTCGCGCGCCGCCTTGTTGGTGAAGGTGACGGTGAGGATCTGGTTCGGGAAGGCCCGGCGGCTGAGCAGGATATGGGCGAATCGGGTGGTGAGCACACGGGTTTTGCCGGTGCCGGCGCCGGCCAGCACCAGCACCGGGCCTTCGGTCGCTTCGACCGCGTCGCGCTGGGCCTGGTTGAGGCCGTCGAGGTAGGAGGTCATCTTTTCCTTTGGTGCGCGGCCGCCCCGCCAACCCCGCCCACGCTAGGCTGGCTTTACCCCCAAGATGCGGGCGATGGCGTAGACCAGGTCGGGCCGGTTCAGGGTGTAGAAGTGGAATTCGTCGATGCCGTTGGCTTGCAGGATACGCACCTGCTCGGCGGTGGTGGCCGCCGCCACCATCCGGCGGGTCTCAGCGTCGTCGTCCAGCCCCGCGAACAGGTCGGCCATCCAGGTGGGGACCGAGGTGCCGCAGCTAGCGCAGAATTTCGTGGCCTGGGTGAAGTTGGAGACCGGCATGATCCCCGGCACGATCGGTGCGGTGATGCCGGCGGCGACGGCACGGTCCAGGAAGCGCAGGAACTGGCTGTTGTCGAAGAACACCTGGGTGATGGCGCGGGTGGCGCCGGCGTCCAGCTTGCGCTTGAGGTTGTCGAGGTCGGCCGCGGCGTTGCTGGCCCCGGGATGGGTTTCCGGGTAGGCGGCGACCGTGATCTCGAAATCGGCGACCCGCTTCAGGCCGGCGACGAGGTCGGCGGCGTAGGCGTAGCCGCCGGGGTGCGGGCTGTAGGGTTCACCGGCCGGGGCGTCGCCACGCAGGGCGACGATGTGTTTCACTCCGGCGTCCCAGTAGCGCCGCGCCACCTCGTCGACGGCCTGCCGGGTGGCGCCGACGCAGGTGAGGTGGGCGGCCGGGGTCAGCGTGGTTTCCCGGATCATGCGCAGCACGGTGGCGTGGGTGCGCTCCTGGGTGCTGCCGCCGGCGCCGTAGGTGACCGAGACGAATTCGGGCTTGAGCGTCGCCAGCCGCTCGACGCAGGCCCAGAGCTGGGCCTCCAGCGCCGGGGTTTTGGGCGGGAAGAACTCGAAGGAGATCGCCGGAGGGGATGCGCCGGCACGGGTCGGCAGCGGTAAAATCCGCTCGCCTTCGGCCCAGCGGCGTAGCGTGTCCGGGTTCGAGGAATGGGTCATGGCGTGGGCGCGGCGTGGATCATCGTCGGCTTTGGTGACAGGGGCGGGAGGTTTTCGCAAGGGTTTCGTGCGCTTCATGGTCCGCTTCGTGGTGCGCTTCGCGGGGCCGTGATGGCGGAGCCGTTGAACCTCAGTTAATGTAGAGTACATATGACACGCGTCCATTAGGGAGGCGAGATGTTTCAGGAGATGGGCGTGCGGTTCAACAAGGTGGCGGAAGCTGGTAAAGGCGGAATGCGGAGGCGGCTGGCGCCGGCGGGGGCGGCCATTGCCCTGGCACTGCTGGCCGGTTGCGCGACGGCGCCGCCGAAGAGCGATCCGGCCGCCTATCAGGCGTACCAGGAGCAGAACGACCCGCTGGAGCCGACCAACCGCGTCTTCTACAACATCAACGACAAGATCGACCGCTATGCTTTCAAGCCGGTTGCCGAGGGCTATGTCGATATTACGACGCAGGGCATTCGCAACCATGTCGGCAACTTCATCACCAACATCGCCGAGCCGGGGCGGCTGGTGAACTTCATGGCGGAAGGCAAGTCGCGCGACGCCGGCACCGCGCTGGTGCGGTTCGTGGTGAACTCGACCGTTGGCATCGGCGGCATTTTCGACCCGGCCACGTCGCTCGGCTACCAAGAGACCGACACCGATTTCGGCCTGACCCTGGCCTCGTGGGGCGTGCCGCCGGGCGCCTATTTGTACTTGCCGGTATTCGGGCCTTCCGGCCTGCGCGATGCCAGCGGCCTGCCGGTGCAGTATTTCCTGACGCCGATCGCGGTGGCGCCGGAGAGCGAGGCGCTGAACATCTTCAGCTATTCGGAGACCGCGTTGCGCCTGGTCAATACCAGAGCGGAGTACATCCAGCCGATCGATCAGATCGAAGCGACGGCGCTCGATCCCTATGCCACATTTCGGAGCCTTTATCGCCAGGTTCGCGTCTCACAGCTACAGCAGATTGACCAGCGCAATGTGCTGACGACGCCGGACTGGTTCCCGCCGCCCGCGCAGAAGTAAACGCCGTTTAAGGATAGCCCGATGTTTTTCCGCCGTTTTGTTCTGGGTGCCGTGGCATCCATGCCGATGCTCGTCGCGACCGCCGGCGCTGCCGGCGCGCAGGTGGCGCCCGATGCCGCCAAGGCTTTCATCACCCAAGCCGGGCAAAAGCTGGTCGCGGTTGTCAACGGCGGCGGCAGCAATGCCGCCATTGCCGGCCAGTTGCAGGCGCTGGTCGAGCAGATCGTCGCGGTCGATAAGGTCGGTGACTATGTGCTCGGCCGTTACACCAGCGTCGCGACGCCGGCGCAGCACACGCAGTTTCTGGCGCTGTTCCACCAGACGCTCTCTTTCGCGATCACCAACCAGATCCAGGCCTTCAAGGGCATCACCTTCACCGTGAACGGCAGCGCGCCGATGGGGACGGATACGGTGGTGGACACAACCATCACCCGGCCGGGGCAGCCGAGTGCGGATGTGGGCTGGGCGGTGGATGAGGTGAACGGCAGCCCGAAGATCGTCGACGTGATCGTCGCCGGCACCAGCCTGCGGATCACCACGCGCAACGACTATGCCTCGGTGATTACCAGCAATGGCGGCCAGGTCTCGGCGCTGTTGACGGCGATGCAGAGCCAGATCGACAGGCGCAAGGCCGCGCAGTAAGCGGCGGCGCCGGCGCAGGGTCGACACCAACCAAAAAAGCCGCCGGGTGTTGCCCGGCGGCTTTTGCGTATTAGTGCAGAACGACTTTAAGCGGCTTTGCGGTTGACGTTGCTTTCGGCCAGATCGGTCAACTTACGGTCGGTCGCTTTTTCCTCGTCGAGCGTTGCCTGAAGATGGCTGATCACCGATTCATGCCCGAGGTTGCGGGCCAGGGCGATGAGCATGCCGTAGCGGCTGATCTCGTAGTGCTCCACCGCCTGGGCGGAGCCGATCAGTGCCGCGTCCAGCACGTTGGCATCGCCGACATCGCTGATGATGGTCTTGGCTTCCTTGATGATGCCGTCGATCGCCTCGCAATCGATGCCTTTCACCGGCTCGTCCAGCGCCTTGAAGACCTGCTCCAGACGGCCGATCTGCGTTTTGGTCTCTTGCAGATGGGTGTTGAAGCTTTGCTTGAGCAACGGGTTGGTGGCCTTGTCGATCATCGTCGGCAGCGCCTTAACGATCTGGTTTTCGGCGTAATAGACATCCTCGAGCGTGTGCAGGAACAAATCCTCGAGCGTTTTGATCGGTTTGGTGAACAGACCCATGGTCATTCCCTTTCTTTGGTGAGTGCCCGTTTGGGCGTGGCGTGACGGTTCGGATATGGACCTGGGTGCGTTGCCCGCAACCGCCGCCGCCTTTTCGCCTTGTGACCTTTCGGTCATGCGCGGGGGGCTTTTTGTTGCGCCGCCTGGCGGATCGTTGTTTGATCGCGGGATGGGCGCCTTTGTCAGCAGTTTCGGCGGCGAGACCTATCGGTTCCCCGACCTTAAGACCGTGCTCGCCTGTGCCTCGCCCCGGCGCTCCGGCGACGAGCTGGCGGGGCTGGCGGCGGCGAGCGACGCGCAACGGGTGGCGGCGCGGGCGGTGCTGGCGGATTTGCCGCTGAAAGTGTTTCTGGCGGAGGCGTTGATCCCGTACGAGACCGACGAGGTGACGCGGTTGATCGTCGACCGCCACGATGCGGCGGCGTTTGCGCCGGTTTCGCACCTAACGGTTGGCGGGTTGCGGGACTGGCTGTTGTCCTACGAGGCGGATGCGGCGGCGCTGGCGGCGGTGGCGCCGGGGCTGACGCCGGAGATGGCGGCGGCGGTGTGCAAGCTGATGCGCAACCAGGATTTGATCGCGGTGGCGCGGAAATGTTCCGTTGTCACCCGGTTCCGCAACACGCTCGGCCTGCCGGGGCGGCTTTCCAGCCGGTTGCAGCCGAACCACCCGACAGACGACCTGCGCGGCGTCGCCGCGTCCACGCTGGACGGGTTGCTGTATGGCACCGGGGACGCGGTGATCGGGATCAATCCGGCGACCGACAATGTGCAGAACTGCCTGGCGCTGCTCGACATGCTGGACGGGGTGCGGACCCGCTACGAGATCCCGACGCAGACCTGCGTGCTGACGCACGTCACCAACGCGATCGAGGTGATGAATGCTGGCGGGGCGGTGGACCTGGTGTTCCAGTCGGTCGCTGGCTCCGAAGCGGCCAATGCCGGGTTTGGGGTCGATCTGGCGATTTTGCGGGAGGCGCGGGAGGCGGCGCTGGCGCTGGGCCGCGGTAGCGTCGGCGACAATGTGATGTATTTCGAGACCGGGCAGGGGGCGGCGCTCTCGGCGGACGCGCATTTCGGCATCGACCAGCAGACCATCGAGGCGCGGGCCTATGCGGTGGCGCGGGAGTTCAAGCCGCTGCTGGTCAACACCGTGGTCGGGTTTATTGGGCCGGAATATCTGTACGACGGCAAACAGATCATTCGGGCCGGCTTAGAGGATCATTTCTGCGGCAAGCTGCTCGGCGTGCCGATGGGGTGCGACGTTTGCTACACCAACCATGCCGAGGCCGACCAGGATGACATGGACACGCTGATGACGCTGCTGACCACCGCCGGCGTGACCTTCGTGATCGCGGTGCCGGGGGCGGACGACGTGATGCTGAATTATCAGAGCCTGTCCTATCACGACATCCTGTATTTGCGCTCGACCTTCGGGGTGCGGCCGGCGCCGGAGTTCGAGGCCTGGCTCGAGAAGATGGATATGGTGGATCGCGCCGGGCGGATGCGGGTGCCCGGCCCGCAGAACACGATGCTGCGCCGGCTGACCGGCGCCGATGCCGCCTGAGCCGGCTGTCGATCCATGGGCCAAGATGCGGCTGGCGACCCGGGCGCGGATCGGCCTCGGCCGGGTTGGCGACGCGATGCCGATCGGCGATGTGCTGGCGTTTCAACTGGCGCATGCCAAGGCGCGGGACGCGGTGCATACGGCGCTGGACGTGGCGGCGCTGCGGGGGCGGATCGCGGGCGAGGTGATCGAGGTGCGGAGTGCCGCGGAAAGCCGCGAGGTTTATCTGCGGCGTCCCGATCTCGGCAGGCGGTTGCATGAGGGTTGCGAAGCGGCGCTGGCGCCGGGGGATTACGA
Organism: uncultured Acidocella sp.; assembly: GCA_963693045.1. Taxonomy (GTDB): domain Bacteria; phylum Pseudomonadota; class Alphaproteobacteria; order Acetobacterales; family Acetobacteraceae; genus Acidocella. The sequence goes on from OY843765.1 coordinate 395,201, forward strand.
CGCGGTGTTCGTGATCGGCGACGGGCTTTCGGCGACAGCGGTGATGCAGAACGCGGTTCCGATGCTGGACGCGGCGCGGGCGCGGCTCAAGGACTTCAGGATCGCGCCGGTGGTGATCGCGACACAGGCGCGGGTGGCGATCGGCGATGATATTGGCGAGCGGCTGGGGGCGCGGCTGTGCGCGATCCTGATCGGCGAGCGGCCGGGGTTGAGTGTGGCTGAGAGCCTGGGTGTGTATCTTACTTATGGGCCGAAGCGCGGTTGCCGGGATTCGGCGCGCAACTGCATTTCCAACATCCATGGCCAGGGCGGACTTTCTTATGCGGCGGCGGCGGATATGCTGGCCTGGCTGATGCGCGAGGCGCTGCAACGCAGGCTGACCGGTGTGGGGCTGAAAGAGGCGAGCGCGCTGGGGGTTATTGAAGGCCAAGGCGCTGGCGGTCTCGAAGCCAGGGAGGCCTGAGGCCAGGATTTCGATGTTGCTCTGGAACAGACCGCTTCAAGCGGGTTGGGTATCTCGGTCAAACCGCTAGTTGCTTCATCGGTCTGGTTCTGGATTGCTTCGCCCCGGCTACGCCGGGACTCGCAATGACGAGGGTGCGGACGCAAGCTGGCTGGTTTAGCCCGTTGACTTAAGGAACGCCGAAAAGGCGCGGAGCGTGGCGGGCGAGATGTGGTGTTCGATGCCTTCGGCGTCCTGTTCGGCGGCTTCGCGCGGCACGCCGATGGCTGTGAGTACCGCGACCACCAGCCGGTGCCGGGTTCGCACCCGCTGCGCCAGCGCCTCGCCGGCCGCGGTCAGGAACACGCCGCGATAGGGTAGGGAGGTGGCCAGGCCTTCACGCTTCAGCCGGCCGATGGTTTTGATCGCGGTGGCGTGGGCGACGCCGAGGCGGCGCGCGATGTCGGTCGGCCGGGCCTCGCCGCCCGCCGCTAGGAGGTCGGCGATCAGCTCGGCGTAATCCTCAAGCAATGCGGAGGACTGCGCCGCACGGGTTTTGCCGAAGCGCCGCGCCTGGGTGGGTTCCGCCGGCATGCTGGGGGAGGAAAGCGGCACGGCAAGCTCCTGGTTCGATCGAGCCTCGGACAAACCGGCGCAATTTGCAACCTGGACCAAAGTGTAGCATTGGCTACATGATGAAGCCGATGGCGACAAGTTCCGAGACCGCGGGGCTCAGCCTGGGCGACGTGCACGGCAGTGTGCGGATTGCCGAGGGCGGGCCGCGTTGGCGGCGTTGGCTGGCCTATGCCGGGCCGGGGTACATCATCGCCGTCGGCTATATGGACCCAGGTAACTGGGCCACCGATATTGCCGCCGGCTCCGCCTATGGCTACCGGCTGCTGGCGATCGTGCTGCTGGCCAGCCTGATGGCGATGGTGCTGCAGGCACTGTCCGCCTGGCTCGGCATCGGCGCCGGGCGGGACCTGGCGCAGCTCACCCGCGCCGCCGTTTTGCCAAAAGCGGCCTTTGTCCTTTGGGTTTGCGCGCAAAGCTCGATCATCGCCTGCGACGTGGCGGAGGTGATCGGCGGCGCGATCGCGCTCAACCTGTTGTTCGGGCTGCCGATGATGGTGGGGGCCATTCTCACGATCGCCGACGCTTTTTTGGTGTTGCTGCTGCTGCGCCGCGGCGTGCGCTTGTTGGAGGCCGCGGTGATTGCGGTGTGCAGCCTGATCGCGCTGGCGCTGCTGGCCGAGATCGTGATGGCGCATCCGGCGGTGGCGCCGATACTGGCCGGGCTGGCGCCGCACAGCGCGCTGCTGACCAATCCGGGCATGTTGTATATCGGCGTCGGCATCATCGGCGCGACGGTGATGCCGCATAATCTGTATCTGCATTCGGCGCTGGTGCAGACCAGGGAAACCGGCCGCTCCGAGCCGGCGCGGCGGCGCGCGATCAACGCCGCGCTGATCGACAGTTCGGTCGCGCTGATCTTCGCGTTTCTGGTCAATGCGGCGATTCTTGTAGTGGCGGGCAGCATCTTCCATGCCCACGGCAAGAACGATGTGCAGGATCTTGCTGGCGCTTACCGGCTGCTCTCGCCGCTGCTAGGCAACCGGGCGGCGCCGATCATCTTCGGGGTCGCGCTGTTGGCTTCCAGCCTGAATGCCACCGTTACCGGCACGCTCGCCGGACAGGTGGTGATGGAAGGCATGTTGGAGATCAGGCTGCCGGTGGCGTTTCGCCGGCTGCTGACCCGCGGGCTTGCGGTGCTGCCGGTGCTGGGCGTGCTGGCCGTGGCAGGGCCAGGCTCGGTAAACGCGCTCTTGGTGCTGAGCCAGGTGATCCTTTCGCTGCAACTACCGTTCGCCATGCTGCCGCTGATGTTGTTCGTCGGCAGCACGAAATTGCTGGGCCGGCTGAAACCGCCGCCATGGCTGCGCGGCGTGGGTTGGGCGGTCACGGTGGCGATCCTGCTGTTCAACGTCGCCTTGCTGCGCAGCCTGATCTGAGAACGCCTCAAGCCGCGGCGGTACGCAAGGCTGGATAATCGGTGTAGCCGTCCAGGCCGGGCGTGTAGAAGGTTGCGGGGTTTGGCTCGTTCAGCGGCGCCTGGGTGCGGAAGCGTTCGACGAGGTCGGGATTGGCGATGAACAGTTTGCCGAAGGCGACGGCGTCGGCCTGGCCGGCGGCAAGGGCCGCTTGCGCGGAGTCGTAGGTGAAGCCCTCGTTGGCGATGTAGACGCCGCCAAAGGCTTGCTTCAGGTGCGGGCCGATCCAGTCCGCGGCCTGGTGTTCGCGGACGCAGAGGAAAGCCAGGCCGCGTTCGCCAAGTTCGCGGGCGACATAGGTGAAGGTGGCGAGCGGATCGCTGTCGCCGGCGTCGTTGGAATCGCCGCGTGGTGCCAAGTGCATGCCGACCTGTCCCGGCTCCCAGACCGAGAGCACGGCGTCGGTGGCTTCCAGCATCAGCCGGGCGCGGTTTTCGATCGGGCCGCCATACGCGTCGGTGCGGCGATTGGTTTTGTCCTGCAGGAACTGGTCGAGCAGGTAGCCGTTGGCGCCGTGCAGTTCGACGCCGTCGAAATCCGCCATCTGCGCGTTCATCGCCGCCTTGCGGTAGGCTTCGACAACGCCGGGGATTTCCGCGAGGTCGAGGGCGCGGGGTGTCACGTAAGGCCGGCTGGGGCGGACCAGCCGGACCGGGCCGGCGACGGCAACGGCGCTGGGCGCCACCGGCAGCGCGCCGTCCAGAAAAACCGGGTCGGAAACCCGGCCGACATGCCAGAGCTGGGCGAAGATGCGGCCGCCGGCCTGGTGCACGGCTTTGGTAATCTGCTTCCAGCCGGCGACCTGCTCGTCCGACCAAAGGCCCGGCGTGTCGGCGTAGCCGACGCCCATCGGCGTGACCGAGGTAGCTTCAGTGATCAGCAGCCCGGCGGAGGCGCGCTGCACGTAGTAGTCCGCCATCAACTGGTTCGGCATGCGCTCGGCGCCGGCGCGGCTGCGGGTGAGCGGCGCCATGATGATCCGGTTGGGCAGAGTGAGGTCGCCGAGTTCGAGAGGATCGAAAAGCGAGGGCATTGCGGTTCCTTGTGCGGTTCCTTGGGTTGCAACGTCTATTTGGGCAGGGAGCGGCCGGAGCGGCTGATGATGACCAGGCCGTCGCCGGCGTGGACTCTGGTGGACGGGTCCGGGCGGGTCAACGTCTCGCCGCCATGGCGGTTGATCCCGACGACGAACAGGCTGCCGGTCGCCTGGTGCTCGATCGTCTCGATACTGGCGCCGACGAGCGGGTTTTCCGCGGCGACCGCCATTACCTCCAGCTCCAGGCCCAAAGTGCGCAGGCCCATGCCGAGGGTTCGCATCCGGTCCGAGCCGTCGGTGAAGTTGGCGCTGCGGGGATACAGGATGAGCTGGCCGATGCGCTCGGCGCCGATATGGGTGGGCTCGACCACCGAATTGGCGCCGGCCTGCAGCAGCTTGCTCTTGGTGCTCGGCGCCTCGCCGCGGGCAATGATTTCCAGGTTCTTGTTGAGGTTGCGGGCGGAGAGGGTGATGAAGACGTTGGCGGCGTCGTTCGGCACCACGGTCGCCAAAGCGCGGGCGCGGGAGATGCCGACCGCTTCCAGCGTATCTTCGTCGGTGGCGTCGCCCTTCCAGCTTGGGTAGCCGCGCGCCACGGATTCCGCGTAGCGCTGCTCGTTCATTTCCAGGATCACGAAATCGGCCTGGCCGGCGCGGAGTTCGTCGGCCAGCATCTGGCCGATCCGGCCGTAGCCGCAGATGATGACGTGATTGGTCATCTGGTCGATTTGCGTTTTCATGCGCTTCGTTCCCAGCAGTTGTTGTATCTGCGCGATGGTGATGAACTGCACGAACGCCGCGGCGAGAAACGTGATGCCGAGCCAGCCGAGCACGATGGTGGCGATGGTAATGGCGTGCAGGTCGAAACTGTTGATCGGGTGGACTTCGCCATAGCCGATCGTGAAGACGGTGATGATCACCATGTAAAAGGCGTCCGTGGCGGACCAGCCGGTGGCGATATAGGCTGCGGTGGCGGCGGCGATCAGGACCAGGATGTAGGTGAGGCCGTAGGCGAGGTTGCGGAGCGGTGAGTCGCTGAGGTGGCTGACGAAAGATCGAGGCGCCGCCATCAGGCCACACCCGCGCGAAGTGCTGTAAGACCTTTATCCAGCCCGTACTGTCGAGCGGCCAACCCGGGTCCCCAACTATTGGGGTCCGGGGCCTCCCGGCCCCGGCCGCCGGAGGCTCTCCCTTTAACCCGTGCCGGCATCAGCTCCGCTGATCGACGGGCACGTAGTCGCGGGTGGGGGCGCCGGTGTAGATCTGGCGGGGGCGGCCGATGCGTTGCTGCGGGTCCTCGATCATTTCCATCCACTGGCTGACCCAGCCGACGGTGCGGGCCAGTGCGAAGATCGGCGTGAACATCGAGGTCGGGAACCCCATCGCCTTGAGGATGATGCCGGAATAGAAATCGACGTTCGGGTAGAGTTTGCGTTCGACGAAATACGGGTCTTCGAGCGCGATCCGTTCCAGTTCCATGGCGAGGTCGAGCATTGGCTCGTCCTTGATGCCGAGGGCTTCAAGCACTTCGTAGCAAGTGCGCTGCATGATCTTGGCGCGCGGGTCGAAGTTTTTATAGACCCGGTGGCCGAAGCCCATGAGTTTGACGTGGCTGTTCTTGTCTTTGACCTGTTTGATGAATTCGGGGATTTTGTCCTTGTGGCCGATCTCGGCCAGCATTTTCAGAACCGCTTCGTTGGCGCCGCCATGCGCGGGGCCCCAGAGCGAGGCGATGCCGGCGGCGATGCAGGCGAAGGGGTTGGCGCCGGTGGAGCCGGCGAGGCGGACGGTGGAGGTGGAGGCGTTCTGTTCGTGGTCGGCGTGCAGGATGAAGATGCGGTCCATGGCGCGCGACAGGATCGGGTTCTCCTTGTACGGCTCGGCCGGGACGGCGTGAAACATGTGCAGGAAGTTCTCGGCGTAGGAGAGGTCGTTGCGCGGGTAGATGAAGGGCTGGCCGACATTGTATTTATGCGCCCAGGCGGTGATCGTGGGGATTTTGGCGATCATCCGGAAGGCGCTGATCTCGCGCTGCCGCGGGTCGTGGATGTCGATGCTGTCGGGGTAGAAGGCGGACATGGCGCCGACCACCGAACAGAGCATCGCCATCGGGTGGGCGTCACGGCGGAAGCCGTCCCAGAAGCGGCGGATCTGTTCGTGCAGCATGGTGTGCATCGTGACGCCGTGGGTGAACTCCTGCAGTTCGGCGGCGCTCGGCAGCTTGCCGTAGAGCAGCAGGTAGGAGACTTCGAGGAAGGTCGAGTGTTCGGCCAACTGATCGATCGGGTAGCCGCGGTAGAGCAGGATGCCGGCGTCGCCGTCGATATAGGTGATGGCGCTTTCACAGGAGGCGGTGGCGCCGTAGCTCGGGTCGAACGTGAAGATGCCGAGTTCGCTCTGGATTTTCCGGATGTCGGCGCAGACCGGGCCGATGGAACCGGAGAGCAGCGGCAATGTCGCGGATTTGCCGTCGACGGTGAGGGTTGCGGTGCCGGTTTGCTTACTGGTCGCCGTATGCGTCATACAAATTCACCCTATGAATTTTTGGATTTGTGGCCGTGCAGGCGATCGGCGGCCTGCCGGCGCCAGGCGCCATTAAATCGCGCGGGGCATGAAAAGGCAACCTTCGCGGCCGCAGCATTTTCAGACCAGGTTGAGGTCACCAGGCTGCAATAGGCGTTGCAGGGCGGCGGCGCCGGGGCCGAGTTTGCGCCAGGTGGTCGTGACGAGAAATTCCGTAAGCGTTGCAGTGGGGTAGCCGCCTTGCAGGCGGATCAGCTCGGGCCGTGACGAGGTGACGCCGGCGAGCGCTCCGGCAAGCTCGTGCAATCCTGGATTGTGACCGATGACGAGGGCGCTGCGCACGGTTTCCGGCAGGCCGCGCAGGATGTCACGGATCTGGTTCGCTGTTGCCATGTAGAGTGTGGGCAGCGTGTCGATATTGGGCCGTTCGTCCCATAGTCCGGCGGCCTCCAGCGTCTGCTGGGTGCGCAGCGCCGGCGAAACCAGAACGACATCCGGCGCCAGCCCGGCACGGCGCATCGCCTGGCCGATGCCGGCGGCGGCGCGCCGCCCGGCCTCGCTCAGCGGCCGGTCGTGGTCGGCCATGCCCGTGGGGGCGGGCGAAGCCTTGGCGTGCCGCAGCAAAATCAACTGGTGCATAACGCCATTGTGCCATGGCGGCGCCGGAATGTCGCGCCTAATTGAGCAAGGCGAGGGTGCCAGGGAGGAAGGCGAGGACGATGGATCGACGACAATTCATGGCGGGCGGCTGCGCCTGCGCGTTGCCGGTTGCGGCGCAGGCGGCGGCGGCGCTGCCGGTCCCGGCCAGCGGGAAGATGGGCTTCGAGGTATTGCGCAACGGCGATAAAATCGGCGAGCAGCATTTAACCTTTAGCGGCTCCGGCGGCGGCGATGTGGATCTGACGATCGAGGGCGCGTTGCTGGTCAAGGTGATGGGCATCGGGGTTTTCAATTATGCCGTGCATGCCGTGGAAAGCTGGCGGGGCGGTGTGTTCCAGAGCCTGCGCAGCCAGGTCAACGATAACGGCAATCAGCTGCAGGTGCGGGCCGACCGCAGCCAGAAGGGCTACAGCGTCGAGGGCACGCATGTGCCGCTCTACACCGCGCCGCCGAACATGCTGCCGTTGACCTACTGGAACAAGCAGATGCTGAACGGCACCATCCTGAACATCCAAACGGCGCATACCGATACGATCACCGTCACGCCGGGCGCCTGGAACAGCCTGCCGACCGCCGAAGGCGGCAGCATCGTTGCCCGGCGCTATGACATAACGGGGAAATTGCACCTGAGCGTCTGGTACGACCAGAACAATGTTTGGTCCGGCCTGGAGTTCCACGTCAAAGGCGACGAGGTCTATCGGAAAATCACAGCTTGAGCGTTTTGCGCGTGGTGCTGGGCGATCAGCTCTCACGCGATGTCGCGGCGCTCAGGGGCTTGGACGTGGCGCACGACGTGGTGCTGATGGCCGAGGTGATGGCGGAGTGTACCTATGCCCCGCACCATCCTAAAAAAATCGTACTGGTGCTGTCGGCGATGCGGCATTTTGCGGCGGCGCTGCGGGCGCGGGGCGTGGCGGTGCGCTATGTCCGGCTCGACGATCCAGACAACACGCAGACGCTGGGCGGCGAGGTGCGGCGGGCGGCGGCGGCGCTGCGGCCAGCCCGAGTGGTTGCCACCGCGGCTGGAGAGTGGCGGGTGCTCGAAGAGATGCGGAGCTGGCCCGATGCAGAAATCCGGGACGATGAGCGGTTTTGCGCCCCGCCGGGGTTTTTTGCGAAATGGGCGGGAGCCAAAGGCGCCGGCCGCATGGAGTTTTTCTACCGCGCGATGCGGCGGCACCACAATGTGCTGATGGAGGGCGACGCGCCGGTGGGCGGCCGCTGGAATTTTGACGTGGAGAACCGCAAGAAGCTGCCGGCGACGGTGGCGGTTCCCGAAGTGGCGGGCTTTGCGCCCGACGCGGTGACGCGCGATGTGCTGGCGCTGGTCGCCGGCCGGTTCGTCGCGCATTACGGCAGCGTGGACGGGTTTGATTATCCGGTGACGGCTGCCCAGGCGCGTGCTGGATTCCGCGACTTTCTGGAGACCCGGCTGGCGCGGTTCGGCGACTGGCAGGACGCGATGGCGGCCGATGCACCGTATTTGTTCCACGCCCGGGTTTCGGCGCCGCTGAATCTTGGATTGCTGAACCCGCTCGAACTTTGCCGCGCCGCGGAGGCGGCGTATCGCGAAGGCGCGGCGCCGCTGAACGCGGTCGAGGGATTCATTCGGCAGATCCTCGGCTGGCGTGAGTATATGCGCGGCATGTACTGGCTGCACATGCCGGACTACGCCGCGAAAAACGCGCTGGGCGCGCAACGCGGGTTGCCGGAGCTCTACTGGACCGGACAGACCAAAATGCGCTGCATGGCGCAGGTGATCGGGCAGACCATGCGATACGCTTATGCTCATCACATCCAGCGGTTGATGGTGACGGGCAACTTCGCGTTGCTCGCCGGATTGGCGCCGGATGAGGTGGATCAGTGGTATCTGGCGGTTTACGCCGATGCCTATGAGTGGGTGGAGATGCCGAACACCAGGGGCATGGCGCTTTATGCCGACGGCGGCATCGTCGGCTCAAAGCCTTATGCGGCGTCCGGCGCGTACATCAACCGGATGAGCGATTACTGCAAAGGTTGCTACTATGATGTGCGGCAAGCGACCGGGGCGCGGGCTTGCCCGTTCAATGCGTTGTACTGGGATTTCATCGCCCGCCACCTGACGCTGTTCGAGCACAACCCGCGGATGGCGATGCCGGTGCGGGCCTGGCGAAACATGACGCGGGAGAAGGCTGAGCAGCTACGGCAACGCGCCGGATTCTTGCTGCACCAGATCGAGCAAGACGCCGAAATTTGAGCGACGGTGTTGCATGCCGCGATCTTAGAGGCTGTTTCAGAAGTCGCTGTGGTGAGTCGGATAGGGGTGATTTCCGAGCACCGGAGCGGAACGTACTTAATGTACGTGAGCACCGGAGCGTAGGAAATCGCGCCTAGCCGGCCACTACAGTGGCTTCTGGAACAGCCTCTAGCCGAAGCTGCGTTCGGGGTGGCGCAGGTGCCAGAGGCGTTCATGCGCCGCGACCAGGTTTTCGATGCTTTTGCGGCGGTTGGCGTCCGGCGCCACGGTGCGGCGGGTCAGCATGTTCTCGAGGATGTGCAGCAACTGCTCGGCGATGTCGTAGTCGGCCTGGTCGCAGGCGTGATGAAACGCGATGAGAATCTTGTCCGACAGACGCCGGCTGTACCGCAGCGGGCCCGCGGCCGGTTTCGGTTTTTCGGATGCCCCGACGTCGATATTGCTCACTCTCATTGTTCCATCCGTTTTGCCGCACTCCATGGAGTGACCGCTGGACTAACTCTCACCGTATTCAAAGCGTTCAGCAAAGGCATCTTGTTAATACAACGCTTGCGCCATCTACGCTATGTAAAACCACAATAAAGTTAACTTATTTTTATTAAAAATCTTTTTTATGGCCGAAAACTGTCTCTATTTTTAGATTAGATGCGTTAGAGTGGTTGTTTAGTCATTTCGGCAGCGAGAGGGCTGGCAGGTTCGGCAAGTGTGAAGTCGGCAAAGGCGTCTTCCCAACTTCCGATGGTCGAAGCCTTGCTATACTCTGTTGAGCGATTTTCAAAGAAGTTTGCGTGCTCCACGGCGTTCAACATTTCGTCAAGCCAGGGCAGGGGGTTCTTGTCGACGTGGAACAGTACGTTGAGGCCGAGCTGAGTCAGCCGGCGGTCGGCGATGTAGCGGATGTAGCGCTTCACGCTCTCGGCGGTCATGCCCTCGACCGGGCCAAACTCGAAAGCCAGGTCGATGAAGGCGTCCTCGTGATCGACGATGGTAGCGCAGGTCAGGTAGATCTCGCGGCGCAGCTCCTCGGTCCAGATCTCGGGGTTTTCCTGCACGAAGGTGCGGAACAGCTTGATGATCGATTCGCAGTGCAGCGACTCGTCGCGCACCGACCAGGTGATGATCTGGCCCATTCCCTTCATTTTGTTGTGGCGCGGGAAGTTGAGCAGGATCGCGAAGGAGGCGAATAGCTGCAACCCCTCGGTGAAAGCGCCGAACGCGGCCAGGGTCTTGGCGATCTCGTGCTTACTCTCCATGCTGAAGCCGTGCATGTAGTCGTATTTGTCCTTCATCTCCTTGTAGCGGAGAAAGGCGGTGTACTCGACCTCCGGCATCCCCACCGTGTCCAGCAGATGCGAATAGGCGGCGATGTGCACCGTCTCGATGTTGGAGAAGGCGGATAGCATCATCAGCACTTCGGTCGGTTTGAAGACCTGGCTGTACTGTTTCATGTAGCAGTTGTTCACCTCGACATCCGCCTGGGTGAAGAACCGGAAAATCTGCGTCAGCAGATTGCGCTCCGCCGTGGTCAGGTTGCGGTGCCAGTCTTTTACATCGTCCGCTAAAGGCACCTCTTCGGGCAGCCAGTGGACGCGTTGCTGCGTCAGCCAGGCCTCGTAGGCCCAGGGGTAGCGGAACGGCTTGTACACCGGGTTTTCGGTCAGCAGGTCGAGCTTGACCGGGTACTGGTCGGGCGATGATGCGTAAGCGCTCATTTAGACCTCAAGAAAAAGATTAAGGGGCTTTGCCCCTTAACAACCCCACCAGGGAAATGATTTCCCTGGACCCTCATTAGTCAGCGCCGCAGGCTATGGATTTCCTGCTCCGCTACGCTCCGCGTGGGCCCGCCCCAAAGGTCCTGGGGTCTGGGGCCTCCCGGCCCCAGCGGGTCCAGGGCAGAGCCCTGGCCTTACTGACACGCCAAGCACTCCTCGTAGTTTGCGGCCGATGCGGCGATGGGTACAGCCGGCATGTCGTGCAAAGCGAGGCCGGTGAACTCGGCCGGGCGGACGGCTTTTTCCGAGACGTTGTCGGCGCGTTGGATCGAGAGCGAGCGGCAGTAGTACAGCGATTTGACGCCGCGTTTCCAGGCCTGGAAGTGGATCTGGTGCAGGTCGCGCTTATGGACGTTGGCGGGCAGGAAGACGTTGACCGACTGGCTCTGGCAGATATAGGGCGCGCGGTCGGCGGCGTGTTCGATGATCCAGCGCTGGTCGAGCTCGAAGGCGGTTTTGTAGACGTCTTTTTCGTGTTGGGTGAGGAAGTCGAGGTGCTGCACGCTGCCTTTGGTCAGGGTGATGGAGGACCAGGTTTCGTCGTCGTCCCGACCGTGGGCGGCGAGCAGTTTTTGGAGTGGCCGGTTGCGGACGGTGAAGCTGCCGGAGAGGGTTTTCTGCAGGAACACGTTGGCGGCGATCGGCTCGATCCCGGGGCTGGTGTTGCCGGTGATGATGGAGATCGAGGCGGTGGGGGCGATCGCGATCTTGTGCGAGAAGCGTTCGTCAATGCCGTATTCGGCGGCATCCGGGCAGGCGCCGCGCTCGGCGGCGAGTTTTTTCGAGGCGGCGTCGGCGCCGGCGCGCAGGTGCTTGAACATTTTGATGTTCCAGACCTTCGCCATCACGCTTTCCCACGGGATGTTCTGGTCCTGCAGGAAGGAGTGGTAGCCCATGACCCCGAGGCCGACCGAGCGCTCCCGCATCGCCGCGTATTTGGCTTTCTCCATGGAGGCGGGGGCTTTGTCGATAAAGTCCTGCAGCACGTTGTCGAGGAAGCGCATCACGTCCTCGATGAAGCGCTCGTCCTGGTGCCATTCGAACCAGGTTTCGAGGTTGAGCGAGGACAGGCAGCAGACCGCGGTGCGTTGTTTGCCATGCTGGTCGAGCCCGGTGGGCAGCATGATCTCGGCGCAGAGATTGGAGGTTTTGACTTCGAGGCCGGCGAGCTTGTGGTGCTGCGGCCGGGCGTTGTTCACGTGGTCCGAGAAGACGAGGTAGGGTTCGCCGGTTTCGACTCGGGCGGTGAGGATGCGCACCCAAAGACCCCGCGCCGAGAGGCCGCGGACATGGGTCTGGTCCTTGGGCGAACGCAGCGACCATTCTTCGTCGGCCTCGACGGCGCGCATGAAGGCGTCCGAGATCAGGATGCCGTGGTGCAGGTTGAGCGCCTTGCGGTTCGGGTCGCCGCCGGTGGGGCGACGGATTTCGATGAACTCCTCGATCTCCGGGTGCGAGACCGGCAGATAGACCGCCGCCGAGCCGCGGCGCAGCGAGCCCTGGCTGATCGCCAAGGTGAGACTGTCCATCACCCGGACGAAGGGGATGATGCCGGAGGTTTTGCCGTTCTCGCCGACCTTTTCGCCGATCGAGCGCAGGTTGCCCCAGTAGGAGCCGATGCCGCCGCCTTTCGAGGCCAGCCACACATTCTCGTTCCAGAGGCCGACGATGCCTTCCAGGCTGTCGGAAGCTTCGTTGAGGAAGCAGGAGATCGGCAGGCCGCGCTCGGTGCCGCCGTTGGAGAGCACCGGGGTGGCGGGCATGAACCAGAGCTTGCTGATATAGTCGTAGATGCGTTGGGCGTGGGCGGCGTTGTCGCCGTAATAGGAGGCGACGCGGGCGAAGGCGTCCTGATAGGATTCACCCGGCATCAGGTAGCTGCGCTCCATCGTGGCGCGGCCGAAATCGGTCAGCAGCGCGTCCCGGGAGCGGTCGATCCGGACCTGGTGGCGGCCCTGCATCTGCACCGCGTCGTTTTCGATCAGCAGGGCCTCGGTCTTCGCGATCATGTTCATTATGCCGTTCCCAGTCCTCAAAGCGGAGCGCAGTACAACATATGGGAGGCCGCGCGTCTAATGAATACCAGATGCTGGATCAAAGAATGTTGGCCCTGTGGCCGCAAGGCATGAGTCCTACCGGCTAAACGTAACCAACTTCTTTATGTTGTTATTTTGTTCATGGTCCGTCAACCGCTGACGCCGCTTCGTTGCGCGCTCCCCGGATGACGACTCCATCTTCGGCGGCTACGACGCGGCATGTCGGCGACCACGGCGAAAATCTACACTCATCGGGAAATTCTGGCCGTTGTCCGTGGCGTGTCGCTGTGCATCCTGCTGGCCGCGCTGGACCAGACCATCATCGTGCCGGCGGTGCCGCGGATGGCGCGCGAACTGGGCGGCGGGCATCAGATCGCCTGGATCGTCGCGGCCTATCTGTTGAGCGGCACGGCGGCGACGCCGCTGTTCGGCAATCTTTCCGATCTTTATGGACGGCGGCGGCTGTTGCGGCCGGCGCTGCTGGTTTTCGTGCTGGCCTCGCTCGGCTGCGCCGTGTCGCGGGATTTCGCCCAACTGGTGGCGTGCCGGGCGGTGCAGGGTATCGGCGGCGCCGGGTTGATGACGATTGCGCAGACCGCGATCGCCGATGTCGCCTCGCCGCGCGAGCGTGGCCGCTACCAGATCTATATGAGCGGGATGTGGGGGATCGCCAGCATCGCCGGGCCGATCCTGGGCGGGGCGCTGACCGACGCGGTGAGCTGGCGGGCAATTTTCTGGATCAACCTGCCGCTCGGCCTGGCCGCGCACTTGCTGAGCAGCCGGGCGCTGAAAGCCTTGCCGGCGCATGCCGCCGGCCCGCGCCGGGTCGATTACACCGGCGCGGTGCTGCTGACCGCGAGCGTCACGGCATTGCTGGTATGGGTTTCCGGCGTCGGCCAGGATTTCGCATTGGTCTCGGCCGCGACGGCGGGGCTGCTGGCGGTGGCGTTGGCCGGCACGGCGCTGACGGCGTGGTGGGAGCGCCGGGCGCCGGCGCCGCTGCTGCCGCCCCGCCTGTTCGGCAACGGCACGGTGCTAGGCGGGCTGTCGCTCTCCGCCAGCAACGCGCTGTGTACGTTCGGCGCCAGTTTCATGCTGCCGTTGTATTTCCAGTACCAGCGGCACGGCACGGCCGGGCAAAGTGGGTTGTTTACCACGCCGTTTCTGCTGGCGTTTGTCACGATGTCCTATTTCGGCGGGCAGATCGCGCGCTGGCTGGGGCGGACCCGGCCGCCGATGCTGGTGGCGCTGGCGGCCTGCGTGCTCGGCCTGGGGCTGCTGGGCACGATGGGGCCGGCGACGCCGCTGCCGCTTTGCTGCCTGTATATGGTCGTGCTCGGCGGTGGCATCGGGTTGGTGCAGCCGAACATCACCGTGGCGCTCCAGAACGCCGTGGAGCGCCGCGATGTCGGCACCGCGACCGGCTGCATGTTGTTGTTCCGGGCGATTGGCGGTGCCGGCGGCGCCACGCTGGCGGCGATGATGCTGCAGGCGCATGGCTTTGCGGCGGGTTTCTGGGTCTGCGCTGCGGTGGCCGCCATTGGCCTGGCGATTGCGTACCGGATGGGCGACGCGGTGCTGCGGGCCTGATCAGAGCGCCAGGGCGGCGGCGTGGCGGAGCACCGCTTCCGCCGCTTCGGTCAGGCCGCTGCCTTCATGCAGGATCAGCCCCGGCACCACCCGGCTGACGCCCCTGCGCCGGGCTTGCAGGATGACCTGCCCGGCGGCCTGGGTGGCGCGTGGCCAGAGCGGAAACAGCGTGATGGCGGGCAGCCCGGCGGCGGCCAGCGCCGCGGCGGCGTGCGAAAACGAGGCGGCGGGGAGGATCAAGGTGAGGCTGCCGCTTGGCTTCAGCACGCCTGCAAGTGCCGTGATCCAGGTTTTCAACAGGCCAGGCGGGGCTTGGTGCGCCAGCGCCCTTGCAGCGTCGGGCGAGGCGGAGCCGGCTTCGGCGTGCCAGGGCGGGTTGCCGAAGACGTGGTCGAAAACCGCGCCGAACGGTAGCTTGGCGACGTCGCCTTGCAGGGCAAAAAAATCGATGAAGCTATTGATTTTGAAGTTTTCGTTGGCCAGACGTGTCAGCGCCGCGTCGATCTCGATGCCGGTGCCGACGATGCCTGGGAGTCGCGCCGCCAGGCACAGCAAGCCGGCGCCGGCGCCGGTGCCGGCTTCCAGCACCTGCTCGCCCGGCCGGGCCTGGATCGATGCCGCCAGCAGCACAGGCTCGAAGCCGCTGCGATGTCCGGTGCGGAATTGCCGGTAGATCACCCTGCCGCCCAGCAGCGTGCCTTCGCTCATCGCGCTCATGCCCATTGCCTTGACCGTGCTCGGCGTCCACCCGATATGTGGTCGACATTAAGGCCATGGTAATAGGACGGGAAGTTTTTGGACGGTGCGACGCCTGTAACGATCGACGCGCTGGCCCGCCTGACCGCGATGCTGGAACCGGAACTGCAAGCCACCAACCGAGCGATCGTGGCGCGGATGGACAGCCCGGTGCCGTTGATCCCGCAGCTGGCGGCCCATCTGGTTGCCGCCGGCGGCAAGCGGTTGCGGCCGTTGCTCACGCTCGCCGCCGCGAAACTGTGCGGCTATAGGGGCGGGCGGGACGTGCAGCTCGCCGCCTGCGTCGAGTTCATCCATACCGCGACGCTGCTGCATGACGACGTGGTGGATGAAAGCGTGCTCCGCCGAGGTTTTGCCAGCGCCAACGCGGTGTTCGGCAACAAGGCGTCGGTGCTGGTCGGCGACTTTCTGTTTGCCCGCGCCTTCCAGCTGATGGTGGCGGATGGCTCGCTTGACGTGCTGCGGATCCTCTCCGCCGCCGCCGCGACGATCGCCGAGGGCGAGGTGCTGCAGCTCAGCACGCAGAATGATCTCGCCACCACCGAGGCGACCTATTTCGCCGTGATCGAGGGCAAGACCGCGGCTTTGTTCGCGGCGGCCTGCGAGGTGGGTGGCGTGATCGCCGGGCGGCCGGCGGCGCAGGCCGCGGCGCTGGCGGCGTTCGGGATGAACCTCGGCATGGCGTTTCAGCTGGTGGACGATGCGCTCGATTATGGCGACAGCGTCGCCGAACTTGGCAAGATGGTCGGGGACGATTTCCGAGAAGGCAAGCTGACCTACCCGGTGCTGGTCGCGCTGGCCGATGCGAGCCCGGATGAAACGGCGTTCTGGTCGCGGACCATTGGCGGCGGCGACCAGACCGAGGATGATCTTGCCACCGCCTTGGCGCTGGTGCGCCGGCATCAGGCGATCCCGCGCACGTTGGCGCGGGCGCGCGGCTTCGTCGACTCCGCCTGCGCGGCGCTGGAGGTTTTTCCGGCCTCGGCGGTCCGCGACGCGCTGCTTGAGGTCGCCCATTACACGGTGGCGCGCAAGTACTGAGGCTATTCCAGAAGCCGCTCTGGCGGCCGGCTAGGCGCAATTTCCTGCGGTCCGTTGCGCACGTACTTAACGTACGTTGCGCTTCGTTGCTCGGAATCAGCCCTGTTCGACTTGACCTAGCGACATCTAAAACAGCATCTGATTGATATAATTTCTAATCGCGGTCGTTGGCGACTTCCGGCTTCGGCAGGACCCGGCTGATCGTGGAGCGGACCACGCTGACCGTGACGTTCGGGGCGATCTCCAGGTCAAGCTCGGACGCGGCATCGGTGATTTTCTTGATTACCCCGACGATGCCGCCGGCGGTGACGACGCGGTCGCCGCGTTTCAGGCTGGCGAGCGCCGCCTTCAGGGCCTTTTGCTGGGTCTGCTGCGGCCGGATCAGCAGGAAGTAGAAGACCACCCCGATCAGCAGCAGCGGCGCGAATTGCAGGAATGGGCCGAAGGGGCCGGCGGGGCTGGCGGCGGCGGCTTGGGCGTAGGCAGGCGTAATGAACATCATGGTTTCCGGTTGCCGTGGGATGCGGCGGACCCTAGAGCATTTTCCGACCAAACGGAAAATGGGGGGCGGCTTGACGGAGGAGATTTTGTTGCGGCGGATCGCCGAGGCTCTGGAGCGCCTCGCCCCGCCGCCGCCGGCAGCACCCGCCTTGCAGGGCGCCGATGCCTTTGTCTGGCACCCGGCGCCGCCGCGCCTGGCGCCGGTCCGCCAGGTTTCCCGGGTACCGCTCGAATTGCTGGTCGGCATCGCCCCGCAGAAAGCGATCCTGCTGGAGAACACCAGTCGCTTTACCCGGGGCCTGCCTGCCAACAACGCCATGCTGTGGGGGGCGAGGGGGATGGGCAAATCCTCTCTGGTGAAAGCCGTGCACGCGGCGGTGAACGCCGGGCAGCCGCACGCTTTGGCACTGATCGAAATCCATCGGGAGGATATACGCAGTCTGCCCGAGCTGCTGAACCTGCTGCGCGGCGGGCCGCGGCGCTGCCTGATTTTGTGCGACGATCTGTCGTTCGAGCGGGAGGACGCCGACTACAAGGCGCTGAAATCGGTGCTGGACGGCGGGATCGAGGGCCGGCCGGAGAACGTGCTGTTTTATGCGACCTCGAACCGCCGCCACCTGATGCCGCGCGACATGATCGAGAATGAACGGTCGACCGCGATCAATCCAGGCGAGGCGATCGAGGAGAAGGTCTCCCTGTCGGATCGCTTCGGCCTCTGGCTTGGTTTCCATAATGGCGATCAGGAGACGTTCTTCGCGATGATCGAAGGCTATGCGGCGGCGTACCAACTGCCGATCGGCGCCGAGGCGTTGCGGGCGGCGGCGGTGGAATGGTCGGTGACGCGGGGCGGGCGCTCCGGCCGGGTGGCCTGGCAGTTCATCCAGGAGATCGCCGGCCGGCTGGGCGTGGGGTTGACCGGCCCCGGCATGTCGGGCTGAAACCAGGCGCCGGACGAGTGGCCGAGTGGTTTAAGGCAGCGGTCTTGAAAACCGCCATGCGTGAAAGCGTATCGTGGGTTCGAATCCTACCTCGTCCGCCAGAGACACATGCGCCTGTGTGCGAAGATCAGAAAAAGGGGCGCTTGATCGTTCCGGTTGAAGCTGTGCTAAGATGCGCGCCTTGCCGCTCATGCCGCCCATTCCGCCTTTCAAACTCTCTCGCCGCGAAGTTCGCCGGGTGCCCGGCCGGGCAGCGCGCTGAGCCGGTGCTTCGTCTTCGCGGTTGCGGGGGAACGCCATGTGCGGCAGGCGGCGCGCGCCATCTCCTACCTGAAACACATGACGCGCGAGCCGATCCTGCTGATCCAGGCGCGCAGCGACTTCACGCCGCCGCATGACCAGGTCCTGAAAGTCGAAATTCCGCCCGACCTGACCGATCATCAGGCTAGTATCGCCCTGAAGGTGAGCCTGCACGACCGCCTCGCCGACCACGCTGGAGAATTCTGCTATCTCGACAGCGACGTCATCGCCGCCAGTCCTCGGGTCGACGAGATTTTTTCGCAACGACACGGGCCGGTCGCCTTCGCCGCCGATCATGCCCGAATCGACAGCTTCAGCCGCCACGCCATGCGCTGCGGCTGCGCGGCACCCTGCTTGCATCTGCGTGAGCGGATCATGCAGGATTTCCGGGTTGCGATCCCCGATCCGGAGTGGACGATGTGGAACGGCGGCGTCTTCCTGTTCGGCCCGGATTCCGGCCCCTTCATGCGGCTCTGGCGCGATCTGACGCTCGCAACCTTGAAAAACCCGTTCTGGCAAACCCGCGACCAGGGCACATTGGCCGCCGCCGCCTGGCGGACCGGCCTGCAATCGCAGCCACTCCTGGCCGAACGCTTCAACACTTTGGTCGACCGCTTCAAAGGCGTTCCGGAAGCCGCCCGCGCCGGCTTGCCGGTGGCGCGCTTCACCGTGCGGCGGGATCATGCGCTCGCGCCGGAGAGTTCTGCCGGCCCGGCGTTTCTGCACTTCATCAACGGCGGCGTCGGTCATGCCGGGTGGCCGAACTGGGACGCGGTCGAGAAACGCCACGCGTCGCACCCGGCATGACATTGCTCTGTGAAAGCAACCGGATCGTCCACGGTTTATGGATCGGCGAGCTAGGCTCGCTCGAACGCCTGACCCTGAAATCCTTCGTCCATTTCGGCCACGAGTTCCACCTCTGGCGCTATGAGGAGCCGCCGGACGACGTGCCGGAAGGCGTGGTGATCCGTGATGCCGGCAAAATCCTGCCGCGCGGCGCCATCTTCCGCAACGAAAGGGCGGACCCGGTGAGCGGCGTCGGCAAGGGCAGCCTCGGCGCCTTCTCCGACCTGTTCCGCTACAAGCTGCTGTTCGAGGAGGGCGGCATCTGGGCGGACATGGATGTCACCTGCCTGCGCTCGTTCGACTTCGAACAGGACTACGTGTTCCGCGCCCATCGCATCGGCGTGGTCGGCAATCTGATGAAATGTCCGGCCGGCAGCGCGCTGCTGCGTGGCGTCTATGAAGAGGCGGAAGCCAGCGTCACCGCCGCGACCCCATGGCTCGCGGCCAACGAAATTCTCAGCCGGCACGTTCTGGACTCCGACCTCGCGCCGCAAGTGCTGGACGGGATCAGCAACGCCGACGACTGGCGCGTCGTCGAGCCGATGGTGCTTCGCTTTGAACCACCGCCCGACGCTTGGTACGCGATCCATTGGGGCAATGAATTCTGGCGCGGCCTCGCCGACCGAAACGCGGCGTGGGGCCTGCCGCCGCTGGACAAGGAGGCGCCCCCGCCCGGCGGCCTGCTGCACGAATTGTATCGTTTCCACGGCATCGTGGATGCGCGGCGCGAAGGCGCGGCCGGGCCGCGCGGTGTTCCGAAACTGCCCGACGCGCTGCCGCCGCGGCCACCGCCGCTACACCTGAATATGCTGGTGCCACGGCTGATCCGCGGCGGCGCCGAGCGCATCGCCATGGAAATCGTCGCCGCCCTCGCCGCCTTCCCCGGCTGCACCGCCACGCTCTACGTCCGCAGGCACGCCCAGAGGGAATACGCGCTGCCAGCGCAACTGGCGCCGCATGTCGTGTTTCTCGACGACGTGCCGGACGCCTGGATGGAGGACTGGTGGCGCAACCTCGCACTCCGGGTGCTCGACTCGCCGTCGCCGCTGCTTTTTACCCACATGGTCACGGCGGCGGACCTTGCCGACCTGGGAAGCTGGGGCGTCCTCACCGTGCCGGTGATCCACAACGCCGCACCCTCCTGGCTCGATCCGCCGGCGGCTTACGCGCACCAGCACGTCCCCTTCGTCGTGGCGGTATCGGAAGCGGTGGCGGCGGAACTGCGCGGCCAGGCCTGCCCGAAGCCCGTGATCGTGCTGCGGCACGAGCTGCAGCGGCCGTTCGAGGCACGGGCCATGGCGCGCCAGCGCCACGCCATCCGCGACCGCCACGGCATCAGCCCGGACACGCTGCTGATCGGCATGGTCGGGCAGTTCAAGACGCAAAAGGCCTATACCAGGGCGGTGCGGGTGCTGGCGGAGATGCGGCAGGTCTGCCAGGCGCGGCTGCTGATCCTCGGCGGCTGGGACCACGGCTACGGTTCCGGCCGCGTCGCCTACGCCGCGGCCTGCCGCCTTGCGGTCGAGCTGGGCGTGATCGCCGACATGATCATGCCCGGCGACGTCGAGAACGCCGAGGATTATTTTGCAGCTTTCGACGTATTCCTGAACACCAGCATCCATGAGGGGCTGAGCGTCGCCCTGCTGGAAGCCGCCGCCGCCGGCTGCCCGGTCGTCGCCGCCGAAGCCGGCGGAAACCGCGAGGCGTTGCCGGACGGCGCGGTGCTGGTGCATGACGGCGCCGACATCGCCGCTTATGTCGAGGGCATCTGCCGCTTCCTCCGGCAACCGCCGCGCCGGCTGCCGTCCCGCCCCACCGCGCCGAACCTGCTGCCGTTGCTGT
Organism: uncultured Acidocella sp.; assembly: GCA_963693045.1. Classification (GTDB taxonomy): domain Bacteria; phylum Pseudomonadota; class Alphaproteobacteria; order Acetobacterales; family Acetobacteraceae; genus Acidocella. Next base: position 415,771 of record OY843765.1, read on the forward strand.
GGGCGCTGTTGGCACGGCACGCGGTGCCGGCCGCCGTGCCGCGCCTGCCAGCCGCCGCCGGCACCCTGTTCATCGCCGGCAACCTGCATACCGGCGGCGCCCAGCGCTCTCTGGTCAACCTGTTGGAAGCGCTGCCGGCGACGCTCAAAGCGGCACTCTGCATCCTGGGCGGCGTCACGGCTGAAACACTCGCCGAAACCTTGCTGCGGCGCCGGGTGCCGCTATTCGACTTCGCAGCCACCACCGACCGCGCCGGACAGGCGGCGCTCTGCCTGGACACTGCGCAGCGCCTGAACGTTCGCACCATCTGCTTCTGGAACGTGCCGGCGGAGGTCAAGCTGATCATCGCCTCGGTGCTGCGCCTGCGTGACATCGTGTTGATCGAGGTCAGCCCGGGCCCGATGCTGTTCGATGCACTAGCCGAAAGTTCGGGGTGGCAGAAGCGCCTCGCCTTCTCCGCGGCAGCCTATCTCGAAAGGGTCGACATCTTCGTCGCGAAATACGCGGGCGGCGTACCGCCGGCGATCGGCGCGACCCGCGCCTTGGTGATCCCGAACGGCGTAAAACCGCCGCCGCGCTTCATCCGGCTGCCGCCGCCCGACGCCTTGCCGCCGCCCGGGCTCGACCCGGCGCTCGCCATCGGCACCTGCTGCCGCCTGGTGCCCGACAAGCGCATCGAGTTTCTGATCGAGATGATGGCGCATCTCAGGGCGGACATTCCTGGCGCCTGGCTCACCATCGTCGGCGGCCCGGAGGACGTGGACTCCGACTACGTCCGATCGACCATGGCCGCGCTGGCGGAGACCCCCTGGATCCGCCTGGTCGGTCACCAGGAGGACGTGCGACGCTTCCTGGCGGGCTTCCGGGTTTTCGTCATGGTCTCGAACCGCCAGGGCTGCCCGAACGCCTCTTTGGAGGCGATGGCGATGGGCCTGCCGATCGTCGCCAACCGAGACGGCGGGATCGCGGAGCAGGTAGCGGACGGCATCAACGGCTTCCTGGTCGATGATCCGTTGGAGATGGCGATGCGTGTCGCGGAACTGCTGAGGATGCCGATCCGGCGGCGGCAATTCGGCGCCGCCAGCCGCCGCCGCGCCACCGAAACCTTTGCCCTCGGCCAAATGGCGGCAGCCTACGAGGCGTTGCTGGAACCATCGGCAACGTCCCCTTGACATGATGGCAACGTAACGGTGTGATCGCGGCCAGGGAGGAGCCGATGCCCGCACTGATCGTGAAGCTGCCGGCCGACAGAAATTTTTGCGGCGAAATCAGGGCGATCGCCGATGACGGGGGCGTCCTTGCCGGGCCGTTCCCGGTCGCCGGACGGGCCGCCGGCGCCGCCGCCGCGCGGGCCGGCAATCCGGAGCGCTCGCCTTTACTTCCCTATGGCGATACACCGCTCGGCAGCTACAGGGTTGCCGCCGTCTTGGCAGCCGGCGGCGGCTATCCGCCGGCGCATTACGGCGACGCCGGCCTGATCGTGCTCGATCCGCGCGGCGGGGAGGCGGCTCTGGCCGAAGCCAACGGCCGCTTCCATTTGTTCATTCAGGGCGGCCCGGTGCGGGCCGACGGCCAGCTCGCCGCCACCAACGGCGCGCTCCGGATGCACAATGCCGATCTTGCCGCGCTGCTGCGCACTTTGGGGCCCGGGCAAGGCGTGGAGTGCTGGTGCATCGGCGACGCGGCGTTACACGAAACGGCGCCGGTCCTGGCCGATAGCGGTTACGACCAGGGCGATCCGCCACCGCGTCCGAGTGAGCCCACCTCCAACGCCGGCACGCCGCGCCGCAATGTGCTGGCGGCCGGCGCCGCCGCGGCCACGCTGCATGTCGCCCGCGCCGCCGCAGTGACGTTGCCCGGCATGTTCATTGCGATGGAAGCCGCCCCGCCGGCGCTGGCGCAAGCCGCCTACGACAATAACGGCCAGCCAAGCGGCAGCGGCAGAGCCTATTGAGCGTCACCGTCGATCCGGACGTTCTGGAAGCCTTTAACGCGACACGGGATTTTTCCGACAAGGCGGTACACGCCCTCTGCTACGCGCCATTTACGTCGCTCTATTTCGACAGTCGCGGCAACGTCCGCGCCTGTTGCCACAACTTCAGCCATCCCGTCGGCAACATTACCGAGACCGGCATCGACGAGATCTGGCACGGCGCCCGCAACGCCATGCTGCGCGCCCCGCTCACGCAAAATCGGTTTGGCCCCGGTTGCGACTTCTGCGCCTTCCAGATGCAGGATGGCAGCCTCGCCAATTTGTCGCTGCGCCGGTTCGACCAGTTTGCCGTCGAGGCGCCGGCGCCGGCGTGGCCCCGTCAGATGGAATTCTCCATCAGCAATGTCTGTAACCTGGAATGCATCATGTGCCGCGGCCTCTGGTCGTCGGCCATCCGCAAGCGGCGCGAAAAGCTGCCGCCGCTGCCCCGGCTCTATTCCGCGGCCTTTATCCAGTCCTTGCGCAAATACCTGCCGCATCTGAAGCGCGCAAAGTTCCTGGGCGGCGAGCCCTTCCTCATCAAGGAATATTTCCAGCTCTGGGACATCATGATCGAGGAAAATCTGTTCGTCCCCTGCCACGTCACCACCAACGGCACGCAGTACAACAAGCGGGTGGCAAGGGTGCTGGACCATGTGCCGATGGCTTTTGCAATCTCGCTGGACGGGGTGACGCGGCAGACCGTGGAATCGATCCGCGTCAACGCCGATTTCGAGGTGCAGATGCGCAACGTCGCCACCTTCCGTGCCTATTCCCGCGGCCGCGGCACCTCCTTCTCGCTCACCTTCTGCCTGATGCGGCAGAACTGGCACGAGTTCGGCGATTACTGCCTGATGGCGGATGAGTGGGACTGCCCGGTCGGCATCAACACCGTGATGCAACCGCCGGAATTCGGCGTCTATACCCTGCCTCCCGAGGAACTGGCAAAAATTGTCCGGGCGATGGAGCGGCAGGCGGTCTCGCTGGACCGCCAGCTCGGCCGCAATCGCGCCGTCTGGTTCGGCGAGCTGGAGCGCATGCGCCGCCGCTGCGCCACGGGGTCACACTTGGGAACGGACGCTTAGGTTGGAAAGGAGCGTATTTGAGTTCGCGCGGACGTTTGACTTCGCCATCAACGTGAATGGTCGTGCCCGATCGGCTCATGCTGCAGGTGACGCCATGATCGGCCAGCAGCTTTCTGAAACTGCTCACTGCAATATTGGCTGCCCTGATCCGAGTGATGGAGCAGTGCGTCTGGTTTGCCGCAACGCCAGATCGCCATCATCAGCGCATCCGCGACCAGCTGGGCGTTCATGCTGGCGCTCATCGACCAGCCGACCACGCGGCGCGAGAACAGGTCGATGACGGCCGCCATGTAGAGCCACCCCTCGGCTGTCCAGAGATAGGTGAAGTCGGGCCTTCGGTATTCATGGTGCGACGGCTGTGGTCATGCTCGCAGCCGCCACGATCCTCGTCGCAGCAGCGAAGTAGCGGGAGTTCATCATGTCGATCCTTGACGTTTCTACAATCAACGTTGCTGCGTGGCTTCTGGCCCTCGCATTCACCGGGCCTGGCATCGGCAACACCGCCGGCGGTGCGGCGATACAGGCACAGTTAAGCGCTGGAATTATCCAACCTGGTGGAACAATCACGCAGGTGGAGCATACTTTAAATGGGCGCTGCTGGCGCTCCTACTTGCTCGCGGACCCGCTATCGCCGCCGTTCAGCGTACCGGTGGTCGAGCCGTCGGCCATCCCACCATCGGTGCTGGTGGTGACCTTCTGCTTGCCATTGGCGTTGTCGGTGGCGGAGTTGGCGGTTTGCGCCGCGCCTAGCGTGCCGGTGGTGGTGGCATCGCCTCCGCCGCTGACGATGCCGCTGGTCGACAGGCTGTCACCGACCGGATTGCCGGACTGTACCGCGTTCTGGGCGAGAGCGATTTGGGAAAAGGCGAGCGAGCAGGAGAGGATTGTAAGCAGTTTGTAGAACATGACGGAATCTCCTGGGTGGCTTGATTGTCTGCAGATTGTCTGATCCGGCCGCGCGTTGCGAGGCGGCGACGGTGAAGGTTTTATGGCATGTTTGCCGTGGCGTATGCGCATTTTGCAGCGGAGGATTTGTCACAGGAGTGTCAACCAATCCGGCTTCACAGCTCACGGTGCCGCCTGCACCCTGTTGGGCAGGCTGAAGCAGAAGTGGGGTTCAGGGGTGCTGGTTCATTTTGTGGCGTCTTCGGGCGTCGTCGTCGCCATGCTCATCGCGTGCTTCGTCATGGTGCTGGCTTTCGAAGCGACGAATGGCTTCCATGACACTTCAAACGCAGTCGCCACGGTAATCTATACCAACACGCTGAAACCGGTGCCCGCCGTAATCTGGTCCGGCATCATGAACTTCATCGGCGTACTGGTCGGCGGCATCGCGGTCGCCTATGCGCTGGTCGGCATCCTGCCGCCGGATGTGCTGACACCGCCAGACGGCGCGCCGGCGCTGCCAATGCTGGTGTCGATCTTTGCCACCGCGTTGTTCTGGAACATCCTCACCTGGGCGTTCGGCATTCCCAACAGCAGCTCGCATTGCATCATCGGCGCGCTGGTCGGCGTGGCGGCGAGCGACGCGCTGCTGCATGCGCGGGCGATTGCCGACGGAGTCGACTGGCACCAGATCATCACCGTGCTGGAAGGGCTCGGCTTCTCGCCGATCCTGGGCTTCATCCTGGCTGGCGGGCTGTACGGCATCCTGCGGCTGGTGGTGCGTGGCGGTCATCTGCTGGAGCCGCCGGAGGGCGACAAACCGCCCGTCTGGTGGCTGCGCGGCCTGTTGTTCCTGACCTGCACGGGGGTGAGTTTCTCGCACGGCACCAATGACGGGCAGAAAAGCATCGGCCTGATCATGCTGACCATCATCGGGCTGATGCCGGCGACCTTCGCGCTGAATCCGAACGCCCATCAGCAGATGACGCAGCTGAGTCAGAACGCCGCACAGGCGATCCCGCTGATCCAACGATACGGCGACGACCGCAAGGCCGACGGTGTAAAGGCGGCCGAGGCGCTGCAGACCGCGGGTGGGGGCATCGCCAGCGAGGTGCAGGCCCCGGTGACATCCGATCAGGCCGGGCAGGAGCGAGCTAGCCGATCGCAGTTGCGCGGCGACGATTACGTGGTGCTGTCGGAGCTGAAGCACGTCGGTGAGACCGCCGGCCAGGACACGGCGGCGAAAACCAAAGCAAAGGCGCTGACCAAGCTGATGGGTCCACCGGTCCATTACGCGCCGATCTGGGTGCGGGTGCTGAGCGCCCTATGCCTCGGAGTAGGCACCATGGTTGGCTATAAGCGCGTGGTGCGGACCCTGGGTGAGCGGCTTGGCAAGGGACATATGACTCCCGGCCAGGGTGCCAGCGCCGAACTGGTCGGTGCCGTGCTGATCGGCGTCGCAGGCTTCACAGGTCTGCCGGTCAGCACGACGCATATCATCACTTCCGGCATCGCCGGCACCATGGTGACCGGCGGGCAGGGCGTGCAGGGGCCGATTGTGGGTCGCATTGTCATGGCTTGGGTCTTCACCCTGCCGGTTACGATCCTGATCGCTGGGACGCTGTTCTATGTGCTGGCCAACCCGCGTTTCTGATTCAGACGCGATCGTTCCCAGGCAAGTCTAATACCCAGATAAATCCAAGGCAGGCGCCAAGCTGTCACGACCTGATCTGGCCAATTTCGGCCGTTGATCTACTGGACTTCCGCCATGGGCACAGCGTTGGTGGTTTCGTGTCTAGGCCTGGTCGTACGGGCCGATGCCGGTACAGGGCGACACCGCCCAGCCCGCCGGTGGCGAAACCATCACCGGCTTCACCACTGCCGACACCCTGACGCTGACCGGCTTCGCCGCCACCTCCGCATTCTACGATACCGGCACCGGCCTGCTGCTTTCGAGCGGCGGCTCCAGCGCCATCTTGAGCATCACCGGCGACTTCACAGGCGACACCTTCGTCACGACTAGCTTTGCCGACGAGACCGTGATCCAGCTCGTCGCCGTCAGCACCATCGGCGGCACCGTCACGACCGGCGTCACCCTGGGCAGCGGCGGCTATGACACTGGCCTGCGGGTTAACGGCACCATCCGCCCAACAGCCGCCGGCGCCAACGGCCTCACGGTGGGCCTGCCCAACGGTTTTGTTTACAACCGGGGTTCCATAACCGGCGGTGCCGGCGCCGTGATCCAGAGCGCCGGGACCGTTGGCAACGACGGTTCTATCACCGGCGGCGGTTCAGTCCTCGGCAGCGGCAGCTATACAGATCAACACGGCGGCACCGGCATCATCCTCTCCGGCGGCAGCGCGCTGAATTTTGGTTTGGTCGCCGGCGGCGTTGGGGTGACCGGCGGCGTCGGCGCTTTCGTCGATGGCGGCTATTTTAAGAATGGTGACCTCTATGGCGGCGGCGTCAGCGGCGGCGGCGGCTACAATGCCGGCGGCGTCGGGCTGGTTCTGGAAGGTGGCGGCACTTTCAACAACACCAGCCGCGAGACGGTCGGCGGCGGCGACATCGCCTACACGAACCCGAACGCGAAGGGCCGGAACGGTCCGCGGCGGCAACCCGCGCTTTCCCGGCTCCTACGGCGCCGCCATACAATTCGGCACGCTGGCCGGCGTTCTGGTCGCCGATCCCGGCGCGACCTTTTACGGCAATGTTGCCGCCAACCCGACGGCGGCGGATGAACTCCGCCTCGGCAAAGGCACCGCCGGCACGGTTGGCGTGCTCGGCCAAATCGGCGCGCTCGCGCAGGGGGAAAAGATTGCCGGCTTCACCGGTTTGGACACGATTATTCTGGAGGGCTTCACGGCCACCTCCGATGCCTACATCGCTGGCACTGGCCTCGAACTCTCCAACGGCGTCACCACCGAAACCATCGACTTGTTTGGCGGCTTCTCCACCAGCTCCTTCATCGTCACTGACCAGGCGGCCGGCACCGAAATTCAGCTCTGTTATCTGCGCGGCACCCGCATCCTCACCCCCGCCGGCGAAATTCCGATAGAGGCACTGAACATCGGCGACACCGTCATCACCCACTTCAACGGCTACCGCCGCATCAAATGGGTCGGCAGGCAAAGTTACGCGGGACGCTTCATCAAAAACAACCGCGACCAGCATCGCCGCCGGCGCGCTCGGCCCAAACCTGCCGAAACGCGACCTCTCGGTCTCGCCCGGCCACTCCATGCTGCTTGGCGCCGTGCTGGTCCTGGCCCGCGATCTGGTCAACGGCGTTACCATCACGCAGGATATATGCCCCGACGAAGTCCACTACATCCAGCTCGAGTTCGACAGCCATGACTGCGTGCTGGCCGAAGGCAGTTGGAGCGAAAGCTTTTGCGACTATGCCGGCCTGCGCAACCAGTTCCACAACGTCGCAGACTTCCACCGCCGCTACCCGGATCACGTGACGCCGGATCAGCACCGCATGTGCGCGCCGCGGCCGTAAAACGGGTCGGCGCTGCAGGCCGCGCTCCGCCCCGTCGTCGCCCGCGCCGCCGCCATCACCCGCTGCGGCCCGTTGCAGGGCTGGATCGACTCCGTCCTCACCTCCGGCACGATCACCGGCTGGGCCCAGGACCTTGCCAACCCGCAACTGCCGGTGCTGCTGGAGATCTTGCTAGGCGGCCGCGTCCTTGGCACCATCCTCGCCTGCGACCACCGGCCGGACCTCGCCGCGGCCGGCATCGGGCAGGGCCGGGCAGGCTTCACCTTCACTTCCGGTAATTTGTCGCCTCGCGCCCGCGGCGCCGTTCAAGTCCGTCGTGCCGCCGACCGCGCCAAACTTCCCGCCGCTCCGCACTGCCTGGCTGGACTTGAGATCCGGCGTCGTAAACGAGCCTAGATGCAGCGGCCTATTTGGCGTTGCCCGCCGGTTCAAAATCCAGCACCGCGGATGTTCAGGATGAAAGTGGTGGCGCAAGAGCGTGTTGAAGGCTCGTTCCTCAGCAGCAGACGACGGTATTTAGTTATCGCTCTACTTGGGTTTTGTAACTTGCCGAGCCTCGCAAGCGCGTACAACCCGCAATCCGCAAAGGCCTCTTTCATACTTACCTCAAGCACGACAGCAGCTGCGCCGTTCGACCCATTCGACATTGCTCAGGCCTCCGAGATGCCAACGGACAGTCTTTCGATTTCAAATCCGATCTGTGAAAAGTGGAATCTTAATGAAGCCGATACTGCCACTAATTTCCTGCAAGACGGGTGGATCGGTGGATACGTCTACGCGCACCTTCAAGGCCAGACGAGAAACGGTTTGCCGCTTGCTGACCTTGTAGATTCCGAAAGGTTGTTCGAGTTAGTGAACAACTATTGTAGCATTTATCCGTCCGCTTCAGTGAGTGCCGCTGGTAATGCGGCTGCGGCGAACGCTGAGGCAAGTAAGTAGTACGCTCACTTCTATTCTGCGTGCAACGGGCCCACTTATGCGTAGTAGTGAAAAGATGCTCTTCAATGCTGAGCAACTCGACCAGATGAAGCTGGAATTTCCGGCCGTTCATCGACGGCGAGATCAACGTTTTCTTCTACGACAAAGACGACCAGAGCAATCAGGGCAGCTGATCATCTGTTTGCCTTCAGACAGGGTCAATATGCCTAGTGCGGCCCAGATCTGACAACGTTTAATTATCAATAACACTATTTTTCGTACCGTCCTGCCGCCTTTTTCAGCCGTACACCGACACCTCCTCCATTCTCGGCGATGAATTCCACGCCGGCCGTCTCTAAGCGCCGTCCCGTGCCCGGGACGAGCTGTGCCTGTTTTACGAGATAAGCCGTCCTTACACGCCGCACGATTGCTGGAACCCATCAGTCCCGCCCAGGCGCAGACAAAAAACACCTTGTAGCAATCCTTAATAGATAGTTACGTATCGTCACAAGCGAGGTGTCCCATGACAACAAAGACCGTAACTGGCCCGAATGGCGCGAATGGCTCAAGCGCGGACGGGGTTGCTGGTGGCAATGGCGATATTGGCACCCTGGAAAATATCACTGTGGCCAAGCCGGATTCTGCCGGCAACATTCTCACCGTTACCGGGGGCAGTGGCGGCAACGGCGGACAAGGGGGCTATATCTACAAGGATGGCAACCCGCTGGAGCCGGTGATCGCCCAGCTTGCCGGGGGCAATGGCGGGGCGGGCGGCAATGCCGTCGCCACCGTCACAAACAAAATTTTATCGACCGGCAACATCTCGGCCATCGCGAATGCCACGGGTGGGCAAGGCGGGTTTGGCGGTGACGGCGACAATAGCGGTGCCGGCGGCGTCGGCGGCCTGGCCCGAGCCTCGGCCAATGCACAAAACGCCAATGGCAATGCCAATGCGCAGGTTCAGGCCGATGGCGGCGTGTCCAACAATGTTGGCGGCCAGGGTTTTGGGCAGACGGCATCGCAAGGGCCGGCGGGCACGCATGGTGGCGCTGTGACGCAGGCCGCCGCGATCGCCAACGGGCTGACCGCGCAGGCCGGGGCTTATGCCCTTGGCGGCAATGGCGGCGCTGGCGGGCAGGGCACGGTGGGCGGCAGCGGCGGCACGGTATCCGGCACCACCGCGAAAGCGACCGGCATCACCACCGCCACCGCCCAGGCGCAGCAATATGGCGGTGAGGGTGGCGGCTCCTTACAGAACGGCGCTTGGGGTACGGGCGGCAATGGCGCCACCAGTACGCTGAACAACGCCGTCACCGGCTCAACCAAGGGCGGCCAGCTTACCCTCACCCAGATCACCGGCGGCGGCAGTGGCGGGGATAGCGACCTGGCCGCCGGCGGCAATGGCGGGAATGCCAGCTCGACATTGACATTGACGGACGCCACCAGCGCGGTGATCCGGGAGGATACCTCCGCCAGCGGCGGCTTTGGCGGCGGCGGTGTCACCGGCGGCAAGGCGGGCGCTGCCACATCCGCAAGCAATGTCACCAGCACCCTCGGCAATGCCGCGGTGTTTGTCACCGTGACGGCGGAAGGCGGGCATGGCGGTTCGATCGTCGCGGGCAGCGGCGCGAACGGGATGGCCGGCGGCGCCGGCAGCGCCACGGCAAAGGCGTCCGCCACGGCCGCCGGCGGACAGGCGAATGCCCAGGCCGTTCTGTACGCCGCAACCGGCGGCCAGGGGCTGGGCGCCGGCCACACCGGTGGCAACGGCGGCACGGTGAGCGGGAGTGCCAACGCAATCGGCACAGTGCTGGCGCAGGCCTCGGTAACCGCAACCGCTGGCGATGGCGGCGGTGGTAACTCTGGCGCGAAAGGGGGTGCGGGTGCGGCGGTGACGCTGAATGACTCCGTCACCGGCACAACCTCCGGCGGGACTTTGCAACTGACGCAGAGTGCCAATGGCGGACAGGGCGGCACCAGCGATACCGGCGCCGGCGGCACCGGCGGGGCTGCGACATCCACACTGGTTTTCAACGATGTAACGGCGAACAGCACGCAGAGCCAAACCCTCGCCGGCACTGCCTATGCGCTCGGTGGCAATGGCGGCACTGGCGGGTCCAGTATCCGGGGCGCCGCTGGTGCTGCCCATGCAACCAGCACGATCACCGGTGCCGCCGGAGCCGCGGTCACCAGTTCAGCTTATTCCACTGCCGGCTATACCAACGCGCCCGCCGGGGCCATTGCGGTGAGTAATGCCACTGCCACCACCGGCGCCAATGCCAATGCCTTCGCAACGGCCGTGGGGGGTGCTGGCGCGATTCATGGTGGCAGCGCGACGGCGACGGCGACGGGCAATGGTGCTGCCGGCCTGGCCGTTGCCGATGCGCAGACAACCTCCAGCGCCACTCATCCGGCAAGTGCCATTCTGGGGGCCGAGGCTTATGCAAACGCGACGGTCGCTACCGCTTCCATCTCTCACGCGGCGCTGCAATACGGCAACACCGCCATCGCGTTCATCACCAACAGGCAGGCGGTGGCGCAGGCGACGTTGGGGCCGGCGGCCAGTGCCGCCGCGGTGACGAATGTTCTGAATGCCAATAGCGCAATAAAGACCGCTTTCACCGGTGCGACGCAATATTATGCGGTGGGCGAGCTCGGCGGCGGGTACGCGACCGGGGCGGCCGGCAGCGAGACGACGACCTCCCAACTGATCCTGACACTCGACCAGACTTCGGTTCCGGCCGGCGGCCAGTTGATCGTCGGCATGTATGGTGGCGTCACGACAGGGCCGGATGTGAGCTCGGTTAGTCTCAACGTGACTGAAAATGGCAGCACGGTTGCGGCTTTGTCGTTTAGCAATGACTCCGCCGCCGAGGCCAAAACGGCGTTTTCAAATGTGGCGCATAATCTGGGCGCGCTGTCCGGCAGCGGCACGATCGCGCTGGACTTCTCGTTGAGCGTCACCTCAACCAAGGCCGGGTCAGGGTTTTATGGCGGGCTGATCATTGGGGACCCGCCAAGCATAGGTTTGTCAAATTGGATACACCCGCATTTTGGGTGATGGGTTTGGTGAGTCCCATGGTGGGTGGCTTCTGACGGCAGGACAACCGGGTTCCACGTCACGCTGCACATGTCAGCCGATGAAAGCTATTATTTCGGCAGCATCAAGATCATCGAGGCGGGGCGAACTAGCGGCTATACTGACATGCCCGAACAGCCCTGCAAGGAATTGCCTGCTGGCTATGCCTCGCCAGGTGCAGGCCTCCAATACAATGAGACAGTCTACATATTAGGTCGCACTGTCTCGAACCGTACTTCAGACGAGTTCGAGATGTTGCGTTCGATGACGAGATCAAGGCAAGCGTCGAAGACAGCGAGGCCTATGCGCCTTCTCGTAGAGGCGCCCTTTCATACGACGAACCTTTCATGAACGATCAGCTTGATACCGGCGAGTGGCCCGCCGAGCTGCTGTAGGCGTCCGCCGGTCGCAAGCGAGCCGATCGATAGAGCAGAAGCCGATCTGATCGATGAGGCCGCCGACTTCTTGCTTCGCTTCCGAGTGATCGCCCGAAATGAAAATGGCTACTTGCGACTTGGAAGGCGAGAAATTGGAAATCCAGGACATCGGGACCGAATTGAACGCTTTGACGAACTTTGCCCCGGGTGCGAGGTCCGCAACGATCTCGCCCGAAGTGCGCCCGAAAAGACGTCGCCGATGGCCAGGGGCGTGTAGCTCGCGAACCTGTTAGTCGCATCTACCAGCATTCGATCCAACCAGTCGGGAATCGCAAAAAGGGCAGGCTGCTCGTTCGACCAGTTCGCGGCCAGGACGACAAGGTCCTGCTCAGCCGCTTGCTGGGGCGTCCCGACCGACGCCCCAGCAACAAGCTCCTCTACCAGCGCCGAGGGTGTCAGTTCCGCGGCTGTTGGTAAGCAGGATCTGGTGCTCGAAAGCGAGCACGTGATTTGCGATCGTCTTTGCAGCGGTGCCCGCGCCAAGAAAGCCGATCTTCATGAGGGTGAACTCCTTTATCGTGGATGCGGCGTCCTGAGCCGAGTGCTCGTCTCCGCGCGAACGCGATCCGGTCTCAACGCGCCGCTTGCGACGCCGCATAGCTGTCCTCCAGCATCTGGAAGCGCACGACCTGGCCATCTGTGATCGTCAGGACGATCGCGAAATACGTTCCCACGACCGCCTTGTTTCGCTTGATCTTCGTGGATAGTTCGCCGAGGATTACCGCTCGCGTATCGCTGACGAGAATGTCGTCCACCCGGAACACATCGGACGACAGCAACTCTCGCTGATCCCGGATGAAATCGGCGAACGCCTGCCGCCCTACCTTTGCGCCGATCCAGGGAAAGGCGGTCACGTCACCGGGTATCTCGAAGCTGACACCTTCGCTTGCTATCGCGGCGATCTCGGCAGGGGGAGCACCGGTGCCGATCTTCTCGAGAAGTTGCTTTGCGATGGCGAAGTTCTGATGGTTCATGCCGGTATTCTTCGAATTGGTGTCGCGGTGATTGCGGCCCCGGTCTGCATCGAGAGGTTGGGTCAGACAGCGTCCACGAGCACGATTTCCGTGTCGGCGAGCGCCACGATGCGAAGCGCACGCTCATCACGGATCGCTGCGCCGTCACGAGCTTCCAGCGACACCTCGTTCAGGGTGACCCGCCCGCTGGTGGCGACCAGATATCCCTTGCGCCCCGGCGCTAGATCGTAAGTGAGCGACCGGCCCGTGGTGAGTGTTGCCCCGAGTACCCGAGCGTCCGCGCGGATAGGGAGCGCATCGGTGTCCTCGGCAAAGCCGCTGGCCAGCACCACGAAGCGGCCCGCGCGGTCGCTCTTGGGGAACGGCTTGGTGCCCCAGCGGGGCTCGCCTCCCCGCTCCCGGGGATGCAGCCATATCTGGAAGATCTTGGTCCGCTGATCGGGGGCGGCGACCTCGCCATGCTCGATGCCCGTGCCCGCGCTGATCACCTGCACGTCACCCGCGTCGGTCCGACCTTCGTTGCCCAGGCTGTCGCAATGCGAGACATAGCCTTCGCGGACATAGGTGATGATCTCGACGTCGCGGTGGGCGTGCGGCGGAAAGCCGGTGCCGGGCGCCAGATCGTCGTCGTTCCAGACGTAGAGGTTGCCGAGCGCCTTGTGCGCCGGATTGCCATGGCCGCCGACATGGAAATGGTGAAGCGCCTTCAACCAGCCAAGGTTGCCGCCGCCCAGTTCGGATACAGGCCGATGCTCGATCATGACCGACCTCCCGCGTTCCGGCGGGCGTCGAGGCTGAAGGCGCCGGCCCCGAAATGTACGATCTGGAGCAGGCCGCCGGCGATCATGAGATTTTTCAGGAAGTTGATCAGCACGTTCTGGTCGGCGAAATTGCGGTGGAAGAACACGGCCGTGACGAGGCACCAGATCGCAAGGGCCGCGGCGACCGGGCGGACTCGCCAGCCCATCAGCAGCAGCAGACCCAGCCCGATCTCGACGACGAGGGCGATGGCCCAGCCCAGCGGCGCAAGCGGGAGTCCGACCGCCGCGATCGCTGCGGTCGTTGCGCCATAGGTCGAGACCTTGGTCAGGCCGCTCATCGCGAAGAGACCGCCGATGAGGATGCGGCCTATGGCCGGAAGATAACGGGTGTTGTCGGTCATGAATGATCCCTTCAGGCGGCGACGAGTTGGACGACGTCGCGCTCGGCCGCTTTAATGGACTGCTCCCGGTTCTCGGGGCTGATGTTCACTCCTTCAGCCCGCAAGAAGCCGATATCGGTGATGCCGAAAAAGCCGAACACCGTGGAGAGGTACTTCTCCTGGAGGTCGATGGCGGCCAGCGGCGTCTCGGGACCATAGTAGCCGCCGCGCGAAGAGGCGATGATGACAGCCTTGCCGCCCGCCAGACCGCGCGGGCCCTGTTCGGTGTAGGCAAAGGTCTTGCCGGCGACGGCTAGGCGATCGATCCAGGCCTTGAGCTGGCTCGGGATGTCGAAATTGTACATCGGCACACCGATGACGACGACATCGGCGGCAAGGAATTCCTCCGGCGCCGCCGCGCCGACCGAGAGCGCGTGACGAACTTCCGGTGTTGGCTCGCTCGGATTCAAGCCCTGCAACGTCAGCACTTCGCCGCCAAGGTGCCGGATGGGATCAGCCGCCAGATCACGCACGACGATTTCGCCGTCAGGATGGTGCAGGCGCCATTGGGCCACGACGGCGGCAGACAGGCGACGTGAGGCCGAAGCCGCTCCCAGAATGCTGGAATCAACGTGAAGGAGTTTCATCGGGGGTCCTTTGCAGGCGCGACCCGACGAACCTGACGGGCGGCGTGATGGATTTAAGAGTCCGGACCGGCGGTCAGAAGCCGCTAATCGAGCAACAGACTGTTCCACCGGTGGGCCAATCACTTGCAATTGCATCAAAGTACGCGGATGATCGGCGGCTTCAAAGAGCGGACACGGGCCGGTGCAGGACCTGAACGACATCCTCTGTTTTGCCGCGGTCGTGGAGCACAACGGTTTTTCCGCCGCCGCGCGCGCGCTCAATCGTCCCAAGTCGAGCATCAGCCGCCACGTCGACCGGCTAGAGGCGCGGCTAGGGGTCCGCCTACTAGAGCGGTCCACCAGAAAGGTGCGATTGACCGAGGTGGGCGGTGAATACCATGCCCGCTGTCAGGCGGCGCTCCATGATCTGGAGAGTGCGGACCGTGATGTCGCGGTTCACCGATCCGATCCGATCGGTATTGTGCGCGTGACCTGTCCGACCGGCATCGCGCGACAGGTCATGCCGCGCATCATGCCGGGATTCCTCGCGCGCTACCCCGAGGTACGCATCCAGCTTCAGGTGACCAACCGGGCTGTGGATCTCATTCAGGAAACGATCGATGTCGCGATCCGCGCTCGCGTCCAGATGCAGGACGAATCTCTGACGATGCGCAGGCTAGGAGCAAGCCGGCTGATATTCGTTGCCAGTCCGGGCTTTATCGCTGCCCATGCCATCCCGAACGACCTGGTGGGCATCGCCAAGCTGCCGTTCCTAAGTTTTCGTGAACAGCCCGAACGGCAAACGTGGACAGTGCAGGGTCTAGAGGGTGCCTCACGAACGATCACGTTCGATCCGATCCTTTGGACAAGCGAGTTCGATGTGCTGATCGAGGCGGCGTGTGCGGGTACGGGTGTCGCGCTGCTGCCGGCCGAAACGGTGCGGAAGCCGGTCGGCGAAGCGCGACTGCTCCGCGTGTTGCCGGAGTGGCACTCGGAAGACGTGACGATCCACCTCGTCTTCCCGACCGCGCGCGGGCTGCGACCTGCGGTCAGAGCGTTCATCGACTATGTTGCTGCCACTTACGACATCGGTGTGGCAGGATATAACGGCTGAATACTCGACCGTCCCCGGTAGCCCAGACGCCGAAGATCGACTCTTCGGAACCAGGATTGACGACCTTATATCAATTAGGATTTTTCCCGCGCGCGAGCCCTTATGGGTCCTGAGCCTAGATTCCGAGTTGGCGCAAAACGCTCCTGTTATCGGTGCGCACCCACTCGTCGATAAGGCGACCCTGCTCGTCGACCCGGAAGATGTTGGACAGATCCCACGTCACCTTCTCGCCGTTCGGAGGCAGAAGGCCCACAGGCGACTGGCTGAACTCGCGGACAAAGCGACCTTCAATCCATGTCTGGCAGGCTATGTACTCGCCTTCCACGACAACGATACCGCGACGGATGGATCGGTCTTCAAACGCCGAACGTAAAGAGGCGAAGTAGCTGCTCAATCCTGAGTAGTCCGTCTCCAAACCGTCGGGGCCATGGAACCGAAACCTAGCCGTGTCGAAGTAGGACTCCGCCTCGGCTGGGTTCTCTCCAGACACCTCGAGCTCACCAGCTCTTACAAGGCGGCCCACGAGTTCATCGCGCGTCAGGGTCATGGCGTGTCAATCGGCATTCAAACGGGACCCCCGATCGGCGTGCAAAAAGGACCCCTGGGTCATGCTGGATGGGCTTGTCCAGGTAGCGAACAGGAGGGCCCCGCGCGCCCGAGGAGCGCGGTTCAAATGCGCTGGCGTAGCGGGCGCGTGGGAGGTGCCTGTTTGCCCACCTGGGCAAGCCCGGGGGTGGGGTCCGGGGAGGGGGTTTGATCAGGCGCGGCCGGTCAGGCGCGGCCGGTTCAGGCGCGGTTTTTGAAGCGCCAGCTTTCGTTGCCGGTCTCGACGATGTCGCAATGGTGCGTCAGGCGGTCGAGAAGTGCCGTAGTCATCTTGGCGTCGCCGAACACGCTCGGCCATTCGCCGAAGGCCAGGTTGGTGGTGACGATGATCGAGGTCTTCTCGTAGAGCCGGCTGATCAGGTGGAACAACAGCTGGCCACCGGCCTGGGCGAACGGCAGATAGCCGAGTTCATCCAGAACCAGGAAGTCCAAGCGCATGGCAAAGTCGGCGAGCCGCCCCTGCCGGCTGGATCTTGCCTCGGCTTCCAGGCGGTTGACCAGATCGACGACGGTGAAGAACCGGCCACGAGCGCCACCGCGGATGCAGGCTCGTGCTATGGCTATGGCCAGATGGCTCTTGCCGGTGCCGGTGCCGCCGACCAGGACGGTGTTGCGCTGTGCCGCGATAAAATCACCGCCGGCCAGATCACGCACCAGCGCCTCGTTGATCGGCGTCCCGGCGAACTCGAAGTCCTCGAGATCCTTGGCCAGCGGCAGCTTGGCGATGGTGATCTGATACTTGATGGAACGAGCCTGCTTCTCGGCGATCTCCGCCTGCAGCAGATCGCCGACGATATGCGGCGGTTCATGCTGACGTTTGATGCCGACGGACATCACCTCGTCATAGCCGGCGCGCATGCCGAACAATTTCAGCTGCGCCATCATGTCGAAGATCTGGGCGCGTTCCATTAAAAACTCCTCCGCAGGCTGTCATAGCGAGCACAATCGGCGATCGGGGCGTGACGGAGCTTCAGTGCATCAGGTGTCATGATCGTCACCGCTGGCTCCGGATCACGGCTGCGCGCCAGAATATTGATGATGACATCGGCGGAATGAACGCCTTGGGCCAGCGCCTCGGCACAGGCGGCATCCACGCTGGTGAGGCCATCGGTCAGCACGGCGGACAGGACCTTCACCATCTGCCGGTCGCCATCGTCCGAGCCACGCAATTTGCGCCGGACGCGCTCCAGGTTCGACGGCAGCAGCCAGTCCTTGAACGGAGCTCCGTTGCGCAACGCGCCAGGCTTCCTGGCCAGCACCGGGACGTAATGCCAGGGATCGTAGATCGTCTCGCCACGGCCGAAGCAGCGGGCATGCTCGGCCACCATCACGCCGTCCTGGCGCAGCACGATGCGATCGGCATACGCTTGGATCTCCACCGGCCGGCCGACAGCACGCGAGGCCACCGAGTATTTGTTGTTGTCGAACCGCACCAGGCAGGTCTTGGAGACCGCGGCCGTGGTGGTGTGGAAGCCATCGAACCTCCCGGCGATCGGCACCAGATGTGCCCGCTCCGCCTCGAACACCGGCCAGATCGTCTGCTCCGTCAGTTCCGGATGTTTGTGAGCCTTGGCGTAGGCGACGCAGCGATCCAACAGCCAGGCGTTCAGCTCTTCATAGCTCGCCATCTTGATGCGCGGCGTGAAGAACCGCTCACGCACCAGCCCCACCTGGTTCTCGACCTGCCCCTTCTCCCAGCCCGAGGCCGGCGTGCAGGCCGTCGGATCGATCAAATAGTGACCGCACATCTGGGCGAAGCGCCGGTTGAACGCCCGGTCCTTGCCAATGAAGATGGAATCAACCGCGGTCTTCATATTGTCGTAGATGCCGCGCGTACATGTGCCCTTGAAGAAGGCAAAGGCACGGTCATGCGCGTCGAACACCATCTCCTGTGTCTCGCGCGGATAGGCCCGCACAAAGAACATTCGGCTGTGGCAGAGCCGGACATGGGCTACCTTCACCGTCGTCGTGGCGCCGCCGATCACCACGACCTCGTGGCTCCAATCGAACTGATACGCCTCGCCGGCAGCAAAGCTCAGCGGCACAAAGGCTTGCGCCGTTACGGCGCCGCGCTCCCTGGACCAGGACCGGGCATAGCGCCGAACCGCATCGTAGCCACCATCATAACCCCGGCCACGCAGTTCCTCGAAAATCCTGATCAGCGTCAGCCGCTCGCGTGCCGGCTTCGCCTCGTTCGCCAGCAACAAGGCATCCAGCGGACCGATCCAAGAACCAAGCTTCGGCAGTGGCTGGGCCTTCCGCGCGTAACGAAACTCCGTCGCCTCCGTCCGGATCACCTTCCGGACCACCTTGCGCGATACCCGAAGCTCCCGGCAGATCACCTTGATCGGCTTCTTCTGAACAAAATACGCCCGCCGGATCTTCGCTAGCGTCTCCACAATCAGCATCCTCAAACCGGCTCCCATGTTCCATGGAAGCCACTGTGAACCCCGTTCCAGAGGGGTCCCTATTGGACGCCGATTACCCCTAAAACGGGGTCCTTATTCCACGCCGATTCACAGTCATGGCGTCTCCTCAAGTGATGCAGGCATGGCGTCAGGAGGCCGGCCATAAGGCCTCTAGACGTCCCAATGCCACTCCATCTAGGCTCGGCGCGTTGTCGTGATTAGCCGTGCCGCATTGGACGCCCTGGTGAAGGATCGACACCAATGAAGCCCTCGATCGCCGACCTCACGGCCTTCGTCGCCGTGGCGCGCCACCAGAGCTTCCGGGCTGCAGCGGACGCCCTGGGTGTCTCGCGCTCATCTCTGAGCCACGCCCTAAGAGGCCTTGAACGGGATCTCGGCGTTCGCCTGCTTCATCGTACGACCCGCAGCGTCGCCCCGACGGATGCGGGCGCCCGCCTCCTTTCCCGGCTTGCGCCGGCGTTGCGAGACCTTGACGATATGCTGGCGACCGTCGGCGACGTTAGCTTAGGCCCGGCCGGCGCCCTGCGTATCAATGCGAATGAGGCGTCCGCGCGCTGGTTGCTGCGCCACGTCGCGCCAGGCTTTCTCGACCGGCACCCGCGCGTCACGCTCGATCTGGTCTCGGAGGGCCGGCTGGTCGATATCGTCGCCGAAGGGTTCGACGCGGGCGTACGGCTTCGCGAGGCCGTACCGCAGGACATGATCGCGGTTCCCTTCGGCGGCGGCGTCCGCTTCCTCGCCGTTGCGGCGCCGACCTATCTGTCCAGCCATGGCGAGCCGGCGGCTCCGGAGGACCTGCGCCACCATCGTTGCATCCGTCAGCGCCTGCCGAGCGGCAAGCCCTACCGATGGGAGTTCGCGCGAGGCGCCCACGAGCTTGCGATCGACGTGCCCGGCGTCCTCACGCTCGACCACAACGGGCTGATGGTCGAGGCGGCGCTGGACGGCCTGGGCATCGCCTTCGTGCCGGACTCTTGGGCGCGACCCGCTCTACAGGACGGCCGGTTACGGGCCGTCTTGGAAGACTGGTCGCCAGTCCTCCCAGGTTTGTGCCTCTATTATTCCGGCCGCCGCCTTGTGCCGCCAGCCTTGCGCGCCTTCATCGACGAACTCCGCGCGGCCGATGTTCGGTCGAAGCCGACGTCGCTCGGCGGAACGGACAGTCGGCTGTCGTGAAGAGGCGCGGGAGCGCCGCGGCCTCGGCCACGCGCGATCCAGCGCCATGGGTCCGGCAAGATCGCGAAGGCGTTCCTCTCCAAGATCCGAGGCCGAATCTAAAGCGGCGCTACTCCGAGCGGGTCGTTCTGCCAGAGTTCGCCGGGCCGGCTGATCTCTTTCATGAAATTGGTGAAGGCTCGCACCGCGGGTGAGAGTTCGCGGCGGCTGGGGAACACGAGACTAACCTCCACCGGCGGCAGGCTCCATGCCGGCAGAAGGCGGACCAGCCGGCCTTCGGCGACCCCGGGCGCGCAAAGGTATCCCGAGACGATCCCAAGGCCCGCCCCGCTCAATATAAGGCGGTGGATGGTCAAAGCTTCATTGACCGTGACTCGCGGGTGCAGGGCCACTTGTGACTTTTCGCCTTCTCGGCTGAACACCCAGGGGCGAGGCCGCCCGTCGGCGCCCGGCATTTCTATGATGTCATGGTCTTTCAGCTCGTCGATCGAGTTCGGCGTCCCGCGCCGCTCCACATAGCTTTTGCCGGCGCACAGATAGCGCCGCATCGCGCCCAGCCGAATGGCGATCAGGCTGGAATCGTGAAGCGGACCGAGCCGCACGGCGACATCGATCGCTTCACCGACCAGATCGGCCGGGCGGCTCTTCAGGTCGAGGGTGACATCCACATCGGGATATCGCTGGAGGAACGTGGGAAGCTCGGAGCCGAGAACATTCAGGCCAAAACCAATACCTGAGTTCACCTTGATGGTTCCGCGAGGGCCATGCGCCAAGCTGCCCACATAATCGAGCGCCTCGCCAGCCCGCTCGATGATCTCGCGCGCGCGATCTCTGAGGGCGACGCCTGCTGACGTCAGGGTTACATCGCGCGTGGAGCGGTGAAACAGCCGCGCGCCCAAGGCTGCCTCAAGTCGCGCGACGCTGCGACTGATGTTCGACTTCGGCAAACCGAGCGCACGAGCCGCCTCGGAGAAGCCGTGCAGGGCCGCTACTCGCTCGAATACCTGAAGATCGTTTAAATCCAGCACAGGCCCTCCGTTCCGTTTCGCGGCACAGCGTGTCCCGGACGGGCCAGCTTATTCCGCGACCTGAAGCATAGCATCTTGAAGGCATAGGCGGAACGAGCCGCACTTTGGAGCTATGAGATTCATGTCCGAACTGATCCTCGCGGTGGGCGCGGCCGGCAAATTCGCCGGCTATGTCGTTCCGGCACTCGTCGCACGTGGCGCAACAGTCAGGGGATTGGTCCACGAGGCCAAAGCCCTGGCTTCGATCCGTGACGAAGGCGCTGCAGATGCCCTGGTCGGCGATCTCAGGGACCAGCGCAGCATCGCCGTGGCGCTGGATGGTGTGAAGTCGGTCTTCTATGTCGCGCCGGCGTTCCTGGCCAACGAGGCCCAGGCAGGAGTGGATTTCGTCGCCGCCGCGGTCAAGGCGGGTGTGCGGCGGTTCGTCTTCTCCTCGGTGATCCACCCGGTCCTTAGCGCGCTGCCCAATCACGCCTCAAAGGCGCCGGTCGAAGAGGCGATCCTCGACAGCGGGCTCGAGTACACGCTCCTCCACCCCGCGCTGTTCTTCCAGAACTACGCACGGGCTTGGCGAGGCATTACGCGCAGCGGCCTCATCGCCGAGCCCTGGTCCACCGAGACCCGCTTCAGCCGCGTCGACTATCGCGACGTGGCCGAGACGGCCGCCATCGCGTTGACCGAGGACCGGCTGCTCTACGGCACGTTCGAGCTCTGCGCCGAGGGCTGGCTAAACCGTCACGACGTCGCCGCACTGGCCGGGGAGGTGCTCGGCCGCACCGTGCGCGCCGAGAGGACCGACCCGGACACGCTTGGCGATCCGGCCGGCCCGATGCGCCCGATGTTCGAGCACTACGACCACACGGGGCTGCGCGGCAATGCGCTGACGCTCCGCGCAATTCTCGGCCGCGAACCCCGCACGCTCCGCGCCTTCTTCGAAGAGATGAACGAGGCGCCGCCCGCGACCGTCCCAGGAGAGCAAGGATGAAGACCGACAGAACCGTGGTGATCACCGGCGCGGCCGGCGGCATGGGAGCCGCGTTCGTGCGGCGCTTCCTCGACAATGGCGACGTCGTCATCGCCACCGATACCTCCGAGGACAGCCTTGCTAAGCTCGCCGGATCTATGAACAGCGCCCGGATCCACACGCGCCCCGCCGACATTACCGACGAGGCCGACACCAAGGCGCTGGCCGGGCTGGCGAGCGCGACCACGGGCCGGGTGGACGTGCTGGTCAATGTCGCCGGGTTTTTTCCGGTGCAGCCTTTCCTCGAGATGACCGCGGCCGACTGGCGCAAGATCATCGACATCAATCTGACCGGCACGGCGCTGATGTGCCAGGCGATGCTGCCGCTGATGACCGGACGCGGCTGGGGCCGGATCATCAACATCGGCTCCGCGTCCATTTACGCCGGGGTTCCGGGCCAGGCTCACTACGTCGCGGCGAAGTCCGGGATGATCGGCTTCTCCCGTAGCCTGGCGCGGGAGTTCGGCGCGGAAGGCGTGTGTGTGAACGTCGTGGCGCCCGGCGCGACGATCACCGCCTCGGCCAAGAAGGCCCTGCCGCAGAAGATCCAGGACGACGCGATCGCCGCGCGGTGCCTCCAACGTGAGGAACATGCCGACGATCTAACGGGTACCGTGTTCTTCCTCGCTTCTCCCGACGCGGACTTCGTTACAGGCCAGACCATCGTCGTCGATGGCGGCAACAAGATGCTTTGAAGCTTACGAAGGAGCAACCATGACCGACCTCTTCACACCTTTCGATCTGGGCAACATGGCGCTTTCTAATCGCGTCGTCATGTCGGCGATGACGCGCACGCGCGCCGGCGACGACGGCGTCCCTGCCGAGCTTATGCGGGACTACTATGTCCAACGCGCCTCGGCGGGATTGATCGTGACCGAGTGTACCCAGGTCTCCGACCAGGGTCACGGAATTATCCGCTGCCCGGGCATTCACCGCGAGGATCAGGTCGCCGGATGGCGTAAGGTCACCGACGCAGTACATGCCGCAGGCGGCCGCATCCTCTGTCAGATTTGGCACTGTGGCCGCGTTGCCCATCCGGACATGCGCGGCGGCGAGCAACCGGTCGGCCCATCGCCGATCCCGGCCACGGGCGACTTCTTCCTGCCTAGTGGACGCGTCGATTTCCCGGTTCCGCGTGAACTTTGCCTCGACGAAATCTCCGGCATCGTCGCGAGCTTCGCGGCGGCGACCCGAAACGCGCGCGCGGCCGGTTTCGATGGCGTCGAGCTGCACGGGGCCAACGGTTACCTGCAGGACCAATTCCTGCAGGACGGCAGCAACCACCGCCGTGACGCTTACGGCGGCTCGGTGGAAAAGCGCGCGCGGCTGATGCTGGAGACGGTGGAAGCGATGGTTGGCGCCTGGGATACGGCGCATGTGGGCGTTCGACTGTCTCCGTCGAGCTATCTCTATGGCGTCGACGACAGCGATAAACGCGCGACCTTCGGCTATGTGATCGGGCGGCTTTCGGCGCAGGGCTTAGCGTATTTGTGCCTGCTCGAGCCGAACGCGAAGGACGCAGAGCGAGGCGTGCAGATAGAGCGTGTGGCTGAGGCCTTCCGGTCGCTCGTGACTGTGCCGCTGATCGTGAACACCGGCTTCGATAAGGCCGAGGCCAACGCCGTGGCCGCGGGCGGCGCGGACCTGGTCGCCTTCGGGGTCCCGTACATCGCCAACCCCGACCTGGTGCGCCGTTTCCGAGAGGATGCGCCGTTGAACGCGCCAGACCCGAAAACTTTCTACGGCGTCGGGCCGGAGGGCTACACCGACTATCCAGCACTGGAGGATTGATCATGGAAGAGCAACGCACCACCCAGGCATCCCCGCACTTCAAGCCGGAGACCAGCGCGCTGGTGCTGATCGACCATCAGGTCGGCACCATGCAGCTTATCAAGAATCTGCCCGCCGACGTATCGCTGCGCAATGCGGTCGCGCTGGCCAAGGCAGCGAAGGCGTTCGGCATGCCGATCGTGATGACCAGCAGCCAGGAGGATCACGTCCAGGGGCCTATTGCGGACCCGCTGCAGCGGGTCGCTCCGGAGGCCTTCGGCTTACGGATCAAGCGCATTGGCGTCGTCAACGCCTGGGCCGACCCCGCCTTTCGGCAGGCGGTGCTCGCCACCGGGCGCCGGCAGCTCGTGATGGCGGCGGTGACCACAGATATTTGCCTCGTATTCCCCGCCATCAGCGCCGTGGAGGAGGGGTTCGAGGTGCAAGCGGTGCTGGACGCCAGCGGCTCGCCGTTCGACATCGGCGAGGACACCGCGCGACGTCGCATGGAGCGGGCGGGGGTCTGGCTGACCTCGACCAATACGATGATCACCGAGCTTGTCGGGGACTGGAGCACGCCGGCGGGCGAACAGATGATGCCGGTCCTGTTCGCCTCCGCCCCAATGTTCGCCGTCGATTGAGGTGCGCACCGTGAACACCTCAGCGCGCCCCGCGTCCCCGCCGCCGATCGACGGCTTTCGCAGCGAATTGGCCGATGTGGGCGGCACTCGCCTGCATTACTGGATCGGCGGCGATCCCAACGGACAGCCGGTCGTCCTCTGGCACGGCTTCCTCTCCACCGGCTATGCTTGGCGGCACGTCGCGCCCGCGCTTGCCCGCGCGGGTCTCCACGTGCTCGTCCCGGACATGCGAGGCTATGGCGACAGCGACAAGCCCGCCGGGGTAGAAGGCTATGACGCGCGGGCGCTCGCCCAAGAAGCGCGGGCGCTCGTCGACGGCATCGGCTTCGGTCGAGGCGGGCCGCTGATCCACGCGGCCCATGACATGGGGGCGCTACCCGCGTTGTTGTGGACAGCCGACCATCCCGACGAGGTGAAGGCGCTCCTCTACATCGAAGCGCCAGTGATGCTCGGCGACGTGCTGCGCCAGGTGTTCGCCTACACGCCCGAGGCCATGGCGCAGGGCTCGATGTGGTGGTGGATCCTGCCGCTCGCCCCAGGGGTCCCGGAACGTCTGATCGTGGGCGCCGAGCGGGCTTTCCTGACCTGGTTTTATGAGGGCGACCATGTGATCGATCACGGCGCGTTTCCGCCCGCCGTGGTGGACGAGTATCTGCGGACCTTCTCCGGTCGCGACGGCGTGCTCGGCAGTCTCGGCATCTATCGCGCCGCTTTCACCAGCATCGCCCAGACCGAGCCGTTGCTGAAGGCCAAGATCAAGACGCCCGTTCGGGCCATGGGCGGAGAGAAGGGCCTCGGCGCGCGCGTTGGGCAGATGGTCGCGATGATCGCAGACCATGTCGAGGCATCCGTCGAACCGAGCAGCGGACACTTCCTGCCCGAGGAGGCCCCCGAGACGGTAGTCCGGGCGATCATCGAATTGGCGACTGCTGAAACCATCAATCCGAAGGAGATGACCCATGGCTGACCATTCCATCACCGCAAGCGGAGAGACCGGTCCAACTCCCGCCGACGACTTGACCCGATCGCTGACAGTCTCGATGCCGGACGACGCAGACCTGCCGCACCTGTCGGTGGTCGGGGCCAACTATACGGTTCTGGCGTCCGGCAAGCAGACTGAAGGACGCTATTGCCTGATCGACATGCTGGTGCCGGACGGCAGCGGCCCGCCGCCTCATCGCCACAGTTTCGAGGAGATGTTCACGCTGCTCGAAGGCGAACTGGAGTTCACGTTTCGCGGCGAAACGATGACCGTCTCACAAGGCGCGACGGCGAACGTCCCAGCCAATGCACCGCACCAGTTCCGCAATGCATCAGGCAAGACCGTGCATATGCTCTGCATGTGCACGCCCGCCGGCCAGGAAGAGTTTTTCGCTCAGGTCGGCGATCGGGTTGCGGGCCGAAACTCGCCGCCGCCGAAACTCAGCCCGGAAGAGCAGGCTGAACGCGGGAAAAGGGCCGCCGAACTGGTGCCTAGGTATAGAACGGAGATGCTCTAGCTGGCGAACTCGTGTAGCGGCTTCGTCAGCGCACCAATCTCTGGCGTGGCCGCACTCCCACGCCCCCAACCAGCATACCTGCCCTCGATTAGTTCTGTCCCCATGCCTTTAGTTCTCCTGCACCTGGGCGCTTGGCGAGGAATGGGAAGGCCGCTCGGGATAGCGCGATCCTCAAACCCGGCGGACATCGCCGCGGATGCTTCCAGGCCGTTCCCGCACTGTATCTGCTGAGGCGACGGGAGAGGAGTGGTTCGTCGGCACTCTGGTTTTCTCTAAGGAGAGTTTTACATGCAAATGATGATGAAAATATCCGTTCCCCCATATCATGTTCAGTCGACAGCCGAACAGCTGAAGGGCGGCTTTCCTTATTTTGCTCATCACGAGTCCGTCTCTAAGCTTTGGGCTCAAAAGTGGAGGCCACCTTGCTCCCGCGGCATCTATCCATTTAGTGACGGTGATGTTGCTGACTTCGACCCGATTTTCGCCGACCTCGTGAATCAATCCGGCGATGATCCAGCCATCTTGTATCGGCCGGACGACTACGCGAGTGCTTTCGTCCCCGTAGGCGAACAGTTGGCCTCCGAGGCTGCTGACGCCCTCTCGCGATCGAAGCCCGATCAGGCTCTGAACCTTTATCTCAGGTCGGCGGCTGTGTTCCGGATCGCCAGATTTCCGATCAACCGATCCAAGCTTGGGCAAGAGGCATGGCGACTCGGCAAGGCCGCCTACGAGGAAGGCGGAAAGCTGCTTGACCCTCCTAGCGTCCCCGTGAGCCTGCCCTTCACCCATGCCGACGCCGACGCCGGCGACTCGGAGCGCGCGATAGAGGCCTACCTGCGCCTTCCGAAGGGCGATCGACCAGCTTCGGGTTGGCCCGTGCTTCTTTTCATCTGCGGGCTGGACGCTTACCGGACCGACCACACGCCGCGCACGCAACAGCACGTGGATCGAGGTTTTGCAACGCTGAGCTTCGAAATCCCGGGCACGGGCGACTGTCCTGCCGCACCCAACGACCCTGTCTCCCCAGACCGCTTGATGAGCAGCATCATTGACTGGGTTGAAGAGAATGCCTCGCAGTACGCTTTCGACACCCAGAAGGTCGTTGCACGGGGGATCAGCACTGGCGGCTACTATGCCTTTCGGGTCGCGCACACACACGCGGACCGTCTGTTCGCTGTCGTCGCCCAAGGCGGCGGATGCCATCACATGTTCGATCCGGACTGGATCAGCGCTCAGGATCAGATGGAATACCCCTTCGCCCTGGCCGAGGCCTTGGCATGGAAATTCGGATACCGCGACAGCGACTGCACAGCGGCGATCGCGCGCTACGCAGCCGAGGGGCGGAAATTCAGCCTGGTCGAGGCAGGCCTGATCGGGACACCCACCTGTAGGCTTCTTGCCATAAATGGGATGGAAGATTCGATCTTCCCAATCGAGGACAACCTACTGGCGGCGATCGACGGGCATCGAAAAGATCTTGTCGTTCGAGGCGATCGCCCGCATATGGGCAACCCTGGCGCCGAGGACATATTATACCAGTGGATCGACGACGTTAGAGCCGGCAAGCCCTAATCGGTTTCCCGGCTGATGGTGCATATTGCACAATCTCTGGTCACCCGCAGCCATCTGGGCTGGCAGTTCCTCGCCAGCTCTTGGGATCGTGGTGCGTTCGAAGAAGAACGGTGAGGTGCAGGCTGCGGCGGGCGGGATCCCAACGGTTGGTTTGCTCGGTGATCTTGATGTGCTTTGCCGAAGTGCCTCGGACGCCGACGGCATCATCCACACGGCTTTCGGTTCTAAGTTTGCGGAGCTCGCTGAAGAGGACAAAACCGCGATCTTCTTAGTAGCTGCTGGTTGCCCGCTCGTGGCGAGGTCCGGCTAGGATGTCGAAACTAGACTCGATCGCGAGTGATCAGTATTCTGCGCTCGGCCGGCTACGAAACCTCTCGTACTAACCGTAAAGCCGCGGGGTGATCGCCGCCGAGCGGGCGGTCGAACCGCTCGCGAGGTCACTGTCAAGGCAAACAAAATTCATCGAAGGATATTCGCGGCCGCGGCGCGAGGAAGCCAAAGCCATTCTGATCGCCGGAATTGAGCGTGGCGAGCTTCGCGAGGATATTGATCTTGAAGTCGCAGTCGACGCCCTCCACGGCCCCATCTATTACTGGATGCTAATCCCGCTAGGGCCGCTTAATGCTGAATGGGCGGAAGATCTTGCGGAACATGTGTTCAGGGATAGCGAAACCAATTGGCGTGTAGGAGACACCTTAGCGGGTGCTGTCAGTCCAACCGCTAGCGACCGGTCTCCTGGCGGTCGGCTACCCGAGGAGGTGGTCGGGACACTTGAACCAGCTTATGATATACGTCCTCACGCGTTTGAGGAGTGCGCCGCCCTGTGTGTCGCAGCAGGATTACGCGCCGTTCGCGCGTTGCGCGTTTTGTTCAGGGCAACCAAGGAGACGACCATGAAGCTTTACTATGCACCGGGTGCTTGCAGTCTGGCCGACCACATCGCGCTGCACGAGGCGGGCTTGTCCTTCGATCACGAGAAGGTCGACCTCAAGGTCAAGCGTACGGCAGCCGGCGTCGACTACTTGACGGTTAACCCGAAGGGCTACGTGCCTGCACTGACGCTCGATTCGGGCGAGACGCTCAGCGAAAACGTCGCCGTCTTGGATTGGATCGCGCATCAGAATAGCAAGCTCGCACCATCGGGGCCGATGGGGCACACGCACCTGCTGGAAGCCCTCGCGTTCATCTCGACCGAAATTCACAAGAGCTTCAAGCCTTTTTTCGCGGGAGGAGGCGATAGTGACAAGGCGAAAGCTGGCGAAATGATCGGCAAGCGCTTCGGATATTTGGCCGAGACGATGAAAGGCGACTACCTGTTTGGCTCCGCGGTTACCGTGGCCGATTGCTACCTTTTCGTCATGCTGCTCTGGGCAAAGAAGTTCGATGTCGAGGCACCCGCAACATTGGTCGCATTTTGCGAGCGTATGATGAAGTTACCCTCCGTTCAAAAGGCGATGAAGCACGAAGGACTCAGTTAGATTTGAAGGTGGACTGCGCGGTTGGCCCGCTTTGTTAAGTCCTATTAAATAATCCGAATGTGCATAGGATCTTGTCAATTTAAAATTTATGTTGGTACACGTCCGCTTAGCGCCTCATATGTTGCAAAGCGGACGGTCGGCTACCGGCCAATAGCGGACCAGCAGCTTTAGGTGGGCAAGCACTTGAAGCGGACATTAATCATTAGGTGCATGCACCTAATCCAAACGACTACTTGCACACCATGTTGATTAGTCCCGGTAACGTTGCTACAATCTGTCCGCGTTTAGAATAATACAGGTGAATCCCTGCTTGAGCGGACACCAGTCTTTCAGAACCTGGATTAGAGCGCCGTTTGCAACGCAAGTGCCGACGAGTTCCTTGACAGCACGAACGCCAAGCCGACACCTTCCAACGCCGCTCGGATCATCCGCGCGGCGTCGTCCACGACCAGCGGGCCGGTAATCTTGAGGTCCATCGAAACGCCATTCTTTTCAAACTTCCAAGCGTAGAGTGGTCCATCTGGAATGACGTTCGATGCAGCGGTGGCTGGACAAATCATGCTGTACCAGTGGTCGCGCACGCTCGGCGAAATAAGACAGCGCGCCGACGACTGAAAAACGACCCGCCAGCCCCTCCGGAAGAGCGATCAATCCTGGCGACAAGTGACGGTCGCGGCGGATGCCGGCATCGAAGCCTCCGGCAACGATGACGACCAGGCCGTCGAAGCTGACCACGTCCAGCCTGATGTCGGAATAGGTCGAAAGGACGCTCCCGATCATCGGCTGGATGATTAAAACGTTCGCGATACCCGGAACGTTCAGACGCAGCGAGCCGCCGGCTTCCCGCTTGTTGCGCGGGCTTTTCCAAGTGCCTCCGCGAGATCTCCCAGAGCGGGTCCGATCCGTTCGAAGAGTTCGCGACCGGCCGCGGTGAGGCCGACGTTGCGGTTTGTCCGGTGGAGCAGGAGGTGACATCCAGCGTTTCCTCCAGCCCGCGGATGACGTGACTGAAAGCCGATGCACTCAAGCCCCGCTCGACGGCAGCCCGGCGGAAGTTGCTGTACCGGGCGACCGCTGCAAATGCTTGCAAGCCGGTAGATGACCACCTCTGGCTAATTGCACCTCTTGTTCGACCGGCCGCAACTCGCCGTGGGCATCGCCCGTGCAGAACGAACTTTGCGTCAGCCGGCGAATTTACCGGCACTCTCAGAGTACCTGACAAGATCATATTGTTGCAGCTTCGCAAAGCTTTTGTTGGATTCGAAAATTACCAGTCTAAGGAGTCCATGGACTCATGCGAAGGTCCATGTACTCAGACGGGGGCCCTGCGGCCCGCAGGAAGAGCTAGACTGCCATCCGTGACCGACGACGCTCCAATAGGTGCGGGGCTATGATTGACACTGTCGAAGGCCTGAATGGTCTTTACGTTCTTGTGGGTCTTTTTGAGAGGCGGCGGCGGTGTTGCAGAGCCCCCCCCATAGCCCAGCACTTCAACGATCCAGATCGAAGGTTGCGCCGTCTGGTTGTCTTGTCGGCCGGCATTTTGGGCTGCGAGGTCGGCGGCGCCTGACGCGCTGCTGGCCGCGGCCAGCGCGCCGGTATCCACTGCCGGTGCGTGCGGCACGCCGGTGGTGGTGCCTTGTACCGTAATGTTGGCAGCGTTGGCGACATGCAGCGCTGCGATGTTGATATTGCCGGAGGCCCGGATCCCGGCCTCGCCGGCATCTATGGTGCCCAGCGGGGCAACGAGGTTGATATTGCCCGACATGACTTGCGGGATCGGGTTCAGTGTCGCGATGCCGGCACCGGTGGAAGGTACGCTCGGCGACAGCACCACGTTGCCGTAATCATCGTAAACCCGTTGCACCGGCGTGTAGACGACGGTGGTTTTGGAGCCGCGGCCGGCATCGATGTTGCCGGTCGCCGACCAGATCACGATGCCGCCTCCAAAAGTCGTCAGTACCCGGCTCTCGCCGAGTTCGACGCTGTCCAGAGCATAGATGTCGATATCGCCGGTGCCCTGGGTGATGAATCCGGCGCTGCCCGGCGGCGTCGTGCCATCGACGCCGATCAGCGTCTCCCCGCCGGGCGTGAAACTCTGGATCGCGCCGCCAAATTCGGTGTGGATACCGGAATTGCCGAACAAGGTAATATTTCCGGCATAGGGGATCGGCCGGCCGGTGACATCGGTTGTGGGGAAGAAGGACGCGATCGCGTCGCGGCCGCGCAAATAACTACGATAACGCACGCTGGCGGGGTTGTTGTACTCGATACCGGCGGCATTGAGTTCGTCGAAATAGAGCTGCCGCAGGAACACGTCTTGCGCGGCGGGGCTGAGGGAAACGAAAAAGGTGTAGGCGTTTCCGGCCGTACCGTCATAGCCGTAATTGGCACGCAACCAGGCGGCGAGGAGGGCGTCATCGCCGGCAATGATCGCACCGGCATTCTCCAGTTTCAGATCGCTCGCCGGATCGAGATACAGGCTTTCGAAGCCGGTATAGTCAGGGCCGGTCGTGCCGACGCCGGCCAGGACCGAGGTGGTGGCGCCGCTGTCGCGGTTGTTCGGGTCGATAGCAAAGAGCGGCCCGATGCTGTAGATAGTACCCTGGTCGGCCTGGTAGAGGTTGCGCCCGGCCTGCACCAGCAGCGTGCCCGGCCCGGCGATATCGAGGCTGCTTTCAATAATGTCGCGTCCGGCCTCAAAGGTGGTGATGTCGGTCGGCACGATGTTCAGGAAGACATTGGGGCTTCTCAGCGAGCCACTGGCGACGATATCGCGGCCGGCCTGCACGTCGAAAGGCTCCGCCGCGGTGTACCAGATGGACGGCTCGACATTGCCGCTTTGCGGCACCACGTCGCCGAACTGCAGGTCGATGATGTCTCCGGTGCCGGCGTAGACGATCGCCGGCTGGCCACCGCCGGCGTGAAGTGGACCGACCGGCGTGTCGGGGCCAAAAGCGAGCAGGTCGGACGCGTAGTTGGGGCTGAAATTGCTGTAGACGGTACTTGATGCGTAGTTGGCAACGGTGATCGCCGGATCGAATGGAGTTGATTCCGAGCCGGGATTGGCGCCGGACATCGAGATGATCGTTCCCTGGGTGGAAGGCGCGCCGAGGATCGAGTCAGCGGCCAGCAACGTCAGCTGGCCGTCCGCCGCCGGCGCAAGCTCGAGTTGGCTGTTCGCGTTGACGGACGAGAAGTCGATATTGCCGTTTTGGGCCGTGACAGAGAGGATCGGCGGGTAGATGTGGGTACCGCTGACGCCGGAGTAACCGTAGTCACCTGCATTGTCGGAGGGATTGACGTCATCCTCATAAGGCGAGACATCGCCGCCGGCGGAGAACAGGCTGATGCCAGTCGCCTGCGACCACAGCGAAAACGCCGTGGCGCCGCCATATGATTGTTCGGCCGTCACACCATTGCTGGTGACGAATGCCGCGCTTTCGTTCACCAGGTTCGGCGCCGTGCCGGGATTTCCTACGCCGTCGATCACCAGGTCGCCCCGGCTATCGATCGTGACGTTGCCGTCGCCCGGGGCAAGATCGATGCCCTGCCCGATCAGGTATATGTCGGTCAGCAGCGGCTGCAGAGTTCTGGGATCATTCGGCTCGACGGTAAGGTTGTAATCTTGTGCCACAAAACCGATGGAGCCGACCGCGAGTGTGGTGCCGCCGCGCAAATCGGTGACCAGGCCGCCCGCATCGCCGGGGGCGCTGGCGCCGTAATTACCAGTGAATTGCGGCGAGACGAAATTGAGCGCCCCGCCGATCGTCACGTTCAGCGTGCCG
Organism: uncultured Acidocella sp.; assembly: GCA_963693045.1. GTDB lineage: Bacteria > Pseudomonadota > Alphaproteobacteria > Acetobacterales > Acetobacteraceae > Acidocella. The sequence goes on from OY843765.1 coordinate 448,515, forward strand.
CCGCCATCCTGTGCCAGCGCGCCATTCGCAAGGACGCGGCCGGTCGAAGCGACAGCCAGGTTCAGCGCGCTCGCATCGCCGCCGACGTTAACGGTTACATTACCGCCGCCCAGCGTGCCGATGCCCTGGAAGCCGACCATCTCCGCGAAGAGCGTATCCTGCTTAAGGTTTTTGGAGACGATGTCGCCCGGGGGAATGGCCAGCCCGCCGAACTCGACCCACCAGGCGCCGGGCAAGCCGGCACCGCCCTGTCGCCAGAGCCAGGAGCCGATGGCGTCCGTGTCGGTGAGGCCGATGCTGGTCAGATCGTTGTTCGACGGCTGGAACGCGGTCGAGATGAAGCCGTTGAGGTTGCCCTGCGCCGTCACCGTGACATTGCCACCGCCGACCGGGTAGTTGGCCTGGTAGTTCGCCACCAGCGCCGCAAGGCCCGCGTTCTTGCTGCCCAGCAACGTGCCATCCGGCACCTGCAGGGCCTGCGGGCGATCGTAGGGGTTGCCGCCGGTTCCGTCCAGGATCGGGGCTGCCTGCGCACCGGCGGTGTAGATACCGTAATCGGATGCTTCGGTGATCGCGCCGCCGGCGGCAAGCGTCAGCGTGCCGGTGCCGGTGCGAACCACGCTGAACGCCGGCACCACCACCTCGCTGTTGGCCCGGTAGGTCGGCGCGCAACTCGCCGGATTCTTGGCGCAGATTTTGTGGTTCTTCGGATTGTTCGGGTTGTGCAAGGGCGGGATCGTCCGCAGCTGTACGAGGGTACCGTAATGGGCGTCGGCGAAGGTAAGATCGCCGTTTGTCTTTACCGCCGCCAGCCCGCTTGCGGTCTGCACGATCTGGGGATCGGCGGCGCCGGTGTCGGCGCCGGCGACCAGGTTGATGGACCAGGACAGGTCCCCGGTGGGGAGCAGCTGCGCCAGCGGGTATAGTTGCCCCTGGGTGCCGTCGGCACCGACCGCGCGTGTGGCATAAGTTGCCGGAACCGGATCGCCGTTGGTGAAGAAGAGCGGCTTACCGTTCGGGCCCGGCTGGCTAACCCCCGGCTCGCCCTTGACGAATTCGATGAAGCTGCCGCCGGGGATCACCGATCCTGCCAGTAGGGTAAGCGGCGCGCTGACCACGACGTCGAGGCCGCCTTGGGTGACCAGGAAAGGCTGGTTGGCGGGCCAGACCACCGGCCCCACCGACACGGTAAAGGGCAAGACGCCGCCGATACCGATCACGGCGCCCGCGGGCAGCACCGCGCCGGCTGGGACCGCCTGTCCCGGGGCATAGAGAACCTGGCCGTTACGACCGGTGATCGCACTGGTGGCGATAAAAGCGACCGGCACCTTTTTCGAACTGCTCAGCGGCAGCGCCACCGGCGTCGCGGCGCCGCTTTGGAACGTGCCGCCGGTGATCGGCACCGCAAAGTTCACCGGCTGCGCGATCGTAAAGTCGGTCCCGCGGGCCACCGTCACCGCGACCGGCAGCACGATGGTCTGGCCGTAAGGTTCCTGCCCGGCATAGAGTACCCAGCCCTTCGCAAATTCGGTCCCTGTATCGTCGATCGGCTTTGCGAAACCGTCGGTCACGCTGCCGTAGATGTTCAGATCGCCGCCGGCCCGGATTGTCAGCACGCCGGGCTCGCCGGAACCGTAGACCGCACTGTTCACCCGCGCGCCATAGCCGGCGGGGTCGTCATAGCGATAGCCGGCGAGGTCGAGATCGCCCTGCACGGTCAAATCCCCCTCCGGCGTCGCGCTGACGATCGCGACGCCCGGCCGCAGATGCAAAATGCTGCCATAACCGTTCGTAAGCCCGGCGAGTCGGCCGGCGAGATCGGCATTGTTCGCCGCCGCCGCCATGAAGGGGTGGCTGTCACTGGCGTCGATCCGGTCGAGATAGGCCTGGGTGATCAGCGCATCGGGGGCCCCGGACGCAGTGCCATTCGGATCGGCCAGGCCGTGATAGGTCCAGAAGGCGTTGACGGCGATGCTGGCGGCGCCGTTGATATCCACCGGCCCGGCGACCTCGATCCCGGCATCGCCAGAGGTCGCCGAACCGAGCCGCGGCACGTTCAGTTCGAGATTGCCGCGGGCCACGCCGTCGGCGGAGGCGAGGTCGAGGCGCGCGCCCGGCGCCAGAGTGAGCGTACCGGTGCTGGCGGTCAGGCTGATCGTTGGCGCATTTATCGCCGAGATCGGCTGGCCGTAGCTATCGACCGCGAGCGTGGTGCCGTTCGCCGCAAGGTTGGCGGTGCCGGCGAGGGTAAGATTGGCGGCGGCGAGGTCGATGCTGCCGGCACCGCCGCCGCTGGCGTCGATTACGCCGTCCACGGTCAGGCTGCCGCCATCGAGCGACACCGCCACATGATGCGCGATCACGCCGGTGCCGATGGTGAGGTCGCCCTGGGCGATGTCGAAGCTGCGGGATTGAAAGAAGCCGCCGGCGTCCAGCGCCGTGTTCAATGCCGCGAAGCTGCCGAGGGTCTGCACACGCGCATCGAAACCGCCGCTGGCATAGCCGCCGGTGGAACTGCCGAGCAGGGCGCCGTTCAACGCCACCGCGCCGGCGGAAGGGTTTTTGGCGGTGAGCTGGATTGAGCCTGCGGTATTGTTGATGGCGGCAACGTCAAAGATCGAGCCGGCATTCTGGGTGATGTTGCCGTCGGCACTTTCAGCAACCAGGCTGCCGCCGAAGCCGTACACCGTCTTGTCGAAAATATTCGTGCCGACGCCGGCAAGATTCAAACGCGACGTGGCGCCAAAATCGATGTCACCGGCCGCCTGGATGTCCAGCTTGCCGCTCGGCAAAATCACCGCGCTGTCGATGTTGACCGTGCCCCCGGTGAGATCAACCTCGCCGCCGGCGGCCGGGCTGGGCAGGGTGCTCGCGACGGCGCCAGCCCCGGCATCGATATTGAGCGTGTCGCCGGCGGTGAAGCCGATGGTCGCCTCGTCGGCCGTCGTCAGGAGCGGCGTGTTCAGGTTCAGCGTGCCGCCGATCGGGGGCGCGCCATAGGTCGTTGGCTGGCTCTGATAAACCGCTAGCGTGCCTTGATTGTTGGAGGTGATCTCCGTGGCGGCGTCGAGGTTGACTGTGGAAAAGCCGAGAGTGATACGCGAGAGCGGTATGTCGCGCACCTGCCGGTCGAGATCGGAATAGCCGAACACGATGGTGTTGGCGACGAGGTTGAGCGTGCCGGTGCCGGTGCCCGGGCCGCTGGTCAGGACACCGCCCGGCGGGCCAGCGCCGACCCTGCCGGTCGAGGCATTGGTGGTGAGCTGGCCGTTCCAAACGATGGTGCCGGCACTGATCCGGGCGACATCTCCGGCGCTGCCATAGCCATAGATCGCCGGAGTATCGAGCACGAGCTGGACGTTGCCACCACTTAGGTCGAGCTCGGTCGAGCCAAAAAAGTTCAGTGAGTTGCCGGCGGCCAGCACCAAAATCTGCACCGGCGGCAAGCCGATCCCAGGAGCGCCGCCGGTTAGGCGCTGCAGGACCTGCGGGGTGAGGGTCAGGCCGACGGCGGAACTGGCGCCGAGGGTGGCTGGATCGCCGATATTGATCTCCGGCAAAGCGAGGTCGAGATAGCGGCCGCCATAGATCGCGTTTACGCCGATATGGACCGCCGCCTGGGTCGAGAACGCTATCGAGCCGTCGGTATAGATGGTGGCGCCGTCGTCGATCGAGATTGGCCCGTACGCGGCACCGCCGCCGGTGTTGGCGGCATAGGCCAAATAGCCGTTGCCGACATCGAGCACGCTGGCGCCGCCATCGGTGAAGTCGCCTCGGGTTGTCGTATCGAACGGCAAGACGCCCTTACCCAACGTATCGATCTCGGAGCCCGGCTCCAGGGTGATGCCCGAGGTCAAGGCCGTGAGGACGACGCGGGCGGCCTTCAACTTCGCTCCCGGTTCCAGCGTGATGCCAGTGGTTTCCGCGTTGAAGCCCCCGCCAGCGATGCCGATCTCAAGGTTGAAGGCGTCAAAGGCGTCCAGTCCGGCGGCGCTCAGCAGGACCGTGTGGGTGCCGTGACGTAAATCGCTCGTATCGCCGTAAATATCGAAGCTCGGCGTCGACCCAAACTGCGCTCCGGAGACCTCCAGAGTGCCACCGATGCCGCCCGTTGCCGGCGCGAAGGAGGCGGTGCCCTGGTTGACGATCGAGGCGGTGGAGGTGCCGGGGAAGTTCAGCACCAGCGTCCCGGCGTCGACCGGCAGGACGGGGCGGACGGCGCCGATCCGGGCGGCCTGGGCGACCAGGAACTGGCTGTAATTTTCCTCGTCATAATCGGCGTCGCGCCGCAACGCCGCCGCCGGCGTGATTGTGATCGCGAGCGGGGCGGTGCTGTGCACGCCGGTATCGACAATGTTGGTGCCGCCGATGATCGCGTAGGAGCCGTTCGGCAAGGTCGCGACCGCGGGCGCGGCGAGGCCGGCGGCGCCATCCAGCTCCACCCTGTAGCCACCCGGCGTCAGCGCGTAGGCGGCTGGCAGCAGCGTGTAACGGCCCGCAGCCAGGCCTGGGATGCCGGGTGGGATCGTAATTTGCTCGCCCAGAGTCGGCATCGAGCCGGTCGTCCCGCTTTGAGTAAACGTTTGGTCCGGCGCCTCCTCGGACTGCGCCCCGGCAACAATCGCGTAGACCGGGTTGGTGGCAAGCGAGGGCTGCGTTACGCCGCCGGCCGCGCCCAGATTTAGGAAAGGGGTGGTCGTGAGGTCGGTGGAGCCGCCCTCGCCGCTGATGAAACCCTCACCGCTCAGGACTCCACCGCCGGTGAGGTCGAGCGCGGCGCCGGCCTCGACATCGGTCTTCAGCGCCTGCACCGTGATCGTGCCGGGGCTGACGCCCCCGATCACCGAAGTCAGTCCGAATCCTCTGGTGCCGGTCGCGGCGCTGACCGCGACGCCGTTGACGATATAGCTCACGCCGTCGGCGGTGCCGCCGTACGGGATCGTCAGCCCGGCGGCGCTGACCGAGGTTAAGCTGCCGGGCAAGAAATCGACCACGCCGCGCGGGTCGCCATGACCGGCTAGGCTATGACCGATGAATTCGCCGATCTCACCGAAATCGATCGTTCCCAAGGGCTGCCAGATCACACCGCCCTGCTTGATGGTGGCCGCAACCAAAGTAAGGTTGCCGCCCAGATCGAGCGGGGCTGACGGCATGGTTCCCGGCGTCCGCCCGATGGTCAGGATCCGCCGCGGGTAGAACGTGCCATTCATGCCCGTCGCGGTTGGGTCGAAGCCGGCGAGTACCACGGCGTTGCCGGTCGCGTAGATCTCGCGCGCCACCAGATCAAGATTTGCCGTGCTGATCAGCGTTGTCGGCAAGGTTGTCGCGCTGGCCCCGGCGGTCGCCGAGAGGAAGCGCAGATCGCCTGTGCTGTAGAGGTCTTCCTTGCCGAAGCCGGCCAGCTGGGTGTGCTTGAAAGTACCGGCTTTTTGAACGGTGGTTTCGACACCGCCGAAGGACAGGCTGTTCTGGACATCGATCAGACCGGCATCGACAGTAAATGCACCGGTTGCGTTGACCGCGGAATAGCCGCTCACGGCCTGCACCAGAGTGATGTTCGACGCCGATTCTGGGGTCTGGCCGCTCAACAGTACATACGGCGCAGTAAGGGTCACGGAGTCCTTCGGGTTGGTATCGACGATCGAGCCTCGGTAAAGCTCGATCGCTTGCGCGGCGGTGAGATCGACATTGCCCTTGAACCGGAGTGCGTCGCGGGCGAACAAGGCGACGGTGCCGAAGCCGCCGGCAGTGATCTCATCCACGCTGATCTGGCCGGTGCCGTTCAAAAGCGCGGCGCTTTGCTGGCCCGGCATCAACTTCGCCGGCAGCTGCGCCTCGGCGGCGTTCTGGGAGATCGTCAGGATGCGCGGCGTCGCCTCCTGGGCGGTGGTTCCGACGGCAACGGCGGCGTCGGTTTCCAGCGCTACCAGCAAGCTGCCGCCGGCCGCCCCGGGGCCGCCGGCGAAGGCGCTCAGATCGCCGTTGAGATAGATGCCGTGCTCGGAGGAAAGCGAAATACTGCCGCCATTGCCTGCGAGCTCTACCGGCTGCCCCAGCGCCGCCGGCGTCGTTCGCAGCAGCCCGAGTTCGGGCTGGGTTGCCAGCCGCTCTACCGCCGCGGCACCGGAGGCCTCGATGACCGCGCCCTTGCGTATGATGATGGCGGCCTCGGTGCTGTCGACGCCGCTGCCCAAGGTGTCGACATTGCCGATGGTGATGGTACCGCCAGCCGGGGCGACGCCAACACTGGCGTCATCCGCGCCGGTGTCGGTGAAACCAGCGCCGTTGGCGTCGATCACGCTGGCGCCGCCGAGCCAGACCGAGACCAGCTTGCCGCGGGTGAAGGCGGCATCGACAACTTCGTCATCGCTCCAGAGATCGATCCTGCCGCCGGGGGCCGAGAGGTCGCCATCGACCGTGAGTTGGCCAGCGGCTTCAAGATGGATTGCCTGGCCGGGATCGACGTCGATCGCGGCGCCGGCGCCTATGTCGATCCCGGCGAGGCTCTTCTGCTTGGAGTTCAGTGCGGTCTGGGTAATCACGCTGAAGCTTGCCCCCGGCCGCTGGGTGATCGCGGTGGCGGTGGGATTGGCGAGGTAGACCGGGTTGAGCGTCAGGCTCGCACCAGCCCTCACATTGCCGCCGCTCGGCACTAGATTAGCGGCCTCGGTGAACTGAAAAACCGGCTCGATGACGTTGATGACAGTGTCGGGATCGACCGTCACCGCCCCCGAACTGGTGAGGTCATAGGCTGAAAAGCCCTGCGTGAAGAAGCCGGGGGTGAGCGTCACCACGCCCGCTTTCGGCTTGGTGGGCCGGTTGTCGAGGATGACGAAGGACGGCCCAGTTAGGGCCAGTGCGCCGCCATGGGCGAAGCCGTTGCTTTCGAGTGTTCCGTCCAGCGTCAGATCGCCCTTGGTTTGCCCTGTGGGCGAATCACCAGCGGCAAGCGTGATGTTGCCTCCGACCCCACCGCTGCGGCCGCCGGCCAGAGCGATTACGGCGCCGGCGGAGGCGTCGACCAGGCTGCCAGTGCCGAGCGTGAGGCTGTTCACCGAGGTCAGGCTTACTGAGCCGCCGTTGATATAAGCGGTGTCGGATGGCGCGGTGCTGCTGAGCGACAGATTGGTCCATAGTCCGGCGGTGTCGATCGTCGCGCCTTGACCGAGCATGACGGCGCCGGTTTTGCGGGCGGCCGATCGCAAGACAATCACGGTGCCGCCGACATTGGCGACATTGGCGATGGCGACAGTGCCGCCGCGGGCAGTGAGGCTCGCGGCAACGTCAACGCTGGAGCCGTACAAGGTGATCGCGGCGCCGGGAGCCAAGGTAAGCGGCGAGGTCACGTTGATCGCTCCGCCGTCGATCACAGAAATGGCGCCGAGTGCGGCGGCGCTCAGCGCGGCAGCGTCGAACAGGCTGGCGCCGCTCAGCTTGGCCGGAATTTCTTCCGCCGTGGTGATCGCGTCTGCCGCGGCGCCGGCGCCGGCGCCGAATGTGATTATACTTGCGGTCTCCAAAGTTGTGCCGGAGACGACATGGGCGAGGGTAAGGGTACCCGGCGCCGTCACCACGTTCTGGCCGAGCAGATAGGGATCGCTGATCCCGGCGGTTGCCGTCGCCGTCTGCGATGGGCCATCGATCACGCCGTCCTCAAGCGTGCCGTTGAACAGAGATGTTCCGCTGTCGAGGGTCAGGCTGCCGGCGTTGCGGCCTACCGTGTAGCCCGGCTCGTAGACCTCGGTCGGCGTGTGCAGGCTGCTCTGATAAGTCTCCGAAGCGCTCCAGTTCGGGTGGTCGACAGTGAAGCCGTTATAGACGCCGATGTAGGTTACATCCGCCGGTGCGCTGTTGACGTTGTAAATCTGGCCGTCGCTGGCCTGTACGTAGCTTTGCTGCAGATAGCCGTTCTGATAATCGAGCGCGCCGCCAGAGATGTCGAACACGGAGCCGGTGTGCGCGACGATCGCCCCCTTGGTCCCCGTCGCCAGGTCGATCGAGCCGCCGATCGCCGTCCATTCGCCAATCGTGTGCCCCGTTGTGTTGAGATAGCCGGACACTTCCAACAGCCCGCCCCGCGTGTAGGCGCGCGTGGAGGAGTCGCTGGCACTCGCGGGGACCAGGCTGAGATCGTTTGTTTGCACATAGACCGTATTGTTGTTGAGATCGCCGGTCACGCGGTTCTGCGGATCGTCCCGCAATTCGTTGTTTTCAATGCTGACCGCAACCTCATTCGCCGTCATTGGCAGGGCGACGCCGACGCTGCCGGAGACGTCGAGCACCGCGCCATCGTCCACCTGCAGGCGCTTCGTCGCCTGCACCGCGACCTGGCCGCCATTGGCCAGGGTTTCGGAGCCGCCTTGAAATTCAACCAGACCGCCGCTGGTAATCTCGACGCGGGATTCGTCCTCAAGATCGTCAAGCGGAGTCAGATCGTTGAATTGCGGCGTCAGGGGCAGGTCATGGGTCCGCACGCCGTCCTGCGTCAGCGAATCAGCGATCAACCCAGCGCGCTGGCTGTTCAAGGCGTTATCAGTACTAGTCAGATCCGGCTCGATCGCGCCAACACTGTTTCCCGTCAGCGTCACGCTGCTGAGCGGGTCGGTGACGGAGGACAGCAGATGGATGGTGCCACGCACATTGACCGAAGTGGTCGAGAGCAAAACACCGTTTTGCACCAATGTCTCGCCGGCCAGCGTGATGTCGCCCGTGATGGCGGTGATCAGGCCGTCGTTGCGGACCAGGCCGCTGCCGCCGTTCAGGCTGCTACCGTTCTTTTTCAGTATTACCGCGATCTCGTTGCCGCGGGTGGTGGAGCTGGAATTGCCGTTGCTGCCGAAGCCGGGACGAACGATGAAGCTGTCACCCGCCGCGAGTTCTGTCTGACCGTCGGGCGTGGTGATCTCGCCGGCATCGCCGACCTTTTTGCCAAGCAGCAGCACATAGCCGCCACCGGAGGTGTAGGTCGCCGGCCCGTGCGCCGTTAACATCGCGCCCGCCTCCACGGTCACGGCGCCCCCGGCAGCCGTGAAGCTCGGGGTGTATTTCAGGTTGGTCTCTGTGCTGTAGATACCGTTGTTCAGATACTGGCTGGCGGTGATCCCGGCGGTGGAGGCAATCAGCGCGCCCACATTGACCTGTGACGAGCCGGTGAAAATGATGCCGTTCTGGTTGATGAGGTAGACTTGGCCGATCGCGGTGATCGCGCCCTCGATCCGGCTCGGTGCGGCGCCGCCGATCTCGTTCAGCGCGGTCCAGCTGGCACTGCCCTGCTGGAAGGCCAGCGTGGTGTTCCGGCCGATGTTGAAGCTGTTCCAGCTGAGGATCGCCTGTGCGGCGGTCTGTTTGACCGTGACAGTGGTGTGGTTGGCGGCGACAGCCTGGGTCGGTGTCTTCGCCCCTGTCCAGGTGGTAACGGGGTTGGCGATGCCGGGCGCAGCAAGGCCGCTATCCGGCATCAGGCCGCCCAGTTGCAGGCCGTTCGGTGTCGTGCTCGGCGCCGCCGAGAGTAATTGCACGCGCCGCACTCTGCATAGTCCGCATCGCGGTCAGCGCCTGCGTCATCCGTGCCAGGCTGTTGCCCGACTGCGCCGCCAGCACCGCCGCTTGCTGCGCCTGCACCATGCTCGCGCTCTGGCTCGCGGTGACTGGTGCGACGCCGGCGCCGCCAAGAGTGAGGATGCCTTTACCCTGGGCCATACCCGCAAGTCCACTGGCGAGCATTAGACCAGCGCAAGCGCCAGCCTGCAGTGAAACAAACCTGGGACGTTGCTGGTTCATGATGCCGCGGTTGTAGTGCGCAACCACCGGCCGCGATGAACACGCACCTGAGTTCGGGGCTCGGTGGTCACGGTCTGGGCAAACATATCAACTAGTGTAAACGTCCAACGCCCGCCGTTGCGTTACAATATCGCGACGTTATACCCAAAAGTTGGTTTTAGTTTCAGGGGGCATCGTCTTGAGTCCCGGGGCGCTTTACCAAAACCGACCAGCCGCGCCGCCCGCGACCCAACGGCTGGGTCAATAAAAGCGCTGGACCATTGAGAACGCTAAGTGCGGCGCTAATGAAATACAAGCGCTTCCGATGAGCCGTATGCGACAAGCCAGCAAAACTTCAGCTAAATGTATTTCTTGCCTTTATCCTGATTATTTTAAACTCCTGAAATCTTGTTTCGTGTTCATGCTGTTGCGGCATCCTTGTCGCCGTGCCATTTCATCCTTCAACGAAACTGGAAGCGACCTGTTCAAGTCGATTCAATAAGCAGAAGCCGGCAAACAGCCGGAGGCCGCGCAGCAGGCGCGCAAAGTTTACAAGGAAGCCTTGAACAGCTTTGCCGGCCAGTTCGGTTGGTGCTGATTGAGCCTCGAGCCTAGAACGATCCCTTGGCCAACTGAAAAACATCCGGATGCTGCGGGTCCGCCGCGTAAGCGAGGTTGAGCGCGGTAGGTGCAAGAATTGAATTAGCTGTTTTGGAGTCCTTTGTCATTGTGCCGGAGAGTATCAGCAGCACGGCATTGCCGGCCGGGTCGGTGGCGCGGAACAGGAGCACGCCCTGCGGCGTCGCGACATTGCCGGTACTGCGCTGCGCCGGAAAACCCTCACCAGCGAAATATTGCTGCAGACTCTCGCCATTCTGATAAAGCATCGTCGGCGTAATCTTTGGATCAATGGCTTTTGACCAGAGCGCGCTGACCTCTATCAGCCGGTGGCTCAGATAGCCGAACACGTAGCTGACGCTCGCGGTCCCGCCCCCCGGCACAAGGTCCGGCACCTGCACGGTCAGCACCGCAGTGTGCTGCAACGGATTAGCGCTCGAGGTGATCGCGCTTGCCGGCAGGCCGAAGCCGGATTCGATCGCACCGCGTACCTGCGACTGCGTCATCCCAAACCTCGCGGCCCGGAACCCATCGATCGAGGGTCCCGCGTCCGCCGCGGCCGCGGCGGGCGTGATGTCCGCCGCACGAGCAAAATGCATGGTGCCGAGCGCCAGCAAGGTCGCGAATAACGGCGGGAGATAACGGGTAATTTTTGCGCGCATCACATATCATCCATTTCAATCTATGCTTGTTGAGTTCGTTTCACGGTGCACCGCTGGAGAACACCGCCGCCGGCGGCCGGTAGGGAATCACCGATTTGCCGAAATTCTGTCCATATTGTTCCTTGAGCCCTTGCTCGTTAAAGGTACCCACTGCGTTGGAGGGCGAACCTGCACCGAGCGGCGCGGCCGGCACGCCGCTGCCTTGGGCGCTCTCGGCCTGCCGCTGCAATTGCTGATTGAGGCAGTTGTACGCAGAAGGTTTCTGACCCGCGATCTGCACCTGCACGCAGGTCTTCGCGGCCGGCGCGGGCGCCGTGATGCCGCCGAGGTAAACCTCGTTTGGCCGATTCTGCGCGACCGCCGCCCCGCCAAGTAGGCCGAGACATAAGCCGGCTGCGGCCGGACGCTGCCAGAAATTGTTCATTCGCGGTCACGGGTTGGTCTGATTGCCGTATAATTTATCCTGGTCGTCCTGCACAGTCTTCTGCAGCTGCACGCGCTTGAAGCCGATAAAAGGCTCGCGGTTGGCAACCACCCCGAACACGTCGTCCTTGCGCGAATAGGCATCGAGAATTTGATTGCCGAGTTTGTAAAGGGTTGCGTTCTTGGCGTCGCATGTGGTGATGGTATGGTTGGCATCGGCAAGCTGGCTGGCGAGCTGGCGGTTGTTCGTGGTCTCGACGCTAGCACTGCTTACAGCCTCTCGATAGGCAGATCGGCTGCGTTCGAGGGCCACGGTCTGCGCCGCTAGCCGCCGGTTGACTGCCGCCAGCGCTACCGCTGCCTTGGCTTTGTCTTCTGCACTTTCCACTGGTGCCGTGGCGTCGGGTTTTCGCGCCGCTAGCTGTGCGTTCAGGTTCGCGATCTCGACCGTTTGCGGTGCCTGCGCGGCCTGCAGATGCGCCACCTGATCCTCCAGGATGGCGATCTGGTTTGTGGCATTCTGCAATGCCGCCCTAAGCTCCGCCTCGGTGGTTGCGTCCGCCAGCGCCATGCCGGGTGCAATGATCACGGTCAGCGCCGCCAGCACGAAAAGCTTCTTGACCACCTTAGAACTTCCCGTTCAAGTCGAGCTGGAAGACGTCGGCACGATAGGTCGGGCCAGCGATCGAATCGGCGCTCAAGTAGCGCGCCCGCACCCAGACCTTCGGGTTTAGCGCAACCTGCCCAGCAAGGATGAAGCCTTTCAGGTTGGTGCCGCCAAGCCCGAAATCCGAATCGGTAAGGCCATCGATGACGGCATCGGTTTCGACATATTTATAACCAAGCGTCGCATTCCAGTCCCAACGCTCGGCAAGCACTTTTTGGCCGGTGGCGATATAAGCGAAGTACCCTGTATCGCCACCGGCCTAATCGCCAGTTGCACTAGTCGCTGTCACCGGCCCGCGATTGTTCACGGCTTTGCTGGCGATGTCGGACTTTTTGAAGGCAAGATTCTTCACGTACTCGCCAACCACCCACAGATGGGTCGGGTCGAAGTTCGACAGGTCGAATTCGCCGTCCAGCGCGAGGTCGTCGAAGTTCGAGGCGAGGCCGAAATACTGGTACTGGTTGGTCGTGCCGTTGCTGTTCGCCGTGTTGGCCACGATGTCGCGCAGTGCCATGTAGGTGTTGCCGTTCTGTGCGAAGGAGGGGCGGTCATCATCCGTGCTGCATGGGTCGGCGGCGCTCAGCACCGTGCAAGGTGCGGAAAGCTTGCCAGTGACATTGGTATAGGCGTAATTCGCCACCGCCAGCTTGGCTGTGTAGTCGTCGTCGATCTTCCACTCGGCGCCGCCCTGCGCGCCAAACATGTATTTGTCGTGGCTGGCGTATTTCGCCGGCTGGTTGGACGCGAAGTTGAAGTCGGTATTGTAGATCGGGAAAGCGCCGAGCGTGAAGAACGGCGTCACCCCGTCGTCGAGCTTGTACGAGCCGTCCGCCGCAATGCCGTCGAAGCCTAGATCGTCGGCGAATAGCAGGTTGGTGGAGAAAAACGGATTGTCGAACCGGCCGACCGAGATCGTCAGCTTGGCGACGTTTGGATCGAGAAAAGGCGGTGAGTAGTCGATGTGCGCGCGATCAATCCAGATCGCGTATTTGCTGAAGTCGCCGCCCTGCGCGCCGCCGGGTGCCCCACCCAGGGTCTGGTTTTCCGAAACGGGCGAGTCGTTCTCGCCGGTCGCGAGCCTGAAGCCGACCTCGAAACCGTCGCCGAGATCGGCATCGACGCCGAGCCGTGCCCGAATACGAAAGCGCGTGCGGTTCTGATCGACGTTGTTGGACGGCGGGAAGTTATTGTTGGCGGTGGAGGTATCATACGGGCTGCCAGTGTTAACAGCGTTGAAGTTGGGAAAGGCGCCGCTATTGTCGTTGCCTTTCGGAAACAGGTCGGTCTCGTAGCGGGCGCGGAAATCTCCGTAGATGCGGACGTGGCGAACCCAGTCCGGCATCTGGTCAGGCGCCGCGTAGCCTTGCGCCTGCTCCTGCGCCAGCACCTCGTTCTTGACCTGCCGGGTGATCTGGTCGCGGACGATCTTCGGTACGTAGGTGACGTGGATGGTGCCGTCCGGTGAGACGGAACTCGTGGTGACTGTGCTGGGCACCGGCACCGCCGCCTGTGCCTTGGCCTCCTCCTGCTCGGCCGCGACCTCGTGCATGATCGAATCCGCATCCGACCGGCTGATCACACCGCGTTTTACCAGAATCGCGATCAAGAGCGCGTTGGCCGGATCGGGCGAGGCGGTTTGCGCCAAGGCGAGCGCCGGCGCCAGGCTGGCCAGCAGCACCGCCGCGCCGGCGAGCAAACGGGTCTTGGGTCGGATCGTGTAAAACATCTGGGTTAGATCCCGCTCTGGCAAAAAATTTGGTTCATAAGGAGGATTGTCCGGTTAGGCTCAGCAGCATTGGCATGGGCGTGCCGGCGGGCGGCTGAGGCAGCCGCAGATGGGCCAGCACCTGGTCGCGGATCGCGGCGTCGATCGCTGGATCGCCGCTCGACTTCACGAATGTTATGCGCGTTACGTTGCCCGCATCATCCAGCCATAGCTGCACCTGCAATCCGGCGCTGGCGTTGCGCGTGGTTGCGTTATGCTCGAGCGCGTCCCTGATCGCATAGGCGACCGCCTCGTCGTAGGTGCCGCCGCCACCGCCGCCACCGCCGCCGCCCAGGAAACCGTTGCCGCCGGGATTGCCGGAGAGGTTGAAGGCGTCGGCTGGGCTGTTGTTGTGGATGCTGGTGCCAAGCGGTACGGCGCTTGGCGTGGCCGGCCTCGGCGGTGCTGGCTTTGGCGGCTGATTCGGGATCAGCGGCTTTGGCTGCGGCAGCGAAACCTTCTGCGGCTGCACGATCTTCGGCTGCGGCAAAGGCGGCGGCGGCGGCGGCTTCGGCGGCTGGATCATCACCATGGTAATCGTCGGCGCCTGATGCGGCGGCGGCTGGCGCGAAGAGTGCGTCACCAGGAACACGACCACGGCAAGCAGCACCGCGCCGACGACGCCGGTGCGGACCGCGTTTGGATGCTCAGCAATGACTTTCGGTGCCATGGCGCGTGCTTCGCCCTACTTGCCCGCAGGCTTGGTGGCGAGGCCGACCGAGGTGATGTTGAGCCGGCCCAACAGGTCCAGCACGTCCATCACGCCCTGGTACTGTGCCTGGCCGTCGCCGCTCACCACCACCGGAAAGCCCGGTGTTGCGGCTTGCGCCGCCACCAGCCGGTCCTGCAGCTCCGCCAAGCTCACCGGAACGGTGTCAAGAAAAATCCGGCCGTCCGAGGTGATGGTGATCGCCTTGGTCGTCGGCTTCGCGAGGCTCGCCTGCTGGCTGGCATGCGGCAGGTTCACCTTCATGCCCTGGACCGCCGCCGTCGTCATGATGATAAAAATGATCAGGAGCACGTAAGCGAGATCGAGCATCGGCGTGATGTTGATGTCGTCGTACGGCTTGTTGCCCTTGGGCTGGATCTGCATGGCGGCTACTCCGCCGCACGCGGCAGGTCGACCATCGGCGGGCTGTAATACTCGGCCAGTCTGGCGACATATTCATCCACGAACACCTGCATGTCCGAGACCCCATCGCTGATCCGCGAGTTCAGGTAATTGTAGCCGAACAGCGCCGGGATCGCGACGACGAGGCCGGCGACGGTGGCGACCAGGGCAGCCGAGATGCCGGGCGCGATGGCATTGACATTGACGTCGCCGGAGGCCGCGATCGATGCGAAGGTGATCATCACGCCGACCACCGTGCCGAGCAGGCCGAGGAAAGGGCCGCCGGCGATCGCGATGGTCAGCAGCACCATCGATTTGTTCATCCGCTGGGTCTCGCGCACTAGGCCGCTATCGAGTGCCGCGCGGATCGCCGCGATCGACTGCGACGAGAGCACCCGGCCGTGCTGCGCCTCGCGTGTCGAGAAGCGCAGCCGGATTTCGTCGGCGCCAACATGGTAGATATGATAGAGCGGCGAGCGGTCCATCAGCTTCTGCTCGCCCGGGTTCCCGGCGGTCGGGGCACTGTTCGGCGTGTCGAGCGCCGTGAGATCGTAACCTACCTGCGAGAAGCGCCCGATGAACGCGGTGTTGGCCTTGGTGATCCGGTTCACATACGAAACCTTGTCCACCATCACCACCCAGCTCGCCACCGCCATCAACGCCAGAATGCCGATGACGACCCAGCCATCAATCGTGACCGAGCCCAGGATGACGACGAGATAGCCGCTGAAGAAGCTCGCCGGCTTGGTCTCGACGCCATAGGTCATTAGTTTCGCCGCCAGCGGATTGCTGCCTTGGCCGATCGCGGCTAGTTCGATGAAGCCGGCGGGACGGACGGCGTTGGAGATTTCAAGTTCGTCGATCTCGCCGATGAAGCCGGTGGTGGTGGCGGTCGGTGCCGGCGCGGCGGCGGCGGCGGGTGGAGTGCCAGGCGCCGGCGGCGGGCCCGCATCCGACGTAGCGGCCGCCGCGCCGGTGGTGGCATCGCCGCCGAGATAGGAAACCGTGTTCAGGGCAGGCAGCTGCGCCTTTAGCGTCGCGTAGGGCGCGCCATCAATATAAAGCGCGATCTGCGCCCCCGCCGTGACCGCGATATAATGCCAGGAGGCAGCGGTGATCGCCGCCCCTGCCGGCGTGCGCTCGGTGTCCGCGGCGGTCGTCACCGCCACGAACGGCACGCCGTTATCAACGCCGATCTGCACCGTGCTGGTGCCGTCGGTGCGGCTGTACAGCACCGCGTTAGGTTGTAGCGCAGTCTCGTTCAACCAGATCGACCAAGTCAGCGGGTTGCTACCGGCCCAGGCGAGGCCCGGCGTCGCCGGCAGCGTCACCGGCGTCTGCCCGTCAAGCCGATCGCCGGGGCCGATCAGCGCGTAGTCGTCGCCTTGTACCGGCGTCTGCGTGGTGTTGCCGTTACCGGTCCAGTCCTTGGCAGGCGCATTGTGTTCCCCGAAGTGATAGATCGCTCCCGTGCTAGCGTCGTAAGTCGCCTTGGCGTTCTGGTCGGCAGTGGCCTTCGGGTTGCCATAGTAAACGAAAATCTGCGTCTGCGCGGCCGGCTTCAAGTCAGGTATGCCAACCCAGACAAAAGCCTGGCCCAACAGGTTGTCGTACTTCTCGATATGATAGGCGAGCGGAGTTTTGTCGTCCGCCGCCACGAACCGCAAATCGCTGCCGTCGGGCTTGGCGTTGTCGAAGGTGAAGTTGCCGACGTCGAGGCGGATCAGAACCGGCGTATCGCCGATCGGGTTGCTGACGCCGCCGGCGGTAGCACCGGTGTCAATCGTGATGGTCTTGCGCGCCGACCAATCGTTGTTCCACCACGCGTAGGCGATGTGCGGCTTGAACAGGATCCCAAGAAAGAGGCCGAGCACGATCAGCCCACAAAATCTCACCCGCTTGGACATCGTTGGCTGTCGCATCGAAACCTCCACGAATTCGTTTTGCGCGGGCATCAGAATGCCGCCCAGATCCGGAACTCGACCCGCGGCTGGTATGCTTTCGTTACGACCGAAGTGACCAGCGGCACCGCCACGTCGACCTGTCCGTTGAGATGATTGACCAGCTTGATCCGGGTGCCGAACCCGAAGCTTGCGAGATCGAATACCGCCTGCTGCTCGGGCAGCGGCTCCAGGATGTTGAGCTCGCCACCTTCGGCAAAGCCGAAAAGCCGCCAATCATCTGCCTTTGGTCCCAGCAGATAAGCGAGCGAGGGGCTGCGCAGTTCAAGCGAACCGAGGATTGCATTATCACCCAGCGCCTCGGACTCGAGGTAGCCGCGCACGGTGTCCTGGCCGCCGCCCGAGAACTGCTCGGTATTGACCAGCGGCTCGCTTGATACCTGCCCCTGGATTTTCACGTAGAGTTCGAGGTGGCGCGGCAGTTCCTGTGTGCGCTCGGCGTCACCGCGCAGATAGATGAAGCCGCTCGACTCCTTGTTGGTTGAGAACCGCCGAGCGTCGAATGCGTCAGCGTTGCTGCCGAGGCTGCGCAAGTTGAGCACCGGCGTCAGGTTCAGATCGGTCAGGCCGGTAGCACCCTGCCAGGAGGCGCTGTAGGTCGCAGTCAGCGGGTAGTATGTGATTGGCGTGGAGAGCGCGCTTTCGCCTAGCGTCACATCCTGGCCGAAATGCTTGTAGTCCATGCCGGCACTCAGCGTGTCGAAAAAGCCTTCGCCGCCCGGCAGGGTGAAGATGCCGCGTACGCCTACCACCTGGCCGCGGCCAACGACGTTGGTGCTGCCGACGGTGCGACGTTGCTGTTCGAGACCAGACCGTAGAGCAGCAGACTCGCCCAATCGATATTCGGCAGCCGCGCCAGATAGGAGCCGGAAAAGACTTCCGCGTCCTGCGGATTCTCCGGCGCGATCTCATAAGACAGGCTCATCGTGTCGCCGCGCTGGAACAAATTATCGTAGCTGAGTGACGCATCGAGGCGCAGCGGCGAGGTGCCCTGGCTGTAGCGGTTGTTGAGCTCAATACTGCCGTGCAGCGGCAACGTATCCTTGACGTTGAGGTCGACATCAACGGTGTTTGGCGCGACGCCGGCCCGCAGCGCCGGCACCACTTGCCGGTCCGGCCAGGAATTGAGTGCAATGATGTCGTGCGGGATTTTTCTGAAGTTCGGCACCGTGCCGGGAGCGAGCGAGGGCGCCTGCGCCTTGATCTTGTTGAGCGAGAAGTAGCGCGAGCCGTTGAGATGCAACCGTCCGACCTTTTCCTCCACCACTTGTAGAATCACGACGCCGCCGGTGACGTGCTGCGCCGGGATCTCGACAGCGACGGTTTGGTAGCCTCGATCGGCGTAAACCTTTTCCAGCGCCGCCCGCGCCTGGTCCACGCTCTGGATCGTCTGCCCGGGGCCTAGATAGGGATAAACCGCCGCGTCCACCTGGTCTTCCGAGAGCAAGTGGTTGCCCCGTACGGTGAACTCGCTGATCGTCAACGTCGGCGGTGGTACCGCGGATTGCGGGGCAGCGGGCGCGCTTTGGGCGCCGGCGCGGGGCGCCATCATCAGTCCCACGGCAGCCGCGCATAACACCAGCGGTATGCTGCCGCGAGCGGAACCAATTGAACGATTTTCCACAACAATCGGCTTGCGGCAGAGGAACACCCTTCAAACAGTCCCGTTCACTCAGACCGGGCGCACCCGGGCGATCAATTGCAAGTCAAGTCGTCGCGGCTTCGCGTGACGCAGCTAAAACTGTTGGAAAGTTTGCCTTGATTCCGCGTCGTTAACTGAGGGCCTTCAACAGGATTTTATCGGAGTGGTCCAGCAATAACATGTTACGGTTTAGAGACGCTTGTGGAACCAATCCGTTGCGTTCCGCTGCAGCTGACGCGCAAGGGGCGGCGGCCAAAAGGACAAATCGATCTCTCGTCAGGTGTGCATCGACAACGCTGGCTCTCCTACTGGCGGCGATTTGTGCATCCTGGTACCAGCATGCTTAGAAGCCGCCGTGGGCGAGTTCGGGTAATTTCATCAGGCTGATTATCGATCTGCCTAGCAAGCCTTCATTCATCGCTGCGATGCCGGGCGTGCTGGTTCGTTCGTGGCCGGCTTTTCACCGCGGAGCGGGCGTTCGCTGAGCGATGTACATGAGGATGTCACTTGCCTTTGCCGGCCGCTTGTCATGAAGGTTTAATGATGAACATCGTCCCGTCAGTCACGAATATCGACTTCGCGGGCGCGCGCTCCGCCCTGCCTGTGCTCGACGCAGCGACAGCGGAGGAATTGGTGTTGGAGCGGCTGGCCGCGGCCGGCGCCTGCGACGCCTTTGCGCTTGAGCGGGCATGCATCGCCGCCCGCGAAACCGGTTTCAGCCGCGCCAAAAGTCTAGTTCGGTTGGGGCTGGTCTCGGAACGCGTCCTTGCCGACACTTATGCTGCCCTGCTTGGCCTAGCGGCGGCGGGACCAGAACGCTACCCTGCGGAGCCCGTGCTGCCGGAGCGGCTGCGGCCACGCTTCCTGCGCGCCGCCGGCGCCGTGCCGCTCGCGGTCGAAGCCGGGCAACTGGTCTTGGCGATGGCGGATCCACTCGACGGTTTTACGCCCGAGGTCGCGCGACTGGCCACCGGTTGCGCCGTCAAGATCGAGGTCGGCGTGCCGATCGAACTTGAGGCGGCGCTCGACCGGCTTTATCCGGAGGCGGAGGCGGCCGCCGAGGCGCAGGCCCATGAAGCCAGCGAGGACGATACGGAGCGGCTGAAGGACATGGCGAGCGAGGCGCCGGTGATCCGGCTGGTCAACCAGATAATCGCCCGGGCGGTGGAGACCATGGCGTCCGACGTGCATATTGAGCCGTTCGAGGACCGGCTGCGCATCCGCTACCGCTATGACGGCGACCTGCAGGAGGCGGAGACGCAGCCGGCGCGGCTGACGCCAGCGATCATCTCGCGGCTGAAAATCCTCGCCAAGCTGGACATCGCTGAGCGCCGGCTGCCGCAGGATGGCCGCATCCGGCTCGCGGTACGCGGCCAGGACGTGGTGTTCCGGGTGGCGACCGCGCCCTGTCTGCACGGCGAGATCGTGGTGCTGCGGGTACTGGACCGCAGCTCAGTGACGTTCGATTTTGCCGCGCAGGGTCACGACGATCAGGTAATCCACCGGCTCGACAGCGCGCTGAAGGCGCCGAACGGCATCCTCCTGGTCACCGGGCCCACAGGATCGGGCAAGACCACGACGCTCTACACCGCGCTGCTGGCGCTCAATGTCGTCAAGCGAAAGATTATCACGGTGGAGGACCCGATCGAGTACCAGCTGCCGGGGATCAACCAGATCCAGGTGCGGCCGCAGATCGACCTCGGCTTCGCCAGCCTGCTGCGTTCGATCGTCCGGCTCGACCCGGATGTCATCATGGTGGGCGAGATAAGAGACCTGGAGACCGCGGAGATCGCGGCACGGGCGGCACTGACGGGGCATCTGGTGCTCTCGACGCTGCATACCAATTCGGCGGCGGCGGCAATTACCCGGCTGCGCGACATGGGGTTGGAGGATTACCTGATCGCCGCCGTGCTGCGTGGCGTTCTGGCGCAGCGCCTGGTCCGTCGGTTGTGCGATGCTTGCAAGCGGCCGGCAAGAGCTGCCCCGGAACTGGCACAACGCTTTGGCCTCGCAACAGATCATATTTGGCACGCGGTTGGCTGCCTGGCCTGCCGCAACACCGGTTATAAGGGGCGGCAGGCGATCGCGGAGTTTCTGGCTCCGGATGCGACGATCGAGCAGCTACTGTTCGCTCGGGCCGATCAGATGGCGATCGAGCAGGCGGCGGTCGCGGCGGGCATGAAGACAATGCTGCGCACCGGAATGGCGGCGGTCGAACGTGGCGAAACGACGATCGAGGAAATTTTACGCGCCGTGCGGACGGAGGAGTAGTGCCCGCCTACCGCTATCGCGCCGTGGGCGGCGACAAGATGGTCCACGGCGTCACCGAGGGCAAGAATGAGGCGGCGATCGTTGCCGACCTGCAAAAACGTGGCCTCATGGTGCTCGGCATCGCGCCGGCAGCGGGCGCCGCTGCACCACTCGATATCAGGATCGGCGGTGGCGGACTGCGCCGCGGCGAAT
The DNA here is from genome assembly GCA_963693045.1 of uncultured Acidocella sp. GTDB lineage: Bacteria > Pseudomonadota > Alphaproteobacteria > Acetobacterales > Acetobacteraceae > Acidocella. The sequence continues at coordinate 469,586 of OY843765.1, forward strand.
TGACCGAGGTGACGCGCGAGCTCGCTTCGATGTTGGGTGCTGGACAGGACCTCGACCGGGCGCTCAGGCTGGTTGTGGAGGGGGCGGCGAGCCGGCGGACCGCGACGGTGCTGGGGCGGGTGCGGGAAATGGTGCGGGATGGTGCAGCGCTCGCCACCGCGCTGGCCCGCGAGCCGCGAAGTTTTCCTAAACTCTATATCGGCCTGATCCGCGCTGGTGAAGCTGGCGGCCAGCTGCCGGCAACCCTGGAGCGGCTGACAGTCCTGCTGGAACGGCAAGCCAGCCTGAATGCGACGGTGCAGGCAGCAATGATCTATCCTGCGATCCTGGTGGTGGCGGCGGTCGGCTCAATCATTTTGCTGCTGACCCAGGTGCTGCCACAGTTCCTACCGCTGTTCGCGCAAAACGGTGTGCAGCTGCCAGGCTCCACGGCGTTTCTGCTGGCCATCGGCAATGCCGTCTCGTCTTACGGCTTGCTGCTGCTGGCGGTGCTGCTGCTGGCCGGCTTCGCGGCCCGCACGGCGTTGCGCCGGAATCGGCCTCGCCTGGCGGCGGAGCGACTGCTGCTGCGCCTGCCGGTGGCGGGTGGGTTGTTGCGTGATGTGCTGGCGGCGCGCTTCGCCCGCACGTTAGGGATGCTGCTGGTCAACGGCGTGCCGCTGCTGGCTGCACTCGGCATCGCCGCCGATGTGCTCGGTAATATCCTGGCTGCTGGCGCGGTGGCGGCCGCCGCCGACGGCGTGAAGGCGGGCAAGAGCCTAGCGAAATGTCTGGAAGAGTCAGCCGTGTTTTCGTCCCGGCTGACGCAGCTGCTGCGGCTGGGCGAGGAGACCGCGCAACTGGGCCCGATGGCACTCAGGGCCGCCGACCTTCATGAAGAGCGAACCCGCCTCGGCGCCCAGCGCGTAGTAGCGCTGCTGGTGCCGGCGATCACGGTGGTCATGGGGGCCGCAGTGGCAGGAATTGTCTCCTCGCTGATGCTGGCCATGCTGAGCCTCAATGACGTCGCGCACTGAACAAACGGGCGGCTTCACGCTAATCGAGATGATGGTGGTGATTGCGATGCTAGGGCTGGTGCTCGGCCTGCTGGCGCAATACGGCGCGCCAAAGAGCCGCTGGCTGGAGACCAAAGGCGCTGCGGCCAAGGTCGCGGCTGCCATGATCACGGATCGCGGCCGGGCGATCACCGGCGGTGAACCGGTTCCGCTGGTGCTGCCGCGTTTACCGGCCTGGCTTGGCGTGACGATCGCGGCGCCGCCCGGCGGCATCGTCTTCGAGCCGGACGGCAGTGCGACCGGCGGGCGGGTTCTGCTAAACCCAGGTGGCCGCGCAATCGCGGTCATTGCCGACTGGCTGACAGGACGGGTGCGGATCGAACCGCCATAATGCGGCTTTGAAGCTGGCTTTTTTTGTGCGCTCTAGCTGCCCCGTTGCTGCGCGCCGCTTGTCGGGAGGGCGCAGGAAAGTGTCGCCGGCCCGGTGGATGAGGCGGTGGCGTGGGCGAGGCCGCGGCTTGCGATGCGGGACTTCCTGACACTGTTGTAGCGGCGAATGACTTCAAACTTTCATTATTCATCGGGCCATGTTCGCCCTAACCGGACGCCGATGCAGGCTTTGATAACCGCGACCTCGTTCATGCTCTATAATATCTACATGTGGTGGCCGCGGCGGATTCCCGCTCTGGTCCGGGTGCACCCTCACTGGCGCCCGGCGGCTTCAGTCCGGCTGCCCGGGCGGCCGATGTGATTGGCTGGCGTAGCACCGCCGCCCTCGCAGGCTGCCTCGCCCTGCTGGCTTGCGGCGCGCCGCCGCCGGCCTCGCTAGCTGGATTGCCAACGGGGCTTACCCCGCCGCTTGCCGAAACGAGCAGTGTGGCCAAAGACCGGATCGACGGGGCAGTCGGTGGCACGTCGGTCGCTCCGCGCGCCAGCGCCAGCTACAGTGCGCCGCCGCCCCTCGACGTCAACCCGCCGCCGATGGGGCAAAGTCAGGGTGACATTTCGCTCGATTTTGCCGATACCGACATCCGCGCCGTGGTCGGGCAGATCCTCGGCAATATTCTGCAGCAGAACTACACGATCGACCCAGGTGTCACCGGAACTGCCAGCCTGCGCACCGTTGCCCCGCTGTCGCGCGACGCGCTAATCCCAACTTTACAGACCCTGCTGGCGCAGAACAATGCGGTGCTGGTGCGTGCCAACGGCATCTACCGCGTGATGCCGGCGGACAAGGCGGCCGCCTCACCGGCTCTCGCAGGGGATGACGCGCTGGGCGGTGCAGTGGTGATTCCGTTGCATTTTGCTCAAGCCGCCCCGCTGGCTGCAATGCTGCAACCTTACATTACCAGTACCGGCCGCATCGTCGCGGCAGTCGACCAAAACGCGCTGATTGTCGACGGTGATCCTGCCAGCCGTCAGTCGCTGGTGGATCTGATCCAGGCCTTCGACATCGATCAGCTGGCCGGCCAATCATACGAGCTATTCCCTGTGACCGGCGGCGATGCAAAAGATTTTTCGGCAGCCTTCGCAGCCGCGCTCAACAAATCCAGCGATCCCAGTGTGCAGGGGCCGGTCACGGTGATCCCGCTGGAACGTATCAACGCGGTGCTGGTCATTGCGCGCACCGAGGGTCTGCTGTTCGACGCGCAGCGTGTCTACGCAGTGCTCAACCAAGTGGAACGCGAGACTTTGCGCAGTTGGCACGTCTATTATCTGCATAATGGCCGCGCCAACGACGCAGCGTATGTTCTGCAGCAGGCGTTTACGCCGGATGACGTGACGGCGCAGCCGACACCGCAGGCCACCGGCCAGGTCAGCACCGCCTTTGCGAATCAATCTGGCGCCGGGGGGGGCGGCACCAACGGCAGCACCGGTAGCGACAGCGTCGGCGGCATAACTGGGCTCGGTGGCTCCGGCGGCATCGGCGGTTTGTCTAGCACCACCAGCACCCCATCCTCGGCCACCACTGCGACGACGGATCAGGGTGGAACGGCAGGTGCCACTAACCCCTTGCTGGGCCCGCTATCCTCCACCGGCACAAGCACCCCCACGGACGCCATTCGGATCATCACCGACAACGCCAACAATTCGCTGTTTATCTACGCTACCACCGCGGAAGACGATCGCATCAGCGCCATGCTGGACAAGATCGACATTGCCCCCGTGGAAGTTCGGATCGACGCCACGGTAGCGGAGGTTGACCTAAACAGCGCCCTGCAATACGGCACCCAGTTCTTCTTCAAATCAGGCGGCATCAACGCGGTACTGAGCGAGGGCACGACCGCGGCGCTGGCAACGAGTTTTCCCGGCTTCGTGCTGTCCGGCCATGGAAGTGACGCGGCGCCACTGGCGATTTCGCTGCTGCAGGCGGTTACCAAGGTCAATGTGTTGTCCTCGCCCGAGCTGATGGTGCTGGACGGCCAATCGGCCAGCCTGCAGGTTGGCGATCTGGTGCCATATCTGACGCAGACCTCGCAAAGCACGCTGGTCTCGGGCTCACCGGTGATCAATTCGATCGACTACCGCGAGACCGGCGTGATCCTGCAGGTGACGCCGCATATCGGCAGCGACGGGCTAGTGACGCTGGATGTCTCGCAGGAAGTCAGCGGTGTGCAGCCCATCACTTCTACATCGGGCATAGAGTCGCCGACTTTCTCGGAGCGGGCCGTGACCTCCCGTGTGGCGATCGAGGACGGCCAGACGATCGGACTGGCCGGGCTGATTTCGGATTCCGATTCGCACAGCAACCAGGGCATTCCGTTCCTGAAGAACGTGCCGCTACTCGGCGATTTGTTCAGCACTCAAAACAATCAGCGCAGCCGCACCGAGCTGCTGGTGTTGATCACGCCGCATGTCATCCGCACCCAACAAGACGCCGATGATCTAACCGCCGACCTGCGCGAGCAATTACCGAACGCTGCAACGGTGCCGGCGACACTGCAACTAACTCCGGTGGGCGCGTCGGCCGATCCTGACCAGTATTTGCGTGCTAAGCTGCCGCAGTGACGGGCAGCGTGCTTTGGCTACCTATTCACCAACTCGTTCGCCATCTTCGCAAACGGCACAATCCGTTTTCAATCATCTGCTAACAAGATCAAGTAAAACGGCTTCGGGGCATCGTTGCCTGCGATGCCGATAATCGCTTTTCGCCGTACCACCACGCCGCCGGCCGCGTAGGCCTTTGCCTCAATCGAAACGACCGGTACGGTGCCCTCATAGACGCGGGAATTGGATCCGGTCTGCCCTGACAGGGTCAGGGCGCGTCGTACCACCAGATCGGCCAGGGCGGGGTCGGGATCGTCGGACTGGTACAGGCTCATCTCTGGTATCACCTTCGCGAGCAGCAAAGGCGGCATGCCGATTACATCGCTCAGCTCGCCCAAATCCGTGAATGGACGGCCAGGCGGGCCGTATTGCAAGCCGGCGAGCCGATAGGCCGCTAGCCGAGCGGCCGCGTCTTGTTTCGTCGCAGCTTGGCTGCGCCATTGGATGATCGCGTTGGCCAGTTGCTGGGCCTGTGCCGAGGAGGCGCCGGCGGCCTGCAGCAGCCCGGCCAACAGGGCCGTTGAGGCGAGATTGGGGTTAATCTTGCTGGCTAGGCTCTGCACAGAGACAACCGCGCCATCCACATTATGCGGGCTGCCGTCCGGTGGCCAGTGGTTGGCTCCCGTTGAGACAACGTGAAACAGCGCCTCATTGATCGCGCCGTCCGCCGTCGCCCTGGCCTCGGCCACGGTACGCAGATCCCATGCGAGATCATTGGCGGCGCGGCCGGTTGTTAAGATCTGCGATGTCAGAAAAGCTAGAAAAACCATTGCCCAAAGCACAATCAACAAGGCAAAGCCGCCGTCGCGCTGCGCCTTCAATGCCATGGCTGCTGACGCGTCTTCTGATTCGCGGTCGGCAGGGTCACTAACGGGCGGCAACGGCAAGGTCGCCGCCACCGCAGCGGTTTTTGGCAATTGTTCCTGCGAATCCGGAAACGGTGAGCGCATCTGACGCAACGACCATGCAATAAGCTTACGCGGCATTAGGACCGGAATGCCCTTTGGTACCTTCATCAAACGGATTAAAGTGTTGAAGCAACGATGCTAACCTTCTGTGTCAGAACCTCGGGCCACCGGCGCAGCCACCAGATCCGGCCATGACGTCACATGGACGAAAGTAATGCCCAGCCGAACCAGCAAAGGTAGATCATCGCCTTTCCAGCGAGTGACCCAGATTGCTGGCCCGTTGGGCTGCGGCACCAGATAGCCGAGCTGGATCGCTTCGACGCCGTCAAGCAGCAGCTCCTCATGCGGCGCCGGCGGCGGGCCGAGCGGCACGCCAGCAGGGTGGGGGGTCCATCGCAGGACCAGACGCCCGCCAGCGTCAACCAGCAGCACGATATCAGCAAGTCGGTCAGTGAGTTTAGCGCCTTCTGGCAAAACGCTGGTAAAGCCGACGGTGTCCGCCCGTCCGACGAAGCCGCCCGGCACCGCCTGCTCAATGAGTCGCCGGATCGCCCCATCGACCGCCACCTTGTCCTCCGAATCGGCAGTCCCCCGGGCTTCGGACGTCCAGGCCGTCAGTCCAAAGCGCATAGTTTGGCTCAGGCCGGCCATGAGCAGGCCGAACACGACCAGCGCCACAAGAATTTCCAGCAGCGTGAACCCGCCCTCGTTTTCTTTCATCGACTGGGGGCAAGCCTTTTGGTTTTCAATGTCACCTCCCGGTTGCCGAAGGTTTCTGTCAGGCGGATACCGTAAAGCGTTAGGCCGCCGGTGCTTCGTAGTGGCGCAATACTCAAGCGCCAGGCAAAACCGCCGCCATCGTCGCCGCTTATATCTTCCGGCTGCAGCGTCGTCAGCACACCAAGGGAGGCAAGTCGAGACTGCGCACGCGCCAAGGCCTCCTGCGTCCGGCTGGCGACGCTGCTCTGTGCCGCGCCGGTAAAACCCGCTTGCAGCACCACAACCGTCGCCAGCGCGGCGATGAAGAAAGCCACCATCACCTCCAGCAGCGTGAACCCGGCTTCCTCGCGTTCCCGAAACATCGATCCGCGCCCGTTCAACATTCGGCAGTGGCGGAGACCTGTTGGCTGCCGTTCGGCGCAAATACAGCGTCGGCCTGCGGCGCGTCGCCCTCCATGGTCAGTCTTTCCGTTACCCACCGCAGCATGCGCGCTATTTGCGACAGTGACCACCACACGCAAGTGACAGAATGAAGTCACTCATTCCAAAGCAGCGCGTTTACAAACTGACAAATCATAATTGAGTAACACTCAGGGGGTTCGCGTTTCTTTAGAGAGGGCGCTCCTTAATAACATGTAACAATAGGTGAATGTTATGAAACTACGTCCGTCATTACTGTACGCGTCCTTTCTCGTGTCGTCGGCTCTGATGCCGATCGGAACCACGATACAGGCGGAAGCTTCTACGCCAAAGCCGCCAGGCGCTGTGGCGCCTTTCGACCTTGCCAATGCCGCCGCCCGAGCGGATGACGCGGTGACCGCGACGCCAATCAAGCATTTGGTCGTGATCTACCAAGAAAATGTTTCGTTCGACCATTACTTCGCGACGTACCCGATGGCCTCCAATCCCACTGGCGAGCCGAGCTTCACCGCGACTCCCCACACCCCGATGGTGAACAATCTGGTCACCGCGAACCTGCTGACCAATAACCCGAACTTCACCAACACGGCGAATGGCGCCAATGCCGCCGAGCCGTTTCGCCTAGACCGCACGCAGGCCGCCACCGCCGACCAGAACCACTCCTACACCCCCGAGCAGCTAGCCTATGACGGCGGCCGCGCCGACCTGTTCCCGGAATATACCGGTTATGGAACCCCTGGTGGCGTCGGCGCCTTCGGCACCCAGGGCCAGGTTATGGGCTATTTCGACGGTAACACCGTCACCGCCTTGTGGAATTACGCGCAGCACTTTGCGATGAACGACAACACTTATACCGACACCTACGGCCCCTCCACTCCCGGTGCGCTCGAAGTGGTGTCCGGCCAGACCAATGGCCTGCAACTCGTGGTCTCCAGCAAAACCAGCTACTATGTTACCAATGCGGATAGCAGCAACACGCTGATCAATGACGTTGATCCGGCCTACGATGTCTGCTCGAGCACGACCAATCAGGTGATGTTGAACGCGAAAAACATTGGCGATTTACTGAATGGCGCCCGCCTTACCTGGGGCGGCTTCATGGGCGGCTTCAATCTCAACCTGACCAACGCCAACGGCACCACTGGCTGCGCCCGAAGCACGGTCTCTTCCGTCGTTGGCGAGACGGTGGGCGACTACATCCCGCACCATAACTGGTTCCAGTATTTCGCCTCCACCGCCAATCCGACCCATGCCCGCCCGTCCTCGCTGGTCGCCATCGGCTACAGCTACAAGCATGATGGCGCCCCCGATCCGGCAAACCATGAGTACGCCCTGGAGGACTTCTATAACGCTGTAAATGCCGGCAACTTCCCATCGGTCTCCTACGTCAAGATGTTGTCCTACCAAGATGGCCATGCCGGCTATTCCGACCCGCTGGATGAGCAGGCGGGCCTCGTCAAATTGATCAACCTCCTGCAACGCCTGCCGGACTGGAAGAACACCGCCGTCATCGTCACTTATGACGACTCCGACGGTTGGTATGACCATGCCTTTGCAACGCCGACTAATTCCTCCTTCGATCCGACGGCCGACCAGCTCTACGGGGCCAGTAAGTGCGGCACCGGCACGCCCGCAAACGGCATTTCCGGTAGTCCGGTCAACGGACGTTGTGGGCCTGGCACACGCGTTCCCTTCCTGGTCATCTCCCCTTGGGCAAAAAAGAACTATGTCGATCAGACTCTCGTCACGCAGGCTTCCGTGGTGCGTTTCATCGAGGATAATTGGCTGAACAGCGAGCGCCTGGGCGGTGGATCGTTCGACGCATCCGCAGGATCGATCATGCCGATGTTCAACTTCAGCGGCAACGGCAATACGCCCAAACTCTTCCTCAACGGAGATACTGGTAAGGTGGATTAACGGTTCGATGAGCTAAAAGACAGACGCCATGCGGATATTCGTAGCCGCCGTACTTCTAGTTGCGTTCGGTGTCTGTGTCGCGGTGGCGGAGCTGTTCAGCAGCCCCGTCCCCACGGCGGACTGGATTTCCCACCCTGTCGCGAGCCTGGAGCTCGCGCGGGGCGAGAACCCGGCACCCATTGTGCTGACGCGTCCAGCCGCGCAGCCGCTCTCGGCGATGGCTGAGTTGGGAAAGCTGCTATTTTTCGACACCAACCTGTCCTCCTCCGGCAAGGAATCCTGCGCCTCCTGCCACGATCCGCAGCACGCTTACGGGCCGCTCGGCAGCGATCCCGCGGTCTTCGGCGGTCCCACACTGGCACTTCAGGGCGTGCGCGCCGTGCCCTCCCTGATGTATCTGGATTACCAGCCGAATTTTAGCATTGGGCCGGATCCGGCGGGCGATAATGACGCGGCACCGGTACCGTTGCCGCAGCTCGCCACGCAGGCTAGCTCTGCGACGCGCGCTACCAAAACCGCGCAGGACACGACGCAGACGGCGGTCAATATTGTGCCGCAAGGCGGGCTGTTTTGGGACGGCCGTGCCAACACGCTGCAGGACCAAGCGATGGGTCCTTTGCTGAGCCCGTTCGAGATGGATGGCGGCAGTATTGGGCGTGTGGCCGCAAAGTTGCGGGCTGACGCCTTCGCGAACCGCTTCACCCAGCTCTTTGGCCAGAACATTTTTGCCGCACCCAAGCTGCTGGTGGCGGAGGCGTTGTTCGCGATCGTCCGTTATGAAATCGAATCGCCGAGCTTTCATCCATATGCCAGCAAGTATGATGGCTGGCTCGAAGGCAAAGCCCGACTCACGCAGGCGGAGATGCGCGGCTATATCCTTTTCAACGACCCAAAGAAGGGCGATTGCGGTGCCTGCCATCTCGACCAGCCGACGCTGGACGATCGGCCGCCGCTGTTCACCGACCACCAGTTCGAGGCGCTCGGCGTGCCGCGAAACCTGAAGCTGCTTGCAAACCATTCGGATGATTATTTCGATCTAGGTATCTGCGGGCCTTACCGCATCGACCTGAGTACCCAGCCCCAGCTTTGTGGCATGTTTCTCACGCCCACGCTGAGGAATGCGGCGACCCGCAAAGTTTTCTTTCATAACGGCGCGGATCATAACTTGCAGCAGGTGCTGGATTTCTATGACTTCCGGGATACCAGACCTGAAGAAGTCTATCCTCGCGGTGCCGATGGCCGGGTTGAACAATTTAACGATCTGCCGAAACGCTATCGGGCGAACATCGATACAGCGGATCCACCGTTGGACCGGCAGCTTGGCCAGGCCCCAGCGCTAAACCGCCGGGAGGAGCAGGATATCATCGCCTTTCTGAAGACGCTTACCGATGGCTAAGCCACAGTCCGCGCGTTCGGTTCCCGGTGCATTTTAGTTGGGAAGCTGGTAGCGGAGTTGCTTGCATCAACCAGCGGTGGCCAGTCCTTGCCAGTGCGCATCTCGTCCGCTTTTGGACACGGGACATTGGCTCGGTCCGGCGGGTGCACCTCTCTGGCGGCGACTGACTTCAAACTTTCATTATTCACCGGCTAACGTACGTCCTAACCCGACACTGATGCAGGCAAATATAACCGGCGGGGCGATGATGTTTGGAGACATCTTCTCCTGGTGGCTGCGCCAGATGCGGAGTCTGACTCTGGGCTGGCGGAGCCGCCGCGCGCCGCTACCGGATGCGCGGATCATCGCGCTGCAGCATTTCGGGGTCGAGCCGCTGGTCTTGACCGGCGACCTTCTCATCCGGCGCGGCGGCCAGGAAAGCAAGATCGCCGTCCTTGACCTCGGCCGCAAATCGCCGGCCACTCCGGCGGCGCCGAGCTTGGGCTTGCGGCTACCGACTGGGATGGTGCTGCACCGCGAGGTGGTTCTGCCGTTAGCGGCCGAGCGGGATGTGCATACCGCGCTCGGCTACGAGATGGACCGGCTGACGCCTTTCGACGCCGACGAAGTTTTTTGGGGTATCTCGGGGTTGCGGCGCGACCCGCCTCGCGGGCTTCGCTTGACGCTGATCGTCGCGCCTCGCAAGCCGGTGGAAATGCTGCTCGAGGCACTTTGCCGGGTCGATCTGCGACCAACTTTTCTGGAATGCGAGGCCGGCTGCGTCGAAATGTTTGCACCGGCGCAGGTGAGCGGTGCGGGGAAAGCAGCTCTATATGCGTTGTGCGCCGGGCTGGCGCTCGCTTGTCTAGCGATCCCTGTGATTCGGCAGCAATGGGAGCTGGCGGACACGACGCGGCAGATTGCGGCACTGGAGCCGGCGCAGCAGGAGGTCGTCAGGCTGCGGGGCATGCTGACGGCTGGCGCATCGGGCGAGGCAGCGATTACGGCCGCGCGGCGTAGCGGCGACGCGCTGCGCAACCTGGCGGCGGTGACCTCCGCCCTACCCGACGGCACCTGGCTTTCCGATTTGACACTGAGATCCGGCAACCTGTCGATTGATGGACAATCGGGTGACGCCGCCAAGCTCATTTCCGCGCTGGCGGCGTCGGGGCTGAACGATCCGACATTCGTCGCGCCAGTGACGCGCGCAATCAACGGCGCCGCTGATTTGTTTTCGATCCAGGCGAAGGTAGCGCCGTGAGCAGCTTGGGCGGGTTGCCAGAGGGGCGGGCAGGCCAGGCGCTGGCAGCCGGTTCCACGGTTGTGGTCCTGGCGATACTGTGGCTGGGCGCCGCGGCGCCCGCCTTGGATTGGTATGGGGCGCGGCAGGACCAGCTCGCGGCGGCGCGGCAACGGCTTGCCCATATGACAACATTACGGCAGAGCCTGCCGGCGCTGCGGCGAGAGGCCGAAAGCGTCGCTGCGCGGGCAACGGAAACGCAGATTCTGCTACCGGGCGACACCGACGCGATTGCCGGCGCCAATTTGCAATCGACTTTGCAAAATCTGGCGGACCGGGCCGGGATCAGCCTGGACAGCGTGGCAATGCTGCCAGCACAGCCGGTGGGGGCGCTGCGCCGGATCGGCGCCGAGATCAGCGTTACCGCTACCTGGCCGACTCTAGTCGCGTTGTTGACATCAATTGACGTGGCGGAGCCAAGAATGGTGGCCGATGACCTCAGCATCACGGCTTCGGCGCAGCCCGATCCGGGGCAGGATGTGACGTTGCAAGCGGGGCTGACCGTGTCCGCGTTTCGCGCCGGCGGCCCGCCGTGAACAGCCAAGTCTTGGCCGCTGGTCTTGCCGTCGTGCTGGCGCTATGTGCTGTGGCCGAGCTTTTAGCCGTTCCCCGCGACCTGCCGGCGGTAGTGCCGCCGACGCTTCCACAGTTGCCGCCGGCCGCCGCACCTGACGACTCTTCCTTGGGGCAATCTGCAGCGATCGTCTTGGCGCGGCCGTTGTTTCGTGCAGACCGCCGGCCGCTCGCCGCGGCCGCGGCGGCGGCGGTGGACGACACGCTGCCGCGGCTTTCCGCCATCATAGTGACGGCGGCCGGCCGCAGCGCGTTGTTTGCCGGCGACGCCGGCACGCCGATGGTGGTCGCCGTGGGCGGCAAGATTGGCGCCTATCACGTGCGGACGATCACGCCCGACAGCGTTAGCCTGCTGGGGCCGCACGGCGCTGTGAAAGTGCATCCGCAATACGCGCCTGGCGGAGCGGCGCCGGGCGGGCCGCCGCCGGCTTCGGCCCGTCCCAACCGGCCATTATGATCGGCCGACGGATCGCCGGTGCACTGGCAACCGCCTCATCTGCCGGAGAGCGCCGCACACGCTTGTCGCGGGCACGACCAAGGCGCGGGCTAAGAGTTCCGCGGCTCGTGTTTTTGATTGTCGCAATGACAAAGCGCCGACGTCGCGGCATGAGCGGGCTCGCGCCGCTGATTACGGTCTGGCTCGACGCTGCCACCATTCGGCTGCTCGCCCTCGACAGGAGCCCATGACTGCAGCCTAGTGGTTGCAGATTAGTCCGGGAGCACCGGGCGCGCCGGGCTGATCCGCTGCGCCGAGGGAGCAGAGGTCATAATCTAGCCCTGGCCGCGCGGAGGGCGACTGGTACAAGTAGGGGTGGCCCCAGGTGTCGACCGGAACGCGATCGCTCTTCATGTAGGGGCCGGCCCAGTTCTGCGCGTCCGTCGGCTGCGTTAGAAGCGCTGCTAGGCCATCTTCGGTGGTCGGGTAGCTGCCGACATCGAGTTTGTAGAGATCTAATACCGAGCCGAGCTGGGAGACTGATTGCCGGGCGATTGATTCCTTGGCATGGCCGAGTTGGCGCAGCACCGCCGGCGCCACCAAGCCGATCAACAGGCCGATGATAACGATGACGACCATCAATTCGAGCAGCGTGAAGCCAGCCTCGCCATTCTCTGTTTTGATACCGCGAGTTGCCGATGATCGTGCTGTTAGAAACATTAGCTCTGCCTCAGATACGACATGCACCCTATAGCAGCATTGCCACATAGTGCCACCTGAAGAGACCGGCGCCGCCGGATGTAACAGCAAATGTCTTGACTACGACGTCATATTAAGGCGGCTTTCGGACGTAACTTTGCAGGTCCAAGTGTACGCGACATGCCTCTGGTGGAATTCCTGAGTGACAGTAGCCTCGCGTCGTTCATGTTTTCGTATCCTAAGATCTCCCGCAATATCGGGCCAACCTGATTTGATATGCCTCAGAACAACGCAACGTAGTGTGCGAACTACTTGGCCATCGAACCATCACCACAATGCAACATAACTGACGTGGAAAGTTCTTATGGTTACAATAAATCTAGCCGTTTGACTCTGCTATCAAATGGTCGCTCGGCGTCCAACCAGCCCAGTGGCCTTACACATAAACGGATCCTCATACACAAGGACAACTTATGACCCGCAAACATCTTGCTAGCAGTATATTTGCTGCTGCGCTGTCGTTCAGCGCTGCGCATGCCGCGTCTGTTACCCTCAACACAGGCGGCTCCAGCCTGGCCGCCCCGACCTACATCGCCGAATATAAATATGATACTTCGCACAACCCTTCGACCCTGTTCGATTATGAAGCGGTCGGTAGCGGAGCCGGCCAGGCCGCGTTCCTGAACAACGATATTACCCAGTTCGAAAACGTTCCGGCAGGTACGCTCACCTATGGTACGATCGTTGGCACGCAGGTCGATATCGGCGCCAGCGACGCATTCCTTGCCGCATCGCAGCTCACCAACCCTGCCACCGGCAGCTATGCCAATTCGTCGACTGATGGCCCGATCATTCAGATCCCGACCTTCGGCACGCCGATCACCATCCCGTACAACGAGAGCGGCGTGTCGGGCACCGATAGCCTGACCCTGACTGACCCGCAGATTTGCGGCGTGCTTTCGGGCAAGATCAGTGACTGGCACGCGCTGGTTTCATCGATCCCGGCCGGCACCACCATCAACGTCGTTTACCGGGCCGATGGTAGCGGCACGAGCTTCCTGCTCACGCAGCACCTGAACGCCGTCTGCACCTCCAGCAACTCCAGCTTCCCGACTCTGCCGGTGCCGATTACCAAAACCTTCGCCTCTCTGTTCACGGGCAGCACCCCGCCGGCTAACTTTACGGGCGAAAGCGGCAGCGCCAATGTTGCGACCCAACTGGTCGCGACCGCCAACAGCTTCGGCTACCTCAGCCCCGACTACACCTCGATCGCCCCGATGTCGGCAAACACGACCAGCCTCCAGGTCGCCAAAATCGTCAACAGCGTCAACCACGTCGCCAACCTGCCGAATGTCGCGAACACCGAAACCGCCTTGGCGAATCCCGGCCCGGGATCGACCAACGGACAGCCACCCTCGACCCTGGCGAGCGCGATGAACCCCCTGAACTGGGTGCCGGCGATTCCGCAGGCTAACAAGGGCTATCCCATTGTCGGTTACACGACGATGGACCTCAGCACCTGCTATGCCAACAAGCAAGCCGGAACCGCCATCAACGGCTTTCTTACGGCTCAATACAACAACACCGCCTACACCACGATTATCAAGAACAATGGCTTTGTGCCGCTCCCCAACTCGGGCGCGTCGAAATATGTCACGGCCGTCGTGAACAACTTTTTGAGCAATACGAGCAAGCACAACTTGAACATCGACAATACAACCACCTGCGCCAGCTACCCCGGCCGCTAACGTCAGGGTCTTACGGCTAAAGGAAAGGCGGCGATCGCAAGATCGCCGTCTTTTATGCCAGGGCGCAATCAAAGACACGGTGCTAAGTGCTTGCAAAGTTCCTTGGGGAGGCGCCAGCTAATCTGGCCCTGGCGCTTAGTGCATTTCGGATGCGGCTCACCATGCGGCCTTGAATGCCCTGTCCGCCAGTCGTCAAGGTGCCGGCGATGCCTGAGGTGATGATATGCGGGTTGCTAACCGGCAGTCTTGTAAAGCCGGCGACGCCGATTAAGACGGCAAAAATGAAAAGGCGCTTGCCTTACAAGTTGTAACAAGCCATTTCGTCTGCCTTTCTCAACTAGCTATTAGAAGGCCGCTGTGGCCGAGATTTCAAACTGAGGCACTACCAGTTGCATTTGTTGCCTCGCCTTTTTAAGCGTATCCGTTGCGCAGACTGTTCAATTTCGTGACCCCGGCGATACAACGACCATCAGCGGCGCCGTCGCGGGCTTTATTGGCACCCTGGGCACAGCAGAACAATCGCATACTAGAGCCAACAATGCTATCAGCAAACAAGGCTCATACCAGCACGGACGGTGGATGTCAGACGGCTCGATCCATTACAATGAACGGCGGCGGCGACAGCTCCACAAATAGTTTGCCTTCTTTCTTTAATGGTTTGGCCTTAATCAGAGAACCGACTATCGTTACGCCCTGGTCTGATCGAGAATTCATTAAATGGCTCTTTCCTATTTAGCTTGCGTGGTTCTTGTTTCGTCCATCTATAATCTGCCACCGCGCGTTCTGCCGTCTATTCAGGCAGTAGAGGGCGGTGTAAACGGCGCCGTCCACCACAATGCTAATGGGTCCGAGGATTTTGGCGTGATGCAGGTCAACACCATCTGGATCGCGGCGTTGTCGCAGTACACTCGGCTTTCGCCCGCCATCGTTCAGGAAAAGCTTACGAATGCACCTTGCTTTAATATTGCCGCGGCGGGCGTGATTCTACGCACATACATAGACTCGTCCGGCGGTAATCTGATGGCCTCCATCGGGGACTACCATTCACACACTCAGTTGTTGAACCGCGATTACCAGATGAGGGTGCTAAGTGCGGCAAGGAAACTTTTCGGTCATCGCCGTTAGTACGGCCGCCCTATACCGGTATCGCTATGACGCAAACGGCTAAAAAAAGTTTGCACCGTTTGAACATTGTTGGATAGGTGCGTCGATTGGGCGGTCGCTGCCCGGCAATTGCAACCGCTTCAAGCATCGATCATAGGGTGCCATGGCCGCAGGATCAGGCTAGGAGGTCAGCAGATCGATCTGTTAGGAACGTGATGATTTTCTGGTTGCCGCCGCTGCTCGCGGCGCCCTTTGCCGGCAGCGTTGCCGGTGTGTTGATTCGGCGGCTGCCACGGGGGCAAAGCGTGGTCCTGGCACGATCCGAATGTGAATCGTGCCGCCACGTTTTAGCGCCGATCGACCTGGTGCCGATTGGCAGTTTCTTATGGCTGCGGGGCCGCTGCCGGTTTTGCCGCCTGGCGATCGACAGGTTTCATATGGCTGTAGAATGTGCCGCGGTCGTGGTAGCGGGGCTGGCGGCGCTGGTGGATGACAGTGCTGGGAAACTTTGGGCGGATTGCGGTTTGGGTTGGGTCCTGCTTACGTTAGGCTGGATCGACGCGAGGCATTACATCCTGCCCGATGTGCTTACCCTGCCGCTGGTGGTTGCTGGATTATGCGTCACCTGGCTGCTCGCGCGGGACGCGGTTGCAGCTCATGCTCTGGGAGCGATCGTAGGGTACAGCGTGTTCCAAGGCATCGCGCTGGTCTATCGAAGTCTGCGGGGCCGATCTGGCCTTGGGCGAGGGGATGCCAAGCTGCTCGCCGCTGCCGGCGCCTGGACCGGCATCGCCGCCTTGCCCACTATCGTCTTTGACGCTGCACTTTTCGGAATCGCGATGGTGCTGCTCTTCCCCGTCGCCCGCAAGTCAGACCTAAACAAGGCGGTGCCGTTCGGCCCGGCACTGGCTATCGCAATCTTGCTTGTGCGACTGTTCCCCATGACCGCAGATTACGTATTTTTGCCCTCATAAAACTGGCCTATGGCCAAATTTTAGGTGGTTTCCACTTGCTGCTGCCCGGCGAGATATGCGTTACCAGCGGCAACTAGTGCTGCGCCGCCGCCTAACAAACCTCCCCAATCGGTCAGAAGCTTGTACCAAGTCAGACTGGCCAGAAATCCCGGGTTCATTGCGCTACTCCATTATATACGCGAGTTTGCCTGCACCACCGTGCGTAGCTATGTCATTAGATTTTGTGGCTTAGAACGTGGGACGGTGAAGCATTCTGGGATCACTTTGTTGATATACAAGGCATATCTGACAGTTTGGTCGGATACCTCGTCCGCCAGGAGCTGAATCTCGCTATTGCGTGGCGAATCGCTTTTACACGTTGTTACGTTGATGCCTTGAATGGGTCGCATTCCGGCGGCATCAAAGTCGCCTAGCCAGGAGACTTCTCATGGGAAAACTAGTCGGGGTTTTTGTTCTTGCTCTAATGGCGGTGCCGCTCACCGGTTGCTATGTCGAACCCGCACCCGGGCCGGTGGTGTACGCGCCGGCGCCTCATGCGGTTTGGATACCGGGCCATTACGGGCCCTATGGCGGCTGGATCGCTGGTCACTGGCGCGGCTGACAATGCCGCGGGCCCTGCTTTAAGCCGCGACATCCAGGGCATACAGGCGGCAGTGCTCCAGGTAGGCCGCTTCGTGCAGCGCCACCAGATCGACGACGCTGTTCCATAGCCACGAGGGAGCGTTGAGCGTTTTCGAGCGGTTGCGTTGCAGCTCCGCCAGCCAGTCTTTGCGCTGGACGGCGTTGAGCTGGCGGGCATGGGCGCGGCCGACGACGTTGGCGAGGAATTCGGCGACCGCCATCGCTTCGGCGCGGGTCAGGCTTTCAATCTCCAGCTTCAGGTCCTGCGGCAGCAACTCGCGCAGGAACACCGCCTTGTCCAGCATCCGGCCGCTTTGCATGCGCGAGCCAAGAAAGGGCGAGAGATGGCGCGCGCCGGTGACCACCCGCTCAGCGTTGTCGCGCGGCATGGCGGCGGTTTTTGACCGGGGCGCGGCCGGCGCGATCGCTTCCTTGGCGTCGATCAGGCAATGCCGTTCGGCCTTGCCGCTGCTGACCGCGACCAGCACCGCCATCCGCAGCCGGCCGAGCGAGCTGCAACCCTTGCGCCAGTAGGCGGCATCCATGACCCGGATCGGCGCGTCGCCGTCGCGGTGCCTGAGCGCGGTGACGAGCCGCTGCAGAGCCGGCCCGGCAAAGAGTTCGTCGACGGCGCGACGTTCCGCCTTGGTCAATGGCCAGAATCGTTTGCCGAGCGGGATGGTTGGCTCGACGCCTTCGATCCGCTCGTCGGCGAGGTGGCGCCAGGATCGGCCGGCGGCGCGGCGCATCACTAGCCGGACGCTCTTCGGCATGGTGTCGGCGTCGTCATGTGCGTCGGAATGGGCTGGCGCGAAGGCGGCTTCGTAGCCTTCCACCATGCGCTCGATCATCGTTGCGGTGACGATGCCGGGCAGATCCGAGCCCCGCGCCGCCATGGCCAGCGACAGGCCGAGCCGGATCAGGTCATGCGCCGGATTGCCGATCACGGTCTGGTCCAGGTCGCGGATCTGGATGGCGAGTGCGCCGGCGGCGTTGGCGACCGGTCCGATGTTGCCGACGTGGCAATCGCCGCAAATCCAAACCGGCGGGCCTTTGGGCAGAGCGGCGCGGCTGAGGTCTTCCAGCCATTGGTAAAACCTTACCGTGCTGCCACGGACATAGGCGTGGGCGGAGGCGGCCATTTTGCGATTGCGCTCCGCTGTGAGCGCGGCGTTTCGTTGGTCGGGCTTGGAGAAATCCATCGGCTTGTTCATGGTTTTAATGAACACAGGGGTTCTGGGCGCGCAAGCGAGCCATCTTGCGGCAGGGTTCTCAAAGCAGTCCCAGGTCCTCGGCGTAGTCGATGGCGACGAAGTATAGCCCAGCGGCCGGCGCCGTAGGCCCGGCGGCGGCGCGGTCGCCGGCGGCTAGCACCTCGGCCAGGCGTGCCGTCGGCCAGCGTCCTTCGCCCACCAGCTTCAACGAGCCTACCATGTTGCGGACCTGATGATGCAAGAAGCTGCGGGCGCCGGCCTCGATGACGATGTCCGCGCCTTGCCGTGTGACTGTCAGCGCATCGAGCGTGCGGAGCGGCGACTTCGCCTGGCAGGCGGCGGCGCGGAAGGCGGAGAAGTCGTGGTGGCCAAGCAGGCTGCGCGCCGCCTGGTCCATTGCGGCCTCGTTCAGGTGGCGGGCGACATGCCAGACCCGGCCGGCGCGGAGCGTCGGCAAGGCCGGGCGGTTGGAGATGATGTAGCGGTAGTGGCGGTGGATCGCCGAAAAACGGGCGCTCCAGCCGGGCGGGGCCGGAGCGGCGCGCAGCACCGCGACCGGGTGCGGCTTCAGGTGGTAGTTCATCGCTTCGCGCAGCCGGTGAGTGGTAAAATCCGGCAGCTCGATCTGTACGATCTGCCCAAGCGCGTGCACCCCGGCATCGGTACGGCCGGCGGCGAGAGCGGCGGGCGGGGCGCCGTTGCACAGCATCGCCGCCGCTTCCTCGATCACCTGCTGGACCGACGGGCCGTGCTTTTGCCGCTGCCAGCCCATGAAGGGGGTGCCGTCATATTCGACTTCCAGCACCCAGATCGTCATGTCAGCCTGGCGCCAGGCGGCAGCGGGAAGCCGCGCAGGAAGTCTGCCGCCGGCAGCGGCGCCTTGCCCGGCCGTTGCAGCCTGGTGGGGCGCAGAGCGCCGGTTCCGCAGGCGATTGTCAGCCGGTCGTCCAGGATCAGGCCTGGGCTGCCGGTGCCAGAAGTGACCTCGGCTGCCAGGATTTTGATCGCCACGTCGCCCAGCATCGCCGTCGAGCCGGGCCAGGGATGGTAGGCTCGGACCTGGCGTTCCAGCGCCGTTGCGGGTTCGGTGAAGTCCAGCCTGGCGCTCTCGCGAGAGAGTTTTGGGGCATAGGTGGCGCGGGTTTCGTCCTGCGCTTGCGGCGGCGGCGGCTGCGTCAGCACTTGCGTGATCAGCGCGGCGCCGATGCTGGCCAGGCGGTCGTGCAGGTCGGCGGCGGTGTCGCCTGGGCCGATCGGGGTGGCTTCGGCGCGCAGCATGGCGCCGGTGTCCAGCCCGGCGTCCATCTGCATGATGGTGATGCCGGTTTGGGCGTCGCCAGCCAGGATTGCGGCCTGGATCGGCGCCGCGCCGCGCCAGCGTGGCAGCAGGCTGGCGTGGATGTTCAGGCAGCCAAGGCGGGGGGCGGCCAGGATCGGTTCCGGCAGGATCAGCCCGTAGGCGGCGATAACGGCGGCATCCAGGACCAGCCCTGAGAAATAATCGGCCTCCGCAATGTTGCCGCGCAACCGCTTCGGGGTGCGGACGGGCAGCCCGAGTTCCAAGGCGGCGCGGTGTACCGGGCAGAGCGTCTCCTTCTGGCCGCGGCCGGCTGGTTTCGGCGGCTGCGCGTAAACCACCGCGATCTCATGCCCGGCCGCCGCCAGCGCGTGCAGCGCCGGCACCGCGAAGTCCGGCGACCCCATGAAGGCGAGCCGCACGCTATTTGGCTTTCCGGTCTTTTTGATCCTTGGCGAGCCGGCGCAGCAGCATGTTGCGCTTCAACGGCGAGAGGTAGTCGACGAACAGCACGCCGTTCAGATGGTCGATCTCGTGCTGCAGGCAGGCGGCGAGCAGGCCCTCCGCCTCGATCTCGCGTCTGGCGCCAGCCTGGTCCTGGTATTTCACGGTCACCCGGGCCGGGCGGGCCACTTCGGCATATTGCTCCGGCAGCGACAGGCAGCCTTCCTCGCGGACGGCCTTTTCAGGCGAGGCGGCGGTGACTTCCGGATTGATCAGCACCATCGGCGCCGGCAGCTTGTCGGGCGCGAGGTCGGCGACGAAGACGCGGAGCAGCTTGCCAACCTGCGGCGCCGCCAGGCCGATGCCGGGCGCCTTGTACATTGTCGCGAACAGTTTCGGGATCAGCGCTGCCAGCTCACGCGCATCGGCGGCGGTGACAGGCCGGCTGATTTTGCGCAAGGCGGGGGCGGGAACGATGAGGATCGGCAGGATCGGGGCGGCGGCTGACATGGCAAGGCTTTAGTGCGGTGCAGCGCGGGCGGCAACGCGGCCTCTTGCATGCCTCGCCGCTTCTGCCAACATAACGCTTTAGCAGATGCCAATTGTGGGTCTGCCGCCTGCTTCGCTCAAATCGGGGGAGCTCTAGATTATGAACACTCGTGTCTTTACGTCGCCGATGTTTCTCGGTTTCGATCATCTCGAACAAATGATCGAGCGCGCCGCGAAAAGCTCGTCGGATGGGTACCCGCCTTACAATATCGAGCAATTGAGCCCGATTTCGCTGCGGATCACCTTGGCGGTTGCCGGCTTTACCATGGATGACCTGCAGATAACGCTCGAGGATAACCAACTGGTAATCCGCGGACGGCAGATTGATGACGGTCACGGGCGCGTGTTTCTGCATCGCGGCATCGCCGCCAGGCAGTTTCAGCGGGCTTTTGTGATCGCCGAGGGCATTGAGGTGAAGGGGGCCTGGCTCGATAATGGTCTGTTGCATGTCGATTTGGTGCGGCCGGTGCCGCAACCGGTTGTGAAGACCATCCCGATTTCCAAAGGGGCCAGCAAAACTTCCGTGGCGCCGACTCGAACTGTGGATGGAAGCTCAACCTCGAACGACTAGGCGGCGGCGGGCTTAATACTGACATCATCGTCATCGACGGTGAGATTTCCGGCGTTGAAAGGACTTTTATCATGGACGCTAAGACAGACGTTAAGATGCATGACGGCACGGCGGGGTTGAACCCCGGTGTGATTTTCGACATCCACGAGATTTCCACGGCGCAATTGGCGCGGCTGGGATGGAGCAGATCGCGTTCGTCAAGCCGGTGATGACCGATAATGGTCCGGCGTTCGCGATCCATGCCGCGGACGGCACGCCTATGGCGATCGCTGCGAACCGGCCGCTGGCGCAGGCGGCGATCATCCAGAACGACATGGTGCCCAACCTGGTGCATTGAGCCGGAGACGTCAGGCAGGTTGGCGTCCGGGCCCCAAAAGAGCGACGCCGAAGCCGGCGGCGAGGACGGTCATTGTAATGACCATAAGGCGAATCCGGTAGGCTTCCGATCGGGCCTGGGACAAAACCTCGTTGTGCATGTTGGCGCGCGCGGCGGCGACCCGGGTACCGAGCGGGCCGATTCCCTTGGTTACGATGGCGGCGGTGTCGGGGTCGGTCGCGTCCTGCAGATGGGCGATAGCGGCTTGTTGCGCGGGGATGTTTGGGGCGGCGAGGACCGCGTCCAACGCGGCGTCCTGGTGCATTTCGTCCACCACCGGCGCCGGGATCGAGAAGCTCGCGAACGTGCCGATCAGGCCGGGCAACAGGAAGCAGGAGAGCAGGAAGCCAATGCGGCTGAACGAGACTTTGGCGGCCATGGCGCGGTGTCCTGCCTAACCGGCCGCTTGTCAAATCGGCGCAAACGTAAGTCAGACTAACGTAATTCTAACCCTCTTCCTCGTCTTCCGGCGGTGGGGCGGCGGGAAGGGAGTAGGATTCGGTGAGCCAGCGGCCGAGATCGACCTCGGCGCAGCGGGGCGAGCAGAATGGCTTATGGAGTGCTTCGGCCGGCTTGCCGCAGATCGGACATTTTGGTTCCGTGGTCATGCGCGGGCAGATAAGACGGCGCGTTGCTCGTGCAAGGGCGGGCGGATGCGGGGCCGGGAGATTTCCGCGAAGCCGAGGGCGGTGAGGCCGAGCAGGCGGGGTTTCAGCGGGTCGGCCGCGAGCGCATGGCCGAGTGGCGCCAGCAAGCCGGCGCGGGCCCGGGGCTTCATGCCGGCGAAGTCGATGAGGATGGCGCCGGCGAGGTTTCGCAGCACGATCTGCCGGGCGAGTTCGGGGAGCAGCGCGGTGTTGAGGGTAAGTTGGGCGTGGCTTTTAGGCGCCGTATCGGCGCTGGCGGCGGCGCTGTCGATGTCGATGGCGGTCAGCGCTGGGCTGGGTGCGATGTGCATTAGCGCGCCGCAGGGCAGGGCAGCGGTCGGCAACACGAGGTCGGCGATTTCATCTTCCAGGATCGGATCGAAGGCGGTTTTGCGGTAGTCGAGACGATCCTGGAAGGCTGGCCGCAGGCGGGCCATGAAGGCGTGGTCGTCGATCACCAGGCGTGCCGCCGGAAAGCGTTCCGCTAGCTCGACGAGCGGGCCGGGACCACGGCGGTGCAGGCCGGCGGTGGCGGCGGGCGGATGCGGCGCCATACGCAGCCGGGGGCCTTTGCCGCCTTGCGCCGCCCGCGCCACGGCGACGGCCAGAAGCTGGCCGACATGGGCGCGGCTGGCGCCGGCGCTGTCAGGCAGGAAACCGGGCATTGCGCCAGCCGGACCGCCCATATCGATGAAACTCCCAGCCAGCGCCGGGACTCGTGCGGTGACGCGGCCGGTAAAGAGGTCGCCCACGCCGTCCGGCCGGGCCGGATCCCAGAGCGCGTACTCGGTCAGGGTGTCGCCGTTGAGCAAAGCAATCCGGGCGGCGCCGTCCTGAACCGAGACGGCGATGTGGGTCATCGGCGGTAGCCGAGACCGTTTAGCAACTTGGCCGTCTCGTGCAGCGGCAGGCCGACGACGGCGGAATGGGAGCCGGAGATGAAGTCGATAAAGGCGGCGGCCTGGCCCTGGATGGCGTAGCCGCCGGCCTTGCCTTGCCATTCGCCGGTGGCGAGGTAGGCGGCGGTCGCCGGTGCGTCGAGCCGGGCGAAGCCGACGACCGAGACGACGGTGCGGCTGGCGATCTTGCCGTCCGGGGCGCGGACCGCAACCGCGGTGAAGACGCGGTGGCGGCGGCCCGAGAGTAAAGCGAGGCAACGCGCGGCCTGCGCCTCGGTGTCGGTTTTCGGCAGGATGCGGGCGCCGGCGGCGACCACGGTGTCCGCCGCGAGGATGAAGCCGTCGAGCTGCGTCGCGGCTAGTTTCCCAAGGGCGAGCCGGGCGGCGTGCAACCGGGGCGGCTCGCCCGGATGCGGCGTCTCATCGATGTCCGGAGCAAAAATTTCGTCCGGTTCGAGGCCGATCTGCCGGAGCAGAGCGAGGCGGCGCGGACTGGTGGAGGCGAGGACGAGCCGGGTTATTTGAACCGGAATGTGATCCGACCCTTGGTGAGGTCGTAGGGAGTCATTTCGACATTGACGCGGTCGCCGGCGAGGACGCGAATGCGGTTCTTGCGCATCTTGCCGCTGGTATGCGCGAGAATGACGTGCTCGTTGTCGAGTTTGACGCGAAACATTGCGTTGGGCAGCAGCTCGGTCACCATGCCGCTGAATTCGATCATATCTTCTTTGGACAAACAGGCCTCTTGAAACGGGGTTCTCGGAACTGGCCGTCACATGGGCTGAGCGGCGATTTTGGTCAAGTTTCCGCCAGCCGGCAGGCTACCGATCCGGCATGGGCGGTGAGGCTTTCAGCGGTCGCCAGCGCCACCGCGGCGGGGCCGAGGGCGGCGAAGGCAGCGTTAGTAAGGGAAACCCAGCTGGTGCGTTTCAGGAAATCGTAGACCGAGAGGCCGGAGGCGAAGCGGGCGGTGCCGGAGGTGGGCAGGGTGTGATTCGGGCCGGCGATGTAGTCGCCGATCGCTTCCGGGCAGTTGGTGCCGAGGAAGACCGCGCCGGCATGGCGGATTTTAGCAAAGACATGTTCGGGGGTCGGCAGCATGAGTTGCAGATGTTCGGGTGCAATGCGGTTGGTGAGAGTGGCGGCTTCCTCCCAATCGCGGACCAGGATGATGGCGCCGTAATCGGCCCAACTGGCGCCGGCGATGTTCGCGCGCGGCAGCGTGGTCAGCGCGGCGGCAACGGCTTCGGCCACCGCGTCGGCGAAAGCATCGTCGGTGGTGATGAGGATCGATTGCGAATCTTCGCCGTGCTCGGCCTGCGCCAGCAGGTCGAGGGCGATGTGCGCGGGGTCGTTGGCGGCGTCGGCGAGGATCAGCACTTCGGAGGGCCCGGCGATGGAGTCGATGCCGACCTTGCCGTAAACCTGGCGTTTGGCTTCCGCGACATAGGCATTGCCGGGGCCGGTGATCCGGTCGACCGGCGGGATAAGGCCGGTGCCGTAGGCGAGCGCCGCTACCGCCTGGGCGCCGCCGATGCGGTAGATCTCGGTGACGCCGGCGAGGTTGGCGGCGGCCAGCACCAGGGGGTTGAGCACGCCGTCCGGCGCCGGCACGCACATCGCGATGCGGGATACGCCGGCGACCCGTGCCGGGATGGCGTTCATCAGCACCGAGGAAGGGTAGGAGGCTTTGCCGCCGGGGACGTAGATGCCGACGGCGTCGAGCGCGCTCCAGCGCAGGCCCATGGTTGCGCCGGCATCGTCGGTGAGCTGGAGGTCGGCCGGCATCTGGGCGCGGTGGAAGGCTTCGATGCGTGACGCGGCAAGCGAGAGCGCGGCGTGCAGTTCGGCCGGAACGGCGGCGGTGGCGGCGGCGATTTCCGGAGGCGTGACGGCCAAGGTTTCGACCGTAAGCCGTACCCGGTCGAAGCGGTTGGTATAATCGACGACGGCGGCGTCGCCGTCGCGGCGGACGCGGGCGATGATCTCCCGCACCGTTGCCTCCAGCGTCGGTTCCGTCGTCGAACGGGACAGCAGCTTGGCGAACCGTGCCTCGAAATCGGGCGCGGCGGTGGCCAGCCTCATGCGGCGCGGCCGCGCTGTTCGCGCCGCGTCAAAGCCTTGCGGAAGGTCTCGATCCAGGCGCCGATTTCCTCCGGGCGGGTTTTCAACGCGATCCTGTTGACGATCAGGCGGGAGGAAACGGCGGCGATCACCTCGGTCTCGACCAGGCCGTTGGCTTTCAACGTGCCGCCGGTCTGCACCAGATCGACGATCAGCCGCGACAGGCCGAGGCCGGGGGCCAGTTCCATCGAGCCGCTGAGCGCGACGATCTCCGCGTGGATGCCGCGTGCGGCGAAGTGCTTGCGGGTGACGTTGGGGTATTTGCTGGCGACACGGATGCGCGATTGCGCCGCGAGGTCGGTGCGGCCGGCGCCGTCACGCGGCTCAGCGACCGCGATGCGGCAATGGCCGATGTCGAGGTCGAGCGGGGCGTAGATCTCCGGGTAGTCGAACTCCATCAGCACGTCGCCGCCGCAAATGCCGAGCTGCGCGGCGCCGAAGGCGACGAAGGTGGCGACGTCGAAGGAGCGGACGCGAATCACGTCCAGCGCCGGATTGTTGGTGGGAAAGCGCAGGCGACGGCTGGCTTCGTCGGCATAATCGGCGGCCGGGGCGATGCCCGCCGCGGCCAGCAACGGGCTGCATTCGTCCAGAATCCGCCCTTTGGGCAAGGCCAGCACGATCGACATGGGCGCGGCCTTAACATGGCGGTCGGGGCGCAAGCTAGAGCGCAGCGATCAGACCAGAACCTCGACCTCGTCTAGGTGCAGGACCTCGCGCACGGCGAGTTGCAGTCGCAGGAACCGCATGGTGATCGGCTCGGGGAAGCGGATCGCGAGCGGACGGCCGTCAGCACCGCCGAAATTCTCGTCCGGCGGGTGCCGGTAGCGGATGGTCCAGGCGATCATGTCCTCCGATGAGGCGGCGATCAGGCTGCGGGCGCGGTGCGGCACGTCCAGCCGGTTGTAGACGCGGATTTCGCGGACCGGGTAGAGCGCCTCGAGGTCGACGCACCACCAGGGCGGCGCGTCCAGGCCGGTGTGGAAACCGAAGCTGCCATCGATGACGCCGTTGACGGCGCCGGCGGCGTCGCCGGAGGTGGTCTGGGCGCGGGAGTGGTCTGAGGTCGAGCTTTGGGTCGCCGGTTTGCCGCGCGCGACGTTGAAGACGGCGGGGTCGGCGCCGCGTTGCTCGGCGTAGAGCCGCAGGCGCGCCACAGCTTCGAAGTTTCCCTGGCTTGCGAAGTACCGCAAGAAAGGCGGGATCAGACTTTGTGTATCGCAGTGCATGGCCGCGCCGCCGAGGAAACTGCGTGGGTTGAAAATGTCTTCCGGGTTGTTGACCTTGAGCTTGAGGCTGGAGCGGATAAAGCGCGGCACGTCGAGCAACGGGTGGATGAAAGCAAATGCCGACAGCTCGGGCAGCTGTGGTTCGGGCCGGGCAGGCGCCCAGTCATAGGCGGTGACATCGCCAAATTCCGCCAATGTCATGGTCGGCGCGCCGAGCCGGGCGATTTCGGCGCCGACAAAGCCTTCGCTGATCGGCCAGGGCGAGTCTGTCCCGGTATGGGTGATCTCGTGGTTCAGGAAGCGGTTGGCGTGGTCTCGACGGCTGGCTTGCAGCTGCAAGGCGAAGGTGCGGCTGAACACCGCGAAGCAGAGCAGGCGCCCGACAAAATCGAAATTTTCTGGATAGTATGGGGTGGTGAATTTTCGCCAGGGCCAGGTGGCCGGGTCGCCGCGGAGCGGTTCGCCGATGAAATCCAGGCTCCGTGCCGCCATCGTTTGGACGATGTTGGCGATGTCGACATTGACCACGAAGTCGTACTCGACCGTGACGATGTAGGCGAATTGCGGGAACAGGTCGATGAAGTGGTACAGCTGGTAGTCGGTGTTGTGCCAGAAGACGTTGTTTTTCGGGCTGAGCAGAAAGCCTTCGGCGGCGGCGGTCTGGTCGGTCATCCGGATGACCCGGTCGTGGCGGCGGATATTCGGGATCAGGCCGTTCGTTTCATCGACGACGACGAACAGGTTGTCGGTGCCGGCGTGGCGGCGGAGGCGGGCGAGTTGGCGCTCGGCGAAATCGTCCCAGAAATGGATTTTCAGGACGACGGCGTAGAGCGGGGTTTCGGGCATCTCAGCCGGCAGGTTTTTACGAGGTGAGGCGCTCGATGCGGGCGCCGCAGGCGGCGAGCTTCTGCTCGACGGATTCGTAGCCACGGTCGAGGTGATAGACGCGGTTGATGATGGTTTCGCCTTCGGCGGCCAGGCCGGCGAGGACCAGCGAGAAGGAGGCGCGCAGGTCGGTGGCCATGACCGGGGCGCCGGAGAGTTTGGTGACGCCGCGGATGATGGCGGATGAGCCGACCGCGTTGATGCGCGCCCCCATGCGGTTGAGTTCCGGGACGTGCATGAAGCGGTTCTCGAAGATGGTCTCGGTGACCATCGAAGCGCCGTCCGCCAGCGCCATCAGCGCCATGAACTGCGCCTGCATGTCGGTCGGGAAGCCGGGATAGGGCTCGGTCATCACATCCACGCCGGAGAGGCCGTTGCGGCGTTTGACCCAGAAGCCGGCGTTGGTGGGGGTGATCTCGACCCCAGCTTGCGAGAGCAAGGCGATGACGGCGCCGAGATCGTCGGCACGGGCGTTTTCAAGGAACACCTCGCCGCCGGTGATGGCGGCGGCGCAGGCGTAGGTGCCGGTCTCGATGCGGTCCGGCAGGATGGCGTGTTCAGCGCCGTGCAGGGCGGCCACGCCTTCGATGGTGATGGTGTCGGTGCCGGCGCCGGCGATTTTGGCGCCCATGGCGGTCAGGCAGCGGGCGAGGTCGGATATCTCCGGCTCGCGCGCGGCGTTTCGCAGGATCGTCACGCCGTCCGCCAGGGCTGCAGCCATCAGCAGGTTCTCGGTGGCGCCGACCGAGACGAAGGGAAAGATGATCTCCGCGCCGTGCAGGCCGGAGGGTGCCGTGGCGTCGATGTAGCCGGCTTCCAGCGCGATGACGGCGCCCATCGCCTCCAGGCCCTTCAGGTGCAGATCGACCGGGCGGGTGCCGATGGCGCAGCCGCCGGGCAGCGAGACCCGCGCCTCCCGGCAGCGGGCCAGCAGGGCGCCGAGCACCAGGATGCTGGCGCGCATTTTGCGCACGATGTCGTAAGGCGCCAGCGTGTTGGTGATACGGCCGCCGAGAGAGAGGCGGCGGCCGTCCGCGCTGGCCGGCTCGACCGCGATGCCGTGCTGCGCCAACAGTTCGGCCATCGTCTTCAGGTCCGCCAGTTTGGCGACATTGGAGAGAATGAGCCGTTCGTCGGTGAGCAGGCCGCAGGTCATCAGCGGTAAGGCAGCGTTTTTGGCGCCGGAGATCGGAATGGTGCCGGAGAGCGGCGTGCCGCCGGTGATGCGTATGCTGTCCATCTACATCCTCGGCAGCGAGACGCCGCGCTGGCCCATGTATTTGCCCGCCCGGTCGGCGTAGCTTACTTCGCACGCCGAGGCACCCTGCAGGAACAGGAACTGGCAGATGCCTTCGCCAGCGTAGATTTTTGCCGGCAGCGGCGTGGTGTTGGAGATTTCTATGGTGACCTGGCCTTCCCACTCTGGCTCCAGCGGCGTGACGTTCACGATGATGCCGCAGCGCGCGTACGTGGATTTGCCGAGGCAGATGACCAGCACGTCGCGCGGGATGCGGAAATACTCGATCGTATGGGTGAGGGCGAAGCTGTTGGGCGGGATAATACAGACTGGACCGGTGCGATCGACGAAGCTGCTCGGGTTGAAGGCTTTGGGATCGACCACGGCGCTGTCGACATTGGTGAAGATTTTGAAATGCTCGGCGCAGCGGGCATCGTAACCGTAAGAGGACAGGCCGTAGGAGATGACGCCGTCGCGCTTCTGAGCTTCGACGAACGGTTCGATCATGCCGGTTTCGCCCGCCTGGCGGCGGATCCAGTGGTCCGGCATCACCGGCATGGCGGCTCCGGCGCCGGCTGCTGCTCGCGGGCCTGCTGTTTGCGGCGGTGCAGATTGGCGCGTAACGCCGCTGCCTGACGGGCGGCAAGGCGGGCGGCGCGCGCGGCGGCGGCAATTTCAGCCTTGCTGGGTGGTGGCGGAGGCGACATAGCGTGTTCAAGCCGAGGCGGCGGCGTGGCGTCAAGGCCTGTTGCCTGAACGACGGCGCGGCGATATAGCCGGCCGGCAAAGCTGTCATAGCTCAGGGGTAGAGCACTTCATTGGTAATGAAGAGGTCCAGGGTTCAATTCCCTGTGACAGCACCAGCGCCCACGGGGTTGAAACCGCGTTGCGCATCGGCTAGGCGTGGCCGGCCGAAAGATGCCCAGGTAGCTCAGTTGGTAGAGCATGCGACTGAAAATCGCAGTGTCGGTGGTTCGATTCCGCCCCTGGGCACCATTTTTCCCAATAAACTGTGGAAAAATTACGTTCCGACATGTGATGGCACTGGCCTTTCACATAGGCGCGGGCTACCCCTTTGCTAACGCGCCGGCTTTGTTTCGGCGAGGCGCGGATGTTTTGACGGTTAACGGCCGCACGGATCGCAATCCGCGTGGTCCGCGCAACATGAAAGAGGAAGTGCCGATGTCGAAAGCGTTTATTGCCGAGGTGATACAGAGCTCGGCGGAGATCACGGGGGTCGCTGCCAACCGCGCTGCGGCCGACTTGATCGAGGCAATTGTTAAGGAAATGAAAAAGAACGGCAAATTTACGCTGCCGAGTTTTGGCACCTTTACAGTTCGTAAGACCAAGGCGCGCAAGGGTGTGAACCCGCGTACCGGCGAAGAGATCAAGGTACGGGCCGGCAAGACGGTTCGGTTCAAGGCATCGCCGTCGTTGAAGAAGGTTGTCTGAGGCAGTGCGGCCCGGTTGTTCCGGGCCGCATGCTTGCCGCCGCCGATGACCGATACGAGCTTTTTTCATTGGGACGATGTGGCGCCTTATGGGACGATGTGGCGCCTTATGGCGACGAGAAGGCCGACCGCCGTGTGGTGCAGGGCCGAGGCGGCGACCTGAAGCGTGTGATCGTCAAGGCCGGCACGGTTTCCGCTCGCCACCAGCATGATTTCGAGCAGTTCTTCCTGGTGCAGGAAGGAGTTGGCGCATTGACCTGCGCCGCCGGCGTGATCCCGTTAAAGCCGGGCGTGGTCATTCACTTTGCGCCTAACGCCTGGCACAGCGCCGTGTTCGATACCGACACCGTGCTGATCGAGGTGAATTTCGCCCAGTAGGACGACCCGCGCCGACACGCTTTTTTAGACATCGAGATCCTTAACGGTGGCGGCGTTTTCCTGAATGAACTGAAAACGTAGTTCCGGACGGCGGCCCATGAGACTCTCCACCATCGTTGAGGTTTCGGCGCGATCCTCACTGGCGGCGACAATGCGCAGAAGCGTGCGCTTGGCTGGGTCCATCGTGGTGTCTTTCAGCATCGCGGGCGGCATTTCGCCCAGGCCCTTGAAGCGGCTGACCTCGATCTTGGCGCCGGGCTTGAATGTTTTCATGAGCCGTTCGCGGGCTGGGTCGTCCATCGCATAGATGCTTTTCGACCCTTGCGTGATCCGGTAGAGCGGTGGCTGCGCCAAAAAAATATGACCGAAGCGGATCAATTCGGGCAGCTCGCGGTAAAAAAACGTGATCAGGAGCGACGCGATGTGGGCGCCGTCGACATCGGCATCCGTCATGATTATGATGCGTTCGTAACGAAGTGCCGCGCGGTTGAAGTGTGTGCCGACGCCGCAGCCCAAAGCCTCGATGAGGTCCTTCAGCTCCTGGTTCTGCCGCAGTTTTTCGGTCGAGGCGGAAGCGACGTTGAGGATCTTGCCGCGCAGCGGCAGGATCGCCTGGGTGTTGCGGTTGCGGGCCTGCTTGGCGGAGCCGCCGGCGGAATCGCCTTCGACCAGGAAAATTTCGGTGCCGCCGGCGGTCTTCCGTGGCGCAGTCGGCAAGTTTTCCGGGCAGGCGGAGCCGGCGGGTCGCTGATTTGCGCGGCGTGTCGAGGGCTTGCCGGCGACGGATGCGCTCCTCGGCGCGGTCGATGACAAAGGCCAACAGGTTGTCGGCGGCGGCAGGATCGCCGGCGAGGAAATGATCGAAGCGGTCGCGTAACGAAGCTTCGGTTAGTCTGCCGGCCTCCGGGTTGGTGAGCTTCTCCTTGGTCTGGCCCTGGAATTGCGGCTCCCGGATGAACAGCGAGAATTTGGCGGCGAGACCGCCGGTGACATCCTCGCCGATCAGCGCGGCGCCGCGCTTGTTGCCGCGCTGCTCGGCCCAGGCCCGCAGGCCTTTGTAGAGCGCACCGCGGAAGCCGGTTTCATGGGTGCCCCCCAGCGGCGTGGGAACGGTGTTGCAATAGCTGTCGAGCGAAGCCTCGCCACGGTCCAGCCAGGCGCAAGCCCATTCGAGCCTGCCTTGTGCCGCCCCGTTGGTTGCGGCTGGCAGCGTCGCCTCGCCGGACCAGAGGGCAGGCAGTACGCGCGGGGCGTCGCCGAGTTCGGCTTCCAGCGAGTCGCGCAGGCCGCCGGGGAAATGCAGTTCGGCGGTGGGCGGGGTTTCCGAGTCGTTCTTCAGCAGAGCGGGGTCGGCCGCCCACCGGATTTTTACGCCGCGGAACAGGTAGGCTTTCGAGCGGCAGAGCCGGTACAGCCGGGCCGGCGAGAATTGCCGGTCGCCAAAAATTTCGCTGTCCGGCACGAAGCGGATGGTGGTGCCGCGGCGGTTTGGCGCGGCGCCGGCGTCTAGTAATTTCGTGGTTGGCTTGCCGCGCGCGAAATCCTGCCGGTAGAGCTTGCGGTCGCGGGCGACTTCCGCGGTAAAGGTGGAAGATAAAGCGTTGACGACGGAGGAGCCGACGCCGTGCAGGCCGCCAGAGGTGGCATAGGCCGAACCGGAGAACTTGCCGCCGGAATGCAGGGTGGTGAGGATCACCTCAAGCGCCGATTTGGTTTTGAATTTCGGGTGCGGGTCGACCGGGATGCCGCGGCCGTTGTCGCGGACTGTCAGGCTATTGCCGGGCGCCAGCGAAACCTCGATCAGCGTGGCATGGCCGGCGACCGCTTCGTCCATGGCATTGTCGAGAATCTCGGCCGCGAGGTGGTGCAGCGCGGTGTCGTCGGTGCCGCCGATATACATGCCGGGGCGGCGGCGGACCGGTTCCAGGCCCTCCAGAACCTCGATGTCCTTGGCGGAGTAATCGGCCGGGTTGTCTTTCGTGTCGAATAGATCACTCAAAGGCGACTCCGGGAGGCGGATGCGAAGGCGCGGCGTTAGCGCAAGCGCGCCGCCGCCGCAATCTACTCCCCCGGATGGCGGATGTCGTGGGAGTGGATGCCGTCGCCACCAGGCGCCATTTCCAGCCAGTCTTTGTGCTTCAGCGTATTGCAGGTATCGTGATAACCGGCTTGCCAATGATCGCGCATCGAGAGGCGGCTGAACTCGTAGTCCTTGGCATCGCCTTCATAGGCTTTCTGGCGGTAGATCAGTTGCAGGATATTGATCTGCGGCAGCGTCGCAAGATCGGTTCTTTGCTGGCGCTGGGCCGCCGTGAGGCGGTCCTCCGGCACCGCGCAAAGCGCCTCGAACAGCGCCTGTTGCAGCCGGTGGGTCCGGGTGAAATGGTCCGTGATCGTCCGGGTGCGGGAGGAGTACTGGATGTCCTTGGCCCGCGACATCACCTCCGGCATATCGCGTGGCAGTTCGCCGGTGGCGCTGAAGAGGTCGACCTGGAAGACCAGCATGTTTTTCGACTGGCAATTATCCAGCAGATGTTGCAGCGGTGTGTTGGAAACCAGGCCGCCATCCCAGAAATAATCCAAGTCGATCCGGACCATCGGCAAAGCGGGCGGCAGCGCGCCACTGGCCATGATGTGCTCTGGCGCGATAGCGGTCGTCGCGTTGTCGAAGTACGCAAAGTTGGCGGTGGTGACATTGACCGCGCCGACAGCGAAACGAATTTTGCCTGGGTCGTTGATGCGCTTGAAGTCGACCAGCTTCTCGAGCGTGGCGCGCAGCGGAGCGGTGTTATAGAACGACGTCGCGGCTCTCGAGCCACGCTGCGCCAGCCAGCCATTGACCGGATTTGGCTTGAAAAATCCGGGCGTGCCGAACAGCATGGCATTGCTCGACGAGACCACGTTACGCAGCTTGCGAGGCGCGTCGCCCTCCGGCCAGACGGTGAAGGGATCGCCCCCGGTGACGGTGTCCCAGAACTCTTTCAGACGCTCCAGCCGGCGCTCCGGCGGATTGCCGGCGATGATGGCCGAGTTGATCGCGCCGATCGAGACCCCCGCCACCCAGTCCGGCTCCAGCCCGGCCTCGTGCAACGCCTGGTAAACCCCGCCCTGATACGCGCCGAGCGCGCCGCCGCCCTGCAGCACCAGGCCGATGCCTTCGCAGCCCTTCGGCCGCGAGAACCCGGCGGTTGCGTCTTTGGCTGGAACGTTGGCATCCATGAAGCTCTCCTGCACCGGCTTCTTAGTGCATGGCGGAATGTTCCGCAAAAACGGCCAACGTGCCGTTGCCTGTTGGCGCCAGATCGTGACACAAGTGTCACATGAAAATCTCCCCGTTCCGCCGTAGATAAAGCCGGATTTCTGGAGGACCGCATGAACCGGGACGAAATACTTGCCGCGACCTCAATGCCTTTGGCGAGCTGGAGCTACCCGAAAGGCCCGTTCCGTTTTATTCATCGGGAGTATTTGCTCATTCATTACGAGACAGATCCTGATGTGTTGCGGGCTTTGCTGCCGGAGCCGCTGGAGCCGGACGGCAACGACGTGTATTTCGAATGGATGAAGATGCCTGACTCCTCCGGATTCGGCGATTACGAGGAAAGCGGCTGCGGGATCGCGGCGCTTTATAACGGTGAAAAGTGCAACTACAGTTGCATGATGTACCTGGATGACGAACCGCCGACCACTGCCGGCCGCGAGATATGGGGCTTTCCAAAAAAGTTCGGCATCCCACGGCTGAAGACGATCCACGACACGCTGACCGGGACGCTGCATTACGACGAGGAGCGGGTGGCGATGGGCACCATGGTTTATAAGAAAACCCCCCTCGATCCTGAAAAGACGCTGGCCGGAATGAAGAAGTTGAACGTTAATTTGAAGTTCATTCCGGATGTCGATGGCTCGGCGAAAATCGCGCAGCTTGTTGGGTACTATCTGGAAGATATCGAGCTGAAATTTGCCTATACCGGGGAGGCGCGGCTGCATCTGGTGCCGCACGCGAATTGCCGGATCGCCGACCTGCCGGTCCGCAAAATCCATTATGGGCAGCATCTGTGCGCCGATCTGACGCTGCCTTACGGCAAGGTGCTGCACGATTATATTGTCGAGGCCGGAAAGTAGAGGGATCCAGAGGATGGCATTGAAAAACAAAGTTGCACTCGTCACAGGGTCCACCAGTGGCATCGGCTTGGGGATTGCGCGGGCGCTGGCCGAGCAAGGCGCTCATGTCATGCTGAACGGCTTCGGCGATGCCCACGAGATCGAGACTTTGCGCGCCAATCTTGCTACCGAATTCGGTGTCGTGGTCGGGTATGACGGCGCCGATCTCAGCAAGCCCGATCAGGTGGCGGCGATTGTTAAGAAGACGCAGGATGATCTCGGCGGCCTGGATATTCTGGTGAATAATGCCGGCATCCAGTTCGTGGCGCCGATCGAGGAATTTCCGCAAGCCAAATGGGACGCGATCCTAGCGATCAACCTCTCCGCGGTGTTCTATGGGATGAAGGCGGCGATCCCTGGGATGAAGGCAAAGCAGTGGGGCCGGATCATCAACATCGCCTCGGCGCATGGGCTGGTCGCCAGCCCGCACAAGGTTGCCTATGTCGCCGCCAAGCATGGCGTGGTCGGCGCGACCAAGGTGGCGGCGATTGAGCTAGCCAATGACGGCATTACGGTGAATGCGATCTGCCCTGGCTGGGTGCTCACCCCGCTGGTGCAGCACCAGCTGGAGGACCGCGCCAAGGAGGCGGGAACCGATGTCGACACCGAAAAAAAGAAGATGTTGCAGGAGACGCAACCGATGTTGAAATTCACGACGCCGGAGGAGATCGGTGCGCTTGCGGTGTTCCTATGTTCGGATGGCGCGGCGACGATTACCGGCGTGCCGTTGCCGATCGACGGCGGCTGGGTCGCGCATTGACGGTCTCCGGTCCCGACCGCCATTCTCTCAGATGCTGACCATTGACGACTTTTAAGGAGCCGGCCGATTTTGAACGATGGAGATGAGGCGGGGCGGTTCGCGGCGATGCTGCGCCGTTCCGCCGCGTTGAAACTGGGGCTCGCCGAGGATGCGGCGCCGGTGCTGGCGGTGGTGGGCGTGTGCGAGCGGGCAATCCGCGCCGGCAACAAGCTGATGTTCTGCGGCAATGGCGGTTCGGCC
Organism: uncultured Acidocella sp.; assembly: GCA_963693045.1. GTDB lineage: Bacteria > Pseudomonadota > Alphaproteobacteria > Acetobacterales > Acetobacteraceae > Acidocella. Next base: position 504,883 of record OY843765.1, read on the forward strand.
GCGGATGCGCAGCATCTGGCGACCGAGCTGCTGATCCGGCTGCGCGGCTCGGTGGTGCGGGACAGCTGGCCGGCCCTGGCGCTGACGCTCGATCCGGCGATGCTGACCGCGGCGGGCA
>OY843765.1:510000-1977500 GCA_963693045.1 uncultured Acidocella sp.
TCGCGGGCAGAAGACCCGAAACCAAGTGATCTAGCCATGGCCAGGCTGAAGGTGGGGTAACACCCACTGGAGGGCCGAACCCACGCCTGTTGAAAAAGTCGGGGATGAGCTGTGGCTAGGGGTGAAAGGCCAATCAAACTTGGAGATAGCTGGTTCTCCGCGAAATCTATTTAGGTAGATCGTCGTATGTATACCTTCGGGGGTAGAGCACTGGATGGGCTAGGGGGTCCCAAAGACTTACCAAACCTAACCAAACTCCGAATACCGAAGCGTTTAGTACGGCAGACAGACGGTGGGTGCTAAGGTCCATCGTCGAGAGGGAAACAGCCCAGACCACCAGCTAAGGTCCCCAAATTATGGCTAAGTGGGAAAGGATGTGGGAATTCCAAAACAACCAGGAGGTTGGCTTAGAAGCAGCCATCCTTTAAAGAAAGCGTAATAGCTCACTGGTCTAATTAAGAAATCCTGCGCCGAAAATGTAACGGGGCTAAAGCCATATACCGAAGCTGTGGGTACAGATTATCTTCGGATAATTTGTGCGGTAGCGGAGCGTTCCGTAGGCCTGTGAAGGGATACTCGTGAGAGGTCCTGGAGGTATCGGAAGTGCGAATGCTGACATGAGTAGCGACAAACAGTGTGAGAAACACTGTCGCCGTAAGTCCAAGGGTTCCTGCGCAAGGTTAATCCGCGCAGGGTGAGCCGGCTCCTAAGGCGAGGGCGAAAGCCGTAGTCGATGGGAAACAGGTGAATATTCCTGTGCCTGCTGGAAGTGACGAATGCGAGATGTTGTTCGGTCTTATTGGATTGACCGGGCTTTTTGAGCATTCCAGGAAATAGCTCCAGCTTATAGACCGTACCCTAAACCGACACAGGTGGACTGGTAGAGCATACCAAGGCGCTTGAGAGAACGATGCTGAAGGAACTAGGCAAATTACTCGCGTAACTTCGGGATAAGCGAGACCCAATTGTGGGCAACCATGATTGGGTGGCACAAAAGAGGGGGTAGCGACTGTTTAGTAAAAACACAGGGCTGTGCGAAGTCGAGAGACGACGTATACGGTCTGACGCCTGCCCGGTGCCGGAAGGTTAAGAGGAGGTGTGCAAGCACTGAATTGAAGCCCCGGTAAACGGCGGCCGTAACTATAACGGTCCTAAGGTAGCGAAATTCCTTGTCGGGTAAGTTCCGACCTGCACGAATGGCGTAACGACTTCCCCACTGTCTCCAGCATCGGCTCAGCGAAATTGAATTCCCCGTGAAGATGCGGGGTACCCGCGGTCAGACGGAAAGACCCTATGAACCTTTACTGCAACTTTGCAGTGGTATTAGGAGAGTGCTGTGTAGGATAGGCGGGAGGCATTGAAGCATGGGCGCTAGCTTGTGTGGAGCCACCCTTGAAATACCGCCCTGAACTCTTCTGATATCTAACCGCGTCCGGTTATCCCGGACCGGGACCCTGCATGGTGGGCAGTTTGACTGGGGCGGTCGCCTCCCAAAAAGTAACGGAGGCGCGCGATGGTGGGCTCAGGCCGGTCGGACATCGGCTGCTGAGTGCAATGGCATAAGCCCGCCTGACTGCGAGAGCGACAGTTCGAGCAGAGACGAAAGTCGGCCATAGTGATCCGGTGGTTCCACGTGGAAGGGCCATCGCTCAACGGATAAAAGGTACTCTAGGGATAACAGGCTGATCTCCCCCAAGAGTCCACATCGACGGGGAGGTTTGGCACCTCGATGTCGGCTCATCACATCCTGGGGCTGGAGCAGGTCCCAAGGGTTCGGCTGTTCGCCGATTAAAGTGGTACGTGAGCTGGGTTTAGAACGTCGTGAGACAGTTCGGTCCCTATCTGCCGTGGGTGTTGGAGACTTGAGAGGATCTGTCCCTAGTACGAGAGGACCGGGATGGACGTACCTCTGGTGTACCGGTTGTCGCGCCAGCGGCACAGCCGGGTAGCTATGTACGGAAAAGATAACCGCTGAAAGCATCTAAGCGGGAAACTTACCTCAAAACTGGGTCTCCCAGAGGGTCGTGGTAGACCACCACGTCGATAGGCCGGGTGTGGAAGTGCGGCAACGCGCGCAGCTAACCGGTCCTAATCACCCGATAGAACTCAATACCAACATACAAAACAGGCCTCACCAGCCCCCATACACAGCAATCATCCATCAAAATCCGCCATGACGGGTCATTTGGCGTGCTTTGGCTCCGCTTCGGTGCTCACGTACTCACGTACGCTCCGCTCCGATGCTCACCAAACCACGCCAACTAACCCGCCATGACGAATTTTATACAGATGTTAGAAACATCATGTGCCGCACCAAAACCAACCCCACCCACATTCGCCCAATGGTTTGGACGACCTGGTGGCTCTGGCGGGGAGCCTACACCCGATCCCATCCCGAACTCGGCCGTGAAAATCCCCAGCGCCCATGGTACTGTGTCTCAAGGCACGGGAGAGTAGGTCGCCGCCAGGTCCTCCAAACCATTGCAAACAATGCCAACTTAGAACTCGTCAGTAGCAAAACTCTCCAAAACCAATCACCAAACAATACCAACGCGGGGTGGAGCAGCCCGGTAGCTCGTCAGGCTCATAACCTGAAGGTCATAGGTTCAAATCCTATCCCCGCAACCAAACCTAAATCATGACCAGACGCGCCAAAACACGCCGGCTCGTCCATCGCCAAATCCACCATCCCGGCGCGTGGGCTCAACCTTCAGCCGATGCTCAGTCGATTGCTTCGCAATCCGAGTTCAAGCGATATTGTTCTAGCCCAGATCAACGCAACGTCTAAAAAGATACGGCGTTCGCTGAAGGACCTTAGCGAATGCGCTGCGAGATGGCGTCATAAGGTGGACAGTATAAAGTAAGTGCAATGAGTGTTCGCCTACGCAAGCTAATTGGAAACCTTGCAGACGTTTTCTGGCTGATGCCTGGGCTGATGGTGCTTGCGGGTATCTTGGCGGCACTCGTTCTCGTCCAATTGGATCGAAGCGGCGCAGTGCCGCAGTGGCTGATCGCCGGTCCTTGGCTGTACAGTGGTGGTGGCACCGGGGCGCGAACGTTACTTGGCGCGTTTGCCTCTTCCACCATCGGTGTCGCAGGCACGGTGTTCTCAATCACGATCGCCGCACTTTCGCTGGCAGCCGGGCAAATGGGTCCGCGATTGCTGCGCAACTTTACCCGCGATCGTGGCAACCAGTTTACGCTTGGCGCCTTTCTCGGCACCTTTTCCTACGCGCTGATGGTCTTGCGCGCGGTGCGGACGCACAGCGAAGGCGAGTTCGTTCCGCATCTGGCGCTCACCGTCAGCATCCTGCTCGCCTTTATTTGTGTTGGGACCTTGGTATTCTTCGTCGGTCATATGGCTGGCCGGATCAATGTCGACACCGTGATCGAGTTGGTCAGCGCCGATGTCCGCGATGCCATGCGGCGGCTCACGACGACCACCGAGCAGCCAGCAGCACGCCCTGTTGATTGGCGTGGCGCCAAGGCGGTGCCGGATGCCCGCCGCGGCTATCTGCAGCAGCTCGACAATGAAGGCCTGGCGAGTTGGGCCCATCACAGTGGCACCGTTGTGCGGCTCCTGGTTCGGTCTGGCGACTATGTCTTTCCTGGAGCACCAATCGCGCTGATGACGGTCGCCGTGAACGGCGCTGACGCCGCGATCCGCCGCTACACCGCCCTTGGTCAGGAGCGGGTTAGTTCGGTCGATCTGGAGTTCGCCATCCGCCAACTGGTGGAGGTCGCGGTGCGCGCACTCTCGCCCGGTATCAATGACCCGCATACGGCTATGAGTGTACTGGACAGGCTGGGCTCGGCGCTATGCGACATGGCGCGTCTGCGGTTGCCGAGCGGCGTCACCCTGCGCGACGGCAGCCCCGCCCTGGTGGCACCAAGCATCGATTATGCTGGGTTGATCGACGCGATGTTCCACCTGATCCGGCAAAATGCCGCCGGCAATGCGGCGGTGCTGATCAGGATGCTGGAGGTGCTGACGGCGGTGGCAAGCTGCGAGCATCAATCGGATCGCGTCAGCCAGCTACAGCGCCATGCCGGCCTCGTGCTGGGAGACGCGGTACGAGACGTTTCCACGCTTGCCGATTTGGCGGATTTACGAACGCGGCACGCCGCGTTTGAGACTATGCGGCTGTACGGCCCGGTGCCGCAGGCCGCACCGGCAGGAACCTGACGCTGCAACGCTGAAGACCGCGCCTTTGCTGCGCGCCGCCAGCGCGAGCGGCCGGTGCGGTTTCCGACACCGGACAGGATGTAGAGCTCGACCGCATTCTTGACTCAAGAACCAAATCCATTACGGCGGCTGCGGCAGAGGGGACCCATATCATGCCAAATCTGTATGGCTTAAATTGGACATTGGGAGCCGCCGTCAGCACCATAGGGCTCATCGTCGTGATAGGCAGCGGCGACGCTTTGGTGAAACTGAACACCCTTGCCGCGGCAACGGCGGCGCGTGCACACTCAAACCAAGTCATTCAGCAACTCGATGCATTTCGAACGGCCATGCTCAACCAGGAGACCGGCCTGCGTGGCTTCCTGTTGAGCGGAAACCAACTCAGCCTGGCACCCTATGACTATGGGCGACTTGACCTTGTTGCCGCGACCGACGCACTCGAGCGGCTCGTCGCCGCCGACCCAGTGGAGCTGCAGCGCCTTAAGACTGCCGAGAACGCCGCCCATCTATGGCAGACGTCGATCGGAGGGCGTGCGATCGCCGAAATGGCGGATCCTTCAACGCGCGCCCAGGCCATCAGCCTCGAGAGCAGCGGCGACGGCCGTAATCACTTCGATCAATTCCGGATCAATCTCAGGGCGGTCCAGATCGAGGAAGAAAAATTACTGGTGAAGCATGAACGCGAGACAGAGCGTGCCCAGCGGATTGTAGTCGACGCGTTGTGGATCAGCACCGTTCTGACCTTGCTGATCTGCGCGGGCATAGGCTGGGCGATCCGCCGCCTGATCTCACGGCCGCTGCAGAAACTTGCCGCCGCCATGCGCCGGCTTGCCCAGCGGGAACTGTCAGTCGAGGTGCCGAATATAACAACGCGAAATGAAATCGGCGACATGGCACGTGCGGTCCAGGTCTTCAAGAACAGCATGATCGAGCTGGATCGCACCGCGCTTTTGCGGGTAACGGCGGACACGTTGCCGGCCATGATCGGCTACATCGAGGCGTCGCAGCGAGTCGGCTTTCTGAACAGCGAGTTCGACCGGTGGTTCGACTTTCATGTCGAAGATGTGTCCCAGGTTTACGGTCAAAGGCTCGATGAGGTGTTCGGCGCAGACGAGTTTCCGGGCGCGGGGCAGGAGTTACGCAACGCGCTTCATGGCGACGAACAGCGATTCGAACGTCGTTTGCTTCGGCGCGATGGCGTGTTGCGGGACCTCGATGCGATCTACCGCCCGCATCGCTCGCTGGATGGCAGTGTCCTCGGCGTGGTGACGCTGCTGACCGACATCACCGAGCGCAATCAGCTGGACCGGCAGTTGCTGCAGCAGACCAATGAATTGGTCAGGTCCAACGAAGAGCTTGAACAATTCGCCTATGTCGCGTCCCACGATCTGAAAGCGCCGCTGCGCGGCATCGAAAACCTGGTGAGCTGGATTGGGGAGGACCTCGAGGGTCAACTCACCGGCGATACCCTTACCAACATGGGCCTCCTCAAGAACCGCGTGCAACGCCTGGAAAAGCTGCTGGACGATTTGTTGAGTTACTCGCGCGCGGGGCGCAAGGCGGATACGGTTGAGTTGGTCGATGTCACGGCGCTGGTCGAAGAACTCGCGTTGCTGAGCAGCCCGCCGCAGGGATTCACCATTGCCGCCGGCGACGGCTTGCCAAAGATGAAGACTGCCCGCGCGCCATTGACCCAGATATTCCAAAACCTCATCGGAAATGCGATCAAGCACCATGATGATTTGGCCAAGGGCCATGTTGCGGTCGAAGGGCGGGCGATCGAAGACGGCATAGAATTTATCGTAACGGATGACGGCCCCGGAATCGAAGCCGCCTTCCGCGCCCGCGTCTTCGGCATGTTCCAGACCTTGAAGCCGCGCGATGACGTGGAGGGCAGCGGCATGGGGCTAGCCATTGTGAAGAAGCTTGTGGAACGCCATAATGGCAGGATATGGCTCGAGGGTGGTCGTGAAAACCGCGGCTTGGCGGTCCACTTTACGTGGATGAATGAGCCGGCAAGAGGCTAATCATGGCAAATGCAGTCAATCTACTTTTGGTCGAGGACGACGAGGTCGACATCCAGGGGTTCAGGCGAGCCTTTGCGAAACAGCGCATCGGCAACCCGATCACCGTGGCGCGGGACGGTCTGCAAGCCTTGGAGATACTTCGCGGCGCCGATGGCAAGGAGAAGCTGCCGAAACCCTACATCATCCTTCTGGACCTCAACATGCCGCGCATGGATGGCATAGAGTTTCTGGAAGTGATTCGTGCCGATCCTGACCTCAAGAGCGCGATTGTTTTCATGGTAACGACCTCTAAAGCGGAAGAGGATAAAACCCGGGCCTATGGGCTCAATGTAGCCGGCTATATCGTCAAGCAAGATCCGGCGAATACTTTCCTCGACGCCGTCTCGCTGCTCGAGCACTACTGGAAGATCATCGAGCTGCCTGAATGAATGAGGCGGAAAGTTTGCTGCAGATACTGCTTATCGACGACGACCAGGTCGATCGCGCCATGGTACGCCGCGCGCTTAATCGATCCGGTCTCGAGATCCAGCTTTCTGAAGCACAGGATGGCAAAACCGGCCTGGCGCTGGCCGACCAGCGGGGGTTCGACTGTATTCTGCTGGACTACAGATTGCCCGACTTGGATGCCTCCGATGTTCTAAAGGGGCTTTTGTCGAGCCGGTGTGGCAACCAGACGGTTTTGATGTTGACCGGCGAGGCGGATCAGGACGTGGCACTCCGGCTGATGAGCGCGGGCGCGCTCGATTATCTTTCCAAGGCGGAGGCAAGCCCAACAAATCTGGCTCGCGCCATCCGGTACGCGCAAGCCCGGCGCATTTTCGTCTCGGAACGCGAAGCGGCAAGGCGCGAGGCGGAAGACAAATCTCGCGCTCTGGACGCTCTCAATAAACAAAAGGACCTGCTGTTTTCCATCATCGCCCATGACCTGCGAAATCCGTTCCAGGCGCTGCTGGGGTCTTCCCAGCTGCTGGCCCGCGCGGTGGCCAGAAAGGACGAGGACGCCGTGGCGCGCCTGGTCCACGGGATCGGCCAGGCCTCGGCCCAGGCCCATGCACTCATGGAGAGTCTCTTTGCATGGGCAAACCTGCAGATGGACACCGTCGAGGTGGTCAAGGGCGCTGTCGATGTGAGCGAGGTCAGCCGCGAGGTTCTTGCGGGCGCCGCCGAGGCCGCGGCAGCCAAGCAGCTTTCACTCATGGCGGACTGTTCCGGCGTCCATGTTCTCGCCCATCGGAATATGCTGATCGCTGTGCTGCGCAATCTTGTCGGCAATGCCATCAAGTTCACGCCCCGGGGTGGCACGATCGAGATCAGGGCTGCCGATTGCGGTGAGTTTGCCGAGATCGTGGTCGCCGACACCGGTGTGGGCATACCGGAAGACCGCATCAGCGAGATTTTCCGGCTCGATCAGCGGGTAACGACCGAAGGCACCGCTGGAGAGAAGGGGAGCGGCCTTGGCCTGCTGCTCTGCCGCGACCTCAGCGAGCGTCAGGGCGGCAAACTCACGGCAGAGAGCGTCGTTGGACGAGGAACAACATTTTGTATAGCCCTACCGGTAGCGAGGGGGGACATTTGAACCAGGCATCTCGGATCGGATTCTTTCCGTTCAAGATAATGGCGCATTTCCCAGCCTGGTCGATCAGGGGCAAAGCGCAACTTTACTCTTGATCGCTGTGACGGCCCGGTTGAGATAATTAGGTTCGTGTCTTGTTCGCGCTTCAGCTGCGCGACTGGTCAATGCAAGCCGGCCAATTCTATAACGCGCAATGAATCTTTCAACCCGCCCGCGCCCTATGGATATCTGGCGGAGTGCCATCGTGAAGCAGCCGGTAGAGGACATCGTGGCGCGGGGAATCGCTCCTGATGCGGTGATCTGGCTGCCCCAGATGCCAACGTTCAGCTTCCGCGCCGATCCCTTTGGGCTGTGGCGAGACGACCGGCTGCACGTCTTCGCGGAAGCTTTCGACTACCGCAACCGAGTCGGGCGGATCGACGTGCTCGTTTACGACCGCGGCCTGAACCTGCTCGAATGCGGTGCTGCGCTGCGCGCGCCATGGCACCTGTCTTATCCCTTCGTCTTTGAGGCGGAGGGGGAAACCTGGATGCTGCCGGAAGCGTATAAATCAGGCACGCTGACCCTGTACCGGGCGAAGTCATTTCCTTTTCAGTGGGAGGCCGTGTGCCGCATCCCGCTGGATACGCCGGCGATCGACGCCACGCCGTTCTTTTACGGCGGCAGATGGTGGCTGTTCTACGCGCCCTCCCAGCCATGGCAAGGCCGGCGCAGCCATCTGCACATCGCCTGGGCGGCGCGGCTGGCGGGACCGTGGCAGCCGCATCCGGGCAATCCGGTGCGGATCGACCCCAGCAGCGCCCGGCCAGGCGGGACGCCACGCCTGGAAAGCGGCGCGATCGTGCTGCCGGTGCAGGATTGCCGCACCACCTATGGCGGCGCCCTGCGCGCGCTGGTGATCACCCGGCTGGACGAGACCGGCTTTGAGGCGACGGACCGACCGCTTCTTACCGCGTCGTCCTGGATGGCGCCGTTCGATGCCGGATGCCACACGCTGGCGGCGGCGGGGCCGATCACGCTAATCGACGTCAAGCGGCTGGACAGTTCCTTTAGGGGTGCCGCTATCAGGCTCGGCGGCATCATGCGGCGCTGGGCCCAGACCGGAGGCGATTTGAGTAAGCCGCCCTGGCATGCCGGCCCGATCCTTAAAGCTTGATCACGGCTTAGCGGCACGGCGCGCCGCCACGCCCAACATCGCCACGCCGGCTAGGGACGCGGCCAGTACCGCAGCCGCCGCGCCGATCGCGCCATAACGGGGCAGCCACCACAGCAGCAGCTCGATTAGCCCGCACATTGCGGCGACGCGGATCAGCAGCAGCACGCCGGTCCGGTTCAGCGCCAAAAGCGCCGGCTCGAAGCTCACGCCGATCAGTTGCGCCGCCGCCGCCCCGCCCAGCAGCACCAGCAACGGGTAGGCCGGCAGATACGCCGCGCCGCCGATCAGCTGCAGCGCCGGCCGCCCGGCCAGCACCAGCAGCGCCACCATCGCCCCACCGGCCAACAATGCCGCCCGGTTGGTGCGCCGCAGCAGGCGCGTCATTGCCGCGGGGCTGCTGCTGGCCTGCACCCGCGCCAGCTCAGCATAAAGGGCGCGGCTGAGCATCTCCGCCAGCGTCAGCAGCGCCTGGCCAAGCTGGTAGGCGAGCCGGAAGAAGCCGGCGGCGGCCGCACCGGTGACATAACCCACGGTCAGCAGCGCGATCTGCTGCCCGGCCGAGTTCAGCGTGGTGTTGACGTTGGAGAACAGTGCAAACCGCCAGAAGCCGTCATGCTCGGCCGGCACGGCAGCAAATTGCCGCATCGTCTGGCCGTGCAGTGTCGGGCCGATGCGAAGCCAGACCAGACCCCAATAGGCGCCGGCGGTCACGAATTCCGTCACCGCCCAGGCCAGCAGGAAGCCGTTCACGCTCGGCCCGGCCAGCATGACCGCCACCGCGCCCAGCATCCGCATGATCGGCGTCGTGGCGTCGGCCAGCGCGCCGTCCCGGAACCTGTCGTACAGCCGGAGCGCGCCGACCGCGGTGGAGCGCACGGTGAGCAGCAGCACGAAGGCAAAATACATCGCGTGGCGGGCGGTCGCGGGCGCCCAACCGAAACGCCGCGCCAGCAGCGCCACCAGCAGAACCGCGATAAGGCAGCCGACGACCGCCGCCACGGCGTCCGTCAGCGCGCAGAAAAAGATCAGGCGGTGCACTTTCGGACTGTCGCCCCGCAGATGTGCCTCGGTGCCGAAACGCAGTACGATGCGCCAGCTCTGGAACGCCACCAGCGAGGCAACGGCCTGGCCAAGGCCGAGGATCAGGGTGAATTCGCCGAAATTTCGCGGGCCTAGGCTGCGGGCGAGCAGCGCCAGGTAGATCAGGCTGAGCCCGGCGCTGAGGATTTTCGCCGTCAGCAGCCACCCGGTGTTGCGGAAAATGCGAGTAAGCGGCGCCTCGCTGCCGGAAAATCTCGAAAATCCGCGCCGTAACGATCCGATCACCACGGCTCACGTTGACGATGGATTTGGGGCGACTATAGCGGGCAGCAAAATGAAGATCGCCTTCCTGTTCATAGCGGAGCCGTACCAGTGCTATCACGGCGCGGCGGTCGCGTTCGAGATGCGCCACCTGCCGAATGCGGAGATCACGATCTACTACAACGATCCGGACTCCGTCCATCATTTGGAACGCATTCGCCAGGCCTATGGCGAAGCACCGATCGAATACGTGCGGATGCGGCGCAGCCTGTTTGCCCGCGCGATCCAGAGCCTGAAAATCCTCGGCTTCGTGAAATGGTCGGTCTATCGCAGCAACGAGCCAGCGTGGAAAAGCTATGACGCGATTTTCACCGTGGAGGACACAGCCTATATTCTGTATCAGGACCGCCGGTACCAGGACCGGCCCCGCAAGATCTACATGCCGCACGGCGCCGGCGACGGAGTGGTCGGCTTCTCGGCGCGCGCGAAGATGTTCGACTTTCTGATCTTCCCCGGCTCGAAATCGGCCGAGCGGATGCTGCGGCTGGGCTACATCCGGCCGGACAATTATGTCTGCGTCGGGCTGGTGAAGCTGGAAACGGCACGCCTGCTCTATGAAAAGCGGGGACCGTTCTTCAGTAACGGGCGGCCGACCGTTTTCTATAACGCCCACAAGACTCGCGGGCAGGAATCCTGGACCCGTTTTATAGAGCCGATGCTGGCCGGTTTTGCGGCGAGCGACGCCTACAACCTGATCGTCGCCCCGCATGTGAAGCGGTTCCGCCGCCGGAGCCGACGCCTTAGAGCATCGTGGGAGGCGCGGAGCACCGCCAACGTGATCATCGACACCGGCTCCGAGCGCTCGGTCGATATGAGCTACACGCGGGCGGCGGACATCTATGTCGGCGACATCAGCAGCCAGGTTTACGAGTTCCTGCTGGAACCGCGGCCCTGCGTCTTCATCAATGCCTACGACACCGACTGGCGCGACAACCCGAACTTCGCGCACTGGCATTTGGGCGACGTGATCAACAGGCCCGAGGACCTGATGCCGGCGATCCGGGCGGCGCCGGCGCGGCACCATCTGTACCGCGATAAACAGGAAGCGATGGCGGCGGCATCGCTCGGCGACCGCAGCCCCGGTGCCGCGAAGCGGGCGGCTGTGGCGGCGATGGCGTTCCTGACGCGATGACGATCGGCTTCTTGTTCAATCACGACGCCACCCACCAGATGCCGCACACGACCCCGGTGGCGGCGGCGCTAGCGCGGCGAGGCGTGGACGTGGAGGTGCTGACATCGAGCGAGGCGCAGCATGCCACGGCGGTGGCGCTGCTTGGCGACCTTCCGGTAAGCTACACGTCCCTGCGCCTTCGGCCTCTAAGCCGGGCGTTGGATACGGTTCTGCGCCATGTCGCCCCGTTCAAACGTCTCGCCATTCTGCGGGAAAATCTTCCGGCCTTCGCCAGGCTGGAGGCGCTGGTGGTGCCGGAGACGACCTCGGCCTTGCTGAAAACCAGCTACGGACTGACTAAGCCGAAGTTGATCTACCTGCCGCACGGCGCGGGGGATGGCGCCGCCGGCTTTCGGCCTGTTACGAGGCAGTTCGACCTCGTCCTGCTTTCCGGCGCCAAGGTGCGGGACAGGATGCTGGCGGCCGGGCTGATCGCACCAGACGCGCATGCGATCATCGGCTACCCGAAATTCGATCTTCCTCGCAGTCTGTCGAACAGACTGTTCGCCAACGATCGACCAACCGTGCTGTACAATCCGCACTTCAACCCGCGGCTTTCCTCCTGGTATAGCCAGGGGCGGCAGGTGTTGCGGTGGTTCGCGGCGCAGGACCGCTTCAACCTGATCTTCGCGCCGCATGTCATGCTGTTCAGGCGGCGGCTGCACATCACGCCGATCCACCGGCGGGCCCGTTGGCGTTCCAACGTGCCACGCCACTTGCGGCGCCATCCAAACATCCTGATCGACACCGGCAGTCAACGCTCGATCGACATGAGCTACGTCCGCGCCGCCGACATCTATCTGGGCGACGTGTCGAGCCAGATCTACGAATGGATAGAGAAACGCCGGCCCGCGATCTTCTTCAACACACACGAGCCGAACTGGCGCGGCGCACCGGATTATCGGCACTGGGAACTGGGCGAGGTGATCGAAAACATCAGCGAGCTGCCGGCGGCATTAAACCGCGCATTGGCTAACCCCGATGCGTTCGCCGAACGTCAACTGCGCGCGGCGGCGGCAACCTTTTCGATCACTGACCGCCCTGGCGGCGAGCGCGCCGCGGACGCGATCCTAGAATTTTTGCAAACTTGTTAGTCGCTGTTGGCCCGCCACCACGCGACGGTTTCGGCTAGTCCCGCGGCCAGATCGATCGTCGGCGTCCAAAGCGTCTCCGGCAGCCGCATTGCCGGATCGGGGCGCCAATCGCGGTGCACAATTTCGTTCGCCTTGCCTCGGCCGAAGATCGCGGCGCGGCGGGTGATGGCGGCAACTCCATCGCTGGCGGCGCCGGCCAGATGAAACAGCGCGTCGGGCACCGGAATCAGGTTTAGGTCATTTCCGACTAGCCTTCCGAGCTGGCGCAACAGATCGTCGGCGGCATGACCATCCGGCGTTCCATCCGATAGTTCGAACAGCCCGTCCGGGCCGTTGGCGCAAACCGCTGCAACGGCGGCGGCGAAATCGCGGGCGTGGATCATCGCCAGACGCGGCGACGGCGGCTTCGGAACCAACGCCACGCGCCCACTCGCCAGGCGCAATAAAGCCGCACCCTCCTTGTCCCAGGGCCCATAGACGATACCGGGCCGCAGCATTGTCCAGCCCCCGCCCGGCTGTTGGCGGATCAGCGCCGCCTCGCCGGCGCGCTTGCTAGCGGCATAGGCTGAAAGCCGGGGCTGCCGCGCCGCCTGGGAGGAGATCAGCACGAAGCGGGACCGCCCGCCTTCGCGCGCCGCCGCGGCGGCCAAACGCTCCGTCCCGCCTTCGTTGATCGCGAAGAAATCGGCGGCCTGCCGCGCCTTCACCAACCCAGCGGCATGGACCACGGCGGTGGCGCCCTCGACCAGCCGCGCCAGCGCCGCCGAATCGGCAAGGTCGCCCAGCACCAGCTCCACTGGAATTTGCGCCAGTAGCGGATGCAGGGGCGCTCGGCGCGCCAGCAGCCTGACCCGCCAGCCGCCAGCCGCCAGCGCCGCGACAATGTGGCTGCCGACAAAACCGCTGCCGCCAGTTACAGCGGCAATTTGGACGCTCAAGCCGCGCCGGCGATCGCCGGCAGCGTCGCCTCAAGATAATGCTGCCGCGTTATGACGCGGCTGAGCTTGCCGGAGGAGGTGTAGGGCAGGCTGCCGGGCGCCACCAGGATGATCCGGCTGTCCAGCCCGTGGCTGGTGCGCACTGTATCGCTCACGGTTTCGATCAGCTTCTGGCCGGCTGCCGGATCGGAAAGCCCGCGCGCCTCCACCGCCAGCACCAGCACCTCCTGCCCATCCTCCTCCACCGAGAAGGCGGCGACATCGCCGGTCCGTACTTCCGGAACCGAGCGCTCGACGCTCCACTCCAGATCCTGCGGCCAGATATTGCGGCCGTTGATGATGATGAGGTCCTTGGTGCGGCCGGTGACCACGAGCGTTTCGCCGAGCCGATAGCCGAGATCACCGGTTTCCAGCCATCCATCCGCGGATAGCATGAGATTGGGCTCGTCGAGGCGGCCGTCATAGCCTTGCATCACACTGGGGCCGCGAACGAAGATGCGGCCAGCGACGCGCTCCGGCAGCACCGCCCCAGAGGCGCCGCGCACTTCGATCTCGTGCCCCGGCAGGGCGACGCCGCACAGCACCACCGTCCGGGTCCGTGCCGCGGCACTCTCAGGTGCCAGGGCGACGCCGTCCTGCTCCATCAGGTCAAGGTCGAAGGTATCGGTTTCGATGCCGGCGCCGATCGGCGCGAAGCTGATGGCCAGAGTGGACTCCGCCATGCCGTAACTCGGCAAAAAGGCCTTCGCGCGGAAGCCGGAACCGCTGAAGCTTTGCGCAAAGTCAGCCAGCACGGCAGGCCGGATCATGTCGCCACCGATGCCGGCGATCCGCCAGCTCCCGAGGTCGAGCTTGGTCTCGCCGATCGAACGTTGCCGCCGGGTGCATAGGTCGTAGCCGAAGCTTGGGCTGTAGGAGATTGTGCCGCGCCCGCTGGAGATCAGCGAAAGCCAGAGCTGCGGGCGGCGGACGAAATCCTGCGTCGCGAACAGATCCACCGTAACCTGTCCCGCCATCGGGCTGAGCAGGAAGCCGACCAGCCCCATGTCGTGGTACAGTGGCAGCCAGGAGACTGCCCGGTCATCCGGCTGGATTTGAAGGCCGTGGCTGAGGATCGCGGAGGCGTTCGCCATCAAGGCCTTTTGCTTGATGACGATGCCTTTCGGAAACCGCGTACTGCCCGAAGAGAATTGTAAATAGGCGAGGTCGCCCGGCGCCGCCTCCGGCAGCTTCACCTGCCCGAGCGGGGCGTCGCGCAGGCGGGCGACCGTGCTGCTGATCCGCCAGCTTTCCGCACCCGGCGTGGCAAACCAGCCGAATAACGAGTCCGGTGTGAACAGCGCCGCCGCGCGTGCTTCCGCCGCCAGTCGGTGGATATGCGCGATATAGGCCTCACGGCCGCCGAAGGCGAAGGGCACCGGCAGCGGCACCGGCACCAGCCCCGCATACTGGCAGGCGCAGAAAAGCCGCACGACGTCAGGGTGAGTCTCCGCAACGATCGCCACGCGCTCGCCCGGCAGCAGTTTCAAGCCAAGCAGCCGGCTGGCCAGCGTCCGTGCATCCTCCCGTAGCGCCCGGTAGGACAACGCGGCGGTCAGTTCGCCCCGGACCGAGTAGAAATTCAGGCCGGTTTCTCCGCCGGCCGCATAATCGAGTGCAGCCGGCAGCGTTGCGAAGTCGCCGGCGCGCTGGGCAATACCGCTGATGGTGGGGAGGGGCTGGGCCATCAGAGCTGCAGTGCACGCAGTCCGGACGCCATGACGGTTCCGTGGCCGGCCGCGCGCCGGCGGCTCAGCGCCGACTCTGCCAGCGCCAGGTCCGCCGGCTTGTCGACATCGATGGCAGCCTCGGCAAAGGGCATTTCGACGATCGCAAGACGCGCGCCGCTGCGCCGGCTCAGCGCGCGCATCGCAGCTGCCATCGTCAGCAGCCTGGTGGCGTAGCCGCACAACGCGGCCGGGCCGGCGATCCAAGCCATCGCCAGCGGCGACTTGCGGTGGCTTTCCAGCCGGTGCCAGAATTTTATGGCGCCGTTGGCCGCGGCGGTACGCAATAGAAACAGGTTGCAGCCGCTGTAATCGCCGCCGCGCAGCCGTATCCAGCTTCGGCTGGTGCCCGGATAGGCGGCGCGGATAACGCCGGCACGCGCCACCGCGGCCACCGCGTCGGCATCGGGTACGTTGGCCAGGAAGAAATCCAGCATCTCGCTGGTCAAGAGGGCATGGTCGGCGGTCGTGACCAGCAAGGGGACGCCGAACTCGGCCAGCACCGTCGCGACGCTTTGGCTGGGCGAGGCGGCGGATGCCCGCAGCGTCACGCCCGCCGCTTCCGGACAGGCCGCGAGCAGTTCCGCGCTTTCGGTGACGACAACGACGCGGCCGATGCGACGGGCGCCCCGCAAAGCCGCGATCACCCGCAGGATCATCGGCGTACCGTTCACCGGGATCAGCGCCTTGTGGCTGACGCCTGCCTGAAGCGCCATCGGATCGGTCTCGTTACGGCGGCTACCGGCAAGGATGAGGGCAGTCAGCCCTCCGTGTTGCGTCGTCGCGATCTTCATGCCGCCAGTGATTTCTCGTAGATGCGGTAGGTTTTGTAGGCGCGGCCGCCGACGGCTTCGGCCAGATGCCGCATCGGCAGGTTGTCCTCCAGCACCCAGGACATCTCCACTGCCTTGATGCCGCTCGCCATCGCTTCCCGCCGCAGCGCCTCGACCACATGCAGCGCCAGCAGCCGGCCGAGCAGCCCGGCGCCGTAGCGCTTGCGCACGCCCATCAGCGGCACCCGCGCCGTCTCCACGCCCGAGACCTTGAGCCGCCATAGCAGCTTGGCCCAGCCGAACGGCAACAAGCTACCGTTCAGATCGCGGATCGCCGCGTTCAGGTTGGGCAGGCAGATGCCGAAGGCGGCAGGCTCGCCATCGACCTCGGCGAACCATACCAGCCGTTCGTGAAGGAGTGGCTTCAAGGCCTTCGCCATGTGGTTGAGCTCGGCTTCGGTAATCGGTACGAAGCCCCAATGGCCGTCCCAAGCGTCGTTGAAGATGCTGACCGCGGCGGCAATGTCGGTCTTCAAGGTTTTGAACGACATAGGCCGGATGGTGACATTGGCGGGCAGGCCGCGGGCCACCATGGCGGCGGCGGCCGGCGGTAAGGCCGCGCCGGTGTCGCAGAGATAAGCGTACACATCCATGACCTTGCCGTAGCCGAGTGCGGTGAGATGCCGCGCCGTGTAGGGCGGGTCATGCGGCATCATCAGCATCGGCGGCGTGTCGAAACCGTCGATCAGCAGCCCGGTCTCTTCATTGATGGAGAGATTGAATGGGCCTTGCACCTGCTTCAGCCCCTTGGCCCGCAGCCAGCCTTCCGCAGTTTCCACAAGCGCCGTGAACACCGCCGCGTCATCGACCGCGACCAACATGCCGAAATTGCCGATCGGCCCGTCCGGCCCCGGCTTTGCCAGATGGTCCTGCTGGGCGCTGATCCGCCCGACATCAGCGCCGCCGCGGCGGGCAAGCCAGTAAGCGGCGTCGGCGTGCTGAAAAAACGGATTGCCCTTGGGCGTCAGCGCAGCCTGCCGCTCGGAATGCAGCGGCGGGACGTAGGATGGGTCGTCCTTATATAATAGGTCCGGCAGCCGGATGAAACGCTTCAGCAGGCCGGCGCCAACGACCGGGATGATCTCGACGTCGCTCAACTGGCATCGTACCGGCGCAGGGGCCGGTCCCGTGGCAATTCACCCGAAAGCTCCGCGACCCAGGGAAACCGCGCCGCCTGCGCCGCGTCGTATCCGAGGTTGAACACGTTCGGTGAGCGCCGCCGTGCGACGGCGCCGTAATAGGTGCCGAACAGCCGGTCCACCACGAAGCTGGTGATGCCGTAATTGCCGTGCTCGTCCTGGAAGTGATGCGCCAGATGCACCGCCTTCATCCGCCTGGCCAGCCGGCCGCGCGGCACGAAGTTGAGATGCTGGATGCAATGGCAAAATTCATAGACGCAGGTGATCAGAAGGCCAGTGCAAACCGCCGCCGCGGCGCCCGCCAAGCCCCCCCCCGCGAACCAGCCAAGCGGAATCAGCAGGGCCATGATGGTGGGGACGGTGTTGAGCGGCGAACCGAACAGGACGTCCATCCGGTGCGGATCCTGATGGTGGTCGAAATGGATACGCTTCCACAGCGACGCAGTCAGGCGCGAGCGGTACAGCAACCGGCTGTGCAGGACGAAACGATGCAGCGCATACCAGGTTAGCGGATAAGCCAGAACGGTTAGCGGCACCGCCAGTAATAGTAATCGCCATGGTGTTGCCGCCGTCTCGAAAGCGACCACCAGGCTGAGCAGTGCCAAAACCAGATAGACATGGATCGCCGGATGGCTGGCATAGGCCGCGACCAGGTCGCGCAGGCTCATCCGACGCAAGTCGAAGCTATGTCCCTCATGACGCCAGCGGCTATACATCGTCTCTCCTCACTACCGAATGGAGCCACTGTCACTGAACTGTCAAGCAGGGCACGGTTCTCGTGCGGCGGCCCGTGGGCGGATGCGGACGGTTTGGTCGAGTTTGCGTTTCGTCGCCGTTATCGAAGTTGCTGGCGACGCAGCCTGAAGACTCCGATGCCGCCGAACACGACGGGCGCGGCCAGGCCGGCGAGCAAGGGCGCCACGATCCCCGCATCGCCGAGCGCGCTCAGCAACCCTGCCGCGACCTGGAGGCCGAGCCCCAGCATGATTGTGAGCGCTATTGCCATGCCGGCGCCCGTGGCGCGCGGCGGCACCAGCAGGACCGGCGCTGCCAGCAGTACCATCAGCAACGGGTCGAGCAGGCCGGCCACCAGCCCGTCCAGTTCCGTCCGGTAATAGGCCGGGCCGCGCCCGCCAATCCAGCGGCCGCTCAGCGTGGCGATCAGTTGGCCCAGCGGCATGTCCATCACCGGCTGGGCCAGCTCGGCCATGTTTTCCGGTACCGGTCCGCCTGGCCAGACCATCGTGGCGTGCATCGCGCTGTTGCCGGTCTGAAAATCGGCGACCCGTACCGAGTGCAGTATCCAGCGGTTGCCCTGGTACTGCGCTGTCGCGGCGTCCAGCCGCGCGATCAGATCGCCGGACGCGGCGCGCTCGACGATCATTACGCCGGCGAGACGTCGACCGTCCCCTGCGACTTGATCCACCGCCGCGACATCGCCATGGGCCAGCAGCCAGACCCGTGCCGGGGGCGGGTTTTCTGCCGGGATCAGCGCCGTCCACCAAGCCGCCAAAGCCCGCTCGCTCCGAGGCGCCGCCTCCGCCTGTACGACGAATTGCACGGTCGCGACGACCAGGCAGAAGGGCAGCAACATGCGCAGGATCCGGCCGGCGCCGATGCCGGCGGCTTGCATTGCAGTCATTTCGGCGGACCCGGCCAGCTGCCGAAAGGTCAGCACCGCCGCCAGCAAGGTCGCCAGCGGCAGCATTTCCGCGATGATGGTCGGCAAGCGCAGACCGATGAACTGGCCGAGTTGCGACGCTCCGCCATGCGCGAGAATGTCGCCCGCCTTGTCCAGCAGGTTGAGCAGTTGCAGCAGCGCTCCCAAGCCCAGCAGGCAACCGAGCAGCCGCAGGACCATGAGCCGGGTGAGGTAGCGACGTAGCATCAAGCGGCGGGGCGGGTCCGGCCGCCGGCATGCCGCCATCGCCGACGGATACGCGTCACGGCGGTCTCGATCGAGGCGAACAATGCGTCAAGCGGACCTTCGCTGCTGCGCCGGTTGGCGCGCCGGAAGATGAGCAGGCAGAAGACGCTGAACAGTACGAATACCGCCCAGAGCAAAAAGCGTGGATCGATCAGGTTGGCGGTTCCCAGCGCCGCCGCCAGCTGCACCGCGTGCAGGTACAAGATCAGGATCAGCACCCCGATCACGATGCCGTAGGCGTGGCTGGTACGCTTTGCTGCCAGCCCGAAAGGCACTGCCAGGAAGGGAATGACGAGATAGGACAGGGCAAGGATGACGCGGCTGTGCAACGCGCCGTCCAGCCGCCGGCGGGGCTGCGGCGGGTGCCGGCTGTTCCGTGCGGCCCACAGCTCGCCAAGTGTCATCTCCCGCTCGTCCAAGCCGCGTGCCGGGTAAGCGACAAGCGGCAGCACGTAAGGCCGCTGCGTGATGGTGTCGGCGGCGGTCAGGGTTGTGATGCTGCCATCCGGATCGACTTGCAGCTGCGCGCCGCGGTCGATCCGCAGCACGAGCTTGGGGCCAGCAACCAGTTCCAACTGGCCGCCGCGGCCGGTGCTAGCCAGTTCGCTGCCATCCGGCCGCCGCTGATAGATGAAAACGCGGCGGAGCCGGCCGTCCGCTTGCGAGCCATCGGCTTCCACCACCAGGTTGGCGGAGATCGGCGTGATCTGGCCGGCCAGCAGGATCGCGTTCCAGCCGCCTTGTGTCGCCACCTCCAGCCCAACGCGGTAGGCGTAGCGGCTGAGAGGCTCCAGGTAGCCGTACAGGCCGAAGCCGCCGAGTGCCGCCAGCAGGCCGATGAAGATGAACGGCCGGCTGATCCAGGCCAGCGATAGCCCCGCATTCTGCATCGCATCCAGCTCGTTGCTGGCGTTGAGGCGGCTGACGACGGCGTGGATGCCGACGAACAGCGCCACCGGCAACGCCTGGCCGAGATAATGCGGCACCAGGTCCAGCAGCATCCGGACTACCGAATCCGCCGGTACGCTGTTTTGGGCGATCAGGTCGAACAGCCGCAGCAGCCGCTCCAGCAACAGCGCCGGAACCACGACCAGCAAAGTGCCAAAGAAGGGTTTGGCGGTCAGCAGCAGGATGTAGCGCTGGATCGTCCAGCCCGAGCGCCAGCGGGAAGGAGACGATCGCGCCATGGCGCCGATTTGGATTAGACCAGCCTGATTGTCCATTGGCCGGCCTGGGTGAAACATGCCGATGCCGGATCGTAGCGGCGCAGGATCGTGGTCAGATGCCAGCCGCCAGGCGCCCGCGCGATGCGGTGCAGGTGCCAGCCGGCAAGCTCAGGCTTCTTTCCGCTGGCCAACGCCGCCGGCACGCCCAGCACCGGGATCGGGCCGGTCGGCCCAGGCACCGCCGTAAGCCGGGCGAGGTGGTGGTGGCCGTGCAGCACCAACTCGGCACCATGACGCTGCAGCACTTCGCAAAGCGCCGATCGGTCGCGCAATGCCTTGCGCCGGCCCCCTGGTCCGAGGACCGGCGGGTGATGCACCAGCACGACCCGGAACAGGTCCTCGGCTTCCAACTGATCCAAGAGGGTGGCCAGACGCTCCAACTGAGCCACGCCCAGCGCCCCCGCCGCCGAGCCGATCGGGGTGCCAACCGCGGAGGATAAGCCGATGATGGCGACCGGACCGCGTCGGCGCAGATAGGGGAATTCGCCATCCGGCGCGCCGATGTCCCCCATCCACGCCGACCAGAGGCCGAGGCCGCGCGTCCATGGCACGGCGGCGGTCAGGTCGTGGTTGCCGGGCACGTAGGATACGTCTTCAGGCTTGCCGAGCCGGACCAGCCAGTCGGCGCCGGCGGCGAACTCGGCGGGTGCGGCGAGATTGATGAGGTCGCCGGTGACGGCGATGTGGTTCGGCGCCTGCTGCCGCAGGTCAGCCAGCAGCGCCGGCAGCGGTCTCCAGGTGTGAATGTGGCGGCGTTTGCGGTGCCAGGAGAGCAACGCCAGAAGCTGCTTGGGCCGCAGCCCTTGCCAAGCCACCCCCGCCGGCGGTAGCGGCAGATGCGGGTCCGATAGATGGGCGAGGCTGAACTCCATTGACTGTTTCAACCTTTCCGCGCGGCGTTCAGGCCGCCCCGGGCGCGGTCGGGCTTATCATCAACCCGCGCAGCCATGCCAACAAGGCCCGGCCGATCGCGACCGGAAAGCTGCTGGCGCGCCACCCGGCGCTGCGGCTCGCGGCGCCAGCCGATCCGGTGGCGCTGCACGCGGCACTTGCCGACTTCGCCGCCGCCGGCGTTTGCCTGCTGGCGATCAGTGGCGGGGACGGCACCCTGCGCGACGTGCTGAGTGCGTTGCCCGTTGCGTTCGCGAAGCTGCCGGACATCGCCATCCTGCCCGCCGGCAACACCAACCTGGCGGCGCGGGCGCTGGGCAGTTCCGGCCGCGGCACGGCGGCGCTGGAGCGGCTGCTGCGGGCCCACCGGCAAGGCCGGCTCCGGCGAAGATCTTGCCAGGTATTGCAAGTTTCGTGGCCAGGCTTGCCTGAGAAGGCGCCGCTGCGCGGCTTCCTGTTCGGCGCCGCCGCCTTTACCGAGGCGAAGCTGATGGCGGATGCGAAAATCCACCGCCGCGGCGTGCAACGCGGCTTTGCCGTTGGTGCCGCCATCGCCGCGTCCGCGTTCCAGGCACTGCGCGGCAGCGGCCGGCTTGTGGCTCCAGGCACGCCGGTCCGGCTTGGCGTCGACAATGCGCCGCAACTTGGTGGGCCTCGCTTTTTGCTGCTTGCCACAACGCTGGATCGGTTGATGCTCGGGCTCTGGCCGTTCTGGGGCGGCGGCGCCGGCGGCATTCGTTGGCTCGATATCGACGCGCCGCCGCCCCGGCTGGGCCAGGCATTGATGGCGATCCTGCTACGCCGGCCGCGGCCGTGGATGGGCCTGAACGGCTATCGATCCGGCCGGGCCGAACGCTTGACGGTCCATCTAGACCAGCCGTTCATGCTGGATGGCGAAGCCTTCGATCCAGAGCCGGGCGGCATCGTGCTTGCGGTAGCCGGTCCAGTGACGGTGGTGACGCCGTGACAAGGCCAAGCCTCGATGCCCTGATCGAAGCCGAGATCGACAAGCCGCCGCCGGCCGGGCTGCGCGCGCTGGCGGAGGACATCGCCCGGCGCCATGGTGGCGTCATGGCGGTCCTGTTTTATGGCTCATGCCGCCGCACCGGCGAGCTTTCCGGCCTTGCCGACTTGTATGTGCTGTATCGCGGCCATCGCGCCTTCCATGGCAGGAAATTGCCGGCCGTGATGAACGCGCTGTTGCCGCCGAACGTGTCGCTGGCTAGCTTTCCATACGGCGGCGAGACGGTTCGGGCCAAGGTCGCGGTGATGTCGGTGCGGCAGTTCGGCCGCCGCCTGCACGCCGGCGCGCTCGACACGACAATCTGGAGCCGCTTCGCGCAGCCGGCCTCGCTGATCTACGCGCAAGACGACGCGGCGCGGCGCTTGGTCGTGGCTCTGTTGGGAGACGCCATCCGCACCGCGGTCTTCTGGGCCTGCCGGCTTGCACCCTCGGCCACAACGCCGGCGGCGCTTTGGGAGGCGTTGTTCGCGCGCACCTATCGCACGGAGCTACGCGCCGAGCGCCAGACCCAGCCGCAGATTCTGTATGAGGCAAACGCCGGTTGGTTCGACGCTGTTTTCGCCGCCGTGTCGGCTGACAGCGCCGCCGCCTGGATGCCGCGGCGGCACTGGCTGTGGCGCCGGATGCTGGGCAAGCCACTGAATCTGCTACGGTTGCTGAAGGCGGCCTTCACGTTCGAAAACGGTGCGGACTACATCGCCTGGAAGATCGAGCGCCATGGCGGTGTGCATCTGGCCCTCACCGACTGGCAGCGCCGCCACCCTGTTCTTGCTGCCCCCGGGCTGCTCTGGCGCCTGCGCCGGTCTCGAGCCGGCTGACCGGAGGCGGGCCGCCTACTGCGCCGCCGTCAGGTGTCGCGCTTCGTTGACGAGGCCAAACTCGACCCCGGTCGCAATAATCGTGTCGAGCGCGAAATCGATTTCTCCGATGCTATGGGCGGCGCTGACACTGGTGCGCAGCAAAGCGCGGCCACTCGGCGTCGCCGGCGGCAAAGCCAGATTGACGTACAACCCGAGCTCCAGCAGCCGGTTCCACATCAACACCGCAATTTGCGGATCCTGCACCTGGACCGAGACGATCGGGCTCACCGTGGGGCCGACAGGCAACCCGGCGGCGGCCAGCCCGTGGTACAGCGACGACGCGTTGCGCCAGAGATCGGCCCGCAACTCAGGCTTTGCCGCAACCAGTTCAAGCGCCCGCGAGACGCCGGCGATCGTCGCCGGCGGCAGCGAGGCGGTGAACATATAAGGGCGGGAAACCAGCCGCAGCAGCTCGAAATCCGCCATGTCGGAGGCACAGAAACCGCCGATGCCGCCGAGGCTCTTGCTGAACGTGCCGATCACGAAATCGACATCGGCCTCGATACCCGCCTGCTCTGCCAGGCCGCGGCCGTTCTTGCCAAGCACGCCCAGGGAATGCGCCTCGTCGACGAGCAGGTAGGCGCCCATCTCGCGCTTGATGGCGACAATCTCGGCCAGCGGCGCGGTATCGCCCAGCATGCTGTAGACACCTTCCACGACGACCAGCTTCTGTCCCGGCAGCTCCGCCAGATGCTTCAGCCGGCGTTTGAGGTCGTTCGGGTCGTTGTGGCGAAAGCGCGTGACCGAGGCTTCGCTGAACCGAGCGCCATCATAGATGCTGGCGTGGCTGTCGGCATCCAGGAGCAGATGGTCGCCCCGCCCGGCCAGGACCGGCAGAATCCCAACATTGGCTTGATAGCCGGTGGTGAACACCATGGCCTCGCGGCGGCCGAGGAAGCGGGCGAGTTGCCGTTCCAGCTCGACATGACCGCTATAAGTACCGTTGGCGACGCGCGAGCCGGTGGTGCCGGTTCCTTCAGCCTGCAAAGCGGCAGCAGCTTGCGCCTTGCAACTGGGGTCGAACGTCAACCCAAGGTAGTTATTGGTGCCAAGCAGCATGACCTTACGGCCGCCAAGCCGCGCTTCGGTGGGCGATACGACACTGTCGAAGGTCACGTTGAAGGGGTCGCCCCCGTCCGCGCGCACATGTTCGTATGCATCCCTAAGATGCTGGTACTTCAAGAGCATTCTGTTGCTACACTGGCGCGCGTTTGGGTTCGATAACCTTCACAAGGTCGCGGATCGTCGCGATTCCTGCAATGTCGTTGAGCGGAATGATCGTGTCAAACTCAATTTCCAGCTCCATTATGAACTCCATCACCGCAACCGAATCGAGCCGCAGGTCGCGTATGATATTTGTGTCCGGCGAAAGCCGGTCCGCGGCATCGGCTGGGATCGTGCCCATGGAGCGGATAAAGGCGATGACACGCGCCATCAGATCTTCATGTTGAACGTCCAAGCTTGGCTCCATGGTCAAACAATCCGCCGATTATACACATGAAAAGATTGTTCTGCCAAAAGCCGAGGACGCCGCTGCGGACCGCTGCTTTGCTTCGCGGGCCAGCCACGGGCTGCTGGCTGAGCGAGGCCGGCGGGCGACGACTGGCTGGATCAGGCTCTCAGCATCTCTTCATCACCCTATTGTTCAATAGGATGAACCTGTGGGTAATCGTGTGCATATCCGGCATAGACACTGCCTGCAACCAGCATGTGGGCCCGCATCAATTTAGCGGCGGCGTTGCCATCGCCGGCAAAGATGCATTTTAGCATCGTGGCGTGTTCCTCGTAAGAAGCCGTCAGGCGTAGGGTGCCGTGCAATTGAGCGCGCCGGAAGGGTGCCAAGCTGCGGCGCAGGGTAAGCGCATGTTCACGCAGGAATTCATTGTGGGTGCCCTGATAGATGGCGTCATGAAATTGCCGGTTGATCCGGTCATATCCGTCAATATCCTTGGCTTCGACAATCTTTTGAGACTGCATATGCAGATCCCGCAGCGCCGAGCGTTCTTTCGTCGTGATGCGGTACGTGGCGATTCGGATGCACATGGCCTCGATTTCTGCCATGACCTCAAACATCTCGCTGATCCGGTCCAGGGTCAGCGCGACAACGCGGGCCCCACGGCGCGGTTCGATGATGACCAAGCCGGAAGAGGCGAGCTCCCGCAGAGCTTCACGCACAGGCGTACGCGAGGTGCTAAAACGCTGGGCTAGTTCCTGTTCGTCGATCTCGGTTCCCGGAGCCATGCGGCCAGAGATGATTTCTTGCGCAAGATTAGCCCGGATTTGACTGGCCAATGTCTCGTTTCCAGGGCGCGCCGGTTCCACCGGATTAACCAAAGTAAAGGCGGCCGCTTGGCGGACCTTCATTACCTATCTCCATGTGACCAAATACTCTGTAGTTAGACGTTTTGAATCTCTTTACAAAATACAAAATCGACCTAATTTGCGATTATTGTATAATCAGGTTTGCTAACCGGAGGCCAAATCTTGAGCGCTCAACCGGATTTGCCCATAGCCGAAGCCGCAATTGTAAGGCCGACAGCCGCGCGGGGGTGGCTGGAACGGCTTTGGTCTTCAATTGCCGAGCGTGGCCGAAATTTTGCGCCCATCCCTTCGGATCAAATAGATCCTGTCGAGAGGGCGCGCCTGTTGGCGAAATCGCTTCTTTCGGAGCGCGGGGAGGCATCGGGTGCGGCGGTCGCGCGCGAGCTGTTCAACGTCTTCGCTGCTCTCACACCGAATCAGCGCATTGAATTCCTGGTCTTTGTGGCAGAAAGCTTTCAGCCCGACCGGAAGCGCCTCAGCGAAGCGGCGCGGATGTACCTGGCTGAACCAAACACCGAGACGGCGGCCCGGCTCGCCGATGACGCCGAACCGCCGCGCCAGGAGTTGCTCCGCCGAATGAACATGGCGCCAGGCGGTACCGCCGCGCTGGTGGCGATACGCAAGCAACTTTTGGCCGATCTGCCCGCTCATCCTGGTCTTACCCTTCTCGATGCCGATTTGCGGCATCTATTTGTTTCCTGGTTCAACCGTGGCTTTCTGGAACTGCGCCGGATCGATTGGCAGACGCCGGCGGCGGTGCTGGAAAAGTTCATCACCTATGAAGCCGTGCATGAGATACAGGGTTGGGATGATCTGCGCCGCCGGCTTGCCGCGGATCGCCGGTGTTTCGCATTCTTCCATCCAGCGTTGCCGGGCGAGCCGCTGATTTTCGTTGAAGTAGCCTTGGTCAAGGGGCTTGCCGGTTCGATCAACGCATTGCTAGAACGCGATGCCGACGAAGCCATGCAAGCCAAGCGCGCCAATGAGGCCGACACGGCCATCTTTTATTCGATTTCCAACTGCCAGGACGGGCTGCGCGGCATCTCATTCGGCAATTTTCTGATCAAGCAGGTGG
Organism: uncultured Acidocella sp.; assembly: GCA_963693045.1. Classification (GTDB taxonomy): domain Bacteria; phylum Pseudomonadota; class Alphaproteobacteria; order Acetobacterales; family Acetobacteraceae; genus Acidocella. The sequence goes on from OY843765.1 coordinate 536,571, forward strand.
TGGAAGAGTTACGCGCCGAGTTGCCGGGCCTGCGGCAATTCTCCACCTTGTCTCCCGTGCCGCATTTCCGCCGTTGGTTAGAAGCACGGATCAAAAAGTCTGACTTGCCGGAACTTATGCTCACGGCCGGCGAACGCCAGAACTTGGCCGATGCCGCCGGCCTGCCCAGTGAAGCAGACCAACCGCTGGCGGCGCTTAGCGCCGTGCTGGGTGCTGAGTCGTGGGCGCAGACCGCTACGGTAAAGGAGGCACTGCGGCCCATCTTGCTCAGGTTATGCGCTCATTTCCTCACCACCCGGCCGGCCGGCAAAAGTCGTATCGATCCGGTAGCGCGCTTTCATCTCGGCAATGGGGCGCGGCTTGAGCGGATCAACTGGATGGGCAATCCCGGCAAGCGAGGCCTGGAAGAATCCTACGGTATCATGGTTAACTACCTCTACGACCCGGCAATTATAGAAGGTAATCACGAGGGTTTTGTGCGGGAAGGAACCATAGCGCGTGCCGCGGCCGTCGATGCCCTGCTGATGCCCGTTGCTCCGTCAAATCCGTCGCTTTTGCCCCGTGTGACCCGACGAGCCCGTGCCAAGACCTGATCTGACACTCCTATTTCGATTTGAACGGCCACGAACAAGAAAACAATGAGGAACGCAAATGGATAGCGTTATTAATGCGGGCGTAGCCCGCAAGCCACGTACGAAACTCGATCGCCAGCAGATCGCCGGGTTTTGGGGGGCGTGGTTCGGCTGGATGCTGGATGGCATGGACGGCCTGATCTACGCGCTTGTTCTCGCCCCGGCATTGACCCAGTTGCTGCCCAGGTCAGGCATCGCCGTGACGCCTGGTAACATCGGGCTGATCGGCTCCGTGCTTTTTGGGGTTTTTCTGGTTGGCTGGGGATTGTCCTTTATCTGGGGTCCTATTGCCGACCGGTTCGGCCGCAAGAATACCCTCGCCGCAACCATCCTGATCTACGCCGTGTTCACCGGCGCGGCGGCCTTGTCGCAGAATGTATGGGAACTTGGCATTTTTCGGTTGATCGCCGGCATCGGCATCGGCGGAGAATGGGCGATGGCCGGCACCTATGTCGCCGAAAGCTGGCCCGAGGATCGGCGCAAAATGGGCGCCGGGTATTTGCAAACCGGTTACTATTTTGGTTTTTTCGTTGCCGCGGCCTTGAATTATACGGTCGGGGCGCATTTCGGCTGGCGCGCGATGTTTTTATGCGGCTTCGCGCCGGTGATCGTTTCGCTGTTTGTGCTGAACGGGGTAAAGGAAACCGCCAAGTGGCAACACAAACAAGCCTTGGCGCGCACACCTCCTTTAGCGGCGATCTTCAGCGCCACCCACCGCCGGCAAACGCTGGTAATGTCGGTGTTGCTGACGGTGGCGATCGTGGGGCTGTGGGCCGGCGCCGTGTACGAGCCGAGTGCATTGATCATACTGGCGAAAAAGCAGGGGATGGCACTGCCGCAGGCGGTCCACATGGCATCGTTGGGCACCGGAATACTGTCGATCGGTACCATACTGGGCTGCCTGGCTTTGCCGGTACTGGCTGAACGTTTCGGACGGCGAAGCACCCTAGCGATGTATTTCGTAGTCATGTTCGTCACCATTATCGCAGCCTTTGGCTGGGCCTTTTATTTGCCGAGCTCGTCCGCCCTGCCGATCTTTATGATCGTGTTGTTCTTCCTGGGCATCGGCGGCGCCAATTTCGCGATGTTCAGTCTCTGGTTGCCGGAGCTTTTTCCGACTGAAATCCGTGCCACCGCCTTCGCGTTCTGCACTTCGGTCGGCAGGTTCATCGGCGCCGGGGTGAATTTTCTGCTCGGCGCGGCGGTTATCCACACCGGCACTCTGGGAACACCGGTGGCATTTACCGCGATCGCCTTCGCGCTCGGCCTGTTGATTATCCCCTTCGCTCGGGAGACAGTTGGCCAGGTTCTTCCGGATTAATGATCGCATGACAATCCTTCCTTCAACCCAGCGGGTCGGTGCCACCGGGCCCCTGGCAGGGCTGAAAGTATTCGATCTCACGCGAGTGCTGGCAGGCCCCACCTGCGTGCAGATGCTGGCCGATCTCGGGGCCGACGTGGTCAAAATCGAAAAGCCAGGCGCCGGCGATGACACCCGGACTTTCGCGCCGCCACTTATGCCGGGGACCGACGAAAGCGCCTATTTTGTCGGCGCCAATCGCAACAAGCGCTCGGTCACGCTGGATATCGCCAAGCCCGACGGGCAGAAAATCGCTTTGGATATGATTGCTCAATGCGACATTCTGGTGGAAAATTTCAAGGTTGGTGCTTTGGCAAAATATGGGCTTGGCTATGCCCAGCTGCACGAAAAATTTCCAGCGCTGATCTATTGCTCCATCACCGGCTTCGGCCAAACCGGGCCTTATGCGCCGCGTCCCGGCTATGACGGCCTGGTGCAGGCGATGGGCGGCATCATGAGCCTTACCGGCGAAGCGGATGGGGAGCCGCAGAAAGTCGGTGTGCCTGTGGCCGACCTGTTTGCCGGGCTATATGCCTGCATCGGCGTGCTGGCGGCCTTGCGCCATCAGGCACTGACCGGGCAAGGCCAGCAAGTCGACATCGGCATGTTGGACACCCATGTTGCCTGGCTTGCCAATCAGGGCATGAATTACCTGGCAACGGGCATTAACCCGACACGTCTTGGCAACCAGCACCCCAACATCGTGCCTTATCAGGTATTTGCGACCGCGGACGGCTTCATCGTGGTGTCAATCGCCAACGATCCCGCCTTCGTACGATTTTGCGAACGCTTCGACATGGCCGATTTGCCGGCCGATCCGCGCTTCGCCAACAATGCCGCACGCGTGGGCAATCGCCAACTGGTCACCGGCATGCTGGCGCCGGTGCTGAAACTGCATTCGACGGCCTGGTGGATCTCAGAACTTGAGGCGCTGAAGATCGGCTGCGGCCCTATCAACCAGCTTTCCGATGTTTTCGCCGACCCGCAGGTTCTAGCGCGCGACGCTGTGATCGAGATGGATCATGCCTCCGGCGCAAAGGTCAAAGTGATCGCCAACCCGGTGCGACTGTCGGAGACGCCGGCGGATTATCGTCTCGCCCCGCCACTGCTTGGCCAGCACACCAACGAAGTCCTGGAAATTTGGCTCGGCCTCGACGAAAATGCTCTTGCCGCATTACGCAAAAAAAACGTTATCTAGCCGTTTCGGCGTTCGATGTATCGCGTTCAGTAAACTGCCAACTTTATTTTGTCGATTTATCTTGCTCACGCGCCTTTCGTTCGTTGGCACGGAGGACTCGCCGCGCCTTCGCGGAACTCATCCCCAAGATGCGTAGCTGAAATTCCGCGGCACGCGTTGCAACATTCGGCCCGGCCCCGGCAAGGCGGGCGCTGACGCCGGCACGAAGAAGAGCAAGGTGCGAGTCGATCACAAACTCGTCCAGTGGCTCGGAGAAATGACCCTGCTTGATCCCCAGCGCGACATCCAGACGCATATACCGAGCGATCTCGTTTTTGATCGCCTTAAATTCGGTGAACGCGGAAACAAGAAGGCGGCCCCAGATCGGCTCGGCGAAAGCGATTTCTATGAACTCGTAGGTTCCGAACGCGACCCGGGCTGCACCGTCATCAAGCGACAACCTCGTACTGCTCATTTCATTATGCATGGCGAGTGTAACCGCCTGACACACCGCTGCAACGATCTCGGTCTTGTCTTTGAAATAGAGGTAGAAGGTTCCATTTGCCAGCGAAGCCGCGGCAGCTATCTCGCTAACCGATGTCGCATTGATACCCCGCTCGGACATCAGCTTGAGCGCGGCATCCGTCAAACGCGCTCGTGTCCGGCCGCGTTTTCCGTCTTGCTTTAGAACATCCAGAGTTCTTATCATCATGTAGTTTTTAGTCCGATAAAATCCGCGAGGCAATTTTGTTGATCAATTTCTATTGACTGATTCGCGGTAATGAGATACCTCTCACCACAGTCTTTTTCTCCTTGTCGAATGTAATGCTGGCTCAGACCAGCCGACCTTCAATTCATTTTCTGCGAACACACGACTTAGGTATTATCATCGGCCAACGTTCTAAAAGAAACGCCGATGGGCAGGTCAAAGCGGTAAGCAGCCGGACGTTTGTGAACCGTCGCGCTGCTGCTGCGTCGCCTTGGATCTTGGAGACTAAAGATGCAGCTTCCCAAACCTGTCTACAAGCCAAAATTTCTCATCACCCGCGCCAGTCACTTGATCTCGCGGGTCCGTGACCTGCAAGCGAGTCGAGCCTTCTATTGCGATCTTCTAGGTCTGGTCGTCAGCGATGAAAACGCCACGACGCTCTGGCTTCGCGGACTGGAGGAAGCGTGTCACCACAGCCTGGTGCTGAAACTGGGCGAACCGGCAGTCGAGCGGGTGGGGATGCGCGTTCTCACCGAGGAAGACCTTGATCCGCTCCAAGTACATTTCGCGGCCGCGGGCTTTTATACGCGTTGGGTGGAAATTGAACACCAGGGCCGTACGCTTCACACCACCGACCCGGCCGGAACACCGCTAGAATTCTGTGCCACCATGGAAACGCGCGAACGCCTCTTCGCTCATGCCGACCGCTACCACGGCGCCTGCGCGTTGCGTCTCGATCACTTCCAGATCGTTACACCGCTGGTGCGCGAGAGTCTCGAATTTTATAACGATATAGGCTTCCGTCTCTCAGAGTATGTTGTTAAAGATGGTCATCTCGAGATGATCTTCCTGCAGCGGAAGGGCAATCCGCACGACATCGTATTCGCCAATATGGCCGGACCACGCCTTCATCATTGCGCTTTTCAGGTGCCTGAAACACACCATCTTATGCATGTGTGCGACCTTTTCGTGGTGGGGGACAAGCAGGGGCAGGTCGAGTTCGGGCCGGCGCGGCACTTCAGCCCGGGGCTAGCCCGTTTTCTCTATTTGCGTGATCCTGACGGCCATCGGATCGAGCTGTTTCCCAGCCACTACCACACCGTAGACATCGAAGATGAACCTATCGAATGGAAGGTGCCCGAGTTCAAGATAGGCGGGTGGACCGTACCGCCGGACCGCTGGTGGAACGACACCATGGCGTTCACCAAAGCAGAATGCTCGTCCTAGGAACTTTTGCATGCGTATCGTAGCCTTTGGCAGAGACGGCCTTGTTCATTATGGGGTGCGAGTCGGCGACCGGATCAAGCTCTATCCCACGGCAACTTCCGCGGTTGATCTCGCCGTCAATGCACAAGACCATGACGAGGGACACGAGGTGGCGCTGGCGGACGTGGTTTTACTTCCGCCGGTTCCGCAGCCGGGGAAGATCATTTGCATAGGTCTCAACTATCGCGCGCACGCTAGGGAAGGCGGCAATCCGGTGCCCGATTATCCCGCGGTCTTCCTGCGCGGCGCAACGTCACTCATTGGTCCCGGCGCGATCATGGTTTATCCGGAGTGTTCGGATCAGCTAGACTATGAGGCCGAGCTGGCTGTCGTCATTGGAAAGACCGCCAAAAATGTCGGAGCGAACGCGCTCGATTATGTTGCTGGTTATTCCTGCTTCAATGACGGGACGGTTCGAGATTATCAACGTAAATCCACACAGTGGACGATAGGCAAGAACTTTGACCAGACAGGTGGCTTCGGCCCGGAACTCGTGACTCCGGACGAGCTTCCCGTAGCTGCGTCCGGCTTGCGTATCGTCGCACGGCTGAACGGCAAGACAATGCAGGAAAGTAATACGAGCGACATGATCTTTGGTGTCGCAAGACTAATAGAGATATTGTCAGAGGCGATGACGCTGGAGCCTGGCGACGTCATCGCCTCTGGGACGCCTTCGGGCGTTGGATATGCGAGGACGCCGCCACTTTTCTTGCGCCCTGACGACCGTATCGAAGTAGAGATCGAATCGATCGGAACACTGGTAAATTTGGTGGCGCGACGAACGGAAGGTCAAATTTGACCCAGGGCGATCCAACGGCTTTGAGATGTGAAATGACTGACACTCGCACGATTTAAGTTATAAAACCCAATATTGACGCACCTCTCAGATCCAGTTAGCTTCTCATTGGAAGCGTTTTGGAGCTCCTCAAAATGAAAGAAAAAGCACTGTCCGGAGGCCCGGTTTCGCTCCAACTTGACGCCCTGACTGAAGATGGAACGCAGAAAGTGTGGTTCAGGCGCGCCTTGCCGCCCAACGCGCCGCGTGCGCGCGACAATCCAAACTATGGTCGGCAAGTCCTGCCAAAGGGGCATGTACGGCGTCAGGGCGCGCGCCCGTTAAGTTGCGACATCCTTTTTGAACCCGATGTTCCCGTCAATCTGCGCGATGGGACAGTGATCTACACGGACATCCTGCGGCCGGTGGCGGAGGGCGCGTATCCGGCTATCGTAAGCTGGGGGCCGTTTGGTAAAAGCATCGGTGGCGTAAGGTTAGAAGACTTTCCGGACCGCACCGGTGTTCCACTCGATGCCACGACGGAGCTGATGAAATGGGAAGCGGCTGATCCAGGATACTGGGTCGAGCACGGTTATGCCGTCCTGCACCCTGACGCTCGAGGCGCCTTTCGCTCCGAGGGCAATATCTATTGGATGGGGCGACGTGAGGCCGAAGATGGCTACGACTTCATAGAATGGGCGGCGGCTCAACCTTGGTCGAATGGGCATTTGGGCATGGCGGGCAACTCCTGGCTTGCTATCATGCAATGGTTCATCGCGGCGGAGCAGCCACCACATCTTTCGGCGATCGCTCCCTGGGAAGGCGCCTCCGACCTGATGCGGGAATTTGTGTTCAGAGGCGGAATTCCGGTTATTGTATTTCCGGATTTGTTGACGCAGGCACTGCCTGGCGAAGGTCTCATCGAAGATATTGCGAAGATGGCAATGACCGAACAAGACTTCACCGGCTACTGGAAAGACAAGCGTGTTCGCTTCGATCAGATAAAGGTTCCTGCGTATGTATCTGCTTCCTACGACAATTTCCTGCACACATACGGCACGTTTGCGGCGTGGCGGGAGATGTCGTCGAAGGATAAGTGGCTGCGCATCCACAACACGCATGAATGGCAAGATCTATATGATCCTGCCAACACGGAGGACCTGAGACGTTTCTTCGATCGTTATCTCAAGGCTATCGACAACGGATGGGAGCAGACGCCGCGCATTCGGGCGGCAATACTCGATCCATCTGGCGAAGATGAAGTGGGGCGGGTCATCGAGCGCTTTCCTCCGAGCGATTATCCCCATCGCGCGTTTTACCTTTCCAGCGACAACACGCTCACAGAGGTCCCGCAGCAGGATGCGGCAAGCATATGTTACCCCGTGGAACAGGTGCGCGGTGCAGCATTTAAGATTTCGATTGGCCAACATTCTGAGATAATTGGCTATTGCAAGCTCAAGCTCTGGGTTGAAGCCGATGGATCCGATGATATGGATTTGCTGGTGCTGCTTGAAAAGCTGGACGCGGAGGGCGGCGGTTCCAGTCTACGGCACAACCCGTACGGCGCCCCGGTTCCGCTTCAGTCCACGGGCATGTTGCGGGTTTCGCGACGCGAATTGGATCTCGATCGGTCGACGCCTTCAGAGCCATTCCTGTGCCTGATAGGCGAACAGCGACTCAAGCCTGGAGAAATCGTGCCTGTCGAGATCGGCTTTTGGCCAATCGGGCTGAAGATCCACGCGGGCGAGGCGTTGAAACTGACGATCATACCCTATCATAGTCAGTCGATACCTTTTTATCTCGGCGCCGCCGGGATCGACATTTCCGCGACCAGCTACACCTTTGACCCGAAAAACCCGCCGGAGATGGTTACGCTGAGCGGATCGACCGAGATGGTTCCGGCATGGGTCAGCGAGCAGGCTGTAAAGCCGTTAGACCGGAACAAGGGCGCGCACCGTATCCATTTCGGAGGAAAATATGATAGTCACTTGCTGGTGCCGATAAAATCCGCGGCTCCGCAAGGGGCTGGTCATTCGGCGTTGGATTTGCAAAATCGATCGGCATGAAGCTCTGTTCAGTTTCTCTCTTGGACAGCCTAGGTGGCGCGGCCACGAGACACGCCGATGGGGCGGCGTCGAGACGTACGACCCGCGCCTGGAAGGCTATTTCTCCTCTGGCAAAACGTGCCGGTTGCGGTAACCCAGATCAGTATCGGAAGGTAAAGCAGCTGAGGCTGGGCTGTGCGACGCTCAGCCTGAGTATATTGTTCGGAGCGAAGTTGGGGTTGGGATGAACGATGTCATTGTGATCGGCGCCGGGCCGGTTGGCCTCTTCTCCGCTCTATTGCTAGCACGTTATGGATTGAAGGTGACCATCTACGAGCGCTGGGGCGAATATTATCCTCTTCCTCGTGCTTGCGGGATCGATCACGAGATCATGCGCATGCTTCAGCATGCACATCTCAGCCTAGAGATCGAACCGTTGGTTGATTCGGTCGTCGGCCCGGACAAGACGTACGAATTTGTCGACAAGATGGGAGAGACGCTGCTCAAGATCGACTGGAACCGGCCGGGAAAATCCGGCTGGCCGCAGATGAACTTGTTTTATCAACCGGATCTCGAGGCCATGCTGGTCCGGCAGATCGAGCGCCTGCCGAATGTCCGTTTGAGGCGTGGCCGCGAGCTCGTGGATTTGTGCCAATCTCCGGATCATGTCGAGTTAAGGCTTGTGGCGGCCGATGACCACGGCGTCGTAGAGACGGACCATGCGCGCTACGTGATCGGCGCGGACGGCGCACGCAGCGCGGTGCGGACGAAGGCGGGCATCCCGCAGACCGATCTCGGCTTTGCCTATGACTGGTTGGTCATCGACGTGGTTCTCACGGAGAACCGCGTCTGGAAACCGTCCAATGCCCAGCATTGTGACCCGGCGCGCCCGGCGACATCGGTCGGCAGCGGACCTGGCCGCAGGCGTTGGGAATTCATGCGCTTGCCCGGCGAGACGCTCGAGGAGCTCAACAACGTCGATAAAGCGTGGAGTCTGATCGCCCCTTGGGGCATTACGCCGGACAACGCGAGGCTCGAGCGTCATACCGTTTACACGTTTCGGGGCTGTTGGGCGGACCGCTGGAAGGAAGGGCGGCTGCTTCTGGCGGGAGATGCCGCCCATCTGATGCCACCGTTTCTGGCGCAGGGACTATGCTCCGGCATGAGGGACGCGATGGCCCTGGCCTGGCGGTTGCCCATGGTACTGCGGGGAGACGCGCCCGCAGCGCTGCTCGACAGCTACGGGCTGGAGCGAAGCGCGCATGTCCAGGAGATCATCGAGCAGGCCGTTGCCATCGGCCGGGTCATCTGCATCCTCGATCCCGCGGAGGCGGAACAACGGGACGCAGCCATGAAGGCGGCGCTCAGGGATTCCGCCGCCGGGCCGAAGCCGCCGCCGGAGCCGCAGCTTGGAGGCGGCGGGATCGTACGCCCGGACGACCCGAACGGCGGGTATCTGTCGGTGCAGGGACGGGTTCGCCACAAAGGCAAGGAGGGGTTGTTCGACGATGTCGTCGGCTCGGGGTGGCAACTGCTGATGCGCAACAGGCGTACCGCCCCGTTCGCCGACGCAGCGCGCGACGTAATGAAGCGACTTGCAATTGTCGTCGCGGCATTCGGCAATGAAGGCGACACCATGGACCTCGACGGGACCTACAGGTCCTGGTTCAACGCGCTGAATGTCGACGCAATCCTGATCCGCCCGGACTTCTACGTTTTCGGCACGTCGACGGGTGACGCAGATCTGAGCGACCTCGTGAGTGCGGCTTGGACAAGCCTTCAGGGCCGGGGGCCGGTGCTCGACACCGGCGAGGCCCAGAGGCTGAGCGCATGATGCCGGGGCAGTCCAAGCGTCTGGCCGAGGCGCCGCATCAACCTGTCGCCGCACGTGGCGGGCGCGCCATCTGGGTCGAGAGCGTCGCGGATCGTCGCGCGCTTCTCGTTACGCCAGCATCGGGACGGCCGCGGGGGCTGCTCGTCGAGCTCCATGGCAGCGGTCTCGACATTAAACGGCACCGTCGCATGACCGGCCTGGCCGAGATGCTTGTGCCACAGCGTATCGCAGTCTTGCTGCCGCAGGCGGCGCGGCCGTTTCGGTTGCAGCCCGCGCTGGAGCCCGGCTATGCCTGGAACATACCTGGCGCGCCGCTGCCTGGCGCAAGCGAGGTCGATCAATTTGGGGCCGATGACATCGGTTGGATCACGAGCCTGGTCCAATCGGTGCAATCTGATCTGGACCTGGCCGCTCGGCCGTTGTTTCTCACCGGATACTCCGGCGGCGCGCGGCTAGCATCTCACCTGCTTGTCAGAGCAGAGCTAGACTGGTCGGCGGCCGCACTGGTAGCCGGGCTGCGGACGGTCGACAACGCTGCGTGCGCACCGGCGCCGACGATCTCCTTTCACGGTGTCGACGACGCGATCAATCCTTATGCCGGCGGTCTGGGAGCGCGATGGGATATCGGCGTCGAGGCAGCGGGCCACCGCTACGCACTCGCGCAGGGTTGCTTGCCGAAGTTCGAGGAACGGGACATTTCTGGAGCTCGGTGCCGCACCTATAGAACCGCCAACGGCATGCCTGCGCTGACGCTGTACGCGGTGCTGAATTGTGCCCATGCCTGGCCGGGATGCGGCGACGTGCGGCATCTCGAAGCATTCGGACCCGGCGGCTCCGGCATCGACGCGTCGAGCGTCATCGCCGACTTTTTTACAAGCCATGTCGCGGCTTGCGAGCAGAGCGAAGAGGCCAGAGATGTGCGTGCCTAGCTTTTCAGTTCCGCAACGTCTCGAGCGAGAGCATCCGGATTTTCCAGAACCAGAGGCCCAATCTAACGGAGGTTGAGATGAGTATCACCGTGCTACAACCGGCCTATGTGCAGTATCGCCACGCATCACTCTCCGACGCCGAACGATTCATGACCGACTTTGGTTTTGTGCCGTGCGGGCGTGAGGACGGCAGCCTGTATTTTCGAGGCGTGTCCTCGCAGGGCTATTGCTATGTCGCACACGAGGGCGAGCCGGCGTTTGTGGCCGGCGGCTTCGAGGTGGCGAGCAGAGACGTACTGGAAAGAGCTTCTCGGACCATCGAGACCGCGTCCGCCGTGCTCCCGCTGCCTGGGCCACAGGGAGGCTTGCATGTCCAGCTCCGCGATCCGGACGGATTTCGGATCGATCTGGTCGCGGAGCGCGAACCGCTGGATCCGTTGCCGGAAACAAAGTCGACCATCCTAAATTTCGGCGAGCGCAAACAGCGCTTTGGCACGTTCCAAAGGTTCGAGCGCCGTCCGGCCCAGATACGCAGGCTGGGACATTTCGGTTTCAATGTCAGCAGTTTCGTTCGGACATTCACCTGGTATCGTGAGAATTTGGGTATGTTGTCTTCCGACACCCTTCACGCCGGACCGGAGAACACGAACGTGGCCGCGTTCATGCGGGTGGCGCAGGGCGAAAACTGGGTTGACCATCACAGTGTATTTTTTCTCGAATCTCCAACGACCCATGTACATCACTGTTCCTTCGAGGTGCAGGATCCGGATGAAGTGATGATGGGGAGCGAATGGCTGAAATCGAAGGGGTGGAAGCAGGTCTGGGGCGTCGGCCGCCATATCCTGGGAAGTCAGGTGTTCGACTACTGGCGAGACTGTTCAGGCTTCATGATCGAGCATTATGCCGACGGCGACATACTGACGTCGGCGCACGAGGGCGAGCGTCACCATGTCGCGGAGGAGGCTCTCTCCGTATGGGGTCCGCAAGCTCCGGCCGATTACCTGGATTGATAGGTTAACCGCACGTCTTGGCCGAAGTTGAGTAAGGCGCTGCAGCGCGCATGAGGTGACAACACAATGACGATCAAGGAAACGCTGGATTTCGTCGTGGAGAAGAGAGTTGTCGATAATCAGATCGGGCAGCTTTTCTTCGCCAACCCGACGCGCCGTCATGCGCTTAGTATAAATCTGTTGAAGGCGCTGACGGAGAGCTTGGCAGATTTTGCAGAACAGGCTCTTCCGGTCGTCGTTCTAACTCGCGGTGCGGGCGCGGACGTATGGAGCGCTGGCTTCGACATTGGTGAAATGGTCCATGACCGGGACCCGCTTGCTTACGGCAAGCCGCTCGAACAGTTCCTGAACCAGATACGCTCGTATCCTGGCGTCGTGATCGCCATGGTATCGGGCTCGGTTTGGGGGGGGGCTGTGGATCTGGTGATGAGCTGCGACCTTGTGATCGCCGATCACAGCGCGAAATTCTCGATAACGCCTGCAAATATAGGCTTCCCATATACGACCAGCGGCTTGCTCCGTTTTATGAATAATCTGCCGATCCACATCCTTAAGGAGATGTTTTTTTGCGCAAAGTCGCTTGATGCGGAGCGCGCCACGTATTTCGGCGTAATTAATCAGCTCGTTGATAGTCAGGACCTGGAAGCGTCGACGCGCGAAACTGCAACGAGCATTGCGGGAAAGGCTCCCATGGCGATTTGGGCCGTCAAAGAACAGTTGCGTATTCTGGAGGATTTTCAGCCGATGCCGGTCCCCGCAATGGAGCAGATCGCTGAACTGCGCCGAAAAATATGTGCAAGCGACGACTTTACTGAAGGTCTGGACGCGTTTTTGACGCGACGGCAACCGAAGTTCAGGCGCGCATATGGCGTCGGAAAGAAGAGCTAAAAATCTACGCAACGGCCAAAGAGGTCGCCATTCAACTATCATTGTCGATCTTGCGGTCGGTATCGTAAAGGAGGCTGTTGCGCGTCCAAATCCTATTTCAAGGCAGCTTGACCCCACCATCGCGCGCGCAGAGTTCCGAAAAACTGCGGCGGACCACCAATTCGCCATTGCCCTTTAGAACCTCATACAATGTCTCGTCGCCCTCTCTGCGGAAGCGGATCGTGAAGTTCATCGACCCCACGGTCATGTCCTTGATCGTCACGTCCGGCAACCACGCCGGAAGGTCCGGGTCGATAAACAGTCGGCCGGCCACCGCATCCGGCGACAGGCCCAGCATGGCCTGCAGCAGCATAAACGTCGAGCCGGCCGCCCAGGCCTGCGGGACATTCGCGCCGAGATACTGCACCGGAAAATTGGTGCCGTCCTTCTGGATGCCTGCATAGAGTTCGGGCAGCTGGTTGATCAGGAAGTGCTCGGCGGCGCCGCTGATATCGCGGGCGATCCGCGCCGCCTCGGCGGCAAATCCGTACCGTTTGAAGCCGAGGGCGATGATGGAGTTATCATGCGGCCACACCGCGCCCAGTTGATACCCGTATGGATTGAACGAGACGTGGTTTGCAGAGAGCGTGCGGATGCCCCAGCCGGACCACATATCCGGCTGCATCAGCCGGGCGACGACACGGGCGGCGCGTTCCGGCGGGACAATGCCCGACCAGAGGCAGTGGCCGGGGTTCGAGACCACGGAGAGCACTTGTTTCTTCTCGCCGTCGAGTGCGTAGGCGTAATAGCCGCTAGCCTCGTCCCAAAACGCCTCGTTGAAATGCTTGAACAAAGCCGCCGCCTTGGCGCGTAACGCCGCGGCCCGTTTCTCGTTGCCGAGAGCGTCGTAGATCTGCGCCATCCTGTACCACGCGTCATAGACATAGCCCTGTAGCTCGCACAGCGCTTTCGGCCCGCGCACCAACGTACCGTCCTCGTACATAACGGCCTCGCCGCTGTCCTTCCAACCCATGTTCTCATAGCCAGCGGTGGAGCGCGTCTGATATTCCTGGAAGCCGTCACCGTCCCGGTCGCCGTAGTCGTCGATCCAGGCGAGGCAAGCCTCGGCGGTTTTCATATGCTGGTCGAGAAGCGAGTGGTCACCGGTGGCGCACCAGGCGGCGTGCAGCGTGATCAGCCAGAGCGGGGTTGCATCGGCCGTGCCGTAATACGGCGTGTGCGGGATCAACTTGAAGAAGGCGAGCTCGCCGGACCGTAGCTCATGCATGATCTTGCCGGGTTCGGCGTCGCGATAATCGTCGCGCTCGGTCGCCTGCAGGTTGCCCAGCACCTGCAGGGTGCCGCGGGCAAACTCCGGATACACCGTGATGTTCTGCAAAGAGACGATCAGGCTGTCCCGGCCGAACGGCGCCATGAACCAGGGCAGCCCGGCGGCCGGCAGGAAGACCATGTGGTCGCTGTCACCGCTACTGAGCCGCAGCGACGCCATGTCTTCCACCGATTGATGGAAAGAGCGGTAAAACTCCTCGTTGGAGGTGTCGATTTTGAGCACGCGCGCCTGCCAATCGCGAAGGTCGGCGGCATGGCGGTTTTCCGCGTCATGCGCAACGCAATCGGCAGGCGCCTTGATCCTCTCGGCTCCATCCTCGATGTCGAAGCGCAGGCAACAATGCCAGGTAGCGCCGGGCGCCAGCTCGATGCCGAAGGTCAGCCGGCCGTTGGCGTACAGCGCTTTGGCATGGACCGCGGTGACCACGACGGCACGCATGAAGTCGCCGTTGCGGTAGGTGTTGGAGAGTATCTGGGTGTCCGGGTTCCATTCCGTGCTGATCTGGCCGCGGCGGACGATCTTCTTTGACTTGACCTCGAAGACGTCGGCGAAATCGCAGCGCAAAGCGAGTTCCAGGTTGAAGCGAACAGGTTTGGGTCCGTAATTCGTAAGGTCCAGATCCTCGTGGATGCCGCCATCGATCTCACGGCTGACGACAAGCCCCAGCGACTGCACCGGGATGACTCCGTCCTGGGAGAGGAATTCCGGGTTCGTCAGAAAGATACGTGACGCGTAATAGGCGATCGCTCCGCCGTTCAGCAAGGTCCACGGCACGCCGTTGGCGTAGCTGGCCCAGGCGCTAATCAGCCGCGTATCGCGATAGTACAGGCCTCGATCGCTCGGCCAACCGATCTGACCATCCGGTTCAGAAATCAGCACCGTCTGGCCCTGATGGATAGCAATCTGCGACGGCCCGACCTGCACCTTGAACGACATGTTAAGCTCCTTGAGGCCTTCCCCACGACATTAGGCGCTTGTCCGGACTTTCCGAAGCCGGGGTCAGTGAGATTTTCCGCAATGCAAACCTTGTCGGAGAGAGCCCAAAACAGGAGCTTGGTAAGGTCTCAGCGTAAGCTGCGCGGATTAGCGGCTGCATAAGAAAGGCTTTGACAAGCTTGCACTGATGGACTAATAGTCAAACTATACAATAAGTATGTTCGGAAAGGATCGTCTCATGAGCATGGCACTTGCAGACTTCAGGGCTTCACCGATGAAGCCGGATGTTGTCGAAGCTGCCCGGTCGCTGGTGCCGCGCCTGCGTGCCGCCCAGGCCGAGACGGATCGGCTGGCACACGCGCCACAAGATATCGTCGATCAGATGCAGGATCTTGGCTTGTATTCGATGATGGTGCCAAAAGCTTATGGTGGCCTGCAGACAAGCATTTCCACGTACATGAAGGCGGTTACGGAAATTGGCGGCGGTGATGCTGGCGTGGCCTGGGCAGTTACGCTCGTCTCCGCCTGCCAATGGGTGGCCGGCGGGCTATACCCGCGGCATGTGGCGGATGAAATTTTTTCCAATCCGGGCACGCGCCTTGCCGGTGTGTTCTCCGGGCGGAAGATAGCCGTGCGGCCGGTCAAAGGCGGCATCTTTGTCGATAAGGGAACCTGGTTCTTCAATTCCGGCGTCTACCAGGCTCAGTGGGATATGCTGGGCGTGCCGATGTTCAACGACGCCGGCGAGCCGGCCGGGCCGGGCATCGCAATTGTGCCAATGAGTGACGTAAAGATTCTGAACGACTGGGATACCAGCGGCCTGCGCGGTAGCGGCAGTTCCAACGTCAGCATGGAAAACGTCTTCATCCCGAACGATCGCATCATCCCTTTGCTGCCCTCTGTGGAAGGGCGCCAGCAACGTACGTTCCCCGACGCACATTTGTACAAGAGCGCTTTCACGCCGATGATGGTGATCATCCTGGCGTTCCCGGTGCTTGGTGCCGGCATGCACATGCTGGAACATTTTCTTGAACGGTTGCCGAGCCGCGACATTAAACTCACCCCCTATACGAAGCAGGCGGAAGCGACTGTCACTCATCTGCAGGTCGGCGAGGCGAGTGCCAAGATCGATGCCGCGAAGCTGATCATTGCCAACGGCTGTCGCGAACTCGACGAGTGGGCGGAACGCGACGAGTATATGCCGCGCGATACCAGGGCGCGCATCTGCCGCGACTGTACGGTTGCCAACAAGCTGGTTTGGGAGGCGGTCGATCTGCTCGGTACCGCGAGTGGCGGGACGTTTGCTCACCACGGCAACGTGCTGAACCGGATCTGGCAAGACGTGAAAGTGGCGACGATGCATCCGTATATTTCATTGTCCAGTCACATGGAACTTTACGGCCGCATCCTTTGCGGCATCGAGCCGCCGCTGATGCCGATGTAAAGAGGGCGATCAGGCGGTTTCGGGCCAAGGATCGCGCCACCACGGCAGGAACTCGGGCGCCACGCCGCGAATATGGAGCGATCGATCGTTGACGATCCTGCGGGCGTCCTCGGGTCCGACGCCCAGAGCGCGTAGCATCATGATCGTAACGTTCTCGACATAGGCGCGGCTTTTCTGCCTGGTCTTGACGAGGTGGCGGATCCCCTGCGTCATGGTGCCAATGAACAAGCTCAAGGCGGCGTCGATCTCGGCAAATTCGACAACGCCTTGTTGCCGCGCGTCGTTCAAGTCGCGGGCAACAACTTTGCGGACTGCGGAGTCGTCGGACAGAAATTCCGTGCGTGAGGCGAAATCGGCCCATAGCGGATCCATCATTGCCCTGATCAGGAACATTTCGATGCCGGTGACCATGCGAGTCAGCGGGTCGTCGTCGAACTTGAACAGATCGTAGAGGTTTTGCAGCATTTCTTGGGCAAGCTCCTGTCCAACCGCGTCGATCGCGTCCTCCAGCGAAACAAAATGCGCGTAGAACGTCGCTCGCGACACACCGGCTTCCTTGAGAAGATCTTCCACGACCGGCATGGACGGCCACTTGCACCGGGCATAGGTCGCCATCATCGCGGTCAGCAGCCGCCGGCGCATCTTTTCGCTACGCTCGCGCCCGACCCGAACCCTGTGATCTTCCGTTTCGAGACTTTTGGAAGTGACCTCAAGCTTCATGGGCGGTTTGGGATTCGACATTTGCAGCACCTCGGTAAGGCGGATCGTCTATTCGGTGAAGTGACTGGCTATGTTGTTGCCAGGCAGTAAGCGCGCCAGCCCGCATAGGATGTAATTTCCTCCGCATCAGTAATCGCGTAGCTTTCACACAGGAAGCCGGGAAGGGTTTCGCCGTCGGCCAGGGTTATTTTGCCGATCCCCATCGGCGGTGGCAGCGCCGCGACGAACCGGCCGAAGGCCTCGGCGTTGAGCGCCCATATTTCCACGGCGATGCCGGGGCCGTCGAAGCCCGGCGCGCGCACCAGGCCCGGCTTCGGCGGCAACGTCGCAAGGCTGAAGAGCTTGTAATCGGGCGCGGTCGTGGTGGCGGCAACCAGTCGGGCGCCAAGGTCGAGGAGTTCGTGGTTAAGGACCATGCCGGAAAGATGCGCACCGGCGACGACCAGCAATGTCTCCGCAGGTTTGGGCGGCGCCAGACGGCTTTTGGGCGCAATCCGGTTTCTGCCCGAACCGGCGCCGACCGCGCCGTGCAGCCGATCCGCCAGGGCGGCCAGGCTGGCATCGGCGAAAGCGGGGCCGATCAGGCTGACCCCGAACGGCAGCCCGTCCGCGCCGAAGCCGGCGGGAACCGCTATCGCCGACAGATCCAAAAAATTCACGAAATTGGTGTAGAGGCCGAGCTTGGCGTTGGCGGCAAGCGGCGCGGCGAGCATGGCTTCGACCGTTACGATCGTCGGCGCGGTTGGCAACAGCAGCAGGTCGAGGCCGGCCAGCTTTGCCTGTGCGAGACGGCGCAGCGCCTGGATACGGTACACTTCCGAGAAGGCGTCTGCAGCCGAATACTTGCTTGCTTCCTCCAGGATAGAGCGAACCACGGGATGGATGGCGGCTGGCGATGCCTCGAAGAACGGTTTGATCGCCGCCAGCCGCTCGGCGACGTAAGCGCCGCCATACAAAGCGGCGGCGATGGCGCGGAACGGCGTGTAGTCGAACGGCGCCAGCGTCCAGCCAAGCGCCGCGGCTCTTTCGAGCGCGGCCTCATAGAGTTTCGCCGCCCCGTCATCGCCGCCGAAATCACGGTCTCCCGCGGCCAGAATACCGGCACGCGGCGCCGCTGGCAGCAGCTTTTCGGGCATGGCACGCGAATAGGCGTCGCCCGCATCTTGTCCTTCCGCGGCCCGCAGCACTGCCATGGCGTCCGCGGCGGAGTTGGCGAAGATGCTCACGCAGTCGAGCGTTTTGCAGGCCGGGACGACGCCGGTCGCGGGGATGCGGCCGATCGAGGGTTTCAGCCCGACGATATTGTTAAAGGCAGCGGGAACGCGGCCGGAACCGGCGGTATCGGTGCCGAGGGAGACCGCCGCAAGCCCCGCCGCCACCGCGACGGCCGAGCCGGACGACGAGCCGCCGGAGATGTAGGCGGCGTTGAAGACCGAGCGCGGCGCGCCGTAGGGCGAGCGCGTGCCGTTCAGCCCGGTGGCGAACTGGTCGAGATTCGCCTTGCCCAGCAAGATAGCGCCGGCAGCCCGCAAGCGGGCGACGCAGACCGCGTCCCGCGTCGGTGTATAGGCAAATTCCGGGCAGCCCGCCGTGGTCGGCACACCGGCAACATCGATATTGTCTTTGACGACAAAAGGGATGCCGAACAGCGGCAGCCTGTCGATGTCGGTGGGATTGAACGCCGCCGCGGCCATGAGGGCCGCTGGCCCAAGCTGAGTGATGAAAACAGCCCGGTCGGGAAACGCATCGCTACGCGCCAACAACGCCTCAACAAGCCGCACCGGCGTCAATCCGGCACGAAAGGCGGCGTGGATCGAGCCGATTTCCAGAAGGTCGGGGACCCCGCTCACGGCGCAATCACGCCCAGCCGTTGCCCGGCGCGGACCATCTGGCCCTTGTCGGCGCTGAGGCTCGCGATGGTGCCGGAAGCCGGGCTGCGGACCTGCACCTCCATCTTCATGCTCTCGATGATCAACAGGGGGTCTCCCGCGCGAACAGTTTCACCCGGCTGCGCCAACACCTGCCACACGCTGCCGGGTACCGGCGCGACGATAGCACGTGTACCGGCAAGCAGCGGCGCCTCCTCGGCCGGCGGCGTGAATTCCGGCTCCTCGAAGCTGTTCAATCCCCTGGCCGCCCAATCCGCCCGCTCGGCGGCGAAAGCGGCCCGCTGCATGGTCTGAAATGTGTCGATCGAGGCGGCGTTGGCCGCGCAAAAGCCGCGGTATTCTGCAAGCGAGAAGTTTTGCGTCTCGATCCGGATCGGATACTTGCCATACAGAAAATTGGCGCGGGCTTCCTCAAGTTCGGCCTCGCTCACCTCGAAGAACCGTATCTGGTCGAAATGCCGCAGCAGCCACGGGTGGCCTGGCTCAAACGGCGGCGTCTCGCGGTGGGTATTCCAGACCTGAATGGTGCGGCCAAACAGCTGGTAGCCGCCCGGCCCCTCCATGCCGTAGATACACATATATGCGCCGCCGATACCGACCGCGTTTTGTGGCGTCCAAGGTCGCGCCGGGTTGTACTTGGTGGTGACGAGCCGGTGCCGCGGATCATAAGGTGTGGCGACCGGCGCGCCGAGATAAACATCGCCCAGGCCGAGCACGACATAAGCCGCGTCGAAAACAATCCGCTTAACCTCGTCGACCGAGGCCAGCCCGTTGATCCGGCAGATGAACTCGATGTTGTCCGGGCACCATGGCGCATTCGGCCGGGTGGTTTCCTGGTACTTGCGCATGGCAAGGCGGATTTGCGGGTCGTTCCAGGATAGCGGCAGATAGAGGGTCCGGCTTTGCACCACCATGTCTTCGGGATCGGCCAGGCCCGGCAGTATCTCGGCGACCAGGCCGAGGAGTGTTGTGCGTGCGATGCGTTCTGGGTCGAAATGGATCTGCAGGCTGCGGATGCCGGGCGTCAGGTCGACGACACCCGGAACGGCCACGGCGGCGAGCGCATCCCGCAGCGCCTGCACCCGCAGCCGAAGGGCGAAGTCGAGCTTCATCTCACCGAATTCGATCAGGATGTTCTCATCGCCAGCGCGGCGAATCACGACATCGCCGATCGTGTTCAGGATGGCGGGCGCATCGTCGGCGCGGCTGAAGCGAACCCGATCACCAGGCTTCAGCTGCCCCATTTTCCAGAGGTCATCTTTGATAACGACAGCAGGGCAGACGAAGCCGCCGAGCGAGGGGCCGTCCGGGCCGAGCAGGATCGGCATGTCGCCGGTAAAGTCGATGGCGCCGACGGCATAGGCCGTGTCATGGATGTTGGAGGGATGCAGCCCGGCCTCGCCGCCATCGGCCCTGGCCCAGCCCGGCTTCGGGCCGATCAGCCGGATGCCGGTGCGCGCGGAATTGTGGTGAACCTCGTAGGCGGAGGTGAACAAGGTCTCGATGTCGGCGGCCAAAAAGAAATCCGGCGCGCCGTGCGGGCCGTAACGCACCGCGAGCTGCCATTCGTGCGTCAGCGCCGCCGGCGGCGGAAACGCCGGTGTGCCAGTGGCAAGGTCGGCGAGGCGAAGCGTGTCGCCGGCCTGAAGCGCGCCGCCGTTATGGCCGCCGAAGCCACCCAGGGTGAAGGTGGCGGTGGAGCCGAGATAGGCCGGCGCCGCGAAGCCGCCGGCGACGGCGAGATAGCCGCGCTGGCCCGGCCCGACGATGCCGCCAAGGGCAAGGACCGCGCCGGCCTCCACCGGCACCGCTTGGTGATGCGGCACCGGCACGCCGTCCAGCGTCGCTTCCATTGCGGCGCCGGTCAGGGCGATGGTGGTGTCGCACGCAAAACGCAGCGTCGGCCCGGTGAGCGTCAGTTCGAGCGCTGTGGCGCCGGCAGGATTGCCGAGCAGCGCATTCGCGGCGGCGAAGCTCTTGCCGTCCATCGGCCCGCTCGGCGGAATGCCAACCTCCCAGACGCCGAGGCGGCCGGGCAGGCTTTGCAGCGAGGATTGTACACCGCCGTCCAGCACCGCAATGCTGCGTGGTCGATAAGCGAAACCGCCCAAGCTGCGCGTCGTCATGGTGCCGGCCCGGAACGCCGGCAGGTCGAGGATGGCGCGGCAGTAGTCGGCGTTGGTCTCGATCCCGCTGATATCCATTTCGGCAAGTCCCTGCCGCAGTCGGGCGATCGCGGCCTCACGCGTCGGCCCGGTGGCGATGATCTTGGCGATCATCGGATCGTAGAAAGGCGACACGACGGTGCCGGTTTCGACCCAGGTGTCGACGCGCAGACCGGCTGGCCGCATGAAGTTGGTGATGGTACCGCTGGCGGGGCGGAAATCCTCCGCGGGGATCTCGGCGTAGATCCGGGCCTCGATGGCGGCGCCGTTGGCGATGAGCGATGACGGCGCGGGCAGGACGAAGTCTCCGGCAGCTTGGCGGATCATCCATTCCACCAGATCGATGCCGAGCACCGCCTCGGTCACGCCATGCTCCACCTGCAACCGGGTGTTGACCTCCAGAAAGAAGACTTGCCGCGTCTCGGCATCGTAGACGAATTCGACGGTGCCGGCGGAGGCGTATGCCACCGAGGCGGCAAGCCCGACGGCGGCGTCCTGCATTTGTTGCAGTGTAGCGAGGGCAAGGTTCGGAGCGGGCGTTTCCTCGATCACTTTCTGGTTGCGGCGTTGCAGTGAACAGTCGCGAGCGCCGAGAGCGATCACCCCGCCTTTACCGTCGCCAAAAATCTGCACCTCGATGTGGCGCGCCGCCGCGACGTATCTTTCGATGAAAAGCGCGGCGTTGCCGAAATTGTTGGCGGCGAGGCGGCCGATGCTCTCGAAGCTTTCCTGCAAAGCCGCGGCGTCTTGGCAGAGCACCATGCCGATACCGCCGCCGCCGGCGGAGCTTTTCAGCATCACCGGATAGCCGATGCGCGCGGCTTCGCCAACCGCGTCTGCCGCGCTGGCGAGCAAGCCTGAGCCCGGCAGCATCGGCACCCCAGCTGCCTGCGCGAGCGCGCGCGCCACGTGCTTCAGTCCGAAATCCTTGAGATGGGCAGGGGAGGGGCCGATGAAGCGTATGCCAGCCGCTTCCAGGCGTTGCGCGAACTCCACCCGCTCCGACAGGAAGCCGTAGCCGGGGTGCACCGCCTCGGCGCCGGTCCGGCGGCAGGCGTCGATAATCGCGTCAATATCGAGGTAGCTTGCCGCGGCCGGGGCGGGACCGATCCGCACCGCTTCGTCGGCGGCCAGAACCCCTGGCGCGAACCGGTCCGCGTCGGAATAAACCGCCACCGAGGCGATGTTCATCGCTTTCAAGGTCCGGCAGATGCGGACCAGGATTTCGCCGCGGTTGGCGACAAGAACCTTGGTGAACATCTCTTATGCGGCTGAGATGATGATGCGGATCGGCGTTGGGTTGAAGCCGTTGCAGGGGTTGTTAACCTGCGGACAGTTGGAGATGAACATCAGCACGTCCATCTCGGCGCGCAGCTCGACAAAACCGCCGGGTTCGGAAACACCGTCATCCACTGTCAGCTCGCCATTCGGGCGGATCGGCACGTTCATGAAGAAATTCAGGTTGGAGACGAGATCCCGCTTGCCCATGCCGTATTTGCCGAATTCGGTCAGGAAGTTCTCCCGGCAGGCATGCATGAAGCGCGTCTCGTGCCCGAAGCGGACGGTATTGCTCTCGCAGGAGCAGGCGCCGGCGCAGCTATCGTGAAAGCCGCAGCTATCGGCGGTGATGGTTAGCATCGGCCGGGCTTCATTGGAAAGCAGCACCGCGCCGGCCTCTAGGTAGAACTTGCCGCCGCGTGCCGCCTGCGCCGCCAGAGTATCCTGCGCCGAATAACGCTCCGAGATGTCGGCAGCGTTATAGAACAGGGCATCGACCGCCTGCTGGCTTTCCAGATCGACGATCCGCACCGTCTGCCCGGCTCGCAGCGTCGCCGAGAACGGCGCCCGGGCCGGCACGATGACATCGACAAGCACCGTCACGAGGCGAAAAATCCGTCGGTGTTCTCGAAGCCGCGCACCGCTTCCTCTGAGAAATGCCGGCACAAATCGTCGGCGGCGGGTTCACGATGTGCGAGCGTAATCTCCAACGGCCCGGTCGCCGCGGTGACCGGGCTCAGCGCATGCGGCGTGTTGGACAGAGCGAGGAGCAGGTTCTGCTCGGCGCGCAACGCCACCATCGCCCCCGCCGGCGGATCGCCGCGCCAATGCAGCCGCCCGGTGTCGTCCGCCACGACCGGCGAGAACAGGCTCAGCGCGGGGCCGAGGTCACGCCGCGTCATGCCGAACTTTGCCGCGGCGAGCCGCAGATTGTCGCGCCCGTTGCGGCCGGCGCCGGCCTGCACCGGCGTGTTCGGCCCGACGATGCTGTCATGCCCGGCGCCGCTATCGGCGACAATCGAGGCCAGAACGCGGCCCATATCGGAAAACAGCACCCGCCCGGTGGTCAGCACGGTGGTCCATTGCAGCTTCACCGTGTCGCCGGCGTTGTAACGCTCGGAAGTGTCGTCGGCATTCCACAGGAAAAGCGCCGCGCCAGGCGAACCGATTGTGTTGACGATGTGGATGATGTCGAACCGCTTTAGCCGCAGCCCAATATACGCACCCGCCGGAAGTGTTTGCGCCAGCAGCGGCGCCGCGCCGTCGGAAGCCGCGGCTGCGGGCACGGTGACCGGTCTCGCCGCCCGTGCCCGTGCGGCTTCCTGTAGCTGTTCGTAACGCTTCCGATATTGCTCAGGGGTAAGCTTCGACAGGTCCAGCACGATCGATCCCTACCACATGCGTCATACGATGTTGTAAGCGAGGAAAAACAAAAGCAGAAGAGGTAGCGTTGGCGTGCAACGAGCTTTGGCGGATGCAACCTGGCGTGAGGGGAACAGGCGCTTTGGCAGAGTGACGACCTAGGGACACCACGTGGAACGGCACGCTAATTGCTTGACCAGCCGAGCGGCGCGGCCGAGCCTCCAGCAAAGGGATCCCGATGAAATTAACAGCTAAAATCGCCTGCATCTTCAGCATTGCCGTATTGGCCCTGGCTGCCGCGCCGCTGCCGGTGCGGGCCGCGGCACCGCTGCGCATCGGCTTCAGCGACTGGCCCGGCTGGACCGGCTGGCAGATCGCCATCGACAAAGGCTGGCTGAAGCAGGCCGGGGTCGATGTCGATCTGCAGTGGTTCGACTACTCGGCCTCGCTGGACGCCTTCAGCGCCGGCAAGCTCGATGGCGATTTCGTGGCGAATGGCGATGCTCTGGCGGTGGGTGGCAATGGCGCCAAGAACGTCATGATCATGCTCACCGATTATTCGGACGGCAACGATCAGATCATCGGCAAACCGGGGATCACCAGCATCAAACAGCTCGCCGGGCAGAAGGTTGGCATCGAGGTGGGGTTGGTCGAGCATCTGCTGCTCGAACATGCGCTGACCGAGAACGGCATGGCCCTTAGCTCCGTCACTTTGGTGAACACCACGACCAACAACACGCCGCAGGTTCTCGCCTCCGGCGCTGTCGCCGCCATCGGCGCCTGGCAGCCGATCGACGATCAGGCGATGATGCAGCTGCCTGGATCGCGGCCGATCTATACCTCGGCTCAGGCGCCGGGCCTGATCTACGATGGCCTGATGGTTTCGCCGCAGAGCCTCAAAGCGCGTCCGGCCGATTGGAAGAAAGTCATCGGCGTCTGGTATCGTGTGCTGGCCTACATCAACGACCCCGCGACCCATGCCGACGCGCTGAAGATCATGTCGGCGCGCGATGGGGTGGACCCCAAGGTCTACCAGCACTTCTTCAAAGGCACAAAGCTGCTGAGCCGCGACGAGGCGACGCAAGCTTTGGTCAAGGGCGATACACTCGCCTCGCTCTACGGTTCGGACGCCAACGCCGACGCCTTCAACGTGCGCAACGGCGTGTACAAGACGCCGCAGAAGATCGGCGACTATATCGACGCCTCGTTGATGGGCACGAAATAGTGCTATCCGTCGCCGATGCCGCCATACGGGCGGTACCCGGCGGCGGCCATGAAGCGGCGCGCGGGCAATGGTTCCGGGTCCGGGCCAGGTTGTCTGCACGGTCCCGTATTCTGCTCGGCATCGGATCGGTTTTGTTGCCCCTGATGCTGTGGTCGGCGGTCAGCTACGTGCCCTTCATCTGGCATCCTGACATGCTGATCTCCGACCCTGGCGACGTCGATTATTTTCAGCCGGGGATGCGGGTCGACAAGGCGACATTCGCCGCGGAAGTCGCGGCCGCGCGGAAAGACAACACCGCGCCGCCAGCCGGCGTCCCGGCCAACCCGGTCTACCTGCCGGCGCCGGGGGACGTTTTGGAAGCGTTCTACGTCTCGTTCACAACGCCGCCGCCGGACCAGAACGGCTTGTGGCTGCATCAGAGCCTTTGGCAGAGCATCCAAACGATCTTCTGGGGCTTCACGATCTCCTCGATCATCGGCGTGCCGCTCGGCATTCTTTGCGGCGCGCATAGCGGCATGTCGCGGCTGGTCGAGCCTTTTGTAGAGTTCTTCCGTTACCTGCCGGCGCCGGCTTTCGGCACCCTCGCAGTCGCGGTGCTGGGCATCTACGCGGGGCCAAAGATCGCGATCATCGTGATCGGCACCCTGTTTCAACAAATCCTGATTATCGCGAACACGACGCGCCGTGCCGACTTTTCGCTGGTCGAGGCGGCGCTGACGCTCGGCACCAAGAACCTGCGCTTGCTCAGCCACGTCGTGATCCCGAGCGTGCTGCCGGACCTGTACCGGGACCAGCGCGTGCTGCTCGGCTGGGCCTGGACCTATCTGATCGTCGCGGAGCTGATCGGCGCCACATCGGGCATCTCGCTGTTCATCACCCAGCAAGCGCGTTACCAGCACTTTGCCAATGTCTATGCCGCCATTGCGATGATCGGCATTCTCGGCCTGGGCACGGACATGGTGCTCGCGGTGCTCGGGCGGCGGCTGTTCCCATGGGACCGGTCCGGCACGCCCGACTAAAGGCGAAGGAGTGGTCGCTTCCCATGCCCGAACAAGCTCGATCCTATCTCGATCAGTCGGAGGCGGTGCAGGCCCGCCTCGGCCGGCTGAAACAGCGCAACGTCGTGCTGCGCGTCGACAAGCTCGACAAGACGTTCGAAAGCCGGAACGGCAAGGTCACCGCCCTTCACGACATTTCATTTGCGACGCACCGGCGGGAGTTCCTCTGCATCATCGGCCCCTCCGGCTGCGGAAAATCCACCCTGATCCGCATTCTCGCCGGGCTCGAAGCGCAAAGCGCCGGCGCGGTCTGGCTCGACGGTAAGCCGGTCCAAGGCCCTGGCCGTGAGCGTGGCATGGTATTTCAGGGCTACACGCTGTTTCCATGGCTAACGGTCAAGAAGAACGTCATGTTCGGTTTGCGCATGAACAACGTCAACAAATTCGATGCCGAAAAGCAGGCCCGCGAATGGCTGCGCCTGATTGGCCTCGAAAAATTTGCTGAGGCTTATCCTCACCAACTCTCAGGCGGAATGAAGCAACGCGTAGCGATCGCTCGTGCCCTGGTCAATCATCCGCGTATCCTGCTGATGGACGAGCCTTTCGGGGCGCTGGACGCGCAAAGCCGGGCGCGGATGCAGGCCTATCTGCAGGAGATCTGGCGGAAAATCGACATCACGATCATTTTCATCACCCATGACCTGGATGAAGCCATCTTCCTGGCCGACCGCATCCTCGTGCTCTCCGCGCATCCCGGCCAAATTCAAGAACTCATTGAGGTGCCCTTGGAGCGGCCACGGGATGCCGCTCATTACAACGCACCAGAGTTCGCAGCATTGAAGCGGCGGTTGGAGGAACTTATCCATCCACCCGCCCAGGAGCAGGAGCCCGATATTCAACCGTCGGTTCCTGCGATGGCCGACGTGCGGGATAGTGTCGATTGAATTGGTAAGCTAATTGCGTTCCCGCCTTCGCTCTGGACTAAATATACTAAGTCGGTATGTTTAGGCGATGGAAGCTCGTCGATGACCCCGTTTCAAGGGAACCGCCGCTCGATGGAGGAATTTCTGCGCCAGTTCGCCGGCCAGCAGGTCCTCTATCATCCAAATCCCGGCAATGGCGGCGATAGCCTGATCGCCAGCGGCACCTATCAGGCGTTCCAGCGCGCCGGCATCGACTACAAGATCGTTAATCTTGATGCGAACGTCGATGGCCAGATCGTTTTCCTAGCCGGCGGCGGCAACTTCATCCCGCTCTATCCGGACATTGCCCACGCTTTCAAGCGGTTTTTTGGCCGCGCCGCGCGCATTATCCTGCTGCCTCACACCATTCGGGCGTATGACGCGCTGCTCGCCTCGCTGGACGACACCTGCACCATCTTCTGCCGCGAACCGGAAAGCTATACTCACGTCACCAGCGTCAATACGCGGGCCGAGGTGTACCTTGAGCACGACATGGCCTGCCATCTGAACGCCCTGGAGTTTCTAGCCAACCCTACGAACACGGAACAATTCTCGGGTATTGTCGAGGAGAAGCTGCGCGCCCGCGGCCTCGATCTTTCAGCGAAGCCGCTCGTCGATTTCTTCCGGGTGGACGTCGAGTCAGCACGCCGGGACAAGACATCGGACATGGACATCTCGGAAGAATATCATTTTGGCGTCTGGCCTGAAAACGCCCGCAAAGCCGGCTGGTGCATGTTGAGAACGGTCTCCATGGCGACCTTCGTGCAAACCGACCGCCTCCATGTCGCGATCGCCTGTGCGCTCACTGACAAACCTTGCATCCTGTACGATAACTCCTACGGGAAAAATTCAGGAGTCTATCGCCATAGCCTGCGTAACCGCACGCCCTTCATCCGGCTCAAGCAATTCGAAGCGGCCGAGCGCGGCCTGCACCACGCCGCATTCTGATTCGGGTGCCGCGGATCAATTCTCGCCGGCGTGGGCACAGTGCCGCTTCCATTCCCGAACAATGAACGACTCAAGGCTCGTCGGTTCGCGGCCCAGTAGCCAGGTGAGGACGTTGGCGTTGCCGACAAAATCGTATTGACCATACCATGCGGTGATTGCCCGAAAAACGCCGTACTGATACCGGGCTCCGTTCCGGCTGTCAGCATCATCATAGAATGAGTCACGAAAGCCTTCTGTTGAAACCTGCTCGACGGCGATCGGTTTACCGATCACGCGCGCGATCGCTGCTCCAATATCGTGCGCCGAGTAGGCGCCTGGAGCAGTCAACTCGTACGTCGCGCCAAAATGCTTTTCGCGCTCGTTCGTCATCTTGACGACGACTTCAGCCAGGTCATGAAGATCGATCATTGCTTGCAGGCGGTTGAGGTCCCAGGACAGCTTGAAGACGCCGGAGTCGAAAGCTGTTCCCAAGAGAGCGAGTAGCATGTAGTCCGAAGGTTGCAAGATCGTAAAATTAACACCGGACTCGATAAGGTGTTCTTCGACATCACGCTTCGTTTTGTGCTGAATCAGTTTGCTGGCGATGGCGTGCAGCACCGAGTTGAAAATCAGATGGCCCACGCCGGTCTCGCGGGCCACGTCAACCATGGCGAGACCCATCTCCCGCTCGCGTGGATGAGCCGAGGGTCCGATATGGTACACGGTGTCGATGCCGTCGAGCGCACGCCGCAACACGGACCGATCCGCCGCATCCCCCACGATGACTTCCGTAGCTCCCAGCCGAAGCAACTCCTCCTCTCGTCCCGGCGCATTCCGCAGTGCCCGCACCTCGTGCCCAGCTTTTCGAAGCATGGGGATCAATATCCGGCCCTGATTGCCGTAGGCTGCCGTAACGAGTATCAAGCTTTTCCTCCGCTGACCGCCGGTTTGCTAAACTAGGCGCCCCCGCGGACACGTCGCGCGAATTGCACCCGTCGGGTTGACGGCGTTTACCTGAACCAGTCGTTATTGGATGGCAGGCCCGTCATCACCCGGCCGTACAATTCCATCGCCGGAACGAAGTCGACAACAGCGTGCGTTGCAATGACGGTGATGTCGCGCAACGGCCGCTGGGTCGGGTTCGACAGATAATGCGCCGAGGATCCACCCTGGTCGTTCAACAGGCGCACCGCGTTCCGGCACAGTGCCAGGGCATAGGAATAATGCGTGCGTATCCTGACCCGGTCTTCGAGCGAAACCCTATCCTCGCGCTCACTCAACGCCTCGAGCTCTCGCGAAGCTTCCCTGGTGATGAGTTCGGCGGCGGCAACTTCCATGGCTGCCTTAGCCCAACATTCCTGCGATAACGGCTTGTCGAGGGGAGCGCCGCCGACACCGCCCGACGTCATACGGTCCTTGAAACGCGCCACGGCGCCCCGGGCCGCGCCCAGAGCTGGCGCCAGCACGGTCAGCGCGAAGGTTGGCGCCATCGGTATCCGGTAGAAAGGATTGGCGTGTCCAGATTGCCCATTCATCAGTGTGCTGATCTTGATCGAACGGTGTTCCGGAACAAAAACATCGTCGATGGTATAGTCATGGCTGCCGGTGCCGCACATTCCGTCGACGTACCAGGTGTCCAGAACCGTGGCTTGTTCGACCGGGAGAAAGAAGAAATAGGGCTGTTTGCGGCCCTCCTCGTCGGTCACCATCGCCGCGGTATTGACCCATTCGGAGTGCATGATGCCGGAGCCCCATTTCCAGCGCCCCTTCAAGCGATATCCACCCTCGACCTTGACGGCAACACCGGTCGGGCCGCCGGATCCGGCGGACGTGAAATACGGGTAGGCGCTCCACATTTCCTGCTGAAACTTTTCAGGAAATTGTGCCACGACCCATTGATGGTAGACGGAGAAACAGGCGCACCAGGCGGTCGACGTGCAGCTCTCCGCGATCGACGTCACAACATCGATCAACGCCTGCAACCCACCCGCTTCGAGGCCGCCATATTTCTTCGGTACATAAAGATAAAACACGCCGGTTCGGCGAAGTGCTGCCCAGACTTCGTCTACAGGATGGCGCTGCAGTTCCGCCTCGCGCGCATTGGCCGCGATCAGCGGCTTCAAGGCATCAACCCGGGCCACGATCTGCGCCACAGTGAGCGACTGAAGCGCCCGCGCATCGAGCCAGTCATCCTTCATCGGGCGCGGGATGAGAATTTCGGGCTCCTGATCCGGCAGTCTAACCCTTGTACCTGTGTTCATCGCACTTGCTTTCTTTGGCTGATTGCTACGTTAAATCCGTCGTCAAATGGCCTCTCGACTATCTGGCGCTAATCCGGCAGCACCTTTTCTCGCGCTGCTTGTTGGCTGTGTACTGGAAAGAGCGGATCACGTTCGGCGCCCGCCACAACGCCGCGATCATGAAGCACGCCGATCGCGGCTGTCGACATTCCGAGCACGTCGGTTAGCACTTCGTCGGTGTGCTCCCCCAGTAGCGGCGCGGATTTGGTCTTGGCGCGAGGGGTATCTGCGATCCGAATGGACGCTCCGGCCGCGAGATGTGGCCCAACACCCGCGGTGGTGATTTCCGAAAACATCGGGTTAGCCGAGGATACACGGTGGTCCTCGGCAAGCAGCTCGGCGGCCGACCGGTACGGCCCCCAACAAACACCGGCGCCATCGAAGGCCGCGGCAACCTCGGGCAGGCGGCGGACCTCGATCCAGCGCCGCACCAGGCCCGCAATGATCTCGCGTGCCTCGAAGCGATCGGTCTCTCGCCTAAAATCGACATTGAGCGCCTGTTCCAGAACGCCGATTGGTTCGTCCAGATCGCAGGCCGCGACCAAAGCGCGCCACTGCCGCGCCGAGACAGCAGCTACCATCACGCGGCTCTTATCGGCCGTCTCGAAGTCGCGGCCGAAAGCACCATAGATGTCGTTGCCGATCGCCTGCCGTTCCGGCATCCCCAGCGAAGCCTCGGTCATGATGCCGAGATGCGACATCACGCCAAAAGCGACATCGGAAAGCGCAACCCGCATCGCCTGGCCCGCGCCACTCTGCCGTCGCGCGGCGATGGCATTGGCCAGGCCGAATGCCGCCTGATAGGCACAGGCAACATCCCAGGCCGGCAAAGCATGGTTGACCGGCCGCTCTCTGGAACCGTGGCCGGTGATCATCGGATAACCGGTGGCACAATTCACGGTGTAATCGACGGCTGTCGAGCCGTCGAAATTGCCCTCGATCGTGCAACTGATCAGATCGGCTCGATCGGCGCGAAGCGCCTCGTGCGCCAGGAAGGCGGCCGGTACATTGGTGAGCAGGATGCCGGCATCCGGACCCGGCGCGGTCACGAGCGACCGCAGCAACTCCTGCCCCTCGGGTTTGCGTATATCGATCGCAATCGAGCGTTTGCCCTTGTTGAGGCTGGTCCAGTACGCGCTCCTTCCGCCTGGCGCCAGCGGCAGCCGGCCGTAGTCGATGCCGCCACCGATCAGGTCGAACCGGATCACATCGGCGCCATACTGGGCCAGCGTCAGACCACAAAGCGGCGCCGCGACGAAGGCGGAGCTCTCGACGATTCGGACGCCTGCCAACATCGAGTAGGTCATTGCGAACCGTCGCCCCGGCTCGGCACCAGGCACGAGCGTTCGAACGTCATAAAGACCGTTCCGCAGGACTTGAAGCCTTCGGTAAAGGTCGTGACGATGCCCTGCCCGGGCCGCGACTTGCTGTGCCGCACACCGATGACTTCAGATCGGGCGTAGATCGTATCGCCCGGAAACACAGGCGCGGTCAGATCGATGGTCTTCCACCCGAGATTGGCGATCGCGTTCAGGCTTACATCGTCTACCGTCATGCCGAGAACGATCGCCACCGTTAAGCCGCTGTTGATAAGGAGCCGCCCGAATTCAGAGCCGGCGGCGAAATTGGCATCGCAATGCAGAGGATGCCGGTTCATGGTCAGCAGGCTGAACTGGATGTTATCGGCTTCGGTAAGGGTTCGGCCTGGCCAATGTCTGAACGTTTGACCGACGCTGAAATCCTCGAGAAAATTTCCCCGCTTCGGCCAGGTCGTCTCCGTCGCGTTCACATTCATCATCGTGCCGCCTGCCGCATAATGCGCCGCGCGCGCTCCAGAACCGGCTTGTCGATCATTCCACCTTCAACTTGCGATGCTCCCCCGGTATGGTGTTCGACCTTGGCCAAGACGGCTTCGGCCCAAGCGCGTTCCGCCGCGCTGGGGCCGAACCCCTGCCTGATCGAGACGATTTGATTTGGATGGATGGCGAGCTTGCCGCCGAAGCCAAAATCGCGGGCCCGTCGTGCATCCGCAAGAACTTCGCCGGCATTGTCGAGTGCCGCCGTGACGCCGTCGATCGGTGCCGCGACGCCGCACAGCCTCGACCGCAATACCAGTTCCGAACGCGCCAGTAGCAATGGCTGCCAGTCCGGCACGCAGCCCAGGTCCAACGCCAGGTCCAAGGCACCGAAGGCCGCGCAGAGAACACCCGGAGACCGCAGCATCGGTTCCAGGCTGGCAATACCGGCGGCGCTCTCGACGAGAGGTATGATCGTCCTCACACCTGTTTGCTGGGCAACAAGCGCGATCAGCGCGGCGCCGGCAGCCTTCGGCACCATGATGGCCGCGACCTCTATGTTCGCCAACATCGCGAGGTCGTCACTGAACCAGCGCGTTTCAGCCGCATTGATACGAACGATCATGGGAACGTTCTTCAAAAGATTGGTGCGCACCGCCTCGCGGGCCAGGTCTTTATGTTCGGGCGCCACGGCGTCTTCCAGATCGATGATGATCGCATCCGCGCCGGAGGCAGCGGCTCTCTCAAATCGTTCGGGCCGGTCGCCAGGCACGAACAGCGGAGCGACCGGATATTCCAACACGCTCAGACCCATTTAATTCGGCCCCAGACCGACGTGGCAGCCGGCATCGCTGGTCCAGCGGTCAAATCCGTTATCGGGAGAGGAAGCAAACTATCGTCCGAAGCCAGATCCGCCGGCGCCATCACATCAACCCAACACGAACGGGTCGGCCACGGCGCCGCTGATGTTGATCCAGACGCTCTTGGTTCTCACATAGTCCCGGATCGCGTCCATGCCGTTTTCATAGCCGACGCCGGAGCGCTTGTAGCCTCCGAAAGGCGACATGTAGCTGATTGCGCGGTACATGTTTACCCACACCATGCCGGATTTGAGCCGCTCCGACATCCGTAGGATGCGCCCCATATCCTCGGTCCAGACCCCAGCGGCGAGGCCATATTGGCTGTCGTTCGCGATCGCAAGCGCTTCTTCCTCATCCTCAAAAGGGATGCACGCAAGTACTGGGCCGAATACTTCTTCCTGGGCAATTCGCATATCGTTCGTCACGCCGGTGAAGATCGTCGGCTGCACGAACAGCCCGCCCGCCGCATGGTCGGCTGGGGCGCCGCCAAGAACACAGTGCGCGCCTTCACCTTTTGCCACCGCAATGTATTGCAGGATTTTCTCATATTGCGGCCGCGTCGTCACCGGACCGATCTGGGTCGAGCGGTCCATGGGGTCGCCGATCCTGGCACCGCGCGCATAATTCACGACCCGTTCCACAAACGCATCATGGATGCGCCGTTGCACAAGAAGTCGCGAGCCGGCAACGCAAGTTTGTCCCGTCGCGGACAGAATGCCGGAGATCACACCCTTCACCGCATTGTCGAGCTTGGCGTCTTCAAACACGATGTTGGGGGACTTACCGCCGAGCTCCAGGGTCACGCGCTTGAACCCCCTCGCGGCGGTCTCGTAAACCCGTTGTCCGCCCATCTCGCTGCCGGTAAAGGCGATCTTCGCGACCTTTGGATGGCTGACCAGCGGTTCGCCGATCTCGGTTCCAAAGCCGGTGACGACATTGATAACCCCAGGGGGAAAGCCGGCCTTGTCTGCCAGCTTGCCGAGTTCGAGCGCGGACGCCGAAGTGAATTCGGAGGGTTTAAGAACGAAACTGTTTCCGGCCGCAAGACCCGGTGCCAGCTTGTACGCCGCAAGCAACAGCGGCGAGTTCCAGGCGGTAATCGCCACGCAGACGCCGAGGGGTTCATGCCGCGTGAAGTTGAACGTGTCGGCCTTATCTATGGGTATCACCGCGCCCTGAATTTTGTCGGCCAGGCCGCCGTAATAGTAAAACCATTGCGGGACGTAAGCGACCTGGCCGATCATTTCGGCGTAAAGCTTGCCGTTGTCGCGCACTTCGATCCGCGCCAGATGTTCGGCGTGTTCGGCGATCAGGTCGCCGAGGCGCCGGAGAACGTGGCCACGGGCCGTCGCGGTCATCGTCGCCCACTTGCCCCTGGTTACGGCCTCATCCGCAGCCGCCACGGCCCGCGCGGCGTCGCTTGCTCGGCCGCGAGGAATTTTTGCCCATGGTTGGCCGGTATAAGGATTGAAAGTGTCGAAGGTCTCTCCGGCGTCCGCGTCAACCCATGCACCGCCGATCAACATCTGATAATGCTGCATGTCCACGTTCAGCGCCTCAGGCCGCCAAGGCTTGTCGTGCGTCGCCGCGGATCATGTCGGCGGCTTTCTCGGCAATCATGATGGTCGGAGCGTTGGTATTTCCGGAAACGATTGACGGCATGATGGACGCATCCACGACACGAAGCCTCCCGATGCCTCTCACCCGCAGACGATCATCCACCACCGCCGACTTGTCGTTGCCCATCTTGCAGGTCCCAACAGGATGATACATCGCCTGCGCATTGGCACGGAGATAATCCAGAATCGCTTCGTCGGTCTGGCAGTTGGCTCCGGGCCTCGTCTCCGCGACAACGTGCTCCTTGAGCGGCGAGGCCGCAAAAATGCGGCGGATGATCTTTATACCCTCGATCATCGCGCGCTGATCTTCGGCCGCCATCAGATAGTTGAACAAGATGTTCGGCGCATCGAGTGCGTAAGACGTCTTCAGGGTCACCGCGCCACGCGACCGCGGTCGTATGTGGCTGCACGAAGCCGTCACCGCCGGTTGGTTTTCCGCCACGAAGCGTCCGTCGGCCGTGATGATCATGCTGAACGGGCGAAACTGAATCTGCAGGTCCGGCGCCGTGACTTTCGGACCGGAGCGCGTGAAGGCGGCAACCTGGGCAGCCGCGGAGGCCAGAATGCCGTCGCGGCTTCGTGCGAATTGCCAGACCTGCGGGAGGAGCCGCCACGCCGTGCGTGCATGCGCCGCATTCAGGATAAGCTTGTTGATCGAAAATTTAGGCTCTACGCGTGACAGGTAATGCGCGTAAGCATGATCGTGCAGGTTGCGCCCGACACCGGGCAAGTCCAGCACCAGGGAAATGCCAAGCGCGCGTAGTTCCTCGGCTGGGCCTACTCCGGATAGCAACAGTAGTTGCGGCGAGTTGATGGCGCCGCCAGAGAGAATGATTTCCCGTGCCGCGGCCTCGCGCGGCTCGCCTCGGTGGCGATACCGCACAGCCTGCGCCTCGCCATTGGCTATGACGATGCCGGTAGCATGGGCGCCAGTCACGATCGTTAGATTTTTCCGGCCACGTGCCGGATCCAGAAACGCCGAAGCAGCGGAATGACGCATGCCTTGTTTGACGTTATACTGGACGTACCCAATACCTTCCTGAGCCGCCCCATTGAAGTCACCGTTCAGCGGGATCCCGACCGCGTTTCCGGCCGCGACAAATGCTTCGGATGCAGGGTGCGGAGAAAAGAGATTGCTTACATGCAGCTCGCCCTCCGCCCCGTGAAACGCGTCACTCCCGCGTTCTTGGCGCTCGCTTTTCCGGAAATAGGGCAGCACGTCCGACCAGGACCAACCAGCATTGCCCAATTGGTGCCAAAGATCGTAATCCGGCGGCGCGCCGCGCATGTAAACCAGACCGTTGATGGAGCTGCTACCGCCGATGGTTTTACCACGCGGACAGTAAATACGACGATTGTTGAGGGCCGGCTCCTCGGCCGTGTAATACCGCCAGTTGACCTTGGCATCGGCGTAAAGACGGGCGGCGCCGGCGGGAATTTTCATCCAGATGTTCTTACTTGTCTGTCCCGCCTCCAAAAGAAGGACCCGCGTAACACCGTCTTCCGTCAACCGGTTTGCCAGAACGCAGCCGGCGGAACCGGCGCCGATTATGATGTAGTCAAACATCCAGAATTAGTTCCAACGGTTAAACACGTTCGCCTCATCATAATCACCGCAAGCCAAACAAGATAATGAGGCCCAAACAAAGTTTTAACAAATGCAATTATTAACAAGATTAATCTTTTAGGACGATCAATCTAATGCCAGTTTTGGCCGGCGCCGCGTTGACCGGGTGGGGGTTGTGGATGCAATCAGCGTCGCGACGAGCTCAGCCAGGCGCGCCGCCGCCGGTGACAGGACATGCCCGCGCAACGTTATGATCGCAATGGTGCGTGTCATCACAGGATCGATGATACGCAGAACCTGGACATCCTGGTGCGGATCAAGAGGAACCGCGATCTTCGGCAGAATGGCGGTGCCAAGACCCGCGGTAGCGGCGGTGATCAACGTTTGCGTTTGAGTGAACTGATAATTCGTGGCAAGAACAAGTCCTTGTTCCGCTACGGTTTTCTCAATGAGCGCGCGCAGCGCTGTTGCCGGATTCAGTAACAGCACAGGCATGGTTGCAAGCTCCGCCAGGGTGATGGAGGGGCGCAGAGTCTGGTACAGGCGGCGCGGCACCAGCGCGTAAAGTTCCTCTTTAAGGATTGGTCGGCTTGCGAGATTCGTGTCGTCGCTTACTGGGCCAATGCCGAAGTCAACCTCCCGCTTTCGCACGCTTTCATAGAGGTCCGAAGCCGTAAGCTCGCGCACGAACAACTTGATATTGGGATGATCTTCCCCGAACGCGGCCAACACAACCGGCAACCGCGTACATGCAACGGTCGGTGAACAGCCAAGAGACACGTGGCCGCTGCGCAAGTCCACAGCTTCGGCAATTTTCCGAAGACCGTCAGAAACCTCGTGCAAGGCGCGGCGCACGCAGTCGAGCAATTGCTCGCCCTCGGAAGTGAGCCGGACGGAGCGGGTCGTGCGATGAAAAAGTGCGACGCCAAGCTGACCTTCCAGTTGCTTGATCTGGGTAC
Source organism: uncultured Acidocella sp. (assembly GCA_963693045.1). Classification (GTDB taxonomy): domain Bacteria; phylum Pseudomonadota; class Alphaproteobacteria; order Acetobacterales; family Acetobacteraceae; genus Acidocella. The sequence goes on from OY843765.1 coordinate 573,533, forward strand.
TGACGGAGGATTGCGAACGATTGGCCCCCGCGGCCGCCGAGCGGAAGCTGGAATGCTCCGCTACAAGCAGGAATATCTGCAGGAGCTTCAAGTTGACGTTCATTATTGGCTGCATTGGACCATTGATCGCTTTTCCGTAGTAGTCTCATCTTTAATTTCATTTGTCCAGGTGGTTAAAGAGCGATATGGTCCATCGCTGTTGTCGCTGTCTCATAAGGAGCTGGGTTGACCTTCGAAACGAGACCAGCGAGCGCGGCGCCAGGCGATCAAGCCGCAAGCAGCGTCGGCACGGAAGGACCTTCGGGAGTCCTCGCCAACGTCCGCGTGCTTGATATCGCAACGTTCGTGGCCGCACCGTTTTGCGGCACGATCCTGGCTGACTTCGGAGCAGACGTCATAAAAATAGAACAGCCCGGCGAAGGCGATAGCCTAAGGAGATTTGGTAGTGTTACGGAATGCGGTGACACGCTGGTCTGGCTGAGCGAAGCGCGGAATAAGAAAAGCATTACCCTCGACCTAAAAAAGCCTGAGGGCGCCGCGATCTTTCGGGATTTGGTTAGAAAATCGGATGTCGTGTTGGAGAATTTCCGGCCAGGCACGCTTGAAAAGTGGGGCATCGGCTTTGAGTCTCTCCGGGAGATAAACCCGAAGCTCGTCATGTTGCGGGTGAGCGCTTACGGCCAAACCGGTCCAATGAAGGACGAGCCGGGATTTGCCAGAATAGCGCATGCTTTCGGTGGCCTGGCTCATCTCGCGGGAGAAGCCGACGGCCCACCCGTTGTTCCCGGCTCCACATCGCTCGCCGACTATATCTCCGGCATGTGGGGCGCAATCGGCGTGCTAATCGCCCTTCGGGAGGTCGAGCGCAGCGGCCGTGGCCAATTCATAGATGTGGGGCTCTATGAAAGCGTGTTTCGGCTACTCGATGAAATCGTCCCCGCTTACGCAAAATTCGGCACTGTGCGGAAACGGATGGGGCCAGATACCGTGAACGTAGCGCCACATAGTCATTATCGCACGGCGGACGGTAAGTGGGTGGCCATCGCCTGCACCAACGACCGCATGTTCCAGCGTCTTGCTATCACCATGCAGCGCAGTGAACTCTCTGCTTCGCCGGAATTTGCAACGTCGGCCGCACGGGTCGAGCGGCGGGACCAGATTAACGCCATCGTCTCCGGCTGGATCGCAGGCTTTTCACTTGTAGACGTATTAGCAATTTGCAAGGCCGGCGGAGTGCCTTGCGGTCCGGTCTATTCGATCGAGGATATTTTTGCCGATGAGCAATACCGGGCTCGAGAAAATTTTGTAGAAGTCGTCGATGCGCGCATCGGCTCGGTCACGATCCCGAGCGCGATGCCGCGTCTTTCAGAAACACCGGCCATTTTCAAACATACAGGTCGGGCACTTGGCCAGGACACTGCCGCCATTCTCGCGGACCTGCTTGACATCGGAGACGCCGAACTAACGCAGCTACGGCAGATCGGCGTGATCTGATCAGGCCTGATAGCTTCAGCTTCAAGATTGTCATTTTCACTAACCAAGCCGTTCAGCAAAACGTACAGGTTCCTGAAGATCCGTTTTAGTAGATCGTTGATCAGAATCCGCCAGCTGATGCAGCCAGATGTCCGGGTGTAAAGAAAGAACTAGGGAGCTGGTCAATTGGCATCCATTGCGGCTGTGTCTCGGCGTTATACATGGCTCCCGCGGAATAATTTCCGGCATGTAAGTCATAGGTCACGAACTGAAACTGCCCGAGAACGCACGGAATGTCGCCTAGAACGAGCGGCAACAAATGCATGAATTTCCACAGTGATCCATTCGCGTCGTACACTTCGCCCATAACGGCCGTTCCGGTGTCTTCATCGCAATAAAGGATGCGGCGCGCATCGACATTTCGGAATCCAGGTTTGACCGTCATCTCCACCACGCGGCAACGGTGTAGCTCCCACCGCGTGAGATCAGGGTTAATGAAATTTCGTAGATATTGCTGGGCAACCGGTGCGGCAGTAAACTTGTTCGTGTTGTAGGGGATATAGATTTCCTTGATGCCCAGATAGTTGAAGTCGTACTCGACCAACTTACCGGAAAAAATAAATGCTTCGTCCCAGTTGGTCACGCCGCCCGAGAGCGAGTTTGGCGTGTCGAATTGTAGCTCCGGCGCGCGGCGTACACGGCGTTCGCCGAGCAGATACTCCCAGGCTTCGACGTCCTCCACAATTGGGTTCACCGGCTGGATCGACAGGATGCTGCCGCCAGCTTCATAGGGCGGCGCTATCGGAACTATATACTCCTGAAAAAAGAATCCGTTGAACTGGTTTTCACCATTTTCAAAATAATAAGGAAACTGGTCCCAAGTATGAACCCTAGACTCTAAAATAATCTGTCCCGTCGAGCTGATGGCGTAAGCATCTCCGGTGAATCTGATCGTTGTCCCACACCAGGTCAGCAGGTGGTTCCATATTACCTGGTGGCCGTTGGTCGGAATGGGAAACGGGATGCCGCCATAAGCGCCGGTCAATCCATTACCGTCGCCAGTCAGTTGGGCGTTCGTGGCATTTTTGTAGATATAATCGTACACATATTGTGGCGCAATCGCGGTGCGATGGGTCGGAAATACCTGGGCCGTGAAGTTTGGATATTTTTGGAAGACACCTTGCAGGCCAAGCGACATCTTGTCCTGATGTTGCGAGAGATTGGCCGCACTGATCACAGTTACGGGCGCTTCGTCGGCGAAGGGAATGGGGCGGGTATCGCCAGGCTTGTAGCCGGCCGGCATCGGATAACCGCCACCCGTCCAGGCCGGTATCGTGCCCTCTGCATTGCCGGCTTTAACGCCGCCAAACGGTGTCAGAACGCCATGCAGATCGGCCGCTGCGTAGGATCCGGGTTGCTGGTAAGATTCAGCTTTGGCAGGTTGAGAAAGTTCCGGCAATGAAGCGACCGCGACAGTTGCCGTAGACATCTTCAGAATTGAGCGGCGACCGAATTTGGGCATTTCTTGTTCCCTTTTTGCTTTAAGTTTTGGTCGTCGAAGCGGAGGTTCGCTAGGAGAAAAAGATTTTTATGTTGTTGTAAAACCGAATGTTGCTTGCTCTACGCATTTTATAAGCAGATGCGTGCAATCTGACAAATCGTTTTATCGCAAGGATTGATCAGTAACAGTATAATCAAACGTAGCGATGGCGAGCGCTTTTAACCTGCGTGACTTCGTCGGACGGGCCTGGCATGAGCGGGCTGAAATGCGCAATTAAGCGGGGGAGGGTACTTACCAAAACACCAGTTAAAATATCTCAGTTTGATCGGAAAACGTTGTGCATCAGAGCGAAGCGCCGCGCGGTGAGCGCCACGGCATTTACCTACCGGCTCGACATCGGCGAGTCTTGGATACAGTTCGCGCTGGTCGCTCGTTAACTCACTCAGAACGTGCCCACGATGCGACGCGATATGGCGAGGGGGTGCTCAAACGCGCGCTGAGGCAATCACCTCTTCAGGAAACAGGTCTTCCACCGTCAGCCGCGATGCTGTGAGGTGCTGATCGTGCGCAAAGCGGCAGAACGCATCGAGGGTGTTCCGGTTCTGGCTCACGCCATAAGGCCAGAGCTCACCGCCCATCTTCGCGGCAACCTGTTCGGCGAGCGCGGCACCCCAGGGCAGGGGGATCCGAGACGTGGTGATTTCGCGTATGCGCTCAACCGCCGCATTTTTTGATTTCTCAAAAGCGGTCAACAGGTTCATGGCCACCCACGGGTGTGCTTCCAGCACGCTGCGGCGCACGGTCATGACGTGCATGATCGGAAAGATGCGGGTCGCCCCATAATACGCCTCCTCTTCCGCCCGGAAGTCGGGAAAGAGGCGAATAACGCTGGAGTCGCCGCGCAGAAAGCAGTTCGGCGGCCGTGCAGTAATTGCCGCGTCGATCTCACCGGAGAGCAGCATTTCGCTCAAGGATTTGGTTGGCCGAGAGTCGTAGTATATGCTGTCCGGCAGGTTGAGCGTCACCTTCTCCGCCCGCCCCGGTTCATTCACGCCTGCCTGAACCCATTGGATCCGGTTGAGCAGCACGCCGTAATATTCTGCTAGGAGCCCGCGGACATACACGCCGGCCGTCTGCGCCCATTCCGGGATGCCAACCGTGCGGCCCTCCAAGCCCTTCGGGTCGCTTATCCCGCTATCGCTACGCACATAGATAGCCGAATGGCGAAACACCCGTGCCGGAAAAACCGGGATTCCGATGATCGGACAGTCGCCGGCGGCCGTCATACTAATATATTTGGCAAACGATGTTTCGGCGATATCGAATTCGAAGTTTTTGAGATACCGAAAGAATATCTCTTCAATCGGCAGGATCAGCGGCGTCAAGGCGATCCCTTGCGGCTGAATGAGCCCGCTAGTCAGATCCCTGGCATGATCATATTCGGTCATGGCCAAAGTGAGGCTCAGCTGGGCCGCTCCCGGTCCCTGAGTGTATTTAGCCGAACGCGACGCCGATCCTAGTTTCATCTAACATCTCCTTGTCGTTTCGTGTCACCAACCGGCGGCGGCCCCGTTGCTAGCAGCATTCGATTTAACGTTCGTGATGCCAGGATCGCTTCAGTATGTCGGCGTGGGGTACCTACGTCGAACCTTGAACGCTTTGATAAGTTCCTTGACGTGGCCGCAAAGTGGAATGCTGAAGCGCAACTTGTCGGCCTCGTGCTGGGCAATCACCATATCTTTCTCGGCCCAGGGCGTGGGTCGCATGTCCGCCCGTTCAATCATTGCAAAATTGGCGGCGCTGCTGAGAACGAGCGCGGCGCGCAGGCGCTCCTGTTCAACGCCCAGTTCCTCGCCCAGGCGGAACCCTTCGTCATTCGCCGCGATGCAGGCCCAGAGGATGGTGTTATTCACCATCTTGCCAACCTGGCCGCTGCCGAATGGCCCTAGATTGAAGATGTCGGTGGCGAAGCACTCCAGCACCGGACGGCAGATTTCGAAGATCTCCGGATCGGCGCCACCGAGGATCAGCAACGTGCCGTTTTCCACGTCGATCGGGCGCGTGAACGGCATGTCGAGCAGACCGACATCGCGATCTTTCAGGCGCTCGGCAAGGTCTCGTGCATAGCTGGGCGCAACCGTCGAGGCCAGCCCGACGATAAGGCCCGGGCGCGCGCCCGCGATAATTCCACGCTCATCGAACATGATCGCCTCGACCTGCTTGTCGAACCCGACGACGATGATGACGAAATCGCTCGCTTGCGCAACGTCCTTGGGAGATTCGAGCGGCCGCACGCCGCATTCGCTGGCGCGCCGGCGGGCTTCGGGGTCGGGGTCGTATCCAACCACGTTGTACCCGGCTTCGGCCATCAGCCGCGCCATCGGCCGCCCCATCGCGCCCATCCCTATCACGCCAACCGTTTTTATTGCCATGGTCGCCTCCCTGAACCCTTACCCGCCGGTGCGTTGCAGCACCCACCCCGCGCTTGCCACAGGCGGATCGGTCATTGTGCCAGAAACGGTTTGCGCAAGCCCAGGCGTTCCAGACGCGGCAAAAGCTCGTCCCGCAACATCGGGAACTCGTCGATATAGTTTACCAGGCCAACCGCCATTCCATCCAGTCCCGCATCGCTCAGCCGCTGCAGCGTGGCGGCGACCTCATCATAGCTTCCCACCAGACGGAAAACTCCCGACCCCCGCCATGTGCCGCTCCTTCATCTCCAGAACCGCCGCGGCGGGAATCGATTGGCCGCCGCCCTTGATACGGATCGAGACGATGTGTTCTGCACCTTCCCAGTCGCCATTATCATGCACGATATAGCGATAGTATTCGGCGGCTTCTTTCGCTGTCGCACGGGCCAGAATGTGCCCGCTCGAGTAGCAGCCGATGGCGCGGTCCCCTGCGGCGGCGCGAAGCTTTTCCACATCCGCCGGAAGCTTGTCGAGATCGAGAACCGTCATGAACAGGCAATCGGCATGGCGCAACGCGAAAGCGCGCCCAGCGCCGGAGGAGCCGGCGCTCATCAACATCGGCCTGCCGGCGCCAAAAGGCTTCGGCTTGCTGAGGACCCCTTTGAGATGAAAATACTTGCCGTCAAAATCGAACGGCTCTTCGCGCCCCCAGATTTGCTGGGCGATCGTCACCCACTCCTCGCTGTAGGCATAGCGGTCGTCATGCTCGAGCATCGGCACATTGAACATGCCATATTCGCCTTCGTTCCAGCCCGAAACCATGTTGAGGCCAAAGCGCCCGGCGCCGATATGGTGCGCGGTGACGATCTGCTTGGCGGCAAAGACAGGGTTGATCAGACCCACATGAACCGTTCCGAAAACCGAAACGCCTTGGGTCGCGGCGAGCAGCCCGGAGGCCCAGGTCAAAGTCTCGAAGGAGGTGCCCTCCGTATCGGTCTCACCTTTGTAGCCGAGCCAACGCGCAATCGGCAGAACAAACTCCAGGCCCGCCGCATCCGCCAACCGGGTCGCGGCAAGATTGTTCGGCCATGTCGGATCCCATCTTTCGGGCGCCTTTGTCATGGTCAGGCCACCCGAACAGTTCAGCCCGAACAGGCCTAGCTTCAGCTTGTTGTCGCCATGCATTCTATCGGTCGCGCTTATGTGATTCATCCCCACCCTTGTCGTCTTATCTCTGATCGCGCCGGCCGGTCGGTCGGCAGCCGATGTTCAGCCTCTAATCACATTCGTCTGGTTGCAACAACCGCCGTCGCCAACCAGCCGAGAGCGCAGAACCGACGACCAAAGCGCCAGTGTCTCAGTGAGAGATCGTCTGTCATCATAGATCGATGATTTGGACTCGAGCTCCCTCACTCGGTTGTGCGTGAACATCCGGCCATTTGCCTGACGTATTTCATAAAGAGGGCTCGGCAAAGCGCCGCTCCGCCGTCCAGGTTCCAAGCGGCTCCGCTCGACCTTCGGCTGGATGCAAGATGCAGTTGCCGTCGAATCCGATTAATCTTTTTGATAATTAGATTTGTTTATTGGTTTGGTTGATCTCTACATGGCGCACCGACTTTGCCCCCAAATACGCCAAAACCAAAAACGACTTCAATGGAGACCCACAAATGGACAGCCACCTTCCCAATCCTTCAGCGGACGCTCTCGAGCGGCGGCACACTCCTAAAACCTTCGACGAAGCGGTTCGCTATGCGCGGGATCTCGTCGATCAGCATTTCCATGAGGAAAATCCAAGCCAGATCGAAGCCTGCATGCGCCTCTACAGCGCGGATGCCGTTTGGGAGGCTCCGGCGCGTGGGGTCGCTTACAAAGGCAAGGAGGAGATCAAAAAGAACTACCTCGCCGTTTTTGAAGCCGCGCCCGACATCCGATTCTTCCCGGTCGAGCGTTTCGCCACCGCCGACCGGGTGGTCGACGACATGTGGTGCACCTTCACGCTTGCCGGTCCCGGCTTCGAACACTGCCCGTTGCCCACCGGCACGAACGTAAAAATGCGCCTCGTGCATATCTTCCACATCGACGATGGGCTGATAAGCCGCGAGATCGGCTACGAATGCTGGACGGTCGACCCGCGCCCCGGCGTGAGCCCGCTCGACTACTGACACCGTGGCCACGCCACGTCGCATCGCCGACACGCACATCCATCTGTGGGATCGCGACAGGAACAGCTACCCATGGATGGATGTGAAGCGAGACTACGAAAACTTCGCTGGCGATCTATCGTCGATTCGAAAAACCTACCGCTTGCCGGAGCTACTAGCCGATGCCGCGGGTCTGCCGGTTGAGAAGTTCGTCCATATTCAGGGCCACATGGCAACGGATGATCCAAGCGAGGAGACCAAGTGGCTGCAGGAAGTCGCGGATGCAAACGGCAACCCAAAGGGCATCGTGGGTTTTGCCGTGCTGCAGGATCCGGGCGTGGAAAAGCTACTCGAAAGCCATGCGCGCTACCCAAACCACCGCGGCATCCGGCAATCGGTAAACTGGCACAGCAACCGGTTTTATTCCATGTGCGACCGCGCCGACTACCTGACCGACCCGGCCTGGCAACGCGGCTACGGCCTGTTGGCAAAGTACGGAATGTCGTTCGACCTGCAGATCTTTCCGCACCAGCTGGGCGACGCCGCCGCGCTGGCGGCCCAGTTCCCCGACGTTCCGTTGATCATCGAGCACTGCGCGTTCCCGATCGACCGAGACGAGGAGGGCATGTCCCGCTGGCGCGCCGGTCTCGCCAAGCTGGCCGCGTTGCCCAACACCGTGGTCAAAATCTCCGGTCTGGTGCTTCTGGATCATCAATGGACCGAAGCTTCGCTGAGGCCGATCATCCGCCAGGCTATTGAGATCTTCGGCCCCGACCGCGCCATGTTCGGCAGCAACTTTCCGGTCGATAAAGCCTATATCCGTTACGACCAGTCGGTGGCTTGTTTAAGCGCGGCGTTGGCGGATCTCGGCGCGGCAGAGTTGGACCAGGTGTTCTACGGAACGGCCTGCCGAACCTATCGCTTGTAGAGACGTGCGGCTGGCCATGATGATGCACCCTGATTACGCTGGCGTACTTGCATGATGGGGCGGATACGATGAATCAGGAATGGGTCGATGCCGCGGTCGCCGTTCAGCGATCCTGGAAAACCGCTTTCGAGGCGCGGGACCTGGCGCACCTCTCCAGCCTTTACGCCGATGAGACGGCTTTTTACGGGTCGACAGCCGCGTTCTACACCTCGCCCGAGGGCATCAGGACCTACTTCACGCTGCTGCCGAGAACCTTTACCAAATGCGATTACGCGGTCCCGCACGTCGTGCCTTTGGGGGCCGATGCGATGGCCGCCACCGGTGAAGTGATGTTTTATATTGAGGACAACGGCGTGGTCACGGAACGTCCGTTTCGCATGACCCATGTCCTGGTGCGTCGGGACGGCCAGTGGAAGATCGCGACCCATCACGCCTCGCCCCGCCCCGCCGAGCCTCCGTCCACCACACCACCCCCAAAATAGCGGCAACCCGCATGAAGCCCCGGCTGCGGCTCAACCCGCCATCTGCCGGCGCACGGCACAAGGCGGGTTGATTTTGCGGCGGTAAGGGCCAGATTGGGAAGACAGCGCGGGATTTGGCGCGGCGGCCGCTTTACGCTAAAGTTGGCGCCTGAAGACAAGGATCACGACATTGTACCTGGCTTTGAACGAGGACATCAGCTTTCCCTGGGGCGACCACTCAGTGGCGCCGGGGCTTATCGAACAGCACCCAGCCGAGGGCAGCGCCGCATTCGGATCGTTCCGCCTCGCCGCCGCACCGCATCAGGATACGGCGCCGGCCCTTGGTCTCGCGGTCCAGTTCCTGAGGGACGCGGTCGACGTCATGTTGCCCTACCCAAGCTTTTTAGGTGATGCGGCGCCCAACTTGGTCGCCTCCGGCGATCAGGACGTGGTTTCCGAAGCGGCGCTTATCACGCATCTGGCCGCGTCGCCGGCCCGGCTCTCCTTCCTCGCCGACCAGGCGCCGCGCACGCGCTTCCCACCGCCGCGACGGTGACCGGCGCGGCATTTGCCGAAGCCAGCTTCGGCCCGGCCAGCGCCGGCATCTTCGCCAGCGGCGACTTTATCATGACCTTCGTGGATGACCGGTTCGGCGGCTTCCTGAACCTCGATCGTCCGACCGGGATAGCTTCCTCGCGTTTCGCCGAGGCCGACGCCGAGGCGATCGTGCTCGCCGACAACACCACCATCCGCCTGACCGGACTGATGCAAGTTTGGGCGCGCCAAGCCATCGGCTCGCTGAACTTGCCATCCGCGGCCTTCGGCCTGCCCGGAGCCTGTTTCGCGGCCTGAAGCCCGCTGCCGCGTGATGCCGACCTGAACATCGATTAATACCCTCGGCGGCCGGCATCGACCGCCGAATTGTTTTTTCGGACCTCCCTCGGCCCGCCGCGGGCGTTCGACATCTTGGTGGCCGCCATGTTAGCCTTCGCGCAACAAGATCGTCGCGCAAGCGCCAGGAGAGGCAGATGCAGGCCGTAGCTTTTCGGGTCGCCACGGCTCTGGTTCTGGCGTGCGTGGCACTACTGTATCTACCCGTGCCCGCTCAGGCCGACGACCTCACGCAGCAACAATCCGGCGTCAGCGCGCAGACCCTGTTCACCTTCCGTCACGTTATCGTCGACAACAGCACCAACGCGCCCCGCGCCTGCCTGCGGTTCTCGCAAAACCTCAACACCAGCCCGGACGTGCATTACGGCGACTACCTGCGCTTCGACCCCGCGCTACAACCGGCACTCACCGCAACCGGCACCGACCTTTGCATCGGCGGTCTCGATGCGGCGACAACCTACAAACTGACGATCCGCCAAGGCCTGCCGGCCGCCTCCGGCGCCAGGTTGGCGAGCGAGCAGAAGTTCGACCTTGCCTTGCAGGACCGGGCGCCGCTGGTGGCGATCGCCGGCGACGGCTTCATCCTGTCGCGGCAGACCACCAACGGCCTCGCGATCCAGACGGTGAACGTCGCGAAGATAAAAATCCATGTGCTGCGCATGAGCGACAAGCTGCTGCCGTTGCAGCTCAACCCGTCGATGGAGTCGGGCAACATCACCCTGAACGCGCAGACGATGAACGGCTATCAGCTCAACGGCCTATTGCAGAACGTCGTCGGCATCGCCTGGACCGGCACGATGGACGTCGCCACCGACCATAACCGCACCGTCACCACCGCTTTTCCGCTGGCAAGCGTGGTGCCGCCCGGCCGCAACGGGCTGTATCTTGTCATCGCCGAAAACGCCGCCAAAGCCGCGCCGGATGCGTTCTTCGCCAGCGGCAACAACTACAATGACGAGACGTCTTCGAACCGGGATTACGCGGCGCATTGGGTGGTGGCGACCGACATCGCACTGACCTCGATGACCGGCAGCGACGGTTTGCACGTCTTCGCCCGCTCACTGGCGACCGCGCAGCCGATTCCCAACGTTGACGTGCGGCTGATCTCGACCGGGCAGGACACGCTCGGCAAGCTGCTGACGGACGCCAGCGGCGCGGCCTTCTTCCCGGCGCCGCTGTTGGCCGGCACGCGCGCCAACGCCGCGGCAACCTTGCTGGCGTACGGGCCGGGCGGCAATTTCGCCTTCCAAGACCTCACACGTCCTGCTTTCGACCTTTCTGACCGTGGCGTCTCCGGCCGGGCGCCGCCTGCAAGCCTGCAAGCCTTCATGTACACCGAGCGCGGCATCTACCGGCCGGGCGAAACCATCGACCTCATCGCTCTGTTGCGCGACCGGCTGGGCAACGCCGCCGCCAACCTGCCGCTTAAACTCCTGCTGCGCCGGCCGGACGGCGTGGTGGACCGCACGATCGTCGCACCACCGGCACCGGATGGAGGTTTCTTCGCGCCGGTGAAACTGAGCGCCACCGCCGCCCGCGGCACCTGGGTGCTCGAAGCCTATGTCGACCCGACCGCGCCGCCGATCGGCCGCGCCCAGGTCGATGTGCAGGACTTCGTGCCGCAGCAGTTGAAAGTGACCCTGACCGCAAACGAGAAAACCCTCGAAACCGGCGACCCCTTCAAAGCCACCCTGGCCGGCGCGTTCCTGTACGGCGCGCCGGCGGCCGGGCTGCACGCCCAGGGCGACATCCGCGTCACCCGGGACTTTATCCCGGTCGCTGGCGCCAATGGCTACAGCTTCGGGCTGGTCGACGATCAAGTGACCGACGCCGACAACACGCTCAGCCTCGACGACGCCGACGCCAAAGGCAATCTTGCCATCGCCGGCGTGCTGCCAGCCTTGCCCAGGACGACCGTGCCGCTGAAGGCGGTCCTCACCGCCGGGCTGTTCGAGCCGAGCGGGCGCTATGTCAGTGACGCCGTTACCGTCCCCTTGCGCGTGCAACAATTGCTGATCGGCATCAAGCCGCTGTTCGCCGACAGCCAGCTCGGCTCAGGTGAAGCGGCGCATTTCGACATCCAGGCCTACGACGCCAACGGCAAGCCGGTGGCGCATCCCGGCCTGAGCTGGACGCTGGTCGAGGAGAACCAGATTTTCGACTGGTTCGAGGACGGCTCCTCGAACTGGACCTTCCACTATCATACCGAGGATCAGCAGCTCGCCTCCGGCAGCCTCGACCTGACCGCCGCCAAACCGTTGGACTTCGTGCCGCCGTCGCTCGGCCAGTATGATTGGGGCACCTACCGGCTGATCATCGCCGACAACGCCACCGGTGCGGCGACCAGCGTGCGCTTCAACGTCGGGTGGGACAGCACCGGCGGCTCCGCCAACACGCCGGACAAGGCCCAGGTCTCGGTCGAACAGCCGCTGCTCAAGCCCGGCCAGTCCACCAAGGTCCACATCAAGGGCCCGTTCGCCGGCTTGGCCCGTGTCGCCATCGCCAATGACCGGGTGTTCTCGACACAGCTGGTCGACGTTCCGGCCGCCGGTGCGACGATCGATGTCACCGCCGATCCCGCCTGGGGTGCGGGCGCCTATGTCCTGGTGACGATGGCGCGGCCTTTGAACCCAGCCGCCGCCACGACCGCCGGCGGTCCGCAGCCGCCGGTGCGCGCCATCGGCGTTGCCTGGCTCGGCATCGACCCCGCTTCGCACGCTCTGGCGGTCGCCATCGCCGCGCCGCCGAAAGTCACACCACGGCAGACCGTGACCGTGCCGGTGCATATTATCGGCGCCATGGCCGGCGACCGGCCGTTTGTGACGCTGGCGGCGGTGGATGAGGGCATCCTGCAGCTCACCCGCTACACGACGCCCGATCCGCTGGCCTTCCTGTACGGCAAGCTCGCCCTCGGCCTCGACATTCGCGACGATTACGGCAACCTGCTGGACGGCAGCGCCGACGCTGGCGCTATCCACACCGGCGGCGACGCCGGCAGCCTCGGCGGCCCCGGCCTCGCCGTCGAAAGCACCAAGGTAGTGTCGCTGTTCTCCGGCCCGGTCGCCGTCGGCGCCGACGGGATCGCCAACATCCCCGTAAAAATCCCGGATTTCGAAGGCCAGCTGCGGCTGATGGCCATCGCCTATAACGGCAGCCAGGTCGGCCAAGGCCAGGCGACGCTGATCGTGCGCGACCCGGTGATCGAGGATGTGGCGCTGCCGCGCTTCCTCGCCCCCGGCGACACCGCTCAGCTCGCGGTCTCGCTGCACAACACGGACGGCGCCGCCGGCGCCTACCACTTGGCGCTCGCCGCCACCGGGCCTGCCAGCATCGGCGCCAGCCACAAGCTCGACTACACGCTGGCGGTGGGCCAGCGCATCCAGGACGCCGCCACCATCAAGGCCACCGCCGTCGGGGTCGCCGACATCACCGGCGACCTCACCGGCCCGAACGGCTACCGCGTCCACCGCAGTTGGCAGATCGCGGTGCGGGCGCCGCATTACCCGATCACGCTGCAACAGATCGCCCTGGCGCCGAAAGGCGGCGACTTCAAGCCGGACCCGAAGCTGCTCGCCAACTTCATGCCCGGCAGCATGGTGGCCAGCATCGGCTACGCCGGGTTCCAGGGCATCGACGTGCCAAGCCTCCTGCAATCGCTCTTCACCTATCCGTATGGCTGCACGGAGCAATTGACCTCCACGGCGTTCCCATTGCTGTACTACAACCAGAAATCCCTGCTCGGCGGCGTTCTGCCCAGCCAGGGTCAGGACGTCGATGACACGCCGGCCGCGGTGAAAGATCGTGTGCAGCAGGCGATCGATACCATACTGGACCGCCAGGACGGCACCGGCACGTTCGGGCTGTGGGATGTCGGCGACGGCCAGGCCTCGGCCTGGCTCAACGTCTACACCATGGACTTTCTGACCCGCGCCAAGGCCGCCGGTTTTGCGGTGCCCGATGACGCGCTGAACCGCGGCTTCGCCAACCTGCAACAGACCGTTTCGAAGATCGACAGCGGCGCGGCCGGCACCTCCTACACCGAAGCCGGGCTGGAGGCGCCGCAAGCGACCCTGGCCTATGCCGAATACGTCCTCGCCAAAGCCGGCCAGGCCGATATTGGCTTGCTGCGCCGCAAGCACGACGCCGCCGTCTATGCCAACGACACCGACGGCGCCACCAGATACGCCTTCTGGATCCCCGGCAGCGACGGCAAGCAGCCCGACGGCAACGACCTCGCCCAACCGCTGGCGCTGGCGCAGCTCGGGGGCGCGCTGACCTTGATGGGCGACCAGGATCGCGCCGCCAGCGCCATGCAGATGGCGGTCGCCAATATCGGCGTCACCGATTATCCTGTCTGGTGGTTCGACGAAACCTATTACACCGAGCAGCGCGATCTCGCCGGCATCATCGCCATCGCCGCCGAGCAGGGCGACACGAAGCTGGTCAACACCCTGCTGATCCGGTTGAACCAACTCAACCTGAACACCGACGACCTCAACACCCAGGACAAAGCCTGGTTGCTGGCCGCCGCGGCAGCGCTGAACAAGAACAGCCAGAACATCAGCCTGACCCTGAACAGCAAGCCGCTCACCGGCTTGTCGCTACCGGCCGCCTTTGCGCCGACGCCGGCGCAGATCACCGCCGGCTACGTGATCACCAACAGCAGCGGCCGGGACCTCTGGCGCAGCTTCACGGTCAGCGGCGCCCCGGCCCGGGCCTTGCCGGCCTTCGCCCGCGGCTACACGCTGCAAAAGAGCTACTTCTCGCTCGACGGTAAAAAGCTGAACCCCAGTCACCTGCGCCAGAACGACCGTTTCATCGTCTCCCTCAGTGGCGACGTGTCGGACGATGACGACCACCGCACCGTGCTGGTCGATCTGCTGCCGGCGGCCTGGGAGATCGACGCGCCCATCACCGATGACAGCACCAGCTACAGCTTTCTTGGCCCGCTTTCGACGACGCGGGTGATCGAGGCGCGCGACGACCGCTTCGTCGCCGCCTTCGACCTCGGCGACAACTGGACCGACGATTCCGACAACAGCGATGACAACAGCGACGACAACAGCCAGGACGACAGCAAACCGAGCCTGGACAGCGACCAGTTCCACGTTGCCTATCTGGTGCGGGTGGTCACGCCGGGGCACTTCACCCTGCCGGAAGCCGAGGTGAACGACATGTACCGTCCGGCGCTGATGGCCCGCACGCTGTCGGGTTCCACCATCGCCGACCCGAGGTAGAAGGATGCGCCGGCGCTGGTGGTTGCCGCCGCTGCTGCTGGCGGCGGCACTGTTGGCAGCGGACCGTTTGTTGCCGCCGGACCTCTCGCGCTACCGCACCCTGTCTTTGGCGGTGCAGGGCAGGGACGGCACCGTTCTCGATGTACTGACCAGCCGCGACGGCGCCTGGCGGCTGCCGGCCACCCCAGCCGACGTCGATCCCAGCTTCATCCGGCTGCTGCTGCAAACCGAAGACAGGCGTTTCTGGAATCATCCCGGCATCGACCCGCTCGCGCTGGCGCGGGCGCTCGGCCAGTTCATTACGCGCGGCCACGTCGTCTCCGGCGGCTCCACGCTGACCATGCAGGTGGCGCGGCTGCTGTCCCCGCATCCGCGCAACCTCCTTGGCAAACTCACAGACATCGCACGGGCGCTGCAACTGGAGGAACGCTTCAGCAAGCCGCAAATCCTGTCGATGTATCTCACATTGGCGCCCTACGGCGGCAATATCGAGGGCATCCGCGCCGCCTCGTTGCTCTACTTCCAGAAGGCGCCAGCACATCTGACCCTGGACCAGGCGGCGCTTCTGGTTGCTTTGCCCCGCAGCCCGACGCGGCTGCGGCCGGACCGGCACCCGGCCGCTGCACTGCGGGCGGCCAACCGCGTGCTGGCGCAAGCCGGGCTGGCGGGGCAGGGGCCTGCCGCCTTGCCGAACCTTACGCGCCATCCGCCGCCGGCCCTGGCGCCGCACCTGGCGGAGCGGCTGCGCGGCACCGGCCACAGCGGCATGGTCGCAACCACGCTCGATGCCGCGCTACAGTCGCAATTGGACGCGCTGGCGGCACGCGAGCAGCCCTGGCTCGGCGCCAAAGCCGGCATCGCCGCCCTGGTCGTTCGCAACCGCGACCGCGCCATCCTCGGCTACCTCGGCGGCGCCGACTACTTCGCGCCACAAGGCATGGTGGACATGGTCCGCGCCGTCCGCTCGCCCGGCTCGACGCTGAAACCGTTCATCTACGGCATGGCGCTGGACGACGCGCTGATCGTGCCGGACAGCCTGATCGCGGACGCGCCGATCGATGCCGGCGGCTACGCGCCGGTGGATTTCGACCGCTCGTTCCGGGGCCTGGTGCCAGTGCGCGAGGCGTTGCAGCAATCCTACAACCTGCCGGCGGTGTTGTTGTTGCGGGCGGTCGGCCCGGCCCGGTTCCTGGCCACGCTGCGCGGCGCCGGCGTCGTGGCGACGCTGCCGCCGGGCGGAGCGGCGTCGTTGCCCATCGCCCTCGGCGGTATCGGCATCACCATGCAGGCACTGGCCACGCTGTATTGCGGCCTCGCCGATAACGGCGCGGTCGCGCCGTTGCGGCTGCTGCCGGAACAGCCGGCACCGGCACCGGTGCCGGTCATGACGCCGGCCGCCGCCGCGCAGATCGGCGCGATGCTGCGCGGCGCGCCCTTGCCGGATGGCATCGCGCCGGACCAGGCCCGGCCGATCGCTTACAAAACCGGCACGTCCTACGGCTCTCGGGACGCCTGGGCGGCGGGCTATTCCGCCGACTACACAATCGTGGTCTGGGTCGGCCGGGTCGACGGTACGCCCCAACCTGGTGCCTACGGCCGCCTCACCGCGGCGCCCTTGCTGTACAAGATTTTTGCTCTGCTGCCGGCCGATGCCGGGGCGGTGGCTGTGCCGCCGGCTTCCGCCGCGCTTGGCACGCTGGCGCCCTCCTTACGCATCTTCGGATCAGTGGCCGGCGCGGTGTCCAGCGCGCCGCGCCTGAGGATCTTGTTTCCGCCCGATGGCGCCGTCCTGCAAAGCACCGACCTCGGCGGCGCCGCAGCGCCGCTCGCCTTGCAGGCGGCAGGTGGCGCGCCGCCCTATCGCTGGATCATCGACGGCACGCCGTTGCCGCTGCCCGCAATCGGCATGTCGATGTCGTGGCAACCTGGCGGCCCCGGCTTCGCCCACATCGCGGTGCTCGACGCCAATGACGATGCCGCAAGCGAGAGTGTCGAACTGCGTTAGACGGGGCTCACCGTATCTAATGCATGCAAAATTTTGCGACTTCCGCCGCGACTGCCCTAATTCGATGCTTTTGCAGGCTGAACGGGTTGATGATGTAACTGACTTGGGTTAAGTTGAATGCAAGAAGCTTAAACAAGGAAGCCGTTGGCTCGTCTTCCAACCACGGCGGGAACGACAAAATCACACTGCTCAATCACAGTCATGCGGCGCCCAACCGCCGTCACCCGGCGAAATAAAACCCGCCACACACGCCGTTTTTTTATCAGGAGCAAGACCACATGGATCAGCCTTCAATCGTCCTTCCCTCCCGGCGTGGGCTGTTTTTCGGCGGTGACTGGCACAGCCCGTTCTCGCCCAGTGATGTCGAAGTCTACAGCCCGGCCAGCGGCGGGTTGCTGGCCAGTATTGAGGAGGCCTCCGCCAAGGACATCGACGCCGCGGTAGCGGCGGCGCAGGAAGGCTATCTGGTCTGGCGCGATGTGCATCCCTTTGAGCGGGCTCGCATCCTGCGCCAGGCGGCGGCGGTGATCCGCGCCAATGCCGAGGAACTGGCGACCCTGGAGGCGATCGACTGCGGCAATCCGGTCGACGAGTTGCGCCGCGACGTCGAACTTTCCGCCATGCTGCTGGAGTTCTTCGGCGGCCTGGTCACCGAGATGAAGGGCGCCTCGGTGCCGGTCGGGCCCGACGCGATCAGCTTCTCGGTGCGCGAGCCGGTCGGCGTGGTGGCTCGGATCGCCCCGTTCAACCACCCCTTCATCTTCAGCGTCGGCCGTATCGCGGCGCCGCTGGCAGCCGGCAATTCGATCATCGTCAAGCCGCCGGAGCAGGCGCCGCTTTCGGCGTTGCGCGCCGCCGAGCTGATCGGCGGCCTGTTCCCGCCGGGCGTTCTCAACGTGATCCCTGGTGGCCGTGAGGTCGGCGCCGCGCTGGTCGCCCATCCCGGCGTGGGCATGATCGCGCTGACCGGCAGTGTGGCGACCGGCAAGGCGGCGATGCGTTCGGCCGCCGACGGTATGAAGCGCATCATCCTCGAACTGGGCGGCAAGAACGCGCTGCTGGCAATGCCGGACGCCGACCCTGACAAGGTCGCCGCCGCGATGATCCGCGGCATGAACTTCACCTGGTGCGGCCAATCCTGCGGCTCCACCAGCCGCGCCTTCGTGCATGAGGATATCTACGAGGCGGTGCTGGAGCGGCTGCCGGCTTTGGCCGCCAAGTACCGGCCCGGCCTGCCAACCGACCCCGCGACCACGATGGGCTCGCTGGTCAGCCAGACCCAGCTCAACCGGGTGCTCGGCTTCATCGAAAGTGCGAAGGCCGAGGGTGCCCGGTTGATCTGCGGCGGCAAGCCGCCGGCCGATCCGGCGCTCGCAAAAGGATCGTTCCTGGAGCCGACGGTGTTCGCCGATGTGACGATGGAGATGCGGATCGCGCGCGAGGAGATCTTCGGGCCGGTACTCTCGGTGCTGCGCTGGAACGACGAGAAGGAAGCGATGCGGCAGGTCAATCAGGTCGAATACGGCCTGACCTTTTCGGTCTTCGCCCGCGACATCGCCAAGGCGCATCGCATGGTGGCCCGCGCCCAGGCCGGCTTCTGCTGGATCAACGACGTCGCCCGCCACGTCATCGGCTCGCCGTTCGGCGGCTACAAGCAATCCGGTATCGGCAAGGAGGAATGCTTGGAGGAACTGCTGGCCTACACGCAGGAAAAGAATATCTTCATCAACCTGAACGGCTGAAACGAAAGCAGCGCGGAGGCCACCTGATGTTCATGCGCAATGTCTGGTCGATGGCGGCCTGGTCGAAGGAAGTCGGCCAGCAGCCGCTCGGGCGGGTGATCACCGGCGAGCCGCTCGTCTTGTTCCGGGCCGCCAGCGGCGCCCTGGGCGTGCTGCGGGACGCCTGCCCGCACCGCGCCGTGCAACTCAGCCTCGGCACGGTGGTCGGCGAGCACATCCGCTGCCCCTATCACGGCCTCGAATTCGATACCCAGGGCGTCTGCCGGGCCAACGCCCATGTCAAAGGCCCGCCCGACCGGATCAAGGACAAGGTCTTTCCCGCGACGGAACGCTACGGCATGGTCTGGGTCTGGATGGGCGACCCAGCGCTGGCCGACCCCGACAAGATCGTCGACTACAGCTGGTTCGACAGTCCGGACCGTTTCACCACCTGCACCGGCTACCTGAACATCAAAGGCAATTATCAGCTCGCCATCGATAACCTCATGGATCTGGCCCATGCCGCCTACATCCACGCCGATACCGTCGGCTCACCCGGCTCGACCGAGGTGGAGCGGGTCGAGGTGATCGTCGAGGATGACTCGGTTGCGGTGAACACCTTGTGGCCCGATCTGCCGGCGGACGCCGTCAACCGGGTGTTTTGGACCAAGACCAAGAACATCGACAAGCATCTAGACATGATCTGGCGGCCGGCCGCCAGCCTGCTCCTGGACCTCGGCGTCACCGCGCCGGGCCAGCCGCGTTCGACCGGCATCCACACCCCAAGCGCGCATATCCTGACGCCTGAAAACGAGCGCAGCACGCATTATTTCTGGGCCTTCAGCCGCGACTTCGACCGCGACAACCAGCAGCTGACCGAGATCATCGCCAACACCGTCGGTGCCGCCTTCAACCGGGAGGACACGCCGATCATCGAGGCGGCGCAGCGCATGCTGGACCTGACCGGCATGAAGCTGATGAACTTCACCAAGGGCGACGCCGGCTCGGCGCATGTCCGCCGCGCGCTCGAACGCCTGATCGCGGGAGAAACAGGCTCGCACGCGGCGGCCAAACGGGAGACGACGGATGTTTTTGCGTAACGTCTGGTACATAGCGGCGTGGTCGAAGGAGATCGGCCAACTTCCGTTGGGGCGGGTGATCCTGGGCGAGCCGATCGTGATGTTCCGCGCCGCCAGCGGCGCGCTTGGCGTGCTGCGGGACGCCTGCCCGCACCGCGCCGTGCCGCTCAGCCTCGGCACCGTCGTCGGCGAGCACATCCGCTGCCCCTATCACGGCCTGGAATTCGACACGCAGGGCGTTTGCCGGGCCAACGCCCACGTCAAAGGCCCGCCCGACCGGATCAAGGACAAGATCTACCCGGCGGTCGAGCGCCACGGCATGGTCTGGATCTGGATGGGCGATCCGGCACTGGCCGACCCCGACCTGATCATCGATTACAGCCTGATGGACGATCCGGCGCAATTCGCCGTTTGCACCGGCTATCTGAAGATCAACGGCGACTACCGGCTCGCCATCGACAACCTGATGGACCTGGCGCACGCCGAGTTCATCCACGCCAACACCGTCGGCTCGCCCGGCTCGACCGAGGTAGAGCAGGTGGAAGTGCTGGTGGAAGACGGCGCGGTCACGGTGAAAACCTTGCGGCCGGACCTGCCGCCAAACGCGGTCGACCGAGTCTGGTGGACCAAGACCCCGCATGTCGACCAGTATCTGGACATGACCTGGCGGCCGGCCAGCAACATGTTTTTGGACATCTCGATCACCTCACCCGGCGGCGTGCGCGGCGAGGGCATCCGCACGCCGGGGATGCACCTCCTGACCCCGGAGACCGACCGCAGCACGCATTACTTCTGGGCCTTCGGCCGAGACTTCGAGAAGGACAACAAAGAGCTCGACGCCATCATCACCGCGACCGTCGGCGCCGCGTTCAATTCCGAAGACACGCCGATGATCGAATCGGCGCAGCGCATGATCGACATGACGCACATGCCGTTGCTCAACTTCACCAAAGGCGACGCTGGCTCGGCTCATGTCCGTCGCGCCCTCGAGCGTTTCATCCAGAAGGAAGCCGCCCATTCCGCCTGACGCCGCCGCGGCCGCCATGGACGACGATATAGCGGTCCGGCCGCCCGAATGGGATACTGCCTATGAGGTCAAGGCGGTGGCGCTGCTGTCGTTCGGCTTCGGGCTGGTCGGCCTCGACCGCTACATGATCCTGCCGATGTTCCCGACGATCATGAGGGCGCTGCATCTCAACTACCAGAATCTCGGCGAGATCACCGGCGCGTTGTCATTGGCCTGGGGCGTCTCCGCGTTGTTCGTCGGCCGGCTCTCCGATGCGATCGGCCGGCGCCGGGTCGTGATCGTCTCGATCGTCGTATTCTCGGCTCTGGTTGGCATCAGCGGCCTTGCCACCGGCCTCGCCACCTTGGTGCTGGTCCGCGCCTTGATGGGCTTCGCGGACGGCGCCTTCGCCGTGCCCAGCATCGTGGCGACAATCGAGGCTTCCAAGCCGAACCGCCACGGTCTCAACCTCGGCATCCAGCAGATGATGTTGCCGCTGCTCGGCCTCGCGCTGGCGCCCATCGTCGTCACGCAGTTGCTGGAAACGGTAAGCTGGCGCTGGATTTTTCTGATGGTCACGCCGTTCGGCCTGATCGTGGCCTGGCTGCTTTACCGGGTGCTGCGGGCACCAACGGCGCAGGCCGATCTTAAGCATACCGCGGTGCACGATACCGCGCCGCACCGCTGGTTCGATCTGTTCCGTTACCGCAATATCATCCACAACATGATCGGCATGTTGTGCTGGCTCACCTGTATGATCGTAACCAGCGCGTTGCTGCCCAGCTACCTGATCGATTATCTGCATCTTGGCCTTCGGCAGATGGGTTTTGTTGTCTCGGCGGCGGGCTTTGGCGGCACCGCCGGTTGCGTTATCATGCCGATGATCTCGGACCGGATCGGCCGCAAGCCGGTGATGCTGATCTGCGCCGCCGGGGCCGCCATCGCGCTGCTGACCTTCATGCAAATTGGCCCGTCGCCCGTGCTGTTGTTCGCGCTGCTGCTGCTCACGCATTTCTTCAATTATCCGCTGATCACGCTCACCGTCGGCCCGATCAGCACGGAATCGGTTCCCGTAAAGCTAATGGCCTCCGCCTCCGGCCTGGTGGTCTTCACCGGCGAGATTTTCGGCGGTGGCATCGCGCCGATCGCCGCCGGTTTCGTCGCCCAGCATTTTGGTATCCAGACCATTCTGCCGCTGGCGATCGGCGGTCTCGCCGTCGGTTTCATCAACTGTTGTTTCCTGGCGGAGACCGCGCCGCTGCGGCTGCGCCGACTGGCGTTGCACCGGACCGAGCCCGGCATCTCGAGGCCGCCGGCCTGATCCCGCACACCGCCGCGCCTGGACAAGCGCATGGCGGCACGGCATGATTGTCATCAGGCAACGAATTCTGCCGCGGCAACATCAGGGAGCAAAAAATGGCTTTATCCATTCATCCGGCCGTCGATAACGGCATTCCTCCGGCCGTTTCCGGCTTCGCCGGCGGCACGCTGATTTGCAATTGCACAAGCCAGCCGGTGAAGGTTCAGGTTTCGGCGCAGACCGCGCATAACCACGTTTGCGGCTGCACCAAATGCTGGAAGCCGGACGGGGCGGAGTTCTCCCAGATCGCCGTCGTCTCCCGCGACAACGTCACCGTGACCGAAAACGCCGACAAGCTGCATGTGGTCGATGCCGCCGCCGCAATTCAGCGCTTCGCCTGTTCGGGCTGCGGCGTCCACATGTACGGCCGGATCGAGAATACCGGACATCCCTTCTATGGGCTGGATTTCGTCCACACCGAATTATCGGACGAGACCGGTTGGTCGCCGCCGACCTTCGCGGCCTTCGTTTCCTCGATCATCGAGGCCGGCGCCGATCCGGCAAACCAGGACGCGGTGCGGGCACGCTTGCGCGAGCTTGGACTGGAACCTTACGACTGTCTGTCGCCGGCGCTGATGGACGCGATCGCGACGCACGTCGCCAAAACCACCGGCAAGCTCAAGAACTGACCGCAACAACGGTGCGGTCCGTGCGATCGGCCGGCCGAGGCTCCGATTGCACAACCGCATCGGCGGGCTGGGCGGCCGCCGGTTGCCGGCCGAGTGCTTGCGCCAGAGCCGTGGTGACCGCCTCCTCCGAGAAGCAGGTCTGGATCAGGTCGAGGCCGGCCTGCCGCAGCACCCGGTCGCGTTTCTTGTCCCGATAGATCGCGAGCAGGTTGTCGGCGAAATCCGGCCCATCGCCAATCGCCGGGCGCAACCGGGCCTCGAACGGCAGCCCCTCCGCCGCCACCCGGCTCATCACGCAGGTCGTTCCGGCGGCCATGCTTTCCAGCACCTTGCCTTTGATGCCGGCGCCGAAACGCAGCGGCGCCACCGTCATCCGCACGCGCCGCAACAGCGGTTGGAGCTCCTGCTGATGGCCGAGATTGACCATGCGCGCATCGAAGCCCGCGAACAGGTTGCCGGTCCAGCCGCTGCCCGCCACCAGGCAACGGACCGCCGGATCGGCCGCCCAGACCAGCGGCATGACGTCGCGTGCCAGATGCAGCACCGCATCGACATTCGGCGCATGACCGGCGCCACCGATAAAGGCAACATCGCGCCGGTTCCGGCTGCTACCGAGCGGCGGGTCGGCCAGGACCGCCCACGGCACCACATGCACATTGGCCCTTGGCGCCTCCCGCCGCAGGTAGGCCAGCTCGGCGCGTGAATGGGTGATCACGCAATCCGCCAGTTGCATCGCCCAGAGTTCGGCGGCCTTTACCGAGCGGGCTTTCACCGCGAGGTCGGGCCGGTTGCAAACCGCCGCCTGCCGCGCCAGCCGAATATGGTGCAGGTCGGCCACCGCGAAAACCAGCTTTGCCTTCGGCGCGTGCTGGCGCACCAGAACGCTATAGGCGGCGGCGGCGGCCAGCCGGTGCAGGTACACCACGTCGAGCCCCCGCGCCGCCAGCGCCCGGATCGTATCCTCTGTCGCCGCGCCGTCCTGGCCATGGCATTGTACGCCCAGCTGCCGCAGCCTCTGCAGCCCGGCGGCGGCGTCCTCGTGATCCGGGGCCCCGCCGATCGCGCAGAACGCCACGGCATAGCCCAACCGCAGAAACGCCTCGACATGGCTGATGATGGCGTTAGAGCCGGCATCCTGAGACACCGTCGGCCAACCGGCATCGAGCACCAGAGCCAGCGGGCGCTGGTCCCGGCCCGTGGCAAGCCGGCCAGTGGCTAGCGGGGCCGCCGTATCGCTTGCCGGTCCCTTGGCGGTGAGCCGGATGTGGCGGCCGGCGGCTTCCAGCGTCTCGCCAAGATCGTCGATCTCGCGCTTCGTGCCGAGGCCGTGCACGGCGGCCTCGATCAGCGTTTTCAGGCCGCCGGTCTTCAACAGGTCATGGGCGATGCCGGGGTCGATGATGGCGGGTGAGCCGGCCAAGGCGGTGGTGGCGCCGTCCGGCCGGACGCTGATTTCATGCCGCAGCAGGGCCGGCAGCGGCGCCGGCAACGTCAGACTGAAACCGCAGCGGCCATGGCCAAACCCGGCATTGCGTACATCCGGCCGCGGCATGTTGGCGACGCACCGGGCCAGCAGCGCACCACGGTTGAAAACGGCCAGGCTGACCGGCAGGTTCGGCGTGGCCGGCGCATAGGCCCAGCCGGAAATGACCTGGCGATCCGCGGTTTCCAGAAAGCCGATGACCGGGCTATCGGGCGCCTGGTCGAGCAGCAGCCCGGCGCGCAGCGCGACCTTGCGCCGCAACGCCTCCAACTCGGCGCCGAATTCCAGGCGCGGCGCGCAAAGCACGTACCCCGCCGCCCAGCCGTTCGGATAAAGCTGGTAGAACTCCTCCGCGTTGTCGAACATCTGCCGGCTGTCCTGGTCGATGAAGGTCTCGGCCTCGGCGCCGTTGGCGATCACCGTGTCATGCGCCGCGAGTTCGATATGGTAGTACTCGATCGCGGCGATGTCCGGACAGGAGAGCACCGAAACACCGTTGATCAGCGCCCCGGCCGGCACCAGAAACGCGCCGACCCGCAAAGCGTGGCGCGGCGACAAATAGAGGTCGGCGCGCGGCACCTCCGGCGCCAGCGCGCCGGCGCGGACCAGCACCGGGATCACGTCCTGGTCGTCCGGCAACGGCGCCGTGTAGCAACGGCGGCCGATCCACTTTACCGGCTTAGGCTGGCCGGCACCGTTCAGCACCTGGTCGCCGATCTTCAGGGTCTCGACCGCAACCTCGCCGTCGGCGGTGGCGATCCGGGTGCCCGCCAGAAAGCAGGGCACGGCGGATTCGCTGACATTGGTGCCGTTCAACCCATCGCTGGAGATGTGGAAAAACTCGCCGGCAAAATTCTGGTTCGGGTTGAGCTGCAGGCTGACCGTGCCGTTACCGACAATTTCCAGCACGTTGTTGCCGGTCAGATAGGCGCGGCCCGCCGGGTCGAAGCTTTCATTGGCAAGGTCGATGACATCGCTGGCCGACATTCCGGAAATTTCCGAGAGGAAATGATCGGTGTCGCCGATCGTCAGGCTCGCGTCGGTGCCGGCGAACGAAATCGTCTGGTTCGCCGCCATCGTGCTTGCCACCAGGAGGTCGCCGCCGGCTAGCAACTGAATGCCGCCGCTGCCGCCGCCGAACGTGCCTTCGATCGACAGGGTTACATCCAGATTAGGATCGCCGCCGACGATGACGCCATCGATCACCGCGCCGCTGCCCAGTACCAGAACGTCGGTGCCACCCTCGAAAGCGATGGCGGTGCCGCCGGTCCCGGCGATCTTGCCGTAGTCGATGATCGTCGTCGCCAGAGATGAATCGACGACGATGCCCTTTTTGCCGGTGATGGTGCCGTGGTTGACGACCGTGACCGACCCGCTGCCGGTGCCGGTCAACATGATGCCGTCATTGCTGCCCTTAATGAGCGCGCCCGCGGCATTGACGATCGAGCCGTAGCCGGAAAGCGAAATCCCGTCGCGGCCGGCTTCCACCGCGCTGAAGCGGCCGCCGATGCCCAGCACGCTGCCATTGTTGGTCACGCTGCCGCCGGCGCCGAGATCGATGCCATCGAGATAGCCGGAGACGATGCCGCCGCTCTGATTGACCACGGCGCCGCCGGCTTCGAGGTCGACGCCGACGATGTGGCCGGTGTTCTCGACATAGCCCGAAGCACCCGTGACCGCCACGCCGAAGCTGGAGTCACCTGTGGTGATATACCCCGCATTCGTGGCGGCGCCCCCGGCTAGCATGGAGACGCCGGAAATCGAACCCTGGTTCGACACCACGCCGCCACGGCCGGCGATCTGGATGCCGAGCACGTCGCCGCCGACCAGGGCCGCCGCCGTGCCCAGGTTCAGCACCGTGCCGCCATTGGACAAATACACGATGTCGCCGACTGCGTTGCCGATGGTCCCCTGATTGGTCAAGGTTCCGGAGCCCAACTTCACGCCGCCGGAGATCTCGCCCGAAGCCTCGTTGAGCAGGCCACCCCGGTTCAGGATGATGCCGAAGGCAACACCGTTCACGGCACCGGCATTGTCGATCGAGCCCGAACCGCCGACGTAAATGCCATCGGTCCCGCTGATCCTGCCGCCCGCCTGGTTGGTAATGGCGCCATTGCCCGAGATCGAAACCCCGAAGACACTGCCGGCGATATCGCCCGCGTTCAGCAGGAGCGCCGCGTTGGCGCCGCCGACCACCGCCGCGGCCGCGCCGGATTCCACGGTTCCGCTGCTGGTGATGGTGGTCGGTTCGGTCAGGCTGACGCCGGTTTGGAGCAGGCCGGAGATCGTTAAGGTGTTCGCCATCGTGAAAGCCCTCCTATTCGGCGCGAACGCCTCACGTTGGCTTTACGCAGCAGCCACCGGCACCTTAAAAGGGCGACGCAACCTTAACGTGTGCCTGTGGATAAAGCAATAAACTTTCAACCAGGGGTTCACACGACTCCGGCATATTGTTAAACTATCCAACAAATTCCTATTTGCGCGTCGCACCGTGTAGCGCCGAATAGCTATGCCAGCGTCGCCTCGCGCAGGCTCTGTTCGCTGGCTGGGTCGACGGCGCAGCATCTGTTCCGGCCAGCGTGTTTCGCCGCGTAGAGGCTCCGGTCGGCCCGCTTGGTCCATAGTTCGGCTGCGAGGCAGTCTGGCGCCAATGCGGCGATCCCGAAGCTCGCGGTAACCCGCAGCGGCGGATCGTGCGGCACCAGCATATCCTCGAGCGTCTGGCGGAACCGTTCCGCGGCCTGAACGGCGGCTTCGAGACTGCTATCGGGAAGTAAAATTCCGAATTCCTCGCCACCCAGGCGGCCCAGCACGTCGTTGGTCCTGATCTGCGACGCCAGGCTCTGGGCGACCGCGCGCAGCACCAGATCGCCGGCCGGATGTCCATGGCCGTCATTGATCCGTTTGAAGTGATCGATGTCCATCAAAACCAGGGCGCTGGGCCGCTGGTCTCGGATGAACCGGGCGACCGCCCGGTCCTGTTCCGTGCAGAACCAGCGGCGCGTCACCGTCCCGGTCAACGGGTCGACCTGCGCCAGGCGGCGGAGTTCCATCTCGTCCATCGCGATCGCGGCAAAGCTTTTCAGAACCTCGACTTGGGCGGCGCTGTAACTGCGCGGCCTGGTGTCGATGGCGCAGAGCGCACCGAGATTATAGCCATCCGGCGTCGCCAGCGGCACGCCTAGATAGCTTTTGATGGAGGGCGGCCCGGTGACGAACGGGTTCTCGGCGAATCTCGGATCGAGGGAGGCGTCCACGACGATCAACGGCTCGCGGCTCTGGATCGTGTGGGTGCAGAAGGAAAGCTCGCGGGCCGTCTCGCTCGGGTTAAGTCCGATGCGGGACTTGAACCACTGGCGCTCGCTATCGATCAGGGAAAGCGTTGCGATCGGGACATCCAGCACCGCTTTCACCAGGCCGGTGATCCTTTCAAACGGCGCCTCCGCCGGCGTGTCGAGGATCTCATAACGCCTGAGCGCGGCAACCCTGGCGGCCTCGTCGTGAAGCTTGGGATCAGACATCGCTCGTCGCCATCATCGATTTGATCGCGCCGAGCAGTTCCACCTTGTAGGACTCCACGATCACCGAGACGCTTGCTTCGATTCTCGCCTGGTCCAGGCCGACGGATCGCAGATTGACGACCAGCCCCGCCAGATGCTCGCGATGCCGCCGCAGGCTGGCCAGCAACGGGAGCGGGATGTCGATCCCCGCAAACGGGTCGCCGCCGCTCGTCCCGGCGGCTGGCTCATGCTTTTCAACCATCCGGATTACTTTCGACTGAAAGGAGAGGCTAGCCCGTGAGTCGCGCCGCCATCCGGCCAGGGCCGTGGGCCACGCCGGCGAAGCTAAAGCGCCCTCGTTAAGTTTTGGTTTCTTTTGGAGTGTCTTGTTTTGGCAAGCAACTTCATGGCTCGGTCGTATCGCTGCGCGATTTGTCTCAAAACCATATTGCTCTAGCCGGCATTCAGGCGGCGGCCGGGCGCCAGGCCCGCAGATGCAACTGTGTGCCAGCGCAGCAACAGAATGCAAGCCGTGCCGATCACCAGCGCCATGCCCATCGCCACATAAATCTCGCCGAGACGCCAGCCGGTTTTGATCATCAGCGCGGCAAGCAGCGGCACCAGAACCTGCCCAAACCGTCCCATCCCAATCGCCCAGCCGAGGCCGGAGGATCGAATCTCGGTCGGGTACATCGTGGTTGCCAGCGCCAGCGTGCCGGCGGCGGCGATGCCGACCGAGACGCCGACGACGGCGAGATCGATCGAGATCAGCAAAGCCGAGACCACGTAAGCCATTGTCGCCGTGCTGATGGCACCGATGATGAGTGCCGGCGCCAGCACCGTGGTAACGCCGAATCGCTCGACCAGCTTGCCCGCCACGGCGGTGCCGAACACCAGGCCGCTGCCGCTGAAGCCCAACAACACCGCGGCGCGCGCCAGGGGTATACCATCATCGCGCATCAGCGACGGCGCCCACAGCAGGATCGCCGACGCGGTTCCGAAAGAGGTTAAGAACACCACCCACAGCAACAACGTGCCGAGGCTCCGCCCTTCCAGGAACAGATGCCGGAGCGGCGAGCCTGGCGCCTTCTCCTCGACGTCGGCGGTAAAGATCACGTTGCCCGGCAGGCCCGGCACCAGGCGCGCCGCGATGCGGCGGATCGCGGCGGCATCGGGCCGTTTGACGATCAGGAACCGGATCGATTCCGGCAACCACAGCGCCATCGCCAGCGCCACCAGCAGCGGCACGGTTCCACCGACCAGAAAAATCGCATGCCAGTTGAAGGCCGACAGCAGGTAGCCGTTCAGGAACGTGCCGAGGATGATGCCGAGCGGGAAAGCGGTCCAGACCATGCTGGTCGCCAGCGCGCGACGCGCCTTCGGAGCGTATTCGGAGGTCAGTGTAATGAAGCATGGGGTCGCGCCGCCAAGGCCGATCCCGGCCAGGAAACGCACCAGCAGCAAGCTCTGAAACGAAGCCGCGAAGCCGGTCGCGCAAGTGAAAACGCCGAAGATCACGGTGGCGAGGATCAACATGCGGCGGCGGCCGAACCGGTCGGCCAGCGAGCCCATCGTCAGCGCGCCCAACATCGCGCCCAGCAGCGAAGCTGAAAAGATCGGGCCGAGATGGGCCCGCGACAGCTTGAGACTTTCAGCGATCAGCGGACCGGCGAGGCCGATCGAGCCGGTGTCGAGGCCGTCCAGAAACGCCGCCATTGCGCATAGAATGCCGACCTGGATCAGCAGGAAGCTGACCGGGCCGTTATCGATCTCGCGGCTGATGTTACAGACCGCCCCGGCCGGTCGAGCCATGATGTCCTCCATCGCGCCGGCGTCCGGCATTCCTTTTAGAGTGTTTTAGAATGTCCGCTGACCCTTGGCCATAAGCACGGCCGTGCCTTCAGCTGCGCAGAATGGCCCGCCCCCAAAGGTTGAGGGTGCGCTCCTCATGCGGCCATTGTTTCACGCCGCGATCGTAAATCACTTCCAGCTCGCCGGAAATTTCGATCCAGTTGCCGTCCGGGTCGACCACGAAGATGAACAGGTTGTTGCCAGGGCCGTGGCGGCCAGGTCCCCACATGATCGGCACATTGTTATCGCCCATGCGGTCGCACCAGTCCTTCATCACCCCCCATTCGGCGGCCTCGTAGCTGTGGTGATCGATGCCGGGTTCGGCGGACAGAAAACACGCCAGTGTATGGTGTTCGTGGTTCGACCGCATGAAGCAGGTGGAGACCGTGCCGTCCGGCTTGACAACCCGGTCGGACACTAGGAAGCCGAGCTTGCCGGCATAGAACGCCTCGATCGCCTCGACGCTATGGGTCGCCAGCGTCATGTGCTGGATCGGGCCGCGCAAGCCAGGCCGGGGCGGCTCCTGCCGGCCCAGGCCGAAGACGACGATGTTGCCGTCCGGATCTCTCACCGCGAACGCTTCATCGCCGAACAAGCGGGTCGGGGAGGGCAGGATCGTCAACTGCTCGGACATCGCCCGAGCGCGCAGGTCGTCGACGCCCTCAAGGTCGCGGCAGGCAAACGCGGTAAAGCCGAGCTTCTTGGCTTTTCCGGCCGTGATCAGCAGGCGTCGGCCCGGCCCCTCGCAAATAAAACCGCTATCGGATGCTGTTGCCGTCATGTCCATTGCGGCGGCGTAGAATGTCGCCAAAGCGGCAGGGTCAGGACTCTGTAACTGAATATGGTGCAGGTACGCGCCCGCGCGAACGGCAGTGGACATCAAGACCTCCGTAAATCAACCGCAACCGCAATGGTCGAGCTCGAAAGTCCTACAATGATGCCCTTGTTAAGTCAATCTATTATCAATATTAAAGAATTTGACCAAAAATTTTCGGGTTTGCTGCCATTTAACGAGAACTCAGGCTAACCAGCTTGACGGTTGTCAGGCTCAGTGCTCATATCGGTTACAACCTCGTCAACAACGAGCCTTCTTGGGGAGAGTCCACTTTGCGTCTAGCCAGTGTTGTCATTGCCGGCCGTCCCACCTGGGGCGTGGTCGATGGAGCTGACTTTCTCGACGTCGGAGAGGTTCTGCGGGCTTCGCTGCCAACGCTGCGTACGGCGATCGCCGCCGCGGCCTGGCCGGACATCGCAGCGGCGCGCAGCCAGGCGCCGCGCACGCCGCTCGCGGCGCTGCAATTTCTGCCCGTGATCCCCGATCCGGATAAAATCCTCTGCGTCGGCCTGAACTACGAAACCCATCGCCGCGAAACCGGCCGCGCCGAGGTCGGCCACCCGACCATCTTCCTGCGGCTGAACGGCAGCCAGCTCGGCCATGGCGGCGATATCATCCGGCCCCACGTCTCCGACACGCTGGACTACGAAGGCGAGCTCGCGGTGGTCATCGGCAAGGGCGGCCGCTACATCGCCGAAGCCGACGCCATGGCCCATGTTGCCGGCTACGCTTGTTACAATGACGGCACGGTGCGCGAATGGCAGCACCACACCCACCAGTTCACCCCGGGCAAGAACTTCCCGGCAACCGGCGCCTTCGGCCCCTGGATGGTGACAGCCGACGAAATCCCTAATGTCGAAGCCCTAAAACTGACCACCAGGCTGGACGGTGTCGTGGTCCAGGAAGCCGGGCTGGACCAGTTGATTTTTTCGATCCCACGGATCATCGCCTATTGCTCCGCGTTCACGCCGCTGCAGCCGGGCGACGTGATCGCCACCGGCACGCCGGGCGGCGTCGGCTTCAAGCGCGAACCGAAACTGCTCATGCGCCCTGGCAGCACCGTGGAAGTCGAGATCAGCGGGATCGGCACCCTGATCAACGGCATCGCCGACGAGGCTGCTTCGTAGTCGAGCGTGAGAAGTCATCGCTCGCCACCCCCGGCTGTCATTCTGGCGCTCTGAATGCCGGCCTCCGCCCATTTCGATGTCGCCGTCATCGGCAGCGGCCCAACCGGGCTGACGCTGGCCAACCTGCTTGGCGGCTTCGGTCTCGACGTGCTGCTGGTCGAACGCAACCGCACCACCGTCATGGAGCCGCGCGCCGTCTCGATCGACGATGAATCGTTACGCACCATGCAGGCCGCCGGCGTCATCGACGCGGTGCTGGAAAATGTCGTCGCCGGTTACGGCTCGCACTACTACTCGCCGCGCGGCAACCGCTTCGCCGTGGTCGAGCCGACCGGCACGCCCTTCGGCTACCCGCGCCGCAACGCGTTCCGCCAGCCCCTGCTCGAGCAAACCCTGCGCCAGGCGCTGGACCGCTTCGCCAACGTGCAAACCCGCTTTGGCTGGACCCTGGAAAGTTTCCAGGATCGGGGCGATGCCGTCCGCCTCGACCTGCACGGCCCGGACGGCGCGACGTTTACCGCGACCTGCGCCTACCTGGTCGGCGCCGACGGCGCCAGCAGCCGGGTGCGCGAGGCGCTGGGCATCACCCTGGGCGGCACCACGTTCGAGGAGCGCTGGTTGATCGTCGATCAGGAAAACAGCCACAACACCAGCAAGCACACCAAGGTCTTCTGCAACACCAGGCATGGCTGCATCACCTTGCCGGGGCCGAACGACACCCGCCGCTTCGAGTTCAAGCTCGATCCCGGCGAGGACGAGGCGGCACTGCTGGCGCCGGCCAGCATCGCCGCACTGCTCGCCACCCACGGCGCCGATCCGGCAGCCACCATCCGCCGCAAGGTTGTGTACCGCTTCCATGCCCGCGCCGCCTCTTCCTGGTCGCGCGGCCGGGTCTATCTGGCCGGCGACGCCGCGCATCTGACACCGCCTTTCGCCGGGCAGGGGATGAACAGCGGCATCCGCGATGCCCATAACCTCGCCTGGAAGCTGGCCGCCGTCATCCGCGGCCGGCTCGGCCCGGGCCTGCTGGCCAGCTACGAGACCGAGCGCAGCCCCCATGTCTGGGCGATGATCCGTCTGGCGCTCCGCATGGGCGGCATCATGGCGCCACGCAACCGCATGGTCGGTTTCCTCACCCGCGCGTTGTTCCGGGCGCTGCGCGTCTATCCGCCGGCGAGCGACTACGTCGTGCAAATGAAATACAAACCGAAGCCCCGCTTCACCGAGGGTTTCGTGGTGCCGGACTCAGCCGGCGGCCGCGCCGGCCCGGTCGGCCAGTTGTTCCCGCAGCCCTATGTCAGCACCGCCACCGGCAGCCGGGTCAGGCTCGACGAAGTCCTGGGCGACGGCTTTGCGCTGCTGGCCTTCACCGAAAATCCGGCGGCGGCCTTCGCGGCGCCGGCTCTGGACGCACTCGAACGGCTTAACGCGCGACGGGTCGCCGTCCTGCCGCCGGGCACCGCCAGGCCGGACCACCCCGCCGACGTGACCGTGGTCCGTGGCGAGGGCGAAGCACCGGCCGGCGCTGGCGCGATCCTGCTGCTGCGGCCGGACCACTACGTCGCCGCGATCTTCCGGCCGTCCTGGATGGCGGCCACCGCCGCCGCGGTGCAAGCCCTGCTGGAGGCCACCTGGGCCGCCGGACCCGGCCTGACCCCCGCGACCACCGCCATTCAGCGCAGCCAGCCGTAGCCAGGATGGGACTGCCCGGCCTGCAACGCTATGTCGACGTGCTCAATCTGTTCGACGTCGATGCCGAAGCCTGGACCATCCAGGCGATGGCCGGCGCCCTATCGGTGCCGGCCAGCACCGTCTACCGCACCGCCCGCGACCTGGTGCGGGCCGGCCTGTTGGACCCGGCCGGGGACTCGCGCTACCGCCTCGGCGTCGCCTTCATCGCGTTCGACCGCAAGATCAGGCTGACCGATCCGCTGATCATCGCCGGCCAGCCGGTCCTGCGCGACATCGTGCGGCAGGCCCATGTCGCTTGCGTCGGCCTGCTCTGCCGGCTGTACGAGGGGCAGGTGATGTGCATCGCCAACGAAACCACCGGCAATGCCGGCTTCGAATCCAGCTACGAACGCGGCCGGCCGATGCCGCTGATCCAGGGCGCCACGTCGAAAGTGATTCTCGCCCAGCTGCCGGCGCGGCGACTGGCGAAACTGCTGGGCCAATGCGGCCAGAGCGAGGACCCGGCGGCGCTGCGCGAGGCGCTGGCCGAGGTCCGCAGGCGCGGCTACGCGGTGGCGTCCGGTGAGATCGACCAGGGCTTGATGGGTCTGGCGGCGCCGGTGACCTGCCCGAGCCTCGGTCTGGTCGCCAGTCTGAGCCTGGTGGTCCGCGCCGCCGATGTCGAGCCAGGCCTCGAGCGTCGCTTGGTGATGCTGCTCATCGCCGCCGCGGCGCTGCTCACCGAGCAACTGGACGACACCCATGGCCGCCGCCGGGCTGCCGGTTGAACCGGTGGCCTGACCTCACGCCAGCAGCGCAAAACCATCCGCCTCCCGCCGCACCCGTACTTCGTGCCCCGCCGCGAAATGGCAGGCAAAAAGCTGCGCGCCGCGGTCAGCGGCTTCCCCCAGCACCCGCCGCCGGGTCGCGCGGGCCGGCTCGGGCAGGGCGCAGTAGCCGCTGTTGCAATCGGGCTGGTAGATCTGGAACGGGTTGTGCAGGATGTCGCCGATGAACAGCCCTTCCGCTTCCCCGGATCGGGCCCGCAACAAAATATGCCCCGGCGTGTGGCCGGGCGCGAACCCGATGTCGATGCCCGGAACCAGCGGCCCGTCTTCGGTCAGCAGCCGAATGCGGCCGGCTTCGATGACGGGTTTCAGGCTGTCCTCGTAAAACCGCGCAAAAGTGTTTCCCGCGGCGCCTGCCTCGGCATTTTCGGTAACGAAAGCAAGGTCGCGTTGCGAGAAGACGGTGGTGGCGTTCTTGAACGTCGGCACCCAGCTTCCGTTCTCCAGCCTGGTGTTCCAGCCGACATGGTCGACATGCAGATGCGTCAGGACGACGAGATCGATGTCCTCCGGCGCCAGGCCGAGCTCGGCGAGCCGCTCCAGATAAGGCGTTTGCAAATTGTTGAACGGCGGCTCGTTCGGCCGCTCCTTGTTATTGCCGCAGCCGGTGTCGACCAGGATGTTGTGGGCGCCGGTTCGGATCACGTGGCTTTTCACGCCGCCGACGATCCGGCCGAGCGCCGGCACAAAGTAGTTCGGCACCAATACGTCGGCA
This sequence comes from uncultured Acidocella sp., assembly GCA_963693045.1. Lineage (GTDB taxonomy): Bacteria > Pseudomonadota > Alphaproteobacteria > Acetobacterales > Acetobacteraceae > Acidocella. Next base: position 608,406 of record OY843765.1, read on the forward strand.
TGGCGCTCGAACACGCCGAGGTCGCAATCGGGAAAGCTGTCTTGCGGCCGCATCGCCGGGCCGCCAAATTCGACAACCGTATCGACTTTTATGTCGCCAATGCGCCAGCCCGGCATGATCTTCCCCCCATTTTAAGTTTCTTTCGGAGCGCGGCCCCGGGGCCCAGCCTACCGTCTCGGCCCGGCTTCTCCAAGCCATCCGGTTTTTGACTCGCCGCGAGCGACGCCGTTATAAAGCCGGCAAAAGTGCGGCAGTCGCCGCCGGCTTCTGGAGGGCCCGAGAATGTTGGAACTCTACCACAACGACATGTCGACCTGCGCGCAAAAGGTCCGCAGCCAGCTCGCCGAGAAGGGCCTCGAGTGGAGCGGCCCGAACCTCAACCTGCGCGCCGGCGAGCAGCACACACCCGAGTTCCTGAAGTTGAACCCGAAAGGCGTGGTGCCGGTTCTGGTGCATGACGGCTTTGTCGTGACCGAGTCCAACATCATCCTGGAATATGTCGAGGATGCATTCCCAGACCACAAACGGCTGCTCTCGACCAAAGCCGCCGAGCGGGCCCGGACCCGCTACTGGCTGCAGAAACTCGATTCCGGCCTGCATCTGGCGATCGCGGTCGTCAGCATCGGCGTCGCCTTCCGGGACCAGCTGCTGGCGGTCCATACCACGCCCGAAGCGTTGGAAAAATTCTACCTGGCAACCCCCGATCCAGCGCTGCGCAACATCTACCGCAGCCTGGTCCCGGCCGGCGTCGAATCTCCACAGTTCGCCGCCGCCATGGAAGCGTGGCTCAAATGTTTCGCCGAAATGGAGGCCAAGCTGGCCTCGCAGCCATTCCTGGTCGGTGAGCTCAGCCTTGCCGATTTCGGTATCGTTCCCTACGCCGTCCGGTTCGAGAATCTGCGGCTCGAACATACCTGGACGGCGCTGCCAAACGTCGCTGCCTGGTTCGAGCGCATGAAGCAGACCGAGGGCTACCGCGTCGGCATCGAGAAATGGCTGAACCCGAAATATATTTCGCTGATGGGCGAAAAAGGCGAGGCGCTGCTGCCCCGCACGACGCCGCTGATCGATGAGATGCTGACGCCCAAAGCCATGGCCGCCTGACGCTCCGCTTAACGCGGCTGTTTCTCGAACTGCTCGGTCACTTCGGCGAGCCGGATCCCAAGCTTGGTGATAACGGTGCGGATCACCACCGCGCCGTCATCCATCCGGTACATCCACTGCTCCATCGTCACATTGGCGAGCGGGTTGCCGGGGCTGGCGCGCAGCACCCAGCGCCAGTGCAGCACCCGGCCCGACACCGTGCCATCCGCCTCGCCCGCCATATCGTTGGCGGTCGCGACATAGGCCGCCGGTCCCACCCGGCGCATTTGCCAGGTCCGGGTCTGCAGCTTGCCTTGGCCGATCTGCAGAACCTGCACCATCCGGATCGCATCCGGAGCCGTCGCGGCTCCCATGCAATTGGTGGTAACGATCGCCGCCGGCGCCCCGGCGCGGTTCTCTTCCACACCCCAGGACGTGACATGGCCGGTAAAGAAAGCGATCGGGTCGAAGCCCGGCCCGCTGCCGGCAAACCCGGCCGGCGGCAGCGGCCGGCTACAGGCCGCGAGCGCCAGCAGCACCGCTAGCACCAGACCCCTCACGCCGGCAGCCGCATCCAGGACGGGATCCGCGGCGTCAGCGTCGCCTCGCCGGCGATGAGCGGCTTGTCCAGCGCGTCCAGCCGCAAGCTCGCCAGCGCCAGCCCACCGATGCCGGAGCGCACGGCGCCAACCTCCGCGCCATCGCTCAGCACCGGCGTACCCGGCGGCGGCAACGGCCCGGCGAGCATGACCGGCACCAGCCGCCGCTTCACCAGTCCCCGATATTTGGTCCGCGCCGTCAGCTCCTGGCCCATATAGCAACCCTTCTGCCAGTCGATCCCATTCAACTCGTCGAAGCCGGCTTCCAGCAGCAGCGTCTTTTCCGGCTCCAGGTCGGGCGGCCCATCCGGCAGGCCGAGCTCCAGCCGCCACGCCGCGTAATCCGCCGCCACGGCGTTTGGGGCAAGCTCGGTTTCACTGAGCAGCCGGGTGCCGGCCTCGCGCAGCCGCGGATCGGGGGCCGTCAGCGGCACCTGCGGCGGCATCCCCTGCCACGCCGCATATACTTTGAGCGTCCCGCTGAGCTCGGCGAGCCGCACCTCGGCCCGCAGCTTGTAGCGGTTCAGCCGGCGGATCAGCTCTGCAACGGCAACCAAAGGCGCCTCCAGGAGCAGCCGCTCATCATCATAAAAAACAAAAAAATCGGTAAGGTAACGCCCCTGCGCCGTCAGCAACGCCGCCCAGACCGCCTGGCCCGGCGCCGCCTTGGCGACATCGTTGGAAACCAGCCCGTTCAGAAAGCCGATACGGTCGGCCCCGGCAACCTCGATCACCCCGCGCCCCGGCAGTTCCGCGATCATCGCCATGGCCAGCATCTGGGGCTTTGTTTCCTTGTCGGCAAGCCATGCCAGAGCGAGATGAGTTCGCACTCATCACGCTCTACCCTTATGCTTTACGAGCAATTCCACGGCTCAGCCGAATGGCTGCGCCATTCGACTTCAAGCCATATTGCTCTAGACCCTGCCCGCATGAGGATTCTCTTCATCACCTCCTCGCGTATCGGCGACGCCGTGATCTCCTCCGGCGTCTTGGAACATCTGCGCCTGCGCCATCCGCAAGCCCGCTTCACCGTCGCTTGTGGCGCCGCCGCCGCGGGGGTGTTCACCCGGCTGCCGGGCCTGGAGCGCCTGATCGTGTTCGAGAAGCAGCGCTTCGACCTGCACTGGCTCCGGCTCTGGACCCGGCTGATCTTCCATTTCTGGGACCTGGTGGTGGATGTGCGCGGCTCCGGCCTCGCCTTGTTCCTGGCCGCCCGCCGCCGCCGGTTGCTGCGCGGCGGCCGCCGGCCCGGCCGGCGCTACGAACAACTCGGCGCCAGCCTCGGCCTGGCCGTGGCGCCCTTGCCGGTGGTCTGGACGGCGCCGGTGGACGACGCCCGCGCCGCTGAGCTGATCGGCACCGGGCCGGTGCTGGGGCTCGGCCCTACCGCCAACTGGGACGGCAAGATCTGGCCGGCCGAGCGCTTCATCGCGGTCTTCCGGGCATTGGCCGCCACCATCCCGGACTTGCGCGCCGCCGTCTTCGCCGGCCCCGGCGCGGCGGAACAGGCCCGCGCCGCGCCGATATTGGCCGGGCTGCCCGGCGCCATCGACCTGGTCGGCCGGCTCAGCCTGCCGGAGGCCGCCGCCTGCATGAAGCGCCTCAAGCTGTTCATCGGCAACGATTCCGGGCTGATGCACATCGCCGCCGCCACCGGGGCGCCGACGCTCGGCCTGTTCGGCCGCTCCCGCGCCGACGAATACGCCCCCGCCGGCCGCCATACCGCGGTCGCCATCGCCCCCGGCCCAGCCGGCGAAGCGCCGATGGCCGGGCTGACGGTGGAAGCGGTCCTCGCCGCCGCACGCGGGCTTTTGTGAAAATAGCCCAGGTCATGGCCGGCGCCGCCGATGGCGGCGCCGAGCTGTTTTTCGAGCGGATGAGCGCCGCTTTGGCCGGCGCGGGCCAGGACGTGTTGCCGCTGATCCGCGCCGACGCCCCCCGCGCCGCCCGGCTACGCGCCGCCGGCCTGGCCCCGCTCGGTTTCCGCTTCGGCGGCAAGCTGGACCTGTTCACCCGTCCGAAGCTGCGCCGCGCGCTGCGCCGCTTCGCCCCGGCGGTCGCCATTGCCTGGATGAGCCGCGCGGCGTCGCATCTCCCAACCGGTCCCTGGGTCAATATCGGCCGGCTCGGCGGCTACTACGACCTAAAATATTTTCGGTCCTGCCGGCATCTGGTCGGCAACACCCATGGCATCGTCGACTACCTGACCGGCCAAGGCGTGCCGGCTGGGCAAGCCCATTATTTGCCGAATTTCGTCGATGATTTTGCTTCAACGACAAAGGCTTCTCGCGCATTGTCTTGAACATCCCGGAGAACGCGCCGCTAATCCTTGGCTTAGGCCGCCTGCACCCGGTAAAAGGCTTCGACCTGCTGATCCGCGCCATGGCGCGGCTGCCGGACGCTTATTGCGTGGTCGCCGGCGAAGGCCCCGAGCGGCCCCGGTTGCAAAAGCTGATCGCCGAGCTCGGCCTCACCACCCGCGTCCACCTGCCCGGCTGGCGGCGGGATGTCGGGCCGCTCCTGAAAGCCGCCGATCTGTTCGTCTCCTCCTCCCGGCACGAGCCGCTCGGCAACATGGTGCTGGAAGCCTTTTCGGCGTCCCGCCCAGTGCTCGCGACCCGCGCCGAAGGCCCAACGGAGCTGATCCGGCACGGCATGGACGGCATTCTGGTCCCGCTCGAAGACCCGACGGCGCTGGCCGAAGCGGCCCGCACCATCCTCGCCGACCGCGGCCTGGCCGGGTCGCTCGCCACCGCCGGCCGCCGCCGGTTCGAGGCCGCGTTCAGCGAGCCGACAGTCACCGCCGCCTGGATCCGCCTGCTCAACCAGGTGGCCGGCTGATGTGCGGCATCGCCGGCATCGCACTGCGCCCCGGCCGCCACGCCCCCGCCGCGGTGCTGGCGGCGCTGGCCGCCGGCCTCGCCCATCGCGGCCCGGACGGCGCCGGCAGCTTCACCGCCGCCGACGCGGCGCTGGTCCACACCCGCCTCGCCATCATCGACCTCGCAACCGGCGACCAGCCGCTGCACGCCGGGCCGCTGACCCTGATCGCCAACGGCGAGATCTATAACTACCGCGAGTTGCGGGAGGCGCTGCCTTTTCCCGCCGCCACCAACAGCGACTGCGAACCGCCGCTGCATCTGTTCTCCCGCCGCGCCGACGGCTACGCGCGCGCCCTGCGCGGCATGTACGCGATCGCCATCCACGACGCTGCCTTTCACACGATCACCCTGTCGCGCGACCGGTTCGGCATCAAGCCGCTCTATATCGCGCCCACCGATTTCGGCCTGGCCTTCGCCTCGGAGCCGCAAGCCTTGCTCGGCGCCGGCCTGGCCCGCCGCGAAATCGACCCGGCGCGGCTCAACGAGTTGCTCAACCTGCAATTCACCACCGGCACGCGGAGCATCTTCACCGGCATCGAGCGGGTGGCGCCGGGCGAAACCCTGACGATCCGCGCCGGCCAAATCACCGCCCGGGCCAGCCTACCGGCCTGGGAGCCGCCGGACCCGCCGCCGCCGAACGAGGCGGCCGCACTCGCCGCCCTGGACGCGGTGCTGGAAAACGCCGTCGACCTGCATCAGCGCGCCGACGTGCCCTACGGCATGTTCCTCTCCGGCGGCATCGACAGCGCTGCCATCCTGGCGATGATGGCGCGGCTGAACGCCCGGCCGGTGCTGGCCTACACCGCCGGCTTCGACAGCCCCGGCGTCGCCGACGAACGCGCCGCCGCCGCCGCCACGGCCACGGCCGTCGGCGCCCGGCACGAGCGGATCGAGATCACCGAGGCGATGGTCTGGCAACACCTGCCGGAAATCGTCGGCGCGATGGACGACCCGGCGGCGGATTACGCCATCATCCCGAGCTGGTTCCTGGCCCGGCTCGCCCGCCAGGACGTCAAGGTGATCCTCTCCGGCGAGGGCGGCGACGAGATGTTCGCCGGTTACGGCCGCTACCGCGCCGCCGCCCGCGCCTTCTGGCCTAAAAAGATGCGCGGCCACGGCATCTTCGACGGCCTGGACGTGTTGCGCGCCCCCACCGCCGGCTGGCGCGACGGGATCGCCCGGATCGAGGCGGAAATCCGCGACCCGTCCCGCCTGCGCGCCGCGCAACGCGCCGACATCGCCGGCTGGCTGCCGAATGACCTGCTGCTGAAACTGGACCGCTGCCTGATGGCGCATGGCGTCGAGGGCCGGACCCCGTTCGTCGATCCGGAGGTGGCCCGGTTCGCCTTCTCGCTGCCGGACCGGTTTTTGCTCCGCGAGGGCAGGGGGAAGTATCTGCTCCGCCTCTGGCTGCAAAAACATCTTCCCGCCGCGCGGCCGTTCGCCAGGAAACAGGGGTTCGACGTGCCGGTCGGCGCCTGGATCGCCGGGCAGAGCCGCCGCCTCGGCCCGCTGGTGGCGGGGGCGCCGATCGTCGCCGAACTGGCCGAGCCGCACCGGGTCGCGGCGCTGTTCGACCGCGCCGGCGAGAAGCGCGCCGGGGCCGCCGCCTGGCTGCTGCTGTTCGTCGCCCTCTGGCACCGCCGCCACATCCTGAACCTGCCCCCGGCGGGGGATGTTTTCGAGACGCTGGCGGCGCGTTAAGAACGCCGATGAGCTTCGACCTCCTGCTGCAAAACGGTATCGTTGTCCTGCCTTGGGGCCTGGCCGAAGCCGATATCGGCGTCCGCGCCGGCCGCATCGCCGCGATCGGCAAAAACCTCGGACCGGCGGCGGAAGTTTTCGACGCCGCTGGCCTGCACATCCTGCCCGGCGTCATCGACCCGCATGTGCATTTTCGTGATGGAGGGGAGGGCGGCATCCCCGGCGTCGAGGACCTCGCCACCGGCACGCGCGGCGCCATCCTCGGCGGCGTCACCACCGTGTTCGACATGCCGAACACCACGCCGCCCGGCACCGACATCGCGGCGCTCACCGCCAAGTACGATTCCATCGCCGGCCGCGCCTGGTGCGATGTCGGCCTCTATGTCGGCGCCACCAAGGACAATGCCGACACGCTCGGCGCGCTGGAATCCCTGCCCGGCATCTGCGCCATCAAGGTCTTCGCCGGCTCCTCCACCGGCGACCTGCTGGTCGAGGACGATGCCAGCATCGCCCGCGTGCTGCGCGCCGGCCGCCGCCGCGTCGCCTTCCACTCCGAAGACGAGTACCGGCTGCAGGAGCGCAAAGCCCTGTTCAAGTCCGGCGACCCGTACTCGGACCACGCCGTCTGGCGCGATGTCGAATGCGCCTTCCTCGGCACCCGCCGCATCATCGCCCTGGCCCGCGAAACCGGGCGCCCGGCGCATATCCTGCACGTCTCCACCGCCGAGGAACTGGCCTACCTCGCCGACCACCGCGACCTCGCCAGCGTCGAGGTGCTGCTCAACCACCTCGTCCAATCCGCGCCCGATGTTTACGACCGCCTCGGCCCCTACGGCGTGATGAACCCGCCGATCCGCGACGCCCGCCACCGCGCCGCCGCCTGGGCGGCCATCGCCGACGGCACCGTCGACACCATCGGCTCCGACCACGCCCCGCATTCGTGCGCCGCCAAGGAAAAACCCTGGCCGGACTGCGCCGCCGGCCTGACCGGCGTGCAAACCCTGCTGCCGATGCTGCTGAACGAGGTCGCTGCCGGCAACCTCTCGCTGCTCCGGCTCGCCGACCTCACCGCCGCCGGCCCGGCCCGCATCTACGGCGCCGTCAACAAAGGCCGCATCGCCGCCGGCTACGACGCCGATTTTTCGGTCGTCGACCTCGCCGCCCGCCGCACCATCACCAACGCCCAGACCGCCAGCCCCTGCGGCTGGACCCCGTTCGACGGCACCACCGTCACCGGCTGGCCCGCCGCCACCATCGTTCGCGGCCAGATCGCGATGCGCGAGGACGAGGTGCTGGGCGATCCAATTGGTCAACCGGTCGCATTCCGGTCATAAGAAAGAGCCTCCGGCGGCCGGGGCCGGGAGGCCCCGGACCCCATGAATGGGGACGTGGGTTGGCCGCTCGAAGGCCCGGGCAATCAAAGAATTTATTGCGCTTCGCGCGTTGGTGAACCAGCGTCGGTGCGGCGGGCCAGCGCGAAGCGCATAAAAAGCCTGGTCCCCATACCAACGCTTACTCACGGGGGTCCGGGGCCTCAGGCCCCGGCGGGTGCAGGGCAGAGCCCTGCCGCTTACTTCCAGTACCGCAACCCCAGCCCCAGCATCGCCAATTGCACGATGATCACCACCGCCACCGCGCCCGGCCAGCCAAATTCGCGGAACGGCAAAGCCGGCACGATGCCGCCCATGCCGCCGCCGATGTAGTAGGTGGTCACATACAGGCCGACGGCGGCGGATTTGGCGGTGCGCGCCGCCATGCCGATGAAGGCGGTGGCCAGCGTTTGTTGCAGGAACACCATGCAGCAGACGATCAGCAGGCCGAGGACGATCAGCGGCAGCGGTGCCGCCAGCGTCAGCAACAGTCCGCAGATGCAAATCGGCGCCACGCCCGCCATCACCCTGGCGTGGCCGAACCGCGCCGCCAGCCTGGCCGCCAGCGGGTTGACGACGACCGCGGCGAGATAGACCGCGAAAATCCCGCCGAGCGCCGCCGGGCCGAGCGAATAAGGCGGCGCCGCCAGCCGGAAGTCGACGAAGGTGAACACCCCGATCAGGCAGAAAAGCACACCGAAACCGATAAAGTTGTTGGCCAGCAGCCGGCGGTTGCGCAAATGCCGCGGAAACGAACCGATCGCGCCGCGCCAGTCGGTCACCGGCGTAAAATTCCGCTCCGTCGGCAGGCAAAAGCCGATCACCGCCGCCATGCACAGGGTGATCAACGCGATCAGCAGCAGCGAGACCCGCCAGCCCCAGAACTGCGCGACCAGGCCGGGGATCGCCCGCCCGGCGAAACCGCCGAAGATCGCCCCGGACAGATAGGTCGCGGCCAGCCTGACCGAGGCGGCGCCGGCAGTCTCCTCCCCGATATAGGCGACCGTGACGATGAAGATGAACGGCAGCGTCAGCCCCTGCACGAAGCGCCACAGCAGCAGCATGTGGAAACTGCCCGCCCCGGCCGCGGCCAGGGTCGGCAGCACCAGCAGCACGGCGGCGCCCAGGATCAACCGCCGGCGGCCGAAACGGTCGGAGATCGCGCCGATCACCGGCGCCATGATCGCGGTCGCCAGCAACGGCGCGGTGACGGTAAGCCCGGTGGCGCCCTGGCTGACATGGAAGCTGCGCGCCAGCAGCGGCAGCACCGCCATGGTGCAGTACATGTTGACGAACGACCCGATGCCGGCGGCGAACACCGCGAGGTTCAGCCGCGCCATGCCGCCGCGTTCAGAATTTTCGTTCAAAGACCGTGATGACATCGCCGGGGGCGGCCAGTGCCGATAACGGGGCGCGGTACTGCGCGGGGCCGCCGCCGGTATCGCGGGTGACGCCGACATAGTCCTGCACCGCGCGGTAGGTGAAGCCGCCGGCGATGGAAACCGCGGTCAGCGCGGTCATGCGCGGCCGGTACGGGTACTGTCCCGGCGTGTTGACTTCCCCCAGTATATAAAACGGCCGGTAGTGCGAGATCTCGGTCGCGACACTCGGGTCCAGGATCAGGTTTTTTTGTTTCAACCCGCCGGCGATCGCCGCGGCCAGCGCGTCGGTGGTCTGCCCGCCCGCCGGCAACAGGCCCAGCAGCGGCAGGTCGATCATGCCGCTGTCGTCGATCGTGAAGTCGCCGGAAAGCTGCGACTGGTCATAGACGCGGATGGTCAGCACGTCGCCGGCGCCGAGGATGTAGGCGCCGGGCGGCGTCGGCGGCAGCGGCGGCAGCGCGGCGCCGGGTGTGGTGAACACCGCGCAACCGGCGAGCCCGCACGTCCCGCCGATCAACAAGCTTCGCCGCATCAGCATGCCGGCATCATCGCGTGATTGCTGTTGAAAGCAAACCCATGGCGCTTGCTCCGGCGCCACTGACCTCTAAGGTGCGGCGATGGCCGACGCTGTAGCCCTTATCGCCGCCGCGCGCCGGATGCTGGCGCTGGGCCTGACCCAAGGCACCTCCGGCAATCTGAGCCTGCGCGTCACCGGCGGCATGTTGATCACGCCCTCCGCGGTGCCATACGAGACGCTGACGCCGGAGATGATTCCACTGCTGTCGCTGGGCGGCGGCGGCGAATACCAGGGCGCCTACCGTCCCTCCTCGGAATGGCGCTTCCATCACGACATCCTGGCGGCGCGGCCGGAAGTCGGCGCGGTGATCCACAACCACGCCCCCTACGCGACGGCGCTTGCCATCGCCCGGCGCGAGATCCCGGCCTGCCACTACATGATCGCGCGGTTCGGCGGCGCGCCGATCCGCTGCGCGCCTTACGCTTTGTTCGGCACCGCCGAACTTTCCACCCAAGTGCTGGCGGCGCTGCAGGGGCGGACCGCCTGCCTGATGGCCAACCATGGCTGCCTGGTCACCGGGCCGACGATCGAGGCGGCGCTGGCCGCCGCCGTCGAACTGGAGGCGTTGGCCACGCACTATCTACTATCGCTCGCCGCCGGCGGGCCGGTGCTGCTGTCGGACCAGGAGATCGCGGCGGCGACTCTCCAGTTCGCCAGTGCGTACGGCCCGAACCTGCCGCGCCAGGAAACCTAATCGCGTCAGGCGGCGCTGGCGCCGGCGAACTCCCAGAAATTCGCCCGCCCCAGGGCGCGGGCGATGAAGGCCCGCAAGGGCGGATGCTGGCAGCCCTCCGGCCCCATCAGCGCCGTGACCGGCGCAAAGAACTCGTGCGCGTGCGGCACCTGGCTTGAGGCAAAACCCTCGTAGTGCCGGGGCCGCAGGGCGTACATCACCCTGATGTCGCGCACCGGCAGGGTCAGCGGTGTCTTCGGCCGGTCATGCAACAGGCCGACATGGCGCCAGCGCTCCAGGCTGTTGGCCGGCGAAATCTGGCCGAGCAGCCAGGGCACCGGGCACACCGCAAGCAAAGAGTGCATGGACGGGGTGAAACGGCCGCGCTTATCGAGCAGGTTGGAGAGACTGCCGCAAACCTCGATCACGAAGATATCCACGAAGGCATCGCGCTCGGAGCCGCCAAAGCAGAGCCAGAGCCCATCCGGGATCGTCCGCATCCGGTTGCTGCCGGGAAATTTCAGAAATGGGTCATCGACCTCGTTGGCGCGGCCTGGTCGGCCCCGCAACCAGGCGCCGCGGCGGCTGGTGTCCTGATCGTCGAGGCCGGGCGGATGCTGTGGCCACGACCGCATCTTATGCTTGACGATTGCGTCCAAAGTTGTTGGGGCGCACATGCTTTTTTTCCTTTCTTGCCCTGTTAACCGAAGTTAACGCAGCTTTGCATTTTTGCAACTTGAGATAGAATACAAAAAGCAAAAAAAACGTATCGTTAAGCAGCTATTTTAAGGTCCATCCTGGCAGGCGCGACGAAACCTCGCTTTTCATTTTTGACACAAGACGCGGTGCCGCGCAGAAGCCGTTGTTAGTTATCTTAAATTATTGATTCTAAAGCAAAACTATTATCTTGGCGCGGCATACGCAGCAAGAAACATCTCCACCGCGTGGCCCACTACGTGACTAATTTCCTGCTCGCTGGGAATGGAGCCGGGTTTGAGACGAGCCCGGAGCACGAGCCTGGTCTGTGTTAGGGCAAAAAACTGCTCGGCGGCGAATTCCGGATCGTCGAGGCGCAATTGCCCGGCGTCCACCTGCGCTTGCAGCCAGAGCGTCATCAGGCACACCAGTTTCTCCGGTCCGGCCCGGTAGAACACGGTCGCCAGGTCGGGAAATTTAGCCGCCTCCATGACGACCAGACGGAACATCGCCTGGCCGCGTTGCGAAACCATCGACGTCAGCATGATATGGCCGATCCTTGCCAATCCAGCACGGAGCGTTTCGGCGGGCGGCGTTTCACCGAACATCTCGTCCACCATCAAGGCGCAGCTCTCGCGGATATAGGCCGCGAACAATTCGCGCTTGTCGGCGTAGTAGTTGTAGAGCGTGCCTTTCGAAACCGCCGCCGCCGCCGCGATCCGCGACATCGAGGCGCCTTCATAGCCTTCCGCCAGGAACACTTCGGCGGCGCCGCTCAGGATGCGGCCGCGCCGTTGTGGCGAAAGCGGATCGCGGTGATCGGCGGCAGGCTCGTTCAAAGGCTCGACCATCACTTGCGCTTTCTTCCCAAGCCCCGATATTCGGATGACCGAACCGATCGGTCAATCCAGAAGTGAGGCAAGCCGTTGTCGTCTTCCCAACAGGCCGATCAAAACCACGCCAAGCCCAAGGCCGATCCGTCCGATGAGGCCGAACCGGACCAGGGCGAGCCCGACGAGTCCGATGCCCAGGATGCCGACAAAAAGGATCGCGCCGTGCCAAAGCGCCGCGCCCGGCCGTTCATCATCCTGGCCCTCGTCCTCATCGCCATCGCCGCCGCCGGCTTCGTCTGGTATCTGCTGAACCGCAACCACGCCACCACGGACGACGCCCAACTCGACGGCGACATCTATACGATCGCGCCGAAAATCTCCGGCCAGGTCATCCGGGTGCTGGTCACCGACAACCAGCACGTGGTCGCCGGCCAGGCGCTGATCCTGCTTGACCCGCGGGACCAGGAGGTCGCCCTGGAGCGGGCCCGCGCCCAACAGGCGGAGGCCGACGCCCAACTGGAAACGGCGCGGGCCAGCGCCGGGGAGGCGGCGGCAAACACCGTCGTGGCGGCGGCGAATCTGCGCCAGGCCCAGCAGGACTACATACGCTACCACACCATCAACCCCGCCGCCGTCAGCCAGCAGCAGCTCGACGCCGCAACGGCGACGATCCGCGCCGACAAGGCCCGCTACGACGCCGCGCAGCAGCAGCAGCTTGGCCAGCAGGCCTCGGTGGATTCCGCCGCGGCGGCGTTGCAGGCCGCGGCGGTGGCGACGCAGGATGCCGCGCTGCAACTTTCCTACACCACCATCGCCGCGCCCGCCGCCGGCCATGTGTCGCAACGCACCGTGCGCGCCGGCAACGTCGTGGCACCCGGCGCCGGGCTGCTGGCGCTGGTCGGCGACAATGTCTGGGTCACCGCCAACTACAAGGAAACCCAGCTCGGCCGGATCCGGCTCGGCGCCCGCGCCACCGTGGTGGTGGATGCGGTTCCGGGTGTGGTCTTCAAGGGGCATGTCGACAGCATCGGCTACGGCACCGGCTCGGTGTTCAGCCTGCTGCCGGCCCAGAACGCCACCGGCAACTACGTGAAGATCGTGCAGCGCGTGCCGGTGAAGATCGTCTTCGACGACAGCCGGGCTGCCCGCTACCCGCTGGCGCCCGGCCTGTCGGCCAACCCCTCCATCGACCTTCCGGCCAAATAGCCGGCGATGAGTGCAGCCGACGAAGCGTCGCTGCCGCGGTCGCCGGCCGGGCGGTACAACCCCTGGCTGGTCGCGGTGGTGATTTCCCTCGCCCCGTTCATGGAGGTGCTGGACACCACCATCGCCAGCGTCGCGCTGACCCACATCGCCGGGTCGCTCGCCGCCAGCCAGGATGAGAGCACCTGGATCCTGACCAGCTACCTGGTCTCCAACACCATCGTGCTACCGATCAGCGGCTGGCTCGCCGACGTGCTGGGCCGCAAGCGCTTCAACCTGATCTGCCTCGCCTTGTTCACCGCAAGTTCGGTCGGCTGCGCTTTCGCCACCACCCTGCCGCTGATGCTGATCGCTCGGGTACTGCAGGGCCTGGGCGGCGGCGGCCTGGCGCCGGTGGCGCAGTCCATGCTCGCCGACAGCTTCCCGCCGGAGAAGCGCGGCCAGGCCTTCGCGCTCCTGGGGCTGACGATCATCGTCGGCCCGGCAATCGGCCCGATCCTCGGCGGCTGGCTGACCGACGACCTGTCCTGGCACTGGATCTTTTTGATCAACCTGCCGATCGGGCTGATCGCCTTCACCCTGGTGTCGATCTTCGTCAGCGAGCCGCCGGCTTTGGTCAAGGCGCGGAAGAAGCTGTTGCGGAACGGCCTGCGGCTGGACTATTTCGGCCTGGTCCTGGTCGCCGTCGGCTTCGCTTCGCTGCAGGTGTTCCTGGACAAGTTCCAGGAGGATGACGGCTTCTCGTCCTCCTTCATCCTGGTCATGTTCAGCATCTCCGCGGTAGCGCTCAGCCTGCTGGCGGTGTGGGAATGGAACCATCCGCGCCCGGTCATGAACGTCCGCCTGCTGGCGATCCGCAACTTCGCGATCGGCAACATCGTGCTGTTCTTCGTCGGCTTCGTGCTGTTGAGCTCGACCCAGCTCTTGCCGCAGCTCACCCAGTCGCTGCTCGGCTATGATTCCGAAACCTCCGGCCTGGTACTCGCCCTCGGCGGCTTCGGCACGATCCTCCTGATGCCGGTCGCGGGCTTTGTCACCGGCCGGTGGGTGCCTGCGAAATGGCTGCTGTTTGCCGGTTTCCTGGAAGTCGGCTTCGGGTTGATCCTGCAGGGCTCGCTGCCGCCCGATGCCAACTTCCTCACCATTTCCCTGTATCGCGGCCTGCAGGTGATCGCCTTGCCGTTCCTGTTCATTCCGGCCAATACCGTGAGCTATGTCGGCATCCCACCCGAGCGTAACGGCGACGCCTCGGCGCTGATCAACCAGTCGCGCAACATCGGCAGCAGCATCGGCATCTCGGTCGTCAGCACCGGGCTGGCCTGGCGGACGCAGTTCCACCACGCCCGTCTGGCCGAAACGATCACGCCGTATGGCAGCCTCCACGGCCTGAAGGCTTCGCAAATCGCGCCGATCGTGCAAATTCAGGCGTCGTTCCTGAGCTACCTCGACATGTTTCAGATCGTCGGCGTCGTGGCGCTGATGGTCTTGCCGGTCATCCTGTTTTTGAAGTCGGCCCCAAAGGCGTCGGCTTAAGGAGTTTTGCGTGTCTTCCAGAACCAGGCTGCCCCTCGAACTCCTCGGCGCCACGGCGCTCGGCCTGTCCGGCTGCATGGTCGGCCCGAATTTTCACGCGCCGCGCCCCGCCGTACCGGCAGCCTATCTGGCCGACGCGCCGCCGCGCACCCTGCCATACGTCACCGGCGACGCGGTCGATCCGGCCTGGTGGAATAGTTTCAACGACCCCGAACTGACCCGGCTGGAGGCACTCGCGGTCAGCCAGAATCTCGATCTCGAGATCGCCACCGAGCGGCTGGTCGAGGCCGAGGCGCAGGCCCAGGTCGAGGGCGCGACGCTGTATCCGAGCCTGTCCGGCGCCGCCTCCTACACCCGCGAGGGCATCAGCAATGAAGGTATCTTCAGCCAGTTCGCGGGCGGCTCGCCCAGCGCCAGCACCACCGGCAGTTCGGTCGCGAACGGTAGCAGCCAATCCGGCGGCGGTGGCGGCATCGCCGGCTCCGCGATCCAGCCGTTCGACCTCTACCAGTACGGCCTGCAAGCGATGTACGACGTCGATCTCTGGGGCAAGAACCGCCGCACCGTCGAGGCCGCCGTCGCCGCCGCCCGCGCCTCCGAGGAAGCCCGCCGCGCCAGCCTCCTGAACGTGGAGTCGCAGGTCGCCAGCAACTACATCCAGCTGCGCGGCACCCAGACCGTGCTGGACATCACGCAGCGCAACCTCGGTTTCGCCAACCAGCTGGTCAACCTCACGGTGCAGCGCCAGCAAGCGGGACTGACAACCTCGCTCGATGTCGCCAACGCCCGCGCCACCGCGGCGCAAATCTCTTCGCAAATCCCCGGGCTGCTGGTTGAGCGCGACAACTTCATCGATCAGATCGGCATGTTGCTCGGCATCACGCCAAATGCCCTGCCGCCCGAACTGCTGGCCGCCGCACCGGTGCCCGCCACACCGCCGCAGGTGCCGGTCGGGCTGCCGGCCGATCTGTTGCGCCGCCGCCCGGACGTGCGGGAGGCCGAGCAGACCCTGCACCAGGCCACCGCCGAGGTCGGCGTCGCCGTCGCACAGTTTTTCCCCGACCTCGAACTCTCCGGCTCGGTTTCCCTGCAGGCGTTGCAGTTCAAGAACCTGAACGAGTTCAAGGCGTTGACCTACGGCTTCGGCCCCAGCCTCTCGATCCCGATTTTCGCCGGCGGCCAGCTCAACGGCCAGTTGCGGCTGCGCAAGGCCGACGAGCGCGAGGCGGCGATCAGCTACGCCAGCACCGTGCTGACGGCGTTCTACCAGGTCGACAATGCGCTGGTGGCCTATACCCAGCAGCACGTCACGCTCGCCGATCTCACCATCGACGTGCAACAGAGCCAGATCGCCCAGAACCTCGCCGAAGACCAGTACAAACAGGGCCTCGCCGACTATCTCACCGTGCTGAACGCGCAGGAAACCTACCTCAACGCGCAGCAGACCCAGGCCCAGGCGGTCGAGCGCCTCGCCACCGACCTCGTCACTCTGTACCAAGCGCTCGGCGGCGGCTGGCAACAGGCCTTTCCCGCTCCGGACCAGCCGGCGCCAAACCCGGCAGCGCCCAGCCTCGCGTCACCGGCCCCGGTCTCGTTGCAATCGCCGTTCGCGCAATGACGCCAGGAGATCCGGCCAAGTAAATCCTTACTTCATCGCCGCCTGTAGATTGGTATCAATCTTGTCGAGGAACGCCTGGGTCTCCAGCCACGGTGCCTGCTTGCCGATCAGCAGCGCCAGGTCCTTGGTCATGAACCCGGCCTCCACCGTCTCCACGCACACCTTCTCCAGCGTCTCGGCAAAGTTCGTCACATCCGGCGTATTGTCGAACCGGCCGCGATAGATCAGCCCGCGGGTCCAGGCGAAGATGCTGGCGATCGGGTTGGTGCTGGTCGGCCGGCCCTTCTGGTGCTCACGGTAATGCCGCGTCACCGTGCCATGCGCCGCCTCGCTTTCCACAGTAAGGCCATCAGGGCTCAACAGCACCGAGGTCATCAGCCCGAGGCTGCCGAAACCCTGCGCCACGATGTCGCTCTCGACGTCGCCGTCGTAGTTCTTGCAGGCCCAGACATAGCCGCCGTTCCACTTCAGCGCCGCCGCCACCATGTCGTCGATCAGCCGATGCTCGTAGGTCAAGCCGGCCTCGTCGAACTTCGCCTTGAACTCGGCGTCGAAAATGTCCTGGAACCGATTCTTGAACATCCCGTCATAGGTTTTCAGAATCGTGTTCTTGGTCGAGAGATAGACCGGGAACTTCCGGTTCAGCCCGTAATTGAAGCTGGCGCGGGCAAAGCCGTCGATCGAGGCCTGGGTGTTGTGCATCCCCATCGCCACGCCGGGGCCTTTGAAGTCGAACACGTCGAGCCTCACCGGCGCGCCGCCGCCGGCCGGCGTGAAGCTGATCTCCACCTTGCCGGCGCCCGGCACTTTCATCTCGGTGGCGCGGTAGATGTCGCCATAGGCGTGGCGGCCGATCACGATCGGCTGGTCCCAGTGCGGCACCAGCCGGGGCACGTTGCTGCAGATGATCGGCTCGCGGAAGATGGTGCCGTCTAGCACGTTGCGGATGGTGCCGTTCGGGCTGCGCCACATCTTCTTTAGCTTGAATTCCGTCACCCGCGCCTCGTCCGGCGTGATCGTCGCGCATTTGACGCCGACGCCGTATTGCTTGGTGGCGTGGGCGGCATCCAGCGTCACCTGATCGTCGGTCTGGTCGCGGTATTCGATGCCGAGGTCGTAGTATTTCAGGTCGATGTCGAGATAGGGCAGGATCAGCTTCTCCTTGATGAAGCCCCAGATGATCCGCGTCATCTCGTCGCCGTCCATCTCCACCACCGGCGTCTTCACCTTGATCTTGCTCATCCGTTCCTGAAACCTCTCCTGGGGCGCCGCCTGGCGGCAATCAGGCTTCCTTAACACCCGCCTCTTGTATAGAAAACCCGCACGGTATTGGGGTTCAGCTATGTCCGGCAGCACGCGGATCGCGGCGAAAATCGACTGGGCCAGCGACTGGGACCGCGACGCGGCGCTGACCACCGCCAAGCTGCTCCTGGAGATCAAGGCGGTGAATTTCCGCCCGGAGGAGCCTTACACGCTCACCTCCGGCTGGAAGTCACCGGTCTATATCGACTGCCGGAAGATCATCTTCTACCCGCGCGCCCGTGGCAAAATCTGCGATCTCGCGGTCGAGAAGGTGTCGCGCCGCATCGGCTACGAGACCATCCAGGCGATCGCCGGCGGCGAGACCGCGGGCATCCCCTTCGCCGCCTGGATCGCCGAGCGGATAGCGGCCCCCATGGCCTATGTCCGCAAAAAGCCGAAAGGCTTCGGCCGCAACGCGCTGATCGAGGGTGAGGTGCCGGAGGGGCTGAACACCCTGCTGGTCGAGGACCTGACCACCGACGGCGGCTCGAAAATCCAGTTTGCCAAGGCGCTGCGCGAAGCCGGCGCGATCTGCCACCACACTTTCGTGGTGTTCTTCTACGGGGTCTTTCCCGGCAGCTTCGAGACGCTGGCCGAAATGGGCATCACACTGCACCACCTCTGCACCTGGTGGGACGTGTTGGAGGCGGCCAAGAACCAGCCCTATTTCTCCGACGCTGCGCTGGCCGGCGTCCGCAAATTCCTGGAAAATCCGATGGCCTGGTCGGCTGCCCATGGCGGTGTCGCCACGCACGAAGAAGCGCTGGCCTACAAGCAAGGCAAATAGCTACATCGCCTCTTTCACGCCGGTCTTCACCAGCCACCAGTTCACCGGGAACGACGTCCCGAACCCGATCACCATGCCGACCTGCATCATGAACCAATAGACCGGGCTATCCGGATGCAGGTTCGGGCCAAAAAACACAAACCGCATCAGCGCCATCCAGGCGAACAGCCCGACCTCGAAGCTGATCAACGACAGCGCATCCGCCTGCAACGCGGCGACGATACCTCTGCCGGGCGAAAGATGCCGCATCGGCACGATGGCAAAATACTGAAAAGCGATGCCAAGCAGGAACGCCAGCGCGAAATCCCCCGCCAGCTCGGCGCCGAAGGTCGATCCGGCGATCGCCAGACCACCAAAGAACACAATGAACTCGGCAACGATATCGCCCAGCGTACAGCCGGCCCCGCAATGGGTGCTGCCGACGAAAGTCTGCATCCAGAACGGCTTCTCGGCATGGCCGCCCTCGGGCCGGCCCATTCTCGTATAGGCCCACCAGGCCAGCGGCCCGAAATACAGCGCCGAAATCACCCAGACCGGCTGCATCACCGCCATGTGCTGCGGATGCCGCCTGAGGTCGAGCGCAATCGCCGCCGCCGTCGCAAAGGCGGCGGCCAGAGATAGAACGGACAGCCAGTACAGCCAGGTCGGTATCATGGGCCTTGATGCCGGTTGCCGACACCATGGGTCAACTCCCACGCCGCGGCATGCGCCGCCATCTTGCCGGCCGGTGACGGCAACCCTAGGCTCGGCGCCCGGCCCGGGAGGTCTCATGCACGGCTTGATCGAAGCGCTGCGGAACGCGCTGCCGGAAAACGCGGTCCTCGCCGCCCCCGCCGACCGCCAGCCTTACGAGACCGACTGGCGCCACATCCATGCCCATCCGGCGCTCTGCGTCGTCTTGCCCAAAACCACGGCAGAGGTTGCCGAGATCGTGACGCTCTGCGCCGCGCACGGCGCCAGACTGGTGCCGCAAGGCGGCAACACCGGCCTGGTCGCCGGCGGCGTCCCGGTGCCGGCTGCGCCACAGGTCGTGCTGAGCCTGAAGCGCATGAACAAAATCCTCGGCCTCGACCCCACCGCCGACACCATCACCGTGCAGGCCGGCGTCACCCTGCAAGCGGTGCAGGAAGCGGCGGCGGCGGCGCACCGGCTGTTCCCGGTCAGCTTCGGCGCCGAGGGCACGGCGCAGATCGGCGGCGCCATCTCCACCAACGCCGGCGGCATCCAGGTGCTGGCCTACGGCTCGATGCGGGCGATGGTGCTGGGCCTGGAAGTCGTGCTGCCGGACGGTCAGGTCTGGAACGGCCTGCGCGCGCTGCGCAAGGACAACACCGGCTTCGACCTCAAACAGCTTTTCATTGGCGGCGAGGGCACGCTCGGCATCATCACCGCCGCCTGCCTGCGGCTGTTCCCGGCCGTCGCGTCCCACGCCACCGCACTCATCGGCGTGCCGGCTCTGGCCGCTGCACTCGACACCTTCCAGGCCTTGCGCGCCGCCGCCGGCGCGTCGCTAACCATGTGCGAGTTCATCGACGCGCCGGCGCTCGAACTCGGCGTCGCCCATCTGCCCGGCGCCCGGCTGCCTTTCACCGCCCCCGGCTATCTGCTGGTCGAGCTGTCCGCCCACGCCCCGGACGAGGATATCGCCGGCCGCCTGGAAACCGTCCTGGCTGGCCTGCTCGAAACCGGCGCCGCCGGCGACGTCATCGTCGCCCAGTCCGAACGCGAACGCACCGAGCTGATCCGGCTGCGCGACGCGGTGCCGGAGGGCGAGCTGGCGGCGGGCGGCGCGCTCAAGCACGACATCGCGGTGCCGATCGGCGCCATCCCCGCCACCGTCGCCGCCATCGAGGCGCTGATCGCGCGCGACTTTCCGGACTGCCGCCCCAACATCTTCGGCCATGTCGGAGACGGCAACCTGCACGTCAACATCCGGCCACCGCAAGGCCAGAGCCTCGCCGATCTCAACACCCGCAAAGCTGCCATCACCGAAGCGGTGGAAGCACTGGCGGTCACGCAAGGCGGCAGCTTTTCCGCCGAACACGGCATCGGCCAGATGCGCCTGGCCGGCATGGCCGCCCACAAAGCACCGCTGGAACTCGAACTGATGCGGCGGCTGAAAACCGCGTTCGATCCGCAAAACCTGCTCAGCCCCGGGAAGATGCTGCCACCATGACGCAACTTGAGGATTACCCGTTCCGCAGCACCGACAAGCTGCGCTTCGGCGACACCGACCGGCAAGGCCATGTCAACAACGCCGCCTTCGCCACCTTCTTCGAAACCGGCCGGGTCGAACTCCTCGACCAGCTCGGCATCCTGGCCGGCCGCCCCGGCCTCGGCTTCGTGATCGCCAATATCGGCATCGACTATCGCCGCGAGGTGTTCTGGCCAGGTACCGTCGAATGCGGCACCGCCGTCGCCAAGATCGGCGTCAGCTCGATTTCGCTGCGCCAAAGCCTGTTCCAGAACAGCGCCTGCGTGGCCACGGCGGCGAGCGTCGTGGTCCAGGTCGACGCCACGACCCACCGCTCGACGCCGCTGGATCAGGCGGTCAAGGTGGCCCTGGCGCGGCTGCTGATGCCGCCGATGCCGCCGGCTTGACCATGTGCCGGTGCGCGATGCCGGCTTCCATGAATTCGGGACCGGTGGCGGCGTAGCCGAGCCGCTCATAGAAGGGCAAGGCGGCCACCTGCGCATCCAGCGCGAAAGACCGCGCCAGCGGCAGCTCCGCTTCCACAGCCGCGATCAGCGCGGCGCCGAAGCCAAGGCCGCGCGCCGCCTTCACCACCGCGACCCGGCCGATTTTCGCCACCCCGAACGGCTTGAAAAGCACCCTGGCAGTGCCCGCGGCGACGCCGTCCTCCCGCACCGCCAGAAAATGCAACGCCGCCGGGTCATGCTCGTCGCGTTCCTCTTCCACCGGAACGTTTTGTTCATGAACAAACACGTCGACCCTGATCCTGAAGCAAAACGCGAAGTCCGGGTCATTGGCGGCAACGTGCCGGATCAGCAGCGCCACCGCCTCAGCCGACCAGCCCGATGACGGTGCTCTGCGGCGGCATCGTCGGTTGCAGCGTCGGCCAGCGCGTTGCTGGCAAGTCGAAGCTGGCGCTCGGCGTCGCCCCCGGATGGCGCACCATGCCAAAACTGGTGCGCGTGCCGGCGTCGAAGGCAACGCCGCCCATCGCCGCGCCGATCGGCGCCAGATAGGCCATGCTGATCAGATATTGGCTCGGCCCGCCGGTCTGCATGACGAACAGCCCATCCGCCGTGTCCGACACCGCGCCGCCCTGATCGGTGCCGATCCAGAGCTGGCCCATCTGGTCCAGGTTCAGCGTGCGCGGCTTGGTGAACCAGGCGTCGGAGCCGGCGGTGTACTGGGTGAACGGCGCCGTCGCCGGATTGCCGGCGGCAATCGCGATCTCACCGGAAAACGTTTTTGCGGTCGGGTCGCCATTTTCGGGCCGCAGCGCCAGCACATGGCCGTTATTGTCGCCGGCGCGCGGGTTCAGCGCGTTGGTGCTCTCAACGTCCCGCGCCGGGTTGCCGGCGCAAGCCAGATACAACGTGCCACTGCCATCGGCGGCCAGCGCCAGGCCGCCCGGCGCGTCGAACGGCGAACCGCCGGCCGATTGCGCCGCGCCGAGCAAGCCGACCAGACTCGGGATGTCGCCGGGAAGGTCGATCCAGTCGATAAAATTCTCCCGGATCTGCGCCACCGCCAGCGTGCCGGTATCCAGCGCCGTGCCGTCGGTCGCGGCGCTCGCGGCGATGAACCGGAACAACATGCCCGCCGGGTCGTCCTGGCTCATGAACACCACCGGCCTGCCGTCCGGCGTCCGCGTCGCGACGATGCCGGAGCGGGCGAACCGGCCGAGTGCCGTGCGCTTGACCGGAAAGCTGCTGGGATCGAGCGGATTGAGCTCGGCCACCCAGCCGAACCGCGGCGCATCGGTCGGGTCGCCGTAGCCGAGGCCGGTGCCGGCGAGTCGGGTCAGCCAGGGCGTCGCATCACCCTCGCCGAACAGCACCGTCCCCCACGGCGTGGCACAGCCGGCGGCGGGCGCGATCAGCCCCTGCACGGTGGAACCGATGGCCGCCGCGGCCGGGCCGGAAATCTGGCACAGCGTGCCGTCGGTAATGCGGCGGGACTGGTAGCCGCCATCCACCGTCACCCAGCGGCCATTCTGCACCTGCAGGTTCATCACGGTGGCACCCTGCAGCCGGCCGGCGACATCCGGCTGGTCGAGCCCACCGGGGAACACCATCCGCGCCGGCGCGTCCGGGTTGGCCAGCACCAGCACCAGCCGGGCGATGCCGTCCTCGGCCTGCGGCGGCGCGATCAGCCCGGCGATAACGCCGTCATAGGGAAATTGCGTGTCGGCCTGCGCCGCGGTCAGCGGGTTCGGGTTGAAGTCCGGCGCGTCCGGCAGCACCGCGTCGCCCCAGCGGGCGATGACGATCCGGTTGTAGCCGCCGCCAACGGTATCGTCCCCCTTCGGCGCCTGGCGGTCGGGCGGCGCCGGCGCCAGAACGGGCGCCGCCGCTGCCCCGAGTGCCGTCTGTGCCCAGGCCGCGCGGCCAAGTGCCGCCAGCGACAAGCCGCCGAGCAGGCCGCGCCGCCGCAAGTTTAGAAACCGCCGCCGCTGCTGCTGCCACCGCCGAGACCGCCCGCACCGCCGCTGCCGCCCAGGGCGCTGACGCCGGTGCCACTGGTGTCGTTGGCACCGCCTCCCAGAACGCCGGGGTTATAGGAGCCGACGCCGCCGATCAGCTGCTGCAGAAAGCCGGCATGCCCGCCCGGCACCGGCGTCTGGTTGGCATCCATCGCCACCCTCACGCCGTCTTGCAGATCCTTCTTGTCGACGGTCCGCAACACGCCGTTATTGTCGAAGCGCAGCACCACGACATGCTGCTGCCGCACGCCCTCGGTCTGGGCAATCCGCAGCTTGGTGATCTGGCTGACATAGATCCAGTTGTTGTCGTCGAACTGCTCATGCGCGGTCGGCGGCCCCAGCGCCGCCACGGCGTCGGCCTCGGACGACACGCCCGGCGTCAGCTCGTCGAGCTGGTGCTGGGTCAGCGCGATCCCCCGGTAACGCGGCGCGTCGCTGAACAGCGCGCACCCGGACAGCGCAATGGCCAGGCCGGTGGCGGCAACGGGCCGAACGATATTGAACCAGGCAGGGCGCACGCTTCGATCCTCACCGCAGGCAGGTCTGCCGGGGTTGGGTCTCACGGCGGACCGCCGGATGTCAATGCGCCGGCTGACGGCCAGGCAAAATCGGCCTATGGTGGCGCGATGCAGCCGCTCTTCAGCCGCACCATCCGCGCCAGCCAGATCGGCCAGACCCCGCGCGCCGAACGCATCACCGCCGACGCCGCTTCCCGCGCCGCGCTCGCGGCCGCCTACGGTCTGCCGGAGATCGCCGAACTCACCGGCGATTTCCTGCTCAGCCACGAAGCCGGCGGCATCATCGCCGCCGAACTCGGCCTGCGCGCCCGGCTCACCCAGACCTGCGTGATCACGTTGGAGCCGTTCGAAGCCGAGCTGACCGAGCGGGCCAGGCTGCGCTTCGTCCCCGCCGGTACGATCGGCGAAGCCGCCGATCTCGGCGACTTGGACGCGGCCGCCCTCGAAGCCCCGGACGACCTGCCCTACGCCGGCGATACCATCGACCTCGGCGCGGCGCTGGCCGAGCAACTGGCGCTGGCGCTCGACCCCTACCCGCGCCGGCCCGGCGCCTTTCTGCCGACCGCCGAAGACGATCGGTCGTCGGTCTTCAGCCGTCAGTTGTCAGAGAAGCTGTTCCCGCCCGACGATTAGACTCTTATTTTGGCGAGCAATTTCATGGCTCAGTCGATCGCTGCGAGATTCGACTCAAGCCATATTGCTCTAGCGGATCGAGATCGATCCACGACAGATGCCCGCCCTTGCCGGCGCCGGTGTCCAGGAACACCGCCCTACCGCCGGCCCGGTTGGTTCTGACATAGGGCCGGCCATCGGTGCTGCGGCGGTCGTGGCCACAATATACCGTAAATCCCGGCGCGATCGCATCGACCCAGCCGAGGGCGCGCTCCGGCCGGCCGGCGCCGGTGGTGCGGCCGGTGGTCTGGCCATACAGCGCCCGCGCCAGCAGCGGCTCCGGCCGCCCGGCGGGAAACGCCGGCGCGGCCAGCTCGCGCATCGCCGGATGATAGCCGCCATGCACGAACAGCGCCTTGGGCATCGCGATCCACGCCGGTGCTGCCATGATCTCCCGCAGCGCCCGCCCGGCCAGCGCAGCCGGCAGCTCCGCCAGCGTCCGGCGCAGGCCGTCGCCCCGATGCACCGGGTCGCCGCGCAGCGCCCGCGCCAGCTTGAAATCATGGTTGCCAAGCAAAAACAGGCCGCGGCCTTCGTCGATCAGCCGGAACATCAGCGTCAGCGCGCCCGGCGTATCCGGCCCGTCATCCACCAGGTCGCCGAGCTGCACGATGAAATCGCCGCTCGCCGCCGCCGCCGCAAACCCGATGGAGTCGCCGTGTACATCGCCGACCACCCGCAGCCTCCGCCCCGGCGGGATCCGGCCGGGGCTGCTCGGCGCGTCGTCCATCCCCGTAATACGGCATGAGACAGCCCGCGCCGCCAGCGGCAGGTTTTGAGAGGCTGTCTCAGAACGCGCTCTGGCGAGTCGGATGGAGGTGATTTTTGAGCACCGGAGGAACGTACTTAAGGTAAGTGAGCACCGGAGCGCAGAAAATCGCCTCTAGGCGGCCGCCAGAGTAGACTTATGAGACAGCCTCAGGGACGGTCGATGATGATCTGGCCGACATCGGTAAAGCCGGCGTCGAAGCCGACCTCGCAGTAACCCAGATAATATTCCCAGAGCCGCTTGAACCGGTCATCGTATTGCCGGGACAGCCCGGCGATCCGCCCCCAGGCGGCCTGGAAGCTGGTCTGCCAGCGGCTCAGCGTCCGCGCATAGTCGCGGCCGAACCAAAAAATCTCCCCGCTGGTCAGGCCGGCGGCGGCGATCTCCTGACGCAGCCGGCTCGGCGACGGCAACATGCCGCCCGGAAACACATAGCGCTGGATGAAATCCGCGGTGCTGCGGTAATCGGCGAATAGCCGGTCGGCGATGGTGATCACCTGCAGCCCGGCCTTGCCGCCCGGCCGCAGCCGCTCGCGCAGAGTCGCGAAATAGGCCGGCCAGTAAACCTCGCCTACCGCCTCGAACATCTCGATCGAGGCGATGCGGTCGAAATGGCCCGTAGTATCGCGGTAATCCTCGAGCCGCAGGCTGACCATGTTGTCGAGCCCGGCAGCCGTGATCCTGGCCCGGCCATAGGCCAGTTGCTCGGCCGAAAGCGTGATGCCGGTAACGACCGCGCCGAACTCGGTGGCGGCGATCTGCGCGAAGCCGCCCCAGCCGCAGCCGATCTCCAGCACGGTCATGCCCGGCGCCAGGTCGAGCGACCGGCACAGCCGGCGGTACTTCTCGTCCTGCGCCGCCCGCATGTCGGTCTCGCTATTGCCGAACATCGCCGCCGAATAGGTCATCGAGGGATCGAGCCAGGCGGCGTAAAAATCGTTGCCGAGGTCGTAATGCTCGGCGATGTTGCGCCGCGCCCCCTTGCGGGTGTTGCCGCGCATCTTGTGCATCGCCCAGGAGGCAAAGCGGGCCCAGGACTTGCCGCGCAGCATCTCGTCGAACGCCATCTCGTTGGCGGTGCCGAGCCGCAGCACCTCGGTCACGTCCGGGCTGTCCCACAGCCCGTCCATGTAGGCTTCGCTCAAGCCGAGCGAGCCGCCGAACGCGACCTTGGCGACCATCCTGGCATCGCGCACGATCAGCGTGGCGGTCGGCCCCGGCGCTTCGCCCTCGAAACGATGCAGGCTGCCGTCGGGCAGCACCATGGTGAGCGTGCCGGCCTTGATCAGCCGCGCGAAGCGCAGGCCGAGCCGCAACCTGCGGTCGCGTGGCAGCCTCGGCGCGCTTTCATTAAGTTGCACTGTCGCACTCATCTCGTTCATTCTCCGTCTCCGGCAATCACCGGCTCGTGGCAAGCTGCCGGTACCCGATGAAACACCGCGCCGGCGAGATATAATTTTAGCGCCTGCCAGAGAATCGCGGTCATCACTTTCATGGGCGCGAACGGCATTTCCGCCAACAAACGCAAAAGTGACCCCGCCGACCACGGCCGCGCCCGCAGCGCCAGCGCCGCGGTCATGCGCGGCTGCTCCGCCGTGCCGTAGTCGATGGTGACGTTCAGAGCCTCGCCCGGCGGGGTCAGAGCAAAACGATAGCCGCCCTGCATGTCGAAAAACGGCGAGACATGCATCCGTTTCGGCGCCGACTGCCGGATCGGCCCGTCGCCGATCACCGGCATGATGTAGCCGATCTGCCCGCCGAAGGTATTTTTGACCTGGTGCAGCACGGCAAACAGCCGGTTATTCGCATCGAAGCAAAAATAAAACCCGATCGGATTGAAGGCATAACCGAGCAGGCGCGGCATGAAGACGAAAACGATCCGCGCCGCCGGCCCGAAACCGGCCCGCGCCAACGCGGCTTCCACATAGCCTCTCAGCCTGGTGCCGTCGCGGTCGCCATGGTCACGGTCGACGAGCGAAATCAGCCCGGCGCGGTTGTGCGAAAACAGCCGCGAAGCGCCGGCGACCTCGTCGACCCGGTCGAGATCGACCGCCATCATCCAGACCCGATAGTCGAAGCGGTGCTTGAACGGCGTGTGGCGGACATGGGCGACGCGGCCGGCATAAAGCCAGGCCGCCGGGTTCAGGTCTGCCACGGCGCCCAGACCCCCAGGGCGTTGGCGATCCTGACCGCCGAGGCGATGCCATCTTCGTGAAAGCCCCACCGCGTCCAGGCGCCGGCGAACCACAGCCGGTCGCCGCCCTGGATCGTCGCCAGCCGCTCCTGCGCCGCCAGCGCCGCGGTGTCGAATTGCGGATGCCGGTAGCTGCGGTGCAGGATCACCTTGCGCGGGTCGAGCGCCACGCCGGGGTTCAGGGTGACCAGCAGCGGCGCCCGGGTCTTCATGCCTTGCAGCTTGTTCATCCAATAGGTCAGGCTGACGGCCTGGTTGGCATCCTCGAAGCCGCGGCTGACATAGTTCCAGGACGACCAGGCCAGCCGCCGGCGCGGCATCACCCCCGCATCCTGGTGCAGCACCGCCGGATTTTCCTGAAAGCGGATCGCGCCCAGAATTTCGCGTTCCGCCGGCGCCGGATCCTCCAGGAGTGCCAGCGCCTGATCGGCATGGCAGGCCAGGATCACCTGATCGAAAATTTCGTCGCCCGCTTCGGTCGCCACCGCCACGCCATTCGGCATTCGCCGCACCGCCCGCACCCCGGCGCCGCGCCGCAAGCGCGCCCCGAGATCGCGCCCCACCCGCTTCACATAGCTGCGCGAGCCGCCGGTCACGGTCTTCCATTGCGGCCTGCCGGTGACACGCAGCAACCCGTGATTGTGAAAGAAGTGGATAAAGGTCCGCGCCGGAAATTCTCGAACGGCGCCGGTCGACGCCGACCAGATCGAGGCGCCCATCGGCAGCAGATAATCCTCGATCAAGCCCGGCCCATAGCCCTCGCGCCGCAGATACTCGCCGAGCGTCAGATGCGAGCTGCCGGCCAGCAGTTCCGGCGCCCGCGCGTTGAAGCGCAGGATCTCCCGCAACATCCGCCGATAACGCGGCTTCAGGAAGTTCGACGGCTGCGCGAAAAGTTGTTTCAACTCGCCGCCGCCATATTCGAATGCCGCGTTGTTCTTCGAGACGCCGAAGGACATGTTGCTGTCCTGCGTGGCCACGCCGAGGGTTTTGAAAAATCCGGTCAGATGCGGGTAGTTGATTTCGTTGAAGACGATGAAGCCGGTATCGACCGGCACCTCGACGCCATCCACGCACGGCAGTTGTGTATCGGCGTGGCCGCCGGCACGGTCCTTTTCCTCGAACAGAACCACATCGAACCGCTCACGCAGCAACCAGGCCGCGGACAGTCCAGAAATGCCGGCGCCGATCACCGCGATTCTTGGAGCCGCCTCAGTCACCCTTGATTTGTCTGTATGCGGCCAAAGCGCGTTCCCGTCCTTCTGAGAGCGAAATTATGGGGTGCGGATAGGTTTCTCCAAGCACCACGCGCGCTTTTGTGAGAATAGCGGCCTCCGCCTCCCACGGCGCGTGGATGAATTTATCGGGCAGTTCCGCCAGTTCCGGCACGTATTGGCGGACATAGGCGCCGTCCATGTCGAATTTTCGGCCTTGCAGCACCGGGTTGAAAATCCGGAAATACGGCGCCGCGTCGGCGCCGCAGCCGGCGACCCACTGCCAGTTCGCGGCATTGGCGGCGAGGTCCGCCTCCGCCAGCGTGTCCATGAACCAGGCCGCACCCTCGACCCAGTCGATCAGCAGGTGCTTGGTCAGGTAGGAGGCGACGATCATCCGCACCCGGTTGTGCATCCAGCCGGTCCGCCAGAGCTGCCGCATCCCGGCATCGACGATCGGCACCCCGGTGTTGCCGTGCTGCCAGGCGGCCAGCGCCCGCTTGTCCTTGCGCCACGGGAATTTTTCGAACTCGCGGCGGATCGGCCGGTCGGCCAGGTCCTGGTGCCGCCAGAGCAGCGAGATGGTGAATTCGCGCCAGAGCAGCTCCTTCAAAAAGGTTTGCACGCCGCTTCCGTGGCCGGTTTTTGCCGCCGCGTGCCAAACCGCGCGGGGCGATATTTCGCCGTGGTGGCTGTGCGGGGAGAGCATCGAGGTGCCGGTTTCGCCCGGCAGGTCGCGGCCCTTGTCGTAATCCTTGATCGGGCCGTCCAGAAAGGTCGCCAGCCGTTGCCTCGCACCGGCCTCGCCCGGCGTCCAGCCGGCGCGCAGCCCGCCGGCCCAGTCCGGCCTGGTCGGCAACAACTCCCAATCATCCAGCCTGTCGCCGGCGATCTTCGTGACCCCCAGGATTTTGTCGGGCGTCGGCACAATTTCGTCCGGCACGCCATGCTCGAAGCAGGCCCGTGAGAACGGCGTGAAGACGTTGAACGGGCCGCCGGCCTGGGTTTTGATCGCTTCCGGGTGGAACAGCGTGGCGCCGCCATGCCGGGTCAGCGCCACCCCGGATTTTTGCAGCGCCGCTTCCACCCGGTCTTCCGCCGCCCGCGCCGCCGGCTCGAAGCCGAGGCTCACATGCACGCTGCCGGCTTTCGCTGCCGCCGCCAGTTCCGGGATGATTTTTGCCGGGTCGCCCCGGCGCAGCACCAAACCGGCGCCGCGCCTGTGCAAATCCGCGGCCAGCGCCGCCAGCGAATGGTGCAGCCACCAACGCGCCGCGCCGCCGATCGTCTCGTCCAGAATAAAAATCGGCAGCACCCGTTCGGCCTGGTCCAGCGCGGCGGCAAGGCTCGGGTTGTCGCTCAGCCGCAGGTCGTTGCGGAACCAAACGATCGCAGCCTGGTCCCGGCCGCCCCGGCCGGCGGCGGTCACGCCGGCTCCGCCACCCGGCCGAGCTGGCCCAGGTTGAAACTGAACAATTGCTCCTGGCCGAGCAGGAACACCCGCAGCCCGTGCGGGAACAGCCGGGCGATCGCCGGGTCGCGTACATCCAGCCCGCCGGCATAGGCGCCGAAGGCCGGCAGCATCAGCCGCGCCGCGTCCGCCACGAAACAGGGCCGGCTGATCCGCTTGGCCCGCGAATCGATGCTGGCCTTGGGATGGAAATGCCCGGAGAACTCAATCTCGCGCGGCGCCAGCACCGGCTTGGCCTCGTGCCGGAAGGTGAACGGACCCTCCCGCCACTCCGCCGCGGCGGTGCCGGGCAGGCGGCTCGGCGCCGGATCGTGGTTGCCGGTGATCCAGATGAACGCCGCCTCATGCGTCAGCGCCTCCAGCCGGGTCCGGTCCGGCGCCGCCAGCCGGTCGCTCGCCTCGCTGTCATGGAAACTGTCGCCGAGCGCCACCACCTTGACCGGCCGGTACAGCCGCACCAGCCGGGTCAGCCGCTCCAGCGTCGCCCGCGTGTCATAAGGCGGCAACAACGCGCCGCGCGCCGCCAACGAGGAAGCTTTCTCGAAATGCAAATCGGCGACGACCAGCACCTTGCGAGCCGGCCAGAACACCGCGCCGGCCGGGTCCAGCATCAGGCGTTCGTCGCGAAAGTGGAGGGGGGCAGCTGTCATGGCGCTGGAAAGAGCACACCTTGGCCCCGCCGGCTATGCCTTAATTTGGCTTGTGGCCGGGCCAGCACCGGCGCCGGCTTCGGTCCCGTCTCCGGCAGCGGTCCGCTCGCCATCGCCTCGGCGATGATCGCCTCGGTCTCCGCCAGCAGCGCCTCCTCGCCGGCGCCATCGGCGACCCTCTCGCGGCCGATCTCCAGCAGCACCGGCACCGCCAGCGGCGAAACCCGGCTCAGCGCCATGTGCACCACATGCCCGCGCGCCCGGGCCAGCATCAGCGCCACCCGGCCGATATCGGTCAGCCCGCCGGCGGCGTCGGCCCGCGTCGCGCGCAGCAGGACATGGTCCGGCTGGTGCCGGCGCAGCACGTCGTAGATCAGGTCGGAGTTGATCGTCACCACCCGCCTTGTCTTGCTGTCCGCCCCCGGCTGATGGCGGGGGATCAGCCCGGCGATCACCGCGACATTGCGAAACGTCCGGCGCAGCATAGAGCTCTCCGCCATCCATTCCTCCAAATCGTCGCCCAACATGTCCTCGTCCAGCAGCGCCGCCACATCCCGCGGCTCGTAAACCGACCAGGTCGCCAGCACGTAGTCGGTGGCGACGAAGCCGAGCGGGCCGAATCCGGCGCGCTCCAGCCGTTTGGTCAGCAGCATCCCCAGGCTCTGGTGCGCCTGCCGCCCCTCGAAAGCGTACACCACCAGGTACCAGCGGCCGCCGCGCGGGAACGTCTCCACCAGCACGTCGTTCGGGCCGGGCAGGCGGGAGCGGCGCTTCTGCAGCGTCAGCCACTCGATCACGTCGGCCGGAAAATTTTTCCAGCAGGCCGGATCGTGCAGCATCCGCCGCACCCGGTCGGCGAGGTTGGTGGTCATCGGCATCCTGCCGCCGGCAAAGGCCGGCACCTTCGGCTCGCCGGTGCCGCCGTCGTTCACCTCCACCACGGTCTCGCGCAGCCGCAGGAACTTCAACAGCCTGCCCGCGAACATGAAGGTGTCGCCCGGCCGCAGCGTGTTGACGAAATACTCCTCCACCTCGCCCAGCCCGACCCCAAACCCGCCGCGCTTGCCGACCAGCCGTATCTTCAGCGTCGGCGCCTCGACGATGGTGCCGATGTTCATCCGGTGCTGCCGCGCCACCCGGGCGCTCTGCACATGCACATTGCCCTCGGCGTCCCGGAACAGCCGGCGGTAGCGCTCATAAGCGGCGAGCGCGTAACCCCCATCCTCGACAAACCGCAGCACGTCGTCGAAATCCCGCCGGCTCAGCGCCGCATAGGGCGAAGCGGCGGTCACCTCTTCGTACATTGCATCCGGGTGGAACGGCGCCGCGCAGGCCACGCCCAACAGATGCTGCGCCAGCACGTCCAGCCCGCCCGGCCGCGGCGGGTCGCCGTCCAGCGCGCCCGCGGCGACCCCGGCGATCGCCGCCTCGCATTCCAGCACCTCGAACCGGTTGGCCGGCACCAGTATGGCGCGGCTCGCCTCGTCCAGCCGGTGGTTGGCCCGGCCGATCCGCTGCAACAGCCGGGACACGCCCTTCGGCGCGCCGACCTGCAACACCTGGTCCACCCCGCCCCAGTCGATGCCGAGGTCGAGCGAGGAGGTGGCGATCACCGCGCGCAGCGCCCCCGCCGACATCGCTGCCTCGACCCGCTGCCGCTGCGCGATGTCGAGCGAGCCGTGGTGCACCGCGATCGGCAGCGTCTCCTCGTTATGCCGCCAGATCGCCTGGAACATCAGCTCGGCCTGCGCCCGCGTGTTCACGAACACGATGGTCATTTTGGCGGCGCGGATCTTTTCCAGCACCGGCAGCGCGGCGGCCAGGCCCATATGCCCGGACCATGGTATCCGCTCGTCCGACAACAACAAATCCACCACCGGCGGCGCCCCGGCCTCGCCCTGCACCAGCCGCGCCCCCGCGCCCACGTAATCCAATATCTCCCGCGGATGCGCCACGGTGGCGGAAAGCCCGGCCCGCCGCGCCGCCGGCGCCAGCGCCCGCAGTCGGGCCAGGCACAGCGCCAGCTGGTCGCCGCGCTTGGTGCCGGCTAGCGCATGCACCTCGTCGATCACCACCCGCCGCAGCCCGCCGAACATCGCCGCCGCCCCCGGCAGGCTCAGCAGCAGAGACAGGCTCTCCGGCGTGGTCAGCAAAATGTCCGGCGGCGCGTCGCGCTGCTTCGCCCGTTTCTCAGCCGAAGTATCTCCGCTCCGGGTCTCGATCCGGACCGGCAGCCGCATCTCGGTCACCGGCGCCATCAGGTTGCGGGCAATATCGGTCGCCAGCGCCTTCAGCGGGCTGACATACAAAGTGTGCAGCCCGGCGTTCCCACCCGCCGCCAGCTCGATCAAACTCGGCAGAAACCCCGCCAGCGTCTTGCCCCCGCCGGTCGGCGCGATCAGCAGCGCATCCTCCCCCGCCGCCTCCAGCATCGCCGCCTGATGCGCGCGCAAGGCCCAGCCCTTGGAGGCGAACCATGCGGCGAATTCTGCTGGCAGGCTGGGCATGAAATCTTATATGGTATATTCTCTGTTTGTTCCAGTTTCTACAGGTAACGCATGTTGTTGAATCCGCTCCAAATCCAGCCGGAAGATTTCGTCGGCACCTGGCGCCGTTTCGGCCTCGCCGGGCCGGTTTATGAAATCATCGGCGTCGGCCATGAAACCGAGACCGGGCAAATGATGCGCATCCGTGTCTTAGAAAGCGGCGAAGAAACCGACTACCGGCTGGCCGATCTGCTGGACGACCCGAAAGAACGATAAGTCCCGATGTTCGCTATCGCTTTCGACCTTGTAGTTGCGCAGACCGCGCTCAACCACCCCAAAGGCGTGTCGCAGGCTTATGCCGACATTGGCGCAACGCTGGCCGGGTTCGGCTTCAACCGCATTCAGGGCAGCTTGTACGTAACCTCTAGCGATGACCTGGCGAATCTGTTCAGCGCCATCATCGCCCTGAAGACCCTGTCCTGGCTGCCAGACTCGGTGAGAGACATCCGGGCCTTCAAAGTCGAACACTGGTCGGATTTCACCGCCATCGTGAAGTCGTAACCAACCAACTTGGCCCACCCCCGCCACTGGCTGAAGCCAACCCCGCAAGGCCTGTACTGCGAGCCTGGCGATTTCTACCGACCCGACCCGCCCGGTCCCCCGCGCCGTCATTACCCACGCCCATGCCGACCACGCCCGCCCCGGCCACGGCGCCGTCCTCGCCACCGAAGGCACCCTCGCGGTCATGCGCACCCGCATGGGCGCCGAGCGGGCAGGGGACCACCAACAGGCCCTCGCCTACCACACCCCGATCCGCCAGAACGATGTCACCGTCACCCTCATCCCCGCCGGCCACGTCCTCGGCTCCGCGCAAATCCTGATGGAGCACGACAACTGCCGCGCCGTCGTCTCCGGCGACTACAAACGCCAGCCGGACCCGACCTGCGCCCCCTTCGAGCCGGTCCAGTGCGACGTCTTCGTCACTGAAGCCACCTTCGGCCTGCCGGTGTTCCAGCACCCCGCCGCCACCGACGAAATCGACCGCCTGCTAGCCTCCGTCGCACTCTTCCCGGAACGCACCCACGTCGTCGGCTGCTACGCGCTGGGCAAATGCCAGCGCCTCATCGCGGTGCTCCGCCAATGCGGCTACGACCGCCCGATCTACCTGCACGGCGCCCACATGCCGGTCTGCAAAACCTACGAGGCCCAAGGCGTTGACCTCGGCGACCTGCGCCCCGCCACCGTCGCCGCCAAGCTCGACCTCGCCGGCGCCATCGTCCTCGCCCCGCCCTCGGCCATCGCCGACCGCTGGGCGCGGCGCCTGGAAGACCCGGTGGTCTGCATGGCCTCCGGCTGGATGCGCATTCGCCAGCGCGCCAAAGCCGGCGGCATCGAACTCCCCCTGATCATCTCCGACCACGCCGACTGGGACGACCTCCTGACCACGATCCGCCAAACCCAGGCCCCCGAAATCTGGGTCACCCACGGCGCCGAAGAAGCCCTGATCCACGCCGCCACCCGCCTCCAAATCCGCGCCCGCGCACTAAGGCTCCTCGGCTATGGGGATGAAGATGAAGTATAAGGAAGAAAGCCTTTATTTTTTTAATAAACACGTTCAACGTCATTGCGAGCGAGCGAAGCAATCCATCCTTCCCGCCGAGTTAACGTCTTCGCGGATTGCGTCCTCCCGCTTCGCGGGCGTCTCAATGACGGCTTGGTTTCTCGGGTTCTGAACGAATGAAGCATACGAAGATCATGCCGGCAGAAGTAGAGGGGCCAGACATAGCTGAGTGCGTACAAGTCTATGTCTTCCGCGATCCGCATTTCTCCCCAAGCGGCGACACCATTGTGAGCGCAGCGCCTTTAGAGGCGGTTGTCAAAACTTTTGGCGGTGGAGGAGACATGCAAATCGAGGGGCTTTCTAGCGTATTTAGCGGTATCGCCGTGTTCAGAAACGACGCAACTGGGAAATATTATTTAGGTGTGTGGGGCGCCCGAAAGGCATCTCAATTCCGATCGCGCTTGCGTAAGGCAGGGTTTCAAACCGAAATCATTGAAGCAGCGCCGCCGGGAAGATTGGCATGGCACCAGAGCACGTTCAAATCTAAGCATAGTCTGGTAAAAGCCCCGCCGGCCAGCGACCTCTAGCGTGAAGGAATTCGCCGACCTCCTAGAGCGCTTAGTATTCGCACCCGGTCGCAACACTAAAATCTCCCTCCTCCGCGCCTATTTCACAACCCGCCCAGATCCGGAGCGCGGCTATGCGCTCGCCGCCATCGCCTCGGACCTCGACTTCCCCGGCGCCAAACCCGCGGGCCTGCGCGCGCTGGCGGAATCCCGCACCGACCCGGAATTGTTCGCTTTGTCCTACGACTTCGTCGGCGACCTCGCGGAGACGATCGCGCTGATCTGGCCGGCACCGGACACGCGCGGGCCAGAGCCGGAGCTGCCGGAGATCATCTCCGGCCTGCGCGCCGCCAAGAAAGACGAAATCCTCCCCCTCATCGCCACCTGGCTGGACGCCGCGGACGCCTCCACCCGCATCGCCATCATCAAGCTCATCACCGGCGGCGGCGGCCTGCGCGTCGGTGCCTCGCTGCGCCTCGCCAAGCTCGCTCTGGCGCAGATGGGTCTGGTCGATGTCGAGGAGATCGAGGAAGTCTGGCACGGCCTGGACCCGCCTTACACCGAGCTGTTCGCCTGGCTGGAGGGCAGGGGAACCCGCCCGGACGCCGAGGCCAAGCCGGTGTTCCGCCCGGTGATGCTGGCCCAGCCGATCGAGGCCAAGGACCTGGAAGCGCTCGACTGGTCCGCCCACCGCGCCGAGTGGAAATGGGACGGCATCCGCGTGCAGCTGGTCGCCACCCCGCACGGCAACCGGCTGTACTCCCGCTCGGCCGATGACATCTCCCAGGCCTTCCCGGAAATCCTCGAAGCCATGACCTTCCACGCCGTGCTGGACGGCGAACTCCTGGTGATCCGGGACGGCGCGGTCGCCCCCTTCGGCGACCTGCAACAGCGCCTGAACCGCAAAACCGTCACCGCGGCCATGCGCACCCAATTCCCGGTCGGCGTCCGGCTCTACGACATCCTGTTCGACGAGGACCAGGACCTCCGCCCGCAACCCTTCACCACCCGCCGCCACCACCTCGAAGCCTTTTATGAACGCACCCAACCATCCCGCATGGACCTCTCGCCGCTGATCGCCTTTGACGCCCATCACGAACTCGCCACCCTGCGCGCCGGCGCCCGCGAGGCCGCGATCGAGGGGCTGATGATCAAGCGCGCCGACAGCCCCTACGTCGCCGGCCGCCCCAAGGGCCTGTGGTGGAAATGGAAGCGCGACCCGCTGGCGGTGGACGCCGTGCTGATGTACGCCCAGCGGGGCCACGGCAAACGCTCCTCCTACTACTCTGACTACACGTTCGGCGTCTGGAACGAGGCCGGCGAGCTGGTGCCGATCGGCAAGGCCTATTCCGGCTACACCGACACCGAACTCGCGTTCCTCGACAAATGGATCCGCAACCACACCACCGCCCGCTTCGGCCCGGTCCGCGAGGTGGAAAAATCCATCGTCTTCGAAGTCGGCTTCGATGCCGCGCAGCGCTCCGACCGCCATAAATCCGGCGTCGCCTTGCGTTTTCCCCGCATCCTCAGGCTACGCACCGACAAGCCCGCCGCCGAAGCCGACCGCCTGGAAACCGTCCGCGCCCTCATCCCATAGGTCGCCCCAAACCCAACTTTTACGTGCTTTTTGGAATTGTCGGTTTCTTAAGATTGTGTGAAGCTTGCGGCCGTGACCAGCCGGATCGATGTCAGCGCCCCCGCCACCATCACGGTCCTCGCCGGCACCGATACCATCTCGTCGCTCGAAGTCCTGCCCCCCGGCGGCATCATCGTGTCCGACCCGAACACCGCCGGCACCCTCACCGTGCAGCTGATCGCCGCCAATGCCGGTGCCAGTTTCAGCACCAGCGGCGGCGGCGCCACCGTCACCGCCCAGGGCAACACGCTGTCGCTCACCGGCGGCGTCGCGCAGGTCAACGCGGCGCTGGCGTCGCTGCTTTTGACCGAACCGACCGGCGCCGGCGCCGACACCATCCGCGTGCTGGCCACCGACCCGGCCGCACTCTCCGCCAGCACCGCCATCGCGATAGATGTGGCGCCGAACGGCCGCGCCGCTTTCGCCGCCCCGCCCGCCAGCCTCGCCCTCGCCGGCAACACCCTCAGCCACATCGCCGGCCTCGATTTCGGCGACCCCGGCGCCATCGGCGACGCGCTGGCCGGAGAGGGCGACGCGCAAACCCTGGCGCTGACGCTGGCGGCGGCGTCGGGGCTGCTGTTCCTGCCCGGCTTCACCGCACTCGACGGCATCGAGGCCAGCGGCCTGGGCACCGGCACCATCGAGCTCGATTTCACCGCCGACCGCCTCGGCGCCGTCGACAGCCTGCTGGCCGGGCTGGAGATCGCCGCGCCATCGGCGCCGTCGGGCCTCGCCTATTCGCTGCGCGACGCTTCGGACAAGAACCAGCTCTCGGTGACCAACGGCAACATCGCGCTCAGCTTCACCGGCGCCGGTGCCAATGGCAGCCTCGCTGTCGGCGGCGGCCAGAACCTGATCCTCGGCCAGCGGTCGCTCTCCGCCGCGCAGAGCCTGACCATCGCCGCCACCACCGGCGATCTCGGCGGCATCCAGGGCAGCGGCGCCCTCACCATCGCGCCCGACACCGCCTTCAACCTGCCCTATAACGGCCTGACGCTCGGCGGCTCCAGCTTCGACTTCGGCACCCTGGCGGCGCGCAACTTCGCCGAGGCCGGCGCCATCGTCATCGCCGAGGGCGCCACCTTCGCGCAATCGCTCAGCTTCGGCGGCTCCGGGCTGGCGGATTTCGCCGGCAACCTGGTCGGCGGCGCCAGCGCGCAGAGCCTGGACCAGCTTTCCATCACCCTGCAGAGCGGCGCGGCGCTGACCGGCAATGGCACCATCCTGGCCGGCAATTTTTCCGAATCCGGCGTCATCACCGGGCCCGGCACCATCCTCGCCAATGGCGGCGAAACGCTGACGATCGACGCCGGCAGCATCGGCGGCGGCGCGCTGGTCGAGGCCGCGGCAGGCGGCGTCGTCCTCATCGGCCCGGACGACGCGCTCTACGGGGTCTTCGCCGACACCCCGTTGACCGTCGACAGCTCGGTGCTGCTGAGCTTCACCGGCGCGCCGGGGCTGGACCCGGTGCTCGGCGGCTTCGCCGACAGCCTGGATTCTTCCGGCGGGGTTTTCGTCATCGCCGGGCCGCAGGTCTTCAACGGCACCATCGCCGGCTTCGCGCCAGGCGACCGGCTGATCTTCCCCGGCCTGACCAGCGTCAGCCTGTACAACATCGGCAGCGCCTCCTTCAACGTCGGCGGCACCGACGCCCAAGGCAATACCGTCACCTATCTAATCAACGCCGCCCACCCCGCCGGCACCTCGCCTTTCGCCACCACCGACGCCGCCGGCGCCACCGAGATCGGGCTGCGCGCCGGCGGCGTCGAAGTCTTCCTGAATGGCAACACCATCGCGGCGGCCAACATCGCCGCCACTTCCGGCGTCGCCCAGCCGATCCAGGGGCTGGACGTGCTGCCGACCGCGACCTCGACGCTGAGCTTCACCGTCACCCTGGCGGTGGCGCACGGCCTGCTTACCGACGGCGCGCAGGGGCCGGCGGCGACGCTGACGATCAGCGCCGCCAACCCGACCGCGCTGAACAACAGCCTCGCCGGCCTGGCCTATACCGGCACCGGCGTCGCCGACGTGCTGACGATCAGCGCCGGCACCGGCCCGCTCGCCGGGCTGACCGCCACCGCCCACATCAACGCCGCCGCCGCGACCACGATGAGCAGTTTCGGCGGGCTCCCGACCGCCGCCGACACCGTCAGCTTTGCCAGCGCCAGCCCGATCCCGGACGCGATCGCCGCCGCCCCCGGCGAGGTGATCGTCGCCGCCAACCACGACTTCGCCGACGCCCTGACCCTGAGCGGCATTACAGCGGGGGGTCTTCCCGGCGGCGGCATCGCCGGCACCGCGCTGGCGGTCGACGGCGCCGCCACGGCGGTGTTCGACGCGGCGGCCTCGGTTTCCGCCAATGCCAACGTGGTGGTCGGAGATGCCGGCGGCGCCGGCACCCTGGCCGTGCTGGCCGATCATTTCAGCATCGCCGGCGCCAACCTCATTATCGGCGGCGCCGGCGCCTATAACGGCGACCTCGCTTACGTCACCGGCTCCATCGGCATCGGCGGCGCGCTTGGCGTCGGCGCCGGCGCGAGCGCGGCGCTCGACCTCGACGGCAGCCTCGCCGCCGCCGCCGCCAGCATCGCCACGGCCGGCACGATCCTCGCCTATGACGGCGCCACCGCCGCCTTCGGCAGCCTGGCCGATGCCGGCCTGCTGACGCTGACCGACCAGGCCGCCGCCAGCGCCAGCACGATCACCCTGAACGGCCGGCTGTCGCTCGGCGGCACCAGCCAGCTGAACGATAGCGCCGGCCTTGCCGTCGCCGCCGGTGCCACGGCACAGATCGGCCCGGACGCCACGCTGGATGCCGCCGCCTACAACCAGACCGGCGGCGCCGTCACCCTGTCCGGCACCCTGGCGGTGGCCGCGGCGCTTTCGGTCGGCGGCGGCGGCGTCCTCGCCATCGCGGGCGGCACCATCGGCGCCGCAACCATCACGCTCGGTACGGGAAGCACCCTGGCCGGCCAGGGCATCGTCACCGCCAGCGGCGGCATCGCTCTGGCCGGCGGCACCATCACCGCCAGCGGCGGCACGCTGACCCTCGGCGGCAACATCACCAATGCCGGCGCCATCGGCATCGGCCCCTCGGGGGCGCTCGACATCGTCCACGGCCTCAATGGCGGCGCCATCGCCTTCTCCGGCACCGGAAGCGCGCTGATCGTCAACGATATTGGCGTCTTCACAGCCGCCGTCACCGGCTTCACCGGTCACGACGTCATCGACCTGGTCGGCATCGCCCCCAGCCTGGTCGGCACCGCCAGCGGCAGCATCACCGCCACCGACAGCGCCGGCAACAAGCTCGGCGGTTTCGCCCTTGGCACCGTCGCCGGCCAGCCGGCGGTCACCATCGTCTCGGACAGCCATGGCGGCGCCCTGGTCACGTTGGGCGACGAGATGCCCTGCTTCGCCCGTGGCACCAGGCTGCTCACCCCCGCCGGCTACCGCCCGGTCGAGACGCTGCAACCGGGGGACGCCTTGATCACCGCCGCCGGCGACCGCCGGCCGATCCGCTGGATCGGCTGCCGCACGGTCGATTTCGCCCGCCCCGGCGCCGCCTCCGCCTTGCCGGTGCTGTTCATGCCGAACGCGCTCGGCCCCGGCCGCCCGGTCCGCCCGGTGCGCCTCTCGCCGCTGCACGCGGTCGCCATCGACGGCGTGCTGGTTCCGGCCGGCCATCTGGTCAACGGCGCCACCATCCTGCGCGAAGCCGGCCGCGCCGCCGTGACCTACCTGCATGTCGAACTGGAACGCCACGACGTGGTGCTGGCCGACGGCCTGCCGTGCGAAACCTACCTGGACACCGGCAACCGTGGCGCCCTGTACCGAGAGACCGGCCGCCGCGCCCCGGCCACGCGCCGCTGCGCGCCGTTGCTGACCGGCGGCGCCGCCCTGGCCGGCATCCGCCGCCGGCTGCACCGCCACGCTCTGGCCGCCGGCTTCTCGCTGACCTACCGGCCGGCCCTGCGCGCCGTCGCCAACGACCAGACCGCGATGCCGGAGATCGAGATGCAAGAGGGCAGGCGGGTCGCCCGCTTCAAGCTGCCGCGCCAGGCCCGGCGCATCACGCTGCTCGCCCCCGGCCTCAGCCCTGCCGACACCGACCCGGACTCCGAGGACCGCCGCCAGCTCACCGTCTGCCTGGCCAGCGCCCGCGCCGGTTCCGCCGGCATCCCGCGCCTCGGCGCCGGCTGGTTCGCCCGTGGCGCCGGCGATGAGGGCACCTGGATGGGGCCGAGCAGCGAGCTGTTCCTGCGCCGTCCCGCCCCCTGCCTGACGCTGACCCTGGCCGCCGTCGTCCAAAGCTGGCAACCGCCGCCGAACAACGCCTCGACCTTGCGGGAAAGGCTGGCAGGTCGCGGCTGAAGCCGGATCGTGGTAATTCCATGCAAAACGGGGAGAAAAAAAAATTGTTCACGATAGATTTTTTCGCGGCGGTCGGCGCCATTCCCGTGGAGAGCCGGCAGGTCGATGCCGTCATCGTCGGCGACGCGGTGCGGCAGGCCGAGGCGATGCTGGCCGACACCACCGCCGCCGGCCCCGGCCGTGGCCAGCCCATCAGTGGCCAGCCCATCATCGGTTACGTCATCACCGACCAGCTGAACGCCATCGTCCACAGTACGTTCGAAAAGCCCCCGCACTGAACCCGCTCCGGTTGACAGCCGCGGCCCCGCACCCTAGGCAGCGCCCATTGCCGGGAACGTGGACGGGCCGTGGTGGCCCGCGCCCGCTTTTGTCCTTTGGGCGAAAGACTATCGGCGCAACTGAACAGAAAGAAGGGGCCGCGCCATGACCAAGCGCACCGAAAGCAAGTACAAGATCAACCGCCGCCTCGGCGTCAATCTCTGGGGCCGCGCCAAATCGCCTGTTAACAAAAGGGAATACGGGCCGGGACAGCACGGCCAGCGCCGCAAGAAGCCGTCCGACTACGGCGTGCAGCTGATGGCCAAGCAGAAGCTCAAAGGCTATTACGGCAACATCTCCGAGAAGACCTTCCACAAATATTACGAGGACGCGGTGCGCCGCAAAGGCGACACCTCGGAGAACCTTATCGAGATCCTGGAGCGCCGACTGGACGCGGTGGTGTACCGGCTCAAATTCGCCGTCACCCCCTTCGCCGCCCGCCAGTTCGTCAGCCACGGCCACATCATGGTCAACGGCCAGAAGGTCAACATCCCGTCCTTCCTGGTGAAGGACGACGACACCATCGAGGTCCGCGAGCGCTCCAAGCAGATCGCCGTGGTGCTGGACGCCGCGCAGAGTGCCGAACGCGACGTGCCGGAATACATGGAGGTCGACCACCGGGCGATGAAAGGCAAGTTCCTGCGCGCCCCGAAACTGACCGACGTGCCCTTTCCGGTCCAGATGGACCCCAACCTGGTGGTCGAATTCTATTCTCGTTGAGGCCTGGCGGCGCGAATAGCGCCGCCGCTTAACTTTCTTCACGCGTTAGACACCGGATGGTCACAAAGCCGGTGCAGGGTCTCCTTGTCAGCCGAGGAGTTCACCATGCGCCGCTCATTCCTTACCGCCGCCGCCATCGCCGGCCTGCCGCTCGGCCTGGGCGCCGCCCAGCTCGCCGCCGCGCAGACCATGCCGCCCGCCAGCACCACGACCACAACCACCACCACGCCCTCTACCGCGCCCGCTACCACGCCAGGTTCCGGCTGGCATTCCGGCCGGCATTCCGGGATCGGGATGATGAAGGCGATGCAGGCCCGCTTCGTGGCCGCTAACACCAGCCATGACGGCCACCTCACGCTGGCCCAGGCCAAGGCCGCGGACCTGCGGATCGTCGCCGCCAATTTCAGCGTCATCGACACCGGCAAACGCGGCTACGTCACCTTCAACGACATCATGGCCTGGCGCCTCGACCGGATCGCCCAGCGCCTGCAAAGCCGCGCCGCCGCCTTGCGCGCCCAGGATTAACGATAGGGGCCGCTGACGTTACGCAGGCGTTCGATCCGTCTCGCCCTGTCGCATCTCGCCGATGATGCTCAGCGCGGCCTGTCGCGGATTTGGGTCGTCGACGATCGGCCGGCCGACCACCAGGTAATCCGCGCCGCTACAGATAGCCTCCCGCGGCGTCGCCACCCGCTTCTGGTCGTGCCTGTTGCTTCCCAACGGCCGAATACCCGGCGTTGCGATCAACAAGCTTTCACTCCCGGCAAGTGCGCGGATTTGGTCCGGGTCGTCATCCGCCGAAGCGATGACACCATCGCAGCCGTAGGCCACGGCATTTTTCGTGCGGAGCAGAACAAGCTCTTTTGCTGGCAAACGGTACCCCATCTCATGCAACGCGCGGTCGTCGAGGCTGGTCAGAACGGTGACCGCGAAGATCTTGAGCGTCGAACCGGCTTTCGCCTCCACGGCGGCGCTGATAATCGCTTCGTCGCCATGGACCGTGACAAAAGACGCGCCCCGGTCCGCGGCCGTCTTCACGGCGCGGCTGACAGTCTGCGGCACGTCGTACATCTTTGCGTCGAGAAACAGTTTCGTGTCCGCGGCGACCAAGGACGAGATGAGGTTATCGATCCCCTCGGCAAATTGCAGCCACAGGCCTATCTTGAAGAACGAAACGACGCCGTCCAGTTCCTCGATGACCCGCCTGGCC
The DNA here is from genome assembly GCA_963693045.1 of uncultured Acidocella sp. Taxonomy (GTDB): domain Bacteria; phylum Pseudomonadota; class Alphaproteobacteria; order Acetobacterales; family Acetobacteraceae; genus Acidocella. The sequence goes on from OY843765.1 coordinate 651,680, forward strand.
TCCTGCACGGTCGCCTTGTCCAGCGCCACGATCAGGCGCCCGTCCATCGTGGCGGGATAATCGCGCTGCGGCGTCTTCTCCATATTAACTTCCGGTCCCCCGCCGCCATACTGCCGGGGTCAAGGATTGACCGCCCGTGGGTGTTCCGCCGCCCGGCCCGGTGCGATCGCCGCACCCGGCTTCTGGTCGGGATCACCGACCACGAACATCTGGTGCAACACCTGACCCATCGTCGGATCATGTGAATCGGCCGCCGCACCCTCGGGCACCGCCCCGCTGGCCGCCGCCGCATCCGGCGCCTCCGTTCCAGCGCTTTCGGCGGCACGCGGGCGCGGGCGTGGCCGCGTGCCCGGAAAAGCCGGCAAAATGTTCGAGGTGATCGACCCCGGCCCGAACAGATGCACCACGATCCCAGAAGGCGGCGGCTCCGGATTTCGAGCGGCCCCGGCTGGACCAGCCAGCGCCAGCAACGGCAGGCACAGCATCAAGCGACTGATCTTCAAGTTCAAGCTCCGTTTCGCCAATGCTACCGCGCCGCCCCGGCGTAAGCAAAACCCTCGCGGCAACGCCCGATCCGGTGTAAGCTGTCCCGGTGAACGTTCTCGCCCCGCTGCCGACCCGGCTGGCCATCGACGTCGTTTTCGACTTCGTCTGCCCCTGGTGCTACCTCGGCGTGCAGCGCTTGTCCTTCCTGCTGGCCCGCCGCCAGGACCTTTCGGTCGAGCTGATCTGGCGGCCGTTCCTGCTGAACCCGGACATGCCCCGCGCCGGCATGGCCCACGCCGACTACATGATCCGCAAGTTCGGCGCCGAGGACCGGGCCCGCCGGCTGTACGGCTCGATCACCGACATCGCCGCCGCCGAGGGCATCACCTTCAACTTCGCCGCCATCCGCCGCACCCCCAACAGCGTCGACGCGCACCGGCTGATCCGCTACGGCGCCCGCTTCGGCGCCGCCGACCAGCTGGTGGAGGCGGTGTTCCGGGCCCATTTCGTCGAGGGTGCGGACATCGGCAGCGCCGCCGTGCTGGCCGGCCTCGCCGCGGCGCAGGGGCTGAATGCCGCGGCGGTGGCAAGCTTCCTCGCCGCGCCCGACGGCGCCGAGCACGTCCATGCCGAGAACCTGCACGCCCACCGGCTCGGCATCAACGGTGTGCCCTGCTTCCTGATGGGCGGCGAACACGCCATCGCCGGCGCCCAGGAAAGCGAAGTGCTGGAACGGCTGATGGACCTGGTACTTTCGGCGCCACGCTGAAGCCCCGCGCTGAAGCCTTGCATAAATCCCCGCCGGGCCGAATAAGGCGGTATGATCAACGGTAGAAAATCCCGCCGCCTCGCGGCACTGCTCGCCCTGGCAACGCCGCTGGCCTGCATCCCCGCCGCCCACGCCCAGACCGCCACGCCGCTGAACGACCCGGACAGCATCGTCACGTTGCAGATCGAGAACGACGCGTTCTCGGTCCCCGGCACCGACCGCTACTACACCAGCGGCGAACGCCTGGGCTACGTGACACCGACCGGCGCGGTCCCCGGCTTCATCGCCGGCTTCGGCCACGCGCTCTTCGGCGCCGGTTCGCAACGTATCGAAATCGACGTGCAGCAGGAAATCTTCACGCCCGTCGACACCCAGGCCTACAACCCCAACCCGGATGACCGGCCCTACGCCGGCCACCTGGCGCTGGACGGCATCCTGATCCAGGATACCGCCACCACCCGCAGCCTCTTCGGCGTCACCGCCGGCGTGATCGGCCCGGACTCCCTCGGCCAGTCCGTGCAGAACGGCTTCCACTCCATCATCGGCGACACCACCAGCCGCGGCTGGCACTACCAGCTGAAAAACGAGCCGACGCTGGACTTCACCGGCGGCCGCATCTGGCGCACCGACCTCGCCAGCTTCGGCGATAGCGGCATCGGTGTGCAGGCCCTGCCGCAGGTCACCGCCCAGCTCGGCACCACCGAAATCTACGCCCAGGCCGGCGCCATCGTCCGCATCGGCTCCGGCCTCGACTCCGACTTCGGCCCGGCCGTGATGCAGCCGGCGATGAGCGGCACCGACGCCTACACCCCCACCCAGCCCTTCGTCTGGTATATCTTCGGCGGCGCCCTAGGGCGCATCGTCGCCCACAACGAACTGGTCCAAGGCAACGACTTCCAGTCGAGCCGCGGCGTCGCCCTGACCCCAGCGCAAGGCGACCTCGAAGTCGGCGGCGCCATCATCCTATTCGGCCTGCGCGTCACTGCCAGCGAAATCTTCGAAACCGCCGAGTTCCACCACGAAGCGCCGGCCTTCCAGTACGGCTCGGTCGCCATCTCGTCGCGGTTTTAAGCAAAAGCCTTCGGCGGCCGGGGCCGCCCGCGCGCGTTGCGCGCCAGAATATTTATGCCTGCTCCGCAGGCGTGCCCCGGACCCCAGGAGTTGGGCCATGGGTTGGCCGCTCGTCGAACCGTGCCGCGAAAGGTTTGATGCGCTTCGCGCCGGCGCGGCACGTCATGGTCGTAGGCGCTCAATCTTGGCAATGTGAAGGGCCGCGACCGAACCGTAACGAGTTCTCTAGCAGCCGTTAGATCAGACTTATAAAATCGTCTTTACTCAGTCGCCCCAACTCCGGCTGTGGTCGCCTTCAGCGCGTTCGCGTTGATATAGGGGGGCGGATTGACCATTATGACGCGGATGAGTTGTTTGTACTGCTCATCGTAGCCGCTCGATTTCATGAACCAGTCCATGACCCTCTCGAACTCTTTGCCGCCCCCCACCTTGATCTCGCCGTAATTCGCGTCGAAAAAACGCCAGTCATGGCCCTTTGCGCGTTGCATCGCCACGGCGTGGCCGGTCAGCGAGATGTAGTAGCAGCCATCCTGGGCTTCGCCGATTTTCCGAAGATCACGGCCGGTCAGGCTGTGATTTTTGATTTCGGTGACGTTGCCGAGGTTGAGAAACAGCCCGTACTGGGCCAGAACCACCGGCAGTTTCTGCAGGAGGTTCCCGGCTGCGGACTCCTGAATATTTTGATTGACCGTCGACCGCCAGTCCGGAGTGTCGCAGGTGAGCGTCTTTTTGTCGTACGCGTAGTCCCGGCCGGAATAGCGCAAGGCGATCCAGTGCACGGCCAGGCCGGCGCAATAGCCGCTATAGGCGTTTCCCCAAGGGCCAGGCTGCGTCAGGACCGCCGTCTGACCCTGGTCCATCGCATAGAGAAGTACGCCAGCCTTTTTCAGTTCTTGCTGAGTGGCATCGAATAACATCAGAATCTCCCGCTTCTGCAATTTATTTGTTACTTCGTAATAACTCAAGATCGTTCCGGAGACGCCGTTAATTTCTGCCTGTCAAACTCTCCGCGTCTGACAGCCGGTCACAGACCATCTTCTACTCGATTGCCCGCTCTCGGGCCAGCCGGATCGCGGTGTGGCCGCGGCTGGGGCGCAGGCTCGGCATCACCAGCAGGCAGTCATCGTGCGGCGTGCGGATCTCGGTGTCGCCGTCATGGGCCAGCAGGGTGCCGGCTTCGCGGATGATCTCGCCGCCCCGGAACGGCCGGGTAAACACGAAGCGGTTGGTCTTGGCGGTGACCAGGCTGGTGACTTCGGCGAAGCGCGCGGTGGGTGCCGCGTCCGGCCGCGCGGCGCTCAGCCCGGTCAGCCGCAGCAGCCGGTCGATCGACACAAAAGTCTGCGCCACCGTCGCCGCTTCCCAGTGCTGCCCGGCCTCGACCAGGATGCACGCCGCCTCGGCCCTGGCTTCGGCGAACCGGCCGTAATCGATCAGCCGCTTGCCGCCGGCATGGCCGTGATCGGCGACCACCACCGGCGGCGTCGCGATCTGCAGCGCCAGGGCCCTGCCGCGCGGCGCGGCACCGCACAGCAACAGCGGCTCGGAGGGCCACAGCATCGAATGCAGGTCGAGCACGATGTCGGCGGCGTCGATCACCGGTCGCATCTCGCGGGCCCGGTCCAGCTCGGCCGAGCGCCGCACGCCGAACAATTGCGCGTCGTCCCAGACCCGGTTCAGGTCCTCGTCGACGAAGCGCGACGCAATAGGATTTTGCGGATCGAAACGGTCGAACGCGGCGAGATTGGCGAAGCCCAGCGTCAGCCGGCCGACGGCGGGGCAGAAGCCGTCGCGCAGCAGCCGGTCCAGCACGATCGCCCCGGCGATTTCGTTGCCATGGATCAGCGAGACCAGCACCACGTGCTTGCCGGGCCGCCCGGAGTCGCGGCTGGTAAACCCGGCGACACCGGTGTTGCCCGCACACCAGGGCGCCAGGTCCGGCGCCGCCACGCCGACCGGAAAATGCGGCAGATCAGCCGGCAGGTTACTGCCCGGCGCGCCGAGATCGGCTTGTTGCAAGGGTTCGGAGCCGGTCATGCAAGCAGTCTAGCCGCGCCATGCTATGGCGCAATCGGGTTTGAGGAAGGCGGCATGGCGGAAAGAATTTCGTTACCGCATCGGCTGTGGCGGCGGCTGCCGCCGGCGGCCCGGCGCGCGGCCTTGCGCCGGTCTGCGGCGCTGCTGGCGCCGGGCAGGGACGCGACGCCGCCGGCCGCTTCCGCCGGCCTCGCGATCGGCGGCGAGTTCGGCGCCGCCACCGGCCTCGGCGAAGCGGCGCGGGTGTACGAGGCGGCGTGCATCGCCCTCGGCGTTGCGCGCGGCCGGCTGCCGCTCGGCATCGGCGCCCGCCCCGGCGCCGCGCCGCCACCCGGCGCCGCCTTGTTGCTTACCGTCAACGCCCCCTCGCTGCCGCTGATGCTGGCCCGCGCCCCGCGCGATCTGTTGCGCGGCCGGCGGGTCATCGGCGCCTGGGCCTGGGAACTGCCGGTGCTGCCGGCGGAATGGCGGATCGGCGCCCGCTACGTCCACGAAGTCTGGGCCTGCTCGGCCTTCACCGCCGCCCCGCTCGAAGCCTTGGCACCCGGCCGGGTGCGGGTGGTGCCTTATCCGCTGGCGCTGGCCTGGCATCCAACCCCGGCGCCGCCCCGCGCCGCCTACGGCCTGGCCGAGGACGCGGTGGTCACCACGGTGATCTTCAGCCTCGGCTCCAGCTTCACCCGCAAGAACCCGCTGGCCGCGATCGCCGCCTTCCGCGCCGCCTTCGGCAACCGGCGCGACCAGCTCCTGGCGCTGAAACTCTCCGGCGCCGCCGCCTTTCCGGACGAGGCGCGGCAGATCGCCGCGGCGGCCGGGCAGGCGGCCAACATCCGCATCTTCCCCGAGACCTGGCCAACCGAGCGGGTGGAGGGCCTGCTCGCCGTCTCCGACGTCGTGCTCAGCCTGCACCGCGCCGAGGGCCTCGGCCTGGTGCCGGCGCAAGCGATGCTGCGCGGCATCCCGGTGGTGGCCACCGGCTGGTCCGGCAACCTGCAATACATGGACGATGCCAGCGCCGCCTTGGTCGGCTACCGGCTGATCCCGGTCGCCGACCCCACCGGCGTTTACGGCCGCATCCCGGGCGCGCTCTGGGCCGACCCGGACGTGGACGACGCGGCGGCCGCCCTGCGCCGGCTCGGCGACGACCCGGCGGCTCGCGCCGCACTCGGCGCGCGGGGCGCCGCCAAAGCCCGCCTTGCGCTGAACGGCGACGAACTCCGCGCCGCGCTCACCGCCGCCGGCATAACCGCGGGTTGACGCCCCCCCGGCCGCGCCGCACACCGCCGCCGATGCGTGACGCACGGATTTTCTGCACCAACCTCGCCGGGCTGCGGGCCCAGGCGCTGGGCCTGGCCGAAGCAGCGGGCTTGCAGCCCGACCTGCACACGGTGCGGCCGCGCGCCCCATGGTCCTGGCTGCCGCCATCGCTGTGGCCGGACCCCAGGCGGATGCTGCCGCCCGAAGCGACCCTAATCGCCCCGCCCGGCCTGGTCATCGGCTGCGGCGGCGCCGGCTGCCGCGTCGCCGCCGCCATGCGCGCGCCGGGGGTGCGGGCGGTGGCGGTCCAGCACCCCAGGATGCCGGCCACACGCTTCGACCTGATCGTCGCCGCCCGGCACGACGGCATCACGGGGCCCAACGTCATCGTCACCCGCACCGCCCTGCACCGCGCCACCCCGGCCCGCCTGGCCGCCCACGCCGCGGCCTGGTCGCCGACCTTCGCCGCACTGCCCCGGCCGCTGGTCGCGGTGCTGCTCGGCGGCAGCAACGGCCGTTACCGGCTCAGCCTCGCCACCGCCCGCCGCCTCGCCGCCCAGCTCGCGGCGATGATGGACCAGGACCATGTCGGCCTCATCCTCACCCCCTCCCGCCGCACCGCGCCGAAGGTGCTCGCGGTCTTTCGTGAGGCGCTGGCGCCGCGCGGCGCTTGGGTCTGGGACGGCGCCGGCGACAACCCCTATTTCGCCATGCTCGGCCTCGCCGACCTGATCGTCGTCACCGCCGACTCGGTCTCGATGGTCTCCGAAGCCGTCGCCACCTCGGCCCCCGTCCTCCTGGCCCGGCTGCCCGGCAAATCCGCCCGCATCGGCGCCTTCATGGCCGCCCTTGCGCAGGACGGCCGGGTGCGCGACTTCGCCGGCCGGTTCGAGCACTGGGATGTAACACCGGTTGATGATACGGCCACGGCGGCGGCGGAAATGCTGCACCGTCTGGACCTGTAGGCCATGCTGGACATCGAGACCTTCGACAATCTGCGCGGCGGCAACGTCGTCTACAAGGCGCTGGCCCACCCGTTGGCGGCCGCGGCACTAACCCGGCTGGCCATCGAAGCCGGCCCCGTCGCCATCTACGATCCCGAAGGCATCGCGGCACCGCTGCTGGCGCTATGCCCGGCCTTCGAGGTCGAGGGCATCTACGTCCACGACACCCTGGCGGTCGGCCAGCCGCGCGGCGGCCACACCGCCCGCCCGCTCACGTCACTCGCCCAGGCCGCCGCCGCCACCATCCTGATCGCCGGCTTCGACAGCCGCTTGCAAACCCGGATCGCGCCACTGCTGCCGCCCGCCGCGAAACTGCTCACCCTGGACGCCGCCAAACTCCCTGCAACCTTGCTGAGCAACCAGGCGCGCTACCTCGATCCGGTCAACTTCGCCACCAACTTCGTCTTCTTCCGCGACGACAACCATTTCGCCACCCGTCTCACCACAGCCAATTACTGGGCCGGCTATGGTGCGAAAAAAGTCCAGTTCTTCCACCTGCTATACGACGCCGCCGGCAAGGTGCTGGCGGAATGGACGGCCGACGCCCCCGGCCAGGCCGGCGGCTACGTCGTCGACAGCGCCGCGATCCGGCAACGCTTCGACCTGCCGCCCTTCACCGGCCAGCTCTTCATCCACGCCATCGGCATCGCCGGCCACGACGTGGTCAAATACGCCCTTGACACCTACGCCACCGACAACGGCGCCTCGCTCTCCTGCACCCACGACGCCAATGCCTGGCCGTCCGACCGCTTCGCCGGCCTGCCGGCGCCCCGCGCCGACGAGCGCGTGGTGCTGTGGCTGCAAAACAGCCACGCCGTACCAATTCCCGCCGCCGCGATGACCCTGGACCGCATGGGCGCCGAAGCGCCGCGCCCGATCGCCCCGGAAATCCCGCCGTTCTCCACCTATGCCCTCGACGTGTCGGACGTGCTGCCAAATCTGCACTGGCCGGCGCAGATCGAACTTCGGGCCGGCCGCCACCTGGTCCGCCCGCGTTACGAAGTCACGCGCGACGCCCGCACCCGCATCGCCCATGTCAACGTCGAACGGGCTGACCTCACCCCCGACCTCGGCATCGCCGCCCTATCGGCCGCCCTCGGCCGCGGCTTCCTGTTGCCGTTCCCGCTGCTGCCGCGCCGCGCCTACAGAACCATCGTGCAGCCAACGCCAATGGCGCTGAGCGAAACCGAAACCCCGCTCCGGCTCGACATCTTCGCGCCCGACGGCACCCCGGCCGCATCCCACTTCCTCGGCCGCCTGCCGCGCCACCACGCCATCGCCCTCGACCTCGACGACGTGCTGCCGCCGGACGCCCTGGCCGAAGGCGGCCACGCCGAGCTGACCTACGACTTTCGCGACGGCGGCGCCGCCAATGGCTGGCTGCACGCTCTGTTCCGGTTCGAGCGTCGGGACAGCGGTCACGTCGCCGAAAGCAGCTTCGGCGCGCACATCTTCAACACGCTGATGACCTACAAGAACGAGCCGCAATCCTATAACGGCCCGCCGCCGGGGCTCTCCACCCGGCTATACCTGAAACTCGGCTTCGGCGGCCGCGCCAGCTTCTGCGTCCTGCTCTACCCGGCCTCGGCGCCGTGGCACGAAACCTCCGCCACGGTCCTGGAACTATACGACAGCGCCGGCCACCAGCTGGAGTTGGCACCCCTGCAAATCGCCTGTTCCGGCTCGGCCCTGGTGCTGCCGGCGCAACATTTCCCCGCCGCCGCGCTGCAGGCCGCCGGCGAGGCCGGCTACATCCTGATCCGCGACGCCACCTGCCGCCTGTTCGGCTTCCACGGCATCGACGACGCCGCCGGCGGCTTTTCCTTCGACCATATGTTCGGATTTTGAATAACCCGCTGGACACCAACGCCGTCGCAATCTTTCTGCCATCGCCCGACGTGCAACGGCAGACCGCGGTTAGCTTTGTCGCGCTTTCGCAATAACCCAGCGCATAGCCACCATCACTTCGGCATGTCCAAGCCAGGGCGTGACGAGGCCGCGAAAATCTTGGAAAGTTCGGGTCGGTTTGCGTGCTGCAGCCGCCGCGATCCAATGACGAAGTAGCGCGGCAAAGTTCGACGAGACCGAATCATTTTGGCAAAACGCTCCGATGTCATGGTGCCGTCCAAAGTCATCTTTGTCGCCTCCACGAACAACCCGAGGTCAAACAAAGACTTTGGGGTTTCATGACCTAAAAATGGCATCTTCAGGTGTTCAACGTTTGGACCGTCGATCCTAGCAACATGCTTACGATCTATGACGTGAAATGGGTCATAGAATACATACAGGCGTCTTGCCAAAGGGGCCGCTTCCGCCGCATCGAAAAATGGTCCAGACCAGTAATCTTTTGCTTTCAGGTCGGCGCTCCCACGGCACCAGTTGGCGGTTCATTGTGGATTGTGGATTATGCGCTATTACCAACGCGCCAGGTGCGACTCGAGAAAACGTAATTGCCGCGAAGCCGCCCATTGAGCCGCCAAGGAACGCCACGTCGTCGAAAGATCCTATAAAGTCAGCAACCTCTTTAGAGCTAAACCATTCTAGCAATCGAGGGCCTCGATACCAGTTTACGGCCGGAGCTTTGATCCCCAAGACGGAATAGCCAAACGCCCTGAGTAGAGACAGACACCAGGAGTTCCGAAGCGGGTCCTTCCGGTCGATGTCCAGGCCGGCTGACTCAAACGTCACGACTAGCTTTCGGCCGCCTTTGTAAAAGTCAGCAAGGTAGTGGCCAACCTGTTCCTGGCGAACCTGTACGCCTGACTTCAACGTGACCATGCTCTCAAACATGAAAGCATGTTATCTACCGGTGCCGAAAAGAACAGGCCTCAGCCACCACCCGGATGGAATTCTTGGTTTGCGTGGTTGAGTTGTAACTCTGGCTAAACCCGACATGACTTAAGTGCCACAAACGTTGAAAGTCTTGACGAATCTCCTGATACAGCCGAGTTCAGCTGCGCTTGCCAATCAACCAATCAGGGAGACATAAAATGCCTGCAATTCTGCTCTGGCTGCTCGGTATTCCGATACCGATCATCATCCTGCTCATTCTGCTCTGGCACTAAACTCTAAATAAAAATACAAAAAGGACGCCAACAATGCTCACACCTCAACCCGTCGGCACGGTTTATACCGCTGCCGACCCCGCCGGCACGGCGGGCGCGTCGACCGCGTCCGGCGTCTCGTGGGCGGCGATCTTCGCCGGCGGCGTCACCGCCTCGGCGATCTCGATCATCCTGATCATCCTCGGCACCGGCATCGGCCTGGCTTCGGTCTCGCCCTGGGCCGGCGCCGGCGTCTCGCCGACCACCTTCACCGTGCTGGCGGCGATCTGGCTGATCGTCGTGCAATGGGTCTCATCGGCCTTCGGCGGCTACATGGCTGGCCGGCTGCGGACCAAATGGACCGGCGTCCATACCGACGAGGTGTTCTTTCGTGACACCGCGCACGGCTTCCTCGCCTGGGCGCTCGCAACGCTGATCGCCGTCGGCGTCATCTCCTCGATGACCACGTCCGGCATCGGCGCCGGCGTCAAGGCCGCCAGCAACGCGGACACAACCATGGTCTCGAACCGCTATTTCGTGGACATGCTGTTCCGCCAGAACGTCAACGCCAACGGCACCCCTGTCACCCCCGCCAGCGGTTCGGCGGCCATGGTCACCGGCATGTCGGACCAGCAAACCCGCTCCGAAGCCGCCACCATCCTCACCGAGGGCGCGGCCAATGGCGGCAACATCCCGGCCGCCGACAACGCCTACCTGACCCAACTGGTCTCCGCCCGCACCGGCATGTCGCCGGCCGACGCGCAGGCCCGCGTCAACGACGTGCTGGGCCAGGAACAGGCAGCGGCGGTCAAAGCCAAACAGGTGGCGAACGCCACCCGCAAGGCAACCTCCGGCGCGATGATCTACACCTTCATCTCGATGCTGATCGGCGCCTTCATCGCCTCCGTGGCTGGTGCCATCGGCGGCAGACTGCGCGATAACTACTAAGAGGCTGTTTCAGAAGTCGCTCTGGTGAGTCGGATAGGGGTGATTGCCGAGCACCGGAGCGCAGCGTACTTAAAGTACGTGAGCACCGGAGCGCAGGCAATCGCGCCTAGCCGGCCACCAGAATAGACTTATGAGATAGCTCGCAGTGCCTCCGGCGGCCGGGGCCGTGAGGCCCCGGACCCCTGGACGGGGTTGGCCACTCAACCAGCCAAATTGTTAAACGCTGTTTCTAGCCAGCGGCATTGTCATGCAATGGACCGAGCCGCCGCCTCGGGCAAACTCATCCAGCTCGGGGTCTAATACTTCTACGCCTTCGGCGCGCAGTACTTCATTCAGCCGGGTGGAGTGAGCGGGTGAAATGACCCGGTCATCGCCCAGCGCCAGCAGGTTGCAGGACATCGCCATCACCTCGCCATAGCTGGCCGGTATCACCCGTATCTGCCGCTCCGCCAGAAAACGCTCAAACGCCTCGCCCAGCACCTCGATGCACGCTACCGCCAGCCTTGGCGTCGCCATGCAGAACAACACGTCCAGATGCAGAAAATGCTCGGCGAACGGCACCAGCCTGGTCTCCCAGCCCTGCGCCGCAAACCATCCGGCAAACTGCGTCGCCCCCTCCAGGCTGGTCCGCACCCCGGAATACCCCACCACCAGCAGCCCCGGCCGGACGATATGGATGTCGCCGCCCTCCACCGTCCCGGCCGTGGCGTATTTCCAAATGCCGTCATGCCGGCCATGGAACTCCAGCAGCGAGGCATACTCGCCGCGCCGCTGCCGCATCGCCAGCATCGTCAGCACCGGCCCCCAGGGCGTCGTCTGCGACGAATCCCGGGTGTAAACCTGATACGGCAGATGCGCCTCCGGCACGGTATGGTGCAGCTCCACATCGGCCTGCCGCAGCGCCTGCTTCAGCTGCTCGTACTGGCCCGCCCGCCGCCCGGCATCCGCCGCGGTGCCGGCCGCCAGCGTCGCATGCGCCACCGCGTTGGTGTCGATCCAGTGGTAATGCGAGGGCGGACACAGCAGCACGTCGCGCAGCCGCCCGGTCTCGGAATCGACCCGCCAGCGCAACGTCAGGCCGCCTTCCGCGCCAGCATGTTTCCCGCCACCAGCAACTCCGCGATCTGCACCGCGTTCAGCGCCGCGCCCTTGCGGAGGTTGTCGGCGACGCACCAGAATGCCAGCCCGTTCTCCACAGTCGGGTCCTTGCGAATGCGCGACACATAAACCGCGTCCTCGCCCTTCGCCTCCGCCGGCGTGATGTAGCCGCCATCCACCCGCTGGTCGTGCACGATCACGCCGGGCGCCGCCCGCAGCACCGCCCGCGCCTCGTTCACGCTTACCGGCCGCTCGAACTCCACATGCACCGCCTCGGCATGGCCGATTAGCACGGGCACCCGCACGCAGGTCGCCATCACCGCGATGTCCGGCCCCAGTATCTTCCGCGTCTCCACCGCCATCTTCCATTCTTCCTTGGTGGCGCCGTCATCCATGAAGCTGGCGATCTGCGGGATCACGTTGAAGGCGATGTCCTTCTGGAACACCTGCGGCGGGTTGCTGTCGTTGACGAACATCACCTTGGTGTTGGCCAGCAGCTCGTCCATCCCTTCCTTGCCGGCGCCGGAAACCGACTGGTAGGTCGCCACCACCACCCGCTTCACGCCGAATTTGTCGTGCAGCGGCTTCAGCGCCACCACCATCTGGATCGTCGAGCAGTTCGGGTTGGCGATGATGTTGCGCTTGCCGAACCTGCCCAGCGCCTCCGGGTTCACCTCCGGCACCACCAGCGGCACGTCCGGGTCCATCCGGAACTGCGCGGAATTGTCGATCACCACGCAGCCGGCGGCGGCGGCACGCGGCGCATGCACGGCGGAAACCGCCTCGCCCGGCGAGAACAACGCGATATCCCAGCCGGCGAAATCGAACTTGTCGAGGTTCTTCACGGTCAGCACCCGGTCCTCGCCGAACGAGACCTGGCCGCCGGCGGACCGGCCGGAGGCGACCGCCGCGACCTCGGAAACCGGAAACCGCCGCTCCGCCAGCGTCTTCAAAATCTCCCGTCCCACCGCGCCGGTGGCGCCCACCACCGCAACCCGAAACGACATCTTCTTCTCCGCCACACCAAAGGACCGCCGGGGTAAGGCCAAAGCAGGTAAAGATGCAAGTTTTGGCTGCATTGTGCGTTCGCTTCCGCTCTGGCAGCTTCGCGCATGATCAAAAAATCCGCCATCGCCGCCGCCGCCATGCTTTCGTTCGCCGCCGCCCACGCCGCCCCACCGGCAGCACCGGTGGCCCCGGTCCATCCGGTCGTCACCGACTATTACGGCACCAAGGTCACCGACAATTACCGCTGGATGGAAGCGCCGGGCAGCCCGGCGCTTGCCGCCTACATGAAGGGCCAGAACGCCACCACCCGCGCCATCCTGGACGCCATGCCCGGCCGCGCCGCCCTGCTCAGCCAGATTACCACCGCCAGCAACCTGACCAGCACCACCGCCACGCTGCTCGTCGCCGGCGGCAAATACTTCTACACCCGCACCTCACCCGGCCAGAACACCGCCAAGCTCTACATGCGGAACGTCGCGAGCGGCCAGACCACGCTGCTGGTCGACCCCGACAAGTACGGCGCCGCCCGCGCCGCCGAGGCGATCAATTTCTTCCAGCCCTCGCAGGACGGCCGCTACGTCGCCTACGGCATCTCCGGCGGCGGCTCCGAGGCCGCGACGCTGCGGGTCATCGAAACCGCGACCGGCAAGGACCAGAACATAGCGATCGACCGCGTCGACGGCGACAACGACGAATTCCTGCCGGTCTGGTGGCTGCCGGATGGCAGCTTCGCCTATTACCGCCTGCAAAAGCTGGCGCCGGGCGAGGCCGCCGCCGACTTCTACCTCAAAAGCCGCGTCTTCCTGCACCATCTGGGCCGCAACCCGAACGGCGACGGCGACACCCCGGTCTTCGGCTATGGCGTAAACAACCCCGTCCCCGTCGCGCCCGACCAGGACGCCCTGGTGATGAGCTTCCCCGGTTGCCCCTACGGCTTCGGCGTGCTGACCGAGAACGAAAGCAACAACGTCATCGACGCGCTGTACGAAACGCCGATCGCCGCCTTGCAAGCCGGCAAGCCGGTCTGGACCCGGATCGCCGGCAAAGCCGACGGCATTACCGCGTTCGACGCCGCCGGCAGCCGGCTGTTCCTGCTCAGCTACGCCGGCGCGCCGCGCTACCAGGTCCTCGGCATCGACCTCGCCGCACCCGATCTCGCCCATGCCAAAATCGTGGTGCCGCAAAGTGCCGCCGTCATCCGCGCCCTGGCCGTGGCCAAGGACGCGCTCTACGTCACCAGTTCGGCCGGTGGCCAGGGCGGCATCGCCCGGCTGCCGCTCGCCGCCGGAGGGGCGGGCGCCGCCCTGCCGGTGCGGCTGCCCTATCCCGGCACCATCGACGCCCTGGTCGCCAACGAAGTCACCGACGGCGCCCTGTTCAGCCTGGAATCATGGACCCGTTCGGTCCTGTGGTATCGCTACGACCCGGCAACGGCGACGGCCACCGACACCAAGCTCGACAACGCCATTGGCGGCCCCGGCCTGACCTCCCGGGAAGTCACCGCCACCAGCTATGACGGCACCCGGATCCCGCTTTCCATCGTCATGAAGGCCGGCACCAAACTGGACGGCAGGAACCCGACCATGCTGATCGGCTACGGCAGCTACGGCATCACCCTGACGCCGTTTTTCGATCCGGCGGCGCTGCCCTGGTTCGACCGCGGCGGCATCATCGCCGTCGCTCATGTGCGGGGCGGCGGCTGGAACGGCGAGGACTGGCACAAGGCCGGCATGAAGCTGACCAAGCTCAACACCGTGTTCGACTTCATCGCCTGCGCCCAATACCTCGAGGACCAGCATTATACCTCGCCCGCGTATCTGGCGGGGCAGGGCGGCAGCGCCGGCGGCATCACCATCGGTGGCGCCATCGACTGGGCGCCGCAACTTTTCGCCGCCGCCATCGACAGCCATGGAGAGACCGACAACCTGCGCTCGGAATTCACCGCCAACGGTCCGCCGAACATCATCGAGTTCGGCTCGGTCACCACCGAGCCCGGCTTCCACGGCCTGTACGGCATGAGCGCCTATGTCCACGTCCGGGACGGCGTGCGCTACCCGGCGGTGCTGCTGGAAACCGGCGTCAACGACCCGCGCGTCGCGCCCTGGGAAGTGGCGAAGATGGCGGCCCGGCTACAGGCGGCGACCGCCAGCGCCAAGCCGATCCTGCTCAGCGTCGCGCCCGATTCCGGCCACGGGATCGGCGACACCAAGGCGCAGGACAACGCCGCCTGGGCCGACGAGATCGCCTTCATCCTCTGGCAAACCGGCGCTCCCGACTTCCAGCCGAAGTTCTAAAGCCACGACTCACCCACCTCGTCATTGCGAGGCGCGAAGCGCTGAAGCAATCCAGAACCAAACCAACCAACAACCCCAGCCGAATGGCTAGAGCATGATCGCTTGAGGTTGAATCACTCCGCACTTCCCTTTCAACCTCAAACTAATGCTCCAGCCTCCCCTTTGAGACAGAACCTCACAAGTGCAGCATCGCCGAATGCGGCGCCACGATGACCTCGTGCAAGGTCGGCAGGCTGAACGGCAACGCCCCCGGCACCGTCGCCGACTGCACCGCCGCCGGCGCCGCCACCGCGTTCCTGAACATCGTCACCAGCGTCGCATCGCCAGCCGGCACAACCGGCGCGGCACCGGCAACCGCCGCCGGCTTGATGAACTGCATGGTCGTCGGCGTGTCGCCACGGGTCAGGATCGATCCGGAGCCGAAAGCAAAATCGCTCTCCCCCACCGTCGCCCCGGCGATGTGCAGATTATAAGCCACCCCGCCCGCCGTTACCGTGACGATCCCGGCCTTGGTCACCGCCACCGTGTCGCCGGCCGAATACGTCACCGCCGCCAGCTCGATCTGGTCACCCGCCGCGAAGCCGGAAATCACCGAGGTCGGCATCGTCGGATTGTCGATCACCAACTCGCCGCCGCTGCCGGTAAAGATCGTGCCGTTCGTGGTGCCGCGCAGGTTCACCGTCCCGCCATTGATCCTGGTGTTCAGCGCACTGCCCAGAATGGTTTCGACGCCGCCGGAATTGACCGTCGCGCCATCCGAAATCCCGCCGCCGAAAATATCCAGATAGCTGCCGCTGTTGATCGTGGTATCATAGGCGTGGCTGCCGCCGGTGACAAAGATGAAGCCCTGGTTCAGCGTGGTGCTGGTGGCGGTGCCGCCATACAGCGTGATGTAGCCGAAATTAAGCGTCGCCCCTTTTATGTTGCCGCCGTAATCGACCTCCACATCGGAATCGCTGCTCACCATTGTGGCCAACGCCCGGCCGCCGCTCTGCACATCCATGTTGCCGTCCGAGGTCACGGTGGCGCTGATCGAGGTGCCCCCCGACAGCACGTATTCATACCCGCCGGTCGTCACATCGCTGTACTTGTCGGTGGCCTGCAGGCCGACCGTCTCGGTCCCGCCGCTGGAAACCGCCGTATAGAGCGCCAGCCCGCCTGCCGAGACCAGCTGCGCGCCGCCGCTGAACACGGTGGTCGAGGTGGCGCTGCCGGCCAGCAACACGGTGGCGCTGCCATACAGCAGCGTGCCGGTCGCGGTGCCGCCCTGGACGATCTGCATCGCCCCGCTCTCGACCGTGGTGCCATAGGCGACGCCATTGCCGGTCGGCGCGTAGGCGACGCCGCGGGTGACGACCTCCTTGCCGTAATCGAGCGTGCCGGAGACCTCGCCGCCGGCCACCAGCTCATAGCCGCCGGCCGAAACCAGCGTGCCGCTGGTGCCGCCGCCGGCGAACACCGTGATCTTGCCGCCGCTGACGATGAAGCTGCCATCGGCCTTGCCGCCGCTCATCACGAAGGCACCGCCGCCGCTCTCGACAAAGGCGCCGGTCGCGAGACCGCCCGAGAACACGTCCTCGAACCCGCCGACGCTCACCACCGGGCTCAATGAAGTGCCGCCGCCGCTGACGAATTCGCTGCCGCCGGATTTCAGCTCGGTGCCGAAAGCCTCGCCGCCGGAGAGGATCTGGTAGCCGTCCTTGAAAACCTCGGTGCCCTCGCCGGCGCCGCCGGCCTGCACCGTTTCGGTCCCGTTGCTGACAAAGGTGCCGAACGACGCGCCGCCCGAATACACCGCCTCGCCGCCGCCGCTCGACAGCACGGTGAAGGAGGACACGCCGCCCAGAAAGATCGACTGGTGGCCGCCCGCGTAAACCACCGTGCCGCTGGTGATGCCGCCCGAGAATACGTTCTGCGCGCCGCCGGAGCTGACCTGCGTGCCGGTGGTGGTGCCGAACACGCTTTCGGCGCCGCCGCTGAGCACGGTGCCCTTGGCCCGGCCGCCGGCCACCGTCTGCTGGCCGCCGCTGTCGACGACGCTGCCGCTGGCGACGCCGGAGGAGACCACCAGCACGCCGCCCTTGTCGACGATCGCGCCGGCGGCGACGCCGCCCGCGACCAGCAGCTCACCGCCCGATGACACCGTGGTGGCAATGGCGTGGCCACCGATATAGCCGCCGAGGAACAACACCTGCTCGCCGCCGGCGCTGATCGTCACGTTGCTGGTGAAGCCGCCGTTGAAAACCTGTTCCAGCCCGTTTTTGTAGATCGTGCCGCCGGAATCCAGGCCGCCGTAATAGACGTTCTGCACGCCGCCGCTGATCGCCGCGTCCAGCGTCAGCCCACCCGCCAAAACCGCGGCGCCGCCCCCCTTCAGCAGCATGGTGCCGAAGGCGACGCCGCCGGAGGAGATGGTCTGGATGCCGCCCTGACCGACCTCGGCGAACAGCGAAACGCCGCTGTTCAGCAAAGTCTCGCTGCCGCCGCCGAACAAGGTGCTGCCGCTGGCAAGACCGCCGGAAGACACAGTCTCGCTGCCGCCGGCGACCGTATCGAAATAGCTGAGAGCGCCGGAGTTGAGCGTCTCCTGCCCACCGGTCTCGATAACTGTGAGGTAGGTGTAGGCGCCGGAGGAAACGATCTCCGCGCCGCCGCTCAGGATCACCATCGACTGGTCGAACGAACCGCCGCCGCCGACATCCTCGATCCCGCCGGCATAGACCGTGCCGCCGCTGGCAGCACCCCGGCCGGAGACATCCTGCGCGCCGCCGCTGGAGATAACGGTGTTATAGGTCGTGGTGCCGCTGCCCACCGCGCTCTGCACGCCGCCGGCATAGATCGTGGTGCCGGAGGCGATCCCGCCGCCCGTGATCGTGGCGGACCCGCCGCTCAGCTTGCTGCCCTTGACCAGCCCGCCATCGTCGTCCTGCTTGCCATAAACCGTGGTCCCGAAAGCGCTACCGCCGGAGACCGTCTGCAAACCACCGCTCTGCACCACCGCCGCGGAGGCGATGCCGCCGTTCAGCAGCGCCTCGATGCCACCGCTGGCGATCGTCGCGGAATACGTGGTGCCGGCGCTGCGCACGGTTTCGGTGGCGCCGCTGCCGACCGCTGTCCGGTAGGCCTTGCCGCCCGACAGCACGGTCTCGGCGCCGCCCCGGTTCAGCACGGTGCCCGAGGACCGGCCGCCATCGTAGAGAGTTTCATTGCCGCCCGAACCGACGCTGTCGCCGGAGGTCACGGCGCCGGTATAGACCACTTCGGCGCCGCCCTTGCCGATCGTCGCGCTGACCGAAACGCCGCCGGAAAACAGGCTCTCCCGCCCGCCGCCACTCAACAGCGTGCCGCTGACCCTGCCATAGATATTGCCGTGCCCGCCAACCAGCCTGGTATCCACGGCCTTGCCGCCGGACAGCACCGTCAGCGTGCCCCCACTGGCGAAACTAAGGCCGCTCGAGGTCACGCCGGCGGAAACGGTGGTGTCGGCCATACAGGTCTCTCCAATTTTTCGAGGTGGCGCCGGAACCCTAGACCGCCGAACGACGTTTAAGGAAGAACGTTTGACATCAAATGTTAAGGATTGTCCGCGGCCCGTTTCAGCGACCGGCGCGTCGGACCAGGGCACGCTCCCAACCTCTAAGAGGCTGTTTCCCGCAACTCCGCCAGCCCACGCAGCGCCGTCCCATCGGGCGCGAAATTCTCCGCCGCCAGCCAGCGCTGGATCGCATCGCGGCGGGAGGGCCACTCCTCGGCCACAATGCTGAACATCGCGGTGTCCCGCCGCCGGCCCTTCACCACCTTATGCGCCCGCAGCGTCCCCTCGCGGCTGAAGCCGAGCCGCAACGCCGCCCGCACCGAAGCCGCGTTCAACGCGTCGCACTTCCACACCAGCCGCCGGTAGCCCAGCCCGTCGGCGGCATGGGACAGCGCCAGGAACATCGCCTCGGTCGCGGCCCGGGTGCGCCGCAAGGCCGGCGCGAACCAGATATGGCCGAGCTCGATCGCCGCATGCGCCGGCTCGATCTCCATCAGCGACAGCCATCCGGACGCCCGTCCGCTCACCACCGGCCGCACCGCCCAGAACATCGGATCATGCACCGCCGCCTGCGCCGCCACGAACTGCGTCATGGCCGCAACGGTCGCAAATGGCCCGTACGACAAATAGGTCCAACTCG
Source organism: uncultured Acidocella sp. (assembly GCA_963693045.1). Lineage (GTDB taxonomy): Bacteria > Pseudomonadota > Alphaproteobacteria > Acetobacterales > Acetobacteraceae > Acidocella. The sequence goes on from OY843765.1 coordinate 670,871, forward strand.
AGGCCGCATCCCCCGCCGCCTCGAACAGCTCCGCTGCATGACGCCGGTGCAGCGGCTCCAACCCCACATGCCCGCCCGCCATCGCCGCCCGGACGGGCAGGGGCCTTGGCCAGGCATCGACCTCCGGCCCCAGCGGCGGATCAGCCACGCAGTCGCGCCAGCGTCGCCGTCGTCGAATGCCCCGGCAGCAGCTGCGCCAACGCCACCTTGCCGCCCCAGCTCTCCACCTCGCGCGCGCCCACCACGGTGTCATGGGTATAGTCCGACCCCTTCACCAGCAGGTCCGGCCGGATCAGGTTGAGGATGTCGAGCGGCGTGTCCTCCTCGAACACGCACACCAGGTCCACACTGGCGAGCGAGGCCAGTACCGCCGCCCGCTCGGCGTCGTTGCGCACCGGCCGGGTCGGCCCCTTCAGCCGCCGTACCGAGGCATCGGCGTTGATCCCGACGATCAGCCGGTCGCACATCGCCCGGCACTGCTCCAGCAGATGCACATGCCCCGGATGCAGCAGGTCGAAGCAGCCATTGGTGAACCCCACCGTATAGCCGCGCATCCGCCAGCGCTCCGCCGCCTCCGCCGCCGCCGCCGCCGTCACCACCTTGCGCAGCGCCCCGGTCGCCGGCGTGATCTCGGCCAGAATGTCGTTCTGCCGCGCCACCGCCGTGCCCACTTTCCCCACCACAACGCCGGCCGCGATGTTGGCGAGCCGCGCCGCGTCGGCCAGCGGCACATTCACCGCCAACGCCGCCGCTAATGTGGCAACAACGGTGTCGCCGGCGCCGGAGACGTCAAAAACCTCCCGCGCCTCGCCCGGAAAATGCCGGATCAAATCCGGCGCGATCAAACTCATGCCGTCCTCGGAGCGCGTCACCAGCACCGCCCCGAACCCATGCCGCTGCAACAGCACCTGCGCCGCCGCAACGATGCCGCGTTCGTCCTCGACGCCGAGCCCGGTCGCCTCCGCCAGCTCGCGCCGGTTCGGCGTCACCACGTCGGCCCCTGCGTAACGGCCATAATCCCGGCCCTTGGGGTCGACGATCACCCGCCGCCCCAGCTGCCGCGCCGCCGCGATCAGCCGCTGCGCCACCTCCGCCTCCAGCACTCCCTTGCGGTAGTCGGAAAGCACGGTGACGCTGGTCGCCGCCATCGCGTCGGTGGCGATCCGCAGCAGCCGCTCCGCCAGCTTCTCCGGCAGCGCGATCGTCTCTTCCCGGTCGGCCCGGAGCAGATGCTGGCCTTGCGCGATATACCGCGTCTTCATCGTCGTGGTCAGCCCGCTCTGCACCAGCAGCCACGGCTCCACCCCCTGCTGGCCGCCGATCAGCCCGGTCAGGTCGGACCCGGCCTGGTCGTCGCCCACCACCGAGACGAACGCCACCGCCGCCTCCAGCGCGATCAGGTTGCGCACCACGTTGCCGGCCCCGCCCGGCATCGCCACCTCGCGCAGCACCGTCAGCACCGGCACCGGCGCCTCCGGGCTGACCCGGTTGACCGCGCCATACACGTAACGGTCGAGCATCGCATCGCCGACCACCAGGACGCTGGCGCGCGACAACCGCTTGACCGCGCCGCCGAGGTCGCCCGGCGGTAGTTCGAGCTTCTCCATTGCCGATCGGTAACGCGGACTTGGCCGTATGGCAACGGACCGGAAAGCTGCCTATCTTGGCACCAATGACCGAACTCCCGGCTTTCCTGGACAGCTCCCGGCCGGACGTGCCCGATCTCGCGGTGGCCCGCGGTGTCACGCCGTTCTACCTGCCGAACCAGCCGGTGCGCGGCCGGCTGATCCGGCTCGGCCCGCTCGCCAACACGCTTCTGACCCGGCACGACCACCCGCCGGCTGTCCGCCGCCTGCTCGGCGAGGCCCTGGCGCTGGCGGCGGCCTTGGCGACCGCGCTGAAATTCTCCGGCTCGTTCAGCCTGCAGGCCAAGGGCGACGGCCCGGTGCCGTTCCTGCTCGCCGACTGCACCGATACCGGCGCCCTGCGCGGCTACGCCCGCATTAATGCCGAAGCCACGCTGCCCGCAGAAGGCAGCGCCCGCGCCCTGCTCGGCGACGGCTACCTCGCCTTCACCGTCGATCAGGCGGCCGAGCGCGAACCGAGCCAGGGTATCGTTTCCCTGGAAGGCGACAGCCTGGCGCAGATGGCCGAGCACTACTTCGCCACCTCCGAGCAACTGCCCTGCAGGATCCATCTCGCCGCCGGCCCCGGCGCGGAGGGCTGGCGCGCCAGCGCGCTGATCCTGGAGCGCGTCGCCGGCGCCGGCGGCATCGACCCCGAAAGCTCCGAGACCGACCAAGAGGAAGCCTGGCGCACCGCCGCCATCCTGGCCGACACCGTTACCGAGGCCGAGCTGCTGGACGATGCGCTGGCGCCGGAACACCTGTTGTACCGGCTGTTCCACGCCGAGGGCGTGGCGGCGGACAAACCACGCCGCCTGGCCTATGGCTGCCGCTGCTCCCGGGCTCGTCTGGGCGCCATCCTGGAGGGCTTTTCCACCGACGACCTCGACCACATGGCGGTTGACGGAGACATCATCATGACCTGCGAATTCTGCAATTTCGACTTCCGCTTCGCCCGCGGCACCGTCGCCGGCCGCGCCGGCGTCACGCCATGAGCCGCACCCTGCGTCTCGGCTTCGCCGCCCTCCTGCTCGCCGGCATCGCCGGCTGCTCCAGCCCGCCGCCGCCGCAGACCTTCCCGCCGCTCAATTATTCTTACCTGCCGCCGATCGTGCTGAAGGTCGCTACCGTCAACGTCATCAACCAATACGTGCCGGACCCGAACGCCGCGCAGTGGATCGGCCAGGACCCGGCGCCGCCACCCACGGTGCTGCAGACCGAGCTGACGCGCCGGCTGGTCGGCGCCGGCACCCCCGGCACCGCGACCGTCACCATCGGGGCCGCCTCGATCGATTCCGCCGGCGGCAATCTGGTCGGCGCCATGACCGTCCGCGTCGACGTCGCCAGCGCCGATGGCCGCCACACCGGCTTCACCGAAGCCACAGTCAGCCACACCCAGACCGCGCCCGACTCCGACGCCTCGCAGAACGATACCCAGGCCGCGCTCTACGGCATGACCAAGCAGCTGATGGACGCGATGAACGTGCAGCTGCAGTACCAGATCCAGCACGACCTCGCGGACTGGGTGATCGCCGGTCCGGCCGGCGGCTTCGGTGCGGCCGCCGGCTACGGCCCGGCGCCAACCACCGGCACGATCGAGGCCGCGCCGCTCGCCGCCCCCACCGCCGTCACCGGCACGCCGCTCACCGGCGCGCCAACGCCATTGGTGGTTCCGGGCACGCCAACGGCGCCGCCGGTCGCGCCCGGCCAGTTCCTGCAGCTGCCGCCCGGTGTGGCCGTCCCGCCGGCCCCGCCAACCGGCCCCGCGGTGGGCGCACCGGCGCCGCTGGTGCCGTATTGAACAGCGCCACCCAGCTTGACGCCGCCCGAGGCCGGGACTAGACCGCGCCTTTTCCCAGAGACGGATTCTCACGACCCATGGCGAACATCGCATCGGCGCGCAAGCGCATACGGCAGACCATCAAGCGCACCGCGCGCAACAAGGCGCGCAAGTCGCGGGTGCAGGGCGTGATGCGCAAGGTCGAGGAAGCCGTCGCCAGCGGCGACCACCAGGCGGCGCGCGAAGCCTTCCGCGTCGCGCAGCCGGAACTGCAACGCGCCGCCGGCAAGGGCGTGTTCAAGGCCAACACCGTGGCGCGCAGACTCTCCCGCCTCTCGGCCCGCGTGAAAGCCGTCGGCGCCGCGGCATAACGCCCGGCTGACATCGGCTAAAGCAGCAGGCTCGAAGTCGAAACGCAAAGCGATCGACCGCGCCATCCGATTGCTCACCGAAACGCAACGAGCGCGCGGTGACCGATAACTAATTACGCTCAAGAGTTTCGATCACGTTATCGCGCGCTCGCCCGATAACGACCACCGAAAATATTCCGCGCCACCGGTCTCGTCGTGAGACGCGGCGAATTTTTGTTGCAACTTCAGGCAGTGCGCCGCAACAGTCGCAACGCTGCACCTGAATTTTATGTTGCGCTTGCGTTCCGAACCTATTCGTCTTTTTGCGGCGTCTTTGAGGCTGTTGAATTTGCGGCTTTCTCGGATGATTTCAAAGCTTTATCGGCGGCAGCAATCCGATTCGGCGCTTGCGCGGCGAACCCATCGTGACATACAATCCTGCGCTTGACGCGAGTTTCGGGAACGTCTTTTTTCTGGGAAGCAACACATCTCTTGAGCTTACGCGAGCCAGAATCCGGCACTAAAATCGGCGCCCGCGGCGCGGTGGAGCAGCGTTCAACATGAACCTCGAGGTCCAGACCATGCGTGACGGCGAAGCCCCATTGGCAGACGTGGCGACCCTCGGCGCCAGCCGGGCCGATGACGAAGCGGAACTGGCCCAACAATGGATCCGCGTCCGCGGCCGGCTGCAACAGGAAGTCGGCGAGGTCGAATATCGTAGCTGGCTGAAACAGGTGGCCCTCGCCGGCCTCGACGGCGACGAACTCACCGTGATCCTGCCGACCCGCTTCCTGCGCGACTGGGTGGCGAAGGAATACGGCGCGCTGATCACCAGCTTCTGGAAAGCCGAAAACCCGGCAGTGCGCCGCGTCGATATCCGCACCCGCCCGGCCCGCGCCGTGCCGGACCTCGCCGAACCGAACGCCGCGCAGAGCGAAACGCCGTCACGCCCCGAAACCCGGCCGGACTCCGGCCCCGCGCCCGCGGTCGCCGCACCCCTGGACCAACGTTTCACCTTCGAGAGCTTCGTCGTCGGCAAACCCAACGAATTCGCCTATGCCTGCGCCCGCCGCGTCGCCGAAAGCCCGGCCATCGCCGGCTTCAACCCGCTGTTCCTGTACGGCGGCGTCGGCCTCGGCAAAACCCACCTGATGCACTCCATCGCCTGGGAACTCTCGGTCAAGCGCGGCAAACCAACCTCCGTCGCCTACATGTCGGCGGAAAAGTTCATGGTCCGCTTCATCAATGCGCTGCGCTACCAGTCCACCATGGAATTCAAGAACGAACTGCGCAGCGTCGACGTGCTGATGATCGACGACCTGCAATTCCTGATCGGCAAGGACAACACCCAGGAAGAGTTCTTCCACACCTTCAACGCGCTGATCGACGCCGGCAAACAGATCGTCGTCTCCGCCGACAAATCCCCCTCCGACCTCTCCGGCATCGAGGACCGGCTCCGCACCCGCCTCGGCTGCGGCATGGTCGCGGACCTGCACGCCACCACCTACGAACTCCGCATCTCCATCCTGGAAGCCAAGGCCGCCCGCGCCGGCGTCGAAGTGCCGCCCAAAGTGCTCGAATTCCTGGCCCATAAAATCACCTCGAACGTCCGCGAACTCGAAGGCGCGCTGAACCGCCTGGTCGCCCACGCCAACCTGTTCAACCGCCAACTCTCGCTGGAAACCGCCCACGAAGTGCTGCACGACCTGCTGCGCGCCTTCGACCGCCGCGTCACCATCCAGGAAATCCAGAAGAAAGTCGCCGAACACTACAACATCCGCATCACCGAAATGTCCTCCGCCCGGCGCTCGCGCAACATCGCCCGGCCGCGCCAGGTCGCGATGTTCCTCGCCAAACAACTCACCAGCAAATCCCTGCCCGACATCGGCCGCCACTTCGGCGACCGCGACCACACCACGGTCATGCACGCCGTCTCCCGCATCACCGAACTAAGCGCCAAAGACCCCAGCTTCGCCGAAGACGTCGAACTGCTGCGCCGGATGTTGGAGTGTTAAGCTAAAAGCCTCCGGCGGCCGGGGCCGTGAGGCCCCGGACCCCATGACGGGGTTGCCCACTCGGAGAGTGGGGAGCGATAAAAGTTTGGCGCTTCGCGCGGCCTCGACTCTCCTCCGCGGCCTTCCGCGTCCCTCCGTAAATTTTTGTTGGTCAGTCGGCCGCGCGAGCGCCAAGTACCGCCGCCAGCCCGGCGAAGCTGGCGGCGGTGCCGTAATGCCGCTCCACATAGGCCAGCGCCCGGCCGTCATCCGGCGGCGCGGCAAGCTGGCCGAGGATCGCGGTGGCAAACCCCGCATCGACCCCGGCGGCCACGAACGGCGCCGCCGCATCGGCCGCGAACCCGGCCAGGCTGATCGGCGTCGCCACCGTCGTCAGCCCGTGCCGGGCATAATCCAGCAGCTTGATCTTCAGCCCGGAGCCGACCCGGAGCGGCGAGATCGCCAGCGCCGCGCGGTGCAGCACCCCGGCCAGGTCGCCCACCCGGCCAAGCCGGTTCACCCCCGCGGGCACCTGCCGCAGCTGCGCCCCGCAGTCCCCGGCGATATCGAGCGAAAGCCCCGGATCGGCCCGCCGCAGCACTGGCCAGATCTCCGCCAGAAACCATTGCAACCCGTCGATGTTCGGCAGTGTCGCGCTGCCGACGAACACCAGCCGGCCGGCCCGCCGCGCCACCCCGTCCGGCCGGGGACACGGCAAAGCCGGCATCGGCGCCGTCACCACCAGCCGTTCCGGGCAAAGCGCTTGCAGCACCGCCGCCTCTTCCGGCTGGATCGCGACGATGGCGTCGCCCAGGTTCAACAAGTCCGCCTCTAGCGCGGCCGGCAGCACCGCCGGATGCACCCGGTAGCCGCCTTCGGCCAGCGAGCGGTGTCGGCGGTGAAACACATCGACCGCAAAAATCACCCGTCGCGGCCCTGCTCCGGACACCGCCGGCCCCGGCAGCGCCGCCGCCCGGAACAACGTATCGACCAGCACCGCGTCGGGCCGCGCTTGGGCGATGGCGCGGCCGCACCAGCCGGCCTGCGCCGCCGTGATAAAACTTCCGAGCACCGCGTCGGCCCCGCCAAAATTCTTTGCCCTGGCCCGCCGCCGCAGCCACGCAGCGGCCCGCGCCGGTGCCAGGCGCAGCAGCCGCCGCGCCACTATCCCGGCAAGGGCCGGCGCGGTGCCGGCCAGAACAAAACCCCGCAGGCCGACCACCTCGGGCCCCGCCACCGGCGCCAGCGCAAACCGCTCCACCGGCCAGCCCAGCCTGGCGCCAACCAGCAAAATCATCACCTCATGGCCCAGCCCGCGCAGCCAGGAAACGACCGCATGGTTCATCGCCTGGTGGCCCGAAAGCCCCAGCCGCGGCAACTCATCGGTCACGAAAACAACCCGCATCAACCGCGCGGCGTCACCCGTCCCTCGAACCGACGACCGACCAGCGCTAGGCGGCGACGCCCTTTTCGGCCAGCAACGTCTCCAGCTCGCCGGACTGGTACATCTCGGTGATGATGTCGCAGCCGCCGACAAACTCGCCCTTCACATAAAGCTGCGGGATCGTCGGCCAGTTGCTGAAACTCTTGATCCCATCCCGCACCGCCGGATCCTCCAGCACGTTCACGGTCTTGTACGGCACGCCCGAGGCTTTCAGGATCTGCACCACCCGCGCCGAGAACCCGCATTGCGGAAACATCGGCGTGCCCTTCATGAACAACAGGACCGGCGCGGCATCTACCTGCGCCTGGATGTGGCTATGAACGTCTTCCATCTTTCACTCCTGTTCCGGCGCCGAGGTCTGCAAGGCGAGCGCATGCAGCGCCCCACCCATGCGGCCCTCGAGCGCCGCGTAAACCAGTTGGTGTTGGCGCACCCGCGGCACGCCGCGGAACGCCTCCGAGATCACGGTAGCGGCGAAATGATCGTTATCGCCAGCTAAATCTTCGATGGTGATTTCGGCATCGGGAAACGCGCCCTTGATCAGCGCTTCGATTTCGGCGGCTTGCATCCCCATGGGATCGTTGGCTCCTACCGCTGCTTCAGGCAAACCAGGCGGGAAAAAACCCCTCATGGGCCGCGCGCAGCGTCTTCAGCGATATGGCGATGCTGCCATCCAGTGTCAAACCATGCCCGCCACCGCTGGGCGACCGGCCGATCCGCTCCGCGAGTATGCCGGCGTGCCCGGCGGCGGCGCACAAAGCCGCGCCGTCTTGCACCGCCAGCAGATACCGCGCCTGGTCTTCGCCGAACCAGAACGCCGGGGAGGAGGCCCGCGGCGTCAGCTCGACTCCGATATCCCCGGCCAGCACCATCTCCGCGACCGCCACCAGCAGCCCGCCATCGGACAGGTCGTGGCACGCCGCCACCCCGCCCGCCAGAATCCGCCCCCGCACGAAATCCCCATTGGCCCGCTCGGCCGCCAGGTCGACCACCGGCGGCGCCCCCGCTTCCTGCCCGCACAATTCGCGCAGCCACAGCGACTGGCCAAGCTCGCCCTTGGTCGCGCCGATCAGCACGAGGTCCAGCCCCGGCAGCAGCCCGATCCCCACCGCCAGCGCCGCATCCTCGATCACGCCGACTCCGCCGATCGCCGGGGTCGGCAAAATCGCCCGCCCCTCGGTCTCGTTGTACAGCGACACATTGCCGGAAACGACCGGGAAATCCAGCGCCCGGCAGGCCGCCGCCATGCCGGTGATGGCGGCGGCGAACTGCCCCATCACCTCCGGCTTCTCCGGGTTGCCGAAATTCATGTTGTCGGTCACCGCCAGCGGCGTGGCCCCGGTCGCGGTGATGTTGCGCCAGGCCTCCGCCACCGCCTGGGCGCCGCCCGCCTCGGGGTCGGCGGCGCAATAGCGGGGCGTGCAGTCGGTGGTCAGCGCCAGCGCCCGCCGGCTGCCTTCCAGCCGGACGATCGCGGCATCCGCGGCTCCCGGCCGCTTCACCGTCTGCCCGCCCACGGTGCTGTCGTACTGATCCCAGATCCAGCGCCGCGAGGCCAGATCCGGGCAGGCCAGCAGCTTCAGCAGCGCCTCGCCGAGCGTCGCCCGCGACACCGGATTGCCGAGCGGCTCCGGCGCCGCCGGCGGCGTCGTCGGCCGGCGGTACAGCGGCGCCGCCTCGGCCAGCGGCCCCAGCGCGATATCGGCCTCCACCACGCCCCGATGCCGCACCACGATCCGGTCGGTGTCGGTAATCCGGCCGATCACCGCGTAATCCAGCTCCCATTTCTCGATGATCGCCCGCGCCAGCTCCTGGGCCTCCGGCCGCAGCACCAGCAGCATCCGCTCCTGGCTCTCCGACAGCATCATCTCGTAGGCCGTCATCCCGGTCTCGCGCTGCGGCACCGCGTCCAGCTCCAGTTCGATGCCAACCCCGCCCTTGCCCGCCATCTCCACCGCCGAGGAGGTCAGCCCCGCCGCGCCCATGTCCTGGATCGCGACGATCGCGTCGGTTTGCATCAACTCCAGGCAAGCCTCGATCAGCAGCTTCTCGGTGAACGGATCGCCGACCTGCACCGTCGGGCGTTTTTCGGCCGAATCGGCATCGAATTCCGCACTCGCCATGGTCGCGCCATGAATACCGTCCCGCCCGGTCTTCGAGCCGACATACACCACCGGATTGCCGATCCCGGCCGCCGCCGAGAGGAAAATCCTGTCGCGTGGCGCAATGCCCACCGTCATCGCATTGACCAGCGGGTTGCCGTTATAGGCGGCGTGAAAATTCACCTCGCCGCCCACCGTCGGCACGCCGACGCAGTTGCCATACCCGCCGATCCCCCGCACCACCCCATCCACCACCCGCTTGGTCACCGCCAGCCTGGGGTCGCCGAAGCGCAACGCGTTGAGGTTGGCGATCGGCCGCGCCCCCATCGTGAACACGTCCCGCAAAATCCCGCCGACCCCAGTCGCCGCCCCCTGATACGGCTCGATGAAGCTCGGATGGTTGTGGCTCTCCATCTTGAACACCGCCGCCAGCCCATCTCCGATATCGATCACCCCGGCATTCTCGCCCGGCCCGTGGATCACATGCGGCCCGGTGGTCGGCAATTCGCGCAGCCAGACCCGCGAGGATTTGTACGAGCAATGCTCCGACCACATCACCGAGAAAATTCCGAGCTCGGTAAAGCTCGGCACCCGCCCCATGATCGCCAGCACCTTGCCGTATTCCTCGTTGTTCAGGCCGAAGCTGCGGGCAAGGCTCGGCGTTACCGGTGGCGTATCAGCGCTCATGCACCGGCCCGTAGCGGGTCTGGCGGCGGCGGTGAAGCCAGGCCGGCAGGCGGGGTCGGATACGGCTGAGCCGGGTCGCCGGTTCGTCCACGGCCCAGTTGAAAAGTGCCGCGGCCGGGATGGTGAGAAACAGCCCGGCGGCCAGCGCGATGACGGCGGCCGCCGTGCCGCCGACGAGCGGCGCGGCGAACAGGAACGTCAGGCAGCCGATGCTGGCGAGGATCGGGAAGTGCAGCAGGTAGAGGCTGAAGGAAACGCGGCCGAGGAAGCGTGCCGGCGGCAAGGCCAGGGCGATCTGCAGTGGCCGTAGATGCAGGACGCCGAGGAAGATCAGCAGGCCAGCGATTTCGTTGCACAAATGCAGGGCGTCCGTCGGGTGCCAGCTGTGCAGGCGCAGGGACAGCCAGACGATGGGCGGCGGCGGGTTGGCCCGGCAGAACCAAAGGCCGGCGGCAAGGCAGACGAGGCCGAGCGGCCAGCGTGGGCGGGTCCGCATCCCCGCCAGCCAGAAGCCGATCGGGAACAGCACCAGCGGGTCGCAGCCGAAGCCGATCACCAGCAGCGCGAGGACCGCGCGCAGCGGCCATTTGCCAAGCCGTGACAACGCGGCGAGCGCCACGCAGAGCAGCGAGCCGAGGAACTCCGTGTTCATCGTCCAGACCGGCGGGTCGAACCCCGCGGTCAGCGGCGGCAGGCGGAGTGCCCCGGTCAGGAAGGAGTCGTGGTCATAGCCGAGCACCGTGCTGTACAGCAGCGCGTCGTTCAGAACGGCAAGTGGCCGGGCAGGGGTCGTCATGAGGGCGCCGAGCCAAAGGCTTGAATTGGTGGCGTTGGCGGTGGCGACATGGGCGCGCGGCCAGGCCGCGAGCAGCAGGCCGGCGATGCAGATGGCCGCGGCGGTGGGCAGGCCGATGCGGAGCAGGCGGCGCCAGGCGCCGAAGGCGAGGCTGCCGGGTGCCGCGAAAGCGAGGCGCAGCACGTAACCGCTCATGATGAAAAAGATGTAGACCGCGCTGTAGCCGTCGATGAAGAAAAACAGTGGCGAATGCTGAAACCAGGTTTGCCAGGGCGGCGCGGTTCGATGGGTGAGCGCCTGCCAGCCGCCGAACACCGCCGCCGGCAAAAAGGCGCTGCTGTAATGCAGCAGAATCACCTGCATGGCGGCGAGGCCGCGTAGACCGTCGAGGAACGATAGCCGGGTCGGCACCGCCGCGGCCGTGGTCACGCCGCCGCCAGGCTGTCGAACAACGGCTTGCCATCGTCCCCGCCGAGCAGCGGGTCGACCAGATCCTCCGGATGCGGCATCAGCCCCAGCACCCGCAGGTTCGCCGAATAGACCCCGGCAATCGCCCGCGCCGAGCCGTTGCGGTTTTCGCCGGCATACCGGAACGCCACCAGGCCGTCGCCCTCCAGCCGGTCCAGTGTGGCAGTATCGGCGGTGTAGTTGCCGTCGCCATGCGCCATCGGCGCACGGAACACCTGGTTTTTCTGGTAGTGCGCGGTAAAGACGGTGTCGGCGCGTTCGACCGAGAGGCGGGTGTCCATCGAAAGGAAGCGCAGCCCGGCGTTACGCAGCAGGGCGCCGGGGAGCAGCCCGGCCTCGGTGAGGATCTGGAAGCCGTTGCAGACGCCCAGCACATAGCCGCCGCGGGCGGCATGGGCTCTGACGGCGTGCATGATGGGGCTTTGCGCGGCCATGGCGCCGGCCCGCAGGTAGTCGCCGAAAGAGAAACCGCCGGGGATGATGACGAGGTCGAGGCCGGCGAGATCGGTCTCCCGGTGCCACACCATCCGGGGGGCGGCCCCAAAACTCTGGGTGACGGCGATCGCCATGTCACGCTCGCGGTTGATGCCGGGAAAGAGAAGAATGCCTGCGCGCATGGCCCGTTCCTGCCGCGCAAGCCGGATCGTGTAAAGCCGCCGGCCTCTGGAACAACGCGAGCAGCCCCGCTCACTCCCGCCGCGGCTTGGCGTCCAGAAACCGTGCCAGCAGTTGGTCGCCGTCGATCTTTTCGTCGGCCAGCGCCATCGCCAGCACCTCGCCGCCGAAGACGTTCGGCGCGAGGATCATGTCGGGCTGCACCCGCCGCACCCGCTCCAGGTTCTTGCGGCTGCCCACCGCGGCGACCTTGCGGGCCTCGGTGGGCAGTTCGCGCAGCGCCAGGATGACAAAGGCGTTCTCGGCGTCGTCCTCCGACAATGCCAGTACCGCGTGCGCGGTCTCCGCACCCGCCAGCCGCAGCGTGTCGAGGTCGGTCGGGTCGCCCGCCACCACCTCGGCGTCGTCGAAGCTGGCGTCCGGCTCCTCGCAGATCACCACCACCGATTTATCGCGCGCCAGCAGCTCGCGCGCCGTGTTGTGCGCCAGCGGGCCATCGCCGGTGATGATGTAGTGGTTGACGCGTTTCATGCGCTTTCTCCGGGGCTCGATGATCCGCGACAGCCGGCCCTGGATCAGCGGGCCGAGCGCGGCGGTGAGCGAGGTGAGGAACACGGTGAGGCCGACGACGATCAGCGAGATCACGAACAGCCGGGCGTTGTCGGTCTTCGGCAGAATGTCGCCGTAACCGACCGTGGACATGGTGACGACGGTGAAATAAGCCGCCTGCGTCACGGTCGCGATCGGCGGCGCGAAGCCCTGGCCCAGCACCAGCGAGCCGAGAATGCCGTAAGCCAGCAGCAGCACGGTGGCGGCCAGCCCGATCAAGGTGCCGGCGGCCAGCGAGGAGCGAGTGAACGCCCGCCCCGAGGCGAGCAGCGCCAGCAGCAATGTGCCGTCGTACAGCACCAGCGCGCTGCCCCAGCCGACATGGCGCAGGCCGAGCCCGAGCGTGAGCTGCGCCGCCGCCAGCAACAGCGCCGCGATCCAGGCCAGGCGCGAGCGGAACAACAGCCCGATGCCGGTGATCACCTGCATGAAACCGCCGACCAGCGTGGGCAGGCCGCGCAGCGAAAGCCCGGTCAACTGGGTGGAGAACGGTTGCAGCGCCGCCACCCCGCCCAGATGCAGGTGCAGATAGATCAACGCCAGGTGGCGCAGCGTCGGCAGCAGCGCCAGCGCTCCGGCAACCCCCACCGCGAGCGCCAGCGGCACGTGCGGGAACCACAGGTCGAGCCGCAGCCGGCGCACCGCGCGCAGCCGCAGCCGGTTGAACAGGACAGGGAAAGCCGGGCCGAGCAGCGGCCTCAAGCCGCGATCTCGACCTTGAAACTTTCAATCACGGTATTGGCGAGCAGCCTTTGCGCCATCGCCTCGGCGGCGGCGCGCCCGGCCGCCGGGTCGGTCTCCGCCAGCTCCAGCTCGATCACCTTGCCGGCCCGCACCTCGCCGACCTGGGCGAAGCCGAGATTGTTCAGCGCGTGGCCGATCGCCTTGCCTTGCGGGTCCAGCACGCCGTCTTTCAGCATTACCGTTACGATGGCTTTCATGAGGGGGAGAAAGCACTTCTTTTTGTGAACAAAAAGAAGCAAAAAAACTTTATGAATCCGGAGCGGAGGCGCTGGCCGGGCCAACGCCCCAGGCCCAGGCTAACAAAAGTTTTTTGGTTCTTTTTTTCAAAAAAGAACCGCTTGCCTGCCTTCACTGCATCATCTCCGGCCCCTTCATGTCCCGCGTCCCGGCTTCGGGCAGGATGCCGAGCCGGCGCGCCACTTCCTGGTAGGCTTCCTCGATCTTGCCGAGGTCGCGGCGGAACCGGTCTTTGTCCATCTTCTCGTTGGTCTTGCTGTCCCACAGCCGGCAGTTATCCGGGCTGATCTCGTCGGCCAGCACGATCCGCATTTCCTCGTTCTCGTACAGCCGGCCGAACTCGAGCTTGAAGTCCACCAGCGTGATGCCGACGCCGAGAAACAGCCCGGTCAGGAAATCGTTGATGCGCAGCGTCAGATGCACGATGTCGTCCATGTCCTGCGGCGTCGCCCAGCCGAACGCGGTGATGTGCTCTTCGGCCACCATCGGGTCGTTCAGCGCGTCGTTCTTGTAGTAGTATTCCACGATGCTGCGGGGCAGGCGGGTCCCCTCGGCGATGCCGAGCCTGGTCGCCAGGCTGCCGGCCGCGACATTGCGCACCACCACCTCGACCGGGATGATCTCGACTTCCTTGATCAGCTGCTCGCGCATGTTCAGCCGCCGCACGAAATGCGTGGGGATGTTGATCTCCGCCAGCCGCATCATCAGGAACTCGCTGATCCGGTTGTTCAGCACGCCCTTGCCCGTGATCGTGCCCTTTTTCTGGGCGTTGAAAGCAGTGGCGTCGTCCTTGAAATACTGTACCAGCGTGCCGGGTTCCGGCCCCTCGAACAGAATTTTCGCTTTGCCCTCGTAGAGCTGCCGGCGCCGGGCCATTGTCGTCCTTCAAATGCGGGTTTCGGGCTGCTCTATACCAACCAACCCCGCCCGGCGCCATGGCTGGGCTGCTTTGCCTGCCATACCGGCGCCGCCGGCGCTGGTTTATCGCCGGGGGCATGGACGCGACCCAGGCCGAACCCTTCCCGCTGATCCGCACCGCCGCTTGCGGGCTGCTGGCCATGCTGGTCAGCGTCGGCATCGCCCGCTTCGGCTATGCGCCGCTGGTCCCGGCGCTGATCGCCGCGCACTGGTTCACGGCCGCCGCGGCGTTCTGGCTGGGGGCGGTCAACCTGGCCGGATACTTCATCGGCGCCGGCTTCATGCGGGTCTGGCGCGGCCGTGTCCATGTCCGCTTCGCCATCGTCGGGCTCATGGGCCTCACCGCGCTTTGCCTGCTGGGCTCGGCCTTCGACGCCGGGGCGCTGCTCTTCGGCCTGTGCCGGCTCATTTCCGGCATCACCGGCGGCGTACTGATGGTGCTGATGGCGGCGGCCGTGGTCGGCCGGGCGCCGCCGGCGAGGCGGGGCAGGGCAGGCGGCATCACCTTCACCGGCATGGGCATCGGCATCACGCTCTCCGGCCTGCTGATCCCCCGGCTGCTGCCCTACGGCCTGCCCGCCACCTGGGCCACCCTCGGCCTGTTCTCGTTGTTCGCCACGCTGGTGGTGGCGGTGCTGCTGCCGCCCGCCACCATCGCCCCGGCGCCGCGCCCGGCCGGCGGCACGGACCTGACCCGCCCGGTCGTGCTGCTGGTCGCCGGCTACGCCTTGTGCGCCCTGGGCTTCATCCCGCACATGCTGTTCCTGCCCAGCTACGTCGCCATCGCGCTGCACCGGGGAGTCGCCGCCGGTGCCGCGGTCGCCGCCGTCCTCGGCGTCGCCGCCGCTTGCGGCCCGCCGCTGCTCGGCCGCCTGGCGGACCGTGCCGGCTTCCTGCGCACGCTCGCCGCCTCATATGTCGTGATGGCCGGCTGCGTCGCGGTGCCGCTGTTCACCAGCAACATGGTCATGCTGTCCATCTCCTCCTTCGGCGTCGGCGCGGTGGCGCTCGGTGCCGTCATGCTCACCTCCGGCGCCCTGGCCGGGCTGGTGCCCCACGCCCGGCTCGCCGCCAGCTGGGGCCTCGCCACCATCGCCTACGCCGTGATGCAGACGCTGGTCGCCGCGGGCTTCTCCACGCTGTTCCACCTCACCGGCAGCTACCGGCTGCTGTTCGTCATCGGCGCGGTGTCGGTGCTCGGCTCGGCCGGGCTGGTGGCGCTGTCGCTGCGCGCCGCCTCGCGCCCCCTCGCGCGCGGCCATATTGTTGCAGCGCAACCGCGTTCCGATATAGCATGAGCCGCCGCCGTCGCGCGCCACGCAGGGCAGCGGCAAACTTGAGCTTTTTAACCACCCATCATCGTCGTCAAGACGACAAAAAAGACAAAGGATCCCGCCGTGGCAAATGAAAAGTCGCAAAACGTGCAGGACGTGTTCCTCAACCATGTCCGCAAAAGCAAAACCCCGGTCACCGTGTTCCTGGTCAACGGCGTCAAGCTGCAGGGCGTCATCACCTGGTTCGACAATTTCTCGGTGCTGCTGCGCCGGGACGGCCACACCCAGCTGGTCTATAAACACGCCATCAGCACCGTGATGCCGGGCGCCCCGATCATGCTGTTCGACCCCTCGAAGGTCGAGGCCCCGGCGGAGACCGCCCCCGGCTCGACGCTGAAACTGGCGCGCGGCCCGGAAGGCCCGGACTTCGGCCCCGATGACGCGTAACGCCCCGGCCGCGCCGCCGGTTTCACCCTAGCTGCGCGACACCGCTCCGCCGCCGAACCGCGCGGCGATCCTGCTGCCGTGGGACAAATCCGCTTCCCGGCACAACCTCGCCGCGCGTTCCGCTGAGGCACGTCTCGCCGAAGCCGTCGGCCTCGCCGCCTCGATCGGCCTGGTCGTCGTGCATCAGGCGGCGGTGCCGCTGCGCGCCGCCACCCCCGCCACGCTGTTCGGCAAGGGCCAGGCCGAAACCATCCGCGCCGCCCTGGCCGAACACGAGGTCACCGTCGCGGTGGTGGACAGCCGGCTGACCCCGGTGCAGCAGCGCAACCTCGAGACCGCCTGGAACGTCAAGGTCATCGACCGCACCGGCCTGATCCTGGACATCTTCGGCGAGCGCGCCCGCACCCGCGAGGGCGCCTTGCAGGTCGAACTCGCGCATCTGGACTATCAGCGCTCCCGCCTGGTCCGCTCCTGGACCCACCTGGAGCGCCAGCGCGGCGGCTTCGGCTTCCTGGGCGGCCCCGGCGAAACCCAGATCGAGGCCGACCGCCGGCTCATCGGCGAACGCATCGTTCGCCTGAAGCACGAACTGGAGGAGGTCCGCCGCACCCGCGGCCTGCACCGCGGCGCCCGCAAGCGCACCCCGTTCCCGGTGGTGGCGCTGGTCGGCTACACCAACGCCGGCAAATCCACCTTGTTCAACGCGCTCACCGGCGCCGGCGTGGTGGCGCAGGACCAGCTCTTCGCCACCCTGGATCCCACCATGCGCGGCCTGGTCCTGCCGTCCGGCCGCCACGCCATCCTGTCGGACACCGTCGGCTTCATCTCCGACCTGCCGACCGAGCTGGTCGCCGCCTTCCGCGCCACGCTGGAGGAAGTGGCGGAGGCCGACCTGATCCTGCACGTCCACGACGCCGCCCACCCGGACACCGCGGCGCAGGAAGCCGACGTCGACACCGTGCTGGACCGCATGGCCAAGGACGCCACGCTGGACGAGGACTGGCGCCGCCGCACCCTCGCCGTGCTGAACAAGGCGGACCTGCTCGGCGGTGTTGCCGCGGTGATCCAGGCCGAGGGCCTGGCCGTCTCGGCTCTAACCGGCGAGGGCCTGCCCGCCTTGCTGGCCGAGATCGATAGCCGCCTCGCCGCCCAGCTTGTATTGCTGGAGATCGCGGTGCCGAACGCGGACGGCGCCCGCCTGGCCTGGCTGTACCGCCACGGCGAGGTGCTGAGCCGCCGCGACGACGACGCGCAAGTGCATCTGCAAATCCGCCTCAGCGCCACCGACCGCGCCCGCTACGAGCAGCTATGACCCTTTCGGACACCGAAATCGCCGCCGTCATCGCGCTGCTGCGCCGGGTTGCTCAAACCGAGATCATGCCGCGCTTCCGCAACCTCGCCGCCGCCGACATCCGCACCAAATCCAGCCCGCTGGACCTAGTCACGGTCGCCGACGAAGCCGCCGAGGCGGCGCTCGCCGCCGGCCTGCTAGCGCTGTTTCCGGGCGCCGCCATCATCGGCGAGGAAGCCGTCGCCGCCGACCCCACGTTGCTCGCCCGGCTGCGCGCGCCCGGCCCGGTCTGGGTCATCGACCCGATCGACGGCACCGCCAACTACGCCGCCGACCTGCCGCTGTTCGGCACCATCCTGGCTTTGGTGGAAAACGACGAAGTCCAAGCCGGCTTCATCCACGACCCGCTCGGCGACGACACCGCCTTCGCCCAACGCGGCGCCGGCGCCTGGATGATCACCGCGTCCGGCGCAAGCCGCCCGCTGCACGTCGCCGCCCCCGTCCCCGTCGCCCAGATGACCGGCTGCATCTCCTGGCGCTACCTACCCCAACCCCTGCGCTCCCAGGTCCTAAACCGCCTGGACCGCTTCGCCGCCATCCCCGATTTCCGCTGCGCCGCCCACCAATACCGCCTGCTGGCCGCCGGCCACTGCCACCTCCAATTCTTCCGCCGCCTCCTCCCCTGGGACCACGCCGCCGGAATTTTGCTCCACCAGGAAGCCGGCGGTTATTCAGCGCGCCTGGACGGCTCAAACTACCGCCCCTCAGAAACCACCGGCGGCATCCTCCTCACCCCCGACCAACCAAGCTGGAACGCCACCCACGCCGCGTTGTTCATGGAATAATCCCGAGGCGTCGCCCTCCTCCACAAATCGCGCTCTCCCGCCGACCCTCCGCCGACCCAACGTCATTGCGAGCGCAGCGAAGCAATCCAGCTTCACGCCAGAGCAAGCGTAGCGAACGCAGGATGGGTAAGCGAAGTGCGAGCCATCATCTCGGTTGGCCACCGGAAAAGTCGCCAAACAGAAGTCCACTTCAAGCCATTGCTCAAGGGGTCATTTTGATGATCTAACGATGGCCGATGTAAGCAGAAGTGCGTGGAAAAAAAATGACTTTGACTTCGCCGTCCCACCGCCGCATCCGAAACAAAATCAGCCAGCTATTCGGTTTCCTGTTCTGCGCCGCTCTGGCCGGTTGCGCCGGCTCGGTCTCCACCCCCGTCCTGAGCGCGCCGCCGCCCGCGACGTTCAATGCCAAAGCCGTGCCCATCGGGCCGGTGTCGGCCGAGGCTGCTCCCGGCGTGCCGATGGCTTCCTACGATCTCGAACGCGTCGTGCAACAGGTTCAGTCCGACCTCGCGGCGGCCTATCCCGGCCGGCTCGTCGCGGCTGGCGCCCCGGCAGCGCCGGGCGAGGTAAGGGTCGCTATGACCTTCATCACCTATGATCGCGGAAGTGCTGTCGCGCGCGCATTGCTCGCGGGACTGGGGCAAATTCATATCGCCGCCAATGTCGCGTTGATAGATGCGACTTCCGGGCAGGTCACCGCCAGCTACGTCGTCAAGAAAACTTTCGCATGGGGTGGCCTCTACGGCGGCACAACCTCAATCGAGGACGTCGAAAAAGGCTTTGCCGCCAGCGTCGTCGCCATATTCGGAAAAACCTGAGGCCAAGCTGCGCGTTTAGCCGCTCCACGGCGGCGGTCCGACACGATCGCCGCGGTCACTCCGGCGCATTGGCCGGTGGCCGCCGCGGCAGCAAAATCAATATCCCGCCGGCGATAACGGCAAAGACGCCCATCAAGGCAGATACGCTTCCCCGGCCGCCGCCGATGGCAAACAGGCTACCGGCAAGGCTCGGGGCGAGCGCGCCGCCCAAGCGCCCGACACCGATTATGAATCCCATTCCCGTCGCCCTGAAGTGAGGCTCGAACGCGGCCGCGGCAGTGACGTACAGGCCCACGGTCGCAGCCGCGACGCAGCCGCCCGCCAGCAGCGAGACGGTGAGCAAACCCGGAAGCGCCGGTGCGACAAAGCCATAGGCAATAACCCAGATACCCAAGCCCACGATGGAAACAACCGCGAGCCGGCGCGCATCGAAACGGCGCGACAACACGGCGAAGATCACGCACCCGCAGGCGCCGGCAAAACTGCTGGCCCCGGACACGGCAGCGGCCGTGGAGACATTGTACCCGAGGTTAACAAGAATCTTCGGTTGCCAACTCAAAAAATAGTAGTTCGTGAGAAAGACGAGAAAGCTGATCGCCGATACCTGCGCGGTTATCCTGAACTGGCTCCCGCGGAAGATCTCAGTGTACGGCGCGGCTTGGTGTGGCCGCACCGGCGGCAGGCGGCTCAGCGGGCCATGTCCGAACCGCGCCAGCACAGCGTTCACGCGCGGCAGGCTCGAGTCATTTTGATGTTCGAGAAGGAACGAGAGCGATTCCGGCAGACGCCAGATGACGAGCGGGACCAGCAGCAAAGCCGCCGTCGCACCGAAAAAGAACACCGCTTGCCAATTGTAAAACCTAAGCAAAAACGCCGCCGTGAGGCCGCCGACCATGCCGCCCAAAGGGTATCCGATCGACATCATGGCGATCGATGTGGATTGCGAGCGCCGGTTGGAGACCTCGACGGCAATCGGGTTGATGACCACCACCATCGCGCCGATGCCGACGCCGGTGAAAACCCGGACGATCGCAAGTTGTTCGATGGAATTGCAAAAGCCGGAAAGCAACATGCCGCACGCCATAAGCGTCAGGCTGAGCAACACAACAGGCTTGCGGCCGATCACATCCGCCAAGGCCGCAAGAGTGAAAGATCCTATCAGCGTCCCCAGCAGACCGCTCGAGAGCAGCAGGCCGAGCGCGCGGCTGCCGACATGAAAGTTCCTGGCCAGGACCGGTGCCACGAAGGTGACGGAAAGCAGGTCGAACCCATCCAACGCCGACAGCACCGCCGTCAACGCCACAGCCTGGATCTGCCGCTTCGACATCGGCGCATTTTTAATCAGCTCGCGTGGATCGTCCATCGGCTCGTTCATGACGTGTCCCTACTATGAAGCGCGCCGGCGCGCGCGGTCATCGTCAGCCGCGCGGCTGTGTGGGGTGTTCACACAGCGAGCAGCACAGCCCTGCTCGTAAAGCCTATATATTTGATCGAACCATGATCGAAGTTCCTTCGCTCATGGCCTGTATGGCGGCAATCTGGATAACAGGCGCCGAGGATTATCGCGCAGAACGACGGCATCGATCGCTTCGCCAAGTTCGAGCGACAGAAAATTCGAGACCGTTGCCTGTACTGAAATGTGTGGGTAGTCGGTTCCAAAAACAATTTGCGAAACCGGAATATAATCCAAAGTCGCTTTCATATTCGGTGAATACGCGGAGACGGCGGTGTCGTAATGCAAACGCCGAAATTCATGATCCAGCCCGTCTGGCGCGATTGTCTCGAAGTTCTTGAGAAAGGAACGCCCTACATCGCGCAAGCGTCCGGCCAGCATCGGCAGCACCCCGCCACAATGTGAAAAAATCCACTGGATGTCGCGGAATTTCACCATCGATCCGCTTTGGATCAGGTCGAAAATGGTGCGCGCCGTGTCGAAGGGAAACTCGAGCAGAGCGGCTGCGGCCCACGGGTTGCTCTGAACCAGATTGGTAACGGCCGGGGGCGCCCTGGGGTGAACATGCACCACCG
The DNA here is from genome assembly GCA_963693045.1 of uncultured Acidocella sp. Classification (GTDB taxonomy): domain Bacteria; phylum Pseudomonadota; class Alphaproteobacteria; order Acetobacterales; family Acetobacteraceae; genus Acidocella. Next base: position 691,946 of record OY843765.1, read on the forward strand.
CATGGCGTTCGTTCAGCGCCGCTAGAACCGGCTCGAAGTCCGGGTGGCCCAGCCAGCGATTGCCGTAGCTTGTCATCACGCCGATGCCGGTCGTGTTCAGCGCCTCGAAGCCATGCGCGATCTCATCCAGGCTGGCGGCAATATCGGGCATCGGCAGCACCGCGAACAAACCAAACCGGCCTGGAAAATCCCGCGCCATCTCCGCCGCGAATTCGTTGCAGTCCCGCGCCGCCTTGGGTAGTTTGTCCGGCGTGAAATGCGACAGTGTTCCGGTCGGAAGGGACAGTACCGCGGTCGTTATCCCAGCCTCATCCAGCAACGCGACGGTCCGTTCGGGAGTCCAGCCAAGATAAGGCGGCTTCATGAATAAAGTTTTGTAGTCGGTCCATTCATTTGCCGAAATAGGCGCATCCGCCCAGGCATCCATCAGGAACTTCGGATAGAAATGATGGTGCGCGTCCACGCTGCCGGGCCGGGCCCTGGTGTCGGCGGCGGCGGCATTTGCTGCATTTGTCGTATTGCCCATGCCTGCCTCCCGATCCTGGTCCACCAAACCAACATTTTTTCTGAACCCTAGTCCGATTCGGCTTTTAGTCAAAAGCACTTCGATGCGTTGCCATATTCAAAGGCCGGCCGTGCAGGCACGCTTCACAAACCATATCGCGCTCATCAAAATCCCAACACGTTGCTGCTGTTCAACGTCGGCGTGCCGATGAAGGTTATCTTGGTGTTGTCCTGCAGGGTCATCGTCGTATTGCCGCCGGAGACCGAGACGGTGGCGAGCGCATTCGCGACCTCCTGGTTGCCGTAGCCCACCAGCACCACGTTGTCGCCGGTTTTGAAATCGGTGATCAGCATCGGCCCCCCGGCCGTGCCCTTTTGAAAATCATACAAATTGTCGCCGCCACCGCCGGCGATGGTCGCGCCGCCGCCGCCGCCCAAGAACGTGTCGTCGCCGCTGCCGCCGAAATCGACGGCATGGGCAGCGCCGTTGATGAACTCGACCCCGGAACTCGACTGCGACGCGTTCAGCGTGACGTTGCCGGACTCCGCGACCGCGACCGCCGCGCGGACCGAGCCATAGAGATCGATCGTGCTGCCGGCATTGGCGAACACGGTCTCGCCGCCGCCGCCGCCGACGATGCTGCTATTCCCGCCATTGCCGATGAAGGTCAGGCTGCCGGAGCCGGCAAAAACGACATCGGCGGCGCCACCGAACATCGTTTCGGAACCGGCGTTGGCCACCACAGTGTCGGACGCGCCCGCGACACTCGTGCCGGTCAGCACATAATTGCCGTTGCCAAGAAGATATAGGCCTTGCGCCCCGCCGGCGATCGTCTGGCCGCTGCCTTCGGCCGCAACCGTGTCGTCGGTGCCGTTGTCGGTAACCATGCCGGCGCTGCCCGCGAAGATGATGGCGCCGGTGCCGTAGGCGGAGATCGTCGCGGCCTCGTTGCCACCGGCAACGGTATCGTTGGCGCCATACAACGACACGACATCCGACGCCTGGAGAAACGTCGTGACACTGGGGCCGGCGATCGTGTCGCTGGTGCCGGCCGCCAGGACGATGCTGTCCTGCCCGGCGGCGGCGGCGAAAGCGATGTTGCCCGACGCCAGGAGAAGCACCTTGCCGGCGCCGGCCAGCACATCCGTAACGCCGGTGTACGTGGCAGTCACGGTGTCGGCGGCGCCCGCCGGCGCGTTCACCACAATGCCTGCCCCGCTGGCCGTGTAAGCGCCGGCAGCGGTAGTGGCGGCCACGCTGGCGGCCGGCAGCTTGTTGATGGCGCCGGCGATGGATTGCGCGACAGCCAGCACGTCCGGGCTGTTGAAGTACAGGGTCTGCACGCCGGCGGCGCCGCCCTGCACGGTAACGGCGGCGCCGTGGTTGCGGGTGGTGGTCAGCCTGGAGCCTGAGCCGAACGTGAAATCGGTCTCGCCCACCACCGCGCCGGCGATGCTCAGGTTGTAGCTCTGGCCGCCATCGGTGATCGTCACCACCCCGGCCGTGTTCACCGCGGTCCTGGCGCCGGCGCTGTAGGCGATGCCGGCCAGCTGGATGGTGTCGCCGATGTCGAAGCCGGAGATCACGTTGCTGGGCGCGGCGCCGGAAACCACCAGCTTGCCGCCGCTGCCGGCGAAAGCCACCGTGCCGCCCAGCGTGCCGCCGGCCGCCACCAGCACCGTGCCGCCGCTGATAACCGTGTTGTAGGCAAGGCCGCCGGCCGCCACCGATTCCACACCGCCGGCCAGCACCACGCTTTCAAACGCGCCGCCGCCGGAGGAGATCGTCGCACTGCCGCCGCCGCTGATCCGCATATTGGTCTCGCCGCCGAAAGCAACCGCGGCGCCGAGCTTGTTGACCGATGTCGTAAACGCCATGCCCCCGGCCGCCACGAACTGCTTGCCGCCGCTGCCCAGCACCGTGCCATAAGCCGCGCCGCCGGAAGAGACGGTCTGCACGCCTTTGCTGTGTACCACGGCGCTGAACGCATCGCCGCCGGAGAGCACGGTCTCGGCGCCGCCGCTGTCGATCGTGCTGTAGCTGGCAACCCCGCCGGAGCCGACGATCTCCATGCCGCCGGCGCTGATCGTGCTGTAACTGGCCACGCCGCCGGAGAGGAGCGTCATGGTGCCGCCCAGCAGCACGCTGCTGGCCGCCGCGCCGGTGTACAGAACCGTCACGCCGCCGCCGCCGCTGACCTTCAGGCCGGTGGCGCGGCCCTCGATGGTGTCGCTGCCGAGCCGGCTGACCGTGGTGCCGCTGGCGGCGCCGCCCAGCTCGACAAAGCCGATGCCGCCGCTGCCGAGCACGGTGGCGCGGGCGATGCCGCCGCCCAGCACCTCCTGCTCGCCGCCGCCATGCACGGTGGTGGCGCTGGCGACGCCGCCCACCATCTGCGCGCCGCCGCTGCTGACGGTGCTGCCGCTGGCGGTGCCGCCGGCGAGAATAACCTCGACGCCACCGCTCAGCACCAGGCTGCCGCTATCGACGCCGCCGGAGGAAACCGTCTGGCTGCCGGCGCTGCTGATCACGGTGCCGACCGCCTTGCCCAGAACGTTGGCGCTGCCGAGATGGTAGATCGTGCTCTGGCTGGCGACGCCGCCGGCGCGCACGAATTCCGCGCCGCCGCTGCCGACATAGGTCAGGCTGGCGGTCGCGCCGGAAAACACGGTTTCTGCGCCGCCGCTATGCAGCAATTCTTTGAGCGCCAGGCCGCCGGAAAACACCTCGATCGCGCCGCCGCCATTGACCGTGCCGGCGGAAGCGGTGCCACCGCCCAGCACGTATTCCGTGGCACCCGCCGCCAGGGTCTGGGCGCCGGCGCCGCTGGCATAAAGTGCCGCGGCGGCGCCGGGGCGCAGCACCGCGACCCCGGTCGAAACCACATGGCCGCCGCTCGCCACCGCGTTGCCGTTGGCGCTGGCGCCCGGCAGAACGATCAGCGCGGCGCCGCTGCCGACATGGGTGGTGCCCGCCTTGGCGCCATAACTCAGCACCTCCACGCCGCCGCTGCCGAGCACGCTGCCGGAAGCGAAGCCGCCGGAAGACACCGTCTCGATCCCGCCGCTGCCGACCTGCAACCCATAGGTCGCGCCGGCAACACTCGCGGCGCCGAACCGGCCGACCGAAGTCGCGCTGGCGACGCCGCCCGCCGCCACGATCTCTTCGCCGCCGCTGCCGATCAGGCTGCCATGGGCGACCCCGCCGGCGGAGACCGCCTCGATGCCACCCGCGCTGACCACCGTGGCATAGCTGACGCCGCCAGCCGAGAGGACGACGACACCGGCTCCGGTCACCACGGCGCCGTCGGTGGTGCCGCCGTCGACCAACAGCGCGCCATCGACCACGGATGTGTCCATCGCCGTGGACGACGCGAAAACATACTCGAAACCGCCATAGATCGTGGTGGCCGATGTGGTGCCGCCGGCCTCGTCGTAGATCACCCCGGAAAAATCGGTGATCTGCCCGGCGCTGCCGCTGCCGCCTTCGACGATCAGCGTTGCATTATCGATGATCTCGATGCCGTCGACCGTGGTGTTGTCGACCAAGTACGGCTGCGCGCCACTAACAACCACAGTCATAGCGACGATTCCACCAATGTTCCAAAATTGTTAACCCGGCAATTTCGTTCAAGTCACCGCAAGTTGATCGACCCGGCAAAATCGCGCAGGGCTTCAACCGCAGGTCGCGCCCGCCGCGCTACTGGTTATCGGCCAGCATCACCGGCGTCACGCTCACCGTCGCCACGCCGCTCCCCATCAGCCCCAGTCGCCGCGCCGCCGCTTCCGTCACGTCGAGGATCCGGCGCCCCCGCGGCATCCGGTCGTTCACCGTCAGCAGCACCGAGGCGCCGCCATCCAGCCGCGCCACCCGGACGGTCGTGCCCATCGGCAGCGTCGGGGAGGCGGCGGTCAGCGCCTTGTTATCCAGCATCTCGCCGCTGCAGGTCCGGTGCAGCCCCCTCCCGACCCGATACCAGGAGGCGACCCCGACCCGCGGCCGCGCCATCGCCACCAGCTCCGGCGCGGGGTCCGCCACCGGCGCCGCCACGGCCACCACCACTTTCGGCACCACCGGCCCAACCGGCCCGACCACCGCGACCGGCGGCGGCACCGTGGCGCAGGCCGAAACCCCGCCGGCCATCCCCAGCAGCCAAAGCAGTGGCCAGACCTTGCGCCAACTCAGCAAAACGGGTCACGCGCGGCTGTCCGAATCATGTCCATCCCGCAACCTATGGCAAAAATGTCACGCTTGCCTAGCCCCGGACCCCCCAGCGCTCAGCTTACCGCCTCCAGCTGACCCGTCCGCACATCGAAATGCAGCCCCGCCAGCGTCAGCGTCCCGGCCTCCAGCCGGCTCTCGATCCACGGGAACCCGCGCAGATTCCCCAGCGACACCCGGATGCTCTCCCGCTCGCATTGATAACACAACGTATCGAACTCGGCCGGCGCCTCCGGCGAATCGCAAACCCGCGCCCGCGCCGTCCTGGCGATCGCCATCCAGGAGGCGATGAAATCCCCATCGTCGGCGCGCGGCCCGCGCATCAGCGCCCGGATCCCGCCGCACTGGCTATGCCCCAACACCACGATGGTCCGCACCCCCAACACCGTCACCGCGAACTCCAGCGCCGCCGAGGTGCCATGGTTGCCGGTATCGGGCGCATAGGGCGGCACCAGGTTGCTCACATTACGCACCACGAAAATCTCTCCCGGCGCGCAATCGAAAATCACCTCCGGAGAAACCCGCGAGTCCGAGCAAGCGATCACCATCGCCGCCGGCGCCTGCCCATGCCGCGCCAGCTCCAGAAACAACTCATGGTGCTGCCGCCAATACCCTTCGAGAAACCGCCCATGGCCTTCGATAAGACTTTTCATCGTGTTAGGGTCCGCCTGGAAATTCGCTCTGGCGAGTCAGCTGGCGTGGCTTTCGAGAACCGGAGCGCAGCGTACTTCAGTACGTGAGCACCGCAAGCGGAGAAAGACGCGTCTGATGGCCGCCAGAGTAGAATTTGCAGATGGACAGTCACAGTCCGGCCCGCTTGGCGTCGTTCCACAGCCTGTCCATCTCGGTCAAGCTCGCTTCCCCCGGCACCCGCCCCTCGGCAGCCAGCGCCGCCTCCATCGAACCGAACCGCCGGATGAATTTCTCGTTCGTCCCATCCAGGCAAGCCTCCGCGTCCTGGCCCAGTTTGCGCGCCAGATTGGCCAGCACGAACAGCATGTCGCCCAGCTCGTCGGCCAGCCGCGCCGGCGCCGCACCCGCCAGCTCGGCCCGCAACTCCGCGGTCTCCTCGGCCAGCTTGTCCAGCACCGCCTCGGCGTCCGGCCAGTCGAACCCCACCCGCGCCGCCCGCGCCGTCAGCTTCTGCGCCCGCAACAGCGCCGGCAGCGCGTTCGCCACCCCGGCCAGCGCCCCATGCTCGGCCCGCGCCCGCCGCTCCTCGGCCTTCTGCACCTCCCACGCCGCCAGCTGCGCCGCGGTGTCCCGCTCCGCCGCGTTGCCAAAGATATGCGGATGCCGCCGCACCATCTTCGCCGCCGCCCCCGCCGCCACCTCGTCGAACCCGAACCAGCCGCGCTCCTCCGCCAGCCGCGCCAGATACACCACCTGGAACAGCAGATCCCCCAGCTCGTCGCACAACCCCGCCGGGTCGCCCGCCGCCACCGCCGCCTTCACCTCATAGGCTTCTTCCACGGTATAGGGCGCGATCGTGCCGAAATCCTGCTCCTTGTCCCAGGCACACCCCGTTTCCGGATGCCGCAACGCCGCCATCACGTTGATGAGCCGGCCGATCGGTGGTTCATTTTCCATGGCGGTGCTTTAGGATAACTCGCCGGGAGAAACAAAATGCCCACCGCCCACGAATTCACCTTCAACACGTTGCAGGGCGCACCGTACCCGTTGCACAGCCTCGCCGGCCGCCCCTTCGTCGTCGTCAACACCGCCTCCAAATGCGGTTTCACGCCGCAATACGCCGGCCTGGAAACGCTCTTCAAGCGCGAGCGTGATCGCGGCCTGGTCGTCGTCGGCGTCCCCTGCAACGATTTCGGCAGCCAGGAACCCGGCACCCACGACGAGATCGCCAGCTTCTGCGAAACCAATTACGGCGTCAGCTTCCCGATCATGGCGAAAGTTCATGTGAAGGGCGGGCAAGCCCACCCCTTCTTCACCTGGGCCGCCGATCAAGGCGGAATGCTGTCAAAGCCGCGCTGGAACTTCTTCAAATACCTGATCGACAAAAACGGCGCCCTCAGCACCTGGTTCGCCAGCACCACCGCCCCCGATTCAGCCAAATTCACCGCGGCGGTCGAGACATTGCTAACCCAATAACCCGCCGCGCCTCGTCCCAAAGCCCATATCGCTCGAACTCATCCACCCCCACCCACGCCACATCGCTGACATCGTCCCCCGCCACCGCCACCCCGCCCGCATAATCCGCCGCAAAATCCAGTATCGTGTAATGAAACCGCACCCGCCCCGCCGCATCCCGGTGGATCGAATCCACGTGCGCCACCAACCGCAGCGCCCCCACCGCCAGCCCGGTCTCCTCCAGCAACTCCCGCCGCGCCGCCGCCTCCACCGTCTCCCCCAGCTCCTGCGCGCCGCCCGGCACCGACCAAGCCCCCGCCGCCGGCGCCTTGGCGCGGCGCACCAGCAGCACCTCCTCGCCGCGCAGCACCACCACGCCGATCCCCACCATCGGCGCCGCCGGATATTCCCTCATCCCGCCCGCACCGTATCGATCGCCTCGCGCTGGTCGAACAGATTGAGCAACACCCGCAACGCCTGTCCCCGCGCGCTCTCCAACCGCGGATCCCGCTGCATGATCAGCTCCGCCTCCTGCCGCGCCATCACCTGCAACTCCTCCGGCGTGTCGTCGGCCGCCAGCCGGTAGCCGGGCGAGCCGGACTGCCTTGTGCCCAGATGGTCCCCGGCGCGGCGCAGCCGGTAATCCTCATCGGCGATCCGAAACCCGTCCTCGGTCTCGCGCAGCAGGCTCAGCCGCCGCCCCGCCGCCAGCGTCAAACCGTCATCATGCAGCAGCAGGCAGTAGCTTTTCAAATGGCCCCGTCCCACCCGGCCGCGCAGCTGGTGCAACTGCGCGAGGCCGAAGCGTTCGGCGTGCTCGATCACCATCACATTGGCGTTCGGCACATCCACGCCCACCTCGATCACCGTGGTGGCGACCAGTATCTTCGCCAACCCCGCCGCGAACCGCCGCATCGCCCGCTCCCGCTCGTCCGCCTCCTGCCGCCCATGCGCCAGCACCACCGTCTCGCCGAACCGCGCCCGCAAGCTCTGGTGCCGCATCTCGGCGGCCGTGATGTCCAGCACCTCGGACGCGGACACCAGCGGGCAGACCCAGAACACCTGTCCCCCGCCTTCGATCGCCCGCGCCACCGCGTCCGTCACCCGTTCGAGCTCGGCGAGCCGGTGCATCGTCGTCGTCACCGGCGTCCGGCCCGGCGGCTTTTCGGCAATCCGGCTCACATCCATGTCGCCCCAATGGGTCAGCAGCAGCGTGCGCGGGATTGGCGTCGCCGTCATCACCAGCAAATCCACCGCCTCGCCCTTTTCCCCCAGGCGCAGCCGCTGATCGACGCCGAAACGGTGCTGCTCGTCGATCACCGCGAGGCTCAGCTGCTTGAATTCCACCTGCTTCTGAAAGATCGCGTGGGTGCCGATCAAAATCGCCAGCCTGCCGTCGGCGGCGCGGCGCAGGATGTCGGCCCGCGCCTTGCCTTTGACACTGCCGGTCAGCAGCGCCACCGGTACCGGGCACAACCGCGTGAAGGTGGCTTCGTGCTGCCGCGCCAGCACCTCGGTCGGCGCCAGCAGCGCCGCCTGCGCCCCAGCCTCCACGGCGCGGAGCATGGTCAGCAAAGCCACGAACGTCTTGCCGGACCCGACATCGCCTTGCAGCAGCCGCAGCATCCGGTGCGGCGCCCCCAGATCCGCATCGATCTCGCCGAGCGCGCCGCTTTGCGCGGCGGTCAGCTCATGGCCGAACCGCGCCAGCGCTTTGGCCCGCAGCCTCCCGTCGCCGGCCAGGCTGCGCCCCGGCCGCCGCCGCCGCCGGCCGCGATGCAAGGCGAACGCGATCTGCCGCGCCAGCAACTCGTCATAAGCCAGCCGCTCCGCCGGCCTGCCGTCCGGCACCTCCGCCGGCGCCTGCAACGCCTTGAGCGCCGCGCCGAATCCTGGCCAGCGCCGCCGCTGCAAAATCCCCGCCTCCTGCCACTCCGGCAATTCCGGCAGCCGCGCCAGCGCCCCCAGCGCCGCCATCCGCATCACCCGTGGCACAACCCCCGCCGCCAGCGGCCAGACCGGCTCGACCCACGGAAACCGCGCCGCCTCCTCCGCCCTGGCCACATAATCCGGATGTGGCATCGTCAGCCGGTCGGCAAACCGTTCCACCTTGCCCGACACGATCAGGTTGGCCCCCACCGGGAACTGCGTCAGCCGCGCCGCATGGAACAGCACGATCTCGGCGAACCCGCTATCGTCGCCGATCACCACCCGCCAGGGCTGCTTGGGCTTCGCGGGCGCCTCATGCCGGACCACCTGCACCCGCAGCGTCGCCACCGTCCCCGGCACCGCATCGGCAACACTCGGGCTCGCCCGCCGGTCCAGAAAATCCACCGGCAGATGAAACAGCACATCCCGCACCGTCCCCCCGCCCACCAGCTTGCCCAACAGCGCCGCCAGCCGCGGCCCCACCCCCGGCAACACCGCCAACGGCTCCCGCAACGGCGCCAGTAATTCGTTCGTCACGCTCACGACACTGCGCGAAATCCCGTCGCGCGGAAAGCTTACGCCTGCCGCTTGTTCCCAAAAATGGAACGTGCTAACCAATCGCGTGCAGATCATCGCAAAACGCGCCCTGCGGGAATTCTGGCAAAAATACCCGCGGGCCGAGACGCCGCTTAAACTCTGGTTCTTAGAGGTCAACCGTGCTGCCTGGGCTGGCCCCGCCGACATCAAGGCGCAATTCGGATCGGCCGATTTCGTCGCCGACAACCGGGTGATCTTCGACATCGGCGGCAACAAGTATCGGCTGGTCGTCCACGTGTCCTACAAATACGGCCGCGTCCTGATCAAGTTCGTCGGCACGCATAGCGATTACGACCGCATCAAACCGGAGACTGTGTAATGGACATTCGGCAGATCAAGAACGAAGCCGACTACGACTGGGCGTTACGCGAAGTCGAAACCTACTTCGACAACGAGCCGGACGAAGGCTCCCAAGCCGCCGAACGCTTCAACGTCCTGTGCACCCTCATCGAAGCCTATGAGGCGGCGCATTGGCCGATCGAAGCGCCGGAGCCGATTGCCGCGATCCGGCACGTCATGGCGCGCGACCACTACCGCCAGGCCGACCTCGCCAAACTACTCGGCTCAAGATCCCGCGCCTCGGAGATCATCAACCGCAAACGCCCCTTGACCCTGGAACAGGCCCGCCTGCTGCACGAGCACTGGAAAATCCCAGCCGAAGTCCTGCTGCGTCCGGTCTTGACGGAATAGCGGGCTACCCGCTTCCCCTCGGCCCCACCGCCCCCTATATCGCCCCCAGACATGACCGCGTTCGAAGCCCCGGAACCGCAAATACTGGACAACCGCCGCCGCCGGTTGATCTTCCGCGCCCAGCATCGCGGCACCCACGAAAACGACCTCCTGATCGGCGGCTTCGTCACCACCCGCATCGCCGCCATGACCGACGCCGAACTGGACCAGCTCGAAGCCGTGATGGAACACCCCGACGCCGAACTGGCGGACTGGCTCACCGGCCGCCGCCCCATCCCCGAAGCCGCCGACACCCCGATGCTGCGCCGCATCCGTGCCGCCGCGCTGGACCGCGCCCGTTGATCGCCGTCTACGGCGTCCCCGAAGGCCACGATGCCGCCCTCCTGGTCCGCCGCGCCGCCGAGCACGATGGCCCGATCCTGCACATCGCCCGCGACGCCGGCCGCCTCGCCGACCTCGCCGAAGCGATCCAGTTCTTCGGCCCGGAGACCGACATCGTGCAGTTCCCGGCCTGGGACTGCCTGCCCTATGACCGGGTCTCGCCGAACGGCGCGGTGATCGCCGAGCGCATCGCCGCCCTCTGCCACCTGCAGGAAACCCCGAACCGCCGCCCCCGCATCGTGCTGACCACCGTCAACGCCGCCCTGCAGAAAGTCCCGCCCCGCAAGGCCTTCGCCAACGCCGGCATGCGCCTCGCCGTCGGCGACAGCATCGCCCCCGCGCAGCTCGCCGCCTTCCTGGACGGCGACGGCTACAACCGCGCCGGCACCGTCATGGAGCCCGGCGAATACGCCCTGCGCGGCGGCATCATCGACGTCTTCCCCGCCGGCGAAACCACCCCCGTCCGCCTCGATCTGTTCGGCGACACCATCGAGAGCATCAAGCGTTTCGACCCCGAAACCCAGCGCAGCGGTGCCGCCGTCGAAGCCCTGGATTTCCGCCCGGCCTCCGAGGTCTCGTTCGACGACGCCTCGGTCGCCCGCTTCCGCACCGCCTGGCGCGACCTGTTCGGCCCCAAATCCGTCGAGGACCCGCTCTACGAAGCGGTCAGCGAGGGCCGCAAGCACCCCGGCATCGAGCATTACGCGCCGCTCTTCAACGAGACGATGGAGACCATCTTCGACTACCTCCCAGGCGCCTCGATCAGCCTCGACCACCAGACCGAAGGCGCGGTCCGCGCCCGCCTCGAACTCATCGCCGACCATTTCGCCGAACGCCGCGGCCCGGCCCGCACCGGCGAAAGCCCCTACCGCCCGATCGAACCGGCCTTGCTCTACCTGGACCGCAAAGCCTGGGACCAGAGGCTGGGGCAGGGGGCTTTCGCCTTTTCGCCCTTCGCCCGGCCGGACGGCGCCGAGGGCATCGACGCCGGCGGCCGCCCAGGCCCGATCCTCGCCGGCCAGGGTGCGGCCGCCTTCGAAACCTTCACCGAGCTGCGCGCCAAATGGGCCGCCGCCGACCGCATCGTCCTGGTCGCCGCCTGGAGCACCGGCTCGCGCGAACGCCTCGGCCTGATGCTGCGCGAACACGGCCTGCGCGACACCCAAAGCGTCGACTCCGCGGACGCCGCGCGCGCCCTGCCAAAAAACCGCATCGGCCTGATCGTCCTCGGCCTGGAACGCGGCTTCCTCACCGACCGCCTGGCGATCGTCACCGAGCAGGACCTCCTGGGCACGAGAATCGCCCGCCCGCCCAAAAAGCGCAAACGCGCCGACCAGTTCATCGCCGACGCCACCGAAATTGCCGAAGGCGACCTCGTCGTCCACCAGGACCACGGCATCGGCCGCTACGACGGGTTGCAGACGGTGATGGTGAACGACGCCGCGCATGACTGCCTGAAACTGCTTTACGACGGCGACAACAAACTCCTGCTCCCGGTCGAAAACATCGACCTCTTATCGCGCTTCGGCAACGAAACCGACGGCGTGGCGCTCGACAAACTCGGCGGCGCCGCCTGGCAGAACCGCAAGGCCCGCGCCAAGAACCGCATCCGCGACATGGCCGCCGGGCTGATCCGCCTCGCCGCCGAACGCCAGACCCGGGACGCCGCCTTGCTCACCGCCGAGACCGGCGCCTTCGCCGAATTCTGCGCCCGCTTCCCCTATACCGAGACCGAGGACCAGGCCCGCGCGATCGCCGACGTGCTGGAGGATTTCGCCGCCGGCAAACCGATGGACCGGCTGATCTGCGGCGATGTCGGCTTCGGCAAGACCGAGGTCGCACTCCGCGCCGCCTACGTCGCCGCGATGTCAGGCACCCAGGTCGCCGTCGTCGTCCCCACCACCCTTTTGGCCCGCCAGCACCACAAGGTGTTCTCCGAACGCTTCGCCGGTCTGCCGGTCAAAATCGCCCAGCTCTCCCGCATGGTGCCGGCCAAGGAACAGGCCGCGGTCCGCGCCAGCCTGGCGGAAGGCGGCATCGGCATCGTCATCGGCACCCACGCGCTGATGGCCAAGTCCACCACCTTCTCCGATCTCGGCCTGCTGATCGTCGACGAGGAGCAGCATTTCGGCGTCAAGCACAAAGAGCGCCTGAAGGAGCTGAAAGCCGACGTCCACGTTCTCACCCTCACCGCCACCCCGATCCCCCGCACCCTGCAACTGGCACTCACCGGCGTCCGCGACCTCTCCCTCATCACCACGCCCCCGGTGGACCGCCTCGCCGTCCGCACCTTCATCATGCCGTTCGACAGCCTGGTCATCAAAGAAGCCATCGCCCGCGAGCGCTTCCGGGGCGGCCAGATCTTCTGCGTCGTCCCCCGCATCGAGGACCTGGAGCCGATGGCCGCCCGCCTGCGCGAGATCGTGCCCGAAGCCCGCTGCGCTTTGGCCCACGGCCGCCTCGCCCCCACCGAGCTCGAACGGGTGATGACCGAATTCGGCGAACAGAAATACGACATCCTGCTCGCCACCAACATCGTCGAAAGCGGCCTGGACATGCCGGCCGTCAACACCCTCATCATCTACCGCGCCGACATGTTCGGCCTCGCCGGGCTGTATCAGTTGCGCGGCCGGGTCGGCCGCGGCAAGCAGCGCGGCTACGCCTACCTCACCTGGCCGGCCCACCACCGCCTCTCCCCCGCCGCCGAAAAACGCCTCGAAGTCATGCAGACGCTGGACCAGCTCGGCGCCGGCTTCACTTTGGCGTCGCACGACCTCGACCTGCGCGGCGCCGGCAACCTGCTCGGCGACGAACAATCCGGCCACATCCGCGAAATCGGCATCGAGCTCTACCAGCAAATGCTGGAAGACGCGGTGAACGCGATCCGCGCCGAGGCCCGCCACGCCAAACCGGTGGAGCGCGACTGGACCCCCAACATCAATCTCGGCCTGCCGGTGCTGATCCCGGAAGACTACGTCGCCGACCTGCCGGTCCGCCTCGGCCTGTACCGCCGCATCGGCGCGCTGACCAACGACGCCGAAAGCGAAGCGCTGGCCGCCGAACTCGTCGACCGCTTCGGCAAACTCCCCGAGGAAGTCGAGAACCTGCTCGAAACCATGGCCCTGAAACGCGCCTGCCGCGAAGCCGGCGTGGAAAAGCTGGACGCCGGCCCGAAAGGCATGGTGCTGGGTTTCCGCAAGAACGAATTCAACAACCCCGGCGGCCTGATCGCCTGGATCGCCAGCGCCGGCACAATGGTAAAAATCCGCCCCGACCACAAACTGGTCGTAACCCAAGACACCACCCCCACCACCCGCCTCCGCACCGCCCACAACGTCCTGACCAGCCTAACCAAACTAGCCAACCTCCAAGACGCAGCCTAAAAGAAAGAGCCTCCGGCGGCCGGGGCCGAAAGGCCCCGAACCCCAAGACTTCAGGCCATGGGTTGGCCACTCATCTCACAACGTCATTGCGAGCGCAGCGAAGCAATCCATACCGCCCATGAAACAACCCGCCGTCTACATCGTAACGAACAAGCCGTACGGCACCCTCTACACCGGCGTCACCTCGGACCTCATAAAACGCACCCACCAGCACAAAACCGCCACCACCCCCAGCTTCGCCACCCGCCACGCCTGCACCCTCCTGGTCTGGCACGAACTCCACCCCACCATGGAAACCGCCATCCTCCGAGAAAAACAACTAAAAGCCGGCCCCCGCGCCCAAAAACTCCGCCTGATAAACACCCAAAACCCCACCTGGCGCGACCAAACCCCTGACTTACTCTAAAACCTCCCCACCCACCCGAAATCCCAACAGCCCCCACAACGTCATTGCGAGCGCAGCGAAGCAATCCATACCGCCAGCAAAACAACCCGCCTCAGCATCAAAGCCAAAGTGCTCGAACCAGAAGTCGTTTGTATCGGCCTCGATTCGGCCTTATCCTCCAAAACAATCCGCCCTCAAAACTTTGCACGTCTCGAAAGAAAGTCTCATGGACTGCCTGTTATGCCGCCTCATTTACGGTCCGCGTAAAATGGCAGCCATGAAAAGCTGGATGCTCGCTCCCTGGTGGAAGCCAAACAACGCACAATCTTTCTTCTTTCTCGACAAAAACCAGGACGCCCTTCGTGCCGCTCATAAACTTCGAAAGTCAGACCCCGAAAGCTCGTTTCCAATTTTTCTGAGCCTGGCGGAAAACGGCTCGATCTGGAGCATGAACTGCGTTGCCGACGCGCTCCTGATTGGTTGGGGCACGCCGGTCGATAAGCCCGAAGCGGAGAAATGGTTCCGCAGAGCGCATGAATTAGGCCATGAACAAGCGGCACTTACCCTGGCAAACGAATACTACAGCCAAAACCGCGCCAGAGAGGCAGAAGATCTACTAACGCCACTCGTCGAGACAAACTGTTCCCCCGCCGCATACCTGCTAGGCAAAGCAGCTTTTCATGCCGGAGATAAAACCCGGGCGCGCGCCCTGCTGGAAAAAGCGTCGGCGCTTGGCCACCGCGGCGCGAAAGGGCTTCTCGGCAGCTTCTGTGCGGTAGGCAGGTTTGGACTTAGATCGATCCCATATGGGTTCAGGCTACTGGGCGAACTTGGAGATGAATTCGACAAGACCGAACGAGATAAAGCAGAACCGTTGAACAGCCCTGAAGGGGAAGCCGTGGCATAGCCGAGCTGCGCCGGATCTGAGTTTTAGCAAGCGTAGGATGGGTAAGCAAAGCGTACTCCATCAACCACCTCATGTCCCAATCACCCCGGCAAATCCACCACCAGCAACGGGCACCGCGCCGCCAGCGCATAATCCCCACTGTCCACGAACCGCCACCGCCACCCCGCCGGCAACACCCCCGCAATCTCCGCCCGCGTCGGATAGCTATGCAGCGAATTCCCACCCTCATACGCATCCATGCTATCCACCTCCGCCCGCGCCCACCCCGTCGCCCGGCACAGCCTCTCCCGGTCCAGCAACTCGGCCTGAAACATCCGGTGGATCCGCGCCCCATCATTGCGCCCCGCCGCGGCGGTGAACACCGCCATGTTGAACCGAAGCTTGAACGCCGAGAATTCCGCAATCTCCCCGGCCAGCGTCGCCGCCGCCACCGCCGCCACCGGCTCCGCCTCATCCGGCCCCACGAAGCAGCGCAGCACCATCCGCCCGCCCGGCCGCAGCACCCGCCCCACATTCTCCAGAAACACCCGGTACGGTGCCGGCCAGTCCAGCATGGACATCGGCGCATCCCCGAACGCGATGTCCACGCAGCCCTCCCGCAGCGGCAGCGCCAGCCAGTCCCCGATAACCGCCCGGTGCCGCACACCATCCCCCGCCCATGCCAGCCGGATCATCGCCTCGTTCCAGTCCACCGCCACGCCCCGCTCCGGCAGCAGCGCGATCTCCGGCGTCACCCCGAACTGCAACGCGAGGCCGTCCCGCCCCGCGAACCACGGCCGCATCGCCGCCACCACCTCCGGCCCCGGCCGCAACGGCGGCCGTATCATGCCCCAGCGCAAATGGAACGTCTCGCCCGTCACCCTTATCCCCGCACGCAGCGTATCATTGCCCAACCGTGCCGAACCTGCGACCGTTCCGCAACTGCTTCGGGAGGCCCCCGCGTGGCGCGGATCGTCGTCATCACCCACGAATACGACAGCTTCCTGCGCCCCCGCCGCTTCTGGCAACGCCCGGCCGGCAACTACCTGCTGTTCGGCGTCCTGCAGGCCCTGTCCCGCCGCGGCCACCGCTGCCGCGTCGCCGCCGGCCTGCACCCGCCGCCGGCAGACGCCGCCATCCTGCACGTCGACAGCACCCACATCGCCGCGCCCTACCTCGCTCTGGCCGCCCGCTACCCCGTCACCCTCAACTTCGGCACCGCGGACATCTCGAAGCGCCGGGTCAGCGGCGCGCTCCTCACCCGCAACGCCACCTGGCCCGGCCCGGTCATCGTCAAAACCGACCTCAACCACATGGGCCAGCCGGAAGCCGCCCATAACGCGGTGGCGCGGGGCAGGGGCCACAACCCGCCTCACGCCACCGCCCCGCCGCCCGCCGCTTACCCGGTCCTCGCCTCCATCGCCGAAGTCGCCGCACCCATCTGGGACAACCCCGCTCTGGTCGTCGAGCGCTTCATCCCGGAGCCGGACCCGCAAGGCCACGCCCTCAGAACCTGGGTCTTCCTCGGCAACCGCGAGCGCTGCTCCCGCCACGTCGCCGCCGACCCGATGGTCAAAGCCACCAACAGCATCGCCCGCACCGCCGTCCCGGTGCCGGACGCGCTGCGCGCCGAGCGCGCCCGCCTCGGTTTCGACTACGGCAAATTCGATTTCGTGTTGGAAAACGGCGTGCCGGTATTACTGGACGCCAACCGCACCCCCGGCCACCCGCCCAGCACCGGCCCCACCGCCCGCACCAACGCCGAAACCCTGGCCGACGGCCTGGAAAACCTGCTCCGCACCCGGTGCTAAAACAACCGCTCGCCCAATCCCGTCATTGCGAAAAGCGAAGCTCTGCCGTCATTGCAAGGCGCAAAGCGCCGAAGCAATCCAAAACCTGGCCGGCCATGCCCAATCCCACCAAGTAGAGGCTGTTTCAGAAGTCGCTCTGGTGAGTCGGATAGGGGTGATTGCCGAGCACCGGAGCGCAGCGTACTTAAAGTACGTGAGCACCCCAGGCGGGGCGCCCGGAGCGCAGGGAATCGCGCCTAGCCGGCCGCCAGAGTGGCTTCTGGAATAGCCTCTAAAACAGCGACTTCCACCAGAAATACGTGCAGCTCACCCCGGTCGGCGCCTGCGGGTGGTTCTCCGCCATCATCGTGCTGGCAATCTGCCCATTGGCCTGCGACTGCCCGGCGCCGTTCACCGCGTTATAGGTCGGGCTGTTGGTATTGCCCCCGGCGATATTCGCAGCCTGCGTGCTCACCACATGCCGCTCTAGCGCCTGGCAGGTATTAACCGTCCCTTCCGCCAGCATCGGCGCCCCGAAAAACACGATGACGACAAGAACGATGACCGCGAGTAAGCCTCTCATAATTTTTTCCTTTGGTTCTCAAAAATCCGTGCAGCGTCCGTTTTTTTCCCAGTCGCCGTAGCGCGTCGGCTCCGGCCCCTTGGGTCCGCCGATTTCCCGAGGCATTTTCGGCGCCGGCTTTTCTTCCGGCTTGGTCTCGGGCGGCGTCTTGCTTTCAGTCATGCGCTGCAATTGGTTGAAGCTGCTGCTTTTCGCAAGCGTCGGCCGCAAATTATTGTCCCGCCGCCTCCGCCAGCCGCCGCTCGTCCAGCCCGCGCCAGGAGGCGCCGTCCGGCGCGTGCGCGGCGGACTGCCTGAACAAAGCCAGCGCTTCCGGGGTAATCTGCCCGGCCTGCTCGGCCAGCGCCTCGGCCAGATACGCCTGGCCCTGGCTGGCATCCGCCGTATCAGGGTCCAGCCCCGCCAGATGCGCCCGCAGCGCCGCGATCAGCGCCGTCACCCGCCCCTGCGCCTGCTGCTGCCGCGCCTGCCACTGCGCGTGCGGCTCGGACGGCACGTTCCACGTGCTCCCCGGCAGATACAGCGCGAACGCCAGCACCGGCACCGCGACGATCACCCCGGCCAGCAGCAGCCGCGCATTGCCGTCGGGTGCGGCCTCGTCCGGAGCCGCTTCGGCCAGCGCATCCGCCGCCAGCACCCGCCGCTCCACCTCCAGCCGCGCCGCCTGGTACTCTTCGGGGCCGATCCGCCCGCCATCCTTCTCCCGCGCCAGCTCGTCGAGTTGCGCCGCGTGCAGAGCCAGCGCCGTCTCCCGCCGCCGCCGCGGCGCCGCCCCCCGCCGGAAGGCGAACGCCAGCGGCAGCATCAGCAGCAACGCCAGGCCGAGCATCCAAAGAAAAATCACCGGAGCAATTCATCCAGCCGGGTACGCTCGGCCACACTCAGCGCCGCCGGCGCCACCGGCCGTCGCCGCCTGGCCCACCACGCCGCCGCCGCACCCAGCCCCAGCGCCAGCACCGGCGAGGCGTAAAGCAGCCAGGTCAGCCGCATCAGCGGCGGCTCCAGCAGCACGAAAATCCCATAACGCCGCACCATGTACCCCATCACCGCCCGGTCGCTCGCACCGCCGATCACCTGCTGCCGGATAATCACCCGCAACTGCTTCGCCAGCCCGGCGGAGGACCCCTCGATGCTCTCGTTCTGGCACACCAGGCAGCGCAGCTGCGCCCCGACCGCCTCGGCCCGCGTCTCCTGCGCCTGGCTCAGCACCACCCCATCGCGCGCCACCATCTGCGTCGCCGGCTGCGCCAGCGCCAACCCCGGCAGCAGCGCCAGCACCAGCCCCCACCGCCTCACGCGTACCGCGCCAGCAGCGGGTTCAGCCCGCGCGCCACCACATCGTCGGTCAGCGCCCCCGCCCAGCGCCAGCGCACCACCCCCGTGCCGTCGATCAAATACGTCTCCGGCACGCCATAAACGCCCCAGTTGATCGCCGTCAGCCCCGAAACGTCGCTCGCCAGCCGCGCATAAGGATTGCCATTGGCTTTGAAATACCCCGCCAGCGCCGCCGCATTATCCTGAAACGCAATCCCCCAGATCGGCAGCCGCGCCGCCAGCATCCCCAGCAACGGCGCTTCCTCCTGGCAAGGCGCGCACCACGAGGCAAACCAGTTCACCAGCATCGGCCTGCCCGGCGCCGCAATATCCGCCGCCCCGAAGCCCCGCCCGCCGCCAACCCCCGGCAACACAAAAGCGGGCGGCCGATGCCCCACCAGCGGCGACGGCAATGCATGCGGATCATAATCGTTTTCCTGCATCCGCCGCAGCAAAACATAAAACCCCTCGCCGCCAGCCACCACCAGCGCCAATGGCACACCGAACAACAATCGCCGCCGTAAGGGAGTCATGGAAAAAGCAAGAAGTTCTTTTTTGAAAAAAAGAACCAAAAAACTTTTGTTAATCTGGGCCATGGGCTTTGGCCGAACCAACGCCCCCAGTTCATAAAGTTTTTTTGCTTCTTTTTGTTCACAAAAAGAAGTGCTTCCCTTCCCTTCATCCCCTAAGCCACAACCGCCTTCTCGCGCCGCTTGCGCGCCGGCGCCCCCACCCGCAGCCGACGGTCGGACAGCGACAACCCGCCCCCTAGCGCCATGATCAGCCCGCCGAACCAGATCTCCGGCGCCAGCGGATGCCGGTTCAGCCGCAGCTCCGCCCCGCCGCCGGCCGGCTCATCGGCAAACACCGCGTACAGATCCTGGAACCCGTTGGTATGGATCGCCGCGTCGTTGGTGATCGTCTTCTGCGCCACGAAAAACCGCCGCGACGGATGCAGCGTCAAAAACGCCCGGCCGTTATCGCTCACCACCACATCCGCCACCCGCCGCGAAAAATTCGGCCCCGGCGCGTCATGGAGATCCTGCAGCGTCCAGGTGTACCCGCCCAGCCCCACGCTCTGCCCCGGCTGCAGCACCACCACCCGCTGCGAGGCCAGCGTCATGCCGGCGATCCCCAGAACCATCACCCCGAAGCCGAAATGCCCCAGCGCCGCCCCCACCGCTGCCCGCGGCAAAACCCCAGCCTGCGCTAGCGAAACCCGCCAGGGTACCCGGAACAACCGCACCCGCCCGGCCAGGTCCGTCACCGCCGCCAGCACCACCCAGACCCCGCCCGCCAGCCCCAGCGCCGCGATCACATGCCGCTCCGCCGCAAAGCTGACGAACACCAGCGCCGCCACCACCGCCGCCGGCCAGATCCGCGCGATCGCCGGCGCCAGCGTCGCCCGCTTCCAGGGCAGCAGCGGCCCCACCGCCATCGCCAGGATCAAAGGTGCCACCAACGGCAAAACCGTCTGGTCGAAGAACGGCGCCCCCACCGAAAGCTGCACCCCGAACAGCAGATCCGCGAACGGCGGATACAGCGTGCCGGTGAACACCACCGCCGCGATCGAGCACAGGAATATGTTGTTCACCACCAGCGCGCTCTCGCGCGAAAGTGCGGCGAAAAACCCCGTCGCCGCCAGCACCGGCGCCCGAATCGCAAACAGCAGCAAAGACCCGCCGATCGTCAGCCCCAGCAGCGCCAGAATAAACAACCCCTGGTCCGGCGCCGCCGCAAAACTATGCACCGAATTGAGGATGCCCGACCGCACCAGAAACGTCCCCGACAAACTGAGCGAAAACGTCGCGATCGCCAAAAGCACCGTCCAGGCCTTCAACGCCTCCCGCTTCTCCACCACGATCGCGCAATGCAGCAGCGCCGTGCCGGTCAGCCAGGGCAGCAGCGCCGCATTCTCCACCGGGTCCCAGAACCAGTACCCGCCCCACCCCAGCGTATAATAAGACCACCACGAACCGAGCGCGATCCCGGCCGTCAGAAAGCACCACGACAACAACGCCCAGGGCCTTACCCACCGCCCCCAGGCCGCATCGATCCGCCCCTCGATCAACGCCGCGATCGCGAACGCGAACGCCACCGAAAACCCGACATAGCCGGTGTACAAAACCGGCGGATGAAACGCCAAACCCGGGTCCTGCAACACCGGGTTCACCCCCACCCCCTCCAGCGGCGGCGGCCACAACCGCACGAAAGGATCAGACACCGTCAGCGTGAACAGCAAAAACCCGCCCGACACCAACCCCAGAACCCCCAGCACCCGCGCCCGCAAACTCGCCGGCAACCCACCCCCGAAAACCGCCACCGTCGCCCCACACAGCGACAGAATGAAACACCACAACACCATCGACCCGTCATGGTTGCCCCAGGTCCCGGAAATCCGATAAATCAACGGCACCTGGCTGGAGGAAAACTCCGCCACATTCTCCACGGTGAAATCCGAAACCACCCCGGCCCAGATCAACCCCAGAAACGCCGCCCCAATCGCCAGAAAGTGACACACCGCCAACGCCGGCGCCGCCCGCATCGCCCTGGCATCCCGCAGCTCCGGCGCAAAAACCCCGATCACCCCCTGCGCCAGAGCCAAAGCGACCGCTAAGGCTAATGCGAAGTGGCCCAGCTCGGGAATCATGAGGAAGCCTTGGCGATACTGCTCACAATCAACAGAACGTCAGTATCTTGCTCGCCATCTTCTTTCTCATAAAGCTCCCCGCGTATGACAACGTGTTTGCCAATAAAGCTTTGCAGATGCTGAGCCGGGTAGTGCAAATCGACTAATTCCATTTCTTTCACGTTTTCATAGGAAGCTGAGTCAACGAAATCGTGTTTAGCTGCGGCAGCCTCGCCGGCTGGGCTCACGTCAACCGGCGTATCAAGTTTCACTATAATCGGGTATTCTTTTGCGTCTGTCTTTGGATCTTCACCGAAATTGGGCGGCCCGTAAGATAACCCGGTGACGACGGTTCCCGAAAGCTGAACCTTCGCCGGCTCATAATTTAGTGTTTGTGTTGTCGCATCGCTTTGATGAAGGGAAACAACGCCGGCAAACCCCACAAGTGCTAAAACTATTAGAAGTTTTTTGGTTCTTTTTTTCCAAAAAAGAGCCGCTTTCTTTGGCTCCTGTATCACGAGTTCTGGCTCTTGATTGGCATGGTGTTCCAAGTCGCCGCCGCTGGCGGGGGGCCATACTTCGGGTCCCATTTCCCAGCCTGCTTCAGCGCCTGCTCCACTTCCGGCGGCATATAGCTGCTGCCGTGTTTCGCCAGCACCTCGTCCGCCGCAAACGTCCCGCCCGCCGTCATGCTGCCGATCGCCACCACCCCCTGGCCCTCCCGGAACAGATCCGGCAGCACGCCGGAGAAGCTCACCGGCACCGAGGCTTTGCCGTCCGTCACCCGGAACGTCGTGGTCGGCGTCTCGCCGGCGATCGCCGTCGCCACCGTCCCCACCTGCACGATCCCGCCCAGCCGGAAGCTCAAGCCCGGGGCAGGGGCGTGCGCCGCCACCTCCGCCGGCCCCAGAAAATAGCTCAGCGTCGAGGAGAACGCCGCCAGCGACAAAGCCGCCGCCGACCCCAGCCCGACCCCGCACGCCAGCACCATGATCAGCCGCCGCTTCTTGCGCCCCCGCATCACCGCGTCTCGACCGCGCGCAACCGCCGCGCCGCCCGCCGATACCGGGCCCAGGTCGCCACGCCGATGCCAACCAGAAACACCACCGTCACGCCGTAACTGCCATCGATGAACGGCGCCAGGTTCACGCCGCCGCCACCGTCGTCCGGTCCGCCCGCGCCAGCAACAAATTCCGCGCCCGCCGCTCCATGATCGCCGCACACATGCGCGCCGCCACCAGCGTCAGAAAGCACAGATAAAACCCCACCGAGGCGATCAGCAGCGGATACAGCATGGTGATGTAAATCTTCGACCCGCCGGAAAACGAAATCGTGTTGCCCTGATGTAGCGTGTTCCACCACTGCACGGAGAACACGATGATCGGCAGGTTCACCGCCCCCACCAGCGCCAGGATCGCCGCCGCCCGCTGCCCATGCGCCGGATTATCGAACGCCCGGATCAGCGCGATATGCCCCAGATACAAAAACAACAGCACCAGCACCGAGGTCAGCCGCGCGTCCCACACCCAATAGGCGCCCCACATCGGCTTGCCCCACAGCGCCCCGGACACCAGGCACACCGCGGTAAACCCCGCCCCCACCGGGCCGATCTCCTCCGCCGCCAGGTCCGCCAGCGGATGCCGCCACACCACCGAGAAGAAGGAGACCACCGCCAGCGCCGCATACCCCGCCATCGCCACCCAGGCCGCCGGCACATGCACGTACATGATCCTGGCCGCGTTGCCCTGTTCCCAGTCCGCCGGCGCAAAGGCGTAGCCCCAGACGATCCCCACCACCGTCAGCAGCACGGAAAACCCCGCCAGCCATGGCAGCACCGGCCTCGCCAGCCGTAAAAACCGCCCCGGATTGGCATAACGGTGCAGCCAGGCCCCCCGCCCAACCGGCGCCGCATCGTTGATCAATGCGCTCTCGTTCATGCCGGTTCTTTAACCTATAGTCATCCGTATTTGAAGCCCGAACCGGAGCACACGGCGGCATGACGAACCATTGGCTGGTGAAAACCGAACCGGACGCCTTCTCCTGGACCCAGCAGACCGAACGCGAGTTCGAGCCATGGAACGGCGTGCGCAACCACACCGCCAAAAACAACCTGAAAGCGATGAAAAAGGGCGATCTCGCCTTCTTCTACCACTCCAACATTGGCAAGGAGATCGTCGGCATCGTCAAAGTGGTCCGCGAGGCCTACCCGGACCCCACCGCCACCACCCCCGGCGGCTGGGTCGCCGTGGACATGGCCGCCGTGCAACCCGTCCCCCGCCCGGTCTCGCTTGCAACCGTCAAGGCCGACCCCAGATTCGCAGACATGGCCCTGGTCAAATACAGCCGCCTCTCGGTCTCGCCGGTCAGCCCGGAACACTGGGCGCAGATCTGCGACCTCGGCGGCGTCAAATCCCGCAGCGCCAAACCAAAAGGAACCAAGACATGAGCACTGAAACCGCAACCCTCGGCGGCGGCTGCTTCTGGTGTACCGAAGCCGCGTTCACCGAGCTCGCCGGCGTCACCAACGTCCAGTCCGGCTACGCGGGCGGCCAGACCGCCAACCCCACCTACCGCGAAGTCTGCTCCGGCCGCACCGGTCACGCCGAAGTCGTGCAGGTCACCTTCGACCCGGACGTGCTGTCCTACGAAGACCTGCTCCGCGTCTTCTTCACCATCCACGACCCCACCACGCTCAACCGCCAGGGTGCGGACGCTGGCACCCAGTACCGCTCCGTCATCTTCTACCACACGCCGGAACAGCAAACCGCCGCCGAAAAAATCATCGCGGAATTCGCCTCGGTCTGGCCCGGCAAAATAGTCACCGAACTCTCCCCCGCTCCCGCCTTCACCCGCGCCGAACCCGAACACGACCAATACTTCGCCCGCAATCCCTACGCCGGCTATTGCCAGGCTGTGGTCGCCCCAAAAGTCGTCAAGGTCCGCAAACACTTCGCTGAAAAACTCCGCAAAGCCGCCTGAAAGCAGGCAAGGCGAGGGCGCCGCCCTCGACCCGCTGGGGCCGAAAGGCCCCAGACCCCAAAAACGCTGCGCGGCCAAACGTGACGGTCCCCACGCTCACACAACTGTAATGAGAATTACCTTTACATCCGCCACCCCGCATGACCCTGTCGACCATCGTCGATAGCTAGCCTTCCCCAGGGCATCGTCGGCAGAGAGACATTCGCGCTCCCGCCCTGTTAGGGGAATGTGCATGACATCCGGCGACAACGACCGCACCATCGAAAAACTTCTCCGCCAGCAAGCGGCACTGGCGGATTTCGGCAGCTTCGCGTTCAACGAAACCAACCTGCTGGAAATCCTGACAGAGGCCGCCCGCATCTGCGCCGCCTCCCTGGAAGTCCCGTTCTGCAAAATCTGCCGCTACCGCGCGGCGGAAAACGACCTCCTGAAAGCCGGTTGCGGCTGGGACGGGGTCGTCGGCCGCGTCGTTTCGCAAGCGGACGAAACCTCCCCGCAGGGCCGGGCCTACATCACCCGCGAGCCGGTGATCATTCGCGACATCCGCGCCGGCAACAACCTCGCTCTGCCGGACTTCTACCCGCAGCACAACATCATCTCCACCGTCGACGTCGTGATCGCGACGACCGAGGGCGCACCTTACGGCGTTCTCGAAATCGACAGCCCGAAGCTGCATCAATACGACGAGCACGACATAAACTTCCTCACCGGCTTCGCCAACGTGCTGGCCCAGGCCGTCGCCACCGCGCGGCGCAACAGAACGATGAAAAACCTGCTCGACCAGCAAAAACTCATGGCCGAGGAATTGCAGCACCGGGTGCGCAACAATCTGCAGATGGTCAGCGGGATGCTGCACAACTATGCGCGCACCGGGCTCGACGATGCAGCCCGGCATGAAGTCGGCTCGATCGCCAGTCGCGTGATGACGCTGGCGCAGATCTACGACAGCCTGCTCGGCGTCGGCCTCAGCGACACCATCGACCTGCGCGACTATCTCAAGCAGCTTTGCAAAATCCTGCCCGACCTGCAGGATAACCGCACCACCAAGGCCGCCCTGGAGTGCGAGGCCGAATCGATCATGCTGCCGCTCAACCACGTCACCCTGCTCGGCATGATCGTCGCGGAGCTCGTGACCAACAGCTTTCGCCACGCCTTTCCCACTTTGGGCGGAACGATCGTCGTCACGCTGTTGCGCTCCAGGGACGGCGGCGCCGCGGTGTTGACCATACAGGACGACGGCGTCGGTTTCGACACCGCCGCGGAAACCGAACGGCGCGGCATCGGCCTGGTCAGGAAACTGATCGAACAGATGGACGGCACGCTGGAAGTGCGGTCGGCGGCTGGAACATTATGGACCGTCGCCTTCCCGGTGGAAGCCTTGGCAGCGGCACTCAACGAAAGCTTCTAACCAAGCCCAACGTCATTGCGAGCGCAGCGAAGCAATCCAGAACCAGACTCGAAAATCGTCGAGACGCCAGGTTGCGCTGCCACGTATCAGCCGCACACCGCCCCTGCCACAACCACCCGCCGCTCAGAACCGCCAGGGGTTCGTCACCGTCAGCCCCGCCATCAGAAACGGCGACTCATTGCGGCACGCCACCACCAGCCCGTTCGCCTTGGCGATCGCCGCCGTCACCGCGTCCTTGCGGCCGATGCTGCCTTGCTGTTGCCGCACCGCGTCGGTGATCTCGCCGTAAGCCCGCAGCGCCGCCGCGTCGAACGGCAGTACCCGGTTCTCGAACAGCGCGATCGCCTGCGCCATCACCGGCCCCCGCCGCTCGGTCTCGCGTTGCCACGCCGGCAGCCTGGCGGCGTCGCGCAGCAGCGCCGCGGCGCAGGTCGCGGCCAGGAACAAGGCCTCGCAGGCGTGGTGGTCCAGCCAGGCCAGCACCCCCGGCTTCGGTTCCCGCCGCAGCGCCTCCGCCACCACCTTTTGGCCTCCAGCAGGATCACCGCGCCGGCGCCAGGGTTCGCCGCTGGTCCCGCAGCATCGCGCAGCTCAGCCCGCCCACCTGCTGGCCGATCCGCGCCAGTTCGGTGCCCAGCCTCAACCGCCCCTGCGGCAGCGCCGCCCGCCGCAGCACCTCCCGCAGCTGCGCCTCCAGGCTCCGCCCCTGCAGCCGCGCGTCCAGCCGCAGCGCCGCGCACACGCCTTCATCCAGGTTTCTGATCATAATATTCTTCAAAAACCTGTCCTCACGAAACGAAAACCGATATCGAACCGGCCATTTGATATCAGTTTCGGCCCCCCTACGAAACCGGAAACCGCGCCAATTGCCGTGACAGCGCCGCGCCGCTCGGCGTATGGATCAGCGACCAACGGCCGGACCACAACCATGCCAGACCACCACCACCACGCCAGCGGCCACCACCACCACGACCACGCGCCCGCCAGCTTCGGCCGCGCCTTCGCCGTCGGCATCGCCCTCAACCTCGCTTACGTGGTGGGCGAAGCGTTCTACGGCGTTCTCGCCCATTCCCTTGCTCTGCTGGCCGATGCCGGCCACAACCTCGGCGACGTGCTGGGCCTCGGCGGCGCCTGCCTGGCCGCCGCCCTGAGCAAACGCCGCCCCGGCGGCCGCTACACCTACGGCCTGCGCCGCGCCTCCATCCTCGCCGCCCTGGGCAACGCCGTGCTGCTCCTGGTCGTCACCGGCGGCATCGCGTGGGAGGGCATCCTGCGGCTGGTCCATCCGCAACCCGCCGGCGGCGCGGTCATCATGGCGGTCGCCGCCGCGGGCATCGCCGTCAACGGCATCACCGCCCTGATGTTCATGTCCGGCCGCAAGGGCGACCTCAACATCAACGGCGCCTTCACCCACATGGCGTCGGACGCGCTGGTCGCCCTGGGCGTCGTCCTCGCCGGCGCCGTCATCTACTGGACCGGCTGGCTCTGGGTCGACCCGGCGGTCAGCCTCGCGGTCAGCGCCGCCATCGTCGCCGGCACCTGGTCGCTGCTGCGGGACTCCATAAACTTCTCGCTGGACGCCGTGCCCCCCGGCATAGACCAGACCCAGATCACCTTGTTTTTGCAGCAACTCCCCGGCGTCGCAGAGGTCCACGACCTGCACATCTGGGGCATGAGCACCACCGAAACCGCGCTTACCGCCCACCTCGTCCGCCCCGGCGCCGCGCCCGACGACGACATCCTGCACCACGCTGCGGCGGCGCTGAAGCAGCGCTTCAATATCGGCCACGCCACCTTCCAGATTGAAACCGGCGCCGGCACCCACCCTTGCCAACTGCGCCCGGCTGAAGTCGTGTAGCCGACCTCCGAGGCTGGACTAGCCTCTCACAATCGCCGCAGCACGAACACCTCCGCCAGCGCCGCCTCGATCGCCGCGCCGTGCGCCTCGTCCCGCGCCTCGATCATCACCTCCAGCTGCGCGTCCTGCACCGAGGGCGAGGCGAACAGCCGGTGATGCGCCACCTCGATGATATTGCCACCCCGCGTCGCCACCCGGCTTGCCACCTCCGCCAGCATCCCCGGCCGGTCCGGCATCTCCAGCACCACCCGCAGCAGCCGCCCGTCCCGCAACATGTTGCGCATCAACGTGTTGGCGAGGATTCTTGAGTCGATATTGCCGCCGCAAAGCGGTATCCCCACGCGCCGCCCGGCGAACCGCGCCGGATCGGCCAGCACCGCCGCCAGCCCCGCTGCCCCGGCGCCCTCCGCCACCTGCTTGGCACCCTCCACCAGCAGCGCGATCGCCCGTTCGATCGCCATTTCCGGCACCGTCACCACCTCGACCCCGAGCGCCCGCAGGATCTCCAGCGGCAGCACCCCGATGTCGCGCACCGCGATCCCCTCCGCCACCGTCGGCCCGCCGACCGCGATCGCCTGGCCGCCCAGTACCTGCGCGAACGCCCCATAGCTCTCGACCTCGACGCCCAGCACCTCGACCTCCGGCCGCAGCGCCCGCGCCACCACCGCCGACCCCGCGAGCAGCCCGCCGCCGCCGGTCGGCACCACCAGCACCTCCAGGCCCGGCACGTCCTCCAGCATTTCCAACGCCATGGTGCCCTGGCCCGCGATCACCGCGAGGTCGTCATAGGGATGCACGAACACCAGCCCTTCGGCCGCGGCCAGCGCCCAGGCGTGCGCCGCCGCCTCCGCCAGCGTCTCGCCATGCAGCACCACCCGCGCCCCCCAGGACGCCGTTCGCGTCACCTTGGTCACAGGGGTATGCAGCGGCATCACGATGGTCGCCGCGATCCCGGCCAGATGCGCGTGCCGCGCCACCGCCTGCGCGTGATTGCCGGCCGACATCGCAATCACCCCCGCCCGGCGCTCATCGGCACTCAGCAGCGCGATCTTGTTGGCGGCACCACGTTCCTTGAACGCCCCGGTCGCCTGCAGATGATCGTATTTGAGGTAGATCTCGGCCCCGGTCGCCCGGCTCAACCCATCCGAGCGCAGGCAGGGCGAGCGCAACACCGCCCGCTCGATCCGCCTCGCGGCGGCCCGCACGTCGTCCAGCGAAAGCACCGCCTCAGCCGTAAGAGATTTTGACGATCTCGTAGGCCCGGTCCCCGCCCGGCGCCGGCACCGACACGGTATCGCCCACCTTCTTGGCGATCAGCGCCTTGGCCAGCGGCGAGGTGATGGAGAGCCGGCTCTGCTTCACATCGGCCTCATGCATGCCGACGATCTGGTAAGCCACCTGCTTGTCGGTATCCTCATCGACCAGCACCACATTCGCGCCGAACATCACCGTGTCGCCCGACAATGTCGCAGGATCAATAACTTCCGCCGCCGAAGTGATCTCTTCCAGCTCGGCGATCCGGCCCTCGACGAAGGACTGCCGCTCCCGCGCCGCGTGGTACTCGGCGTTCTCCGAGAGGTCGCCATGGCTGCGCGCCTCGGCGATGGCGCGGATGATCGCCGGGCGCTCCTGCGCCTTGAGCATCCGCAACTCGTCTTCGAGCGACCGCAATCCTGGGGCCGTCATCGGAAATTTCAACACGCTCGTCTCCGCGGCCTTGACCCAGGCCGGCATGGGGTTGGGGTTACGCCAAGCGCCGCCGGCCAAAGCCCCGGGCAGGGACCTCGGCCAGACAAGGCTAGAAAGGATGGGCAAAGTACGACTGAAGCGGCGCGACTTCAAGACTGCCCGAGATGAGCGCTGCGATCGCGTGCGCCGTGGCCCGGGCGGCGGCGATCGTCGTGAAGTTGGGCACCCCCAGCGTCAGCGCCGACCGCCTGATGTCGAAGCTGTCCGCCACCGACTGCGCGCCGTGCGCGGTGTTGATCACCAGCTGGATCTCGCCGGAGCGGATTGCATCCACGCAATGCGGCCGCCCCTCCAGCACCTTGTTCACCGACCGCACGGCGATGCCGGTTTTTGCGATACAGGCCGCGGTGCCGCGCGTCGCGATGATCGAGAAGCCGAGCTCGGCAAGCCGCCGCGCCACCGGCACGATCGCCGCTTTATCCGCGTCCTTGACCGAAAGAAACGCCGTCCCCGCCAGCGGCAGCTTCACCCCGGCGCCGAGCTGCGCCTTGGCAAAGGCCCGGGCGAAGTTGGTGTCCAGCCCCATCACCTCGCCGGTGGACTTCATCTCCGGCCCCAGCAGCGTGTCCACGTTCGGGAACCGGGCGAACGGAAACACCGCCTCCTTCACCGCGACGTGCCGGGTGGTCAGCGTGTCATCCAGCCCGAAGCTCGCGAGCCTCTCCCCCGCCATCACCCGCGCGCCGATCTTGGCCACCGGCACCCCGGTCGCCTTGGCCACGAACGGCACCGTCCGCGAGGCCCGCGGATTGACCTCCAGCACGTAGATCAAATCGTTCTGGATGGCGTATTGCACGTTCATCAGCCCAACCACGCCGAGCGCCTTGGCCATCGCCTCGGTCTCCGCCCGCAGCTCCGCGACAATGGCCGGCGACAGCGAATAGGGCGGGATCGAGCACGCGCTATCCCCTGAATGGATACCGGCCTCCTCGATATGCTCCATCACCCCCGCGACATAGACCGTCTCGCCATCGGCGATGCAGTCCACATCCACTTCGCTCGCCTCGTTCAGGTAACGGTCGATCAGCACCGGGTTGTCGCCGGAAACCCGCACCGCTTCCCGCATATACCGCGCCAGGCCGGTGCGGTCGTAAACGATCTCCATCGCCCGCCCGCCCAGCACGTAGGACGGCCGGATGATCACCGGATAGCCGATCCGCTCGGCGATCGCCTCGGCCTGCTCGGCGGAGCGGGCGATGCCGTTCTCCGGCTGCCGCAGCCCCAGTTTCTGCAACAGCACCTGGAACCGCTCGCGGTCCTCGGCGGCGTCGATCGCGTCCGCCGAGGTGCCGAGGATCGGGATCCCCGCCTCTTCCAGCGCCTGGCTCAGCTTCAGCGGCGTCTGCCCGCCATACTGCACGATGCAGCCGAGCAGCGTGCCGTTGGCCTGCTCCTTGCGGATCAACGCGATCACATCCTCGGCGAATAGCGGCTCGAAATACAACCGGTCGGAGGTATCGTAATCGGTCGAAACCGTCTCCGGATTGCAGTTGACCATGATGGTCTCGAACCCGGCATCCCGCAGCGCGTAGGCCGCATGGACGCAGCAATAATCGAACTCGATCCCCTGGCCGATCCGGTTCGGCCCGCCGCCCAGGATGATCACCTTGGTCCGGTCGGTCGGCCGCGCCTCGCATTCCGGCGGCCCGTAAGCGCCCTCATAGGTGCTGTACATATACGCCGCTTCGGAGGCGAACTCGCCGGCCGAAGTGTCGATCCGCTTATACACCGGCGCCACCCCGAGCCGGCCGCGCAACGCCGCCACCGCGGTTTCCTTCTGCCCCACCAGCTCCGCCAGCCGCTTATCGGCAAACCCCAGCGCCTTCAGCCGCCGCAGCGCGAACGCCTCGCGCGGCAGGCCGTTCCTGCGCACCTCGTCCTCGGCGGCAATGATCCCCTGCATCTGCCGCAGATACCAGGGGTCGAACTTGCAGGCGGCATGGATATCCTCGACGCTCAACCCGGCCCGCAGCGCCTGTGCCGCCATCAGCAGCCGGTCCGGGCGCGGGCTGGACAGCGCCGCCCGATACGCATCCGGCGTCCCATCCCCCGGCGCCTCGATCTCATCCAGCCCCGACAACCCGGTCTCCAGACTCCGCAGCCCCTTCTGCAACGCCTCGGCAAAGTTCCGCCCGATCGCCATCGCCTCGCCCACCGACTTCATCGAGGTGGACAAGAGGGCAGGGGTGCCCGGAAACTTCTCGAAGGTAAACCGTGGGATTTTAATGACAACGTAGTCGATCACCGGCTCGAAACTCGCCGGCGTGCCCTTGGTGATGTCGTTCCGGAGCTCGTCCAGCGTATAGCCCACCGCCAGCTTCGCCGCGATCTTGGCGATCGGAAACCCGGTTGCCTTCGAGGCCAGCGCCGAGGACCGCGACACCCGCGGGTTCATCTCGATCACCACCATCCGCCCATCTTCCGGATTGATGCCGAACTGCACATTGGAGCCGCCGGTATCCACCCCGATCCGCCGCAGACACGCGATCGAGGCGTCGCGCATGATCTGGTATTCCTTGTCGGTCAGCGTCAGCGCCGGCGCCACCGTCACCGAATCCCCAGTATGCACGCCCATCGGGTCGATGTTCTCGATCGAGCAGACGATGATGCAGTTATCCGCGGAATCCCGCACCACCTCCATCTCGTATTCTTTCCAGCCCAGCACGCTTTCCTCGATAAGAACCTCGTCGGTCGGCGAAGCATCGATCCCGCCCGCTACGATCTCGAAAAACTCCTGCCGGTTATAGGCGATCCCGCCGCCGGTCCCGCCCAGCGTGAACGACGGCCGGATCACCGCCGGCAGCCCCACCAGCTCCAGCGCCGCCCGCGCCTCGGCAATATCATGCGCAATCGCGCTCTTCGGGCCCATGATGCCAATCTCCGCCATCGCGTCCCGAAACTTCAGCCGATCCTCGGCCCGGTCGATCACCTCCGCCTTGGCGCCGATCAGCTCCACCCCATGCCTGGCCAGGGCGCCCGATTTCGCCAGCGCCATCGCCGTGTTGAGCGCGGTCTGCCCGCCCATCGTCGGCAGCAACGCGTCCGGCCTCTCCCGGATGATGATCTTCTCCACCATCTCCGGCGTGATCGGCTCGATATAGGTCGCATCCGCCAGCGACGGATCGGTCATGATGGTCGCCGGATTGGAGTTCACCAGCACTACCCGATACCCCTCCTCCCGCAATGCCTTACAGGCCTGGGCTCCGGAGTAATCGAACTCGCAGGCTTGGCCGATGACGATCGGACCCGCGCCAATGATCAGGATGGTCTTGATGTCAGTGCGTTTTGGCATTCGAATTCCAGTAGAGTAAGTCGCAGGGCTCCGCCCTGCACCCGCCGGGGCCTGAGGCCCCGGAACCCCCGTTAGTTTAATTCAGTGGTGCGAG
The DNA here is from genome assembly GCA_963693045.1 of uncultured Acidocella sp. Lineage (GTDB taxonomy): Bacteria > Pseudomonadota > Alphaproteobacteria > Acetobacterales > Acetobacteraceae > Acidocella. The sequence continues at coordinate 724,707 of OY843765.1, forward strand.
TTTGCCGCTCGGCGCCCCGTATTCGCCGTCGTCTTCTCCCGTAAAGGCTAGACCACCAAGGACGTAACCACGCCACCCACCGCCGATGATCGCGTATACTTTGTTGCCAGGTTCAATCATTTGATCAGGTTTACTTGAGAACTCGGCCAAATAATGCACATCGACCTCTTCAATCATTATACCGTCCAACCAGCAACGAATCTCCATTGCTCTGACGTCTGTAATGAGCAAGTCAATACGGCTAGGAGCGTCATTTTTCTTTCGACTGCGGAGTAACATCTGCCCTCTATCGCCGCTGTAGCTATAGAGCTCGAAACTCCTTGATGATTGAAAGACCAGTTTACTTACCATCGGTTTCGACCACTCGATCCAATCACGCTCGATCATCGTCTTGAATGCCGCATCGATGCTCCGAACATCAACCACATCAACCCCATAAGGCAGCGGCGCCTCATCAAAGGCCTCCGCCAAAACGCCCATCTCATGCAGCGAGAGTGCGCGCCCGGCATCAACCGCAAGATCGAGGTCGGAAGCTGGCCGCGCTTTGCCCTTCGCGCGTGAACCGAACACCCAGATTTTCACGTCCTTTGGCAGCACGGTTCGCAAAATTCCGTGTACGATCACGCGCTGACCGGGGGTTATCTGGACACCGGTCAAATCGCCTGCCGCCGCTCGAGTTGGGCACATAAAAACTCCGCTTCAGCCGCGAACGCCGGCAAAATGCGGAGGACTTTGTCGGCTTTCGCTTCATCATATGTATGGCTGGTGTTGTTGCGCGCGTCCCGGAAGTTATCCCAGGCGTCCCAGCTCTGCGCGAGCAGGCCACGCGCAAAGCCCAGCCGGACCATGGAGGGAAAAGAAAGCCGATCCGTCGTCGCCGGCTCGGTGGCTTCCAGATAGCGGCGAAGCATTTTATGGCTCAACTCATAGCTATACTCGAATCGCTTGATGCAGGAATCGCGGATGAACTCATCATCCGGCTTTGCTTCCAGCGCCTGCAGAGCGGCATGCAAGGTCCGTAGCGCTTTTTGGAATGCAGAAAGATCGATCACCCCATCATCTCCACGAACCGCCCGAACAAATGGCCGCTATCGCTCGGCCCCGGGCTCGCCTCCGGGTGATACTGCACTGAAAACACCCGCTTCGCCGCACAGGCGATCCCCTCGTTCGAGCCATCGAACAGACTCACATGCGTCACCACCACCCCCTCCGGCAGCGACTTGTCATCCACCGCAAACCCATGGTTCTGGCTGGTGATCTCCACCCGGCCGGTCGCCAGTTCCTGTACCGGCTGGTTTGCCCCGCGATGCCCGCGCGCCAGCTTGTAGGTCGTCGCCCCCAGCGCATGCGCCAGCAACTGGTGCCCCAGGCAAATCCCAAAAATCGGCACCCCCGCCGCCATCACGCCCTTGATCGCCGGCACCGCATACGCCGCCGTCGCCGCCGGGTCGCCCGGGCCGTTGGAGAGGAACACGCCATCGGGCTTATGCCGCAAAATCCCCGCGGCGTCGGTCGCCGCCGGCACCACCACCACCCCGGCAGCCCGCCGCCGCCAGATTGCGCAGGATGTTGCGCTTGGCCCCATAATCCACCGCCACCACGGTGCGCCGTGGTGCCGTCTGCCGGCCAAAGCCTTCGTTCCAGGCCCACAGCGTCTCGTCCCATTCGTAAGCCTGCGTGCAGGACACCTCCGCCGCCAGGTCCAGCCCGTCCAGCCCGCCCCAAGCCGCCGCCTGGGCCGCCAGCGCCGCCAGGTCGAACCGCCCATCCGCCGGATACGCCAGCACCGCGTTCGGCGCCCCGGCGTCCCGTATCCGCAGCGTCAGCGCCCTGGTATCCACGCCGGCGATCCCCGGCAGGTTCATCCGCTTCAGCCAGTCGTCCAGCCCCACCGTCGCCCGATAGTTCGAAGGCGCGGTAGCGTCCTCCTTCACCACCAGCCCCCGCGCCGCGCAGAATGCCGCCTCGATATCCTCGCCGTTGGCCCCGACATTACCGATATGCGGGAAGGTAAAGGTAATGATCTGCCCGGCGTAAGACGGATCGGTCAGCGTCTCCTGGTACCCGGTCATCCCGGTATTGAAGCAAACCTCCGCAGGCTGGCTCACCCCCGGCGCCCCGAACCCCCGGCCCCAGAACACACTGCCATCCGCCAGCACCAGTGCCGCAGTTGCCCCCGCCGGCGCCTCGCTCTCCGCCATCGCCCCCGGCAATTCATCCATCCTCAACCCCGTCGCCGCCATGATCGCCTGCCAGTGCCGCGCCGGTATCGCCCCGGCGCCGCGCCATTTGCGTATCGCTTCCGTCGTCACCCCTGTTAAAGTGGCGGCGGCGTCCGGCCCGCCTAAACGATCGATCAACGCGGCAATGGAAATCGGCATGAAACTGGTGTATTGGAAATTTTTTCCGGCTTCAACAGAATTCCGCCATGCTGGAAATACTCTCCAGGAGTGCCGATGAGCCTACGCGAAGCCCTGACCGCCGCCGTCAAAACCTCCATGCTGGCCCGCGACACGGACCGCACCTCGGCGCTGCGCATGATCCAGGCCAAACTGAAAGACAGCGACATCGCCGCCCGCCCGAAAGGCATCGCCGCCATCTCGGACGACGAAATCATCGCCATGCTGCGCTCGATGATCAAATCCCGCCGCGACGCCGCCCTGCTGTACCGCCAAGGCAAGCGTGAGGAGCTGGCGGCCAAGGAAGAAGCAGAAATCGCCGTCATCGAGGAATTCCTGCCCCGCACCCTGAGCGGCGACGCCCTCGCCGCCGCCATCCAATCCGCCATCGCCGCCACCGGCGCCGCCGGGCCAAAAGACATGGGCAAGGTCATCGCCGCGCTCAAAGCCAGCCACGGCGGCGCGCTCGACATGGGTGCTACGAGCCAAGCCGTGAAAGCCGCCTCGGCTAGTGCCCACTCTGCCGCCCAACTTCCTGGACGAGTTGCGGGCCCGCACCCCGATCCAGCCGCTGATCGGCCGCACTGTCCGCCTCACCCGTTCCGGCCGTGAGCAGAAAGGCTGCTGCCCGTTCCACGGCGAAAAAACCCCGTCCTTCTACGTCTATGACGACCATTTCCACTGCTTCGGCTGCGGCGAGCACGGCGACGCCATCACCTGGGTGATGAAGGCCGAGGGTGCGAGCTTCATGGAAGCGGTCGAATCGCTGGCCCGCGAAGCCGGGTTGGAGGTGCCCAAACCCAGCCCACAGGCCGCCGAAGCCGAACAGCAACGCGCCGGCATCCACGAGGTGCTGGAAGCCGCCGCCAAAACCTACCAGCGCTGGCTCTACGCTGCCGAAGGCAAACCAGCCCTGGATTACCTGCGCGGCCGCGGCCTGACCGATGAGACCATCCAGAAATTCGGCCTCGGCTGGTCCGGCGAGGGCAGGGGCGCCCTCGCCGCCGCCCTACGCGGCCAAAGCATCGCGCCGCGGCAGTTGATCGAGGCCGGGCTGATGAAGCCGGGCGACCACGGCCCGGTCGACATGTTCTTCTCCCGCGTGATGTTCCCGATCGCCGACCGCCGCGGCAACATCATCAGCTTCTCCGGCCGTATCCTGGGCGACGGCCAGCCGAAATACGTCAACGGCCCGGAAACCGCGGTGTTCTCGAAGCGCCGCTCGCTCTACGGTCTCTCCCTCGCCCGCGAGCCGGTCCGCAAAGGTGCGGCGCTGATCCTGGTCGAGGGCCAGATGGACGTCATCGCCTTGGCCCAGGCCGGCTTCCCCGGCGCCGTCGCCCCGCTCGGCACCGCGCTGACCGAGGAGCAACTGGCTGAATGCTGGCGCCTGACGCCGGAGCCGGTGATCTGCTTCGACGCCGACCCCGCCGGCCGCCGCGCCGCCCTGAAAACCGTCGACCTGGCGCTGACCGCTCTGGCGCCGGATCGCGGCCTCAAATTCCTCCGGTTGCCGGAAAACGACGATCCGGACAGCCTGATCCGCCGCGAAGGCGCCGCCGGTTTCACCGCCCGCCTGGCCGCCGCCCAGCCGATCTCGGCAACCCTTTACGACATGCTGGCCGAAGGCGCGGCGCGCACCACGCCGGAGGGCCGCGCCAGCTTCCACAAACGCCTGGTCGAAGTTGCCGCCCCGCATCCCGGACAAGGCGCTGGCCGGCGAATACCGCGCCATGCTGCTGCAAAGGTTTTTCGACGACCGCCGTGGCCTCCGCAAAGCCGCCAAGCCCGCGCCCAGCTTCAAGCGCGCCGCCAGCCCGTTGCACCCCGAGGAGTCCAACCGCCGCCGCTGCCAGATCCTGACCAGCATTCTCCTCACCCACCCGGAGATCTTCGCGGATGTCGAGGAAGCCTTCGCCCACCTGCCGTTGCCGCCGGCCTGCGCCCGACTGCGCGACGCCCTGCACGATTACGCGGCCGGCACAAATGCCCTTGACAGGGAAACCCTGCTTGCCCACTTGGGCCAGTTCGGCATGGCCAAGGAGGCGCGGCTGATTGAAGCCATCGCCGCCCAGGAATACCGCCCCGAGACTGGTTTAAGTCCGGCCGAGGCCGCGAAAAATTGGTGGAGTTGGTACATATTGATGGATCTCAGCATCGACATGCTGCGCCAGCAGCGCGACGAGCAGCAGCAGTTCTGGTCGGCCCACCAGGAAGACGAAGCCGCGTGGGCCCGGCTGATCAAATACAACCAGTTGCTGCGGCAGGCCCAGGCTGGCGAATACGGCGCCGAAACGTAAAGCTTCGGTGAACAGCACCTAGGCGGCCGCGCTTTTCGGTCATCCTGGCACAACTATCGCATAGTCACAGATTCAAGTGTGGAGTTTCTTCCCCCCATGGCCACCAAGCCCGCCACCGCCGCCGAACAGCCCGCCCCCGAAGCCGAAGCCGACGCCAACGTCCCTTGATACCCAGTCCGCCGCCGTCAAGCGGCTGATCGCCAAGGGCAAGGAGCGTGGCTACATCACATTCGACGAGCTGAACGCGGTGCTGCCGGCGGAACAGAACAGCTCCGAGCAGATCGAAGACATCATGGCGATGCTCAGCGAAATGGGCATCCAGGTGGTGGAATCCGAGGAATCCGAGGAAACCGAGGCAGCACCCCCGCCCAAGGAAGAGGCCGCCGAGGACGAGGAAGCCCCGGCCGGCAACATCAGCGAAAACTCCGTCAGCCGCACCGACGACCCGGTGCGGATGTATCTGCGCGAGATGGGCACCGTCGAACTGCTTGAGCCGCGAGGGCGAGATCGCCATCGCCAAGCGGATCGAGGCCGGCCGCGACATGATGATCCGCGGCCTGTGCGAAAGCCCGCTCACCTTCCGCGCCATCATCGCTTGGCACGACGCGCTGAACAACGGCCGGGTGCTGTTGCGCGACGTCATCGACCTCGAGGCGATGCAGGCCGGCAGCGAGCCGGTGCCCGCGGAGGGCTTCACCGCACCCGAGGAGATTGACGACGAGGAGGAAGGCGAGGGTGCCGGCATGTCGCTCTCGGCGCTCGAGGAGAAGCTGAAGCCGGAGATCTTCACCTCCTTCGAGGAGATCGAGAAGCTCTACGACCGGCTCGCCAAAATGCAGACCCGGCGGCTCGACAACCTGACCGCCGGCGGCGACATCAACACCCGTTCGGAAAAAAGCTACGAGAAACTGCGCGACGAGCTGGTCGCCAAGGTCGAGCAGGTGCGGCTGCACAACAACCGCATCGAGGAGCTGGTGGCGCAGCTCAAAGTGCTGAACCAGCGGCTGAACGGCCTGGAAGGCCAGATCCTGCGCCTCGCCGAAGGCTCCAAGGTCAGCCGCGACGAGTTCCTGCAATCCTATCGCGGCCGCGAGATGGACCCGAACTGGCTGGCCGACGCCGGCAACCTGCCCGGCAAGGGCTGGAAGACCTTCGCCCAGAAATACACTGCCGCAGGTCACCGAACTGCGCGCCCAGATCGGCAAGGTGGGGCGAGCGAGGGCGGGCTGCCGATCGAGGAGTTCCGCCGCGTCTACATGACCGTCTCGCGCGGCGAGCGCGACTCCACCCGCGCCAAGAAGGAAATGATCGAGGCCAATTTGCGCCTGGTCATCTCGATCGCCAAGAAATACACCAATCGCGGCCTGCAATTTCTCGACCTGATCCAGGAAGGCAATATCGGCCTGATGAAGGCGGTGGACAAATTCGAGTACCGCCGCGGCTATAAATTCAGCACCTATGCCACTTGGTGGATCAGGCAGGCGATCACCCGTTCCATCGCCGACCAGGCCCGCACCATCCGCATCCCGGTGCATATGATCGAGACCATCAACAAGCTGGTCCGCACCTCCCGCCAGATGCTGCACGAAATCGGCCGCGAACCGACCGCCCGAGGAGCTGGCCGAAAAGCTCGGCATGCCGCTCGAAAAAGTCCGCAAGGTGCTGAAAATCGCCAAGGAGCCGATCAGCCTCGAAACCCCGATCGGCGACGAGGAGGACAGCCATCTCGGCGACTTCATCGAGGACAAGGGCGCCATCATCCCGCTTGACGCCGCGGTGCAGGCCAATCTGCGCGAGGCCGCGACCCGCGTGCTCTCCTCACTCACCCCGCGCGAGGAGCGGGTGCTGCGGATGCGCTTCGGCATCGGCATGAACACCGACCATACGCTGGAAGAAGTCGGCCAGCAATTCAACGTCACCCGCGAACGCATCCGCCAGATCGAGGCTAAGGCGCTGCGCAAGCTCAAACACCCCTCCCGCAGCCGTAAGCTGCGTAGTTTCCTGGATGATTAGGATAGGGAAGAGCCTCCGGCGGCCGGGGCCGCGCGGTCCGATCGTTTGAGCGGAGCGAAAACGTGAATCGAACCGCCCAAAAAAAGGTTCCCCGGGCCCCTAGAGTTTGGGGTTGGCCACTCTTGGGGCGAAGCATGAGGTTTTTTCGCGCTTCGCGGCTGGCACTTCGGATCGGCTATGGGGAGTTTTCGGTAAGTGCTTGACTATACACGCCTAGCCCCAGGCGAAGCGGCGGACCGGGCGGTTGTCACCGTTACCTTTATGCGCCTCGACCAGCGCCTGGAAAGACTTCGCCCCGCCCGCCCCGCCGGGCGCCTGCCATGGCGCCGGCCCGGCTGAGATCTCTCGGCGTACCGGGCGCTGTACGACGCGGTGGGCGCACCCTGCCTGTGGTGGCTGCGCCGGGTGATGCCGGACGACCTGCTCGCCCGCCACCTCGCCAGCCGCGCCGTCGCCATCCAGATCCTCCGGGTCGACGGCGAGGTCGCCGGTTTCTACGAGACGGACTCCTCCGGCTGGCCGGACGTCAACCTCAACTATTTCGGCCTGCTGCCGGCCGCCATCGGCAAGGGCCTCGGCCGCTACATGCTGGCGGCGGCGATCGACGGCGTCTTCACCGGCGCCTCCAACCTGCGCGGCATGACCGTGAACACCTGCACCGCCGACCACCCGCGCGCTCTGCCGAACTACCGCGCCGCCGGCTTCGTCGAGACCCGCCGAGGTGCGCGAGGTGTGGGACATCCCGCGTCGCCTCGGCCTCACCGTGCCGGAGCATCTGCGCGGGTGAAACCGCCCACGGTTCTGCATGCAGGACGCGCGGTTCATCGTCATCGACAAGCCAGCTGGGTTGCCAGCGCATCCGGGCCGCGCCGGCGGCCCCAGCGTCGAGGACTTTCTTCCCCGCCTGGCGCACCGGTAAAACCGGCCCCTGGCTCGCCCACCGGCTGGACCGCGACACCGCCGGCTGCCTGGTCATCGCCCGCAAGAAGGCGGCGCTGCTGGCGGCGCAGGCGGCCTTCGCCGCCGCCGCCGCCAGCTAAAACCTACTGGGCGCTGGTGCGCGGCTGCCCAGATCGTGCCGCCGGCCTGATCGACCAGCCTTTGGCGAAAGGTAACGACAGGCCGAAGCTGGCGGATGGGGCCGGCAGCCGAAGCACCCCCGGCGCGTGACCGAATGGACGCTTGCGGGGCACGGGCGCCCGGCTTCGCCTGGCTGGAACTGCGGCCCCCGCACCGGCCGGACCCACCAGCTACGCGCGCATTGCGCCCTGATCGGCCACCCGATCCTCGGCGACGCGGTCTATGGCGGCGGCGCCGGCCCACTCTGCCTGCTGGCCCGCGCCATCCATCTGCCGCTCGACCCGCCGCTCGACGCGGTGGCGCCGCCGCCGCCGCACATGCTGGAGGCGCTCGCCGCCTGTGGCCATGCTGCGGTTGGCCGTGCCGCGGTTGGCCGTGCCGCGTTCGGCCGTGCCGCGTTCGGCCGTGCCGCGGTCTGAGTTCGAGCCCGGTGCCTGGGTGCGCCATCCGGGCAAGCCGGAATGGGGCCAGGGCCAGGTGCAAACCGCGCTGGGGTCAAAGGTGACGGTGATGTTCGAGAACGCCGGCAAGGTGGTGATCAACACCGACATCGTCGCTCTGGACAGGGTTGATCCGCAATGAACACGCCTTGCAACAACCTTGGCTTAACGCCGAAATGACACTCATGACCGACCTGATCGACCCGTTCGGCCGCACCATCAGCTATCTGCGCGTTTCGGTCACCGACCGGTGCGACTTCCGCTGCGTCTATTGCATGGCCGAGGACATGACGTTCCTGCCGAAGCGCGACCTGCTGACGCTCGAGGAGCTGGACCGGCTATGCGCCGCCTTCATCCGCCACGGCGTGAAAAAGCTGCGCCTGACCGGCGGCGAGCCGCTGGTGCGGCGCGACATCATGTGGCTGATCGAGCGGCTTGGCGCCCGGATCGGCAATGGCCTGGAAGAGCTGACGCTGACCACCAACGGCAGCCAGCTCGCCAAGTACGCCGACCAACTGGTCCGCGCCGGCGTCAAACGCATCAATGTCAGCATCGATTCGCTGGATGAGGCGCGCTTTGCCGCGATCACCCGCCGCGGCAAGCTGCCCGAAGTGCTGGCCGGCGTCATGGCGGCAAAAGCGGCCGGACTTGCTATCAAAATCAACGCGGTTGCGCTCAAAGCCGTCAACGAGGATGAATACGATCACCTGCTCGACTGGTGCGGCCAGAACGGCTTCGACCTCTGCCTGATCGAGACCATGCCGATGGGCGAGATCGACGGCGACCGCACCGCGCAGTATTTGCCGCTGTCGCTGGTCCGGGCTCGCCTGGCCCGCCGCTGGACCCTGATCGACACCGAATACCGCACCGGCGGCCCGGCCCGCTACATGACGGTCGCCGAAACCGGCCAGCGGCTCGGCTTCATCACCCCGATGACCCATAATTTCTGCGAAAGCTGCAACCGGGTCCGGCTGACCTGCACCGGCACGCTGTACATGTGCCTGGGCCAGGACGACGCCGCCGACCTGCGGGCGCCGCTGCGCGCCAGCGCCAGCGACACCGCGGTGGACGCCGCGATCGCCGAGGCGATTTCCCGCAAGCCGAAGGGCCACGACTTCATCATCGACCGCCGCCAGAGCCGCCCGGCGGTAGCCCGCCACATGAGCGTCACCGGCGGCTGAGTGCCGAATTAACTCGATGGTCGAAGATCGCGCCTATCCGGCTTGACCGAGCGACTTCTGAAACAGCGTCATGGGACGGATCGTTTTCAGTAACGTCAACACCGTGTTAATTTTGCTTTTCAAAGACGGCGCCGCCGTGGCACGTTGTGGTGGCAGATGGCCAAGGGCAAAACAACCTCTCATTTCGCCGACGTCACGCTGCTCGATAGTCTGACGCCGGAAATCCGACCTACCGAACCCGCGGTCAGCCTGGCTGGACATCGGGCCCGGCTGCGCAGCCGGTTCCTGACCGCCGGGGGCGACGCGGTCGCCGGCCATGAGCTGATCGAGATGGTGCTGTTCCTGGCCCTGCCGCGCCGCGACACCAAGCCGATCGCCCGCGCCCTGATCGCCCGGTTCGGCAGCTACGCCGCCGCCATCTCGGCACCGGTCTCCGAGTTGCTCGGCATCGAGGGGCTGGGCGAGGCCGGCGCCGCGGCGCTGAAGATCGTGCAAGCGGCGGCGCAGCGCCTGGCCAAGGCGGAGGTGCTGTACCGCCCGGTGCTCAGCAACTGGGACCGGCTGATGGAGTACCTGCAGGCGGTGCTGGCGCGCGAAAAGGTCGAGCAGTTTCGCATCCTGTTTCTCGACAACCGCAACCGCCTGCTGGCCGACGAGGCGCAGGCCAAGGGCACGGTGAACCACACCCCGGTCTATCCGCGCGAGGTGGTGAAGCGCGCCCTCGAACTGCACGCCACCGCGATCATCCTGGTCCACAACCACCCCAGCGGCGATCCCTCGCCAAGCGAGGACGACATCACCACCACCAAGGAGATCAAGAAGGCGGCTGCTACGCTCTCCATCGTGCTGCACGACCACATCATCATCGGCAATGGGCAGTGGCTCAGCTTTCGCAAGACCGGGCTGTTATGATCAGCTGGCCCAGCCGGTCAGCACCGCCATCCGCAGCATCGCCACCATCCGCCCGTCCCGCACCGGCAGCCGGCTCAGCGCCAGCGGGAACAGCGCCCGGGGCGGGATGATCCGGCTGCGGCCCCTCACCGCGTTGGCCTCGCCGGCCCAGCGAAGCTCATGCAGCAGTTCGAGTGGTGCTGCGTACAACAATTCGATGTCCTCGACATCGGCCACTGGCAGCGCAAAGCCAGCGCGCTGCAACAGCGCGGCGCCGTCCTGTAGTTGTGGGAATGGCGAAACCCGAGGGCTGACCCGGCCGGTCAATTCATCCTCGGCCTCCAGCAATGCGGCGCGCAGCGCCTCGAGCGTGCCCAGCACCGGGATGGCGGCGAGCAGCAGCCCCTCCGGGCGCAGCGCCCGGCGCAGTTGCAGCAGCGCGCCGGGCAGGTCGTTGACCCAGTGCAGGCACAGCGGTGCCACGATCAGGTCGAAGCTGGCGGGAGCGAACGGCAGCGCCTCGCCATCCACCGCCACCGCCAGGCCGCCCGCCTGGCCCGCCATGGCGGCACTGAAATCGGCCGAGACCACCGCCATGCCGCGCCCCGCCAGGACCTTGGCGACGCTGCCGCGGCCGCCCAGGTCCAGCGCGTCAGTGAACCGGCGGTTGGTATCGTCCAGCCGGTCCAGCAGCCGCGCCGCCAGCTCGTCCAGCACCGGCGCCACCAGCCGCCGCCCCGCCGCCGCCCGCGTCCGTTGCCGCCGCACCGCCGCCGCGTCGAAGATCTCCGGCCCGCTCAAACCATGAACCTCACTTTGCCGCTGCGGCCGCTCAAGCCGTTCGGCCGCGCCCTCCTCGATACGCTGCTGCCGCCAAGCTGTCTCGCCTGCGACGCGCCGGTGGAGGCGGATGGGCAGTTCTGCGTGCCCTGCTTCCGGCAGGCCAACTTCATCTCGGCGCCTTTCTGCGCCCATTGCGGTGTGCCGTTGCCGTTCGGCGAGGCCGGGGCGCTCTGCATCGCCTGCGTCGAGGCGCCGCCGCTCTTCACCCAGGCCCGCGCGCCCTTGCGTTACGACACGCTGAGCAAGCGCCTGATTCTACCTTTCAAATACGCCGACCGCACGGAAAACGCCCGCGGCCTCGCCGTCCTGATGGCCCGCGCCGGCGCCGCCTTGCTGGCAGCGGCCGACGTGCTAGTGCCGGTGCCGCTACACCGCGCCCGGCTGCGCCGCCGCCGCTACAACCAGTCGGTGCTGCTGGCCGCTGAACTGGGCCGGCTCGCCCGCCGCCCGGTGGCGCGCGACGCGCTGATCCGCACCCGCGCGACAGCGGCCCTCGGCGGCATGGACCGTGCCGCCCGCCAGGCCGAACTCGCCGGCGCCATCGCCGTCCGCCCCGGCGCCGCCCCGCGCCTGACTGGCCGCCGCGTCCTGCTGATCGACGACGTACTGACCTCCGGCGCCACCGCCAACGCCTGCGCCGCCGCCCTGCGCGCCGCCGGCGCCATCCGCGTCGACGTGCTGACCGCAACCCGCGTCGCAGACTCGCGCTTCGAGTGATACCCTCACCCTTGCATCGCCGCCGATCCGGCGTATGTCACCCGCTGGAGATCCCCCATGGCAAAAGTCGAAATCTACACCCAGCCGTTCTGCGCCTTCTGCGCCCGCGCCCTCGGCCTGCTCAACAAAAAAGGCGTCGAATTCACCGAGATCGACGCACCCGGCGGCTCGGCCGCCCGCGCCGAGGCGGTCTCGCGCTCCGGCGGCCGCACCTCGGCGCCGCAGATCTTCATCGACGGTGCCCATATCGGCGGCTCGGACGACCTGATGGCGCTGGAACGCGCCGGCAAGCTCGACGCGCTGCTCGCCGCATGATCCACTACCAGCTGCGCTGCGCCTGCAACCACGAATTCGACGGCTGGTTCAACGACAGCGCCGGGTTCGAGGAACAATCCGCCCGCGGCCTGATCGCCTGCCCGGCTTGCGGCGGCGTGCAGGTCGGTCGCGCCCTGATGGCGCCCAATCTGCCCGCCAGAACCAACCGCCCGGCCATGGCAGCACCTCCCGCCACCGCTGAACCGAAACTCCCGGTCGCCGGCGGCCAGGTCCCGGCCACTGTCCGCGCGGCATTGCACAAACTCCGCGCCGAGGTCGAACAACATTGCGACTATGTCGGCCCGGACTTCGCCACCGAAGCCCGCCGCATCCACAACGGCGAAACCGCACCCCGCGGCATCTACGGCGAAAGCACGCAAGCCCAGGCCGAAGCCCTTGCCGAAGACGGCATCGACATCGCCCGCATCCCGTGGCTGCCCCGCGCCGATTCGTAAGGAAAAAGCCTCCGGCGGCCGGGGCCGAGAGGCCCCGGACCCCAGGAGTGGGGTTGGCCACTCGAACCGTCGGGTTGCTGATAGTGTAGGATTTATTACGCTCCACGCGGCTTTGGCTGCTTAGTGGTTTCCCCTACCGACTGAACGCTTTGGCATGTGCTGGCGCAGCACGTCGTTAATGCGGGTCTGCCAGCCGCTGCCTTCGTGTCGGTAGGCTTCCAAAACGTCAGGGTCCAGGCGAAGAGTCTGATTGACTTTTTTATACGGCTTTTCCGGCCGGCCGCGGCCTCGCCGCGTCAGTTCGTCGGTTGCCGCCTGACCAATCAGTTTCGGCAGTACTTCAGAGGCAGGCCGCGCCTTCGTAAAATCTTGCCTGCTCCATTCCGGATTTTCGTCATCGGGAAGCGATGCTGGATCATCAGTCTTTCTTGCCATGCACTCTCACCTCTTACTTGTTGCTTTTCGCAAACTGATGACACGCAAATCGCCACCACGCGGCGTCGAACCGCCGCGTAAAGGCGGTCGCCAATCTACGCCAGAACGCTCAGACGAATCTCGCCGTAGTCTTTGCGAGTGTCCTCTACGATCAGCGCTTTATCCCATTCAAGCTGCTCCGCAAGCTCAAAACCAAACCCGCGCTCGACAGCATTCTTTGCACTTTTCCTTGCATCGAACTGATTGCCATTCTTGTTAAGCGCTACAGCATAAAAGATGCCGGATCAAGAATACTTGCAATAGCGGAAAAGTGCTTTTACGCCGCCACCGCCGCCAGCCTCGCCAGACTCCCCTCGCGGCCGAGCGCGGCTAGCGTAGCGTCGATGCCGGGGCTGACCGTGCTGCCGGTCAGCGCGGCGCGCAGCGGCTGCGCCACCTGGCCTAGTTTCAGCCCCTCGGCTTCGGCAAAACACCGCAATGCGGCGTCCAACGCGGCAGCCGAGAAATCCGTCGCCGCCAAAGCCGGCGCCAGCCGCCCCAGCATCACGCGGGCTTCGCCGTCCAGCACCGCCTCGGCTTTCGCCGTGAACGGCAGCGGGACGGCGCGGGCTAGGAATGCCGCAGCCTCAGTCAATTCGACAAGAGTTTTCGCGCGCTCTTTCAGCCCCGGCATCAGCGCCAGGATACGTGCCTCCGCCGCGCTATTCGCCACAACGCCGCTCTGCGCCAACCGCGCCACCACCTCCGCCGTCAGCTGCGCGTCGTCGGCGGCGCGCAGGTACACGCCGTTCATATGGGTCAGCTTGGCGTAGTCCATCCGGCTCGCCGCCCGCCCGACCCCTTCCAGCGTGAACAGCGCGATCTGCTCGTCCCGCCCCAGCACATCGGCGTCGCCATGCCCCCAGCCCAGCCGCAGCAGATAGTTGCACAGCGCCTCCGGCAGAAACCCCTGCTCGCGGAACTCCAGCAAACTCACCGCCCCATGCCGCTTCGAAAGCTTGGCGCCGTCGGCGCCGTGGATCAGCGGGATATGGGCGAAGCGCGGCGGGGCCCAGCCCATCGCCTGATAGATCTGCACCTGCCGGAACGTGTTGGTGAGGTGGTCGTCGCCCCTGATCACGTGGCTGATCGCCATGTCGTGGTCGTCGACCACCACGGCGTGCAGATAGGTCGGCGTGCCGTCCGAGCGCAGGATGATCATGTCGTCCAGCTCGGCGTTGTTCACCCGCACGCTGCCCTGCACCAAATCCTCCACCACCGTCTCGCCGGCGGCAGGCGCCTTCAGGCGGATCACCGGCGGCACGCCGGCCGGCGCCTCGGCCGGGTTGCGGTCGCGCCACCTGCCGTCGTAGCGCGGCGGCCGGTGCTCGGCGATCGCCGCCTCCCGTATGATCCGCAGCTCCTCGGCGCTGGCGTAGCAGCGATAGGCCTGCCCGGCCGCCAACAGCTGGTGCGCGACCTCGGCATGGCGCGCGGCGCGGGTCGATTGGTAAACCGCCGGCGCGTCCGGCGTCAGGCCGAGCCACGCCATGCCGTCCAGAATCGCCTGCACCGCTTCTTCAGTGCCGCGCGCTTTATCGGTGTCTTCGATCCGCAGCAAAAATTCACCGCCGGTGTGGCGGGCGAACAGGAAGTTAAACAATCCGGTGCGGGCGTTGCCGATATGCAGCAAGCCAGTGGGCGAGGGGGCGAAGCGGGTACGGATCATCGGCGCGGTCTAACACTCTACCGCCCGAGCGAAAACACGGCTTGCCCGCCGCCGCGACTTCTGGGCAGCCTCGGCCTCGCACAACGGGAGGTGGCAATGGCGGCATGGTTCGCCGGCTGGGTGGAGGCGGAGCGTGGCCGCTTCATCCTCTGGCTCGCCGTCGCCATGGGTGTCGCCATCCTGGTGTATTTTGCGCTGCCGGCGGAGCCGCCGCTCTGGCTCGGCCCGGCGCTGGCGCTGCCGGCGCTGGCGGTGCTGCTGGCCGGCTGGCGCTGGCCCCCGCTGCGCTTCGTCGCGGCGCTGGCATTGGCCGGCGGCCTCGGCTTCACCCGCGCCGAATGGCGCAGCGCCGCGGAGCCGCCGCTGCTCACGGTCCCCTACGGCGCCGTCGCGGTTACCGGCACGGTGGCGGCGGTCACGCCGCTGCCGATGGGGCAGCGCCTCACCCTGGCCGACGCCACCCTGGACGGCGGCCCGGTCCTGCCCCGCACCCTGCGCGTCCGCCTGCGCAACGCCGACCCGGCGACGCCGGCGGCTGGAGCCAAGGTGTCGCTGAAAGCGATGCTGTTCCGGCAGGACCGCCCGGCCTATCCCGGCGCCTGGGATTTCGGCCGCGACGCCTTCTTTCAGGGCCTCGGCGCCTCCGGCTTCGCCCTCACCGATATCACGATCGCGCAAGACCCGCCGCCGGCGCCGCTCGCCACATGGCTCGCCAACCTGCGCGCCGGCATCGCCGCCCGCATCATCGCCGTGCTCGGCGTGCCGGATGGTTCAGTGGCGGTGACGCTGCTGACCGGCCTCAGCCAGGCGATGCCGGCGGCCGAGCGGCAGGCTTTCGTCGCCGCCGGCCTGGCCCATCTGCTGGCCGTCGCCGGGCTGCATGTCGGCATCGTCATGGGGCTGGTGTTCGGGGCCAGCCGGTTCCTGCTGACCAGGCCGGAGCGCCTCGCGCTGCATTTGCCATCCAAGCCTGCCGCCGCGGTGCTGGCGCTGCTCGCCGGCGCCGGCTACGCCGCGCTGACCGGCGCCCATCTGCCGATCCTGCGCAGCCTGGCGATGGCCTCCCTGGTCACCCTCGGCGTGCTGGCCGGGCGGCGGGCGATCTCGCTGCGCGGCCTGGCTTTGGCGGCGCTGCTGATCATGCTGGCGACGCCCGAAGCGGTGGTCGGCGTCAGCTTCCAGATGAGTTTTTCGGCGGTGCTGGCGCTGATCGCCGGCTACGCCGCCGCCCGCGACGGTTTTGCCTGGCTGTACCAGGGCCACTGGACGCGCCGCACCGGCGGCCATGTGGCGGCGCTGGCCTTCACCAGCCTGCTCGCTGGCGGCGCCTCGATGCCTTTCGCCGCCTACCAGTTCCAGCAGATCCAGCCGTACTGGATCCTCGCCAACCTGGTGGCGGTGCCGCTCACCGCGTTCTGGGTGATGCCGTTCGGCCTGGCCGCTTTGGCGCTGATGCCGTTCGGCCTCGCCGCGCCGGCGTTGATCCCGATGGGCTGGGGCATCGCGCCGATCGTCTGGATGACGGCGCGGATCGCAGCCTGGCCCGGTGCGATGCTGCAGATCCCGAAAATGCCGGACGCGGCGATTTTGCTATTCGCCTTCGGCCTGGCATGGCTCGGCCTCTGGCGCAGCCGCGCCCGCTTCGCCGGCCTCGCCTTCATGGCGGCGGCGGCGCTGGTCTATGCCACGGTGCGGCCGCCGGACGCGCTGGTCTCGCCGGATGGCCGGCTGATCGCGGTCCGCACCGCACCCGCCATCCTGTTGCTGCGCCAGCACAAGGCCGCCGCCTACACGCTGGCGCAATGGCGGCCGGTCTGGGCCGGCACGCCGCTCATCCCGCTCGATCCGCGAACGCCGCCGCCCGGCGCGGTGTGCGACGCCGCCGGCTGCACCATCGCCGCCGGCGCCGGCAGCTTGCGCCTCGTCTTCGCGGCGCCCGTCGCCGGTTGCGGCAGCGCCGCGCTGGTGCTTTCCCCGGTGCCGCTGCGCGGCGCCTGCGACGCCGCCGGCCGCATCGTCATCGACCGCTTCAGCGTCTGGCACGACGGCGCGATCGCGGTCTGGATCGCCGCCGCCGGCCCGCGCCTGCGCAGCGACCGCCAGGTGCAGGGCCAGCGGCCCTGGGTGCCGGCCTGGCCGCAATGGCGCACCCAGAACGAGGATTAGCCAGAGCGCTTGACTCGAGACGCATTGAGCCACGAAGGGCGCTGCAAAAAAATAGAACCCGCCACGAAATAAATCACCCGTTTTTAAACAACCGCACGTTGACTAAATTGTTAACGCATCTCTAATTTCGGCCGAGGGTTTTAACGTTCAACCGAGGCTCCCAGCAATGGCTTCCGGAACATGAACTCGGACGCGCGGGCACGATCCACGGCGGGTTTCGGCGCGGGCGGCGCAACCCTCAGCCTCGCCGACCAGTTGCTGGTGCTGCGGCGGCGCTGGCGGGTCATCCTGGCCGCCACCGGCGTGGTGATTTGCCTGACCTGCCTGGCGCTGGCGCTGATGCCGATCCGTTACACCGCGACCGGAACCCTGCTTTACGATCCCGGCCAAGTTGGGCTTGCGGCCAGCGCCACGCCGGCCCCGGACCCCGGCAGCCTGAGCGCCACGACGGCAAGCCAGAGCGAGATCATCGCCAGCCTGCCGCAGGCCAACGCGCTGGCGGCACGGCTCGGCCTCGCCAGCCGGCCGGAATTCAACCCGGCGCTGCGGCGCTCCTTCTGGCCTTGGCGCCGCGCACCGGCCGCGCCGGATGCTCCGGCGGTCGCCGCGGCGGTGC
Source organism: uncultured Acidocella sp. (assembly GCA_963693045.1). GTDB lineage: Bacteria > Pseudomonadota > Alphaproteobacteria > Acetobacterales > Acetobacteraceae > Acidocella. The sequence continues at coordinate 742,266 of OY843765.1, forward strand.
GCCGCGCGCTCAGCGCCTCGGTGGTGCCGGACTCTCGCGTGCTCACGGTTTCCTTCACCAGCGCCGATCCGGTGCTGGCCGCCGCCGCCGCCAACGCGGCGATGCAGCTCTATCTCGACCATGAGCGCGACCAGCAGTTCGCCGCCCTGAACGACACCAGGGTCTGGCTGGTCGGCAACGCCGCGAAGCTTGCCAGCAGCCTGGACGCCACCGAAACCCGGCTGGCGGCGGCGCGGGCGGCGGCCGGCGTGGTGCCCGGAACGCAGGCCAACCTGACCACCGAGACCGCCAGCGGGATCGCCGCCTCGCTGGTCCAGGCCGAGGCCGATCTGGCGATGAACCAGGCCCGCCTCGGCTCCGCCGCGCGCGGCCAATCGGCCGCCGCCAACGCCGCGATCGCGCCCAACCTGCTGCCGCTGCGCAACGACCAGGCCGACCTGTCGGCGCAAGTGCAATCGCTCTCCGGCGAGTACGGCCCGGACTATCCGAAGCTGCGCGCCGCCCGCGCCTCGCTCGCCGCGATTACCGCCGAGATCGACACCGAGGCCGGGCGCGAACTGGCGGCGGCGCGGGGCGACGTGGCGGCCGGCCAGGCCGAGGTGGCGACCCTGCGCGCCGCACTCGCCTCGGCCCGCACTCAGAGCCAGACCGAGGACGCGGATTCGGCGCCGATCCGCGCCCTCGAGCAACAGGCCGAAGCCGGCCGCGACATGCTGCGCGACGTCACCCTGCAGATCGACCAGCTGGCCCAGGCGGCGTCCTTGGTCCGGCCGGACGCCCGTATCCTCTCCGAGGCGGCGGTGCCGCCGGCGCCGAGCACGCCGTCCCGTTTTCTGCTCCTCGCTGCCGGCGCCGCGCTCGGCCTCTGCCTCGGCTTGCTGCTGGCCGCCCTCGATGAGGCGCTGGACACCAGCCTGCGCACCGGCCAGGCGGTGCGCGAACTGACAGGCCTGGCTTGCCTGGCCTTGGTGCCGGAGGTGGAGGACCCGCGCGGCGCCGCGGTGTCGGCGCCGTTCTCGGTGTTCGCCGAGCAGATGCGGGCGCTGCGCACCGGGCTCGCGCTGGCGGCGGGACTGGACGGGCCACGGGTGATCGCGGTGACGGCGGCGCGGCCCGGCGAGGGCAAAACCACGCTGACGATCGCTTTGGCCCGTACCCTGGCCGCCGCCGGCCTGCGCGTGGTGGCGATCGACGGCGACATCCGCCGGCCCAACTTCGACGCCGCCTTTCACATGCGCGGCGCCAAGGGGCTGACCGACCATCTCGCCGGCCTCGCCGGCCTCGACGAAATCATCGAATCCGACCCGGAAAGCGAGCTCGACGTGATCGCCGCCGGTGCCCAGGCCGCGACGGCACTCTCGCTGTTCCTGTCGCCGGCGCTGCCGGCGCTGCTGGCCACCCTGCGGGCCCATTACGATGTGGTGCTGCTGGACGTGCCGCCGGCCTTTGCCCTGGCCGAAGGCCGGGTGCTGGCCGGGCGTGCCGACGCCGCGCTGTTCTGCGTGCGCTGGGGCGAAACACCGGCGCGCGTCGTCGCCGCGGCACTCGGCGCGCTGCGCGAAGCCGGCGTCAACCTCGCCGGCGCCGTCCTCACCCGCGTCGACGCCACCGCCCACGGCCGCTCCGGCTTCGCCGATTCCGAGATCTATCAACCTAGGTACAGTGGCTATTTCCGGGGTTAGCAAAAAAAGGGCCTCCGGCGGCTGGGGCCGCTCGCGCGCGGAGCGCGCTAATATTTTTAAGGCTGCTGCGCAGCCGGTCCCAGACCCCGTGACTTGGGGCTTCGGGTTGGCCACTCTTGGCTCCTGTTTTCATGCGCTTCGCGGCTGTTTTTCCGCGCTCAGTCCGTTAACCGATCCAGTCTGCCGCCTTGCGGTACGGCGAAGCGCTTCAGAGCGATCGGCCCCAGCACCCCGGCGGCCATCAGCGCCGCCGCAAAGGCCAGGAAATGCGTGCCGTTCCAGGACGCCAGATGCAGCAGCAGGCCCTTCGCCAGCCCGATGCACAGCGTGTTGAACAGATAGATGGCAAAGCTGTACCGGCCCAGGCGCAGCAGCAGGGGAGCGGCCGCCGGCGCATGGCGCACCAGCCCGTGCAGCGCCGGCATCGACAGCAGCCCCATCGGCAACAGCATCGCCGCCGGCGGCCAGCCCGCGCCAAACATGGCGATCGCCACGCAACCGGCCAGCAACAGCCCGAGCAGCACCTGCCAACGCCGGTCGATGAATGCGCTCCAAGCGCCGTCATGCGCCCCGGCCAGCGCGCCGGCGACAAAGAACACCGCATACCGGCCGACATGGTCCAGATAAACGTAGGCCGGCAGCGGCGCCGCGTAGAGCGCCAGCCCCAGCACCGCCAGCCACGGCAGCCGCTCCGGCCGGCCGCGCAGCAGCAACGGGCAGGCCAGGCTCAGCACGAACAGCACGAACAGATACCAGATCGACAGCGCCGGGCTGGCCGCCGTGTGCCAGACCAGCGCCTTCAACCCAGCGCCCAGGCTCGCGGCAGGTTATCCACATACATCAGCCGCGCGGCGCCGACCTTGCCCACCACTACCAGCAGCCCAAGCCCCAAAAACGGCACCAGCAGCCGCACCGCCCGCCGCCGCGCCAGCCCCGGCCACGCCGCCAGCGGCACGAACAGCGCCCCGGAGCGCGCCGCGACCAGCCCGCTGAGATAGAGAAAGAACGGCATGTGAAAGGCATAGACCGCCCGGCGCAGCGGCTCGTACCAATGCACGCCAGCAGGGTCGGCGCGCGCCACCAGATGGCCGAATACCACCAGCAGGATGGCCAGGCCCTTGGCCGCGTCGATGTCGGTGCGCCGCTGCATCTTCCGCCCGACCCTAAGCCGGCACAGCCTTAGCGTGAATGCCCGCCTGACCCTTTGGGTAACGGTTGCGCTCAGCCTCGCCGCCGGCGCCGCGCGTGCCTTCGACCTCGACGATTTTCTGCCGGTCAACATCAGCGGCTACGGCATGCCGTTCGGCGTCGTCGACATCGACCGGCTGCGCCGCGTCGACGACGCCACCGGCATCCGGCTCGGCGATGTCATGCTGAACCCGTCGCTCGACCTGAACGCCGGCTTCGATTCCGCGCCGAACGGCATCGAGCACGGTTCCGCCAGCTTCAACGAGATGCCGAGCCTGATGCTCAGCGACCAGCAGATCGGCCTGGGCGCGCTGGTGGCCGGCACCGCCACGCAGTTCCCCGAGACCAGCCGGCAGAACGTCTCCGGCGCCACCGTGGCGCTGGGGGAGCGGGCGGCGTTGCCGCGCGAGACCATCACGGTTTCCGGCGCATATATCAAAGCCCAGGTAACCGGCTTCGCGCTCACCACGCTGGCTTTGGGCCGGCCGATCGCCTTCAGCGTCGGCGACCTGCGCGTCAGCGACGCCATCACCGCCGGGCTGTTCACCCTGAAGCCGGACCTCGCCGTCACCCGCTACAGCTTCGACACGCTGCCGAGCCTGAACCGTACCGACGCGCGGGAGGGTCTCACCACCACCTACGCCCCCGGCGGACCGGGCCAGGCGGTGCTGTTCCTGCACGCCACCCAGTCCACCGTCGCCACCGGCTATCTGAACGCCGATACCGAGGAAGCGCTGGCCGGCATCGGCGACGACGAGACCGGGCTGTTGAACCTGCGGCTGCTGGCCGGCGCCGCCCACCGCCAGTCCGCTTCCGGCGATCTAACCACGCCGGTGGTGGAAGGTGCGGCCGATTGGATCCCCGGCGATCTCGACCGGCTGCGGCTGAAACTGTCGCGCCAGGTCGACGACCCCAACGAGATCAGCGCGACGCCCTACACGCTGACCGAAGCCAGCCTGTCGCTGACCCACGAGTATTTACGCAATGTCAGCCTGGAAGCCTCGGCGCGGGTGGCGCGCGCCGACTACATCAAGTCGGCGCTGCGCGAGACGCTGGTCAGCACCGATGACGGCCTCTCCTGGCAGTTGAATGCGATGCTGGCGGTCAAGGCGGACTACACGTTCAACGACCGCCAGGCCAACTACCTGCGCGCCGCCAACGAGCATATCGTGACCCTTGGCCTGCTGTGGACGCCCTGAACCGCGTCGCGCTGCTTGGCTTGGGCTTCGACGATCTGCCGCTGGCGGCGGCGGCGGCGCGGGTTTTGCAGCGGCCGGCGGCGCTGCCCTTTGCCTATGTGGTGACGCCGAACGCCGACCATCTGGCCCGGCTGCGGCGCGAGCCGGCGTTGCGGCCGCTCTACGAGTCCGCCTGGCTCTGCCTGCTGGACTCCCGGCTACTGGCGCTGGGCGCGGCCGCGCTGCGGCTGCCGCGTCCGGCCCTGGCGCCCGGCGCCGACCTCACGGCACTCCTGCTGCCGCGGCTGGCCGGCGCCACGGTCGCGGTGATCGGCCTGGACCCCGCCACCTTCGCGGCGTTGGGGCTGCGCTTCCCCGGCATCGACTGGCGGCACCACGCCCCGCCGATGCGGCTGGCTGACCATCCGCAAGCCTTCGCGGCGGCGGTGGATTTCGCCATTGCCACGAAGGCTCGCCTGACTTTCATCGCGCTCGGCGCGCCATTGCAGGAGCGGCTGGCCGCCGCCATCGCCGCCCGTCCGGGCGCCAGCGGGGTGGGCCTGTGCGTCGGCGCGGCGCTGCACTTCGCTGCCGGTGTCGCGCCCCGCGCCCCGCGCTGGATGCGCGCTGCCGGGCTGGAATGGTTGCACCGGCTGGCCCACGACCCGCGCCGCCTGGCAGGGCGCTACCTGCGCGACGACCCGCCGGTGCTGCTGGCACTGATCCGATCCGCCCTGCGCTTTCACGCCCGCACCTCGTAGCCCAGCGCCGCCATCCAAGCGCCGAGCCGCTGCTCGACGACCGCCGCCGCCTCCGGGCTGAGCAGCCGGCGCCAGCGGCCGACCTCGCCGCTCCGGTTGGCGTGATGGCGGTGCCATTGCGACACCAAGTCGACCACGTCGCCGGAGCGTGGGTCCTTCACCGCCGTCGGCAGCTCTTCCAGCCGGGCGATCCGTGCCTCGATCGCGGCCCGCCGGCTGCGCGCGAACAGCGCCGCCCGCGAAGCCGCCGTGAGCGCGCCCCCCAACGCCGCCGCCAGCGCATCGAAAGTCGCCGGGTCGTCGATAAATCCTGCTTCGTAGCGCAGCAGCACGGTGCGCGGATCGGCGGCGTAGCGTTGCGCGAACAGCGCCGAGCGCTCCACCGTCGCCAGCGCGTCGGCAAAGCCGTGGCGCATGTGCTGCATCAGCGATACCACCGCGTCGCGCGGGTCGCGGACCGACAGCAGGATCGTCGCCGCCGCCTCGTTCATGAAAGCTTCGGCTTTGGCGTCGAGCTGGTGGGTTTTGACGATCCTGACCCCGGCGGCATGGCGCACCGGCGCCAGCATCGGCAGGCTTTCGGCGTAGCAGGACAGCGTCGGCGTTTCCGGCCGCACCGTCGCCGCCACGTCCCGCATCGCGTTGAACAGCCAGGTCGAACCGCTGGCATACATGCCGAGGCACCAGATCAACGCGGCGGCTTGCCCGGCAGCCTGGCGAGCAGCGATTTCGGCAGCAACTGGCCGAGGCGGGCGAAGCCGGCGAAGGCTTTCGGAAAGGTGATATGGGTCCGCCCAGCGGCCAGGCCGGCGACAATCCTCGCCGCCGCCGCGTCGGCCTCCATCAGCCCGGGCATTTTGTACGGGTTGCCGTCCGTCATCGGCGTGCGGATGAAGCCGGGGCGGACGATGGTCAGCCCGATGCCGTCCCGGGCGGCGCCGGGTGCCGCGGCGCTGACCCAGAAATCGAGCGCGGCCTTGGCGGCGGAGTAGGCCGGCGAGGTCGGCAGCGCGATCAGCCCGGCGATCGAGCCGATGACCGCGATACGGCCGCGCCGTCCGTCCGGCCCCGGCGCCTGCGCTCGCATTGCCGCCAGCGCCGGCAGCACGGTGTTGAACACGCCGTCCACGTTGGTCGCGAAAATCGCCCGCAGCTGCGCCGCGTCCTCGCCACTGGCGCGGCCGGGGCCGCCCGAAATGCCGGCATTGGCGACCACCAGGTCAAGCCGCCCGCAGCCCTCGATCCAGGCCTGCATCGCGGCCTGGTCGGTCACGTCCGCCGTGGTCTCGGCCGCCGCGGCGCCCAGCGCCCGGCAGGTCGCCGCCACGGCGCCGAGCCGCGCGGCATCGCGGCCGGTCAGGTGCAGCGTCACCACCGGCGCCGCCAGAGCGAGCGCCAGCGCCCGGCCGAGGCCGCCCGAAGCACCGGTGATCGCGATGTCCTGGAAATGCGGCATATGGGCAGGTTAGCAGGCTGCTGCTAAGAGGCCAGCCCATGCAGAGCCTCGCCTCGATGACCGGTTTCGCACGCACCCAAGGCGAGGTTGCGGCCGAGGTCTCCTGGGTCTGGGAGCTGCGCAGCGTCAATGGCCGCGGCCTGGACGTGAAGCTGCGGCTGCCGCCAGGGCTGGACGCCGCCGAGCCCGGCCTGCGCGAGGCCGCGACCAAGGTTCTGAAACGCGGCAACGTCTCCGGCACGTTGAGCATCAAGCGCGAGGCGGCCGCCGGCTATGCCGCCGACCAGGCGGCGCTGCAGCGGCTGACGACGCTGGCCATCGACCTCGCCGACAGCATTCCCGGCGCCCTGCCGCCCCGGGCCGAGCTGCTGCTGGCCTTGCCCGGCGTGCTGCGCCCCGCCGCCGCCGTGGAAGAGAGTGAGGCGCTGCGGGCGGCGGTGCTGGCGGCGGCACAGGCCGGGTTCTTCGCGGCGTTGCAGGCATTGGTCGCGGCACGGGCCGGGGAGGGGGCGCGGCTCGCCGCGATCGTCGCCGGGCTGCTCGACGACATCGCCGCTCTGGCGGCCCAGGCCACGGCCGAGGCGGCGGCGCAGCCCGGCCTGCACCACGCCAGGCTCACCACGCAACTGGCCGAACTGCTCGGCGCCACCCCGGCTTTGCCGCAGGAGCGGATCGCCCAGGAGATCGCGCTCTTGGCCACAAAATCCGACGTGCGGGAGGAGCTGGACCGGCTCACCGCCCATGTCGCGGCGGCGCGCGAGTTGCTGGCCGAGGGTGAAGCGGTCGGCCGGCGCCTGGATTTCCTGATGCAGGAGTTCAATCGCGAGGCCAACACGCTGTGCAGCAAATCGGTCTCGCTGCCGCTGACCGCGATCGGGCTGAAACTGAAAGCGGCGATCGAGCAGTTGCGCGAGCAGGTGCAGAACATTGAGTGAGCGGCGCGGGCTCTGCCTGGTGCTGGCAGCCCCCTCCGGCGCCGGCAAGACCACGTTGTCCCGGGCTTTGCTGGCCGAGGAACCCGGCCTGACCCTCTCCGTCAGCGTGACGACGCGGCCGCCGCGCGCTGGCGAGGTGGATGGGCAACATTATCATTTCGTGGACGCGCCGGGCTTTGCGACAATGGCGGCGTCCGGAGCGCTGCTGGAGCACGCGACGATTTTCGGCCGGGCGTCCTACGGCACGCCGAAGGCGCCGGTGCTGGACGCGCTGGCCGCCGGCCGCGACGTGCTGTTCGACATCGACTGGCAGGGCTTCCGGCAGTTGCGCGCGGCATTGCCGGGCGACGTCGTCGGCATCTTCATCAGTCCGCCCAGCCGCGCCGCGCTGGCGGACCGCCTCGCGGCGCGCGGCGACCGGCCGGAAGACGTGGCGCGGCGTATGGACCACGCCGCCGCCGAGGCCGCCCATGCCGGCGAATTTGCGTTCCAGGTCCGCAACGAAGATTTCGGCGCGGCGCTGGCCGACATCCGGGCCATCCTGCGCGCCAGCCGGCTGGTCACGGCACGTCAAGCGGCCATCGACCTCGCCTGAACGGCAATCTGGTCTGCAAATCTTGAATCACCCGGCGCGCGTGCCGGGTGATTCCGAGCCAGGATCAGCTCATCTTCTGCAGGCCGAGGTCGTAGGTCACGGTGGCCGGGGTGCCAGGCGTGCCGTCGTCCTTCTGCGGCGTGAACTTGGCCTCGATCTTGGTGAAGTTGAGCGAAATCGACTCCGAGGGACGGTCGCCGCCGGTCGAGATGCTGTAGCCGGACAGCATCACGTTGGTCAGCGTGTATTCGAGGTAAGTGACGCCGCCGCCGCCATCGGTCCGCACCATCGAGATCACCGCGCCAGCCTTGCCGGCACCGCTGAAGGCTTCCTTCAACAGATCGCCGCTGGCCTGGTCGAGCATCTTGGTCATGGTGATCTCGGAGACGCTCGGCGTCGAGGCCTCGCGGTTGCCGGAAGCGCCGGTCGGCGAGCCGACGCCACGGCCGATCCCCCACTGGAAGGACTGGATCTCCATCTGCCCGGCATAGCCCTGGGTGGTGACATCGCCGGTGATGGCCGGGCTGGTGTATTTAACGTAGATCGCCATTTAACTCTCCTGTTGGTGTCGTTGGTCGTTTAGTTCAAAGCGTAGTCGAAGGCGCCATCGGCGGCGATGCCGACGGCGATCGTCGAGATGTCCTGGCCTGCCGCCATCCGGCTCAAAACCTCGCCTGAAAGTTCCGGCAGCAGCGTGCGCGACAGGATGTTCTCAATGTTACGGGCGCCGGACGAACTTTCCTTGCAACGCGCCGCGATCGTTTCGACCAGCGCCGGGTCATAGGTGAAGTCCGCACGGTAGGCATCCTTAACCCTTTTGGCGATTTTGTTAAGTTGCAATTTGACGATCTGCCTGATCACGTCTTCGCTCAGCGGGAAATACGGCACCAGCGTGACCCGGCCGAGAAAGGCCGGCTTGAAGTATTTCATCAACTCCGGGCGCAGCGCTTCGGCCAGGCCGGCGGCGTCCGGCGCGGTTTCGGGGTCGGCGAACAGTTTGTCGATCAGGTCGGTGCCGGCGTTCGAGGTCATGATCAGCACGGTGTTCTTGAAGTCGATGTCGCGGCCTTCGCCGTCTTTCATGTTGCCTTTGTCGAAGACCTGGAAGAACACGTCCTGCACGCCCGGATGGGCCTTTTCCATCTCGTCCAGCAGGATCACCGAATACGGCCGGCGGCGCACCGCCTCGGTGAGGATGCCGCCTTCGCCGTAGCCGACATAGCCGGGCGGGCTGCCCATCAGCAGCGAGACCTTATGCTCCTCCTTGAACTCGGTCATGTTGATGGTCGTCAGGTTCTGCTCGCCGCCATACAGCAGGTTGGCGAGCGTCAGAGCGGTCTCGGTCTTGCCGGTGCCGGAGGTGCCGACCATCAGGAACACGCCGATCGGCTTGCGCGGATCGGTCAGCTTGGCGCGGCTGGTGCGGATCGCCTGCGCCACCGCCTCCATGGCGTGCGGCTGGCCGACGACGCGCGCCTCCATCGCCGCCTTTATGTTCAACACGGTGTTGATTTCGTCTGACTGCATCCGCCCGGCCGGGATGCCGGTCCAGCTTTCGACGATCTCGGCCACGGCCTGACCGTCCACCACCGGAAAGATCAGCGGGGTCTCGCCTTGCAGGGCGCGGAATTCCTCGTTGATGGCGCGCAGTTTCGCGCGCAATTCGTCCTTGTCCTCGGCGCCGTCCTGATCCTCGATCTTATCGCGCAGTTCGGCGATCTCGCCCGCCAGTTTTTTCTCGGCGGCGAAACGCTCTTCCAGCGCGGCGAGCTCGGTTTCGGTCGTGGCCTTCAGCTCGGCGAGTTCCGCGGTGCGCGTGGCATGGTCGGCGCCGGAAGCGGTTTCACGTTCCAGGATGCCGCGTTCGGTGTCGATCCGGTCGATGGTGCGGCGGCGGTCTTCGATCGGCGCCGGCACCGCCGCCTGGCTCATCGCGACCCGCGCGCAAGCGGTGTCGATCAGGCTGATCGCCTTGTCCGGCAACTGCCGGCTCGGGATGAAGCGGGCCGAAAGCCGCACCGCTTCGGAAATCGCTTCGTCCAATATCCTGGTCTTGTGGTGCTTCTCCAGCGTCGCGGTCAGGCCGCGGATCATCGCGATCGCCATCGGTTCGGAAGGTTCCTCGACCTTCACCACCTGGAAGCGGCGGGTCAGCGCCGCGTCCTTCTCGAAATATTTTTTATACTCGGCCCAGGTTGTGGCGGCGATGGTGCGCAATTCGCCCCGCGCCAGCGCCGGTTTCAACAGGTTGGCGGCGTCGTTCTGCCCGGCCTGGCCGCCGGCGCCGATCAAGGTATGGGCTTCATCGATGAAAATGATGATCGGCTTCGGGCTAGCCTTGACCTCGTCGATGACGGATTTGAGACGCTGCTCGAATTCGCCCTTCATGCCGGCGCCGGCTTGCAGCAATGCCAGATCGAGCGTGCGCAGCGTCACGTTCTTCAGCGCCTCGGGCACGTCGCCCTCGGCGATCTTCAGGGCCAGGCCCTCGACCACGGCGGTCTTGCCGACGCCGGCCTCGCCGGTCAGGATCGGGTTGTTCTGGCGGCGCCGGGTCAGGATGTCTATGGCCTGACGGATCTCGAAATCGCGGCCGAGGATCGGGTCGATCTTGCCGGCTCTGGCGCGCGCGGTCAGGTCGTAGGTGAACTGGTCGAGTGCCGCCGAACCGGCCGGCCGCGGCATCCCCGGCTCGCCGCCCGGCTCCGCCGCCACGCCGTCTGCCGCCTGTGCGACGCTCTGCGCCTCGACGCTGTTGGCGGTGATGGCGGCAAGGTCGCGCTTCAGCATCTCCGGCTGGATCTTCAGCAGCTGGCTGGAGGCTTCGCGGGCCCGGCGCGCCAGCGTCTCGTCGGCGAGCAGGGCCCAGAGCAGGTGCCCGGAGCGCAGCCGCGACAGGTTGTATTCGACGCTGGCGAGCAGCCAGGCCTGCTTGGCGAGATCGACGGTGTCGGGGGCGAGGCCCGGCGCCCGCGAATTGCCGGTCTTCATTTTATCCAGGCCCTTGTTGAGATCGCTCAAGAAGCGGCCGTGATCGATGTCGTAATGGCGCAGGATGGCGGCGATGTCGGTGTCGGTGCCCTCGGCGAGCTTGATCAGCCAGTGCTCGATTTCGACATTGTAATGGGTGCGCGACAAGGTCAGTCCGGCGGCGGCCTCCAGGGCGCGCCGACAATGCTCATCGAGCCGGCCGATCAGCGATCTGACATCAACGGCAATCATGGATTTTCCTGTTTCCCCGAGCGGCGCGGTTTAAGGCCCGCGCCGTAGAATTGGACCGTTGATTTGTTTGCCCCTGGATGACGCGGGAAACTATCTTGTGTTATGAGCCCTTGTCTAGTCTCGCCGGCCCGCGGGATGGCGATATTGTTGCGCGGCCGGCAGACCAGGGACGTAACGAACGGATAAAGCCGGGGAAATCGGGAATGGCGGTCGAAGGCATTGATCTCGAGACGATCCTGACGCCGATCAGCGCCGAGGTCCCGGCCGGCGCCGATCTGCGTAATGATTTTTCGCCGACCTCGGTTTACTTCCGCCTGCGCGACGCCCGGGCCGAGGCGCGGGCCGCGGAACGCGCCGCCGATGCCAATCCGGACGCCGATGCCGGCCTCGCCGAAGGCTGGCGCACGGTGCGCGCCCTGGCCGTCAAGGCGCTCTGCGAACAAACCAAGGATCTGGAGATCGCCGCCTGGCTGACCGAGGCGCTGCTGCGGGCCGAGGGGCTGGCTGGCCTCGCCGCCGGCGCCGAAATGATCGCCGGCCTCGCCGACCGCTATTGGGACCAGCTGTTCCCGATGCCCGACGAGGACGGCATCGCCACCCGGGTCGCGCCGGTCACCGGGCTGAACGGCGAGGGCGGCGACGGCACGTTGATCCAACCGTTGCGCAAGCAGAAGCTGTTCGACGGGGCGGACGGCAACCCGGTGCTGCTGTTCCAGTACGAACAATCCGCCGAACTGCCGACCATCGCCGATGCCAAGCGGGTCGAGGCCAGGCTGGCGGCGGGGGTGGCGCCGTTCGACAAGATGGAAGCGATGGCCAGGGCCGCCGGCCCCGGCCCACTGGCGCGGCTGCGGCGCGACCTGCAATCCGCCAGCGCCGCCTGGGCGACGATGGCCGAAACGCTGGATCGGCTGGCCGGACCGGACGCGCCGCCGGCCGGCCGGGTGCGCGACATGCTCGGCCAGATCGGCGAGGTGGTGGCGCGCTACGCGCCGGCCGAGGCGGCGGGGCCGGCGGCCGAGGCCGATGCCGGTGGCGGGGCCGCCGCCGAGGCGGCGCCGGAAGCGGAGGCGGCGCCCGGCGGGCCGCGGCGGATCCGCACCCGCGAGGACGCGCTCGTCATTCTTGCAGAGCTCGCCGACTACTTTCGCCGGACCGAGCCGCAATCGCCGCTCGCATATACGATAGACGACGCGGTCCGCCGCGCCCGGCTGACCTGGCCCGAACTGATCGAGGAGATCATCAAGGACGACCAGACCCGCACCAACCTGCTGGTCAGCCTCGGGATCAAGCCCGCTGGTTGACCAGACTGGAAAACAAGGCTTAGGCTCGAGTTAATCCGAATTTGCCCGGCGGCGCGACGCCCGCCGCCGCGGCGCGATCATTAAAACGGAATTTGCAGGAGGTCTGAAATGAGTGCGAGTATTCATGAAAAGCTGAAGCGGGTGCGCAAGCCGCGGGTCCATATCACTTACGAGGTCGAGACCGATGGCGCCCAGATCGAGCGGGAGCTGCCGTTCGTGGTCGGCGTGATGGGCGACTTCTCCGGCGACCCGACACAGCCGCTGCGGCCGATGGCGGACCGCAAGTTCACCCAGATCGACCGAGACAATTTCAACGACGTGATGGCCCGCATGGCGCCGGGGCTGAACATCAAGGTCGACAATAAGCTGGCCGATGACGGCAGCGAGATGGGGGTCAACCTCAAATTCAATTCGATCGACGATTTCGACCCCGCCCGCGTCGTCGACCAGGTGCCGGCGCTGAAGTCGCTCTTGGAAACCCGCAACAAGTTGCGCGACCTGCTGAGCAAGGCCGACCGTTCCGACGAGCTGGAGGGGCTGCTGGAAAAAGTGCTGCAGAACGAGACCGAGCTGAAGGCGTTGTCGGGCCAGCTCGGCCTCGAAAACAAGGAGGGCTGAGCCATGTCAGGCGCTGAAACCAAAACCCAGCCGGCCGCCGCCGGCACGACCGAAGGGGTAAGCTTCCTCGATCAGGTCGTCTCCGCCACCAAGCAGACCGAGCCGGATCATGCCCAGGACCTAGTGAAGAACCTGGTGCAGCAGGCGATGGCCGGCACCGTTACCTTCGATAAGAACCTGTCCCGCACCATCGACCGCGCGATCGCCAAGATCGACCAGCAGATGTCGGCGCAGCTCAACGCCATCATGCACCACGAACGCTTCACGAAACTGGAAGGCAGCTGGCGCGGCCTGCATCATCTGGTGATGAACAGCGAGACCGGGACGATGCTCAAGCTCAAGGTCATGAACATGACCAAGCGCGAGCTGAACCGCGATCTCTCCAAGGCGGTCGAGTTCGACCAGAGCCAGCTGTTCAAGAAAATCTACGAGAACGAATTCGGCACGCCGGGCGGCGAGCCTTACGGCGCGCTGATCGGCGACTACGAATGGGGCAACCATCCGGACGACATCGAATCGCTGCGGCTGATCTCCAACGTCGCGGCGGCCTCTTTCGCGCCGTTCATCTCCGCTGCCGGCGCCAGCATGTTTGGCTTCGACAATTGGACCGAGCTCGCCAAGCCGCGCGACCTCGCGAAGATTTTCGACACCGCCGAATACATCAAATGGCGCGGCTTCCGCGATACCGAGGATGCGCGGTTCGTCTCGCTGGTAATGCCCCGCGTGCTGGCCCGGGTGCCGTACGGCGCCGCGACCAAGCCGATCGAGGAATTCAACTATGAAGAGGCGCCGTATGACGCGACCGGCGCCGCGCAGGCGCTCGACCACAAGGAATACTGCTGGATGAACGCCGCCTATGCGATGGGCGTGCGGCTGACCGACAGTTTCGCGCAGTCGGGCTTCTGCGTCGCGATCCGGGGCGCCGAGGGCGGCGGCAAGGTCGAGAACCTGCCGACCCATCTGTTCCAGTCCGACGACGGCGACATGGACGGCAAATGCCCGACCGAGATCGGCATCACCGACCGGCGCGAGTTTGAGCTCTCCAACCTCGGCTTCCTGCCGCTCAGCCACTACAAGAACACCGACTACGCGGTATTCTTCGGCGCCCAGACCGCGCAGAAGCCGAAGAAGTACGACCGTCCGGACGCCACCGCCAACGCCGCCATCTCGGCCCGGCTGCCCTACATGATGGCGACCAGCCGGTTCGCGCATTTCCTCAAAGTGATGGCGCGCGACAAGATCGGCAGCTTCATGGAAGCTACCGACTGCGAGAAGTGGCTGAACCGCTGGATCACCAACTACGTCAACAGCAACCCGGACGCCGGCCAGGAGAGCAAGGCGAAATATCCGCTGCGCGAGGCCAAGGTCGAGGTGAAGGAGGTTCCGGGCAAGCCGGGGTCGTACAACGCCATCGCCTATCTGCGGCCGTGGCTGCAGATGGAAGAGCTGACGACCAGCATGCGCATGGTCGCCCGCATTCCGCAAAAAACCTGATCCGGCGCGCCGCCGCCCGTGGCTAGACGGGCGGCGGCGACCACGTGATGACGGAAGCGCAAGCCGAGGTGCTGATCGGGCAGGCGGTGCTGGAACCGCCGCCGCTGCGCGAGGCGGTGCTGGCCGGCGCCTATTTCGGGGCCCGCCACGCCGCGGATGCCGGCCGGTTCGCGACGTTCCTGGTCGAGAACGTCCGCCAGCTCGGCCTGTGGTTCGGCCGCGAGGAAGGCCGCCGGCTGCGCGCCGACCCGGCGGCGCTGGCCGCCGCCATCGACCGCGACATCGTCATGCTGGACCGGATGATCGCCGCCCAGCTGGACGCTATCCTGCATCACGCCCGGCTGCGGGCACTGGAAGGGCGCTGGCGGGGCCTGGCCTGGCTGGTCTCCCGCATGGCCTTGTCGAGCCGGGCGAAGCTGAAAATCCTCGATGTCTCCTGGCCGGAGATCTGCCGCGACCTGGAGCGCGCCGCCGAGTTCGACCAGAGCCAGCTGTTCCGGGCGGTCTATGAGGACGAGTTCGGGATGCCGGGCGGCGAGCCGCATGGCCTGCTGGTGGTGGATCACGAGGTGCGGCACCGGCCCGGTCCGGGAGCGACGACCGATGACATTTCGGCCGTCGCCTCGCTCTCGGCGGTGGCGGCAGCGGCCTTCGCGCCGCTGATCATCGGCGCGGCGCCGGCACTGCTGGGGGTGGACGCCTTCTCCGAGCTGAGCGGCGTGGAGGACCCGGCCTCGGGGTTCGTGGCGGCGGAATACCAGCGCTGGCGGGCGCTGGCCTCACGCGAGGACATCCGGTTCCTCGCCGTCGGGCTGCCGCGCAGCCTGGCCCGGCTGCCCTGGCACGAAACGATGGAGCGGCACCGCGGCTTCCGCTACCGCGAAAGTGTCACCGGCAGCGCGCAGATGGTGTGGAGCGGCTGCGGCTTCCTGGTCGCGGCCTGCGTGACGCGGGCGTTCGAGACCTACGCCTGGCCGGCCGACATGCGCGGCTATGACATCGACCGGCTTGGCGGCGGCGTGGTGGAGGACCTGCCGGAGCCGCATTTTTCCACCGACCCGGCCGGCGGCCTGGACCGCCCGGCGCTCGAAGTGACGCTGACCGACCGGCAGGAGCGTGCTTTGGTCGCGGCCGGGCTGCTGCCGATCGGCACGCTGCCATTTGGCGGCCAGGCGCTGATCGGCGCCGCCCGCAGCCTGCAGACTGCTTCGCGCTATGTCGGCCAGAACGCCAGCGCCGCGAACGCCAATGCCCGGCTCTCGGCGCAGTTCAACACGATGATCTGCGTCTCCCGCTTCGCCCATTACGTGAAGGTGATGGGCCGCGACCTTGTCGGCAGCATGAAGACCACCGGCCAGATCGAACGGCTGCTGCAGGATTGGCTGATGCGCTTCACCAATTCCAACAGTTCGCCGGGGCCGGAAACGATGGCGAAATACCCGCTGCGGGCGGCCTCGGTGAGTGTTGCGGAGACGCCCGGCAAGCCCGGCGTGTATGCTTGCGTGATCCAGTTGCAGCCGCACTTCCAGCTCGATGACATCGCCGCTTCGTTCCGGCTGATGACCGAGCTGGCGGCGCCGGGGGCACGGAAGTGAAAAAGGCCAGGGCGCTGCCCTGGACCCGCTGGGGCCGGGAGGCCCCAGACCCCGATTTGTTACGAAACCGACTTTTGAGCTGTGAGGGGATTTTTTGATGGCGGACGTTAAAGTTCAGGCCGGTGATTTGTTCCGTGAAGGCAAGCTTACCGAGGCGCTGGCCGCGGCTACGGCGGGGGTGAAGGCGGCGCCGGCCGATCTCGGCCAGCGCGTCCTGCTGGCGGAGTTGCTCCTGTTCGCCGGCAACCTGGAGCGGGCCGACGTGATCCTGGACGCCGCCAGCCAGATCGACCCTTCGGCACTTCTGGTGGTGGCCGAGTTCCGGCAGTTGCTGCGCGCCGAAATGGCGCGGCGGCAGCTCTACCGGGACGGCCGGGTGCCGGAGTTCCTAGGCGAGCCGGAGCCGACCGAGCAGGCCTCGCTCGCCGCCCTGGTGGCGCTGCGGGCCGGCGCGCCGGCCGACGCCAATACCAAGGCGGAAGAGGCGGAGGCGGCGCGGCCGCGCCGGCCGGGCACCCACAAGCAGGTCGCCTTCGACGATTTCCGCGACGCCAGCGACCTGCACGCCGGCTTCGTCGAGACCCTGACCAGCACCGGCAAATATTACTGGGTGCCGGTGTCGCGGATCGAGACGATGCTGTTCCACCCGCCGAAACGGCCGCGCGACCTGGCCTGGCGGCGCTGCTCGATGAGCGTGACGGGCGGGCCGGACGGCGAGGTTTATATCCCGGTCACGTATTATTCCGACATGGACGCCACCGACGAGGCGCATCGGCTGGGCCGGGCCACCTCCTGGACCGACGAGGCGGACGGGCCGGTGCGCGGCATCGGCCAGCGGGTGTTCCTGCTCGGCGACGAGGATGTCGGCATCATGGATCTCGACACGGTCGAATTCGACATCGCACCATCGGCGGCCTGATGAGCGAGGAGACCATCAACCGGGCGGCGGGCGCCAATATTTTCCTGACCCGGATGCGCGATTCCGGGGCGCGGGTGAAACTCTCGGTGCTGGACCGGCTGCTGGACGACGCGCCGGAGATGGAGCGGGACCGCCCGCTTTCGGCGACCGACGCGCTGAGCGTGCTGCGCCGGGCGGTGCGGCGCGATCTGGAGGCGCTGCTGAACGGCCGGCGCCGCTTCGCCTCGATCCCGAAAGCCTATCCCGAGCTGCAGAACTCGTCGCTCAGCTTCGGCCTGCCGGACTACACTTCCGGCGCAATGAACCAGCCGGAAGCGCGCGAAGTGCTGCGCCGCGAGATCGAGCGCTGCATCCGCCTGTTCGAGCCGCGGCTGGTGCAGGTCGCGGTGTTCCTGGTGCCCCGCGCCGACGAGCTGGACGCCACGTTGCAGTTGCGGATCGAGGCGCTGCTGCATGCCGATCCGGCGCCGGAGCCGATCAGCTTCGACACCATCGTCAATGCCGCGACGGCGGAGATCGAAGTGACCGGAGGCCTGGTTGGCTGACGAGCTGCTGCCGTATTTCAACCGCGAGCTGGTGGCGGTGCGCCGGCTCGCGGCCGAGTTCGCACTCGCCCACCCGAAGATCGCCGGGCGGCTGCGGCTCAGCCCGGACGCGGTCGACGATCCGCATGTGGCGCGGCTGCTGGACGGTGTCGCCTTCCTCTCGGCCCGCGCCCAGGCCCGGCTGGACGATGAATTTCCCGAGCTGACCGACACGCTGCTCGGGGTGCTCTACCCGCATTTCCTCAACCCGTTCCCGTCCTGCGCGATCGCGCAGTTTACGCCCAAGCCCGACCTGCAGGCGATGGTGCAGATCCCCGCCGGGTTCATCGTCGATACCGAAGCGGTGCGCGGCCAGAGCTGCCGGTTCCGCACCGCCAACCGGCTGACCCTGTTTCCGATCAAGATCGAGAGCGCGCGGCTGCGCAACCAGCCGTTCAGCGCCCCCGCCAACCCGATGGCCACGGGTGCCAACGCGGTGCTGCGGCTGACGATTTCCACGCTCAATCCGGACCAGAAGATCAGCGCGCTCGGCATCGACCGGCTGCGGCTGTTCCTGCGCGGCAGCCCGGCGCTGTCGCTGCCGTTGTTCGAGGTTCTGGCCGGGCATACGCTCGGCATTGCGCTGGCCGACGGCCCGGACGATTCGGCGCCGGTGCTGCTGCCGAAAACCGCGCTGGCGCAGGTCGGCTTCGCGCCGGAGGAGGCGCTGCTGCCCTGGCCGGCGCGCAGCTTCTCCGGCTTCCGGCTGCTCAGCGAGTATTTCGCCTTTCCGCAGAAATTCATGTTCCTCGAACTCGGCGGCCTCGACGCCAAGACCATGCTGACCGAGGCTAACAAGCTGGAGATTTTCATCTATCTCGGCCGCGCCTCGGCGGAGCTGGAGCGGGCGGTGAACGTCGAGGCGTTCGCGCTCGGCTGCACGCCCATCGTCAACCTGTTCACGCAGCGTTGCGAGCCGATCGACCTCGACCACACCACGACCGAGTACCGGGTGCTGCCGGACGCCCGCCGCGCCGGGGTGATGGAGGTCTGGAACGTGACCGGGGTGCGGGAGGTGCGGCCCGATACCAGCAGCCGGCCGTGGCGGCCGTTCTACCGGCTGAGCCAGAGCGGCGGCGGCGAGCCGGGCGGGGAGGGCGGCTTCTACCACGAGGTCAAGCGCGGCGCGCCGGCGGCGCTCGGCGGCACCGATACCTTCCTCGCCCCCTTCGACCCGGCGTTCGACCCGAACCAGAAAGCCGACAGCGTCCTCTCGGTCGAGGCGCTCTGCCTGAACCGCGACCTGCCCGCGGAGCTGCCGTTCGGCGGCGGCCATCCGCGGCTGACCGCGCTTAACCCCCACACCGCCGTCGCGCAGATAAGCTGCATCACCCCGCCGACGCCGACGCTGCGGCCGCAGGTCCGGGCCCGCGGCGCCTGGCGGCTGATCTCGCATCTCTCGCTCGGCCATCTCTCGGTTACCGGCGGCGCCGAGGGTGCCGCCGCGCTTAAAGAGGTGTTGCGGCTGTACGATTTGCGGGACACAAGCGAGACCCGCATGGCGCTGGAGGCGCTGCTGGCGGTCAACGCCGCGCCCGGCACGGCGCGGGTGCCGGGCAGCCGGCTCGGCGCGTTCTGCCGCGGGCTGGACGTGGAGCTGGAGTTCGAGCCGCGGGCCTACCAGAGCGCCGGGCTGTTTCTGCTAGGCGCGGTGCTGGACCGCTTCCTCGCCCTGCATGCGACCGTCAACTCCTTCGTCCGCAGCACCGTGAAGCTGCGCGGCCGAGCCGAGCCGGAATGCCGGTTCCCGCCCCGCGCCGGCGCCCGGCCGCTGTTGTGAAAGCGCTGGTATGAAGCCGGCCAGCCCGCTGGAGCGGCTGCTGGCGGCGCCGCAGTCTTTCCGGTTCGACGCCGCGGTCCGGCTGCTGCGGCTGGCCGCCGGCCAGCAGGACAGCGACGAGCCGCTGCGCTTCAGCGCGCCGCCGCTGCTGGCCCAGCCGGCGGCGGAGGTGACACGGGTGGCGCTGCCCACCCCCGACCAACCGGCGGCGATCAGCAGCCCGATGATCGGGCTGACCGGCGCTTCCGGCGTGATGCCGCGCTGGTACACCGAGCTGGTGGCGCAGGCAGTGCGGGCCCGTTCCCGCGGGATCGCCGATTTTTTCGACCTGCTGGCGCAACGGCCGATCGCCGCCTTCGCGCAGGCGGCGGCCAAGTACCGGCTGCACCGCTCGGCCGAAGCAGCACTCCTGCCTGGCGCGCCGGAGGAGCCGATCGGCGCCGGGGTGCTGGCGCTGACCGGCTACGGCACCGCCCATCTGGCCGACCGGCTGGCCGCCGGGCCGGACGCGCTGCGCCACTATGCCGGATTTTTCGCCGCCCGGCCACGTTCGGCCGACCGGCTGGCCAGCATGGTCTCGGATTATCTCGGCCTGGCCACGGAGATCCGCGAATTCGCCGGCGCCTGGCTGAGCATTCCGCCGGACCAGCAGAGCCGCCTGCCGCGCGGCAAGGTCCCCGGCGCCTTTAATCGGCTGGGCCAGGACGCGGCGGTCGGCACCCGGGCCTGGGACCAGCAGGCCCGCTTCATCGTCCGCGTCGGGCCACTCAACCGCGCCGATTTCGAAGCTTTGTTGCCGGATCGCAAAGCCCTGGCCGCTCTGGTGTCGCTGATCCGCGCCTATGTCGGCTGGGAATCCGACTTCGCGATCAATCTGGTGCTGGCGACGCCGGAGATCCCGGTTCTGCAACTTGCCGGCGCGGCGGTGGTCGGCGCCCCCCGGCTCGGCTGGACATCCTGGCTGCCGAGTGACACCGCCGGCATCACCGGCCGCCAACTGGCGGACGACGCGCTGTTCGGCGCCACGCTGGTGGAGGCCTTGAATTGAACCGTTTCGCCTTCGGCGGCCCCACGCCCGCATCCCGCAAGGCGATATATCTGCAGAAGTGCTATCGCCCGATCGTTATTTGTGCTAAAGGCGCCGGCACGATTTCTGAAACAAAGGTTTCGGAAGCAATAGGGAAACACATCATGCGCAAAACAATCATTCGTCCCGTCATCGGCGGCAGCCTCGCCCTGAGCTTGATGGCCGGCGGCGTGGCGTTGGCGCAGACCAGCCAGTCCGCCGATCAGATCATCAACGCGTTGCAGCCGACCGGTTCGCTCAGCGAAACGACTCGCGGCATCAAGCCGCTTTCGCCCGATAGCCAGGCCGCCGCGCCGTCGTCGATGATGACACCGGCTTCGATGAGCGCCGCGCCGGCGATGCGGGCACCGGCGATGGCGCCCTCCGGCGCACCCTCGGCCCATCTGGTCATCGCCTTTGCCAGCGGCTCCGCCGATCTGACACCACGGGCGACGGCGCAGCTCGACCAGCTCGGCAAAGCGCTGACCAGCGCCCAACTGGCTGCCTTCAACTTCAAGATTGTCGGCCATACCGATACGGTCGGCGATGCCGCATCGAACCAGACGTTGTCCGAACAGCGGGCGCAAGCGGTGAAGTCCTATCTGCAGGCCAAGTTCAACGTTGCCGATGCGCGGCTGCAAGCCAAGGGCGTCGGTGAGGACGACCTGATGGTACAGACCCCGCCGCAGACCCCGAATTCCAGCAACCGGGAAGTGCAGATCATCAATCTCGGCCAGTAACCGGCCGACGTCACCGTTGCGCGATGGTTAAACCGCCGCGGCGCGGTTTCGGCGGCGGCGCTCTGGATACACGCAACGATGACACCGTGCGGATCAGCCTGAAGCGCGGCGGCGGCGGTGCGAGGTGGGCGCTCGGTGGTCTTACAGCGCTGACTCTGGCCGCCGCGGCGGCGATTTTTTTTCTGGTGCGGCCGGCGCCGATTGCGATCGACACCGAAACCGAAGCGTCGATCGACGCCACGCAGCCTTGCGCGACCAAGGTTTCCCGGTTCGCGCTCGACCCGTCGATCGTCGTCGTCGATTTTCCGGATCTGCTGTCGCAGGGGCTTGCCCTGAACCGGGTGGCGGCGCTCGTGGAAAAAGCCAACACGCCGCGCGACCGGGTTCTGGATGACGTGGCCCTGAACCAGGCGATCACCTCCTGCGGCGACACCGTGGAAAGCTATTACTACGGCCATGACTACAATTCCGCCGACCTGGCGCGATTCTTCGAGCTTGCGGCGCGGCAAGGCATCCAACTCAACCCGCGCGAGCTCTGGCTGCGGCGGCTGGCGCGGCAGCTTGGCTGGCTGCAACCCGGCGCGACTGGCGCGCTGATCAGCCTGCCGGCCGCGGCGCCGCCGATCACCGAGGAGATGCGGGCGGTGATCCTGCACCACGAAATCTCCCATGGCGCGTTCTACACGCTGCCGATCTACCAGCACTACGCCGAGGCGTTCTGGGCCAGCCTGACGCCCCCCGACCGCGCCGCCTTCACCTTCTTCCTCGGCCGCCAGGGCTACGACACAGGCAATACCGAGTTGATGTTGAACGAAACCCAGGCCTATCTGATCTTCACCCGCGACCCCCGTTTCTTCAACGGCAGCGTGGTGAACATGACCCAAGCGCAGATCGACACCTTGCGGGCCGGCTACATCGCCGGCATCCCGGTCCCCTGGCTGAAGCCGATGGCGGACGCCACCCTTCCGGTCGCCCAGTCCGTTCCTGTCTGCGGCTAGAGCAATACGGCTTGAAGTTGAATCGCGCAGCGGTTCAACTGAGCCATGAAATTGCTCGATAAAAAAAAAGCAAACTAACCAATCAGCACGGTAAATTCGCCGAGCACGATCATGCCGCCATGGCTGCATGGGTCGAGCATCCGCGCCGCCGGGCGGCCACCGACCAGAACCGTTGTCGAACCCATCAGGATCGCATCCGGCGGGCCGACGCAGGTGACGATATCGCCCATACAGGCGCCGGGCATGCCGCCGATCAGCACCGTCGGCGCGCCCGGCCCGGTGATCGGCCCTCCAACATGCGGCACCAGCACGGTCAGCATCGGGCAGACATGCATGTCGGTCAGCCGCGCGGCAGGAAAACCCATCGCTCAATTATATCTCATTTCGCGATGGAAGTCATTTGTAAGATGTAATATAGCTTACCGCCGCGTAACTTAACTTAACTAATCAGAAACAAATGGGTCTCGGCCCGTTCACAGGTGGCTCGATGGAACAACGGAGGAACCGACACACAGTGCCGGCGGCCGCTGGCGCGCTTGCCGGGCTGCTGGCGTGTTGCGCCGGGGTTCCGGCCGCCGCCCAGACGGTGGCGCCAAGCCCGCCGACAATCGTTTCGCCGTTGCCGCGTCTCGCGCCGCAAAGCGCCCCGTCGCTGGGCGCGGGACTGCCGAATTTCGCGCCGCCCGGAGCCGAGGCGGCAGTGCCCGCGATCAGCATCCATGTCGGAACCGTCGGCATCGTTGGCGCCACGGCCTTCCCGGCGGCCCAGCTCGGCGGCATCACCGGCGGGCTGGCCGGGCAAACGGTGAAGTTGAGCCAGATCGAGGCGGCCAGGCTGGCGCTAGTCGGTCTCTATCGCGGCCACGGCTTTGTTCTCACCACCGTTTCGGTCGATATCAACGCCGCCGGAGATGTCCGCTTCATCGTCACCGAGGGCAGGATCGTCGCGGTCAAGCTGTCGCAGAACATCGGCCCGGCCGGCACCATGGTGCTGAACTTCCTGAACCACTTGACCGAGGAACGGCCGGTCAGCGAGGCCGGGCTGGAACGCTGGCTGCTGCTGGCCCAACAGGTTCCGGGCATTTCCGTACACGCCGTGCTGCAGGCCGACACCAGCGATCCCGGCGCGCTGACGCTGGTGGCGGAGGTGGCCAAGCAGCAGGTCTCGGCGGTGCTGGCCGCCGACGATCGCGGCTTCCGGGGCACCGGCCCGGCCGAGGGCCTGGGTGTCGTCGATCTGAACAGCGTCACCTCGCGCGGCGACCAGACCGAGGTTTCGCTGTTCCACACCTCCGGCGGCACCGATAATTTCGGCCAGATCGCGGAGAGCTTCTTTATCGGCAACGAGGGCCTGCGGCTGAAACTGTTCGGCGGCGCCGGCCGCGCCCATCCGGGCGGCGCGCTGCGCGAGCTCGGCTATGAGAGCAACATCTCGGTGTTCGGCGGCTTGCTGACCTACCCGGTGCTACTGCGGCGCAACCAGGCCTTCACCACCTCGCTGCGCTTCGATGCCGAGGATGCCAGCATCTACACCTCGGGCGGCCGCAGCTCGACCGACAATCTGCGCATCGTCCGCGGCGCCGGCGACTACGCCTTTCAGGACCTGCTGGCCGGCGCCGCCCGGCCGGCGGTCAACATCGTCAACCTGCAATACTCGCAAGGCATACCGGGCCTCGGCGCCTCGCCAGATGGGCGGGGCGCCGGCGTCGCCGGGCGGGCCGGGCAGAAGGTCGATTTCTGGAAGATAAACGGCTCGGTCGAACGCACCCAGACGCTGTTCTCGCCCTATCCCTCCGGCAGCTTGGCGCTGCGGCTCGCGGTCGGCGGCCAGTACGCCGCCGCCATCCTGCCTTCGGAAGAGGAATTCTACCTCGGCGGCTCGCGCTACACGCGCGGCTTCTATTCGGGCCAGGTGGTCGGCGACAAAGCGGTCTTCGCCACCGCTGAGTTGCAGTTCAACACCGGCTACGACTTCACCGCCTTCAGCCACGACGTCGATCTCGGCCTGCAATTCTACGGGTTCTACGATTACGGCGAGACCTGGCAGAATTTGAAAAGCGACCTCAACACCAGGGTCGCCACCGCTGGCGGCGGCGTGCGCTTCGGCCTGACGCGGCTCTTGGAGATCGACGGCGAGTTCGACCATCGGCTGACCACAAGGCTGGTCCCGTCGCCGACCATGCTGCCGCTGTCGCAAACGGTGATCTACTGGGGCGTGCTCGCCCGCTATTGAAAGAGACTGTCATGGAATCCAGGGCAACGCGGGCGGCAAGGGAGACGGCGAGCAGGCGGCTGCGCCGCGCCGCGCTGTTCGCGTCCACGGCACTGGTGGTTCCGGCCGCGGCGCTGGCGCAGAGCATCGGTCCCGACACCACGCCCCAGGGCGGCGTTGTCGTTGCCGGCAGTTCCACCATCGCCCAGGCACCCGGCAGCACCACGATCAACCAGTCAAGCCAGCGCACCGCGATCGACTGGCAGAGTTTCAACGTCGGCGCCGCCGCGAAAGTGCAGTTCAACCAGCCCTCGACCTCGGCGATCGCGCTCAACCGGGTCACCGGCGGCGACCTCTCCGTCATCAACGGCCGGATCGACGCCAACGGCCAGATCGTGCTGATCAACCAGTCCGGCGTGGTGTTTGCCAAAGGCTCCCAGGTCAACGCCGAGAGCGTGGTGGTGTCCACCTCCGACATCGCGACCAAGAATTTCATGGCCGGCACCATGGCGTTCACCGGCGCCCCAAAACCGGGCGCCAAGATCGTCAATGAGGGCAATATCACGGTCAAGGATACCGGGCTGGTGGGGCTGGTGGCGCCGCAGGTCGCCAATGCCGGGGTCATCACCGCCAGGCTCGGCCAGGTGGTGCTGGCCGGCGCCACCGCCTTTACCCTCGACCTCTATGGCGACCGGCTGATCTCGCTCGACGTCACGCAGGCGGTGCGCGCCGTCGATCTCGGCAACAAGACCGTGCCGGCGCTGGTGACCAATAGCGGCGTGATCATCGCCGATGGCGGCCACGTGACGCTGACCGCGCGGCAGGCCGACGCTTTGGTCACCCAGCTGATCGACGCCGGCGGCACGATCCGGGCCGACACGGTGGGGGCGCAGACCGGCGCCATCTCGATCTCTGGCGTCGGCGGCAACATCGCCATCGCCGGCAACCTGCTGGCGCGGGGCACAGCCGGCGGCGGCGGCGGCACGGTCGAGGCGATGAGCACCGGCACCGTCGCGGTGGCTTCCACCGCCGTGCTCGATGTTTCAGGAGCGGCGGGCGGCGGCGCGGTGGCGCTCGGAACCAATCTGGCGCGGGCCACGGCGGGTGCGTCCGACACCGCCGCGCCGAAAGCCGCCGCGGTCACCATTGCCCAAGGTGCGGCGATTCACGCCGACGCCACAGCGCACGGCAATGGCGGCAAGGTCGTGCTGTTGAGCACGCAAAAAACCGATTTCGACGGCGCGATCTCGACCCAGGGCGGCGCGCAAGGCGGCGACGGCGGCATCGCCGAAATCTCCAGCGACGGGGTCATCAGTCTTGGCGGCAGCGTGCTGGCCACCGCGATCGACGGCAAGCCGGGCGAGATCCTGCTCGACCCGGCGACGCTGATCGTCATCAACGCCGATGTTTCCTCCGGCAGCGTCGTCAGCGGCGGCACCACCACTTTCGGCGGCACCACCGGCGGCGGGATAAGTTTCGTGCGGCCGGCGCAGATCGACAGCCTCAGCGGCAACGTGATTCTGGAGGCGGCGCAGCTCGTCTCGGTGGCGAGCGCGATCGACATGACGAACGCCTCCGCGCTCAGCCTGGTGTCGCTCGGCAATATCGAGATCAGCGCCGGCATCACCGTGAACGGCTCGCTCTCGCTCGACGCCGGCAAGGCACTTGGCATCGAAGGCGGCCTGTTCGCCGACAACATCGCGCTGAAGAGCGGCGCCGCCGGCACCAGCATCGAGGCCCTGGTCAGCGCCAGCAATCTGCTGGCGCTGAGCAGCGCCGGCACCATCGATGAAAAAAAGCTCGGGCTCGGCCAGTTGACCATCGCCGGCACGCTCGACGCCGCCACCGTGACCAGCGACGGCGGGACGATCGGCGGCGACGCGCTGCTGACCCTGACCAACACCATCGCGACGCTGGCCGGCTTTAACGTCGCCGCCGCGCACACGCTGGCGCTGCACGATACCGGGCTGCTGACCGTGGCGGGGCCGGTGGTGGCGCCGACCGCGACCCTCTCCTCCGGTACGATCCACATTCCGGGCGAGCTCACCGCCGCCACCGCTTTGATCCTGGAAAGCCCCGGTAACATCACCGGCGCCGGCACCGTCGTCGCCGGCGCCCTGAGCAGCGGCGGCACCACGATCGGCGGCAACCTGGCGCTGACCGGCACCAGCAACGCCATCGCCGCACTCGACGGCGTCACCGTCGCCGCCGGCCACAGCTTCCTGTTGGACGACACCGGGCTATTGATCGTGACCGGCCCTCTGGTGGCGCCCTCCGCGACGCTTGCCGCCGACACCATCGCGGTCGCCGGCACGATCTCCGCCGCCAACACGCTGGCGCTGCAAAGCACCGGCAACATCGCCGAGACCGGCACCATCCGCGCCGGCACCCTGACCAGCGGCGGCGCGATCGGCGGCAACGCCAGGCTGACCGGCAGCAACACGATCGGCGTGCTGGCCGGTTTCACGGTCGCCACGGGCCACACGCTGGCCCTGGACGATACCGGGCTGCTGACCATCGATGGGCCGCTCACCGCGCCGACCGCGACGCTCTCCGCCGCCACCCTGGCGCTCGACGGCGCGATCTCCGCCGCCGGGGTGCTGGTGCTGGAGACGCCGGGCAGCATCACCGAGACCGGCGCCGTCCGCGCCGGCACGCTGGCCAGCGGCGGCACCACGATCGGCGGCGACGCGCTGCTGACCGGGACCGCCAACAGCATCGGCGTGCTGGCCGGCTTCACCGTCGCCGCCGGGCATCGGCTGGACCTGATCGACACCGGGCTGCTGACCGTCGCCGGACCGCTGGTGGCGCCGACCGCGACGCTGTCCTCCGGCAGCATCGCGATCACCGGCAGCGTCTCCGCCGCCACCGTCCTGGTGCTGGAAAGCCGCGGCGCGGTGACCGAAACTGGGGCGATCGACGCCGGCACGCTGAACAGCGGCGGCACGACGATCGGCGGCGACGTGGCGCTGACCGGGACCAACACCATCGCCACGCTGGCCGGCTTCACCGTCGCCGCCGGCCACGGCTTCACGCTCGACGATACCGGCCTGCTCACCGTCGCCGGGCCGCTGCTGGCGCCGAACGCAACGCTCGAGGCGGGTACGCTCTCGATCGCCGGCAGCATCTCCGCCGCCACCAACCTGGCGCTGCAAAGCACCGGCGACGTGACCGAAACCGGCACGATCCACGCCGGCAGCCTGAGCAGCGGCGGTGCCACGATCGGCGGCGATGTGCTGCTGACCGGCAGCAACGCGATCGGCGTGCTGGCGGGTTTCACCGTCGCCGCCAGCCATTCGCTGACGCTCGACGATATCGGCTCGCTCACCGTCGCCGGCGCGGTGGATGTGCCGGAGCTGACGCTCTCCGCCGACCCGATGGCGATCACCGGCAGCATTCGGTCGAGCACGCTGGTTCTGAAGACCGCCGGTGGCATTACCGAAAGTGGCGCCATCGACGCCGGCACGTTGAGCAGCGGCGGCACGAGCATCGGCCAGAGCGCGTCCTTCACCGGCACCAACAGCATCGGCACGTTGGCTGGCTTCACGGTCGGCACCGGCCAGGATTTCGTGCTGCTCGACAACGGCAATCTGACCGTGGCCGGGCCGCTGGTTGCAAATGCCGCGACGCTGCTGTCCGACACGCTTGCCGTGGCCGGCGGCATCTCCGCCAGCACCGTGCTGTTGAAGAGCAATGACAGCATCGCCATCGGCGGCAGCATCGATACGACGCTGTTGTTGCTGGAAGGCGCCGGCGGCGTGACCGAAAGCGGCACGATCGACGCCGGCACCCTGAGCAGCGGCGGCGGCACGGTGGGCGGCGACGTGCTGCTGACCGGCGCCAACAGCATCGCGACGCTGGCCGGCTTTATGGTCGGCGGCGGCTTCAGCCTCGACGATGCCGAAGTGCTCGACATCGCCGGATTGGCGAAGGCCGCCGGCATCACCCTGAACGACACCGACGGCGGCATCACCGAGAGCGCCGGCGGCACCCTTTCCACCGGCAACCTGGCCGGCGGCGCCGCCGGCGATGTGGCACTCGGCAACGCCAACACCATCGCCACGCTCGACGGCTTCACCGTGGCGCCCGGAACCCTGACGCTCGACGATACCGGCAGCCTCGGCGTCGGCAATCTTAACGCCGACGCGGCGACCCTGGAGGCCGCCGGCTTCACGCTGACCGGCGATGTTTCGCTTGCCAACCGGCTGGTGCTGGAAAGCGGCGGCGGCATTACGCAAACCGGCGGCCTGATCCACGCCGGGACGCTGAGCAGCGGCGGCACCACGATCGGCGGCGACGTCGCCCTGACGCTCGGCAATTCCATCGCCACACTCGGCGGCTTCACCGCGGCCGGCAATTTCGATCTCCTGGACAACACGCCCCTCGATGTCACCGCGCCGCTGACGGCGGCCAATGTCAGCCTCGCCACGCCGTTGCTCAATGTCAGCGCCGCCGTCACCGCCACCATGGCTTCCGGCACGCTGGCGATCGCCAGCGACGGCCTCGCGGCAGTGACTCCAGCGACGCTGCTCACGACCGACGGCACCATCGAGATCGCTCCGTTCACCGACGGCAAGGCGGTCGACCTCGGCGGCACGGCGGCCGGCGAGCTCGACATTTCCCCAGCCTTTATCGCCTCGCTGGATCCGGCCGCCGTCGAGATCCTGATCGGCCAGGCGGCCGGGCGGCAGGCCGGCGCGATCACCATCGACAACACGACCAGCTTCGGCGCGACGCTGCTCGACCTCGCCCCCGAAGCGGGCGCGGCGATCACCGATAACGGCACGCTGACCGCCGACACGCTGGCTTTCAGCGGCGCCGGCTTCAGCCAGATCGCCGGCGCCAAGCTGGCCGCCCACCGGCTGGAGGGCGACGGCGGCGCGATCACCGGCCCGGTCGCGCTGACCAGCACGCTGAACGCGATCCTCGGCCTCGGCCCGCTCACCATTACCGGCGCCGACCTGGCGCTGGACGATGGCGGCGGTCTCGCCGTCGATGGCGGCGTGGCGGCGACGGACATCACGCTGATCGGCCTCGGCTCGATCGCGACCGACGCGCCGCTGAACGCGGCCAGCGGCGGCACCATCGACATTGTCGCCGACACCATCGGCAGCGGTGGTGCCACGATCAGCGCGCCCGGCGGGCTGGTGGCGTTCGCGCCCTATACCGGCGGCACTTCGGTCGATTTCGGCAACCCGGCCGCCAGCGCCGGCACGCTCGCCCTCAGCCCGGACTATGGCACGTTGGTTACGGCGAAGGTGTTGCAGGTCGGCAGCGCCGCCGGACATAGCGGCGGCGCGCTGACCGTCAATGGCCCGCTTACCATCGACCCGGCCACCCTCTCGCTGAGCGGCACCAGCATCGGCTTCGATGGCAGCCTGATCGAACCGGGGCTGGTCACCTTCAATAGCACCGGCGCGATCACCGAGGCCGCCAACGCGGTGATCACCGCCGGCACGCTGTCGGGCACCGGCGCCGGCATCGCGCTCGGCGGCGCCAACAGCCTGGGGCTTGTCGGCGATCTGTCGTCGTCCAGCGACATCACCATCGAGAACGCGATCCTGCTTCAGCTGGCCGGGCTGTTGAGCGCGCCGGACACGGTGCGGCTCGACGATGCCGCCGGCATTTCCGAGCTCGGCACTGCCGGTACCGGCAGCATCGTCGCCGGCACGCTGACCGGCGGCGCGCTCCCGGGCGGCGACGGCAACGTCACGCTGACCGCCACCACCAACACCATCGGCGTGCTGGGCGGCTTCACGGTCGCCGCCAATGACAGCTTCGCGCTCACCGATACCGCGCCGCTGACCGTTGCCGGGCCGCTGCGGGCGCCGAACGCGACCCTGAACGCCGCCAGCATCGGCATCACCGGCAGTATCTCGGCCGCCAGCCTGCTGGTTTTGGAAAGCCCAGGCGGCATCAGCGAAAACGGCGGCATCAGCGCCGGTACCTTAAGCAGCGGCGGCACCACGATCGGCGGCGACGTGGCACTGACCGGCGCCAACAGCATCGGCACACTTGCCGATTTCACTCTGGCGCCGGCAAGCAGCCTGACGCTGACGCTCGACGACACCGGGACGCTGTTCGTCGCCGGGCCGGTCAACGCCCCAAACGCCACGCTGTCCTCCGCTGCGATCTCCATCACCGGCGGCATCTCGGTGGCCAATGTCCTGGCGCTGCAAAATGCCGGTCTCGTCACCGAAACCGGCTCGATCGACGCCGCGACGCTGACCAGCGGCGCCGGCACGGTCGGCACGGCGCTGCTGACCGGCAGCAACAGCATCGGCACGCTGGGTGGGTTCACCGCCGGCGCCCTGACGCTGGACGATGCCGGGCTGCTGACAGTCGCCGGGCCGCTGGTCGCGCCGACCGCGACTTTGAGTGCGGATACCATCGCGATCGCCGGCAGCATCTCCGCCGCTACCGTTTTGGCGCTGCAAAGCCCCGGCGACATCACCGAAAGCGGCATCATAAGCACCGGCCTGCTGACCAGCAGCAACACCACGATCGGCGGCGATGTAACGCTGCTGGACGCCAACAGTATCACCGCGCTGGGCAGTTTCGCCGCCGCTGGCAACATCGCGCTCGACGACGCCGGCGACCTGTCGCTGGCCGGCCTAGTCGGCACACCCGGCACGCTGACACTGGAGAGCGGCGGCAACATCACTGAAGCTGCCGGCGGCACGCTCGCCGTCGGCACGCTCGACAGCGGCGGCGCCACCATCGCCGGGAACGTTTCGCTGAGCAACGCCAACAGCATCGCCGCCCTCGGCGGTTTCGCGTTGCGCGGCAACTTCGCGCTGAACGACTCCAGCAGCCTGACCCTGGCCGGGCTGCTCGCCACGCCGGGCACGGTGACGCTGACCGATCCGCTCGGCATCGCCGAGAGCACGGGCGCCATCGCCGCGGCCACGCTGAACGCGAGCGATCCCAGCGGCGACATCCGGCTCGGCAACGCCAACAGCGTCGCCGCCCTCGGCACGCTGGCGGCCAGCGGCACCATCGTGTTCAGAAACATCGGCGGCCTCGCCCTTACCGGGCCGATCGCAACACCCGGCACCGTCACGCTGGAAGATGACGGAAACATCACCGAGACCACCGGCGCCATCACCGCCGGCACGCTGGACAGCGGCGGCACCAGCATCGGCGGCGACGTGGCGCTGGCCAACGCCAACGCCATCGCTACGCTCGGCGGCTTCACCGTGGCGTCCGGCCACACGCTGGCGCTGGGCGATACCGGGCCGCTGACCATCACCGGCCCGGTGGTGGCGACTTATGCGAGCTTCACCGCCGCCGGCATCGCCATCGCCGGGAGCATCGATGCCGCCGGCCAACTGGCGCTGGCCGGCACCGGCAATGTCACCGAGACCACCGGCGGCGTCACCGCCGGCACGTTGAGCAGCGGCGGCGCCACGATCGGCGGCGATGTCGCGCTCAACAACGCCAACCACATCGGCACCCTGGGCGGTTTCGCCGCGACCGGCGGCTTGGCACTCGCCGATCAGGCGCCGCTCGTCATCGCCGCACCGGTTTCTCTCGGCGGCACGCTGGCGCTGCTGGACACCGGCGCGATCACCCAGACCGGCGGCAGCATCGTCGCGGCGGCGCTGACCAGCGATGGCGGCACGGTCGGCGGCCGCGTCAGCCTGCTGCGGCCGGGCAACCTGATTCCGGTGCTCGGCAATTTCGCGGCGCCCGCCGGCCTGGCGCTGGCCGATGCCGGGCCGCTCGACCTCGCCGGCAACATCTTCACCGGCACCGACGCCTTTAACCTCGCGGTCGGCGGCGCCATCACCCAGACCGCCGGCAAGATCGGCGCCGGCACGCTCAACGCCGCCGGGTCGGAGATCGACCTGGCCCGCGCCAACGCCATCGGCCGGCTCGGCAACATCGCGACCGACACGCTGTTCGTCGATGGTGTGGCCGCGATCACCGGGCCGCTCAGCGCCAACGATGCCACGGTGGTGGCGCCCGGCGATCTGGCGCTGTCCGGCGCCGCCGCAATCACGCACGAACTGTCCCTGTCGAGCGGCGGCAACATCACCCAGACGGCGGGCACCGGGCCGCTGCATATCGGCAACGGCACCTTCAGCGCCACCGGGTCGATCAGCCTTTCCGGCACCACGCAAGCCACCGATCAGCTGGCGCTACTGGCCGGCGGCGAGATCCTGCACACCGCCGGCGTGCTGGACGCCGGTACCCTGGCCGGCGCGGCCGCCGGCCTCGCCAGCTTCGCCGCCGGCACCGACATCGGCACGCTAGGCAGCTTCCTGATCCGCAATGGCGTGTTCAACCTCGATAACGCCGGCCCGTTGACCCTGGTCGGCCCGCTCAGCGCCAACAGCGTCAGCATGACAGTGCAGGGCACGCTCGCTTTGCAGGGCTCCCCCGGTGGCGGCCTGTTCATCACCGGGAGCGACGCGCCGATCAACGTCTTCACGCCGCGGCCGGGGGATTCGGTGATTTCGGTCACGCCAGGTGCCAACGGCGCGGCGCCGGCCGTGGTGCAGACCGGGCTGTTCTACGTCAACGCCGGGCCGGACGCGGCGGATTATCCAGGCGGCAACGGCCCGGCAACCCTGTTCCTCAGCGCCACGCCGGCCGGCACCATCAATTTCGCACCGGCGCCGCCGCTCTCCGTGGGCCTGTTCGGGCCAGCGGTCGATCTGGAAGCCGATGTCGGCAGCACCGGCACCATCGCCGGCAACGTCGATCTGCTGCGGGTCGTGGTGCTGAACGCGACCTTCGTCAATCTGACCGGCTTTCTCGACGAGATCGGCGGCGAGCCGGCAGCGCAAAAGGGTATCGTCACGCCGAAGCCGGACCCCAACCTGCGCTTCAACGCCTGCCCGATCAGCTCGGTCAACTGCACCATTCTGCCGATCGAAAGCCTGCCGGCGGCCAATCCGTTGCAGAATTTCGACATCCAGCAGCGCAAGAAACGCAAGCTGAACCACAACATTCAACTGCCCGGCATCGCCACCCGCGACTTCTGAAAGAGCGCCAGCCCATGTTGCAGCACCGCTTTTGGCCCGTCGCCATCCTGCTCCTCGGTTTCGCCGGTTGCGCCAGGCCGCCGGCAACCGCCTACGACAACAGCACCGGCCAGGGCCCCGCCACGGCGGCCCTGGCGGTCGGGCAGAACACCGCCGGGGAGGCCTGCACCAGCCAGCCGGCAGCCGGCGGCGCCGACGTGTATTGCGGCAAGTGGGACCAGCCGAGCGCGCATGTGCAGAACGGCGGCTCCGCCGCCGGCGCCAGCCTGGCGGCACTCGCCACCAGCAGCGCCTGGCGGGCCTCGCTGGAAGGCGGCTATTCCTGCGGCGCCCCGGTGGCCGGGGTGATCCTCGACAACGTGCCGGCGGAAATTCTCTCCTGCACCCAGCGTTTCGGCGGCTGGCCGCATGTGGCGCTGGTGGCCGGCATCGGCGGCAACATCTATTACGGCGACGGCGTGCTGCCCGCTCTGCCGGCTCTGCAACGCGCCATCGGCGTCGCCAGCGGCCGCATCCCGGCGGCGGACGCCAGCACCGCCGCGGTCGCCGGCTCCGACCAGTTGCTGGCGCAGCGCCTCGCCGCGCAGGCCTTCTCCTCCGGCGACATCGGCCATTACGACACGCTGATGGACCTCGGCAGCAAGGCCAACCAAGCCGAGGATTTCCCGGCCGCGGTGATCGCCTACCGCGCCGCTCTGTCGTTGCAGCAGAAGAAGCTTGGGCCCGACGATCCCGGCACCATCGCGCCGCTGCTCGAGCTGGCGCTCAACCTTTCCGACGAGGGCCAGTTTCCGGAGGCCGACAGCATCCTCGCCGCCGCCGCGGCGCGGGCGCCCCGCGCCGCCGACCCGACGGCGTCGGCCAAGCTGCTGCATTACCGCGGGCTGAACGCGTTGAACCAGGGCGACGACGACGCCGGTCTGGCGCTGCTGCGCCAGGCCGATGCCGCCTATGCCACGCTGTTGCCGCCGGACCTGCTGCGCGCCCGGCCGGCGCTGGCGGAAAACGCCGCGCTGTTCAATATCACCCAGCAATCCGGTTCGGCCGGGTTGATGGCCGACCAGACCACGCTGAACAGCCCGGTCACCCAAACCGCGTTGCTGGGCGTCATCGAGACCCGGCGCTACCAGGCGATCGCGCTGCGCGGCCTCGGCCAGCCACGGCAAGCGCAAATCGTCATCGCCTCCGCCGACACGATCGCGGAGGCCAACGACTTGGCGCCGCCGGTGCTGGATGCCCGGCTCGACCGCACCGGCGCCGCGCTAAGCGCTGCCAGCGGCCATAACCGCGTCGCGACGCTGGATCTGATGGCGGCGCAGAGCAATTTCGCGCAGGCGCTGCCGGGTTCCTTGCCGGTCGCGGAAACCGCGCTGCTGCAGGCGCCGGTGTACAGCGTGCAGCATAACGACAAGGCCGCGCTGGCCGCCTGCCGGCATGGGATCACGGTGCTGAAGAGCCTGCAACTCGGCACCACCAGCGCGCTGATCGGGCCGTGCCTGACGATCTTTGCCGATGCCGCGGCCGCCGCGCCACAGGATGCCGCGGGGCTGCACGGCGAAATGTTCGAGGCCGCGCAGCTGGCCCAGGGCAGCGTGACCGCGCAGGAGATCGCCCAGGCCGCGGCGCGGCTTTCCGCCAGCACCACCGACCCGAAGGCCGCCGCCGCGATCCGCGCCGAGCAGGACGCCACCGCCCGGCTCGCCGACCTCTACCAGCAACGCGACAGCCTGGCCCACGCCCCAACGGGCGCCGCAAGCGGTGCCACGTTGGCCGCCCTCGACAAACAGATCGCCGCCGCCAACGCCACCGTGCAGCAGGCCGGCCTCGCCGTGCAGGCGGCGGCGCCGAATTACGGCCAGCTGGTGCAGCAGGCGGTGCCGGCCTCGGCGGTGCTGGCGCTGTTGCGGCCGGACGAAGCCTTCCTCGGCATCACCGAAACCCCGCATCACACCTGGCTGTTTCTGTTGCACGGCCAGACCGTCGATGTCAGCCGGAACGATGTCGACGATGCAAGGATGACGGGCCTGGTCTCGGCAGTGCGGGCCAGCATCGAGCCGACCGGCGCCGGTCTGCCGCCATTCGACCTGGCCGATGCCGCGACCATCTACGGCGCCACGCTGGCGCCGTTCGCGCCCGCCATGGCGGGCGTGCACGAGCTGGTCGTCGCACCCTCCGGTCCCTTGCTGGCGCTGCCGTTCGCGCTGCTGCCGACGGCGCCGGCCAATCCGCGCGATGTCGGCAACGCGCCCTGGCTGGTGCGGCAGACGACGCTGGCCTACGTGCCGGCGGCGGCGAATTTCGTGGCGCTGCGCAAGATCGAGGGCAGTTCCGCCGCCGCCCGGCCCTGGTTCGGCTTCGGCGACTTCCGGCCGGTGACGCTGGCGCAGGCGCAGGCGACCTACAATCCCGGCACCTGCCAGGACAGCGCCGCCGAGTTCGCCGCGCTGCCGAGCCTGCCTTACGCCAAGCTGGAACTGGCGGCGGCCAGCGCGGTATTCGGCGCGACGCCGGACGACGAGCTGCTGGGGCCGGATTTCACCGTGCCGAACGTCGAAGCCGCCGACCTCAAAAACTACCGCATCCTGCATTTCGCCACCCATGCGCTGCTGCCGACCGACCTGCCGTGTCAGAACGCCCCGGCGATCGTCACCTCGGCGCCGCCGGGTGCGGCCTCGGCGCAGCAGGCGCTGCTCGATACCGGCGATGTCACCAACCTGAAGCTGGACGCCAACCTGGTGTTGCTCTCGGCCTGCAATACCGGCGGCGGGGCCTCCGGCGGCGAGGCGCTGTCCGGCCTCGCCCGAAGCTTCTTCTATGCCGGGGCGCGGGCCTTGATGGTGACGCAGTGGTCGGTGAACGACCAGGTTTCGGCCTATCTGGTGGCCGAGACGCTGAGCCGCTTCCACGCCGGCGCCGATGGCGGGGCGGCCGGCAGCTTGCGGGCGGCGCAACTGGCGCTGATCGACAATGCCGGCAAGACCATGCCAGCGGAGGTCGCCAATCCGTTCTTCTGGGCGGCCTTCGCGGTGATCGGCGACGGCGGCGGCACCGCGACGATGCGGCTCTCGGCTCTTTCCGGCGGCCCCAACCCCCGACTATAACAACGCATGAGCGGAACCCTCGGCAAGTACGAGTTGCGGCAGGTGCTCGGCAAGGGCGCCATGGGCACCGTGTACGAGGGCTTCGACCCGATCATCCACCGCAAGCTGGCGATCAAGACCGTGCGGTTGCCGGAGGCCGACGATGTCGAGGCGCAGGACGAGCTGGCCCGCTTCAAGCGCGAGGCGCAGGCCGCCGGCCGGCTCAGCCACCCCAACATCGTCGGCGTGTTCGATTACGGCGAGACGCCGGAGCTGGCCTACATCGTCATGGAGTTCGTCGACGGCACGACGCTGAAACACGTCATCGACAAAAAGGAACGCTTCGAACTCGCCGAGATCGTCCGGCTGATGGAGGGGTTGATGGCCGGGCTGCAATACAGCCACGACCACGGCGTCGTTCACCGCGACATCAAGCCGGCCAACATCATGCTGACCGAGGCGGGCCAGGTGAAGATCGCCGA
This sequence comes from uncultured Acidocella sp., assembly GCA_963693045.1. Lineage (GTDB taxonomy): Bacteria > Pseudomonadota > Alphaproteobacteria > Acetobacterales > Acetobacteraceae > Acidocella. The sequence goes on from OY843765.1 coordinate 779,148, forward strand.
TTTCGGGATCGCCCGGATCGAGAGCAGCAGCATGACGCAGGCCGGCACCATGCTGGGCACGCCGTCCTATATGTCGCCCGAGCAGTTCATGGGCCAGACCGTGGACTTCCGCACCGACATCTATTCGTCGGGCATCCTGCTGTACCAGTTGCTCACCGGTGAGAAGCCGTTCGAGGGCGGGCTGACCGCGATCATGCACAAGGTCATCAACACCGAGCCGCCGCCACCCTCGGCGCTTTCCGTGACCGTGCCGCACGCCTTTGACGCGGTGGTGAAAAAGGCGATCTCGAAGCGGCCGGAAGACCGCTACGACAGCGCCACCGCGTTCGCCGCCGCCTTGCGCGAGGCGTCCACGGCAAAGGCGGCGCCGGTCGAGAGTTTCGGCCTCGGCGCCGCCGACTTCGCCGATGCCGAGGCAACGATGGTGGCACCCAGCCGCGCCGCGCCGGCGGGCGCCGCGCCGGCGGGCGCCGTGCCACCGCTTGCGCCAGTGGCCCGAACGGCGCCGGTGGCGCGGACCGGACCTTCCGCCGGTTTGCTGGCGGCCCTTGCCCTGGTGGTGCTGCTGGTCCTCGGCGGCGGCGCTTATTTCCTGTTGGCGGGCCACGGCGGCAAGCCGGCGCCGGTTGCTCAAACCACGCCGCCGGCGCCGGTCGCTCAACCCAAACCGTCGCCGCCCGCGCCGGTGCTCACCGCCGCGCAGCGCCAGGCCGCAATCACCGCGACGCTGGGATCGCTGCCTTGCACCTTGCTCGGCGTCGGCGGCGCCTCGCTGAGCGGCATCGCCGGCGCCGGCGCGCCGCAGGCAGCGCTCAGCGGCGCGCTCGCCTCGCTGCCGGCGGCGAGCGCGCCGACCAGCAACGTGCTGACGATCGACGGCCCGTATTGCGACGCGCTGGACACCATCCGGCCCTACCGGCCGTTGTTCCAGGCGCCGGAGGCGACGCTGGCCCTCGGCCTCGCCGGCGGCAAGACCGAGCTGCACGACAAGGAGCTGATCACCGTCGATCAGACCATGCCGAACTTCAACGGCTATTTGCAGACCGATTATTTTTCCAGCGACGGTTCGGTGTTCCATCTTTATCCGACGCCGAAGGATAAAAGCACATTGCAACAGGCCGGGGCTGAGAAGACGCTTGGCGATCCGGCCCATGGCGGCGCCGGCTGGCAGGTTTCGGCGCCCTATGGGACCGACATGATCATCTCGGTCGCGGCCTCGGCACCGCTCTTCGTCACACCCCGGCCGCAGGACGAGAGTGCGGCCGACTACCTCTCCGCGCTGCGCCAGGCTTTGCAGAACGTGGTTTCGAACGGCGGCAAGGTCAGTGTCGCCGCGACGCCGGTGACCACGCTGCCGTAACGGTCAATCTTCGGCCACGCAGCAGTTCAGCGCAAAGGCCAGTTGTTCGAGCTGGAAGGCCTGGCCGAGCCGGTGGAAGTCGATGCAGTGGCCGGCCCTGTCGTAAGGCGCGGCGTCGACCCGGGGCGCGTTCGTGAAGGCCGCGCCGAAGCCGGCGGCCTGTTCCGGCCCGGTGATCCAGAGCCGGTCGAATTCGCCTTGCCGGTAATGCACCGGCACCAGCACCTGTGCCGCCAGCTCGCGCACCACGCCGTGCCAGATCGAGGTGATGCCGATCAGTTCGGCGCGCGGGCAGGGCGCGTCGGCGGCGTGGCCGCGGGCCGGCGCGTCCGGGGCGAAGGTCCAGTCCGGGCCGAACATCACGTGGTCCTTCAAAGCCGGCGGCATTTCGATCATCGGAATGTCCGGCAGCGCCGCCCATTGTTCACCGCTTTCCGGCGGCGTCAGCAACCCGACGCCGGAAACCGCGATGCCCAGCAGCGGCCATGATGGCTGCCGGGCGGCGATCGATACCGTGATGGCGCCGCCGATCGAATGGCCGATCAGGAACACGCCGCGCGTGCCGCCGCCGAAGCGCCGCCACAGTTCGCCGATCACTTGGTCGAGCCGCTCGGCGTTGTTAGCGATGGTGGCGTCCGCCGGCGCGAAGCCGGTGCTCCCGACATAGCCGGGGCGGTCGACCGCAACGATCGGGATGCCGAGCGCCGTGGCGCGCTCGACCAGCGAAAAGCCGGGGAGATCGAAATAGGCCGACGAATAGCCGCCGCCATGGATCGCGACGATCAGAGGAAGGTCGTCGCCGGGCGCCGCCACGGCGCCGCCGCGGCGGCCGGAGAGCGTGATCGCGCCGAAAGTTTCCTTAAAAAAGTTGCTGGATGGAGCCGGCCCGGCTTCGGCGTGGTTGATTGTCTCCGTCATACCGCTCTCCTTGACAGTTGCCGGCTCTAACCGAGCTTGAACAAGCGCTCGGCGTTGCCGTGGCTGATCTTGGCGCGGTCCTCATCCGAGAGGCCAGCGCCTTCGATCACCGCGATGGTGTCGCGGATGTAGCCAGGGCCTTTTTCGGGATCGAAGGGGCAGTCGGAGGCGAACAGCACCTGGTCCGGCCCGAAGAAGTCGAGGCCGCAAACGAACGCGGCGGGAGAGCCGAACGAAAGCGCGTCGGCGTGAAAACCTTTGAAATACGCGATCGCGGGTTTGCGCAGCGGCTTCGGCAGCGCGCCGGCTTCCTGATCGGAGGTGCGGCTACCGGCCTCACGCCAACCGGCCTCGATCCGCCCGCCGAGATAGGGCACGATGCCGCCCAGATGATGGGCAACAACCTTGAGGTCTGGCAGCCTATCGAACAGCCCGGAGAACACCATCCGCGCCATCGCGGCACTGGTCTCGTAAGGCCAGCCGAAGGCCCACCAGATCTCGTATTTCGATCCCGCCTCGGTGGCGTAATCGGCGAATGCGGCGCTGCGGGTCGGATGCAGCAGGACCGGCTTGCCGCGCCGCGCCGCCAGTTCGAAGATCGGGAAGAAGCTCTCATGGTCGAGCGCGATGCCCTCGACGTTGCTGTGGACCTGCAGCCCGTTGGCGCCCAGCGTATCGAACGCCCGCTCCGCCTCGCGCAACGCTTCCTCCGGCCGGTGCATCGGCAGCGAAGCCACAAAACCGCTGAATTGGCCGGGATGATCCCGAACCAGTTCCGCCATGCCGTCATTGCCGATGCCGGCAAGGCCAAGGGCTTCGGAGCCGAAGGGGTCGAGCGGCCCGAGAGAGAGGATCTGGCTGTAGTTCCACGCTTTGAAGCGTTCGATGAGCGCCAGCCGTTCGTCGCGGTCGTAGAGGCATGACACGCTCTGCAGGCGCTTGCCGAGACCGCTGCGCTTGAAGCCGTCGAGGTCCCGCAGCGCCGCCCAGATCCGCTCCGGAAAGAAGTGGTTGAAGACGTCGATGGTCCGCATCTTGCCGCCGCCGGCAGCGGCCTCGCGGCCGGCGCTCACCAGCCGAAGTCGATGGCGAACGTATCGCCGGCGGTCTTGATGCGGCCGCAATGCGGCGCCTCGAAATGTCCTGGCAGCAGCAGCATGTTTTCGGCGGCGCAGTCTTCCAGCAGGGTGCGGCGGGTGGTCGCCGCCATCTTCTGGTCCCAGTCGACGCGGGTGCTCCATTGCCAGAACGGCACCTGCACCGGCGAATGCAGCAGGTCGCCGATGAACACGCCTTTGGCACCCTGCGACTCCAGCTCGATCCGCACATGGCCGGGCGAGTGGCCGGGCGCCGGCCGCAGGATGAGGTTGCTCATCAACTCATGCACGCCGTCGACCAGTTCGGCCTTGCCGGCCTCGACGATCGGATACACCGAATCCTCGAACAGATACTTCATGAACGGCGGCATCTTCGGGTCTTCGGCCAGCGCCTTGGCGGCCTCGTACTCAGTCCGCGAAAAAACATAGCGGGCGTTTGGGAAGGTCGGCACCCATTTGCCTTTTTCGAGCCGGGTGTTCCAGCCGACATGGTCGATGTGAAGATGCGTGCAAAGCACGTAATCGATGTCTTCCGGCCGCAGCCCGGCCTCGGCCAGGCGCTCCAGATAATGGTTGTGCAGCATGTGGAATTCGCCGACGCCGGGGCGGTTCTTGTGGTTGCCGGCGCAGGTGTCGATCAACACGTTGTGGCCGTTCAGCTCGAAAATCCAGCTATGCACAGGCATCGCGAAATGGCCGCTTTCCGGCTCGTAATGCGTTGGGCACAGCCAGTGTTCGTGCGGCTTCACCGCCTCGTGGTCGAAGTCCGGGAACCAGGCCTGCATGGTCTCGCCAAGAATATAGCTGTCCAGCACGCGGCCGATCTGCACGCTGCCGACTTTGCCGATGCTTTGTTTCAACATCCCCGCGCTCCTCGATGTGTTGTGGCCGTCGATTGAATGCACGGCCAACTTGGCGCGGAAACTATGCGCCGGGGCCGGTACTGTCAAAGGCGCGTGGCGGCGCGCAAGCCGCGATCTTGCGCCTCACGACGCCCTTGGGCAGGAACGGCCAAGTGCGGCACATCATTTTTTCTGCGGACGATTTCGGCCTCAGCGGCGGCGTCAACGAAGCGGTCGAGCAGGCCCACCTAAACGGTGCGCTGACCCAGGCCAGCCTGATGGTCGCCGCCCCCGCCGCCGCCGACGCCATTGCCCGCGCCCGCCGGCTGCCGGGGCTCGATGTCGGCCTGCATCTGGTCCTGGTCGAGGGCGACTCCGTGCTCGGCCATGCCAGGCTGCCGCATATCACTACGCCGGACGGCCGTTTTCGCGGCGCGCAGGCGGCACTCGGCTTGCGGTATTTTGCTTCGCCGGCGGCCCGCCGCGAACTGGCCGCGGAGATCGCGGCGCAATTCGCCGCCTACGCCGCGACCGGCCTCGCGTTGCACCACGCCGACACCCACAAGCACATGCACCTGCACCCGACCGTCGCCGCGCTGATGATCCGTATCGGCAAAACCCACGGCCTGACCCGGCTGCGGGTCCCGGCCGAGCCGCCTCCCGTGCTGCAAGCCTGCGGCGCCACCCCAACCTTCGGCGACCACGCTCTGTTTCACTGGAGCAAGCTGCTGCGCCGCCAGGCTCGCCGCGCCGGCCTCACCAGCACCGACCACGTCTTCGGCCTGAAATGGTCCGGCCACATGACCGCCGACCGTGTCACAACCCTGCTGCGCCACCTGCCGCCCGGCAGCAGCGAACTCTACTTCCACCCCGCGACCCACCGCGACACCACGCTCACCCGCCTGATGCCGGATTACCAGCACGAAGCGGAGCTAACCGCTCTCCTTGCCGCGGCGAACAGCTAATTGTTAGAGAAGGCAATGGACAAAAAGCAAAAAGCGGAGCCGGGGTTGCCGTTGCGTGAGAGGCTCGCTGCCTTGCGGCGAGCACATCCTTTGCCGCCTCCGACGGGACTGGTCGCCGCCAAACTATTCTTCGACGATCTATGCGACGGAAAGGGCGACTTCTCGAAAACCGATATCGAGCCGGCCTGAGCCTACTTGCCGATCATCACGTCGGACGCCTTGATCACAACGGTAACCTCGTCGCCCACCACCAGGCCAAGTTCGTCCACCGCTTCGTTGGTAATGGACGAGGTGACGATCTTGCCGCCGCCGATGTCGACGCGGAGATGCGCCGTGGTCTGCCCCTTGACCACGGTCACGAGCTCGCCGGCCAGCTGGTTGCGGGCGCTGAGTTTCATCAGCGCTTGCTGAACTGGAAGCTGCGGCGGGCTTTGGCCTTGCCGTATTTCTTGCGCTCCACCACGCGGGAATCACGCGTCAGGAACCCGGCGACTTTCAAAATCCCGCGCAGATCCGGCTCATACAGCGTCAGCGCCCGGGAGATCCCGTGCCGCACCGCGCCGGCCTGGCCGGAGAGCCCGCCGCCCACCACCGTGCAGTTCACGTCGAACTGGTTGTAGCGGTCGGCGACCAGGAACGGCTGGGTGATCAACATCCGCAGCACCGGCCGGGCAAAATACTGTGGCGCCCTTTTGCCGTTGACGGTGATCTCGCCTTTGCCGGGCTTGATCCACACCCGCGCCACCGCGTTCTTGCGGCGGCCGGTGGCGTAGGAGCGGCCCTGCGCGTCGCGCTTCGGCTCGCGCTTCGGCGCCGCCGCCTCGGCGGTGGTGACGATGCCCGTCATGTCCTTGAGGTCGGCAAAACTATTGGTGGCTTCGGACATGCTCAAACTCCCCGGTTCTTGCGGTTCAGCGCGCCGACATCGAAGGTGCTGGGCTGCTGCGCGGTGTGCGGGTGTTCCTGCCCCGCATAGACGTAAAGATGCTTCATCTGCTGGCGCTGCAACGGCCCGCGGGTGATCATCCGCTCGATGGCCTTTTCCACAACCCGTTCCGGATGGGCGCTGGTCAGCCTCTGCTTCATGCTGCGGCCCTTGATGCCGCCGGCATAGCCGGTGTGGTAGTAGAAGATCGACTGCTCGGCCTTCTTGCCGGTCAGCTTTATCTTCTCGGCGTTGACGATGATGATGTTGTCGCCGCAATCGACATGCGGGGTGAATTGCGGCTTGTGCTTGCCGCGCAGCCGGCTGGCGACGATGGCGGCGAGCCGGCCCAGCACCAGCCCCTCGGCGTCGATCAGCACCCAGTCCTTTTTCACATCCGCCGGCTTCAGCGAGATCGTCGTTTTCAACATCGTTCTGCCCCGATAAGTTGCGCGGCTTATCGGCAAGATGGCAGTTCAAGTCAAGCTTCGGTGCCTGTGGTATCATAGTACCGCGCGGTCTGCCGGAGCTGTTCGGCGAGGTCGGCGGCGGGCCGCCAGCCAAGCGCCAGCGCCGCGTCCGGCGCCGCCGCGAAATCCCCGGCCAGGCTCTGCCACATCGCCGCCCGGCCCGCCGCCCGCGCCGCCGCGCCGAGCAGCGCGGTAGGGCAGGGGAACAGGCGCGGCCGCACCCCGAGCCCCGCCGCCAGCGCCCGGATCAGCGCCGGCGTGCCGATCGGCTGCGGATGCGCCGCCAGCAGCACCGGCGGCGGCGTTGGCGCCGCCGCGACCGCCAGCGCCAGCCGGGCCAGATCGTCCCGGTCGATGAAGGCCCGGGCGTTGCGGACACTGGCGAAGGGCAGCGGCACGCCGCGCCGCAGCAGCGCCATCAGCAGGCGCAGATTGCCAGGGCAGAAAGGGCCGATCACCGCCGCCGGCCGCAGCACCACCAACCTGTCCTCGAGCACGGCCGCCACCGCTTGCTCGGCTTCGAGCTTGCTGGCGGCGTAATCGTCCATCGGGTTGGGTGGCGTGTCGTCGGTCACCACCTCGTCACGCACCCGCCCCAGCACATAGGCGGTGGAGACCAGCACGAACCGCCGCACCCCGGCGGCCCGCGCCGCGCGCGCCAGGTTCACCGCCGCCTCCACATTGTCCCGCCGCCATTCCGCCGCCGCGACACCCCGCCGGTGCCCCAGCCCGGCAGCATGGATCACCACGTCAACATCGCGCAAGATCGGCGCCTGCTGGGCCAGGTCGCCGGTCACGATCGGCACGACCCCGGCCGGCAGCGCCGCAGCCCGCCGCAGCCCGGCCTGCACCGACCAGCCCGCCGCCAGTGCCCCGCGGATCATCCCGCCGCCGATATAGCCGTTGGCGCCGGAGACGAAGACTCTCAATTCAATCCAGCCGGGGTTCCATCCGCTTCGGCCGCGGCGGCGCCGGCGCGATGCGCTCGCGGGGTGCGGCCATCGGCATGGGCGCCGGCGCCGGCGCCGCCACATCCCGCGCCCGCGAGGATTTCAGCAGCCCAAAATTCGGTACGTCGTAGTCCTCGTCCAGCCGGCTAAGCGGCGCCGCGCCGGGCGTACGGGACGACAGGTTCCTCAGCTCCTCCTGGATCGCCTCCAGCTGCGTCTCCAGAGTTTCCAGCCGCGCCTTCACCCCGAACACGCTGAACGGCATCAGCAGAAAAACGAACAGATAGAGCAGCGCCGGCAACGCCAGCAGCAGAAACGCCCATGCCGGCAGCCAGTCGGGCAAGGTGAAAGGCAGGTTCATGCCCGGATTCTTACCATGCCCCGGCTAATGCCGGAAATGCCGCATCGCCGTGAACACCATCGCGATCCCCGCGGCATCCGCGGCGGCGATCACCTCGGCATCGCGGATCGAGCCGCCCGGCTGGATCACCGAGGTCGCTCCCGCCGCCACCGCCGCCTGCAGGCCGTCGGCGAACGGAAAGAACGCGTCGGAGGCGACCGCGCAGCCGGTCAGGTCCAGCCCGGCCGCCACACCTTTCCAGCCGGCGATCCGCGCTGAATCCACCCGGTTCATCTGCCCGGCCCCGATGCCGAGCGTCGCCCCGCCCCGCGCATAGACGATGGCGTTGGATTTGACATGCTTGGCGACGGTGAAAGCAAACAGCAGATCCTCGATCTCCGCCGGACTCGGCTGCCGTTTGGTCACAACTTTCAGTTCGGACGCGGACATATGCCCGGCATCGCGGCTGGCCAGCAGAAACCCCCCGGCCAGCGAGCGGAACGTCATGCCCGCCGCCGCCGCGTCCGGCACGCCGCCGGTCAGCAGCAGCCGCAGATTCTTCTTCGCCGCCAGCAGCGCCAGCGCCGCCTCATCCGCTTCGGGCGCGATGATCACCTCGGTAAAAATCGCCGCAATCCTGGCCGCCGTCGCCGCGTCCAGCCGGCGGTTCAGCGCGACGATGCCGCCAAACGCGGAGACCGGGTCGCAGGCCAGAGCCGCGTCCCAAGCCGCCGCGGTACTCGCGGCGATGGCGACGCCGCAAGGGTTGGCGTGCTTGACGATCACCACGGCCGGGCCGGCGAACTCGGCGACACATTCGAACGCCGCGTCGGTGTCGTTCAGGTTGTTGTAGGACAGTTCCTTGCCCTGCGCCTGCCGCGCCGTGGCGACACCGGGGCGCGGCGGATCGGTCACGTAGAACGCCGCACTCTGGTGCGGGTTCTCGCCGTAGCGCAAGGTCTGCCGCAACCGCCCGGCGACCGTGAAATCCTTCGGGTACGCCACCCCTTCCTGGCCCGCGAACCAGGCGGCGATCGCGGCGTCATAAGTCGCCGTGCGGGCATAGGCCTGCGCCGCCAGCCCGCGCCGCAGCGCCAGCGTGGTGCCGCCATGGGCCTCGAGTTCCGCCAGCACCTGTTCGTAGTGTTCCGGCGCCGTCAGCACCGCCACATGGTCGTGATTCTTTGCCGCGGCGCGGAGCAGCGCCGGGCCGCCAATGTCGATATTCTCGACGCAGTCGGCAAAGTCCGCACCCGCCGCCACCGTCGCCTCGAACGGATACAAATTCACCGCCACTAGGTCGATCGGCGCGATGCCGTGCGCCGCCATCTGATCGACATGTGCCGGCAAATCCCGCCGCCCGAGGATCCCGCCATGGATCCGCGGCACCAGCGTCTTCACCCTCCCGTCGAGGATCTCCGGAAAGCCGGTATGGTCAGAAACCTCAGTGACCGGCACGCCGGCCGCCCGCAGCGCCTTCGCCGAGCCGCCGGTAGAGAGGATTTCCACGCCCCGCGCCGCGAGCGCCGCCCCGAAGTCAACCAGCCCGGACTTGTCGGAGACCGAGAGCAGCGCCCGCAACGGCCTGACGATCCCCGCCATGCTATTGGGTGACCGCCACGGCGGAGACCGCGTTCGCCGGCGAGCCATGGATGATCTTGGTGCTGATCAGCACATACACCAAAGCGTGGCCGTCGGCGTCCACCAGCCGGGTCAGCACGAAATGCTTGACCAGGAAGCTGGCCGAGATCGCCCCCACCTCCTCCTTCGCCGGCAGGTCCGCCGGCAGCGTCACCGGCCCGGTGGCGACGCAGGACAGCGCGAACTCCGAAGGGTCGGTGGCGAGGCCAAGCCCGCCGGAAACCCCGCCGGTCTGCGCGAAAGACGCGTAGCAGGAGACATGCGCCACCTTGGGGTCGTCGAAACGCTGCACCACCACCTTGTCGTTCGGGCCGAGCAACCGGAAATTGGTCGAGACGCTGCCGATCGTCTGGTCGGCGAAGGCCGGCGCGGCCCAGTTCGAGGCTAGGCCGCAGGCGACGATGCAGGCCGGCAAATAAGCCATGAAGGTTTTCAAGGGGAACTCCTGGATGGGACCAGCGCCTCATACACCAAAAGCGTTTCCCGGCAGATGATCTCGTCGGAAAAGTTCTCCTCCACCCGCCGCCGCCCGGCCGCCCCCATCCGCGCCCGCAACGCCGGATCGTCGATCAGGCTTTTCAGCGCGGCGGCCAGGGCGGCCGGGTCGCGCGGCGGCACCAGCAGCCCGGTCTGGCCGGCGACCACCGCCTCGCGGCAGCCGGGGATGTCGGTCGCCACTAGCGGCTTGCCTGCCGCCATCGCTTCCAATGCCGATTTCGGCAGGCCCTCGCGGTAGCTGGAGGGTTGGCAGGCGATGTGGGCGTCGGCCAGCACCGCTGCGATGTCCTGCCGCGGGCCGAGCCAGCGCACCAGCCCCTCCGCCTCCCAGTCACGCAGCGCCGCCGCCGTAACGGTGTTGGGGTTGCCTGGGTCGGGCGCGCCAACCAGCCTGAACTCGGCCTGGCCGCGCAACAGCCGCGCCGCCTCGACGAACTCCGGCACGCCCTTCTCGCGGATCATCCGGGCGATCAGCACGACGACGATGGGCGGCGGCGGTTCCGGCGCCGGCGCGAACGCCGCGATGTCCACCCCGGCGCCCCGGATCAGCACGGCAGTCTCCCGCCGCACCATGCCGGACGCCGCCAGCGCCGCCAGATCGTCCGGGTTCTCGAAGATCACCCGGCCGTGGCGCGGGTTCAGCGTCAGCCGCAGCGCCAGGCTGACCAGCGGCTTGAGCACTCGTGCCAGCAGCCGGTCCGAGGAGAACACGAACCCGAGGCCGACCGGCGCATTCACCACCGCCGGCACACCGGCGAGCCGCGCCGCGATGCCGCCAAGCACGATCGGTTTGAGCGCGATGTGATGCACGAGGTCCGGTTTCAACCGCCGATAAACCGCCGCCAGCCGCAGCGCGAAAAACAGTTCCGCCAGCGGATTGACCCGCCGTCGCACGAAATCCACCCCCACCACCTCGATCCCCGCCGCCCGCACCGCCGCCGCCGCCGGCCCTTCGCGCGCCACCAAAATAACCCGCCACCCCGCCGCTTGCGCGGCCAGCCCGCGCTTGAGAAAATGCGAGGCGAAGAACCAGTCCTCGGTGAGGAGGAAGACGAGGGTGCGTTCTGTCAATTTCGTCCGGGACCGAACACTTCCAGAATCCGGACGTCGCCTGCCGTCGCGTCATCACCGGTGTCGCGATAAATCTGATAAATCAAACGGTGGCTTGAGACGACCAACTGCCGGAGGCTGTCGTCCTGCTCGCTGACGACCCCTAAATAAGGATGGTCCTGCAACGAACGGGGCGCGTCGCGCAGCGCGCGCCAGCGGGCCTTACCGGCCGCCCCGGCGCCGGGGCGGCACAGCCAGCGCCGCGCCGCCCTGAGTGCTTGAAGCGCTGCCGGCGCAACCGAGACCTGCCTTGGCATGCAGCGCGATTATCAGACAGCGCCCCGTGGCACCGGCAGCGGCGTGTTTTCGTCTGTCTCCAGCGCATCGAGCCACGCTTCAAGATCGTCCAACTCGATCCCCAAACCTGCTTCGATCTCGGCATGCGCCTTGGCGATCAGCGCCGCTTCGCGCTTGATGCGCGAATCTCGCTCCACCGAAGTCTCGTTTTCAAATTCAGGGTCGATGGCGTCCGCCGGCATAGTGTCTTTCATCAGCACCACATAACGCATCCGCCGCCGCCGGGACAACAACTTGCCCGCGGACCGGTGCGCGCCGGCGCCGCGCAAACCAATGGCCCGGCATTGCTGCCGGGCCATTTTGTTTCTCGAAAAGCCGATCAGCCGGCGGTGTTGATCGCCCCCTGCTGACGCTCGCCGGCCAGCGGGTCGGTGTTGCTGAAGTGACCCTGGCTCAGCCCGGTCGCCTGCGCCACTTGCGGTACGGCCCGCGCCGGGGTGGCGTAGCCCGCCTGGCGCTGGCCGGCCAGCGGATCAGTGGGCCCCGAACGGCCCTGCGAAAGACCGGTAACCTGGCCCGGCAACAGCCCGGCCACCGGACCGGCATAAGCCGCCATCGGGCTCAACCCGGCGGCCAGAACCAGAATAGGTACGAATATCTTAAAGCGTGACATTAGATTTTCCTTTGAACACGTCGCAGCTCGAAGCTGTGCGTTGATCTCCAGATAGGCCTGGCAACCCGCGAGAGAACCGCATGGCTTGCAGCTGATCCATGCGTCAGGCGCATGGAGGAGGGAGGCTTAGACCGCTTCGTTGATCCCGACCCGCCTGGCTTGCCAGCGCCACGAGTCGCGGCACATCTCGTCGATCCCGAGCTTGGCCTGCCAGCCGAAAAGCCGCGCCGCCGCCGCCGGGTCGGCGTAGTAGCTCGCCACGTCGCCGGCCCGGCGGGGCGCGATGTTGAGCGGGATCGGGCGCCCCGTGGTCCGCTCGAAGGCCGCCACCAGCTCCAGCACCGAGGTGCCGTCGCCGGTGCCGAGATTGACCGTCAGCGCCCCGTCGTTTTGCATGATGTATTCCAGCGCCAGCGCGTGCGCCTCCGCCAGGTCCACCACGTGGATGTAGTCGCGCACCCCGGTGCCGTCCCGCGTCGGGTAGTCGTTGCCGAACACGTTCAGATGCGGACGCTCGCCGGTCGCCACCTGCACCACATAGGGCATCAGGTTGTTCGGCACCCCGTGCGGGCTTTCGCCGATCAGCGCCGAGGGATGCGCGCCGACCGGATTGAAATAACGCAGATTAGCGCAGGCGGAAAGCTTGCCGGTGCGCGCCAATTCGCGGATCAGATCCTCCATCACCAGCTTGGTCCGGCCATAGACGTTCTGCACCCGCAACGGCGCATCTTCCGGAATCGGCGAGGTATCCGGCTGCCCGTAAACCGTCGCCGACGAGCTGAAGACGATCCGCCGCACCGCCCGCGCCTGCATCGCCTCCAGCAGCCGGATCGTGCCGACGATGTTCATGTCGTAATACAGCAGCGGGTCGGCCTCGCCTTCGCCCACCGCTTTCAGCGCCGCGAAATGGATCACCGCGTCCACCGGAAACGCCGCCAAAGCGGCACTCACCAGGGCCGTGTTGCGGACATCGACCTCGATCACCGGAAAATCCCGCCCGGTCAGCCGCCGCAGCCGCTCCGGCACGTCGCGCTCCGCATTGGCGAAGCTGTCCAGCAGCACTACCTCATGGCCGCGCTCCGCCAACGCCACCGCGGTATGCGAGCCGATATAGCCGGCCCCGCCGGTCAACAGCACGCGCGCCATCACGTCACCCGATCTTGCTGATCGCCCATTTGACCTGCTGCGGGCCGTCCTGATGTCCGGTCAACACGATCTGCTCGGCGCGGCGCGGCTCCGGCCCGCCGAAATACACGCTTTCCTCGACGCTGATCGCCGCACCGTCGGCCCGCAACCGCCAACCGCCGCCGCCGGCCAGGCGCAGCAGCACCGCCTCGTTGTCCTGCTGCGGGCTGGCGGTGACGTTGGGGTGCAGGTGGAAGCGGATCACGAAAGGCTGCGGCTGCTCGGCGTCGATCACATCCTCGCCGCGCAAATCCTCGCCGCTTTCGGAGAGATAAAGCCGCCGCCGGTGTACCGCGCCGAACAACTTGCCCCAGCCGTCATGGCTCGCCTCCAGCCAGTGCGCGCCGCCGGCCTCGTGCCGCTCGGCGCCGACATGCGCTGGCCGCCGGCCCAGGCCATGGTCGCGCACTTCGGAGGAGGAGACATCGGCGATGACCAGCGTGGATTGCGCGGCAGTGGCCCGCAGCGCGTCCCGCCATTGCGGCCCGGCGGCGGTGGCGGCGCCGCAATTGACGATCAGCCGCTCCTTGGCAACCGAGAACTCGAAGCCGAGCGTGCCGGCATGGGCGAAGCGGTCCAGCCCCGCCGCCGGCGGTGGTCCGGCATCGGCGATCAGCAGGCTCCGGCCGGCGGCAAGGCGGTAAAAGCCGCTGGGCAACAGCGTGCTGGTGGCGCGGCCGCCGCGCCCGGCCTGGCTCAGCACCAGCTCGATCAGGCTGGGCAGGTCTTCCTTGCTGCCATTGAACAAAGCCAGGCCGCCATCGCCATGCCGCAAGGCACGCAGCGCGCCGGCCATCTTCTCGATCGCCGGGGCCAGCGCCGCCGGCGCCTCGGCGCGGGCGGCCTGCAGCAAGGCCCGGATCTCGGCCAGGTCCTGCAGCGCCGCCAGATGCGCCGCCGGGCTGCGCTCGATATGGCAGCCATCGGCATAGTGTTGGCGGCCGAGCTCTTGCGCCAGAAACTTCATCCCGCGTCCCAGGAAGCCGGCGTGCTCCGGCATCGCCACCGAAGCGGCGAGCAGGCCCTTCAGCGCGGTCAGCGCCCGGCCGTCCCGTTCCTCGCCGGGCAAAGCAGCCGAGAGGTTGCGGGCTTCGGCGACCAGCCGGCCCATCAGCCGCTGCCGGAAATCGTCATCCGCCGAGGCCGCGAAGAAGTCGTAATGGCCGAGCCAGGCGGTGATCCGGGCGCCCACCACGTCCGGCCGGGCGGCCAATCCATCCGCATAATCGGTGTCCATGAAGTCCGAGACCAGCGCCCGGGCCCGGGAACGGGCGGCGTCGGTGCCCAAGGCCCGCAGGTCGCGCAGCCAGGCGAAGCCGGCGGCATAGGCGCGGATCGCCTCGGTCCCGCCGCCGGGGGCGAAAGCGCCGGGCGGCATCGGCCGGGTGGCGCCGAGCAGTTCCAGCTCGCCCTTCACCAGCCGCGCCCCGCGCCCCGGATCGCCCGGCCATGGGTCGCGGATCGGCATCGCCGGCGCGTCCGGCGCCTGGCCGCCCCGCATGTTCTGCAGCCGCGCGAACAGCCCCCGGGCGCCGCGGCCGATGCCGGATTGGCTCAACGCCTCATCCGACGCTGGCCTGCAACGCGACGCGCCGAGGTGCCGCGGCACGCAGTCCGGCGATCGCCGCGGCATAATCCGGCGCGCCGAACACCGCGGTGCCGGCGATCAGACAATCCGCCCCGGCCGCCAGCGCCGCCCCGGCGGTCGCCGGCGTAATCCCGCCATCGACCTGCAAAGTGATATCAAAACCGCTTTTTGATATCATCCCGCGCAGCCGGGCGATCTTGCCCAGTTGCGAGGCGATGAACGCCTGCCCGCCGAAGCCGGGATTGACCGTCATCACCATGATCTGGTCGAGCAGGTCGAAGACGTATTCGATAGCCTCGACCGGCGTCGCCGGGTCCAGCACCACGCCGGCTTTCTTGCCGAGTGCGCGGATCATCTGCAGGGTCCGGTGCAGATGCGGCCCGGCCTCGGGATGGACGCTGATATGGTCCGCGCCGGCTTCGGCAAAGGCAGCGATGTAGGGGTCAGCCGGCGCGATCATTAGATGCACGTCGAACGGCAGCCGGGTCAGCGGCCGGAGCGCCTTCACCACCACCGGCCCGAAACTGATGTTGGGGACGAAATGGCCGTCCATCACGTCCAGATGCAGCCAGTCGGCGCCGGCGCGCTCCACCGCCGCCACTTCCGCGCCGAGCCGCGCGAAATCGGCCGCCAGCAGGCTGGGCGCGACGATCGGATGTTCGGGGCTGAACTTCATACCGCGACTGTACCCAACACGGTCGTCCTTCCACAAGCACGCTACGGGTGGACGAGCCGGGCGATAAAGAAGCCGTCCATGCCGCCGCGCTCGGGCCACAGTCCGGGATGGGTCTTAACATCGCCTTCCCGTGTCACCGCTTCGGCCAGTTCCGGCAGATCGAGCGGCGCGCGGCGCAGGCCGAGCCTGGCGCAAGCGGCTTCCACCCGCGCCGCGCCCTCTTCCGGCTGCAGCGAACAGACCGCGTAGATCAGCCGTCCGCCCGGTTCCAGCAGCGCCGCCGCCGAGTCGAGCAGCCGGTCCTGCAACGCCGCGCACGCCGCGACGTCGCGTGGCCGGCGCAGATGCAACAATTCGGGGTGGCGGCGGATCGTGCCGGTGGCGCTGCACGGCGCGTCCAGCAGGATCGCCGGGAATTGTCGTTCCGGCCGCCAGTCGTTGGCGTCGGCCTCGACGAGTTCGGCGGCGAGGCCGAGGCGCGCCAGGTTGGCCCGCAGGGTCGCCAGCCGCGCCGGGGCGCGTTCCACCGCCGTAACCGCGGCGCCGGCGGCGGCGAGTTGCGCGGTCTTGCCGCCGGGGGCGGCGCAGAGGTCGAGCACGGCCTCGCCGGGCCGGGCCGCCAGCAGCCGGGCGGGCAGGGCGGCCGCCGCGTCCTGCACCCAGAAGGCGCCCTCGGCATAGCCCGGCAACCCGGTCACGGCGGTGCCGGCGGGCAGGCGCATGCTGCCGGTCGGCAACCGCTCGCCCGGCACAGCGGCGCCGGGCCGTACCGAGAGGTCGAGCGGCGCCTCGAGCTGGTGCGCCGTGGCGATGGCGCGGGCGTTGGCGCCCCAACTGGCCCAGGCCCAAGCCGGGGTGTCGAGCCGGGGCAGGTCCAGGCCCTCCAACGCTGCCGGCCCGGCGGCGGCGACCCGGCGCAGCACGGCGTTCACCAGCCCGGCGAACGGCGCCAGGCCGAGCGCCTTGGCCAGGTCGACAGCGGTGCCGACGGCGGCGTGCGGCGCCGCTTCCAGAAACAAAGCGGCAGCGGCGCCGAGCCGCAGCACCTGGCGGACCGGCGGCGGCGGCGCGCGGCGCAGAAACGGCTCCAGCACCGCGTCCAGCGTTCCGGCATGGCGCAGTACGGACGCCGCCAGCCGATGCGCCGCCGCCCGGTCCCGCGCCTGCATCGCCGGCAGCGTATCGAGCGCCACGTCCAATGACACATGCCGCGTCAGCACGGCGTCCAGCAAAGTGTAAGCCGCTTGCCGCGTATGGTCGGTCATCGTGCCTGGTAACCATAAGTCAGGATCACGGGCTGGCCACGCGCTTTTCAGCGGCCTCACGTTTGGAGGTGAGCTCGGTTTGAAGCGCGCGCTGCCGCCGCGACTTCCAGTCGCCGTGACCCGACCTAGCGTTGACGAGCGCCATGGATATCATTGCATTTGCCGTTGTGGTTAATGGTGCGATCGTCACAAGGAGATGATTATGAACAAGTTCACGACTGCGGCGCTAGGGCTCGCCTTTGCCGCTTCCTGCTTTGCAGCGCCAGCTTTCGCCCGCCGCAACGTCGCGGTGATGCTGCAGGAGATGCCGATGACGGGAACGCCGCCGGCTTCGTCCGATCCCGTGAATATCGAAGTCAAGATGGACCCCGCGACCATGGCCGCGATGAGCGACGACATGCAGGGTGGCAAGATGGTTCTGGTCTGCATGCCGGGCGGGCCAACCATCATGATGTGCCACGGGAAGTAAACGGCGAGGGCGGGACCAGAACCCCGCCAACCGCTTTAGAAGGCGCCGCCGACCCCGTCGCCCTGGTCAGGCCCGCGACGTAGGCGCGTGCTGGTGCGGGGTAGGGTGGGGTGGTGGAGCTGTGGTCCGCCCAATATGCCAAATTACGCAAGTAAAACAACGAGTTGTCTTCGGGCCTTTCGCAATCCCACATTCGGGGCCACAAGATTATGAGGCATAGCAGCGCACGGTGGCGCGGGTAGGGTCGCATAAGTAATAGAGTGATAATAGAATGACCGAAGCGCGACCGAAGTGGAACTGTACTCGCGGTTGTGCTACTAGAGTATCAGACTGCAAGCGGGGGCATCTTGGTCTCTTCGGTGCAGTCAGGCCGAGCGTTGCGCTGCCAAGAGCTCCGCTCGGCCGCTTTCTGATGCCGAACGCGGCGCCGAAGCTAGCTTCGGGATCCGAAAACGACAAAACCCAGCCTCCCCCTCACAACGAAGGGTTGAAAAAGCTGAAGTTTCTGTTGACTCTGTAATGTTCAACGTGGGATTGTTTGCCGCAGTGCAATAACGGAGAGCGTGCGGTGGCAAATCCCAGTACACAGGTTTTTGATTTTGTTTTCACTGAAGGCGGTCACATCGACAACATCGACGTCACCGCAAGCAATACGTTAACCCCGGTCACAAACGGCGATGGTCAGGTCGGTTATGCAACGACGAACATCACCGGCAATATCTATAAAGGGAACAAAGACCTCAATATTACCGGGCAATATGGCACAGGTGGGAACCTGACGCAGAACAACTTCGCTGTTTTTGACAACACAATTTTCACGTCGGACAGCCAAGGCGTGCCGTTTGGGGGCGCCTCCGGCAGCACCGCCGGCATTGACAACCCGGGATTAGAGTTCAAGGTCGCAGGCGGAAACGACTTCAACCTTTACAGTCAGAACGGCCAGTTCTTTCTATTTGATTCATCAAATCCGGCAATTATGTACAACCTAACGCTGGTATCTCCTTGCTTCTGTGCCGGTACCCTGATCGAGACCGATCGCGGCCCGGTGGCGATCGAAGAAATGGCGATTGGCGACAAGGTCGTGACCTCCGATGGTCGCACTGAGCCGGTCCAATGGATCGGGACGCGGGCCGTCGCGCCGCGCTTCATGGACCCGCTGAAAGTCATGCCGATCCGCATCAAGGCCGGCGCCCTGGGCGAAGGCGTTCCCGCTCGCGACCTGCTGCTCTCCCCGGACCACGCCGTGCTGGTGGACGGTATCCTCGCCCAGGCCGGCGCCCTAGTGAACGGCGCAAGCATTGTTCGCGAAGAGACTGCACCGGAGAGCTTTACTTACTACCACATTGAACTCGCCGACCATTCGCTGATCCTAGCCGAGGGAGCCGCCGCCGAAACATTCGTTGATAACGTTGATCGTATGGGTTTCGACAACTGGGCTGAGCATGAAGCTCTGTTTGGGACGGATCTGATTATCGTGGAAATGGAACACCCTCGCGCCAAGTCACAACGCCAGGTGCCGCAATCAACTAGGAACCGGCTGATGGCACGCGCGATAGACGTAGCCGGCGCGTTGGCCGCTTAACGACCCGTTCACTTGAACAATGATTGCGGCCCTGGGGCAACCTTGGGCCGCTTTTTATGACCTCCTCTTCCCGCGTGGCGCCTCGTAGTGGTCAGCCAGCCGCCCCAACGCGAACCTGGCCCGTGTCTCGGCGGTCTTGTTGCTCAACCCCACCCGCCGGCCCAGTTCCGGCCTGGGCCCCGCGTGCCGCTCATCTTATGCCTAAGTTGCAACCAGAAGTCGGCTGGGATTCCACAAACGATGGTGCCTTGGTGGAAGGAATTAAGGTAGCTCGCCGTTCGTGGAAACGACCTACCAGGCGGCGTCTCCCGTGCCGGGGGTTGAATGATAAAGGGCGGAGCCGAAGCCCCGCCTCCTGTCGCAGGGGTAGCTGTTGCGAGATTGTCACGGTCTCTCCGGCGTTCAGTGTCAGGTCAACTTTTTCTTTTGTAAACCCGCCATCTTCGGGCAAAGAAGAACCCGCTGGCGGTTAGACCAGCGGGTCGAGTTTACAGGGCAGGCTGCACGTCTGGGAGACGTGGGGACCGAAGTCCCAGCCCGGCGAAAACAGCCGGACGTTACCGGTATAGCTCACGGCAGCTCTGTTTGACCAGTCAAAATGGTGTCAGATTGTTGCCATCAGGCTTAGACGCCATCGCCGAAATCAGGCTCTCGCTCTAGATCGTCCTCGCGATCGCCGTCGTCCTCATCGTCCTCGCGGAGATCCTCGGCGTCATGCGTGTCCTCGGCATCGCTAGCATCGCCGATGCCCCGCGTTGCCAGGAGGGCAAGATCGACGCCTGCAAACTCCGGCTCGTCCTCCAAGTCACTGTCGCCGTCCAGCACGTCCAGTTGCTCGATCAGCGCCTCGATCTGCGCCGCCAGGGCTGCCCGCTCAGCCGCCCGTTCCCGGCGCCGCCTGGCCGCCGTACGGGCCTTCTGCCGCTTCGCCCTAGCCGATGAGCTGGCAACGCCGCGACGGGCGCTCAATGCCCCCTCCGCACGCGGTCAGACACCGACATCTCGGCCATGCTGCCGTCGTAGATGCGTTTCAAAAAGCCGACGACCTTGTGCACGGCCGTCATTTCGTCCGTGCGGAATTGCAGCAGCCGGCGCTCGTTCACGGTCTCGACCAGCATCACCGGGACCGTGTTGCTACCGGCCGGCACCGCCTCGCCGATCGGCAGCGGGCCAGGCATGACCAGCCGCTTCACCAGCGGCCCGCGGCTCTCGTCCTTGGGGATGAGCACCACGAAGTCGCCGGGTTCGTACTCCGCCTTGGGGTCAGCTATGGCGTGCTCGCCGCTGCTGGCAACCGGCTCCAGGCATCGGCCCAAGAGCCGGAGCGCGTAGGTGTCGGTGGTATCGAGGCCCGGCATGAAGATGCCGTCCGGGACGGTGATGTCGCCCAGCGGCTCCGGGTTGCCCAGCAGGGCGCGCGGGCTCGGTGCGGTAGGCGGATTTAGAGTGTATGGTGATTTAGCTCTTAGCATAGGGTTCATTCCTCGGCTTTGGGTTAGGCCGGACGCGGAGGTGCAATCTCCACGTTCGGCCGATTCTGTTGGCAACAGTGACCAACATCAGCTACGGTTAATCTAGTTGAAGTTGTAGGTCAAGAAAAATTGCCAACCTTAGCAATAACACCTGAGCAATGCCGCGGAGCGCGAGCGATGCTGGGAATGAAACGGGAAGAGTTGGCCCAGGCTGCCGAAGTGGCACACGCGACCCTTACCGACTTCGAGGGTGGAAAGCGGACGCCTTACCCAAGGACACTTGGCGCCATCCGCGCCGCCCTCGAACGCGCCGGCGTTGTTTTCATCGCCGAAAACGGCGGGGGGGCGGGCGTGAGGCTGCGGAAGTAGCCTGTGGCGGAATGGGTGCGCCTACCAGACCAGAAACTGTTTCAACATGAAACAGTTTCCGCAAAAGGTGGCAGAGGGAAAGAGGGGGGCGTCCGTGCGGCCGCCCGCGAACTTGGGGTCGAAAGCAGTGAGGCGCATCGTTCTGCACGAATAGCCTCCCTAACGCCTGAAGCAAAACAAGCCGCCAAGGCGCCACCTGAACAGCAGGCCGAGACACGCTGAGGATGGTGGCGGCTTCAACTTGAGTCGCGGTTGCTGTAGCTGGCGAGGGATCAAGGCTCAAATTAAGGCTTTGATCCGGGGATTTCCGATCACCGCCATGGCAAGCCGCCGGATAGTAATTGCTTGAATTCGTGCAATTCGACCGCGCAGAACCGCCAAGTCCCTATTGGAGGCCGCGCACAACTCGTGCTCTGGAATGACGTGCGGTAGGCTGCTACTGGAAGCATTTCTTCAATTCGGCAAAATTAGGAACAGACCTTGAGCCATACAGAGGAAGGAAGCGACAAACGACCCGAAGCCAATCCAGTATCTCCCGGATCGGACAGAGAACATGCAAATCGTCATGGCGCCGTAGCCGGCAAAAATAGCGCCGCAGCCGCACAGATCGGCCAGGTTGAGCAAAGAACTCATGTCGAGTTTTGGATGCCTGTCTTAACCGGGGTCTTAGCAGCAACAAGCATAATCAGCGCCATCATATTTGGGTACCAACTTTCCGTGATGCACGGGCAACTCCAACAAATGCAGGTTCAATCTCAAATTGAGATGGCGCAAACTCAGCCAAAATTGGAATATTTGAAATTCGGTTTTCAGCCCTACACTCAAGACGGTCAGCCTGGGTATCTTGTCACCCCTGAATGGAAAAACGTTGGACAGACCGACGCCGAGAACGCAGTTTATATGTGGTTGATGGGCGGCCTTAAGCCTGGCGAAGATCCTGAGAAATACTGCAAGATTCACGGGCTGGATTACAGTTCTGAGGATCATGTTGAAATGGGCGCTGGCGAGACGTTTGCCCTTATATCGGAGTTCGTTCCGACTTCGGATATTGCTATGGCGGTCTCCGGCGCAACTTCCATGTTGTTCTACGGTCACTTTCAATATGATGACTCTCTCGGCACCGGGAGCGCGCACGAGCACTCGGTTGACTGGTGTTACGAAGTAAACCCCACCGACACTAACCCCAGCGACTTCATGTACGCTTTGGTTGGTCCTTCGTCCCGGACAGGCAATTAATCCGCCTTCGGCTCCAGAAACTTCCGGCTCCGCCAGTCGAATTTGTTCCCGTCGAGATCGGCAAACGTCACCATGAAAGCGATGAGGTCCGGCGCGTCGAGGTTCCAAGCCACCCCCCACGGAACGCCCTTACTGACGATGTAGAGGCGTTCCCGTAGCAGGGGGGCGCTGCTCAGTTTTTTGCCGTGTCCATGACTTCTTCGGCGGCGTTCTCTGTCTCGGCGCCGAGCTTCGCGTAATACTCTTGCACCGCATTCCAGCCGTCGGTGCCGAGTTTATCGAAGATTTGGTCGAAGTCGCGCTCGCTGTCGATTCCGGCATAGGGCGCCCCGTCAATCTGTCGAGCGCTGGCCGCCATCATCGCCATGCCGATATAGGTGTCATTACCTTGGGCCTTGCCAATCACCTTCATTAGCCGGAATTGCTCGGCCGGGGTGAGCGCAAGAATGCCGATGTCGCGGTCATTCTTATCTTTGATGTGGGTAAGGTCGGCGACTTTGAAGTTGTTCATGGTGAGGTTTTCCTTTCGTAAAGAGGTGAGAATCAGCGTGCGGCGTTGGCGGCGCTGCCGCTTCGGGTATGACGATAGTTGGCAGTGGACGACCCCGTCTGTGGCGCCTGAAGACCGCGGGTCATGTGGTCAATGGCAAGGCCCGTTGCGGCTTTGCCAATGGCGCCGGGATTGGTGACGGCAACCGGCGCGCCTTGGTCGATCCAGTCACCGATCTTCTTGACCGCGTTGTGTGCGCCGGACTCAAGTGTATCCACGGCACCCGGCCCGCTGTACGGCTGCGCCAGGGGCGTCGGGCCCCGATGCGGACTGCCTGGCGCTGGTGTGCCAGGCCCCGAAATCCACGTGCTGGGGTGCAGCAGGTCATAGACGAACTTCTGCAGGTCGTGATTGATGGTATCGAGCGCGCCGGGGATGCCCTTCAGGGCCAATCCTAGGCCCCCCAGCGCCCCCGCAAGCAAGACCAGCGTGCCGCCGGTTCCGACCATGCCCGCGAGCGCGCCGGCGAGGGCTACAGTGCCAAGGGCGGCGAGCGCCACGCCGAGGCCGCCCATGATCTTCTCTGCGGTGGTGACGGCTGTTTGATGGTTGCCGACCCACGCGGTGAAGTTTCGGATGGCGTCCGCAAGCTTGTTCATTACAGTAACAGCCATGCCGGCGGCGGGAACACCTAATGCTTGCCACAAGCCCGTCAGAGCATCTTCAAGATTTCCGCTGGCGCCGGACCATGCCGCTTGCGCTGCGGTGTACGGGTTCGCGGCGTTGGCCTGAGCCTGCTGCGCGATGCTTTTCGCGATCTGCGGGCCGATCTCATAGACGGTCGAGATCAGGGCTTGCAGAGTTTGCGGGAGTGAAGCCGCTGCCACCATCGGATTGAGGCCGGCCTTTGCGGCGTCGGGCAGGAAATACTTCGAGATCCAGTCAATAATGTCGCCCTTGGCGAGCAGCTTGCTACCGGCGATCTTGCCCTGGTCCAGAGTCCACCTGCCGCCTTCGTGCGTGTAGTCGCCGGCGTGGGTTAGCCCGAGCCGGTCCAGCATGTGCGCTGACGCCTTGCTCATCTGCCCGCCGATGAAGGTCGAGCCGCCGTATTGTAGGCCGCGGGCGGCTTTGTTGCCGAGCGCCAGCAGCGGCTCAAGCATCGTGTTGAAGAAAGTCTGCTCGCCCATTTGTGCGGCGGCCGGCCCGGCGAGCTGGATGGCGCGCTGGAAGGCGACGCCGGTGAGCAGTCCACCGGACGAAAGCACAGCAGACACCGCCATCTGGATTGCCGGGCCGAACTTGGCCGGGTCTAGTTTGTTGCCGGTTCGAAACGCTCCCATCACGTCGAGAGGCTTAATGAAGTCTTCGATTGAGGCTGGGTCGATTCCGGCGCCCTGAAGGGCAAACTGCGCCTTCAGGAAGGCCGGCAACGCTAGGTTTGTTTCCTGAAAGCCGGAGCCGCCGAAGATGGTTCGCAGCTTCAACGCTGCGGCCATGTTGCCGGCGATCGTCGTGCCACTGATACCGATGTTCGCGTAGGCTTCAGCGGTTTCTCGTGCGATGTCACGATTTGAAATGCCGAGCTGCGCCATTTTGGCTTGCTGGTTGACGACGGCGCCCCCGGCTTCTGCCAAGCCCTTAAAGATGTCCAGAAACCCGAGCCCCGCGGCAACCATCCCAGCACCGAACAAAGCTACATGCAAACGGCCGAACTTGCGCTGTAGGCCGTCAACCGCGCCGTTCAGGCCGAGCAAGTCCTTAGCGATGACTTTAAGGCCGCTGCTGACATTGTTCTGAAGCGCAATTCGAACAGCAATCGCGTAAACCTCAGCCATTGCTATGCCTCCGGCTCAACGGGCCAAGCGGGCACAAACACTCGGCCGGCGAAGGGTTGAGGCCCTCCGGTGAGCGCCGCGAGTGTGTGCGGGCGGATTGCCATTGCGGCCGCCATGATAGACGGGAGAGGTAAGCTTGCGGCAAATTTGACTATGTCCGCACCGATCGTGCTTGCGACGATGTCGGAGCTGATAGCCCCGGCCGCACGGATGCTGGCGGCGATGACGCGGATGTCGGTCATGCCTGCTGCACCACTGCCAAGCCCGTCAGCGATGCCGCCGCGGAGCTGCTGTTTGAGAGGCTGACGGTGAAAGAAAGAAAAATTACGCCGTCAGTAATGGTCAAACCGTTCGCCGTGCCGGCAGAGAGTGAGGCCGTTGCGGGCGCGCCGATCGGGATCGTTGCCGCCATGTCTAGGAACCGCTGCACGGAGATCATGCCGGCTTGTGTGGACGTGGCCCCCACCGCAATTCCGGTCATTCCACCGCTCGGGATAAAATCGGATGTCACCACTCCGCCGGCTGGTATCGTCAGCGGGGCGACGAACGAAAGCGGGACGCTGTACTGAGCGCGGGGGCCAACGCCGATCGGTGCGATGTCCTCGCCGAGAGAGGTTAGGAGGGCCACTGGCAGCTCCGCAATGAACTGAGAAGGAAGCGGCCGGCGCCAATGAGCAAGCGCCGGCCAACCCCAGAAAATGCCCGCCAGGGTACTGTGGACCAGCGGGGCTTCGGCAAGCGCGAGGCGAAGAGTCCTCCGCCACCTACGGCGCCCGTCGCGGAATACGCGGCAGCCGGCGCGATCTTATTCAAAGGGGTAAGCCTCCGCCTTCTCGGTGAGCGGATTGAGCAGTGTGATGTTCACCATGTGCTCGGCATCGATCCGCTCCGCCGCCCTAGCTGCCGCAGCGCGCTCCGCCTTCGTGGTGTGCAGCAGATAGAGGCTCCGCACCTCCGTCGGCGGCGTGAAGCACTCGGCCATGTTCTCCGGCGAGAGAGCGATCCAAAGTGCCTGGCCGCGAAATTCGAGGCTTGCGGCTGCCGCCGTCTCGAAAGATGGCGCCACCGCCAGAATGTTTCCAGCCCGCTGGAAACGCAGCATTAACCCATCAACGCGGCCGACAACTTGCGTTCGCGGCGTCACGTCGGCCCAGCCGGACCAGTCTTTCTTCACGTACAGCAGGACGCAGGCGACAATCTTGCGGTACTGATCCACCACCGGCGCCACGATGACAGGCAGGCGCTTGCCGGACTTGTGGACGTACTCGGTGATGCGGAAGTCGTCCGGCGGCGGGTTGTTCCAATCGGTCCGGTCGCGGAAGTATTCGGATGAATGCGCAAAGGCGATAAGGCCCATGGCTTCCATGCACTTTGCATAAACCGTCGGGCTGTAGGTGCGGCACGAATGCGCGCCTTCCCAAAGCTTCGCGGCGGCGCTGGTATCGGCTTCGACGATGGCTTGGGCCAGGCCCAGCAGCGTCGGGTCTTCGATCAGGGCGTCCGCCGCCGCCTTCAGGCCGTTCATCTCGGCCATTTCCATGAGCTTGCGCAGCCCCGTCATCACCGGCGTCTCTTCCAGCTGCGGACGGTCCTCCGGCGGCGCCGCTTCCGCCGGCTCGGGGCGGCGACGAAGTTTTAGGGCCGCCATCATGCGTCGAGCCCAGCTGCTACGCGCTCGGCGATCCGCTTGTACTTGATCCGCTCGACCGTGTTGGTGATGCCGGCCTTGTTGAGCGCGGCGTCCATGTCGCCCATTCTGGGCATCTGTCCGGCGCTGGCCGAGATGCCGACGCGGGCCAGTGAGCGCGCATCGTTGCTGAGGCGGGCTTCTGCTTCCAACAGCGGGCGTTTTGCCTCGCGGAGCTTCTGCTCCAGGGCTTCGACCTCTCGTAATTGTTGGGCGTGTGTCATGGTGGTCCTTTCAAAATGCGGTGACGAGGCCGGGGTAACGCTCGGCCAGGGAGCGGGTTTCGTTCATCGGAATGGAGCCGAAGCAGAAGGCCATGGCAGGCTTGCCCGCCAGCAGCAGAGCGCCACACGCCGCGTTGGCAACGTCATCATGGGCACCAGGCGCGTGATCGATTGAAGCCCGCCCTCCCCGCACGGCGCGGCGTTCAAGCCCGCAAAGCTGCTTCGTGAGGTTCGGAATATCGAGCAGCTCGGCCGTGCCGCTATTCAGCAACGGCAGCGTGTTGAGGTATATCTCCGCCTTCGTGCGCTCGCTGATCTCGTAGGTGATGCCAGCTTCGGAGAAGCGCTCCCTCGGCCATTCTCCACCGTAGCGATCGCCCGTTACCTTGTTCAGCCCATAGGCCCGCAGGACAGCCGCAAACTCCAGCACCACGCTCTCCGGGCTGAAGGGCGCCTTTACCTCGCGGATGCAGTCCAGGACCGGCGTGTCGCCGTACATGTGCGAGATGGCGAGCGTCATGCTGTCTGAAGAACCGCCGGACGGATCGGTGAAGGCAGTATAGGCCACGCCAGCCATCGGCGGCAGCTCGAACCGACCGGGTGGCGTGCAGGCTTCCACCACTTCCGGGCTGACAAAGGCAACAAGATCGGTGCGCCACTCGGCGCCGTATTCTGCCGCGGCCGCCTCTGGATCACGCTCCATTGCCCGGTCGATGACCGATTGCGGCAGAGTAGGGTTGAACAGCTTCGATGGGCCGCGAACCACCAGCACTTCGTCGTCATCGGTGCCGTAATACTTCTGCCACCGCTCATAGAGCAGGCCAGCCCGGCGGTGCGGCGACGATATGCCGATCATCATGCCGGTGGGGAACGTGGCGAGGCCGGGTTCTACCGCCTTGTAGGTTTCAACGTCGGGCGTCGCCGAGGATTCGTCTTTCCAGAATGCCACCTCATCGAAGATCGCCAGCACTACCGATCGGCCTCGCACGGCGCGGAAGCTGTTCGTGGTGACGATGATCTCAACTCGGTTGTTCAGTTCGATCGTGTCTTCCGTCACCCGTTCCAGCATCGGCGTGAGCAGGGGCACGCTGTTGAAGTTGCCTAGGATGTACCGGAAGACGATCTTCGCCTGGTTGCGATCGCTGGCGATGCAGACGATTGATGCACGCTCACCAGGGCGTAGATGGGGGCTGTAGTCGCCCATTGAGGCAGTGGTGGCGATGGCGGCGGCCATCGAGTCTTTGCCCGAGCGGCGCCCTGCTACCGTCCACAGCTCACGCACGCGGCGTTTAGGCGGCTCACGCTCGGCCACTTGCCGGAAGCGGGCCTTTTCCGCGGCCGTCATTCGCTCTGCGAAGGTTGCCTTCAGGATCGCCCGCCACAAGTCCCACGACGGCCCGACGAACGATGGCGCCAGCAGGTTCTTGTCAGCGATGGCGGCGGCCGGGGTTATCATGCGGCTTCATCAAGCTCCGGCTCGGCCGGCCGGCTGGCCAGATAGCCGTTGATGTCCGGGGCCGGCATCGGCGCACCGTGCAGGCCCAGCGTGCGAAGCATCCGGGACGCGGCGTTGTTCCAGCCAAGATATTCCCGGCTGTCCCGTTCGCCGAGACTGCCTTCGCTCAGGGCCTTGCGATCCATCAACTCCATGCGCAGCAACAAGATCGAAACCCGCTCGATCATCATGCGCTGCACAATCGAGGCCTTGCCGCCGAGATGCTGCGCCAGCTCTTCGCGGATCGTTTTCAACCTGCGCGCTTCGGCGGTGCGCCCGTCTATCAGGGCGAGTTTACCGGGGCGGGAATGAGGGCCTAGTGGCGTCATATCCGACGTTTTTGGGAGACGACGAACCGAAAACGCAAGCTATTTGTGGGATGAGTGCGGGGATATGCGCTAGCGTGCGGGAATGATGGCTGAAAGCTTTTTGTTTTGTCGTGGTCGCGGTGGAAGTCGTTTCCGTCTAACCGTTTCTAGGTATGTCCGGGGTTCGGACATACTGCGCGGCAAGAGGGAAGCTTGCTGGTTGATCCAGGATTTTTCATCGTGCGTTGATGCGGCGGCAGTATGCTTTTTGAGGGGTTGGTTTTGTGAATTGGGGGGTTCTCGGCCGCCCTACTCTGCCAACCTCTGTCACACGATGGCACGCGTGACTTACTATTGCACGCACGAAAGGGGTATCTCTGAAAGAATGTATAGAGGGGGTGGGGCATATATGAGCACAATGAGGTGGAACGCGTGTCAGCGCGTGACACTTGCGGCACATCAAGTGGCAAATTTGCCTGTTGATCTCGTCATTCCGTTGCCCAACTCGGCGGTTCTGGCATCGGCTTGGGCTTGAACTTCTGTTTCAGGTCAATTCCCTCATAGAACCGCAGCCCCTATGAATGACGCACATGACGCAGAATGACGCATTTTCCATAGAGTTCCCTACAGCCCTTATTTCCTCGATTATGGAACTCGTTAGAAAGTGCGTCATGGTGCGTCATGCGTCATGCCGGACCCACCATCTGCCTGCTTCGGTCCGGTTGCCGTGACGCCACCCTAAACGTTCCAGGGCCGCCGCAATCCGCCGCTGGTCTGCCGTACCAACCTTCGGAAGGTCGATGTGCAAGCCCTTTCTTGCCACGTCGAGCACCGTGATCTTACTGTCGATGATGCCGCTGAGGTACGTCTCTATCGCCTCCTCCCAAGCGTCTGATTCGTAACGTGCGTTCTGCTGCGGCGCGATATGCTCGGCCTCGAAGGCTTGGTCCGGCCACCACTTTGTCCGCTTCTGGTAAAGCGCCAGAGCCTCGGCGAAGAGCTGGTCCCGGTCTCTCGCAAGCGCTCGGGTATCAATCATGCCGACTTTGACCGGCCAGAAGCGCCGCCCGCCGGTTTCATCGCGCAAGTAGGCGGTCTTGTTCGTGGTGCCGATGAAGACGCACTGCCGGGGCTCGATGACTTCCTTGCGCCCATAGCTGGGCCGGTAGCGTTCGACCGGCCGCGTGATAAACGCTTTGAGGGCCGCCGCCTCGGCTTTATCGAGTGCCGATAGCTCCGCCACCTCGATCAGCCACTTGCCGTTGATGTGCTGGGCCACGTCCTTACCCGCCCGGATGTCCGGCAGGTTGTCTGAAAACCAGATGCCGCCAAGGATGGCGCATGCGGTGGATTTGCGGGCGCCCTGCAACCCTTCCAGCACAAGCATGTAGTCAGCCTTACACCCCGGCTGATAGATGCGGGCCACCATGGCGATCAGGAACATCGTGCCGATGCCGGAATGGTAGGCGTTATTTTCGGCGCCGAGGTAGGAATTTAGCCATCCCCTTAGACGCGATTCGCCATCCCACCTGAGGGCTTCAAGGTAATCCCGAACTGGATGATATGCGAGCTCGCTGGCGCGAAGGTCGACAGCCTGGTGTGTTACGTCCTTTGAAACTTTTTCCAGGCCCTTGTGCTGAAGCCACTCCTGAAGATTTCCAACGTCGATGTCTGTGAGGGGCTTCGGCTCGGGCTTCATTATCATCGCCGCGCGCAGCATTTCGTCGAAAGCAAAGAGGTCCTGCAACTGGCTCTCGCTGCGCAAAGCCAGCATGGCGTTCCACAAGTTGCCGTGCGGCTGGCCCTGATCGTTCTTCTGAAGCTGGCTGAACCACGCCGGCCGCTCGTTTCCGAGCCGGTCACGGTTCGTCTTGTCCCATATGCGCTGAAGCTCGCGGCCGCTGTTGGCGAGACCTTTCTCCTCCAGCCAAGCCGCGGTGCCCGGATAGGCCGCCAGCGCCTCCTTCATATCTTCATAAGTCCCGCCGCCCTGCCGAACCTTGCGACCGATCGAGAAGGCCTTGGCGCTGCGGCTGCCATCATTAGAAGCTGCCGCTAGATGTTCTGTAAGAGGCTCTGCCCTCTCCGGCTTCTGCTTCCGTCCCGTCCTGGCGAACTCCGGGCCATCGACGCGAATGAGATAGAGCAACTTGCCAGCATCAACCTCAGCTAGATCGAAGGGTGCCTCCGGATGGCGCCGATCTGTCACCGCGAAATACCTATTGCCCAGATGCAACTCGATCGCGGGCGGGTGGTCGCCGCCGGCCCGCTTCCACGCCTTGCCGTGCTCTGTTTGCATCGCTTTTCGCAGATCCGGTAAGGTGGCCACATCGTATCGAAAGAACGCCTTCAGGCCGGTGCCGGACGGGCTGACTTCCGCATAGGTTTCAAAGGCAGCCAAAACGTCCAGCGCCCATTGCTCCACCGTCCCATCGGCCGAGCGGCATGTGTCGAGATCAATCCCGCCGATCGCGCGGCCGTCGCCCAGATCGCCCAGTTCCAGTCCAACGCCGCCGCCCAGATCGCCGACAATCTCAGTTGCTACAGCCTGGGCAGCATCCCGCGTCTGCCATGTGCTGGAATCATCCGCCCGCGCCCGTTTCTTGGCGGTGGCGTAGGGCACCTTGGTAACCTTGCCGTTCCGCTCTTCGTTACGCCAAGCAACCCAGCGGGGGGAGACGGCGAGGGTCGAAAGGTCCATGCGGTCCGCGCTCATACTTTGCGCCCGATCCAATCCGCCTGTGCCCGCAGCTCCGCGGCCTGCTGACGCAATTGCGAGGCCCAAGCTGAGCGGTTTTCATGGACGCATCCGATCGCCGCCATCTCGGCTAGCCAGGCCAGGGCGCGGTAATCGCTGAGCGTCAAAGACGGAAGGCGGACGTAGGTGACGCCGCAGCGCTCGCCGATCATGTGCGGGCCTCTTGGGGGTTAACTCGCCGCAGCAATACCCGGAGCCGCGCCTTCTCCCTTGCGTGCATCTGAAGGCGGATTGCGGCCATCTCATCGGCGCGCTCACTAAGCATGATGCCGCGGTCGAGCAGCGAAATCAGGCGGTCTTCGGTTGGGTTTTCAGGTGGGCGGATGGAAAGGTGCATCTTGATTCTCCAAGATGCCGCCGAAAGGACTTGCAGGGCGTGGCCGCGTTCGCTAAATCATCAGTGCCTGCTGACAATCGGTGAAAACGTGGACCGTCGCTTCCTCTTGCCCGAGGGGCGGCGGTTTCGTTTCTAAGCGGCAATGCGCTCACGCGGCGCGCGGATCTTCGCAGGCGGCAGAGCTGCGAGCCATGCCAGCCCGGCCTCAATGTTGATGAGCGTCCTGGTGCCCTGCTTCACCGCGCGCAGGTCACCACGACCGAGCGCGTCATAGACGGAACGGCGCCCCATGCCGGAGAGGGCCATCCACGTGTCGATAGTGCCGAATTTGGGAGTTGTGGTTGAACTGCTAGGCTGTTCCGGTTTCATCTCGTGTTCTCCATGCGAGTGCATGCGCCAGAGATGACCTATGCTGCGATCCCGAAAAACGTCCCGAAATTAGCCCCCAGAATTTCTTTTCGGGACATCCTTTTGCAGGTTTCTCCAGAGTTTGCTGAGGTTGTTCCGGATCGTCTTAACAGTGAGCGGCGCCGCCATAGGGTGTTCTTTCCGCACAAGCCCCGCCACCGCTTGAGCTTCTGGCAGGAATGCCCGCGTAATCATCTCACCGCTGGCTGCTCGCCGCCGAAGGATGGCCTCGGCCAGGTGGATCGATCCGTCCCTTCCAGGAGCGGATGTCTTATAGGAGTTGGCCTGTTCTGCTGGCGATAAAATTTCAGTAGCAACAATCGGCGCAGGCCACTTAGCCAGGACATCCGCCATGCAGACTTCCACAAAATCAATACGTGCGGCGGAAGCCATATCGAGCGCGCCTCCATCCTCGACCAGAATGAGGTGACGGAATAGCTCCGGTGGAATGGGTTCCGCGTAGATGCCGTCTATCGGGCCTTTGGCCTTTATGAAGCCATCCCTCAAAGCATCTTGAAGGCGCACAAGCGCCTCATCGCGCGCATCTCCTAAAGCTGCGCGGACGTGCTCAAGCGCCACCGGCCATAATGGCCAGTCCCGATCTATTTCTAACGGTGCGGGCCGTTCCCTTCGACCGGACCCTGGTGCCGGCGCGGCTGGAGCTTTTCCGTTATCTTTCGCAGCGATCTTTTCCGCCTCAAGATTCTCCTTAATGCGAGCATGTTCTTCAGCGTGCCACGCGATCGACAGCAGTTTAAGGGGTGCTGCCGTGCCGGGGTTTTTCTTTTCCGTCACGCCACCACCCCCTGCCGCAGCTCCACCACCTTACCATCCGACTCCGGCCGGGCGCAGAACGCCGACCAAGCCGCCATCAGCTTCCGGCGCCGCTCCAGCAGATCCCCGCGCTGGTATGCCGCCACCGTCTTGTCACCGACGATGTGCGCCAGTGCCGCTTCAGCGATGTCCGCCGGCTGGCCCGTCTCAGCAGCCCAATCTCGGAACGTGGACCGGAAGCCATGTGCCGTAAGATCGCCGCGACCAATGCGGCGCAACAAGGCCAGCATCGCCATGTTGCTGAGCGGCTTGCCCGCTTTGGCGCCAGGAAAGATCGGCTGATCGGCTTCCTGCCCGAGCTTTGCCGCCTCACGCAACACAGCCAGTGCGCCCTCAGATAACGGCACACGATGTTCACGTGCCGCCTTCATGCGGCTGGCCGGCACGGTCCAGACCGTGTGCTGCAGGTCAACCTCGGCCCACGTGGCACCGATAACTTCTCCAGTGCGGCCTGCGGTCAGAATGGCAAAGCGGAGCGCCAGAGCGGCCACACCGTCTTCAGCATCGAGAGCAGAAACGAACTTGCCGGCTTCACGCCAGGGCAGGGCGGCATGATGCTTCACGGTCGAAACCTTTGACCGCTTCGGCAGCACGTTCGTTAGGTGCCCGCGCCATCTCGCCGGATTGTCGCCTGTTCGCCAGTTGTGGGTCGCCGCATAATTTAGCACCGACTCGATCCTGCCGCGGAGACGGGATGCCGTTTCGGATTTCGTCGACCAGATGGGCTCCAGCACGCGCGTTACGTGGCCGGTGTCGATTGCGCCTACCGGCAAGTCGCCGATGATCGGGTAGGCATAGGTGGCGAGCGTCGCATCCCACTGATAGGCGTGCTTCTCGTTCCGCCAAGCCGCCCGGTTCGCGGCGATATACTTCGCGGCGCAGTCGCGAAAGGAGATGGCCTTAGCCGCCTCCAGGCGACGGGCCTTCTTCTGCGTGTCCCGCGCCTCCAGCGGATCAATCCCGTCCAGGCATTGGCGGCGGCAAGCCATCGCTCGCTCCCTGGCATCTGCAAGGCCGATCGTGTGCAGGGCGCCGAGCCCCATCTCTCGCGCCCGGCCGTCTAGCATGAAGCGGTAAACCCAGCTTTTGCCGCCGCTGGGGCCGACGTTGAGCCAGAGGCCGCCGCCATCGCCATACATTCCGGGCACGCTTAGTTTCTGGACTTTCGCCGGAGAAAGCTTGCCAACCGTGTGCTTGCCCATATCGCCCTCAACTCATTCCACAATTATGAGCTACATATGCGCGCACGGCAGCGCACGGTCAAGCATAAACGTGTTGAGAAAGCCCAAGCAAACTGCGGTATTTCTGGCTAGTAGCGCACGCTGGCGCAGGGGGTTCTGGTGGAGCTGTGGGGAATCGAACCCCAGACCTCGTCATTGCGAACGACGCGCTCTACCAACTGAGCTACAGCCCCGATTCTGAACCGAACCAGGCCCATCCGGCGCGCGGCTTCAACCATACAAGTCGGCAAGTCAAGTATCGCCGCGCCGGCACGGCGGATTTGCCTTCGCTTCGCCCGCTCGGTAGTCATGCGCGAGTTTCGAGGAACCGCCATGCTTTTCGCAGTGTACTGGCTGATCAGCCGGTTGATCTCGCTTTACACCTGGGCGATCATCATCGCCGTCATCATCAACATGATGGTCAGCTTCGGCGTCATCAACATGCGCAACCAGTTCGTCTACACCGCGTCGGACTTCCTGAACCGGTTGACCGAGCCGTTTCTGGGCGCGATCCGCCGGCGGATTCCGTATTTCGGCAATGTCGACATCTCGCCGATCATTGCCATCCTGCTGCTGGAGGCGCTGCAATACGTGCTGGCCGACATCTATGGCCGGCTGGTGCTGGCCGGCTGGAACGTCTGAAACCCGCTTGCCGGCCCTCGCTCATCCCGCCGCTAAAGAGAACGCGCCTTGCTGCAAGTGATCATCGACATCATCGCGGCATCGCGGCGGCACGCCGCCGTGGTGGTCGCCGCGATGCTGCTGCTCGGCGCCGCCGGGCTGACCTATAGCGCCTACCACCTGCGGATCGACACCGATACCAACCACCTGTTCTCCGCCAAGCTGGCCTGGCGCAAGGCGCAGATCGTCGATGCCACGCAGTTCCCGCAGTTCAACAATCTGATCGTCGCGGTGGTGCGGGGTGCGACGCCGGAGGAGGCGGCGGAGACGGCGCGGGCGCTGAACGCCGCGCTGAACGCCGACACCGCCAACTTCCATGGTTCGAGCTATCCGGCCGGCCTGCCGTTCTACAGCCAGCAGGGTTTGCTGCTGCTGCCGGTCGCCGACCTCGCCAAACTGTTGAATTCCGTGGTCGCCGCGCAGCCGTTTCTCGGCCAGCTGGCGGCCGACCCCTCGGCCCGCGGCCTGTTCACCGGCCTCTCGCTGATCGCCGAGGGCGTGCAGATGGGCCAGGCCAACCTGACGCCGTACAACGCCGCTTTGCAGGGGGTGCGGGCCAACCTGGAACAGGCCGCCGCCGGGCATCCGGAGCCGCTGTCCTGGCAGGCGCTGCTGAGCAGCGGCGGGCCGGGCCAGAACGTCGAGTTCGTGCTGGCGCATCCGGCTCTGCACCAGGGCACGTTGCAGGCCGGCGGCGCCGCCACCGCGGCGCTGGTGCGGATCGCGGCCGGGTTGCCCGATGTCGCCGCCGGCCGTGTCACGGTGGAGTACACCGGCCAGATCCCGCTTTCGGACGAGCAATTCGCCTCGCTGACCCAGGGGCTGGTCGCCGGCGGCATCATCAGCGTCGCGCTGATCGCGCTCTGGCTGTATCTGGCGCTGCGCGGCTGGCGGCTGATCCTGCCGATCATCGCGACGCTGCTGCTCGGCCTGTGCCTCACCGTCAGTTTCGCCGCCGTGACGATCGGCGTCATCAACCTGATCTCGGTGGCGTTCGCGATCCTGTTCATCGGCCTCGCGGTCGATTTCGCCATCCAGTTCTGCGTCCGGCTGCGCGACGTGCGGCACCAATACGCCGACCTCGCCGCCGCTTTGCCGGAGACCGGACGGCAGGCCGGCGGCAGATCGCGCTGGCCGCCGCCTCCACCGCCTGCGGCTTCCTGGCCTTCGCGCCGACGCCATTCGTCGGCGTCGCCGAACTTGGCGTGATCGCCGGCGCCGGCATGTTCATCGCCTTTGGCTGCACCATCACCTTTCCTGCCGGCGCTGTTGACCCTGTTCCAGCCGCGCGTTGACCACGCCCGGATCGGCCTGCCGTTCAGCGCCCAGGCGGACGCGTTCCTGCGGCGCCGGCATCGCCCGGTGTTGATCGGCTTCGCCGCGCTGGCGGCGATCGGCGTGCTCGCCGCCATAACCCTGCGGTTCGACGCCAATCCGTTCGACACCAAGGACCCGAACGTGCCCAGCATGCGCACGCTCTCCAAGCTCCTGGACAACCCGGCCACCAACCCGTTTTACGCCAACGCGCTGCGGCCGAACCTGGCCGCCGCCAAGGCGCTGGCGGCCCGGCTGGCGGCGCTGCCCGAGGTCGCCGGGGTGATCTCCGGCGCCACCTTCGTGCCGGACGACCAGCCGACCAAGCTCGCGATGATTGCCCAGGCGCAGAACATCCTGGCCCCGACCCTGGCGGCGCAGAGCGCCACCGCGCCGGTCACCGCCGCCGACATCCGGCTGTCGATGCAAATGGCCCGCGACAGCATCCTCAAGGCGAAGAGCAAGCTGCCGGCCGCCTCGCCGCTGCTCGGCATCGCCGCCTCGCTGAACCGCCTGCTGGGGGATAACGACGCCCAGATGCTGGCGATGAACAGCGCCATCACCCGCTTCCTGCCGCTCGAACTCGGGCGGCTGAGCAGCGGCCTGTCGCCCAGCCCGATCACGGTGGCGAACCTGCCGCCGGAGATCAAGCGGGACTGGTTCCTGAGCGACGGCCGGGTGCGGGTGGAAGCGCTGCCGACGGCGGCGGCGCGGACCACCGCCGGCTTGCGCCGCTTCGCCCAGGCCGTGCTACGCGTCGCGCCGAATGCCGGCGGCCCGGCGATCTCCACCATCGCCACCGCCGGCACCATCCTGGCCTCGTTCCGGGAGGCGGCGTTGCTGGCGGCGATCGCGATCTGCGCCATCCTGTTCTTCGTGTTCCGCAACATCCGGGACATGGCGCTGGTGGTCTCCACCCTGGCGCTCTCGGCATTGCTCACCGCGCTGTTCACCAGGCTCGCCGGCATCCCGATCAACTACGCCAACATCATCGCGCTGCCGCTGCTGCTCGGCGTCGGGGTCTCGTTCAACGTCTATTTCGTGATGAACTACCGGGCCGGGATGCAGCACTTCCTGGGCTCGGCCACCGCCCACGCGGTGCTGTTCTCGGCGCTGACCACCGGCACCGCCTTCGGCACGCTCGCCGCCTCGCACGACCGCGGCACCGCCAGCATGGGCATGTTGCTGCTGCTGAGCCTGCTGGCGGTGCTGATCTCGACCTTCCTCTATCTGCCGGCTTTGCTTTACCGCCTGATGGATGCTGGAAAAGCGCAGCCTTAGCCTGTCCGGCCACCGCACCAGCGTGGCCCTGGAGCCGGAATTCTGGGCCGCCCTCGGCCGCCTCGCCGCCGCAGAAGGTTTAACCCTCGCGGCGCTGGTGGCGCGGATCGACGAGGCCCGCGCGCCAGCCGCGAAGCTAGCCTCGGCGCTGCGGGTCCATGTGCTGCATAACGTGGACAAGTAAAGAAAGAGCCTCCGGCGGCTGGGGCCGTGAGGCCCCAGACCCCAAGACGGGGTTGGCCACTCGATCAGCCGGGAAAGTAAAATTTATTGCGCTTCGCGCGGTGCTAACTGCCCAGTAGAAGCCTTGCCGTTTCTTCGATCTTGGCGCTTTCGGCGGCGAAGCGGCCGGGGGCGCCGGCGCAATGGCCGTAGGGCGAGTGCAGGGGGTGGAACTCGGCCTGCGGGATCGCGGCGGCTTCCTGCCGGGCTTCGTCGATGTTGAAGTACATGTCGGTGTCGCAGGGCATCACAACCGTCTTGGCGGTGATCCGGCTCAGCTGCTCGAAGCCGAGATCGGCATGCTGCCAGGTCCACAACATCGCCAGCAGGTCGTTCGCGTCCCAGCCCAGGTGGTCCTCTTCCCACCAGGCGAGGAACGCCTCCAGCGTGGCGTGGCCTTGGTCGCGGTACAGCGCGTCGCGGTAAAACGCCGCGGAATAGGCCCAGCCGGCATAGGCGCGGCCAAAGGCGCGTTTGCCGGCGGCGGGCGAGGCAGCGGCGGTCAGTGCGGACTTCACCCCTTCCAGAAACACCTGGTTGAGCGGCCAGCACCGCGCCGTGCCGCAGACCGCCAGCAGCCGCGCCACCATGGCCGGGTACATGGCGGCCCAGGCAAAGCCCTGCATCGCGCCCATCGACCAGCCCTGCACCAGCTGGATGCGCCGCACCCCGAGCGCGGTGAGCAGCGCGTGCTGCAGCCGCACGTTATCGGCGATGCTGGCGTCGCTGTAATCCGCCATCCGGCTTGGCGCGCTGGAGACGCCGTTGCCCAGAATGTTGGGAATAACGATGAAATACCGCGCCGGGTCGAGCGCCCGGTCCGGCCCGATCAGTGGCGCGTAGGAGTCGTGCGTACCGGTGTAATAGGTCGGCAGAAGCACGCAGTTGTCGCCGGCCTCGTTCAGCGTGCCATGGGTGGCATAGGCGAGGCTGAGGCGCTCCGGCGTGACGCCGCTTTGCAGCGTGAAGCGGTCGGTCACAAAACTCCGCAGCTCCATCAGAAGAATTTGAGGTAGCGCTGCTTCTCCCAGTCCGAGACGTAGTTGATGTATTGCCGCCACTCTTCGCGCTTGTAGTCGATCCAGGCTTTGTGCATCGCCGGGCCGAACACCGCCTCGGTCAGCGGATCGGCGGCGAACGCGTCCACCGCTTCGGCCAGGGTGGCGGGCAACATGCGGATGCCCATCGCTTTCAGCTCTTCGGGCGATTTCAGGTACATGTTCTCGAGATGCGGATCGCCGGGGTCGAGGTCCTGCTCGATCCCTTCCAGCCCGGCCGCCAGCACCATCGCCGCAGCGAGGTAGGGGTTGCAGGCGCTGTCGGCGGCGCGCAGCTCGACCCGGCCGCCGCCGAGCGGCACCCGCAGCGTGTTGGTGCGGTTGTTGTTGCCGTAGCAGCACAGTACCGGCGCCCAGGTGAAGCCGGACGCGCTGCCGTGCTTGAGCAGGCGCTTGTAGCTGTTCACGGTGGGCGCCACCACCGCGCAGATCGCCGGCAAATGGCGCAGCACGCCGGCGATGAACTTGTAGCCGAGCGCCGAAAGGTCGCAGCCCCGCTTGTCGTCGGTCGCCTTGAACAGGTTCTCGCCGCTGTCGATGTCGTACAGCGACATGTTGAGATGGGCGCCGGAGCCGGCGCGGTCGCCGAACGGTTTGGGCATGAAGCTCGCGAAGCCGCCATGGGCGCGGCCGATTTCGTTCGCCATGACCCGGAAGAACACGTAGTTGTCGGCCATCGTCATGGCGTCGAAATAGCGGAAATCGACCTCGAACTGGCCGATGCCGTCTTCGTGGTCGAAGGAATAGACATCCCAGCCGAGGCCGTTCATCGCCTCCACCAGCGTGCCGAGCCAGCCCATGTT
The DNA here is from genome assembly GCA_963693045.1 of uncultured Acidocella sp. Lineage (GTDB taxonomy): Bacteria > Pseudomonadota > Alphaproteobacteria > Acetobacterales > Acetobacteraceae > Acidocella. Next base: position 817,974 of record OY843765.1, read on the forward strand.
GTCGAGCAGCCGGCTGAGATCGTAGCATGGCTTGTCGAGGTTGGGCTTGGTCGAGAGGGGTGCATAGCCGCCATCGGCGGTGTCGCGCAGCATGAAGAACTCGGCCTCCATGCCGAGATACATGCCCAGGCCCATGCCCTTGGCCTTCTCCAGCACGCGGCCGAGGATGTTGCGGCTGCCGGGCTCGAACGGCGCGCCGGCGCACCACAGATCGCTCGCGAACCAGGCGATCTGCTTGTTCCAGGGCAGGATCTTGCAGGATTTCGGGTCAGGCCGGGCCGAGACCTCCTCGTCGGAGACCTCCTGCGGCACGCCGTCATTGGCCGCACCGGTGAACAGCTCCGAGCCGGCGAGCATCTGCTCGTAATGGTCGATCGGCACCATCTTGGCTTTCGCCACGCCGTGCATGTCGACATAGCTCGCCAGCAGGTATTTGACCCCGGCCTCCTGCAGAGCGTCCGGGTCGGCGTCGGCTGGTTTCGCTGCGGCGGTGGCCATGGATGATTCTCCTTGGGGAGCAACCAAGCAAGCGCCGGGCCAGCGGATTGGGAGCAAGAATGTTAACTCACAAGCACGAAAGTTTACCGAAAGTTCAAACTTCGTTCATTCCAAGCACAAATTTTAATCTTCCAGAATAATGGCATAGCACAAATCAGCCCATTTCTGACGAGTTGCGTTGGCACGGCGTTTGCTTATCCAACCCGTGGCGTGAGCAGAACGGCTGCTTGCCACCAACCGGAGGTTCATCATGAGCGACGCAACGGCCGCAATTAGTCCGGTCCTTCCCGAGGCCGGCACCTTGCACCGCTCCATCGACTGGCGCGGCGCGTTCTGGGTGGCGAGCGGCGTGCCGGCTCTGGTATTGTTCTCGATCGGCGGCATTTCCAGCATGGTCGGCAACCTCGCCTTCCTGGTCTGGACCGCCTCTATTTTCATGGGCTTCGTGCAGTCCTTCACCTACGCCGAAATCGCCGGCCTGTTCCCGAGCAAGTCGGGCGGCGCCTCGGTTTACGGTGCCGCGGCCTGGGTGCGTTATAGCAAGTTCATCGCGCCGCTCTCGGTCTGGTGCAACTGGCTGGCCTGGACGCCTGTGCTCTCGCTCGGCTGCTCGATCGCCGCCGCTTATATCCTGAATGCGCTGTTCCCGATCCCGGCCGCCACTTCGCCCGTGGTCGCGCAATGGATCGCGGCGCACGGTACCGGCATCGCCGGCGGCGCCACCGCGCAGACCGCCGCCGCGATCGCGGCACTGACGCCGCCGTTGCGCAACTGGAGCCTGTTCGCGCACAAGCTGGGGCCGGTGAGCTTCTCCCTGGGTGCCACTTTCTTCATCGGCGCGATCCTGATGTTGATCGTCTTCGCGATCCAGCATCGCGGCATCCTGCGCACCGCCAGCGTGCAAAAATATGTCGGCCTGCTGGTGATCGTACCGATGGCGATCGTCGGCATCGTTCCGTTGTTCAACGGCCACGTCGACTACAACAACTTCTCCAACCTGATCCCGCTTGCCGGCGCCGGCGCGCCGGCGCTCGGGCACTGGAACGTTTCGGGCTGGACGCTGGTGCTGGGGGCAATGTTCATCGCCGCCTGGTCCTCTTACGGGTTCGAGACGGCGATCTGCTACACCAGCGAATTCCGTAATCCCGGCACCGATACCTTCAAGGCGATCTTCTACTCCGGCCTGCTTTGCATCGCGCTTTACGTGCTGGTGCCCTTCACCTTTCAGGGCGCGCTCGGCCTGGCGGGGATGCTCGATCCGACCATCGCGGATGGCTCCGGTGTCGCCAACGCGATGGCCAACATGGTCGGCGGCGGGGCGATGATCCACACCATCATGGTCATGCTGATGATCCTGGCACTGGTGCTCTCGATCATGACAGCGATGGCCGGGTCCTCGCGCACGCTCTACCAGGGCTCGGTCGATGGCTGGCTGCCGAAGTACCTGACCCACGTGAACCCGCACGGCGCGCCGACGCGGGCGATGTGGACCGATCTCTGCTTCAACCTGATCCTGCTGGCGATCGCCTCGGCCGACGCCACCAGCTTTTTCTTCATCCTGGCGATTTCGAATGTCGGCTATATCATCTTCAACTTCCTCAATCTGAACGCCGGCTGGATCCACCGCATGGACTCCGGCAAGACCGCGCGGCCCTACCGCGCGCCGACATGGCTGCTGACGCTGGGCGCGATATTCGCCTACGTGAATGCGATGTTCATGGGAGCGGGGGCGAAGACCTGGAACCCGCTGGCACTGTGGGCCGGGCTGATCGTGGCCGCGCTGATCATTCCGGTGTTCTGCTACCGCCACTACATCCAGGATGGCGGCAAGTTCCCCGAGAAGATGCTTGCCGACCTGCATGTCGGCGGCTCCGGCGACGTGACCACGAAACGCGCTGGCATCCTGCCTTATCTGACCCTGGTGGCTGGCGTGGCGGTGGTGCTGTTCAGCAACTGGTTCTTTAAGGTTTAGATCCGGCTAGACGTGCGAGACGCCCTCTCTTGAGGGGTTGACTACAAAACCCGGCCTGGTCCGGGTTTTGTTTTGGGAAAGGTGCGATGGGAACCTTCGGCATCCTGGCCGTCCTGGTTCTGGCCGCGGCGCTGGAAGCGGGTGGCGACGCGCTGGCCCGCTCCGGGCTGCACGCGCCGGCGCTGGCGGCACGGGCCGGCTACCTCGCCGCCGGCGCCGTGGTGCTGTTCAGCTACGGCGTCACCGTCAACCTGCCGCCATGGGATTTCGGCCGCCTGCTCGGCGTCTATGTCGTGCTGTTCTTCATCGTCGCCCAGCTCATCAACCTGCTGGCCTTCGGCCACCGGCCGGGGCCACCGATCTATCTCGGCGGCTTACTCATTCTCGCCGGGGGTCTGGTCATCACCTTCTGGCGCGCCTGAGGCCGCCGCGCGGGGGTGGGCGCGCAACACCGCCATTCCCTGCTCCAGATCGGCCTTCAGCTCGTCGAGGTTTTCCAGCCCGACCTGGAACCGCGCCATTTCGCCGCCGAAGACGCCGGTGCCGGCGCTGCGGGTAATGGTTCCGGTGGTTGGCAGCACCAGGCTTTCATAGCCGCCCCAGCTGGCGCCGATGCCGAACAAGGTCAGCGCGTCGATCATCGCCACCACCGCGGCGTCATCGTATTCCGGCTGGAACACCACGCCGAACAAGCCGGCCGCGCCGGTGAAGTCGCGGAGGAAGAACGCGTGGCCGGGGCAGTCCGGCAGCGCCGGGTGCAGCACCCGCGCGATCTCCGGCCGCGCCGCGAACCAGTGCGCGAGGTCGAGCGCCGCGGCACCTTGCGCCTTGAGCCGCAGCGCCAGCGTCCGCAGCCCGCGCAGCGTCAGCCAGCAATCGTCGGGCGAGGCATAGTGGCCCTGTTCCAGCACCCCCGGCCGCAACCACTCCCAGTCTTCGGCTGAATTGACCGTCACCGCGCCGATGATCAGGTCGGAATGGCCGCCGGCGTATTTGGTCAGCGCCTGGATCGAGACATCGACGCCGTGCGTGAAGGGCTGGAAATTCAGCAGCCCCCAGGTGTTGTCCATGAACACCTTGGCGCCGTGCCGGTGCGCGACTTGGGCCAGCATGGGGATGTCCTGCACCTCGAAGGTGTGGCTGCCGGGGCTTTCGGTGAACAGCACGGCGGTGTTGGGGCGGAACAGCGCGCCGGCCGCCGCCTCATCCGCCATCGGGTCGTAATAGGTTGTCTCGACGCCGAAGCGGGCCAGCAGCCCGTCGCAGAAATGCCGGGTCGGCCCGTACACGCAGTCCGGCACCAGCAGATGGTCGCCGGCCTTCAGGTACGCCAGCAGCGGCGCGGTGATGGCGGCGAGGCCGGAGCCGACGGTCTGGCAATGGCTGCCGCCCTCGATCTCGGCGATCAGGTTCTGCAGCGCGAAATGGGTCTCGGTGCCGTACAGCCCGTACAGCTCGACCTGCTCCAGCCGCCGCGTGCCCAGCGCCCGGCGGGTCGCGACGTCCGGGTAGAGCACGGTCGAGCCGCGCACCAGCTTGGGGTTGACGAAGCCATGGATGCGGGTGCCGGCGCGGCCGCCATGCACCAGCGCCGTCTCGAAATTCTTGGTCATCTAAACCTCTATGGGTAAATCGGTCCGGCTGCCCCATTCGGACCACGAGCCATCATAGAGCGCCGGCTCCGGCAGGCCAGCCGTCACCATCGCCAGGTTGAGCACCGCGGCGGTGACGCCGGAGCCGCAGCTGGTGATGACCGGGCGGGCGCCGTCGATCCCGGCGGCGGCGAAGGTTTCGCGCAGCGCCGCCGGCGGCCGCACCCGGCCCTCCTGCAGAACCTCGGTGTAAGGGATGTTGACGGCGCCGGGGATATGGCCGCTCCGCATGCCGGGGCGCGGCTCGGGCACCGCGCCGGTAAAGCGCCCGGCGCCGCGGGCATCGAGCAGGATCGCCGCGCGGCTTGGCAGAGTGGCCAGCACGTCGCCGGCGGCGCGGACCATCTCCGGCCGCAACCGGGCGGTGAAACGGGCCGGCGGCGGCGGGGCAGGGGTGGCGGTCTCCAGCGCCCCGCCGGCCGCGATCCAGGCCGGCAGGCCGCCATCGAGCACGCTGACCGCGTCGTGCCCGAAGACCCGGAACATCCACCAGACCCGCGCCGCCGAGAAAATCCCGCGCTGGTCGTAAACCACGATTTCCGTGTCATCGCCGATGCCCAGAGCGGCGGCGTCGCGGGCAAAGTCCGCCGCCGGCGGCAGCATGTGCGGCAGCGCGCTGGCCGGGTCGGAGACCGCGTCGATGTCGAAAAACCGCGCGCCGGGGATATGGCCGGCGGCGTACAGGGCAGCGGCGTCGGTCGCTTCGGTCGGCAGGTAATAACTGGCGTCCAGGATCACGCGCGGCGCTCCGACCAGCGCCCCGAGTGCTGCCGCCTCGATCAACGGCGCCATGCCGGTCAGCCGGCGGCCGCGATCAGGGCCCGCACCCGCTCCGCCGCCGCCGCACCCTTGGTCGCCTCGCGCCAGGCCGCCTCTGATATTCGCTGATGCGCCGCCACCGCGTCCTCGGCCCCGGTGATCATCGCAACGCCCGACTGTGCCATCGGCGAGGCATCGGCGGCGAACGGATTGACCGCCAGCGTCGCCCGCTCGCGCGAGCGCAACAGCGCGAACGGGCCGTTCGGCTCGCCGGCCGCCATCAGCCCGAGTTGCAGGCCGATCGGCTCGCTCTCGATCAGGTTGGCGACCAGCTCCATCTCCCGCGCCGCCGCCTCGCGCGCCGCGATCCGCAACCGCTCGCTGACCGGGATGCCGCCGGCAATGCCGTCGGCCAGGAAGCGTTGGATGGAACTGACCGTCAGCACCGCGATGATCGAGGGTTTGCGGCCGGCATACATCCGCTTGCGGGAGATCATCACGCCCAGCAACTGCTCCGCCGCCGCCCGCGCCATGCCGCGTTCGCCGCCCATCGCCTCGGCCTGTTCGTCGAAAATCTGTGCCAGGATCGAATCGAACTGGTCGGAGGTGATCAGGTAGCAAAGCGGGCCGAAGACCTGCAGGATCTGCTCGGAAACTTCCTCGATCTGCCGCATCCGCTCGGCATAGCCGATCGCCCGCGAATAATATTCGACGCCGATGCCGAGCAGGGTCAGCGGCGAGATTTTCAGCAGTTCGGCCAGCCGGTTGACGGTGTCGAGCTTGATCACCTCGCCCTTCTCGTAGCGGTAAAGTGCGGCGCGGGAGACGCCGAGCCGGGCCGAGATCTCCTCGGCCTTCAATCCGGACTCCATACGATAGGCGCGCAATTGCTGCCCGATCTCGCTAAATCTCATTACCGACCTCACACTTCCGGGTGGCCCGATCGATTTCGGGTGCCCCGACCATACGTTGCAATTGTTCAGATTAGCTGAGCCACAAAACGTCTAGATCATCCCACCGAATCTCATAAACCGATTCGGACGCGCTTGTCTCTGTCTACATGAACGCATGACAAAAACAATAGTTTCCAGGCCTGTGGCTTGCCGGGCGGCACGCGCCTCGTGCATCAACGGCACGATGAGGTATGAACGGATCCTGCTGCTCGCGCTGACAGCGGCACTCGGCGTCGGCTGCTTCGCCATTCTGCTGCCGTTCCTGCCGGCGATGCTGTGGGCGGCGATCCTGGTGTACTGCGTCTGGCCGGTTTATGGCCAATGCACGCGCTACGTGCGGCCGGGCCTCGCCGCGTTTCTGCTGACCGTCGCGGTAGCCGGCATCGTGCTGGTGCCGCTCGTGCATCTGGGCCTGGTGGCGGCCAAGGAGGCGCGGGAGAGCCGCGGCTGGGTCCACAACGCCCTGTTGAACGGGCTGCCGCCGGCGCCGCCATTCCTTGAAAGGATCCCGCTGGTCGGCTCGGTGCTGAGCGATCTATGGAACAATTCGGCCGACGACCTCGGCGGCGCCGGCAGCGACCTGCAACCGGTTTTCGCGACGGTGGCGCATTCCGGCTTGCGGCTGGTCTTCGCACTCTCGCACGGGCTGATCGGCATCGTGGTGGCGCTGTTCTTCGCTTTTTTCTTCTTTCTTTCGGGCGCGCAGATCATCGCGCGGATCCGGCTGCTGCTGATGCGGATCATGGACGCGGGGCGCGTGGCGGTGCTGCTGAACCTGGTCGCGGCGACGGTGCGGGGCGTGGTGTTCGGGATCCTCGGCACCGCGGCGATGCAGGGCGTGCTGTATGCGATCGGGTTCGAAGTGGCGCGGGTGCCGCAAGCGCTGCTGCTGGCGGGCTTTGCCGGGTTGGTCTCGATCATCCCCGCGGGCGCCACCGTGATCTATGTGCCGGTGTGCCTGTTTCTGCTGGCCAAGAGCCACGTTGTCGCGGGCATCCTGCTGGCTTGCTATTGCCTGATCGTGGTCGGCGGCGCGGATTCGATCGTGCGGCCTTGGCTGATCGCCCGTGGCGCGTCGCTGCCGTATGTGCTGACGCTGGTCGGCGTGCTCGGCGGCGCCTTTTCCTTCGGCGCGCTCGGCATTTTTCTGGGGCCGGTGCTGCTGGCGCTCGGCCTGGCGGTTGCGGAAGAGTTCGCCGGCGCGCCGCGCGGCGCCTGGCGCCAGCCCTGAGGCGCGGCGTTTAGAGAAAATTAAGTATTCTGGTTGAGACTGACGGCATGATGGGCATGACATCCTTGCACCAGGATCCGCACCGGACCCAGCCGGCCGGCACCGATCGACGCCGCGCCGCCGAAAGCCGCGGCAGGCTGGCGGAGAGCATGGTCGCGGCAGGATGGCAGGCCCGTGGTTTCGATGTTCTGGCGCGGCGTTTGCGTACCGGAGCCGGCGAAATCGACCTCGTCGTCGCGAATGCGCGAACGCTGCTGTTCATCGAGGTCAAGGCCAGGAAGACCGCGAACGAGGCCGCGTATGCGGTGCAACCGCGCCAGCAGCTTCGGCTGTTGCAGGCCGCCGAAGCCGCGATTGCCACAAATCAGGCATGGCAGCGGCCGGAAATGCGTTTCGACGTGGCATTGGTCTGCGGCGGCACCGTCGACTACATCGAAGACGCCATCCGCCACAACTGACTTCGCCTGCCGGGCAGCCTGCCTTCACACTGAAACTTCAAGAGGCTGTTTCAGAAGTCGCTCTAGTGAGTTGGATAGCGGTGATTTCCGAGCACCGAAGCGGAGCGTACTTAAAGTACGTGAGTATCGGAGCGCAGGAAGTCGCCGCTAGCCGGCCGCCAGAACGGCTTCTGGAATAGCCTCTAGCGTACGTTCAGCGGGATTGGCGTTGGGGTCTCGTTGGGCGCCGGAGGGTTGCCTTCCGAGGGGTTGTCGGGCGGTAGTTCGACCGGCGGGTCGGAGGCCGGCGGGTCGATCGGCGGGTCGATCACCGGCGGGCTGAGCGGCGGGATGTCCGGCCCGGGCGGCGGCATCGGCGGGCCGGGCGGCGAGGGGGCCGGCGCCGGCGGCTGCTCGGGCGCCACGGCACGGCCGCGATGCTCCGCCAAGTCGTCCGCGAATTCCGGTTCGATCCGGCTGGCACGGATGATTTCGTGGATGAACTGGAGCTTGTTCACCACCGGGTCGGAGACGATGAAGGGGTACAAATCGTTGTGTCCCATGCTGCGGTTGAGGCTGTTCACCGCGAAGGTGAGCGGCAGCCAGACGTTGATAAGCACCTGCGCGGACCGTGCCCGGTGCGGGTCGAAGTCGATATCGGCGTGCAACGCCTGGTTGTCGGTGGTCGTCGGATGGATGCGCAGGCCGAAGGCGGTGGCGGTCTCCAGCGTGTCGACGATGTGCAGGTAATGCGCCCAGGTCTCGGCGAAGTCTTCCCACGGATGCGCGGTGGCGTAGGCGGAGATGTAGCTCTCCTGCCAGTCGGCCGGCGCCCCGTTGGCGTAGTAGCGTTGCAGCGCCGCGTTGTAATCCTCCCGCTCGTCGCCGAACACCGCGCGGCAGTCCTGCAGCCGGCCGGCGTCACGGACCAGGATGTCCCAGAAATGGTGCCCGACCTCGTGCCGGAAGTGGCCGAGCAGGGTGCGGTAAGGCTCGTGCATCGCGGTTCGCATCTTCTCGCGGATCGCGTCGTCGGCCTCGTTCAGATTGATGGTGATCTCACCTTCGTCATGGCCGGTGAGGATTTTCTTGGTCGTACCGGGCGCTTCGGCCAGAAAGTCGAACACCAGGCCATGTTCCGGGTCGTCGATGGCGTTTTGCAGCGGCAGGCGCAGCGCGATCAGCGTGTAGAACAGCCGGTGCTTGGCGATCTCCATCTTGCGCCAGCGGTCCAGATTGTCGTCGAGGTTGAGGTCGGGGATGGTGCGGTTATGCCGGCAGGCGATGCAAAAATCTTCGTCTGCATCCGCCGCGATCAGCCAGTTGCAGGCATCCGGCCTGACATTGGCGCAGTAGCGCACCGGCGGCCGCTTCGGGCCCAGCGCCACCCAGGCGCCCTGGAACGGCTCCACCGCCACCATCTGCCCGGCCAACGGCAAATAGCCGAGCGCATGGCCGCAGACCCCGCAGAAGCGGTTCTCGAAATAGATCGCCTGGCCGCAGGCCTGGCACTTAAACAGCTTCATTCTTCAAGCTCCCAGGCCGCGTCACGGGGCGGCGCAGCGCCGCCGCCAGTTTTTTCTCGAACCCGGCATTGATGGCAAGTGCCGCGGCTTGCGCCAAAGCGAGGCCGGCCAGCACGTACACCAGGCCGGCCAGCTCGGTTTGCGCGTGAAACCGGCGCCAGATCAGGATCAGGGCGCGCATGACGAAGGGATGGACCAGATACATCGCATAGGAGGCATCGCCGAGCCGGACCAGCGGATTGTGATGCCAGACAGCGCGGCCGGGCGGGGCCGCCAGCGTGGCGGCTGCCACCAGCAGCACCGCCGGCAGGCCGAAGGCGAGCGGCCGGAACATCGGCACGGCATGGCCGAAAACATGCAGCGCGACCAGGGCCAGGACAACCAGACCGAGCCGCGCCTGGCCCGGCAACCTGAGGCCCGCCGCGAACGCCTGCGCCAGCGCCATGCCGGCGCAGAACTCCAGGATCAACGGGCTGGACCAGTAGGAAAGTTGGGGATCGGCGAAGCCGACGAGCTGGCCGAACCAGGCCAGCGCGACCAGACAGGTTCCCGCTGTCGGCACCGCGTACCGGCGCGGCAACAGCAGAAACGGCGCCAGCGCCACGTAGAAGAACATCTCGTAGTTCAGTGTCCAGCCCAGGCCATAGGCCGGCTGCATCACCCCGTTCGGCCGCGGCCAGGGAATGAACAGGTAGCTGGCGATGAGGTAGGCCGGGCCGCCGATGGCGCCGTGGATGGCAGCGCGGCTCAACAGCAGGATGACCAGGAAGGCGCTGGTCGCCAGCCAGTACAGCGGCACGATCCGGGTCAGGCGCCGGCGCAGGAACATGAGCGTCCCGCCCGGCCGGCCGAACAGCGGCGCCGAGGCGTGAACGATGACGAAGCCGGAGATCACGAAGAACACATCGACCCCGGCGTCCCAGGGCATGGCTCTGATCAGCGCCGCGAACCAGCCGGCCGGGTCGGCGCCGTTGTCGACCGCGTCATGGGCAATATGTACAAAAGCGACGGAAAACGCGGCGAAGGCGCGCAGCGCCTGCACCCATGGCAGCATGGAAGCGCTGGGCGGCCGCCCCGGCGCCGCGGTTACTTGATCTTGGCTTCGCGGAATTTGACGTGCTTGCGGACCACCGGATCGTACTTATTAAGCTCGAGCTTGGTGGTCTGCGCCCGGGCATTTTTCTTGGTGACGTAGAAATAGCCGGTGTCGGCAGTGGAAATGAGCTTGATTTGAACGACGTTCGATTTGGCCATGATGATCTCCAGAACCGGCCGTATGGCCCAGAGCGGCGCGCCCGGTCAAGTGCGGGGCAGGGCCTTCAGCGCGGCAGCAACGCGGCTTGATAGATCGCCGGCGAGGCCAGCACCGCCGCCGCCGCCGCGAGGTCGAGGTCGCCGCCGATCGCCGCCGGGCAGGCGTCGCGGATCGCCAGCATCTGCCGCACCGGCATCGCGGCGCGCGCCGCCCGGTCCCGGGCCAGCACCGGCGCCAGCAGGTTCCTGCCCTGGCGCAGTGCCGCCAGCTGCTGGCCGAGCGCGATCTGGCCCAGGCTGGTGCAGATCTGCGGCATCACGCCCAGGGTTTGCAGCGGCCAGCCACGCGGCGCCAGCACCCGGCTCCAGGTCACGTAGAGCTCGCCGCCATCGGGCATGGCGGTCAAGGTCTGCACCAGGCCCTTGCCGAGTGTTTCGGAGCCGATGACCACGGCGCGGCGGTTATCGGCCAACGCGGCGGCGAGGATCTCCGCGGCGCTGGCGCTCTGGCCGTCCACCACCACCGCCAGCGGCAGGCCGCCGGTGAGGTCGGCGCCCTCGGCGGCGACCGTCTGGTTGGCGTCCGGATCGCGCCCCGCGGCGCTCATCACGCGCCCGGCCGGCAACAACGATTCCGCGACCAGCACCGCCTGGCGCAGCACCCCGCCCCGGTTGCCGCGCAGGTCGATCATGACGCCGGCCGGGGGCGGCTGCGCGCCCAGCGCGGCGACCAAAGCGGCGGAGAACTGGTCGCTGGTGCCGCGGTCGAAGCTGGAAATCCTGAGCGCGATGACAGCACCCGGCGTCGGCGTTGGCAGCGTCACTGGGAAGACCGTCTGCGGCGGGATGGCGGCGCGGATCAGGCTGACATCGTCGGGCCCGTCCGAAGCCGGGTCCTGCACCCTGAGCGTGACCGTGGTGCCGGCGATGCCGCTCAGATCGCTGTTCAGCGTGGCGAGCGCCGCCGGGCTGGCCGGCTTGCCATCCACCGCCAGGACCCTGAAGCCGGGGGCGAGGCCGGCTTCGGCCGCCGGCCCGTCCACCGCGACACTGGCGATCACCACCGCGTCGCCCTGGCGCCCGAAGCCGAGGCCGGCGCCGGCCAGGCCGGTGATCATCAGCTGGTCCTGCGCCGCCCGCAACGGCGGCTCGTAGCGCGAATAGGGGTCGAAATGGTCGAACAGCTCGTCGAAAAAGCTGCTGATCAGCCCTTGGGTTCCGGCCTGTCGCAAAGCCGGGGAGGCGGCGTAGGCCGCCGCGGCTGCGGCGGCGGCGGCGCGGGCCCAGCCGGCGGCATCCCCCGGCGCCGGTGCCGCGAGCGCGATCAGCAGGTGGTCCGGCCCGTACAGCCGGATCTGGTTGCCCTGGAGCGTGGCCTGCAGATCGGGGTCGAGCGCGGTCAGCCCGTTCAGGCCCCAGATCGTCATCTGCGGAATGCTCTCGGGCTGCAGCGAGCGGGGCGCGATGTAGGACAAAGCCGCACCCCAGACCGAGGCGGCGGTCTCGGCGTCGAACCCGGCGGCGTCCGCCGGGCGGGACAGGACGACCGCGAGGGCGGCATACAGCAGGAGCAGGAGCGCCGAACGGTTCACCCCCGGCGTTTCGCGCGCCGCTTCGGCTGGGGCTCCCGGCGCCGCGGGCCAGCCGCCGGTCGCGCGGTTTCGAGCGTGAACAACAAGCCGCCGGTCACCGGCCGCGCCTCGGCCAGGCGCACCCGCAGCGCCTGCGCGAGTTGCAGCGACCTGGCGGTCCGGCGGCCGGTGAGGGTTTTGGTATGTTCGTCATAATTCCAGTAATCGTCGGGCAGGTTGGCCATCGGCACGAATCCGCTGGCGCCGCTCTCGGACAAGGTGACAAACAGACCGAACTTCGTCACGCCCGAAACACGGGCCTCGAACATCTCTCCGACGCGGTGTTGCAAATACAGCGCAAGATAGCGGTCGGTGGAGTCGCGTTCGGCAAGCGTGGCGCGCCGTTCGGTCGCGGTGATGTGCTGCGCGGTGTCGGCAAACCGCGCCGCTTCCTCAGGGGCCAACCCGTCGCGACCGAGTTTCAGGCCGAGGATCAGGGCGCGGTGCACGGCGAGGTCGGCGTAGCGGCGGATCGGCGAGGTGAAATGCGCGTAGCGGGTCAGCGCCAGGCCGAAATGGCCGATATTGTCGGGGCTGTACTCGGCTTGGCTCTGGCTGCGCAGCACCGTCTCGTTGACCAGCGGCGCCTGCTCGGTCCCGGCGACCAGCTTCAACACATGGTCGAGGTCGCGTGGATGCAGCTGGTCGCCCGCCGGCAGCGAGATGCCGAGGCCGGAGAGAAAGCTGCGCAGGTTGTCCAGCTTCTCCGCCGAGGGCGGGGCGTGGATGCGGTACATGCAGGGCAGGTGCAGCCGCTCCAGCTCCTCGGCGGCGCAGACATTGGCGAGGATCATGAACTCCTCGATCAGCCGGTGGCTGGCCAGGCGCGGCCGGGGTTCGACCGAGGCGACCTGCCCCGCCGGCGTCAGCACCACCTTGCGCTCCGGCAGGTCGAGATCGAGCGTGCCGCGCGCCGCCCGGGCCGCCGCCAACGCCGCGTAGGCGGCGTACAGACCGGCATGGGCGGCGGGGTCGGCGTCGTGCTCTTCCTGCACCTGCTCGTAGGTCTTGCGGGCCGCCGAGCGCATCAGGCCGCGGCCGAACTGGTGCGCCTGTTTGCGGCCTTGCGCGTCGATGTTCATCTCGACGAACAGGCAGCCGCGATCCTCGTCCGGCTTCAGGCTGCACCAGCCGTTGGAGAGCGCTTCGGGCAGCATCGGCACGACGCGGTCGGGGAAGTAGCAGGAATTGCCGCGCTCCCGCGCCGCCTTGTCCAGCGCCGAACCGGGCTGCACGTAATGCGCGACATCGGCGATCGCGACGACCAGCCGGAAGCCTTTCTCGGTCGCCTCGGCGAACACCGCGTCGTCGAAATCCCGCGCGTCCGCGCCGTCGATGGTGATCAGGCCGAACTCGCGCAGATCGGTGCGTTTGGCCAACGGCGTGGCGCGGGCACGCGCCGCTTCCGCCAATGCGGCTTCCGGGAACGCCATCGGGATGCCATGGGTGGCGATGGCGATCAGGCTGACCGAGCGGGCGTCCTCGATCGAGCCGAGGCATTCGGTGATCCGTGCCGGCTTCGGCCCAAAGCCGTAACCCGGCAGCGGCTCGGCGCGGACGATCTCGCCGGAGGCCGCCCCCATCGTCTCGCCCGCCGGCACCACCCATTCGGCTTTCTGCCGGCGGTCGGTCGGCTCGATCCGGCCGCCGGAGGCACTGGCCTGGAACACGCCGACGATGGCGCCGGCATTTTCCGTCAACCGCCTGATGGTGCGGCCCTCGTATTTGTCGTCGCCGATCTTTTTCAGCCGGGCCAGCACCCGCGCCCCCGGCGCCAGCGCCGCCTGGCCGCGCGCTTCGGCCACCATGAAGACGATCGGCGGCCGGCCCTGGCCTTCCCAGACCACCGGGCGGGCCAGCGCCTCGCCATCGCGGTCGATGCCGGTCACTTCCACCACCGCGTTCTCCGGCAGCCGCCCGGCCTCGACAAATTGCTTGGGCCCAACCCGGTCCAGCGCGCCCTCGGCCTCCAGCGACCGCAACAGGCCGCGCAACGCCTTCTTGTCGTCCGGCCCGACCCGAAACGCCCGCGCCACCTCGCGCAGCCCGGTCTTCCCGCCGGCCTCTTTCAGGAAGGCCCGGATCGCCTCGCGCGAGGGCAGGGCGGAAGGCGGCCGTTCGGCCTTGGGACGCTTTTTGTGGACGGTCTTCATCGAACGGAAATAGTGTGTCGAGGACGAAACAGGAGGATCATGAGGGTGATCTACCACAACCGGCGCCGCTTGACGTTTTGATCCGCCTCTACCTTGCCGTCAGCTTCGGCTTCGCCTGGCTGTGCTGGTGTCTGTGCTGGCTGATCGGCAGGAAGCTGATCAGCGCGCCGCTGACGGTGCTGCTCATCGTCGGTTCGTTCGGCCCGTTCGTCGCGGCCGGCCTCTGCACGTTGTTCACCGGCGGCTGGCGCGCCGTGCCGCGCTTTTACGGCCGCGCCTTGCAGGTCCGCATGGGCTGGGGGGTGCTGCTGGCATCGCTGTTGCTGATCCCGGCCCTCGGGATCCTCGCCGCCTGGATCTACGCGCGGCAACATGGCCAGCCGCTGCTGTTCCAGATCACCTGGGCCGAGCTTCCGGTCGCATTTTTATGGCTGTTCATCCTGGGCGGCCCCGTCGCCGAGGAATTCGGCTGGTCCTACCTGTCCGACCAGTTGGACGGCGGGCTGCCGGTGCCGGTGGCAACCTTGCTGCTTGGCATCGTCTGGGCCTTCTGGCACCTGCCTCTGTTCTTTTTGAGCGTTCCCGGCCTGACCCAGCGGTACATTCCCTTCGGACTGTTTCTCCTGATGTCGGTCGCCGCGCGGTTTTTGTTCTCCTGGGCGTATCACCGCGGCGGCCGCAACGTGCTGTCCAACCTGTTGTTTCACAACTCCTTCAACCTCGCCTTATCGATCGTGACGATCGTGCAGCCGATCCCAGGCGCGGACCATCTGCGGCTCTGGTATCTGACCCTGGCGATGTCGGCCGCCGCCGCGGCGACATGGACGCTGTGGCCGCCGGCCTCTACAGCGCCAGGACCAGCGCCCAGAGGCTGGCGATCAGGATGACCGCCCAGGTCAGCAGCGCGCCGGCGGCCCGGAACGGGTTGGGCGCCGGCCGGGTCATGCCGAACGGGTGGGCAAGCCGGCCCAGCACCAGCAGCAGCGCCAGGATGACCAGCAGGGTGTGGCCGCCGCCGGCCAGTTCGATGCCGCCCAGCAGGATCAGCGCCAGAGGCACGTATTCGCCGAAATTGGCGTGCATCCGCATCGCCACGACCAGCGGCTCCGCCTCCGGCCTGCCGCCGCCGTCGCCGACGTTTACCCCCACTTTCTGCCGCGCCCACGAGACGTTGCCGGACAGCACCAGATAAATCAGGCCGAGAATGCCGGCGGTCGCCAGGGTGATCATCATCATAACAAACTTCTTCCCGTCCATTGTTGCTGTTTCGGTATCTTGAGCCTGAACCACCCCGGCGCCACCGGGCCGGCGCACTCCACCGAGGCGACGATGCCGCGCCGGTCTTTCGCGGCCTTGACGAACAGCATGTCAAGACCGCGGCGATCCGGGTAAGCGGCGGCAATGCCGGCGCCGGCGAAGCGGCAGGGCGCGTTGTCGCCCTCGTTCACCAGCACCGCGCCGGCGCCGAAGAAAATCCGGCTGCCCCAGGGCAGCGCCGTGAAATCGGCGATCCCGGAGACCACGATGTTGGCGCCGATCCAGGCCGGGTCGATCGCCGGCAACTCCATCCGCCGCGCCACTTCGGCCAGTTCCTCGACCGAGACCAGCGAAAGCTGCCGGCCGGAGCGGATCGGCGTGCCGGATTTGTACCAGCGCTCGCGGGCGCCAGCCGGGCGGGTGAAGCCGCGGTGCCGGTCGCCAGGGATGCCTTCGAGGTCGAGGGTGAGCGTCTCGACCGGGCGGGTCAGGAACTGGCCGGGGTCCGGTGTGGTCAGCACCCGCACCACCTCGCCGTGCGGCGGCTCGCTCACGCCAGCCGGCGGGAGGTTGCGGTGGCGCCGGCGGCGGCGGCAACGATGACGGCGATGCCGGCCCATTGCGGCAGGCTCAGCGCCTGATGCAGCAGCGCCAGGCCCATCAGCGCGCCGATCACCGGCTCCAGGCTGGTCAGCACGCCGAAGGTCTTCGCCGGCAGCCGGGTCAGCGCCACCATGTCGAGCGAGAAAGGCACGGCGCTGCAGAACACGCCGATGGCGAGGCCCGCCAGCAGCACCGGCGGCGCGAACAAAGCGGCGCCGGCGTGCATCAGCCCCATCGGCAGGATGACGAAGGCGGCGATCAACGTGCCGAGTGCTGCCGTCGGCCCGCCGATCGCCCGGCCGGCCTGCTTGCCGAGCAGGATGTACAGCGCCCAACAGCCACCGGCGGCGAGTGCGAACAGCATCCCCACCGGGTCGAGCCGGTGCGCGGCGGGCAGCGCCGGTGACAGCAGCAGGATGCCGGATGCGGCCAGCGCGACCCAAAGGAAATCCAGCCGCCGCCGCGAGGCCAGTACCGCGGTCAGCAGCGGGCCGGTGAACTCGATGGCGATGGCGATGCCGAGCGGCAGCGTGCGGATCGACAGGTAGAAGCAAAGGTTCATTACGCCGAGGACGACGCCGTAGCCGAGCAGCGTCGGCAGGATGCGTAAAGTAAGCTTGGCGCGCCACGGCCGCATCAGCAGGCCCAGGATCAACGCGCCGGCGCAAAGCCGCAAACTGGTGGTGCCGGCGGCGCCGACATTGGCGAACAGCCCCTTCGCCAAGGTTGCGCCATAGGTGATCGACAGCATGGCGCCGAGCAACGCGGCCACCGGCACCAGGTCGGAGGCGAGCGGTGCCGGACCGACAGCGGCGGGGGAGGATTTCATCGCCCGGATATCCATCCGGGGAGCCGGCATTGCAACCTCAGGCGCGCGCGGCAGCCTTTCGCGGCGCGGCGGCCTTTGGCTTCGCTTTGGCCTTGGTCTTGGCTTTGGCCTTCGGTTTGGCTTTCGGCTTCGGCGGCGCTACCGGCGCCTGCACCGCTGCCGCCTTTTTCGGCGCCGGCTTCTTGCCCTTCTTGCCCTTCGGCGCCATCACTTTGCCGCGCTCCGCCAGCAGCGCCACCGCCTCGGTCAGTGTATAGGTGGCGAGCTCGCTGCTTCGCGGCAGGTTGGCGACCGTGTTGCCCCATTGCGCGTAGGGGCCGAAGCGGCCCTTGCGGGCCACCACCGGCGCGCCGTCCTTCGGGTGGGCGCCGAGATCGCGGATCGAATCCTGCTTCTTGCCGATCAGGTCGACGGCGCGGTTCAGCCCGACATGCAGGATGTCGTCGTCGCGGTCGAGCGAGGCATAGATCGCGCCCATCTTCACATAGGGGCCGAAGCGGCCGATGCCGGCCTGGATCGGCTGTCCGGAGGACGGGTGCGGGCCGATGGTGCGGGGCAGGGACAGCAGCCCCACCGCCTCGTCGATGGTCAAGGCCTCCGGGTCCATGCCCTTGGTCAGCGAGGCGCGTTTCGGCTTGGCCTTCTTGTCGGTCGGGTCCGGCTCGCCTTGCTGCAAATACAGGCCGTAAGGGCCGCGCTTCAAGGTGATCTCTTCACCGGTATCCGGGTGCGGGCCGAGCAACCGCATGCCGTCCTTCAGCGTATCCTCGGCATCCTCGCCGCCATCGATGGCGAGCTTGCGGGTGTACTGGCAGGCCGGATAGTTCGAGCAGCCGATGAAGCTGCCGTAGCGGCCGAGTTTCAGCCCCAGCCGGCCGGTACCGCAGGCCTGGCAGGCCCTGGGGTCGCTGCCGTCCTCGCGGGTGGGAAAGAAATGCGGGCCGAGATCGGCGTCCAGCGCGTCGATCACGTCGGAGATTTTCAGGTCCTTGGTCTGCCCGACCGCGGTCGAGAAATCGGCCCAGAAATCCCGCAGCACGTCCCGCCACCTTGCCTTGCCCTCGGCGATCTGGTCGAGCTGCTCTTCGAGCGAGGCGGTGAAGCCGGTATCGACATAGCGCGAGAAGAAGCTGGTCAGGAAGGCGGTGACCAGCCGGCCGCGATCTTCGGGGATGAAGCGGCGGGCGTCCATCCGCACATAGCTGCGGTCGCGCAGCACGGTCAGGATCGAGGCGTAGGTCGAGGGCCGGCCGATGCCGAGCTCCTCCATCTTCTTGACCAGCGAGGCCTCGGAATAGCGCGGCGGCGGCTGGGTGAAGTGCTGGCTGGCATCGACCTCGCCGGTCTTCAAGGGGTCGGCCTTGGCGAGCGGCGGCAGGATGCGGGCGTCGTCGTCATCCGCGGCGTCGTCGAAATCTTCTTGATAGAGCTTCAGGAACCCGTCGAAGGCGACGACCGAGCCGGTGGCGCGCAGGGTCTGCCCCTTGCCGTCGGTCATCTCGACGCTGGTCTGGTCCAGCTCGGCCGATTGCATCTGGCAGGCCAGAGCGCGCTTGTAGATCAGCTCGTACAGCCGGCTCTGCTCGTTGTTCAGATAGTGGGCGGCGCGGGCAGGGGTCAGCGCCGCATCGGTCGGCCGGATCGCCTCATGCGCTTCCTGGGCGCTTTTCGATTTGGAGAGATACTCGCGCGGCGCCACCGGCACGTAGTCGGCGCCGAAGGTGGTTTTGATCTGCGCCCGGATCGCCTCCACCGCTTCGCGCGCCAGCTGCACGCCGTCGGTCCGCATATAGGTGATCAAGCCAACGGTCTCGCCGCCGATCTCCACGCCCTCGTACAGCTGCTGCGCGGTCCGCATGGTCTGTTGCGAGGAGAAGCCGAGCTTGCGGCTGGCTTCCTGCTGCAGGGTCGAGGTGATGAAGGGCGGCGGCGGGTTCCGGCGGGTACGCTTCTTCTCGACATTGGCGACCGTGAAGGCGCCGGCCTGCACCGCTTCGCGCGCCGCTGCCGCCTTGGCGGCGTCGTTCAGGTCGAACTGGTCGAGCCGCTTGTTTTTGTAGTGGGTCAGGCGGCCGATGAAAGGCGCGCCGGTCGGTGTGAGCAGATGCGCCTCGATGCTCCAGTATTCGCGCGGCTTGAACACCTCGATCTCGGCTTCGCGCTCGCAGATCAGCCGCAACGCGACCGACTGCACGCGCCCGGCCGAGCGGCTGCCCGGCAGCTTGCGCCACAGCACCGGCGAAAGGGTGAAGCCGACCAGGTAGTCGAGCGCCCGGCGGGCGAGGTAAGCCTCGATCAGCGGCTGGTCGAGCTCGCGCGGGGCCGCCATCGCCGCCTTCACCGCGGTCTTGGTGATCTCGTTGAAGGTGACGCGGCGGACCGTGATGCCTTTCAGGGCGTGCTTGTCGTCCAGCATGGCGCGGACATGCCAGGAGATCGCCTCGCCCTCGCGATCCGGGTCGGTGGCAAGATACAGGGTTTTCGCACCCTTCAGGGCGCGGGCGATGTCCGCCATGTGCTTGGCACCACGCTCGTCGGCCTCCCAGGACATCGCAAAGTCCTCGTCCGGGCGGACCGAGCCGTCCTTGGCCGGCAGGTCGCGGACATGGCCGAAGGAGGCCAGCACATGATAGGCGTCGCCCAGATACTTGTTGATCGTCTTGGCCTTGGAGGGCGATTCGACGACGACGATATCAGTCAAAGCCCATCCAGTTCAGGGGCCGGCGGTGCGCGCCACCCGGTTGCCGGGCAGGGTCTGCACCCGGCCCGCGAGTTCAAGTTCCAGGAGAACCGCCATGATGGCGGCGGTGGACAACTGGCAGTGACGGGCGATTTCGTCAACCGAAACCGGATCCTCGCCCAGAAGTTGTGGCACCTGGCGGCGCGCGGCGGCCAGCGCCGCCCGGTCTTCGGCCGGGTCTTCCCAGAACGGCCCCGGCTCGGCGAAGCCGGCCTGGCCGTGCTGGAACAGCGGATCCCGCGCCAGGCCCCGCCGCGCCGGATGGTCCGGCAGGTTGGCCAGCACGTCGGCGGCACCTTCGGTCAGGTGCGCGCCCTGGCGGATCAGGTCGTTCGCACCCTTGGAGCGCGGGTCGAGCGGGGAGCCAGGCACCGCGAACAGCTCGCGCCCGGCCTCGTTGGCGAGCCGGGCGGTAAGCAGCGAGCCGGAGCGGGCGGCGGCCTCGATCACCACCAGGCCGAGCACCAGCCCGGCGATGATGCGGTTGCGCTTGGGGAAGTGCCGGGCCTGCGGCGCGGTGCCGAACGGCGCTTCCGACACCACGGCGCCGGTCCGCGCGATCTCGGCCTGTAGGGCGGCGTGTTCCGGCGGGTAGGGCTGGTCCAGCCCGCCGGCGATGGCGGCGACGGTGCGGCCGGTGCGCATCGCACCCCGATGCGCCGCGGCGTCGATGCCCCGGGCCAGGCCGGAGACGATGACCTTGGGCGCCAGGTCGGCCGCCAGCGTCTCAGCGAAGCGCATGCCGTTCGCCGAGGCGTTGCGGGCGCCGACGATGCCGATAGCCGGGGCGGCGAGCAAACCGACATCGCCCAGCACCGCCAGCGCCGGCGGCGCGTCGGCAAGGTCGGCGAGGAAGGGCGGGTAGTCCGGGGTGTCCAGGAAGACGAAACGGGCGCCCAGGCGGGTGATATCATTCAGCTCCTTTGATATCACTTCCGGGCCGGGAATCTTGGGCGGAACGCCGCCGCCGGCGCGCGCCAGCTCCGGCAGCGCCGCCAGCGCCGCCGCCGGGCTGCCGAAGCGGGCCAGCAGCCGGCGGTAGGTGATCGGGCCGACGGTCTCGGTGCGGATCAGCCGCAGCCGGTCCAGCGCGTCCTTCACCCGCCGATCCGAGGCTCGGTGCCGGCGCGTAGCCGGGCGATGTTGGCGGCGTGCTTCCAATAGACCAGTGCGGCGATGACGAAGGCCAGCAGCGCCAACTGGTCGTGATGAGTGAACAGGGCGGCCAGCGGCGCCACCGCAAAGGCGGCCAGCGCGCCGGCCGAGGAGGTGCGGGAGACGAAGCCGACCGCGAGCCAGACCAGGCAGGCGATGATGCCGACCGGAAAGGCTTCGGCCAGCAGCAGGCCGAGGCCGGTCGCCACCCCTTTGCCGCCCTTGAAGCCGAGCCAGATCGGAAACAGGTGGCCGAGGAACACCGCGAGGCCGGCGCCATAGGCCGGCCAGAGGCCGAAATGGCGGGCCAGCAGCACGGCAACCGCCCCCTTGGCGCCGTCCATGACCAGGGTGGCCGCCGCCAGGCCCTTGTTGCCGGTGCGCAGCACGTTGGTGGCGCCGATATTGCCGGAGCCGACTTCGCGGATGTCGCCCAAGCCGGCGATGCGCGTGAGCACATAACCAAAAGGTACTGACCCTAGAAGATAAGCGAGCAGGATGACGAAGGCGACGATCATCCAAACACCCGCCGCCCGGCTTTCCAGGTGCCGAGCACGCGGCCCTCCAGCGCCCGGCCGTCGAACGGCGTGTTCTGCGCCTTGCCGGGCAGGTTGCCGGCCTCGACCCGCCAGGAGCGCTCCGGGTGGAACAGGCAGAGATCGGCAGGGGCGCCCTTGCGCAAGCTGCCGGCCTCGATGCCGAGCCAGCGCGCCGGCCGGGCGGTGAGCAGCGCCAGTGCCTGCATCATGGTCAGCGCGCCGTTCTGCACCTGCGCCAGCGTCACGCCGAGCAGGGTGGCGAGGCCGGCGCCGCCGGCGGCGGCGTCGGCGAAAGGCTGGCGCTTGTCGTCGGCGTCGCGCGGCTGGTGGTCGGAGGCGATGGCGTCGATGGTGCCGTCCGCCAGCGCCGCCAGCACAGCCCGGCGGTCGGCATCGGCGCGCAGCGGCGGCGACAGCTTGGCATAGCTGCGAAAGCCGCCGATCGCGGTCTCGTTCAGGTCGAAATAGGGTGGGGCGGTGTCGCAGGTCACAGCCAGGCCGCGGGCTTTAGCGGCGGCGATCAGGGCGCAGGCTTCGGCGGTGGTGATGTGGGCGAAGTGGACGGCGCCGCCGGTCAGTTCGGCGAGGCGGATGTCGCGGGCGATGCAGATCGCTTCGGCCGCCGCCGGAATGCCGGGCAGGCCCATGGCGGTGGCGCGGGCACCTTCGGTCGCCGCCCCGCCTTCGGCCAGCTCGAAATCCTCCGGGTGCTGCACGATCCGGGCGCCGAAGCCGCTGGCGTAAGAGAGCGCCCGGCGCATCAGCCGGGAGGAGGCGATGCTGCGCTGGCCGTCGGTGAAGGCGACCGCGCCGGCGGCTTTGAGCAGCCCGTATTCCGCCAGCTCCTCGCCTTTACAACCCCGTGTGGCGGCGGCGTAGGGGATCAGCGTCAGGCTGCCGGTCTCCTCGCCGCGCGCCGCGATCAGCCGCACCAGTGCCGGGTCGTCGATCGGGGGCGCGCTGTCCGGCAGCACGGCGAGGCTGGTGATGCCGGCGGCGGCGGCGGCGATGGCGGCGGAGGCGATGGTCTCGCGGTACTCGTAGCCCGGTTCGCCGAGCGAGGCCCGCATGTCGACCAGGCCGGGGCAGAGGACGGCACCTTCCGCCTCCACTAGCGCGGCGCCGTCGGGGCGGCCGAGAGCGGCGCCGAAATCGGCGATGCGGCCATCCAGGACGAGCAGCTCGCCTTCAACCGAGGTCTCGGCGTCGGGGTCGATCATCATGATTTTGCGGAACAGGGTAGGGGTCAATTGTGCCGCGCCAGGGTTTCGAGCACCGCCATGCGAACCGCGACGCCCATCTCGACCTGCTCCTTGATGACCGAGCGCAGCGGGTCGTCGGCGATGTCGCTGTCGATCTCGACGCCGCGGTTCATCGGCCCCGGATGCATCACCAGCGCGTCCGGCTTGGCGTGTTTCAGCTTCTCCCGGTCCAGGCCGTAGAAAGCGAAGAACTCGCGGGCGCTGGGCACCAGCCCCTTGGTCATCCGCTCCTTTTGCAGCCTGAGCGCCATCACGATGTCGGCGCCGGCCAGGCCCTTCGCCATGTCGTGATGCACGGTGACGCCAAGGCTTTCGATCTCGGCCGGAATCAGCGTCGGCGGGCCGACCAGGCGGACGAAATTGCCCATCATCGAGAGCAGCAGCAGGTTCGAGCGGGCGACGCGGGAATGGGCGATGTCGCCGCAGATCGCGATGGTCAGGCCGTCGATCCGGCCCTTGCGGCGGCGGATGGTCAGCGCGTCCAGCAGCGCCTGGGTCGGGTGTTCGTGGGTGCCGTCGCCGGCGTTGATCACCGCCGCCTCGACCTTTTGCGCCAGCAGGGCCGGCGCGCCGGAGCGGTTGTGCCGGACCACCAGCAGGTCGCAGTTCATCGCGTTCAGGGTTGCCGCGGTGTCCAGCAGGGTCTCGCCCTTGGTCACCGAGGAGGTCGAGACCGACATGTTGATGACGTCGGCGCCGAGCCGCTTGCCGGCCAGTTCGAAGCTGGTGCGGGTGCGGGTGGAGTCCTCGAAGAACAGGTTGATCAGGGTGCGGCCGCGCAACAGGTCGCGCTGGGTCTTGCCGGAGCGGTTCAGCAATACATAGCTCTCGGCGAGGTCCAGCAGAGACGTGACGGCGACCGGGTCGAGACCCTCGATGCCGAGCAGGTGGCGGATGCGCATGAGGCTTTTCGTTACCGGAACCTCTACCAACAGAGCAAGCGCCGCGGCGCCGGCGCGGTTCTGGCGCCGCCCTGGCGAGCCGGTATAGTGATGCCAGCGACTCGGAGGGACCATGCGGAACCGCTTGATTTTCAGCCTGTTGGCCGCCGTTGCCGGCCCGATGCTCGGCTTTGGCGCGCTCGCCGGCTGCGCGATGGCGCCGCACGCCGCCAGCCTGCAAGCGCCGCCGCCGATCCCAACGCCGCCCGATACGCCGGTGTTTTTCCAGGAATGGTCGGCGGCGCTGGACCAGGCGGCGCTGGCGACGATCGCGACCACCGCGACCGCGGCCAACAAGCTGCCGAACGCGCCGATTTTGATCACCGGCTCGGCGGACACGATCGGCAGTGCCAAGGCCAATAAGGACCTCTCAAAGACCCGTGCGCAGGTGGTGGCCGACCAGCTGGTGGCGGATGGCGTGGCGCGCCGCCGGATCACCACCAAGGCGACCGGCGAAACCGTCGCCCCCGCGCAGATCCCCGGCATGCCGGCGCAGTTCAGCCGCCGGGTGATGATACGGATCGAGGGGCAGTAAGCGTTTTCAGCGGTCGGTTCTGAGTGGTTACTGTTCAGCTGTCCGTAGCCAGTCGCGGGACCGGGCGGATGACGAAGAGGTAGACGGCAATCGCGGCGAGCCCGAAGGCGCTCATCGGCACCAGCATCGCGTACAGGCCGAAGCGGCCGTAGGCGGCGGCGACGACGGCGCTGGCGATCACCGCCATCCCCATCTGCAACGAGGTGAGCACGGCGCTGGCGATGCCGGCGATGCCAGGCAGCGCCTGCAAGGCGCCGTGCGAGGCATTGGGGGAGATGGTGCCGGCGGCAAAGGTGCTCAGCACCAGCAGCGGCAGCAGGGTTATGGTGCTGGCCTTGCCGCTGGCGGCGAGCGCCAGCATTGCCGCGGCGCTGAGGAGATAGAGGCAGAGGCCGACGGTCAGCGGCACCGCGGCCGGCACCTTCGCGCGGGCCAGCCGGGCGCTCAGAAAGGCGCCGGCCATGATGCCGAGGGCGGTGCAGGCGAAGGTAAGCCCATAGGCGCGGGCGGAGAGGCCGAAGGCACCCATGAAGACCAACGGCGAGCCGGCGATATAGGAGAACTGGACCCCGAAGCTGAGCCCGAAGAGCGAGGCGAAGCCAAGGCCGAGGCGGTTGGTCAATAGTTGGCGATAGCCCCCGACCACCCCCGCAAAGAGCGGTCCGGCGGCGGCGCCTTGCCGCAGATGGGTCTCCGGCAGCGCCAGCAGCGTGCCGAGCAGGAGCACGATGCCGCCGCCGCCGAGGACGAAGTAGATCGAGCGCCAGCCGCCCAGCGCCAGGATCACGGCGCCGAGGCTCGGCGCGATCATCGGCGCCAGGGTCGTGGTGATCTGCAGCGCGGAAAGCTTGACACGGGCCTCGCTGCCTGTGAACAAATCACGAACGATGGCGAAGGCCATGGATATACCGGCACCGGCGCCGGCGCCCTGGAGCAGGCGGGCCAGCAGCAGCCACAAGATGCCCGGCGCTACGGCGGCGGCGAAACCGCCGACGGTGAACAGCGCCAAGCCGACCAAAAGCATCGGCCGCCGGCCATAGCGGTCGGAGAGCGGGCCATAGACGAGGGGCGCGCAGGCGAAACCGACCATGAACAGACTGAGGGTGAGTCCGGCGTCGCCAGGTGTGGTGGCAAGACCGTGGGTGATCTGCCGCAGCGCCGGCAACGCCATGTCGATCGAGAGTGGCGGCAAGGCGGCGAGGCCGGTCAAGAATAGCAGGAAGCTCGGGGTGTGGGGGTTCTTCACAAAATGACCAATCGATAACTAAAGATCGCAGAATCTATATTATGGAAAGTAGCGCGACGAAGGATAGCGCGCTGGCCAAGGCGTCTCCGGGTTTTCAGAACAGAAACTTCCTGGCGCTGTTCCAGCCATCCACCAGCCGGCGGGCTTCGGCCGACTGGTCCAGCAGCCGGCCGTGTTGGCGCGCCAGCTGCTCGGCGTGGCGCAGCGCCAGTTGCAGCGCCCGCAGCGCCGGATCGGTGGCGCCGGTGTGGCGCAGCGCGCCGCCGCGATAGTCGAGCGGCCGTTCCTCCATGATCGTGCGGTTGAGCTTCGGCTGCATGAAGAGCGGATTGCCGAGCAGCTCGTGCGGTTTGTCGCGCAGCGTCTCGAACGGCGAAAGGTAGTGCTGGGAGCGCCCGGCGCCGAGCGCCGGCTGCCCGGCTGCCAGCACCTTCAGCCAGCCGATGGTGATTTTTTGCAGGTTCTGCCAGCCGTCACGGGCGGGATAATGCGCCAGGGCGAGGCGCGGCTCGGGTGCGGCCGGCATCGGCTTGCCGTCCAGAAAGGCGCCGTGATTGCCGGCATCGATGATGGCGCGGGCGCCGAAGCCGCCGCGCAGGAACAGTTTGCTGACACCTGTCGGCGCGATCATCCGCCAGCGCATCCGCGCCGGCACGATCGGCTGCGCGGCGTCGTCGTCATCGGTTTCGTAATAATGCAGCAGCGTCGCCTCGACCGCATTGGCGGCCTGCGCAGACAAAATCGTGGCGAGCGTCGCTTTGGCGGGCAGGCTCAGGAACTCGTCGGCGTCCAGGAACACCACCCAGTCGGCCTTGTGCAGCTGGTCGACCAGGCGGTAGAGCCAGGTGTTGGCGGAAACCTCGTCGAAGCTTAGGCTCGGCCCCTGGAACACGGTGATCGGCAGCCCCTCTTCCTGCAGCGCCTTGAGGATGGCGAGCGTGCTGTCCGTGCTACCGTTATCGAGGAAGATCATGTGGTTGAGGGACAACACGTTATGGCGGACGAAAGCCTCGACGATGTCGTCCTCGTTCAGGATGCGGGTCACCGAGATCAACTTCGTCATGGGTGCAGGACCATGCCGTCATGGGCCGGTTCGACTCCGGCGGGCAGGTTTTTCAGCAGCCAGCGGTAGTCCATCGTCGGGCCCATATGGGTCAGGATGGTGCGGCGGGGTTTGAGGCGCTCGACCCACTCCAGCACCAGCGCCAGGTGCGCGTGGGTCGGATGCGGGCCGCCGCGGGTGAAACAGTCGACAACGAAAATATCCAAATTTTCCAGGGCATTCAACGCGGTCTCGTCCAGCTTCACCACGTCCGTGCAATAGGCGAAGCCGCCGATGCGCAGGCCGAGGGAGGGGATGAAGCCGTGGTTCTGGTCGATCAGGGCAACGCTCAGGCCGAGGATGTCGACGGTCTGGCCGGCGGCGATAGTTTGCGGCTGTAGCACCGGGCGGTAAAAGCCGCCGCCGGTCCAGGGCCGGAAGGCGTAATCAAAGCGCATTTGCAGCTCCGCCCATACCGCCTCGGTGGCGAAGGTCGGCATCGGCGTGCCGAGCAGGCGGTTCAGGATGCGGATCTCGTCCAGCCCGGCGATGTGGTCGGCGTGGGCGTGGGTGTACAGAATGGCGTCGATTCGGTTGATCTTGTTGTCGATCAGCTGGTTTCGCAGATCGGGCCCGGTGTCGACCAGCAGCCGGCGGCCCCCCGTTTCGATGACGATGCTGGGCCGGGTGCGGCGGTTGCGCGGTTCGGCGGGGTCGAGTTCGCCCCAGTCGCCGGCGCCGTCATCGCCGCCGACCTGCGGCGAACCGGAAGAGCCGCCGGCGCCGAGAATCGTGACTTTCAAACGGCTTTGCCGAACAGCGTCCGGAAATTGGCGGTGGTTTGGGCGGCGAGCGCCTCCGGGGTCAGCCCCCTCGCCTCGGCCAGCACGCGGGCGGTGTGGACCGTGTGCGCCGGCTCGTTGCGTTTGCCGCGGAACGGCGCCGGCGCCAGATAGGGCGAGTCGGTTTCTACCAGCAGCCGGTCGAGCGGCAGGCCGGCGGCGATGTCCCTCAGTTCGTTGGATTTTGGAAAGGTCAGGATGCCGGAGAACGAGACGTAGCCGCCCATTTCGATGGCCCGTTCGGCGAGGCCGCGGCCGGAGGAGAAACAGTGCAGCAGGAAAGCGAAATCGCCGCCCCCTGCCCGCTCTTCCGCCAGGATTGCGGCGATGTCCTGGTCGGCGTCGCGGGCGTGGATGGCGAGCGGCAGGCCGGTGAGTTGCGCGGCGCGGATATGGGCGCGGAAGTTGGCTTGCTGCACGTCGCGCGGCGCCTTGTCGTAGAAATAGTCGAGGCCGGATTCGCCGATGCCGATGACCTTGGGATGCGCGGTCAACGCCGCGATGGTTTCCGGCGCCGGCACCGGCGGTTCGTCGGCGGCGTGGTTGGGATGGACGCCGACGCAGGCCCAGACGTGCTCCGCCGCCTCGGCGATGGCGACGGCCTGGCGCGACTGGGTCAGGGTGACGCCGATGGTGACCATCTGTTCGACGCCGGCGGCGCGGGCGCGGGCGATCACCTCCGGGCGTTCGGCTACCGAAAAATAGTCTAGGTGACAGTGGGAATCGATCAGCATGAAGGGGTTAAGCGGCCGCTTCGACGTGTTTGGGGAAGATCGGCGCCGGCGGCGGCAGCTTCGCGCCATCGGCCAGCGGCGCCGCAAGGGCAGCGAACTCGCGCTGGTCTGGCGGCACGCCGAGCTGGTCCAGCAGCCGGGCCATGCTGTCCGGCATGAAGGGTTGCAACAGCGTGGCGACGACCCGCAAAATGTCCAGCAGCACGCGCAGGACGGTGCCGGTGCGGCGCGGATCGGTCTTGCGCAGCGCCCAGGGGGCCTCGTGGTCGATATAGGCGTTGCCGGCGCGGACCAGCTTCCAGATTTCCTCCAGCGCCTCGTGGAAGGCCAGGCGGTCCAGCAGGTCGCGGCAGGTTGTTGGCAGCGCCGCAGCGCCGGCGCGCAGGGCTTCGTCGGCCTCGGTCAGCGCCCCGAGCGGCGGGATGGCGGCGCCGGCGTAGTTAGCGATGAAAGAGAGGGTGCGCTGCGCGAGGTTGCCGAGGTCGTTGGCGAGCTCGACATTATGCCGCGAAATCAAGGCGCGGCGGGAGAAGTCGCCATCGTTGCCGAAGGGGATTTCCCGGAACATGAAGTAGCGCACCGGGTCGAGGCCGAATTCGTCGACCAGCGCGCCGACATCGAGGGCGTTGCCGAGCGACTTGCTCATCTTCTCGCCCTCCACCACCCACCAGCCATTGGCGCCGATCGACTTTGGCAACGGCAGGCCGGCGGCCATCAGGAAGGCCGGCCAATAGACCGCGTGGAAGCGGATGATGTCTTTGCCGACCATGTGCAGGCTGGCCGGCCAGAACGCGGCGCGGGGGGCGGCTTCGTCCGGGTAGCCGATGGCGGTGAGGTAGTTGGCCAGAGCGTCCAGCCAGACATACATCACGTGGGCAGGGTCGCCCGGCACAGGGATGCCCCAGGTGAAGCTGGTGCGGCTGACCGAGAGATCGCGCAGGCCGCCTTTCACGAAGCTGACCACCTCGTTGCGGCGGGACAGCGGCAGGATGAAGTTCGGGTTTTCCTCGTACAGCGCCAGAAGTCTGTCCTGGTAGGCGCTGAGGTTGAAGAAATACGATGGTTCGACCACCCACTCCACTGGCGCGCCGGTGGGGGCGCGGCGCATTCCGTCCCCGCCCGTGACCAGCTCGTCCTCGTCGTAGAACGCCTCGTCGCGGACGGCGTACCAGCCT
Organism: uncultured Acidocella sp.; assembly: GCA_963693045.1. Lineage (GTDB taxonomy): Bacteria > Pseudomonadota > Alphaproteobacteria > Acetobacterales > Acetobacteraceae > Acidocella. The sequence goes on from OY843765.1 coordinate 846,940, forward strand.
TCGTAGGCGCCGAGCGTGATGGCGCCGGCATCGGCGAGGCGCTGCCAGAGGGCCTGGCAGGCGCGCTTGTGGCGCGGCTCGGTGGTGCGGACGAAGTCGTCGTTGGAGATGTTCATCCGCGCCGCCATGGCGACGAACTGCGCCGCCACACTGTCGGTGAAGCTTTGCGGGTCCAGCCCGGCGGCGCGGGCGGCGGCTTCCACTTTCTGGCCATGCTCGTCGGTGCCGGTCAGGAAGAACACGTCGTAGCCGTCCAGCCGCTTGAAGCGGGCCAGGATGTCCGCCGCCGTCGAGGTGTAGGCGTGGCCGAGATGCGGCGCGCCGTTGACGTAGTAGATCGGCGTGGTGAGGTAGAATGTCTGTTTCATGATCCGTGCAGGGTGCTGAGCGCCACGATCACCGCGGCACGCTTGTCGAGGTTGAGGCCGACGACCTCGCGCTCGATCTTGCCGAATTCCTGCCAGAGCGCGACTTTCGCCGCAAGGTTCTGGCCGGTATGTGCCCGGCGGGCGGCGTCGCGCGTGGCGGCGGCAAGGCCGGCGCGGAGCAGCGCCATGAAATCGGCGAACTGGTCGGCGCCGTCGGTGGCGCGGGCGACGGCATCGGCGATGGCTTGCGCCCGCGCCCCGGAAACCGGGGCTGCTAGCGCCTCGTCCACCATGCGGGCCAGCGTGATGCCGTTCGCTTCCGCCAGGGTCAGCGCCGTGCCGATGCTGCCTTCGGCGAGGCCGATCAGCCGGCCGCGGTCGTCGTCCGCGAGGTCCGGCAGGTAGTCCGCAAGCAGGGCCGCCATCGTCTCCGATCCGAGCGGCGGCATCGGGGTGGCGCGGCAGCGGCTGCGCAGGGTCGGCAGCAGCCGACCGGGCGCCGCGGTGACCAGGAACAGGATCGCACGGCGCGGCGGCTCCTCGAGGATTTTCAGCAAAGCGTTGGCGGCGGCGGGCTTCATGTCCTCGGCGCCGTCGATCACCACTACCCGCCAGCCGCCCTCCGCTGGGGTCAGCCGCATGAAGGCGCCGGCTTCCCGGATGGTGTCGACGACAATCTCGTTTTGCAGCTTCTCGGTCTTGGCGTTGATCCGGCGCTCGACGGTGAACAAGTCCGGATGGGTGCCGGCGGCGACCCGGCGGAACACCGGGTGCTCGGGCGGCAGGTATAGATCGGGCGCGGCGCCGCCAGCCAGCAGCCAGCGGGCGGCGCGGTAGGCGAAGGTGGCCTTGCCGATGCCGGGCGGGCCGGCCAGCAGCCAGGCATGGTGCAGCCGGCCGGACAGCGCCGCGCCGTGGAACGCCGCGACTGTGGCGTCCTGGCCGCGCAGCAGCGGATTCACGCGGGCTGGGGTCATCGTAGGCCGAGGCGCTGGCGGACCGCCTCCAAGATGGCGCCGAACACCGCGTCGCGGTCGGCGCCGGCGTCGATCAGTACGCAACGGTCGGGCTCGGCGGCGGCGATGGACCGGAAGCCAGCGGCGATGCGGGCCATCATCTCCGGACCCATCAGCTCGTAGCGATCCAAAGCATCGCCGCGCGCCGCCAGCCGTTGCTTTCCCACAGCTTCAGGAACATCCAGGATGATTGTAAGATCCGGCATCAAGCCGATCTGCCGCGCGAGCGCCGTGACCTGCGCCGGAGCGACACCGAGGCCGTGGGCCTGGTAGGCCATCGTGGAGTCATGGAACCGGTCGGAGATGACGATCGCGCCACGCGCCAGCGCCGGGCGGATCAGCCCGTCAACATGGTCGGCGCGGGCGGCGAAATGCATCAGCGTGTCGGCGTGCGGGCTGAGCCTGGTCGTCGGATCAAGCAACAGCCGCCGCACCGCCTCCGCCCCTGGCGTGCCGCCCGGCTCGCGGGTCAGCACTACCTCCCGCCCCGTCGCAAGCAGCGCCTCGGCCAGCCGGCGGGCGGCGGTGGACTTGCCGGCGCCCTCGCCGCCTTCCAGCGTGATGAAGACGCCTTCGGTCAGAGAAGAGAAGCAGGGGCTCTGCCCCTGCACCCCGCTGGGGCCGGCTGCGGAGCAGCCTTTAATATTTTAGCGCGCAACGTGCGCGGGAGGCCCCAGACCCCACGACTTTTTACGTCGTATAGCCGCTCAAAGACCCAGCCGCGAAGCGCAAAAAATTCTATGCTTCGTCCTAAGAGTGGCCAACCCGTGGCCCAAACTCTAGGGGTCCGGGGCCTCACGGCCCCGGCCGCCGGAGGCTCTTCCTTCATCTAACGATAATCTCTGGGTCCGCCAAGCCGCGGGCCAGGATCTGGCGGAGGGCGGCATCGGCTTCGGCGATGGAGGTGTAGGGGCCGGCGTTGATGGCGTACAGCACGCGGTCGCCGCTGAAGACGGGCACGACGACGGAGGGGATGCCGTAGAGGGCGTCCTGGGCGCGGTGGGCGTCGCGGACCCGGCCGAAGCCGGCGATCTGGACGTAGAGTGGGCCGGGCGATGGCGGCAGGGCGATGACGTGGCCGGAGAGTGCGGCGGGTGTGGCGTCCGGGGTGGTTTGGTCTTGCTGGGTAAGTTGTTCGGCGTTGCCGGCGGTCTGGGTGGCGCCGGGGGGCGGCAGCGGTTGGGCGGTGATGTTGGCAAGCGGCGCGGCGGTTAGTTTTAATCCTTGGCCGAGGCTGCCGTCCAGCGCGGCGGTTTCCTGCGGTTTCAGCGTGACTTCGACCTGCGCGACGCCGTTTGGCGGGAAACCGAGGAGTTGGGCGACGCGGGGGGTGACGGCGAGGATGCGGCCGGGGTCGGCGGGGCCGCGTTCGTTGACCCGCACGTCCATGGTGTACCCGTTGGCGAGGTTGGTGACGGTGACGATGGCGGGCAATTGCAGAACCGGGCTGGCCGCCGCCAGCGCCTGGGCGTCATAGAGTTCGTTGTCGGAGGTGATGCCGCCGTAATCGGCTGGTTGGGTGGTGGCGAGGCCGGTCACGTCGTAGCTGTCGAAGTCGCGCGGGTAGCGCCATTCGCCGGCGGCTTGATAGGGCACGCCGACGGTAAATTCGGGCACGCGCGGCGGCTGCGGCGGTGGGGCCGGGTGGCGCATGCAGCCGGACAGGGCGAGAACGAGGCCGAAAGCGGCGCGGCCGATCATCAGGCCAGCGCCAGCCGCCCCAGCGCGCCGACCGCGAGAGCGTAGAAATCCGAAGGGTTGTAGCGGCGGATCACCGTGAAGTTCGGGTAGATCAGATACGCGTCGCCACCGGCGCCGTCCGGTAGCAGCAGCCCGGCCGGGGTGCCGGGCGCTAGGTTGGGAGGGTTCGGCAGGCGTTGTACGCCGCGGCCCAGCCAGTAGCCGAGGGTTCGCATGTTCTCGCGGCCGGTTTCGGCGGGGCCGATGCCGGGCGGTGCGACCACCGGCTCGCTGGAAGGCTGGCCGGCCCGCCAGCCGGCTTTGGCCAGGTAGTTGCCCATCGAGGCCAGGCTGTCGGCGTCGCTGGTCCAGATGTCCGGCTGGCCGGCCCCGGTGAAAGAGACGGCGGTGGTGAGGTACACACTCGGCATGAATTGCGGCTGCCCCATGGCGCCGGCGTAGGAGCCGATAAGTTTATCGGCCGGGGCGTCGCCGGCGGCGATGATCCGCATCGCCGAGATCACCTGGCCGCCGAAGAAGCTGCTGCCGCGGTCCCAGGCCAGCGTGGTCAGGGCGTCGATGACGTCGAACCCGCCCTGGCTGGCGCCGTAGTTGGTCTCGATCCCCCAGATGCCGAGCAGCGGCACGGCGCCGACCCCGAAGCGGCTGGTTACCGCCGCCAGCAGGTTGGCGGCGGAGGCGGCCTTGGCCTGGCCTTCGGCGACGCGGGATTTGTTGACGACGCGCGCGCTGTACTCGGCCCAGGTCAGGGTGAATTCCGCCTGGTGCGAGTCCAGCCGCAGTACGTCCTGGTTGGGGACCAGGTTGGCGGTGGTCTGCTGGATGATCGCGGCGGGGATGCCGTCGGCGGCGGCGCGCTTTTGTAGAGCGGCGAGGAAGCTGTTGAAATCGCCCTGCGCCCTGGCGGCGCGCGACGCCAGAGGCAGTGCGGCGAGTGCGGCCAGAAGGGTGCGTTTTTGCATCCTGACGTTTTGCCATGCCGCCCCGCCGTGCCGCAACAGGCAGTCATCAGTTGCCGGGGGTATCAATCTGCTGGACATAAAAAAGGCGCCGCGATGAGGCGGCGCCTTTCCTGGTCTCAGTTCGCTTTAGATCAAGCGGACTGGAGGTTTTCCGCCGAGACCTTGCCCTGCTGGCCGGCCTGGGTCTCGTAACGGATCTTCTGACCCTCGTTGAGGGTGCCGAGGTTGGAACGCTCGACGGCGGAGATGTGTACGAACACATCCTTTGAGCCGTCATCGGGCTGGATGAAACCATAACCCTTTTGCGCGTTGAACCACTTCACTGTGCCTGATGCCATGACGTTTCTCCTAACAAACAGCGACCCGCACGATGCGGGCCGGAATACTCTTCAATTGTTGGGAAGCGTCGAAGCCGCGAGTGGATCGCAAGTAGGCACGCAACAACCAGTAACGAAAAGCGCCGTGGCTGCCGTATAGGCCAGTTGGCCGCAGACTGCAATCGGCAACAATCGGTTAAGGCGCGAACGGCAATGTGGCTTGCAAAGCGTCGGCGCTTGGCAGTTGGGTGGCCTCGAAGCCGCCGCCAAGCGCCTGGATCAGCGCGACGCTGGCGAGCAGCCGGTCTTCCTCAACGGTCAACAAGGTTTGCTGGTCGGAAAGCAGGGTGACCTGCGCGGTGACGACGGTGGTGTAGGCCTGGGTACCGGCCTGGTACTCGTTCAGCGCGATCTGCACCGATTGCGCGGCGTCCCGCACCGCTGCCGTTTCCGCCTGGCCCTGGTCGGCCAGGATACGCAGGTTGGAGAGCTGGTCCTCGACCTGCTGGAACGCGGTCAGCACCGTCTCGCGGTAGTTGGCGACCGCTTCGTCATAACCGTATTCGGCGGCCAGAACCGAGGCACTGCGGGTGCCGCCCTCGAACAGGGTGCCGCTGAGATTGGCGCCGAGCGACCACAGCGCGTTGCTGACCGAGAACAGCCCGCCGATCGGGTCGGCCGAGTAGCCGCCGAGGGCGGAGAGGCTGAGGTCGGGGTAATAGGCGCCGATGGCGATGCCGATATTGGCGTTCTGCTCGGACATTGTGCGTTCGGCAGCGGCGATGTCCGGGCGGCGCTGCAACAGCGTGCTCGGTACACCGACCGGGATCACCGGAATGGTGTTGGGCAGCTTGCCCGGCGGGAGTGCCAGGTCGAATGGCGCGTGGCCGGCCAGCACCGCGATCGCGTGTTCGTCCTGCGCCCGGGTTTCGGCGGCGCCGATCAGCTGGGCCTGCGCCCCGGCCAGCTGGGTGTTGGCGGTGAAGGCGTCGCCAGGTGCGGTGATGCCGGCGTTGACCTGGTTCTGGGTGATCCGAAGGCTTTGTTGGTAGGCCGTCACGGTCTGTTGCAGCAAGGCGATGTCGGCGTCGGCGGCGCGCAGTGCGATGTAGTCGCTGGCCAGCGTCGCCTGCGCCGACAGCCTTGCGTTGTCGAGGTCGGCGGCGCTGACCTGCGCGGCGTTGACGTCGGCCTGCACCTGGCGGCGGATTTTGCCCCAGATGTCCGGGGTCCAGTCGGCCGAACCCTCGAAGCTGCCGGAGGTGCGCGGGCCATTGCTGGATGAGGTTGTTATCACGCCGTTGCCGCCGGTGGTCGTGCCGGTGCCGGTGGTTCCGGTGGTGGTGGTGCCGGCGGCGGTGGTGCCGGTAACCGCGCCGCCGGTGCTGACGCCGAAGCTGCCGCTGCTGCCGCCGCCATTGCCTTCGCGCGTCGCGCTGCCGGTCAGGCCGAGGGTTGGGAACAAGGCGCCCCGCTCTTCCTGGACGATCTGCGTCGCCTGTTCATAGGCCGCGTAATCGGCCGCCAGCGTCTGGTTGGAAACCGAGACCAGCGGCTCCAGCCGGTTCAGGTCGGGGTCGTTGTACAGGGTCCACCAGTCGCCTTTCGGCGCGGCGTCGGCCGGGCTTGCCTTGATCCAGCCGGCGGCCTCCTTGTAGCCGGGCGCCAGCGCCACCGCGAGCTTCGGCTTGTGGTAGTTGGGCCCGACCATGCAGCCGGCCAGCAGAACCGGGAGCGCCAGTACGATCGCTTTCATCCCGCCCTCATGATGCTGCCGGCCCGGGGCGTGGCCCGGTCAGGCTGACCGCGCAGCCTGGTGCCCAGCCGGTCCAGGAACAGATAGACCACCGGCGTGGTGTAGAGCGTCAGCACCTGGCTGACGATCAGTCCGCCGATGATCGTGATGCCGAGCGGCTGGCGCAGCGAAGCCCCCTGCCCCAGCCCGATCGCCAGCGGCAGCGCGCCCAGAATCGCGGCGAAGGTGGTCATCATGATCGGCCGGAACCGCAGCACCGCCGCTTTGTAGATGGCCTCTTCGGGAAGCATCTGCTCGCCGCGTTCCAGTTGCAGGGCAAAGTCGATCATCAGGATGGCGTTCTTCTTGACGATGCCGATCAGCAAAATCACCCCGATCAGCGCGATGATGGTCAGCGGCGTGTTGAGGATCAGCAGGAACAGCGTGGCACCGATGCCGGCGGACGGGATTGTGGAAAGGATGGTGAGCGGGTGGATGGTGCTCTCATACAAAATGCCCAGCACGATGTAGACCGCCGCCAGCGCCGCCAGGATCAATAGCGGCTCGCTCGACGCCGAGGACTGGAAGGCCGCCGCGGTGCCGGCGAAATTGCCCTGGATCGTCAGCGGCACGTCGAGCCGGTTCATCGTTGCCTCGATGATGCCGGCGGCGGTGCCGAGTGCGACGCCGGCCGGCAGGCTGAAGGAGATCGTGCTCGCCAGTTGCCCGCTCTGGTGGTTGACCGAGATCGGCGCGGTGCCGGGCCGGAAGGTCGCGAAAGCCGAAAGCGGCACCATCGTCTCCTGGTTGGTGCTGACCGCGCTGCCGCTGGAAGCGCTGGAATGGCCGCTGGCGGCGATCGCGTTGATCGCCTGGTTGGTGGCGGAGTCGAGCGCCACGGTGGCGACCGTGCTGGTGGCGCTGCCGGGTGCCGTGATGCTGACGGAGCCGGCCGGCGCGTTGGTCTGCGAGGCGCCGCTGGCCGAGCCGCCGGAGGTGCTGACATAGATCTGTTTCAGCGAGTCCGGCGTCTGCAGATAACGCGGCGCCAGTTCCATCACCACCTCGTACTGGTTGAGCGGGTTGTAGATGGTCGAGACGGTGCGCTGCCCGAAGGCGTCGTACAGCGTGTTGTCGATCTCGCTCGGCGTGACCCCGAGGCGGGACGCGGTCGGCCGGTCGATGACGATGTCGCTCTCCAGGCCGCCCTGTTGCAGGTCCGAATTGACGTCCAGCAGCTTCGGGTTGTTCTTCAGCGCGGCGACGATCTTCGGCACCCATTCGTACAACGCCGCGCTGTCATCGCTTTGCAGCGTGTATTGGTACTCGGCGTTGCTTTGCCGGCCGCCGACCCGCAGGTCCTGCGCCGGCACCAGGAACAGATCGACGCCCGGCACCCGGGCCAGCGGGGCGCGCAGCCTGGCCACGATGGCGGTGGCCGTGACGTGGCGCTGGGCCAGCGGCTTCAGCGTGATGAAAACGAAGCCGCTATTGGTGGCGCGGCCGCCGGTGAAGCCAGATACCGTGGCCACCCCCTTGTCGTGCTGCACGATGGCTTGCAACTGCGTCAGCTTGGCCTTCATTGCGGCGAAGGAGATGCTCTGGTCGCCCTGCACCATGCCGATGATCAGGCCGGTATCCTGCTCCGGAAAGAAGCCCTTCGGCACCACCACGAACAGCGCGACGTTCAGGATCACGGTGAGGATCAGCCCGACGCCGACCAACCTTGCGTGCCGCAGCGCCCAGCGCAGCGAACTCGAATAAAAGGCGAGCGAAGCCGTGAAGCCGGCTTCCATTTGCCGCAGCAGCCAGTTGCGGCGCCCGGCCTCGGCCTCGTTCGGCCGCAGCAAGAGCGCGCACAGCATCGGCGTGGCGGTCAGCGAGACCAGCAGCGAGATCAAAATGGTGATCGACAGCGTCTCGGCGAATTCCCGGAACAACCGGCCGACCAGCCCCGGCATCAGCAGGATCGGCAGAAACACCGCGATCAGCGACAGGCTCATCGACATCACGGTGAAGCTGACCTCGCCGGCGCCGCGCAAAGCCGCCTCGAACGGCGGCACCCCGTCCTCGATATGGCGCATGACGTTTTCCTCGACCACCACCGCGTCGTCCACCACAAAGCCGGTGGCAATGGTCAGTGCCATCAGCGAGAGGTTATCGAGGTTGAAGCCGAGCAGGTACATCGGCCCGAAAGTGCCCAGGATCGAGACCGGCACGGCGAGGCCGGGGATCAGCGTCGCCCGGCCGGAGCGCAGGAACACGAAGACCACGCCGACCACCAGCAGCACGGCGATGAACAGCGTCCGCTCGGTGTCGCCCAGCGCGGCGCGGATCGACTGGCTGCGGTCGAGCGCCAGGGCGATGTCGACCGCCGGCGGCAAAGCGGCGCGGATTTCCGGCAGCAATGCCTTGGCCTGATCGACGGTCTTGATCACGTTGGCGCCCGGGCTCGGGTGCAGGATCACCAGCACCGCCGGCTTGCCGTTGAACAAGCCGGCGTTCTGGGTGTTCTCGACCGAGTCAGTGACATCCGCGACATCGGCAAGCCGCACCGCCTGGCCGTTGCGATAGGCGATCACCAGGCCGCGATACTGCGCCGCGACGGTCGCCTGGTCGTTGGTGTAGAGCTGCAGGCGCTGGTTGCCGCGGTCGAAATAACCCTTCGGCGCGTTGGCGTTGGCGGCGGCCAGCGCCGCCCGCACGTCCTCCAGCCCGATGCCGTATTTGTTCAGCGGCCCCGGTTGCAGATCGACCCGCACCGCCGGCAACGCGCTGCCGCCGAGTTCGACCTGACCGACGCCGGAAATCTGCGAGAATTGCTGCTCCAGCACGTTATCCGCGGCATCGTAGAGCTGCGCCGGCGTCAGCGTCTTCGAACTCAAAGCAAGGATCATGATCGGCGCGTCGGCCGGGTTGAACTTGTTGTAGGTCGGGTTGGCGCGCAGCGTGGTGGGCAGATCGGCGCGCGCCGCCTGGATCGCCGCCTCCACGTCCCGCGCCGCGCCGTCGACATTCCGGTCGAGGCCGAATTGCAGCGTGATACGAGCCGAGCCGACACCCGATGTCGAGGTCATCTCCGTCACGTCGGCGATGGTGCCGAGATGCCGCTCCAGCGGTTCCGCCACCGTCGCCGCCATGGTGTCCGGGCTGGCGCCCGCCATCGTCGCCATCACCTGGATGGTGGGAAAGGAAATCGGCGGCAGCGGGGCGACCGGGAGTTTGAAAAAGGCCAGGATGCCGGAGAGGGCGATGCCGATGGTGAGCAAAGTCGTCGCCACCGGGCGGCGGATGAAGAAGGCGGGGAGGTTCATTTAACAGGGCCTCCGGCGGCTGGGGCCGCGCGGGCGATCGTCGAGCGCAGCTCGGCGTGAATCGACCGCCAAAGAGAGGGTCCCCAGACTTAAGGGCCTCCGGCGGCTGGGGCCGGGAGGCCCCAGACCCCGGGACGGGGTTGGCCACTCGGAAAGTGGGGCGCGGGAGGGATGTGATTGCGCTTCGCGCTGGGTTGCGGCGAGGGCGGTGGCGCTGGGATCGTCATGGCGAGCGCCCAGGACGAGAAGAAGCTGGATTGCCGCGCCGGCTTCGCCGGCTCGCAATGACGGAGTGGATGGGTTGGCTGCATTGGCCCGCGCGGCCGCAACGGCGGCGCGAAGCGCAATAAAATTCACACCACGGCCTACGAGTGGCCAACCCCGTCCTGGGGTCCGGGGCCGGCTGCGGAGCAGCCTTAAGTATAGTAGCGCGCTCCGCGCGCGGGCGGCCCCGGCCGCCGGAGGCCCTTGCCTTCCCTTGCTCATGCCCACCGCCGCCGCACCCGCCGCGCCAGACCGTCGAAGGCGAGGTAGATCACCGGCGTTGTGAACAGTGTCAGCACCTGGCTCACCGCCAGGCCGCCGACGATGGCGAGGCCGAGGGGCCGGCGCAGTTCCGAGCCCATGCCGCCGCCGAGCATCAGGGGTAGCCCGGCCAGCATTGCCGCGAGTGTGGTCATCAGGATCGGCCGGAACCGGAGCAGGCTGGCCTCGTAGATGGCGTCGCGCGGGGCTTTGCCTTCGTTGCGTTCGGCGTGCAGGGCGAAGTCGATCATCATGATGGCGTTTTTCTTGACGATGCCGATCAGCAGCACGATGCCGATGATGCCGATGACATCCAGCCCCTCGCCGGAGATCCAAAGGAACAGCAGGGCGCCGATGCCGGCCGAAGGCAGCGTCGAGAGGATGGTCACCGGATGGATGAAACTCTCGTACAGCACGCCGAGCACGATGTAGACGGCGATCAGCGCCGCCAGGACCAGGAACACTTCGTTGCCGAGCGAATTCTGGAAGGCCAAAGCGGCGCCCTGGAAATGGGTGAGCATCGCCTTCGGCAGATTGAGCTTGGTCTCGGCCTTGGTGATCGCCGAGACGGCGCCGCCGAGCGAGGCGCCGGGGGCGAGGTTGAAGGAGATTGTGGTGGAGGGGAATTGCCCGGCGTGTTCGATCATCAGCGGGTCCGGGCGGACCGTGAAGGTGGCGATCGCCGAGAGCGGCACCTGGCCGCCGCTGGCCGAGGATGACGGCAGGTAGATCGAGCCGAGCGAGGCGATGTTGGTGGTGAGTTTCGGGTCGACCTGCATGATCACCCGGAACTGGTCGGTCTGGGTGAAGATGGTCGAGATGATGCGCTGCCCGAAGGCGTCGTACAGCGCGGAATCGATGGTCGCGGGGGTGATGCCGAAGCGCGAGGCGTTGGCGCGGTCGATCTCGATGAAGACGGAGAGGCCGTTGGCTTGCAGCTCGCTCGCCACGTCGGCCAGTTGCGGCAGCGCTTTCAGGCTGGCCATCAGCGGCGGCACGTATTTCGTGAAGTCGGCCTCGTTCGGGTCCTCGAGCACGAACTGGTACTGCGTCGGGCTGATCGTGGTGTTCAGCGTCAGGCTCTGCACCGGCTGCATGAACAGCGCGACGCCGGGCACGCCGGCGACTTCGCGCGTCAGCCGGCGGATGATCGCGCTGGCGCTGGCGCGCTCGCCTTTCGGCTTCAGGTTGATCAGGAAGCGGCCGGCGTTCAGCGTGGTATTGGTGCCGTCGATGCCGATGGTCGAAGACAGGCTGACGACACCCGGGTCCTTCAGGATGATGTCGGCGAGGGCCTGTTGGTGTTGCGCCATGGCGGCGTAGGAGGTCGATTGCGAAGCCTGGGAGATGCCGGCGATCTGGCCGGTGTCCTGCACCGGGAAGAAGCCTTTCGGGATAAACACGTACATCAGCACGGTGAGGATCAGCGTGAGCACCGCGACCGCGAGCGTAAGGCGGGCATGGGCCAGAACGGTGGTCAGGCCGCGTCCGTAGCCGGCGATCAGCCGGTCGAAATTGCGTTCGCTCCAGCGCTGGAAGCGGTTTTGCGGTTGCTCGGCCGCCGGGCGCAGCAGCCGGGCGCTCAGCATCGGCACCAGGGTCAGCGACACCACGGCTGAGATGATGATCGTGACAGCCAGCGTGACCGCGAATTCGTTGAACAGCCGGCCGACCACGTCGCCCATGAACAACAGCGGGATCAGCACCGCCAGCAGCGAGACGGTGAGCGAGATGATCGTGAAGCCGATCTGGCCGGCGCCTTCCAGCGCCGCTTCCAGCGGGCTTCTGCCCATCTCCAGATAGCGCGCGATGTTCTCGATCATCACGATGGAATCATCGACCACGAAGCCGGTCGCGATCACCAGCGCCATCAGCGACAGGTTGTCGATCGAGAAATTGAACAGGTACATCGCCGCCAGCGTGCCGATCAGCGATACCGGGACGGAGATGCTGGGGATGATGGTGGCGCGGAAGTTGCGCAGGAACACGAAGATCACCAGCACGACCAGGGCGACGCTGAGCAGCAGCTCGAATTCGGCGTCGCTGACCGAAGCGCGGATCGAGGTGGTGCCGTCGCTCAGCACCGTGACCTGGAGCGCCGCCGGCAGGCCGCTGGTGAGCGTCGGCAGCATTGCTTTTATTTCATCGACGGTAGCGATGACGTTGGCGCCGGGCTGACGTTGCACGTTCAGGATGATCGCCGGGGTCCGGCCGGACCAGGCGCCGAGCTCGGCGTTCTCGGCGCCCGCGACGATCTTCGCGACATCGCCGAGCCGCACCGGCGTGCCGTTTTTATAGGCCACGATCAGCGCGGCGTATTCCGAGGCGTCGGTGATCTGGTCGTTGGCGTTGATCGTGTAGCTCTGCGCTGGGCCGGAGAAGCTGCCCTTCGGGGTGTTGACGTTGAGGTTGTTGACCTGGGTGCGGATGTTGTCGAGCGAAATACCGTAGCTTGCCAGAGCCCGCGGATTCACCTGAATGCGCACCGCCGGCACGTTGCCGCCGCTGATGCTGACCAGGCCGACGCCCGGCAGCTCCGAGATCTTCGAGCCGAGCCGGGCGTTGGCGATCGATTCGAGGTCGGTCAGCGGCAGCGTGTTCGAGGTGACGGCGAGCGTCATGATCGGCGCGTCGGCCGGGTTGACCTTGGCGTAGATCGGCGGCGCCGGCAGGTCGCTGGGCAGCAGGTTTCCGGCCGCGTTGATCGCCGCCTGCACCTCCTGCTCGGCGATGTCGAGGCTCAGCGAAAGGTTGAATTGCAGGGTGATGATCGAGGCCCCGGCCGAGCTCTGGCTCGACATCTGGTTCAGCCCCTCCATCGCGCCGAGCTGGCGCTCCAGCGGTGCCGTGACCGAGGCGGTCATCACCTCCGGGCTGGCGCCGGGGTAGAAGGTCTGTATCTGGATGGTCGGGTAATCGACATCCGGCAGCGCCGAGACCGCCAGGTATTTGTAAGCGACCAGCCCGACCAGCACGAAGGCGATCATCAGCAGCGACGTCGCGACCGGCCGCAGAATGAAAAGACGTGAGGGATTCATCGAAAGAGGGTCAGGCGTGGCTCATGGCGGCCCGCCTGGCCCCATCGGTCCGGACGGCGCGCCGGCGCCGCTGTGCTTGTGCCTGTGCTTGTGGCTCGCACCGTTCGCCGCCGTGGGCGCGGTCCCGGTCGCGATGCTGACCTTGGCACCATCCGCCAGCCGGTCCACGCCGTCGGTCACCACCACGTCGCCCGGTTTCAGCCCCTTCGCGATCACGGTGTTGACTCCGTCGGTCGGGCCGGTTGTGACGTTCTGCACGCTGACGACATCGTCGCTGTCGAGGACGTAAACATAGGTGCCGGGCGCGCCGGTCTGCACCGCCGGCGCCGGCACCAGCGTGGCGTTTCGCAAGGTGTCCACCAGCAGATGGATGTTGACGAACTCGTTGGGGAACAGCGTGCCGTCGGCGTTGGCGAAGTCCGCCCGCAGCTTGACCATGCCGGTGCTGGTGTCGACCTGGTTGTCCACCGCCGATAATGTGCCGGTGGCGAGTGCGGTGCTGTCGTCGCTGGAATAGGCGGTGGCCTGCAGCGTGGCACCGGCGGCGAGACGCACCAGCACCGGCGAAAGTGCGGTCTGCGCCATGCTGAAGATCACCGAGGTCGGCGCGATCGTGGTGACGACCGCGATCCCCGTGGTGCTGCCCGACGTGACGTAGTTGCCGACATCGACCAGCCGCAAACCGACCCGGCCGGCGACCGGCGAGGTGATGTGGCAATAGGCAAGATCCAGTTTGGCAGTGTCGATATTGGCCTGGTCGATCTGGATCGCCGCCTGGTCCTGCGCCGCCAGAAAGCGCTGATCGGTGATCTGCTGCGCCGAGATCGAGTTCTGCCGGCCCAGCAACTCGTAGCGCGCCAGATCGGACTGCGCCTGGCCCAGCGCCGCCCGGTCCTTGTCCTGCTGGCCTTGGTATTGCTCGAGATTGATCTGGTAGGGCCGCGGGTCGATCTGCGCCAGGAACTGGCCGGCCTGCACGGTCTCGCCCTCGGTGAAGGCAACCTCTGTCAGATAACCGGAAAGCTGCGGCAATACCGTGACCGTCGCGAGCGGTGTGATCGTGCCCAGCGCGTTCAGCACCTCCGGCATCGGCCCCGCCACCGCCGTCGCCACGCCGACACTCTGCGGCGCCGCCGCCCGCTTATGGGCGCCGCCGGAATGCCGGATGTAGATAAACACCGCCAACAGCGCCGCCAGGACCAGCAACACCCAGGGCCAGCGCCGCCGCCGCCGCCTCAACTCCGGTTCAACCAAACCAACCCACCCTTCATCACAAGCGGCATCCTTTAAACGCTCCCGCCCGCCTTGTCCCGCCGCCGCGTATTTGGCCGGTTACGTGCTAATGACGAAAGGTAACTGGTTGATGGACTAGAGGAAGCGGCAGGGCGCTGCCCTGCACCCGCCGGGGCCGGGAGGCTCCGGACCCCGGGATGGGGTTGGCCACTCGGAGCGCGGAGGTGTGGCAAAAAGATTTTTAATGTGCTTCGCGCAACGGGTGGGACATGCGAGGCGAGACGAACCAGATCAGTTGCTGCGCGAAGCGCGCCAAATCTTTCCCGCCACAACTTCGCCCTTCGAGTGGCCAACCCCGTCCTGGGGTCTGGGGCCTCTCGGCCCCAGCCGCCGGAGGCTCTTTTATCTGTCCCCGATCCGCCCGGCGCTGCCCATCAAGCGCTGGGACAGCAGGACGGGGACGATGGTGGCGAGGATCACCGCGAACACCACCACGTTCACTTCGGGCAATTTCTGGCCGAGGCGGATGGCGCCGAAGATCCAGAGTGGCAGGGTGTTCTGGGCGCCGGCGGTGAAGGTGGTGACAATGACTTCATCGAAGGAGAGTGCGAAGGCCAGGAGGGCGCCGGCGCCGATGGCGCTGGCGGTCATGGGCAAGGTGATTTTGCGGAAGGTGGCGAAGGGTTTGGCGCCGAGGTCTGCGGAGGCTTCGGTGAGGGATTTGGGGAGGCGGCGCAGGCGGGCGAGGACGTTGTTATAGACGATGACGGTGCAGAAGGTGGCGTGGCCGACGACGATGGTCCAGTAGGAGAGGTTGAGGCCGAGGGCGGCGAAGTACGAGGCGAGCGCGATGCCGGTGAGGATGCCGGGCAGCGCGATCGGCAGGACGACGACGAAGGAGACGATTTCGCGGCCAAAGAAGCGCATCCGCGCCACGGCGAGTGCCGCCAGCAGGCCGAGCACGGTGGCGATGGCGGTGGCGGCCGCAGCGACCTCGATGGAGAGCCAGAGGGCGGCGCGGACGTCGTCGTCGGCCCAGGTGAGCGGGAACCAACGCAGGCTGAGCGCGCCGATCGGCCAGGCCTGCACGTTGGACGCGGCAAACGCGTAGAGCACGATGACCAGGACGGGGATGAACAGGAACGCCAGGATGGCGACGACGATGGCCCAGAGAACGAGTTTCACAGCGCCTCGAACGCGCCGAGCTGGCGGGCGATGACGAGGTAGCCTGCCATCACCAGCAGCGGCAGCATCGCGTAGGCGGCGGCGAAGGGGATGTCGTTGGTGACGCCTACGTTTGCGTAGACCACGTTGCCGATGAAGTCCGAGCCGGGGCCGCCGACCAGCATGGGCGTGACGTAGTCGCCGAGCGTCAGCGAGAAGGTGAAGATCGAACCGGCGACCATGCCGGGCAGAGCGAGCGGCCACATGACGCGGCGGAAGGTGGTCCAGCCGCGGGCGCCGAGGTCGCCGGAGGCTTCCAGCAGGGAGGGCGGGATGCGCTCCAGCGCCGCGTAAAGCGGCAGGATCATAAACGGCAGCCAGAGGTAGGAGAACACGATCCACATCGCCCAGTTGGAATAGCCGATGCTGGCATCCGGCAGGCCGATGCCGGCGAGCGCCCAGTTCAGCGCGCCGTCATGCGCCAGGATCAGCCGCCAGGCATAGACGCGGGCGAGGTAGCTGGACCAGAGCGGCACCAGCACCAGCGTCATCAGTACCGCCCGGGCTCGCGGCCCGGCGAGGCGGGCCATGACGTAGGCGAATGGCCAGGCCATGATTGCATCCGTGACCGTGACCGCGGCGGCGATGCCCAGCGTACGCCCGGCTATTTTGCCGTACACCGCGTCCGCGAACAGCGTGCGGAAGTTGTCGAGGTTCCAGTTGGCGGTGATCTGGCCGGACATCGAGTCCACGCTCCAGAACGCCGAGATCAGCAGTGCGCCGATCGCCGCCAGGTAGCAGAGGATGAACCAGACCGCCGGCAGCGCGAGCAAGCCCGCGCTGCCGAAAGCCTGCCGGCGATCGGGCAAGGTTCAGCCCTTCACTTCCTGCCATTCGCGCTGCCAGCCCTGATAGTCCAGGCAGTCCATCTTGCCGTTGCCGCAATCCTTAAGAGGCGTTTTCCAGAATTTGATCTGGTCGAAATAGCTGGCCGGCGCATCGCCGTGATATTGCGCGCAGGAGCCGGCCTGTTGCGCGTCCATCTCCTTGCAGGCCAGCGTGTTGGCGGGCGTTTCGCCGAAATAGATCGCCTGTTGCGCCTGCACTTTTGGCGTCGTAACCCAGTTGATCCACTGATAGGCGCAGTTCGGGTGCGGGGTTTTGGCGGAGACCATCCAGGTATCGGCCCAGCCGGTGACGCCTTCTTTCGGCAGAGTATCGGCAACCGGCACTTTCGCCGCTTGCAGCGTGTTGGTCTGGTACGGCCAGGAGGCGCCGACCACGGCGTCGCCATTGGTGAACAGGCTGATCTCGTCCGACGCCAGCGCCCAGTATTTTTTGATGTACTGGCGTTGCTCCTTCAGCAGCGTCACCACGGCGTCCATCTGCGTCTGGTTCAGCTCATACGGATCGGTTATGCCCAGTACCGGCTTGGTCTTTTCCAGATACAGCGCGGCGTCGGCGATCTGGATCGGGTTGTCCGGCACGGTGATCTTGCCGGCGTATGTCTTGTCGTAGATCACGCTCCAGGAGGTCGGCGCCGGCGTCACCACCTTCGTGTTGTACAGCAGCGTGTTCGGGCCCCATTCGTAGGAGACGCCGTAATGTACGCCTTTCACGGTGTTGAAGTCAGGCGCCTTCAGCTGCGGAATGAAGTTGATCCAGGCCGGGATCAGCTTGATGTTGATCGGCTGCACGTTGTGGCCGTAGATCAGCCGCAGCGTGGCGTCTCCGGAGGCGCTCACCACGTCGTACTGGCCGCCGCCGCCGCCCCGCATCAGCGCCACCATTTCGTCCGACGAGCCGGCGTATTTGGCGTGTACGGTGCAGCCGGTTGCCTTCTCGAACGGCTTGACCCAGTCGTCCTGCGCGTAGCCTTCCCAGGCGACAACGTTGAGCGCGCCTTCGCCTTTGCCGATCGCGGCGAGCGGTGCGACCGCCAGCGCGGTTTGCGCCACCGGCAGGCACGCCGCCGAGCCCAGCACAACGCGCGCCATCAGCCGTCTGATCTTGTCTTTCATAGTGGTCCCTCCTGTTTGAGCCGTCTTACACTGTCCTCGCGCCAGACTGCTTGCACCGCCTGGCCAACCGCGAGCCGCGTTTGCCCCGCCGCGGTTTGCGCGTTCTGCTCCACGACCGCCAGCAGCGTACCGTCCTGGAGCGCCACCTGGTAGCGGGTGAACATGCCGAGGTAGCCGGCGTTCACCACCCGGCCGGCCCGCGACAACAATCCCGGTGGCGGTGCCGCGTCCGGCGCCAGCAGCGTGATCTTCTCCGGCCGCAGCACGCCTTTGCCGTCGCCGAGTTCGATCAGGTTGGAGATGCCGACGAAATCGGCAACAAAAGCGCTGGCCGGTTCCTCGTACAATTCAAACGGGGTGCCGACCTGCTCGATCCGGCCATGGTTGAACACTGCGACGCGGTCGCTCATCGTCAGCGCCTCTTCCTGGTCGTGCGTGACGTACAGGAAGGTGATGCCGGTGCGTACCTGCAACGATTTCAGCTCGATCTGCATCTGGTGGCGCAATTTGAGGTCGAGCGCGCCGAGCGGTTCGTCCAGCAGCAGCACCCGCGGCCGGTTGACGATGGCGCGCGCCAGCGCGACGCGCTGCCGCTGGCCGCCGGAAAGCTGCGCCGGCTTGCGTGCCGCGAACGCCTCCAACTGCACCATGGCGAGGGCGTCGGCCGCCTGCGCTGCCGCCTGGCGCGGCGCCACACGCTTGGCGCGTAGGCCGTAGGCGACGTTCTCCTGCAACGTCATATGCGGAAACAACGCATAGTCCTGGAACACCGTGTTGACGTCGCGGGCGTAAGGCGGCAGCCGCGCCACGTCCCGCCCTTCCAGTTCGATCCGCCCCTCATCCGGTGTCTCGAAGCCCGCGATCAGCCGCAAGGTTGTGGTCTTGCCAGAGCCGGATGGCCCCAGGAAGGTGAAAAACTCGCCCGCCGCGATCTCCAGATCGAGCGAGGCGACCGCCACCGACGCGCCGTACTGCTTTCGCACCCCACGCAGCGCCACTACAGGCACCGCCGTCTGCGTGGCTACGTCCTGGACCGCGCGCTCAAGTATGGTGAAATCCTTCTCTCCGCGCACCGATACTCATCTGAAAAATTATACGGCGCAAGTGAAGAAAAGGCCTCCGGCGGCTGGGGCCGGGAGGCCCCAGACCCCTTGAGTTGGGATTTGGGTTGGCCGCTCGCGGGTTCGGAAAGCTGAGGAAGTCATTGCGCTTCGCGCGGGTGTGGCGCCGCTATGTCATCCACCGCTTCAGCCGGTGATCCGCTCCAGGCCGCCCATGTACGGCCGCAGCGCCGCCGGCACCGTTACCGAGCCGTCCTCGTTCTGGTAGGTCTCCAGCACTGCGATCAGCGCCCGCCCGACCGCGACGCCGGAGCCGTTCAGGGTGTGGACGAATTCGGTGCCCTTGCCCTGCGCCGGGCGGAAGCGGGCGTTCATGCGGCGGGCCTGAAAGGCGCGGGTGTTGGAGCAGGAGGAAATCTCCCGATACATCCCCTGCCCCGGCAGCCAGACTTCCAGGTCGTAGGTTTTGGCGGCGGAAAAGCCGGTATCGCCGGCGCAAAGCAGCATCCGCCGGTACGGTAGTTCCAGCCGCTCCAGGATCACCTCGGCGCAGCGGGTCATCCGCTCGTGCTCGGCGGTGCTTTCGTCCGGATGGGTGATGCTGACCAGCTCGACCTTGTAGAACTGGTGCTGCCGCAACATGCCCCGGACATCCCGCCCGGCGGAGCCGGCCTCGGCGCGGAAACTCGGGGTCAGCGCGGTGTAGCGCAGCGGCAGGTTTTTTTCCGGTAGAATTTCATCGGCGACCAGATTGGTCAACGAGACTTCGGCGGTGGGGATCAACCAGCGGCCGTCAGTGGTCTTGAACAGATCCTCGGCAAATTTCGGCAACTGCCCGGTGCCGAACATTGCTTTTTCATTCACCAGCAGCGGGACGGAGGTTTCGGTGTAGCCATGCTCCTGCGTGTGAACATCCAGCATGTACTGCCCGAGCGCCCGCTCCAACCGCGCCAAGTCGCCCCGCAGCACCGTGAAGCGGGAGCCGGCGAGCTTAGCTGCCGCGGCAAAATCCATTAGCTGGAGCGCTTCGCCGATCTCGAAATGCTGCTTTGGGGTAAAGCCAGGATTCCGCAGGTCACCAACCCGCTTGTGCTCTGTGTTGTCAGCCTCGTCGCGTCCTTCCGGTACATCCTGATCGAGCACGTTCGGTTGAACTTCGATGCTCTGCCTGAGCGCGGATTCCAGGTTCGGTACCTGAAGTTCGAGAATATCCATTTCATTGCGCAGGCCGGCGCCGTCGGCTTCGAGAGTCGTGGTATCCAGCTTGGCACGCTTGGCCTCGCCGATCTGCTTTGCCAAAGCGTTTCGCTTCGCTTGCCTCTCCTGTAGCTGCGCGACCGCCGAACGCCGGGCGTCATCCAGCGCGACGATTTCGTCGGCCGCCGATTTGACGCCCCGCCGCGTCATTGCCTCATTGAAGGCCTGCGTATCTTCCCGGATCGCTTTTACGTCGTGCATGAGGAATCAACCGTCATTGCGACCCTGCGAAGGCCGGGGGAAGCAATCCAGAACCGAACCGCCGGATAACCCCAGCTGGCAGGCATATGAAATCAAAACTGGCCGCTGTCTCGGAAGCGCATGGGCCTGGTTCTGGATTGCCACGCCGGCTAAAGCCGGCTCGCAATGACGAGGAGGAAGCGGATTACGCATCTGCATTTGCATCGGCATCCGGCTTTGGCTCGACCATCTTTACCGAAAAAATCGAGATCTCGTAAAGCAGGATCAGCGGCCCCGCTAATCCGCATTGCGTGAGAATGTCCGGCGGTGTCAGGATCGCCGCCAGAATAAAGCAACCCACATAGGCGTAGCGCCGATATTTTTTCAGGCCCGCCGAGCCGATGATCCCGACTCTTCCCAGTAGCGTCAGCAGTACAGGCAACTCGAAGCTCAGCCCGAATGCGAAGATCAGCTTCATCACCAGGTTCAGGTAGTCGCTCACCTTCGCCATCAGATCGATCTTGATGTCAGAACCCTTCGGCACGTTCTGGAAGCTCAGGAAGAACTTCCACGCGGTCGGAAAGATCACGTAATAGGCGAGCGCGCCGCCGGCGAAGAACAAGATCGGCGTCACCACCAGGAACGGCAGCATCGCCCGCTTTTCTTTTCGGTACAGCCCCGGCGCGATGAACATCCACAACTGCGTTGCGATTACCGGAAACGACAGGAACGCCGCGCCGAACACCGCAACCTTGATGTAAGTGAAAAACGCCTCGTACAGCGCCGTATAGATAAGTTGCGGCGCCTGGCCCCGCGCCTTCAGCGCGTTCGCCAGCGGTGCCGCCAGAAACTCGTAAATCCGCGGCGCGAAATGGTAGCACAGCAGGAACGCCAGGATGAACGCCACCGCCGACCACAGCAGCCGGCGCCGCAGCTCCGCCAGATGCTCCAGCAGCGGCATCTCCTTGTCGTTGATCTCGTCGCCTGCCGCGTTGGTGGCCACTCAGTACCCCCAGCGCCGGGTGTTCGGCGGGATGAAGTGGGGCATCGGCGGCTTGCGCGCCGCATCCGGCGGGACAAAATCCGGCGCGTCGACCACCGGCTCTACCACCACCACCGCCGCGGGAACCGCCGGCGCCCCCGGCTGCATCACTGCTGTTGCAGGAAATGGCGTCTTCACCGCCTCCCGCAACGTGCCATCCGGGTCGATCGTCTTTTCCGCCGCGCCCTTGAAATCGAACCGCCGCAGCTTGTTGATCTCGGTCTTGACGTCGGAAAGATTGGCCTCCCGCATCATCTCATCCACATGGCCCTGAAACTCGGCCGCCATCCCGCGGGCCTTTTTCATCATCGTGGTCACGGTGCGGATCGCCACCGGCAAATCCTTGGGCCCGATCGCGATCAGCGCCACCGCCATGATCAAACCGATCTCTGCCCAGGAAAAGCCAAACATGCGCGGCTGACTAAAACGTTTTGCGCCGCCACGCAAAGTAAGGGCCTCCGGCGGCTGGGGCCGGGAGGCCCCAGACCCCGGGACGGGGTTGGCCACTCAGGGAGCCGGGTAGTTATTTTATGCGCTTTGCGCGGAAGCTGCTTCATCCTGCTTAGTGTAAGACTGGGAGAAGCCGAGCCAGCGCGAAGCGCAAAACATCAATCACGGTTCTCTGAGTGGCCAACCCAAGTCTCCACTCATGGGGTCTGGGGCCTCTCGGCCCCAGCCGCCGGAGGCTCTTTCTTAGGTATCGCCGCCATGATCCGCTCCAACCCGGCATCGCGCAGGCCCAGTTCGGCCAGGTGTTGGACGGTATTGTCGAGGTATTCCCGGCAACTGCCGAGGTCGCCGGCGGCGGTGGCGAGGATGGCGGCGGTCTGGGCGACGCTAAGTTCCGGGGTGTAGCGCGGGTGCCGGCGGTTGATCACGAAGGTGATCGCGCGAACCGGGCCGGCGGGCGTGGTGGCGGTGACCCAGCGGGCGTTATAGGAGCCGCCGAACATTTCGCGCATCCAGATGATGCGGAGTTCTTCCGCCGCCTGTGCCGCGGCGATGCGGAAGACGACGCCGTTGCAGGCGCCGCCGTAGTCCAGGGCCAGCATCAGGCCGGGGGTTTCGCGGGTGCCGCGGCCCTGGAAGAGCTTGAGGCAGAAGCGCCGGTGCAGGCCGCGCACCAGCGCCTTCTGGCTGTCGAGGTAGTGGAAGGCCGGGTTCCAGATCAGCGAGCCGTAACCGAATACGTGCAGGTCCTGGGCGGGGTCGTGCCGCGCCAGTGTTTGTTCCAGCAGCAGCGCCATTTCGGCTTCGCCGCGCACTTCCATGTCCGGGTTGCGCGCGGCCATTTCGCGGAACCGCCGGTGCATGGTGCCGTCGAGCAGAGATTCGCGGGTGATGCGCAGGGTCATGTGGGGGCGGCGCCTGGGGCGGGGCGTGGTTCCGGGTCCATCAGCAGGTCTTCTCGCTTGGGCAGGTCGCGCAGGTCGTTCAGGCCAAATTGCGCGAGGAAGGCCGGCGTGGTGCCCCACAGGCTGGGGCGGCCGGGCGTTTCCCGCCGACCTTTGGGCATGATCAGGTCGTTTTCCAGCAGCAGGTCGAAGGTGGCCTGGGCCAGGGCGGCGCCCCTGATCTCCTCAATCTCGGCGCGGGTCACCGGCTGGTGGTAGGCGATCACCGCCAAGGTTTCCATGGCGACGCGCGGCAGCCGGCGCGGCAGTTCCACCACCTTGCGCAAGGTGAGGGCGAGGTCCTCGGCGGTGCGGAACTGCCAGCCGCCGGCGACCGACACCAGGTTGACGCCGCGCTGCGCGTAGCGTGTGGCGAGGGCGGCCAGCACCGCGTCCGCGTCGGCGCCTTCGGGCAGCAGGTTGGCGAGCAGGCGCGGGACGACCGGCTCGCGGCTGGCGAAGATCAGCGCCTCGGCCAGCCGCAGCGCCGGCTCCATGGCGTCCTCAGCGTCCATCGGGGGCACTGCGCGCCTGGCGAAGCCGGATCGGGCCGAAATCATGTTCCTGTACCAGTGTCAGCCGGCCGTCGCGCGCCAGTTCCAGCCCGGCCACCAGCGTGGCTGCGATTGCGCCGCGCCGCGCCGGTCCTTGTTCCAGCCCCGCCGGCAGAAACGCTTCCAGGGTCGACCAGTCGGGCAGTGTTTCCAACAG
Organism: uncultured Acidocella sp.; assembly: GCA_963693045.1. Lineage (GTDB taxonomy): Bacteria > Pseudomonadota > Alphaproteobacteria > Acetobacterales > Acetobacteraceae > Acidocella. The sequence goes on from OY843765.1 coordinate 869,979, forward strand.
CCGGCCGAGCTGCGCCAGAGCGTTCTGGATGGTGAAAAGCGGCGCTGGCCGGGGCTGGTATTGCCGCTTGGCCCCTGCCCTGCGCCGCGCGCCAAGGTAGGCGCCGAGCAGCGCCGGCAGGTCCAGTTTCAGCCGCGAGCGGTCGATTTGCGTCATGTCCTCGGCCTCGCCGCGCGCGAACACCGCCGTGCCAAGTTGCGGCCGCGCCGCCAGCCAGGCGGCGCCGGCCCGCACCGTTTGCAGCGCCGCTAGGCGGTCGGCCAGGAGTTCGGCGCTCGGCGCCTCGTCATCCGCGGCACCAGTCGCCGGCAGCAGCAGCCGGCTTTTCAGCCAGGTGAGCCAGGCCGCCATCACCAGCCAGTCCGCCGCCAATTCCAGCCGGACCCGCAACGCACCCTCGATCACCGCCAGGAACTGCTCGACCAGCGCCAGGATGGAGATTTTCGCCAGGTCGACCTTTTGCGCGCGCGCCAGTTCGAGCAGCAGGTCGAGCGGGCCTTCATAACCGTCCAGCCGCAAGATCAGCGTTTCGGCGTCACCCGGCATTGGCGATCGCCTCTAGAATTTCGGTATTGCCGGCGCTGTCGCCGGGGCAGTACAGCGCCAGGTCACAGCCGGCCTCGAGTGCCGCCAGCGCCCGCGCGGCCGGGGTGCCGGAGAGAGCCGCCATTGCCAGATCGTCGCTGATGAGGGTGCCGGTGAAACCGATCATGCCGCGTATGACACGCCGGATCACGGTTTTGGACAAGGTGGCCGGGCGCTCGGAATCGTAGGCCTGATACACAATATGCGCGGTCATCGCCCAGGGCAGCGTGTTGTTGGCGATGAAGGGGGCAAAGTCGGCGGCAAGGTCGGTTACCGCGACCACCGGCAGGGCGGCGTGGCTGTCCACAGTGGCGCGGCCGTGGCCGGGGATGTGCTTCATCACCGGGATGACGCCGGCGGCGACGATGCCGGCCGCGATCGCCCCGCCCAGCGCCGCGACGACCGCGGGATCTCCGGAGAGCGCGCGGTCGCCGATCACGGCGTCGGCGTCGGCGTGACGCAGGTCGAGCACCGGCGCCGCCGCCACGTCGAACCCCGCCTGCGCCACCATGTCGCCGAGGGCGCGGCCATGCGCCGTGGCGGCTTCGGGCGTTTTCAGCGTCGCCGCCGGCGGCAGCTCAGGCCAGTGCGGCGGCTTCAGCCGCGCGACCCGGCCGCCTTCCTGGTCGACCATCAAGACGCCGTCATCCGGCAAGGCGTGCCGCAGTTGTTCAACAAGAACAGCCAGTTGTGTTGGGTCTTCGATGTTGCGGGAGAACAAGATCACCCCTTTCGGCCGATGCCGGACCAACAGCACGCGCTCTTCCATCTGCAAAACGGTCCCGGCGATGCCGAGGATCACCGGTTTGCTCAAAAAGCCGCGACCACGCAGGGCGCGCCCTTGGCGAGCAGTGCCCGGCAGAATGTCTGCGCCGCGGGCGCATCGGCGAAGCCGTTGATCCGTAGCCGCCAGACGGTTTTGCTGGCGACCGTTGCCTCGATGAAGATCGGCGTCTTGCCGGCCAGCAGGTCCGGTATCTTGTGTTGCAGCCCGACCCAAAGCGCATGCGCGGCGGCCTCGGTGCTGGTGGCCGCCAACTGCACGCGCGCCGGTCCGGCGAGTGCGGTGGGTGGGGTTGCCGGTGCTGGGATTGCCGCCGGCGGCGGGGCCGGTGCTGGCGGTGGAGGCTTAGCGGCAACAGCGGCCGGTGGCTGTGGCGGCGCGTTGGCGGCCTGTTGCAACTGGCCGAGCTCCGCCGGCGGCGGCGGTTGCGCCAGTTGCGGCGCGGCATCGGAGGTCTGGCCGGACATGATCTGCTCGTTGGCGCCGGGCACCGTGAGGCCGCCGGGATTGGCCGGCACGACCCGCAGCGGCGTCGTTGGCGCGGCGATTTCCGGCACCGCGCCGCCCAGGCCCAGCCCGGGCTTCAGCCCGCTCCACAGCAATGCAACGATGATCACGGCGGCCGACACCACACCCGCCCCGATGGCGATCCGCCGCATCGCCGGATCAAGCGCCGGCCGGCCGCGCCGCCTGGCATAGGAATATTCCGGCAGGTTCGGGTCGCGCGCCATCTATCGCATCTCCTCGGCCGGGGTGACGCCCAGCACGGCGAGGCCGGCGCGCAGCACGATCGCGGTGGTGCTGACCAGCGCCAGGCGGGCCTTGGTCTCGACCGGATTGTCCGCCTGCAAGAACCGCAACGCCGCGTCATCCCTTCCGGCATTCCACAAAGCGTGGAAGTCACCGGCCAGATCATACAGATAAAAAGCGATTCGGTGCGGCTCGCGCGCTTCCGCCGCCGCTTCCACGGTGCGTGGCCAGGCGATTAGCCGGCGGATCAGCGCTAGTTCCTCGGGCGCGGTGAGTGAGGTGAGGTCGGCCTCCGCCAGCCCGGGGGTCTCGCCGGCGGCGCGCAGGACACTGCGGCAGCGGGCGTGGGCGTATTGCACGTAGAACACCGGGTTATCGCGGCTTTGCGCGACCGCGGCGTTCAGGTCGAACTCCATCTGAGCGTCGGATTTGCGCATCAGCATGATGAAGCGCACGGCGTCCGGCCCGACCTCGTCGATCAGGTCACGCAGCTCGACGAAGGTGCCGGCGCGCTTGCTCATCCGCACCGGCTGGCCGTCCTTCACCACCCGGACGATCTGGCACAGCACGATGTCTAATTGGGCTGCCGCGTCGCCGAGGGCGCGCACCGCGGCCTGCATCCGCTTGACGTAGCCGCCGTGATCGGCACCCCAGACGTCGATCATGGCGGCAAAACCGCGCCGCATCTTGTCGGCGTGATAGGCGATGTCGTTGGCGAAGTAGGTGTTGCCGCCGTCGGATTTCTCGACAGGGCGGTCGACGTCGTCGCCGAACGCGGTGGATTTAAATAGGACCTGCTCGCGCGGCTCCCAGTCTTCCGGCGTCTTGCCCTTTGGCGGCTCCAGCACGCCGCGATACAGCAGGCCCCGCGTGTCGAGCGCCGCTAGCGCCCGCGTCACCCCGCCGGCTTCGATCAACGCCCGCTCCGATGTGAAGACATCGTGCCGGACGCCGAGGGCGGCAAGGTCGTCCCGGACCAGCGTGACCATCCGCACCACGCCGAACTCCCGCGCCGTGTCCAGCCAGGAAGCTTCCGGCTGGCCGACAAAGGCCGCGCCGTGTTCCGCTGCGAAGGCCTGGCCGACCGGGACCAGATAGTCGCCGCCGTATTGCATCCCGCCCGGTACCGTGGCGGCGTAGGAATCGGCCTGTTCGGCTAGCCCCAGCGCTTGCAGGTAACGGAAATACACGACACGGCCGAGGGCGATGACCTGGGCGCCGGCGTCGTTAAGGTAGTACTCCTTGGTCACATCGTAGCCGGCCTTGGCCAGCAGGTTGGCCAGCGCGTCGCCGACCACGGCGCCCCGGCAATGGCCGACATGCAGCGGCCCGGTTGGGTTGGCGGAGACGTACTCGACGTTCACCGCTCTGCCCCGCGCCGCCGCCTGGCCGTAGGCCTCGCCGGCGGCCAGGATCACCGGCAGCTGCGCCAGCAGCAGCGCCGGGTGCAGCGTGATGTTGACGAAGCCCGGCCCTGCCGGTTCGGCCTTGGCGATGCCGTCGCGCGCGGCAAGGCCGGCCGCCAGTTGCGCCGCAAGGTCCCGCGGGTTGCGCCCCGCGGGTTTGGCGGCCAGCAGCGCCGCGTTGGTTGCCATGTCGCCGTGCGCGGCCTCCCGCGTCGGCGTCAGTTCAATCTTCGCCAGGGCCGTGTCCGGCAGGTCCGGCAGCAGCGCTCTGACCTCGGCCAGCACCAGGTTCCGCAAGTCTGCAAAAATATTTTCGGTCATTGTCCTCAGCCCGGCCAGCTCAGATCGGTCAGCCGGCGGTGCTCGTCGGCCGCGAAGCCGTCCGTCATGCCGGCGACGTAGTCCCGCACGATCTCAGCGGTGCGCGGTGGATCGTCCTCGCCGGCGCGGCGCCGCCAGTCTTCCGGCAATAAGTCCGGCCGCGCCAGCAGCAGCGCCGCCAGCGCTTTGGTGACGCCGCGCGCCTTGTAGGACATCCGGTTGACCCGCCAGTGCCGGTACATCCGCTCATGCAGGAACGCCTTCACGACGCGGTTGGTGGCCTGCATGGTTTCAGAGAAGCCAACCACGGGGCCGCCGGCGTCGCGCACCGCCTCGACATCGCCGGGCGCCAACGCGGCGAGGCGGGCGCCGCTTTCGACGATCACGTCGTGGACCATGGTGTTGATGACCCGGCGGATGGTCTCGTGCCGGATCCGGGGCGGCTCGGTGGTGAGTCCCCGGGCCTCGGCCAGCGCCGCGCCGACCAGCGGCAGATCGGCGAGATCGTCGATGCCGAACAATTTGGCCCGCAACCCGTCATCCAGGTCGTGGGCGTGGTAGGCGATGTCGTCGGCGAAGGCCGCCACCTGCGCCTCGGCCGAGGGTTGGCGGCCCAGGTCAAGCGGATAGGCTTGGTCGAAGGCGGCGATGTAGGGCGGCGGGGCGGCCAGCGGGCCGTTATGCTTGGCCAGGCCCTCCAGCATCTCCCAGGTCAGGTTCAGCCCGTCGAAGGCGGCGTAGCGGTGTTCCAGCAATGTGACGACCCGCAGGCTCTGGGCGTTGTGGTCGAAGCCGCCATACGCGGCCAGCGCCTCATTCAGCCCCGCCTCCCCAGCATGGCCGAACGGCGGGTGGCCGAGGTCGTGGGCAAGAGCCAGCGCCTCGGTGAGGTCTTCGTCCAGCCCGAGCCGGCGGGCGATGCTGCGCGCCACCTGCGCCACTTCCAAGCTGTGGGTCAGCCGGGTGCGATAGAAATCGCCCTCGCGGCTGACGAAAACCTGGGTTTTGTACTGCAGTTTACGGAACGCGGCGGAGTGGATGACGCGGTCGCGGTCGCGCTGGTAGGGCGTGCGGTCGGCGGCTTCCGGTTCGGGATGCCGCCGGCCGCGCGAGGACGCCGCCCGCACGGCGTAGGGGGCAAAATTCATCCGCCCGTCCTAGCGGCTTGGCCCCGGCTCGCCAAGCCGACGCACCAAGCCGTGGCGCGGCCTTAACGTTACGGCACGGACGCGCTATATCGGTTAGATGAGCGAAACCCTTGCACCTTTCCGCCTGACTGTTGGCGCCGCCCGCCGGGTTGCCGAGATCCTCGCCGCCGAGCCCGACTCGAAAGCGTTGCGGGTCGAGGTGCTGGCCGGCGGCTGCTCGGGCTTTCAGTACAAATTCGACCTTACGGATACGGCAGCGGCGGACGATCTGGTGATTGCCGAGGCTGGCGCGACGGTGTTCGTCGACCCGGTGAGCCTGGACCTGCTGGCCGGCGCCGAGCTCGACTACAAGGACACGCTGATGGGCGCGCATTTCGCGGTGCAGAACCCGAACGCCACCTCCTCCTGCGGCTGCGGCACGTCCTTCTCCATAGATTAGCGTGCGGATCACGACCTGGAACATCAACTCGGTTCGCCGGCGGGAAGCGCTGGTGGCCGATTTCCTCGAGCGCGAGCAGCCCGACCTATTGTTATTGCAGGAGATCAAATGCGAGGACCATCAGTTCCCGGCGATGGCGTTCTCCGGCCTCGGCTACCAAGCGGAGGTGGTGGGACAGAAATCCTATAACGGCGTCGCCATACTGTCCCGCGTGCCGGCCGAGGTACGTGTGCGCAAGCTGCCCGGATTGGCGGAGGACGATGCGCAGGCGCGTTACCTGGAAGTGCGGGCTGGCGGTTTGACAATCGGCAATCTGTATCTGCCGAACGGCAATTCGGGCGGCGATGCGGGTTACGCCTACAAGCTGGAATGGCTGGCCGCGTTGCGCGCCCGTGCTTTGGCGCTGCTGGAAGCGGACGAGGATTTTGTTTTGGCAGGCGACTACAATGTCCTGCCCACCGACGCGGATTTCGCCCCCGGCTCGATGCCGCAGGGCGACGCGCTGGTGCGGCCGGAAACCCGTGCCGCCTTCAACGCGCTGCTCTGGACCGGGCTGACCGATGGGCTGCGCGCGCTGCACCCGACCGAAACGCTGTACACGTTCTGGGACTATCAGGCCGGCTGCTGGGACCGCAATCTCGGCCTGCGGATCGACCACGGGCTGCTCTCCCCGCGCCCGGCCGAGCGCCTGACCAAAGTCAGCATCGCTAAACCCGAACGCGCCAAGCCGACGCCGTCCGATCATGTGCCGGTGACGTTCGAGCTGACTGCCTAGCCTTCCCGCGGTGCGGCGAAGGCCGGGGAGGAATTGTCTGGAATCGGCCAAACGACCTTCGCAAACAGCGCCCCAAAACCGGCCTAAATTCTCCCTTTGCCGAAACATTCCGCCATGCGATGTTTGCTGAAATCAGTCCGGAACCAACATGCGTTTTGCGACCGCAATCGCCGCCGCCGCCTGCCTTACGATCGCCGCTTGCGCCGCGCCGCCAGGCACTACCAGCACCTGTACGCTCGAGAAGGTCGGCGACTTTCCCGTCACCACCGTCGATGGGAACCTGACGATCGTGATCCAGATCGACCATCAGCCGGAGCGCATGATCTTCGATACCGGTTCCGGTAGCACGCTGATCCTCCCCGCTGCTTACAATAACCTGCCGACCACCCAGATCGCGCCGCTGTTCGGCGATTACGGCACCGGCGTTGGTGGGACCATGCAGATCAACACCGCGATCAACGAGGATTTCCAGATCGGCAAGGTCAACCTGAAGGACGAAATCCTGTACATCGCCGATTTCGGCTTCGAGTCAAAACCCGGCCAAACTGTTATCGACGGTCTCCTCGGCTACGATGTACTGGGGCTCTTTGACGTCGCGATCGACATGCCGGACCACGTCATAACCTTGTACTTCCCGCAAAAATGCTCGCCTCCGGAAACCCCTTGGCCCGGCAATTATGACGTCGAGACTTTCATCCCCCGCCCCGACCGGATCAACGAGCCCGACATCGGCACTGAGATCGACGGCAAGACCATCGTCATGGCGATCGACAGCGGCGCCAACTTCAGCATGGTCATGCACGACGCCATTACGGCTAATGGCCTGACCCCGGAGGCTACTTCCAGCACCACGGCATCCGGACTGGGGATCGGCCATCGCGCGTTCGGCTACCGGCACGAACAATTTAGCAGCGTTACCCTTGGCGCCGAAACCTTTTCCGACATGTGGCTCAAGGTGAGCAACCGGTCGTCCGACCCGGATTCGCCCGCGCAAGGCCTGCTAGGTGACGACTACCTGGCGCACCATCGCGTCTTCCTCATGAACACCGCCCGAACCGCCTATCTCGGCCTCACGGTCGCGCCGCAAAACTAGAGTTCCACGTGCCGTATCTAGCAAATGCGCCGCGCCAGGGCGGTCAGCACGCCGTGGAAGGTGTTCAGCTCCTGGCGGGTGGCCTCGCCGCGCTGGAAGAAGTGGCGGAAGTTGCGGATCATGCCGTCGCGTTTTTGCGGGTTGTCGAGGAAGCCGGCGGCGTCGGATGCGCGCGTCAGGTGGGCGATGAAATGGTCGATGTCGGCCTTGGTCGCCACCGTAGTTTCGTTGGTCTGCAACTGCCGCGCCAGCGGCTCACCGGCCCGCGCCAGCCACCACTCGTAGCCGAAGATCATCACGGCCTGGGCCAGGTTCAGCGACATGAAATCCGGGTTCAGGTCGTAGCGGATCAGGCTGTCGGCGCCGGCGATGTCGTCGTTATCCAGCCCGGCGCGCTCCGGCCCGAACAGCACGCCGGCCCGCAAGCCCCGCGCGCCGATGGCGACGCATTCAGCCGCGCCGCCGCGCGCCGTCAGCACCGGTTTGATGATGTGGCGGGGCCGCGGGCAGGTTGCGAAGACGCGGTGTAAATCTTCAACCGCCTGCGCGACCGTTTCGCAAACCGTCGCCGCATCCAGGATCCGGTCGGCGCCGGAGCCGGTGCGCCAGGCCCGCTCCTGCGGCCAGCCGTCGCGGGGGGCAACCAGCCGCAGGTGGAACAGCCCGCCATTGCCCATTGCCCTGGCGACCGCGCCGATGTTTTCCGCGAGCTGCGGCCGCACCAGGATCACCACCGGCGACGGCTCGATCGGCGTCAGCTCCGCGCCGCCATCGCGGCCGGTCATCGGCTTCTCAGGGTATAGGTGCCGCCGGGATTGTCTTCGATCGTGACACCTAGTTTTTCGATTTCGCCGCGCAGCCGGTCGGCTTCAGCAAAGTCTTTCCTCAGGCGCGCAGCGACTCTTTGATTGGCAAGATCGTCTGCGCTCGATCGATCGACACCGCCGAGACGCCACTCTTCGGAGGTTTTGTCTAAAAGGCCCAGAAGTTGCCCCGCCGCCCTCAGGTCCGCCGCCGCCGCGGGGTCGCCAGCCAGGGCCGCGCCGGACAACTCGTGCAGTGCGGCGATAGCGCCGGGGGTATTCAGGTCGTCGAGCAGCGCTCCTAACACCGCGTCTGGCACGCGCGCCGCCGCCGTGACGTCGCGGTGCTTTTCAAGCGCACGGTAAAATCGATCAAGCTCCCGCCTGGCCTCGTCCAGCGCCGCTTCGGTATAGTCCAGCGTCGAGCGGTACTGCGAACGAACTAGAAGCAGCCGGAGGATTTCACCGTTCGCCGTCTTCAGCGCGTCGCGGATGGTCAAGAAATTGCCCAGCGACTTACTCATCTTTTCGCCGTTAACCAGCAGCATCCTGTTGTGAACCCAGATCTGGGCAAAAGAAGATCCTGGAAAAGCGCAGCAGCTTTGAGCGATTTCGTTTTCGTGGTGCGGGAAGATCAGGTCATCGCCGCCGCCATGGATGTCGAAATTTTCGCCCAGATGGCGCCATGACATCGCCGAGCATTCGATGTGCCAGCCCGGCCGGCCGCGCCCCCACGGGCTGGCCCAGCCCGGCAGCTCCGGCGGCGATGGCTTCCACAACACGAAGTCGCCAGGGGCGCGTTTGTACGGCGCCACCTCGACCCGCGCCCCGGCGAGCAGTTCCTCCGGCGCCCGGCCGGAGAACTTGCCGTAATCGGCGTCGGCGGCGACCGCGAACAGCACATGGCCTTCGGCTTCATAAGCGAAACCGCCGGCGATCAACCGCTCGACGATCATGATGATCTCGGGGATATGCTCGGTCGCGCGCGGCTCCAGGTCCGGCGGCAGATTGCCGAGTGCCGCCATGTCTTCGTGATACGCCGCCGTGGTGGCCGCCGTGATCGAGCCTATGCTCTCGCCGGTTGCCGCGGCGCGGGCGTTGATCTTGTCATCGATGTCGGTGATGTTCCGCACATAAGTGACGCGCGGGTACAGCCGCCGCAGCAGCCGGACCAGGATGTCGAACACCACCGCGTTGCGGGCATTGCCGATATGGGCCAGGTCATAGACGGTCGGGCCGCAGAGATAGACCCGTACATTGTCCGGATCGAGCGGCGCAAAAGCCTCTTTCGTTCGCGTCTTGGTGTTGTGCAGGCGCAGCGTGCTCATCCCCGGCTTTTCGGCGAGGCGCCGCGCTGGCGCAAGACCGCGCATTGACGCCCCTGCCCGCCCCCCGGCAACATCGGCCGCATGGATCAGGTTTTGCAAAGCATCGACGACAATCTGGACGCCGGGCTGGCGCGGCTGTTCGCGCTGATGCGCATCCCCAGCATCAGCGCCCAGCCGGCGCACCGGGCGGATTGCCTGGCCGCCGCCGCCTGGGCGCGGGACATTTTGGCCGGGATGGGGTTCGCGGCGCGGATTTCGGAGACCGCCGGGCTGCCGGGCGTGATCGCGACCCACCATGCCGCCGGGCCGGCGGCGCCGCATGTGCTGTTCTACGGCCATTACGACGTGCAGCCCGCGGACCCGCTGGAGCTGTGGACCTCTGATCCCTTCGACCCGCAACTGGTTGAAGGGCCGCGGGGCAAGCGGATCGTCGGCCGGGGTGCCGTGGACGACAAAGGTCAGGTGGTCAGCTTTCTCGAAGCGGTGCGCGCCCATCTGGCGGTCAACGGCGTGCTGCCGGTGCGCCTGACCGTGCTGCTGGAAGGCGAGGAGGAGTGCGGCAGCCCGTCGCTTGCCGAGCTGCTGGCCAATGAGCGGGAGACGTTGGGCGCCGCCGACTTCGTGCTCGCCGCCGACACCAATATGTGGAATTTCGAGACCCCGGCGATCACCACCGCGCTGCGCGGCCTGGCGGCGGTGGAGGTGACGGTGAAAGGCCCGTCGCGCGACCTGCATTCCGGCCTGTTCGGCGGCCTCGCGCTGAACCCGATCAACGCGCTGACAAAAGTGCTGGGCGACCTGCGGGACGATGAGGGTCATATCCGCATCCCCGGCTTCTACGACGGTATCGCCCCGGTGCCGGCGGCGCTGCGCGCCTCCTGGGACCGGCTCGGCTTCGATGCCGGGGCTTTCCTCGGCGAGGTCGGGCTGAGCGAGCCAGCGGGCGAGCACGGACAGCCGGCGCTCGACCAGCTCTGGGCGCGGCCGACCGCGGAGATCAACGGCATCTTTGGCGGCTATCAGGGTGCGGGCACCAAAACCGTGATCCCGGCGGAGGCCACCGCGAAGCTGACCTTCCGGCTGGTCCCCGGCCAGGACCCGCAGCGGATCGTACGGAATTTCGAGGCATTCGTGCGTAAGCGGCTGCCGGCCGACGCCAAGGTGACGTTCCGGCATGGCGGCGCCGCGCCTGGCTTCGCCATGAGCCTGGACGCGCCGTTTCTGCGCGCCGCCCAGGCGGCGCTCGCCGCCGAATTCGGTAGGCCGGCGGCGTTGGTCGGCGCCGGCGGCTCGATCCCGGTGGTGGAGGCCTTCAAGACCCATCTGGGGCTGGACACGCTGCTCGCCGGCTTCGGGCTGGACGACGACCGCATCCATTCGCCGAACGAGAAGTTCGAGCTGGCCTGCTTCCACCGCGGCACCCGCGCCCATGCCCGGCTGCTGGCTGCCTTTGCCTGAGGCTATTCCAGAAGCCACTCTGGCGGCCGGCTAGCGGCGATTCCCTGCGCTCCGGTGCTCGGCAATCACCCCTATCCGGCTCACCAGAGCGACTTCTGAAACAGCCTCAGTGGGTTCGATGCGAGACAATTGTATCGTTTCGTGCTTGTCATGCGTGGGCTTGCCTGGGGCGGTCCAGCATCGCCGCGATCTGCGACGCTAGCGCCGGCAGCGTGAATGGCTTGCGGGCGATCCGCATGCCCGGCGCCAACTCATCTATATCAGCGTCGCCGGCATAGCCGGTGATGAACAGTACCGGCAAAGCCGGCTTTATCTCTCGCCCGGCATCGGCCAGTTGCCGGCCATTCATGCCGTTCGGCAGGCCCACATCGGTGACAAGCAGATCGAGCACCGGCGTGCGGCGCAGCAGTTCGATCGCCCGTGGCGCGTCCTCCGCCTCAAGCACTAAATAGTTCAACTCGCGCAGATAATCGGCCGCGATCGCGCGCACGCTCGGTTCGTCCTCGACCAGCAGCAAGGTGGCGCGGGCCACCGCCGGTTCCGGGTTGGTTTCGGGCGCGGGCGGTGGCGGCGCTGGCTTTTTGCAGAGTGGCAAGAAAATCCGGACGGTGGCGCCCTGGCCGTGCCGGCTTTCGACCGTGGCGAGCCCGCCGGACTGCCGCGCGAAGCCGTAGACCTGCGACAGGCCGAGGCCGGTGCCGTGCCCCAACGGCTTGGTGGTGAAGAACGGCTCGAAGACGCGCAACTTGGTCGCCTCATCCATGCCGACCCCGGTATCGGTCATCGCGATCTCGACATAGTCGCCCGGCATGGCGCCCTCTTCTCCCGCCAGGCCCGGCGCCCCGCTCTTCGTCTGCCGCGAACGAATGGTGAGTTGGCCGCCATCCGGCATGGCGTCCCGCGCGTTGATCGCGATGTTCAATAGCGCGCTTTCCAGCTGGTTCGGGTCACACATCACCGTACCGCCGCTGCCGAGTTCCAGATGTACCGCGATGGCCGGACCGCCGGCCTTGATCGTGCCGCGGATCAGCTCCTTCAGGCCCTCGATTAACCCATCGACCTCGACCGGCCGCGGCTGCAGCGGTTGCCGGCGCGCGAAGGCCAGCAGACGGTTGGTGAGTGCCGCGGCGCGGTCGACGGTTTTGCGCGCGGTCTCGACATAGCGGCCGACCTCCGCCATGCGGTTCTGGGCGACGCGTATCTGCACGAACTCCAGGCTGCCGCCGATCGCCTGCAGCATGTTGTTGAAGTCGTGCGCGATCCCGCCGGTCAGTTGGCCGATCGCCTCCATCTTCTGCGACTGGCGCAGCGCCAGTTCGATCGTCTCGCGGGCGGCGATCTGGGCGCGCAATTCGGTGTTGACCGCCGCCAGCTCGGTGTTCCGCGTCGCCATCAAGCCCCGCAGCGACTCGGTGTCCTGCAACACTTTCGGGAGAATGTGGCCAAGGGTAATCAAGGTCACGATGGAGACGATGGCGGTGAGCGCCTTGACCACGCCTTCCACGTAGTAGTCGGGGTGCCATAGCACCCAGATGCTGAGCAGATGGGTCGTTCCGCACAGGACGATAAACGAGGCGAACAGCCAGAACAGCAATTGAAATGGCACATCCCGCCGCTTCCGGGTGAAATAGAACAGCAGAATGCCGATGCCGAAATAGGCGATCGCGGTGCCGACGTCGGACAGCACATGCAGCCAGAGCACGCTGGGCCGCCACTCGAAGCAAAAACCGTGCGGCATGAAGCCATAAGGGTTCATGGCCCAAACGCCGCCGGACGGGTTGGCAAAATCGCTCCGCCGTCGGTCTTGGCAAGAGCGTTACGCCGTTTGAACGGTTGCGAAGGCATTTGCCGTCAAGCAGACACGATGTTGCTTAAGGTATCCTGAACGCCGCTGGATTTTTATGGCTAGGCTTTACTTGAGAGGGCAAGTCACGTTGCAAGCCGCCGCCTTCGGCTTCAACTTGAAACGATCGCGCTCTAGTCCTGCTGCCACTGCTTCGCGGTTTCGGCCGCGAAGTCGCGGTAGGATCGCATGGGCCGACCAAGCAGGCTGGTCAGGCGGGCAATGTCCTCAGGCTCCGCCACCATGCCGTCGGACTGAAAGCGGCTCAGCATCAGCCGCATGTCGTAGGCCATCCAGGCCGGGGCGTTGCCGCGCATCTGCTGCTCGAACGCGGCCACGTCGTCACCGCCATAGTTGACCGGTTTGCCAAGGACATCCGACCAGATGGCGGCGAGGCCGGCACCGGTCATGACATCGGGGCCGACGACGTCGATCATTTCGCGCGGCAACCTGTCGGCGTTGGTCTCGCGGCGCAGCAGATGCAGCGCCGCGACCTCGCCGATGTCGCGCGTGTCCACCATCGACACACCGATGCCGCCGACCGGCATCGGATAGACTCCGCCACCGAGCAGCGCGCCTTTCATCTGCGCATCGTTCTGCATGAAGTACGCCGGGCGCAGGATGGTCGCGGGCAGGTCGAACTGCTCGATCATACGCTCCACCGTGTACTTACCTGTGAAATGCGGGACGTTGGTGTAGAGGTCGCTGTGCAGGACAGAGAAATAGACGATCCGCTCGATCCCGGCGTCGCGCGCCAGGTTGAGCGCGACCAGCGCCTGCGTCACCTCGTCCGGGATCACGGCGTTGAGCAGGAAAAGCGTGGTTGTCTCGGCCAGCGCGGCGCGCAGTGAGTCGATATCGCTCATATCGCCTTTGACCGGAACCACGCCATCCGGGAACCTGGTTTTGTCGGGCTGGCGCGCCAAAGCGTGGACGGTAGCGCCCTTGCCGGCCAGATGCGCCAGAACCTGGGTGCCGATGGAGCCGGTGCTGCCGGTAACAAGTATGGTCATGGTGCGCGTTCCTTGTCCTGCACGCCGCGCGTCGGAGCGCGGCTTATTTGGTTTCGATACGCAACGGCCTCGTCATCTCCTCGGGCTTCACCCAGGCTGCGAATTCTTCTTCGCTGGTAACGCCGAGGCGAAGTGCGGCGTCGTGCAGCGACAGGCCCTCCCGATGCGCCAGCAGCGCGGTCTTCGCCGAGGCTTCGTAGCCGATATGCGGGTTCAGCGCCGTCACCAGCATCAGGTTGTCGGCCAGATGTTCGGCGATGCGCTCACGCGCCGGCTCGATGCCGACGGCGCAATGGATGTTGAAGGCGCCCAATGCATCGGTCAGCAGGTCGGCGGAGTCCAGCAAGTTGTGCAGCATGACCGGCTTGAACACGTTGAGCTGGAAGTTCCCCTGGCTGCCGCCGAACGCCACCGCGTGGTCGTTGCCGAAGACCTGTACCGCCACCATCGTCAGCGCCTCGCACTGCGTCGGGTTGATCTTGCCGGGCATGATCGAGGAGCCGGGTTCGTTTTCCGGGATGGTGATCTCGCCGATGCCGGTGCGCGGGCCGGAGGCGTACCAGCGCACGTCGTTGGCGATCTTCATTGCCGCACCGGCCAGGGTGCGCAGGCTGGCCGAGGCGGTGACCATCGCGTCATGCGCCGAGAGGGCAGCGAATTTATTGGGCGCGGTGATGAACGGCTTGGCAGTTTCGCGGCCGACAAATTCGGCGACGGTGGCGCCGAAATTGGGGTGCGCGTTCAGCCCGGTGCCGACCGCCGTGCCGCCGATCGCCAGCTCATAGAGGCCGGGCATGGTGCGTTTGATGCCGGCGACGGCGTCTTCCAGCTGCACCTGCCAGCCGGAGATCACCTGGCCGAGCGTGACCGGCGTCGCGTCCTGCAGATGGGTCCGCCCGGTCATCACCACGTCATCGAAGGCCAGCGCCTTGGCCCTGAAAGTCTGCGCCAGCGTCTCGATCGCCGGGATCAGCCGGTTCTCGATCACCTCGACGGCGGCGATGTGCATCACCGCCGGGAAGGTGTCGTTCGAGGACTGGCCGCGGTTGACGTCGTCGTTCGGGTTGATCGGTTTCTTGGAGCCGACGACGCCGCCGGCGATCTCGATGGCGCGATTGGCGATGACCTCGTTGGCGTTCATGTTGCTTTGCGTGCCGGAGCCGGTCTGGAACACCACCAGCGGGAATTCGGCATCCAGCCGCCCGGCGATCACCTCTTCCGCCGCCTGCACGATCAGCTTGACCTTATCCTCCGGCAACTGGCCGAGCGCCTGGTTGGCTAGCGCGCAGGCTTTTTTCAGGATGCCGAAGCCGCGGATTACGTCCCGGCCCCAGACGTAGTTGCGGGTGCCGATCGGGAAGTTCTCGCGCGAACGCTCGGTTTGAGCGCCCCAGAGGTGATCCGCCGGCACCGCGACGTCGCCCAGGGCGTCGTGTTCCATCCGCATGTCGGCCATTTACAAACTCCCGTTCAGAAACCCTAGCGCCGGCAGGGGCTTCCAGCGGCGCGGCAGGTCAGTACGCCGGATCGGCCGCACCGCATAGCGGGGGCACGGTTGTTCACTGCGCTCCAGGAAGCCGGCATAGGCCCGCACCTGCGCCTCCCGCCAGGCCTGATCGGCCAGCGCCGCCGGGCGGCTGGGATAGATATCGGCGATCCGGATGACCCGGCCGACGGTGGCGATGACCGCCCAGAGCGAATCCTCCGACCGCCGCTTTTCCGTCAGGCTTTCAATCATCCGCTCCCCTTGTCGCAGGCGCCGGTTTCCATGATTAGCTGGTTTTTCGGACATAAGGGAGGTACCAAATGGATCAAGCCGTCATGGCCTGGCGGGAGGGGCGGGCCGGGCGCATCCGGCTGAACCGGCCGAAGGCGCTGAACGCGCTCGATCTTCCAATGGTCACTCTGCTGCGCGAGGCGCTGGAGCGGTTCCGCGACGATCCGGCGGTGCAGCTGGTGCTGATCGACGGCGGCGCCCGCGGCTTCTGCGCCGGCGGCGACATCCGGGCGGTGCGGGAACACGCGCTGGCGGGCGACACGGCGTGGGTGGAGGCGTTCTTCACCGCCGAATACGGGCTGAACCGGGCGATCGCGGAATTTCCGAAGCCGTTCGTGGCGCTGGTCGACGGCGTGTGCATGGGCGGCGGCATCGGCGTTTCCGTGCATGGCAGCCACCGCGTCGCCAGCGAGGCGGCGTTGTTCGCCATGCCGGAGACCATGATCGCGCTGGTGCCTGATATCGGCGCCACCTACCTGCTGCCGCGGCTGCCGGGCCGGCTGGGACTATATTTGGGCCTGACTGGCGCGCGGCTGGCCGGCGCGGATGCCGTGCATGCCGGGCTTGCCACGCATTTCGTGCCAGGCGCGCGGCTTGCCGATCTGGCGGCGGCGCTGGTGGCGGACGGGGTGGCGCCGATCGCCGGCTTTGCGGCGCCGCTGCCGGCGTTTTCGCTGGCGCCGCATCGGGCGCTGATCGATAGGGTGTTCGCCGCGCCGAGCCTGGCCGCGATCATCGCCGGGCTGGAGGCCGAGCCGGGCGACTTCGCGGCGAACACGTTGCTGGCGTTGCGCGCCGCCTCGCCGCTGGCGCTGCACTGGACTTTCGCTTTGATCAACGCCGGCGCCGAACGCAGCCTCTCCGAATGCCTGGCCGCGGAGTTACGGCTGGTGACGCGGATTACCCAACTCCCGGAGTTCCACGAAGGGGTGCGGGCGGCGCTGGTGGACAAGGACCGTCAACCGCGCTGGCGGCCGGCGCGGATCGAGGATGTCGACCCGGCGGTGATCGCGGCGTTACTGGCCTGAGCGGCCGGGCCTCTCAACCAAAGCCAGACACTCAACCAAAGTTGGAAACCCACGTTTCAGGAGTGGGTGCTAGAAATGCACTAGCGGTGCCGGCGGCGCCAGGGTGGTGGTGGTGACGGCGGTGGTTGGTAAGGTGGCGTCGGTTGGCGGCGGGGGTGGCGTGGCGTTGGTCAGAGGCGGCTGGTCGCCGGCGATGACAGCGTTGAAGCCGGTGAGTGCGCTGGCCACCTGTTGCTGCGGCAGATCGATCGCCAGGACCGCCCGCGCCTCGGTCGGCCGGCCGGCGGCGATCAGTGCGGCGGCGTAGTCCTCGCGGATTTTCGGCGTGGCTTCCTGCCCGGTCGCCAAAGGGCCGAGATATTGCAGCGCCGCCGGACCATTCCCGGCAAGCGCCAGCGATAGGCCGAGGTTGACCTCGACCGCGGTCATTTCCGGCGCGGCGGCGAGGGCGCGCTGGTAGGCAACGGCGGCGCCCGAGAAATTGTCCTGCAGGTCGCGGGCGATGCCAAGATCGTTATAGGCCGCGGCGCTGCCGGGGTCGTCCCGCACCGCCAGCAACAGTGCGGCCTCGGCGGCTTGCGGATCGGTTTTCAGGAGGCAACGGCCGAGGCCGGTCTCGGCGGGCGCGGATTTGGCGTCGCCTTGCAGCGCCAGCCGGTAGGCGGCGACGGAGGCGGGGCAGCGGCCGAGATTGTAATAGGCGTCGCCCTCATGCACCAGCGCGTCAACATTGCCCGGGTCCGCCGCCAGCACCGATTGGGTGATCGACAAAGCCAGCGACGGATCGCCGCCGGCGATCGCCGCGTCGGCGACGTTCAACGTGCCCGGCCCGACCGCCCCCTGCGGCGGCGCATTTGGGGCGCCGCAGCCGGCGAGCAGGGCGACGAAGAGGCAGCAGGCGGCGGTGGCCAACGAAATTTTTCCGGTCATACCGGCAATCAACAGCAAAATACTTGAGGTTTCATTTCGATCCGTGCATCGTCGCTAGAACATTTATCATGGCCGGGCCGGCAACAATCAAAAACACGCAAGGCAGGATGAACAGGATCATCGGCAGCGTCATCAGCGTCGGCAACCGCCCTGCCCGCTCCTCGAACTTGATCAGCGCCTCCTGCCGCAATTCGGCGGAGAGCGTGCGTAGCGCCTGGGTCAGCGGCGTGCCGTATTGCAGCGATTGGGCGAGCGTGGTGGCGAGCCGCTTCAGTGTGTCGAGCCCGGTGCGGTTGCCGAGCGCCTCCATGGCGTGGCGCATATCCGCGCCGATCTGCAACTCCCGCGAGGTCTGGGTCAGCTCCATGGCGAGCGCGCTGTTCAAGCCGTTCAACTCGGCGGCGACGCGCGCCAGGCCGGCCTCCAGCGCCAGGCCGGCATCGGCGCAGATCACCAGCATGTCGAGCGCGTCCGCAACGCCGGCTTCGACTTTCGCCAGATGCCGCTTACGGGTGTTGGTGGCGATCATCTCCGGCAGCAACAGCCCGAAGATCCCGCCGCCGAGCAGTTTGATCACCGTCCAGAAGGTCGAGGTGCCGAAATGCCGCAGGGCAAAGAACAGTACCAGCGGCATCAGGACCAGCATCAGCAGCTTGGCGCCGATGAACAGGCCGAGCCCACGCCCGCCGCGATAGCCGGCGGTTTCCAGCGTCGCGGTCATGTCGGCCAACGTCTTGCGCGACAGCAGGCCGCTGCGCGCGATCATCATGCCGAGTGCCGCGATGACGCGGAAGATCAGCCGGCCCTCCGGCTTTGCCGCCAACGCCTTGCGGTCGCCGCCGGTCACCAGCGCCATCCGGTTGGCGAGCCGCGCGGCGCGGCTCATATCCATCAGCAGGTAGCCGCCGATCCCGATGATGACCATGAACGCGGCGCCGGCGATGGCGATCAGTGCGGCTCCCGGCATTGCGCTATTTCAGAACGTTGCTAATCATGAACTGGATCACGCCAAGGCCGACGCCCATCAGCAGAATGGCGACGACCAGCACCGACTGGCCGCTTTGGGTGGTCAGCAGCATGGTCATATACGGCCGCTGCATGACGAAGATGGCGCCGCCGGCGACGAACGGCAGGCCGGAGAGGATCATCGCGCTGGTGCGGGCCTCGGCGGTCAGCGCGTAGCCGCGCGCCTTCAACCCGACGCGCTTGCGGATCACTTCGGCCAGAGTCTCCAGCGTCTGCGTGATGCCGCCGCCGGAGCGGGCCTGCAGCGTCAGCGCGGTGGCGAAGAACTGGTACTCGGTCATTTTTATCCGCACCGCCAGTTCGCGCAGGGCCGCGTCCAACGGGATGCCGATCGAGACTTTGTCGGCCAGGATGACGAACTCGGATTTGGTCGGCTCCAGCGAATCCGCGGATACCGTACGCAAGGCTTCCGCCATCGGGATGCCGACCCGCACCGAGCGGACGATGGTGCTGAGCGCGTCCGGGAACTGCGCCAGCAGCTTGGCGTTGCGCCTGTTGTTGAACCAGTTGAAGATGAACTTCGTCAGCGCCAGCCACACCGCCGGCCAGCCGAAGATGTAGAGCAGCCTGGCATGACCGATCGGGTGGCAGGCCATGAAAATAATCACCCAGCTCAGGCCGACGGCGATCGGCGGCACCAGCCACCACTTCACCGGATAGGTTTCCGCTTGCTGCAATTCGACGCCGATCAGCGCCGCCGCCTTGTGTTTCATTTGCTGCGAACGGCTGACGACGCGCGACAGCGACAGCCGCTCTTCCACGACCCGCGCCGGATGCGCGAGCGGCGCCAGCATGTCGCGCACCCGCGCCTCGAACTTCTGGGCGCGGCCATGGGCCTGCATCACCGCGATGGTCGCCGCGGCACATAACAGCAGCAGCAAAAGGATGGCGGCCAGCAGCACGAGGGCTTGTTCGCTGATCATTCGATGCCGTCCAGGGCCTGTTGCCAGGCCCGGTCCAGCCCGAAATACATCAGCCGGTCGCTGAAGGTAGAACGGATCCGGCTCACTTCGTAACGTCCGGTCAGCTTGCCGGTCGCGGTCTCGCCGGTCATTTCGAATTTGAAGATGTCGTTGAGCAGCTGGGTCTCGCCCTCGATGCCGGCGATTTCCGTGACCTGCGTCACCCGCCGGCCGCCGTCCCGCTGCCGTTCGACCTGCACGATGATATTGACGGCGGCGACCACCTGGGTGCGAATCGCCTTCGGCGACAACCCCATGCTCGACATCTGCACCATGTTCTCGATCCGGGCCAAGGCGTCGCGGGTGTTGTTGGCGTGGATGGTGGACATCGAGCCGTCATGGCCGGTGTTCATGGCCTGCAGCATGTCGAAGGCCTCCGCACCCCGCACCTCGCCGATGATGATGCGATCTGGCCGCATCCGCAGTGCGTTGCGGACCAGATCGCGGGCGTTGACCTCGCCCTTGCCCTCCAGGCTGGCGGGGCGGGTTTCGAGGCGCACCACATGCGGCTGTTGCAGTTGCAGTTCAGCGGCGTCCTCCACCGTCACCACCCGCTCGGACGGGTCGATGAAACGGCTCATCGCGTTCATCATCGTGGTCTTGCCGGAGCCGGTGCCGCCGGAGACGATGATGTTGAGCCGGCAACGCGCAGCGATTTCCAGGATTCTGGCGATCGGCGCGGTCAGCGAGCCGTAAGAGATCAGCTTCTCGAAATCGATTGGCTTCTTGGAAAATTTGCGGATCGAAAGCGACGGGCCGTCCAGCGCCAGCGGCGGCAGGATGATGTTGACGCGGCTGCCGTCCTTCAGCCGTGCGTCGACCATCGGGCTCGCTTCGTCCACCCGGCGGCCCACCGAGGCGGCGATGCGCTGGCAGATATTGGTCAGGTGCGTCCAGTCGCGGAAATGCACCGGCACCTGTACCAGCTTGCCGCCGCGCTCCACGAAGGTGTGGTTGGGGCCGTTGACCATGATGTCGTTGATGCTCTCATCCAGCAGCAGCGGCTCGAGCGGGCCCAGCCCCAGCATGTCGTCGACCAGTTCGGTCGCCAGGCTGCGCTGTTCCTTGCCGTTCAGCTGCACCCGCCGCTCGGTCGCGAGGTCGGAGATCAGCCGTTCGACCTCGATCAGCAGGCGCTCCGGCGCCAAACTGGCAACGGCGGTGGCGTCCATGCGGGTCAGGCACAAGGCCCGCAAGGTGGCGATGCCGGCGCGGTGCGCCGGGGTTTGCAGCGCGGTCGCCTTGGCGGCGCCCTCCCCCAATGGCTCGGGAACCGGGGCCGGCGCCGGGGTCCCGTCCTGCTCCACCGGATCGTTGCGGCGGCGGCCGAAGATCGGCCGGCTGCTCTCGTTCATTGCCGCCCCCAACCGGCGGCGGGGCGAAATCTGTCCAGCATCCGGCCAAAGCGCGGCTTCGCCGCCTCGCCTTCCGCCACGTCTTCCCGACCGGCGACGAAACCCGCCTCGCGCGCCAGTTCGATGATCGCCTGCCGGAAGGCGCCGCGCTGCGTGATCGCCGGCTCGCCGAAATTCGTACCTTCGTTCAACTGCTTCGGCAGGTCCGGGATCACGATGTCGATTTTAACCTTCAGCGCCGCTTCGATCTGTTTGCGGGTCAGGCCGCCGGGCCGGCCCTGCCGGTTCAGCACGATGGTCGGGTTCTGCGGCTGCCAGGCGCCCTTCGGCAGGCCGAGCAGGCGCAGCGTGTCGCGCACGCTGGCCAGGGAGGCGTCCATCACGATGATCCGGTGGTGGGTGAAAGAGATCAGCTCGCGGTTGCACGGCAGCGGCAGGAACGGCACGTCCATGACGATGAAATTGTAGCGCACCCGCAAGGCGTCGATCAGCTTGCGGGCGGCGCCCGGCGCGTAGATCAACGGCTCACTCAATCGTTCCTCGGCGGCCAGCACGTGCAGCCGCTCCGCCACCGGCAGCGCCGCCCGCTCGATGAAGATCGGATCGACCCGCTCCGGGTCTTCCAACGCCGTGCGCAGCCCGGCGCTGGTATTGCCGCCGAGCAACAGGGCGCCGGCGCCCATGTGCAGGTCGGAGTCGAGGAATACGGTGTGGCGTTTGGCCATGACGCCGAAATACCAGGCCAGGTTGCCGGCGATGGTGGTGGCGCCGACGCCGCCGCGGGCACCGAGCACGCCGATCACCCGGCCGCCGCGCGCCGTGTCGCCGCCGAACACCTGACGGGAGATCAGCGGCGCGAAATGCCGGGCCACCGCCTCCCGCGTCACCGGTTTGAAAAGATATTCCATCACACCCAAAGTGCGGGTGACGTGGCGGTAGAAGTTGACGTCGTCGGTGTCGCCGATCACCAGCACCCGCACGCCCGGCTCAACCACGTCCGAAAGCTCGGCCAGCGTGTGCAGCGGCTGCTCCTCGTTGGCGATGTCGACGATCAGCACCTCCGGGGTCGAGAGTTTGGCCATCGCGGCGATGGCGGCGCGCGCCGCGCCTCGGCGCACCTCGATCCCGTTGACGGCGATGCCGACAAGACCCTCGCGCACCACCTGCTCGGTTGCCGCGTCGTTCAGGAAGGCGAGCACTGTCAACCGGTCGGGGCGGCCGACGGCGGCGGCTTCGGCTTGGACGGCCTCGTTCATGATAGGCGGCCTCGCCGGACCCGGTCGTGCATCGCTTAGTTACCGCTGCTAGCGCTGCCGGAGTCGTTCCCGCTGCCGCTGCTGCTGGTGCCGCTGAAGCCGGTCGTGCTGAGCGACGGTGGCGCGGCCTGCAGCCCGGCGGCGTTGCCGGCCGGGCCGCCCTCGGATTTTTCTACCGCCGCCGAAGCGGCGACGCCATTGGAGAGCGGTTCGGAGCGGCCATACAGCAGGTCCGACTTCTGGGCGGTTTGCTGCGCCAGATTTTCGCGCGGCGCGCCGGTCATCGACCAGTCGCCGGGGTTCTGGAACGGATCGCCGTAACAGCCGGCCAGCCCGAAGCTGGCCGCGGACAGCATTAACAGACTGCGCAGGCGCATCGGCCGTTGTCGTTTCACCTTGGCTCCTTTCACTGCACCAGGAACCCGGCATCGCCGGGGATCACGGTGTTGGCAGCGACGGTGCCGCTGTCGCGCAGCAACAGGATGCGTTGCAGGTCGTTCGGCGGCGTCCAGCCGTCATCCGGCGAGACCAGGGCCGCCGGATCGCGCACCGGATTGACAAGGTAAGGCGTCACGGTAATCACAAGCTCCTGCTGTTCGCGGGCAAAGCTGTCGCCCCGAAACAGCGCGCCGATAAACGGCACCTCGCCCAGCCCCGGCACCGCGTTGTCGGTCTGGTTGCTGGTATCCTCGAGCAGGCCGGCGATCGCCATGCCCTGGCCGCTGCCGAGAATGACCGTGGTGGAAGCGCCCTGCACGATCAGCGATGGCACCACGATCGAGGAGGTGGAACCGCCGGCGGAGGCGAGCGTGACGGAATTGGCGTTGCTGATCTCGCTGACCTGCGGCGTCACCTGCAAGGCGATCCTGCCGCCGGAATAGACCGTCGGGGTAAATTGCAGCTGCACGCCGTAGCTTTTGAATTCAACGCTGGCCTCGCCGAGGGATTCCGAGATCGGGATGGGAAACTGCCCGCCCGCCAGGAAGCTGGCTTGGGTGCCGCTGACCGTGGTCAGGGTCGGCTCGGCCAGCACATGGGCAAGGTTGTCCGAGGCAAGCGCGTCGATCACGCCTTCAAGCGTGCCGCCGGGAAAGGTCAGCCCGACCGCGCCCGGCGAGGTGCCCGAAATCGAGGGCGCGGCGGTGCCGGTGTAGCCGGCGAGCAAGAACTTGCCGATGTTGAAGCCGGCGGCGGCGGCGGACCCCCAGTCGATGCCGAGCTGGCGGGTGACCGAACGCGACATGCTGGCGATCCGCACCTTGAGCTCGACCTGGATCGGTTGCGCCACGTTCAGGTCGTTGAGCACCTTGCCGTCCGGTGCGATCAGCTTGGCCTGGTTGACCACCGCGTTGGCTTGTTCGGGCGTTTGCACGGTGCCGCGCAGGATGATCCCGCCCGGCTCGCTTTCGGCGGCGACGCCCTGCCCCGGCGGCTGATCGGGTGCGGCCAGCGCCGATTGCGCCGCCAGACGGTCGGCGGCGAAGGAAGAGGGACTGACGGTGACGCTGTATTGCGCGACGGTCGCGTTGTTGGCGTCGGTCGCGACGATGGTGGTTTCGCCCAGGCCTTTGCCGAAGACGAACAGCGATGTCGGGCTGGCGGGCCGCACCTCGACCACGGCCGGATCGGCGGCAAAGATGCTGGCCGCCGGATGCGGCAACGAAAGCAGCCGGCCGCTGCCCTTGGCCACCGCGATGCCGCCATAAAACGGCCTGTGCGCCGGCTGTGCTGTAGCGGGTGCCGCGGCCTGTGCCCAGGATGGTGCCGGTAACAGCAGCGAAGATAGAACCAGGAGGATGGAGATCAGCGAGGCCGGAGCCAGCGCGCAGGAACACCGGGTCATTTGATGGAGCCGCATCAGAACTTGAAATCCTCTCCGCCGCTATCGCCCTCGAAGACATGGATGGTGGTGATCACCGGCGTCACCGGATGCGCGGTGGTAAGCGCCGGCGACACCTGGTTGGCCCAGACCGGCGGCAGATTCTCCTGCGCCAAAGCGACCGCCGCGGACGGTGCGTGCGAGGAATGAACGACCAGCGAGAGCGGCCCGAGATGGGTGGCAACGGCGCAGCGTTCGGATTGGTCGGGCGTAACTTCCAGTGTCACCGTGGTCGCAATCGGCACCGGCTTGTCGACGCTGTTGACCGAGCCTTGCACCAGTTGCTGGCCGGTCGCGATGACCCGCACGTTTTGCAGCACCAGCTCGGCGGCGATTCGCGAGCCGAGCGGCACGCTTTGGTCGTCGAGTGTCTGGGTCAGCAGCACGTCGACATGGTCGCCGGGCCAGATCAATCCCGCCGCACCGGAAATGGCGTCGACGCCGACGGTGATCGCCCGCATCCCCGGCGCCAGCACGGCGGCGAGGAAGCCGTGATCGCCCGGATGGATCACCGCGTTCGACATGATCGGCGCGCCCTGGGTGATCGGCAGCCGGATCATCGAGCCGACCAAGGCGGAGCGGTTGGCCGGGCTGTCCAGGTTGGCGCCCGTCGGCGCCGCCGTCAGCAGGATCGCGGCGCCGGCGATGTCTCCCGGTTGCAGCAGCGCACCGGCATGCAGCTGGTCGCTGGCGACCAGGATCTGCTCGGTCGCCGGCGGGACCACGGCGACCTGCCGCTTACCTTGCTTCATGATCGACCAGCCGAACACCGAGACCGCCAGCAAAGCGACGATCAAGACTGCGAAAATGCCGAGGCGGAAAAACATCTTGACCTAACTCTTGAAAGAGGACGGCAGCAGCGTGAGCAGGGCGCCGGCCGCGATGGCGCAGGCGTAAGGCAGCGGCGCCCGGCGGCCGATGCGCCACCGCTCGGCCCGCGCGATCCGGGCCAGCCGGTTGCAGGATCGGGCCGCGCGGCGGCTGCTGGCGGCGAGCTTCGGCGCCAGGGCGCCCAGCAGCAGATAGATGATCGCGAGTAGACCTCCGCCGACCAAAACGGCGAGGAAGAAGCCGAGTTCGCGTGGCAGCAAAGGCGGCACCAGAACTGTGGCCGCCGCCCAAAGCTTCACGTCGCCGCCGCCCATCGCCCCCGCCAGCCAGGCACTGAACAGCACCACGAACGTGCCAAGCGCAACCAACAGGCCCGGCAATAGACTATGGTCGAGCAAACGGAGCGGCAGCCCGACTGCGAGCAACGCCATCGGCAACCAGTTCGGCACGGTGCGCGCCGCCAGATCGTGCAAGGCGGCGTAAAGCAGGAGTGCGGCCGCCAGGATGCAGAGCAGGCCGGTCATCGCGGACTGAAACGGACGCTAGGCGACATTTTGCGCGCTGGGTTCATGTACGGAGTAGTGCGCGAACAAGGTTAAGGATGAGTAATCCAAAACGTGGCCGTGTCCGGAAAAGCAAAACGGCCGGGAGATGCCCCGGCCGTTTTAAAACAGAACAACCGGCCTTAGAGCGAGTTGCCGACCGAGGTGAAGGTGGAGCTTGCACGGGTGCCGATGGTGGTGACGCCGGTGATAATCACCACCGCGATCAGCGCCGCGATCAAAGCATATTCGATCGCGGTTACGGCGCGTTTGTCGACGTTCAGGTCGTGCAGTTTTAGAGCGAGCGCGGAGCGCATATAGCTTACCAGCATGTGTTCATCCTCATTCATGTTCAGCGGCCGGTATGGCCCCGCTGTACTTCCAGAAGAGGGGAAACAAGTTAAATGAAAGTTAATGTCGAGCCGGCTCACGTTTTTCGTCGGGTAACGCTCAGACTTGTGACCTCAAAGTCCCTGCGCAACGGAGCTGAACATGCGCGCAAGGTTGGTACCGATCGTCGGAACGCTAGCAGCCACCGCCGCCGCCATGATGCCGGCGATCAAAGCATACTCGATCACCGTGACGCCGGCACGATCGACGTAAAGCGTTTTCAGCGCAGACGCGCAGCGGCGGCGACAACCGCTTACAGGACGGGGCAGTTTTACGTTTCTTG
This sequence comes from uncultured Acidocella sp., assembly GCA_963693045.1. Lineage (GTDB taxonomy): Bacteria > Pseudomonadota > Alphaproteobacteria > Acetobacterales > Acetobacteraceae > Acidocella. Next base: position 895,984 of record OY843765.1, read on the forward strand.
GCATGGATAAGCTGTATGACGCGAGATTTTCTAGATCGTTAACAAATTCGCTGCGCCTTGGCGGGCCATCTTCAGCCTGGTGCTGCCGCGGCTTCGACCTCGCGCGCCCGGCCTCCGGCTCTGAACTCCCCGGCGAGTTGCGGCCGTTGGCTGAGTTGCCGGCGATAGACCGTCTTCACGGCCTCGACCAGGCCGCCGCGCCGTCCAAGCGCCGCGTCGCCGAGCTCGACGATCCGCAGGTTCGGCCAGATCTTCGGCCTGATCCGCAACAGGTCTTCGAAGATCTCGGCGCCGGCGGCGTGCGGCATCGCTTGCGCGATCAACAGCGCCATCGCTGCCGAAGAACGCGAGATACCGGCATGGCAGTGCACCAGCAGATGCGCCGCCGGCTGCTGTTCTAGCCTGCGGCCGAAGGTCAGCAAACGCGTTACCTCGTCCGGACCCGGCATGACCAAGCCTGCTTGCCGTTCGATGATGTCGTGGAAGCGAAGTTCCAATTTCTCGTGTTCGCCGAAGCTGCCGAAGGCCTCCGGCACGGGCCACTCCGGGTCCAGGATGGAGAGTACATGGGTGACAAAGGCCCTGCTATGGCTGGGGAGCTCGTCCAGGCCGCAGATGGTGACGCGGAAAGGCAGTTGCATTGGGGGCTCCTGGTTGCGGCTGGTGCGGGCGTGCGGGTGAACAAACACTCTATCACTGGCACCGGCTTGTGAATGTGTTTCCTATCAATCGACGGACTACGCGGCCAGGCTGATCAACTCAAGGCATGGGTAAGATAGATCACCAACGCGATGCCGAGGATGACAAGCATCACACTGAGGGTGAGGTCGAGCCGCATGCCGGGACTGGGCCGAACATCCGGACTATCAATCGCAACCGCCGTTCGTTTGAAGCGCAATACTGACAGGAGGATCAACGCCGCCCCGGCGATAATCAGGCAGAGCCCTCCAATGTTGCCAAACGCTTGGCCGGTGACCGCATGAGGCTTTTGGCCAAGGGATGACGCGGCCATTTTAAGGAAGATATCAAACCGCTCAACCAGAAAACCGAACGCCATGATGGCAATGCCGGTCCGCACCCAGGCCAGAAAGGTCCGCTCGTTGGCGGCATGGTCGGTAAAACTCTCGATCGTCATGCGGGCTTATTCGACTCTTACATTGATGCGATGCCAGGCAGCGCTGAGATAGCCCTTGAAATTCCATGTTTGCGCGGGATCCGATGGCTGGGTTTGACCTGCCGAATCCCAGGCGCGGACGGCGAGCTCGACACGGCCCTTCGGCAACGTGATTGCGGCGTCCCACAAAACCCAGCTCCACCTTGTGGCACCCGGACGTAGTTGCGCTTGCACCCAATCCTCGCCGCCGTTGGACGACACATCGACACGGGTAATGTCTCTGGCCGTGGCAATCGCATAACCGCTTACGATTGCTTTGCCTGCCTGCAAGACAGCATCTGGTTCCGGTTTGCAGATCGCGCTGGTCAGCGGCATCTCGTTGATCGTCACACCTGCCGACCAATCGACATCTTCCTTGCTCATCTGCGGCGGCAGCATCTTATAATCCTGCTGCTGCATATGGTTGGCGGATGGCGTGTCCCGCACCTCGATTCTCGCCAACCATTTCGGACTGCGGACGCCGGCATATCCCGGCACCACGACGCGCAGCGGAAACCCATGCGCCGGCGCCAGCGCTTCGCCATTCATTTCATAAGCCAGCAGGACCTCTGGCGACAATGCCTTTGGCATCGCGATTGAAGTGCCATATTTGAAGTGCTGCCCTTCGATCTCAATTTCATCATACGACCCAAATTCGACATGCAGATCATCCGTGTCGACGGCAGCGGCGGCGCGCAACACGTCGGCCAACCGGACCCCCGTCCATTCCGCATTGCCGATGGCGCCGGTCTGCCAGAGATCGCCGGTCACTGGTTTGACCGTATCAAGATCGGCGCGGCGATTGCCCGCACACTGCATTGCGGCAACCACTTCGTGCGCCGCAAAGTCCTTGCGAAGCTGATCGATGGACAGTTCCGTTGGGCGTCCCACCATACCGCCAATCGCCAGGCGATAAGTGGCAATGTCGATCCGCGGCACGTTGCCGTGGCTGCGAATGTAGAATAACTTCTGTGGCGTTATGAAGCTGGCATGAAGACGGTGGCGCGGTGTCTCGGCATTCAGCGGCGCTTTTGATAAGACCAGCATTTCCTGATGAATCTCGCCTGTCTTCATCTTTGGTCTCCAGTTGCCAGGCGACAACTTAGCCCCCGCAGAAAAAGAAAAGAGTGCAGCCGGATGCGCCTGGATTGGGATGAGCGTTTCGAACTGAACGATCAGACAAGGTTTGGTCAGCCATGGTGCGGGCGGTCGGAATCGAACCGACACTCTATCACTAGAACCGGATTTTGAGTCCGGCGCGTCTACCAGTTCCACCACGCCCGCGTCGGAGGTTTTCTAATCGCGGCGCGGCCTGAAAGCAAACCCGGCTTGCACCCTCTCCGCCGGTTGGCTATAGGCCCCGCACTGGTCCCGAATAGCTCAGCTGGTAGAGCAAGCGACTGTTAATCGCTCGGTCGTAGGTTCGAGTCCTACTTCGGGAGCCAGTCTTTTCAATGGCTTAGAAACCCTTAAAACGCGGGAAGATGGCGCCGGCTTTTTCCTGGTAGCGGCGGTAGGCGTCGCCTTTGCTGCGCAGCATCGCTGCTTCCAGCGGCGGCACCCCGGTCGCGTAGCGCAGCACCACGAACATCAGCAGCGGCGCCAGTAGCGACAGCAGGCTCCAGGGGTTGGCCGCCGTGATCCCGATCACGGGATAAGCGAACCAACCGAGAAACTCGAACAGATAGTTTGGATGGCGCGAGCGTGCCCAGAGCCCGGCGTCGCAGACCTTGCCGTGGTTCGCCGGGTCCTTCTTGAAGCGCTTCATCTGCCGGTCGGCCAGGTCCTCACCGGCGATGGCGGCGGCCAGGATCAGCACGCCGAGCAGGTCCCAAAGCCGGAAGCCCGGCGCCGGCTGCCGCGCCGCGAACAGGATAGCGATGGCAAGCAGCCCGGTGACCGGCCCCTGTACGATCAACAGGCGGAACATCTGGCTCTGGAAGGCCGCGCCGGCCTCTTTGCGCATCGTCGCGTAACGCACATCTTCCGGGCTGCTGGCCACCCGGCGCGCCACGTAGAAGCCGAGCCGCGCTGCCCAGAGCAGCACCATCGCCGCGACCAGCACATGCCGCCAGGCCGCCCCCGGCGGCAGCCCGCCCGGCACCAGTGCCGCGGCGCCGCAGGTAATTCCGGTACCGAAGGTCCAGAACACGTCGGTCCAGCCGCCATTGTTCAGGCCGCGCTGCACCGCCCAGGCGAGCGCCATTGTCAGGGTCATCACGATCGTCACGACGATAAAAAGCAGAAGCATTTCGCCAACTCACGTCATCGTGTCGCTTGCGCAACCGGATTTTCCGGGGCGCGGGTGAGCAACAACAGGCCAAGCGCCTATGTGGAGGCTGCGAGGGAAGTTGAAAGGGAGCGGGATGCGCGCTGGGTTGACGTTTGCTTTACTGGCGCTGGTCGGGCTCGGCACCGTGTCCTGTTCGTCCGGCGCGCAACAGGCGGTGGCGCCGCAACCTGTCAAGCCGATAGATGCCAGCCGCTTCTTCACCGGTCGGTGGTACGAGATCGGCCGCACGCCGATGAGCCTGACCAAAAACTGCGTCGCCGGCACCACCGACTACTTCAACAACGCCAGCGGCAAGCTGATCGACCTCGACGCCTGCCGGATGGGCACGCCGGCGGGTGCCGAGAAAGACTATCAGGGCCCGGTGACGATTCTCAACCCCGGCCAGAACAACAAGGTGACGGTCCAGTACACGGTCTATTACATCATCCCGGTGACGAAGACGTATTGGATGCTCGACCATGGCGCTGACTATAGCTGGTTCATCGTGACCGACCCGGCTTTCGACATGCTGTCGCTGTTCACCCGCAACCCAAGGCCGTCCACGGCCGAGGTCGCGGCGCTGACGGCGCGGGCAAGCGCGCTCGGCTACGATGCCGGTGAGCTCGAATATCCCGAGCAATTCCCTCCGGGGCAGCACTGATCAGCGCGGAGAATGGTTATGAACGCGATCGCCATGATGACCAACGCCGTCGAGCGGCTGCCGCTGCCCGACGCCATGACGCGGCGTGGGATCGGCCTGCTGGTCGATCGCACCCGGCGGCAGCTCGACCGCGCCGATGCCGGCGCCACCGAGCGCGAATTCTGCCGCGATATGACCGCCTATCCGATCGCAGCATTCACCGACGCCGCCAACGAACAGCATTACGAGCTGCCGCCGGCGTTTTTCGGGTTGATCCTCGGGCCGCGCCGGAAGTATTCCTGCTGCTTGTATGACAACCCGCAAACCAGCCTCGCCGATGCCGAGGACAAGGCGCTGGCCGAGACCGCCAGCCATGCCGACCTTGCCGACGGCCAGAGCATCCTCGAACTTGGCTGCGGCTGGGGTTCGCTCAGCCTCTGGATGGCGCGGCACTATCCGAACGCGCGGATCGTCGCGGTTTCCAACTCAAATCCCCAACGCGAATATATCGAGGCGCAGGCGGCGGCGGAGGGCCTCGGCAATCTGCGCGTCGTCACCGCCGACATGAACGCCTTCATCCCGGAACGCCGCCACGACCGCATCGTCTCGGTCGAGATGTTCGAGCATCTGTCGAACTGGACGGCGGCGCTGGGCCGGGTTGCCGATTGGCTGACGCCGGACGGGCGGCTGTTCCTGCATGTCTTCAGCCACCGCGCCATGCCCTACCGCTTCGACCACCGCGACCGTGCCGACTGGATCGCCCAGCACTTCTTCACCGGCGGCATCATGCCGAGCCACGGGCTGATCCGCCGGCTCGCGGTGCCGTTGACGGTGGAGGCGGAATGGCGCTGGAACGGCGACAATTACTGCCGCACCGCCGAGGACTGGCTGCGTAATTTCGACGCCACATGCGGCGCCGATCGACGCGATCCTGCGCGAAGTGTATGGGCCGCGCGCCAATCTGTGGCGGCGGCGTTGGCGGTTGTTCTTCCTGGCCACCGCCGGGCTGTTCGGCAACGATGGCGGCGAGACCTGGGGGATCAGCCACTACCGGCTTCGCCCGGTGTGAAACGCTGGGTTCGGGCGTTTCTGCGTCAGCAGCGGGACTATGCCGCGCATGACGATCCCGCGACCGCCGCAGTCAACACGGTGGCGCTGGTGCTGGCCTGGAACGGGCCGTTCTACCCCGCTTACGTGATCGGGCTGATCGGTCGGCCCGGCCTCGGCTCGTTGCTGACCATGATCGTCTCGCCGCTGTTTTACGCCGTGCCCTGGATTGCCCGGCGTCACGCCGGCGCCGGCCGGATTGCCTTGCCGCTGATCGGCATCGTCAACACGCTCTGGTGCGCCAAATTGTTCGGCCCGGCTTCCGGCGTCGCGGTGTTCTTTGTGCCTTGTATTCTGCTTGCCGGGCTGCTGTTCCGGCGCAACGAGGTCTGGCCGAAATTTCTGCTGATCGGCGCCGCGATCCTCCCCTTCTGGCTGCCGTCTGGCTTGATCGGCACGCCCCTCATGCATCTGGCCCCGCGGGCGCTGGCCAAGCTTACGGCGCTCAACCTGATCAGCGTCGCCAGCCTTTCGGGTCTGCTGGCACTGCGCTTCGCCGCCGTCCTCCGCGCCAGCGCACCACCTGCCGCTCCGCGTGCTTCATAACGGAGCAGCTATCCTAGACTCCGCGCGTCCGTTAGGTTGTATGGCAACGCCGATGTCGCATTCCTATTCTGTCCCTCGCAAGCTCGACGATGCCGGCCTGCCCGGAGCCGCGCCGTTGGCCGGCCGCAGCCTGGCGGTGCCCCCGCCGGCGGCACCGCGGCTGCTTTGCGCGATGCGCTATGGGCAGCTCGGCGCCTCCAGCCGGCTGCGCCTCGGGCAGTATCGGCCATGGCTCGAGCAAGCCGGCATCCAGGTCACCGAACGCGCTTTCCTGTCCGACAACTACATCAAAGCGCTCTACGGTAAGGGTGCGCGGCTCGGCCCCGTACTCGCCGCCTTTGCCCGCGCCTTCGGCGCGCCGGCGGCTTCCCGAGCGCACGACCTGATCTGGATCGAGAAGGAATATCTGCCCTGGATGCCCTACTGGCTGGAGCGCCGCGCGATCGGCCCGACACCCTACATCCTGGATTTCGATGACGCCTGGTCGTTGCGCTACCAGCACGGTCCAGCGCCGGTCCGGCTGCTGCTCGGCGGCAAATTCGGGGCGTTGCTGCGCGGCGCGGCGCTGACCATCGTCGCCAACCAGACCCTCTACGATTGGGCCGCGGCGCAGGGCGCGCGCGAGCTCCTGCTGCTGCCGACCGTGATCGATCTCGACCATTATCCGCCGGCCCCCCCGCCGGCCGGACCGTTTACCGTGTGCTGGGTCGGCACGCCGCTCACTGCCGCCTATCTCGCCGGGATCGCGGCGCCGCTGCGCGCTTTGGCCGCCGAGGCGCCGCTACGGCTGCTGGTCGTCGGCGCCCCCGGCTTCAGCATCGAGGGCGTGGTCTGCGAGCATCTGCCCTGGTCCGAGCAGACCGAGGCGGCGCTGATCGGCAGTGCCCATGCCGGCATCATGCCGCTGCCGGACGACGCCTGGGCGCGTGGCAAGTCCGGCTACAAGCTGATCCAGTACATGGCGATGGCGCGGCCCACGGTCGCCAGCCCAGTCGGCGCCAATGCGCGGATCGTGGTGCAAGGCGAGACCGGCTTCCTTGCCGCCGATGACGCGGCTTGGGCGACCGCGCTGCGGCGGCTGCGGGACAATCGGGCCCAGGCGGCGGCGATGGGTGCGGCGGCGCGGCGGCGGGTCGAGCAACACTACGCCCTGCAAGTCACCGCGCCCGCTCTGGTGGAAGCGGTGCGGGCGATCCTCAGCCGCCCTCCCGGCAATACCGGCTGACATAGAGCGCGAACCCGGCCTTCAGCATTTCCGTATCGATCCCAAAACGCTTGAGCGCGTAGGGTGGGTGCCGGACGTAGCCCCCGCGCGGCCGGGCCGCCAGCCGGCGGCGCATCGCGGCCTCGGCCGGCGGCGTCAGCGGCAGTTCGAAATGCCGGTAGATGTCGGCCACCGAGGTCATTGGCGCGGTCGTCAGGGCATCGTACTGGATATGCATCTTGCGGCTCGCCGCGATCTCGGCAAGCTGGTCGAACGCCACCAGCCGCCGCGCCCCCTCGATCCAGCGGGCGCTGACCTGCGCACCGATCTCGGCGGCGTCGATGGTTTTCAGAAAGGGCTGGCGCAGCACCTCGGTCAAATGCGCGACCGAGGCGAACACGTCGATCGGGTCGCGGTGTACCACCACGAACCTTGCATCCGGGTAGACCTTGAGGATGGCGTCGAGAGAAAAGGTGTGGTCCGGGCATTTCAGGACCCAGCGGCTGGCCGCGGGCAGGCCCTGCTGGAGATATTGCAAAAATCGTTTATGGAACCGGAAGCCTGCAAGGTCGCCGTGGCGGTCCATCCACGCCAGGTAGCTCGGCACCCTGAACGTGGTGTCGAACCGCAGGCTCTCGAACACGTGGGCGGTGATCTCGCTGCATTCCTGGGCGCTGTCGGCGTCGATCGGGTGGGCTTCGGCAAAGCCCGGCGCCAGCCCGGCGAACAGCCGTAGTTGCCGGTCCACCCGCCGCACCCGCCGGTCTCGGGCCGGCTCGAAACCTGGCGGCCGGGGGCCGGGATAGATCGTCTGCCAGTTGCGCGGCACCAGATTCGCCGGGTCCTCGGCAAGCAGAGCGTGCAAGAAGGTGGTGCCGCTGCGCGGCAGGCCGAGGATGAAAATCGGCGCCGGCACCGCCGCCGCCGCCAACGCCGAGTCATCGACATGCGCCCGTTCGATCGCCGCGGCGTTGCGCAGCAGCCGGATCATGTCCCAGCGGATCATCAGCCGGCCGAGCAGGGTCAGCTCCGACTCGGCGGCCAGCGCCGCCATCAGCCGGCGCAAGCCTTCGCGCGCCGCGGGGGACGGTTCGATCCCCGCCGCCTGGATCAGCGCCTTGTCATCGAGGCTAGACAAAAGCGCCCGCGGCGCCAGCCGGCCGGCGACACTGAAACCCGACCGCAAAGCGCGGTAGCGTAGCCGGCTCAAGGCGAACGGCCCGCTTGCCGTATCGTCGCGCTCAATGCGGCTTGCGCTCTATCAGCTCGATCTTGTAGCCGTCCGGGTCCTCGACGAAGGCGATCACGGTGGTGCCGAACTTCACCGGCCCCGGTTCACGCGCGATCTTCGCACCGGCGCCGCGCAGGGTGTCGCAAGCGGCGTAAATATCCGGAACGCCGAGGGCAAGGTGTCCGAAGGCGCTACCAAGCTCGTAGCCGTCATCCTCGCCCCAATTATAGGTCAGCTCCAGGACCGTGTGGTCCTGCTCGCCGCCGTAGCCGACAAAGACGAGCGTGTATTTGCCGTCCGGAACTTCCGAGCGGCGCAGCTCCTTCATACCGAGCAGGCCGGTGTAGAACTTCACGCTGGCATCAAGGTTTTTGACGCGCAGCATGGTGTGCAGGTAGCTGAAATTTTCGCTCATCGTTGCCCTTTCAGGTCAAGGGGCAACGCCCAGCAGGAACAGCCCCGCCGTGTCGGCCGCCTCGATCATCGCCGCTCTATCAGCCAAGATAGTGCCGCCGGCCTCGAATGCCACTCCCCGCAAACCGGCGTCATGCGCCCGCAGGATCGTGGTCACGCCGATGGTGGGCAGGTCTGCGCGGCGCTCCTGCCCCGGCTTGGCAAGTTTCACCAGCACGCCGCCGGGACCCGGCCGGGCCAGTGCGCCGACCCGGCTCAGCATCGCGTCGGTGCCTTCCACCGCCTCGACCGCCAGCACAATACCCTGCTGCACCACGCAGGCCTGGCCGATATCGGCGGCGCCGATCGTCTTCAGCACGGCGATGCCGCGCGCCACGTCCGCCATCGCCTCCGCCGGCGCGGCCGTGGCACCGAGCGGGCCGGCGGGCCCCAGCACGTCGGCCAGAATGTCGTGGGCGCCGACCACCTTGAACCCATCCTCGTCCAGAACCCGGACCACGGCCGCCAGCAGGCCGTCATCGCCGGCGAAGGCGGCGCGCCCGACTTTGGCAAGGTATTTGGCGCCCTCGGCATCGGGGCGCAGGTCGAACAGCGAGGGGCGCTTGACCGGGCCGATCATCACCACGTCGACACAGCCGGCCGCCTTCAGCGCAGCCCGGATGGCGCCGATCGCGCCCAGCCGGAAGAACCGGTGCGGATAGTCCGCGATTAGCGCGGGGTCGGCAAAACCCTCGATCGCGGCGACGAAAATGGTTCGCCCGGCGGCCCGCGCCGCCGCCGCCACCCGGCCCGGAAGCACGCCGCCGCCGGCGATGATCCCCAGTGCTTCCTGCAACTGAGCCTCAGCCGTCTTCCTCGCCGGTGGCGCGGGCCAGCGTGGTGATCAGCCCTTGCCGGCTGGGTGCCGCGATGAAGGCGAGGATTTCCGCGACGCAAGGGTCCTCGCCATACGCGTCGGCCGCGGCCGCCACCCGGTCCGCGAACACCCCCGGCCCGGCGAAGATGAACCGGAAGGCGCCGCGCAGCCGGTGCAGCCTGGCCTTGTCCAGCCCGCGCCGGCGCAGCCCGACCATGTTGAGGCCGGCCAGACGCGCCCGCGGACCAAAGACGAAACCGTGCGGGATGACGTCGGCGCCGACGCCGGTGACACCGCCGACCATGGCGCCGGCGCCGATCCGGACGAATTGCAGCACCGCTGCGGCCCCACCGAGCACCGCCCGCGCGCCGATCTCGACATGACCGCCCAGCACGACGTTGTTGGAAATGATGACGTTGTCCGCGATCTCGCAGTCATGGGCGACATGGACCACCGCCATCAGCAGGCAGTCGGCGCCGATCCGGGTGATCCCGCTTCCGGTGACGGTGCCGCGATGGATCGAGCAATGCTCGCGGATAACCGTGCGCGGGCCGATCTCGGTCTCGGTCGCCTCGCCTTTGTATTTCAAATCCTGTGGGGCCAGGCCGACGGTGCAGAAGGGAAACAGTTTGGCGTCGGCCCCGATCCGGGTCCGGCCGTCGATCGCAACGTGACTGACCAGTTCCACCCGATCGTCCAGCACCACGTCCGGCCCTACCGTGCAGAACGGGCCGATTTTGACACCGGCGCCCAGTTCGGCGCCGCGCGCCACGATCGCGGTCGGGTGGATCGTCTGGCGCGGGTTGGCGGTCCGATTCTCGCTTGGGCTCAGCATGCGATCCCTTTAGACGGCAGCATTTTGTGTCGCCAGTCAAACATTATTACCGACCATTGCGCCGCAACAAGTTGAGGATATTACTTAGTTGGTAACGCCTGCTTCGCCTCGTCCACGATCATCGCGGTGAACACCGCCGAAGCGACCGCCACGCCGTCGACCTTGGCGACGCCGGAAAAGCGCCAGACATTGCCGCGCTTGCGGTCCTTGGTGACGTGGATAAGCAGCTGGTCGCCGGGGATCACCGGCTTGCGAAACTTCGCTTCGTCGACCGACATGAAATAGACGATCGGGCTGGCCTCGGCGAGGCCGAGGGTTTCGATCACCAACGCGGCCGCGGTCTGCGCCATGCTCTCGATGATCAGCACGCCGGGCATCACCGGATGGCCCGGAAAATGGCCTTGAAAAAAGTTCTCGTTGACTGAGACGTTCTTGATGCCGACGCAGGAATGGCCAAGCCGCACCTCGACCAGCCGGTCGACCATCAGCATGGGATAGCGGTGCGGCAACATCCCCAGGATCTCGCGGATATCGATCACCGCGCGGTCGACCGGCGGCAGGTCGGTAGTGGTGGCGGGCAGCGTCTGGTCGTTCATGGCATTTCGGGTTCTTGAGCTGGAGGTGAACGGCCGGCGCGGCGGGCGGCCAGCTTGCGCAGGGTGACGACCTCCCGGAAAAAAGCCTTGGCGGGCTGGGCCGGGGCGCCCAACACTTCCTCGCCCGGCGCGACATCCGCCATTACGCCGGACTGGGCGCCGATCCGCGCCCCTCGGCCGATTGTCAGATGCCCGGTCAGTCCGGCTTGGGCCGCGATCATCACCTGGTCGCCGATCGAAGTCGAGCCGGAAACCCCGGCCTGGGCGACGATCACCGCGCCCCGGCCGATGCTCACATTGTGGCCAATCTGTACGAGATTGTCGATATGGACGCCGTCGCCGATCACGGTGTCTTGCGCGGAGCCGCGGTCGATCGTCGTGTTGGCGCCGATCTCCACCCCGTCGCCGAGCAGCACCCGGCCGAGCTGCGGCACCGGCACGAAACCGGCCTTGGTGATCGCGAAGCCGAAGCCGTCCTGGCCGAGGCAGGCCCCCGGATAGATCACGCAGTGCCGGCCCAGAATGGCGTGGGAGATTGTGGCATGGGCACCGATGCGGCAACCGGCGCCCAGCACAACACCGGCGCCGATCACGGCTAGCGGGCCGATGACGCACCCCGCCCCGATTTCGGCGCCCGCGCCGATTACCACGCCAGGGCCGATCTCGGCGCTCGGGTCAACCAGGGCGGCGGGGTCGATGATCGCGCTGCGGTGGGCGCCAGCCGCCGCCGCCACCGGCGGGTGAAACAGGGCGGCGACCTTGGCCCAGCCGACATAGGGTTCGGTGGTGGCGATCACTTCGGTTCCGGCCGGGACCCCGGCGGCGAACTCCGGGTGCAGGATAACCGCTCCGGCGGCGGTTGCCGCCAGCAGCCCGGCATAGCGCCGATTGTCGAGGAAGCTCACCTCGTCCGGCCCGGCACTTTGCAGGGGTGCGACTCCGCTAAACAACCGTTCCGGCCGCGTCGCTTCGGCGCCGCAAAGCCGGGCGATCTCGGCCAGACAATGTGGCCCGGTGCGGCCGAAGAAGCGCGGGTCGCCCGGCTTGGCCGTGCCCATTACGTCCTACTGGCCGCTATCGGCCTGGTTGGACGTGTCGATCGGCATGCCCGGCGTCACCACGCTGGGCGGTACCGGAACCGCCGGCAGCAGCTTGTTCAACTGCGTCACCACGTTGCTGGTGATGTCGAAATCATCGACGTTGAGCGCCACCTGCTCACGGTGCAGCACCAGATTCATGCCATGGGCCTGCGCGACCTGGCGGATCACCGCAATCAACTCGGCCTCGATCTGCCCGAGTGCGGCCTGGCCGGAGTTCTGGATCGCCTGGTTGCGCGCCTGGAACGAGGTCTGGGTCGTGGAGATCTCGTCCTGCAGAGCTTTTTCCTTGGCTTCAAGCTGCGACTCGCTCAGCTTGCCGCGTTGTGCCACGATCCGCGCCTGTTCGCCCTGGATTTTGGTCCGCGCTATCTGGGCATCGTTGCCGAGCGCCGCCTGCCGGTCGCGGATGATTTCCTGGACGCCCTGCGCGGCGGTCGATTTCTGCATCACATCGGGCACGCTCAGCACGCCGATCACCGCGGCAGGCGGCGGCGGCACCTTGGGCAGAGCGGCCAGCTGCGGGATCGGCGGCAGCGCCGTTTGCGTCGCCGCGGCGGCGGCCTGGTTGGGGGCCAGCTGCGGCACCGGCGCCGCCGCCGGTGCCGGGCGCGCCGCGTGGTGTACCGGGCGCGGCGCCGCGGCCGGCGCCCCTGACGAGTTGGAAGAAGAGGCTGTGGGTGGGATGAAATAGCCGGGCGAGGACTGCGCCAGCACCGGACCGGCGGCCCCCGCCGCCAGCAGGATGCCGGCGACGGCGCCAGTTAAACAGGACCGCGAGAAACGTGAAAACACCACTTAGAACCTCGTACCAAATGAAACGCGGAATTGCTGTATCTGATCGTCCTTCTGCTTCACGATCGGCTCGGCAAGGGACAGGTTGATCAACCCGAAGGGGGTGTTCCAGGAGACGCCGATGCCGGTCGCGACGCGTGGCGCAGAAGAATCCACGATCGGATTGTTGTCGATCTCCCGGGCCTTGCTGAGGCTGCCGACATCGACAAAAGCAAAGCCGCTGATACCGATGTCGGGCGATACCGGCAATGGAAAATGCATCTCGGTCGATTGCGTCCACAACAGCCGGCCGCCGATGCTGTCCTCGGTCGCCTTGTCATGCGGGCCGACGCCGCCATCTGCGAAGCCCCGCAACGTGTCGCCGCCGAGAAAGAAACGGTCGATGATGCGATCCTGGTAACCGAAGATCGGCTCAAGGTAACCGCCATTGGCGGAGAATTTCAGCACCCAGGCTTTGCTGCCGAAGACATGCTCCAGCGGCACATAATAAGCGAAGTCGGGGCTGACGCGGACATATTTTGCGGTGCCGCCAAGACCGGCGAAATCCACTGTGAGGTCGGCGAGCGGACCCGCGGTCGGCGTCAGGTCATCGTCCAAGTAGTCGAAGGTCAGCGTCTGGCTGAGCTGCGAGAGCGAGGACACGCCCTCCTCGTCGGTCACGTAAATACTCGAGTTGGTGGCCACGTCGTACAGGTCGCGCTGGCTGATCGCGTAGGTGAAGGACTGCCGGACGTGATCGTTGAAGCGGTAGCCAAGCCGGACATCGGCGCCGATGTCGCTCTCGGAATATGAAAAGTCCGAGGCGGAGGCCGTGTAGGAATCCGTCACGGTGCGAAACAGGTCGGCACCGGCGATCAGGTTGCGGTCGAGAAAATAAGGGTCGGTGACGCCGATGTTGATCTGCGAGCCGCGCTGCGCCAGCAAAGCGTTGATGGCGGCGTTGACGCCGGTGCCGAGGAAGTTGTTCTGCGACAGCCCGGCATTGACCAGCGCGCCCTCGCTCGTGGAATAGCCGCCGCCGAGCGAGAACTGCCCGGTCGCCGTTTCGGTCACTGCGGTTGTCACCACCACCTGCTGCGGCGTCGAGCCGGTGGCGCTGGTGATCTTCTGGTCCTTGAAGAAGCCGAGGTTCTTGAGGTTGGTTGTGGAGGCGTCGATCTTGGTCTGGTTGTAGGCGTCGCCCTCCGCCACGGTGAGTTCGCGGCGGACCACCTTGTCCTCGGTGCGGGTGTTGCCAGTGATGTCGATGCGCTGGATGTAGATGCGCGGCCCATCGATCACGTTCAGCGTGATTGCCAGCGTGTGGGCCACCGTGTCGGCGTGCACGTCCGGGTTCACCTGGGCGAAGGTGAAGCCGAGGTTCTGGGCCCTGGTGGACAACGCGGTCACGCCCTCGGCCAGGGCGTCGCCGTCGAACCAGTTGCCGGCGGCGAGCGGCACCTGGCCGGCGAGTTCGCTGTCATTCAGACCGCGGATTCCGGAGACAACCTTCAGGCTGCTGACCTTGTAGCGGGCACCTTCGGAGATGTTGAAGGTCAGAAAGAAGGATTTTCGATCCGGCGATAGTTCGGCGTTAGCGCTGTTGACCGAGAAATCGGCGTAGCCCTTGTGCAGGTAGAATTGCCGCAGCAGGTATTCGTCGTACTCGACCCGGTCCGGATTATAGGACGTCGTGCCGGACAGGAAGCGAAACCAGGCGTCCTGACGGGACGAGACGATGTCGCGCAGCGAAGCCTGGCTGAAATGCCTGTTGCCGATAAATGTGATCCGGCTGATCAAAGTCTGTCCGCCATCGCTGCACTGGAACACCACGTTGACGCGATTGTCCGGCAGCCGGATGATGTTGGGCGTCACGGTGGCGTTGTAATAGCCCTTCTTGGCGTACAGCCCGAGCAACGCGCGCCGGTCGGCCTCGGCGGCCGCGGGCGTGAAAACCGAGCGCGGCTTCAAACTGATCGCGGCTTGCCCGTCCTTGTCGGACACTGTCTTGTTGCCGGCGAACAGCACCTGCGCGACGGTCGGGTTTTCGACCACCGCGACATCGAGCTCGTTACCGGAGCGGCTGATCGAGACATTTTGGAACAGCCCGGTCGCATACAGCGTCTTGACGCTGTCGTTGATCCGGTTCGGGTCGAACGGGTCACCCGGCTGGACGACCATGTAACTCTCGATGGTGCCGGTCTCGATCCGCTGGTTGCCGCTGACGGTGATCGCGCCGATCGTGCCGCCGGCCAGCGAGGCGTTTGGCGCGCCGGCGTCCGAGGTTTGAGCTGCGGCCCGGCCAGCCGGGCCCGGCGCCAGCAAGACCGGCAACACACAAACGGAAGCCAGAAGGGCCGAGCGCGCGCTAAGCAATTAACAACCTCCCCGATGGGCCATTCCAAGGCACTTCGCCCGGCCGCCATGCGCGAACGCACCAAGCGGCGTTTGGCACGCGCGACGCAGCCAAGCAAGGTACGGCGATCGGTCGTCCAATCGTCAGCCGGCAGTCAGCGGAAACTAGAATTGGCTGGCGACCCAGTTCAGGGCGCCGAGGCGCGTCAAGTCGTTGACCGTCGTGAAGACGAACAGGCTGAGCAGCACCGCGAAGCCGCAGCGCAGGCCGAACTCCTGGGCGCGGCGCGGGATAGGCCGGCCGTAGATCGCCTCACCGGCGTAAAACAGCAGGTGGCCGCCATCCAGAATCGGGATCGGCACCAGGTTGATCAGACCGAGGTTGATCGAGACCAGCGCCATGAACGAAATCAGGCTGGCAAATCCGAGCGCCGCCACTTGGCCGGAGAGCCGGGCAATGCCGATCGTGCCGCTCAACTGCCGCAGCCCCTGTTGGTGGACGATCAGTTTCCACAGCCCAAGCAGCGTTTCGCGGATGCCCGACCAGGTGGTGGTGGCCGCCGCGCTGACCACGCCGAGCGGGCCGAGATGCTTGGTCACGACTTTGTCGCCCTCGACGCCGAGCCAGCCGATCGCGGCGCCAGAGTTGTTACGGCTGCCGATATGGATGACCGTCTGTTCGGTCCGGTCGCCGCGCAAGTATGTCGCCGGCAGCGTCGCTCCCGGATGGGTCACGACGGTGCGCTGCAAATCCTCAAAATCGCCGATCTTCGCGGCGCCGAGGGTCACGATACGGTCTCCGGATTGCAGGCCGGCCCGCGCCGCCGGCGCGCCCGCCACCACCTGACTCAGCACCGGCTCCACCACGGACTGGCCGTTGAACGCGAACAAGCCGAGGAACAGCAGAAACGCAAGCAGCAGGTTGGCGGCCGGCCCGGCGGCGATGATCAGCGACTTGGAGCCGAGCGAGGCGCCGGAAAACGAGCCGGGCCCGGCGTCCGGACTGTCGGCATCGGCGCCCCAGCCCTGCATCTTCACGTAACCGCCCAGAGGCAAAGCCGAAAGTTTCCAGACCGTGCCGGATTTGGCGCGCCATGACAGCAAAGCCGGGCCGAAGCCGATGGAAAACGCTTCCACCACCACGCCCCTGGCGCGGGCCATCGAGTAATGCCCAAGCTCATGAAAAAACACCAAGACGCCGAGCACCAGGACGTAGGCGGAAACGGAACGAACGAAATCGGTCATCAGGCGGCCTTGGCGGTTGCAAGTTGCGTGGCGGCGGCGCGGGCGGCGGCGTCGGTGGCGCGGACGCCATCGAGATCGGCCAAAGCCGGGGCGCCGAGCCGGTCCAGCACGGCGGCGACGATGCCGGCGATGTCGAGGAAGCCGATCTGCCGGGCCAGGAACGCGGCGACGGCGACTTCATTGGCAGCGTTCAACACCGTCGGCGCGCCGGCGCCGGCCAGCAACGCCTGCCGCGCCAGCCTGAGCGCCGGAAACCGGACCTCATCGGGTGCGAAAAACTCCAGCCGGGCAATGGCCGCCAGATCGAGCCGCGGCGCCGAGGTCGCCAGCCGGCCCGGCCAAGCCAGAGTGTGAGCGATCGGGATCCTCATGTCCGGGCTGCCGAGCTGCGCCAGCACGCTGCCGTCGCAATAACAGACCATCCCGTGGATCACCGATTGCGGATGCACCAGAACCTCAATGTGATCGGACGCCAGGCCGAACAATCTAGCGGCTTCAATGACTTCCAGGCCTTTGTTCATCATCGTCGCGCTATCGATGGAGATTTTGGCCCCCATCGACCAGACCGGATGCTTGAGCGCCGCTTCCGGCGTGACCGCCCGCATCTCGTCCAGCCGGTGGTTGCGGAACGGTCCGCCTGAAGCGGTCAGGACGATCTTCTCGATGCACTTGCCGTTGCCATCCGCCTTTGCTTGCAGGATGGCGTTGTGCTCGGAATCAACCGGTAGCAACGTCGCCCCGGCGGCGGCGACAGCGCGCAGCATGACCTCGCCGGCGGAAACCAGCGCCTCCTTGTTGGCAAACGCGATGGTTCCGCCATGTGCGACCGCCGCCAATGTCGGCTCCAGCCCGGCGACGCCGGTGATCGCCGACATCGTCCAATCCGCCGGCCGGGAAGCCGCCTCCAGCACCGCGGCGCGGCCAGCGGCACAGGCCAGGCCGGTGCCGGCCAGCGCGGCCCTGAGCGCCGCCAGCAACGAGTCCTCGGCGATGACGGTGATCTCGGGCCGGAACTGCCTGGCCTGCGCTGCGAGCAAGCCGACGTTGCGGCCGCCGACCAGGGCGATGCAGCGATGGGCGTGCTTGTGCTGTTCAAGAATATCAAGCGTCTGGGTGCCGACGCTGCCGGTCGAGCCGAGCACCGAGATCGTCTTCAACGCCATAGCGGCAAGCCCCCTTCAGCGCCCAGCGCGAGCAAGGCGGCCAAGGGCGCGGCCGCCAGGAAACCGTCCAGCCGGTCGAACAATCCGCCGTGTCCCGGGATTGTCCTGCCGGAATCCTTGACACCAAGTTTGCGCTTGATCGCACTTTCCAGCAAATCGCCGGCCTGCGCCAGAAGGCTGAGCGCCAGTGCCACCGGCAGTGCCCTGAGGTCGAGCCCGGCCAGCAGCCAGCCGGCAATGGCCGCCGCTGCCAGCCCGCCGCAGGCGCCGCTCCAGGTTTTGCCGGGGGAGATACGGGGCGCCAGCTTGGCGCCGCCGACGACACGGCCCGCCAGATAGGCGCCGGTATCGGTGGCCCAGATCACCGCGATCAGGAACACCGCGTCCCGCAACCCGGCGCCGGGCGCGATTCGCAGCCACAGCAGCGCCAGGCCGCCGACGCCGGCATAGGGGATACCGGCCGCCACCAGCCAGCCGAAACGCCAGCCGACCAAGAGAGCCGCGGCCGCCAGCACCGCGAAGCCGAGCCACCAGCCGATGAAGAAGCCGGCGCCCAGGGCCGCCAGCAGCGCCGCCGGCAGGATCAGCGCGCCGTTTTTCGCGCCGGTCAGCGCCGCCCACTCCGTGCCGAGCCCGGCGAGCGCCAATGCCACCGCCGCCGCCCAGGCCAAGCCGCCGAACCACAGCGCCAGCAAGGCCACCGGCGCCAGCACCGCCGCCGAGGCCAGCCGCAGGCCGAAATCCGACCAACGTCCCGCACGAGGCGCCGGCCCCGGCGCCGGTCCTGTCACCATCGCGTTAACCGGGACGCGCGCCAAAACGCCGCTCCCTGCTGGCAAAATCCCGGATCGCGCGGGCAAAATCCTCGGCCCCGAAATCCGGCCACAGCACGTCGGTGAACAACAGCTCGGCATAGGCGGCCTGCCAGAGCAGGAAGTTGGATAGCCGCTGCTCGCCGCTGGTGCGGACCAAGAGGTCGGGGTCCGGAAAGCCAGTGGTGGTCAGCATCCCGGCAAAAACGGTTTCGTTCAGCTCTTCCGGGTTCAGGCCGCTGGTCATCGCCCGGCGCGCCGCCAGCACGATCTCCTCCCGACTGCCATAAGACAGCGCGATCACGACGTTGAGCCGGTTGTTGGTCAGCGTGCGCTGCTCGGCCGCCGCCAACTCGGCGGCGATCGCCGCGCCAAACCGGCCTTGGTCGCCGATCACCCTCAAACGCACGCCGTTCTCATGCAGCTCGTTCATTTCATGTCGCAGGTAATGCCGCAAAAGCCCTGTCAGATCGATGATTTCGGCTTCCGGCCGCTGCCAGTTCTCGGAGGAAAAGGCGAACAGGGTCAGCCATTCCACGCCGTGATGGATCGCCGCCTGGATGGTCCGCCGCACCGCTTTGGCGCCTTCGCGGTGCCCGGCGACACGCGGCAAGCCACGAGACGCGGCCCAGCGACCGTTGCCATCCATGATGATCGCAACGTGGCGTGGGATGGTGCCGGAGGAGATACCTTCCATCTGGCAGAAGCTTAAAGTTGCATCGCGCTGTTGCGGCACTGTGGGCCAGTGCGCCGCGCCCGATCAAGCCGCTGAACGATCAAACCTGCCGGATGTCCTTTTCTTTGTCGGCCAGCCCGTCGTCCAGCCGCTTGATGAAGCCGTCGGTTAGTTTCTGCACCTCGTCCGACCAGTTGCGCTCGTCATCCTCGCTGATTTCGTGCTTTTTCTGGAAGGCCTTGATCTGCTCCATGCCGTCCCGCCGCACGCCGCGCACCGCGACCCGCGCCCCCTCGGCATACTTTCCGGCGGTCTTCGCCAGCTCGTTGCGGCGTTCCTCGGTCAGCATCGGCAGCGGCACGCGGATCAGCTGGCCGTCCGGCTGGGGGTTCAGGCCGAGGCCGCAATCGCGGATCGCCGCGACCGCCGCGTTGACCATGCTGCGATCCCAGACCTGCACGGTCAGCATCCGGCTCTCCGGCACCGCGACCGTCGCCACCTGGTTCAGCGGCATCATCTGGCCGTACGCCTCCAGCTTTACCGGGTCGAGCAAAGCCGGGCTCGCGCGGCCGGTGCGAAGGCCGCCGAATTCGCGCTTCAGCGTTTCCAGCGCACCCTCCATCCGGCGCGTCAGGTCCTGTTTCAGGGCATTAAGATCGGCGGCCATGGCTCTGTCCTTGCGGCTCCACGATCCTGGTGAACCGGCCTTCGCCGCGCATCACGGCGGCAAAGGCTCCAGGGGCGTGGATGTTGAAAACGATGATCGGCAGCTTGTTCTCGCGCGCCAGGCTGATCGCGGCGGCGTCCATGACATTAAGGTCCCGGGCCAGCACGTCCAGATAGGTCAGCTCCTCGTAGCGCTCGGCGCCCTGCACCTTGCGCGGGTCGGCGGAATAAACGCCGTCCACCTGCGTGCCCTTCAGCAGCGCGTCGCAATTCATCTCGGCGGCGCGCAAGGCGGCCGCGGTATCGGTCGTGAAGAACGGATTGCCAGTGCCGGCGGCGAACACGACCACCCTGCCCTTCTCCATGTGCCGCTCCGCCCGCCGGCGGATATAGGGTTCGCAAATCGATGACATCGGGATCGCGGAGAGCACCCGCGTCGGTATGTCGCACCGCTCCAGCGCCGACTGCACGGCGAGCGCGTTCATCACGGTCGCCAACATGCCCATGCAATCGGCCTGGGCCCGATCCATCCCCGCCGCGGCGCCGGCAATGCCGCGAAAAATGTTGCCGCCGCCGATCACCAGCGAAACTTCCACGCCCATGCCGACCACGGTCGCGACGTCGGTCGCAATCGCCCGCACCGTGTCGTTGTCCAGCCCGTAATCCAGCCGCCCCATCAACGCCTCGCCCGAGACTTTGAGCAGCACGCGCTTGTAAAGAGGCATTGCGTTCATCGGAATCCGTCCTGGGAACAGGGCAAGCTACTACCCGCCCCCGCACCCCGGAACAAGTGCGGCTATACGCCCGCTGCGGCGGCAACCTCGGCGGCAAAGTCGGTGCTGTCCTTCTCGATGCCCTCGCCGAGATGGAAGCGCTCGAACCGCGTGATGCCGGCGCCGGCCTTTTCCACCACCGCCTTTACCCTGCTCTCACCGTCATGCACCCAGACCTGCTCGAGCAGCACGACATCCTCGTAGTATTTCTTGATCCGGCCGGCGACCATCTTCTCGATCACGGCGTCCGGCTTGCCCGAGGCCCGGGCCTGCTCGGTCAGCACATTGGTCTCGCGCTCCAGCGCCGCCGGATCGACCTCGGCGATGCTCAGCACATCCGGCCGGGTTGCCGCGACGTGCATGCCGACCTGCCGGCCCAGCGTCTCGATCGCCTCGTTGGCGTTGCCGTCCAGCCCGACAATCACGCCGATCTTGCCCAAGCCCGGCTTCAACGCGCCGTGCATGTAGCTCGCCGCGACGCCGCCTGGCGCTTCGACCACCGCAACCCGGCGGATGTTCATGTTCTCGCCGATGGTCGCCACCAGATGCACCAGCTCGTCCGCCACATTGCGCCCGGTGCCCGGATAGGCGGCGGCCTTCAACGCCTCGACATCCTCGCCGCTCTCCAGCGCCAGCCGCGCCGCAGTCTCCACGAACCCCTGGAACGCCTCGTTACGCGCCACAAAATCAGTCTCGGCGTTGATCTCCACCATCGCCGCCTTGCCCGGCGCTAGGGCAATGCCAATCAACCCCTCCGCCGCCACCCGGCCGGACTTTTTCGCCGCCGCCGAGAGGCCCTTCTTGCGCAGCCAGTCGATCGCACCCTGCATGTCGCCGCCGCTCTCCACCAGCGCCTTCTTGCAATCCATCATGCCCGCGCCGGAGGTCTCGCGCAGGTCCTTCACCATCGTTGCTGTTACGTCAGCCATTAGAATGTCCTCAAAAAAGGGCCTCCGGCGGCTGGGGCCGAGAGGCCCCAGACCCCAATAGTTTGGGTCGTGGTATGGCCGCTCGAACATCCCGGCGCGGAGCGCCAAGAATTTATATGCTTCGTCCTACGAGTGGCCAACCCGTGGCTGCACTCCTGGGGTCTGGGGCCTCCCGGCCCCAGCCGCCGGCGGCCTGCTACATTGTGACTTCAGCCGCCGGCTCAGGCAGCGCCTCAGCCATCGGCTCGGCAGCGGCGCCGAGGTCGGCGCCGGAGGAGCCTAGTTCGGCGGAGATGCCGTCCAGCACCGCGCCGGCGATTAGGTCGCAGTACAGGGTGATGGCGCGGATCGCGTCGTCATTGCCGGGGATGGGGTAGGTGACGCCGGTGGGGTCCGAGTTGGAGTCGAGCACGGCGATGACCGGGATGCCGAGCTTGTTGGCCTCCTCGACCGCCAGCTTTTCCTTGTTGGTGTCGATAATAAACAGGATGTCCGGCAGGCCGCCCATGTCCTTGATGCCGCCCAGGGCGCGTTCCAGCTTGTCCTTGTCGCGGGTCAGGTTCAGGACCTCTTTTTTGGTCAGGCCCTGGGTCTCGCCCGAAAGCAGCTCGTCCATCTGGCGCAGCCGCTTGATGCTACCGGTGATGGTCTTCCAGTTGGTCAACATGCCGCCGAGCCAGCGGTGGTTCACATAATACTGGCCGCAACGTTGCGCTGCTTCCGCGACGTAGTCGGCGGCGGCGCGCTTGGTGCCGACGAACAGGACGCGGCCGCCGGCGGCAGTTACGTCCCGTACCGCTTTCAGGGCGCGCTCCAGCATCGGGGCGGTCTGTTGCAGGTCGATGATATGGACCTGGTTACGGACGCCGAACAGGAACGGCGCCATGCGCGGGTTCCAGCGGCGGGTATGATGGCCGAAATGGACGCCGCTCTCCAGGAGCTGGCGCAGCGAAACGTTGGGGAGTGCCATAAGCTTTCTTTCCTAATAGTCCGGTTGGTCCTCCGCGGGATCAGGCTCGATCTGAGCACCGGACCCGGCGTTGCGACCAGGAAAGGCATCCCGCGTGTGAATTATCGGCAGACGCCGACCTGCGCGGTATGGCAAAACCCGGCCCGCGGCGCAAGATCACGAAACTGCGGCCCCATGGAAGCAGCCGGCTTCATGCCTAAATGCCGGTATCGAACCGGGAGGCACGCATGTCCAAGCTGACGATGAAAGACGGCACCGAACTTTTCTACAAGGATTGGGGCAGTGGGCCGCCGATCCTGTTCAGCCACGGCTGGCCGCTTTGCTCGGATATGTGGGACAACCAGATGATGGTGTTCGGCCAGCAGGGCTTTCGCGTCGTCGCCCAGGATCGGCGGGGCTTCGGCCGCTCGGGCCAGAACTGGGAGGGCAACACCAACGAGCAGTTCGCCGACGACCTGGCCGAGCTGATCGACCATCTGGGGCTTTCCGGCGTCGTGCTGGTCGCGCATTCGATGGCCGGCGGCGAGGTCTGCAAGTATGTCGCCCGGCACGGCTGCGACAAATTGTCGAAGCTGGTGATGGTCGGCACCGTGCCGCCGCTGCTGCTGCAATCGGACGCCAATCCGGACGGCGTGCCGATGAGCATGTTCGAGCAGATCGAGACTGGCGTGAAGACCAACCGCGCCGAGTTCTTCACCACGCTGCCGAAGATGTTCTTCGGCTTCAACCGCATCCTGCACAACACCAATGAGCCGCTGGAGCACCAGTTCTGGCTGCAGGCGATGATGGCGGGGGTGAAACCGACCTTTGACTGCGTCCATCAGTTCGCCCAAGTCGATTTCACCGAGGATCTGAAGAAGATCACGGTGCCGACCCTGTTCATCCATGGCGACGACGATCAGGTGGTGCCGATCAAGGCCACCTCCGAGCGGGCGGTGAAGCTGGTGCCGAACGCGACGCTGAAGGTCTATAGCGGCGGCTCGCACGCCATTCCTCTGACACAGGCGCAGCAGTTCAACGACGATCTGCTCGGCTTCATCCGTAGCTAACCGCCTGGCAGCAGGCCGTCCGCCGCCAGCGCCCGGCGTATCGACGAGGCGTCGGTGAAGCGGATCGCCCGCAGCCCGGCGGCCAGCGCGCCGTCGACGTTGGCCTGCGCGTCGTCGATGAACAAGGCGTTTTCGGGCGCGATACCGGCCGCTGCCACACAGCGTCGGTAAACCTCCGGGCTTGGCTTCGCAGCTTTGAATTGCGCCGACACGAAGCATTGGTCGCCGCATAGCGTTGCCAATTCGGGGAACATCCCGTCCAGATGATCGCGGACCAGCGTGTGGTTGTTGGTCAGCACGGCCACTTTCGCCCGTTCCTTCACCTCCGCCAGCAGCGCCAGCATCTCCGGCATCGGCGTCAGCGAATCGCGGCGGTTGTCCAGCCACTCCCGCAGAGTGATCTTGTAGCCGAGCCGTTCGCCGAAGCCCCGAAGATAACTTGCCGCATCCATCGCGCCGGCATCCGCTGCCGCCTCGAACCCGGAGGTCCAGATCGCGTCGAAGACCGCCGGCGCGGTCTTGCCGGACAAGGCGGCTAGCCCCGCCACCCGCTTGTCCCGGTCGTAGCGGCACAGCACGTCGTGCATGTCGAACAGCACCAGCGCGGTCTTCTGCATCGCGGCATCTTACGCGGCGGTTTTGTCCAACCCAAACGATTTCGCCGGCGCGCGCCGGGTCTAATCCACTCAGGCCAACAGGGGCGACCAGGAAGGATCGGAGGCGTTCGTAGGGGTGTCGGTCAGC
The DNA here is from genome assembly GCA_963693045.1 of uncultured Acidocella sp. GTDB lineage: Bacteria > Pseudomonadota > Alphaproteobacteria > Acetobacterales > Acetobacteraceae > Acidocella. The sequence goes on from OY843765.1 coordinate 920,091, forward strand.
CGCTCGTTGAAGCCGTCGATGCCGATTGTCACCAGCCGGGAGTCGTGGCCGTAGGAACTCGGCGTCTGCCGGTAGAACATGATGACCCGGCCGTTCGGGCAAAAGGTGGACCCCTCGACCAGGAAGCCGGTGCTCAGGATGCGCTCGCCGGAGCCATCCGGCTGCATCACGCCGATGGAGAAGCCGCCGGAACCCCAGCGGGTGAAAGCGATCAGGTCGCCGCGCGGCGACCACGCCGGCTCGGCATACTGGCCATCGCCGAAGCTGATCCGCTTCGGGCTGCCGCCGCCGGCGCCCATGATGAAAAGCTGCTGGTTGCCGTCGCGGTCGGAGTTGAAGACGATTTGGCTGCCGTCCGGCGAGAAGCTCGGCGTGACGTTGATCGAGTTGGAATCGGTCAGCTCCGTCATCCCGCCGCCGCCGGGCGAAACCTGCACGATGGCCGCACCGCCGCCGCGCGAGACGGACATCAGAAGCGTGTTGCCGTCCGGGCTGAATTTCGGCCCGATCGTCAGGTCGCCGAAGCTGCCGACCAGTTGCTGGCGGCCGGATTGCAGGTCGAACAAATAGACTCGCGGGCTGTTATTCTGGAAGCTGACGAAAGCAAGCTGCTGGCGGGTCGGGTTAAACTGCGGTGACAGCGCCATCGAGGAGCCGTCGGTCAGAAACTGGTTGTTGGCGCCGTCGTAATCCATCACCGCGAGACGGCGCACCGGGCTGGTCACCGGCCCGGCGTCGGAGATGTAGGCGACACGGCTGTCGAAATAGCCTTTCTCGCCAATCATCTGCTCGTACACCACGTCGCCGATGATGTGCGAGATGCGGCGCCAGTTGGCGTGGGTGGTGGTGTAGGCGGTGCCCTGCACCTGCTTCTGCTGGGTGATGCTCCAGAGCCGGAACTCGACCCGGAGCTGGCCGCCGCCCTGGTCGGCGACATCGCCGGTGATCAACGCCTGGGCGCCGAGGATGCTCCAGTTGGCCCAGACCGGCACGCCGTTGGCCATCGAGTTCGGCACGAAACTGGCGGGGTCGATCGGGCGGAACACGCCGCTATGGCCGAGGTCGTCGCTCATCACCTGGGTCATCTGGCCGCCGATGTCGGAGGGCGCGCCGGAGGGGTCGGTGAAGACCGGGACGGCGATCGGGATCGGCGCGTTCTGCGCGCCAGAGACGGCGATCGCCGGGCCGTTATCGGTCGGCGCCGGCGCGGCGCCGCCGAGGGCGGACTGGGCATGGCCGAGGCCCGGCACCAGCGCCGCCGCGCCGCCGCCGAGGATCAGGCGGCGCGACAGGTTGAAGGAAGACGGGCGAATCAGCGGCATTGGGAACCTCATGGTCTTTATGGCGTAAACAGGAAGATGAACGTCTGGGCCTGGCCCAGCATAGTCGGCGGCAGCGGCAGGGTGGCGCAGCGATAGTCCATCACCGCGTCCACCGCCCGGCTGGCATAGGCATTAAAAATCGGATCGCCGAGCTGGCCCTGGTCCTGCGCCGCTACCTGCGCCGCCCGCACCGTGCCGGAGGCGTCCGTTGTCACCAGCAGATGGACCTGGAAGGTGGCGACGCCCGGCGCTTCGGCGTCGATGCTCCAGCACGGCCGGACATGGGCGCCGATGGCGCCGCGATCGGCGCCGGACAGCCGGGAATTGGACGTGCTGTTCTTGCTGCCGCCGCCGTTTGGGGCGCCGCCCTGGTCGGGATTGTACTGCGCGGTCGGCGGCTGGTCCTGCTTTTGCAAAGCGCGGAGTTTCTCCAGCGTGGCGAGCACGCTCTGGCTCATCGCTGCGGAGTTCTTGGTCAGGTTCGGCTGGTGCGTCGGGCTTTGTGCCGGAGCCGGGGGCGCCGGGATCGGCGGCAGCGGCAGTTTCGGCTGCACCACGGTCGAGGTGGTTTTCTGCGGCGGTTGCGGCGGCGGTGGCGGTGGCGTCGGCGCGACCGCCGGCGTTTCTGTCGGCGGCGGTGGCGGCGGCGCCGGGGCCGGCGGGGTCGGCAGCGTCGGTTGCTGGATCGGCGCTGGCGGTGGGGGCGGCGGCGGTGGCGGCGGGGCCACGATCGGCTGCGGCTTCGGCTGCTTCTCGGCGAGGTGGGCGGCGTTCACCGTCGGCGTGTTCGCAGGTGCCGCCACCTTGCCCGGATTGTTGGCCTGCTGCGGCGCGCTGGCGCCCACAAAATCCACGCTCACCGTGTCGTCAGCGGCGTTGTCGAGTTTGGGCACCGGCAGCGCGATGATCGCCGCCAGCACGATCAGCACATGGATCGTGCCGGAGACGGTCGCACCGCGGCGCATGTCCCTGTCCAAAATCGTCAACCCAGCAGTGTTACGGGCCGGTCGGCTGCTGCGCCAGCAGTGCCACCTTGGTGAAGCCGCCCTGGGTGATCGTCGCCATCACCTGCAGCATGTCGCCATAGCTCACGGTCTTGTCGCCGCGCACGAAGATCCGGCGGTCCTGGTTGTTCTGGGCGATCTGCTGCAGCGTCGCGACCAGGTTCTCCAGCTGCACCTGGCTGTTCTGCAGATAGATCTGGTCCTGGGCATTGACGGTGATGGTGATCGGCGTGGAATCCGAGTTCACCGGCTTGGCGTTTGCCTGCGGCAGGTTAACGTCGACGCCCGAAGTGATCAGCGGCGCGGTGACCATGAAGACGATCAGCAGCACCAGCATCACGTCCACCAGCGGGGTGACGTTGATCTCCGCCATCGGCCGGTAGCGCCGCCGCCGGCCGCCGCCGGGCTGGACCGTGCCGCCGGCCATCAGGCCTTCTCCTCGGTCTGGCGGGACAGGATCGCGCTGAACTCCGAGCCAAACCCTTCCAGCCGGGCCGCGTAACGGCCGAGGTCGTTGGACAGCTTGTTGTAGGCCAGCACCGCCGGGATCGCCGCGACCAGGCCGATCGCCGTCGCGAACAGCGCCTCGGCGATGCCGGGGGCGACCACCGCGAGATCGGTGTTGTGCATCGCCGCGATCGCCGAGAAGGAATGCATGATGCCCCAGACCGTGCCGAACAGGCCGACGAACGGCGCGGTGGAGCCGACCGAGGCCAGGAAGATCATGTAGCGCTCCAGCCGGTCCATCTCCCGCATCACCGTCACGTTCATCGCCCGGTCGACCCGCTCCTTCACCGCGGTGTGGCCGATATCGGCGCCGGAGATTTTCACGGTGCGCCGCCACTCGCTCATCGCCGCGCCGAACACTGCGGCGATCGGGTTGGTCGGGTCCGCGCCCTCGCGGTCGTACAGCTCGTCCAGGCTGCCGCCGGACCAGAACTGATCCTCGAACGCATTGGCTTCGCGCGTGACGCGGCGGATCGCGATCGACTTCTCGATGATGATCGCCCAGACCCAGACGCTGGCCAGCAACAGGATCAGCATCGTCAGCTTGACGACGACATCGGCTTCCAGAAACAGCCCCCAGAGCGACAGGTTGGAAGGTGCCGCCAACGCCGCCGTATTCACCGCCTGGTCCAAAATCTAATCCCCTTTCAAAACCGCCGCCGCCGCCCGCATCGTGTCGCGCCAGAATTCGGGCATTCGTGCGGCGCGGCCAGTACCCGCCCGCACGCAACAAAGCCAGACCTGGAGCACGGCAAGCGAGTCGCTGTCTCGCCGGAAATGTTGACGAAGCTTTGCACTGGCGCCGCCGACCTCGACGATGGCGGTTGTCACGACCAGCTCGTCGTCTAGCCGCGCCGGGCGCTGATAGTCTAGTTCCACCCGGCGCACCACGAACATCAGGTCGTGGTGGGCGATCAGTTCGGCCTGCGGCGCGCCGAGGGCACGTAACGCTTCGGACCGGGCCCGCTCGGCGAAGGCCAGGTAGTTGGCGTGGTACACCACGCCGCCGGCGTCGGTGTCCTGGTAATAGACCCGCAACTTGTAGTCGAACTCGGTCATGGCGGGTCGAGCAGGTCGGGCTGCTCGCGCCGCGGCGGGACTAGGCCGAGATGGCGCCAGCCGGAATCGCCCAGCATCCGGCCGCGGCTGGTGCGGAGCAGAAACCCCTCCTGGATCAGATAGGGTTCGACCACGTCCTCCAGCGTGTCCCGCGCCTCGGCCAGCGCCGCCGCGAGAGTCTCCACGCCAACCGGGCCGCCATTATGGTGCTTGGCCAGGCGGCGCAGGTAGCGCATGTCCATCGCGTCCAGCCCCTGCGCATCCACCTCCAGCCGGGTCAGCGCGGCGTCGGCCACCGCCCGGTCGATGCGCGCATCCCCCGCCATCGCCGCGAAATCCCGGATCCGGCGGGTCAGCCGGCCGGCGATCCGGGGGGTGCCGCGGGAGCGCCCGGCGATCTCGGCGCCGCCCTCGGCGGTCAGGTTCATGGCCAGCTTCTCCGCCATCCGCATCACGATGCGGGCGAGTTCCTCGACCGTGTAGAAGACCAGCCGCAGCGGAATGCCGAAGCGGTCGCGCAACGGCGTCGCCAGCAGCCCGGCGCGGGTGGTGGCGCCGACCAACGTGAACGGCGGCAGATCAATCCGCACCGTGCGCGCCCCCGGCCCCTCGCCGATAATCAGGTCGAGCTGGAAATCCTCCATCGCCGGGTAGAGGATCTCCTCGATCGCCGGTTGCAGCCGGTGGATCTCGTCGATGAACAACACGTCGCGCGGCTGCAGATTGGTCAAAATCGCGGCGAGATCGCCCGCGCGCTGAATCACCGGCCCCGAAGTGGCACGAAACCCGACCCCCAGCTCCCGCGCCACGATCTGCGCCAATGTGGTCTTGCCCAGCCCCGGCGGCCCGTGCAGCAACACATGATCCAAAGCCTCGCCCCGGCTTTTCGCCGCGCCGATGAAAACTCGCAGATTCTCCCGGCTGCCTTGTTGGCCGGTAAAGTCGGCGAGAGTCTGCGGACGCAACGAGGCTTCCGCCGCATCGTCCGGCCCACGCGCCGCCGACAGCATCCGGTCTTCGTCGTTCAAGGAAAAGTGCCTCCGGTGGCTGGGGCCGAGAGACCCCAGACCCCATGAGTCGAGGACATAGGTTGGCCACTCATCCGCCATGCCTCGTCATTGCGAGCCGGCGCAGCGGGCGTGGCAATCCAGAACCGAGCCTGACAACCGCGACGTCGGTGGCTGTGACTATGGGTACTATTGTGCTTCGCGCGACGCTGAACGTGCTAGCGCCATGGCCCGCGCGAAGCGCAGTATCCCCTTCAAGCGCCCCGATCTTCGAGTGGCCAACCCCATTCATGGGGTCAGGGGCCTCTCGGCCCCGGCCGCCGGAGGCCCTTCAAGACTTGGATGCCGGCCTGCGGAGGCATGACGGGGGGTGGTCAACGGGCCAGCGCCTTCAGGCCGCCGCGGATCAGTGCGTCTAGCGCTGGCTCCGGGCCAAGTTCGGTGGCGGCTTTGGCGAGGGCGGTTTCGGCTTCGGCGCGGCGGTAGCCGAGGTTCGTCAGGGCGGAGAGGGCGTCGGCGGCGACGCCGCGTGGCGGGTCGATGGCGGTGGGAAAGGCAGCGTTGCCGGGCATGGTGCCGGCTCGCTCCCGCAGCTCCGTCACCAGCCGCGCCGCCAGTTTGGCACCAACGCCGGGCGCGCGTGTCAGGGCGGCGCGGTCGGCGGCAGCGATGGCGGCGATCAGCTGGTCCGGGGAGAGCGCCGAGAGCATTCCGAGCGCGACTTTGGCGCCGACGCCTTGCACCGTGGTGAGCAACCGGAACCAGTCGCGCTCCGGCGTGGTGGTGAAGCCGTAAAGGGCGATAGCGTCTTCCCGTACCTGAGTTTCGACCAGCAACGCGACGGCGCCGGGCGGCGCCGGCAGCGCCGCCAAGGTGCGGGTGGAACAGAACAGCAGGTAACCGACGCCGCCGACGTCGAGCACGCAGCTTCCAGCTTCGAGGCTGTCGACCAGGCCACGCAACCGCGCGATCACGCCGGCCGTTTCCAAAGGTTGAGGCTGCTGCGGTGGTGAGCGTGGCAGATTGCTACAGCCAGCGCGTCGGCGGCGTCGGCCCGGCCTTGGACCGCGCCGGGCAGCAGCCGGCGCACCATCAGGCCGACCTGGGTTTTGTCGGCGTTGCCGGTGCCGACCACCGCCATTTTTACCGTTTTTGCGCCATATTCGAACACGGCGATGCCAGCCCGCGCCGGCGCCAGCAGCGCCACGCCGCGGGCGTAGCCCAGTTTCAGCGTCGCGGTGGCGTTGCGGTTGACATAGGTCTCCTCGACCGCCGCTTCCTCCGGCGCATAGGCCGCCAGCAGCGCCGCCAGCGCGTCGTCCAGCATTTTGAGCCGCAGCGGCACGTCCTCCACGCCGGCGGTGGAGATCACCCCATCGGCGACGTGGCGCAGCCGGTTGCCGTCAGACTCGACGATGCCCCAGCCGGTGAAGCGCAGGCCCGGATCGATACCGAGCAGCCGGACCATCAGCCGGAGAGCTTCTGCATGACGTCCTCGGGCAGCTCGAAATTGGCATAGACCTGCTGGACGTCGTCATCGTCTTCCAGCGCGTCGAGCAGCTTCAGCACCGCGGCGGCCTTGGCTTCGTCCAGCGAGACAGTCAGGTTCGGCCGCCACTCGATCGCGGCTTCCGCCGGCGTGCCGAAGCTTTGTTCCAACGCATCACGCACGGCGAAGAAACCTTCGACGCCGACCGTCACCTCGTGGCCCTCCGCGTCGCTGGCGGCGTCGTCGGCGCCGGCTTCGATCGCCGCTTCCAGTACCGCTTCGGCATCCGCCGCGCCGGCAGGGTAGCGCACCACGCCGAGCCGGGCGAACATAAAAGAGACGCTGTTGGTCTCGCCCAGCGCGCCGCCATGCTTGTTGAAGGCGGTGCGGATCGCCGAGGCGGTGCGGTTGCGGTTGTCGGTCAGCGCCTCGACGATCACCGCGACGCCCGCCGGGCCGTAGCCTTCGTAGCGCACCGCCTGGTAATCCTCCCCGCCGCCGGCGCCGGTGGCTTTCTTGATCGCCCGGTCGATGGTCTCGCGGGTCATGTTCTGCTTCAGCGCGGCGGCCACCGCCGCCCGCAGGCGCGGATTGGCGGCCGGGTCCGGCAGCCCTTCGCGGGCCGAAACCGTGATCTCCCGGATGATCTTGGCAAAGGCGCGGGCGCGCTTGGCGTCCTGCGCGCCCTTGCGGTGCATGACGTTCTTGACGTGGGAATGGCCGGCCATGCCGGGCTTTTAGCAGCCCGCGCCGCGCCGCGCCTAGAGTGCCGGCCGAGCCGGCCGAAGCGGAGGTCGCATCTGCCGGAGCGTTGACAGCGCCACCCGGCCAAGACTACTGCGGGCCGCATCCGGGCGCGTAGCTCAGCGGTAGAGCATTCGCTTCACACGCGAAGGGTCACAGGTTCAATCCCTGTCGCGCCCACCATGTGTTTCAATAGCTTAGCGTTACAAATCCTCTGGCAAGCCGGCCTGTGGCCATCCGGGGCAACATCCGGGGCAACGAAACGAGGCTCTGAAGGATGTCCATGTTCATCGTTTGAGTCGATCTGGCGCAGCGCTTGGTCCCGTGGGTAGCGTGTCAAACAACAGCGACTGTCAATGGATTGCCGGCGGCGGAATGCCAAGAACCCTAGCAACTAGAGCTAGCACATCGGCGAGAGCAAAAGGCTTCCTGAGGAAAGCCTCATAGCTCTTCGACTGCCGCCGCACCTCATGCTCCGGCATGGAACTCATCATTATAAATGGTGTGCAGCCGTGGATCGGGCACACGCGCATCGCGCTGAGCAAACCAGCTCCGTTCATAACGGGCATACGGAAGTCTGATAGAACAAGCTTCGCATGAGGATGTTCAGCGAGACGATCCAGCGCATCCTGGCCGTGGCTAGCAGTGATGACGTCATACCCCTCGTCGGACAACACTGCCGCTAGAACCTCTGCAACCACCACCTCGTCCTCGACAACCACCACCGTAATCATGCTTGCCAGTTCCAGACGTTTGAAAGAGAGAAGCGTACGAAACCGTACGACTTCAACTCGAGAATTGTGTCGGTTTTGTTAGCTGAAGCTTTTCCGGAACGATTCTCTTTGGCTAATCCGGCGCGACACCCCACGTGGTAGCTATTGGTCGCCCCGATTTGGCATTGATCGACTGAGAGCAGCGCGCGCTCCCGCCAGAGTCGAAAGCGCACAATGCCTCAGATGAGTGAAGCGTCGCCCGTAAACCGGCTGTTGAGGCTGTTGCCGCCTCAGGACCTGCAACGTGTCTGGTTTAAGCTAAAAAGAATTACGTTGGTGCCGAAACAGGTGCTGCTCGAGCAAGACGCCAAGGTCGGAAACGCGTTCTTTATCGAGAGCGGCACCGTCTCAATGCTCCAGACGATGGACGACGGCGCCCGCATCGAGGTCGGGCTCGTCGGTCCGGAAGGCTTCGTCGGCATACCTCTGCTGCTTGGGGAAGAGACGACAGCTGTTGAAGGAATGGTGCAGGTAGAAGGCGAAGCCTTGCAAATGCCGGCCGCCGCCTTCCAAAGGCTGCTTAGTGAGTTGCCGGCGTTTGCCAAGCTGTTGTTGCGCTACACTGGCAGCTTCCATGTTCAGGTGGCCCAGACCGCGGCTTGCAACGGCCGTCATCAGGTTGAGCAGCGGCTGGCCCGCTGGCTGCTGATGACCCATGATCGCAACCCGGGCGACCGCTTCACTATGACGCAGGAGTTCATGTCTACCCTACTTGGCATCCGCCGGCCGGGCGTAACCGTAGCCATAGGAGCTCTACAGCGTGCCGGCCTCGTCGAGCATAGTCGTGGCGCCGTGACTGTTGTTGACCGCGCCGGACTCGAGGCGGCTTCTTGCGAATGCTATCAAGTGGTCAAGCGGCGGTTTGCCTGGCTTGATCCAGTCAACGCCCCCAAAAGCTAAGAACCCGAAACGTCCGACAGCTTATCCACACAGATTTTGCGGGCGCCTTGCCATACTTCTACGCAAGGGTATTCACCTAGGAGGCTCCTGGCCTTATTGCGGACCTCCTCCTCATTACCACAGGCGAAGTTGACTGCGCGCTGGATGTGTCCATTCTCGTCTGTCACGTAAATTCGGTAATCGGCCAACGGAGCGCCCTCTCAACACCACAGGTTTCAATGCATTTAGACAGACTTGCGCCGACAGTATGTTCGATTTCGTACCGCCCACGAAAACGAGATCAGCGTTCGGGCGCTGCCGCAATCTGAAGATGAGACGGAAGATGAGCCCCGCTGCTTCCTGGGCTTCGGCTGTTCAAAAGCCCGCTAAACGGCCCTCATCCTTTAATGTCTGTCCGGTAGCGGACGAATAGGACAACGCTTTCCAGATACTTGTGGAAAGGCCTGAGGAAAACGTAGAAAAGGTGGAGCCGAAGCCCCGCCCCCCTCTGTCACCGCTCCACCGTCCGGCTCGGCAGAACCCGTATCGGCACGTAGCCGTCCGGAACGTCCGGCAGGCCCGGAAGACACTGGGCTCGGCTCCAATCAACCGCAGTCGCCGCCGGGTGAGGCCCAAGCGCCGCCTCCCCCAGCGTCGTCTCAGACACCGGCGCGTTTTGTGACCGCTCATCGTCGAAGTCCGGCACCACGCCGCCACCGCACTCCGCATCGCCGGCATCACCAGCGCCTAAATGCCACGCGCCACCGAGGCTGCTAGGGTGTCCGTCGCCCCCGTCCTCGGTGTCGTTATCGGCTTCCATGTCCGGGTTGCCGTCGATCTGGTCCAGGCGCTCGATTGCTAGTTCGATCGCCCGTTCCAGGGCTTCCCGCTCGGCCGCCAGGGCCTTGCGGTGACGGCTTGCGGCGGCACGGCGCTTGCGCTCCGCCCGTTGCCGTCGACTGGCTTCCTGGGCCGTCTGGCGCCCGTGCGTGGCGGCGCTCATGCCTCACCCCCCTTCCGGCAAGCCTGCCGGATAAGGCTTGCCGATCACCAAAAGCCGCGGCTTGCGCGGCTTGCGTGGCGGCGCGCCGGAGGGCACCCAAACGGGCAAGCGGGGCGGCGTGGCCGGTAGCGGGTCGCCTGGAACACGGAACGGTCTCACGCCGCACCGCCAGTAACCGCCAGCAGGTCGCGGATAACTGCGCGCGCCACGTAATCGTTCCACCCGTTAGCACCGAAGCCTTCCGGGTCGGCCATGTCTGGATCATACCGCACCAGCGCCCTCGCGCGCGCCGTCACGCCCGCCAGGGTGGACGCTCTGGTTTCGACAATCAGGTCTAGCAGTTCCTCTTGCCGACCGTGCCATTGTTCGGTCAGATCGTCGGCCCGGTCGCATTCCGCATCCGTCACCGCGGAGTTCCACACGTCGTTGCTAAGGGCGCCAAGCCGGCCATATTCATCGCAATCAGCGATCAACGCGGCGTCAGGGTTAGAGGCCGCGTTGGCGACGACAGGAAGCGCCAGGGCGCCCGATGCGGCTACGCCGGCCAGGAACACCTGCCGGCGGGACAAGGCGCTCACGACGCCCGCCGAACGCGGTTAGATACCGGCATCTCGGCCATGCTGCCGTCTCGTTTCAGGAAGCCGACGACCTTATGAACGGCCGCTATTTCGTCCGTTTGGAATTGCAGCAGCCGACGCTCGTTCACGGTCTCGACCAGCATCACCGGGACCGTGTTGCTACCCGCCGGCGCGGCCTCGCCGATCGGCAGCGGGCCAGGCATGACCAGCCGCTTTACCAACGGCCCGCGGCTCTCGTCCTTGGGGATGAGCACCACGAAGTCGCCGACATCGTAGGGCGCCTTGGGGCAGACAATCGCGTGCTCCCCGCTGCTGGCCACCGGTTCCAGGCAACGGCCTAGAAGCCTGAGGGCGTACGTGTCGCTGGTGTCGAGGCCGGGCATGAAGATGCCGTCCGGGACGGTGATGTCGCCCAGCGGCTCGGGGTTGCCCAGCAGGGCGCGGGGGCTGATTGCCGGGCGCGGTTCCCCTATGGTAGTCTTTGTTTCGGTCCTGTGCATTTGAGTGCCACTTTCATGTTTGGGACTATGGCGGGCGGTGTTCTAGCACCGCTCGCCGCCCCCTCAACCGGCTGCCGGCCGGCCCGTGGTGCGTTTGCACCAACGGCACACTTGCACTACTAACGATTGCACCGCAAGCACAATTTCATCATTGCACTAGAAACACCGGGCCGCGTACAATGCGGCATGGAAAAGCAAGGCGATCCGATAGTCCGGAAGACGGTATCCCTGCCGGAGAGCGTGTGGCTGCAAATTGAGGACTTTCAATTTGCCAACCGCATCAAGCGCGACACAGAGGCAGTCCGGAAGCTGATCGAGCTGGGCCTGAAGGCATCAGAGGCGGTAAAGAGAACAAGGTGAAGCGGTCAAACCTACTGTTTTTGGCGTTCACGTCATTGGTTTGCTTGCCCGCCCGGGCTCAGTTGACGCTGCCAGCGGCACCTTACTTCAACCCACTGCCGCCGCTCAGCGTTGGCAAGTTGGCGCAAGTAAACCGGATGATGGTGGCTTGCCCGACTAGAGGCAATGTTTCGATTTATATGTACTCGGTGCGTAACGCGAGGCTGTCACACGACTCCAGTGCCGAGCAGGAAGCATTAACAGAGGCGGTCGAGAGCGGGTGTCGCCAGCTCAATCCAGGCGATCGGGGTGTTGTCATCGCTTTTTTCGGCATGCTGAAGGGCTGGGCCCAGCTTCGCATGTCCGACGACAACGAAACCTACTGGACCGCTCGGGCGGGCCTAGGTGATGCTTCTAATGAAAGCTCTTGGGGCAATTGGAGCCCAGCAAATTAATGAGCGAAGCGGCGCCCTGGAATCCGCGGGCGTGTTCTTTATCGCCGAAAATGGCGAGGGTGCCCGAGTGCGATTGAAGAAGGAAAGCAAAAGATGACCGACAACGTTGTACGCGCGGACTTCGCCGCCAAACAGGTTCAGACCAACGAATACTTCGGCGGCTGTCCCCGGTGCGGCGAGGCCGACGGCTACGTGAACCTCGGCCTAGAGCAATGGTTCTTCTGTGGCGCGCACTCTGTCCGGTGGTTCGTGGGAACCGGGCTTTTTTCGACCTGCGAAGAGGCCCGCAGCCAAGCCGAACTGGCCAAGGAGTACAAGGTTCGTAGTTACGCCGTGGTTGAACCTGTTCGGGTGCCGCTAGCTGAGGATGCAAGCGAAGACGACGTTGTTCCCGAATAACACCGTCACGCCGAGAACGGGGGCGGGGCTGCCTTTTCCAGGAGATAACTCCAGATGAAGCTCCTTCGCCCTCCTTACCCCAACCCCGTTGGGACCGCCGGATACTTTGCGGTTCATGCATTCCATCGAGAAACCGCAATAGCCGCGGCGATAGAGATCATTCTTGCTGCTGCTGAAAGCGAGCTGGCAAATATTCAAGACCCCGCAACCAAAGCATTCGTGCAACCCTGATTGGAGCCTCTTTTGCCCGCCCCTTTAGATATCAGGATACTTTCGAACCTTTCGCCACCTGACTGGTGGAGTATCGGCCTTACATCGGCGGCCGCCCTCCTGGGCGCAATCATCGGCGCGGGAATTTCGTATCTGGTGGCTCGACAAACCGCAAACGAAGGCCGCCGGGCCGCACAAGATGCTTTGCGGGAGAGCGAGAAGCTGGCAACCTATAGGGTTGGGCTAAAGCTTATGGAGATCGTAAACGCGGCTGCTGGATACCATCTTGGCGCAGAGCGGCACATCGCTGATACCAAGCGCCTCATGGCGAACAAGAAGTTAGAAACGTGGTTGGTAATGAAGGCCTTCCTAGGTCGTCCAATGGAGATCAACATTGATGCGAACGATCTAGTAGTCTTTTGGCGCGCTAATGCACTTGCCTATGTTACGCGGTTTCTTTTTCTGGTTTCGTCTTACAACGCGATGATTTACGCCGTTGAAGCCTATGCTATCCGTCGAGACGCTTTGATGGATAAGATGAGTCCTGAACAATGACCGGCTTGATCGGGACAATTTTTCTAACCGACGAACAAAAACGCATTCTCTCCCCAGAGATCGCAGCAGTACGAGATCTTGCTGACCAGACCCGTGCAATGATGGAACAGATTCACAATGAAGCTATTGAGGTCGCAGCCCAGTTTAAGCCAATAGTCCGCAACTACTTCGATGACCCAAAGTTTCCCGTTCCGACTGTAGTTGAGTCTAAAGAAGGCCTTGCCCAGAAGAACCCCTGATTAACGGGCTAAGCTTAGGGATACTTGACTTCTACACCCTTAAGCGACGCGATGTAGCTACCGCTTGGCGTCATCTCGGGCGATACCTGCTCGGCATAGACATCCGCTACGATTTCGTGGCCTTCATGAGCCACAACAACCGCAAACACTCTGTAGACAGAACCGCCGCCTCGGGGATCCGGTAAATCTAGCAAGTCCCCGGATCGTGGCACAAAGGCATAGTCTACCTCCTGCATCTGCGGAGGGATGACCTGGTCAAAGTCGTAGATGAAAAGCCCAACGCTCGGCATTTTTAGACTCCCGTTCTGTCTATTCCCAAAGTGCACCTGATAATGGCCATCAACACTCTAGCCTGTGCCTCCTACCGTCCATCCGCCCGCGCAGCTTCGCAGCCAGGCTCATACAGCATGATCAACGGCACGCCGAAGGCTGCAAGCAGGATTAAGCCTCCTCAACTTCAGCTCGTCCCTGCACCAGATGCAGTGCGTCGCGGTAAAGGAATGGAATCCAGAAGGTAGGTTCGGCTTGTGTTCCACGCGCCTCAAAAAAGCCGAGAGCCACAAGATCTTGCGCCTTTCTTACGGCGCTCTCGCGGTTCAAGCCCCAGATTGTCATCAAGCTGTCTGGCGTCTGCTCAGCTTTTTGACCATTCATTTTCTCCAGAAACGGGCGCTCCAGCGGGTACTCAGCGTACAAGTAAGTGTTCAGTCGAGTTTCCGACACGGTTGGCAGGGCGGCCTTAAATACCGAACGATCGAAAAGCTGGTCGCCCGGAGGAACTACACCGCCACGTTCCAGGCGCTTTATTTCCTCATCGCGGATACAATTCAGTAACTGAATTAGCTCGCGGGGAGCGGTTTGGCCCGTTCCGTCTGCGCACCGAGCGACCATCCAGTTGAAGGTCGTTGCTTTTTGAGGCCCTTGTTCAACTTGAGGCGGGAAAAGTCGGCTAAATAATTGATCCTGTTTTCTAGTGTCACGAAGTACATCTTCGCGATCAATGTCAAGTTGATCCACCAGAACGCGGTTGCTCAATATCCTCCGCATGGTGAGGTTTAGAAGCGTCGCGTGGGTCCACTTCATGACTTCAAACCTAGTGATGTGGCTTGCTTCCCTTAAGCCACCCGCGGTTACTCGTTTCCAAATGTCCTCGCGGAGGAAAATTTTGAACGAGATTTTCTCAAGTGCTCGAAGATCGCTGTAAACCTTGATCAATGCTCTAATCGCATTTGCCTCAAGAGGATGACTTTCCGCGAATGCAACGTCAAGTCGATCGAGAAGAACCCAGACTGCGTATCCGCTGTCCTTCAGACCGATGTTTATTTTATCAAACATTCCGTCGAGGGACGATATGCCACGTTCGCGCAGCTCCCTTGGAGGCTCCGCAAGCGAGAATCGGCCAATCACGCTGGTGGGTGCACCCGTAGTTGGGTCAAGCTCCACACCAGTCTCGATCCGACTCTGAGTGAGCAACCGGCGAGCGAAGTTCTGTGCGAGGCGAAGTAGACCGGGAAGATTGAGTTTAGGCTCAAGCAGTTGAGCTTCTTCCAGCGCAACTAGAACACTTCTTATAGCTCCGCCTTCTATGCCAAGGTCGCGAATCTCGTGGCCGATGATCGCAAGAATGTAGATCTTCCAGAGCAAAACAAACTCGGGTTCAGATGTCGGTGGGTCCGAAATAAGATCCTTAAACACTGTTGCGCCTCGCGGGTTCTCTCCGCTCACCTGTACGATCTTTCTATCGAACAGTTGGTTGCTGTTCTTTCCCAAGAGCAAGTAGAGCGCACTCTTACCCGCGCCCTTTTCTGTGAATCGGCGTGGAATAAGGACCCCGTTTTAGGGGTAATCGGCGTCCAATAGGGACCCCTCTGGAACGGGGTTCACAGTGGCTTCCATGGAACATGGGAGCCGGTTTGAGGATGCTGATTGTGGAGACGCTAGCGAAGATCCGGCGGGCGTATTTTGTTCAGAAGAAGCCGATCAAGGTGATCTGCCGGGAGCTTCGGGTATCGCGCAAGGTGGTCCGGAAGGTGATCCGGACGGAGGCGACGGAGTTTCGTTACGCGCGGAAGGCCCAGCCACTGCCGAAGCTTGGTTCTTGGATCGGTCCGCTGGATGCCTTGTTGCTGGCGAACGAGGCGAAGCCGGCACGCGAGCGGCTGACGCTGATCAGGATTTTCGAGGAACTGCGTGGCCGGGGTTATGATGGTGGCTACGATGCGGTTCGGCGCTATGCCCGGTCCTGGTCCAGGGAGCGCGGCGCCGTAACGGCGCAAGCCTTTGTGCCGCTGAGCTTTGCTGCCGGCGAGGCGTATCAGTTCGATTGGAGCCACGAGGTCGTGGTGATCGGCGGCGCCACGACGACGGTGAAGGTAGCCCATGTCCGGCTCTGCCACAGCCGAATGTTCTTTGTGCGGGCCTATCCGCGCGAGACACAGGAGATGGTGTTCGACGCGCATGACCGTGCCTTTGCCTTCTTCAAGGGCACATGTACGCGCGGCATCTACGACAATATGAAGACCGCGGTTGATTCCATCTTCATTGGCAAGGACCGGGCGTTCAACCGGCGCTTCGCCCAGATGTGCGGTCACTATTTGATCGATCCGACGGCCTGCACGCCGGCCTCGGGCTGGGAGAAGGGGCAGGTCGAGAACCAGGTGGGGCTGGTGCGTGAGCGGTTCTTCACGCCGCGCATCAAGATGGCGAGCTATGAAGAGCTGAACGCCTGGCTGTTGGATCGCTGCGTCGCCTACGCCAAGGCTCACAAACATCCGGAACTGACGGAGCAGACGATCTGGCCGGTGTTCGAGGCGGAGCGGGCACATCTGGTGCCGATCGCCGGGAGGTTCGATGGCTTCCACACCACCACGGCCGCGGTCTCCAAGACCTGCCTGGTGCGGTTCGACAACAACAAATACTCGGTGGCCTCGCGTGCTGTCGGCCGGCCGGTGGAGATCCAAGCGTATGCCGATCGCATCGTGCTGCGCCAGGACGGCGTGATGGTGGCCGAGCATGCCCGCTGCTTCGGCCGTGGCGAGACGATCTACGATCCCTGGCATTACGTCCCGGTGCTGGCCAGGAAGCCTGGCGCGTTGCGCAACGGAGCTCCGTTCAAGGACTGGCTGCTGCCGTCGAACCTGGAGCGCGTCCGGCGCAAATTGCGTGGCTCGGACGATGGCGACCGGCAGATGGTGAAGGTCCTGTCCGCCGTGCTGACCGATGGCCTCACCAGCGTGGATGCCGCCTGTGCCGAGGCGCTGGCCCAAGGCGTTCATTCCGCCGATGTCATCATCAATATTCTGGCGCGCAGCCGTGATCCGGAGCCAGCGGTGACGATCATGACACCTGATGCACTGAAGCTCCGTCACGCCCCGATCGCCGATTGTGCTCGCTATGACAGCCTGCGGAGGAGTTTTTAATGGAACGCGCCCAGATCTTCGACATGATGGCGCAGCTGAAATTGTTCGGCATGCGCGCCGGCTATGACGAGGTGATGTCCGTCGGCATCAAACGTCAGCATGAACCGCCGCATATCGTCGGCGATCTGCTGCAGGCGGAGATCGCCGAGAAGCAGGCTCGTTCCATCAAGTATCAGATCACCATCGCCAAGCTGCCGCTGGCCAAGGATCTCGAGGACTTCGAGTTCGCCGGGACGCCGATCAACGAGGCGCTGGTGCGTGATCTGGCCGGCGGTGATTTTATCGCGGCACAGCGCAACACCGTCCTGGTCGGCGGCACCGGCACCGGCAAGAGCCATCTGGCCATAGCCATAGCACGAGCCTGCATCCGCGGTGGCGCTCGTGGCCGGTTCTTCACCGTCGTCGATCTGGTCAACCGCCTGGAAGCCGAGGCAAGATCCAGCCGGCAGGGGCGGCTCGCCGACTTTGCCATGCGCTTGGACTTCCTGGTTCTGGATGAACTCGGCTATCTGCCGTTCGCCCAGGCCGGTGGCCAGCTGTTGTTCCACCTGATCAGCCGGCTCTACGAGAAGACCTCGATCATCGTCACCACCAACCTGGCCTTCGGCGAATGGCCGAGCGTGTTCGGCGACGCCAAGATGACTACGGCACTTCTCGACCGCCTGACGCACCATTGCGACATCGTCGAGACCGGCAACGAAAGCTGGCGCTTCAAAAACCGCGCCTGAACCGGCCGCGCCTGACCGGCCGCGCCTGATCAAACCCCCTCCCCGGACCCCACCCCCGGGCTTGCCCAGGTGGGCAAACAGGCACCTCCCACGCGCCCGCTACGCCAGCGCATTTGAACCGCGCTCCTCGGGCGCGCGGGGCCCTCCTGTTCGCTACCTGGACAAGCCCATCCAGCATGACCCAGGGGTCCTTTTTGCACGCCGATCGGGGGTCCCGTTTGAATGCCGATTGACAAGAAGCTTTCAAAAATCGGGTCTAAAGGAGTTTTCGAACCATTTTCTTTAAGCGCTCGCGCCTTCGAATGGAGCTTGGCAACTTGACGAGCCCAAAATTCTGCAGAGGACGTTATATCCATTGCCACAAAAATTTGGGCGAGCAGGTCGTAAAATGCGCCGTAAGGTTCGTTTGCGTTGGGGTGAGTGTCGTTATGAATGCCGACAGTCGGGGACAGTCCCGTAGCATGTTGAAACAAGGCGCCAACTTTAACCGAGAGTGCCATTGTCGCCCGATCCCGTTGCTTCCCGGGCGCTATGGTCCCTGCTGTTAAAGCATCCTCAAGCGGGGCCTTTTGTGCAAGGTCAGCCCGACGGACAAGATTCGCTAAATCTCGCTCTAGCCGCTCAATCCACCAAGGGTTTTCCATCAAGCTTGAACGAGCGGGGAAATGCAACGTTTCCAGGATTTCTAGTGTTTTGGAGGCTGAATTGCGGAGCGCAGCCAATTCCTCCCGCGTCTTCTTTGCAGTTGTTGGTTCATGTCGAAGCGAGCGTTTCCCGCGCATTTCTATTATAGGATTTATGGGTGTGCTCATAATGAAGAGAAACAAATCGGTTGCGTACCCGTCGGAATTTTCCTTGCCTCGCTTGTCTGGAAGCGCAGAAAAAGCTTCCGCGATTAACGGGCGACGTTGGCTCCACCAATCCTCCAAACTCACTTGAAGAGAGCTTTCAGCCACGTACGAGCCGAACTGCTACAAGGTCGGCTACTTCCGCCGGCGGCTTTGGCGCCAAAATCCCGGCCAGCCGTTTCTCCCAAAGCATTAGGCACTCCCGCTTCTCGTCCCGGTAGCTGTGCAGGTCATAGACCTTGTGGAGCCCCTGCTTGGCATGGGCGATTACCAGTTCGCGGACAATATCCTGCACGGGCAGGGCCGAGAGGTGGGTCCGCATGGTCCGGCGGAGATCGTGGAATTTCCAGTTCTTGACGCCGCTCAGGGCGTCCGCCCGTACCTTGGCCTTGCTGAAGCCATCCACCGGCCTCATGCCGTTGGTGGTGCTGAACACGAAGTCTCCCTTGAACCGCGGCAGCGCCTTGAGCAGTGCCAAGGCATCCGGTGCCAGTGGCACCTCATGGGAGCGCTTGCCCTTCATCCGTGACGCCGGGATCGTCCAGAGCGCGGCGTCGAGGTCGACCTCGCTCCAGGTCATCTCCGCTACCTCGCGCAACCGGAGACCCGTCAGAACCAGCAGCCGGACCAGCGGCCCGTAGGGATAGCCCAGGTCTGGCGCCCGAACTGCCGATCGGATCCGCCTGCCCTCCCCTGGTTCGAACTTCCATGCGGCTGCCGTCCAGATGTCCCGCAGCTCGCTACTCGTGAGGATCCGCTCTCTGGATTCGAGTTGGCCGATCAGGTCGGAGGGCTTTAGCCGCTCGACGGGGGACGAGGTGATGCCGAACTGATGGGTGCCGATCGCCCAGGAAAACATGCGGCGGAGGTATGCGAAGGCATTATTGGCCTGATAAGGCGTGCCGCGGTCCACGATGGCCCGGATGGCGCCCGCGACTTCCTCCGGCAAGATCTCCGTAACGGGCCGGTGCTCCCAACGCTTCACGAACTCCCCCTCTATGGTGCGGCGGGCATCGCCGGCCTTGGCAAGCTTTGACGCGTGCCGGTCGAGGAAGGCGGCTGCAACCAGGCCAAAGCTGTTGACCTGCTTTTGCTGCTCCTGCGCCTTCTGCCGAGCCTCAACCGTCCGGGGGTCGCGGCCGGCTTGGATGTCCTCCAGCCATGCCCGGGCCTTCTTTCTGGCCCCCTCAAGCGATACCGCGCCGTACTCGCCTAAAAGGCGCCGGGTAGGGTTGTTGCTCGGGCTGGAGGGGTAGCGGGCGATAAGGACGAATGAGCGGTGGCCGGTGCTGGTGACCCGCAGCGCCAGGCCGGGGACTACGGCATCATGAAAATCGGCGCGACCGGAGTCTGGAATTCTTAACGGCGATTTAATGAAGGCGTCCTTGAGAGCAACACGTGGCATGGCCGTTTCCTGTGCGGGGCAACATCGGGGCAACAGATTTGCCCGATTTCTCATGTTGTCTCGTGTACTTTGGTGTCGCATAAAATTAGCGGCTTATCAAGGATTTCATCGGCTCACTCTCGACTTTCGTCGTATTGTGTTGCCCCGTGAAGCGGTAGAGCATTCGCTTCACACGCGAAGGGTCACAGGTTCAATCCCTGTCGCGCCCACCATGACGCCTGGTGTCTTGACTAGCCAGCCGGTGCGGGCATCTTGGACCAACCGATGGCAGAAAAACTGTTCCCTCTTGTGATGCTGGTCGCTCTTGTCGGGTGCGGGCCGACGAATGGCGCGCCGCTTGGCCCCTTGAGCGCCGCGACCGTGCCGCCGCCGGGGCCGACAACCACGATCATCGGGCCGGATAACAACAGGATATCCTGCACCAATTACAGCGGCGCCGTCTGCCCCCAGCCATAGCCGGCTCATAACGGCACGAACCTTGCCGAATCGGCGAAATCGGATGTGTTTGTTAACGATCGCCATCGTCCGGTTGCAACGGAGCACGTCATGAAAGCACCTAAAACGACAACGTCGCCGCTGAAGGCTCTTGCCAAAAAGCTAACCGCGCCCCGGCCCACGAATCCGGCGGCGGTGACGAGCCACGCGCGGGAGTGGCTCGCGGAGGTTCCAGCGTTTGCCAAGGCCAAGCCGGGCGAGAGCGATCTTCCGGAGTACAAGAAGAAGGCGATCCCAGAAGGCACGCGTTTGACCGCGACGCTGAGCGAAGAGGCCGACACGTATTGGCGCATCAAGGACGGCAAGATCGATGGCAAAGCCCTGCCGCGCAATATCCGCGTCATCGAAAAGGCGGAATGGACGTTGCTGCCGTTGCCCGGCGACCACGAGCCTGCCGCTGCGGCAAGCCCGTCGGCCGCCGAACATTTGGCCGAGCCGCCGCCGGTAGCGGCGCCGGCGAAGCTGACGATCTGCGTGCGCGGCATCCGGCCGATCGCGCCGCACCTCAAATCGCACTTCAATCTGGTTGAGGAAGGCTGGTCCTCCCACAAGAAATGGGCGATTCTGCCGGTGGCGCGGGCGGTCGCACTTTACGAAGAAGCGAAATCGCCCGCGGGCCGCGCCCTGCTCGAAAAGCTGCCTGCCATGCCGCCCGACCGCTTTGTCAGCGACCTGAACACCGCGGCGTCGGACGTCTATGTCCTGTTCTTTGCATGGGAGGCGTCGTCCCTGCTCTACAGGTCGAAGTCGACTGGCATGGTTTTGCCGCTGAAATACGAGCTGATCGGTAATGTCGGCTTCGATACCGTCGGCTACCCGAAGATCGCCGGACGCGCCGCGGCCGCGGGATTGACCGAGGCGGATTGGGTGTTTCTGCAAGAGGAGTTCGAGTTTGTCGGCCCCCTCGACGAAAGCCAGCTCAGCGCCGACGTGCGAACCATCTTCGCCGGCCTGGCTGAGAAGATCGTCATCGTGGTGATGCTCAACACCAAGGTCGGGCAGGCGCCATGGCTTTTGAAATTGCATGAACGGATCAACGCCGTGGTGCGGCCGCTGGCCGAGGCTCACAACGTCGAAACGATCGACATTAACGAATTCGTGCAAAGCCCGGACGACCTGGCGCAGCCGAAAGACAATGGCGGCGCCTTCAAGCCGCGGGTGTTCCGGCAGCTCGCGGAGCGCGTGACGGAGATCATCGCCATGCGCCAGAGCGCGCCGGCGGCGCCCGCCGGCTGAGCGCCGCTGCCGCCGGCGCCAGGCTTTGACGCCGCCTGGCTGACCGATCAAATTAACCGCAAAGAACCGGGAGGGTCGGATGTCGGCAAATGCCATGCGAAATTGGGATACCGCCTACGAGGTCAAGGCGGTGGCGCTGCTATCACTCGGCTTCGGGCTGGTCGGGCTGGATCGCTACATGATCTTGCCGATGTTCCCGACCATCATGAAGGATCTGCATCTCGGCTACCAGAACCTCGGCGAGATCACCGGCATCCTTGCCATCACCTGGGGCATCGCCGCGCTGTTCGGCGGCCGGCTGTCGGATTTGATCGGGCGCCGCCGGGTGGTGCTGAGCGCGATCGTCGTCTTCTCGCTGCTGGTCGGCATCAGCGGGCTGGCAGCTGGGCTCGGCACGCTGTTGCTGGTGCGGGCGCTGATGGGCCTGCCGGACGGCGCCTACACACCGCCCAGCATCATTGCCACGCTGGAAGCCTCGAAGCCGTCCCGCCACGGCTTTAACCTTGGCATCGAGCAGATGATGCAGCCGCTCTTCGGCCTCGCTTTGGCGCCGATTCTGGTCACGCAGCTTTTGCAGACTGTCAGCTGGCGCTGGATTTTCGTCATGGTGACGCCGTTCGGGCTGATCGTCGCGCTGCTGCTTTACTTCGTGCTGCGCAAGCCGACCGAGGCGGAAGAACTGGCGCACACCACGGTACACGACACCTCGATGCATAAATGGGGCGACCTGTTCCAGTACCGCAACATCATCCACAACATGATCGGCATGTTGTGCTGGCTGACCTGCCTGGTGGTCACCAGCGCGATGCTGCCGAGCTATCTGATCGACTACCTGCATCTGAGCGTGCCACAGATGGGCTTTGTCCTGTCGGCGACCGGCTTCGGCGGCAGCGCTGGCTGCGTCGTCATGCCGGCGATTTCCGACCGGATCGGCCGCAAGCCGATGATGCTGATTTCCTCGGCCGCGGCGCTGGTGTCGCTGATCGGCTTCATGCAGATCGGGGCACATCCGCTTATTCTGTTCCTGCTGCTGCTCTCGACGCACTTTTTTACCTTTGCGGCGATCACGCTGACGGTCGGGCCGATCAGCGCGGAAAGCGTGCCGGTCAAGCTGATGGCGGCGGCCTCCGGACTGGTGATCTGCACCGGCGAGATTTTCGGCGGCGGGATCGCGCCGATCGTCGCCGGGTTCGTCGCCGAGAATTTCGGCATCCAGAACATCCTGCCGCTGGCCGTCGGCGGCCTCGCCGTCGGCTTCGTCAACTCGTGCTTCCTGCGGGAGACCGCGCCGCTGCGGCTGCGGCGATTGGCGTTGCGCAACCCGCCGGTTCCAGTGGCGCCGTAGCTCTACCGAAAGGCCCAGCGCAAGGTCTGGGCGACGCCGAAGGTGCCGGCGCGCAGCAACGGCCGGCCCAACACCGGATTGGCGAGGCCATGCAGGCGACGCGCCCAGTCCGGCAGCAGGTCGACGCCAGCGCGTACCGTCAGAGCCTGGAGCGGCTCGGTCATTGCATTGGCGGCGCGTTGCTTGAGCACCAGCCGCGCCACCTCGCGGCTGCGGTTATCGCAGCGCAAAGCCGGCCGGGTCGCGGCGATCAGCGCCCGTGCCGCGGCGCGTGAGTGGGGCACCGGCGCGGCGCCTAGAGCCGTCGCGATGACCGCCATTTCAGCGAAGTAGCGGTCCTGGTCGGCCGCCGGCATCCCCGGCTCGGCGTAGCGGATCCAGGCGGCAAGGAAGCTCGTGGTTTCGGTCACATGCACCCAGGCGAGTGCTGCGGGGTCGTTTGCAGCATAGGGCGTGCCGTCCGGCAGCAGGCCGGTGACGCGGTCGTGGATGGCGCGGACCCGGGCGATCGAGGCCTCGGCCTCCTCCCTGCCGGCATAGGTGGTGCGGGCGATGAATTTAGCGGTGCGCCGCAGCCGGCCTTGCATGTCGGCCCGGAAGTTGGAGTGGTCCCAGACCCCGGCCAGCACCGCGGGGTGCAGCATCTGCAGCAACAAAGCGGCGATGCCGCCGACCATCATCCCGCCTACATCGCCGTGCACCCGCCAGGCCACCGAATTCGGGCCGAACAGCCCGTCCGGGCGCCGGGCGACGGGCGTCTCGCCGCGCGCGGTGTCGTTGAACAAACCGACGACTTGGGCGGCGATGGCGCTTTTGAGCGGCCGCGCCAGCGCAGCCAGGGATGGCAACGGCGTTATCTGTGGTTCGGGCATCTGCTACGGAAGGTCGGCATGAAGGTGCCCATGGGCAAGGTGCGGCGGCGCATTCCGCGTTGCTCAACCTGCTGGCGTTGCGCCTCGCGCTAGCACCACGGCGCCCCCGGCGCAGATCAGCGCCGCCAATAGGAATGGCGCACCGGCAAAATGCAGCGGCGCGCCGGGCCGCGTCGCGAAGCTGAAAATCCCGCCCATCGTCAATGGTGCGACGATCGCCATCAACCCTGCGAGCGAGGACAGCGCCCCTTGCGTCTCGCCGTGGCCGCGGCCGCCGAGGCCGGAGAACATAGATTGCACCGCCGGGTTGGCGAGCGCACCCAGAGCGAGGATCACCGCGCCCGGAAACATCATCCAGCTCCTCAAAGCCAGGCTGTAGGTGAGGTACCCGAGGGCGCTGAGGCCGATGCCGACCAGTGCGGTGCGTCGGAGCCCAAGGCGGCGCCGCACCCGGCCGACCAGCAGCCCCTGCGTGAGCGCGGAAGCGGCGCCGGCCAGCGCCAGGACCAGGCCGTTCTGCCAACTGTTCCAGTGGAACCGCATCTGGTTGGCAAGGATAAAGCAGCTTTGCTGCGCGCCGAGGGCGAACCACAGGCAGCACCAGACGATGCCAAGGCGCTGCGCGGCGCGATCCAACGTGACGCCGCGCAGCGCGCCGAAAGCGTTGGCCTGCCGCCAGTTGAAGGGACGGCGGCGCTCCGGCGGCAGGCTCTCCCTCAACACGATGAAGCCATAGACAAGGTTACAGCCGGCCAGGATGGCGCGGATCAGGAACGGCAGCCGGATCGAGACCGTGCCGAGCAAGCCGCCGAAGGCCGGGCCGAGCACAAAGCCGAGGCCGAACATCGCGCCGACAAGCCCGAAACGCTGCGCCCGCTGCTCCGGCGTCGAGATGTCGGCAAGATAGGCAGTAGCGGCTGAAATGTTGCCGCTGCTGGCGCCGGCGATGGCCCGCAACACGAAGAACAGCCAGAGATTCGGCACAAACACGGTGGCGAGCGCCGCCGATCCCTGCATCGCCACCGAAAGCAGCATGACCGGCCGGCGGCCGAACCGGTCGCTGAGGCCACCGAGCATCGGTGCGGACAGGAACAGCGCGCCGGAAAAGGTGGCGAGGATCGCGCCAAGCCAGAAAGACGCGGCGGCGCCCGAAACGTGGCCGATGCGCATCACGAGCTGCGGCTCGACCGGGATGATCATGCCAAAGCCGATCGCATCCAAGGCGATCGTGACCAGCACGAACGGCGTGGCAGCGGGACGCGGCAATTACTGGCTGGCCCAGATGATCCGGTGCATCCAGACGAGTTCTTCGGCGCCGAGCTTGATGTCCGCGTAAGCCGGGTTGAGGCTGGCAAGTTCCACCCGCGTCGCGGTCCGCCGCGCCAGCAGTTTTGCCATCACCGCACCGTCGATGGCGCGTGCCACCACCCGGTCGCCGACCCGCACGGGTGCGGCTGGCGAGACGACGATGGCGTCGCCTTCGCGGTACACCGGCTCCATGGAATCGCCCGAGATGGTCAGCGCGTAGGCGTTCGCATCGCCGGTCTGCGGCAGCTCCACCTCGTCCCAGCCGGCGCCGGCCGGGTAGCCGCCATCGTCGAAGAAACCGGAAATCCCGGCCTGCGCCATGCCGATCAGCGGGATTTTGCCACGGGCTCGGGCGCGGGTGTCGGGGATCGCGCGTGCCCCCAGCACCAGCGCGGTGAAGGCACCGAGGTCGGCGCCGGTGGCGGAGAGCGCCTTCGCCAGGCTTTCGGTGGAGGGCCAGCGCGGCCGGCCGTCGGCGGCGCGGCGTTTGGAGAGGTTGAAGCTGGTTGGGTCGAGTCCGGCCTTACGGGCAAGGCCGGACGGCGACAGACCGTGCTCCGCCGCCAGCGTGTCGATTGCGCGCCAGACCTCATCGTGGCGCATTGGAGGGTGCCATTGCCATAAGAACAGGGCCTTACATGGTTAACCACAAAAGCGAAAGAAAAATTTAGGAATATTATCCGGCTTTCTTGCCCTTAAGACGACTTTGGATTAGTTTGTTCTTGTTTTGTTCGATATCCTGGGACTATATTCCTGTATCGACAACCTTGGGTGGAACGATTTCCAACTATTTTACAATGCAATGAAGGAGTTAACGTATGTCATTCACTTTACGTAATCTTTCCGTTCTGGCCTACGCCAACGGCTTCACCCTCTGGCACTACAAATCCGGCGCGGACTCGCTGACGCGGACTTCCGGCGCCGGCTATTTCGCCGACGCGGCGGACCTGTTTGCGCCCGGCGACATGGTGATGCTCACCGCCGCCGAGGGCGGCCAGATTGCCGTGGTGGCCGGCGAAGGCAAGGCGATCACGCTGGCGTCGCTGGTATGATGGTCTTCAGCGTGCCTCATGATTCGAAGTTGTCGGCGACCAGCCGGTCCAACAGCCGCACTCCAAACGCCGTCGCCCCTTTCGGCGTGGTCGGGGCGTCCTTGTCGGTCCAGGCCATGCCGGCGATGTCCAGATGCGCCCAAGGCTTGCCGTTGACGAAGCGTTGCAGGAACTGCGCGGCGGTGATGGAGCCGCCGGCACGGCCGCCGCCGATATTCTTCACATCCGCGATCGGCGAGTTGATGTTCTTGTCGTAGCTCTCGCCCGGCGGCGCCAGCGGCATCCGCCACAGCCCCTCGCCCGTCGCCTTTGCCGCCGCCGTCAGCTTCTCGCACAATTCGTCGTTGTTGCTGAACATCCCGGCGTATTCGTGGCCAAGGCCGACGATGATCGCGCCGGTCAGGGTCGCAAGGTCGACCATGTATTTCGGCGCAAACCGGGTCTGGGCGTAATACAGCACGTCGGCCAGCACCAACCTGCCCTCGGCGTCGGTGTTCAGCACCTCGATGGTCTGGCCGGAATGCGAGGTGACGACGTCGCCGGGCCGGACCGCGGTGCCGGACGGCATGTTCTCGACCAGCCCGACCAGCCCGACCGCGTCGACCCGCGCCTTGCGGCCCGCCAGCGCCGCCATCAGCCCAACGACGGTGCCGGCGCCGGCCATGTCCCACTTCATGTCCTCCATGCCGCCTGCGGGTTTGATCGAGATGCCGCCGGTGTCGAATGTGACGCCCTTGCCGATGAAGGCGATCGGGTCCTGCAGCTTCCGTTTCTTGCCGGCCTCGTCCCGCGCCGGGCCGGAGGCGCCGAGCCATTGCATCACCACCATCCGCGGTTCGCGGGCGCTGCCGGCGGAGACGCAAAGCAGCGCGCCGAAGCCGAGTTTTTCCAACTCCTTCTGGCCGAAAACCTCGATCTTCAATCCAAGCTTTTTCAGCGCCACGATGCGGTCGGCCATTTCCGCCGGGTAGAGCACGTTGGCGGGCTCGGTCACCAGGTCGCGGGTGATCTCCACCCCGGCCGCCAGGGCGGCCAGGGGGGCATAAGCGGCGCGGGCCTTCGCCGGATCGGCGGTGAGGATCGTGAGCCGCGCCAGTTTGGCCTTCTCGTCGTCCTTCAGCGTGGTGCGGTATTTCTCGAACCGGTAGGCCCGCAGCCGGGCGCCGAGGCCAATATGCGCGGCAAGCGCCGGGTCGATGTCCTCGGCTAGAAAATTGGCTTCCGGCTCTTTCAGCAAAGCGGCGGCCGCGGCGCCGCCCAGCTCCTCGGCGGCGCGGGCGGTCAACCCGGCGGGCTCGCCCAGGCCGAGCAGCAGCACCCGCTTCAGCCCGGCACCGGGGGCGAGCAGGCTGGCGGACTGGCCCTTTTTGCCGGTAAAAACCGCCGCCTCGATGGCGCGCGCCAGGCCGCCGCCGAGGGCGGCATCCAGCGCCGCCGCCTGGATTCCGAGCGCCGCACCCGCCGGCAACGCCACCACCAGGACGCCGGTTTTCGGCAAGGCGGCTTTCGCAAAGGCGATTTCGAGCATCTTCGATCCTGTCCTGGGTGCGCAACAACATAACAGCGATGTCGCGCTTGGCCAGACTGCGGTATCAGCGCGGTATGGACGATACGGCATTGGTTGAGCTGGCGGTGCGGCTGGCGCAGGCGGCGGCGGCGGAGATACTGAGTGTCCGCGACGCCGGTTTTTCGGTCGTGCAAAAAGCCGACCTGACCCCGGTGACGCTGGCGGACACGCGAGCCGAACGGCTGATCGTCGAGGGCCTGCGGGCGGCGGCGGCGATCCCGGTGATCGCCGAGGAAGAGGTGGCGGCCGGGCGGGTGACAGCACCGGGCGGCGAATACTGGCTGGTCGACCCGCTGGACGGCACCCGCGAGTTCGCCGCCGGGCGGGCCGAATTCGCGGTGAATATCGGGCTGATCCGGGACGGCGCGCCGGTGCTGGGCGCGGTGGCCTCGCCCATGACCGGTGAGGTGTATTACGGCATCGTCGGCGTGGGGGCGTGGAAGCGGGTGGCGCAGGATGCACCGATGCCGATCGCGGCGCGGCCGGCGCCGGCGAAGCTGACGGTGATGGCCTCCCGCCACTATGCCGACGACCCGAAGCTGGCGGCGTTCCTGGCGAACTACGCCATCGAGTCCATCACCAACATCGGCTCGGCGCTGAAATTTTGCCGGCTTGCCGAGGGGCTGGCGGATTTTTACCCGCGCTTAGGCACCACCATGGAATGGGACACGGCGGCGCCGCAGGCGGTGCTGGAGGCGGCGGGCGGCCGGGTGTTGACGATGGACGGCGAGCCGCTGCGCTATGGCAAGCCGGGTTTCGAGAACCCACATTTTTTGTGTTTTGGCAAAGGTGTTTCGAAGTGAATCGCAAAGTCTGGTTGGTGCTGGCTGTCGCCGTTATCGTCATTCTGGTCGGGCGGGCGCACCGGCCGCACTTACATGGGCTGCCCTATACCGCCGGCAGCTGGACGGCCGCGCAAAGCGGCGCCAGCTACGTGGAAACCGGCAGCTACGGCAGCCACCACCTGGCGATGACGATGACCCCCGGTTCCGCCGATGTGGAGCTGGATCTGGCCGACAGCGATCCGGCGCGGCTGCCGGGTGGCGACGATGTGGCGTTCCACGGCACCTTCGACGACCATACGAGCTTCGCATTCGACGGCGACGGCAGTGACCTCGGCACGATCCGCTCCGGTATCGACGGCGCGCAGATGGCGGACTGGACCCGGCACCTCGCAGGCGGCGGCAGCCTGGTTATCTCGTTCGACGATCAGTCGGTGGCGCCGCTGGTGTTTCCGCTGAACGGCGCGGGGCCGACGCTGAACGCCTGGGGTGCGGCAATCCGCCACGCCGGCGGGCCGGCGCCTGGCGTGTATAGGCCCGGCTACTCTTACAGCACCGGGCCGGGAGCGATGGACGCGGTCGCCGCGGTGTTCGGGATGTCGGTCAGCGCGTTCTTTTTCGTGATCGCGCTGCTGTATTTTTTGCCGGCGGTCCTTGGGTATGCGCGGCGCAGCGTGCATGCCGGGCTGATCCTGTTGCTGAATGTGCTGCTGGGCTGGACCGTGATCGGCTGGTGGATACTGCTGGCCTTCGCGTTGCTGTCGCCGTCGCGGGGGCCGAGGCCAGCGCGGCAGGCGCGGTTCGATCGGCTGAGCTAATTATTCGAGTGTTATGATGAAGCAAATACTGGCCAATGGTTTTGCTAAAGTGCCGGAAGTCACGCTCGGCTTCTGGATAATCAAGGTGGCGGCGACAACGTTGGGCGAGACCGGCGGTGACGCTGTGACGATGAGCATGAACCTCGGCTATCTGGTCGGCACCTGCATCTTCGCGGTGATTTTCTTGGCCAGCGTAAGCGCGCAGATCGCGGCGACGCGGTTCCACGCGTTTCTGTACTGGTTCACGATCGTCGCGACGACCACGGCGGGCACCACGCTCGCGGATTTTCTGGATCGCTCGATCGGCATCGGCTACATCGGCGGCTCCTCGATCTTGTTTGCGGCGCTGATGACGACGTTGGGGCTTTGGTACTGGCGGATGGGCAGTATCTCCGCGCACTCCGTTAAGTCCCGCAAGGCGGAGGCGTTTTATTGGAGTGCGATCATGTTCTCACAGACGCTGGGTCGGCCTGGATTTGAGCCGGTATGCGGCGAGCGGAGTGCTGGCGGTGTTCATAGTGGCCTGCGTCGCGCTGTTGCCGCAGCGGGCGAGCCGAGTGGATGCCGTGGCGTAGGCCTGCGCCGATCCTGCCAAGGGCCGTCGACAGTTTGCGGCGGCCCGCGGCATGTTTCACGTAAAGCATTCTAATAACTCGTACAGATAACAGATTGTTAACTGAACTAAAATTTTACGCATTATCCGCGTGGCTTTTACATCATCGTTATAGGTCTGCAATGAACGTCGGTGCCGCGGCGGGCGTTGAAGATGGCGGCGGCGGTGCCCACTTGATGGTCACGAAAATAACGCCCGGTGAATACATGAGAAAGTTTTTAGTCAGTTCGGCCGGCCTTGTTCTTATGGCGGTCAGTCTTTCGGGGTGTTTTTGGTATCCACATCACGGCTATTACGGCGGCGGACCGGGTTATGGCGGTGGATATCATGGCGGTGGAGGGTACAATGGTGGCGGCGGTTACAACGGTGGTGGCGGCTACGACCATCGCCCATAGCGTTCAGGCGTCCATGGGAGTGGCAGACACAAGGCCGGCCGCAAGGGCAGCAACGTCGGTAAGGACAGAAGCAACGTCGGTGGCAACAAGTTTTTCGATCAGCGCCGAGGCCACAATCGCAGCATCCGCATGGCGAGCTATGGTGGCGGCCTGGGCCGGGGTGCGGACGCCGAAGCCTACCGCGATCGGCAAATCGGTGGCGCGGCGGATGCGGGGGATGTCGCGGGCCAGGTCCGCTTCCGTGGCGGTGCGGGTGCCGGTGATGCCGGTGATGCTGACGTAGTACACAAAGCCCGAGGAGCCGGAGAGGACTTTGGGCAGCCGATCGTCGGAAGTGGTGGGTGCGATCAGGCGGATCACGTCAAGGCCATGTTCGGCGGCGTGGGGCAGTAGAAGGTCGGCTTCCTCCGTTGGCAGGTCGACGACGATCAGCCCGTCCACCCCTGCCCCGGCGGCGTCCTTGCAGAACACTTCCACACCGTAAGAGAGGATGGGGTTGAGGTAACCCATCAGCACCAGCGGGGTGTGGCTGTTGCCGGCGCGGAACTCAGCCACCAGCGCCAGCACGCCGGGCAGCGTGGCGCCGGCGAGCAGCGCCCGGCGGGCGGCGGCCTGGATGATCGGGCCGTCCGCCATCGGGTCCGTGAACGGCACGCCGATCTCGATGAGGTCCGCACCGTTCGCCGCCATGCCGGTAAGCAACGCGAGCGAGGTGGCGCGGTCCGGATCGAACGCCTCGACAAAGGGGATCAGCGCGGCCCGATGTTCGACCCCGCGCAGCCGCGCGAACGTTGCCGCAATGCGGCTCACAATTCCACGCCGAGATGCTGCGCGACGGCAAAGATGTCTTTGTCGCCGCGGCCGCACAGGTTCATCAAAATGATCTGCCCGGCATCCATCGCCGGCGCGATCTTGGCCACGTGGGCGAGCGCGTGGGCGGGTTCGAGCGCCGGGATAATGCCCTCGGTCCTGGTGCAAAGCTGGAACGCCGCCAGCGCCTCGGCATCGGTAATGGCGACGTATTCCACACGGCCGATCTCGTGCAGCCAGGAATGTTCCGGGCCGATGCCGGGATAATCCAGCCCGGCGGAGATGGAATGCGCCTCCAATATCTGCCCGTCCGGGTTTTGTAACAAATAGGTGCGGTTGCCGTGCAGCACGCCGGGGCGGCCCATGGAGAGAGAAGCGGCATGCTGGCCGGAATTCAGCCCGTGGCCGGCGGCCTCCACACCGATGAGCCGCACATCGTCGTCCAGGAACGGGTGGAACAGGCCGATGGCGTTGGAGCCGCCGCCGATCGCGGCGATGGCGAGGTCCGGCAGCCGGCCTTCGGCTTCGTACATCTGCGCCTTGGCCTCGTTGCCGATCACGCACTGGAAGTCCCGCACCATCGCGGGGTACGGGTGCGGCCCAGCGGCGGTGCCGATGAGGTAGAAAGTGTCCCGCACATTCGCCACCCAGTCCCGCATGGCGTCATTCATCGCGTCCTTCAGCGTGGCGGCGCCGGAGTTTACCGGGATCACCTCTGCGCCCAGCAGCTTCATGCGGAAGACGTTGGGCTTCTGCCGCTCCACATCCACAGCACCCATGTAGATGGTGCAGGGCAGGCCAAACAGCGCGCAGACGGTGGCGGTGGCGACGCCGTGCTGGCCGGCGCCGGTCTCGGCGATGATGCGGGTCTTGCCCATGCGGCGGGCAAGGAGAATCTGGCCGATGCAGTTGTTGATCTTGTGCGCGCCGGTGTGGTTCAGCTCGTCGCGCTTGAAATAAATCTTGGCGCCGCCAAGCTCGCGGGTCAGCCGCTCGGCAAACCAGAGCGGGCTGGGGCGGCCGACATAATGCTTCAGGTAGTAGTCGATTTCGGTCTGGAAAGCGGGGTCGGCTTTCGCCGCTTCATAAGCGGCTTCCAGTTCCAGGATCAGCGGCATCAGGGTTTCCGCGACAAAGCGGCCACCGAAGTCGCCGAACCGGCCGCGGCCGTCGGGGCCTTGGCGGAGGGTATTGGGGAGGGGGGCGTTCATCCGCCCGAGTTAGCGCGGATGCGGGCAGGAAGTAAGGGCCTCCGGCGGCCGGGGCCTGAGGCCCCGGACCCCCATGAGTGACCCGTATGCCGTGAGGCGGGCAACATTTATTGCTCGCTATGCTCGCGGCGGGCGTTGACCCGCTGCGGGGCCAACGGTCGACGCGAAGCGCAAAAATCTTTCGCTTGCGTTTTCTCAGAGCGGCCAAGCACCGGCCCTAACTCCTGGGGTCCGGGGCCTCCCGGCCCCGGCCGCCGGAGGCCCCTGCTTAACCTTCGCCTTGCGGCCGCTCGAAGGCATCCTTGCCGTCGAAGCGCTGCAACTTCTCGATGTGCATCCAGGTGAACTTGGCGCCGATGCGTTGCACCAGGTAGCTGATTTCCGGCTGCCCCTCGGCGGTGGAGTTGCTGAGCGGGATCGGGTGTTTGAACATGAAGCGGCAGGCGAAGTGGTCGACCAGGAAGGTCTGCCCGCCGGTGGGCGGAAACACCTGCACGCCGCGGTTGGAAATGCCGTTCAGGCGGAACGGGCTGTCTTCCGCCACAGCCGTCAAGGCCCGGCCCAGCTCCTCGGCGCCGAGGCCGGTTTCCAGGAACACGTCGATGCCGACGAGCTCGCGCGTGTCCGGCTCCATATGCGCCGTCAGCTCCGGCCAGGTTTTCAGCTCCAGCGTCTTGTAGCTGCGGGACGGTAGATTGGAGGCGCGGCCGAGGTTGGCGATTACTTGTTCGGTGAACGCCGCGGTGCCGACGCCGTGGCCGCGCGGGCTGAGGTCGCCGGTGAGGTTCTTGCCCTCGGCTAGGGTGATGAACAGCGCCTGCTCGACGGTGGTGGCAATCTCGAAGGCGCCGATGTGGCGCAGCATCATGATGGCGGCGGAGAGCAAAGCGGTGGGGTTGGCCAGGCCCTTGCCGGCGATGTCCGGCGCCGAGCCGTGCACCGCCTCGAACATCGCGGCGTGGTCACCGAGATTGGCGGACGGCGCGATGCCGAGACCGCCGACCAACCCAGCCGCGAGGTCCGAGATGATGTCGCCGTTCATGTTGGAGGTGACGATGACGTCGAACTTTTCCGGCGCGATGACGAGCTGGTGCGCGCAGTTGTCGATGATGACGTGGTTCTGCTTGATGTCCGGGAATTCGAGGCCGACCTTTTCCGCCATCCGCTTCATCATGCCTTCGGTCAGCTTCATGATGTTGGCTTTGGTCGCGGTGGTGACGCGTCTGCGCTCCTCCGCCACCGCCAGGCCGAAGGCGGCGCGGACGATGCGCTCGCAGCCTGGTGCCGTCATCAGCTTCAGGCATTGCGCGACCGTGGTGGTCTGCATGTGCTCGATGCCGGCGTACACATCCTCGACGTTCTCGCGGACGATCACCATGTCGATCCCGCGCCCGGTGAAGGGTGTCGCGATGCCGGGCAGTTCGCGCACCGGGCGGATGTTGGCGTACAGCTCGAAATGTTTGCGCAGCGTGACGTTGGCGGATTTGCCGCCAAAGCCGACCGGCGTTTCCAGCGGGCTTTTTAAGGCGAGACCATTGGCGGCGATGCTGTCCAGCGTGGCGCGCGGCACGCCGGTGGCGAGGCCGCTCTCGAACACGCGGGCGCCGGCTTCCGCCATCTCCCACTCGATCGGCGCGCCGGCGGCGGCGAGGATTTCGATGGTGGCGGCCATCACCTCCGGGCCGATGCCGTCCCCCGGCAGCGCGGTGACTTTGGTTTTGGTGACGGTATCTACGGCGGCGTCCATGGCAAGGTCCTCTGGCTCGAGCGCGGATCAGGCGCTAGGTCCGGTTATAGCAAGCCAGGCGGGGCGCGCTACCGCAACGCAGCGTAAACCTGCCGCTCGAAGCCGAACAAGGTTTGCATCACCGGCAGGTCTCCTGAGGGCAGGATCTGCATGAGGATGACGGCGGCGATCTGGCGCACCGGGTCGATCCAGAAATAGGTGTTGGCGACGCCGCCCCAGGCCAGCGTGCCGGGGCTGCGGCCAAACGGGCCGGGGTCGGGGTTGATGACGAAGCCGTAGCCCCATTTGGTGTCCATGCCGGGAAACGCGTCCGAGCCTTGGGTGAAGGCGGGGTCGGCGGAGGGGATGAAGCCGGCGCGCAACGTGCCGATCTGGTTGGCGCCCATCGCGGCGATGCTCTCCGGCTGGACGAGGCCGGCGCCGCCGTTCAGGAAAAGCCGGGTGAATTTCGTGTAGTCGCTCAGCGTGGAGTACAGCCCGCCGCCGCCTGAGAAGAATTCCGGCTGCTGCGGCGGGTTCGGCGGCAGGGCGCGCAAAGTGCCATCCGGCTGGCGCTGGTGCAGCACGGCGCGGCCGGCGCCCTGCTCCGGGCTGGGCAGAAACACCGTGTTCGCCATGCCGAGCGGGCCGGTGATGTGGTTCTTGAAGTAGACGTCCAGCGTCTCGCCGGAAGCGGCTTCCACCGCCTGCCCCACCCAATCTGTGCTGATGCCGTACTCCCAGCGCTCGCCCGGCTCCAACAGCAGCGGCATGTCCAGGGACGCCAGCTCTCCCCGCGTGAAGCTGAGGTTGTTGGCGGCAAGCCAAGCGGCGAGCTCGGCGCTGGCGAAGCCGTAGGTGAAACCGGAGGTGTGGGTGAGCAGCTGGTGCAAGGTGATCGGCCGGGTGGCGGGGCGAAGCGCGCCGTTCTGCAGGATGTTGGGGTGGGCGAGTTGCGGCAAAATTTCGGCGATCGGGTCGTGCAGCGAGAGCTTGCCCTGCTCGACCAGCTGCATGGCAGCGAGCGAGGTAAGCGGCTTGGTCATCGAGGCGATCCAGAATAGCGTGTCTGGGGTAACGAGCAGGTCGCCGCCGAGGGTGGTGGCGCCCACGCAGGCTTCGAACATGGTGCCGGCCGGTCCGGTGACGGCGGCGGCAATGGCCGGGATGCCGGACGCGACGGCGCCGTGCAGCACGCGGTTGATAGCGGTGGGATCCATCGGCGGTCCTTGTTTCAGCCTTGATGAGCCGTTCTTCACGGGTGTTTGAAAAGCGAATTGTCGCGCCGATCAGATCCGGAGAATTTAATGTGCCTCGCCCCAATGGCGGCCGATGCCGGTTTCGACGATCAGGGGCACTGAAAGAATCACGGCGCTTTGCATCGTCGCTTGGGCGACGGCGGCGGTGGCATCCGCTTCTCTATCCGTTGACTCGAACAGCAGCTCGTCGTGCACCTGCAAAATCAGCCTTGCGCTAAGCCCTGCTTCTTGCAGCGCCCCCGGCAGCCGCACCATCGCGCGCTTGATGATGTCGGCGGCGCCGCCTTGCAGCGGTGCGTTGATGGCCTGGCGTTCGGCGTAGGCGCGCAGAGCGGGGATTTTTTCGCGGATGCGAGGCACCCAGCAGCGGCGGCCGAACGGGGTGAGGACGTAGCCGTGGATGCGGGCGTGTTCCTTAGTGTTTTCCATGTAGGCACGGATTTCCGGATAGCGTTGGAAGTAGGCGTCGATATAGGTTTTCGCCTCGCTGCCCGAGATGTTGAGCTGCCGGGCCAGACCGAACGCCGAGATGCCGTAGATGATGCCGAAATTGATCGCCTTGGCGCGGCGGCGGGTGGCGGCGTCCATCCCCGCCATCGGCACGTTGAATACCTCGGAGGCGGTGCGGGTGTGGATGTCCTCGCCGTCCGCAAAACTTTGTTTCAGGGCCGGAATATCGGCGACGTGGGCGAGCAGCCGCAGTTCGATCTGGCTGTAATCGGCGGAGACCAGGCTGTGGCCCGGCTCGGCGATGAACGCCTTGCGGATGCGCGCCCCTTCGGCGGTGCGGATCGGGATGTTCTGCAAATTCGGGTCGGTCGAGGAGATGCGCCCCGTGGTGGTGTTGGCCATCTGGAACACGGTGTGCACCCGGCCGGTCACCGGGTCGATCTGGCCGATCAGCGCGTCCGCATAGGTCGATTTCAGCTTCGAGAGCTGCCGCCAGTCGGTGACGCGCTGAGCGATCTCGAAGCCCTGCTCGGCCAGCGCCTCCAGCACCGAGACATCGGTGCCCCAGGCCCCAGCTTTGCTTTTCTTGCCTCCCGGCAGCTTCATGGTTTCAAACAGCACTTCGCCCAGCTGCTTCGGGCTGCCGAGGTTGAACGCCTGCCCGGCGAGCGTGAAAATGTTCTTCTCGATCTCCGCCATCCGGCCAGCAAATTCTTCCGACATCGATTGCAGATCGGCGCGGTCCACCATCACGCCGTGCAGCTCCATCTCGGTCAGGATCGGGATGAGTTTCTTCTCGGTCAGCTCGTACAGCGCGAGGGACTGGTGAGCGCGCAGTTCCGGTTTCAGCCGCTGCCACAGCCGCAGCGTCACGTCTGCGGCCTCGGCGGCGAAGCCGGTGGCGGCGGCGATCGGCACATCGGCGAAGGTCAGCCGGTTGCGGCCGGAGCCGGCGACGGTGTCGTAATGCGCCGGGTTGTGCTGCAGATGGTGCAGCGACAGCGTCTCCCGGTCATGCGCGAAGTTGCCGGCGTCCTGGGTGTAGGACATCAGCATCGTGTCATCCACCGGCGCCACCGGCGCGGCGCCGGCGCGGGTCAGCACCTCGATGTTGTACTTGGCGTCGTGCATGATCTTCAGCACGGCGGTATTGGTGAACAGTGGCGCCAGCGCCGCTAGCGTCTCTGGCTGCCCGAGTTGCGGCGCGTCATCCAGCGCCAGATTATGGCCGAGCGGGATGTACACCGCCTGCCCCGGCTCCGTCGCCACCGCGATGCCGACCAGATTGCCGTGCAGCGAGTTGCGGTTGTCGGTCTGCATGTCGAGCGCGACGCGCCCCGCGGTTTCGGCCGCCGCGATCAGCGCGTTCAGCGCCGGCATGGTGGTGACAGTGGTGTAGCCGGTGAAATGCAGGGCGGCCGGCGGCGGCGGCGGCTCAGGGTCCAGCTCCGGATGGTCGAGCAGCGCCAGGCGGTGCTTGATGGAACGGAAATTGTTGGCGTCCAGGAAGTCCCCCAACACCTTGTCGTCCCAATGGCGGAGCAAAAGATCTTCAAGCGGTTCCGGCAGCGGCGCGTCGTCCCGCAGCGTGACCAGTTGCTTGGATAGCAGCGCCTGCGCCTGGTGCTGTTGCAGCGCGTCCCGCCGCTTCGAGGGCTTCATCGCCGGGATCGCGGCGATCACACCCTCCACCGTGCCGAACTCGCAGATCAACTGCGCGGCGTTCTTGGGGCCGATGCCGGGCACACCGGGGACGTTGTCGACGGAGTCGCCGATCAGCGCCTGCACCTCGATCACCTTGTCGGGCGTGACCCCGAATTTGGCCTCCACCTCGGCGGCGCCGATCGGCGTGTATTTGATCGGGTCCAGCATATAAACCGCCGGGCCGATCAGCTGCATCAGATCCTTGTCGGATGAAACAATAATCGCCTCGCCGCCCGCCGCGGTGACCTGTTTCGTGTACGCGGCGATCAGGTCGTCGGCTTCCCAGTCCTCCAGTTCGATGCAGGGCAGGCCGAAGGCCTTGGTGGCCTCGCGGATCAGGGCGAATTGCGGGATCAGCTCAGGCGCCGGCTCAGGGCGGTGCGCCTTGTACTCGGTGTACATGCGGTTGCGGAAGGTGGTGCGGCCGGCGTCGAAAATCACCGCAAGGTGGGTTCCGGTGTGGTCCTTCATCAGCTTGGTGATCATGTTGCAGAAACCGTACACGGCGTTGACCTGCACGCCGTCGGCGCGGGTCATCGGCGGAATCGCGTGGAAGGCGCGGAAGATGAAGCCCGAGCCGTCGACCAACACCAGCCGCGGATAGGCGTCGCTCGGTCTGAAAGCGGCGCTCAATGCCCGCCGCCCGTTCCGGCCCCCGGCCGCAGCACGAACAGCCGCGAGCAGTACGGGCAGCCGACCTCGCGGCCGGTGATGCGCAGGTAAACTTTCGGGTGGCCGTAAGCGCCGACCCCACCGTCACAGGAGACAGAGCGGGTGTTGACGTGGTTGATCTCGGTCGGGGTCTTGTCGGCGCCGTCCGGCATGGCTGGCCTCATGGTGGGGGTTAAGCGAAGTGATAGGCCAAAAGACGATGGCGAGAAACCTGGTGATGCTGTTGCTGGGACTGCTGCTGGCGGGCTGTGCGGCCATCCCGTTCGGCGTGCCGAAGCCGGCGCCGGGCTTTGCCATCGTCACCAGCGGCGTGTTCGCTCTGCCGGACGGCGCGGCCCTGCCCTATCGGCTGTACCCGGCGGCAGGGCGCTTACGGGCAGTGGTGCTGGCGCTGCATGGCTACACCGACAGCCGGGACGCCTGGGCGATGCTGGCGCAGGTGCTGAACCCGCACGGCATCGCGCTCTACGCGCCGGATCAGTCCGGCTTCGGCGCCACCGCGCATCGTGGCCATTGGCCGGGCACGGCGGTGCTGGTGGACGAGGC
Source organism: uncultured Acidocella sp. (assembly GCA_963693045.1). Lineage (GTDB taxonomy): Bacteria > Pseudomonadota > Alphaproteobacteria > Acetobacterales > Acetobacteraceae > Acidocella. The sequence continues at coordinate 958,414 of OY843765.1, forward strand.
GCGGGCGATGGCGGTGATCCTGCGGGCGCGTTACCCGGACCAGCAGCTGGTGCTGATGGGCGAGAGCATGGGCGGCGCGATCGGCATCCTGCTCGGCGCTTCGGCCGATCCGCCGCCGGTCGATGCCTATGTGCTGTCGGCGCCGGCGGTGTGGGGCGGCGCGGCGCTCAACCCGTTCTATCGGGCGGTGCTGTCGGTGTCGGCGCGTGTGGCGCCGGCAAAGCGGCTCACGGGCGGCCTCGCCCACGTGAAAGCCAGCGACAACATCGCAGCGCTGATCGCCTTCGGCCGCGATCCCCTGACCATCCGCGCCCCGCGCCTAGACAACGTCGCCGGGCTGGTGCGGCTGATGGGCGCGGCGCAAGCGGCTTGCGCCAGGTTCGATCAACCGGCGCTGATCCTGTACGGCGGCAAGGACGAGCTGATCCCACCGGAAGCGATGGCGGACTGCTGGCAAGCGCTACCGGCGAATGCGCCGGTGGTGCTGGCCTATTACCCGCCGGACTATCACCTCATTGAGCGTGACCTGGAACGGGGCGTGCCGGACCAGGATATTCTCTCCTATAGTCTCGGCGCCGGCCCGATGTCATCGGCGCCAAGCCTGGCAACGGTCTTTCTGGCAACGCACTGAACCACGCCGCGCCGACGCCGGCAACGTCTCGGTCATTCCAGCCGTTCCACCTGCCGTAGCGATGGAAACAGTTTCATCCACAGCAACGCCACCGCCACCGTGCCGATGCCGCCAAGAAGCGCGGCCGGAACGGCGCCGAGCAGCGCCGCGGTGATGCCGCTTTCAAACTCGCCCAGCTGGTTCGAGGCGTTGATGAACAAGAAATTTACCGCGCCGACGCGGCCACGCATGTCATCCGGCGTCGCCAGCTGCACCAGCGAGACGCGGATCACCACGCTCACCGTGTCCGCGGCACCCATCGCCACCAGCGCCGCGAGCGAAAGCGGGATGGAGCGGGACAGCGCGAACAGCATCGTCGCCAGGCCGAAGACGATCACGGCCTGGAACATCCGCAACCCGGCCCGGCGCCGCAGGGCATGGCGGGCCAGCAGCACGGTCATTATCAAGGAGCCGATCGCCGGGGCGCCGCGCAACAGCCCCAGCCCCCACGGGCCGGTGTGCAGGATGTCGCGGGCGTAGATCGGCAACAGCGCGGTGGCGCCGCCGAGCAGCACCGCGAACAGATCGAGCGAGATGATCCCGAGAATCGTCGGGTTGTGCCGCACGAAGCCGACGCCGGCGAATAGCGCCCGCAGCGTCGGTGGCTCGCGCGCCACCACCGGACGGGTCAGCCGGATGGCGCCGAACAGCACGCCGCCACACAGCCAGCACGCCGCCATCGCGGCATAAGGCAGGCCGGGCGACACCGCGTAGGCGATACCGCCTAACGCCGGGCCGATGATGGTCGCGGTCTGCGACATCGAGCTCGCCAGCGCCACGCCCTTTTGCAGCAGCCCCTCCGGCACCACGCCGGGCAGCAGCGCCCCAGCCGCCGGGCTTTCAAAAGCACGCGCGGCGCCAAGGATTATCACCGCCACAAAGATGTCGGTCACAGAGACCCAGTGGCCGAAATTGCCGGCGGCGAGCCCAACCGCCACCAACCCCTCGACGGTCACGCAGACCTGCACCACGCGGTTGCGGTCGTAGCGGTCGGCGGCGTGGCCGGCGGCAAAAACCAGCACCGCCGTCGGCAGAAACTGCGCCAGCCCGACCATGCCGAGCGCGAAGGCGCTGTGGGTCAGGGCATAAACCTGCCAGCCGACCGCGACGGCGCTGATCTGATAGGCCAGGGAGGAAAAGCCGCGGCCCAGCATGTAGAAAATGAAGGGCGGATGGCGGCCGAGCATAACCGCGTATAGGCAGTGAGCTAGAACGAAGCAAAGGAAGGCAAGCGGTTCTTTTTTGGAAAAAAAGAACCAAAAAACTTTTTAAAGCCTTGGCCTTGGGCTTTGGCTTTTGCGTCAACAAAACGCGATCTGATTATCCGCCCTTCTTGCCCTCGGCAAGACCGACTTCCTGGCGCAGATGGTCGATCCGCTTGGACGCCTCCGCCTTGCTCAGTTCACCCTCGGCTTCCTCCGGCTCGCCGGCTTGGTCGGCCAGCGTGTGCAGATAGGATGACTGCGCGCCGGTCATCGGCTCTCCGCCGGTGGTCCAGTTATTCGGGTCCTTGATCGTGTTGGTCGGGGCAGGCTTTTTCGTCGCCATGGGAATCTCCATAATTTTGTTCGTGCTATGTTCTAGCTTGGCAGTGCCGGCGGCGGTTTCAATAGTTGCGGCAAATTTTAGAGCAGCTTTCGGATCACATCGTGCAAGGCGGGCACAACATCGGTGGCGAACCACGGGTTGCGCTGCTCCCAGCCGATGGTGCGCCAGGACGGGTGCGGCATGGCGAAGAATTTAGGGTGCGCGGCGAAATTTCGCACCCGCTCCGTCATGCTGCCGGGGCCGAGGTAGCGGCGCTGCGAATAGCCGCCGATCAGCAGAAACAGTTGGATTTGCGGCATCAGGCGGAGAAACCGGTCGTGCCAGAGCGGCGCGCATTCCGGCCGCGGCGGACAGTCCCCCCCGGCGGCCAGGCGGCCGGGATAGCAGAAGCCCATCGGCATGATGGCGAGGCGGGATTCGTCGTAGAACACGTCCCGGCCGATCCCCATCCAGCCGCGCAACCGATCGCCGGAAGCGTCGTTCCAAGGGATGTTGGTGTTGTGCACCTTCGTGCCCGGCGCCTGGCTGATGATCATCATCCGCGCGGTGGTGGAGACCCGAAAGATCGGCCTGGGGCCAAGCGGCAGATGTGGCGCGCAGAGGGTACAGGCGCGGGCTTCGACGGAAAGTGCGTCGAGCGGGATCAATGCGCTAGCCCGCACAGCGTTAAGTCATTGCGAGGCTAAAACGGAATTTCGTCGTCCATATCCATCGCCGGCCGCGCGTCCCAACTGCTAGCAGCGCGGGCCGGGGTTTTGGCGGGAGACGCGGCGCGCGGGGCGTAATCCTCGCCGCCGCCGGAAGAATTCGGGTTGCGGTCGAGCAACACCATCTCGGCGCCGAAGCGGCCGAGCAGCACTTCCGTGGTGTATTTCTCCTGGCCGTCCTGGCCGGTCCATTTGCGGGTCTGCAGCTTGCCCTCCAGATACACCTTCGAGCCTTTGCGCAGGTACTTCTCCGCCGTCTCCGCCAGCCGGTCGTTCATGATGACGACGCGGTGCCATTCGGTCTGTTCCTTGCGCTCGCCGCTCGCCTTGTCGTTCCAGCTGTCGGAGGTGGCGACCGTGAGGTTGACGATCTTCATGCCCGACTGCGCGTTGCGTATCTCCGGATCCTTGCCGAGATTGCCGACCAACGTCACCTTATTCACACTACCGGCCATTGGGGCCTCCCCGTTTTGCTGCCATAAACGCTAACCGATTGCGCGCAAGCAGGCCAGCGCGAAAGGTCGGTTTACCGTTGTATCAGAGCGTCCCATATTGTACAAGAACATTGCGGGAACATTGGAACTGGCATGGCGAAGACATCTGGCGCGGGTTTCATCACGGTACGGGGCGCCCGCGAGCATAACCTGAAGAACATCGACATCGAGATACCACGCGAGGAACTCACGGTGATCACCGGCCTGTCCGGCTCCGGCAAATCCTCGCTAGCGTTCGATACGATCTACGCGGAGGGCCAGCGCCGCTATGTGGAGAGCCTGTCCTCCTACGCCAGGCAGTTCCTGGAGCTGATGGGCAAGCCGGATGTCGACAGCATCGACGGGCTGTCGCCGGCGATCTCGATCGAGCAGAAAACCACTTCGAAAAACCCGCGCTCCACGGTCGGCACGGTCACCGAAATTCATGACTATATGCGGCTGCTCTGGGCCCGCGTCGGGGTGCCGTATTCGCCGGCGACCGGCCTGCCGATCGAGGCGCAGAGCGTCGCGCAGATGGTCGACCGGGTGATGGCGATGCCGGAGGGGAGCAAAATCCTGCTGCTGGCGCCGGTGATCCGCGACCGCAAAGGCGAGTACCGCAAGGAGCTGGCGGAGCTGCAACGCAAGGGCTTCACCCGCGCCAAGGTGGACGGCAAGCTCTACGAGATCGAGGACGTGCCGGCGCTCAACAAGAAGCTGAAGCACGAGATCGAGGCGGTGGTGGACCGCGTGGTGGTCAAGCCGGGGATCGAGAAGCGGCTGGCGGACTCCTTCGAGACGGCGCTTGGACTGTCCGACGGCATCGTCTATGCCGAGGCCGCCGATGAGGGCGAGCGCACGGTGTTTTCCTCGCGCTTCGCCTGCCCGGTTTCGGGCTTCACGATCGAGGAGATCGAACCGCGGCTGTTCAGCTTCAACTCGCCGCACGGCGCCTGCCCGGTTTGCGACGGGCTGGGCGCCGAGACGTTCTTCGACCCGCATCTGGTGGTGCCGGACGAGCAGCGGGCGCTGAACGAGAGCACGATCCTGCCCTGGGCCAACGCGCAGTCGCCGTATTACGACCAGACGCTGGCGAGCCTCGCCAAACACTTCAAAGTCAAAACCACGCTGCCGTGGGAGAAACTGCCGCAGTCGGTGCGGGACGCGATCCTCTTCGGCACCGGCAAGGAAATTGTAGATTTCAACTACAAGGACACCGCCCGGAGCTACTCCGTAAAGAAGCCGTTCGAAGGCGTTATCCACAACCTGGAACGCCGGCTGCGCGAAACGGACTCCGCCTGGGTGCGCGAGGAGCTGACGCGCTACCAGGCGGACCGGCCCTGTGGCACTTGCCACGGCGCCCGGCTGAAGCCGGAGGCGCTCGCGGTGAAGGTGGCGGGCCGCAACCTCGCCGAAGTGGCGGAACTGTCGATTTCCGGGGCGCGGGACTGGTTCGAAACCGTGGGTGAGGCACTGACGCCGCAGCGCCTGGAAATCGCCCGGCGGATCTTGCGGGAGATCAACGAGCGGCTGCAATTCCTCGTCGATGTCGGCCTGAACTACCTGACGTTGGCGCGCGGCTCGGCCACGCTCTCCGGCGGCGAGAGCCAGCGCATCCGGCTCGCCAGCCAGATCGGCTCCGGCCTCACCGGCGTGCTGTACGTGCTGGACGAACCGAGCATCGGCCTGCACCAGCGCGACAACGAGCGGCTGCTCGGCACGCTGCAACGGCTGAAGCGGCTGGGCAACACCGTGCTGGTCGTGGAGCACGACGAAGACGCGATTCGCAGCGCCGACCACCTGATCGACATGGGGCCGGAAGCCGGCGTCAATGGCGGTTACGTGGTGGCGCAGGGCACGCCGGCGGAGGTGGCGGCGAACCCGAAATCCATCACCGGCGATTACCTTTCAGGCCGCAAGATGATCGCGATTCCCGACCCGCGGCGGCCCGTGCAAAAGAACCGGATGCTGAAAGTCGTCGGCGCGCGCGGCAACAACCTGAAGAACCTCAGCGCGGACTTCCCGCTCGGCGTCTTCACCTGCGTCACCGGCGTCTCCGGCGGCGGCAAATCTACGCTGGTGGTGGACACGCTGTACAAGGCGGTGAGCCGGCGGCTGATGGGCTCCGGCGAGGTGCCGGCGGCGTTCGACCGGCTCGAAGGGCTGGAACAGCTCGATAAGATCATCGACATCGACCAGTCGCCGATCGGCCGCACCCCGCGCTCCAACCCGGCGACCTATACCGACCTGTTCGCGCCGATCCGCGACTGGTTTTCCGAAATGCCGGAAGCGCGGACGCGCGGCTACAAGCCCGGCCGGTTCTCTTTTAACGTCAAAGGCGGGCGCTGCGAGTCCTGCCAGGGCGACGGCGTGCTGAAGATCGAGATGCACTTCCTGCCGGACGTTTTCGTCACCTGCGACACCTGCAAGGGCAAGCGCTACAACCGCGAGACGCTGGAAGTGAAATTCCGGGAAAAATCCATCGCCGACGTGCTGGACATGACGGTCGAGGAAGCCCTGGGCTTCTTCAAGGCGGTGCCGAAAATCCGCGACCGGCTCTCGATTTTAAGCCGCGTCGGCCTCGGCTACATCAAGCTCGGCCAGCAGGCGACCACACTTTCCGGCGGCGAGGCGCAGCGCATCAAGCTGGCGAAGGAACTGGCGAAACGGCCGACCGGGCGCACGCTGTACATCCTGGACGAGCCGACGACCGGGCTGCATTTCGAGGACATCCGCAAGCTGCTCGAAGTGCTGCACGCACTGGTCGACGCCGGCAACACGATCATCGTGATCGAGCATAATCTCGAAGTCATCAAAACCGCTGACCACGTCATCGATCTCGGCCCGGAAGGCGGCGATGGCGGCGGCCGGATCGTCGCGACCGGCACGCCGGAAGCGATCGTGGCGGCGAAGGACAGCTACACCGGGCGGTTCCTGGCGCCGATGCTGCAGGCGGCACGGCCGCCCAAGAAGAAGCGGGTCGGCTAAAGCGGCCTTGGCTGGCCCTGTGCGAAGCCGGCCAGAGCGCGGGCGTACAGAGCCTGGTCCAGCCCGGTGCGGCGGCTGAGCGCCGCTTCAACCGCTGGTGAACGCTCGACCTGGCCGCTTGCGCGAAACCAGCCGCTCGGGTCGGCATGGTTGTCGGCGGCTACGTTGGCCCGCTGTCCGGGTGGCGGCGCGGCGATGCCGAGTCGGGCCGCCAGGCCGCCGAGGCTCGGATCCAACTTCTCGGTGAGGCCGACGAACCCAAGCGTCTCCAGCGCCAGCGCCGCCGCGTTAAGGGCGGCGTCAGGGTCCGCCACCAGCGGATCGCGGGCCGCGCCGGTCGCGTACAGCCCTGTCAGCCGGCGGACGTAAAGGTTGTCGGTGAGGTCGAGCAGCAACGGATCGTCGCAGTTGAGGAAATCTTCCAGCGACAGCCGGTGCGCCAAGGCTACGGAGAACGACAAATCGGGGTCGATCTGGGTCGGCTCCACGCTCCGCCAGAACCGGTACAACGACAGCAGCCGCGCCTGCGGCTCCCGCAATAGGATGAATACCAGATGCGCCGGCGCGATCCGCCGCAGCGTCGGCAAATCGTAATGGCCCCAGATCATCGGAAAGCGGGCCGGCACGATGCCGGTGAAGGCCGGGGTCCGGTAGCATAGATGCGGCGGCAGGTCGCGGTGGTCGTCCGGGTTGATCTGCTCCGGGTGGAACTGCCGGGAGAGCCACTGCATCGCGGCGATCCCGCCGCATTTCTCGATGTGCAGGAAGCTCACGCCTGGCCCGGTCCAGGCGGTGAACAGGCTGCCGCCCAGGTCCGGCGGCCCGGCCGGGTCCAGCGTGCCGCGCTCGGCGTGCCAGGCATGGGTGGCGACATGCCGCAGGATCTGCCGGCCGCCGGGCAGCGCCAACATGCCTCGGAACAGCGGCGGCAAATCGGCGCCATGGTCCGCCACGCCGCGCCGAAACCCGGCGCGCGTGTCCGAACCCATCCACCGCCCGAAGGCGAAACAAACCAGCAGCGGCGTGGCAAGCCAGCCGATCGTCTCCAGTAGCCGCCGCATCGCTAGGGACCGTGTTGTCGTTGGCAAACCCCCTCCTCCGGCCGATCCGCCGCCGTCGGCCATCGTCCGCGCTCATTGTCCAGGGCAACGGAACAGCAAACAAGGTTGAAGACCGCCGAACACCGGCATAAGTTTAGGCCATGCAAAATTAGGTGTGGCCATGCCGGATGAAAAACCCAAAACGCCCCCCGCCAACGGAGACGGCAAGGCGCCGGCGCCAGATACGGGTGTCAAGATCGACTGGGCCAAAATCGCGCAAGGCCAGGCTTCGAACGCGCCGGACACAACGATCAGGCTGCACGGCCCCGACAAAATAATCAAGAAGTAGTTGCGCCGGCTCAGATTGTGGAGAGCAAAGGGGCGCCAAGGGCCAGGGCGCCCGCCAACAAGCTGAACTGCACCGCATAGACATCGGTGGCGAGGGCTTTTAGCTTTTCCTGGTTTTGCTCGATCCCGCCTTGCAGCCGGACGGCAAGCGCGATGTAGGACATCGCCGGCGTCGACGCATTGAGTATCTCCGGATCGATCAGCTTGGAGGGGCGGAAGAACGGCGTCGACCACTGGCGGGGCCGCAGGCCCCACAAAGCCCAGCCGGCACCGATCGCCCAGACGATGCCGGCCGCGGCCAAACCCCTGGCCAAGGCAATCGGTATCCAGTGCGCATCCACGCTGCCCCAGAATACCGAACCGGCCGTGCCCAGGGCCGCAGCGGCCAATGTGGCGTTCTGGCCGAGGACGGTGGAGAGTTTAGTGTCCAGCGAATCCACCGAGTCGAGCTGCACTTTCAGCAATTCCTGGGCGTTATCAAGCACTGCCCGCGCAACGTCGTTGTCGATATGCGCCGGGTCGATCTGGTCGAACTGTCCCGGCGCGAACGCCATGCCTAGGATCTAACTCCCGGCGGAGCGAGCGGCGACCAGGCCTCGCGTTTGCGGCGGACCGTACACCGCGCGGGCGCGTTTCAGAAAGGCGTTCACCATCAGCCGAACCGCTTCGGTGAACACCGCGCCGATCGCTTTCTGCAAGATAAAGTTGCGGAACTCGAAATCGACGTAGAAGTCCACCACGCAATTCGGCCCATCCGGCGTGAACTTCCAGCGGTTGTGCAGGTATTTGAACGGCCCGTTCTCGTACTCGGCCTTGATCGCGCAAAATCCGGCGGTGTCGCACGGGGTAAGCGTGACGCGCGAGGTGAAGCTTTCCCGGAACGGTCCGAAGCCGATGGTGAGGTCGGCCACCACCTCGTTGCCCTCTTGCGATCGAATACGGGCAGCGACGCACCAGGGCAGAAACTGTGGATATTTGCCCACGTCGGCGACCAGGTCGAAAAGCTGCGGCGGCGCGTAGGGGACCAGCTTGCGCTCGGTGTACGTCGTCATCGTTAAGCCGCAAGCTGCTTCTGGCGCGCATCGCGCAGTGCGGCAAAGTCGGCGTCAGCGTGGTAGGAGCTGCGGGTCAGCGGGGTCGCCGAGACCTGGGTGAAGCCCTTGGCGCGGGCGGTTGCGGCGTAATCGCTGAACTCGGCCGGCGGCACGTAGCGATCGACCGCCGCGTGTTTCACCGAGGGTTGCAGATACTGCCCGATGGTCAGGAAATCGACATCTGCGATCCGCAGATCATCCATCACCTGGCCGACCTCCGGCCTGGTCTCGCCGAGCCCGACCATCAACCCGGATTTGGTAAAGATGGTCGCGTCCAGCTGCTTGACCCGGTCCAGCAGCCGCAGCGACTGGAAGTAGCGCGCACCGGGGCGGATGGTGGGGTAGAGCCGGGGCACGGTTTCCAGGTTGTGGTTGAACACGTCCGGCCGGGCCGCGACAACAACCTCGATGGCGCCCGGCTTACGCAGGAAGTCCGGCGTCAGGATCTCGATGGTGGTGGCGGGTGCGGCGGCGCGCAGGGCCGCGATCACCGCGGCGAAATGCGCCGCGCCGCCATCGGCGAGGTCGTCGCGGTCGACCGAGGTGATTACCACGTGGCGCAGGCCGAGCGTCGCCACCGCGTCGGCGACGCGGCCCGGCTCGCTGCCATCAAGCGGCAGCGGCACGCCGGTTGCCACATTACAGAAGGCGCAGGCGCGGGTGCAGGTGTCGCCCATGATCATCATGGTGGCGTGCCGCTGCGACCAGCATTCGCCGATGTTCGGGCAGGCCGCTTCCTCGCACACCGTAACAAGGTTTTTCTCGCGCATCAGCGCCCGGGTCTCATGATAGATCGGGTGCGAGGGCGCCCTGACCCTGATCCAGTCCGGCTTGCGGCTGATCGGGTTGTCCGGCCGGTGCTGCTTCTCCGGGTGGCGCGCCGCCGGCAGCCGGTGATCGATTTCGAGACGTGTGCTGCTCATGGCCTAGAAGTGTATGACCTGACCATAAGCGTCAAGGACGGCCTCATGCATGGTTTCGCTGACCGTGGGATGCGGAAATACCGTTTCCATCAACTCGGCCTCGGTGGTCTCCAGCGTCCGGGCGATGGCGTAGCCCTGGATCATCTCGGTGACTTCGGCGCCGACCATGTGGGCGCCCAGCATTTCGCCCGTTTTGGCGTCGAAAATGGTCTTCACGAAGCCATCCGGCTCGCCCATGGCGATCGCCTTGCCATTGCCGATGAAGGGGAAGCGGCCGATGCGGATCTCGCGGCCGGTCTCCTTGGCCTTGGCTTCGGTCAGGCCGATCGAGGCGACCTGCGGCCGGCAATAGGTGCAGCCGGGGATGTTGCCGGTGTTCAGCGGGTGCGGGTGCAGCCCGGCGATCGCTTCGACGCAGACCACGCCTTCATGGCTGGCTTTGTGGGCGAGCCAGGGCGGCCCGGCGAGGTCGCCGATGGCGTAGATGCCAGGCTCGGCGGTGGCGCCAAAACCGTCCACCACCACATGGGCGCGCTCCACCTTCACCTTGGTGCCTTCGAGGCCGAGGTTCTCGACGTTGCCGACGATCCCGGCGGCGGAGATCACCCGGTCCACGGTGATGTCCTCGGTTTTGCCGCCGGCCTCGACGGTGACGGTGACGCTGTCGGCACCCTTCTTTACGCCCTTAACGGTCGCCGAAGTGATAAGCTTCATGCCCTGCTTGACGAACTGCTTGGCCGCGAAGGCGGAAACTTCAGCGTCTTCCACCGGCAGCACCCGGTCCAGCATCTCAACCACCGTCACCGCGACGCCCATGTTGACGTAGAAGCTGGCGAATTCGATGCCGATGGCGCCGGAGCCGATCACCAGGATGGATCTCGGCATCGCCGGCGGCACCATCGCCTCGAAATAGCTCCAGATCAGCCTGCCGTCGATCTCGATGCCGGGGAGTTGCCGGGGCCTGGCGCCGGTGGCGAGGATAATGTTTTTCGCGGCCAGGCTGGTGACCGGTTTGTCGTCCTTGGTCACGCCAAGCTTGCCGGGGCCTGCGAGCTTGCCGTAGCCGTCGAACACCGTGACCTTGTTCTTCTTCAGCAGATGGCCGATGCCCGAGGCAAGCTGTTTTGCGACGGCGCGGGAGCGTTTGACGATCTTGTCGAGGTCATACTTCACCTCGCCGACCGAAAAGCCGAACTCGTCGGCGTGCTTGAGCAGGTAGGAGATTTCCGAGGACCGCAGCAGTGCCTTGGTGGGGATGCAGCCCCAGTTCAGGCAGATGCCGCCGAGATGCTTGCCCTCCACCACCGCGACCTTCATCTTCAACTGGGCAGCCCGGATCGCGGCGACATAACCGCCGGGGCCGCCACCGACGACGATCAGATCGAATTGCTGGTCCTCAGCCATAAGCAACCTCCTGTTGCGCGACGGCATGCAAAGCGGCGCCGCTGAGCCGGTATCTGGTCCATTCAGATTGCGCTTCGGCGCCCAGCTTCTCGTAAAACCCGATCGCCGGCGCGTTCCAGTCCAGCACCGACCATTCCACGCGCTGGTAGCCGCGCGCCACCGCGAGCCGCGCCAGATAGCCGAAAATCGCGGCGCCGATGCCCTCCCCACGTGCCGCCGGCGCCACGAAGACATCCTCGACATAAAGTGCGGCTTTGCCGGTCCAGGTGTTGAAACTCTCGAACCAGATGGCGAAGCCTTGCGGCTGGCCGTCGATCAGCGCGAGCAAGGCCTCGGCGCGCGGCCGCGGGCCGAACAACGCCTCCCGCAATTCGGCCGGAGTCATCTCCACCGCGTCCGGCTCTTTTTCATAAGCGGCAAGCTGGCGGATGAAGTCGTGCAGGGTCGGCACATCCGCCGGTGCGGCCGGACGCAGTCTCACAGCATCAGGCTCAGCGGTTCCTCGATGATCGCCTTCAGCGTGCCGAGGAACTCCGCACCCAGCGCGCCGTCCACCACCCGGTGGTCGACCGAAAGCGTCACCGTCATCATCGTCGCGATCACGACGGCGTCGTTTTTCACCACCGCCCGCTTCTCGCCGGCGCCGACCGCGAGGATCGCGGCTTGCGGCGGGTTGATGATGGCGGAGAATTCCGGGATGCCGAACATGCCGAGATTGGAGATCGAGAAGCCGCCGCCCTGGAACTCCTCCGGCTTCAGCTTGCCGGCTTTGGCGCGGCCGCCGAGGTCCTTCATGGCGTTGCTGATCGCGGCGAGGCCAAGTTGGTCGGCCTTGCGGATGATCGGCGTGATCAACCCATCCGGGATCGCGACGGCGATCGAGATGTCGACGTCATCGTACTGGATGATCGCGTCTTCGGTGTAGCTGGCGTTGACCATGGGGTGCCGCCGCAATGCGACCGCGCACGCCTTGATGATGAGGTCGTTGACGGAAAGCTTGAACGCGCCGGGCCCTTCTTTCGCCGACTTGCCGTTCAACTCGGCGCGCAACTTCAGCAACGCGTCGATGTCGATATTCGCGCTCAGGTAGAAATGCGGGACGGTCTGCTTGGACTCGGCAAGGCGCTTGGCGATGATCTTGCGCATCGAGGAATTCGGCAGCTTTTTGTGCGGCGCGGTGATAGCCGGTGCCGGCGCGGCGGCGGGCGGGGCGGCCGCGGCCTTTGGAGGCTCCGGTTTTGGCGCGGCTTGCGGCGTCTGGCCGGCGGCGTCAATGTCGGCCCGGACGATCCGGCCGTTTGGGCCGGAGCCTGTCAGCCCCGCAAGGTCGATGCCGGCCTGCTTGGCCATGCGGCGCGCCAACGGCGAAGCAAAGATCCGCTCGCCGTGATCGACCCCATTGCCCTGCGGCGCCGTTGCGGCGGCTTGCGGTTCCTTGACCTCGGTGAAAGGCGCGTCCTTGAACGTGGCGGTATTCGGCACCGGCAGCGGCGATTCCGAGGGCGGCCCTCCAGCGTCCTTGGCAGGCGCTTTCGCCGCCGCATCCGGCGCCGCCTCGCCCTGCTCCGTCAGGATCGCGATCACGGCGTTGACCGCCACCCTGTCGGTGCCGTCCGGCACCACGATCTTGGCGAGCCTGCCTTCATCGACGGCTTCCACCTCCATGGTCGCCTTGTCGGTCTCGATCTCGGCCAGCACGTCCCCGGATTTGACCTCGTCGCCTTCCTTCTTCAGCCATCTGGCGAGCTTGCCCTCGGTCATCGTCGGCGAGAGCGCCGGCATCAGGATGTTGGTCGCCATGTTCGCCTCCCCGGATGCGTTTCAGAAAAGTTTCTTGACCGCGTCGACCACCCAGCCGGGCTGCGGCAGCGCCAGTTTTTCGAGGTTGGCGGCATAAGGCATCGGCACGTCGAGCCCGGAGACCCGCATCGGCGGCGCGTCCAGCCAGTCGAAGCAATGTTCCGTCACCGTCATCGCGATCTCGGCGCCGATGCCGGCGAACGGCCAGCCTTCCTCGACGCTGACGACCCGGTTGGTCTTCTTCACGCTGGCGACGATGGTCTCCACGTCCAGCGGGCGGATGGTGCGCAGATTGATGACCTCGGCGGAGACGCCTTGCTCGGCGAGCGCCTCGGCCGCTTTCATCGCCACATCGACCATGATCGAGAAGGCGACGATGGTGACATCGCTGCCCTCGCGCTCGATCTTGGCCTTGCCGATCGGCAGGATGAAGTCGTCGTCGACCGGGCATTCGAAGGTGTGGCCATAAAGGATCTCGTTTTCCAGAAAGATCACCGGATTAGGGTCGCGGATCGCGGCCCGCAGCAACCCCTTGGCATCCGCCGCGGACCAAGGCGCGACGACCTTCAGGCCAGGGCAGTGGGCGTACCACGAGGCGTAGCACTGGCTGTGCTGCGCGCCGACGCGGGAAGCCGCGCCATTGGCACCCCGGAACACGATCGGGCAGCCCATCTGGCCGCCGGACATATAGAGGGTCTTGGCAGCCGAGTTGATGATCTGGTCGATCGCCTGCATCGCGAAGTTGAAGGTCATAAACTCGACGATCGGCTTCAGCCCGTTCATGGCCGCACCAACCGCCATGCCGGTGAAGCCATGTTCGGTGATCGGCGTATCGATCACCCGGCGCTCGCCAAATTCCTCCAACAATCCCTGGCTGATCTTGTAGGCGCCCTGGTATTGCGCGACCTCCTCGCCCAGCAGAAACACGTCCTTGTCGGCGCGCATTTCCAGCGCCATCGCCTCGCGCAGCGCTTCGCGCACGGTGGTCGGCTTGGTCTCGCCCCAGTCCTTGTCCGGCGCCTCTTGCGGGGTCAGCTTCGCGGCTTCGGCTTTTTTGGCTTCCGGCTTGGCTTCATTCTTCGCCTCGGCGGCGGCAGCGGCTTTCGGCTCTTCCTCGGACTTGTTGGCGGGCGCCCGGTCGGCGTTGGCGGCCGTGGTTTCCGGCGGCGGCGCGTGCGGCTGGGTTGTCGCCTCGCCTGGCGCATCGGCCGGCGCCGCGTTCTCGCCCTCTTCGCCCAGGGTTGCGATCGGCGTGTTCACCGGCACACCTTCGGTGCCTTCCTCGACCAGGATTCTGAGCAACTTGCCCTCGTCGACGGCTTCCACCTCCATGGTCGCCTTGTCGGTCTCGATCTCGGCGATCACGTCGCCGGACTTGACCTCGTCGCCCGGCTTTTTCAGCCACTTGGCCAGCTTGCCCTCCGTCATGGTGGGCGAGAGCGCCGGCATCAGGATTTCGGTCGACATAATCGCTCAGGCCTCCACCAGGATGTCGGTCCACAGCTCGGCTTCGTCCGGCTCCGGCGAGCTTTGGGCGAACTCCGCCGCCTCGGCGATGCGGGCCTTCACGTCGTTGTCCATTTTTTTCAGATTAGCTTCGGGCACGCCCATTTCCTCCAGCAGCTTCCTCGCGGAATCCAGGCAGTCGTGCTCGGCCCGCATCCGCTGTACCTCTTCGCGCGTGCGGTATTTGGCGGGATCGGACATCGAATGGCCACGGTAGCGGTAGGTCTTCATCTCCAAGAGATACGGTCCGTTGCCGGCGCGGCAATGCGCCACCGCCTGCGCGCCCGCTTCCTTCACCGCCATCACGTCCATGCCGTCCACCACCTGGCCCGGCATGTTCCAGGGCGCCCCGTTCTTCGACAGGTCGCGCGAGGCCGAGGCGCGTTCCACGCTGGTGCCCATGCCGTAACGGTTGTTCTCGATGATGAAGACCACGGGGAGTTTCATCAGGCTGGCCAGGTTGAAGCTCTCGAACACCTGGCCCTGGTTGGAAGCGCCCTCGCCGAAATAGGTCAAGCAGACGCGGTCGCTTTGCCGGTACCAGTTAGAAAAGGCCAGGCCGTTGCCAAGGCTGACCTGCGCGCCGACGATGCCGTGGCCGCCGAAAAACCCCTTCTCCTTGCTGAACATATGCATGGAGCCGCCTTTGCCGTGGCTGTAGCCGGTGGCCCGGCCGGTCAGCTCGGCCATCACGCCCTTGGGGTCCATTTCGCAGGCTAGCATATGGCCGTGATCGCGGTAGGAGGTGATCACCTCGTCGCCGGTGTCGATGGCGTGCTGCATGCCGACCACGACCGCTTCCTGACCTATATACAGGTGGCAAAACCCGGCGATCAGCCCCATGCCGTAAAGCTGCCCGGCCTTTTCTTCGAACCGGCGGATCAGCAGCATGGTGCCGTAGGCCCGGAGCAGCTCGTCCCGCTCCATGGCGCTCTCCGGCTTCTTCGCCTTTTTCGATTTGTCGCTCGGCGCGGGCATCGGCAGGCTCCCATAATTTTCAGGAAGCTATGCGCACCTCTGGGTACCTTCGCAAGATGCCGATGCGGCGCCTGGTCCGGCCTGCAATGCGAAATTTCGATGCCGCTTTGGGTGGCTCAACGTGCGCGCGGTGCGCTTTACGTCACCAAATGCTGTGGATTGCGCGAGCAACTCGACCCGCGAAATAAAAATGCATTCACAGCGAGAATTTTATACTAATTGCTTTGGGTTACCGAAGCGAGCTGAACCACCAGGTCCGCGGGGTCGGCCAGATTCAAGACCTGACGCGCCTGGTCGTCCAGCATGTCCAGCCCGATCGACTGGTTGTTCAGCGCGGCGATCCGAGTCTCCCAGTTCATCCGTTCGGCATCGACGTCAGCGTAAGCCAGTTGCGCCTGCGCAAGCTCGGCTCGTTGCATTTCCTGCGCTTTCAATCCGCGGGCGCCGTGGATGGCGTTCCAGCCGAAATAGCAGGTGATGAGCAGAAACATCGTGGGCGGCAGGGCGGCGCGGAGGAAGTTCTTGATGAAACGCAGCACTGGCCGCTCCTGACGATTAACTTTCTGCAACTCGCTGTATCAGCGCAAAGCCTTGTTTCGCAAGAATTTATGACACAGTTATAATCGAATTCTTACTTGCGCGACATTTTTGTTTGCCTTGATTTCGCCACGCCTCTGCCCCGGCAGAGGCCAATTTGAGTTCCTATCTATACAAGGAGCTTCTGGAGGCTCGGATCATGAACCTAAGAAATCTATTACTCGGCGCGGCCATCCTGACGGCGCCCTTGCTTGCGGCACCGCTCGCCGTGGCGCAGCCGCACCAGGGCGGCGGCTGGCACGGTGGTGACGGTGGCGGTTGGCATGGCGGCGATGGCGGCGGCTGGCGCGGCGGCGGCGGTTATGGTGGTGGTTATGGCGGCGGGGGTTGGCACGGCGGCGGCGGCTATGCCGGCGGCTGGCGCGGTGGCTGGGGCATCGGCTGGGTCGGCGGCATCTACTACGCGCCGCGGATCTATTATCCGCCCGTCTACGTCAGCCCGCCCCCGGTTTATTACGCGCCGCCGCCGGTCTATTACGCACCGCCGCCGGTGTACTACGCGCCGCCGTCTTATTACGGCCCCTGATTTCGCGTCACGGCCACTTCACTTCCGGCGGCAGCGACATCAGAATCGCTTCCGTGTTGCCGCCGGTTTTGAGACCAAAGGTAGTGCCACGGTCGTATAGCAGGTTGAACTCGACGTAACGGCCGCGCCTTATCAGTTGCGCCTCCCGCTCCGCTTCGGTCCATGGCTGTGCCATCCGGCCGCGGACGATTTGCGGGTAAATCTCCAGAAAGGCGAGCCCGACGTCGCGGGTGAAAGCAAAGTCCGCCTCTGCGTCGCCGCTCTCGACATAGTCGTAGAAGATGCCGCCGGCGCCACGCGGCTCATCCCGGTGCGGTAGATAGAAATAGTCGTCGCACCAGGTTTTGAAACGCGGATAGTAGCCGGCGTCGTGGCGGTCGCAGGCGGTTCGCAGCGCCGCATGAAAGGTTGCGGCGTCCGACTCGGCCTGCGCCGTGCCCGGTTGCAGCGGTGTCAGGTCCGCGCCGCCGCCGAACCAGCCCTTGGTGGTGACGATCATCCGCGTGTTCATGTGGACCGCCGGCACTTTCGGACTCCGCGGATGCGCCACGATGCTGATGCCGGCCGCCCAGAAATTGCCGGCCTCGTCCACGCCGGGGATGTTCTTCGCAAAGTCGGCGCTGAAGGCGCCGGACACGATCGACACGTTCACCCCCACCTTCTCGAACACCTGGCCCCGCATCGTACTCATCACGCCGCCGCCGCCCTGCGGCCGATCCCAGCTTGTGCGGACAAAGCGGCCGGGCGCGGCGCCGCCCGCATCTTCGATTGCCTCGAAGGCCGTGCAGATACGGTCCCGCAAGCTGGCAAACCAGGCGGCGGCGGCGGGTTTCAGGGCTTCATGGGCGGGCGGTGAACTCATGCCCGCTTGATAGCGCAACCGCGGCGGCGCGCCAGCGCTAGAGTGCGATCGTTTCAGGTTGAACCAGCCACGGTTCGACCTGAAGCGTGAATCGCCCTCTCAAGCCAGGCGCTCTTGAATTTTCCGCCGCATCCGGCCATGGCTGTCCGAGGGCAGAGCGAGCGGAGGCGAAATGGCGGAGAGCGGCGTGCAGACCATCGCCCACGACGAAGCGAAACGGCGCGATTTCCTGAAAATCCTCGCCGTCGCCACCGGCGGACTCGGCGTCGCCGCACTGGCCTGGCCTTTCATCGACGCGCTGAACCCGGACCGCGCGGCGCAGGGCGTGGCGTACAAGATCGTCGATGTCGGCGGCATTGCCGAGAATACCGGGATCACGGTGATCTGGGGCGGCCTGCCGATCTTCATCCGCAAGCTGACCGCCAAGCAGACGGCGGATAACGAATTCGTCGTCCCCGATACGCTGCCGGACCCCGCGACGTTCCGCGACCGGGTCAAGCCAGGTTATGAAAGCTTCGCCGTCCTGGTCGGGCTGAATACCGGCATTCCGTGCGAGGTTCTCGGTAACGACCCCTCCGACGCGCGCGGCCCCTATGACGGCTGGCTCTGCCCGTGCGACGGCAGCGTTTACGATCCGGTCGGCAGGGTGCGCGGCGGCCCCGCCAAAAAGAACCTCGCCATCCCGCGCTTTACCTTTCTCAACGACACCCAAATCCAGTTTGGTTGAGGCCCGCATGACCCGCACCGAAACCGCCAAACCCTGGGCCGAAAGCCGGCTCCCTTTCCTCGGCACCTGGCGGCGCGGCCTGGCCGCGCCGGTGCTGAGCCGGGACGCGCCCTATCTCGGCACGCTACCGGTGCTGATCACC
The DNA here is from genome assembly GCA_963693045.1 of uncultured Acidocella sp. Taxonomy (GTDB): domain Bacteria; phylum Pseudomonadota; class Alphaproteobacteria; order Acetobacterales; family Acetobacteraceae; genus Acidocella. The sequence goes on from OY843765.1 coordinate 976,747, forward strand.
GCAACGCTGGTGTTCATGACGCTCTCCGGCCTGGTGCTTTGGGTCTATTACCAGCCTTGGCACGCCTACGGCTCGATTTCGTTCATCGAGCGCGATGTCAACTCGGGCTGGCTGATCCACGGCTTCCACGCCACCGGCACGACGATGATCTTCGGCGCTGTGTTCCTCGCCTTGTTCCGGGCGCTGCTGCTCGGCGAATACCGTGCGCCGGGCGAGCTGGTGTGGTTCCTCAGCCTCGGCCAGCTCATTCTGCTCATGCTGGTCGGCTACCTCGGCTACCTGATGACCGGCGGTGCGGTGGCGTTCTGGAGCCTCGCGCAAGGCAGTGGTGCCGCGATGGCGCTGACTGGCTTTCCCGGTGCGATCGGCGCCTGGATTTTCGGTGGCGCGGATGGCGCGGCGACGCTGGGGCGGTTCGCGGTTTTCCATGTCGCGCTGGCGCTGGCGCTGTTCGGCATCCTGGCGCTGTTCTTCGCCGCCCGCCGCGCCTTGGCGGTGCCTGGCGTGCCGCGCAACGCGGTCGGCTTCCACCCTTATTACACCGCGCAGTATTTCGCCGCCTTCGTGATCTACGCGCTGATCTTCGCGGTGCTGGTGTTCTTTCTGCCGCAGCTGGGCGAAAATCCGCTGAACCAGGCCGCCGGCAGCCCGCTGCTGCTGCCGGTCGGGTTGGCGCCGCCGTGGTATCTGCTGGCGGTCGGCGCGATTGCCCATGTCGGGCCGGGCGCTTTGGGTGCGATCGTCGCGGTGCTGGCCGGTTTCGCCGTGCTGTTTGCGCTGCCCTGGCTCGACCGCTCCACCCCGGCGGCGCCCACCGGGGGCCTTTACCGCTTGCTTATCGTCGTTCTGGCGCTGGACGTGGTGGCGCTCAGCCTCGCCGCCGCTGCCGCGCCCTCCACGCTGGCGGATGTGCTGACCGGCTTGTTCACGCTCTATTACTTCCTGCACTTTCTGGTGCTGACGCCGGCAGTGACCGCCTGGAGGGCTGGCTGATGCGCCGCCTGCTGCTCACGGTTGTCGCCTTGGTCGCACTAACGGCGCCGCGTGCCGTTGCCGAGGACACGCTGAACCCGCCTCACTGGCAAAGCCAGGGCGCCCTCGGCTCCTACGATCTGGCTGCCCTGCAACGCGGGTTCCTGGTCTATCAGACCGTTTGCGCCAGTTGCCACAGCGCCGGCGCGCTGCATTACCGCGACCTGCAGGCCCTCGGCTTCAGTTCCGACCAGGTCGCGGCGCTGGCCTCCAACGTCAAGCTCGCCAATGGTCCGGCAACGCTTGACGATGCCTTCAAGAACCCCTTCCCCGACCCCGCCGCGGCCGGCGCGGCGTTCGGCGGCGCGGTGCCGCCCGACCTGTCGAGCATCGTGCGCTCGCGGCCGAAAGGGTTGCTCTACGTCTATCGGCTACTGACCGGCTACCGCGACGCACCGGCGGATGCGACGATCCTGCCCGGCCACTACTTCAACATTGGGGTCGCGGGCCAGCAGATCGCGATGCCGCCGCCGTTGAAAGACAATCAGGTGCAGTATGCCGACGGCACCAAACCCACGACCCAACAGGAAGCCTCCGACGTCACCGCTTTTCTCGCCTGGGCCTCCGACCCGAACCTCAACACCCGCCGTAAGGTTGGCCTGCGGGTCGTCTTGTTCCTGGTGTTCCTGACGGTGCTCGCGGTGGCGACGAAACGGAAGATCTGGCGCGAGACGGTTTAAGGTAAGGGCCTCCGGCGGCCGGGGCCGGGAGGCCCCGGACCCCAGGAATCAGGGCCATGGGCTGGCCACTCAGAGGCCGGGCGAAAACTACATTTGTAAAACATAAAGGCACGGCATGTCTGAGACGATTACTCCGGTCATCGGCATCATCGGCGGTTCCGGTCTCTATAATATTGAGGGGTTGAGCGAGACGCGCTGGCGGAAGGTGGAAACACCCTGGGGCGAACCTTCGGACGAATTGCTGTGCGGCGTGTTCGAGGGCGCCTCGGTCGTGTTCCTGCCCCGCCATGGCCGCGGCCACAAGATCTCGCCGAGCGGCCTCAACTACCGCGCCAATATCGACGCCATGAAGCGGCTCGGCGTCACCGACATCATTTCGCTCTCCGCCGTCGGCAGCCTGAAGGAGGAGCTGCCGCCGGGGCATTTTGTGGTCGTCGACCAGTTCATCGACCGCAGCTTCGCGCGGGAGAAAAGCTTCTTCGGCACTGGCTGCGTCGCCCATGTCTCGATGGCTCATCCGGTCTGCCCGCGCCTTGGCGACGCGCTGGAGAACGCGGCGACGGTGCTCGGCCTGCCGGTGACGCGCGGCGGCACCTATTTGGTCATGGAAGGACTGCAGTTCTCGACCTACGCCGAGAGCCAGCTTTACCGTTCCTGGGGCTGTTCGGTGATCGGCATGACCAACATGCCGGAAGCCAAGCTGGCCCGCGAGGCGGAGATTTGTTACGCGACCGTGGCAATGGTCACGGACTACGATTGCTGGCACGAGGAGCACGACGCGGTGACCGTGGGCGCCGTGATCAAGGTGCTTTTCGGCAATGCCGACAAGGCCCGCGAACTGGTGAAAACCGTGCTGCCCAAAATCGCCGCGCCGCGCGGCCCCTGCCCCGCCGGTTGCGACCGCGCCTTAGACTACGCGCTGATCACCGCGGCCGACGCCCGCGACCCGGAGATGTTGCGAAAACTTGATGCGGTGGCGGGCCGGGTACTTTTATAGCGCCCGCGGCACGCAATCATCCAAGCGCGCTGGTACCGACCGCGCCGCCGAAGCCGGACGGCGGTTGCGGCGCCATTCTCTGGTCGGCGGCGATGCGGATCGTGTTCCGTCCTTCATGCTTGGCGAGATAAAGCGCCTGGTCGGCAAGGCCGAGCAGGTCTTCCGGCAGCGCCTCGTGCGGCGACGGACGCTGGGTGGCGATCCCCATGCTGACCGTCACGCGCCCGGCAACGGCGTCGGGGCGTTGCAGATTAAGGGCCGCGACGCCGGCTGCGATTTCCCGCGCCACGTTGAGCGCCCCGTCCTCGTCGGTGCGCGGCAGTAGCACCGCAAACTCCTCGCCGCCGTATCGCGCCACGATGTCGCCCGGCCGACGCGCGGCTTGCTGGATGGCCCCCACCAGGGCGATCAGACAGTTGTCGCCTTGCTGATGGCCATAAAGGTCATTGTATGTTTTGAAATGATCGACATCGACCATGATCAGCGAAATCGGTACCGCTTCCCGAACCGCGCGCCGCACCTCGCGCGGGAACTGGTCGATGAAATAGCCGCGGTTAAAGGCCGCCGTGAGTCCGTCCCGCACGACGCGTCGCGCCAGTATCTCGCTGGCTTGCACGAGCCGGCCATAGATCTGGGAAAGTTCCACGATCAACACGCAGAACACGATTGACGCCGACAACATGCTCTGGATGCGTCCGGCGTACCAGCCGAGATCGAACCGCACGGCGCCGCTTAAGGTCAGTATCGCGTCCGAACTGCTCGCCACCAACGCGACGGCAAGCCACAGGCTCAGCAGATCGCCAAGCCGTGTCATGAAAACACAGCTGAACAAGGCCGCGAATGAGGCGATGACGATCACGGCCATGATCGGCGCGTGACGCAGGCCCTGATAGCTCGCGCCCGAAATCAGAACCGGCAGGAGGTGGCCGCCCTTGATGCAGATGATGACCAGGGACACCGCCAGCGCCGGCGCCGCGAAAATGACCAGCGATCCGAAACGCTCGCGGGTGCGCCGCTCGAACAGGGTCGGGCTACGCAACAACAACGCCAGAAGCACCAAAAGCGGGAACCCGGCGTGCCACAGCGCCCACATCCAGATCGAACTTTGCGGACTGCCGGAGAACAGACCCCGTGTCGATATCACGCCTGGAAAGACCAGCATCTGCGCAAACACGAGGATCGCGACAAAACCGAACGCCCCGGCCAGAGCACCGAGGAATGGATCGCGGTGCACGCGGAACTGCACGGCAAGGAAGAAGGCCGTCATCGCCTCGATCAGGCTCATCGAAACGGCGTAGATCAAGACCACCGGCGGCAGGAAGGGGCCGGCACGTTGACCGATCGGCGCGATGACCAGCGTCGCGCCAACGATCAAAGCCGCGAAAAGCGCCGCAAACACAGCCGGGCGGCGGGACCGGTGCGGTGACAGGATGCCCGTGATGACATCGTTATGAAGCATGTCCGGTATGACCTGCGGTGCTACCCGATGCCCGGGTGTGATAAGCCCAAGATCAATACAAGACGCTGATTAATGGAAATTGAACGAACGCCACCTTGTACGGATAAAGCGCGGTTCCTTCATCAGCCGGCAATTAACAACCAATTCGGCTTAGGCTACCAGACGCAGCCCCGGCGCCGGCTTCTTGATCGCGCTGATCAGGGCGCGCACTTCGGAACGGGCGGCGACGTGGGAAAGGCCGAGGGCGATGCCGATATTGGCTTCCTTCACGTCCATCAAGGTCAGCCCTTGCAGATAGAGCTCCCGGAAAATCACCCGCTCGCCGAAGCCTTTCAGCGTGCGAAAGCCGATGCGCTTGGCCAGCGTCTCCAGCGTCGAGCCGACATCGCGCTTGTTGCGCGCCTCCGACGCCGCCAGCCGATTGCGCATCACGATCCAGTCGATCCGGCCACGATCCAGTGCGAAGCGGTTCTTCCGGGCCTCCCAAACCATTTCGGAGTAGATCGAGGGCCGAACGATGTCATGGTTTTCGGCGTCGACCTTCGCCAGCATCGAGAAGTCGACGAAGCTGTCGTTGATCGGCGTGATCAGGGTGTCGGCATGGGAATGGCCGTAGCGCGACAGGTAGGTGTCGGCGCCGGGACAGTCGATGACGATGATTTCTGCGTCGGCTGCCAGTTCGTTGAAGGCCGCATCGAAGCGGTCGCGCTCTTCCTGCTCCGCCTCCAGCCGGTTATCGAGCTTACTGCGGAACACCGAGCGAAAGGCCGGCAGCGGCAGCGCGATGTTCTTGGTCTCCACAAAATTCTGGCGGCCGGCCAGCGTGTTGGCGAGCGTGCCTTGCCGCGCGTCGAGGTCCATCGCCGCCACCCGGTAGCCATCGCGCAGCAGCGACACGATGATATGGATCGCGGTCGTCGATTTACCGGAGCCGCCTTTCTCGTTGCCCAGCGCGATGACGGTGGGCCGCGACTCCGCGGATATGGTGGCCATGGGCAGCTCCGACTCGATTGGCGGCCAATTTAGCGGATTTTCGCGCGCGCCGCGAAAGTTATAAAGGCCGCCATCATCTTGGCCAGGAAGCTTTAAGCAAACTACACGAGATGCCCAAACTCCCCGCCGAACCTAAACCGCAAAACCAGTTTGTTTTTAGCCCACGATGAGGCCGTTCGCGCTCTGGTGAGTCAGCTGGGGCGCTTTTCGAGAACCGGAGCGGATCGTACGTTCGGTCATGAGCACCGGAAGCGCAGGAAGGCGCCTCAGATGGACGCCAGACCGCGTTTACGAATGGCCTCAAGCGCCAGTGAGAATGCGTTCGACTAATTGCCGCACGGTCGGGATGAAGCCGTTCGAGTAGAACGGGTCACTGCCGAAGCGAAACGCATTGTGGCCGGCGAACATCAGGTTGTGGTCGAGTGCCGCCTCATCCTCCGGCGCCGCGTGGGCGATGTCCTGCAACGTCTTCTGGATGCAGAAACTGCGCGGATCGGCCTTTTTGCCGTTGTCGAAGTTCGGCGGCTCTTGTGCCCAGTTGGAGAACCGGCACTGGCTGAGGCAGCCCATGCAGTTCACCTGGTCGGTGTGGATTTCCTCGGCCTTTTCGGGCGCCACAAAAATCAATGTCGTGTCCGGGGTGCGCAGCGCCTCGGTGAAGCCGGCGTCTTCCCAATCCCGGGCGCGCGCATAATCCGGCGCGGTCAGGTAAACCGGGCGCTTGCGGGCGCCGACACCGTATTGCACCAGGTGCTCGCCCACCGGCTCGGTGGTGTAGGCCACCTGCCGCTCGGTGCGGCCGCGCAGCTCCCCGATGAAGTCGTTATTGACCGCGGATGAATAAAACCCGGTCGGCGAGAAGCGGTTGAGGAACACATCGCCCGGCTTCAGGGTGAGCAAGCGTTCTTTCCAGCCGGCGTTGATCGGGCTTTCCTTGGTCAGCAGCGGCCGCGTGCCGAACTGGAACGCAACCGGGCCGAGGTCCGGGTTGTCGATCCAGTCCTCCCACTCGTCGAGCCGCCAGACACCGCCCGCCATGATGATCGGCGTTTCGCCGAGGCCGAACTCCCGCATGATCCGGCGCAGCGCCAGCACCCGCGGATAAGGATCCTCCGGCTTGGTCGGATTTTCGCCGTTCGACAGGCCGTTATGGCCGCCGGCCAGCCATGGATCCTCGTAAACCACTCCGCCCATCAATTCGGCGACCTTGGAATAGGCGCGTTTCCACAGCGCGCTGAAGGCCCGGCCGGAGGAGACGATCGGATAGTAATAGACGTTGAATTTGGCGGCGATCTCGGCCAGCCGGTACGGCATGCCGGCGCCGCAGGTGATACCGTTGACGATCCCCTTGGTCCGTTCCAGCACGCCGGTGATCACCCGTTCCGCGCCGCCCATTTCCCACAGGATGTTGGCGTGGATCCGGCCGGCGTCGCCGGCGATATCGCGCGCCCGGCGGGCCTGCGTCACGCCACCTTCGATGGCGTAGGCGATCAGCTCCTCATGCCGGTCGCGCCGGGTACGGCCGTGATACTCCTGCGGGATCGGCTCGCCCGCCGCGTCGTAGGTGTCGGCGTTGACGGCACTGAACGTACCGGCGCCGCCGCCCGCGGCCCAGTGGCCGGAGGTGATGCCGTTCGACACCGCGACACCCTTGCCGCCTTCGATCAGCGGCAGAATGTCCTTGCCGCCCATGCGGATGGCGTTGATCAGCTTCATCTTTCGAAACCTTGATTGGCGGGACAGCGACGCCGCCCCCTCGGTCTCTATGTAGTTGCTATGTTACCAGAATGATACCGGACGTGATGCGTCCCCGGTAAATAGTGCGGCAACACAAAGCGGGGGCCGCAGGCGGCAACGGCAACGGCTTGGCCGGCCGGGCGTTTCCGCCTAGAGCAACATCCCAGCTACAAGGTGCTTTAGACCCACGGCGATGGACCTGAACTTTTCAGACGCGGAAATCCGCCGCTACGCCCGGCACATCCTGTTGCGGGAGGTGGGCGGCACTGGCCAGGCCAAACTGAAAGCCGCGCGGGTGCTGATTGTCGGGGCCGGCGGGCTAGGGTCGCCGCTGGCACTTTATCTGGCCGCGGCCGGTGTCGGCACGATCGGCATCGTCGATCCGGATGTTCTGGAATTATCTAATTTGCAGAGACAGGTCGCGCATACGACCGGCCGGCTGGGTACGGCCAAGGCCGATTCGGCGGCCGAGGCGATGCGCGCGATAAATCCGGAGGTTGTGGTCGAGACCCATCGTCTGCGGCTGGAGTCCGGCAATGCCGCGGCGCTGATCGCCGCCTATGACCTGATTTGCGACGGCACCGACAACTTCGAGACCCGGTTTCTGTTAGCCGATGCCTGCGTGGCCGGCCGGCGCACCCTGATCTCCGCGGCGGTGCTGCGTTTCGAGGGGCAACTCTCCACCTTCAAGCCGCACCTGGACCCGGACGGGCCGTGCTATCGCTGCCTGTACCCGGCGCCGCCGCCGCCGGGCATGGTGCCAAGTTGTTCAGAGGCCGGCGTGCTCGGCGCCGTCACCGGCGTCATGGGCACGTTGCAGGCGACCGAAGTGTTGAAGGAGATCATCGGCATCGGCGACTCGCTTTCTGGCTGGCTGCTGGTCTGGGACGCGCTCGGCGCGACCTTCCGCAAGGTGCGGCTGCGCAAGGACCCGGAATGCCCGACATGCGGCGGCTGAGCGCGGCGGCGGCGCTGCTGTTGCTGCCGCTTTGCGGCTGGAGCGCGGCGCCTGCCGGTACCGGGCCGGGGCCGAAGCTGGGTGTGGTCAGCAAGTTGCCGGTACCGCGTTTCGTCTCGTTACGCACCGGCAGAGTGAATTTCCGCGCCGGGCCGGGCTTCCAGTATCCGGTGAACTGGATCTACCAGCGCGACGGCCTGCCGGTCGAGATCATCGGCGAGTTCGACGTCTGGCGGCAGGTGCTGGCGCCGGATGGCGGCACCGGTTGGGTGCATGAGGCAACGGTGCGGTCCCGGCGTGGCTTCATCGTCACCGCAGCCAAAGCGGCGCTACGTAATGCGGCCGCCGCAAATGCCGGTATCGCCGCGTACCTGGATGCCGGCGTCTCCGGCAGCCTGATCTCGTGCGACGGCGCCGGCGACTTTTGCAAGGTCTCAACCGGCGGCCTGAACGGCTACCTGGCGCGGGAAGATTTCTGGGGCGCGTTTCCCTCAGAAGTCGTCAAGTGAAGGTAAAAAACTTGTCCACAGAAAAATCCGACTCCGTCTGAGCTATATGTTGCGGGTGGTCCGCGCGTTCTCTACTGTATCTGGTAGGGCAACGGGGGAGTGGACATGATGGACTGGACCGACGAGGTGATCCTCAAGCTGCGGCATTTCTGGGCCGAAGGGCATTCAACCGCCGAGATCGGCCGCCGGCTGAACATTTCCAAGAACGCCGTCGTCGGCAAGGCACATCGGTTGAGCCTGCCGGCCCGGCCCTCGCCGATTCGGCGGATCGACGCCAGCGGGGCGACGCAACGACCCGCCGCTCCACGCCGCAGCCAGGGGCCAACTCTGCCGCCACTCGCCGCCGCCAGCGGCGCGCCGGTGCCGGCACTGCGGGCGATCATGCCGGCGCCGAAGCAGACGCTGCGCGCCGCCCCCTGCTGCTGGCCGATCGGCGAGCCGGGCAAGCCCAGCTTCCATTTCTGCAACGCCAGCTCGGTTCCTAGCAAACCCTATTGCGAAGCCCATGCCGCGATCGCCTACGTCCGGGTCAGAGACCGCCGCGACGACGCTGCTTGAGAAAGTTGCTGCAACGCAGCACGGTTTTACCATTGCCGCTAGGAGAGACTTCAACCTAATATCGACGAACCGGGATGAACGCCGGCGGAAACGCGACCGGCGCATGAAATTCCAGACCCGGAAAAGGGGTAGGAAATGTCTGTTTTAGAAGCATCCGTTTTAGAAGCAGTCGAAGATCATCCGAGAACCCAGCAAGCAGCGCAGACCGGCGTGGTGAAGTGGTTCAACCCCGGCAAAGGCTATGGCTTCATAGCGCCTGATGCCGGTGGCAGCGACATTTTCGTCCATATCAGCGCCGTGCAGCATTCCGGCTTGCGTAAGCTGAACGAGGGCGAGCGCGTGCGCTTCGCGATCGAGCAGCGGCAAGGCCGGGTTGCCGCGGTTGGTCTGGAGCGCGCCAACTAGGTTCCATCGAGCGGCGCCGTTCCAACGGATTTCGGCACGCGTCAAAATGCTCTACGGGCGTTCCTAACCGGACCCGCGTCCGGTTAAAGGAGAGCCTCGATGGAGCGATCTGAACACGCTGATTCGGCACTGACAGTCCACGCCGTGCGGCCGGGGGGGTTGGCGGCCTTACTGGGCGGGTTGCCAGCGGCGCAGGCCGCTTTTTTGCAGGCCCAAGGGTTCAGTGGCGCCGCCGGCGCGCTCGTTTTGTTGCCGGGCGCCGCGGGGCTGGCCGGCGCCGTGCTGGGGCTGGGTGAAGACCGTTCGCCTTTTGCCTTCGGCGGCCTGCCGGCGTCCCTGCCCGCCCAGCACGCCTGGCGGTTTGCCGCCGGCGACTTCGACCCGGACGACGCGGCGCTCGGCTTCCTGCTCGGCGGCTACCGCTACCAGCGCTTCAAGAAAACCCCACGGCCACTGGCGCGGCTGGCGGAGGACGTGGCCGGCCCACGAGTTCAGGCGATTGCCGCCGCCATCGCCTTCGCCCGCGACCTGATCAACACGCCCCCGAACCTGCTTGGCCCAGTCGAGCTGGCGGCCGAAGCGGCGGCGCTCGCAGGGCGTTTTAGCGCGTCGCACGAGACGGTGGCCGGCGCCGCCCTAGCCGAGCGATTCCCGGCGCTGCACGCGGTCGGCGCCGGCTCGGCGCGGCCGCCCGCCGCGGTCGTGTTCAACTGGTCGGGCAGTGGCGCCGGAACGGACTCCAGGCTGATCTCGCTCTGCGGCAAAGGCGTCTGCTTCGACACCGGCGGCTACGACCTGAAGCCCAGCGCCGCGATGTTGCGGATGAAGAAGGACATGGGAGGAGCCGCCATCCTGCTCGGCCTGGCCCAGGTCATCATGGCGCTCGATCTGCCGGTCCGGCTCGCGGTTAGGGTCGGCTGCGTCGAGAACAGCGTCTCCGGCCACGCCATGCGGCCCTCCGACGTGTTGGCCACGCGGGCCGGAACCACCGTGGAGATCGGCAATACCGACGCCGAGGGCCGGCTGGTGCTGTGCGACCTGCTGGCCGAGGCGGCGGCCGAGCAGCCGCACTGGCTGATCGACGCGGCCACCTTGACCGGGGCCGCCCGGGTCGCCTTAGGCCCCGATCTGCCGGCCTTGTTCTGCAACGACGATGAGATGGCCGAGCGGATCCTGGAAGCCGGCTTGGCGAGCCACGACCCGCTCTGGCGGCTGCCGCTGTTCGACGGCTACGAGTCCTGGCTCGACAGCCCGGTCGCCGACCTCAACAACGTCTCGGCGAAGCCGCTGGCCGGCGCGATCGTGGCGGCGTTGTTTCTCCGCCGCTTCGTCCCCGCCGGCACCGCCTGGGCCCATATCGATGTGTATGCCTGGAACGACCAAGCCCGCCCGGGCCGCCCGGAAGGCGGCGAGGCACAGACGCTGCGGGCTTTGTTGCGGGCCGTGGAACAGTCCGGCTGATCCGCCGGATTGCCAAAAAGCCAGCAAAATCCTAGAAAAACCCCATCGAAGTTGCAATGTTTTCATCTTTGCCGGGTTGTGAATCGCGGCCGTGCCACATACCTGAAAGATAATTGGCTGAGCGGATCGTTGGGCTGTCCTAACGAGGAAGGCCGGTCGTTACGGGTGATGCATGGTGGCTGTGGCCGCCGCGCCGCGTAACGAATGTTTAGCCGGTCAGCGCGTATCTTGGCCTTCGGGCTGTTTAGAAGGATTTTATTTTATGGCGGCGCAACTTTCGTCCGATCAACTTGTCGGTATCTTGCGGGACACGATCGTTTCGTTGGTGCGGCGGGACGGCGTCGATCTCTCGGCGCGGCAACTCGGCGTGTTCCTCACATGCTACCTGAACGAGGGCGCGCATACCGTGCGTGGGCTGGCGCAGGACCTCAATGTGTCCAAGCCGGCGATTACCCGCGCCCTCGACCGGCTGACCGAGCTGGATTTCGTCCGGCGCAAGGTCGATCCGGCGGATCGCCGCAGTGTCCTGGTGCAACGCACCGTGCGCGGCGCCGCGTTCTTGCGGGAAACCCGGCACATCATGACCGAAGCGCTGTCCGCCAACAAAGCCGAACCGACGCCGCGCCGCGCCGCGGGCTAGTCTTGCAGCGATGCTGTCTGCGCGCCTTTTCGCTGCCGCGGCCTTGGCGAGCTTCTTTGCCGCGCCATGCGGCACTTTCGCCGCGACGCCGCCGCCGAGCCCCGCCGACCGGGTGCTGATCTCGCAGGTCGAAACCTATCTGAACGGGCAGTCCGGGCTGACCGCGAACTTCCTGCAGGTGGCGGCGGACGGTTCGACCCGTACCGGCAAAGCCTGGCTGCAACGGCCTGGCAAGATGCGTTTTCAATATGATCCGCCCGATCCGCAGCTGCTGGTCGCCGGGTTCGGGCTGCTGGTCTATCGAGACCCCGACCTCGACCAGACCACCAATATCCCGCTCGGCGCCACCCCTCTCGGCATCCTGCTGGCCAAGCATGTGCAGCTGACCGGCGGTGACGTTAGCGTGACCAAGATCGACCGTGAGCCGGGCGAGGATATGATCACGTTGGTGCGTAGCTCCAAGCCCGCCGAGGGCAGTTTGACCCTGGTGTTCGGCACCGACCCGCTGGAACTGCGGCAATGGAAGGTGATGGACGCGCAAGGCCGGCAGACCGAGGTCAGCCTGTACGACATCGCGCCGGGCGGCCCCTATGCCGACAGCCTGTTCCAGTACAATACCGGCGCTTCACCCATTCAATCCGGTGGTTGACGCCACTCTATAGCTATGGCGTCCGCGCGTGTAAGAACCGGCGCATGGCCCGCACGCTAACCATCGCCACCTGGAACATAAACTCACTGCGGCTACGCCGGAACCTTTTGCTGCATCTGCTCGATGGCGCGGCACCTGATGTTATCTGCCTGCAGGAAACCAAGGTGCCGGACCCGCTATTTCCGGAAGATGTCGCGCCCGGCTTGGGCTTTCCGCATGTGCTGAAGCGCGGCATGAAGGGCTATAACGGCGTTGCCATCCTCTCCCGCCTGCCGCTGACGCTGCTGGAAGACACGCCGGACTGGTGCGAGAAGCAGGACTGCCGGCATTTGGCGGCGACGCTGACAACGCCGTCCGGGCTGCTGACGATCCATAATTTTTATGTGCCCGCCGGCGGCGACATCCCGGACCCGGCGCTGAACCCGAAATTCGCCCATAAGCTGGCGTTCATCTCCGAGGCGCGCCGCCACTTCGCCGCGGCACCCCCGGCGCGGGCGGTGCTGGTGGGTGATCTCAACATCGCGCCGCTGGAGCACGACGTCTGGAGCCACAAGCAGCTGCTGAAGATCGTTAGCCACACGCCGGCGGAAACAACCGGGCTGAACGACTGGATGGCGCAAGGTTTTTACGACGCAGTCCGACATTTCGTGCCGCCCGAGCAAAAGCTGTACACTTGGTGGTCGTACCGCAACCGGGATTGGGCAGCATCGGACCGGGGCCGCCGGCTGGACCACATCTGGGTCACGCGCGATCTGGCCGCCCACCTGGTGTCCTACCGCATCCTCAAGGAAGCACGGGACTGGCAACAACCCTCGGACCATGTGCCGGTGGCGGTCACGTTGGAGGTTTAAGCCGCCGCCACATCCCAGCCGGCACGGTTCGGCACGCAGTAGAGCGGCACTCCGTTCGGCGTGAACCCCTCTTTGCGCAGACCCATGAGGCCGCGGATAGCGCGGAAGAGGCCGCCATGGGCAACGATCAGCACCGGCCCCGGATGCGCCAGCACGCGGTCGAGCGCCCCAGCGGCGCGCGCGGTGACCGCGGCGAACGTCTCGGCGCCCGGCGGGGTGTCGTTGCCTTCCACCCATTCGTTGAACCAGGGCAGCAGCGGTTTGCCTTCCATGCCGCCGAAAATCACCTCGCGCAGGTCGGGTTCCAGGATCAATGTCAGGTTCAGCGTCCGGTTGACGATGGCGGCGGTCTCCCGGGTGCGCAGCATCGGCGAGCAGAAGATCGCGGTGATCCCCTGCCCGGCGAGGAGCGGCCCGGCCTCCGCGGCCTGGGCGCGGCCGGCGGCATTCAGCGCGATGTCGAGCGCGCCCTGGCTCAGGCCACGCGCGTTATAGTCGGTTTCGCCGTGGCGGAGGTACCAGAACGGCGTCCGCGGGATGCCCGATGTCAGGTGAGACCTTCGGTGACCAGCATCCGCTGCACGGCGGGGCGGGCGCTCATGCGCGCCAGATGCGCGGCGAGGTTCGGCGGCAATGTCAGGCTGGCGCGGACCGCGCCCCAGCGCTCGACATAGAACAACGCGGCGTCGGCGATCGAGTAGTCGCCGAGCAGATAATCCTTGCCGTCGAGTTCGGCCTCGAGGATTTTGTAACCCTTTTCGATCACCTCGCGGCCGGCGGCTTTGACATGGTCGGTATCCTCGGGGCGAACCGCGAAGCCTTCCGGCCGGAAGATGCGGGTGAAACCACGCATGTGAACCGTGGCGACGATGTAGTCCATCAGTTCGAGGGCCCTGGTCTCTGTCAGGATGTCAGGCGGCAGCAACCCGGCTTCGGGAAAACTACGGCCGAGATAGTAGGCGATGGCGGGGAACTCGGTGATGATGCCGCCGTCATCCAGCTCCAGTGTCGGCACCTTGGATTTCGGGTTCTTTTCGACGAATTCCGGTTTGTACTGGTCGTGCGTCTGGCCGTTGAGCCGGCCGAGCTCGAACGGCTTGCCGATCTCCTCCAGAATGACGTGGATACCGATCGAGCAGGCGCCGGGAAGGTAATAAAGTTTCATGATCGTGCTCCTGTTAATCGAACAATGAACTGACCGAGCTTTCGTCGGAGATCCGCCGCATCGCCTCGGCCAGCAGCGGAGCGATGGTGAGCTGGCGGATATTGTGGGCGAGCCGCACGGCCTCGGTGGCGCCGATCGAATCGGTGATCGTCAGCATCTCGATCGGCGAGGCGGCGATGCGGGCGCAGGCGCCGCCGGACAACACGCCGTGGGTGACGTAGACGCTGGCCGAGCGAGCGCCGTTGGCGAGCAGCGCTTCCGCGGCGTTGCACAGCGTGCCGCCGGAATCGACGATGTCGTCGACGATGATGCAGTCGCGGCCGTCGACCTCGCCGATGATGTTCATCACTTCGGAAACGCCGGCCCGCTCGCGCCGCTTGTCGATGATGGCGAGGTCGCAGTTCAGCCGGCGGGCGATGGTGCGGGCCCGCAGCACACCGCCGACATCGGGGCTGACGATCATCAACTGCCGATTGGCGAAGCGCTCGGTGATGTCGCGCGAGAACAGCGGCGCCGCATACAGGTTATCGACCGGGATGTCGAAGAAACCCTGGATCTGGCCGGCATGCAGATCCATCGTCAGCACCCGGTTGGCGCCTGCCTCGGTGATCAGATTGGCGACCAGCTTGGCCGAGATCGGCGTGCGGGGGCCGGATTTGCGGTCTTGCCGGGCGTAGCCGAAATAGGGCAGCACCGCGGTGACGCGGCGGGCCGAGCCGCGGCGCAGTGCGTCCAGCGTTATAAGAAGCTCCATCAGATTGTCGTTGGCCGGATAGGAGGTGGACTGGATCACGAACACGTCCTCGCCGCGGACATTCTCGTGGATTTCGACGAAGACCTCCATGTCGGCGAAGCGGCGGATCGAGGCGCGGGTCAGCGGCATGTTGAGGCTGGTGGCAACGGCTTCGGCCAGCGGGCGGTTGCTGTTGCAGGCAACAATCTTCATGCGTGGCATCCCGGTTGGCGGCCGGGTCTTAGCAACGGGGCTGTAACGTGTCCATCAACCGGCGCTGAGTTCGCGCGACCGCGCCGTCGCCGCCGCGATCGCCTCGGCGAAAACTTTTGGCCAACCCTCCGGCGCCCGCAAAACCGCCAGCGCGCGTTCGGTGGTGCCGCCGGGCGAGGTCACCGCGACGCGCAAGGCGGCCGCGTCCTCATCGCCGGCGGCCAGCAGCGCCGCCGAACCGATCACCGTCTGCCGGGCCAGCAGCCGCGCCAGATCCGGCGCGATGCCATGGTCGCGCGCCGCCTGTTCCAGAAGCTCGGTCAGCAGAAACAAATAGGCCGGGCCGCCGCCGGAAATTGCCGTCACCGGGTCCAGCAGCGCCTCGTCCTCGACCCAGGCGACGCGGCCGGCCGCCGCCAGCAGCGCGTCCGCCAGGGCACGTTGCGCCTCCGAAACGCCCGGCCCCGCCACCGCCACGGTCATCCCCTGGCGCAGCGCCGCCGGCGTGTTCGGCATTGCCCGCACCACGGCGGCGTCGTGCCCCAGCAGCCGGCGCACCGTTGCCATCGTCTGGCCAGCCATGATCGAAATGAACAAGGCGCCGGCAAGGCGCCCGTACTCTGGCAGCGCCGCCGCCGCAGCTTGCGGCTTCACCGCGAAGACAACCGCCTCGGGCGCAAAGCCGCGCGGCAATTCCGCAGAGGTTGCGACCACCTCAACCCCTGCCCCGCCAAGCGCCGCCGCTGCCGGCGACGGGTCGACGATCACCGCCGCATTTAATCCCTGCTCGCGCCAGCCCGCCAGCATGGCGGCACCCATCCTCCCGCCGCCCACCAGTAAAACCGCCGGCAAGGAACCCATCATCATTGCTCAACCAAAGGGTTCGAAGGGCTCAGCCCTTCGCAGGGGTCCAGGGGACAGCGTCCCCTGCCCTTGACTGGCTCAAGCCTCGCCGACGCACTCCAGCATCGCCGCTTCCAGCGCTTCTTCCGGGGTCTTGCCACCCCAGAGGACGAACTGGAACGCCGGGAAGAAGCGCTCGCATTCGGTGATGGCGATATCGACCATATCCTCGATCGATTCCGCCGAGGCGCCGCGGGCGCCGCGCAGCAGCACGGCGTGGCGGTAGATCGGCATGCCGTCGTCCTGGTCCATGCCGAAATGGCCGATCCACAGCTTCTCGTTGGCCAGCGCCAGCAACTCGTACAAGGCGGCGCGGCGGCGTTCCGGGGCTTTCAGGTCGAAGGCGCAGGAGAAGTGCATGACGGAGATTTCGTGCGACCAGCAGAAATACAGGCCGTAATCGCACCATTTGCCCGGCGCCTCGGCCGCCATGTCGGAGCTGGAGCGGCGGTCGAACGCCCATTCGTTGGCCGCGATCACCTGCTCGACGAGGTCGAGGGGATTGGCGACGGATTCGGTTTCGGCAGAGATCGCGAGGCTCGTCATGTGAGTCTCCTTTATCCAAGGATGGCCAGGACGGATGGGACTACTCCAACTTTGCCGGCTAGGGCGTTCACCCACCACGATTCGTACTGTAGCGGGGTTTGGGGAAGCACCGCAATGCACCATTCGGCCAGGTAGCGGGCCGGAGCCTTTCAGCGGCGCAGGCTTGGCCCAGCATATCGCGCGCTGCGTCCCAGCTCCGCCTCGATCCGCATCAGCTGGTTGTACTTGGCGGTGCGGTCGCTGCGGGCCAGGCTGCCGGTCTTGATCTGCCCGCAATTGGTGGCCACCGCCAGGTCGGCGATGGTGGCGTCCTCGGTCTCGCCGGAGCGGTGCGACATCACCGCAGTATAGCCGGACGTTTTAGCGATCTCGACCGCCTCCAGCGTCTCGGTCAGGGTGCCGATCTGGTTGACCTTGACCAGGATGGAGTTGGCGGTGCCCTCGGCGATGCCGCGGCGCAGCCGCTCCGGGTTGGTGACGAACAGGTCGTCGCCGACCAGCTGGACCTTGGCGCCCAACACCTCGGTCATGTGTTTCCAGCCGGCCCAGTCATCCTCGGCGCACCCATCCTCGATCGAGGCGATCGGGAAGCGCGCCAGCAGCCCGGCGAGGTAGTCCACCATGCCGGCGGCGTCGAATTTCTTGCCCTCGCCTTCCAGATTATAGACGCCGTTGTGGTAGAACTCGGTGGCGGCGCAATCCAGCGCGAAGGTGACGTCGTGTCCTGCTTTGTAGCCGGCCCGCTCGCAGGCCTTTTCAAGAAACCCCAGCGCCGCCTCGGCCGAGCTCAGATTCGGCGCGAAGCCGCCTTCGTCGCCGACATTGGTGTTCAGCCCGGCGTCGCTCAGGTCCTTTTTCAGCACGTGGAAAATCTCGGCGCCGATCCGCACCGCGTCGGCGATGCTCGACGCGCCGACCGGCTGGATCATGAATTCCTGGATGTCGATCGGGTTGTCGGCGTGCTTGCCGCCGTTGACGATGTTCATCATCGGCACCGGCAAAACGCGCGCCGAAACGCCGCCGATATAGCGGTACAGCGGCAGGCCGAGATCGGCCGCGGCTGCCTTGGCCAGCGCCAGCGAGACGCCGAGGATGGCGTTGGCGCCGAGCCGGGATTTGTTCGGGGTGCCGTCCAGGTCGATCATGATGTTGTCGATGATGGATTGTTCGCCGGCGTCTAGCCCGCCGATCGCCTCCAGGATCTCCCGCTCCACCGCCGCCACTGCGTTGCGCACGCCCTTGCCGCCGTAGCGCTGGGCGTCGCCGTCCCGCAGTTCCACCGCCTCATGGGCGCCGGTGGAGGCGCCGGAGGGCACCGCCGCCCGCCCCATCGCGCCGGACTCCAGGGTGACATCCACCTCGATCGTCGGGTTGCCCCGGCTGTCGAGGATTTCCCTGGCGACGATGTCGGCGATGGCGGTCATGGGCGGCCTCCTGGTTGCGCAGGCGGCATAAGGCAGCCAATGGGGCCAGGCAAGCGCGCCCTACCCGCCCGGCCCGAACCGGAAGCGGTCGCGCCGGCCCTGAAAACAGCCGCCGTCAGGCGCTGGCCAGACCGTTCTGCATTTCCTTGGCGAATTGTTCTGAATGCAGGAGATAGCCGAGATGGCCGCCTGGCACCGAAAGCAGTGTCTTGCCAAGCGCCTGGGTCAAGTTGCTAGCGATGACGTAGGGCAGCTGGCCCACCGAATCGCGGCCGCCGGTGACGATCAGCTTGGGCGAAAGCCGCTTCAGCGTCTCGATGTCGAACTTGGTGACCGGATACTCCCGCAGCTCGTGCTCGAACCAGTAGATGCGGTTTTTCGAGGGTTTGCCGTCTGGGGAGCCGCGCTGCATCATCTGCTTCTCCGGCCCGTCGACCGTCTTCTCGGCGAACTCGCGCATCGCCACGGCGGCCCCTTCGGTTCGGTAAACGCCGAACAGATGCGCGTAGAAATTCCGCTCCTCTTCCCAATTCGGCAGGAAGCGCAAGAGCGGCGGCTCGTGCGCCACCGCGGTCTTCACGACTTCCGGAAACAGAGTCAGCAACGCAATCGTCACCACGGCGCCGGAACTGGTGCCGAAGACCGTGGCCGGCGCGCCGTTTTGCGATTCGATCAGGCGCTTGATGTCTTCGGCGTCTGTCTCCAGGCGCACGCTGTAATCCTGCGGCGCCGTCAGCTCGCTGCGGGAAAAGCCGCGCCGGTCGTAGCGCAGGACGGTGTAGTGCTGCTTCAGTTGCGCGGCGAAGCTTTTGAACACCTCGCCGTCGCCGTTACCGCCGGGCACCAGGACCAGCAAAGGGCCGCTGCCCTCGGTTTCATAGTAGAGCCTGGCGCCGGGTACTTCCAGAGTGCTCACGTCTTCTCCCGATCGATGTTTCACGATCCATAATGGCAAACTCAGGCTCTCTCAAGGCGCTGGGCGCCATCGTCAATCGCGTGCCGCGCCCTATATCTGGCGCGGAGAGGCCGATGCGTGGAATCGTGGCAGTATGTCTTTGTCTGGCCGGTTGCGCGTTGGAAGCACCGCCGCCGACCACCGGCTACTTGCCGGATGGCGCCTTCGGCAACGCGGTCTTGGGCGAAGACCCGGCGGTCGCCGCGACGCAGGACGCGCTGGTCGCGTTTGCCTATCCGGCGCAGCTACGTGGCCATCCGGCGCGGATGGCGCTGGCGGTCGCGTCGTTGGATGCGATGGCGGGACAGTTCAGCACCGGCGGCCGCTGGCTGTTCATGGACGACACGGTCAAGCTGCAGATGCTCGATGCGCGCGACAAGGTGCGCAAGGTGCTGGGAATCCCTCCGGCGGCCGCGTCGCAAGAGGTGATCGACCGGCTGGTGACGGCATCGCGCGCGCTGGACCGTGGCGACGAGGCCGGGGCGCAGGCGGCCCTATCGGGGCGGGATTTCACGCTGGGGCCAATGCGGACGCTGGCGCTGCTTACATATTTTCCGAAGGTGCCGGCAGCGAACTACGCGACCCAGGCGGCAGACCAGAATTTGTTTCCCAACGACAACGACAGCAGCGGCGGGCTGGACTGAGCCTCCCGTCTCGGGGGTCCGGGGCCTCAGGCCCCGGCGGGTCGAGGGCAGCGCCCTCGCCCTTCTTTCAGGCCGCGCTGCGTTCCTTCAGGAAGTGGAAGAACTCCACGCCCTCGCGCAGCCGGCGTTTCATCATTTGCGGGCTGGTCAGCATCTCGGCCAGGATCGACCGGATCTTCGAGCCGCGGAAGTAGAATTTGCGGTAGAAGGTCTCGACCGAATTGAAGATCGCGGTGTGCGACAGATGCGGGTAGTGCAGCGGCGCGATCTGCACGCCGTGCTCGTCGATCAGCTCGGCGTTGTCGATGTCGAGCCAGCCTTCCCGCACCGCCTGATCGTACAGGAAGGTGCCGGGATAGGGGGCGGCAAGCGAGACCTGGATAGTGTGCGGGTTGATCTCCTTGGCGAACTCGATGGTCTCCTGCAGCGTCTCCGCGCTCTCGCCAGGCAGGCCGACGATGAAGGTGCCGTGGATCTTGATCCCCAGCGTGTGGCAGTCCTTTGTGAAGCGCTTGGCGACGTCGATCCGCATGCCTTTCTTGATGTTGACGAGAATCTGCTGGTTGCCGGTCTCGTAGCCGACCAGCAACAGCCGCAAGCCGTTCTCCTTGAACACTTTCAGGCTAGCGAACGGCACGTTAGCCTTGGCATTGCAGGACCAGGTGACGCCGAGCTTGCCCAGCTCGCGGGCAATCGCCTCGGCGCGCGGCAGGTCGTCGGTGAAGGTGTCGTCGTCGAACATGAACTCCCTGACCTGCGGGAAGTCGGCCTTGGCCTGGCGGATCTCGGCGATCACGTTGTCCACCGAGCGGGTGCGGTAGCGGTGGCCGCCGACGGTCTGCGGCCAGAGGCAGAAGGTACAGCGCGATTTGCAGCCGCGGCCGGTGTAGATCGAGATGTAGGGGTGCTTCAGGTAGCCGATGAAATAGTCTTCAATCCGCAGGTGCTTTTTATAGACCTCGGTGACGAAGGGCAGCGCGTCCATGTTCTCCAGAATGGCGCGGTCCTTGTTCTTGATCAGCGCGCCGGTGGCATCCCGGTACATGATGCCGTCAATCTCGGCGAAGGGCTTGCCCTCGGCGATTTCCTTTATCGTGAAGTCGAACTCGTTGCCGGCGACAAAGTCGACCACCGCGGCGCGGGAGAGGCTCTCCTCCGGCTGCACCGCCACCTTGGCGCCGACGAAGCCGATGATCAGGTTTGGGTTCTCGGCCTTGAAAGCTTCGGCGACCTTGACGTCGTTGCCGAAGGACGGGGTCGAGGTGTGGATGATCAGCAGGTCGTTCTTTCTGGCATGCGGCAGCACGTCGGCCATCGTCAGGCGCGCCGGCGGCGCGTCGATCAGCGTCGAGTCCGGCAGCAGCGCCGCCGGCTGTGCCAGCCAGGTCGGGAACCAGAAGGATTTGATCTCGCGCCGGGCCTGGTAGCGCGAGCCGGCGCCGCCGTCGAAGCCATCGAAGGAAGGCGGTTGCAGGAACAGGGTTTTCATCATGATGGCCTCTTCATTTCGTCACGAGCGGCGCTACCGGCGGCTTGCCGGCATCGGCGTGCATGGTCTGGCCCCGCCAGTCCACCTGATCGCCGAAGTAACTGGCGATGAATACGGCGGCGGAAACCACGTCCCGCACCACGAAAAGCCACGCCTTGCCGGCTTTGGCAAGTCCGAGCACGGTGTCGATCCGCCGCGCCAGCAGGTAGCGGACGTACAGGACGGTGAGGAACAGCAGGACCGCGATACGGGCGCCGCCGGTCAGGCCGAAGCAAAGCGCCGCCCAGACCAGCGAGAACTGCAGGGCGGACGCGGCGTAGGGGAGCGGCACCAGCGCGCGGATGGTGCGGGCCCAGCGCAATTCGTGCCGGAACAACGACCTGAAATCGGCCTCCGGCACGGTGGTGGCCGGGATCACCCGCGCCAGTGTCAGGCCGAGGCCCTTGCCCCGGACCAGCCGGCCCAGCACCTGGTCGTCCGCCAGATGGTTGGCGACCGCCTGCAAACCGCCGACGGCGGCCAGGGTCTGCCGGGTCATTCCCATCGTCACGCCGAGGCAGTCCTGCCGGCCGAGGGCGCGGGCCACCAGGGCACCGGGCAGGAAGTTGTAGTTGATCTGGTTGGCCCCCATCGTGGTGGCGAGGTGCGGGGTACCGGCGAGGCCGGTGTACAGCGTGGTGACCAGCCCGACATTGCCGGCGTGCAGCGCCGCCACCACGCGGTGCAGGAAATAGGGCGGGACATGGATGTCGGCGTCGGACATCACCAGCGTGTCGTGCTTGGCCGCCGGCAGCATGTTGATGAGGTTGGAGATTTTGCGGTTACTGCCGTGCAGCGCCGGCGAGACGACGACGGCGACGTCATGCGCCGGGTAGCGCGCCCGCAGCAGCTCGACGATCGCGAGCGCCGGGTCGGCGGCGTCATGCACACCGAACACCAGCTGGTGGACCGGGTAGTCCAGCAGGAAGAACGATTCGAGCGCCAATTCGGTCAGCGGCTCGATGCCGCAGAGCGGCTTCAGCACCGTCACCGGCGCCGCCTCGTCCGGGCTCTCAGGCCCGGCCGCGATGAAGCGCGAGACCAGAACCGTGCCGACGAATTGCTGCCCCAATCCGATCAGCGCGAAGATGCCGGCGATCCAGGCGAGCGCATGGAGGATTGAAGTCATTGACGCCGCCGCGCCATGAGCTTGCCTTTCGAATCGAGGCAGCGTTGCGGCTGACCAGTGCACGCCGCGCCGCCGGGAGGTTCGAGACATGACATTACCGGGCCGGGATGAAGCGGCGGCGGATCAGGCAGGGCGGCCCATCGGCCTATCCGCCGGGCGATCCGCTCGAGAGGGCCGCGACCTTCTTTTGCAAGGCGGCGATCAGCTGGCTGGCGTCGCCGTTGCTGACCAGCGAGCTGAAATCCGAAGACTGGATGGCCACCTTGCTGATGGTGCCGTTCAGCAGTACGTCGGTCGCCTGCCAGCCTTTGTCGCCCTCGGTCATCACGTAATCGAGCCGGGTCGGCGCGGTGCCGTCTGCGGGCACGATCTGGGTTTCGACGATCTTCTTGGTCCCCAGGCTACGCTCGGTCGGCAGCACCTCGATCTGCTCGCCGCCGTAGCCGTTGAAGCCACCGACATAGCTCGCCACCGTGAACTGCTCGAAGACCGCCGCCAGCTGTCGCTGCTGCGCCGCCGGCACCGTCGGCCACAGAAAACCAACGGAGTTCTGCAAAATCACCGGCAGGTTGAGGGACTGCTTCACCACCGGCGCCAGGGCGTCGTAGCGGGACGCGAAGCTGGCTTTGGCGCTGCCGGCCTTCATCGTCGCGATCAGCGCGGCGTCCAGCGCCGTGATCGGCGCTGCTTCCGGAGTCGCGGCCGCGACGCCGGTTATGAAAGCGAAATTGAGCGCCAAAGCGAGCCAGGGGCGTTTCATGCGGGCACTCCTACTGCGCCGGAACCGCGACGAGATCAGGCCGGGCGTTGGAGCCGAGCGCCAGCAGGACATGCTCGACGATGTGGCGCGCGGTCAGGCCGGCATCGGCCAGCTGCGCCGCCGGGCTGTTATGCTCGATCAGCCGGTCGGGTAACGCCATCGGGCGGAATTTCAGGCCTTTGTCGAAGGCGCCGGTCCAGGCCAGGTGATGTGCGACGGCGGCGCCGAAGCCGCCGGCGGCGCCGTCCTCGATAGTGATCAGCACCTCGTGGTGGCGGGCCAGCTGGTTCACCAGCGCGGTGTCGAGCGGCTTCATGAACCGGGCGTCGGCGACCGTGGTGGAAAGCCCACGCGCCGCCAGCGCGTCGGCCGCGGCGAGCGCTTCCGCCAGGCGCGGGCCGAGCGCCAGGATCGCCACCTTGCTGCCTTCACGAACGATCCGGCCTTTGCCGAGCTCCCAAATCGAACCGCGCGCCGGCAGGGCCAGGCCCTGGCCTTCGCCGCGCGGGTAGCGGAAGGCGCTGGGCCGGTCGTCGATTGCCGCGGCGGTCGCCACCGCGTCCATCAGCTCGAGTTCGTCGGACGGACCCATGATGACCATGCCCGGCAGGCCGCCGAGATAACAAAGGTCGAAGGCGCCGGCATGGGTGGCGCCATCAGCGCCGACCAACCCGGCGCGGTCCATCGCGAAGCGCACCGGGAGCGATTGCAGCACCACGTCGTGCACCAGCTGGTCGTAGCCGCGTTGCAGGAAGGTGGAGTAGATCGCGCAGAACGGCGCCATCCCCTCGGTCGCCATGCCGGCGGCGAAGGTCACGGCGTGCTGCTCAGCGATGCCGACATCGAACATCCGGTTGGGGAATTTCTGCGCGAACTTGTCGAGGCCGGTGCCGCTCGGCATCGCCGCGGTGATCGCCACCAGCTTGGGGTTGGCCCCGGCCTCGGCGATCAACGCCTTGGCGAAGACATTGGTGTAGGAGGGCGGGCCCGGCGGCGCCTTGGTCTGCTCGCCGGTAATGACGTTGAACTTGGAGACGGCGTGGTACTTGTCGGCCGCGGCCTCGGCGGCGCCGTAGCCTTTGCCTTTTTGCGTGACCACATGCAGCAGGATCGGCTCCATCGCGTCGGAGTCGCGCAGGTTGCGCAGCACCGGCAGCAGGTGGTCGAGGTTATGGCCGTCGATCGGGCCGACGTAATAGAACCCCAACTCCTCGAACAAAGTGCCGCCGGTGAGGATGCCGCGGGCGTATTCCTCGGCGCGGCGCGCGGTGCGCTCCAGGGTGCGCGGGAAGCGTTTGGCCATGCGGGCGGCGAAGTCGCGCAGCGAGAGGAAGCTGCGCGACGAGATCAGCCGCGACAGATAGGCGCTCATCGCGCCGACCGGCGGCGCGATCGACATGTCGTTGTCGTTCAGCACCACGATCAGCCGGCTCTTCATCGCCCCGGCGTTGTTCATCGCCTCGTAGGCCATGCCGGCGCTCATCGCGCCGTCGCCGATCACCGCGATCACGTTGCGCCGCGACTCGGCATCGTTCAGGTCGCGGGCCACCGCCATGCCGAGGCCGGCGGAGATCGAGGTGGAGGAATGGGCGGCGCCGAACGGGTCGTATTCGCTTTCCGACCGGCGGGTGAAGCCGGAGAGGCCGCCGGGCTGGCGCAAGGTGCGGATCCGGTCGCGCCGGCCGGTGAGGATTTTGTGCGGGTAGGCCTGATGCCCGACATCCCAGATCAGCCGGTCGTCCGGCGTGTCGAACACCGCGTGCAGCGCCACCGTGAGTTCCACGACTCCGAGGGAGGCGCCGAGATGGCCGCCGGTCACGGAAACGGTGTCAATGGTCTCGGCGCGCAGCTCGTCCGCGAGCTGCTTCAACTGGTCGGTGGAGAGGTTTCGCAGGTCCGCCGGGGTTGCGACCCGGTCCAGCAGAGGTGTCGCCGGGGGCACTATTCCGGCACTCCAAGAACCAGCCGCCGCGCCGAAATCATCCACATCTCGTAGTCCCTTCGTCAGAAACCAATTTTTCGCCCCGCTGTGTCCGCTTCATCACACCGGGCGCCGCATCCCTGGTCCCGCGCCACATAGGCGCCGTTCCGCCGGAATGCCAGCGTCCGCCTGGCCGGCGCCTCGGTTGGGGTGCCGGCCAGGCGGAACGGCCAGTGTAAGCGCAAGCTTGCGGATTGTGGAGCCGATGACCTATTGCTGCGCATAGAAAGCCGGACAGCGTGACCCACCGGCAACAGAGAGAGACTATTGATGGACGGTTCGCAACCCCTGCAGACGATGCGCGTCATCCTGGCCCAGCCGCGCGGCTTCTGCGCCGGCGTGGAGCGGGCGATCGACATTGTCGAGCGGGCGCTGATCAAGTTCGGCCCGCCGATCTATGTGCGTCACGAGATCGTCCATAACCGCCACGTCGTCGAGGATCTGCGGGCCCGGGGCGCGGTGTTTGTCGATGAGCTGGACGAGGTTCCGGACGGCGCGATGACGGTGTTCTCGGCGCACGGCGTGGCCCGTAAGGTGCAGACCGCCGCCGCGGCCCGCACCCTGCCGGTGATCGACGCCACCTGCCCGCTGGTTGCCAAGGTGCATGCCGAGGGCCGCCGCTACGCCGGCCAGGGCCGCGAGATCGTGCTGATCGGACATGCCGGCCATGCCGAGGTGGAAGGCACGATCGGGCAGATCGACGGTACGGTTTATCTGGTGCAGACGGTGGAGGACGCCGCCGAGCTGGTCGTGAAAACCCCGGAGCGGCTCTCCTACATCACCCAGACCACGCTTTCGGTCGACGACACGCGGGGCATCATCGCGGCGCTGAAAGAGCGCTTTCCGGCTATTGTCGGGCCGGATGTGCGGGATATTTGTTACGCGACGCAGAACCGGCAGGAAGCGGTGCATCATTTGGCCGAGTTGGTCGACCTGATCCTGGTGGTCGGCAGCCGCAACAGCTCGAACTCCAACCGGCTGCGCGAGATCGGCGCCGAGCTGGGCCGGCCGAGCTATCTGATCGACGACGCCGCGCATCTCAACCCGTCCTGGTTCACCGGAATCGCCACGGTGGGCCTTACCGCCGGCGCCTCGGCGCCGGAGGTGCTGGTGCAGGGCGTGATCGACGGCTTGCGGCGGTTCGGCACGATCACGGTGGAGACCCTTGCGGGGACGCCGGAAGACGTGAAATTCAAGTTGCCGGCCGAAGTGGCCGCCGTTTAAGGGGTACAAAATGGTTCCGATGACTCAGGCGCTAAAAGTCGGCGCCTATGTGGTGAAGCAGCATCTGACCGGGGTGAAGCGCTACCCCATGGTGCTGATGCTGGAGCCACTGTTTCGCTGCAACCTGGCCTGCTCCGGCTGCGGTAAGATCGATTACCCGTCCGACATCCTGAACCAGCGGATTTCGGTGGCCGACGCTATCGAGGCGGCGCGCGAATGCCCGGCGCCGATCATCGCCATCGCCGGCGGCGAGCCGCTGCTGCACAAGGAGATGCCGCAGATCGTCGAGGCCTATCTGAAGATGGGCAAGTTCGTGATTCTTTGCACCAACGCGCTGTTGCTGGAAAAGAAGATCGACCAGTACAAGCCGCACAAGAATTTCTGCTGGGATATCCATCTGGATGGCGACAAGCAGATGCACGACAAATCGGTTGACCAGGACGGCGTTTACGAGCGCGCCGTGGACGCCATCAAGCTTTCCAAGGCCAAGGGGTTCCGCACCAGCATCAACTGCACCTTGTTCGAGGGC
Source organism: uncultured Acidocella sp. (assembly GCA_963693045.1). Classification (GTDB taxonomy): domain Bacteria; phylum Pseudomonadota; class Alphaproteobacteria; order Acetobacterales; family Acetobacteraceae; genus Acidocella. Next base: position 1,003,410 of record OY843765.1, read on the forward strand.
GCCGACCCGGACCGGGTGGCGGCGTTCTTCGACACCATCGCAGACATGGACATTGAGGGCGTGATGACATCGCCCGGCTACGCTTACGAGCGGGCGCCGGACCAGGAGCATTTCCTCAACCGGACCCGGACCAAGGAGCTGTTCAGGGCGATCTTCAAGCGCGGCGAAGAGAGCAAGAAGCGCGGCACCAAGTGGAAATTCACCCAGAGCCCGCTGTTCCTGGATTTCCTCGCCGGCAACCAGACCTATGCCTGCACGCCCTGGGGCAACCCGACCCGCAACGTGTTCGGCTGGCAGCGGCCCTGCTACCTGCTCGGCGAGGGCTATGCCAAAACCTACAAGGAGCTGATGGAGAGCACCGACTGGGACAAATACGGCGTCGGCAATTACGAGAAATGCGCCGACTGCATGGTCCATTCCGGGTTCGAGGCGACGGCGGTGATCGACTCGGTGAAGCGGCCCTGGAAGGTGGCGGCGCTGGCGCTGAAAGGCATCAGGACGGAGGGTGCGATGGCCAAGGAGATCCCGCTCGATAAAGCCCGCAAGGCCGAGTTCGTGTTCTCCCGCCATGTCGAGAGCAAGATGGTGGAGATCCAGGAGCGCAAGGCCGCGAAAGTGGTGCAACCGGCGGAATAGCCGCGCCGTCTTTCGGATGAAGCGGCAAGTAACCGCGCTCAAATGACCTAGAGCGGGTCTATGGGTGACAAAGCCGTTGTGAGTTCGAAGAAGCTGGTAATCTCTCTTGCGAGTGCCTCGGGCTGCTCTTCCGGCAGGAAATGCCCGCAATTGGCGATGATGCCGCCCCGCACGTCCTCCGCGAAAGCTCTGAGCGGGGACGCCATGTCAGCGATCGAACCCTGATCGGATCCGAGCGCCAGGATCGGCATCCGCAACTTTCCGGCATCGCTCAAAATTTTGTTCTGTCGCGCCGATAAGGCCGCGGCGCGATAATAAGCCAGGCCGGCGCGCAAGCCGCCAGCCTTTTTGAAGATGCGTAGATACTCCTCGATGTCGGCATCCGAGAAAGTTTCCGGATTGGCGGTCTTGCGCCGCAGGAACCAATCCAAATACTCGCGCTCGCGCCCGCCGATCAATATTTCCGGAAGGTCCTGTATGGCATGAAAGGCGAAGTGCCAGGTGCGCCAGGACCGCTCCGGGTCGGTTGGCAATGATTCCGGCAACGTGATGCCAGGAATGCCGGCATCAAGCAGAACCAGGCGCCGGACTTCGTTGCCGAAAAGTGCCGCGAATGGATAGGCGACCCAGGCCCCCACGTCGTGCGCGACCATGAAGTACCGGGTCACGCCAAGCTGCTGGAGTAGATCGTGCACGGTCGTTGCCAGGCTTTTTGTGTCATAGCCGTCGATCGGGCGATCGGAGTCACCTTGTCCGGGAAGATCTGGCGCGATGATCCTGCAGGCGCCGGCGAGGAGCGGCATCAGCTTGCGCCACGCGAACCAGCTTTCCGGAAAACCGGCGAGCAGCACCACGACATCGCCGTCCGCGTTGCCTCCGGTTACATAGTGCAGCCGAATGCCGCCGACCGTGGCGAACCGGCTGTGGAAGCCTGGCAGATTAGGTTCAGGCCTGGACGCCGGATCGGCTTCGACCAGCCTGGTTTCGGGCGGCGCAGCTTCAGGTTTCGCTTGCTCCGCCGGCATGCAAATACTCCGATTTATCCACTGTATCTATGTTGCGCTGAGCGGCTTTCCAACCGTGATATCCAACGGCAGGCGGCGTAGCTGTTGCCTGAGTGTCGAGCGTGCCCGCTGCGCGTCGCGTGCCAGTACCAATAGCGCCGGGAGCTGGCCGGGGCGCGCCAGCAGCGAAGCGAAGACGCTGCCAAACGCGATACGCCCGGCGGCGTCGAGTGCCAGCAGCGCCGCTGGGGGTAGATCATTTTGGGCCGGATCGGCCACGGCGCGCAGGGCGGCAAACGGCACACCGCGTGATGCGGCCAGGGCGGCCACGACGCCGGATTCTAGATCAACGGCCGACGCGTCGGTCGCCGCGAACAGTGTCGCTTTCGCCGCCGCAGTTGCGACAATGGCGTCTTGCGCCAGCAGCGCCGGCACAGTCGGGCCGCCAAGCCAATGCAGGAGCCCGGCGTCGCAAGGCAGACGGCCACTATTCATGACGATGGCGGCGGGAACCAGAAGGGCGCCCGGCCGCAGGCGCGGGTCGAGCCCGCCGGCCACGCCGAAGCTGACAAGCGCCTGCGCCCCGCGGTCGAGCAGAGCGGCGGCGGCATCTGCCGCGCCGTCGGGTGTGCCGCCCCCGACGCCGATCGAAAAGCCGCGGTTGCGAAGCCAGCGCGCCTCGGCGACGAGGCCGGTGATGAAGCCAATTTCGCCTGGCTCCCTCAACGCGGCGAAGCCGGCAACGTCTTACAGCTTGAGGACATACGGACCCGCCTTTCAGGCGGTGACCTTAAAGCCGCTGACTTACGTTCAATCAAGCACGAGAGAGTCTAAAACTTGACGGCAGGAAGCGCCTCGAAGCCCGGTTTGGCGAACAGATAGCCTTGGAACAGGCTGATCCCGAGGCTTTGCAAGGCGGCGCGCTCGGCTTCGGTCTCCACGCCTTCCGCCACCAAATTGGTACCGAGGTCGCGACAGATGGCGGCGATGCCCTGCACGATGGCGCGGCGGCGCTCGTCGGTGTCGAGGCCGCGGAGCACCATCATGTCGATCTTCACGACATCGAACGGGAACCGGGCCAACAGGTTCAGCCCGGAAAAACCGGCGCCGAAATCGTCGAGCGCGGTGCGGAAGCGGTTGGCTTGATAGACACTGAAAATGCCGTCCATCATGGCATAATCAGTGACTTCCTCGTTTTCGGTCATTTCGAAGATCAGCCGGTCGACCGGGAAGCTGCAACGCTTGGCAACCGCCAGGGTGGCGCGCACGCAGTTTTCCGGACTGTACATCGCACCGGGGATGAAGTTGATCGACAGGCTGGCGCCGGCCTCCGGCAATTTCAGCCGGCTCGCCAACTCGATCGCCTTGATGCGGCAGGACTGGTCGAAAGCGTAGCGGTTCTGTGGCGTGATCTGGCCAAGCACGCTGCCCGCCCCTTCCCCGTTTGACCCGCGGACCAGCGCTTCATAGGCATAGACGCGCCGGGCGGCGAGATCGACCACGGGCTGGTAGGCCATGGTGAAAGCAAACGGCGGCGCAATGCCGTCGGCGCAAGCACCGCAATCCCGTTCCGCCAACAAACCCGCAAAGTCCGTGTCCAAAGCGCCCTCCACGCAACCTCATCGCTCATTAAGACATGGAAGCCTTAACAAGCGGTGAGCGGAGGCGGCTTCTACTCGGCGGCGTCGCGCCGGCCCTTGGAGCCCACCGACTCCGAGATGTCCTCGCCGGTCGTCTGATCGACCACCCGCATCGACAGCTTGACCTTGCCGCGATCGTCGAAGCCGATCACCTTGACCTTCACCGCATCGCCCATCTTGACGATGTCGGTGGTCTTGTTGACCCGCGCCGAGGACAGTTCCGAGATGTGGACCAGGCCGTCCTTGGCGCCGAGGAAGTTCACGAAGGCGCCGAAATCGGCGGTTTTCACCACCTTGCCGATGTAGATCACGCCGATTTCCGGCTCCGCCACGATGCCGCGGATTTTGTCGATCGCGGCCTGCGCCTTCTTCTCGTCGCTGGCGGCGATCTTCACGGTGCCGTTGTCGTCGATGTCGATCTTGCAGCCGGTCTGCTCGACGATCTCGCGGATCACCTTGCCGCCGGTGCCGATGACGTCGCGGATCTTGTCCTTCGGCACCTGGATGATGGTGATCTTCGGCGCGTTGCCGGAAACCGCCTCGCGGCCGCTGGTCAACGCCTTGGCCATCTCGCCCAGGATGTGCAGGCGGCCGTCCTTGGCCTGCGCCAGGGCGATCTTCATGATTTCAGGCGTGATCGAAGTGATCTTGATGTCCATCTGCAAGGACGTGACACCTTCCTCGGTGCCGGCGACCTTGAAGTCCATGTCACCGAGGTGATCCTCGTCGCCCAGGATGTCGGATAGCACGGCGAAGCCGCGATCCTCCTTGATCAGGCCCATGGCGATGCCGGCGACCGGGCGGGTCAGCGGCACGCCGGCGTCCATGAGTGCCAGCGAGGTGCCGCAGACCGTCGCCATCGAGGAGGAGCCGTTGCTCTCGGTGATCTCCGAGACCACCCGCAGCGTGTACGGGAATTGGTCCTTGGTCGGCAGCAGCGGATGCACGGCGCGCCAGGCGAGCTTGCCGTGGCCGATCTCGCGGCGGCCGGGCGAGCCCATGCGGCCTGTCTCGCCAACGGAATAGGGCGGGAAGTTATAGTTCAACATGAAGTGCTCGCGGTACTCGCCCTCGACCGCGTCGATCAGCTGCTCGTCCTGCGCGGTGCCCAAAGTGGCCACCACCAGCGCCTGGGTCTCGCCCCGGGTGAACAGCGCCGAGCCATGAGTGCGCGGCAACACGCCGACTTCGGCCATGATCGGCCGGACGGTCTTGGTGTCGCGGCCGTCGATCCGCAGGCCGGTGTCCAGGATGTTGTTGCGGACGATGTCGGCTTCCAGCTCCTTGAACAGGCCTTTGGCCTTGTCCGGGTCCAGCCCCTCGGCGGCGATCGCGGCGGTCGCCTGCTTCTTGGCGGCGCTGACCTTCTCGGTACGGGTCTGCTTCTGGGTCTCGGTATAGGCGGCGCGCAGCGACTCGCGCGCCAGGGCGTCAACCCGGCCGGTCAGCGCCGTGGTCTCTTCGGAAACCGTCGGCATCGCCCAGGGTTCCTTGGCGCAATGCTCGGCCAGTTCGATGATCGCGGCGATCACCTCCTGGAACGCGGCATGGCCGAAGGTGACGGCGCCGAGCATGACCTCCTCGGACAGCTCGGAGGCTTCCGACTCGACCATCAGCACGCCTTCGGTGGTGCCGGCCAGCACCAGGTCGAGCTTGCTCTCCTCGCGCTGGCCCGTGGTCGGGTTCAGCACGTATTCGCCGTCGATATAGCCGACGCGGGCGGCGCCGACCGGGCCGAAGAACGGGATGCCGGAGATGGTGAGCGCCGCCGAGGCCGCGACCAGGGCCAGGATGTCCGGGTCGTTCTCCAGGTCGTGGCTGAGGACCGTCACCACCACCTGCACCTCGTTGCGGAAGCCGTGCGGGAATAGCGGCCGGATCGGCCGGTCGATCAGCCGGGAGACCAGGGTTTCCTTCTCGGTCGGCCGGCCCTCGCGCTTGAAGAACCCGCCGGGGATGCGGCCGGCGGCGTAGAATTTTTCCTGGTAGTTGACCGTGAGCGGGAAGAAATCCAGCCCCGGCTTCGGCGACTTGGCGCCCACCACCGTCGCCAGCACCACGGTGTCGCCATAGGAGGCGACCACGGCGCCATCGGCCTGGCGGGCAACCTTGCCACTCTCCAGGATCAGGGGCTTGCCGGCCCATTCCAACTCTTTACGAAAATAACCTTCGAACATCGTCACTCTCCAAACCTCGCAGCCTGGTGCCAGGAAATCTTCCTGGTGAATGCGCTTGAACCTGCGGCAGCGGCGCCTCGGGCGGCATGGGTCTGGCTGTGAGGGGAGCAAAAACTCGTCACAGCCACGGACCATGTGGCCGGAGGTGCCGCGAGCACTGCCCGGCGGCGGCGCGAACACCATGGAGCGTTCCCGCGCCCCGATCATGCCGCTTAAATCACCAAGGGCGGGACCCATGTCCGGCCGATGGGCGCGCCACAACGGCGCGCCCAAGCTTTGTAGCCGAAATTTGTGGCGCCGGCTACCCGGCCTCGGCCAGCTGCAACTTGGCCCCCTGCTGCTCGGCCCGGATGGTCCGCTCGAAAAACCGCCGGCCACGGGCGCAGACATGGTCGGCGCGGAGCAGCAGTTCGCCGGGCCTGCCATTATAGTGCTCGACCATCGTCTCGATGTAGCGGGTCGCCGACATGTCTTCCTCGAGCGCCGGCTTGATGTTCTCAACCAGTTTCTCGGCCGAGGCCGGGTCATCGCTGGCCCAGCTATGGCCGGCGGCGAAGAAGTAATGCGCGGTGGTGCGGGTCGCCGGGGTGACGGCGTGATAGATCCGCAGCGAGCCGATCATCTCGCCGTTTTCGCCGTCCGGGCCGACCCGGTAGCTGGTGTCGGCGCCGTAATGCAGGCAGGGCATGAACAGCCGCAGCCCGAAAGTGCGGTTGATGCGGCCCTGGTAGTTCAGCATGTGCGAGAAGAACGGCGGGCACTCGGAATCCTTTTGCGTGAATTTGCTTTCGATCCAGTTCGGGCCCTCGGAGTGTTCCGGCACCTGGTCGACGCCGCCGCCATCCGCGCCGAAGGAGTCCTTGTGCAGATAGCCCAGATGGGTGAGGTCGAGCAGGTTGTCGTGCATCAGCATGTAGCGGCCGGGCACATGGAAATAGGCATCGCCGGCGGCGCGGAAGCTCGGATCGGTGAGACCCATCTCGAAATGATCCGGGATCAGGGCGGTATCGGCGAGCGCCGGGTCGCCGGGCCAGATCCAGATCCAATTCCATTGCTCCGAGACCGGGTAGGATTTGATCTTGCAGACGTTGGGGATCACCGTCTGGGTGGGGATTTCGGCGCAGGAGCCGTCCGGCCGGAAGGTGATGCCGTGATAGCCGCACTGGATGTTGTCCCCCACGACCCGGCTCTTGCCGAGCGGGAAGCTGCGATGCGGGCAGCGGCCCTCGACCGCGACCGGGGCGCCGTTTTCCTGGCGGTAGAAGGCGACCGGCTCGTCCAGGATCCAGCGCTCCATCGGGGTGCGCGTGACCTCTTTCGACCAGGCGGCGATGTACCATTGGTTAAGGGGGGCGAAGAGGCCTTCGGCGAGCGGATACATTTGGTTTCCTCCAATTCCTTGCCCGCCTTGGAGACGGGCTGGTTGACGTATGGGTTGACATCTTAAGGGCTGCGGCGACGGGGTATTGCAGGATCGCGCCGGATCGCTTGTATGATTTCGACGCGCCGGCCAGTTATGCTAGGCTGACGACAGCGGCCGCCGAATGCCGCCGGAACAACCGATGACCCTGCCGCCTTTTTCCGATGCGGAGACCCATCAACTGACCCGCCACACGGGTGGCCGGGTGCGGCGGTCCAGCGACGGCAGCGGTTGGCGGTCGCTGTTTGCTTCCATGCAGTCCGAGCCGGAGTTCGAGACTTCGATCCCCGCGGTCGCACACCCCCTGATCGTGCTGACTTTGCGGCCGGGTGTGCGGTTCATCGGCCGCGTCGGCGAGCGCCACCGCGAGGTGCTGCTGCCGGCCGGCGGCATAACCCTGACGCCGGGCGGGGCCGACATGCAGGTGCGCACCGAAGCCGGCGGGCGCAACTTCGACACTATGTATCTGTATCTGCGGCAGGAAGTGCTGGCCGAGATGCACACCGAGATGTTCGAAAGCGAAGAAGAATGCAGGTTGCTGCCTTGCGTGGGTGTGGTGGACGGGCCGGTGCAAAGCATCGCCGCGGAAGTGCAAAAGATGCTGGTCGCGCCGGAACGATCCGACGCCTTTTACGCCGAGACCTTATCGCGCAGCCTGGCCGGGTATCTGCTGCGTAACCACCTGCCGAGCGGGCCAAAGCGGCCGCGGGAAGCGGTGTTGCCGCCGCCCCGGCTGCGGCGGGCGATTAGCTATGTCGAGACGTGCTTCGCCGGCGCGTTGGACCTCGCCAGCATCGCCGACGCGGCGGGGGTCAGCGCGGCGCGGCTCACGCGGGCGTTCAAGCGCGATATGAACATGACGCCGTATGACTTTGTAATCCGTACCCGGGTGGCGCGGGCTGAACGCCTGCTGATCACGACCAGGCTGCCGCTGGCCGAGGTGGCGCTGCGATGCGGCTTCAGCGATCAGCAGCACATGACGCATCTGGTGCGGCGCGTAACGGGAGACACGCCAGGGGCAATCCGGCGGCGGCAGGACTGAGGGCGCTCACTCCGTTGATACGAAAACGCCGCCTGCCGCGCCGGGGACCAGCAACGAGCGTGGGTATTCGGTGTGCAGCGGCGGGACCAAATCCCGCGGGATGAAGCTCAGGGCAATGCTTTCGCCGTCGAGGCAGCGGAGCGTGCCGCCGGTGATGTGGCAGGCGAACAGGCTGACGACATAGTCGACCAGGTCGCCGGTGTCGTAGCGGACCCGGAAGCCGGGGCCGCCGAAGACGCCGAGCAGCCGGGTTGGGCGGACGGTGAGGCCGGTTTCCTCAAACACCTCCCGCGCCACCGCCGCCGCAGGTGTTTCCCCTGGTTCGACCGCGCCGCCGGGCAGGCTGTGGCCGCCGCCGGCGCGGGCCTGGATCAGCACATGGCCGGCGTCGTTATGGATGACGGCGGCGGCGCCGGGGATGACCAGCAGGCCGGGGCCGAACTGGTCGCGGAGGGCCTGGTAGTAGGGCGACATCGGCATGCGTTGGCTCCTGGCTGGCGCGTTGGCTGTTGGCGGAGGAAGTCGTGGATGCCGGCTTACGTTAGCAAGACGAGAATGGGCGGTTTGCCTGCGCGAAGCGCTAAATACTTGTACCCCAGCTCTATGAGTGGCCAACCCCGTCCTGGGGTCTGGGGCCTCTCGGCCCCAGCCGCCGGAGGCCCTATATTGACCTGATGGTCTGCTTCATCGGCTCAGACATCTACCGCCTGCCCGTGTTCGCACCGCCGCATCCGCTGGCGGTACCGCGGGCGATGCTGGCGAAGGATTTGATCGCGGCGTGCGGGTGGCTGCCGGAGGCGCGGTATTACGAGTCGGCGGCGGCCAGCGTGGCGGAGTTGTGCGTGTTTCACGACGCGGATTACGTCGCGGCGCTGGCGCGGGCGGAGGCGACGCAGGATCTGCCGGAGGCGGCGCGGCAGAAGTATCGGATCGGCGCGGATGCCAATCTGATCCATCCGGCGGTGTACCGGCGGCCGGCGACCTCGGTGGGCGGCGCGCTGCTGGCGGCGGGGCTGACGGCGCAAGGCGGCGTGGTGCATGCGCCGGGGGTGGGCAACCATCATGGCCGGCCGGGGCGGGCCAGCGGGTTCTGTTTCGTCAACGACATCGCGCTCGGCATCATGCGGTGGCGGGCGCTGGGGGTGCGGCGGGTGGTTTATCTGGACCTGGACGCGCATCACGGCGACGGCGTCGAGGCGGCGTTCGCGGACGATCCAGAGGTGCTGACGATTTCCATGCATGAGGCCGGGCGCTGGCCGCGCACCGGGACCGCCAGCGACCCAGCGCGCGGGGTGTTGAATTTTGCGGTGCCAGCGGGGTTTAACGACAGCGAGCTGCGGGTTTTGCTGGAGGCGGCGATCCTGCCGGCGGTGGCGGCGCACCGGCCGGACGGGGTGATGCTGCTGCCGGGCGCCGATGCGCTGGCGGACGACCCGATGGCGAAGCTCTCGCTTTCCAACAATGCGCTGTGGGACGCGGCGGCGGCGGTGCGGGGGCTGGCGGAGAGGCTGGTGGTGCTGGGCGGCGGCGGCTACAACCCTTACGCGCTGGCGCGCTGCTGGGCCGGGATCTGGGCGGTGCTGAACGATATTGCCATACCGGACGTTCTGCCGGCGGCGGCGCAGGCGGTGCTGCGCGAGGTGGCGTATTTCCGGCCCGCGGGGCGTAACCCGCCGGCGCATTGGATAGAGACGTTGCGCGACGCGCCGCTGGAGGGGCCGGTGCGCGACGAGGTGAAGCGGCTGGTGGAACAGGAGCGTTACGCGGCATGAGACGGTGGGTTCTGGCGATGGCGGCGGCGATGGCGGTGGCAGGCGTGGCGCGGGCGGAGGATGCGACGGGGCCGCAGCCGAAACTGCCGACCGAGACGCTGACGATCATTTCCGATGATGGCAAGAGCCATCCTTTCACCGTGGAGGTGGCGGCGACCGAGCAGCAGCAGGATACCGGGCTGATGTTTCGGCCGACCGTGCCGGCCGGCACCGGGATGCTGTTTCCCTGGCCGCAGCCACAGGTTTCCGACATGTGGATGAAGAATACGATCGCGCCGCTGGACATGGTGTTCATCGGCGCCGACGGGACCGTGAAGGCGATCGCCGAGGACACCGTGCCCTATAGCCTGCGCGATATTTCCAGCGGGACGCCGGTGCTGGCGACGCTGGAGCTGGCCGCCGGGGCGACCGCGGCGCTCGACATCAATGTCGGCGACCGGGTGATTGCAAAGCAGTTTGGCGGGGGTTAGAGCGGGCGCGGTGCGGGGCGTGGCGCAGCCTGGTAGCGCGCTTGTTTTGGGTACAAGAGGTCCTCGGTTCGAATCCGGGCGCCCCGACCAGAGGGGGTTTTGAGATGCGGGCGAGGATTTTTCTGCCGCCGAAATCGACGATGCAGTCCGGCACCGCCAAGACCCATCGCTGGATTCTGGAGTATGAGCCGCGAAACGCCAAATTGCGCGACCCGCTGATGGGGTGGACCGGCAGCGACGACATGCTGAGCCAGGTCCGGCTGAGTTTCGAGACGCGGGACGCGGCGGTTGCCTATGCCGAGGCCAACGCTATTCCCTACGACCTCGAACTGCCGACCGTGCATGTAACGAAACCAAAGGCTTACGCCGATAACTTCCGGTTCGACCGCAAGGACAACTGGACCCATTGAACACAGTTAGCGCCCTTAGCTCAGCTGGATAGAGCACGAGACTTCTAATCTTGAGGCCGGTGGTTCGAATCCACCAGGGCGCGCCAACTTATCGATAGGTTGCAGATAAGGTCGTGTAGCGTTGGCTTCGTTGATAACGATACGGGCAACGGCCAGTTAGGCGGCCGGCCATCTCATCGGAAGCGAGCGCGTAAAGGTCCTTAGCGGCCTGTTATGTGGATGATTAGCCTGGTTCCCTAGGTCACTTCCATCGTTGCGGGTAAGCCGGGTGCGGAGCGGCCGGGAAGAATGCGAGAAATTGCCTCAATGAGCACCCGTGCCACCGGCTTGCTTATTATCGCCGCCAATCTTGGCGGCGTGCCTGTTTGGCTTCATCGGGCTCGGCGGGTTCATTATTCATATGCTGTGGAGACAGTTTAAGCCATCGGCACCAAGTTTGTGGGCGACAGCGGCGGGACAAGCAGATGTTGAGGAACCGTTAACAATACCACTTTGGATTGCATACAATTCTTGTCAGGGTTGTGCTCACCTGATAGGTTGCGTTGCAGCAAATACACTACCGGAGGCTGCAATGAGCGATACGACGTACAAATTTGCACTGGCGGACGCGGCATTTAAGGATGGCACGCAACTGACCGGTAGTTGGGATGTTACTTATGACCCAGCGGTGCAATCGTGTCGCTCACCGATGTAGATGTAACTCTAATCGGACCCAAGGGATCGACCACATTCACAGGGCTGGGGACCTTGCCTTATGCGAATCCTGCGGTCTCCGGGAATGGCAAGGTTGATTACTACGACGTTCACAATTTCGGTGGCCAGACAAACAACGATTATCCTAGCCTCTATCTCGACTGGACCGGCGAAACGCCAACCGTTCTGGCAAAACAGAATGATGGAGGAAACCTCTTCACCAGTATTTCTTACGATACCGTGCCGGGAGATGATGCGACCCTTACGACCTATAAATTAACAAGCGCAGCACCGCTGGTAGTTACCGAGGTGATCTGTTTCATGGCCGGGACGATGGTCGCGACACCCGGCGGCGCTGCGGCTATCGAAACACTGTCCATGGGGGACATGGTCTCGCTCAGCGATGGTGGCGTGGCACCGGTCCGCTGGATCGGCCGCAACACCGTTTCTACCCGCTTCGCCGATCCGCTCCGGGTGTTGCCGATCCGGGTCCGCGCCAACGCATTGGATGACAACCTTCCTGAGCGCGACCTGCTGGTCTCGCCTTGCCACGCTTTACTGGTGGACGGTATTCTGGTGCAGGCCGGGGCCCTGGTTAACGGCATATCCATCGTCCGAGAAGGCAACGTTCCGGAGATCTTCGTCTACTACCACATCGAGCTGGCTGACCATTCGCTGATCCTTACGGAAGGCGTGCCGACTGAAACCTTTGTCGACAACGTCGACCGCATGAACTTCGACAACTGGCAGGAGCACGAAGCGCTCGCGGGAAGCGGTAAACCGATGCTGGAGATGGAGATCCCGCGTGCTAAGTCAGCACGTCAAGTGCCAATGGCGATGCGCGAGCGGTTGATAGAGCGGGCATCAGAGGTGAAGGTTGCCGTCGCGGCCTGAAATGGCCGTTCCACGCCTGGAACGGTCGCCGCGTCCACCTTTGGATTAACGGCCAATTTGAAAACCTGGCCGTTGTCCGTTAACTTCATATATGCCGCGTCATACGCCCCGCCTCAGGGATCGAACGTATAGTTGCGCACCGTCTTTGCCGTTATATCACTCCCAGGTCGTTTAGAGCCTAGCGACCAAGCTGGGCCAACTCAGGCAGATGCCGGATAATCAACCGAGGCGCAGGTAGGCCTCAGCACAACCGTGATAATCTTCGGCAACTCACTCCATCAACCGCATCGCGCGGTCAAAGGTGTTGCAGGTTCAGCCCTGGCGCGCCTTCATCCGTGGGTTCTTCTTGTTGATCACATACACCCGCCCGTGGCGACGTACGACGCGGCAGTTCTTGTCGCGGATTTTGGCCGATTTCAGGGAGTTGCGGATCTTCATGACAGGCTCTTAAAACTGGGGTGGAGAAAGGTGGCGCGGTATGGCCTTGCCCCTCGCCCGCTGTCAACCCGCGGGCCGCCCGGCCACTGGCGGCGGAGCTGGCGCCTGTCACGAAACGGTCATTCGCTTTCCCTACCCATCCCTTGTTGAAAGCCGGTCGAACCGCCTGCCCGCCTGGAGTCTCAGCAATGAAGATCAGTTTTGTCGTTCCGGCTTACAACGAGCAGGCGCTGATCGCCCGTTCGCTCAACGCCATCCGCGACGAGATTTTGCGGGCCGGGCAGCTGCTGGGCGAAGACGCCGAGATCATCGTCGTCAACAACGCCAGCACCGACGCGACCGCCGCGGTCGCCGCCGCGATCCCCGGCGTGATCGTGGTGGACGAGCCGCGCAAGGGCCTGGTGCAGGCGCGCTGGGCCGGGTTCGAGGCCTCCTGCGGCGATCTGGTCGCCAATATCGACGCCGATACGGTGATCCCCGCCGGCTGGCTGACCGAGGCGCTGCGGCAGTTCGAGCGCAGCAAGACCCTGGTCGGGCTGTCCGGACCCTATGTCTACTACGGCGTGCCGCGGCGGGTGAACCTGGTGGTCGGCGGCTACTACCGGCTCGCCTACACCGCGTATCTGTTCAACCGCTTCGTGCTGAACGTCGGCTCGATGCTGCAGGGCGGCAACTTCATCGTGCGGCGGGACGCCATGCTGAAGCTGGGCAGCCCGAGCCTCCGCTTCTCCTTCTATGGCGAGGACACCGACATGGCGCGCCGGCTCTCCAAGGTCGGCGGCGTGAAATTCACCTTCCGCCTGCCCGCCGCCTCCTCCGGCCGCCGCCTCGCCGGCGAGGGGGTGTTCACCATCGGCCTGCGCTATACCATGAACTTCTTCTGGGCGACCTTCCGGGGCAGGCCGTTTACCGAGGTCTGGCAGGATATACGGGAAGGGTAGAGCCTGGACGCCGGCAGGGCATGATGCCTTGCATCCCGCGGCGCGCGGGCATTGTCGGTGATGGGTTTCCCGCTATAACGCGTTCGTGATTTCCTGGTTAAAGCGGCGACGGGCTCCGGCCGCGGTTTCCACGGACAGCGTCCCGGAGCATCCTGATCGGGAGGGTTTGGAGGCAGCGACCGGTCTGGTCGAGACGCTCTATGGCCCGGCCGCCGTCGGCACCGTTGTCGCCGCGGTCAATGCCGCCGGCTTCGTGGAAGAGGATTATTTTAAGGCCAATCCGGATTTGCAGACGGCGTTTTCTAGCCCGGCGCGCGCCTTGTTGCATTTCCTCGCCATGGTGAAGATCGAGCGCCGCAAATTCCCGATCACCTTGCGCGCCGCCGGCCTTGCCGCGATCGATGCCTTGCCGACCGACGACCGGACCATGATCGCCGGGCTGCTGGCGTCGCTGGCGGATGCCGCGACGGCGACGCTGCGGCCGGACGATCTGCCGCATCTATGGCCTGACGTCGAGGTTTTACGCCGGCACGGCGGCCGGCCTTTCGTGATCCTCGGCGATCCACACGCGGCGTATTACCGGCGCAGCACGGTGCGAGGCGGCGACTGGCTGTTGCCGCTGCATCTCAAGGACGATGGCGCCGGGCGCGGCTCAGGCGCGCTCGGGGTGCCGGCCGCGCAACTTGCCGAAGCCGCGGCGCGCGGCATTGCGTTGCTGATCGGCTTCGGCCAGGCGGACTTGGAGTTTGCCTATCCCTTGCGCCGCGTCCGGCAGGGGACGACCGCTTTCGACCAGCAGGATTTCGAGGCTTTCGCGGCCGGTTCCGTCGCCGATCATGCCGCCTTCCTTGAGGCGCTGGTGCCGCCAGCGCGGCGGGCGAGTGTTGTCGTGCTCGGCGTGTTTCCGCCGGCGGCCGGCGAGGCGGCGCTGCGGCGCGGTCACGGCAGCGAGCAGATCGCCAGGCTGGAGGGGATCAACGATCCCAAGGCGCTGCGCGGCGCGCTGGCGCGGCTCGAATGGCCGGATCCGCGCGGCCGAACCGCGCTTCACGCGTTGTACAACGCGAAGCTGCGGGAGGCGGTTTGCGGCGCCGGCTTCAGCTTCGCAGCCGATCTCGACGGAATGTTGTCGCGCGACGGGTCTCTCGACGAACGTTTTGCCTCGTCCGATCAGAACGGCGACCGGCGGATCGACTTCGGCGCGACCGAAACCCTGCTGGCGAACACGATCTGGCGGCTGCTCGAACCGGACCGGCCGGTCGCCCGGATCGGCTTCGCCGATCTGGCCGAGGTTCCGGACCCGGCGCTGTTGCCGCGGCTCGACCGGCCGGACCTCGATGCGGGGGCGTTATCGCCGGACCAGGCGGCCTGGGTGCGGGACGGCGTGGTGATCAAGCGAGGCTTTCTGCCGGACACGGTGCTCGACCCATACATCGCGCGGCGGGCGGCGTTCCGGCCGGGCACCGCCTGGAACGCGGTCGGCTGGCCGGATGGAAATTGTTATGAGGGCGTGCCGGAGCTGCGCCGTGTGGCGCTGTACCCGCCGCTGATGGCGCTGCTCGACGAGCTGATCGGCGAGCCGATGCTGTTCCATCTGGCGCTGACCGGCTGGCTGAGCACCGAGCGCGACTGGCACCAGGACGATTACCTCAACCCGGATTTCATCAACACCTGGTACTGCGCGGTCTGGATCGCGCTCGATACGGTGACGCCGCAAAGCGGGCCATTCGAGTACGTGCCGGGCTCTCAGCGCTGGCCGTTGCTGCGCGGCGAGAAGGTGCGGAGCTTCCTCACCGACGAAGAGCGCGGCCGCAAGGCGGCGACCACCAAACTGGTGGAGTGGCCGAAATACGCCGAGCGGTTCCTGAGCCCGGCGATCGAGGCGCAGATCGAGGCGAGCGGGCTGCCGGTGGTGCCGTTTTATGGCCGCAAGGGCGACGTGCTGGTCTGGCACTCCCGGCTGATGCATCGAGGCTCGAAGCGGGTGGAGGAATGGGACACGGCCGACGGCAAGGTTTACGCAAAGTACCCGCGCAAGTCGCTGATCACGCACTATTCCGGGATCAACCACCGCCCGGACATGTTCGAGCGGCGGCATGACGAGAACGGCCAGAGCTACGCGGTTTTCGGCACGGCGCTGACGCTGGAGTAAGCCTCAGCCGCGCAATTCATCCAGCCGCGCCAGGACCGCCGGGACGTCCGGCTGCAGCTCGATCAGGGCGCGGGCGGTGTCGCGGGCGAAGCCGCGTTCGATCACCTGGTCCACCATTGCCACAAAGGGCTGCGCCCAGCCCAGAATGTCGCACAGGATGATCGGCTTGTCGTGGCGGCCGAGCTGTTTCCAAGTCATGATCTCGATGGTCTCGTCGAAGGTGCCGAGGCCGCCCGGCAGCACCACGAAAGCGTCGCCCAATGCGAACAGCCGGCGCTTGCGGGTGTGCATGGAGTCCGTGACGATCAGCTCGGTCAGGCCGGGGAACTCGACCTCGCGCTGGCGCAGGAAATCCGGGATGATGCCGGTGACATGGGCGCCGGCGGCCAGTGCCGCGCCGGCCACCACGCCCATCAGCCCGACATTGCCGCCGCCGAACACCAGGCTCATTTCTCGGGCCGCCAGCCCCTGCCCTAGCGCGGTTGCCGCTGCCGTATAGGCCGGGTCCAGCCCCGGCGAGGAGCCGCAAAACACGGTGACGGCGTAGCTGCTCATAGTGACGGTGCGGCTCCATTTAAGTATAAGCCACAGGTGGCAGGCCATGGCGCGCATGGCAAGCAAAGCTCGGGGGACCGCACATTGGCAGACACGCTGCGCGTCCGGGGCGGCATCACGGCGCTGGTTTTGCTGGGCCTGGGCGCCGCCGCCGGGCTGTTCTACCTGGCGGCGAAGCCGGACTGGCAGCCGACGCCGCCGACCCCGCCCGCGATCGCCAATGCCGGCGTCCCGGTGCCGGAGTTCGACATCGTGCGGGTGGATTCCGGTGGCCACATGGTGATCGCCGGCCGCGCCGCGCCGGGGGCGACCGTGACCATCAGGCGCGGCGACCGGCTGCTCGGCACCGCCGTGGCGGATGCGTCCGGCTCGTTCGCGCTGCTGCCGGACCTGCCCCTGCCGGCCGGCCCGCAGCAGCTGACCCTTTCGGAAACCCTGCAAAACGGCACCACGATACAGGGCGAGAGCAGTGCGACGCTGCTGGTGCCGGCGCAGCCGGCCGGGCCGGGGCTGACGGTGCTCTCCGGCGCCCATGGCAGCCAGGTGCTCTCCGCCGCCGCACCGCAGCCGGGCACGCTCGCCATCGGCACGGTGGATTACGACGCCGCCGGCCACGCCATTTTTTCCGGCACCGCCGCACCCGGCACCCATGTCGCGCTGGCGCTGGACGGCGCCAGGCTGGGCACCGCCACGGCGGGGCCGGACGGACGCTGGCGCTTCACCGCCCGGGTGCCGCGGGATAGCGGCACGCTGAGCCTGAGCACGGCGAATGCCGCCCAGCCGGCGATCACCGCGCCGTTCGCGCTGGAAACCCTGCCGACCGCGCTGGCGGCCGGCCATGTGGTGATCGTGCCGGGCCAGAACCTCTGGCTGATCGCCCGCCAGGTTTACGGGCACGGCAATCTGTACACGTTGATCTACAATGCCAATACGCAGGCGATCCACGATCCCGACATGATTTTTCCCGGCCAGGCATTCTCGATGCCGAAACGATAGGGGTGCCCATTGAACGTCGCCGACAGCTTTAGATCCGTTCTGGCTCCGCCGCACCGGGCCGGCACGCCGTTCATCCTGGGCGGGGTGGTGCTGGCGCTGCTCGGGTTGTTGTTCTGGCACCCGCTGGCCTGGCTCGGGCTGATTTTCACCTTGTTCTGCCTGTATTTCTTCCGCGATCCGGAGCGGGTGGCCCCACCCCGGCCGGACGTGTTCCTGGCCCCGGCTGACGGCCTGGTGGTGAGCGTCGAGGCCGCGGCACCGCCGCCAGAGTTGGGCTTCGGCCCGGCTTTGCGGCCGCGCGTGGCGATTTTTCTTTCGGTGCTGGACGTGCATGTCAACCGGATGCCGATCGCCGGCACCGTGACCCGGATCGACTACCGTCCCGGCACCTTTGTCAACGCGGCGCTGGACAAGGCCTCGGAGGATAACGAGCGCAACGCCGTGGCG
Organism: uncultured Acidocella sp.; assembly: GCA_963693045.1. Taxonomy (GTDB): domain Bacteria; phylum Pseudomonadota; class Alphaproteobacteria; order Acetobacterales; family Acetobacteraceae; genus Acidocella. Next base: position 1,021,097 of record OY843765.1, read on the forward strand.
TTGCGGCTGCCGGGCGGCGAGGAGATCGCGGTGGTGCAGATCGCCGGGCTGATCGCGCGGCGGATCGTCTGCGAGGCGGTGGTGGGCCAGGTGTTCAGCGCCGGGCAGCGCTTCGGCATCATCCGCTTCGGCAGCCGGACCGATCTTTATTTGCCGGCGGGCACCGTCCCGCTGGTCGCGGTCGGCCAGCGGATGATCGGGGGCGAGACCGTGCTTGCCACCCTGGCCCCGTCGATCGCTGGCCTGGCGGCCGGCGGCGCCGCGATGATCGACCCATGAGCCAGCGCCGGCGGCCGCGGCGGCCGCGCCTGGCCGGGCTCAGCTTCAACCGCATGGTGCCGAACCTGCTGACGCTGGTCGGGCTGTGTATCGGCCTGTCCTCGATCCGGCTGGCGCTCGATGGCAAATTCGGCACCGCCGTGATCGCCGTCGCGGTGTCCGCCGCGATCGACGGGATCGATGGAAGGCTGGCCCGGATGCTGAAAGCGACGTCGCGGTTCGGCGCCGAGTTCGACAGCCTGGCTGACTTTTTATGCTTCGGCATCGCGCCGGCGCTGGTGATCTATCTGTGGTCGCTCAGGGACTGGGGCGCCATCGGCTTTCTGCCGCCGTTGATGTTTGCCTCGGCGATGGCGTTGCGGCTGGCGCGCTTCAACGCGGCGCTGGAGGGCGCGCCGCGCGCCGCGTTCGCGTACAACTTTTTCACCGGCGTGCCGGCGCCGGCTGGCGCTGGCCTCGCTTTATTACCGCTGTTCCTGGGGCTGGAGGCCGACCAGCTGCATCTGGTGTGGGCTCGCGCCGTGGTGGGCTATCCGCTGTTCGTCGGCGTCGTCTTGGTCGGCGCGGCGTTGCTTTGCGTCTCCACTTTGCCGGTCTGGAGTTTCAAGAATTTCAAGGTGCCAAGCGAGGGAGTGCTGCCGCTGCTGCTCGGCGTCGTGGTGTTCGCGGCGATCCTGTTCGCCGATCCCTATGCCGCGTTCGCGCTGATCGGCTTCGCCTATCTCGTCATGTTGCCGTTCAGCCTGCGCAGCTACCGCCGGCTCGCCGCCGAGGCGGCATCGCGGCAGGTCGTTGAACAGCATGATAATGTCAGCGTGTTGGGCCAGTCATGACTGTTGGTAAACCGCGCCCCGCACCCTACCTCTCCGCGTAGTGTAACGCTTCAGGAGAACGCCATGGCAGAACCGAAAACCGCGCTGATCGTCGGCGCTTCGCGTGGGTTGGGCTTGGGGCTGGCCAATGAACTGGCGGGCCGGGGCTGGGCCGTGACTGCGACGGTGCGGAGCGGCCAGGGCGACGGGTTGAACGGCGCGGCGACGAAGGTGGAGCGGCTCGACATCAACGAGGCCGGATCGGTCGACGATTTCGTGGCGCGCGGCAAGGGCCAGGTGTTCGACGTGGTGTTCATCAATGCCGGCGTCGGCGGGCCGATGGGCAAGAGTGCCGAGACGATAAGCCCGGACGAGGCGGCGGCGGTTTTCAACACCAATGCGGTGGCGCCGGTCCGGCTGGCGATGAAGATGGTGCCGGCGGTGCGGCCGCATAGCGGCATCGTCGCCTTCATGTCGTCGGTTCTTGGCAGCATCGAGCTCAACACCAAGGGACAGGCACCGATTTACAGCGCCAGCAAGGCGGCGCTGAACCAGCTCACCCGTGGGTTTGCCGCCGGCTTGCCGGAGGAGTCGGGGATTACGGTGTTGAGCGTGCATCCGGGCTGGGTGAAGACCGACATGGGCGGCGCGAATGCGGACATCGATGTCGCCACCAGCGTCAAGGGCATTGCCGATGTGCTGGAGAGCAAGGCTGGCGCCGGTGGCCAGGCTTTCATGGATTACCAGGGCAAGACGCTGCCCTGGTGAGCCAAGCTAGCTGGGGTTAGAAGCCGGCGAACTGGGCGGGGTTGGCCATGGGTGGGACTTCCTCCACCTCGGCCGGCTGGGTCTGGCCAAGCTCGAGATCACGGGCCTTCATCCAGAATTCTTCGTCCTTGCCTTCCGGGTAGCCGGCGTTCTCCCACAAGTGGAATGCTCGTACCCTGATGCGTTGTTCCAGATCGTCTTCCATGCCGCAAGGTTTAGCATGGTGGCGGCGACCTGGCGATGACCTTGGGATGAGGATGTGTTCACTTGGGGCGCGGGAGGTTGCGGTTCCGGCCATCGTGCCAACCTGAGGCGCGGCGGAACCAAAGCCGCCGAAAGGATGAACCCAATGACCGACATCAAGCAGAAGAAGATAGCGATCCTGGCGACCGACGGGTTCGAGCAGGCCGAGCTGACCGCGCCGCAAAAGGCGCTGAGCGAGGCCGGGGCGACCGTGGTGGTCATCGCGCCGCAGGGCGGCGAGATCCAGGGCATGGAGCACGACAAGAAGGGCCAGAAGGTGAAGGTCGACCTCGAACTCGCCAAGGCCAAAGCCGAGGATTTCGACGGTCTGGTGCTGCCGGGCGGGGTTGCCAACCCCGATACGCTGCGGATCGACAAGGACGCGGTGGCGTTCATCAGGCACTTCGTGACCGCGGGCAAGCCGATCGCGGCGATCTGTCATGGGCCGTGGACGCTGATCGAGGCGGAGGCGGTGCGCGGCAAGACGATGACCTCCTGGCCGTCGTTGCGGACCGATCTGAAGAATGCCGGCGCCAACTGGGTGGACCAGCCGGTGGTGGTGGATGGCGCGCTGGTGACGTCGCGCAAGCCGGACGATCTGCCGCAATTCAACCGCGCCTTTATCGAACTGCTCGGCAAGAGCGAGGCGGCGCCGTTGCGCAAGGCGTCGTAACACGCCGCAACGAAACAGGGCCGGCAGCTTCGGTTGCCGGCCTTTTTTATGCCCGGTTTCGGCCTTACGAGGCTCTCGCTGGTTTTGGAGGGTTGAAACATGAGAGCGATGCGGGCGGGGTTGTTGTTGTTGGGGATGGCGCTGGCGGTGAGCGGTTGCGCCTGCCGGGCCGGCCATGTGGGGCCGTATGGCGGCGTGCATCCGGGCGGCTGCGTGTTGTTCTAGGCGATCTGCGAGAGCGCCGGCGCGGTGGTGAGGCGCGCCGGCTCCAGGCAGACGATGGCGACGGAAATCTCGTGCGCCAGAGCCTCCAGCATTTTTCGTTCGGCTGGGTCGTAGCCTCTGCCGTGCGGCCGGGCGCCGCAGCGCAGGGTGCCGAGGGCGCGGCCGAAGATGTGGAGCGGCAGCAGCAGGCCTCCGGACGGGTCGGGCGCGAGGGCCGGGCCCGCAGGCGGCGGCTCCAGGGTGACGGCGGCGCTTGCCATGTGCAGGGCGGGCGCGGCGCGGCTTGCCACCATCCGGGCCAGCGCGGCGACGTCCGCGGCTTGCGGGAAGTCGGCGGCCAGAGCGTGCAGTTGGTTGGCGGCGGAACGCAGATCGCCATCCAGCAGCAGGCCGATCAGCCTGGTCATCTGGCCTTGCAGCCAGTTCAGCGAGACGGTGAGCACGACCGGGATGGCGTAGATCAGCACCAGGCCGTTGACCCAGTCGCCGGCGACGGCCTGCGCCGCCAGCTTGACCAGTTCGACGGCGATCAGGATCAGGCCGATGGACAAAGCGTAGGCGATGCCGCGGCCGATGATGAAGTCGACCCCGGCGATGCGGCGGGCGAAGATGGCCCAGGGGTAGCCGATGCCGGCGCCGAGCAGGGCGGTCTCAAAATACCAGGAGAGCCAGGCGGGCGGGGTGGCGCCGGCCAGCAGGTAGGCCTCCTGCACGATGTAGGAGGCCAGGGTGATGAAGGTGGCGGCCAGGACGATGCGCAGCACGAAGCGCTGCGGCGCCGGGGCGGCGACCGCCGCGGCAATGAAGATGCCGAGTGAATAAAGCTGGGTAACGCACTGCACCAGGGGCAAAAGCAGGGGCGAGACCGGGAGCGGCGGCGTGTCGAACAGGATGGTGGAGAGGCCGCCGAGGTCGAGCGTGAAGAGGGTGGCGAGCAAGGTGGCGAAGACGGCCCAGATGACGCGCTTGGTCTGGCGGTTGCCTGGACACAGCTCCATGGAGAAGGCGACGCGGCAGGCATAGGCGGTGGGGCGGGCCAGGTTGGCCAGCACCAGGGCGGCGGCCTGCACCCCGCCCGGCAGGCCGGCGAAGGTGGCGGTGAGGCTGTCTGCCATCGCCGCGGCGGCGAGGTACAGCCCGGCGGCGAGGGCGGCGCGGCCGTGACTGAACTGCACGATGAACAGCGCCGAGGCCAATAAGATCAATCTTACCAGTATGTTGAGGGCGTGCAGGTAGAAGCTGTCCCGGCTGTGGGGGTTGAAGGCCTCGGCTCGGATTTCGGTTTGCAGGCCCTGATGGGCGGCGAGTTTGCTGCGGCCGGCGGTGGGATAGGCGTAGGCGAGTTTGCGATCCAGGCTCCAGGTGGTCATGTCGATGGTCTGGCCGGGGGCGAAGCCTGCGGCGGCGCCGGCCGGGGTGACGGCGACCAGCCGGTAGCTGCCGCCGGAGATCAGCCGGGAGTCGAGGTCCACCAGGTGGTGGCTGGGGCCGAGGGCGGTGCCGAGGCGGGCGCGGACGCCGCCGTTGACGAAGCCGAAGGCCATGCAGCCGATGACGAACAGGCCGAGGGCAGCCAGGATGGCCACGGCGGCGGCGCGGCGTAGGGCGTGCAGCTGGGTGGCGGAGGGGCGGCGGAGCAGGGTGCGGGCGGCGCGCGGGTTCCACCAGGTGCCGGCGTGCATGGGGTCCTCTTGTTGGTAATTGAGCCGCGGACGGGACGCAGCGTACCGGGTGGGCGGCGGATTATCCATGGAATTTTCGGGAGCGGGCTGCCTGTTTTTTGGGCAGGAAAATGCGTCGGTTTGGCGGGAAAGTGATATCAAAGGGGGGTTTTGATATCGCCTTTTTGGGGCGGGTTTTGGCCTGATAAAATCTTGGATGGTGGGGTGGTTTCGGCTTAGGCTGGGTGCGGGAGAAGGGGTGGCGGGATGTGTATCGGGACGTTGCTGTTGGGGGCGCTGTTGCTGGCGGGCTGCACGCTGGCGGGTGTGGGGGTGCTGGAGCGGGGCGTGCGGGGCTGGCGGCGGGTGCTGCTGGTTGGGTACGCGGGCGGGACGTTGCTGGGGGTGGTGGCGGTGTTCTCGGCCTTTGCGCCGGCGGTGACGCGGGCGGCGCCGCCGCTGGAGCTGCGGGTGGCGGGGTGCCAGCCGGAATCCGCGAGCGTGCTGGGGCAGATGCTGACGGCGTTGCAGGGGCGGATGCCGGATAGCGCGCAGGGGTGAGGATGCGGGTGCTGCTGGGGCTGGTGGTGGCGGTGGCTTGTGGTTGCGCGGCGCGGGCGGCGCCGGTTTGTGGGGCGGGGGTGACGGACGATACGTTGCGGCCGCTGCCGGTGGCTCTGGCGCCGGCGGTGCGTGCGGCGTTCGGGTTGACGATGCCGGCGGCGCAGGTGGTGCGCGGGACGGTGGTGCGGTGCGTGGATGGGCAGGTTTGGGCGTGCAACCTGGGGGCGGATTTGCCTTGCGGGAAGGCGAATGAGTCGCGCGGGTTGCCGCGGGCGGGGCGGCAGTGGTGCACGGCCAATCCTGATGCGGATTACGTGCCGGCATATATTACCGGGCAGGATACGGTTTGGCGGTGGCGGTGCGTGCATGGGGTGGCGCGGGCCGGTGGGCCGGCGGCGGCGACCGATGCGCGGGGGTTTTTGAGCCGGTATTGGAGGCGGATCGGGTGAAGGTTTGGGTTTTGGCGGGTTTGGCGATGCTGGGCGCGGCGGTGGAGCCGGGCGAGGCGCAGCCGTTTTTGATCCAGAGCGAGGTTGGGCAACCCTACGCGGCGGCGCGGGCGGAGCTGATGAAGAACGGCAACCTGCCAATGAGCCAGAGCAAACTTCCGCACCGCTCCTGCACCGGGCACGAAGATCTTTGCGCGGCGTATCCGGAGCTTGGCTCCTGCGCGGTGGACCAGCCGCTTTGCCGGTTCGAGTGGAAGGCGGCGGGTGGGGACCGGTTTTACATCATCACGTCCAGTGGGGCTGTGCCCAGCGTGGTTGTGAAGGGGATGAATTACGAGGACCCGCAGGAGGTTGAGGAAGGTTTGGTGGAGTGAGGGGTTTCAGCGGCAGGTGGCGGTGAAGGTGGCTGGGGTTTTGGTAATGGTTTGCACGCAGGTGGTGAGGCCGGTGATGTCGAACAGCAGGAGATGGGGCGGGGTGTAGGTGCAGGCTAGGTAGTCACGCTCCGTGGCCGTGCCGGCGAGGTGCCAGGTGGTGGTGAGGGTGGCGCCGGATTGGCGGGTGCTGTCCGGCACCAGGGCGGGCGGGGCGGCACTGTCGATCGGCTCGCGCAGGGCGGCGTTTAAGATGGCGATGTTGGTGAGGCGTGGGTTGTTGGGCCGGTTTTGGTGAAGGTGGCGACGGCGGGTGGGTAGGTGACGGCGGCGCTGGCGGCCGCTGGTAAGAGTCGGGCAGTTAGGTGGAGGGGCAGGTTCATTTCCCGCATTTGAACGATGGCTCAGAAACATGATGTTGCGATATGGGCAAAGCGTTCGGGAGGTTGCGAAGGGCCACTAGAAGTCGCCGTTGTGCGAAAAAGGATTTTCCTTTTCGACCGTTGGTGGTGCTTCCCATGCAATGACGACTAGCACAGCTTGATACAGGTTCCAAACAAACGATTTTAGCAATAGTAGAAGCTCAACTAACCAAGTTCCCTCAATACAAAAAATGCCGCTAACAACAAACGCTTTCATCAAGCGATGATTTATGACTGCTGGATGCAACAAGGCAGTTAAAGGGCCGGACGAGTTTGCAAACAGTGTTATTGCAAGACAAAAAGAAACAAAGGAGAGGTAGCTTATAAAAACGCTTATGAACACTGTGTGTATGAACTTGAGACTATTGATTTTTGATCTTTTCTCTGGAGTTTGGGCTAATATAGAATTAAGTTCCGGTCTCGTGATCGTGGCAAAAATCGTATAACCTGCAATTAGAAATCCTAAGGTTTGTGCAGCAAAAGCTAGTCCTTGTTCGGACCAGTTTCTTACAGCCGCTTCCATGCTGCCAATGCTTAAAAGCCGATTCCCCAAGTATTCATTTAAGATACAAAACGAGAACAATATAAAAAAAGTTCCCCGTCTAAGGACTACGTTAAAGCGGCTCTGAGGTAGTGTTCGCGAAAGCCGATAAATGTCCCAAAGAGACTTCTCTTTAAAAAGGTCTTCCCGCCAATCCGTCATTGTAAGTTTTCACGGCTAATTCTTTCCATAGCAGCACGCGGATCATGCTCTGGACGAGGAAGTCGTATTTCGCCTCTGCCCACCAGGTCCTGAAAAACACGGACGAGGCGCTTTGCAAGTGCTCTAGGCCTAGGAGGCACATCTCTTAAAGGCACTGATAGTCGGAATTCCTCGTTGTTGCCTTTTAACGAATTTCCACTCCTGTCTTTTCCCGAGAGAGTAACAATTTGCTGTCCTGTTTCCGCTGCTTGTTTTATCTGGCTAGCCGTTTGGCTCTTATTTAGTCCATCGGGATTTTTATATGACACAGCCGTTTGTTGAGATCTTGCAGCTGCACCTGCTGTTCTGACGCTCCGCCATAGATCAGAACCCTGAATTTCCGAATTTGGCCGTATTAGCCGGAACACCACGCTCTGCAACTTACTGTACTTGGTAACGAAAGCATCTATACTCATCTCGCTTGTAAGCGGAACAACAGTTACTTCAGGAGCGGGAAATTGTGCCATTAATGATGTTAAAGTAGCAGTTTGGTTACTACTCCTGAGTTCGATTTTACGGTTCCTAATGAAAACTTTATGCTTGTCCCTGATCGCCGCTGCTGCGGCTCGCGCGAAGGATATCGTATCCGGAGCATTCGCAGTTTCAGCAAAGTAGATTAGCCTATGATTACCGAGCAGTAGAACAAAGAACGATGATGGTGCAGATTGTATGGCTGCCTCATCATGCGCGATCTCGTGTTCGGATATTAAAACCTGAGACCTTCTCAAAACCGTATTTTTAACGAAACGTCCTGTTATAGCAAAGTTTGGCTCTTCATCGCTTCCTATGTTCAATAAACTTACGTTTATGAAACGATAATCAGTATCTGCGTAACGCCTAATTACACCGGTTTCCCTAAAGGCTGGGATGACAATTTCCACCACAAAATCTAGTAGATTTTGTTCTCCAAATTTACAGATGAAGTTGGCAAAAGCTATGTCGTGGACCCGCATTTTTTACCCGTTCAAACTCCTGTAGTACGCTATGCGTTCAGCCGGAAAAGTCCAGGCCCAAATTACTAAGTGAATTGCTTCTGGTTTTTGGGGTCTGGGGCCTTTCGGCCCCAGCGGGGTCGAGGGGCGGCGCCCCTCGCTTTGCTTGCTGGCGCGAGGCTGGATTGCCGCGCTTCGCTCGCAATGACGGCGGGTTACAGCACACGGTTGGCGCGGGATAGGATGGCTTCGTAGAGGACTTGGGTGCCGGCTTCGGCTTCTTGGGGGGTTATGGATTCGGCTTCGTTGTGGCTCAGGCCGTTCAGGCAGGGGGTGAAGATCATCGCGGTGGGGATGACGGTGGCGGTGTGGACGGCGTCGTGGCCGGCGCCTGAGACCATTTTGCGGGCGGTGTAGCCTAGTTTTTCGGTGGCGGCTTCGACCAGGGCGACGCAGGCGGCGTCGAAGGGTTGGGCGGGGATGCGGAAGACGGGCGTCAGGGTGATGGTGGTTTGGTTGCGGGCGGCCAGGGCCTCGGCCTGGGCCGGGAAGGTCGCGGCGATTTCGGCAATGCGGGCGTCGGCGGGGTTGCGGAACTCGATGTTCATGCGGACCTCGCCGGGGATGACGTTCGGCGAGTTGGGGGCGACGGCGAGGCGGCCGACGGTGCCACGGCCGGTCTCGGCGATGCTGCCGTCCCCGCCTTCGCGCATCGTGGTGTCCACCAGTTCGATGATGCGGGCGGCGGTGAGCAGAGCGTCCCGCCGGGCGATGGGGGGCGTGGTGCCGGCGTGGGAGTCCTGGCCGGTGATCACCGCCTCGTACCAGATTTGCGCCTGGGCGCCGGCGACGATGCCGATTTGTTTGCCTTCGGCTTCCAGGATCGGGCCTTGCTCGATGTGCAGCTCGAACAAAGCGTCGGCCGGGAAGTGGGTGGCGGGGATGCTGCCGGTGTAGCCGATGGCGTGCAGCGCCGCGCCGACGGTGGTGCCGGTTTCGTCGGCCAGGGCTTTGACGTCGGCTTCGGGGAGGATGCCGGACCAGACGGCGCTGCCCATCATGGCGCGGCCGAAGCGGCAGCCTTCCTCGTCGGTCCAGTTGACCAGCTCGAGCGGGGCTTCGGTGACGATGTTCAGCTCGTTCAGGGTTCGCATGACTTCGAGGCCGGCGATGACGCCGAGCGCGCCGTCGAACTTGCCGCCGGTGGGCTGGGTGTCGAGATGGGAGCCGAACAGGACGGGCAGGCGGTTGGGGTCCCTGCCCTGCCGGCGGGCGAACATGTTGCCCATGCTGTCGATGCGGACGGCCAGGCCCGCGGCTTCGCACCAGGTGCGGAAGGTGTCGCGGCCGCGGCGGTCTTCGTCCGTTAGGGTGATGCGTTTGACGCCGCCTTTGGGGGTGCCGCCGATCTGGGCGATCTCCATGAGGGTGTCCCACAGCCGGGCGCCGGAGATGCGTTGGTTGGTCAGGGCGGACATGGGGTTGCGCTCCGTTGGGTTGCCGGGGGGGGCCGGGGGCATTATGCACGCCGCGTTCAGCGACGGAAATGCGGAGGGCATGGCGGGTTCGGCGGAAAACGGCGGGAATGCGGCGGCGCTGGCCCGGCAGGCGGCGGTATTGTCGCAGCCGATGACCGAGGCGCGGTGCATGGCGAATGCGATCCGGGCGCTGGCGATCGACGCGGTGGAGACGGCCAAGAGCGGCCATCCGGGGATGCCGATGGGCATGGCGGATGTGGCGACGGTGCTGTGGACGCGGTTTCTGAAATACGACGCGGCGGATGCGCGCTGGCCGGACCGGGACCGGTTCGTGCTGTCGGGCGGGCATGGCTCGATGTTGCTGTACGCGTTGCTGCATTTGAGCGGGCATGAGGGGATGGATCTCGCCGACCTGAAGGCGTTCCGGCAGCTGCACGGCGTGGCGGCGGGGCATCCGGAATACGGCGCGCATCCGGCGATCGAGATGACGACCGGGCCGCTGGGCCAGGGGTTGGCGACGGCGGTGGGGATGGCGCTGGCGGAGCGGCTGCTGGCGGCGAAATTCGGCAAGAGCCTGGTGGACCACCGGACCTGGGTGATGTGCGGCGACGGCGACCTGATGGAAGGCGTCAGCCACGAGGCGGGGGCGCTGGCCGGGCATTTGCGGCTGAACAAGCTGACCGTGCTGTTCGACGACAACAACATCTCGATCGACGGCGATACGGCGATGGCGACGTCAGAGGATCCGCTGAAGCGGTTCGCGGGGTATGGCTGGGCGGTGAAGCGGATCGACGGGCATGATTTCGGGGCGATCGAGGCGGCGCTGAACGCGGCGGCGCGGTCGGTGAGGCCGACGATCATCGCGTGCCGGACGATCATCGGGTTCGGGGCGCCGAAGAAGGCGGGGACGGCGGGCACGCATGGGTCGCCGCTGGGGGGGGCGGAGGCGGAGGCGGCGAAGCGGGCGCTGGGCTGGGCGCATCTGCCGTTCACGGTGCCCGATGCGGTGGCGGCGCCGTGGCGGGCGGCGGGGACGCGGGGGGCGGCGGCGCGGCGCGGCTGGCTGAAGCGGCTGGCCAGGCATCCGCAGCGGGCGGAGTTCGAGCGGGCGGCGGCGGGCAGCCTGCCGGAGGGCTGGGTTGAGGCGATGGCGGCCTACAAGGCGTCGCTGGCGGAGAGCCAGCCCCGGATGGCGACGAGGCAGGCCAGCCAGAAGGCGCTGGAGGTGCTGGTGCCGGCGGTGCCGGAGCTGGTCGGGGGGTCGGCGGACCTGACGGGGTCGAACCTGACGCTGGTGAAGGGGATGGCGGGGGCGAGCCCGGAGAGTTTCGCCGCGCGGTATATCTATTACGGCGTGCGGGAGCACGGGATGGCGGCGGCGATGAACGGGATCGCGCTGCATGGCGGGCTGATCCCGTATGGCGGCACGTTCTTCGTGTTCACCGACTATATGCGGCCGGCGCTGCGGCTGGCGGCGATCATGGGGGTGCGGGTGATCCATGTGCTGACCCATGATTCCATCGGGTTGGGCGAGGATGGGCCGACGCATCAGCCGGTGGAGCATCTGGCGGGTTTGCGGGCGATGCCGAACGTGCTGCTGCTGCGGCCGGCGGATGCGATGGAGACCGCGGAGTGCTGGGAGCTGGCGGTGAGGAACGTCGCCGGGCCGAGCCTGCTGGTGTTGTCGCGCCAGGCGGTGCCGGCGCTGCGGGCGGAGAGCAACGGCAATAAATGCGCGCGCGGGGCGTATGTGCTGGCGGAGGCGGAGGGTGCCAGGGCGGCGACGTTGATTGCCACGGGCACCGAGGTGGCGCTGGCGATGGCGGCGCGGGCGGTGCTGGCGAACGAGGGTTTGCAGGTGGCGGTGGTTTCGGCGCCGAGCTTCGGGTTGTTCGCGCAGCAGGATGCTTCGTATCAGGCGGCGGTGCTGGCGTCGGCGCCGCGGATCGGGATCGAGGCGGCGGTGGGGTTCGGCTGGGAGCGCTGGCTGGGGCCGGAGGGCGTGTTCATCGGCATGAGCAGCTTTGGCGCCAGCGCGCCGGGCGAGGTTCTGTACGAACATTTTGGGATTACCGAGGCGGCGATCGTGGATGCCGTGAAGAAACTGGGGGCTTGAAGAAGATGGCGGTGAAGGTAGCGATCAACGGGTTCGGGCGGATCGGGCGGCTGGTGCTGCGGGCGATGATCGAGAGCGGGCGGACCGATATCGAGCCGGTGCTGATCAACGATCTCGGCAGCGTCGAGGACAACGCCCATCTGTTTCGTTACGATTCCGTGCATGGGCGGTTTCCGGGCACCGTGGAGGTGGAGGGCGACGCGCTGGTGATCACCATGAACGGGCGGAAGTATGCGCCGATCAAGGTGTCGGCGGAGCGCGATCCTGCCAAGGTGCCCTTGCAAGGTGTGGATGTGGCGATGGAGTGTACCGGGCTGTTCACCAGCAAGGAGGCAGCCTCCAAACTGTTGCAGGCGGGGGCGCGTAAGGTGCTGGTTTCGGCGCCGGCGGATGGGGTGGATGCGACGATCGTTTACGGCGTCAACGAGAAGACGATGACCAAGGAGATGACGGTCGTTTCCAACGCCTCCTGCACCACCAACTGCCTGGCGCCGATGGTGAAGGTGCTGCACGAGAGCTTCGGGATCGAGCGCGGCTACATGGTGACGATCCATTCCTATACCGGCGACCAGAAGACCGTGGACACGCTGCACAAGGACCGGCACCGGGCGCGGGCGGCCGCACTCTCGATGATCCCGACCACGACCGGGGCGGCGCGGGCGATCGGCCTGGTGATGCCGGAGCTGAAGGGCAAGTTGGATGGCACCTCGATCCGGGTGCCGACGCCGAACGTTTCGCTGGTGTCGCTGGATGTGAATTTGAAAAAGCCGGCGAGCAAGGACGAGATCAACGCGGCGATGCTGGCGGCGAGCCAGGGGGCGCTCAAGGGGATACTGGATTATTCCACCGAGGCGCTGGTGAGTTCGGATTTCAATCATGTGGCGTTCTCGTGCAGTTTCGACGCGCCGCAGACCGCGGTGGTGGATGGTGGCCTCGCGCGGGTGATGGGCTGGTACGACAACGAGTGGGGTTTTTCCAACCGGATGTCGGATACCGCTGCCCTATTCGGGTCGCTCTGAACATGGAAACGGCGCGGACGCTGGATGGGCTGGAGGTTGCCGGCAAGCGGGTGTTGTTGCGGGCCGATCTCAACGTTCCCATGCGGGACGGCAAGGTTGCGGATGCGACGCGGCTGGAGCGGTTGGCGCCGACCATCATCGAACTCGCCGATAAAGGGGCGCGGGTGATCGTGTGCAGCCATTTCGACCGGCCCAAGGGGGTGCGGGTGCCGGAGCTTTCGCTGCGGCCGATCGCCGTGGCGCTCGGCGAAGCGCTGCACCGGCCCGTGGCGTTTGCCGAGGATTGTATCGGCCCGGAGGCGGAACGGGCGGTGGCGGCGCTGCGGGATGGCGACGTGCTGGTGCTGGAGAACACCCGCTACCACGCCGGCGAGGAGGCCAACGACGCCGACCTCGCCAGGGCGCTGGCGGGGCTCGCGGATATCTACGTCAACGATGCGTTTTCGGCGGCGCACCGCGCCCATGCCAGCACCGAGGGGGTGGCGCGGTTTTTGCCGTCTTATGCCGGGCGATTGATGCAGGCGGAATTGGGCGCGCTGGAGGCGGCGCTGGGCAAGCCGCGGCGGCCGGTGATGGCGATTGTCGCCGGGTCGAAGGTTTCGACCAAGCTGGATTTGCTGAACAACCTGGTGCTGAAGGTCGATGTGCTGGTGATCGGCGGGGCGATGGCCAATACTTTCTTGGCCGCGCAGGGCTACGATGTTGGCAAGTCGTTGCAGGAGCGTGAGCTTTATCCGACGGCGCTGGAGGTGCTGCGGACCGCGAAGGACGTGGAGTGCGAGGTGCTGCTGCCGGTCGATCTGGTGGTGAGCGAGACTTTTGCGTCGCACCCGCCGACGCGGACGGTTGGCGTCGATGCGGTGCCGGCCGGGATGATGGCGCTGGATGTCGGGCCGGCGACCGTGGCGGCGATCATCGATCGGCTGCCGGCGATGAAGACGCTGATCTGGAATGGCCCGCTGGGCGCGTTCGAGACGCCGCCGTTCGACGCCGCGACCAATGCGCTGGCCAAGGCGGTGGCGGAAGCGACCGAAACCAACGGGCTGATCTCGGTGGGCGGCGGCGGCGATACGGTTTCCGCGATGCGGGGCGCCGGGGTGTCGCACACGCTCACCTATCTATCGAGCGCAGGGGGCGCTTTCCTGGAATGGATGGAGGGCAAGATCCTGCCGGGCGTGGTGGTGTTGAGCGCGGGGCTGTCCGACCTGGGTTGAGTCCGCTCCTCGCCGCTGCCTGTACTTTGGGGGCGGTGTTGCTGTGGGGGCTGGCGCCGGTTGGGACGCGGTTCATGGTGGGCGACAGCCAGGCGCATCTGCCGGCGCTGGCGTTCAACGGCTTGCGTTATGCGATCGCGGCGGCGGTTTTTGCGCCGTTTTTGCGTGCCGCGCGGGGCTGGAGCCGGGCCGATCTGGGGCGCGGCGTGCTGCTGGGGCTGATCGGGGTGGCCGGCTACAGCCTGCCTTCGTCGCTCGGCCAGCGCACGGTTTCGGCTGGGCTGACCGGGCTGCTGAACGGCAGCGAGCCGCTGATGATCGCCGTGCTGCACGCAGTTCTGGCGCGGGTCTGGCCGAAGCGCTGGGCGATCCCGGCGGCGGGGCTGGGGCTGGCCGGCATCGTGCTGCTGGCGCGGGGCGCGGGGCCGGCGCTGGGGGATGCCGGGGGGATCGCGCTGGTGTTGACCGGGGCGCTGCTCTGGTCGTTTTATTGCGTGCTGGCGCCGGCGCTGATCGGCCGGCGCGGGGCGCTGCCGGTGACGGCGGTGACGATGGCGGCGGGCGCGCTGCCGCTGCTGGCCGCCGGGCTGCCGCAGATGCCGCAGCTGCTGGCGCAGATGAACGGGTTCGACTGGGGCCTGCTGCTGGCCATGGCGCTGGGCGCCACCATGCTCTCGATGCTGTTGTGGAATCTCGGCAACGGCGCGCTGGGCGCGGCACGGGCCGGGTGGTTTTTGTACCTGCTGCCGGTTGTCGGCGTGGTTGGCGGGGCGCTGCTGCTGGGCGAGCCGGTGAAGGCGGTGGAGTTGGTGGGGGGTGGGTTGATACTTCTGTCGGTGTTTCTGGCGCAGGTCTGAAGCTTTCAGACAATGGCCGGTTGCAGCAGTTCGGCTTCGGCGTGGATGATCTGGCGGGCTAGTTTCAGGGCTTCGAAGTTGCTGTCGGCTTCGATGAGTTGGAGCAGGCGGGCCAGGATGTCCTGGGCGGCGGCGGAGGGCAGGTATTGGCGGAAGTCGTCGATTGCGGGCGCGGGCGCGGATCAGGGCGGCGGCGCGGTCTTCGGCGGCGCCGATATAGGCGGTTTGCAAATCGTAGTAGAGCCGGCCGGCGGGGGTTTTAGCGGCGTCCTCCGGCATGATCTGCTTGCCGAACATGAAGCGCGAGCGGGTGGTGAGTTCGATCCGGGCGCGGTTGCGGAAGCGGATCACCGCGCCGTTGATGATCATTGAATCGTCTTGCTTAAGTTCGAGGACAAGTGTGGACATTGGCTCAACCGGAAATTGCAATCTCGCAATCTTTGGCAGGCGGCGATTAACGGGGGATGAACCGAGCGCGATCGTTTGAACCGACCTCTCGAGTCCAGGGCGGCTAATCCGCCGGCATCTCCGGGCGCAGCCGGCCGCCGAGGCGGACCGGTTCGATGCGGCGGGCGCGGCCGTCCTCGGCGGTTTCGATGAAGGCGCCGCAGATGGTGGCTTCGTTTTCGGCGGGGGTCAGGCGCTCGCCCGGCATCTTGCGGGTGAAGCGGGCGATGGCGGGCGCCTTGGCCATGCCGATCACGCTGTCGTAGTCGCCGCACATGCCGAGGTCGGCGGCGAAGCCGGTGCCGCCGGGCAGGACCTGGTGGTCGGCGGTGGGGACATGGGTGTGGGTGCCGACCACGGCCGAGAGCCGGCCGTCGAAGGCGTGGGCGAAGGCCATTTTTTCCGAGGTCGCCTCGCCGTGGAAGTCGATGACCGCGGCCTGGATGGTGCCTCCGAGGCGGTGGCGGGAGAGCAGCTCCTCGGCGGCGCGGAACGGGTCGTCCAGCGGGTCCATGAACAGCCGGCCCATGACCTGGGCGAGCAGCACTTTCTGGCCGCCGGGCAGGGCGACGACCGCGGCGCCGGCGCCGGGGGTGCCGGGCGGGAAGTTCAAGGGCCGCAGCAGCCGGGGTTCGCCGGCGATGTAGGGCACGATCTCCTTGCGGTCCCAGGCGTGGTTGCCGAGCGTGAGGATGTCAGCGCCGGCGGCGAAGAGCTGTGCCGCCATCTCCGGGCCGAGGCCGTAGCCGTGGCTGGCGTTCTCGGCGTTGATGGCGACGAAATCCAGGCGCAGCCGGGTGCGCAGGCCGGGCAAGGCGGCCAGCACCGCGTCGCGGCCGGCGCGGCCGACGATGTCGCCCAGGAGCAGCAATCTCATGGGCCGGATATATGGCTTACGGCAACGGTGTAACAGGCGGCGGAGGGCAGCGCCGCGAAAGGTGAAGCATCGGTGCCGGTGAGCCAGGCGGTGACCGGCGCGGCAGCGAGGGCGGCGAACAGGGCCAGGCGGTGGGGTTCGTCCAGATGCACCAGCGGTTCGTCCAGCAGCAGCAACGGTGGGGCGCCGCGGGCGGCGGCGATCAAGGCGGCGTGGCCGAGGACGATGCCGAGCAGCATGGCTTTCTGCTGGCCGGTGGAGGACAGGCCGGCGGGGCGGAGGGTGGCGGCGTCGGCGATGGCAAGGTCGGCGCGCTGCGGGCCGTGGCCGGCGGCGCGGGATTGGGCGTCGGCGGCGCGATTGGTGGCGAGGGCGGCGCGCAGCCAGTCCTCCACCGCCAGTGCTGGGGCGGCGGCGAGGCGGGCGGCGATCGGGCAGTCCAGCGCCAGCGTGACCGGCGGGAAGGGGGCGGCGACGCCGGCGGCCAGCGCCGTGTTCAGCCTTGCCAGCAAGGCGGCGCGGCCGGCGGTGGCGGCGGTGGCGTGGCGCGCCATCGCGTCTTCCAGCCCGGCCAGCCAGAGCGGATCCGCCGCCTCCCCCAGCAGCCGGTTGCGCTGCGCGGAGGCGGCCTCGAAGGCGGCCAGTTCGCGGGCGTGGGATGGTTCCAATGCCACCACCAGACGGTCCAGGAAGCGGCGGCGGCCGCCGGCGGGGTCTGTGAACAGGCGGTCCATCTGCGGGGTGAGCCAGACGGCGGCGAGGCGGGCGGCGATGTCGGCCTGGGTGCGGGGGGTTTCGTCGTCCAGCCGGAAGACGCGGCGCTCGATGCCGGGCTCGGTGGTGCCGGTGCCGATACGGAACGCCGCTTCGGCAGCGCCCAGGCGGGCGGCGACGGTCCAGGTCCCTGCCCCGCCCCGGCGCGGCAGGTCGGCCGGGCGGGCGCCGCGCAGGCCGCGGCCGGGGACCAGCAGGGAGACGGCTTCCAGGAGGTTGGTTTTGCCGGAGCCGTTCGGGCCGGTGAAGACGCAGAGGGGTGCCGCGGGATGAAAGTCCAGCGTGGGGTAAGAGCGGAAGTCGGCGAGGGTGAGGCGGTGGAGGTGGAGGTTTTTTGGGGTCAGGGGTTGGGTTCCGGGGACGGCGCTACCGCTTTGGGCGCGGGATGGGTCCGGTTCTGGATTGCCGCGCCGGCTTTGCCGGCTCGCAATGATGTCAGGCTTAGACCCGCATCGGCATGAGGACGTAGACGGCCGAGACGTCGGTGGAGTCGCGAACCAGAGTGGGGGCGGCGCCGTCGGCGAAGATGAATTCGACCTTGCCGTTGATGTTCTCGGTGACGTCGGTGAGGTAACGGGCCTGGAAGCCGATCTCCAGCGGGCCGGATTGGTAGTCGACCAGTTCGGCGCCGAGCTCTTCCGAGGCGGTGCCCTGCTCAGGGCTGGCGGCGGAGATGACCAGCAGGTCCTTGGCCAGCGAGAGCTTGACCGGGCGGTGCCGCTCCGAGCTGATCGCCGAGACCCGGCCGACGGCGTCGTTGAAATCTTTCTTGTCGACCCGCAGCGTCTTGTCGTTGCCGCGCGGGATCACCCGGTCGTAATCCGGGAAGGTGCCGTCGATCAGCTTGCTGGTCAGCCGCATCGTGCCGATGGTGAACTGGATGCGGGTTTCCGAGAGCGCGATCTCGATCTCGCCGGAGACCTCGTCCAGCAGCTTGCGCAGTTCGGCGATGGTTTTGCGCGGCACGATCACGCTCGGCATGCCGGCGGCACCGGCCGGCAGCGGCTCCTCGACGCGGGCCAGGCGGTGGCCGTCGGTCGCGACGGCGCGCAGCACCGCGCCCCCCTCGCCTTCCGCGGCGTGCAGGAAGATGCCGTTCAGGTAGTAGCGGGTTTCCTCCGTGCTGATGGCGAAGCGGGTGCGGTCGATCAGGCCGCGCAACTCCAGCGCCGGGAGGTTGAAGCTGTGGCTGAGCTTGCCGGCGTCGAGCTTGGGGAACTCGTCGACGCCGAGCGCCACCAGGTTGGTGGAATAGCGGCCGGCGCGCAGGCAGAGCTGGGCGTCGCCGCCGGCGTGGTCGAGCTCGATCTCGGCATTGTCGGGCTGGCGGCGGACGATTTCGTACAGGGTGGAAGCCGGCACGGTGATGGCGCCGTTGCGCGAGGTTTGCGCCGGGACTTCCTCGACCAGCGAAATCTCCAGGTCGGTGGCGGCGATGGTGAGCTTGCCGTCCCGGACCGCCAGCAGGACGTTGGCGAGGATGGGGATGGTGTTGCGCTTCTCGACGACGTTCTGGACATGGGCCAGCGACTTCATCAGCGTGGCGCGGTCAGCCTTGAACTTCATGATACCCTTCCAGACGCGCGCCCCTTCTGGGGGACCGATTCTGTTGCCAGCGTAGCAAGGGTGGGGTGGGGAAGGAAAGGCCTGCGGCGGCTGGGGCCGCCGGCGTGCGATGCGCGCTAGAATACTAAAGCTTACTCCCAAGGCGGGCCCCGGACCCCATGGCGGGGTTGGCCGCTCTTGGAGCCGGGTGGCGAAGGTTTGTTACGCTCGCGCTGCAGTTTTGCGGTAGAGGGGTGGTGGCGGCTGCGGGGGCGCCATGCGCCAGGACGAACGTCGCCACGGTTGTCTCCGCATGTTCCCGCCCCTGGCCACCTGGCGGGACCGGGGCGCGCCAGGGCAGCCGGGGAGTTGTTTTCCAGGCATTAAGCTTCTTCTGATTATTGAAGACGATGTTGCCGCCGGTAGCCGATGAACGACGATGACCTCGGCCCGCGAGCGGGCGCGCTGCAAGACTCGATCTTGCCGGGAGACGAGGCCAACGATGTCGCGCCGCAGGTGGCGCGGGCGCTCCGCGCCCGCGATGCCCGCAACGACATCGCGCTACGCCGCCGCGTCACCCAGAAATTGCGCGCCGCTTTGGCCGAGAATCATTTCGTGCTGCATTACCAGCCGAAGGTCGATCTGCGGACCGGGCTGGTCTGCGGCGCCGAGGCGATGCTGCGGCTGCATCACCGCCGCCGCGGGCTGATCGCGCCGGCGCATTTCATGCCAATCGCCGAACGCAGCGACCTGGTCAACGACATCGGCGGCTGGGCCCTGCGCGCGGCCTGCCGAGAGGCGGCGCTGTGGCCACAGCGCTTCAAGGTCTCGCTCGACATCTCGCATCTGCAGTTGCGCAGCGGCCGGCTGGTCAAGCAGGCGATCGAGGCGCTGAGCCAGTCCGGGCTGGAGCCGGAGCGGCTGGAGCTGGAACTGTCCGAGGCGATGCTGATCGACGAGCACGAGGATACCAGCTTCGGGGTGAAGGCAATCAGGGCACTGGGCATCGGCATCGCGCTCGACGATTTCGGCGCCGGCTATGCCAGCCTGAGCGTGCTGAAGCGGATGCCGCTGACGACGCTGAAACTCGACCGTTCGGTGGTGCTGGGTTTGCGGCACGTCGCCGACGACACCGCGATCCCGCGCGCCGCGATCGACGCCGCCCATGCGCTGGGCTGCAACGTGGTGGCGGATGGCGTGGAGACCGAGGCGCAGTGTCGGATCCTCGACGAGCTTGGCTGCGACGAGGGCCAGGGCAGCTATTTCAGCCCGGCGTTGCCGGCGGCGGAGCTGCGGGCCCGGCTGGAGCGGCGGCATGACGGCTGAGCCAGAGCAATATGGCTTGAAGTCGAATCGCGGAGCGATGCGACTGAGCCATGGAATTGCTCGCCAAATAAAAGGGTTCGACCACGGGTTGCATAAGCGGTGAGAAGATGTTGCGGTGCGCGCCGCAACCATGAGGCCGGCATGACAACGCGCGCATTTGAACCGATTGTCGCCTGGACGCTGCGATGAACCTGCTTGGCCCGGTGACCTTCAGCGCCGCCGACCAGGAGCGGTTCGCCGCTCTTTCGGGCGATTACAACCCGATGCACATGGACCCGCTGGCGGCGCGGCGCACCCAGGCCGGGGCGCCGGTGGTCCACGGCATCCACAACGTGCTGCGGGCGCTGGACCTGCTGGCGGCGCATGACGCGGCGCTGCCGCCGATCGCCACGCTGAAGGTCAATTTCAGCAAGCTGACCTATATCGGCGACACCGTGCACTACCAGCTGACGCAGATGTCCGACCAGGCGGCGGTGATCGACGGGGTGATCGACGGCGTCAACGTGTTCCGCCTCGGCCTGACCTTCGGGCCGGAACGGCCGCCGGCCACGCCAATGCCGGCGGAGGCGGTGGTGAGCCGGCCGGCGGCGGCGGCGGATTTGACGATGGCCGAGATGGCGGGGCTGGAAGGGCGGGTCGGCGCCGGCGCCACGCCGGCGGCGGTGGCGGCGGCGTTTCCGGCGGCGGCGCGGGTGTGGCCGGCGGCGCGGCTGTACGCGACGCTGTGCTCGACCGTGCTGGTCGGGATGGTGTGTCCGGGGCTGCACTCGATCTACAGCACGCTGACGCTGCACGCGGCACCGCCGGACGCCGGATCGCCGGATGGCGCGGAGGGCTTAGGCTGGCGGGTGAGCAAGGTGGATCCGCGGTTCCGGCTGGCGCGGATGCAGGTGCAGGGCAGCGGCGTGTGGGGCAGCATCGACGCCTTTGTGCGGATGCCGCCGACGGCGCAGGCGGGCATGGCCGAACTCAAGGCGCTGGTGAAGCCGGATGAGTTCGCGGAGGCGACGGCACTGGTGGTCGGCGGCTCGCGCGGGCTGGGCGAGCTGACCGCCAAGCTGCTGGCCGCCGGCGGAGCGGAGGTGATCATCACCTACGCTTCCGGCATCAAGGACGCCGAGGCCTGCGCCGTGGCGATAAGGCAAGGTGGCGGGCGCTGCACGGTGCTGCAGTACGACGCCAGGCTGCCGCCGGGGCCGCAGCTGGCCGGGCTGCCGGCGGCGCCGACGCATTTGTACTATTTCGCGACGCCGTTGATCTATCGCCGCAAGGCCGAGCTGTTCGTGGCGGAGCGCTATGCCGAGCTGGCGGCGTTCTATGTCACCGGCTTCTACGCGCTGTTCCAGGCGCTGCACGCCAACGCGCATGACGGTCTGACGGCGTTCTATCCGTCCACCGTGTTCGTGGAGGACCGGCCGGAGGGGATGACGGAATACGCGATGGCGAAGCTGGCCGGCGAGGCGCTGGCGGCCGACATGACCAAGGAACTGCCGAACGCCAGGGTGGTGGTGAGCCGGCTGCCGCGGCTACCGACCGACCAGACGGCGACGGTGACGCAGACCGAGACCGCCGATCCCATTGCCGTGATGCTGCCGATCATCCGCGAGGTGCAAGGCGAGGCTATTTCATAAGTCTACTCTGGCGGCCGGCTAGCGGCGATTTTCTGCGCTCCGGTGCTCACGTACATTAAGTACGTTCCGCTCCGGTGCTCGAAAATCACCGCTATCCGACTCACTAGAGCGACTTCTGAAACAACCTCTTGGCTGTAAGCTGGACGGGGCGGGGCAAGTTGCCTATGCCGCCGGCCATGGCGTTGCTTTTGCTCCCGTGACCGATCCGGCCGAACAGGCGATTTTGACACTGCTGATGGCGCGGGGGCCGGACAAGTCGATCTGCCCGACCGAGGCGGCGCGGCTGCTGGCCGGCGATCCGGCGTCCGGCAACCCCAAGGATGAGGGCTGGCGGGCCGGATTGTCGCCGGTGCGGCTGGCGGCGCAGCGGCTGGCGCGGGCCGGGCGGTTGCAGATACTGCGCAAGGGCAAGCCGATCGACCCCGAGGAACTGCGCGGCGTGATCCGGCTGCGGCTGCCGCCTGAAAGCAAAAATTGATGCGCCGGACGATGACGAACTTTTTCACCGGGTTGCGGGAAGCCTGGGTGCTGGCCAAACCCTATTTCAACTCCGAGGAGCGCTGGGCGGCGCGCGGGCTGCTGGCGGCGATCGTCGCGCTGAACCTGCTGATGGTGTTTTTCAACGTGGTCTTGACCTACTGGAACCGCGATTTCTTCAATGCAATCCAGGCATTCGACGTGAAGACGATCATTCGTCTGCTGTACCTCTATCTGCCCGGGCAGCACGGTTCGATCCCCATTCCCGGATTCGTTGAAATCGTCGCGGTTTACATCGTCGTCGCGGTCTATGCGACCTACCTGAACCAGATGCTCCAAATCCGTTGGCGGAATTGGCTTACTAACCATTACGTGGAAAATTGGCTCTCGGACCGGGCGTACTACAACATCAGTCTGACCGCGTCCATCGGGACCGTCGTTGATAACCCGGACCAGCGTATAACCGAAGACCTGCGCGACTTTACAACTAACAGCTTGGCAATCGGGCTCGACTTCATCTCCAACCTAGTAACGCTGTTCAGTTTTGTCTTCGTCCTCTATGCGATTTCCGGGTCGATCAAGCTGTTTGGCATCACGATACCTGGATATATGGTCTGGGTCGCGCTTATCTTCTCCGCTTTCGGCACAGTCTCCACACATCTGATCGGACGCAAGCTCATCCCGCTTTCCTTCAATCAGCAGCGGGTTGAAGCGAATTTTCGTTACAACCTGATCCGCGTCAGGGAGCATCCGGAAGGAATTGCCCTGTACCATGGAGAAGCCACCGAAGGGGCCGGACTTCGGGAAGGCTTCCGCGCGGTCAGGGACAATTTTTGGGCGATCATGCGCCGAACCAAGCTGCTCAATTTTTTTACCATCGGTTTCAATCAAATCGCTGGCATTTTTCCGTTAATTGTTTCTTTGCCACGTTACCTTTCTCGCCAAATCGGCCTTGGCGGCCTTACGCAAATTCAGAATGTTTTCGGACAGGTCCAAGGCGCGCTTTCGTGGTTCGTCAATGTCTATTCCGACCCGAATACAAAACAAGACTTGGTCAACCTTCGCGCCACCATTTCGCGTCTTCACGGCTTTCAGGAAGCCGTGGCGGCTGCCCGCGCCTCATCATTGACTGGCCCGCGTGTAACTGCGGCCGGCGCCGCGCTGGCGTTCGAGAAGCTGACGCTGAGCCTGCCGGATGGGCGCAAATTGCTGGACAATGCCAGCCTGTCGCTGCCGCCGGGGGAGCCGGTGGTGGTGACCGGGCCGTCCGGCGCCGGCAAGTCCACGCTGTTCCGGGCGATCGCCGGCATCTGGCCGTTCGGCGAGGGCACGATCACGCGGCCGGCCGGGACCGCTTTGTTTCTGCCGCAGCGGCCGTATTTTCCGCTCGGCACGCTGAAGCGGATGATCGCCTATCCGCTGGCCGAAACGGTGCTGAGCGACGCCGCGGCGCGCGAGGTGCTCGCGGCCGTGGAGCTGCCGCAGCTGGCGGGGCGCCTGGATGAGATCGAGAGCTGGGCGCAGCTGCTTTCCGGCGGCGAGCAGCAGCGCCTGGCGATCGCGCGGGCGCTGGTGGCCAAGCCGGACTGGCTGTTTCTGGACGAGGCGACCTCGGCGCTGGACCCGCCGCTGGCGGTGAAGATGATGCGGCTGCTGCGGCAAAGCCTGCCGAACACCACGATCGTCGCGATCAACCACTACGCCACCGACATTCCGACCGGCCGGCATCTGTCGCTGACCCCCGGTGCGTTAGGGCAGAGCTAGCCGCGCGTTTGCGGTGGTGGCGACCAGCCGCTCGGCCAGGCGGCGCCTGATGGTGGCCAAGGTTTCGCCGCCGGTGCACAGCGGGGCGCAGCCTTCGGCTTCGCGGCGGATCTGCATCAGGTCGGGATGCAGCAGCAGCGGTTCGGCGGCGTTGTCGAAGACGCCGCGATGGCCGGTGTCGAGAAAACTCTCCGCCGCCGCCCCTTCCGCGAACAGGATGGCGTGGGTCCTGAGTTCGATGTGGTAGTAGCGGATCGACGCGGCCTGGCGGTCCAGCCGGATGGTGCTGCCGTTGACCAGATCCTTGGCCGGCACCAGCACGCCATCGAGATACAACGCGTGGTCGGGCGAGAGCACCAGGCGGCGCGACGGCACGCCGTCGGCCAGCGCGTCGGCCTCGACGATCACCGGCCGCACCGCGTCCGGCATGGCGTGGCGGGCGATGTCGAGGTCGCGGGTGCCGATCCAGACGATCGGCTCGTCCTCGCCGGCGCTGGTGATGACGCGGTCGCCGACCGCCAGCCGCTCGACCGGCAGCTCGCCGGCGACCGTGAGGATGCGGGTGCCGGCGGCGAAGCAGGCGTTGATCGGCGCGTTCACCGAGGTGATCATGACGTTGACGATGGAGTTGCTGACGAACGGCGCGATTTCCAGGGTGGCGCCGGCGGCGGCGGCGGCGGTGCCGAACAGGCCGGTGCGGATCTCGTCCAGGATCAGCGTGGTGTTGGCGTCGACATGGGTGGTGGGGTTGTTGACGCTGGGCCGCACCGAGCCGTCCGGCATCACGAAGAAGACGTTGCCGCTCTCCGCGGAGAACGCCATCTGGTTGTCGAAGGCGCGGTTTTCGCTGGCGGCGCTGCCGGAAACGTCCAACGCCGCGTACAGCGAATCGATGTTCTGGATGACGATCCCATCGACCGGCGGGGCGTTGGCGTTGCCCGGCTGGAAGTTGAGGATGGTGCCGCCGAGGGTGATGCCGGAGACGCTGGTGGTGCCGCCGCTGGTGGCGGTGGTGATGATGAAGGAGGCGGTGTCGAGCAGCAACTCGCCGCCGATCGTCGGCGTGTTGAGGAAGTCGACATTGGTGCCGCTGGCCAGGGGCGAGCTGAGCGTGAGCGTCATGCCCGGCGCGATGGTGTCATTGGCCATGAAAACCTCCCCGGCGGCGGCGCTTGGTAACTTGTGGTTTAGCGGCGGGGCCAGGCTGCGACAAGTATTTATCTAATTATTAAGCCGTGCCGCCGTTTGCCGCCGTGATGAAGCCGCCGCCCAGGACCCGCGAGCCAGCGTAGAACACCGCCGCCTGGCCCGGCGCCGCCAGTGCCGGCTCGGCCAGCAACAGGCTGGCGCCGCCGGGCGTGACGGTGACGGTGGCGGGGCGTGGCGATTCGCCGGCACGGAGCTTGACCTCGACCGGCAGCGCCGCGCCGGGCGGGGTTATCAGCCAGTTGAGGTCGCGCAGCCGCACCTCGCGTTCGGCGGCGCGGCGCGGGCCGACGACGATGCGCCGGCGTTCCGGCTCGATCCTGCGCACCACCATCGGCGCGCCCTGGTGGCTGGCGGCGGCGCCGAGGCGCTTGGCCTGCCCCACCGTGTAGCGGGCGATGCCCTGGTGGGCGCCGCGCACCGCGCCGTCCTCGGCGACGATCTCGCCGGGGGCCAGGGCGTCGGGGCGGTACTGGCCGACGATTTCGGCGTAGGAGCCGGAGGGGACGAAGCAGATGTCCTGGCTGTCGGGCTTGATGGCGACATCGAGGCCCATCGCGGCGGCGCGGCGGCGGACCTCGGTTTTGTCCGGCAGGTCGCCCAGCGGGAAGCGGCAGTAGTCGAGCTGCGCCTGGGTGGTGGCGAACAGGAACCAGCTCTGGTCGCGGGCTTCGTCCTTGGCGCGGTGCAGTTCGGCGCCGGCGGCGCCGGTCAGGCGGCGCACGTAATGACCGGTCGCCAGGGCTTCGGCGCCGAGATCGCGGGCCATTTCCAGGAGGTCGCCGAATTTCAGGCTCTGGTTGCAGGCGATGCAGGGCACCGGAGTCCGGCCCTGCGCATAGGCGTCCGCGAAGGGGGCGATGACGTTGGATTTGAAGCGGGCTTCGGCGTCGACGACGTAATGGGCGATGCCGAGGCGGTCGGCGACGCGGCGGGCGTCGTGGATGTCCTGGCCGGCGCAGCAGGCGCCCTTGCGGCTCGTGGACGCGCCGTGGTTGTAGAGTTGCAGCGTGACGCCGATGACCTCGTGGCCGGCGGCCGCCATCATGCCGGCGACCACCGAACTATCGACGCCGCCGGACATGGCGACGACCAGCCTCATTTCAGGGCGTTGCGGGTGGCGCTGGGCAGGCTGACGACCAGGCCGTCCAGGGCCTCGCTCATCACGATCTGGCAGCCGAGGCGGGAGGTTTTCTGCAGGCCGAAGGCGAGGTCGAGCATGTCCTCCTCCTCTTCGGTAGGGGTGCCGAGTTTGCCGAACCAGGCCGGGTCGACGATGACGTGGCAGGTCGAGCAGGCGAGCGAGCCTTCGCAGGCGCCTTCGATGTCGACGTCGTGCTTGTGGGCGACTTCCAGCACCGAGAGGCCGAGCGGGGCTTCCACCTCTCGCGGCTGGCCGTTGCGTTCGATGAAGGTCATCTTTGGCATGGCGGGGTTTTAGAGAGCCTCTGCCGGCGCGGCAACCGGGTGCTGGCGGCGGGCGCGGGCGGCCATCGCGGCGTAGGCCTGGGTGAAGGCGGGGACCATCTCCGCCGTGGCGTTCCAGGGCAGCGAAACCCGGATGGATTGGCCGGCCAGGGTGCCGAGGCCCATCGCCGCCAGGACGTGGCTGGCGGCGACCTTGCCGGAGGAACAGGCGGCGCCGGCGGAGACCGCGATGCCGGCGAGATCGAGCGCGATCAGCTGGGTTTCGGCCCGGATGCCGGGCAATGCGAGGCAGGTGGTGTTGGGCAGGCGGGGCGCGTCGGCGCCGGCCGCGAGCGCGCCTTGGGCGACGCAGAATGCTTCGATTTCATCGCGGTACGATGCGATGCTCCCGGCATCGTAAGGTTCGGCCAGGGCCGCCGCCATGCCGGCAATGGCGGGCAGCGCCGGGGTGCCGCCGCGCCGGCCCATTTCCTGGCCGCCGCCGCGCAATTGCGGCTCGATGTCGTGACCGGGGCCGAGGATCAGGGCGCCGGCGCCCATCGGGCCGCCGCCTTTATGGCCGGAGACGGCGATCGAGGCGGCGCCGAGGGCCAGCCAGCCCCGCCGCTGCCGGCTCGCCGCCTGCGCCGCGTCGACATGCAGCAGCGCGCCGTGGCGGGCGCAGAGGGAGGAAGCCATGGCGAGGTCGTGCAGCACGCCGGTTTCGTTGTTGGCGGCCATCAGGCAGACCAGCGCGCCAGGATGCGCCGCCAGCAGCCGGTCCAGCACCTCGGGATCGACCAGGCCTTGGCCGGTGACCGGGATCTGCACTGCGCCGGGGGCGGCGGCGCGGACCGCGTCGTGCTCGGTGGCGCCGATCAGCAGCGTCCGGCCGGCACCGAGGCTGGCGATGGCCAGGGCGTTGGCCTCGGTGGCGCCGGACGTGAAAACAATGTCTTGCGGGCGGGCGTTAAAAGTTTGGGCGAGGCTGGCGCGGGCGTCTTCCAGAAGCCGCCGGGCCGCCCGGCCGGGGCCGTGGATGGCGGCCGGGTTGGCCGCTTCCAGCGCCGCCAGCGCCGCCGCCCGCGCCGCCGGCCGCACCGGCTCGGCGGCGTTGGCGTCCAGATACACCATGGTTTCGAAGCGGGTTTTAGAAGATGCGGTCGCGCTGCAGCTTGGCGACGCGGTTTTCGAAGTCGGTCAGCTCGCCGCGCAGGATGTCGATTTCGTGCAGCAGCGGGTCCAGGCAGGGGTCGTCCGGGGTGCCGTAGGCGTCGAACCGGGGCTTGGGCTCGGCGCGGTCGACCGGGCGGGCCGGGATGCCGACCACCGTGGTGCCGGCCGGGACCGCCGCCACCACCACCGCGTTGGCGCCGATCCGGGCGCCGTCGCCGATCAGGATCGCGCCCAGCACCTTGGCGCCGGCGCCGATGATGACGTTGTTGCCGACCGTGGGGTGGCGCTTGCCGAGCTGCGTGCTGGTGCCGCCCAGCGTGACCTGATGGTAGATGTACACATCCTCGCCGATCTCGGCGGTCTCGCCGATCACGACGCCGAGCCCGTGGTCGATGATCAGACGGCGGCCGAGCTTGGCACCCGGATGGATTTCGATGCCGGTGAGGAAACGGCCCATGTTGGAGACCAGCCGGCCGAGCAGCAGAAAGCGGTGTTGCCACAGGTAGCTGGAGAGCTTGTGCAGCACCACGGCGTGCAGGCCCGGATAGCACAGCAGAACCTCCAGGTTGGAGCGCGCCGCCGGATCGCGCTGCCGGTAGGCCTGGATCGTCTCACGTAAAAACATAAGGGCCATGCGACATTTCCGTAGAAAAGCGGTGAAGAGCAGTCTATATTCGCTGTCCTAAAGCCAGGTTGGACCAACCCAACCAGTCACCAGCCAAGGAACAATTAGGTATCCGGACCGGAGTGGTCAACTTTCGCGAAAATAATCGTGACAGGTTATGAATGAAAGACGTTGCAGTATGCCCGAAGTGATGTTTGCCGGCCCGGAAGGCCGGCTCGAAGGACGCTACCACCATGCCAAGGAACGCGGCGCCCCACTGGCGCTGGTGCTCCACCCGCACCCGCTGCACGGCGGCACCATGAACAACCGCATCACCTATTCGATGTACCAGGTGTACCAGCGCCTCGGTTTTTCGGTGATGCGCTTCAATTTTCGCGGCGTCGGCCGCAGCCAGAGCAAGTTCGACGGCGGCATGGGCGAGATCAACGATGCCGCGGCGGCGCTGGACTGGATGCAGGCGCTGAACCCCGGCCATGGAGGCTTATGGATCTCCGGCTACTCCTTCGGCGCCTTTGTGGGCATGCAGTTGTTGATGCGCCGCCCGGAGGTTTCGGGCTGGGTTTCCGTGGCGCTGCCGGCGGCGGGCTATGATTTCGGCTTCCTGGCCCCCTGCCCTTGCGGCGGGCTGATCATCCATGGCGATGCCGACGAGATGGTGCCGGAGCCTTCGGTGCGGAAACTGGTCGACAAGCTGAACCTGCAGAAGGGTGTCGCGATCGACTACCGGGTGTTCGCCGGGGCCGACCACGTGTTCGCCAACCATGCCGACAAGGTGACCGAAGCGGTTGAGGGCTATTTGAGCCAGTCGATCGCCAGGAAACAAATGGCCCTGGCTGCCGACTAGGCGAGGCTATTCCAGAAGCCGTTCTGGCGGCCGGCTAGCGGCGATTCTCGGCGCTCCGATGCTCACGTACTTAACGTACGCTGCGCTTCGGTGTTCGACAATCACCGCTATCCGACTCACCAAAGCGACTTCTGAAACTGCCTCTCACCGTCGTAAATCCTGCTACCTTGATTTCCTATTGTGCTCATAGAGTTTATTGGGTATCGTAGGCGAAATCGCATGGCAGGGATGCTTTATAATGACCGTTGTTTTGACACGCCGCCGCGCGCTTACGATTGCTGGTGCCTTGACGGTTGGTGGAGGGCGAGGTGCTTTTGCCGCGGCCGATCGACTGTTGAATGTCTCCTACGATCCGACCGCGGCACTTTATAAAGAGTACAACGCGCTGTTCGGGGCGTACTGGGCCAAGAAGACCGGGGCGGCGCCGACGCTGCAATATTCCCATGGCGGCTCCGGCGCGCAGGCGCGGGCGGTGATCGAGGGCCTGCAGGCCGACGTGGTGACGCTGGCGCTGTCCTACGACATCGACGCCATCGCCAAGACCGGATTGATCGCGCCGAACTGGCAGAGCCGGCTGCCCGCCAACAGCACGCCCTATACCAGCACGATCGTGTTCCTGGTCCGGGCCGGCAACCCCAAGGGCATCAAGGACTGGCCGGACCTCGTCAAATCCGGCGTCCAGGTGATCACGCCGAACCCGAAGACCTCCGGCGGGGCGCGCTGGAATGTGCTGGCGGCCTACGCCTGGGCGCTGCAGGCCAATAATGGCGATACCGGCAAGGCCAACGCGTATCTGAAGGCGTTTTTCGCCAATGTGCCGGTTCTCGATACCGGCGCCCATGGCTCGACGCTGACCTTTACGCAGCGCGAGATCGGCGACGTGCTGGTGGGTTGGGAAAGCGACGCCTACCTTTCCATCAAGCAGGCCAAGGGCGCGTTCGAGATCGTGGTGCCGTCGATGAGCATTCTGGCCGAGCCGCCGGTCGCGGTGGTGGACAAGAATGTCGACAAGCATGGCAGCCGGGCGCTGGCCGAGGCGTATCTGCAATACCTGTATTCGCCGGCCGGGCAGGATGTGATCGGCAGGAATTTCTACCGGCCGCGGGATAAGGCGGCGCTGGCGAAATACGGCGCGCAGTTTCCCGACATCAAGCTCACCACCGTGGCGCAGTTCGGCGGTTGGGCGAAGGCGCAGCCGGCGTTTTTCGGCGATGGCGGGATTTTCGACCAGGTTTACGCGAAGGACCAGT
The DNA here is from genome assembly GCA_963693045.1 of uncultured Acidocella sp. Lineage (GTDB taxonomy): Bacteria > Pseudomonadota > Alphaproteobacteria > Acetobacterales > Acetobacteraceae > Acidocella. The sequence continues at coordinate 1,051,274 of OY843765.1, forward strand.
AGGTTGTCCGCCGCCGCCACCGTCCTGGCGAGCCGGCCGCGGCGCCGGCTGGCCTGGCGCAAGCCCAGCATTCTGCCGGGGTTCCGGATCAGCCTCGCGGTAACGCTGGTCTGGCTGGGGGTGATCGTGATCGCGCCGCTCGGCGTGATGCTGTGGTTCACCTCGCAGCTCGGCTGGAGCCGGTTCTTTGCGCTGATCCTGCGGCCGCGGGTGCTGGGCGATCTGTGGGTCAGCCTCTCGACCGCGTTTCTGGCCAGCCTGGTCAACGCGGTGTTCGGGCTGCTGATCGCCTGGGTGCTGACGCGCTACCGCTTCCCCGGCCGGCGGCTGGCCGACGCGCTGGTCGATCTGCCGTTCGCGCTGCCGACCGCGGTGGCCGGCATCGCGCTCTCCACGCTGTACGCGCCGCAGGGCTGGGTCGGCCGGGTGCTGGCGCCGCTTGGGGTGGCGATCGCGTTCCATCCGGCCGGGATCGTGGTGGCGATGATGTTCATCAGCCTGCCGTTCATCGTGCGGACGGTGCAGCCGGTGATCGAGGACCTGGAGCTGGAGCAGGAAGAGGCGGCCGGGCTGATGGGCGCGACCGGGCCGCAGATTTTCCTGCGGATCATCCTGCCGGCGATCCTGCCCTCCCTGCTCACCGGCTTCGCCCTGGCGCTGGCGCGCTGCATCGGCGAGTACGGCTCGATCATCTTCATCGCCGGCAACAAGCCGATGGTCTCGGAAATCCTGCCGCTGCTGATCGTCGCTCGGCTCGACCAGTTCGATTACGAGGGTGCGACCGCGATCGGCACGCTGATGCTGGGCGTCTCGTTCGTGCTGCTGCTGGCGATCAACCTGCTGCAGGCCTGGGTGAGGCGGCGTCATGGCGGTTAGAATCGGATTGATCCTGACGGCGCTGGCGTTCATGGCGCTGTTCCTGTTGTTGCCGTTGCTGATCGTATTCGCCCAGGCGCTGTCGGCGGGGCTCGGCAGCTATCTCTCGGCGCTCGACGATCCGAATGTCGCCTCGGCGATCGGGCTGACCGTGCTGATCGCGGCGATCGCGGTGCCGGCCAATGTGGTGTTCGGCATCGTCGCCTCCTGGTGCATCGCCCGGTTCGACTTTGTCGGCCGCAATGTGCTGACCACGCTGATCGACCTGCCGTTTTCGATCTCGCCGGTGGTCGCCGGGCTGCTGGAAGTGCTGCTGTTCGGGCTGAACGGTCTGCTCGGCGGCTGGCTGGCGGCGCACAACATGCAGATCATCTTCGCGCTGCCGGGGATGATCCTGGCCACCACCTTCGTGACGTTCCCGTTTGTCGCCCGCGAGTTGATCCCGTTGGCGCAGGAGCAAGGCAACGACGAGGAAGAGGCGGCGGTGACGCTGGGCGCTTCGGGGCTGCAGATTTTCCTGCGCGTCAGCCTGCCGAAGCTGCGCTGGGGGCTGCTGTACGGCGTGCTGCTGTGCAACGCCCGCGCCATGGGCGAGTTCGGCGCGGTCTCGGTGGTTTCAGGCAAGATTTTCGGGCAGACCGATACGCTCTCGCTCGCCGTCGAGTCGCTTTATGAAGGCTACGAGGTGCAGGCGGCGTTCGCGGTGGCCTCGCTGCTGGCGATGCTGGCGCTGGTGACTTTGGTGTTGAAGGCGGCGCTGGAATGGCGGCATCGCGACGAACTGCACGCAACCCGGCGGAAAAAGGCGGCGACATGAGCACGACGATCGACATCGACGGCATCGGCAAGAGTTTCGGCCAGCACGCGGTGCTGAAGGATGTCAGCCTGGCGGTGCAACCGGGCGAGTTGCTGGCGCTGCTGGGGCCGTCCGGCTCCGGCAAGACCACGCTGTTGCGGCTGATCGCCGGGCTGGACCAGCCCGATGCCGGCAGCATCCGGTTCGACCGCGACGACGCGCTGCGGGCCCGGCCGAAGGAGCGCAATGTAGGCTTCGTGTTCCAGCATTACGCGCTGTTCCGGCACATGACGGTGTTCGAGAACATCGCGTTCTCGCTGCGGATCAAGCGGGTCGGCAAGGCGATCGTGAGCGCCCGGGTCGAGGAGCTGTTGAAGCTGATCCAGTTGGAGAGCCTGGCGGGGCGCTATCCGGCGCAGCTTTCCGGGGGGCAGCGGCAGCGGGTGGCGCTGGCGCGGGCGCTGGCCAGCCAGCCGCGGGTGCTGCTGCTGGACGAGCCGTTCGGCGCGCTGGACGCGGTGGTGCGGCGGGACCTGCGGCGCTGGCTGCGGCATCTGCACGAGGAGATGAACATCACCACGCTGTTCGTGACGCACGACCAGGAGGAGGCGTTCGACCTCGCCGACCGGGTGGTGATCATGCAGGCGGGCGCGATCTGCCAGGAGGGCACGCCGATGCAGATTTACCGTGATCCGGCGAACAGCTTCGTCCATGAGTTTCTGGGCGAGAGCAACAAGATCGCCTGCACGGTGCAGGCCGGAACGGTGCGGGCCGAGGCTGGGCTGGCGGCGACCGCCGAGGCCGCGGATGGCGCGGCGGTGGCCTATATCCGGCCGTACCAGGTGGTGCCGCGCGCCGATCCCGAAGGGTCCTGGCGGGTGGCCCGGATCTCGGCGACCGGAGCGCAGGCGCATGTGACGCTGCGGCGGGGCGCCCATTGCGTCGAGGCGACCATGCCGTCCGAAGTGTTGCTGGAGGCCGGGCTTGCCAATGGCGCGCCGGCCGAAGTCAGCTTCACCGGCGGCACGCTTTACGACGCCGCCGGGCGCAACCCGGCCAAGCTGCGGATCGAGACGCCGGTTGCGGTGGCGGCGCGGGCTACAGCTTGAGGATACGCGTCGCGTTGCCGGAGCAGACCGCCTGGCGTTCGGGGTCGCTCAGCGCCGCGTTGCTGATCCAGTCGCTGGCGACCTTGGTGCTCTCGAACGGGTAGTCGATCGAGAACATCACGTTGTCGAGGCCGAGGGCGTCGATCGAGCAACGCAAGGCAGCGTCCGCGCAGACGCCGGACGTGGTGATGCTGATGTTTTCGCGGACGTAGTCCGACGGCTTTTTCTTGATCGAGAAGTTGTGGTTGCTGATCGGGTAGCGGCTGTCCAGGCGCCAGAGCTGGATCGGCAACGTCTCGCCCATGTGGCCGAGGATGACATGGGCTTGCGGATAGCGGTCGAAGGTGCCGCTGAACACCAGCCGCAATGCGTGCGCGGCGGTCTCCACCATCCAGCTATAGGTCGCACCCCATAGTTCCGGGTGGTCGGCGTACATATGGGCGCGGTCCGGCGGATTGCCGGGGTGGATGTAGATCGGCACCTGCAGGTCCGAGAGCCGTTCCCAGAACACGTCGTAGCGGCGGTCGTCGAGATAGACGCCGTTGGTCTCGCCGTTGACCAGCGCACCCTTGAAGCCGAGATCGTGGACGCAACGCTCCAGCTCGTCCGCCGCACCCTTGGGGTCCTGCAGCGCCAGATGGGCGAAGCCGCCGTAGCGGGTCGGGCGGGCCTGCACCTCCTTGGCCAGCCGGTCGTTACAGAGCTTGGCGAGACGGGTTGCCTTGGCGGTGTCCGGTTCGATCTGCACGCCGGGCTGGGTCATCGAGAGCACCACGTAGTCGATGCCGCCGGCGTCCATTACGGACAGCCGCTGTTCGCCGAAATCCGATAGCAGCGGAATCGCCCGTGCCAGCAGCGCCGGCGTGACGTTCTGCCTGTCGTCCATAACGTAGTCGTGGAATTCCGGGATCATGAAATGCTCTTCGAGGGCCACCTTTCGCAGATGCGTGGGTGGTGCCGCGGCCGGTGCCGTGGCCGGCGCCGGCTGAGCGCGCGCGGCCTCCGCGCCGGCCAGCACGGCGGCGCCGGCGATTGAAAGTTGCTTGAGCAGGTCACGCCTGTTCGGATCGTGCGTTTCCATCGTCCCTCCGTTTCAGCGTGTCGAGCGCCGTTGTTTGGGCTTTTGATCGGCTGGCGTCGGGGGCTTGTCAACAGCGGCGGCGAGCTATGGGTCCGGCAGTGCCGGGATCGCTCCGGCCGCCATGGCGTCGGCGAGCGTGGTGTTGTCCAGCTCGTTGGAGATCGCGTCCCGGACCCGGCGCATCACCCGGCGGATCTCGCAGGCACTCTCGTCGCGGCAGTCGTCGCAGCGGCGGTAGTAGTTGACGCTGACGCAGGAGAGCGGCGCCAGCGGGCCGTCCATGATCCGCACCACCTGGCCGAAGGTGATCGCCTCGGCCGGCTGCGCCAGCATGTAGCCGCCGCCCCGGCCGCGCCGGCTGCGGACCAGGCCGTTGCGGTTGAGCTCCAGGAGGATGGCTTCGAGGAATTTTTTCGGCAGGTTCTCGGCGGCCGCGATGTCGCTGACCAGCAGGAGCCGGCCGTCCTGTTGGCGCGCCAGGACCATCATGGCATGCAGCGCGTATTTACATTTTTGCGAAAGCAAATTCGGTCCCCGGACGTGTCGCGGTGGTTCGTGGCGACGTTAGACGCTTTCTCGATCGGGTTACAGGGCTAATGCCCGTGCCAGCGCCTCGGCAACCCGGATGCCGTCGACGCCGGCGGAGAGGATGCCGCCGGCGTAGCCCGCGCCTTCGCCGGCCGGGTACAGGCCCCGCGTGTTGAGGCTCTGGCCGTCGTCGCCGCGGCCAATGCGGACCGGGGAGGAGGTGCGGGTCTCGACGCCGGTCAGCACCGCGCCCGGCCGGGCGAAGCCGGGGATTTGGCTGTCGAAGGCCGGCAGCGCCTCTCGGATCGCGGCGATCGCGTAGTCCGGCAGGCAGGCGGCGAGGTCGGTTGCCTTGACGCCGGGGCGGTAGGACGGGGCGATGGCGCCGAGGGTGCTGGAGGCACGGCGCGCGAGGAAATCGCCGACCAGTTGGCCGGGGGCGGCGTAGGTGCCGCCGCCGGCGGCGAACGCGGCGGCTTCCCAGCGGCGTTGCAGGGCGACGCCGCCGAGCGGGCCCGGCTCATAATCGGCGGGCGTGACGCCGACCACGATGCCGGCATTGGCGTTGCGCTCGTTTCGGGAATACTGGCTCATTCCGTTGGTCACCACCCGGCCCGGCTCGGAGGCCGCCGCCACCACGGTGCCGCCGGGGCACATGCAGAAGCTGTACACCGAGCGGCCGTTGCCGGCGTGGTGGACCAGCTTGTAGTCGGCGGCACCCAGCAGATTATGGCCGGCGGCGGGGCCGTAGCGGTGCCGGTCGATCAGCGCTTGCGGGTGCTCGATCCGCACACCGATGGAAAACGGCTTGGCTTCCATGGCGACGCCGCGGTGCAGCAGCACCTCGAAGGTGTCGCGGGCGCTGTGGCCGATGGCCAGGACGACGTGGTCGGCTTCGATGGTTTCGCCGTCGGCCAGCGTCAGGCCGCGCAGGCGGCGGTCCGGGCCGATCTCGAAATCGGTGACGCGGGCGCCGAAGCGGTAGGTGCCGCCCAATGCCTCGATCCGGGCCCGGATCGCCTGCACCACGCCGACCAGGCGGAAGGTGCCGATATGCGGCTTGGCGACGTAGAGGATTTCCGGCGGCGCGCCGGCCTCGACGAAGGTTTGCAGCACCTTGCGGCCGAGATGGCGGGGGTCCTTGATCTGGCTGTACAGCTTGCCGTCCGAGAAGGTGCCGGCGCCGCCCTCGCCGAACTGCACGTTGCTTTCGGGGTCGAGCACGCCGCGCCGCCACAGCCCCCAGGTGTCGGCGGTGCGGGGCCGGACCGCCTTGCCGCGCTCCAGGATCAACGGCCGCAGCCCCAGCTCCGCCAGGATCAGGGCGGCGAAGATGCCGCAGGGGCCGGTGCCGATCACCACCGGACGGCGCTGCGGTGCCGGCGGCCGGGCGGGGGCGCGGTACGAGGTGTCCGGCGTGGGGCCGACGCCGGGGCCGGCGCGGGCCAGCACGGCGGCCTCGTCGGCGAGGCTGGCGTCGATCGTGTAAATGAGCGCGATCACGGATTTTTTACGGGAGTCGATGGCGCGGCGGTAGATCGAGAACGCCAGAAGTTCGGCGTCCGCGATGCCGAAGCCGGCGCAGATGGCCCGGCGCAGCGCCGCCGGCTCGTGGTCGAGCGGCAGCCGCAACCCGGTCAGCCGCGGCATGGCCATAGCCCGCAAAGCACCCTAGACATCCGGCCGTCTTAACCCGCCGCCTGAGAAAGCTCCAACCGCGCATGGCTCCCGACCTGATTATCGACATGCGCTGTTTGCAGGACGCGGCGCGGTCCGAACGCGGCGTGCCGGGCCACGCCGCCGCCACGATCCGGCTGGCAAGGCGGGTTTCCGCCTGGGCGCGGACGGCGCGGATCGTCGGCATCGTCGATCATCGGATGCCGGCTTTGGCCCCCGAGCTGGCGGCGCTGGCGGACGAGGTGCGGGGCAACGCGTACATGCCGTCGCCGCCGCCGGGCAGCCTGTTGCTCAACCCGGCGCCGATGGGGCCGGACCAGGATGTGCTCGGCCGGCTGCTGCTCGACCCCAGGATCGCCAAGGCGGCGGTGGTTTACGATTTCATCCCGCTGGACCAGCCGGCGCGCTACCTCGGCGACCCGGTCCACCGGCTGGACTACAGCACCGCTCTGGTCTGGCTGCGGCGCTACCAGCTGTTCCTGCCGATCTCGGCGGCGACCGGCGCGCGGCTCGGCGCATTGTGGCCGGAAGCGGTGAACAGGGTGGTGACGGGCGTGCCATTGTCGTTGTTCGGCGGGGCCGAAGATGCACCGAGGGCGCCGGCGCGGCACCTGCTGATGGTCGGCGGCGACGATCCGCGCAAAAACCCGGAGGTGCTGATCCGCGCCCATGCCGGCAGTGCCGCCCTGCAGGCGGCCCAGGTGCCGCTGATCGTCACCGGTGCCTACGCGCCGGAGCGGCGGGCCGAATTGCGGGCGGAGGTGCTGCGGGAAGGCGGCAACCCGACCCTGCTGCAACTGCCGGGCCGGTTGCCGGCGGCGGCGCTGCGGGCGGCTTACCGCGCCGCCTACTGCGTGATCACGCCGTCGCTGGCCGAAGGGTTTTCGCTGCCGGTGGTCGAGGCGATGGCCGCCGGCGTGGCTTCGATCGGCTCGGATATCGACGCGCATGCGGAATTGCTGCCCGACCCAGCCTGGCGGTTCGATTCGGAAGACCCGGCGGCGCTGCGGCGCCGGTTGGAGGCGCTGGTGCGGGATGGGGGCGCGCGCGACGCCATGGTGGCGGCGCAGGCCGGCATCTGGCCGCCGTTCAAGCCGGAAACGGTCGCCCGCACGATCTGGGCGGCGATCGAGACGCTGGTTTTGCCGCCCCCTGCCCCGGCGGTGGTCCTCGGCCGCCGGCCGCGCATCGCGGTGCTGTCGCCGTTGCCGCCGGCGCTTACCGGCGTTGCGGATTTTTCGGCAAGATTCGCGGCCGCGCTGGCGTTGCGCGCCGAGGTCGAATTGTTCGCCGCCGGCTCCCGCGGCGCCGGGGCGGTGGCCAGCTCCGGCGCGCCGTTCCTTTCGGCGCGGTTCGACCGGGTTGTGACGGCGCAAGGCAATTCGCCGCATTACGCCGCGACCTATCAGCTGATGAAGCGTTATGGCGGCGCCTGCGTCTGCCACGATCACCGGCTGCTCGGCTTCTGCCTCGGCCAGTTCGGCGCCGAGCGGACCGCGGCGATGGCGAGCCGCGAATTGGGCCGGCCGGTCTCCGCCGGCCAGGTCACCGCCTGGGCGTTCGAGGAAAACGACCGGGAAGCCGATTTGATGGACGATCTCGCCGCGGCCGCGCGGCCGTTGATCTTCCACAACCGGCACAGCGTCGCGGCGCTGCGGACCCGGGGCTTTCAGGCCGAATTCCTGCCGTTCGCGATCTACCGGCCCTGGAGCCAGGTGCCGGTCTCCGCCGCTGCCCAGCGCGACGCGCGGGCGCGGCTGGGCCTGGCCGATGGGCGGCTGATCGCGAGCTTCGGCTTCGTCGGGGTGCTGAAAGGCGTGGAAGCGGCGCTGCGGGCGCTGGCCTTGCTGCGCGATAACGGCATGCCTTGCCACATGGTCTGGGTCGGCGACGCCAGCGGCGAGTTGCGTGTGCTGCGGCGCCTGGCCCGGCGCCACCGCGTGACCGAGCTGGTCACTTTCCACAGCACGTTCTTCACCGAGGCGAAGTACCGCGACTATCTGCTGGCGGCGGATTTTGGGCTGCAACTGCGGATCGGCCGGCCGGGCAGCGTTTCCGGCGCGCTGCAGGACTGCATCGCCGCCGGGCTGCCGAGTGTCGCCAATGACGATCTGGCGGATAACGTCGAAGCGCCGGACTACGTGCGGCGGGTGGGCGACGCGCTGGACCCGGTGGCGATCGCCGATGCGTTCGCCGGGCTGATCGAGGCCGGGTTGCCGCGCGGCGGTTATGAAGAGTCGCGGCGGAAGTATTGCGCGCGGCACAGCATGGATAACTACGTCGACGGATTGTTCAAGTTGCTGGAGCTTTAACAGGCCGCGCAAATGCCCGGCCTGCCAAAGAAGATGCTCAGCGGCCGTTGATGAAGGCGAACGCCTTGCCGAACTCGCCTTTGGCTTCGGCGAAGCGTGCCGGCTGGACCCGTTCCACCAGAATTTCGGGCGCGCCGCCCGCCAGCAACGCCATGCTTTCCTCGATGTAGGCGTCGAGCGGCATGGCGTGGGGATTGGCACTCTGTCCTGGCGTGAGGTCAGTGGCGACCAGCGGCGGCGCCAGTTCGATCACCTCCACATTGGTGTCCCGCAGGCGGTAGCGCAGCGACTGGCTGTAGGAGTGCATCGCCGCCTTGGTGGCGCTGTAGGTCGGCGTGGCGGCCAGGGGCACGAAGGCGAGGCCCGACGTTACGTTCATGATCGCCGCCGCCGGTTGGCGGCGCAGGTGCGGCAGCAGCGCCGCGGTCAGGCGGATCGGGCCGAGCAGGTTGATCGCGACGGTCGCCTCGGCGTCGGCTACTTCGCAAGGGTCGGCCAAGGGGTTTTCCATTTTCATCACGCCGGCATTGTTGATCAGCACGTTCAGCGCCGGGTGGTCCTGCGCGACCCGCGCGGCGAACGCCTCGATCGCTGCCGGGTCGGCGACGTCCAGCACGGCGGAGGCCATGCCGGGGTTGGCGGCGACCACTGCCTGCAGCGGCTCGGGCCGGCGGCCGGCGATGATGACGTGATTGCCGGCGGCGTGGAACGCTTCGGCTAGGCCGCGGCCGATTCCGGTGCCGCCGCCGGTGATCAAGATGGTGTTTCCGGTGAGGTTCATTTTGGTTCTCCTTACGTTTTGTTTTGAGCTTACTTCTACCGTTCCGTGTTCATAACCAAGGTGAGCAGCGCGGCGTCGAGGGTTTCGACCAGCCGGGTGATACCGGTTTCGCCGGTCAGTTGCCGGGTCTGGTCGCGCTCGCGGTCGAGATGGGATTCGTTGGCCTGGCGCAACTGTTCGAGCGCGTGGACGAAGGTGGCGCGTTCGGCTTGCAGTTCGTTACGCAGGGCTTCGAGTTCCCGGTGCAGGTAGGCCATGGTTTCGGCGCGGCCTTCCGCCACCGCCTGGCGGGCCGAGCCCAGCAACAGCCGCCGGATCGCCGCCCTAAGCATAGCGGCGCAGATCCAGGGTGCGGGGGTATTCGGGGCCGGGCACCACGGCCGGCGGCGGCATCGGGCCGGGGCTGTGACCGATAGCCTGGAAGCGGGAGCGGCGGCGGGCCTCGGCGGCGTTGGCGTTGACCGGAAAGTCCTCGTAGCTGCGGCCGCCCGGATGGGCGACGTGGTGCGTCATGCCGCCGATACTGCGGCCCGACCAGGTATCGTACACGTCGAAGACCAGCGGGGTCTGGGCGGCGATGGTCGGGTGCAGCGCCGAGTAGGGCTGCCAGGCCTTGAAGCGGACGCCGGCGACGTACTCGCCCGGCGTTTCGGTTTGGGCGAGCGGCAGGGCGGCGCCGTTGCAAGCCAGGGTGTAGCGTTCGGCGATCCAGTTGGAGACTTTCACCTGCACGCGCTCGGCCGAGCTGTCGACGTAGCGGGCGGTGCCGCCGGAGGTTTGTTCCTCGCCCAGGACGTGCCACGGCTCCAGGGCGTGGCGCAGTTCGAGGCGCATGTCGCGCAAAACGGTCTCGCCGATCTGCGGGAAACGGAATTCCAAATGGGGCGCGAACCATTCCGGGTCCAGACCGAAACCGAGCCCGGCCAGCTCGTCCAAGGCGTCAAGAAAATCAGCTTCGGCGTAATGCGGGAGCAGGAATTCGTCGTGCAGGCGGGTGCCCCAGCGGATCAGCCGGCGCTGGTAGGGCCGTTCCCAGAAGGCCGCGATCGCCGAGCGCATCAGCAATACCTGGGCCGCCGACATCTCGGCGTGCGGCGGCATTTCGAAGGCGCGGAACTCGACCAGGCCGCGGCGGCCGGAGGCGGTTTCCGGCGCGTACATCTTGTCGATGCAGAACTCGGTGCGATGGCCGTTGCCGGTCATGTCGGTGAGGATGTTGCGGAACAGCCGGTCGACCAGCCAGGGCGGGGTGTGCTGCTGGCGGCCGAGTTGGGCGAAGGCGATTTCCAGCTCGTTCAGGGAATCCTGGCGGGCCTCGTCGATCCGCGGGTGCTGGCTGGAGGGGCCGATGAACAGGCCGCTGAACAAAAAGGAGAGCGACGGGTGGTTGTGCCAGAAGCCGAGCATCGACTTCAGCAGGTCCGGGCGGCGCAGGAATGGGCTGTCTTCCGGCGCGGCGGCGCCCATTACCACGTGGTTGCCGCCGCCGGTGCCGACATGGCGGCCGTCCAGCATGAATTTCTCGGTGGTCAGGCCGATCTCGCGGGCGGTTTCGTAAAGCTGGGTGGAGCGTTCGACGATCTCGCGCCAGTTGTTGGCGGGGTGGATGTTGGTCTCGATGACGCCGGGGTCGGGGGTGACGGAGAAGCTGGTCAGGCGGGGGTCTTCCGGCGGCTGGTAGCCTTCGAGGAAGACCTTGACGTTGAACTCGCGCGCGGTTTCCTCGATCGCGGTGGTGAGGTCGAGCCAGTCCTCGATGGCGTAAAGCGGCGGGTAGAAGATGTGCAGCAGGCCGCCACGGGCTTCCACCGCCAGCGCGGTGCGGACCAGGCCCGGCTCCTCGCGGCCGACCAGCGGGGTGGCTTGCGCGGCAGGGCGGTAGGTTTCGGTGGCGCCGGCGCCGGGTAGCGCGTGTTGCGCCGCGTGTAGCAAGGGCGTGCGCGGCGCGAAGGGGTCGGGTGCGGCTTCGGCCTCGATGCTGGCGGGGTCGGCCCAGGGCAGGCTGTCGAGCGGCAGGCGCAGGCCGACGGGGGAATCGCCCGGCACCAGGAACATCAGGTCGTCGCGGAAGTACCATTTGCCGCTTTGCCAGCGCCGGCCGCCGTCCTGCAGCACCCGGCGCAGCGGCAGTACGCTGCCGACCGGCGCCGCCACGCCCTGGGCGAAGACCTGGGCCAGCCGGTCGCGCTCCAGCGGATCGCGCAGCTTTGCGTCCTCGGCCAGCACGTTGGCCGGCAGCCGGTGCTCGCGCCAGAGGTAGAAATGCACGTCCTCGTAGGCCGGGCTGACCAGGCCGGGATCCACCTGCAGGCGCTCGGCCAAAGCGGTGGCGAAGGCGGCGGCGGCGGTTGCGTCGGCGGTGCCGGTGTCGTCGTCGGAGGCCAGTAGCGTGGGGTCGCGCCAGACCGGTTCGCCATCGGCGCGCCAGTGCGCGTGCAGCGCCCAGCGCGGCAGCTGCTCGCCGGGGTAGTGCTTGCCGAGGGTGTATTGCAGCGCCGCACCCGGAGCCCAGAGCGGTGCCAGCTTGCGGATCAGCCGGCCGGCGTAGCCGCGTTTGGTCGGGCCCATCGCGTCGGTGGTCCATTCCGGCGCCTGGGTGTCGGTGGCGGCGACGAAGGTGGGTTCGCCGCCCATCGTCAGACGCACGTCGCCCTGCGCCAGGGCACGGTCCACCGCGGCGCCGCGGGCCAGGATGTTCTGCCATTGTTGCGGCGTATAGGGTTTGGTGACGCGCGGGGTTTCGGCGACGCGGGCGACCTGCATCTCGAATTCGAATTCGGTTTTGCATTCGCCGATCAGGCCGGAGATCGCCGCCGCCGAGGAGGGCGAGGGCGTGGCGGCGAGCGGGATGTGGCCCTCGCCCGCCATCAGGCCGGAAGTGGCGTCCAGGCCGATCCAGCCGGCGCCAGGCAGATAGACTTCGGCCCAGGCATGCAGGTCGGTGAAGTCGGCGGTCGGGCCGGCGGCGCCGCCATCGACCGGTTTCTGGTCGGCGACCAGCTGGATCAGGTAGCCGGAGACGAAGCGGGCGGCGAAGCCGAGATGGCGCAGCAGGTTGACCAGCAGCCAGGCGGAATCGCGGCAGGAGCCTTGGGCCTTTTGCAGCGTCTCTTCCGGGCTCCAGACGCCGGGTTCGAGCCGGACCACGTAGGCGGTGCGCTCGGCGATCATCCGGTTCAGCGCCACCAGCGTGTCGACCATCGGCGTGTTGGTGCCGCCAATCGCCGCCGGCACCTGCGCGATCAGGCCGGTGAGCAGCGGGCCGGGCGGATGCAGGAGGCGGAACGGTGCCAGCTCCTCGGCCAGGATGTCGTCGTATTTGAACGGGTAGGTCTCGGCTTCGGGCTCCAGGAAGAAGTCGAACGGGTTGATCGTCGCCATGTCGGCGATCAGGTCGACCACGACCTCGAAATGGGTGACGCGTTCGGGAAACACCACGCGGGCCAGGTAGTTGCCTTGCGGGTCCTGCTGCCAGTTCAGGAAATGCTCTTTCGGCGAGATTTTCAGCGCGTAGGAGACGATCGGTGTGCGGGCGTAGGGCGCCGGGCGCAGGCGGATGGTCTGCGGGCCGAGGGTGACGGGCCGGTCGTAACGGTAGGTGGTCCGATGCGTGATGGCGGCATGGACGGACATGCAATCTCCTTGGAACTTCTCTCAAACAGCATGGAGCCTGGCGTTTAGCAATGCGGCTCAGGCAAGGCTGCGGACCAGAACGTGCTGCTTGCGGCCGGCGGAAAGCTTGGCTTGGCCGTCGATCGTGACGATCTGGGCCTCGTCGGCGATCACCACGTCGTTGAGCCGGGCGCCGCCGCCACGGATCAGCCGGCGGGCTTCGCCGTTGCTGGCGGCGAGGCCGGCGCGAACCAGAAGGACGAAAGCCGGCAGGCCGGCGGCGAGTTCGGCGGCCGGCAAGGCGATGCTGGGCAGGCCCTCGGTGGCGCCGCCGCTGAACACCTGGGCGGCGGTGGCGGCAGCCGCCTCGGCTTGCGCCAGGCCGTGGGCCAGGGCGGTCGCCGCGGTGGCGAGGGTGATTTTCGCATGGTTGATTTCGGCGCCGCCGAGGGCTTCCAGGCGGGCGATTTCGGTGAGCGGGAGGTCCGTGAACAGCCGCAGGAAGCGGCCGACATCGGCGTCCTCGGTGTTGCGCCAGAACTGCCAGTAGCCGTAGGGGCCGAGCTTGTCGGCGGTGAGCCAGACCGCGCCGGCGGCGGATTTGCCCATCTTGGCGCCCGACGCCGTGGTGATCAGCGGTGTCGTCAGGCCAAAGGTCTGCTTCTGGTCGGTGCGGCGGATCAGGTCGATGCCGGAGACGATGTTGCCCCATTGGTCGGAGCCGCCGAATTGCAGCGTTACATTATGGCGGCGCTGCAACTCTTTGAAATCGTAGCTTTGCAGGATCGAGTAGTTGAACTCCAGGAAGGTCAGGCCCTGGTCGCGGTCCAGCCGGGATTTCACCGAATCGAAGGACAACATGCGGTTGACGGAGAAATGCACGCCGACCTCGCGCAGCAATTCGACGTAGCCGAGCCGGTCCAGCCAGTCGGCGTTGTTGACGATCATCGCGTCGGTCGGGGCGCCGCCGAAGCGGAGATAGGCGGGGAAGACGCGGGCGATGCCGGCGAGGTTGGTTGCCAAAGTGGCTTCCGTCATCAACTGCCGGGCTTCCTCGCGGAACGAGGGGTCGCCGATCCGGCCGGTGCCGCCGCCGACCACCACGACCGGGCGGTGGCCGTGTTTCTGCAACAGCCGCAGCAGCATGATCTGAGTCAGGCTGCCGACATGCAGGGAGTCCGCCGTCGGGTCGAAGCCGATATAGCCGGCGACCGGGGCGGCCAGCAGGGCGGCGTCCAGCGCCGCTTCGTCGGTGCACTGGAAGACGAAGCCGCGCGCTTGCGCCTCGATCAGAAACTCGCTTTTTACCATGCCCCTACCCTTCGTGCGGGCGGGGTAGCAGGAGGCGGATGGACCGGCAAACGATGCGGGCGATTGGGTTGATGAGCGGCACCTCGCTGGACGGGGTGGATGCGGCCTGGATCGAGACCGACGGCGAGACCGTGGCCCGCACCGGGCTGGCGCTGACGCTGCGCTACGAGGAGGAGCTGCGGGCCGATCTGCGCCGGTTGCTGGATTTGGCGCCGGGGCTGGCGGCGGATGATCCGTTTCTCCGCGATGTCGAGCGGCGGCTGACGCTGGACCATGCGCTGGCGGTCGGGATGATCGGCTTGCCCGCCGATATTATCGGTTTGCACGGCCAGACCATCCTGCATGCGCCGGAGGTGCGGCGAACCTGGCAGATCGGCGACGCGGCGCTGCTGGCGGCGCGGTGCCGGACCGGGGTGGTGGACGATTTTCGGAGTGCCGATATGGCCGCCGGGGGCGAGGGTGCGCCGCTGGCGCCGCTGTTCCACGCGGCGCTGGCGCATGACCTGCCGAAACCGCTGCTGATCGTGAACATCGGCGGGGTCGCCAACATCACCTGGCTGGGCGCCGATGGCGAGATCGTCGCCTGCGATACCGGGCCGGGGAACGGGCCGCTGGATGACTGGGTGATGCGGCATACCGGAGCGGCGTTCGACACGGCGGGGGCGCTGGCTGCCGCCGGATTGTTCCGGCAGGACCGGCTGGCGCGGTTGCTAAGCCACCCGTATTTTGCCCGGCCGGCGCCGAAATCGCTGGACCGGCTGACCTTCTCGGCGCTGGTCGCGGAGGCGACCGAGGGGCTGAGCGTGGAGGATGGTGCGGCGACGCTGGCCGCGTTCACGGTGGCGGCGATCGCGGTGGTGAAGCTGCCGGCGCCGCCGTTGCGGGTGCTGGTGTGCGGCGGCGGCGCCAAGAACCGCAACATGATGGAACGGCTGCAAAAAGCCTTCCCCTGCCCGGTCGCGGCGGTGGAGGCGGTGGGGTGGGACGGCGACGCGCTGGAGGCGCAGTGTTTCGGCTTTCTCGCGGTGCGCAGCCGGCGCGGCTTGGCCCTGTCGCTGCCCGGCACCACCGGCGTGGCCGCGCCGACCACGGGCGGGCGGTACACGCCGGCGCCGGCGTGAGGGCTTGATTACCGGCTGGTAATCAGTTGCGGTTTTGATGCCGGGTTATGAACCCAAAACAGTTTTTCGGTGCCGGCATGGACCCGCTCCCGTTGGCGGTGTGGGCCTGCGCAGTAACGCTGGCTTTGCTTGCCGCCGGCTTCGCGCTCTCGCCGGCGTTGTTCGCCGTGCAGCATCTCTCCGATGGCGTCGGCACCCACCGCCTGTTGGCGCTGGACGGCAAATGGTATTTGGACATCGCGCGCCACGGCTATCGCTGGAACCCGGCCTGGGGCGTGCTGCCCCGGCATTACGAGAACGTCGCGTTTTTCCCGCTGTTTCCGTTGCTGGAACGCGGCGTGGCGACACTGGCCGGGCGCAGCGCGCCGGACCTAATGATCGTGCTCGGGCTGATTTTCGGGCTGTGGTCCAACTTCGCGTTTGCAAGCTTCGCGCGGTCCGTGCTGCCGGCCGAACAGGCAGGCTGGGCGACACTTTGTTTCGCCTGCTGGCCGGCCTCGTGCTTTCTGGTCATGGGCTACCCGGTCGGGCTGATCAATCTGTGCGCCATTTCCGCTTTGCACCGCTACAGCCAGGGCCGGTTGTGGCAGGCAGCGCTCTGGTGCGGCGTCGGCACCGCCGCGGCGCCGGGGATGGTGTTCGTCGCCGCGGCGCTCGGCCTGCATCTGGCGGTGCGGCAATTGCAACGCGGGAATTTCGGCAGGGGCTTCCTGCGCTGCGCCGGGTTCGGGCTGGTCGCCTTCAGCGGGCTGTTCGGGTTCATGGCCTACCAGCTGGCGCGGTTCCATGATCCGCTCGCCTTCATGAAGGCGCAGGCGGCCTGGGGCAGCAGCCCGGCTTTCTTGCAGCATCTGGCGCGACTCGTCGACCCGGCTTGGTACGCCATGGTTGTCTGGTTTGCCTGGTACCTGGTGGCCCATCTGGCCGGCTACCGTGTTCCGCACCGTTTTGCGCAACCCGCTTTTGTCAACCTGGAATGGCAATTCGTCATCGACTTTCTGGCCGTGACGATCGCCATCCTCATCCTGGTCCGGTCGCAAAGCAGCATCGCGATAGAATTGGCCGGCTGGTTCGTGATCGTTGGCTATCTCTGGTTCATGGCCACGACCTCGAACTATTTGGTCGACGGAATCCGGCTGATCTACCCGGCGGTTGTGATCTTTTTGGGACTTGGCAAGACGATGGGCCGCAACGGTTTTTTGCGTTACGGGATATTGGGTACGCTGGTCAGCCTCTCGGTGCTGGAGACGGCGCTGGTTGCGGCCGGTTACGCGATTATTTAACGCCGCGCCAACGCTGCCGGGCTTCGCTGAGCGCCACCGGCAGCAGTGCCGCCGCGATGGCGCTCGGCAAGGCCCCGAATGGCGCGGCGTGGCCTGCCAGCAGCGTCAGGACCAGGGTGCAGAAGGCGGCGTAGATCCAGGGCCAGGCGGCGCTGGGCACGGCACGCCAGAGGCAGTAGGCGAAGGCGAACAATCCCGGCAGCAACACCGTTACCGCGCCGGCGCCGTGCGGTGGCGGCGCGGTAACGGTTAGCAACAGGCGCGGCCCTGTCAGCACCTTCGGGAACAGCACGAGCCAGAGCAGCATCATGGTGGCCATGATGCCGAGGCCGGCGGCCCGGCCGTGCCGTTCGAAATGCCGCCATTGCGGCAGGCGCTGCAACGCCTGGGCGCCGGCCAGCAGCAACAGCGCCAGCACGATGAAGACGATCGAGAGGCGGTAGGTGGCCGTGACCAGATAGCCGCCCTGCGGCGGGTCGAGGGCGAAGCCGAAGCCGAGCGGGTCGATGAAGCCGGCGGCGCAGGCGAGGATGGCGCCGCCGAGCCGCCGCCCCTGCCCCGGCCGCGCCCAGCGCCACAGCAATCCGATGAAGCCGAGCAGGAAAACCGGCAGCGCCGCCGCCGCCAGCCAGACCGCGAAGCCGCCCAGCAGGCCGGCGAAGAAACCCTGTCCGGCGCTGCCGCTCCGGCTGGCGCGCAGCAGGAAGCCGGCGGCGGCGGCCAGCAATGCCGCCGCCAGAATCTGCTCGCGCACCATGCCGGGGCCGGCGAAAGCGGCCAGGCCGGGCAGCAGCGCCGCCGCCACGGCGGCTACCCAGAGCAGCCGGTCCTCGGCCAACGGCCGGGCGGCGAAAGCCAGCGCCACGCCGAGGCCGCCCACCGACAGCGGCGCCAGAATGGCGGCGGCGGCGGCGAGCGCCCTGGTCCAGCCCAGCAGCGGCGCCAGCGGTGCGGCGATGATCCACAACAGGATGTCGAGCAGCCGCGACCAAGGCGTCAGCACCGGCGGCGCCGTTCCGGGCAGGACGGTTCCGGGCGGCGCGGTTCCGGGCAGGCGCACCAGGTTGACCAGGTGGCCCTGGGCGATGCCCTGCCGCAGCCGCAGCAGCCTGAGCGCGGTTTCCGGGTCGGCGGGATGGCCGGCGAGTGCCAGCCAGGCGTGCCCAGCCAGGATGTTGAGGGCGGCCGCCAGCAGGAACAGGCCGCCCCAGAACCGCGCGCCGCTCAACCGTTATGCGACCTGAAGCCGGCGACCCCGCGCTCGATCTCGGTGACGTGTTTCGGCGCGAAGCCGGTGACGTCCGCAAGGCCGCAGGAATGCGCGATCATCGCCACCTCGTCCTGCATCCGCCGGGCGTAGCGGCCGACCCGCACCGCCTTGTCGGTCGGATCCAGGCCGGCGATCAGCCGCGGCTCGACCGCGGTGACGCCGGTGGGGCAATGGCCGGAGCCGCATTTCATCGCCTGGATGCAGCCCAGGCTGAACATGAAGCCACGCGCCGAGCTGACGAAATCCGCCCCCATGCAGAGCGCCCAGGCGACCTTGTCCGGCGTGATCAGCTTGCCGGCGGCGACGATGCGGATGCGCGGCCGCAGCCCATGCTCGTCGCGCAGCGCCGCGACCATCGGCAGCGCCTGGGTGATCGGCAGGCCGACATAGTCGGCGAGCGGCGCCGGGGCGGCGCCAGTGCCACCCTCCCCGCCGTCGACATGGACGTAGTCCGGGCAGTGTTCCGGATGCTCGGTGCAGTCGTGGAACCAGGCGTCGATGAAATTCGGGTCGCCGACCACGAATTTGACGCCGACCGGCTTGCCGGTGACGCGCCGCACCCGATCGACGAAGGCGCCGAGCTCGGCGATGCTGCCGATGTCGCGGTGCCGGTTCGGGCTGATGCTGTCCTGCCCGACCGTGATGCCGCGGATCTCGGCGATTTCGGCCGTGACCTTGTTGCCGGGCAGGATGCCGCCTTTGCCGGGCTTCGCACCCTGCGCCAGCTTGACCTCGAACATTTTTACCTGCGGGTAGGCGGCGATCTCGGCCAGGCGTTCTTCCGAGAGCGTGCCGTCGGCATGGCGGACGCCGTATTTCGCGGTGCCGATC
This sequence comes from uncultured Acidocella sp., assembly GCA_963693045.1. Classification (GTDB taxonomy): domain Bacteria; phylum Pseudomonadota; class Alphaproteobacteria; order Acetobacterales; family Acetobacteraceae; genus Acidocella. Next base: position 1,069,862 of record OY843765.1, read on the forward strand.
TGCATGACGATGTCGCCGCCGCCTTCGAGGTGGAATTTCGAGAGGCCGCCCTCGCCGGTGCCCATCCAGACGCCGCCGAGCTTCGCACCCTTGGAGAGAGCGCTGACCGCGGCGTGGCTGAGCGCGCCGTAGCTCATGCCCGAGATGTTGAAGAAACTGGGCGCGGTGTAAGGCTCCCGGCAGGCGCCGGGGCCGGTGACGAGGCCGATCAGCTTGCCGGGAAACTCCCGCGTCTCCTCGTCCAGCACCGCGAAAGCGGCGTTGCGGAAGACGAAGGCCGGCACATTCTCGCTACCGAAGCTGAGCAGGTTGGAGACTCCTTTCGACGAGCGATAGACCCAGCTGCGCTCCAGCCGGTTGAACGGCCGCTCCGCCCAGTCCGGCAGGTACTGGTACTGCCGCATGTACTCGCCCCAGGTTTCCGCAAAGTAGCGGACATGCCCGATCAGCGGGAAATTGCGTAAAATCGTGTGCTCGGTCTGCCGCTTGTCGTGCAGGTACACCGCGCCGAGGCCGGCCAGGAGGCAGGCCAGCAGGAACAGGGCGATGACGGTGAAGACCATGTTTCCCTCCGGCGGCGCGGCCTCGTTGCGGCGGCTGATAGCGCCATTCGGGCGGGCTGTCGCCCTGGCGGGCCGGGCGGGTTATGAACCGCCATGGCCAAGCATAAAACCCCAAGCTATGCCGCCGCGTTGCGGACCCTGCAGATCGCGCTCGTCGCGTTGCAGCGCCACGTCATCGCCGATGGCCGCAAAGTCCTGATCATCGTCGAAGGCCGGGACGGCGCCGGCAAGGACGGCGCCATCAAGCGCATTACCGAACACCTCAGCCCGCGCGACATCCGCGTCGTGGCGCTGCCGAAGCCTTCGGACGTCGAAGCGACGCAGTGGTATTTCCAGCGCTACGTGGCGCACCTGCCGGCGGCCGGCGAAATCGTCATCTTCAACCGCAGCTGGTACAACCGCGCCGGGGTCGAGCGGGTGATGGGCTTCTGCACGGAGGCCGAGTACGACGCCTTCATCCGCACCGTGCCGGTGTTCGAGCGGATGCTGCGCGAGGCCGGCATCGTCATCCTCAAATACTACCTCGACATCGACCGCGCCGAACAGAAAAAACGCCTGGCGGCGCGGCGTAACGACAAGCTGAAGCGCTGGAAGATCAGCCCGATCGACGAACACGCGATCGAGCACTTCGATGACTACACCCAGGCCCGCGACGCCATGCTGCGGCTGACCGACAGCGACGCCGCACCCTGGTCCGTGGTGCGGGCCGATCATAAAAAGCCGGCGCGGCTCGGCATCATCGCCGATCTGGTCCGCAACCTCGATCATCGCGACCCGCCGGGCGCGCACGACATCGACCGCGCCGTGGTGTGCCGGTTCACCGAAGCCAGCCTGACCGACGGGATGCTGGCGCCATGACCCCACCCAACCCGATCCTCGACGCCATCGCCTTCAACGCAGCCGGGCTGGTCCCGGCCATCGCCCAGCAACACGACACCGGCGAAGTGCTGATGCTGGCCTGGATGAGCCCGGACTCCATCACCGAAACCCTGGCGACCGGCCAGGTCTGCTACTTCTCCCGCTCCCGCAACACGCTCTGGCGCAAAGGCGAGACCTCCGGCAACACCCAACAACTGGTCGAACTACGAGTCGACTGCGACGGCGACACGCTGCTGCTGCTGGTCGACCAAACCGGCCCCGCCTGCCACACCGGCGCCCGCTCCTGCTTCTTCCGCGCGGCGCGGGAGGGGGGGTTGCGGAGAGTATAAGGAGAGCCTCCGGCGGCCGGGGCCGTGAGGCCCCGGACCCCTGGACGGGGTTGGCCACTCGGAGAGCGGGGAGCTTTGGTGATTCATGCGCTTCGCGCGCGGATTGTACTCCGCCAGTGCCAAGCCCACGCGAAGCGCAAAAATTTTAAGTCCCCGCTCTCTGAGTGGCCAACCCCGTCTAGGGGTCCGGGGCCTCACGCCCCCGGCCGCCGGAGGCTCTTGATCCTGTACTGTATTTAGCGAGATAAGAGCGCCAGCTGCGCCTTGGGCGCGATGTGATAGGTGCCTTTGATGCCGCTGATGACCAGGTTCCCAAAACTGCCTCTTGCCGGCGCGTTGTTGGCGTTGGCGCTGGTTTTTGGTGGGGCGGTGGCGGGGCGGGTGGCTACGGCGGCGGATACTTCCAGTGCGCCGGCGGCGAGCTGGACGGCGCCGAGCGATCCGGCGGCGTTGATTGCGCGGGGCAAGTATCTGACCGAGGCGGCGGACTGCATGCCGTGCCATTCGGGGCCGAATCATGCGCAGTTTTCAGGCGGGCTGGTGATCAACTCGCCGTTTGGCGGGCTGGCTTCGCCGAACATCACGCCGGACAAGGCGACCGGCATCGGGAACTGGACGGACCGGCAGTTCTGGAACGCGCTGCATGGCGGCGTCAGCCCCGGCAGGTCTTATGTCGTGTTCCCGAACTATATTTATCCGGCGATGCCGTTCACGTCTTACACCAAGCTGACCTATCCGGATGTGATGGCGATCAAGGCGTATTTGTTTTCGCTCGCGCCGGTGAACGTGCAGCCGACCAAGAACACGCTGATTTTTCCGTTCAGCCAGCGGCCGGTGCTGCTGGCATGGCGCATTCTGTTCTTCCATGCCGGGCCGCTGCAGCCGAATCCGGCCTGGGACGCGCATTTGATCAATGGTGCGTATCTGACCGAGGCGCTGGGGCATTGCGGGGAGTGCCACACGCCGCGCAACCTGATGAGCGGGCTGATCCTGAGCAAATCCTATGCCGGGGCGCCCATCGACTCCTATTTTGCGCCGAACATCTCGTCCGACAAGCAGTATGGGATTGGCGGCTGGAGCCAGGACGACCTGGTGGCGTATTTGTTCAACGACGGCAACATGAGCAAGGGCTCGTCTTACGGGCCGATGCAGCAAGTGGTGCAGGACAGCCTGATGAAGCTGCCGAAAGGCGATGTGCAGGACATCGCGCTGTTTCTGCAGACGGCGACGACGCCGAGAAACGTGCCGCCGGATCACGCGGTGGCGGGCGCGGCGAAGTCGATCGCGTTGGGGCAGACGGTTTATGCGGCCAATTGCGCCGGTTGCCACGGCCAGGCCGGGACCGGGCGCGCGCCGATCATCCCGCCGCTGGCCGGCAACGGCTCGGTGTTGGCGGCGGCGCCCACCAACGTGATCGGCGCGGTGCTGAACGGTGTCAGCCCGTGGAACAACGGGCCGGCGATGCCGAGCTTTGCCGCCGGACTGTCCGACGCCGAGATCGCCGGCGTGGCCAATTATGTGCGCGCGACCTGGGGCGGCAACGGGATGGCGAATGCCAGCCCGCGCGACGTGGCGGCGGCGCGGGCGCTCTCCGTGGTGCCACCGATGGCCGATGCGATGTCCGACGCGTTCGGCTGCCCGCAGGTGAGTGCGACCGGCGGCAGCGCGGCGCTGACCGATCCCGGCAGCGGGCTGCTCGACATCTATACCGGTGCCACGCCGGAGACGCTGCCGAACCGGACCCGGATGCTGGTGACGGCGCTGAGGAGCAACGACAGCAGCATCAGCGGCGCCGTGCTGACCGACGATCTGGTTGCCGCGTACTGCCCGGTGGTTGCCAACACGCCGGGCTTGAGCAACGCGGCGCGGATGAAGGTGCTGCGCGATTTCATCGCCAGCGTGCAGCCGCTGGTGATGGCGCCGCCGCCGCCGCAGACGCCGGCGAAGAGCTGAAAGCTGCGGATCGAGGTTCTCAAAGGCGCCGCGATCGGGCCGTATCTGGGTGCTTTGGCCGGACTGCGGATCGAGGTGTTCCGGGAGTGGCCTTATCTGTACGAGGGCGATCTGGCGTATGAGACGGGGTATCTCGGCAAGTATGTTGCCTCATCGCAAGCCGCGGTGATTGCGGCGTTCGACGGCGATGCGCTGGTCGGCGCCTCGACCTGCCTGCCGCTGGCGGATGAGACGGCCGAGGTGATGGCGCCGTTCGTGGCGGCTGGGCTGGATGTTGGCGGGTATTTTTATTTCGGTGAGAGCGTGTTGCGGCGGCAGTGGCGCGGCCGGGGGATTGGCGCAAAATTCTTTGAGGCGCGGGAGGCGCAGGCGCAGGGTTTCGCGTTTACCACCTTTTGCGCGGTGCGGCGGCGGGCGGACGATCCCCGCCGGCCGGCGGCGTACAAACCGTTAAACGCGTTCTGGGTGAAGCGCGGATATACAGAGCGGCCGGAGCTGGTTTGCCGGATGTCCTGGCGCGAAGCGGGCGACGATGCGGCGACGGCGCATGATCTGGTGTTCTGGACCAAGGCACGGTGAGGCTGGCGCTGGCGCAGTTCGATGTCGGGGAGCGGCCGGCGGGGCTGGAGGAGTTTATTGGCCGGATTGCCGGGCTGGCGGGCGCGGCGAAAGCCGGGGGCGCGGACCTATTGGTGCTGCCGGAATACGCCGCGATGGTGCTGGCCGGCGCCTTCGTGACGGCGCCGGATCTGGGCGGCGAACTGGCGGCCGTGACCAGCCGGGCGGCGGCTTTGCTGGAGGGGATGCGCGGGATTGCCCGTGATGCCGGGATTTGGCTGCTGGGCGGTACGTTGCCGATGCGCGACGATGACGGGCGCGTGCGGAACCGGGCGCCGTTCATCGCGCCCAGCGGGGTTTGCCGGTTGCAAGACAAGCAGGCGATGACGCGGTTCGAGGCGGAGCACTGGGGCATCTCCGGCGGGGCGGGGCCAAGCGTGTTCGAAACGCCGTTCGGACGGATCGGGGTTTCGATCTGCTACGACTCCGAGTTTCCGCTGCATGTGCGGGCGCAGGTGGCGGCGGGCGCGGTGCTGATTTTGGTGCCGAGCTGCACCGAGGCTTTGGCGGGCTTCACCAGGGTAAACGTTTCGGTGCGGGCCAGGGCGATCGAGAACCAGTGCTTCGTGGCGATGGCGCCGCTGGTGGGCCTGGCGCCGTGGAGCGGCGCGATCGACGAGAACCATGGGTTCGCCGGCCTGTTCGGCCCGGCGGATCATGGCTTTCCGGCGGACGGCGTGATCGGGCGGGGCGAGATGGACGCGCCGGGGCTGGTGTTCGCCACCGCCGATCTGGAGGCGGTGGCAAAAGTGCGGCGCGACGGCGGCGTGCTCAATCATCGGGATTGGCCGGTGCTCCCCCTGCCCTGCCCGGTGCAAGGTTTTTCGTGAAGCGGTTGTTCCTGATCGCCGGCGAGGCGAGCGGCGATGTGCTGGGGGCGCGGTTGATGAACGCGCTGAACCAGCGGTGCGAGGGGTTGAGCTTTTCGGGTGTCGGCGGGCCGCGGATGGCGGAGGCGGGGCTGGCCAGCCTGTTTCCGATGCAGGAACTGGCGGTGATGGGGCTGGCCGAGATCGTGCCGCGGCTGCTGCCGCTGCAGCGCCGGCTGCGGCAGACGATCGCGGCGATCGAGGCCGAGCGGCCGGACATCGTGGTGACGATCGACGCGCCGGGGTTTTGTCTGCGGGTGCTGAAGGCGATCGCCGGCACCGGCATTGCCCGGGTGCATTACGTGGCGCCGCAGGTCTGGGCGTGGCGGCAGAGCCGGGTGCGGCATTATCCGGGGCTGTGGGACGAGTTGCTTTGCCTGCTGCCGTTCGAGCCGGCGTTCTTCGCGCCGCACGGGCTGAACCCGCTTTTCACCGGGCATCCGGTGCTGGAATCCGGCGCCGATGCCGGCAATGCGGCGCGGTTTCACGCGGCGCATGGTATCCTGCCTTCCGCGACCTGCGTGGTTCTGATGCCGGGTTCGCGGGTTACCGAAACCCGGCGGCTGATGCCGGTGTTCGGGCGGACCATGACCCGGCTGCAACGGGAGTTTCCGAACCTGGTGCCGGTGCTGGCCGCCGCCCCCGGCGTGGCCGAGGCGGTGGAGGAGGAGGCGTCCGCCTGGACGGTGGAGCCGGTGATCGTACGTGATGTCGCCGGGCGGTACGACGCTTTTGCCGCGGCGCGGGCGGCGCTGACGAAGTCCGGCACTTCGACGCTGGAGCTGGCGATGGCGGGGGTGCCGATGGCGGTGACCTACCGGGTCAATCCGCTCAGTGCGGCGATCGGCCGGCGGCTGATCAAGGTGCCGCATGTGGCGATGATCAACCTGCTGGCGGGCCAGGCGCTGGTGCCGGAATTGTTGCAGCAGGACTGCACGGACCAGAAACTGGCGGAGACGCTGCGGCTGCTGCTGAACGACGCGCAGGCCGCGGCGGCGCAGCGCGGTGGCTTCGCGGCGGCGCTGGCGACGTTGCAGCCTGCCGCCGGCACCGCTTCGGACGCCGCGGCCGCGGCGATCCTCGCGCGGTTGGAACCGGACGGGCCAGGCCCCATGTCGATGGCACCGGGAGGAACCGCGCCATGAACATGCTGGTCGATGGAACGTGGACCAAGATGGACCGCACCACGCGGGACGGGCAGTTCAAGCGGCCGGACAGTTCGTTTCGGGACCGGGTCAGCAAGGACGGCGCCGGCGGGTTCGCGGCGGAGCCGGGGCGCTATCATCTTTATGTCTCTTATGCCTGCCCCTGGGCCTGCCGCACGCTGCTGGTGCGGCGGTTGAAGGGGCTGAACGACGTGATCGGCGTGACCTCGACCGGGCCGGACATGCTGGAGAATGGCTGGAGTTTTGAAGAGCCGGAGCCGCTGATGGGGCTGCGGCATGTGTACGAGATTTATCTGCGGGCGCGGCCGGATTATACCGGCCGCGTCACGGTGCCGGTGCTGTGGGACAAGCAACGGCGGACGATCGTCAACAACGAATCCGCCGACATCATCAGGATGCTGGAATACGAATTCGATGCCTGGGGCGATGCAGGCGTGGATCTGTACCCGAAGCCGTTGCGGGCGGAGATCGACGCGTTCAACGACAGGCTTTATCACGCGATGAATAACGGCGTGTACAAGGCAGGGTTCGCGACCAGCCAACCGGTTTACGAAGAGACGGTGCAAGCGCTGTTCGCGATGCTGGACGAGATCGAAGAGCGGCTGGGGCGGAGCCGGTTTTTGTTCGGCGCCGGCGTCACCGAACCGGATGTGCGGCTGTTCACCACCGGGGTCCGCTTCGACCTGGTGTATTACAGCCATTTCAAATGCAACGTCCGGCAGTGGCGGGATTATCCGAACCTGCAAGGCTGGCTGAAGGACATGTACCAATATCCGGGCGTCGCCGAGACGGTGGATTTGCACGATATCAAGCGGCATTACTATCACAGCCAGCAATGGGTGAACCCGAGCGGGATCGTACCGCTGGGACCGACGCTTGACCTGACCTCACCGCATGGCCGGCAAGCGCTAAGCCCAACTTAGAAAGTTTGAAGCCCGGATCGGCCGACCCAACATCCTGGGACAAGCGCGGTGCGCCAGTGGCGCGAGATCCACCGCGGCAGGAGCTTATTTCATGAAAATTGGCATTATCGGCGCCGGCTATGTCGGCCGGGCGCTCGCCGGGGCGGCGGTGAAAAAGGGGCACGAGGTGATGATTAGCAACTCGCGCGGCCCGCAAACCTTGTTCAGCGACGGCATCATGCTGGGCTGCAAGGTCGGCACGACCGAGGAAGCGGCGCGTTTCGGCCAGTTGGTGATCGTCGCCATCACCATGAAGCATTACAAATCGGTGCCGGTCGAGGCGGTGGCTGGAAAGATCGTGATCGACACGGACAACTACTACCCGACGCGCGACGATGCGATCGAGGAACTGAATAGCAAACAGACCACCAGCAGCGAAATGCTGGCTGCGCATCTGCCGACGTCGAAGGTCGTGAAGGCTTTCAACGCGATTATGATGACGCATCTGGAGCGCGACGCGCAGCCCACCGGCTCGTTCGACCGGCGCGCGCTGCCGCTGGCCGGGGACGACGACGCGGCGAAGCAGGTGGTTGCGGACCTTTACGATCAGTTCGGCTACGATCCGATAGATGTCGGGCCGCTGGCCGAGGGTTGGCGCTTCCAGCCCGACACGCCGGCTTATTGCATCGGTCTCAACAGCGAATGGATCCAGAAGGCTCTGGCCGCCGCCGTTCGCTAGTCCGCTTCTGACGACTCACCACCGACGATTGACGACTGCGCCAGTAGCCCCGCCTCCATCGCCGCGACCGCGCTGATGTTGACGAGGCCACGGGCGGTGACGCTGGGGACCGCGATGTGCAGCGGCTTGGCCAGGCCGAGCAGGATCGGGCCGACGGTGACACCTTCGCCGCTTGCCTTGACCAGGTTGAAAGCGATGTTGGCGGCGTCGATGTTCGGCATGATCAGGAGGTTGGCGGTGCCCGAGAGGGTGGAGTCCGGGATCGCCTGGGCGCGGATCTGTTCCACCAAAGCGGCGTCGGCGTGCATTTCGCCGTCCACTTCCAGCGTCGGGTCCTGGGCGCGGATCAGCGCCAAGGCGTTGCGCATCTTGCGGGCGGAGGGCGAGTTCGAGGCGCCGAAATTGGAGTGCGAGAGCAGCGCCACTTTCGGCGCGATGCCGAAACGCTGCACCGCCTCGGCGGCCAGCATCGTCATCTCGGCGATGTCGGCGGCGGTCGGGTCGACGTTGACATGGGTGTCGCAGAAGAACAGCACGCCAGCCTGCAGGATCAGCGCCGTCATCGCGTAGACGCGGGTGGCGCCGGGGCAGCGCGGGATGATCGGCAGGGCGTAGCGGAACTGCCGCCACCAGTCGCCGGTGCCGCCGCAGATCGCGGCGTCCGCCTCGCCCACGGACAGCAGCATGCCTGCGGCGACGGTGGGGCGGCGCTGCAACTGCCGCACCGCGGCGTCCGGCGGCACGCCGCGCCGGCAGACCAGCTTCTGGTAGTCGGCGAGGACCTTGGCGAACAGGGGTTTGTCCTGTTCGAAATCGACGATCCGCAAATCCGTTCCCGGCTTCATCCGCAGGCCGAGGGCGGCGATTTTCTGCGCGATCACCATGCCGCGCCCGACCAGGATCGGCTGCGCCAGACCGTCATCGATCACCGATTGCACGGCGCGCAGGGTGCGCTCGTCCTCTCCCTCGGCATAGACGATGCGGGGGTGGGCCTTGCGCGCGCTTTCGATCACCGGGCGCAGCAGCTGGCCGGAGCGGAAGATGAAACGTTCCAGCTCCTGCTTGTAGATGTCCCAGTCCGGGATCGGCTTGCGGGCGACGCCGGCCGCCATTGCCGCGCGGGCCACCGCGGGGGCGATGTGCATGATCAGGCGGGGGTCGAACGGCGCCGGGATGATGTAGTCCGGGCCGAACACCGGCGCCTGCCCGCCATAGGCCGCCGCCACGGTGTCGGAAGCTTCGATCCGCGCCAGTTCGGCGATCGCCTCGACCGCCGCGAGCTTCATGCTTTCGGTGATCGCGGTGGCCCGCACGTCCAGCGCGCCACGGAAGATGAAGGGAAAGCAGAGCACGTTGTTGACCTGGTTCGGATAGTCCGAACGGCCGGTCGCCATGATCGCGTCGGGGCGGGTTTGCTTGACCAGCTCCGGGAGGATTTCCGGTTCCGGATTGGCGAGCGCCATGATCAACGGGTTCGGCGCCAGCAGCGGCAGCCATTCCTGCTTCAGGACGCCGGGGGCCGAGAGGCCGAGGAAGATGTTCGCGCCCGCAAGCACGTCGCGCAGGGTGCGGGCGTCGGTCTCGCGGGCGACCGGCTCCAGGGTGGGATCGAGGTTCGGGCGGCCCTTGTACACCACGCCCTCGCGATCGGTCATGATGATGTTGTCCGGCCTGGCGCCGAGGCGGACCAGGGTATTGACGCAGGACAGGGCGGCGGCGCCGGCGCCGGAGGTGACGATTTTGACCTCGGCGATGTTTTTCTTCTGGATGCGGAGCGCGTTCAGCACGGCAGCGGCGACGATGATGGCGGTGCCGTGCTGGTCGTCGTGGAACACCGGGATGTTCATCCGGGCCCGCAGCGTCTGCTCGATCTTGAAGCACTCCGGGGCCTTGATGTCCTCGAGGTTGATGCCGCCGAAGGTCGGCTCCAGGCTGGCGACGATGTCGATGAACTTGTCCGGGTCCTGCTCGTTGACCTCGATGTCGAAACTGTCGATGCCGGCGAATTTCTTGAACAATACCGCCTTGCCCTCCATCACCGGCTTGCCGGCAAGCGCCCCGATATTGCCGAGGCCGAGCACGGCGGTGCCGTTAGTGACGACACCGACCAGATTGGCGCGCGTGGTGTAGTCGAACGAGGTGTCCGGGTCCGCGACGATGGCGTTGCAGGCCATGGCGACGCCGGGCGTGTAAGCCAAAGCCAGGTCGCGCGCGGTTTCCATCCGCTTGGTCGGCGTTATTGAGAGCTTCCCGGGGCGGGGAAAGCGGTGGTAATCGAGTGCCGCTTTCCGTAAATCGTCATCCATGATTGTGCTGCTCCCTGGACGGTCTTGCCGCGACCTCTTGCGCCAACCGGCGGCGCGAAACAACCGAGCGGATGGCGCCGGGAGGAGGTCGGGTATCGTGGTGCGGTCGAGAAGACTCGAACTTCCAAGGGGTTTCCCCCACAAGCACCTCAAGCTTGCGCGTCTACCATTTCGCCACGACCGCATCGCGCGTTTGCGCCGGCCTGGGCACGGCGCGGGGCGGCTATAGACCATGCTGAAACCGCCGACAACATGGGAAACGGCGCCCGGCCTGACCGCTTACGAGGACGCGCTGGCGGCGATGCAGGCCAGGGTCGCGGCGATCCGCGCCGGCGAGGCGACCGAGTCGGTCTGGCTGGTCGAACACCCGCCGCTCTACACCGCCGGCACCTCGGCCCGGCCGGAAGACCTGCGCGACGAAGCCCGCCTGCCTACCCACCGCGCCGGCCGCGGCGGGCAATGGACCTATCACGGGCCGGGGCAACGCGTGGCGTATGTCATGCTCGACCTGAACGAGCCGCACGGCCGGGTTCCGCCGCGCGACATCCGCGCCTATATCGCCGCGTTGGAAGCCTGGGTGATCGCGACGCTGGCGGAATTCGGCGTGCGCGGGGAAATCCGCGAGGGCCGGGTCGGTATCTGGGTGGTCCGCCCCGGCGGCGCCGAGGAAAAAATCGGCGCCATCGGGGTGCGGGTGACGCGCTGGGTGAGCTGGCACGGCCTGGCGCTGAACGTCGCACCAGACCTTGCCAACTTCGCCGGCATCGTGCCCTGCGGAATCGCCGAACACGGCGTCACCAGCCTTTCGGCGCTCGGCATCCCCGTGAGCATGGCGGAGGTGGATGCGGCACTGCGGCGAAACTTTACCGGGGCGTTTGGGCCGTAAAAGGGCCTCCGGCGGCTGGGGCTGAGAGACCCCAGACCCCAGGACTTGGGGACGTGGGTTGGCCACTCGTAGGTTCTGATTCGGTTTTCTTACGCTTCGCGCGGTCCATGAACCGGCGGTGCCGCAACCGCGCGAAGCGTAGTAACTCCTTCTGCCACCTCGATCTCTAAGTGGCCAACCCAAGTCCCAAACTGATGGGGTCCGGGGCCTCTCGGCCCCGGCCGCCGGAGGCCCGCTATTTTGCCCGCGCACCGCGCCCCCATATCACTGGCATGAAGATTTCCGTTTTGGACCAATCGCCGATCCGCGAGGGTGTTCCGGCCGACGAGTCGATCCGCGAGAGCATTGAGCTGGCGCGGCATTGCGAGGCGCTGGGGTATTCGCGGTACTGGCTTTCCGAGCACCATAATTCCGGCGCCGTCGCCGGCAGCGCGCCGGAGGTGTTGATGGCGGCGGTTGCCGCCACCACAACGCGCATTCGGGTTGGCAGCGCCGGGATCATGCTGCCGCATTATTCGGCGCTGAAGGTGGCCGAGCAGTTCCGGGTGCTGGAGGCGATCGCGCCGGGGCGGATCGACCTTGGCGTCGGCCGGGCGCCGGGTTCGGATGGGCGAACGGCGCTGGCGCTGAACCCGAATGCCGCCGGCGCCGCCGATGCGTTTCCGGCGATGCTGCGCGACCTGCAGGCCTGGACCGCCGGGACGGCGCTGCCCGAGGGCCACCCGTTCCGCGCCGTCCACGCCGAGCCGGTCGGTCCGCACGCGCCTGAGATCTGGATGCTGGGCAGTTCCGATTACGGCGCGCAGGTCGCGGCCTGGTTCGGGCTGCCCTATTGTTTCGCGTATTTCTTCGCGGACGGCACCGGGGCGCGGCAGGCGCTCGATATCTATCGGGAGAATTTCCGGCCGAGCCCGCTTTGTCCGGCGCCGCACGCCGCCATCACAGTTTGGGCCTTTGCCGGCGACAGCCAGGCGGAGGCGGATTACTTCTATCAATCGCGCGCCGTGGCGCTGCTGATGCGCGACCGTGGCCAGTATGTTCCGCTGCCTTCGCCGGAAGCGGCGGCGGCGGTCGCGGTTTCGGAACCGGAACGGGCGCGGATGGCGCGGCTGCGGGAACGGGCGCTGTCCGGTACCGCCGACGACGTGGCGGCCGGGATCAGGGCGCTTGCGGCCGAGCTTGGGGTGCAGGAGCTGGCGATTACCACCACCGCCTACGATCCCCGGGCGCGGCGCAAGTCCTACGCGCTGCTGGCCGATGCGCTGCAGCTGGATGCGGTCGGCCGCGCCGCGTGAAAAATTCATGGTCGCGACCTTGCAAACGCGCAATGTCCGACTTTTCTGTTGAAACATGGCCGCTTGTTTCGATCTTGTGCATATTAGCTTTTCACGGCCACGTGAGGTTGGAAAAGTGGAGCATACAGCAGGAGAGACGAGAATGTCGGGGATGTTTAGAATTTTGATTACCGTTGCCGCTCTGGCGAGCGCCGCGCCGCTTTTGAGCGCTTGTCATGCGACGGCGGGCGCCGGCCAGGACATCAGCGCGACCGGGAACGCGCTGAGCAACAGTGCCAACGCCAACACGCCTAAGTAAGCTTATCAACCCCCAAGGAGGAGCACATAATGGATAAAGATCGCGTTGCCGGCGCCGCCAAGCAGGCTAAGGGCGCCGTTAAGGAAGCCGCCGGGAAGGTTACCGGCGATGCCAAGTTGAAGGCCGAGGGCAAGACCGACAAGGTCGCCGGCAAGGTGCAGAATGCCGCCGGCAGCGCCAAAGACAAGGTCAAGAACGGCTGATCGCTTTTCTTTGACGGACAAAAGCGGCGGGGCTGGTCCCCGCCGTTTTTTATTTTGCGCGCTCCTGGTCGAGTGCGGCCTGCAGGATCGCCGCCGCCGCGATCTTGTCCACCAGTTTGGCGCGGCGGACGCGGCCGAAATTTGCCTCGATCAGCATCTCATGGGTGGACGAGGTGCTGAGCGATTCGTCCTGTAGCGCCGCCGGCAAGCCGGTGGCGGCGGAGATGGCGTGGGCCCAGTCCCGCGCCGCTTGCGCCGCCGGGCCGAGACCCTGGCGCTCGTCCAGCGGGCAACCGATGACCAGGCCGCCGACGCCCTCCCGCGCCGCGATGCGGGCGATTTCCGCGGCGTTGGCCTGCAGTTTGCCGCGGGCGATGACGCTGTAGGGGCTGGCGAGTTGCCTTCGCACGTCCGAAAGGGCGAGGCCGATCCGCTTCTTGCCGGGGTCGATGCCGAGCAGCCGGGCGCCGGTTGGCAGTGCCGCCAGCAGGGTTGCGATGTTGTAGAGCGGCATGGCGGCGGTTATGGTCCGCGCCGCCAGCAAACCCAAGGAAAGATTGATGTCGCTCGATGCCGCGGCCGTCCGCCGGATCGCGAAACTTGCCCATATCCGGCTCGAGGAGCCGGAAGTCGAGACGTTACGGAACGAGTTGAACGCCATTTTGGGCTATGTCGAGCAGTTGGCGGAAGTCGATGTCGAGGGCGTGGCGCCGCTTTCGGGCGGGGCGCTGGTGGCGCCGCGGGCGCGGGACGATGTGGTGACGGACGGTGAGATCGCCGAGGCGATTCTAGCCAACGCGCCGGCCCGCGAAGGGCAATTTTTTGCCGTGCCGAAAGTTGTGGAATGAGCCCGACCGACTGGACAATCGCCGAAGCCGGGCGGGCATTGGCGGCGCGCGAGGTTTCTGCCGTGGAGCTGACGGCGGCGCATAACGCGGCGATCGCGGCGCTGAACCCGCGCCTGAACGCCTTCATCACCGTGACGCCGGAGCAGGCGATCGCACAGGCCGAGGCGGCGGACCAGGCGATCGCCGGCGGCGCGGCCGGGCCGCTGACCGGCATCCCGATTGCCATAAAGGACCTGTTCTGCACCGCCGGCGTGCGGACCACCGCCGCCAGCCGGATCCTGGAGCCGTTCGTGCCGCCTTATGAAAGCACTGTTACCGGCCAATTGCTGGCGGCGGGCGCGGTGTTTCTCGGCAAGGCCAACCTGGACGAGTTCGCCATGGGGTCCTCCAACATCACCTCCGGCTTTGGCCCGGTCGAAAGCCCGTGGCGGCGTGGCGGCTCGGATGCGAAACTGGTGCCGGGCGGGTCTTCCGGCGGCTCCGCCGCCGCGGTTGCGGCGCGAATGGCGATGGGGGCGACCGGGACCGATACCGGCGGCTCGATCCGGCAGCCGGCTGCGTTTTGCGGGCTGGCCGGGATGAAGCCGACCTATGGGCGGTGCTCGCGCTTCGGCGTGATCGCCTTTGCGTCGTCGCTGGATCAGCCGGGGCCGCTGGCGCGGACGGTGGAGGATTGCGCAATTTTGCTGGGCGCGATGGCGGGGTTCGACGCCAGGGACAGCACCAGCGCCGACCGGCCGGTACCGGATTTCCGGGCGGCGGTTGGGCGGGGCATCAAGGGGCTGCGGATCGGCGTGCCGGCGGAGTACTTTGTCGCCGGCATGAACGAGGAGATTGGCGCGCTTTGGCAGGCCGGCATCTCCTGGGCGCGCGACGCCGGGGCGGAGATCGTCGAGATCGCCCTGCCCCACACCAAGTATGGCCTGCCGGTGTATTACATCGTGGCGCCGGCCGAGGCGTCCTCCAACCTGGCGCGCTACGACGGCGTGCGGTATGGCGCGCGGGTCGAGGGCGAGGACCTGATCGACATGTACGAGCGGACCCGGGCCGCGGGCTTTGGCGCCGAGGTGAAGCGGCGCATCATGATCGGCACCTATGTGCTTTCGGCCGGTTATTACGATGCGTATTATTTACGGGCGCAGAAGATCCGGGCGCTGATCCTGCGCGATTTTACCAAAGCTTTTGCGAAGGTGGACGCCATTCTCACCCCTACCGCGCCGTCCGCCGCGTTCGGCATCGGCGAGAAGATGGATGATCCGGTGACGATGTATCTGAACGATGTGTTTACCGTTCCCGCCTCGCTGGCCGGGGTGCCGGCGATGAGCATCCCGGCCGGGCTATCCGCCGAGGGCCTGCCACTGGGGTTGCAGATCATCGGCCGGCATTTCGACGAGGAGACGGTGTTCGCGGTGGGCAGGGCGCTGGAGCGGGCCGCCGGCTTCAACGCGAAGCCCGCTGTGATGGCCGGAGGTAACGCATGAGTTATACGCTGGAGGGTGCGACCGGCGCCTGGGAAGTTGTCGTCGGGCTGGAGGTTCATGCCCAGGTGATTTCACAGTCGAAACTGTTTTCCGGCGCCTCGGCGACCTATGGCGGCGCGCCGAACGCGCATGTCAGTTTCATCGACGCCGGGTTTCCGGGGATGCTGCCGGTGATCAACCAGGAATGCATCGCACAGGCGGTGCGCACCGGGCTTGGCCTGGCGGCGCGGATCAACCTGACCAGCCGCTTCGACCGCAAGAACTATTTTTATGCCGACCTGCCGAACGGCTACCAGATCAGCCAGTTCGCGCATCCGATCGTCGGCGCCGGGGTGGTGGAGATCGAGCTTGCCGACGGCACGATCAAGGAAATTGGCATTACCCGGCTGCATCTGGAGCAGGATGCGGGAAAATCGATGCACGACCAGCATCCGGCGCAATCGGTGATCGACCTGAACCGCGCTGGTGTGGCGCTGATGGAGATCGTTTCGGAGCCGGACATACGCTCGCCGGAGGAGGCCGGCGCCTATGTCCGCAAGCTGCGGCAGATTTTGCGTTATCTCGGCACCTGCGACGGCAACATGGAAGAAGGCTCGATGCGGGCAGACGTGAATGTGTCGGTACGCAGGCACGGCGAGGATTTCCGGACCCGCTGCGAGATCAAGAACGTCAACTCGGTGCGGTTCGTGATGCATGCGGTGGAGGCCGAGGCGAAGCGGCAGATCGAGGTGTGGGAAGCGGGCGGCATGGTGAGCCAGGAAACGAGGCTTTACGATCCGGCGCGCGGCGAAACCCGCTCCATGCGCTCCAAGGAAGATGCCCATGACTACCGGTATTTTCCCGAACCGGATTTGTTGCCGCTGGTGCTGGACGAGGCTTTTGTCGCGGGCCTGAAGGCGGCGCTGCCGGAACTACCGGACGACAAGCGGCGACGCTTCACCGCGCAATACGGCATCCCGTTCTACGACGCCGGCGTATTGGTGGCCGAGCAGGCGATGGCGGATTTTTACGAGACGGTGGCGAAGGGGCGGGATGCGCGGCTGGCGGCGAACTGGATCACCGGGGATTTCTTCGCGGCGATGAACCGCATTTCCGGCGCTTCGATCGAAAATCCGCCGGTATCGGCGGCCGCTCTCGGCGCGCTGCTCGATCTGATCACCGATAAGACCATCAACGGCCGGATTGCCAAGGATGTGTTCGAGGCGATGCTGGAGACCGGGAAATCGCCCGCCGCGATCGTCGAGGAGCGCGGCTTGCGGCAGGTGACCGATACCGGCGCGATCGAGACCGCGGTGGCGGCGGTGCTGGCCGGCAATCCGGACAAGGTCGCGGAATACAAGGCTGGGAAAGACAAGCTGTTCGGCTTCTTCGTTGGGCAGACGATGAAGGCGATGGGCGGGAAGGGAAACCCGGCTTTGGTGAACGAGGCGGTGAAGGCGCGGCTCGGTTAGACCGGCGGCAGCCGTAGCCCCCCGATCCACTGCTACTTCTTGACGAACTTGATGCCGAAATAGGATAGGAACGACTCGTCGTCGGCGCCGTCTACGGAGATTTGCTCGTCGTAGGCGGGGCTGGCTTTGACCGCTTGACGGTCGACGTCGAGGTGGATGACCTTGGCGGCGCGGTCGATATGCGTGATCGCCCGGCGCGAGATCATTACCTTTTCGCCGGAGTGCCAGGTCTCGGCATCGACCGTGACGAACCGGATTTTCCAGTCGTCGCCGCGCAGCAGGATGTCCTCGGCGTGGCCGATCGGCCCGTCGGTGGCGTTGATCGTGAAGCCGGCGAGTTCGGCGAGGCTCCAGAGATGCGGATCGTCGGCGGCGAGCGCCGCGCCGCTGGTTTCGGGTAGCAGGGTGGTGCCGCTGGTGCCGGGCAGCTTCGGTTTCAGGGGCAGTTCGGCAGCGGCGACATCGGGCTTGCCGACCGCGGCGACCGGCAGGACCGCCTCGCCGGTTGCGGCCCCGCTGGCCGTGTCGACGGCGAGCCAGCCCACCGTCCAGGTCTCGTCATCGAACAACAGGTCCGTCACCGTGCCGAACCGGCCCTCGGCCGTGGTTACGGTAAAGCCGATGATCGTTGTCGCATTCCAAAGCATTCCACACTCCCCGGCAGCGTTTTGTAGACGACCGCTGATAGAAGATAGCGTTGCCGAACCGCCTGACAATGGCGGCGAGGCGGCGGCATTCAGCCGGTGTTTACCGCGCGGTGGCAGGGTCGGGCGATGGGCCACAACCGCGACTCCTACCGCCGAACCGCCGCTTTCATCGCGCTGCATGCCCGGCGCCGGCCGGGGCACCCTGCCGTGATCCGCGACCAAGTACCGATCACTTACGCAGCGTTGCAGCGCGATCTGACGGCGATGACGCAGGCGTTGGCGGGATTTGGCCTGCCGGCGGGGTTGGTGGTCGCCGTCGGGCATGAGGATCTTTATATCCAGCTATTGCTGGTGTTCGGGCTGGAGAGCCTGGGGATGGTCACCGCGTCGTTCCGGGCCGACGAGGATGTCGATGACGGGCTGTTCGCGGCGGCCGACCTGGTGCTGGCGCAGCGGCCGCGACCGGCGGAGACGGCGGCGCGGGTGTTCACCATCACGCCGGATTGGCTGCGCGACGTGCTGGCGGCGGCGCTGCCGCCGGTGCGGCCGTTGGCGCCGGCGCCGGCGGAGAGCCCGGCGGTAATTTTTCGCTCCTCCGGCACCACCGGGCGGCCGAAGCGGATGGTGCTCACCCACCGGATGTTCGCGGTCCGGCTGCACGCCCACCACAAGGCGCTCGGGCTGAGCCGGGACGCGCGTTTTCTCGCCAACATGCATCTCAGCGTCGGCAGCATCTACCGCAGCGTCAACAACTGCCTGCGGCTCGGCGCTACCTTCATCTGCTACACTGGGGGCACCGCCGCCGCGCAGTTGGCGCTGCGGCCGACGCATATGACCTTCCTGCCCTACCACCTGCGCCTGCTGCTGGCCCGGCTGCCGGCGTGCTCGGCGCCGCTGCTGCCGGCGCTGACGGTGCAGGGTATCGGCGCGAAAATGCCGGACGATCTGCGGCGGCTGGCCTTGCAAAAGCTCGGCGGAAAAAGTTGCGAGACCTATGGCACCAACGAAACCGGCTCGATCGGCGAGGTTGGCGTCGACGGTCTGGTCACGCTGGCGGCGGGGGTCGAGGTGGAGATCGTCGACGAGCAGGGCGTGGTGCGGCCGGCCGGCCAGGCCGGGTTGTTGCGGGTGCGCGGCCCGGCGATGGTCGCCGGCTATGCGGGCGACAAGCTCGCCAGCGCGGCGATGTTCCGGGACGGCTGGTTCACCCCCGGCGACATCGCCGCCATCGTCGCCCCCGGCCGGTTGCGGCTGACCGGCCGCCGCGAAGACGTGGTCAACCGGGGCGGGATCAAGACCGCCTGCGCCGACCTTGAAAGCAGAATTCTGGCCGTGGCGTCGCTCGTTGATGTAGCGATCTGGCAACGCGACAACGGCACGGCCTCGCCCACCATCGTCGTCTGCGCGGTCGGCGGGGTTGCCGACCTTGCACAATTAGTGGCGCTGATCCGGCCGATCATCAATTTCCCGTTCCACGTGCGCCCGGTGCCGGAGATCCCACGGACGCCGGAAGGCAAGATCATGCGCGGCGTCCTGCGGCAGCGGCTGGAAGAGGCCGATGCCCAGGCCCGGGCCCAGGCCCAAGCCCAGGCGGTGGCCGCACGGCAGGTGGTGCCGGCTTAGCTCTTCAACCACCGGCCGCGCGCCCCATGTCTCGGCCATACCAATGGGAGAGCCGCCATGGCCGATGCCGACCTCGCCACCAAGCAACTCGCCACCAAGCAACAGGAGATCCGCGACCAGGTTGCCGCCGCCGACCAGGCGCGGCCGCCGCTCGAGATGAAGGGCGCGATGCAGGCCGGGGCGCGGCATTATCCGGAGCCGCCGTTTTCGCCGAAGAACAAGGCGCCGGGCATGGAGGACAGCCTGGCGGCGGCGCCGCTTTACGACGCGCCGTACTGGCAAGGCTCGGGCAAGCTCGCGGGCAAGACCGCGCTGATCACCGGCGGCGATTCCGGGATCGGCCGGGCGGTGGCCGTGCTGTTCGCGCGGGAGGGTGCGGATGTCGCGATCCTGCACCAGCCGGGCGAGGAAGAGGACGCCGCCACCGTGACGCGGGCGATCGAAGCCGAAGGAAAACGGGCGCTGGCGATCGCCGGCGACGTGACCAGCCGTGAATTTTGTTTCGCGGCGGTCGAACAGGTGTTGAAGGCTTTCGGCAAGCTCGACGTGCTGGTCAACAACGCCGCGTTCCAGCTGCATGTCAGCCGGTTCGAGGATCTGACCGAAGAGCATTTCGACCTCACCGTCAAAACCAATCTGTACGGCTATTTCCACATGACGCAGGCCTGCCTGCCGCATTTGAAAGAGGGTGCGGCGATCGTCAATTCCGGCTCGGTCACCGGCTTGCTCGGCAACTCCACCATCATCGACTACACGATGACCAAAGGCGGCATCCATAGTTTTACCCGGGCGCTGTCCGGCAGCCTGGCGTCGAGCGGCATCCGGGTAAATGCGGTCGCACCGGGGCCGGTGTGGACCCCGCTCAACCCGAACGACAACCCGAAGAAGATGGAGAGTTTCGGCGCCGAGACCAGGATGAAGCGGCCGGCGCAGCCGGAGGAGATCGCACCCGCCTATCTGTTCCTGGCCTCGCCGCAGATGTCGAGTTTTATCACCGGCGAGATCCTGCCGGTGATCGGCGGCTACACCGATCGGTAAAATCTACCAGTAGCTCAAGCAGCGGTTTTCGTGATCGAGCCGGGCGGCCGCCGCGGCGCTTAGTACCGTTGGAAGGCGCAGTGGCAACGGGAAAAAGGCGTGGCGGCCTCTGATCTTTTCACGATTTTCGTTATAGAACGAGGGGAAGGAGTGCATGCCGCGCTTGCCGATGTTCACGGCGTAGCTCGGCGTTGTCATCACCGAAAGGCAGCCGAGTTTCAGCATGATCGCGGTCCTGACACCGTCTTGCGAGGTGATATGGCTGGTCGCGCCGGCATGTTCCAGCCCGCTCAGCCAGGCGACGATGGTGGCGTTCGGGCGGTCGCGGTAGTCGAAGTTTTCGAGCAGGCCGAGATAGTGCCGGTAATCCGGCCGGGTGCGCAGCCAGTAGTCGCGGGTTATGCCGTAGCCCCAGCGATGGTGCATCGGTTGCAGCCGATGCCGGGCCCGCCACTGCGCCAGCCAGCCGATGCTGGCGTCGCCGAAGGCGGAAAAGGCGCCGATGCGGGGGTCGTTCGAAGCGAGCCGCGCCAGCGCGCGCATGGTCGTGAAGAAATGCCGCGAGATCACGATATCGTCTTCGATGAGGATCAGAAAATCGGCGCCAACCGTCTCGAACGCCCAGCATTCGGCGGCCCAGATATTGATCGCGGTGCCGTTGTTGATGCCGGGTTGATAGGCGACGTCCACACCAAGCCTGGCGAACATTTCGAGGTTGCGCTCGATGCGCGTCGCATCGCCGACGAGCCGGCCGGAGTGGCGTTCGCGCGCGCCATCCTGAAAGACGCGCAACTGCCAGGCCGGCGGTTTGTAGCGCAGCACCCTGTCGAGGGTCAGCCGTGCCAGGCGGTGCCGGTCGAATGAAAGAAAGCAGATGGCCACGCGGGGCGATGAATGGCTTCCAGGCGGCCGGTTCGGCTTCGGCAAAACGGTGCTCCAGGAAGGCTGGCGATTGGTTTAGAGCAATATGGCTTGAAGTCGAATCGTGCAGCGATACGACTGAGCCATGAAATTGCTCGCCAAATAAGAGGTGCAATTTGGCTTGAAGTCGAACCGAACGGCAGCAAGATTGTCTGGTCGCCTGCCACGGTGGCTTTGGTTCAGTTGCGGACTATAACAACCGCTTTCGTTGCAACTCTAGCGCGGTCCGGTTTTGGCCGGCGGGTCGTAGCGCCAGAGGGTGATGCGGCCGCCGATCTGTTGCCTTGCGGCCGGCGGGCCGAGCGGCGCCAGCTGGGCCTGAAACGCGGAGCGCGACTCCCAGAACGTGGTCTGCCAGGCGTCGCCGTAGATCGCCCAGACCCGCCGGCCTTGCGCCCGCGCCGCCAGCGCGTGGGCGAGGTCGCCGCTCCAATCGGCGATCAGCACCAGTTGCAGGGATTTCGGCAGGTAGTAGCGCATCGTCGGCGCGGCGCCGGCTTGCGAAAGGTAGTAGACGTCGCTGGGCCGGGACTCCGTGACTAACAAAGCGGCGGCCAGGTCCCAGCGCGCCTTGGTCTCGACCCGGTAGAACGGCAGCAGGTTGACCAGGAGCAGCGCCGTGCCGGCGACGACAGCGCCAGCCCGCGCCGCCCGGCCCAGCCGGGCCAAGGCGGCGTCGACGCCCATGCCGGCGAGGATTGCGAAGGGTGCGGCGCTCCAGAGGATGTAACGCGGCATCAGCAGCGGCCGCCAGATCGAAACCAGGCCGAAGGAGAGCGGCAGAAACAGGGTGGCGAGCAACAGGGTTGCCAGCAGGTTCGGCCTGGCCCGCAGCCGCCAGATGGCGAACAGCCAAGCCGCGGTGAGACCGATGCCGATGATCCAGGCGACGGCGAGTGGGGTGCCGGTCGCCATGAAGTGAAAACTGGTGAAGTCGGCGACGCGCATTAGATAGACCGACTCGATGTCGTACCAGACCAGCTGCGCGGTCGGTTTGGGCACCCAGCTCAGGCCGCCGATGACGGAGTTGTACTGCAGCGCCAGCATGGCGATGTAGAACGGCAGTGAGACGCCCAGGATGATGGCGTCGGCGGCGAGGACGTTGCGCAGCAGGCCAACGCGATTTTGGGCACGGGCGATCAGCATGGCGGCGGCGAGGTTGGCGGCGAGCAGCCAGGGCCAGGCATCGCCCAGCACGCAAAGCGCTCCGGTGGAGCCGGCGATGAAGCGAATCCAGTCGGCCCGCGGCGCCTCGGGGTCCCGCCAGGAGCGGGCCGCGCCGCCTGCCGCGAGGCCCAGGCCGACGAGACCGTCCAGGGCCAGCAGGATCAGGCAGATCATCAGCGCGTAGCTCCGCGCCTCCTGCGAGAAGGCGATCTGCGTCGGCGCCAGGCCGAGGATGAGCGCCGCCCCGACGCCGGCGCCGGGGCCGGCGGCGCGCGTGGCAATCCGGTAGGCCAGCATGACAGTGAGCGCGCCGCATATCGCCGAGGGCAGCCGCAGCCAGAATTGCGGGTCCGCCGCCGCCGTGAACGGCTTGATCAGCAGGAAATAGGCCGGCAGGTGGTGGCGCAGAAACGAATCGTGCAGCAGCGCCGGCAGCGGCAGCGCGGCGCGCTGCAGCGACACCACCTCATCGTACCAGAACGGCCGGCTGCCGAGGCCGTGCAGGCGCGGCAGCAGGGCGAGCAGGAAGACCAGGAGCGGCGCCGACGCACGGGTCCACGCGCCGGCCCGCCGCGCCGCATCGCTGCTCGCCGCATCTGAACTCATGGCTTCGATCTACAGGGGCGGCGGCGTCCGGCCAACCGCCAGCCGTGCGGCTTTACGCCGTCTTCATCGGCCCGCGGCAGGTTGCAACCATGAACAGGCCGAAGCTTTATCGCCCGGTCGCCGCCGCCATCGGCTTTCATGCCCGGCGGCGGCCGGCGCATCCCGCCGTGATCCGCGACGGCGCCGCCGTCGGCTACGCCGCGTTCGCCTGGGATCTGGCGGCGATGACGCACCGGCTCGCCGGCTTCGGCCTGGCCGCCGGCAGCCTCGCGGCGGTGGGGCATGACGATCTTTATGTGCAGCTGCTGCTGGTGTTCGGATTAGAAAGCCTGGGGGTCGTCACCGGCTCGTTCCATCCGGACGAAGGCGTCGAATGCCGGGCCTTGCTGGAAGGCGCCGACCTGGTGCTGGCGGTGCGGAAGCTGGCCCTTCCGGGTCACGGCCGGCTGGTGAGGATCACCGCGTCCTGGGTGGAAGAGGCGCTGGCGGCGCTGGCGGCGCCGGAGGCCGCGACGCCGCCGGCGCGGCTGGCGGCGGCGGGGGATGGGGCGGTGCTGTTGCGCTCCTCCGGCACCACCGGGGCGCCGAAGTCGATGCTGCTGACGCAATCCATGCTGGCGTTCCGGCTGCGGGCGCAGCGCGAGCCGAAATACGGCCTCGGCCTGAACGGCAAGGCCCGCTTCCTCGCCACCATGCATTTCAGCGTCGGCAGCATGTACATGGCCGCCGCTAATTGCTTCCGGCTCGGCGCGACCTTCATGTTCCATGGCGCCGGCGGCGCCGCGCCGCGCCTGCAAACCGACCGGCCGACCCATATGACGATGCTGCCGTTTCAATTGCGCATCCTGTTGGAGCGGTTGCCGGAGGCCGGCGCGGCGCCGCTATTGCCAGGACTGACGGTGCAGCTGATCGGCGCCAAGCTGCCGGCGGCGCTACGCCAACAGGCGCTGCAAAGACTGGCCGGACGGCTGCGCGATACCTACGGCACCAACGAGATGGGCGGCATCGGCACCGTGGACGAAGCCGGAACGCTGGCGCTGGCGCCGGCGGTCGAGGCGGAGATTGTCGACCATCGCGGCGGCGCCGTGGCGGCGGGTGCGATCGGCCTGATCCGGGTGCGGAGCGGTGGCATGGTCGGCGGTTACCTGGACGATGCTCCCACCACGGCCGCGATGTTCCGGGACGGCTGGTTCCACCCCGGCGACCTTGCCGCGGCGGTCGCACCTGGGCGGTTCCGGCTGATGGGGCGGCGTGGCGACGTGCTCAACCTCGGCGGCATCAAGGTGCCCTGCGCCGAGCTGGAAGCCAAGATCCTCGGCCGCGCCAGCGTGGCGGATGTCGCGGTGCTGCAACGCAACGACCATAGCGCGACGCCGCCGGTGGTGGTGTGCGTGGTGGCCGGCCCGGCGCTCGACGTGCCGGCGCTGCTGCGGGTTCTGAAACCCTTGATCGCGTTCCCGTTCGCGTTGCGGCTGGTGCAAGCGATCCCGCGTACCGCCGAGGGTAAAATCAAACGCGACGAGCTGCGGGACACGCTGCGGCGCGAACTGGTGGCGGCAACTTAATCCACGAGTCCCGAAGCCACGGCCAGCGCCCGGCTCTCGGCGATGGCGGTGCTGACGGCGATCGCGGCCGCCAGTGCCCGCGCCCCGGCCGCCGCGTCCACCAGCACCGGCGCGCCTTCCAGCACCGAGGCGAAAAAGGCGGCGTGTTCCGCCGCCAGGTTGTCGTGGTCGGCCCAGCTTGCCTGTTCGATGCCGAACTCGGCGATGCCCGGCAGCTTGATGCCGATCCCCCGGCCGATGCGGGTCAGCTTGCGGGCGGAAAAGTCCACGGTCAGGTAGCCGCTTTGCGAGAAGATCCGCATCTTGCGTTCGGTCTTCAGCGAGATCCGGCTGGCGGTGATGGTCGCGACCGCGCCGTTGGCGAAGCGGATGCGGGCGTTGGCGATGTCCTCGAGTTCGCTGGAGACCGCCGCGCCGACCGCGTCCACATGGTCGATCGGGGCGTCGATCAGCGCCAGGATCAGGTCCAGGTCGTGGATCATCAGGTCGAGGATGACCGAAACGTCGGTGCCGCGCGGCTTGAACGGCGCGATCCGAACCGCTTCGATATAAAGCGGTTTGCCCATGCGCTTGGTCACCGCGCCGTGGGCCGCGGAGAATCGCTCTAGGTGGCCGACCTGCAGGACCAGGTTATGGCGCCGCGCCAGCGCCGCCAGGTCGGCGGCCTGTTCGAGAGTGGCGGCGATCGGCTTTTCCACCAGAACGTGCTTGCCGGCTTCGAGTGCTTGCGCAGCCAGCTCGAAATGGAATTCCGCCGGGGCGGCGATGACCACGGCATCCGCCGCGGCCAGAAGCTCTTGCAGGGCCAGAGGCTGCGTGCCGGCCTCGCGGGCCACCGCCTGCGCCCGCGCCGCGTCCGGGTCGTGCAGGCCGATCAGCCTCGCCTGCTTCGCCGCCGCCAGCTTCAGCGCGTGGAACCGGCCGAAATGCCCGGCACCGATCAGACCGACGTTCAAGCGGTTCATGCCCCGCGGCTGTAACGCCCGGCGGGGTTGCACGCAACCGAGGGCGCGGCCATACCGCTCCCGTTTCGCCCCCTCGCGCCTTCCGGAGCCTGCCGCCCGCCATGCTGTATTTCACCCGCGCCAAGACCATCGGCATCGCGCTGCTGTGCGGGCTCGGCATCCTGTTGAGCCTGCCGAATCTGGCGGCGCGGCCGGGATTTTTGCCGGCGTTCATCCCGTGGACGCAGGTCCATCTGGGTCTCGATCTGCGCGGCGGCAGTTATCTGCTGCTGCAGCTCGATTTCGCGGCGGTGCAGAAACAGGACCTGGCCAGCCTGGTCGACCAGGCCCGGCAGGCGATGCGGAATGCGGGTCTTGGCTATACCAGCTTACGGGCCGACCCGGCGCAAAACCAGGTGGTGCTGCATCTGTTGAACGTAACGGACGCGCCGGCGGCGCGGGCGGCCCTGGGCAAGCTCGTCACTTACGCGCCGAACGCCGCGACGCCGAACCTCAGCGTCGATGTCGGCGCCGATGGGAATGTGACCTTGAGCATACCGCACGCGGCACAGGTGGCGCGGCAATCGCAGGCGGTGGCGCAGTCCATCACCATCATCCAGCGCCGGATCGACGGCTCGGGCGTGATCAACCCGCAGATCGCCCGGCAGGGCGCGGACCAGATCGTCGTGCAGCTGCCCGGCATCTCCGACCCGGCGCGGATCAAGACGCTGATCGGCACCACCGCGCATATGACCTTCCAGCTGGTCGACACCACCGCCGCCCCCGGCGCACTGCCGCCGCTGGGCGACGAGGTGCTGCCGATGCAGGACAATCCCAGCCAGACTCTACCGGTGCTCTCAGCGGTGGCGGTGGACGGCGCCGACCTCGAAAATGCCCAGGCCTCGACCGACCCGCAAACCGGCGCCTGGGATATCAACTTCTCGTTGAATTCGGTGGGGGCGCGGGAGTTCGCCGATGTCACCACCGCCAATGTCGGCAAGCCGTTCGCCATCGTGCTCGACGGCAAGATCATCATGGCGCCGAACATCCGCGAGCCGATCACCGGCGGCTCCGGCGTGATCACCGGCAACTACACGCCGCAGCAGGCCACCGACCTTGCTTTGTTATTGCGCGCGGGGGCGCTGCCGGCGCCGCTCAACATTGTCGAGGAGCAAAGCGTCGGGCCGGAACTGGGGGCGGACGCGATCCGGGCCGGGGCGCTATCGCTGCTGGCCGGGTTCATCCTGGTGATGACCTTCATGGGCACGTTCTACGGGCTGTTCGGCTGGTTCGCGAACATCGCGCTGATCTTCAACCTGATCATCATGCTGGCGATCCTCTCGGTGATGGGGGCGACGCTGACGCTGCCGGGCATGGCCGGCATCCTGCTCACCCTCGGCATGGCGGTGGACGCCAACGTGCTGATCAACGAGCGGGTGCGCGAAGAGGTGAAAGGCGGGCGCAAGCCGCTGGCGGCGCTGGAGGCGGGGTACAAGCGGGCCTACGGCACCATCATCGACTCCAATGTCACCACGCTGCTGGCGCATGTCACGCTGTTCATCTTCGGCTCGCCGCCGGTGCGGGGCTTCGCCGTCACCATCTGCGTCGGCATCATCAGCACGCTGTTTACCGCAACGGTGCTGGTGCGGCTGATTACGTCGCGCTGGTATATCGCGCGGCGGCCTGCCGCGTTGCCGGTTTAAGGAAGAAGTTCTTTTTTGAAAAAAAGAACCAAAAAACTTTTGTTAATCTGGGCCTGGGGCGTTGGCGGCGGTGACGCCCATGGCCCAGACTCCAAAAGTTTTTTTGCTTCTTTTTGTTCACAAAAAGAAGATGCTTTTTTGCTTACTTTTAGGGTTCCTGAATGATCTCCCTCGGCCGCCCGATGTTTCGCTTCGTACCTGACGGCACCAACATCCGTTTCATGAACGGCCGGTTTGCCGGGCTGCTGATTTCGGCGGTGTTGTCCACGGCCTCGGTGATCCTGTTCTTCTATCCCGGCCTCAATCTGGGCCTGGATTTCCGGGGCGGTGTGGTGTTGCAGATCGAGACGCCGCGGCCGGTGAATTTCGCGGCGCTTCGGGGCGCGCTGGCGCAATCCGGGCTTGCCGATGCCGGTTTGCAGAGCTTTGGCGCCGGGGCCGCGGCCGGGCATGGCGTGCTGATCAGCCTGGAGTCGCGGCAGAACGCGGCCGAGACTCAGACCGCCATTTCGGAGGTGGAGACCGCCTTGGCCAAGGCGGCACCAGGTGCGCGTATCCTCTCGACCCAGGCGATCGGCGCTTCGGTTTCCGACCAGCTTTTCATCCAGGGGCTGGAGGCGCTGGGGCTGAGCTTCTTGATGATTTTGTTCTACATCTGGTTCAGGTTCGAGTGGCAGTTCGCGGTCGGCGCCGTTGCCACGCTGATTTTGGACACCACCAAGACAATCGGTTTCATGGTCATCACCCGCATTCCATTCGACCTGGTGACGATCGCCGCGATCCTGACGGTCATCGGCTACTCCACCAACGACAAGGTGGTGGTGTACGACCGGGTGCGCGAGAACCTGCGCAAGTACAAGACGATGCCGCTGCGGCAGTTGATCGACCGCTCGATCAACGAGACGTTGAACCGCACGCTCGGCACCTCCGGCACGGTTTTTCTGGCGGCATTGCCGCTGGCTTTGTTCGGCGGCACGGCGCTTTCAGGTTTTGCGTGGATCATGCTGTTCGGGATCGTCGTTGGCACGTCTTCGTCGATTTTCATTGCGGCGCCGATCCTGCTGATCCTGGGGGAGCGTCGGCTGCGGCGCGACGTGAGCACTCTAAAAGTGCAGAAACCGGGCTTACCGTGAGGCCTGTCCAATAAATTATAAATATCTACTTATTGCCTTTAGATTTTGTTTGGGTTATGTTTCGAACTGAAACCGCGGGACAAAATGTTGACGTCAGTAAGCGGCTCAGGCCCCAACGGGGCGCCAGCGCCGGTTGATCTTAAGCAACTGGCTGGGCAACTGCGCCTGCTTTATCAGCCCGTCATCAACTTGCACGAAATGCGGGCTTCGGCGGTCGAGGTGCTGGCCAGGGTTTTTGGGCCGGATGACGTGCTGGCCGGGCCGGAATCGTTACTGGCGGCAATGGACAGCGCCGCCGCCTCGATGCATCTGACAAGTGCGGTGCTGCATCGCGGCCTCGCCGAACAGGACGATTACAATATCGGCCACAAGAGCGGGCTGTGCTTTATCTTCAACCTGCCACTCGAGGTCATGCTGCATCCGAAGTTGATCGCGATGATCGACGCCGCCCGAACCGGTTTGTTGCCGCCGCGGCAGATCGGCTTCGAACTTACCGAGCGCCACCCGGTCAGGAACACCGCCGAGTTGGGCCAGATCATCGACCGGTTGTTGGAGGCGGGCTATGTCGTCGCCCTGGACGATGTGACGCCCGGGACCCCGAACCTCGACGCGCTGATGCGACTGCCTTTGCGGACGATCAAGCTCGACCGCAGCGTCGTCGTCGCCGAGAGCCCGGCGCATGATGCGTTCATCCGCCGGATCGTCGCCAGCGCGCGCGACAATGGCCAGGGCGTGGTGGCGGAAGGGATCGAGACTCCGGAGGTGCTGCGCCGGATGCAGGATCTCGGCGTGACGCACGCCCAGGGTTTTCTATTTGCCGAGCCACTCACGGCGCAGGCGCTGCGGGATTTTTTGCAGAAACCGTAGGCCGAACTTTAAAAGTTGGCTTGCGGTTCTGGCGGTAGCGCGAAAACGCGTTCCGCGTCGCGGCGCATCGCGGCTTGAACGTCCGTTGCGTCGGACGATGCGGCGGCTCCTGGCCGTTCCACGGCCAGGCCTTCGTCGCGCAGCTTGAGGAAGTGAGCGAGCACGTTGCGTTGCGCGGCGACGATCAGCCAGGGGTCGGTTTTGCCGTACAGCGCCGCTGCCAGGCTGCCGACGCTCCATTCCTGCTGCCGCAACGCTTCGATGATCGCGGTTTCGCGGTGCCGGCGGTGCGCCAGCAGCTCCTCCACCAGGGTACGCGGCCTGGGCAAGGGCGGTCCGTGGCCGGGCAGATAGAGCGCGTCGTCGCGGCGCAACAGCAGGTCGAGCGATCGGTAATAGTCCCGCATGTTGCCATCCGGCGGGTTCACGATCGAGGACGACCAGGACATGACGTGATCGCCGCTGAACAAGATCTTCGTGGTCCCGGCGGTGGTGGCGAAACACAGATGATCGGCGGCGTGGCCGGGGGTGAAGACGGCGTTCAGGCCGGCGACGGTGTCGCCGTCGGCGAGGCCGGTTTCAGGCGGGACTTGCGCGGCTCGGTAGACGAAGACCGGCGCGCCGGTTGCCGCCTGCAGGCCCGAAGCGGCGCCGGCATGGTCGCCGTGGCCGTGGGTGAGCAGGATGCGGCGGATCGGGACGTTTCCGGCAGCGGCCAGGATGTCCTGTATATGTGCCGGATGGTCGGGGCCGGGGTCGATGATCGTCAGGCCGTCGGCATTGTCCAGCAGGTAGGTGTTGGTGCCGAGATAGGTCATCACGCTCGGATTGTCGGCGACGATGCGACGGATGCCGGGCCTTATTTCGGTGGCGATGCCGCGCGGCGGCGGGCTTTCTGTAAGAAACGGCATGGCGCCTCATGCCGCGCCGCGCTGGCGGTGACTAGAGCAGTATGGCTTGAAGTCGAATCGCGCAGCGAACGACTGAGCCATGGAATTGCGCGCCAAAATGAGAGTAGAGGACGATGAGTTGACCCTCTACAGCGCGTAGAGCAGCCCGAGCAGCCCGAAGACGCCGGCGACACAGACCAGGCCGAGCAGGGCCGCCTTGACGCCGGGGCGGTCGTCGTCGCGGCGGGCTGATCTGTCGAGCTTTCGCAGAGCTAGTCCAGTCCCAAAATCGTTTGCTTTCATGGCACTCCAACCAATTCTTTTGTTTTTTTTCGCCAAATGCGGCCATCAGGGCGCCGCTGCCGGCGGTCAACCGCCGACAGCACCATGCGCCGAAACACCTGGAACTCGCAACAAATTTGCTCAGCGCGGCTTTGCTGGTCCAGCCGCGTCCGGCTGTCGGCTCGCCTTGCGCCGGCTTCGGGCCGGGGCCTATTTGTGAGCCATGACCACCGACCCGGATGCGGCGCTGCGCGCCACCCTCAACCGGCACCGGGCCTTCGCCACCGCGTTGCTGGCGCTGATGGGGCTGCTGGCGATCGCCGGTTACGCGCTGCCGCTGACCAGGTGGACCGGTTTGTTGCGCGACGCCGCAAAGGCCGGGTTCATCGGCGGGCTGGCCGACTGGTTCGCGGTGACGGCGCTGTTCCGCCACCCGCTCGGCCTGCCGATCCCTCATACCGCCATTCTGCCGGCGCAAAAGGCCAGGCTGGGCGCGGCGCTTGGGCGGTTTGTCGCGAATCATGTCGTGACCGAGGCTGACATCAACAAGTCACTGGCGCAGCTGGATACGCCGGCGATCATCGGCCGGTTTCTCTCCGAACCGACGGCGGTGCGGCCGATCGCCTCTGCCATGGCCGGAATGCTGCCCAAGCTGCTGGCCAGCGTCGAGGATGGGCGGGCGCGCCGCCTGGTGGCGCGGCTGCTGCCGCGGCTGCTGGGCGGCCGCGCCGCTGGGGCGGTCATCGCTCGGGCGCTGATGGGGTTGGTGGAAGGGGGGCGGCACCAGGAGGTGCTCACCTTTCTTCTCAGTGAGTTGAAGGTCTTGCTTGCCTCACGGGAAGAGGCGTTGCGGGAGGCGGTGAAGGAACGGGTGCGCGAGCAGGGCGGCAGGCTGGTCGGCTGGGCCGTGGGGGCCACGATCGCCCGGCGGGTGATGAGCGCCGTGAACGCCGAGCTGGAACGGATCGGGCCGGACAGCTCGGAGTTGCGCGAGGCGTTCGACGAGTGGGCGCGCCGCGAGATCGATCGGCTGGAGACCGACCCGGAACGCGCTGCCGAGCTAGGTCGCGCGGTGCGGGCGGTGCTGGCGCATGAGACGGTAAAGGTCTGGGCCTGGGACGTCTGGTCGCGGCTGCGCCGGGCGCTGGAGGCGGACGCCGCCCGCCCGCATGGGCGGACCATCGTGGTGATCGAGGATGCTCTGGCCGGGCTGGGCGGGGCGCTGGCGGCGGACCCGGCCGCTCGGATCCGGATCGACACCGCGGTGCGGACGCTGGTGCTGCATATCCTGCCGGCGGCGCGGCTGGAGCTGGCGGAATTCATCGGCCGGGTGATCGGCGCCTGGGACACGGCCACCATCACCGACAAGCTGGAATTGCGGGTCGGCAAGGACCTCCAATATATCCGGGTCAACGGCACGCTGGTCGGGTTTCTGGCCGGCGCCGCGATCTATGGGCTGCTGCAGCTGGTCCCGCACCGCTAGAAGAGAATTGCAATGCATATCCACATTCATAATCAGCCGGCCGGGATCGACGAGCCGATCGACGAGGCGGCGGTTTCGGCCGCCGGCATCAGCGGGTATGATCTAAGCTTCGGCGCCGGTGCTAAGGATTTCGCCGCCGTCGCGGACCAGGTGGACGTGCTGGTGACGCCGCCCTGGGGGCTGCAGAACTTCAACCTCGGCGCGGCGCCGCGGCTGAAGCTGATCCAGAGCACCTCCGCCGGGGTCGACAGCCTGTTGCAGCTACGGATCATCCCGCCGCACGTGCTGCTGGCCAATAACCGTGGCACCCATGCCGAGAAAGCCGGCGAATACGCGCTGATGGCGATCCTGATGCTGGTCAACCTGATGCCGGCATTCGCGGCGGACCAGGCGCGGCAGCGCTGGCGCCGCGTCACCGCCGGGCTCGCCGCCGAGCACCGGCTGACGATCGTCGGGCTGGGCAGCCTGGGCGGCGCCGCGGCGGGCCAGGCGAAGCGGCTGGGGATGCGGGTGACGGGCATCCGGTACAACGACGAACCGCACCCGCATTGCGACGAGACCCGGACGATGGCGGCGCTGGAGGCGGTGCTGCCGGCGACGGATATTCTGCTCCTGGCCTGTCCGCTGACGCCGGCGACCCACAACCTGCTTTCGGCCGAACGGCTGGCGCTGCTGCCTGCCAGCGCTGGGGTGATCAATATCGGGCGCGGCCGGCTGATCGACCAGGCCGCTTTGTTGGACGCGCTGCAGGACGGGCGGCTCGGCGGGGCGATCCTGGATGTGTTCGAGCGCGAGCCGCTGCCGCCTGGCGACCGCGCCTGGACCACCCGCAACCTGGTGATCACGCCGCATATGTCCTCCGACCATGCCGGCACCTATAACGCGCGGACGCTGGAGATTTTGGCCGCCAACCTGCAGGCTTTGTTGGCGGGGGACACGCCGCCGACGCTGGTGGACCGGGACAAAGGCTATTGAAGACGATCGATCCTCGCTTGTGGCGGGGTGCCGGGCTGGCTATTGCAGGGTCATGAGAATCTTGCTCGCCGCTTTTGCCGTTCTGGCCCCTGCCCTGGCCTGCGCCGCTACTCCCGCCAACGGCACCGGCCCGGTGCCACTGGGCAGTGCCGACGGCAAGTTCGGGGACTGGACCGCCGCGACCTATGGCAGCGGCGCCGCTAAGGCCTGCTATGCCTTTACCGTGGCGCAAAGCTCGACGCCGAAGCTTAGCGGCCGGGGAGCGGTGATGCTGACGGTGACGCAGCGCAAGGCCGGGCGGGACGAGGTGACGCTGAGCGCCGGCTACACCTATCCGGCGAAAGCGACGGTGACGCTGGATGCCGGCGGGCCGTCGCTCAGCTTCTACACCAAAGGCGGGACCGCCTTCACCACCGCCGGAGGCGCCGCGGTGAAGGCGTTTCAGGCCGGCTCGACCGCCACCGCCAAATCCTCGACCAGCGGCGGCGGGACCGTGACAGACGCTTTCAGCCTGACCGGGTTTTCCGGCGCCTACAGCGCCATCGCCGCCGCGTGTCCGTGAACGCCGCGCTCACGGCCGCCGAACGGGACCGCATCCTCGCCAAGGCGGCGGCCTTCGCGCCGCCGGGCAACCGGCTCGCCGACGGGCGGGTGGATCTGGTGGGATTGTCACGGGCCGAGCTGACCGCCGAGGTCGAGGCGGCGGGGGAGAAGCCGTTCCGGGCCAAGCAGCTCTGGCACTGGATCTATCATCAGGGCGTGACGGATTTCGCCGCGATGAGTAGCATCGCCCGGCCGCTGCAGGAGAAGCTCGCGGAACGGTTCGTGGTCGGGCGGCCGGTGGTGGCGCTGGATCAGCTGAGCCGCGACGCGACCCGCAAGTTCCTGTTCAGCTTCCGGGACAACCAGGCGGTGGAGACGGTTTATATCCCCGATCCGGTGGAGGATCGGGGCGCCGTTTGTATTTCCTCGCAGGTGGGTTGCACTTTGTCCTGCCGGTTCTGCCATACCGGCACGCAGCTTCTGGCGCGCAATCTTTCGGCGGCGGAGATCGTCGGGCAGTTCATGGCGGCGCGGGATGCCTACCGCGAATGGCCCAGCCCGAAGGGCGAGATTCCGCGGCTGCTCTCCACCATCGTGCTGATGGGGATGGGCGAGCCGCTGTATAATTATGAGAACGTCGCCGCCGCGATGAAGATCGTGATGGATGGCGAGGGGATCGGGCTGTCGCGGCGGCGGATCACGCTGTCCACTTCCGGGGTGGTGCCGATGATGGACCGGGCCGGCGAAGAGCTGGGGGTGAACCTCGCGGTGTCGCTGCACGCGGTGACCGATGAACTGCGCGACGAGCTGGTGCCACTGAACCGCAAGTATCCGATCAAGGAGTTGCTGGCGGCGTGCAAGCGTTATCCCGGCGCCTCGAACGCGCGGCGGATCACCTTCGAGTACATCATGCTGGACGGCGTCAACGACAGCCCGGCGGATGCGCGCGAGCTGGTGCGGCTGATCGCCGGGCTGCCGGCGAAGGTGAACCTGATCCCGTTCAACCCATGGCCCGGCAGCGCGTACCGCACCTCGAGCCCGGCGGCGATCAAGCCGTTCGCCGAGATCGTCATGCAGGCGGGCTATGCGGCGCCGGTGCGCACGCCGCGCGGCCAGGATATTCTGGCTGCCTGCGGGCAGTTGAAGTCGGCGGCGGCGGCCTAAGGCGAAGTCGTAGCCGTTGGTTTCGGCCAGCGGCGGTGTAGCCAGAGCCAGGATCCGGGGGTTTCGCGGATCCAGCGTTCGAGGATCTGGTTGGCGGTGGTCATCAAGGTGAGCGTGTCGGCGGCGCGGTTGCCGGTGTCGGGCAAAACCAGCGGCGGTTCGCAGATCACGTGCAAGCGGGCGGGGCCTTCGCGGACGACGTGGATCGGGATGATGGCGCACTGGAATTTCAGCGCGAAGGCGGCGAGCGCCGGGGCGGTCATCGCGGGGATGCCGAAGAATGGCACGGCGATGCCGTTGTCGAGTTTCTGGTCGATCAACATGCCAAGGTTGCCGTTATGCGTCAGGTGGGAAAGTGCGGCGCGGGCGCCGGCGCTGCCCTTGGCGAACATCGTGACCTTGCGGCCCATGTCGGCTTCGCGCATCTGCAGGATGAGGTCGTCGACCAGGGCGTTGCTGGCGGCGCGGTACATGAAGGCGAGGTCCATGCCGCGGCTGAAAACCGCCGGCGGAATGATCTCCCAGTTGCCGACATGGCCGGTGAGGATCAGGCTGGGCCGGCCGGAGGCGACCGCGCGGTCCAGGTGTTCGGCGCCGGAGATGCGGTAGCCGGGGCCGGAAGCGGTTTGCCGCAATCTGCCGATATGGGCAAGTTCGGCGATGGTGCGGCCGAGATTTTCCCAGGTGTCGGCGACGACGCGCCGGCGTTGCGGGGGGCTTAGTTCCGGCATCGCCGCGGCGAGGTTGTCGTGGGCCGTTTTCGAGACCGGAATGTGCGGGCCGACGGCGCGCAGCACGCGGCCGCCGAGATTGGACGCGGCACGCGGGCCGATGGCGCGGAACAGCTTGAGCGCGAGGTAGGCGGCCGCGTATTCGGCGCGGTCGGAGAGGCTGGGGGTCGCGGCGGCCATGCGGTCTGCTAGCGGAAATGCAGGAACCTGGCGAATGCGCCCCTCAACCTTCGGCCGCCGCGATATCCTTGAAGATTTTTGCCGGCACGCTGCCGCCCATCACCTTGTTCATCGGACTGTTGTCGTCGTTGCCGATCCAGACAGCGATGATGTCGCCATGGGCGTAGCCGACGAACCAGGCGTCCCGGTAGTTCTGGGTGGTGCCGGTTTTGCCGGCGGTGAAGACGCCGGGGATAAACGCGGTGGTGCCGGTGCCCCCGGTGACCACGGCGCGCAGCATCGACTGCATCTCTTGCGCCAGCGCCGGATCGAAGACTGGTACCGGGCGCGGCACGGCCAAAGGTGCCGCGCCGATGGCGGTGATGCCGTAGGGTGTCACCCGGTTGCCACCGTTGAAGAAGCTGGCATAGGCGGCGGCGAGCTGCATGACGCCGACCGCGCCGGTGCCGAGCGCCATCGAGGCGTCGTTCGGGAAATTGTCGTTGAGGCCGAGCTCATGCGCCAAAGCGATGACGCGGCGGGCGCCGCCGGCGCGGAACAGGATGCGGATCGCGGCAGTGTTCATGGAATCCGCCAGCGCCTGCGTCATCGTCACCTGGCCGGCGTAGCGCCGCTCGTAATCGCGTGGGTTGTAGCCGGCGAGCGAGAGCGGCGCGTCCAGCACCTCATCGTCCGGCGTCATGCCGTTGCGCAAGGCGGCCAGCCAGACGATCGGCTTGATCGCGGAGCCGGTCTGCCGGCGCGCCAGCACGGCGCGGTTGTAGCCCTCGCGGTCCCCCACCCCGCCGACCAAGGCCCGCACCGCGCCGGTCTGCGCGTCCAGCACCACCACCGCGCCCTGGTGCATGTTCAGTTTGGCGCTGGCGCTGTCGATGGCCTGGGTCAGCGCCGCCTCGGCGACGGTTTGCAGCCCGGCGTCGAGGGTGGTGGTCATGGTCGAGTCGGTGCCTTCGGCCAGCAGCGTGCCGGCCTGCTGCATCACCCAGAGCGCGAACCAGGAGGCGCGCGAGCTGGGGGACGCCGCGTTGGCCAGTTGCAGCCCCGCCGCCTGCGCCTGATCGGGCGTGATGGCGCCGGTCGCCACCATCGCG
The DNA here is from genome assembly GCA_963693045.1 of uncultured Acidocella sp. Classification (GTDB taxonomy): domain Bacteria; phylum Pseudomonadota; class Alphaproteobacteria; order Acetobacterales; family Acetobacteraceae; genus Acidocella. Next base: position 1,106,201 of record OY843765.1, read on the forward strand.
TTCAGTACGTCCTGGGCGCGATTTGCGGCGGCTTGTGGGTTGGCCAGCGGGTTCAGCGTGGAGGGCGCTTTCGGCAGCCCGGCGAGGATCGCCGCCTGGGCCAGGCTGAGGCTGGTGGCGGGGATGCCGAAATAGATCCGCGAAGCGGCGTCCACCCCGTAGGCGCCGGCGCCGAGATAGACCCGGTTCAGGTAGATGCCGAGGATCTCGTCGCGGCTGTAATGGCGCCACAGCCAGAGCGCCAGCACCGCCTCCTGCACCTTGCGGCGCAGGCTGCGCTGGTTGCCGAGGAACAGGGTTTTCGCCACCTGCTGGGTCAGCGTCGAGCCACCTTGGACGACGTGGCGGTGCGCGATGTCGGAGAGGCCGGCGCGGGCCAGGCCGAGCGCGTCGAACGGGCCGTGGGCGGCGAAGCGGCGATCCTCGATGGCGATGAAGGCGGCCGGCACGTAAGGCGGCAGCTGGGCGGGCAGCAGCACCTGGCCAGAGATGTCGCCGAAACGGGCGACGGCGTGGCCGGCAGGGTCCAGCATGACGATGGCGGGGCGGCGGGTGCGGGTGACGGCGACGGCCGGGTTCGGCAGGTCCCAGGTGAACCAGAGTGCGGCGAGGCCGAGGACGACGGCGGCCCAAACCGCGAAGATGACCAGCCCCCGAAGGCCGCGCAGCGTGCGGCGCAGGCGGCGCCGGGGCGGTGCTTTGCGCGCCGCCGGGGCGCTGGATTTTTCGATGCCGCGCGTTGCCACGGAGCCGATGCGACCATACCGGCGGAAGCCGGGTCAACTTGGCGGGGCCGGCGGCGGACTGTATAGGCTGGCGGCGTGCGGGTGTGGCGGAACGGTAGACGCACCGGACTTGAAACGCGATTGAGTGCCCGGCGGGAAACCGGCGGTGCAGAACTGCTCAAATTCGGGGAACCCTGTGAAATGGCGATCCCGAGCCAAGCCCGGCGACGGGAAGGTGTAGAGACTAGACGGGCAGCACCTACGGCTTTGGCTAGGGTGAAGGGATAGTCCAGACCACGAACCCGGTTCTTCCCGCCAAGCGGGAACGGGGCGGCGAAAGCCGAGGGGGTAAGAAAATCCGTTGGGCCTTGGCCCGTGGGGGTTCAACTCCCCCCACCCGCACCAGCGTTTTCAGGGGCTGAGATCTACCATCTTGGCGCCGGCGGCGGGCAGCCATTTTTGGTAGGCGACGTTGAATTTCTTCTGGTTCGGGTCGGTGCTTGGCACCGTCACCGGGGCGTAGAGCGCGCCGTCCTGGCCCCGCACCACGAACATGAAGGCGCGCGGCACGTCCGGCGTGCCGGAGGCGCGGTAAGCGATGTAGGCTGGCGCTTGCGGGCCGATTTTCAGGTCGTGTTCGATCAGGGTTGGCGGCACGAACCAATCCGGCACGGTGTCGCTCGGCGCGCCGGCCAGGATGCCGTCGACGCTGTTGGTGCCGTACATGTCCTGCCAGACGTACTGCACGTTGGTGCTTTGCCAGCCGAAGCGGAAGCAGCCGTCATCCTGCAGCGGCGCGGCAATAACCAGGTTTTTGTCGGCCGGCGGTAGGTATTTGCCTTGCAGGCAGGTCTGGCCGTCCGGCGTGTTGGTGATGGTCCCGCCCGGCAGTGGCAGGCCGTTGGCGCGGTAGGCGTCGGCGGGAAAATAGTTCGCCGGCGGGGTGGTTTGTTTGGGGTCCTGATCGAGCGGTATTCTCTGGCCGGCGCCGTTGCGGTCGTCTTGCGGCGAGAGCATCGCCACGGCCGCCGGCGCGGTCCAGCTGCCGGTCATCAGGATCGGCGTCACGTCCATCAGCGCGGTGCCGTCGACGCGGTCCAGGAGGAGTGCGAGCGCCAGGTTGCGTTGCTTGTACTGCGCGAGCAGGCAGGCGGTGCGGTCCACGCAGGCGGCAACGCGTTTGACGCGCCAGCTCTTTTGTTGCGCGGCAAAGGCGGCGGCGAGGCTGGGGTCGGCGTCGGCATTGTTAACCGCCGCGGTGATCGCGGCGACCTGTTCGGCCAGCAACTTGTCCTGGCTCGACAGCGCCGGATCGCCGCAGATGGTGCGGTCGGCTTTGGTTTTGGCGTGGCTGCAATCGACATCGCTTGCAAGAGCGACGCCGAACAGGATGGCGCTGGCGCAGACGCCGATGATCGTTGCGCGTTCGATCATCGCGGCGCCGGCATGGCCGGCGCCGGTGCCGCCGGGCGGGCGGGCGCCACCGGGGCAACGACCAGCGTCGTGGTGTCGCTGGCCAGCAGCCGGCTTTCCTTCTGCCGGCGGTCATCGGTTTGCGCCCGCAGCTGGGTTTTGGCGGTCGCCGCGTCACCGGCCAGCGCGCTCCTGGCAAAATGTTGCGATTTGAAGACACCGGGGCCGAATTGATAGGTCCAGTCCACCAGGACCGTCTGCCAGGCGCCGCTCAGCGCCGTGAAGGCCTTTAGCGTGACCGGCGGCGGCGCGGCCGGCTGACCCGGCGCCGCCGGGTGTGCCGGCGCGGCCGGGGCGGCTGGCGCTGCCGGGTGGCCGTGGCCGTGGTGATGGTGAGCGTGCGGCCGGGCGTGATTGGCCGCGTCCCAGGCCCGTTGGGTTGCCCTGATCTTGTCGGTGAAGCTGCAACGGTCCACCTCGTCGGCCTGCGGCTTGGTCAGCACCGGGATCGGTCCGGTATTGGCGATCGTCCTCGCCACCTCCTCCCCGGTCATGTCCGTGTAGGCCGGATGATGCGGGGCGTGATGGGCGATGGGGTTGATGAATTTGACGCCGAGATAGGGCGTCAGCAGCGCGGTGATCTCGGCGTTGAGCCCCATCCGGGTCAGCTCGGCCGGGCCCTGCTGGCCGATGTCGAAGCCGGACGTAATCGTGAGCCCGCTTTTGCCGACGTTGGTGTGCTGTTTGCCGCGCAACACCGCGTAGCCGCGCAGCCACTGGAACCCCTCTTCGGTAGAGATGAATTCCAGGTCCACGTTGGTGCCGAGTTGGGCGTTGATGGCGCTCATCTGCGCGGCGGTGAGCATGTGGCGGCCGTTGGCCTGCGTGACGAGGCCGGGGCACTTGATCGACTGCGGATAGACCGGCAGGCACCAGCGGGTGCCGGCGATCAGATCGGTGGCGAGGGTGGCGATGCGGGCCTTGTAGGTGACGAGGGCCTGGGGGCCGCCGGGGTCGTGCTCACGCGGATGCGCCTGTTCGGGGATCAGCCCGCGCAGGAAATCCTCCGCCGCGGCGGCGGCGGTGAAGGTCCGCCGGGCTTTAAGCCAGAGCGGGCCGATCGGGGTGGCGCCGATCGCGTAGCCGGCGAGATCGGGATTGGCGGTGTCGGTGAAGGGTCGCGGGTAGAAAGTGCCGCGCAGCTGGGTGACGATGGCATCGTATTCGGGGTCGTACACGATCCTTCGTCCCTCGCGATTTCGCGCATCCTAGCAGATTTGCCGACCTCTAAAAGCCGGGCCAATTTCGTTTGGCGAGGCCGGCGGTGCCGGCGCGGGCGGCGAGGCTGGCGGCGGCGGCGCGCGACTGCGCCATGACCGCCCGCTCATCCACCGTGGTGATGACGCCGGCGTTCAGAACCCGGCGGCCGGCGATGAAGACATCCGTGACCTCGTGGCCCAGCGCCGAATAAACGAGGGCGGAGACCGGGTTGTGGATCGGCGTCATCGCCGGATGGGTGGTGGCGACCACGGCGATGTCGGCTTGCTTGCCGATTTCGATGGAGCCGATGCGGTGGCCGAGGCCGATTGCGGCGGCGCCGTCGATGGTGGCCATTTCCAGGACCTTTTCGGCGGTGATGATGGTGGCGTCGCGCGAAGCACCCTTCTGGATCAGCGCCGCCATTTTCATCGCCTGGAACAGGCTGTGGTTGTTGCTGCTGGCCGGGCCGTCCGAGCCGAGGCCGATGGTGAGGCCGGCGCCGAGCATCGCCGGGATCGGCGGCACGCCGGAGGCGAGGAACATGTTGCTGCAGGGGTTGTGGGAGATTTTCACGTCGTGACGGCGCAGGATGGCGATGTCCGGCGCGGCGCAGTTGACACAGTGCACGGCGAGCAGGTCAGGGCCGAGGAAGCCGATGCCGTCCAGGTATTCGGTGTCGGTGCACTGGAAGCGCGATTGCGCCTGGGCGATTTCGAATTCGGTCTCGGCGATGTGCATGGTGACCAGGGCGCCGGTTTCATCGGCCAGCGCGCGGGTGCCGTGCAGGATCGCCTCGTCGAGGCTCCAGATCATGCAGGGGGCGAGACCGACCTGGACGCGGGCGTCGGGGCGGTTCTGGCGTTCGATCAGGGCGCGGGCGTCAGCGAGCGCTGGGGCGGCTTGTTCGATCAGGCTCAAGGGGACGCCGAGCTCCGCGCCGGCAGTGAGGAAGCCGCGGCAGACGAAGCCGCGGATGCCGGTTTTCTCATAGGCGTCGATGACTTTCTGGGTCAGGCCGGGGCGTGGGTGGACGTACATGAAATCGACGAGCGCGGTGACGCCGGAGCGGATGGATTCGACGCAGCCATGGCGGGCGGCGGCGTACACATCCTGCTCGGTCAGCGCCGCGGCGCTCGGCCCGGTCATGCAGGTGAACCATTGTTTGAGCACCATGTCATCGCCGAGGCCCTTGAGCAGGGTCTGGAACAGATGGGTGTGGGTGTTGACCATGCCGGGGATGACGATGGCGTCGTTGCAGTCGACGATCTCGGCGTCCGGGTTGGCGGCGGCGAGGCTGGCGCGGCTGCCGATGCCGGCGATCTTGTCGCAGGCGATCAGGATGCTGGCGCGGTCGAGGATGTCGCGCTTGTCGTTCATGGTGACGACCCAGCCGTCGGCGAGAATGATGCTCATGTTAAAGCCGTCCAGATGGTTCAGGGCTTGTTCAACCAACAAGCCCGCGCGAAGCGCACTCTACCCTCGGTCCGTCGCAGCTTTAAGAGTGGACAAGCAACGTCCTTGAGTCTTGGGGTCCGGGCCTCTCGGCCCCGGCCGCCGGAGGCTCTTCCTCACTTTCGGAACCGCATCGGATCGATCGCGGGGATGATGACGCCAGCAGGACCCGGATCGGTGCCGGCCACCATGGCGGCGGTTAGGGCGGCGGCGGCGGGGGCGGTTTGGATGCCGTAGCCGCCTTGGCCGACGCACCAGAAGAAGCCATCCGCCGCGTTGTCGAAACCGAAGGCCAGGGTGCGGTCCGGGGCGAAGGTGCGCAGGCCGGCCCAGCTGTGTTCGACGCGGCGAACCTCGATGGCGAGCGCCTGCTGCATGCGGTCGATGCCGATGGCGACGTCCAGCTCGTCGGGCTGCACGTCCTGCGGTTCCATCGGGGTTTCGTCGCAGGGGGTGACCATGAGCTTGGAGCGGGCTTCGGGGCGGACGTACCAGAAGTGCCCGGCGGACTGCACCATCGGCCAACCCGTCACGTCGTAGGGCGCCGGGTCGATGATGGCGGCGGTACGGCGGCATGGGATCAACCCGATCGGCGCCAGGCCGGCGACCGCCGCCACCGTATCGCCCCAGGCGCCGGCCGCGTTGACCACCACCGGTGCCGTGAACACCGTCCCGTCGCTGACGGTGACGTGCCACGCGCCATCTTTCCGTTCGATGGTCCCGGCCCTGCTGCGCAACGCCAGGATGCCGCCGGCCTGCCGCGCCCGCCGCAGATAGCCCTGGTGCAGCGCCGCCACATCCATGTCGAACGCCGTCGGCTCCAGCGCCGCCCGCACGGCGTAGCCGTCGATCAGCGCCGGCACCTGCGCCTTTACCTGCGCCACCGGGATTTCGACGATGCCGAGCTCCTGCGCGATCAGCGCCTCCAGCGCCGCCTCTTCCTCGGGTGGCGCCAGGTAGATGATCGGCCGCATCGCGTGCAGCGGCACGTCCGCGAAGTCGGCTGGTGGTGTGAGGAAGAAGTCGCGGGAGAGGCCGGTGAGGACGCGGACTTCGGGCGGCCCGTAATTGTGGATCCAGATGGCGGCGGAGCGGCCGGTGGTGTGGTAGCCGGCCTGCTCCTCGGCCTCCACCAAAGCGACCTTGTGGGTCGGGCCGAGGGCGGCGGCGATGCCGGCGCCGGCGATCCCGGCGCCGATGACGATGACGTCGTACTGGTTCATGCGAACAGAAACTCTTCCAAAGCGGCGATGACGGCGGCGGGTTGCTCGGCGTGCAGCCAGTGGCCGGCGCCTTGAATGCTGCGGCGGGTGGCGTTCGGGAACAGCCGGGCGATGGGGGCGTCGGCTTGCGGGCCGACATAGTCAGAATTCGCGCCGTTCAGGAACAGCGCCGGACCGGAATAGGGTTGGGCGGCGGGCGGATCGGACCAGGCGGTCAGGTTGGGCAGGGCGGCGGCGATCTCAGCCAGGCCGAGGCGCCAGCGCGGGGCAGGTTCGAGCATGAGGTTGTTGAGAAAGAACTGCCGCAGCGCCGGCGCCGGGACTGCCGCGGCGAGAGCGGCTTCCGCCTGGTGGCGGGTCAGCGTGGGGGTGAGCGGGACGGCCTGCATCGCCCGGATATAAGCATCGAAGCCATCCACATAGGAAACCGGGGCGATGTCCATCACCACCAGGCGCTCGACCAATGCCGGCTGCGTCAGCGCCAGGGTCATCGCGACCTTGCCGCCCATCGAGTGGCCGATCATGGCGGCGGCGGCGATGCCGTGCGCCGCCATCGTCGCCGCCACGTCCGCCGCCATTGCCGGATAGTCCATGGCGGCGGCGTGCTGGCTGTCGCCGTGGTTGCGCAGGTCCAGCGAGAGGATGGCGGCGCGCGGGCTGAGTGCGCGGGCGATCTGGCCCAGATTCTTGGCGGCGCCGAACAGGCCGTGCAGCAGCACGACGGGCGCGCCGGCGCCGGCGGTCAGGGCGTTTAGAATCATCGTCGTACTATCCCCTTAGGCCAGCCATGGCGTCAAATTGCCGGCCGGTTGTATTGGGAGCGGCATGATGGTCGTCGTCGCCGGGCTAGGGCTGCTGGGGCTGGTTTGCGGCGTCGGGTTTACCTTGCTGTTTCCGGCGGCCGCGGCGGTGTTGTGGGTCCTGGTGCTGGAAACCTCGCCGGATGACTGGCTGGCCACGTTGGTCGGCGGGCATGAGACGATCATCGGGGTGATGAAGGCGGTGGGGCTGGTGCTGGCGGCGGCGTTGGCGCTGCGGTTCGGGGCGCGGGCGGACCGCTACAACCCGGCCTTCGCTTTTGTGGCAATGTTTGGGGCCGGTCTGGCGCATGGGCTGTATCCGGGGCTGGATCTGGCGGGCAGCCTGCGCTCGCTGGTCGGCTCGGCGGCGCCGTTCCTATTCGGCTTCGTCCGACTGCCTGCCGGGTGGCGGCGGGCGGTGGGCTGGGCGGTCGTGCTGGGGCCGGCGGCGGCGGTGCTGTTCGGCGCCGCGCTGGCCGTGGCCGGGCTGCACCCGATGGCGGATTTCGAGCAGGGCGCGCTGCGGCTGGGCGCTTCCGGCGAGCCGCCGTTCCTGGCCGGGTTCACGCTGGTCGCGGTCTATGCCGGGCTGATGGCACGACTGCGCCGGCCGGACTGGCGGCAGGCGGCACTGCTGGCGGTCAACCTGTTGATCCTGCTGGCGACCGGGGCGCGGGTGCCGCTGCTGTTGGCGCTGCTGCTGACCTTCGGCGTGCTGCTGGCGCAGCGCCGGCTGCTGCCGCTGGCGGCGGCGGCGGCGTTGTTCTGCCTGGCGCTGATTTTCGCCGGCAGCCTGAATTTCATCCGGGTCGTCGATCTTTTTCGGCTGGGGGAAGCCGGGGATTTGTCGAACCGGGGGCTGATCTGGCCGCTCTTCGTGGCGGCGATCCAGGCTTCGCCCTGGGTCGGCTGGGGGGTGGGCGCGGGCAAGGTGATTTTGCCGGTGACCTCCAGCCTCAACCAGCTGGTCGGCACCAATGCGGCGCATGACGAGTATCTGCGGGTCGGCGCGGAAGGCGGGTTTTTTGGCTTGGTTTTGCTGATCGGGCTGCTGGCGGCTTGGACGATCCGGGGGAGCCGGCGGCTGGCGCCGGGGCAACGCTGGCTGATGCGGGCCGTGATGGTCGCGTTCGCGTTACATTCGGCGACCGACAATACTTTGATAGCAACGACAAGCAGCGTGTTTTTCATCTGGGTTAGTGCTATCTTCGCAAGTGCCGAAGACGGGATTACAGAGGCCGCATGAACCTGCACCGCCGCACGCTGCTCACCGCCCTGCCCTGCTGCGGCATGGCGCCCGCCTTTGCCGCGGCCGGGCCGCCGCTGGCGATGGTGATGAACTCGGGCGAGGCTTCGGTGAGCATCATCGACATGAGCAGCCGCAAGGTGGTCCGCACGGTGCCGACGCTGCGCGAGCCGAGCCATTGGGCGCTCTCGCCGGACCGGACCAAACTGTACATCGCGGACGCCAGCGGCAATTCGCTGTTCATCCTGGACCCGCGGACCGGGGCGGCGCTGGGGCACCGGGTGATCGCCGACCCGTATCAGCTGGGCTACACGCCGGACCAGAAATACCTGGTGGTGAACGCGCTGCGGCTGAACCATGTGGATGTGTACGATGCGGCGACGCTGGCGCTGGTGAAGCGGTTCTCGCCCGGCGGGATGCCGAGCCATATGGATTTCTCCCCGGACGGCAAGTGGACGTTCTGTTCGTGCCAGGAGAGCGGCACGCTGTTCTCCTTCGACAACGCGACGCTGACGCCGCGTTGGACGGTGAAGGTGGGGCCGACGCCGGCGGGGGTGCTGTGGCTGAACGGCAAGGTGCTGGTGTGCATCATGGGCAGCGATCATTTTGTGGAGGTGGACCCGGTGACCGGCGCGCTTGGCCGCCGGGTTGTCACCGGCGAGGGCGCGCATAATTTGTTCGTCACCGATGATGGCGCCACGCTGTATGTTTCGAACCGGATCGGCGGCTCGCTCTGCGCGCTCGACCCGGCGACGCTACAGGTGAGCCGGACCTACGCCTTGCCGGGCGGGCCGGACGACATCGGGATCGCGCCGGATGGGAAACTGTGGATTGCGATGCGATTTGCCGAGACGGTGGCGGTGATGGACCCAGCGAGTGGCAGTTACGAGAGCATTCCGGTGGGGCGGTCGCCGCACGGGATTTTCCTGACCACCGAAATGGCAAAGTCTGGCAAGCTGACGGCGGAGGCGCTGTGAAACGGTTATCCTCAACCTCGTTGCGAGCGGGCGCGGCCCGCGCGCTCGCAACGACGTGGCGCGGTTGGGGGCACACGCATGTTTCTTGACCGCTTCTTCAGCACGATCGCCGGCTGGCTGGATCAGCATCTTATCTTGCCGGTGCTGTATCGTTTCGGCTGGATGGCGTGGGAGGAGTTGTCGTTCGATTGGGCGCTGGTCTGCGTGTATGGGATGTTTGCGGTGCTCCTGACCTACGCGGTGTGCTGGCCGCTGGAAGCATTGTTTCCGGTGGAGCGGTGGGCGAGCCGCAAGGCGGTGGCGGTGGATGTGTTTTACACCATCCTGTCGCGGGTGGGCGTGATCCCGGTGGTGAGTTTTCTGCTGTTCTACCAGTTGCAGGTGGTGGTGAACGGGGCGCTTGTGGACCACGGCTTCGTGCCGCCGATGCTGGAGACGCTGATCCCCTTCCTATTCGGGCACCCGCTGGTGACGTTTTTTGTCTATGCGCTGATCCTGGATTTCGCGGATTACTGGCGGCATCGGCTGAGCCACAGTTTTCGCGTCTGGTACGCGCTGCACGCGCTGCATCACGCGCAGCGGCAGATGAGTTTCTGGTCGGACGACCGCAACCATGTGCTGGACGATATGATCTCGTTTCTGTGGTTCTTCGCGGTGGGGCTGGCGATCGGGATACCGCCGTTGCAGTTCCCGCTGCTGATCTTGCTGCTGCGGTTCATGGAGAGTCTGAGCCACGCCAATATCCGGTTGTCGTTCGGAACGGTCGGCGAGCGGCTGCTGATCTCGCCCCGGTTCCACCGGTTGCACCACGGCATCCGCGCCGCCGGGCGGAACTCGTGCAATTACGGCGCGGTGTTCCCGTTTTGGGACATGGCGTTCGGGACGGCGGATTTTTCGGCCGTCTATCTGCCGACCGGCGACCGCCAAGCGCCGGAGGCTTTGGCGACCGGCAGTTATCTGGCCCAGCAATGGACCGGGGCGAAGTTGTTGGCCAAGGCCTTCACACGGTAAAGGCAAGCCGTGGATGCCGGCCTTCGCCGGTATGACGGTTGGGGGCTGGCGTGATCAAAGATGTGAAGAAGGTGGTGCTGGCTTATTCCGGGGGGCTGGATACCTCGGTTATTCTGCGTTGGCTGCAGAACACTTACCGATGCGAGGTGGTGACGTTTACCGCCGATCTTGGCCAGGGCGAGGAGCTGGAGCCGGCGCGGAAAAAGGCCGAGATGTTCGGCATCAGGGATATCTTTATCGAGGATCTGCGGGAGACCTTCGTCAAGGATTTCGTGTTCCCGATGTTCCGCGCCAATGCGCTATATGAGGGGCAGTATCTGCTGGGGACTTCGATTGCGCGGCCGTTGATCGCGCAGCGGCAGATCGAGATCGCGGAGCTGGTGGGGGCGGACGCGGTGGCGCATGGCGCGACCGGCAAGGGCAATGACCAGGTACGGTTCGAACTCGGTTATTACGCGCTGAACCCGAACATCAAGGTGATCGCGCCGTGGCGGGAGTGGGAGCTGACCAGCCGCACCCGGTTGCTTGAATACGCCGAAGCGAACCAGATCCCGATCACCAGGGACAAGCGCGGCGAAGCACCGTTTTCGGTAGACGCCAATCTGCTGCACTCGTCATCGGAGGGTAAAATCCTCGAAGACCCGGCGGTGGAGCCGGACGAGGCGGTGTACCAGCGCACCATCAGCCCGGAAGCGGCGCCGGACCAGGCCACCGTTATCGCCATCGACTTTCATGAAGGCGACGCCGTGGGCATCAACGGCGAGGCGCTGTCGCCGGCGACCATCCTGACGCGGCTGAACGTGTACGGCCGGGCCAACGGCATCGGCCGGCTCGATCTGGTGGAGAACCGCTTCGTCGGCATGAAGAGCCGCGGCGTCTACGAGACGCCGGGCGGCACGATCCTGTTGGCGGCGCATCGGGGGATCGAGAGCATCACCCTGGACCGCGAGGCCGGGCACCTGAAGGACAGCCTGATGCCGCGCTACGCCGAGCTGATCTATAACGGCTTCTGGTTCTCGCCGGAGCGGCGGATGCTGCAGGCCGCGATCGACGCCAGCCAGGCCTCGGTGACGGGCACGGTGCGGCTGAAACTGTACAAGGGCAACGCCACGGTGATCGGCCGGGAAAGCCCGAACTCGCTGTACTCGACCCGGATGGTGACGTTCGAGGATGACGCCGGGGCGTATAACCAGCAGGACGCTGCCGGCTTCATCAAGCTGAATTCGTTGCGGTTGCGGCTCGGCGCGGCGATCGGCCGGCGCGGCGGCGGGCTTTAGCGCGGTTGCTGTTTAGCGCGCTTGTACGACCAGCACCGTTGCCTGCAGGCGCGGGCCGCCGGGGGTGTTGAAGGGTTGGATGGCGGCGGCGAAGTCGACCGTCAGCCGGGCGCGGGTTGCTGGGTCGGCCTGTTTCTCGTCGAGCAACGCGCCTGCCGGCCCGATCATGCCGGCGATCCTGGCTTCGTCCGCAACCGTCTTGCCGATGATGGGCACCCGCACCGGCCTGATGGAAATTTCCGCGAAGCCGGCACGATCCAGGAAGCCGCGCAGATAGCCGACGTCGCTGAACGCCATCGGGCCTGGGGTGTGCGGCGGCTTGGGCTCCGGCGGGCCAAGTGCCGCGACCGCGACATCAAAGGCGAGTGACCAATGCGGGTTGTCGGCTAGGCCGGCCCAGCAGACGAAACAGAGCCGGCCGTCGAGTGCCAGCGCGTCACGCAAGTTGGTGAAGGCGGCCAGCGGATCCTCGAAAAACATCACGCCGAAGCGTGAGGTCAGCAGGTCGAATTTCATGTCGAAGGAGTGCGTTTGCGCGTCAGCCTGCAAGAAGTTGAGATTACGCTGCCCGGCGCAACGCAGCCGCGCGGAGTCGAGCATCGGCGTCGAGATGTCGATGCCCGTCACCTGGCCGCCCGGCAACACCGCCTCGGCCAGCGGTGCCGCGGTGATGCCGGTGCCGCAGCCGATGTCGAGCACGCGCTCGCCAGGCCGGGCCGCGCAATGCGTCAGTAGCAACTCGTTGACCGCCGCCAATCGTTCTTCCATGGCGTCGCCCAGGCCCACCCATTTCGGCCCGGCGACTTCGTTCCAGTAGGTTATCTGCTTTTCGTTGGACATGGGGCCAGCTTAGAGCGGCGCGGCCACAACGCAAATTGAGAACGGAGCAAAGCTTTACATCGGCAACGTCAGCATCGGTCCCAGTTGCCGGCCGCCGAGGATGTGGATGTGGAAATGCGGCACTTCCTGGTGGCTGTCCGGGCCGCTATTGGCGATCAGCCGGTAGCCGCTTTCGCCGAGGCCCAATTGTTCCGCAACCAGCGTCACGGCGCGGTAAAAGCCTACGACCTCCGCCGGCACCGCCGCCGCGCTAAAATGGGCCGAATCCATGTACCGTCCCTTGGGGATGACCAGCGCGTGGATCGGCGCCTGGGGGTGGATGTCGTGGAAGGCCAAAACGAACACGTCCTCGAAGATTTTACGGCAAGGGATCTCGCCACGCAGGATTTTCGCGAAAATGTTGTTGTCGTCATAGGACATTGGCGGCCTTCAGGGGATTTTGGTGGTGGGTTGTCCAGCCAGGAAGGGCTTGCGCGCGGCCTTCTCGGCGATCCCGCTGATCCCCTCGCGGCGCGCCAGTTCCGCCCAGATCTGCTCGGGCCGCAGCCCGGCATCCACCCACATCACCAGCAGATGATACAGCACGTCGGCACTTTCGCCGATCAGCGCGGTGCGATGGCCGCCGACCGCCTCGATCAGGCATTCCACGGCCTCCTCGCCGAATTTCTGCGCGATCTTGGCGGTGCCGCGGGCCAGCAGACGGGCCGAGTGGCTGAGCGCCGGATCGGCATCCTTGCGCGACAGCACCGTGCTCCAAAGCCGGTCCAGCACCCGCGCATCCGGCGCGGCGCCCGGTGGCGGCACCGACACCGAAAACGCGCCGGCGGCCGGGCGGCGTTTGGCTTTTAGCTTGGTGGGCTCCCGCGGGCCTTTGACGAGCTTCTTTGCCATCAGCGATTCATGCGACTCCTGGCTGAGCCAGTATCGGACGCTGGCGGCGCACCGGCAAGCCGGCGGCCGATAGCGCTTGTTTCACCTGCTCCACCGTAAAACTGCCGAAGTGGAAGACCGAGGCGGCGAGCAGCCCGGTGGCGCCGGCCGTAGCACCTTCGACGAAATGGGCAAGCGTGCCAACCCCGCCGGAAGCCACCACCGGCACCCGCACCGCGCCGCACACGGCGCGCAGCAAAGCCAGGTCGAAGCCGGTGCCGGTGCCGTCCCGGTCCATTGAGGTGAGGAGTATTTCGCCGGCGCCGGAAGCCTCCATGCGCCGCGCCCAGTCGAGCACGTCGAGGCCCGTGGCCTGGCGGCCGCCGTGGGAAAACACTTCCCAGCCATTGCCCTTGGCCCGCGCGTCGATCGCAACAACCACGCACTGGCTGCCGAACTTTTGCGCTGCCTCCGCGACCAGCTCCGGCCGGGCGATGGCGGCGGAGTTGATGCTGCATTTGTCGGCGCCGGCCAGCAGGAGCCGGCGCATGTCGGCAACCGCGCGGATGCCGCCGCCGACCGTCAAAGGCAGGAAAACTTTTGCAGCGGTCTGGCTGACCACATCGAGGATGGTGTCGCGGTTCTCGTGGCTGGCGGTGATGTCCAGGAAGGTCAGTTCATCGGCGCCGGCGGCGTCGTACACCACCGCCTGCTCCACCGGGTCCCCGGCGTCGCGCAGCGAAACGAAGTTGACCCCTTTCACCACCCTGCCGTCTTTGACATCCAGGCACGGGATGACGCGCAGTTTCAGCACGCCCGTAGCGCCTCGGCGGCATCCAGCGTGCCGTCGTACAAGGCGCGGCCGATCACCACGCCGGCGAGGTTTGGCGTTACCTGCGCCGCGTCCTTCAGGGCCAGGATGTCGGCGAGACCGGCGACGCCGCCGGACGCGATGACCTGGATGCCGGTTTGGGCCGCCAAAGCGGTGGTTTCCTTGAGGTTCAGCCCGGTTTTCATGCCGTCCCGCGCGATGTCGGTGTAGATGATCGCAGCGATGCCGGCATCGGCCAGCCGCGCCGCGAGGTCGCCGGCGGCGAGCGTGGAAGTCTCCGCCCAACCTTCGGTCGCCACCATGCCGGCCCGGGCGTCGATGCCGACCACCACCCGGCCGGAAAACTTGCGCGCCGCTTCCCGCACCAGCGCCGGATTTTTTGCCGCGGCGCTGCCGAGGATGACACGAGCGACGCCCGCCGCCAGCCAGGCCTCGACGCCGGCAAGGTCGCGGATGCCGCCGCCGAGTTGCACGGGGATGGAAACGGCGGCCAGAATGCCGGCGACCGCCGCGGCGTTCACGGGCTTGCCAGCGAAGGCGCCGTCCAGATCCACCACATGGATCCAGGAGAAGCCGAGCCGCGCCCAATCCTCGGCCTGTGCCGCCGGATCGTCGGCATAAACCGTCGCCTGCGCCATCTCGCCGCGCCGCAGCCGCACGCAGGCGCCGCCTTTCAAGTCAATCGCCGGATACAGCGTCAGCGTCACTTCTGCAGCGGCTTGTAGTAGAAATGCCCCTTGATGGTGGTGCCCTTGACCCTTGCGTAGGCCGGGTGCGTGGCCCAGCGGATGAACCCGGCGGCTTCGTAGAGCTGGATCGCGCTGGCCTGCGTCTCCCGCACGTCCAGATTTAAAACCTGATAACCGAGCGCCCTGGCCTGATCCTCGACACATCTGATGATCAGCCGCGCCAGGCCGTGCCCGCGTGCATACGGGGCAACAAAATGATGCATCAGGCTGGCCGCAAACGCCTGCGCCTCATTATTACGGGACGGCCGCAACAATTGCGCCGCGCCGTAAATCACGCCATCCATCCGGCCGACAATCAGTTCGCGCTCCGGCACCAGCAGCACGCCTCGGAAATACTGCTCCAGAACGCTGGTCTTCGGCGGCTTGACCCAGCCGAACCCGCCGCCATCCAGTATCGCCGCCGTCGCCGCCTCGGCCAAAGCGTGTACATCCGCCTCGTCGTGGAACCGCTCGACACATTCCGCGCGCAGCGTCGCCGGGGGAGGCATGTCCTGTTTCACCGCTGCCTCTTGGCGCGAGCGGCCGCGCTAAGCAAGCCAAAGCCGATGAAATCGGCATTGAGCGGCGCAACTTTGGCTGGAACAAGAGCCTCCGGCGGCTGGGGCCGGGAGGCCCCAGACCCCTGGACGGGATTGGCCACTCAGCGAGCCGGGTGAGGAGAAGATTTTGATGTGCTTCGCGCGGCTCCAACTGATGGACCTTGGTGGCGCGAAGCGCATTTATATATTCAGCGCCGGATGGTCGAGCGGCCAACCCCGTCCAGGGGTCCGGGGCTCGCCTTCGGAGCAGGCTTGAACGTAATAGCACGCTACGCGCGCGGGCGGCCCCGGCCGCCGGAGGCGCTTCTTAGGGATTCCAGGCTAGAAAATTACCTAATATCGTCAGCCCGACCTGCTGGCTTTTCTCGACGTGGAACTGGGTGCCGGCGCGGTTGGCGGTGGCCGCCATGGCGACGACGGGGCCGCCGTAGTCGGTGGTGGCGATGACTTGGTCGGCGGCGGCGCCGGAGAGGGCGTAGGAATGCACGAAGTAGCCGTGATCGCCGGGGGTGAGGCCGGCGAGCAGCGGGTGGGCGCCTGGTGTAAAGGTGAGCTCGTTCCAGCCCATGTGTGGCAGGCGCAAGCCGGCGGCGGGCAGGGGCGCGATTTCGCCGGTAAGCCAGCCGAAGCCTGGGGTGACGCGGTGTTCGAGGCCGCGCTTTGCCATCAGTTGCATGCCGACGCAGATGCCAAGGAACGGGGCGCCGTCGTCGACGCGGGTGTGCATGGCTTCGGCCAGACCACCGACGGCGGCGAGGCCGGCGGCGCAATCGGCGAAGGCGCCCTGCCCCGGCAGGACGATCCGCTCGGCCCGCGCCACCAGGTCCGGGTCGGCGGTGACGCGGATGTCGGCGGTAAAGCCGCGCTGTTCCGCCGCCAGGGCCAGGCCGCGGGCGGCGGAGGCGAGGTTGCCGCTGCCATAGTCGATGACGGCGACCAGCAAGCTTAAAGCGCGCCTTTGGTGGAGGGGATTTCGCCGGCGGCGCGCGGGTCCGGGCCGACCGCCATGCGCAGCGCTCGGGCCACGGCCTTGAACGCCGCCTCGGCAACGTGGTGGGCGTTTTCGCCGGCCAATTGGCGCACGTGCAGGGTGAACAAGCCGTTGCCGGTAAGTGCCCGGAAGAATTCCTCGAAAAGCTGGGTATCCATCTCGCCCAGCATCGGCCGCGTAAAGGCTGCACCCCAGGCCAGATAGGCGCGGCCAGAGAGGTCGATAGACGCTTCCACCAGCGCCTCGTCCATAGGCACGCTGGCCTGGCCGAACCGGGTGATGCCGCGCTTGTCGCCTAACGCCTGGCGCAAAGCCTGGCCCAGCACGATGCCGACATCCTCGACCGTGTGGTGGGCGTCGATGTGCAGGTCGCCGGCGGCGGTGATTTCCAGGTCGAACAGGCCGTGGCGGCCGAAGGCGGTCAGCATGTGGTCGAAGAAGCCGATGCCGGTAGCGATTCTGGCCTGGCCGGCGCCGTCGAGGTCCAGCCGCAGCGTGATCTCGGTTTCGGTGGTCTTGCGGGTCAGCGCGGCGATGCGGGTCATGTTCCGGCAGTAGCGCAGAAGGGATGGCGCGCAAAGCATGGCCGAGCTTTGGCGCCGACGCCTACCTGCCTTGCCGAAACTTGCCGCTGCACCGGGCCGATGCCATTTGCGTGACATGGAAGCAATGAACGATCCGGTCGGCTGGCACGGCACGACCATACTTTGTGTCCGGCGCGAGGGCGCGGTGGCTATGGCCGGTGACGGCCAGGTGAGCCTGGGCAACACCGTCGTCAAAGGCAACGCGCGCAAGGTCCGGCGGATCGGCAACGGCGCGGTGATCGCCGGGTTTGCCGGTGCCACAGCGGATGCCTTTACCCTCTTGGAGCGGCTTGAGACCAAGCTGGAGCGGTTTCCGAACCAGCTGGAGCGGGCTTGCGTGGAATTGGCGAAGGACTGGCGGACCGACCGCTATCTGCGCCGGCTGGAGGCGATGCTGATTGTCGCGGACGCCGACCGCAGCTTCACCCTCACCGGGAACGGCGATGTGCTGGAACCTTCCGACGGGATCGTCGCGATCGGCTCCGGCGGCAACTTCGCGCTGGCCGCGGCGCGGGCGCTGATGACGGTGCCGGATCTCGGCGCCGAGGAGGTGGCGCGGCGGGCGATGAAGATCGCCGCCGACATCTGTATCTACACCAACGAAAACCTGATTGTTGAAACGCTGTAAAATGGAAATGTTCTAGTGGAAGCGCCCGTTTATTCTCCGAGAGAGATCGTCTCTGAACTCGATCGCTTCATCATCGGCCAGGCCGATGCCAAACGCGCCGTTGCGATCGCGCTGCGCAACCGCTGGCGCCGGCTGCAACTGCCGGAAGCGATGCGCGAAGAGGTGGTGCCGAAGAACATCCTGATGATCGGGCCGACCGGATGCGGCAAGACCGAGATCGCGCGCCGGCTGGCGAAGCTGGCGCAGGCGCCGTTCATCAAAGTGGAGGCCACGAAGTTTACCGAGGTGGGCTATGTCGGCCGCGACGTGGAGAGCATTGTGCGCGACCTGGTCGAAGCCTCGATCACCATGCTGCGCGAGCAGAACCGCAAGGGCGTGGAGGCCAAGGCGGAGCTGGCGGCGGAGGAGCGGCTGCTGACCGCGCTGGTCGGCGAAGGAGCAACGGCGGATACGCGCGTGAAATTCAAGCGGATGTTGCGGGCCGGCGAGCTCGAGGACAAGGAGATCGAGGTAGCAATCAGTGAGACGCGCGGCACGCCGATCGGCATGATCGACATGCCGGGAATGCCGGGCAACGGCGCGATCAACCTCGGCGACATGATGAAGGGGATGTTCGGCAAGCCGGCGCAGAAGCGCAAGATGCCGGTGCCGGAAGCGCGCCGCGCCTTGGCGCAGGAGGAGGCCGACCGGCTGCTCGACACCGATGCGCTGACCAAGGACGCGCTGCATCACGCCGAGAACAACGGCATCGTGTTTCTCGACGAGATCGACAAGATCTGCGCCAAGACCGAGAACGGGTTTCGCGGCGGCGACGTGTCGCGGGAAGGCGTGCAGCGCGACCTGTTGCCGCTGATCGAGGGCACCACGGTTTCCACAAAATATGGGCCAGTGAAGACCGACTACATCCTGTTCATCGCCTCCGGCGCGTTTCATGTGGCGAAACCGGCGGATTTGTTGCCGGAATTGCAGGGGCGGTTGCCGATCCGCGTCGAACTGTCGTCGCTGACGCGCGACGACTTCAAGCGGATCCTGACCGAGCCGGAGCACTCGCTGCTGAAGCAGTACACGGCGCTGTTGGACACCGAAGGCGTGACGCTGAATTTTGCCGAGGATGCGGTCGATGCGCTGGCAGGGCTGGCCTACGACATCAACGACCGGGTCGAAAATATCGGTGCCCGGCGGTTGGCGACGGTGCTGGAGAAACTGCTGGAAGAGATCAGTTTTACGGCGACCGACCGGGCCGGCGATACGGTGGTCGTGGACGCCGCTTACGTGAACGAGCGGGTGGCGCCACTGGCGGCGAAAGGCGACCTCAGCCGGTTCATTTTGTGACGCCTCGGCGCGTTGGATGGCTGGTGGCGCTCGGCGCGCTTGCCGCCCTCGGCGTCGCCTATTGGGCGCAGGATGTTCGTGGGCTGGCGCCCTGCCCGCTTTGCCTGATCGAGCGTTGGCCCTACCGCGTTGTAATCGCGCTCGGCGTGCTGGCGGCTTTGGTACCGGCGCGGTTGGGGCGGCTGTTGCTGGCGCTGGCGGCGTTGGTGTTGCTGGCGGGCGCCGCGGTGGCTTTCACCCATGTCGGGGTCGAGCATGGCTGGTGGTCAAGCCCGCTGCCGGAATGCAATGGTGTGCTGACGCCGGGTGCGTCGCTGCCGGCGGTGCCAGCCATTGCCTGCGACAAGCCGGTCTATCTGTTCCCTACCCTGCCGCTTTCCATGGCTTTGTTGGACCTGCTCTACGCCGCGGCTTTCGCTTTCGCGCTGCTGTTCTATGCTGTGCGTCAACCAAGGCAGGTCAGATGACGGACGAACATACCACCAAAAGCTTTATCCGGGTCGATCACGCCGGCGAGTATGGTGCCGCGCAAATCTACGCTGGGCAGCTCGCGGTGCTGGGCCGTACAGAACATGCCGAGACGCTGGAGCATATGCGGACGCAGGAGCAGCGCCATCTCGACACGTTCTCGGCGCTGATCGCCAGCCGGCGGGTGCGGCCGACCGTGTTGCTGCCGCTTTGGCGGCTCGCGGGCTTCGCGCTCGGCGCCGCCACCGCCGCGCTCGGCCCGCGCGCCGCCATGGCCTGCACTGTGGCGGTGGAAGAGACGATCGACGCGCATTACGCGGCGCAGGAAGCCGCACTTGACGACGACGAGGCGGCGCTGCGCGCGACGGTGGGCGAGTTCCGGGCCGAGGAGCTGGAACACCGGGACATCGGCCTTGCCAACGGTGCCGAGCAAGCGCCGGGCTACCGGCTGCTGACCGCGGTGATCAAAACCGGCTGCCGCGCCGCGATTGCGCTGAGCGAGCGGATTTAGGGTGGGTAGTGTCGTAGAGCGTGATGAGTTAACACTCACCACGCTCTAACCTTGTTTTGAGGAGCAATTTCATGGCTCAGTCGTATCGCTTGACGATTCGACGTCAAGCCATATTGCTCGGTTTAAACTTCGACTATTCTGAGAGCGTCGCTAAGCCGAACCGCCCGCCCGGCGACAAGAAGCAGGTGGCCGTGCTGTGAATTTAAAAACTGTTAGGACGTATGCTTCTGCGGTTTTCTTAGGCTTGATGGTTGTCGCATTGTTGGCCCTAGACGCTCTAAGCCCGAGGAAATCCGCCTTGCTTCAGCCCAAAGATTGCCTCGCCGGATATAGCGAAATGTATTTTGGCCATGGAGCATACGCCTGCCAGCGTTTAGCTGGGCCTAATTCAAACTGACCCACTACCGGATTTAGGGCGCGCAACCGCGCCGTTCTGGGCGCGGTCGCGGAGCAGGTGGTCGGCGAGCACGCAGGCTAGCATCGCCTCGCCCACCGGCACGGCGCGGATGCCGACGCAGGGGTCGTGGCGGCCTTTTGTGGCGACCTCTACTTCATGGCAGTCGCTATCGACCGAGCGCATCGGCGTCAGGATCGAGCTGGTCGGCTTTACGGCGAAACGGGCGACGATTGGCTGGCCGGTGGAGATGCCGCCCAGGATGCCGCCGGCGTGGTTGGCGAGGAATGCGAGCTTGCCGTTTTCCATTCGCATCTCGTCGGCATCCTCTTCGCCGCGCAGCGCCGCCGCGCCGAAACCGTCGCCGATCTCGACACCTTTCACGGCATTGATGCTCATCAGGGCGGCGGCGATCTCGGCGTCCAGCTTGCCGTAGAGCGGGGCGCCGAGGCCGGCGGGCGCGCCTTCGGCGACGATTTCGAGAACGGCGCCGATCGAGGAGCCGGCTTTGCGGATGGCTTCCAGTTCACCTTCCCATTGCGCCGCCGCGGCCGGGTCCGGGCAGAAGAACGGGTTTTGCTCCACCGCTGTCCAATCCCAGCGCGCTCGGTCGATCCGATGGCTGCCCATCGCCACCATCGCGCCACGAATCGTGACGGCGCTGCCGAGCACCTTGCGGGCGATGGCGCCGGCGGCGACGCGCATGGCGGTTTCGCGGGCCGAGGAACGGCCGCCGCCGCGGGGGTCGCGCCGGCCGTATTTCAACTGGTAGGTGAGGTCGGCGTGGCCAGGGCGGTATTGTTGGGCGATATTGGCATAGTCCTTAGAGCGCTGGTCGGTGTTCTGGATCGTCAGCGCGATCGGGGTGCCGGTGGTGTGACCCTCGTGGACGCCGGAGAGGATTTGCACCTGGTCGGCCTCTTGCCGCTGGGTGGTGAATTTCGACTGGCCGGGCCGGCGCTTGTCCAGGAACGGCTGGATGTCGGCTTCGGCGAGGGCGATGCCGGGCGGCGTACCGTCGACGACGCAGCCGATGGCGGGGCCGTGGCTTTCACCCCAGGTCGTGACCCGGAACAGATGGCCGAAGGTGTTGTGTGACATCTGCGGGGAGTAACGCGGCCAGGGGCGGAACTCCAGTGGCCTGGTGAGGAAGCCGTGGATGCCGGCCTGCGCCGGCATGACGGGGTTAGTCGCTGACGACGGTGATGTCGGGCGCGTTGGGGTTTTTCATGCCGACCGTGTGGTAGCCGCAATCGACGTGATGGACTTCGCCGGTGACGCCCTTCGAAAGGTCGGAGAGCATGTACAGCCCGGCGCCGCCGACCTCTTCCAGCTCGACGTTGCGTTCCAGGGGCGCGTTGTACTTGTTCCACTTCAAAATGTAGGAAAAATCGCCGATGCCGCTGGCGGCGAGGGTCTTGATCGGGCCGGCGCTGATCGCGTTGACCCGAATTTTATCAGGGCCGAGATCGGCGGCCATGTAGCGGACCGAGGCTTCCAGCGCCGCCTTGGCGACACCCATGACGTTGTAATGCGGCATCACCCGTTCGGCGCCGAGATACGTGAGGGTCAGCAGCGCCCCGCCGTTCGGCATCAGCGCCGCGGCGCGCCGGCCGACCGCGGCAAAGGAGTAGCAGGAGATGTCGAGCGCTTGCAGGAAGGCGGCGCGCGGCGTGTCGAGAAAGCGGCCGCGCAGGAAATTCTTGTCGGCGAAGCCGATGGCGTGGACCAGGAAGTCGATGCTGCCCCAGCGCTCCCGGATGGCGTCGAAGGCCTGGTCCATCGCGGCGTCGTCGGTGACGTCGCAAGGCAGCACCAGGTCGGAGTCGACCGAGGCGGCGAGCGGGCGGACGCGCTTCTCCAGTGCCTCGCCCTGATAGGTGAAGGCCAGTTCGCCACCTTGCGCCGCGATCGCCTGCGCGATCGCCCAGGCGATCGAGCGGTTGTTGGCGACGCCCATCACCAACCCCTTCTTGCCCTGCATGAGCGTGCCCTTCGGCGGCGAGAGCTGGGCGGCGGTATCGGGCATGGATCTACTCCCTGGAAGTCGGCGGACGGGGCATTCAGCGGACGGGCGGTTGGTGGCATAGAGTAGGTCACGCGATCAAGCGCGACAAATCCGGCCAGGAGCTGCCTAGTGGACGATCTCCCCGACGATCCGTTTGCCCTGTTTGCGGCCTGGCTTGCCGAAGCCGAGGCCGGCGAACCGAATGACCCGACCGCGATGACGCTGGCGACCGCGACGGCGGAGGGCCAGCCCTCGGCCCGGATGGTGCTGCTGCGGGCCTGGGACGAGCGGGGCTTCGTGTTCTATACCAACCTCGAGTCCCGCAAGTCCGAGGAGATCGCCGTCAACGCCCATGCCGCCTTGCTGTTCCATTGGAAGAGCCTGCGGCGGCAGATCCGGATCGAGGGCCGGGTTAGGCCGGTCGCGGCGGCGCAGGCGGACGCTTATTTTGCCGGCCGGCCGCGTGGGTCCAAGCTGGGCGCCTGGGCGTCGGACCAGTCCCGGCCGATGCCGAGCCGGGAGGTTTTCGAGGCGCGGCTCGAGGAGATGGCCACGCGGTTTCCGGACGAGGCGGTGCCCCGCCCGGCGAACTGGTCCGGCTGGCGGGTGGCGCCCGACTATTTCGAGTTCTGGCAGGACATCCGGTTCCGGCTGCACGACCGCCGGATCTTCACCCGCCGGGCCGGCGGGTGGGAGACCGGCCGGTTGTATCCGTGACCGAAGCCGCGGCAATCGGCGACGCGCTCGAAGCGTTCCTACTGGCCTTCCCAGCGTTGTTCTCGATCGTCAACCCGCTGGCGGGAGCGATCATCTTCAACGAGGTGACGGCGGCGCAGAACCACCAGGAGCGGGTCGGGCTGGCCCGCCGCGTGGCGATCTATTCGACGCTGGTGATGCTGGTCGCACTCTGGGCCGGCAGCACGATCCTCAGTTTTTTCGGCATAAGCCTGGACGCGCTCAGGATCGCCGGCGGCATCGTGGTCTCGGTGCGGGCCTACGAGATGCTGTCGGCGCCGGAGCAACGCGCCGACCGCAAGGCGGCGGAAACCGCGCCGGTGTCGCGCAACGCCGCCGACCTCGCCGCCTTCGCGTTTTTCCCGCTGACGCTGCCGTTTACCACCGGTCCCGGAACCATCGCCGTGGCGGTAAGCCTGGGGACCGAGCGGCCGACCGGCTGGCTGCCGACGCTCGCCTTCTTCGCCGGCGCCTCGGTGGCGGTGCTGGCGATGGCGGTGCTGATCTGGCTGCTCTACACCACCGCCGACCGGTTCGCCGCCGTATTGGGCGTTGCCGGGCGGCAGGCGGTGGCGCGGCTGGCGGCGTTCCTGCTGCTCGGCATCGGCGTGCAGATCGTGCTGTCGGGCGCGCTGCCGCTGCTGCACGGGATTTTCGCCCGCCCTTAGAGCAACGTCCGGTCGGGATGAAGTTGTTCGCCGCCCAAACTTTAAGTCAAAGCAATTTCCGATTGATCGGAAAGTGCTCTAGTAAAAATCGGAAAGTGCTCTAGTAAAACTCGTAAGCCAGCTTATTATTAACGGCGTTATGGGCCAACCTGACGAACCTGACCTGCTGGTCCTTCTGCACGATGTCGCCCGGTTGATCCGGATCGAGGCCGACCGGCGGGCGCGCGTGCACGGCACCACGCTGGCGCAGTGGAAGCTCCTGCTCTGGCTCGACCGCTCGCCTGGGCTGACCCAGAAAGAGGTTGCCGATCTGCTTGAAGTTGAGCCGATTTCGGTGGCCCGTCTGGTGGATCGCCTGGAAGCCAGCGGGCTGGTCGAGCGGCGGGCGGATGCCGAGGATCGCCGGGTCTGGCGGCTGCACGCCTCACCGGGGGCGGTCGCCAGCATCGGCAAGATCCGCGTCCAACGCGCCGAACTCGCGGATGCGTTGACCGGCGGGATCAGCCGCGAGCAATGCGCGATGGTGGAAGCGGCATTGCGCCGGATAAAGTTCAACCTGTCGCGGATGGTGCCCGTGGCCCTCGAGGAGAGCGTCTAATGTCGCAAACGAACACCGTGGCGCGCAACGAGCCGGCGGCGAAGAAGCCCTCTGGTAATACCGCAATCCGCCGCGCCAACCGCAACCGGCTGCTGCGCCCGATTTTGATGGCAGGCGGCGTGGTGATCGTGGCGGTGGGCGCGCTGTTTTTCTGGCTGAGCGGCGGCCGCTATGTCTCCTCCGACGATACCTATGTCGACGCCGCCAAAGTGTCGCTCTCGACCGACGTGTCCGGGCTGGTCAATCAGATTTATGTGCGAGACAACCAGCATGTCGAGAAGGGCCAGTTGCTGTTCTCGCTGCGGCAATCGGCGTTCACGATCGCCGTAGAGGCGGCGCAGGCGCAGCTTGGCCAGGCGGTGCTGGACATCAACGCGGCCAAGCGCGGCTATGCCCAGGCCCTCGATCAGGGTGAGGCGCAGAAAATTCAGATCGCCAATGACAAGGCCAATCTCGCTCGTTACGCCGCGGTGGTGAACAGCGGTGGCGTGACCCGCGCCACTTATGACGACGCGCGCTTCAAATTGCTGGGCGATCAGGCGACGTTGGCGCAACTCGGCGATCAGGCCGGCGTGCAGCTCGCCAAGCTGAACGGCAACGCTGAGATCGCCGTCGGCGCGACGCCGGAGTACCAGCAGGCGCAGGCGCAGTTGCAGAACGCAGAGCGTGAACAGGCGCACAGCATCATCAAGGCGCCGTTTTCCGGGTACGTTACCCAGACCGAGCAGTTGCAGCCGGGCATGTTCCTGGTCGCCGGCACCGCGGCGTTCGGGCTGGTGTCCGATACCGACATCTGGATCACCGCGCAGCCGAAGGAGAGCGACCTGACCTGGGTGCGGGAGGGCCAGGCGGTGACGATCAACGTCGACGCCTATCCGTCGCAGCACTGGAACGGTGTCGTGCAAAGCATCAGCCCGGCCAGCGGCTCGGAGTTTTCGATCCTGCCGGCGCAGAACTCCTCCGGCAACTGGGTCAAGGTGGTGCAGCGCATTCCAGTGCGGATCCAGATCACCGGCGGCCCCGACCTGCCGCTGCGCGACGGCATGAGCACCGAGGTTTCGATCGACACCCATCACCGCCGGCATCTGTCGGACCTGTTCTGATGCCCGACGCTTCGGGCGCCCCGCCTGACCTTACGAAAACGCCGAACCGGGCGCTGATCACCGTCTGCCTGATGATCGCCACGCTGATGCAGGCGCTCGACTCCACCATCGCCAATGTGGCGCTGCCGTACATGCAAGGCAGCCTGTCCGCCTCCTACGACCAGATCACCTGGGTGCTGACCTCCTACGTGGTGGCGGCGGCGATCATGACGGCGCCGGTCGGCTGGCTGGCGGCCCGCTTCGGGCGCAAGAACCTACTGATCGTCTGCCTGATCGGCTTCACCGTGACCTCGATGCTGTGCGGCATTGCGGATTCTCTGGTCCAGATCGTGCTTTACCGGATCATCCAGGGCACGTTCGGCGCGGCGCTGGTGCCGCTGTCGCAGTCGACGATGCTGGACATCTACCCGCCGGCGCAGCGCGGCATGGCGATGTCGATCTGGGGCATGGGCGTGATGGTTGGACCTATTCTGGGCCCGACGCTCGGCGGCTATCTGACCTTCTACTACAATTGGCGTTATGTGTTCTTCGTAAACCTGCCGTTCGGCATCATCGCGATCCTTGGTTTGATGGCGCTGATGCCGAAACGAGGCGGCAGCCGGGGGGCGCAGTTTGACTGGACGGGCTTCCTGGTGCTGTCGCTGGCGCTGGGGGGCCTGCAGCTCGCGCTCGACCGCGGCGAAGAGCTGGATTGGCTAAGCTCCTCAACGGTCGTGACCTGCCTAGTTCTGTCGGTCCTGGGCTTCTACCTGTTCCTGACACAAATGCTCACGGCAAAGAACCCGCTGTTTCCGCGCTCGGTGTTCCGGGACCGCAACTTCGTGGCCGCGTTGGTGACAATGTTTTTTGTCGGCCTCGCACTGCTTGCCACATCGGCGTTGTTGGCGCCGTTCCTGGAAAACCTCGGCAACTATCCGGTGGCGTCGGCGGGGCTGGTAATGGCACCGCGCGGCATCGGCACGATGGCGGCGATGCTGATCGCCGGCCGGCTGACCAATAAGGTAGACCCGCGGCTGCTGATGCTGGTGGGTTATGGCTGCCTCGGCGCCTCGGTTTATATGCAGGAGGGCTGGACCCCGGCGGAGCCAGAACTCGCCATGATGATGACGATCGTGATCCAGGGAGCTGGCCTCGGTTTTGTCTTCATCCCGCTGCAAGTCGTTGCGTTTTATACGATGTCGGCCGAGTTGCGTACTCAGGCCTCGTCAATTTTGACCCTTGGCCGCAATGTCGGCAGCGCCATCGGCATTTCCATCACCTCGGCACTGCTCGACCGTGAAACCCACTACGAACACGCGGTGCTGACGCAGTACGTGACACCGTTCGCGCGGCCGCTGCAGGCTGGAGGTGCCGCGACGAAGCTGCTGGCGCCGGGTCATGCGAGCGGCGCTTCGCTGCTGGATTCCATCATCAACACGCAGGCGCAGATCATCGCTTATATCGACGACTACAAGCTTTTGTTGCTGACCGTGCTGCCATCCGTTGCCTGCCTGCTGCTGATGGGCGGGCCGCCGAAGACGGTGGCCCGCGCTCCGGTGCCGGCGGAATAGACAAAGCGGCGGCAACTCCGCCATGATGTGCCGGGCTTTCAGGGTGCGGCGTGTCGGGTTCCAGTGTGATCAAGGCGGAGGTGGCGGCGATCCGCATGGGCGGCTTGTTCCTCTCGGCCTGGTATCTGGAACGCCATCCGGAGGTGGCGGCGCGGGGCGAGGATGGCGTCGGCCATTTCTGCCAGAGCGGCTGGCGCGAGGGGGCGCAGCCGAACCCGTATTTCGACCCGGTTTATTACCTGGCGCGGAACCCCGACATCGCCGCCGTCGGGCTCAACCCGTTGCTGCACTACATGATGGCGGGCGACCGCGAAGGCCGCGACCCCTCCCCTAATTTCCATGTGCAATGGTATCGGCAGGCTTATGGGCTGGGACCCGCCGATGTCGCCTTGCGGCATTTTCTGGAGCGCCGGCTGACCGGGCAGGTAAACCCGGTGCCGGTTTTCAACGCCGCCTGGTATCTTGAAAACAACAACGATGTCGCCGAGGCCAGCGCCGATCCGTTCGAGCACTTCCTGGCCTTCGGGCCGGCCGAGCTACGCGATCCGGCGCCGGATTTCGATATCAAGTTTTATCTGAACCGCTATCGGCCGTTGCTCGGCGGGCAGAATCCGTTGCTGCATTATCTGGCGCACCGGCAAGCCGGCGATTTCGTGCCGATGCGGCCGGAGCATGAGAAGCTGATCCCGGGCGCGGTGCGGCTCGCCACCCGGCCGGCCGCCGATTTCGAGGAGTTCCGGCCGGTGCCGGCCAACGCGCCGCGCAAGGCCAAATTGCTGGCGTATTACCTACCGCAGTTCCACCACGTCCCGGAGAACGACGCCTGGTGGGGCAAGGGGTTTACCGATTGGACCAATCTGGGGCGGGCGCTGCCGCGCTTTGTCGGGCATCTGCAGCCGCGGGTGCCGCGCGATCTTGGCTTCTACTCGATGGACGACCCGGCGACGCTGCGCCGGCAGATCGAGATGGCGGTGGGCGCCGGGCTGGCCGGCTTCGTGTTCTATTATTACTGGTTCAACGGCCATCGGCTGCTGGAAAAGCCGCTCGAACAGTTGCTCGGCGATGCGACGCTGGACTTTCCGTTTTGCGTGATGTGGGCGAACGAGAACTGGACCCGACGCTGGGACGGGTTGGAGCGCGAGGTGCTGATCGCGCAGGAATACCGCGAGCGGGACGACGCGCCGTTGGTCGCCTCTTTCGCCCGGCTGTTCGCCGATCCGCGCTACATCCGGGTGCAGGGCCGGCCGCTGTTGATGATCTACCGGGTCTCACTGATCCCGGACGCGGCGCGGCGGGTCCGGCTCTGGCGCCAGATGTTCCGCGAGCAGCACAACGAGGACCCGGTGATCATCGTCGCGCAGAGCCTCGGCGATTACGATCCGGCGCCTTATGGGCTGGACGGCGCGGTCGAGTTCCCGCCGCATAAACTGAGCCCCGAGGCCGAGAAGATCAACGACCGGCTGGATCTGATCGATCCGGATTTCACCGCCGCTGTGTACGATTACCAGGACATTATCGAGGTGTCGCTGAGCACGCCGCCGCCGAAATTCCCGCTGATCAAGACGATCGTGCCGGGCTGGGACAACGATCCGCGCCGCGAGGGCCAGGGCCTGGTGCTGCAAGGTGCCACGCCGGCCAAGTATCAGGGTTGGCTCGAAAAGCTGATCGCCTATGCCGGCGAGAATCCGTTCTACGAGGAGCGGATCATCTGCGTGAACGCCTGGAATGAATGGGCGGAGGGTGCGTTTCTCGAGCCAGACCTGCATTTCGGCGCGGCGTTTCTGAACGCCACCGGCCGGGCGCTTTGCGCGCGCGATGTCGCCGATCTGCCGGCCGGGATCTTGCTCATCGGGCACGATGCGCAGCCGCACGGTTCGCAGATGCTGCTGCTGCATATCGCCCGGCAGTTGCGGCGGCGCTGGGGGATCGAGGTGCATCTGCTGCTGCTGGGTGTGGGGCCGTTGTTGGGCAAGTATTACGCCACCGCGCGGGTCAGCGTGGCGTACGACAAGACCATCATCGGCAACTTGCTGGACAAGTACCGTGAGGCCGGCATCCGCACCGCCATCGTCAACTCCGCCGCCTCGGCGCGGGTGGTACCGTGGCTTGCCGAACGCGGTATCGCGGCGACGCTGCTGGTGCACGAAATGCCGCGTCTGCTGAAGGAGTATAACCTCGAGATCCAGGCCAAGCTCGGGGGGGCCGCGGCCGCCAATGTGGTGTTTTCCAGTCCGTATGTGCGGGACCGGTTCTGCGCCGCCGTCGACCTGCCGCCGCGGGGCGTGATTTTGCCGCAAGGCAACTACCTGAATGTGGAATTCGACGCCGCGGCGCGCCGGCAGGTGCGCGGCGCGCTCGGTATCGGCGATACGGCGTTCATGGTGCTCGGCGTCGGTTTTGCCGATCTTCGCAAGGGCTTCGACCTGTTCATACAGCTCGCCCGGGCGCTGGCGGCGCACGAGAAGCAATTTCACTTCGTCTGGGTCGGCGAAATCCACTTCACGCTCAAGACCTATTTCGGCCCGGAGATCGAGGCGGCGACAGCGACCGGCCGGTTTCATCACGTCGGCTTCACCGAGGCGGTCGGCGAGTATTTTTCGGCCGCCGATCTCTATGCGCTGACCTCGCGCGAGGACCCGTTCCCGACGGTGGTGGTGGAGGCGCTGGCTTGCGGCGTGCCGACCGTGGCGTTCGACGCGACCGGCGGTATCCCGGATTTTCTGCGTGCCGATGGCGCCGGGCTGGTGGCGCCGCTCGGCGATACCAACGCCTTCATGGCGCAGCTGGTCAGCCTTGCCGACCATGCCACGCTGCGGCGCCGGCGCCCGGCGCTGGCGGCACTGGCAGCCGAGCGGTTCAATTTCCCCCGCTATGTCGAGCGTCTGCTGCGGCTGGCGCAGCCAGCGTTGAAGACCGTCTCCGCCTGCATCCTCAACTATAACTACGAAGCCTATCTTGAGGCCCGGCTGGGCAGCGTGTTCAACCAGACCTACCCGGTCAGCGAGGTGTTGTTCCTGGACGACGCCTCCGCGGACGCCTCCGTGGCCACGGCGCGGGCAGCGGCGGCGCAAGCCGGGCGCGAGATAACGGTGATCGTCAACGAGACCAATTCGGGCTCGGTCTTCGCGCAGTGGCGGCGGGCGGTGACGGCGGCAACCGGCGCGTTCATCTGGATCGCCGAGGCCGACGACGATTGCGATCCGCGCTTTCTGGAACGCCTGATCGAGGCGATGGCGGCGGTCGACGCGCCGCTGCTGGCTTTCTGCGACAGCAGGGCGGTCGACGAGACCGGAGCGTTGGTGACGCGCAGCTATCGCTCCTACTACGTCGAGTCCGGGGCGAGCGGGCTTGGGGTATCCGGCAACTGGCCGGCGGCGGAGTTTGCCCGCCGGTTCCTGGCGGAGCGTAACCTGATCCTCAACGTAAGCGCCGTGCTGTGGCGGCGCGAGGCGCTGCTGGCGGCCCTGGATGCCTGCGGAGACCTAGGCGGCTGGCGGCTGGCTGGCGACTGGCGGCTCTATCTTGCGGTTCTGGCGGGGCAGCAAGGCAGCGTGGTGTATGTCGCCGAGCCGCTGAACACCCACCGCAGGCACGACGCCAGCGTGACACGGAAGCTGGATCACGCCCAGCATCTGGCCGAAATCGCCGAGATGCACCGGCTCGCGGCCGAGGCGCTGGGCCTGGATGCGGCCGAGCGGCGGGGCCAGGCGGCGTATCGCGCACGCTTGGCGGAACAGTTCGCCGCGGCGCCGAATGCCGGGCCGAAGCGCTCCGCCACGCCCCGCCGCACCGCACCAATTGTTGCGCGGAAGCGCTAGGTCTGGGTATAGGGGAAGCCAACAGTCTCGTTAAAACTGAGGTGCATGCGGCGCATGAGGATATTTTTGACCGGCGGCTGTGGCTTTATCGGGTCGGCGGTGATCCGGCGCGCGATCGCGGCAACCGGCCATGAAATCGTCAATGTCGACAAAATGACCTATGCGGCTTCGGAGGACGCGCTTGAAGCCGCCGGCGCCGATCCGCGCCACCGCCTGATCAAGGCGGACATCACGGACGCCGCGGCGATGCGCGATTGCTTCACCCGCCATCAGCCGGACGCGGTGATGCATCTGGCTGCGGAAAGCCATGTCGACCGCTCGATCGACGGGCCCGCCGCCTTCGTCCACACCAATGTCGTCGGCACCTTCACGTTGCTGGAAACGGCGCGGGATTACTACGGCACGTTGTCGCCCGAGGCGCGGAGCAAATTCCGCTTTCACCACATTTCAACCGACGAGGTGTTCGGCGCGCTGGCCGATGGCGACCCGCCGTTCACGGAGACCACGCCGTATGACCCGCGCAGCCCGTATTCGGCGAGTAAGGCCGCATCGGATCATCTGGCGCGGGCCTGGCACCACACATACGGGCTGCCGGTGATCGTCTCCAACACCACCAACAATTACGGGCCCTGGCAATTTCCCGAGAAGCTGATCCCGCTGATGCTGATTAATGCGATCGAGGAGAAGCTGCTGCCGGTCTATGGCGACGGCAAGAATACCCGGGACTGGCTGTTCGTCGACGACCACGCCGAGGCCCTGCTGAAGGTGGTGGAGGACGGCGTGCCTGGCGAGACCTATTGCATCGGGCCGCGGCAGCCGCGCCGCAACATTGACGTGGTAAAGGCGATCTGCGCGATCCTCGACAAGAAACTGCCCAGCCAGAACGGCGCGCGCGAGCGGCTGTTGACCTATGTGCGGGATCGGCCCGGCCACGACCACCGCTACGAGATCGATCCGAGTTACGCCGAAGGCGCGCTGCACTGGCAGGCGGCGCATGATTTCGAGCGCGGGCTGGAGGCGACGATTGACTGGTATCTGAACCATCGCGACTGGTGGCAGGCGATCCGGGGCGGCGCTTATCAGGGCCAGCGGCTTGGGGCGGCGGCGTGATCCGCAAGGGGATCTTGCTGGCCGGCGGCTCAGGCACCCGGCTGCATCCGGTCACGCAAGCAACCTCGAAGCAGTTGCTGCCGATCTACGACAAGCCGATGGTGTACTACCCGCTTTGCTCGCTGCTGCTGGCGGGAATCCGCGAAGTGCTGATCATCTCGACACCGGCCGATCTGCCGCAATTCCAGCGCCTGTTCCACGACGGCGCGCATCTTGGCATCCGCATCACCTATGCCGAACAGGCGACGCCGGATGGTATTGCCCAGGCCTTCCTGATCGGCGAGGACTGGATCGACGGCGAGGCCTGCGCGCTGGCGCTCGGCGACAACCTGATCCATGGCGACCATCTCTCTACACTGCTGCGGGCCGCGGGCGCCCGGCCGGAGGGTGCGACCGTGTTTGCCTACCAGGTGCGCGACCCGGAGCGTTACGGCGTAGTGACGTTCGACATAGACGGCAAGGCAATCGACATCGTGGAGAAGCCGGAAAAGCCGGAGTCCAACTGGGCGGTGACGGGGCTGTATTTCTACGACAAGCGCGTCACCGAATATGCCCATGCCATCAAGCCCTCGCCGCGCGGCGAGCTGGAGATCACCGATCTCAACCAGATGTACATGCATGACGGCACCCTGCATGTGGACCGGCTCGGCCGCGGCACTGCCTGGCTGGATGCCGGCACACCGGATTCGCTGTTGCAGGCGGCGACCTTCGTGCAGACCATCCAGAGCCGGCAAGGCAATCTGGTCGGATGCCCGGAGGAAGTGGCGTACCGGATGAGCTATATAGATGCGGCGCAGCTCAAGAAGCGGGCCGGAATGATCGGCAAGACCGAGCTCGGCCGGATCCTGCGCGACATCGCCGACGGGGTGCATCACTGATGAAAATCGAGCCGCTGGAGATACCGGAAGTGCTGCTGCTGACGCCGCCGAAATTCGGCGATGCGCGCGGCTTTTTCTCGGAGACCTGGAGCCGGGCCAAACTCGCGGCACAGCATTTCGACCATGATTTCGTGCAGGACAACCAGAGCCTCTCGACTCAGGTCGGCACCATACGCGGGCTGCACTGCCAGACCGCGCCCAGTATCCAGGGCAAGCTGGTGCGGGTGGTGCGGGGCGCGATCTGGGATGTCGCCGTGGATATCCGGCACGGCTCGCCCACCTACGGCAAATATGCCGCCGCCACGCTGAGCGCCGAGAACTGGCGGCAGCTCTGGATTCCGGGTGGCTTTCTGCACGGTTTCTGCACGATCGAGCCGGATACCGAGGTGATCTATAAGGTTACCGCCGACTACGACAAAGGCGCCGAGCGGGCGGTGATCTGGAACGATCCGGACCTGGCTTTGCCCTGGCCGGTCGCGCCGGAGGCGGCGCTGCTGTCGGACAAGGACCGCATCCTGCCCCGGCTCGCCGAGTGCGACAGGTGGTTCGACTATTGAGCGGGCGCATCCTCATCACCGGCGGCTCCGGCCAGCTCGGCAATGCGTTGCAAGCGCTGGCGGCGGCCAGGAAGCTCGAATACGTCGCGGTGAGCCGGCCGGATTTCGATTTTGAAAAGCCGGAGACCATCGAAACCTGTTTCGACCGCGCCGAACCGGCGCTGGTCGTCAATGCGGCTGCTTATACGGCGGTGGATGCGGCGGAAACCCATGCCGATGCCGCCCGCGCCGGCAACCACACCGGGCCTCTGCGTCTGGCCGAGCTTTGCGCCGGGCGCGGCATCCCGTTCATCCATGTTTCGACCGACTACGTGTTCGACGGCGCCAAGGGTGCACCGTATGTCGAGACCGATCCGACCAATCCGACCGGGATTTACGGCGCCACCAAGCGTGACGGCGAAGCGGCGATCATGGCCAGCGGTGCGAAAGCGATCATCCTGCGCACCGCCTGGGTCTATGCCGCGCATGGCAAGAATTTCGTCCGCACCATGCTGAACGCGGCGCGCAAGACGAAAAGCCTGCGGGTGGTGGCGGACCAGCGCGGCACCCCGACGGCGGCGCCCGACCTCGCGGCGGCGATCCTATTCATCGCCGAGCAGATCCTGGATGAGGCGTGGTACGACGACTACAAAGGCATCTATCACGCGACCAACGCCGGCGAGACGACCTGGCACGGCTTCGCCGAGAAGATCTTCGCCCTTGCGGTGCCGCTGGGCCTTACCGCGCCCGAAGTCACGCCGATCGCCACGGCCGACTGGCCGACGCCGGCGCGGCGGCCGGCGGACTCCCGGCTTGACTGCACCAAACTGCTGAACCGCTTCGGCTACCGCCTGCCGGGCTGGGAGGCGCCGCTCGGCCCGATCGTGGAAAAGCTGCTGGCAATGGACGCGCCGCCGTGAGCGAGGCTGCCATCCGCGCCGAGCTGCCCGCGATCACCATTTTGCTGTCGACCTTCAACGGCGGCAAGTTCCTGCGCGAGCAGCTCGATAGCTTCGTGCGGCAAAGCTACCAGAACTGGACGCTGTTCTGGCGGGACGACGGCTCCTCCGACGACACCATGGCGATCATGCGGGACTTCACCGCCGAGATCGGCGCCAATCGCTGCGTGGAGTCGCCGAGTTCCGGCCCGCATCTGGGGGCGACGCCGAGTTTTTTGCGGCTGCTGGCGGACACCCGCAGCGCCCAGGCGGTCGCTTTCGCTGACCAGGACGATGTCTGGCTGCCGGAGAAGCTGGACAGCGCCGCTGGCCGGATTGCCGATGCCGGGCGGACGCCGATCCTGTATTGCTCCCGGCAGTTGCTGGTGGACGAGCGGCTCGGCAACCCGCGGCTGTCGGCGCCGCACCTGAACCTGCCGGAATTTCCGGCGAGCCTGACCCAGAACATCGCCAACGGCAACACGCTGGTGATGAACCGCGCCGCCGCCGAACTGGTGGCGGCGATGGGTTGCCCGGAGGGCACGGTGCATGACTGGTGGAGCTATATCGTGGTCTCGGCTTGCGGTGGCATCGTGTTCTACGACCCGGAGCCGCGCGTGCTGTACCGGCTGCACAAGAACAATCTGATCGGTTCTGCCCGGCCGCTGCCGGCCCGCGCCATCGCTGCCATGCAGCGTGGCTCGGAAATTTTCATGACCATGATGCGCCGCCATGTCGAGGCGCTGGCGGCGCAGCCGGAGCGGCTGGCGCCGGCGGCGCGCAAGGACCTGCTGCTGATCCGCGCCGGCTTAAGCGGCGGCCGGCGGCCTCGGCTCGCCGCCTTGCGCTGCCCGCGCTTTCGCCGCCGCACCCGGCTGGAGAATTTTCTGTTCGGCTACTGGTTTTTGACCGGCTAGTTTGCAGTCAGCGCTTCAGGGTCAGCGCCTTGGCGTAGACTTGGCGGCGGGCGAGGCCGGTGGCGGCGGTGACGGCATCGACAGCGTCTTTCAGGCTCAGTGTCGCCAAAGCCTGAAGCAGCGACTGCTCAAGTGTCTCGTCTGAGACCGCTGCCGCCGGGGCGGGGCCGATCACCAGGGTGACTTCGCCGCGCGCCTGATGCGTCGCGTAATGTGCGGCGAGCACGCCGAGCGTGTCCCGCCGTATCTCTTCGAAATGCTTGGAAAGTTCGCGGCAGACCGCGGCGGGGCGGTCGCCGAGGACGCTCGCGGCGTCGGCCAGCATCTCGGCCAGGCGGTGCGGCGCCTCGTAGAAGATCAGCGTGGCGGCGAAGCCGGCCGCCTCGGCGTGGCGCAGTTGTTCCAGCGCGGCGCGGCGGGGACCAGACCTGGCCGGCGGAAAGCCGCCGAAATAGAACGGGTGCGGCGGCAGGCCGGAAAGGGTGAGCGCCAGAATCGCGGCATTCGCACCCGGCACGGCGCCGACCTGAAGCCCGGCGACGATCGCGGCGCGGGTCAGCCGGTAGCCCGGGTCCGAGACCAGCGGCGTGCCGGCGTCCGAGATCAGCGCGTACCGCCTGCCCTCCCGCATCGCCGCCAGCAGCCGCGGGATCATCCGGTCCTCGTTGTGCTCGTGCAGCGCCAGCAGCCTGGTTTTGACGCCGTGGGCGCGCAGCAGGACGGCGCTGGTGCGGGTGTCCTCGCACAGGATCACGTCCACGGCAGCGAGCGTTTCCTGGGCCCGCATGGAGAAATCTTTGAGGTTGCCGACCGGGGTGGAAACCAGCACAAGGGCCGGCAATACGGCTAGAGGACCGGTGGATGAGGGCTCAGTCTTTGCGTCGTGTGAAACTTGTTCGGTCATGTGGGGTTCTGGCGGGTACGCTGGCGCTGGCGGCCTGCGCCGGTCAAGTGCCGCCGGACACCGGGGCCGCACCGCCGTTGCCATCGTTGCTCGGCGGCCCGCCGGCAGGTGCGACGCCGGCCGCGCCGGCCACCGCGCCGGTCGCGTTGCTGCTGCCGCTGACCGGGACGCTGGCGCCGGTCGGCCAGGTGCTGGACAACGCGGCCAAGTTGGCGTTCGGCGGCGCGGGTGGACCGATGCTCGATGTGCGCGACACCGGCAGCACGCCGGACGGTGCCGCCGCCGCCGCCCATGCCGCGATCGCCGCCGGGGACGGCCTGATCCTTGGGCCGCTGACCTCGGCGGAAGCCCATGCGGTGGCGCCGATCGCTGCCGCCGCGCAAATCAACGTGCTGGCTTTCACCAATGACAGCAGCATTGCGGCGCCGGGCGTCTGGGCGCTGGGTGTGACGCCGGCGCAGCAGGTGCAGCGGGTGGTGCAAGCGGCGTCCGCCGCCGGGCGCACGCAGCTTGCCGCCTTGCTGCCGGATGACCAGTTCGGCCACTCGCTCGGCGATGCTTTGAGTGCCGCGGCGCCCGGTTCGGCCAGCGCCGTGTATTATGCGCCGGGCAGTTTCGGTGCGCTGAACCAGGCGGTGCGCCAGGTTTCGGATTTCGCCGATCGCGGCCAGCCGCTCGAAGACCAGATCAAGGCGGCGCAGCAACAGAACGACTCAGCTGGACAGGCGGCGGCGCAGCAGCTGCAACACCAGCCGATCCCCCCGCCCGCCTTCAACGTGTTGTTCATCGGCGCCACCAGCGGCGACACGCTGCAGGAAATCGCCACGCTGCTGCCCTATTACATGGTGAGCCAACCGCAGGTGCAGTTCATCGGGCCGGCGCTTTGGGCCGATGCCACGGCGGCGATGGCAAGCGGCGGCGTGTATAACGGCGCCTTGTACGCCGCACCCGACCCGGCGGCGGCGGCGGCGTTCGCGACCAAATACCAAAGCGCCTATGGCGGTCCGCCACCGGCTGTCGCCGAGGTCGCTTTCGACGCCGCGGCGATCGCCAGGGTCGCGGCCGGCAGCGGCGGTTACGGGGCGGCCACGCTGACCAGCCCCTCCGGCTATAGCGGCGCCGACGGCGCCCTGGTCCTGGAGCCGAACGGCCAGGTGCTCCGCGGCCTCGCGGTATTTCAGGTGACGCCGTCCGGCCCGGTCATCACCTCTCCGGCGCCGGCGCAGGTCACCGCGCCGACGAGCTGATGGCCGGCGCCGAGGTGCCGGGCGGCGGCACCTGGCGGGCCACGCTGGCCGCGATCCTGGCGCTGGGCGCGCTGCCGACCATGGTGTTCGGATTGCTGTTCGCTTTCGGCGCGGTGCGATTGCCGCCTGCCCTGCTCGGCTGGGGCATCTGCGTCCTGGTCGCGGCCGGTTTTGGCCTGGCACTGGGCCGTGACATCGCGCGGCTGACCCGGCTGGTTAACGGCCTGCGGCTGAGCGCGGCCGTGCCGGAGGCGACAATGCTGGTGCCCGGCCTGCACGCTTTGGCCGAGGCGGCCACGGCGCTGGTCCGTACCGAGCGGGCGCGCCAAGAGCTCCTGATCGAAACCGCCGCGGCCGACCGGGCTCTGGTCGAGCGGTTGCCAGACCCGCTGCTGAAGCTGAACGAGAAAGGCGAAGTGATCTGGCGCAACGCCAGCGCCGCCTCGGCTTTCGGCTTTGAGACCGCGGCACTGCTGCGCCATCCGGAACTGCGCGCGGCGCTGAATGAGGCGACGCGGCTGGCGGCGCCGGTACGCCGCAGCATCGCGCTGGGTGCCCCGGTGCCGCGCGATCTCGACATCGCGGTGATCCCGGTCGGCGGCCCCGTGTATGTGCTGATCAACGACCGCACCAGGGAGCGTGGCGTCGAGAAGATGCGCGCCGACTTCGTCGCCAATGCCAGCCACGAATTGCGCACGCCGCTCGCCAGCCTGATCGGCTTCATCGAGACGCTGCGTGGCCCGGCCGCCGACGATCCGGAGGCGCAGCAACGCTTTCTCGGTATCATGGCCGAGCAGGCATTGCGGATGCAGCGGGTCATCGCGGACCTGCTGAGCTTGTCCAGAATCGAGATCACCGAGCATCAACCGCCGCGCGAGCTGTTGCTGTTGCCGCCGCTCCTTGAACGCATTGCCGCCGGAATGGAGCCGATGCTGCGTGCCGGCGGCGCCACGATCGAACTCGCGGTGCCGGAGGATCTGCCGGGCGTGCCGGGGGATGCCGATCAGCTGACCCAGGTATTTTCCAACCTGCTCGACAACGCGATCAAATATGGCAGGCGCGGCGGCCGCATCCGGCTGGCGGCGGCGCGCGCCGGGGCCGACCCGCGATTCGAGCCGAACGGTGTGACGGTCGCGGTTGCCGATGACGGCGCCGGTATCCCGCGCGAGCACATCCCCCGCCTGACCGAGCGGTTCTACCGCGTCGACCGCGGCCGCTCGCGCGCGGTAGGGGGCACCGGACTCGGTCTCGCGATCGTGAAGCACGTGGTGAACCGCCACCGCGGCCGCCTTGCGATCGACAGCGAGGAAGGCCGGGGCACGACGTTTACGGTCTGGCTGCCGATCCGCCGCGTCGAGTAAGGGTGGAGGAAGGTTTGTGAAATCCTGCCGGAGACGGCCCAACGGCATGATCGGGATTGCGGCGACCTGCCGCGCTCGATACGGGAGAGTTCAACTCTGGGATTTGCCTCGGGATGTATCCGGACTCAGGCTTCGGCGCTCTCCGATCATCGTTCCTGAACGGAGAAGATCGCAATGCGGCGCCTCATCTTGGTCTTTTTCCTGATTGCAGATCCGGCGGCCGCGCAGTACATGTACAGTTCCGCGTGGTTTGCACAGAAGCATTGTCCGGGCGACACCGTGGTTTGGCTGAACGCCAAAACCCACATTTATTACTTTGCCACCGATGGCCTGTACGGCATGACGGAGGCTGGTGCTTTTGTTTGTCAACAAGACGCCGACAGCTCCGGCGACCGGCCCGCTTCAGCTGTAAAGGACCAGTAGAGACGCAATGCTTGATCGAGCCGCCGACAACCATGATTTGCGGTTAGGGATTATGATAGCGACCGGACAACCAGAAGGTCATGGGACCAGGATAGGATACAACAAACAAAGCGTGGAGCTGGTTTAACCCAGACAGCCTCGGCCCTGCCGCGTCTTGCAACCGTTAGATAGTCTGCTAGGCTTCCAAAGAGGAAGCCGGTGGGTTTAAGGCGAAGTTGGAGCTTGTCGCGTGACAATTTTGGTCAACTTTTCCTTGGCCCGGCAGGTGTTGAGCAAAGCGGTTGCGGCATGACTACGGACAGCACCACCCAGACTGCGCCGGAAGCCGAATTGGCCCGCCTGATCGTGGGCACCCTCAACCTCGAACTTTCGGCCATGGAGATCGATCCGGAAGCCGCGCTGTATGGCGACGGGCTTGGGCTGGATTCGATCGACATGCTCGAGATCGCACTCGTGGTATCGCAGCGATACGGGGTCAAGCTGCGGGCCGACGACCAAAGCAATGTCGAGATCTTCAGCTCGTTGCGCAGCCTGAACATGTTCATCCAGCGTCACCGGGACCCGTAGATGCCGGGTGCGACGGGCGCCCGCCCGCCACTGCCGGCGATCCTTGTGCTGTGCATCGTTCCGGTGCTGCTACATCTGGCGATTGTGGAAACCAGTCATGTTCGCCTGGCCTGGTCGGCGGGCTTCGGGGCTGTTTTCAAGCTCGGTTTCGTTGCCGCCTCGGCGGCTGGGCATTGGGGGATTTACGGCAGCCTGCTGCTCACCTTCGGGCTTACCCTGCGTCCGGGCCATGAGCCGCTGATCACCGCGATGGCGCGCAAGCTGCACGGACAGATCCCGGAGGAGCTGGCGCGCTACACGCGCCGCGTCACCATCGCCTGGTGCGGGTTTTTCGTCACCCAACTGGCGATCTCGATAACGCTGTTCTGTTTCGCGCCGCTGGTTGTCTGGTCATTTTTCGTCAACGTACTGGATATTCCTTTGGTGGCGGCGATGTTCGCGGCAGAATACGCGGTCCGGCTCCGGTCGCTGCGGGATCCGCCGCGGCACTCGCTTGCGGTGATCCTGAACATGGTGGCGGAGTCCCGAACAAGCGTGAAGCCGTCGCGTCTGGCCGATGCCGCGCGACCCGATTGACCTTGCCTTGAATCGATCGCTCCTGGCGGAAACAACCAGCTACGATATTGCGCGGTACGGTGGCGAGAACGACATCGTCGCGATTCGCGCGCAACGGCGCATCCGCCACGTCGCGTTCGGGCGCGATGTCATGGCGCTCGCGGCCCGATTGCCGACGCGGCAATACATGCTCAATCTTTGCACCGACCGGTATCGCTTCATCGTCGGGCTGGCCGCGGCGCTGCGCCGGCGGCAGATCAGCCTGCTGGCGCCCAGCCACACGGCGGGCGTTTTGCAGGCCCTGGCGGAAGACTATCCGGATCTTTACGCGCTCACCGATGCCAACCATCCGCCACTGCCGAACCTGGCGGTTCCAAACATGGCTTTTCCAGACACGGTCTATCCGGACGACCTGGCTGACGGCGGCGCGGCGCATCAGGTTTTCGCTGTGCCGGAACAGCAGACGGCGCTGGTTCTGTTCACCTCGGGCTCCACGGGCAAGCCCAAACCTATGGAAAAATCCTGGGGCGCTCTGGTTCGCAGTGCCCGCGCCGCGGGCGACCGGCTCGGGATTTCGCAGCTCGCCGGCGCCACCATGATCGGCACGGTGCCGCACCAGCATAGTTACGGGTTGGAATCCCTGGTGCTGCTCGGCCTACAGCACGGCCTGGGCGTGGATGCCGGCTGGTATCTTTACCCGGCGGACATCCGCGCCGCCATTGCTCGGGCGCCGCGTCCGCGGATTCTGGTGACGGCGCCGGTACACATCCGCGCCCTGCTGGCCGAGCCCGAAAACATGCCGCAGGTCGATCTCATCCTTTCGGCCACGGCGCCGTTGCCGGTGGCCCTCGCGGTGCAGGCGGAGGCGTGCTTCGGCGCGCCGCTGATCGAAATCTACGGCTGTACCGAGGCCGGCCAGGTCGCCACCCGGCGCACCGCGCATCAGACGCGGTGGCGCTGCCTCGACGGCGTCGCGCTGCGGCAGGATGCCGGAGGCACCTGGGCCAGCGGCGCCGCGGTGCAAGGGACGGTGCTGCTGCACGATACGATCGAGCAGGTCGAGCCGGGCGTTTTTCTGCTCGGCGATCGGCCCACCGATCTTGTCGACGTGGCCGGCAAGCGGACCTCTCTGGCCCATCTCAATCACCAGTTGCTGAGCATTGCCGGCGTGAAGGATGGCGCGTTTCTCATGGGCGAGGCGGACGGCAAGCGGGTGGCGCGGCTGATGGCGCTGGTGGTGGCGCCGGAGCTGCGGCCGGCCGCCGTGCTGGGCGCGCTGCGCCAGCGGATCGACGCCGCGTTTCTGCCGCGCCCGCTGGTCTTCGTCGATCAACTGCCTCGCAATGGGCTCGGCAAGTTGCCGCGTGAGGCGCTGTTGCGGCTGGCGGGCCCAGGCAGGACCTAGCCATGTGGCAGTCGAAGGACCTGCATTTCGCGCCCGACCATCCGACCGCGGCGGGACATTTCCCATCGAACCCGATCATCCCCGGCGCGCTGTTGCTGGACGAAGTGGTGGCGGCCGTCGCTGGAAACGCTGGAGCTGTTACCATCCGCGCCGCCAAGTTCCTGCTTCCGGTGCGCCCCGGCGAAACCCTTTGCCTGCGCTGGCAACCGCTAGCGGCCGGCACGATCAGGTTCGAATGCCGGCGCGGCCGCGATGAGCTGGCGATGGCTGGCACGATCGAAATTGGCGCGCCGCCGTGACCGAGACTCTGTTGGCCCAGGAATGGGTGCGCCAACCGGAGCGGGGTGCGCTGCCGCTGCTCAAGTTCGGCGTATGGGTGGCGTTGCGGCTGGGCCGGCGCGTGGCGCGGCTGCTGCTGTATCCGGTGTGCCTGTATTACCTGGCGTCGTCGCCGGCGGCGGTGCGCGGCTCACGCGGTTACCTGGCGCGCGTGCTGGGGCGGCGGCCGCATTTTGCCGATGTGTTCGCGCATTTCCGCAGCTTTGCTTCCTGCGTACTGGACCGTGTGTTTCTGCTGAACGAGCAGAACGAGGATTTCGACATCAGGATACACGGCGAGGAGGTGGTCCACGAGATCGAGCGGCGCGGCGGTGGCTGCATCCTGTTCGGCGCCCATTTCGGCAGCTTCGAGGTGGCGCGCGTGATCGGCCGGCGCCGCCGCGGCCTGCCGATCAGCCTGCTGATGTACGAGAACAACGCCCTGAAAATTCGCGCCGCGCTGGCGGCGATCAACCCGCGGCTCGAGACCGACGTGATCGGCCTGGGCCGGCCGGACTCGCTGATCGCGGTGGCGGAGCGCCTGGCGCAAGGCCACTTCATCGGCGTGCTGGCGGACCGTAACGTCGATGCAAAGGACCTGGCGCGGTTGCCGTTCCTGGGTGCGCCGGCGGCCTTTCCGCGCGGCCCGTTCCGGGTCGCGCTGTTGCTGCAACGGCCGGTGGTGATGATGGTCGGGGTGTACCGAGGCGGCCGCCGCTACGACGTGTTTTTCGAAACGCTGGTCGAGGCGCCGGTGCCGCGGCCGGCGGATTGTGCGTTGTGGCTGGACCAGGCGATGCGCCGCTACGTCGCCCGGCTCGAGCATTACTGCCGCGCGGCACCATTCAACTGGTTCAATTTTTACGACTTCTGGGCGTGACATGCGGCTGAGCCTGGCCGCGTTCGGCGCCGGGCTGACGTTGATGACGCCGCAAGCGGTGGCGCAACCCGCTGCCTGGGGGCTGCTGTCGCTGATGCACGATCTGGCCCAGGTGCGTTCGGCGTCCGCCCGCTTCACCGAACGCAGCACCATGCCGATGCTGGGCGCGCCGTTGCTGAGCTCCGGCGTGCTGAGCTATGTCGCGCCGGATTATGTGCGCAAGACTACGGCTTCGCCGCTGCCGGAAGATTTCGTTCTGGATCACGACAAGGTCACGATGACGAGCGGCGCGGTGCAACAGCCCCAAACGTTTTCTTTAACCGAAGCCCCGCAGATCGGCGGCCTGGTCGAAGGCGTGCGCGCCACGCTGGCCGGGGATCTCCCGACCCTCGAACGGATTTACCGGGTTCGGCTGACCGGCAGCGCCGCGAAGTGGCAGTTACTGCTGCGGCCCAGGGATACCGGACTTGGCCGCTTCCTCACCTCGATGCTCATTACCGGCAGCGGCAACCGCATCGATGCCATCGACACCGCAAGCGGCGACGGCGGCCATACCGAGATGGGCGTGGTTGAAGACGTGAGCGATGCCCGGTAGGCGGCTGGCGCTCGGCATTTGGCTTCTTCTCATGCTTGCCTGCGTCGCCGTCATCAGCCGGACCACGTTCCGCACCGATATGGGGGCGTTTCTGCCGCATACGGCGCCGATCGCGCAGCGGGTGCTCACCGAGCAGATCAACAGCGGCGCGGCGTCGCATCTCATTCTGCTCGGTATCACCGGCGCGCCGCCAGCGGTCATCGACGCCCTGAGCGAAAGCCTGGCGGCGCACCTGCGACAAACGGCCGAATTCGTCGATGTGCTGAACGACGACGACAGATCGTTCGCGGCGACGCGGGATTTCATCTGGCGCAACCGTTATCTGCTCAGCCCGGATGTGACGGCGGAGCGGTTCACGGCGGCGGGGCTGCGCAATGCCCTGATCAGCGACCTCGGATTGCTCGGCTCGGACCTGTCGCCGTTGATCCAGCAAAGCCTGCCGAACGATCCGACCGGCGCGGCGCTGGCCCTAGCCGGCCGGCTCGGCGGCGCTGGCGGTCCGCAGAGCCGCGACGGTGTCTG
This sequence comes from uncultured Acidocella sp., assembly GCA_963693045.1. Lineage (GTDB taxonomy): Bacteria > Pseudomonadota > Alphaproteobacteria > Acetobacterales > Acetobacteraceae > Acidocella. The sequence continues at coordinate 1,149,959 of OY843765.1, forward strand.
GGTCTCGGGAGATGGCAAGCGCGCGTTGCTGCTGGTGTACAGCCGGGCGCCAGGGTTCGACATCGACGCGCAGCAACGGGCGCTGACGCTGATCGGCGGCGACTTCAACCTTGCTCGTGGGGCCGTGCCTGGCGCCGCAGCGGCGCGGCTGCTGGTGAGCGGGCCGGGCGTGTTCGCGGTCCACACCCGCGATACGACCAAAAGCGACGTGACCCGGCTGTCGCTACTCGCCACCTTTGGCGCGGTTGGGCTGCTGGCTTTTGCCTATCGTTCGCCGCGTGTTCTGCTGCTCGGCATTCTGCCGGTGGCCAGCGGCGCGCTTGCCGCCGTCGCCGCGGTGTCGCTGGCCTTCGGGTTCGTGCATGGCGTGACGCTTGGCTTCGGCGTTACCCTGATCGGCGAATCGCTGGATTACGCGATCTATCTGTTCACCCAGACCGGGCGCGGCGACAGCGCCCGCGATACCCTGGCCCGCATCTGGCCAACGCTGCGTCTTGGCGTGCTCACCTCGGTCGTCGGATTCAGCGCCATGCTGTTCTCCAGCTTCATCGGTTTCGCGCAGCTTGGGCTGTTCTCGATCGTCGGCCTGCTGGTCGCGGCCGGCATCACCCGCTTCGTGCTGCCGCATCTGGTGCCGAGCGGTTTTTTTGCGTTGGGCGCGGCGTCGATCGGGCGGCCGCTCGGCCTGGTAATCCGCCACCGGCAGCGTCTACGGTGGTTTGTGGCTCTGGTCATGGTGGCCGCGATCGTCGCGCTGATCGGCCACCGCGGCGGGCTTTGGGATAGCGATCTGGCGGATCTGAGCCCGATCCCGGCCACCGACCAGGCGCTGGACCAGACCTTGCGGCACGATCTCGGGGTGCGGGATGTTCGGTTTTTCGCGGTGTTTAAGGCGCGTAACGTGCAACTCGCGCTGCAACAGAGCGAGGCGTTGGCGGCGAAGCTGAACGTGCTGGTGGCGCGGGGCCAGCTCGGCGGCTTCGACGTGCCGAGCGCGATCCTGCCGAGCGATGAGACGCAGCGGGCGCGGCAGGCGGCACTCCCCGACGCCGCCACGCTCCGCACGCGCTTCGATCAGGCCGGCGCCGGACTACCGTTCCGCGCCGGGACTTTCACGCCGTTCTTCCGTGATGTTGCCGCCACGAAGTCGGCGCCGCTGCTCACGGCGGCCCGGTTGCCCTCGGCGCTGGCGTTGCGGCTGCAATCCATGCTGGTCCCGGACGGTGATGGTTGGGCGGTGATGGCGCCGCTGCACGATGTCGGCGACCCCGCCGCCGTCGCGGCGGCGATGCTGGCCGTGGGGCTGCCGGGCGCCGCGTTCGTCGATCTGAATCACGAGTCGGATCAGTTGCTTCATACGTTTCAGAGAGAAGCCGTGCTGCTGGCCGTTACTGGCAGCCTAGCGATCCTGGTGCTCCTGCTGGTGGGGCTGCGGTCGCCGGCGCGGGTGTTTATCGTGGCGGCGCCGCTCGCCGCGGCGGTGCTGATCACCGCGGCTCTGCTCACCCTCGGCGGCGGCAAAGTTTCGATTTTCATGGTGGTCGGCTTCCTGCTGATCGTTGCGGTCGGGTCCAATTATTGCCTGTTCTTTGAACGCGCGGAGCCGGATGCGCGGACCCGGCAAAGGTCGATCGCCTCGATCGTGCTGGCCAATCTCTGCACGGTGTCGGCCTATGGCCTGATGTCGTTCTCGAGCATTCCGGTGCTGCACGATATCGGCAGGACGGTGGCGATCGGCACGTTCCTGAGCCTGCTCTGCGCCGCCGTGTTCAGCCGGGCCACGCCGCCTGTAGCCGGTGACGCTTGATCACCATCCTGCACGAGGCGCCCAACCGGGCGGCTGATCGCGTGCTGCTCGTCATGCTGCCTGGCATCGGGATCGACGCCGAGGCTTTCGCCGCGCGAGGCATGGTTGCCGCCGTGCATGGGCGCGGGCTTGCCGTGGACATCGTCGCCGTGCGGCCGGACCTTGAGCTTTACCTCGACGGCGATATCGCGGCTGCGCTGCACGATGCGGTTGTCGCGCCAGCCCTGGCGCGCGGCACGACGAGGATCTGGCTGCTTGGCATCTCGATGGGCGGCATGGGCGCGCTGCTCTATCTGGCCGCTTATGCAGCCCAGGTGGAAGGTCTGGTTCTGCTGGCGCCGTTCTTGGGCACCAAGGGCACCGTCGCCGAACTGGCCGAGGCGGGCGGCCTGGCCGCTTGGCCTGTGGCGCGCTCCGCCGCCACGGCGTTGGAACAGCGCATGCTGGTCTGGCTACGGGATTTTCTGGCCCAGCCCCGGTCCCGCCCCGCGCTCTATCTCGGCTACGGAACCGAAGACCGTTTTGCCACGGGCCACCGGCTGTTGGCCGCGCGGCTGCCGAAGGATCGCGTCCTGACCGCCGCCGGGGGCCACGATTGGGCGACCTGGCTGATGCTTTGGCAAGGCGTGCTCGACGCCGCGCCTTTTTCGCGCCCTTCCGGCGCATGAGGCAACGGCCACTGGACGATGGGGCGAAAGAATATCATGGCTGGAGCAATGGTGAGTGCGATAAACATCAGCCTCGATCGCGCCGCGCCTGAAAACCACGCCGGCGACGCCGTGTACGAGCGCTTCCATCCCTATTACGCCGAACTCTGCGCGCTGACCCAGATCAGGAAGCGGCCCGGCTTTGGCGTCCCCTTGCACAGCGGCATCGGCGGCCATTGTCTGCTTTATCTGCAAGGCGTCCAGCGTGACCGCGACGCCGGCTATCCGACGCTCAAGCTACGCGCGCCGGATGCCTCGCCCGCCGGCCAGGCGGTCTGCATCAGCGTCAACTCGCATTACAAAAACGCCAACTGGGTCGCCGCCGAAGGCCGCGATTTCATCTGGCGCGGCGCGCTCGAACCGGGCGAAAGCCTGACCCGCGACGGCTACGAGCGGACCCAACGCCATGCCAAGGCAAGCGGTATGCTCGACGGCGTCGCGTTCCAGGATCGGCTGTTTGACGACAAGCCGGGCGGCATGTCGCGGCGGGACTTCATGTACGAACTCTCGATCGCGACCGATTATGCGGCGCTATTCGGCCGCGACATCTATCGTGCCCGGATCCCGCTGGACCGGGCGCGGATAGGGGCGATCGTTGACTACCTGAATGCTCTGAATGAACCTTACCGAAACGGCACGCAGGTGTTCAAATGGCGGGTTCTGAATAACAACTGCGTCCATGTGGTGCACAACGCTCTGGCCGCCGCCGGCGTCTGGGCGCCGTGGCCGACCGGCCAGTTTTTTGCCCGCGCGGCGTTCAGGTTTCCGGTTCCCAAAAACGCTTTTGTAGACCTGATGCTGCGCGCCAACGATCTGGCCATCGAGGACGCGGACGCGATGTACGCGGACGCAGCGGCGCGCCGAGCGTTGCTCGCAACCGGCGCGTTGCCGGCCGGCCCGGGGGCGCTGGCGTTTGCCGACAAGGCGGTGCCGGGCGACGACATCTACGACACCCGGAAATTAAGGCTGATCTTCTACGACAACCCGTTCTGGGGGCCGTACCGCTTTCGCCTGGCGCGTATTTTCGCGGCGCGGCGCTATGTCGATCTGCGGGAAAATCTACGGCATTTCGAGGCGGTGTACGCCGCTGCGGCGGCGAACCGTGCAAGTGCCGCGGGCCGCGGGCAATGGTCCCGTGAGCGCGCCGATTTTCAGCAACGCTACGACCACCATATTGCCGACCAAGCGGCCAAGGTGGGCCGGCAGCTTTCGCAACTGGCGCCGCCAGCGGCGCGGCTGACGGAGGTCGCATCGTGAGCCGGAAACGGCCTTCCGACGCGCCGCGAGACGCCTTGGCGATCGGCGATTTCACGGTCGTCACCTGCCTCGGCGCCGGCCGCACGCCGACCCTGGCGGCGCTGCGCGAAGGACGCAGCGGGCTGGCGCCTTGCATGTTCGAGGCGCTGCCGTTCCCGGCCTTCGTCGGCGAAGTCGCTGGTCTGGACGAAAACGCTCTGCATGGTGCGTTCGCCGGCTTCGACTGCCGCAACAACCGGCTCGCGGCACTCGCCCTGCGCCAGGACGGCTTCATGGACGCAGTCGCGGCGGCGCGGGCGCGTTACGGCGCCGGGCGGATCGGCGTGTTTGTCGGCACCAGCACTTCCGGTCTGTCGCGGACCGAAGACGCCTATCGCCACCGCGACCCGGCCGGAAACCTGCCGCGCGATTTCGACTATGCCCGCACCCACAACACCTACTCGCTCGCCAGGTTCGTGCGTGGCTTTCTCGGTCTCGCTGGGCCGGCCTTTGTCGTTTCCACCGCTTGCGCGGCGACCTCCAAGGTTTTCGCAAATGCGGCGCGGATGATCCAGGCCGGCATCTGCGACGCCGCGATCGTCGGCGGCGCCGACACGCTTTGCGCCACCACGCTGTTCGGCTTCCACGCGCTCGGCGTGATGGCCGAAGAGCCATGCCGGCCCTACGACGCCGAGCGGCGCGGCATCTCGATCGGCGAAGCCGCGGGCTTTGTGCTGCTGGAACGAGCCGGCGAACGGCACCACTCCGATACCGTTTTGCTGCTTGGCACGGGCGAAAGCTCGGACGCCTATCACATGTCCTCGCCGCACCCCGACGGCATCGGCGCGCGGCTGGCGATGGAACAGGCGCTCGACGCGGCGGGTCTGGAGCCGGGCGGGGTCGACTACATCAACCTGCACGGCACGGCGACCCGCGTCGGCGACGCGGCGGAAGACCGTGCGGTGTTCGACCTGTTCGGCGATGCCACGCCCGGCAGCTCGACCAAGGGCTTCACCGGCCACACGCTTGGCGCTTCGGGCGTGGTGGAAGCGGTGTTCGGCGCGCTGGCGATCCAGCACGGTTTTCTGCCGGGCAGCCCGCATACCAGCGTCGTCGACCCCGGCTTCAGGAGCCGTTACGTGACCAAGGGCCGGCCGGCGCGGATCGACCGCGTCATCAGCAACTCTTTCGGTTTCGGCGGGGTGAATTGCAGCCTGCTGCTGAGCCGTGCCGGCTGATGCGCGTCTATCTTGAAGGGATCGGCCTGCGTGGTCCGGGACTTGCCGGCTGGGCGGCAAGCCAGCCGGTTCTGGCCGGCGTGCAATGCTACGTCATGGCGCCGCCCGTGGTGCCGCCAAGCGCGCTGTTGCCAGCTAACGAAAGCCGCCGCGCCGTGCAGATCGTTAAGATCGCGCTCGCCGTCGGCGCCGAGGCTTTCGCAGCCAGCGGCCGCGATCCGGCGGCGACCGCGGCGGTTTTTGCGTCCTCCGGCGGCGACGGCGACACGATCCACGAGATCCTCGGCGTTCTGGCCTCGGCGGAGCGCGAGCTTTCGCCGACCCGGTTCCACAACTCGGTCCACAACGCGGCGGCCGGGTATTGGAGCATCGCAACCGGGTCGCGGGCGGCTTCCACCAGCCTGTGTTGCCACGACGATAGTTTTGCCGCCGGGTTGCTCGAAGCCGCGGTGCAGGCAACGGCCGCGCAACACGCGGTCGCGCTGATCGCTTATGACGTGCGGTACCCGGCGCCGCTCAGCGACGTGCGGCCGATCGGCGCCGCCTTTGCGGTCGCGCTTGTGCTGGCCCCCACGCCAAGCCAGGTGGCTCTGGCGAGCATCGATCTGGAACTGCGGCCAGGGCGTGACGCGCCGACGCCCGCCGCTGGGCCGACGCTTGAAACATTGCGGCAGACTACGCCGGCGGCACGCAGCCTGCCGTTGCTGGCGGCACTTGGCCGCCGCGCCCGCGCCGAAATCATCCTGAACTATCTGGACGACATGGTGCTGGCGTTGAACGTTGTCCCACTCGCCGTGGCGGCGGTCGGCGCTGAATGTACCGTCGGCATCCCGCCGTGATCGACCGCGCGCAAATTCTGACGATGATCCCTCACGCCGGGTCGATGTGCCTGCTCGATGCCGTTTTGCACTGGGACGCGGTTTCGGTGCGCTGCGTTTCTCGCCGCTATCGGGACCAGGACAACCCGCTGCGGGGCACCGATGGCGTTTTGGGCGCGGCCTGCGGCGTGGAGATCGCCGCGCAGGCCATGGCGGTTCATGGCTACCTGGCCGCGCCGGGCCACGCAACGCCGGCGGCCGGCTATCTCGTCAGTCTGCGCGACGTGCGACTGAGGACCCGGTATCTCGATGTCGGCCAGGAAGCACTGCGGATCGACGCCGAGCGGCTGATGGGCGATGCGGACGGCGCAACCTATCGCTTTCGGCTCGCAGGCCAGGACGTGGAGCTGCTGAGCGGCCGCGCTACCGTGCTGTTCCGTGTCGCCGCATGAAACGCGCGCTGGTCACCGGCGGCAGCGGCACGATCGGCGGCGCTATCGCGCGCGCTTTGGCGGCAGCGGGCCATCATGTCATCGTACACGGACACCGCGAGGCCGGCCGCGCGGCGCAGGTCGCGGCGGGGATCGTGGCCGATGGCGGCGCGGCGGAGGCAGTGCCATTCGATGTCACCGATGCCGGCGAAAGCAGCCGGGCGCTCACGCAACTGCTCGAAGCCGGCCCGATTCAGATTTTGGTGAACAACGCCGGCATCCACGACGACGCCGTCTTGCCGGGGATGCGGCCCGAGCAGTGGTCCGGTGTCATCGACGTCTCGCTCAACGGCTTCTTCAACGTCACCCAGCCGCTGCTGCTGCCGATGATCCGGACGCGCTGGGGGCGGATCGTCAACATCTCCTCGGTGGCGGCGATCATGGGCAATCGTGGCCAGGCCAATTACGCGGCGGCCAAGGCCGGGCTGCACGGCGCCACGCGCGCGCTGGCGCTGGAACTCGCCAGCCGCGGCATCACGGTCAACACCGTGGCACCCGGCATCATTGCCTCGGCGGCGACGGCGACGGTGTTTCCCAAGGAAGCCATCGACCGGCTGGTGCCGATGCAGCGCGCCGGCCGGCCGGAGGAGGTCGCCGACCTGGTCGCCTTTCTGGCTTCCGAGCGGGCCGGCTACATCTCCGGCCAGCAGATCTCGATCAATGGCGGGATGGCCTAAGCCGCCGCGCCGCCAGCCAGGGAAGGCGGCGCAAGAAGCCGCCGATCAGGCGCCCGTGCATGGCCGCCAGGAGGATGTTGTCCCGGCCGTACCGAAAGTGTGAGACGCCGCCCTCGGCAATGGAGAAATACCGTACCGGGGCTGGCCGGTTGATCGCCGGCACGCCGGCCCAGGCGAGCCGGACCACCGCCTCGGCATCGAAGTCGAAGCGGCGCATGCGGTGGGTGGAGGCCATGATCGTCAGCAGCGGAAGCAACGGGTAAACCCGGAAGCCGAACAGCGAATCGCCGATGCAGCTCAGCGTCTCCAGCCGGGCCAGAAGGTTGGAGACGCGGCGCCAGATGACGCGGATGCAAGGCGCGGTGTGGTCGAAAACCGGTTTGCCGAGGATCATCGATTCGGGATTGCACGCCGAAAGTTGCATGAACGCGGGGATCAGGGACGCAGGATGCTGGCCATCGGCGTCCATCACCAGAACATGGCTGAAGCCGGCCATGGCCGCGGCGCGCAGGCCATCGAACACGGCGGCGCCCTTGCCGCCGTTGCGACCGCGCTTGATCACCCGCAGCCCCGGCCCGCGCCCGCTCAGCGCTGCCAGAGCGTCGGCGGTGCCGTCGGTGCTGCCGTCGACCACGACCAATACGGGTTGCCAGTGACGGAGCGCTTCCGCCACGGTTACGACGAGCCGGTTGCCGGTATTGTAGCTGGGGATCAGAACCAGATGTTTCGGCGCGCCGGCGCCGACACATGCCGCCGTTTGCTCGTTAACTTGTGACCTCGACTTGCACCTGTGCGCGGGGCTGGCGCAAGGCGGCAACCCGATGCCGCAAATGCGCTAGTTTGGTGATGTAGTAGATCGTTCTGAACAGATAGAGCCGGGTCCGTACCGACCATCCCTCGAAGATGCCGCCTGCCAAAAGAGACAGCACCGCCTCTTCCATCCGGAACCAATTGCGAGGCGACATGAACAGGTTGCGCATCGCCGGTTCGCGGATGCGATAGATGAACCAGGTGAAGGCGCTCAAGGAGCGGCGGGTCGCAACGTCGTAGCGCCTCAGCACGCGGCCGGCGCGTTGCGGCGCGGCGAGGCAGGCTTCGACCGCCTCGGCGCCCCGGAACGCGGTAGTCATCGCGATGTACACGCCGGTCGAGAACACCGGGTCGATGAAGGCGCAGGCATCCCCGACCATGATAAAGTTGCGGCCGCTGGTTGATTTTGCCGCGTAGGAATAGTTACCGGTCGCGCTGACGTCGCCGATTAGCGTGGCAGCCTTCAGGCGGTCGGCGATCTCTGGGCAGGTGGCGATCATGCCCATGAAAAAGCTCTTGAGGTCGGCGCCACGGTTTTTCAGAAACGGCGCCGGGCAGACCGCGCCGATGCTGGTGGCGCCGTCGGACAGTGGAATGAACCAGAACCAGCCATTGTCGAACCAGACGATGGTGATGTTGCCTTCTGCCTTGCCGGGCAGCCGGCGCGCGCCGGCGAAATGAGCGAAGATCGCGGCGCTGTTGTTCCTGGGGTTACGCTCTTTCACCTCAAGCTGCGTCGCCAGCAGAGTGTCGCGGCCCGAGGCATCGACGATGAAAGCGGCGGTCCAGTGCCGCGCCCTGCCCGCTTCGTCACGGGCCATGACCGCCGGGTGACCGCTGTCTGGAAAGTCGATTGAGGTGACCCGGCAGCCTTCGAAGACCTCGGCGCCTTTGGCGGCGGCGTTCTTGAGCAGGATATGATCGAACGTCGCGCGGCGCACTTGAAAGGAGTACGGAAAGCGCTTGTCCCAGGCCTTTGCGAAATCGTACTGGACGCTCTTGCCATGATAGGCGGAGACGAATTCGATGCCGTGTTTGTGCATCGAGCTCTGCTCGATCTCCTCGCGGACGCCCAGCCGATCGAACAGCGGCAGGTTATGCGGCAGCAGCGACTCGCCGATGTGAAAACGCGGATGGCGGTCCTTCTCGACCAGGATCACGTGGCGGCCTTGTTCGGCCAGGAGGGCCGCGATCGTCGCGCCGGCGGGGCCACCGCCGACGACCAGCACGTCGCAATCCGGGGCCGAGTAAGGCTCTGCAATGTGCTGAAGCTGTGCCAACGCCGAGAGCCCTTTCTTGAGCCAGGACGGCCGCCGCGCATTGACCGCGCCAGGGTATCCGCCGCAGAACGATTCAGGAATAATAAGCCACAGGCGTGCCGCGATGTCCAATGATCAGGAGCGCTCGGACGCCGCCCGGGCCCGAGCACTTGTCGCGACCTATTATGCCGATCCGGCCCGGCGGCTCGCCGCCGCGCGCGATTTGTTCAACCGTTCCGCCCGGCACTACGACGTCATCAACCGGCTGTTTTCGCTGGGGTCGGGCGCATGGTACCGCCGCGCCTGCCTGCGCAAGGCCGGGGTGCGGCCCGGCATGCGCGTTGTCGATGTCGCGGTCGGCACCGGTTTGCTGGCGCGCGAGGCGGCGTTGCTCACCGGCGATCGCGGCGCGGTCATCGGCGTCGATGTCAGCGAGGCGATGCTGGCCATCGCGCGGGACAAGCTCGGCATCCCGATGATCCAGGGCGCCGCCGAGGCGCTGCCGCTGGCGCCGGCGATCGCCGACTTCGTGACCATGGGCTACGCGCTGCGGCATGTGGCGGATCTCGGGCTCGCGTTCCGCGAGGCGCTGCGTATCCTGCGGCCGGGCGGCAGCATCGTGCTGCTCGAAATCAGCGCGCCCGGCAACCGGCTGAACCGGATGCTGGCGGCGATTTATATCGGCGGCATCCTGCCGCTGCTGTCCTTGCTGATGACCGGCGACAAGCGCGGCGGCGCGCTGATGCGCTACCATTGGCATACGATCGCCGACAGCGTGCCGCCGGATGCCGTTATACGCTCGATGATCGAATGTGGCTTTCGCAAGGTCGCCTGCGCCAGCGAATTCGACTTGTTTCGGCTTTACACAGGTGAAAAGCCGAGCGCTGGAAGGTAGAGCAACAAGCGCGAGGTAACGGGCGACTTGCTATGGGACCCATGGCGGCAACCGGCGCCGCCATGGGACAAGGCTATCAGGCACCATAATGCTGCGCGCGCTCGGCGCCGGCGACCGCGCCATCGGGAACACCTTCGTAGATAAGGCGGCCGATTTTCGCGAACTTGGCCGGGTCGGCCCTTTTCAGGTAGAAGGCGTAGACCAGGCCGAGGACGACGACACCGAGATCGATCCATGGAATGTACGGCGCGAATGCGAAGCCGCCACCGAGAAAGGCCATGTTGGAGATGCAGAGATAGACAATGTAGACCTGCGCCACGAAGGCGATAATTGGCGCGATCGTGGTGGTCCACCAATGGTGGTCTTCGGGATGCTCGCGGCGGAAATAGACCACGATCGCAATGGAAACAATCGCCTGGGCCGATAGAATGATGATCGTTCCCAGCAGCGCCATCAACCCATAAAGTTCCCCGTAGGCCTGGGTCGCAGGGTTATCCCCGCCGACAAACACGGCGAACGCGATGATGATCAGAGCCGCAACGATCGATTGCGTGAAGGACGAGATATAGGGTGTTTTGTAGCGCTTGTGCGTACGGCCGAAGCCTGCCGGAAGGATGCGCTCCCGACCGAGCGAGTACAAATAGCGGGAGGTGGTATTGTGAAACGCCATGCCGCAGGCGAAGGAGCCGGTGAGGATCAGGTAGCTCATTAGGGCCGAGACCCATGAACCGACAAGCTTGGTGCCGGTGTCGAAAAAGAACGTCGCCGAGTTGTTTTGCGCCTCGGCGATCGCCGCGTCGATGTTCGGGAAGCCGGATTGAGCGGCCCAGCAGGTGATGGTGTAAAGAACGCCGAGGAAGAGCACTGAAATATAGAGCGACAAGGGCACGATCCGCTTCGGATCTTTGGATTCTTCAGCATAATTCGGCGCCATTTCGAAGCCGACCCAAGACCAGAAGGCAAAAAACAAGCCGATGCCCGCGGCACCCGCCGCCAGCTTGTTGTGCGCCGGGAACCCCTTGAACGCTGCCATCGGATTGAGAGCCGCCGCCTGCACCACGGCGCCGTTGCCATGATGCGCGAACACGCCCGCGTCAAAAATCACCAGAATGACGACTTCCGCAACCAGCGCAACGCCAAGGACGGCGGAGGAGACCTTGATGTCGAAATAGGTAAGAACGGCGATCAGCGCGACCATGGCGAGCGCAAGAGCGGGCCAGGGCACGTTTATGTGAAAAAGCTGCGCGAGCTTCAGGTTCATGAAGTAAGCGAACCCGCCACAAAGCGAGGGCTCGAACACCGCGTAGGCCACCACCGACCCAAAGCCCATCGCCATGCCGAGCTCGCGCCCCAGGCCATGGCTGATAAAGGAGTAGAACCCGCCGACGGCGGTCACCTTGCTGGACATCGCGGCGTAGCCGACCGAGAAGATCAGCAGGATGATGGTTGCAACGAGGAAAGCGGCTGGCGAGCCAAGGCCATTGCCGTTGCCTACGACGATCGGCACGTTCAGCAACATCGCCGTGATTGGTGCCGATCCGGTTAAGGTCAGGAACAAGACGCCGATCAACCCAACCGCTTTGCCGTGCAGCAGATCAACGTCGGAGCGGCTACTGACATCGAGCGTGCCGACGGGGGCAGACCTTACGTCAGGAATCGGGCTGGTACCTGTTATGTCGCTCATAAAAGATGCTCCTAGGCCAGAAACCACGCAGTATTAACAATTTATTAACTAAATGGTAGCCTTTTTTGCGGCCGCCCCATGGCGCTTAGCTTTTAGAACTCTAGCTGGTGTCAGGTTCCTGACGCAGCCAGCACCGCCGCGAGGGTGTCGATAAAGAGGTCGGCGTTGTCGCGGCTGAAACAGAGCGGCGGCCGCACCTTCAGCGTGTTGCCGTGGGCGCCGGCGGCGCCGATCAGGACGCCGCGATCCTTCATCGCGTTGATGACGGCGGCGGCGGCGGCAGCGTCTGGGGCGCTTGTGCCGGCAAGGCTGAATTCGACGCCGGTGAACAGCCCGACGCCCCGGATGTCGCCGATTTGCGGGTGGCGCGCCGCGAGGTGGCGCAGCCCGGCACGCAAATAATCGCCAGTGGTCGCGGCATTTTCGATCAGGCCTTCGTCTTCGATCACGTCCAGCACCGCCAGCCCCGCCGCCGCCGCGACCGGGCTGCCGCCGTATGTGTTGAAGTAGCCGGTTTCATCGAACAGCGGCGTCAAAATCTCCGGTCTCGTAACCACGCCACCCATCGGAAAACCGTTGCCCATTGGCTTGCCCATGGTGGCGATGTCCGGCTCCACCCCGTGGTGCTCGAAACCCCACATATTGCCGGTGCGGCCGAATCCCGGCTGCACCTCATCGGAGATGAACAGGCCGCCGGCCTGGCGGGTGACATCGACGGCGGCTTGCAGAAAGCCGGCCGGCGCGGCATGCACGCCGTCGCTCGAGAAAATTGTGTCGACCAGCAGACCGGCGAACTTGATGCCGTTGGCGCGCAGGTCGTCGATCGCGGCTGCCACTGCCGCGGCCATCTTCGGCCCGGGATCGTCTGTTGCCTGGCGGTAGGCATCGGGCGCCGGGATCGCGCGGACATGCGGCGGAATTTGGCGCGACCGGTAGGAAGAGGGCGAAACTTCCGTCGTCACTGTGGTGTTGCCGTGATAGGCGGTTTCGGTCACGACGAAGCCGGCGCCGCCAGTGAAAGTCTTCGCCAGACGCAGCGCCAGATCGTTGCTTTCGCTGCCGGTGCAGGTGAACACGATGTTGGACAGCGCGGCGGGAAAGGTCGCCAGCAACCGCTCGGCATAGGTTTGCACCGTGTCGTTCAGGTACCGGGTGTGGGTGTTGAGCGTGGCGGCCTGCGCCGCGATGGCTTGCACGATGCGAGGATGGCTATGCCCGACTGACGGCACGTTGTTGTACATGTCGAGATAGCGTTTCCCAGCGGCATCGTACATCCACACGCCCTCGGCGCGCACCATGTGCAACGGCGCCTCGTAGAACAGCCAGGACCCAGCGCCGAAGGTTGCGTTCCGGCGGGCGACGAGCCGCGCAACATCGGGGGTGAGGCTGGCGCCTTGGCTGGTATCGAACTTGTTGAGCGCGGTGATCTGCATGGCCTCGGTCATTGCGTGTTCGCCTCCTTCAACCGTTTTTTGTCAGGTAGCGGTCGGCGAGCGCGACGGTCCCGGCCGTGTAGGGTGCGCCCATCGCCGCGGCGCCGGGCGTTTCGGCGTGCGATGCGACCCAGGCGGTGAGCTGTATCCGCCGCAGCATGACGAACATCGGCAGGGCGGCTTCGTCCTCCTTGGCAAGCGGCGCGGCGCCGCGATAGCCGTCCACCCAGGCGGCCATAAGGTCCGGCAGGAACGGTTCATGTTCGAGGAAAGAAACCGCCGCGGCGAAATCGTAGGCGTACCAGCTGATGCCGCAATCGTCGAAATCGATGACGCCCAACCGTTCGCCTTCGACCAGCAGATTGGCCAATCGCATGTCGCAATGGATCAACCCGAAACGATCGGGGCGGTCGCCATACCGGCCTGTTTCGACCTGCAGGAGCGTCAAAGCTCTTTCGATGACATCGTGACCCTCAGGGTGCAGCCCGAGCGCCTGCCGCCAATTGCCCCAATAGGCGTCGCGACCAACGGTGGTTGCAAAATCCCAGGTCTTGCGCACGAAGCCCCGCGGCCGGACCCAGGTGCGGGATTGGCTGTGCAGCCGGGCGTTGACGGCGCCGAGCCGGGCGAACCATTTTGGCAGATCGCCGCCTTGCGGCTGCTCGCCCGACATATGCGAGAAAGCCGCGACCTGGTAGCGAGCGCCTTGATCCGCGAAGGAACAAAGCGCGCTGCCGTCCAGGGGCCGCAGCGGACAAGGCGTCTCAACAACGCCGCTGCTGCGCAGCGCGTCGATCCAGTCGAGCTCCGACAGTATTTCGGCTTCGGTATGGTAGCCAGGCCGGTGCACCCGCAACACGATGCGGCGACCCTGCGCCGTGTCGTCGGCCAGATAGGTGGCGTTTTCCGAAATGTTGAGGAGCGTGAGCGGCGCCGCAGCGTCAAGGCCCCAGCGCGTCAACAAGGTGCGTACGCCAGCTTCCAGGGTGCGGAGAAAAGCGTCCTGGTACAGCATTGTCGTCCGCGCTCCGTTGCTTCGCCGCCGCCCTGGCGCTGGTCCGGCGGCGCAGCGGTTTTTGCCAGGTCGGTTGGCCGCAGAGGTGTAGCACCGGCGCGACGACTGTCCAGGTTGTATGGCGATCCATGGCTCGACAGGGCATTCACGTTTCAGGTCGGACCATGGCTGGTCCAACCTTAAATGCTGGGGGCGATGAAGTCGGCGGGGTCGATCGACCACGCCATCGCCGTGGCTGACCGACTGGCGCAGGCGGGCGTCAGGCGGTTCGAGCGTGACCTGGGCTTCATTCCCGAAAACGCTTCCAAAGCGGTGCTGCGGCAGATCGCAATTACGTCACGACCCGGCTGCTATGAATGACGAGTGGCAGCAGCAAGACGTGTTCCTGCACGGGCAGCTGCTGGCGCGCAACCGGGAGCTGCGGACGGTCCTTTGCCTGAACACGCCGCCGCGACGGAAGCATAATGATCGACAGCAAGGTTAACGCAGCAGGCTCTATAAACCATGTTTGAGGGCAGCCTCGACGACATAGCGGCAGAGATCCTCGTGGCGGTGGTGGCTCAATACGTGGTGCCGCGCCGCTTCGGCCATGGCCGCGAGGTGCTGGCGATCGGCGAGGGCCTCGACGATGATGCGCATGAGATCGTTGCCCTCGACCTCGTAATACCACGCGTGGACACCGTTGCGGAGCGGTTGGTAACGCCGGATGCCGGGCTGGTTGATGAGCGGAACGGAGCGGCAGCAGGCGGCTTCATAGTGGCGGAAGCAGTCCCAGCCCAGGCCTTCGGGCGACAGGGTCAGCCAGGCGCGGGCGCAGCGGGCCATGAACGTGTCCAACGGTACACGCTCGCGCAGGATGTCGACCCGGTACCCCTGAGCGGAAAGCGCTTCCAGCTGCAAGAGCGCGCCGCCTCTGATCTGCGGCGCGTGCTCCAGCGCGCCGGCGAAGAACACGTCGATTGTTTTCTCCACGCCGGCGGCCGGAACATTTTCCAGCCGTCGTCGTGACATGCCCAGGGAAATCGGCCGCAGCCGCGCCAACCGGGCCGCAAGGTTGTGGTCGCGGTCGCGGCGGCGGAACGCTTTGGCCGGATCGGCCGGCAGTTCGCGTTTGAAGTAAAGGCGGCAGCGATCGAGCAAGGCAAAGTTATGCTGAAAGATCTCCCGTTCGTCGTGCATGTCGAGCACGATGAGCGGCGGTTCTCCGGCTCCCCCTCCCGGACGACGCCGGCTCATGATGGCCCAGATCAACATATGCAGGCTCTCGACGCGCCGACCCGGACGAAACAGGCGGCGCGGGAGCGTGGAGCCGAACGCAGGCTCCAGCGGTGGATAGACGACGACGAGATCGAAACCTTCGGTTCGCGGAAAGCTCAAAGGGGTCAGGACACGATGCGGTACATCGGCAATGCCGTCCCGGTTCGGGCCGGCGAAGTGAAACGTAGTGGTTTCGGGCCAGGTCCGCTTAAAAAGGCAGAATTCGCCAAGTTCGAGAATGCGCGGTGGGAAGGGAGCGGGCAAATCTTTTCAGGCGTTTGACATCTCGGCGTGGAATATCGAACGATTTGCAGGTGAATGTAAACTTCGCAACTTTTTCTTAGGAACCGCGTGGCTGCTCCCATCCTGATGGTCATGCCGCATCTCGGTTTCGGCGGAGCGGAACGCGTCGCAAGCCGCATTGCTGGCGATCTTCGCGCCAGCGGGCATGAGATTTTCATCCTGGTGCTGACTGAACGCGGCGACGAAGACTCCACGGCGGAATGGTTTGCCCCCGTCGCGACGGTGCTGCGGCGGTCCAAGCAGCTGTCCCTGCAAGAGAATGTCGGCGATGCCCTTGATCGTACCGGCGCCGCAATCCTGGTCGCTATCGGCCGGACCGATCTCTATGAAGCGCTGCCGGCACTGCGGCGCCGGGGGCCGCATCTTCGCATCGTCAGCTTCCAGTTCAACGAGATCGAGCTGACGGCGGAACATCGGCGTTATATCCCGTTCATCGACACAATCATCGTGGAAGGCGCGGTCGTGGCGCGGATGCTGATGGCGCAGGGAATTTCCGAACAGCAGGTCGCGGTCATCTCCAGCGGGATCGATTTGGCGCATTTCGGCGAGCGGCGCCGATGGTGGCCACGTTTCGGCCGATTGCGAGTCGGTTTCGTTGGCCGGATGGACCCGATCAAGGGAACGCTGATTTTCGTGGCGTTGTGCGACGCGCTTCGCCACCGGCCGTTTCACTTCATCATGGCTGGAGAGGGACTGTTCACCGCGGAGACCCGGGCCGCGATCGGCGCGGCGGGATTGGCGGACCGGATCGACTGGCGCGGCCGGGTGTCGCAGGAGGCATTGCCGGCGCTGTACCACGAGCTAGACGTGCTGATCGCCCCCTCGACATCGGATGGCCGGCCGCTGGTGGTGCAGGAGGCGCAGGCGGCGGGGGTCGCTGTCATTGCCTCGCGCGTCGGCTCGATCCCGTCGCTGATCGAGGATGGGGTGACGGGACTGCTCTGTCCTCCGGGAGATCTGGCCGGCTTGATCGCGGCGCTCGAGTCCCTGGCGTCAGACCGTCGGCGGCTTGCGCAGCTGGGCAAAGCCGGCCGGCGCGCGGTGCATGGCGGCGGCGGCCTCGCCAGGTCGCTCGCCGGCTATCGACGCGCGATCCTCGGCTGAAGCAGCTTGCGCCACCAGCCCCGAACGGCTTTGCCCTTCCCGGACGGCGGCATTGGCGGCGGTGACTCCTGCTGAGCTTCCGTTATCGGCGGATCGGCGGGCAAGGTCCGGCACGGCAGGGTTCTTGACCACAATCCCGCCAGGTCCGGATGGGCCAATGCCCGCCGCAAGCGCCGGTCTCGTTCCGAGGTGGTGGCGGCCACGCTTACCATCTCCAGCCGCCGCACGTTCTCGAAGCTCCGCACCGGGTCGAAGGTTTGCCGGCACCATGTTTCGAGCCGCGCGTACGCGGCCGCGCGGCGGTTCGGCTCGGCCAGGGCGTTGATGGCAGCTTCCCAGGCTTTTGGCGTATCGCCGGCCAGCACGAATCCGCCCTCCCCCAGATCGCGGTAGGCCGGCTCATCGGCCATGATCGGCACCGCGCCCAGATAGAGCGCCGCCAGCAATGTGGCCGGGCTTTTATACGGGACGTTTGCGGCGTCACCGGCGGGATGCAGCACAATCTGACATTCCAGTTTCTGCCAGCGGTAGACGAACTGCCTGAACGAGTTGGTCATCGGCACGCTACGCAGCCGGTTGTCGCTCAGCCCGTGCGCCAAGTCGAAACGCGCATGTACGATAATGCGTCGCGCCGGGTCGATGCGGGCAAGTGCCGGCAGAACGCTCGCCGCCAAGGCGCGGCGGCGGAATGAACCGCCGACCACGGCTGCCGTCCTCAGTCGCTCACCCTGCGGCGGTGCGGCGGCCAACAGGCTGGCATCGAACACGCAGGGCCAGGTCATGACATTGCCGCCGAACGTCCCGAGCGCCTCGGCCAGCGCCTCGGTCGATGCCAGCACGATCGCGCAGCGTTGCATGAAGCCGCCGACGCGGGCCGCGGTATAATATTCGAAACCCGGCTGATCCTCGGCAAGACGCACCAGATGATCGTCTATGAACCAGGCGTAGGGCACCTGCATGGCATCCAGCAGGTCGAGCGTGCCTTCTTCCAGGAAATACTCGAAGCCGCGGACGATGATGACGATCGAGGCTGCCAGCAGATGTGGCAGATCGCCCACCGGGTCTGCGGGGCGCAGGAAGCGGAGCCGCCGCCGTAACGACGGCGGCAATCCGTCGAAGTACAGGCTTACCGAGGCTTCGATTAAGCCATAAACCAGGATGATGCGCGGCTCGATCTCCGTGGCCACTTCGCCCGCCTGATCCGGCGGCAGTCTTGCCAGGTCGGCCGTTGGCGCAGGGTCCTTGGCTTCGGCGATGACCTGATCGGTGGTCACCACCAGGCTGCTCATGCAAGCGGCGCGGCACAGCCGCCAAAGCCGGTGCGGCTCGGCGGCGTCCCAACCGGTCGCCGCGGTGACCGTGCTCAACAGCCCTCGTTCAAACACCACCGCGGCACCGCAGGCGAAGCGCCGGAAGCGGATCTCTTCCGGGTCCGCCGGCGGCCGCACGACGCCTCCGCTCGGAATTCGGATGGCGCCGAAGCCGACGCCGGCGACTTCCACGCGCATGTGCTCGAGCAGCGCGTTCAGCCCCTCCTCGACCAGATGGGTCCCCGGCGCGATAAGAATTATGAACGCGGCCCGAGGTTCGCCCAAAGCGCGGCCGAGGCCGGCGGCGTCTGCATCCGCGTCGAGCTGCAGCCAACCGCCATCCCGCAACGGCGTGATCGCTCCGGAAGCCGGAAGATTATTTACGTTCACCCGGCGCTCCACTGATCGGCGAGATGTTGTAACGCTACCATCATGGCCATACTATCCTTTTGATGGCCGTACCCTCTTGGCTTCAGCGCCTGCGCGCGCGCTGCGGCTCGCCGCCGATCGTGATGTTCAACAAGTCTCATTCAGGGAGCCGGCTGCTGGCCGAGGCGATGCGGCGGCACGGGCTGCAAATCGGCGCGGTCACCAACGAGTCCAACGACTCGCTGCCGATGTTCGATCTCGTCGAACATTTCGTCAGCGCTTATTATCCGGACTATCAATCGCTATGGACAGCGGCGGAATGGCCGCGGCAATTGGTTGATCTGGTCGAGGCTAGCTTCGCGGCGCATCTTGGACCAGACCACGATTCGAAAGCCCGCTGGGGTTGGAAGCTGTGCGAAACCGGCTACATCCTGCCCGTTATCGACGCGCTGTTCCCCGACGCCCGTTATATCCATCTGCTCCGGGACGGCCGCGACGTGGCGTTTTGCAACCATGTTTCGCCCGAATTGCCCTTCTGGCGAAAAATCTATTTCAATACCGACCTCATCGAGGACTGGGATGGCCGCTCGATGCTCAACTGGTCTTACGAGCAGGCGAGCCATCTTTATAATGCACGCCATTGGGTGAACAGTGTCGAGATCGGCCGGTCCTATGGGATGATGCTCCGGGACCGTTATCGCGAGGTCCGGTACGAGCGGCTTTGCGGGGCTTTCGAGGACACCATGGTGGAGCTGCTGAACTTCACGGGCCTGGCGCCGCGGCCGGCGGCAATGCAGGCGTTGTTGCCGACGGTGCGGCGCGACTCTGTTGGCAAACACCGTTTCGCGCCGCCGCATAAGCGGCGGCGGGTCGAGCTGATGATCGAGCCGACCCTGCGTGCTTTTGGCTACGCCGACGGATTGCATGGTGCGGAATGAGGCGAAAAATCCATCGTCAGGGGCGACACCGCGCCTTGCAAAGCTTATGGTAGTGCCGCGGATCGCGCTACGGCGCGGCCGTGCGCAACCTGGCAAGTGACGGATCGTTAGCGGATCGCCGCCACATGCACCGGCTGCTCAGCCGCGCGGTGGCGCTAGGGGTTCCGCTGATCGATACGGCTTGTAGCTACGGCGGCGGCATCTCCGAGACGATCATCGCCGACGCCCTGGCGCCTTACCCGCCGGGCCTGACGGTTGCCACGAAGGGCGGCGTGCGCGTTTCCGCGCAAGGCGAAAAGATCGTCGATGGCGGCCGGACCAACTGAAAGCCGCATGCGAGGCAAGCCAGCGGCGGCTGCGCGTGGAGACGGTCGACCTGTTCCAATTGCACTGGCCTGACCCTGCCCTCCCGCTGGCTGAACAGGTGGGTGCCCTGGCGCAGTTGCAGCAGGCCGGCAAGATCAGGCATGTCGGCCTGTGCAACGTGTCCCTTCAAGATCTGATCTCGAGCGAGGCAATTGTGCCAATCTTCAGCGTGCAACTTCCGTTTGGCCTTTTGCAGAAGAACGATTTGGAAATTCTGGCCTACGCCAGCATGCGCAGCATTGCATCGCCTACGGATCACTTGCCATCCTACGTTCGCCGCCCTGCGACGCGAGGCAATGGGCGACGGAGCTCGTAGGCAAAACTGCACGCTGGCTGAATTCGCTCTGTTGGGCGCTGCGGCAAACACCGAACGTCGTCCCGATTCCGGGCACGCTATCAGTCGACCATCTACAAGAGAACATGAAGAGTTCGCTGAAATAACATTTTATTTTCAAGTGCCGCTTTGAAAGTCCGAAGCTTCTCAGCCGAGCCACGCTGGTTCCACATCGGCCTCTTTTTCTATCGCCGGTGCAGCAATCCATTGCGTATGGCGGTTTCTGTATTATACGCCGTGGTGCTGGTACCGTCAGCGCCAACTTGCTCGGTGGCCCTGCTCTGTTCGGCAAACACTCGGCCGCCGACCACCACGACCAGCCCGGGATTGCGGGAGGCATGACGGGCGAGGGCGATTGTGCGGGTGACGCGCGGCAGCCAGTGCTCGCGGCGGAACGACGCGCTCAAGGATAGATCCATCGCGTCAAACCAACTACCGGCAAGGAGATCCTGAAGCGCTTCATCGGTCGCCGGATATTCGCTCTGCGGGTCCCAGCCGGCTTGCCAAAGTGCTTCCGAATCAAGCATTGCCGTTAGAGAGTGTGGCTCGCCGGGCTCGGGCACGATCAACACGGCGGGCAGAAACGCGCCATTCAGAGCGGCCGGTTCCGCATCCCCGCTTAAGCTGCGAACCGCCCGCTGCAATTGGCCGAGGCCGAGCGTCACGTCGACTTCAGTGCAGAAATCGGCGCCCCAGAGATCGCCAAGGCGCCGTGCCGCAGGCTCCAGCAAGCTTTGATAAAGCTGATGCTGCGCCCCATTTGGGCTTTGCAAAGTGCGGATCAATTCCAACGCGGCTCCATCATCCGGGCCGATCAGGAGGTCGGCCAAGGCGATCGAGCGGGCGTCGATCGGCCATAGCCGAGGCGCAGTCAGAACGCCGTGGCGGGCCGCCAACTGCGGGATCACGGTGCTGAGGATGACGTTGCGCAGCATCAGTCCGGCGATACCATCCAGGGGACGGTTGTTGGACGGCATCACGGCGGGCTTCGGCGCGGCCGATGCAAATGCAGGTGATAGCCCAGCCAGGATCTCCGGTATGTGGTCAGGGTTTTCAATCAGCGAGTCGAAGGTTCCCTGGGGCGGGACGATCACGTCATGCTTGGAATGAATCGAGCGAGCGCCACGGGTGGCGAGGCGCATCGTCCAATTGCCGAACTGCCGCTTGGCGATTGGTTTGTCGCTAAGGATTTCTACATTTTGATGCCGCGGATCTGAGGCGATCAAGTCCATCACCCGCGCAACGCTGGCCGGTGGCCCTTCCAGCCATTGGTAGAAATGCGCGTCGTCATAAAGCAGCAGCCCGGTTATAGACTGGGCGCGGTTGCGGGCCTGCGCCGCCTTTACCAGCTCGTAAAGGCTGTACCCGGTAAGAGGGGCGACCGCCGTGCTGCGATAGACGATTGAAGTCAGGACCGGTTCGGCGGCAGGCTGGATGCCTCTCGCGGTGGGTGGACTGAACCGCGGCGCGCGAACCACCTGTGCCATGCCATCCCCCAAAATTCGTTCACGCAAAGTCGTTCCCAGGTCGGCTCGTGGACCACGTGCAACCATCTTAACAATCGAACGCCCGCCACGTTTAACGTTCGGATATTTTAACCCGTAACACCCCGTTGCTTAGCGCTCACCCGCATCAAGTAGCTCTGAGAGGAAGCGAAGCAGCTCTAAGTTTCAAGCTTTTAACTTCCCCGTCAAGCGTAATTTACCGTTAGTTTAGAATTGTAATTTGTGCGGCGCAATAAAGTCTTCGCATACAACCACGTTGCCGTTAGAGGGTCGAGCACCTGACAGGGATTACCGGCTCCGGTCGATGTCCTCGCGAGCGCCCGGGCGATTTATTTTCGAGTTCACGATTAGCAGAAACGCCACCACTGGCTTCAGCGACTCGTTCGGCGCTTCCTCGAAAGGCACATGCCCCAAGCCCGGCAACGCTACCAATGTGGCATGCGGAATATCTCTCACATAGTCGGCCGCGTTGCTGAAGGGGATCATCTTGTCCTGCTCGCCCCACAGGATCAACGTGGGAGCCTGGATGCGCCGCAGCAGCGGCTCCGGCTCTGGCAAGACGGTCTGGCTCATGCGCGCGAGCATGGCGCCACGGTCACCTTGTGCCAGCATCATATCGCGATAGCGTGTTAGCGCCGCCGCCGTGAGATTCCGCGGATTGGCATAGGCGGCGGCGAGGTTCATGCGCAGCAGGAAGCGCGGCATCGTATAGGGCAGCAGCCGCAACATCAACGGCACGGCCGGCGCTTTGCCATAGGCGAAGCCTGGGCTCGCGAAGCCATCCGGCGAGATCAGGATGAGGCCGCCGACCCGGGCCGGATCTTGCGCGGCGAACCGCCAGGCAATCCGTCCGCCGAGCGAATTGCCGGCCAGCGTGGGGCGGGAGATGCCAAGCCGGTCGATAAGGGCGGCCGTAATGTTTATGGTGCGCTCGTCCGAGTAGTCGCCGGACGGGTCCGGCCCGGTCAGGCCAAAGCCCGGCAGATCGAACCGGATCACCCGGTAATTCTTGGAAAGGGCGTCGGCCCAGGGTTCCCAGGTCTCGATGCTGGACCCGAATCCGTGCAGAAGAATGATCGCCGGGGCGTGGCGTGGCCCGGTGTCACGAACCCGTAGGCGAATGCCTTCCACCAGATAATAATGCGTTCCCGCGCCCTGGTACTTCCGTTCCAGCGCCGCGCGTGACAGGTCCGGCGTGTACAGCAACGCGGCGCCCGCCAGCGCCAGCAATAAGAGCAATGCGATGACGAGCGCCGCCATTTTCATCGATTAACGTCTTCCTTGCCGTGGTTTTATCCGCCCGGCTGCCGGACGTCGGCCTTTTTTGCCGTTAAAATCCGATAAGCTGGTTGATATTCGTATAACTTACGCCATTCTCTGAACCCAGGAGATTCCAAAGACAACGGTATTTATAAACTGGTATGAAAATGAGCCGCTTTTCAGTCTCCATTTCTTTCACGATCGGTTTGATTTGCGTCGGCATGGTTGCCGCTGCCGGCTACGGCGCTAATGAGACGGCCACAGGTGTTGTCGCCACCGCAGAGTTGCAGCCACCCTCCGGCATGATCGGCGTCACCATTCCGGCACCGGTCAACATGCCATCCGACCCTCGGCAAAAGGCCATGGTCATGCGTGGCGAGTATCTAACGATCGCCGGCGATTGCTACTCCTGCCACAGCGTCTCCGGACAGCCGATATTTTCCGGTGGATACGCGGTGGATACGCCGGTCGGAACCATTTATTCGCCCAATATTACGCCCAGCAAAAAATATGGTATCGGCAACTGGACCGACGCGCAATTCTGGGCGGCGCTGCATAATGGCGTGCGGCCCGGGCGCTCGTTGCTAATTTTCCCAGCTTATCTGTTTCCGGTCATGCCTTACAGTTCGTATTCGAAGTTGACCTATCCGGACGTGATGGCGATCAAGGCTTACCTGGAATCGGTGCCGCCGGTCGAGACGGAAAACCGGCCGATGGAGATCGGCTTTCCGTTCAATGTCCGTGCCGGGCAGCTCGCCCTGCGCATTTTCAATTTTCATCCGCAGCCGGTGCAGTACCAGCCGGGCTGGAGCGCCTCGGTTCGCAATGGCGCGTATCTGGTGCAAGCGCTGGGGCACTGCTCGGAGTGTCATACGCCGCGCAACATCCTGCTGGGGAGCGACAATAGCCGGTATTTGGCTGGTGGGCAGATCATTTCACAGAGCTGGTACGCGCCGAATATCACGTCGTCCAAGCAATATGGCCTTGGCGGCTGGGATGATGCGTCCCTGCTGCAGTACCTGCATGGCGGGGGAGATATGGTGCGCGGGGCGCCGTTCGGGCCGATGAAAGAAGTGGTGGACGATAGCCTGAGCCGCCTGCCCGCCTCCGACGTGCAGGACATCGTTGGCTATCTAAGAACGGTGCCGGCGCAGGACGTGCCCGCCAAAACGGTGTCGGATGCCGCCTCAGTGGCGGAAGGAGCCACGGTCTTTGCCGATAACTGCGCCCGCTGCCATGGTGCCGGCGGGGCCGGAGTGAGCAATAATTTTCCCAACCTTGCGCATAACGAGGCGTTGAGCGATGGCAAACCGGCCGACGTTATCAGCATGATCTTGGGCGGATTTCAGCCGTGGCATCCGAACCAATCGGCGATGCCGGCCTTTGGCGAAACGCTCAGCGACCAGCAGATCGCCGCGGTGACCAACTACGTCCGCACCTCCTGGGGCAATACCGGTGCCGCGAATGCCACGGGCGATGCGGTCGAGCGGTTGCGCAACGCGACGACGCAGGAGGTGGCGCTCGACACCGGGACCATGCAAGCCGTGCTGAAGAATGCGGCGGGTTCGCAAGCCTTTCAGAACGTCAGCGGTACCTTCGAGTTTGAAGGCAACCGGGAAAATTGCCAGATCAGCGCCGATCTGAGCGACCCCAATGCGGCCGGGATGATCCACCTCTCCGGCGCCTGCGCCGACCATGGCTATACGTTGCAGGGCGACGTGACCTTCAACGGCAAAACCAGCCCCGTCGTACTGGCGGTGAATGACGTAACCAGCAATGAATATGTCACGGCGGTGACGCTGGATGGGCCCCTGCCCGACGGCCGGCATCTTGCTGCCCGGATCAATTTTGTGACCCCTAATGAGTGAGCCAGCAATGACGGTCCGTTCCCGACGGGGGTTCTTTAAATTGAGCACGATGGTCGCCTTGCTGCTTGGGTTTGGCGGAAGGCGCGCCGGGGCGGAGGCGACGGTGTCGAAGTCGGCAGTGGGCTATCAGGATATACCCGCCGCAAACGGCAAGGTTTGTGCCCAATGTGACTATTACGTGCCGCTTGCCGCTGGTGCTTCACTAGGGACCTGCAAACTGGTCGCGGGCGGCATAGCGCCGGGCGGCTGGTGCTTGTTGTGGGCACCCAAGGCCTGAGCCTTCAGGCGTCCAGTTCGCTATCTGCTTTCAAGGCCTGCCGCTCGTTGATTTCCGGCGCGATCGAGCCGTGGTTGAGAAGGCTAACCAGGGCGACGCCGCCGACGATGTTGCCCAGCAGCGTGGGCAGGAGGAAGCCCATCAGGTAGCCGCCGAAGCTGGCACCGCCGGAATATACTTCATAAGCCGCCTCCGCCGAACCGGCGACGATGTGTGAAAGATGCGCCAGCGACACGACATAGGTTATGATGAGGATTGTCAGCAATCTCGCCGAACGGGCGCTGGGAAGAATCCATACCATCAGCGCGATCAGCCAGCCGGCGAACATCGCCCTGACGAAGGTGGAGAGAAAATCTGTCCCGATCGACTGCTGGGCAATGTTCGCGAAGGCCTGGGTCACGTCCGGCGTGAAGATATTTCTTATCCGGAGGAAGCCGGCGAAGATCCAAGTCCCCGCCAGATTCGCAGCCAGCACGATCAGCCAGAAGCGTGCGGCCAGCAGCACGGTCTTGATGTCGCGCCTGGTCATCACAGGTAGAATTGCGGTCAGCGTGCTTTCGGTGAAGAGCTGCTGACGGCCGAGCACGACGATGATAAACCCGATGCTGTAGCCAAGGCTGGCGATTTCGTGCCGCCAGACCGCATCGGGCAGCCCTGCCTGCATCAGAGCCTGGGTAAGGAAGGAAAATCCCATCGACAGGCCACCGGCGAAACCCGAGAACCCGAGGGCGCCGGCGGTACGCTGAAGATCCTGTTCGCCTTCAAGGCGGATGATCTCATGGATGACGAGGGCGCGCGGCGATGAGTGCTGAACCGCCTGATCCTTCTCGCCGGTGTCCAAATGCGGCGATACGCCGGCGTTGTCTGGGCTGCCATGCGGGTCTTCCTCGGTCTTCTGCTCGTCTTCGGACATGCCTGACGTCTCCCCCTACGGGCTGTGCCTTGTTTCTGATTTGGCTTTCGCGGCAGGAATATTCAAATGCTTTGCGGCTGTTCGGGCAACTTCATGCACGCCATCGTTGCGACAAATCGGCCAGATGGCAAAGTAGGGAGGCGAGCAGGGAAAGTGCGATCCAAATCCATCCGGCCCGCGCCAAAGCAGCGGCAAGAGCCAGCAGTAGGAAATCGCCCGCCAGCAGATTGGGCAGCAGTGCGGCAAGCCGGATGCCGCGTCCGGTTCGGCGATGGTAAAGCTGCAAGGCTGCGGCCTCCAGGCTGGTAAGCAGGACGATGCCGAGCGCTCCCGCCGCGGGAAAACTACCTAGAGTTGGCGACACTGACCGCGACCTCATTGCGACGGAACCACGGAAGGGTCCATGGCGGGTCATAGAACCATGAAATGGGCTCCCCCTCTGGCCGCCAGCTGCTGGCCTGCAACGCCGCCAACAGTATCTGCCGCGCCTTGCGCTCCGCCGTGGCGTCCCGCGCCCCGGAAAACCGGTAGACAGCGAAATCCTGTGATGGAAGTTCGATGATCCGAATGCTGGGGTCTTTTGGCCGGGGCAAGGTTAGCATGGTGTACTGCGCCGGCATGATGAACTGAATTTCCCAGGCGCCGGCACCGGCGCGCTGCTGGATCACCGGGGCCGTCATGGCAATTTTACTGGCGGCCGGAACCTGCACCACCGGAGCGGTCATCTCGATCGAGGATGAGGTGGTGTTGGCGCCGAAAATGTAGGCCGCCAGGCGCCGAAAGCCGGTGGAGCGCGCGGCGAGTTCATCGGCGGCGATTGTGGTGCTTGCGGCGATCCGGGGTTCGTACTGGCGAATTTGAACCTGGCCCACGGTGGCCAGAACCTCATAGCGCGGCCCCGGCGTGCCGGACCGGATGCCCACCACGGAGCATCCGGTCAGCGCAAGTACTGAGAGAAGTCTCGCCGGCTTCAGGGCAGGCTGCCAGGTGTGCCACCGCTGTTCGCTGCCGCCGGTGCCGCGGCGGCGGTTGGCTTGATTGTGGCGGCCGCCTGGGCGGTTCCCGCGCCCTCAAGCTCCGGAAAATACTTCGCCATTGGCGCACCCAGTAGCGGCTCGTAGGCACCCTGATGGCAAGTTGCACAGTTGATCTTCGCGACATCGCCGCCAGGGCCGCGCAGGTTGACCGGGAAGATCT
Organism: uncultured Acidocella sp.; assembly: GCA_963693045.1. GTDB lineage: Bacteria > Pseudomonadota > Alphaproteobacteria > Acetobacterales > Acetobacteraceae > Acidocella. The sequence continues at coordinate 1,177,030 of OY843765.1, forward strand.
GAGTGAGCGGCACCATGTAGTTGCTGTTCAGGTCCCGCAGCATGGCCTCGGCGTAAAACGCCTTGACGCGCTGCGGCGTGCTCTGACTCCAGTCGGCAAAGGCGCGGCTGTTGTGGCAGAATTCGCAATTCACCCCAAGCGCGTCCGAGTAGTGCATCATCAGCGCGTAGGTCCAGTCAGTTTGTTTGATCGACTGTCTGTTGCCGGTCGGTAGCGCGGTGACGCCGGAAACCCGGATGCTGTCGTTATTCAATAGAAATGGTGTGAAAGGATCGCTGGGCAGGGAAGAGTAATCTGCCGCCGAGGCCGGCAGGTTCTTACCCATATTGGCCTCTGCAATGCCATTGCTGCTGCCCGGGACCGGGCCGCTGAACCAGATGTTGGCCGGTGCATTATTGCCGCGATGGCAGGTATAGCAGGTAACGCCGACGGGGCCGACATGATCCTGGTAAGTGACGTTGGTGGCGATGGTCATCTGCAGCATCCGCCGCGCTACCACCTTGGTGTATTTGGCGTCGGAAGCAAAATTGCCGGCGACATGGCAGTAACCACAACCTTGTTGCGGCGCCACCCAATTGGTCATGGAAACCATCAGGCGGGTGAAGGCTCCGGTGCTCACGTACTTCAGCACTTGCACATTCTTGTAAACCGTGCCGGCGAGCGGGCCGCCGCTGATCCGCGGCAGCATCGGCGGGACCACGTTGCTGCCAAGGGCATTGGCAACCTCTGTAGGGGTGAAGTTGAGCTGCTGACCGGTGCCGCGATAGCCTTCTTGCACGGTGATCACCGGCGGCCGGTTCAAAGTGAGCACAACCAGGACCGCCGCACCGAAGGTGGCGGCCAGTGCCAGAGAGGGCAGGCCAATGCGCATCACTTGCCTCCTGTGGCAGGATCTACCACCGGCACCATCGGCAACGGGTAGTGTGGTGCCACGCCGTGCTTCAACGCCCACAGGAACCAGTTATCCACCACGGTGCCGGTAAGCAGAATGCCGATACCGCCGGTAAGCGGCGTTAGAACCGCGAACCACCAAGCCCAGCGGTGGATGGATTCCATCGTCGCATTAAAGCCCATGGTCCAGCGCCAGAACAAAGCGGCGCGCTCGGCGGCGGTGCCACGATCGATCGTCTGCTCCACCTCCTTGTCGCCGCCAAAGCGGCTCACCGCGAGGATGGTGCCGGCGTGCATGGCAAACAGCAGCACCGAGCCGTACAGGAACACAATCGAGAGCATGTGGAATGGATCGTAGTAGAGATTGCCATAACGTAGCGAAAACGCGACGGTCCAGTCCAAATGTGGGAAGATGCCGAACGGCGGAGCCTCTCCGAAGCTGCCCATCAACACCGGGCGGATGATACCGAGCACCAGGTAAAGCCAAATGGCTGCGGCGAAGCACCAGGCGGTGTGAGTGCCGAGGCCCAGCGCCCGCGCCCGGCGATAGGTGCGTGCCCACCACAGCAGGATCGAGGTGGTGAGGAAGAAGCCGGCCAGCAGCCACCAGCCACCCTGGTCGAGCGGCGGCAGGTGCAGGCCGTTCGACGGCGCCGGTGGCTCCAGTGCCAGCCAAGGCAGGTCGCGCAGGAACAGCAGCGGATTCCAGTTCACCGAGGCCCACATGTTGAAGCCGATAATCTCGATGGCAACAAAGCCGCAGATGAGCGAGGCGATGCCCAGGCCACCGAGGTAAAATGGCCCTACCTGGGCGCAACCAAGCTGGCCTGCCAGATAGCTGAAAAACGGCTTGCCCTCACGCATCCATGGGCCACGCTGCAGAGGCACCCCGGCATGCACCGGGCCACGAATTTGTACGCGGGTGAATATGTTTTGCGATTCAATCATGTGACGATGACCTCTCCGAATGCTTGCCCGGATTGAAGACGTTCTCTTTTAATATGTCAGTGGCCGATGCCCCAAATCGGCATGTTCAGCCACCAGGTCCACCACTGCGGCCAGCCCGCGGTCCAGAACGGGCCGCTGATGAGAATGCAAACCGCGCTGAAGAAGCCCGCGCCCAATGCCAGGAAGAGGCCAAGCCGGTGGATGCCCAGCGTGCCGATGGAGTAGCCGATGAAGTCACGAAAAAACGTATCCTCGTGCTCCGAAGACTTCACCTCCTCGCCTTCGCCCGGATTGATCGCCGAGAGCACCAGCGAGCCGTGCAGGCCAAGCGCGAAGGTGGTTGTGAAAAACAGTGTCACCGCGATCATATGCGCCGGATTGTACTCGAAGTTGAGGTACTGGTAGCCGGTGTTGGACACCCAATCGAGATGGCTCATGATGCCATAAGGAAAGGCGTTGCCCCACCCGCCCATCAGCAGCGGGCGGATCACTTCCAGGCTCACATAAGCGAAGATGGCGACGGCGAATGCAAACGGCACATGGTAGCCCATGCCGAGTTTTTTGCAGATCTCGACCTCGCGTAGCGCCCAGGAAGAGAACGCGCCAATCGCGCAGATCGTGATGATCTGCCATAGGCCGCCTTTGGCGAGCGGCGCGAAGCCGAGGCCATAGGATAAATCGGGCGGCGCGATGCTGATTTGCCAGATGTTCGCGGTGTGGCCAATCACAGCGCCCCAGATAATCAGGGCGGTGCCAAGGATCGTAAAAAATATTGTGGTGACGCCGAAGAAGCCAACAAAGAACGGGCCGACCCAGAAGTCGAACAGATCGCCGCCGAACAATGTTCCGCCTGCGATGCGATATTTCTTTTCGAAGCTGAGCATTGCCATCTGGCTGTTCCCTCTTTTGGCGGTCTAGGCTTGTGCGGTCGGTATCCGCGATCTTCTCTTCAAAGCGCGCCCGGGAGGCTTGTTACGGCACTCCCGGGTGCAAGGGTGGTCACTGCGTTGCTGGTGCCGGTGTGGCCGGCATGGCGGACATTTGCGCCGCCGGTGCGCCGGCGGGAGCACCGCCGAGCCAGTCGAACCTTGGCGTGCTGAGCAGGATAAAGTGGATCAGCAGAGCCAGCGCGAACAGAAACACGAACAGCGCGGTTAAGGCGCGGCGCGGGTCGAACAGGAGCCATACACGATACATAGGTCTCTCCTATGCCAGGCTTGAGGTGATGAAACCAAAGGCGACCTGGGCGTGCGGCAACAACATCGAGGTTGTGTAGCCGTGCGGGCCAGGGATCCACGGGCGCCATTGCCAGACGAGAAAATGTGCGACAATAGCGATCAATGTGAAGGCGATGAAGCTGACCACGAAGATTTTGTGGAACTCCTTTGCCTCCAATTCGGTCAGCCCGCTCAGCGAGCTGTCCTTGGTTGTGGTAACGACAGTGTTGGACATCGATGGGTTATCCTTTCAAGGTCTCCTAACCCGGATTTGCGCGCACCCCGCGCAAAGGCACGGTTCCGTTATTTTGTCATGGAACCGATATGTTAGCCGACGGGTATTTGGTTGAGCCTTGCTCATGCCAACTGCCTTTCGGAAATTGCGAGGGCGACATGCGCCGGCGAGACGACCGTGCAGTCGGCGCGGCGCGCCACCAGCTCGGCGCGTTCGCGCAAAGCCTTGGCAGCGGAAATGCGGATCAGGTAAGGCTCGGACTCGAGGTGCGCATCCAGCGCGCGGGCGGCTTCGGCGTCCCAGCTCTGCCGCTCGGCCTTCGCCAGAGTCGGTTCGATCTTGTCCATCTCGGTGCCGAGCGGCAGAATATTGAACAATGCGTCGAACAGCGCGTTGCAGTATTCCTGCACCACGTACGTTGCCCCGGCATAGCCCATGAACGGCGTGCCGGTGGCGCGGCGGATGATGGCGCCTGGAAACGACGCGGGGATAAACATGCAGCGCCCACCGAGCTCGGCGGCATACATGCGCTCATTAAAGGAGCCGAACAGCACGAGCGGCGGCTTGCTCTTCAAGGCCTCGCGCACCGCCATGTTGTCCGGCTTTAAGCCCGGCTTGCGCGGAAACGCAAAGCTGCAGGGAATACCGAGATCGTCTTCGAGCAGGCGCTTCAGGCCCCGCGTATAGGTTTCCGTGGCGACCACGCCGAACGAAGCGGTAGCAAAGAAATCCTGCGTCACGCTGCGCCACAAATCCCAGATCGGCTTGATCGTCACCTCTTTTTCGCGGCCAATGAAAGGCTCGGGGTCGAGGCCGGTGAGCTCCCCGAGCTTTCGAAGGAAATTCGTCGTCGCGAAAATCCCCATTGGCGCCTGCAGGTACGGCTTGCCCAGTTCCTCGCACAGCTTGCGGCCAAACTCCCGGTATAGGCAGATGTTAACGCTGGCATCGCTGAGTTTCGGCACGTCGTTAATATGCGTGCCAAGCGGGAACACCATGTTCACCTCGCAGCCGATCCCCTCTACCAGGCGGCGGATCTCGGCCAGGTCGGACGGCATGTTGAAGGTGCCGTAGATCGGGCCGATCAGGTTGACACGCGGCTTCGTAGGCGCGGGAAGCACCTTGCGCTTAGCTTTCGGGTTGCCGAATTCGTTCCACAGCCACACCATTGCGCGTTCGGCGCATTGCCACTGGTCCTCGTCGATGGTGCGGGAAATAAAGCGCCTAAGGTTGGTGCCTTCCGGCGTTACGCCGCCGCCGATCATCTCGGCGATGCTGCCGGTGACCACCACGGCGGGCATGGACTGATCGCCGGTGCCGGCGGCGCGGCGCATCGGGCCTTCGGTTCCGGACATCGAAAGATTGTCCTCCGACAGGCCGGTGACGACGATCGGCAGTTCGTGCGGCGGCAGCGCGTCAGTGTAATGCAACACGGCGGTCACCGGCAGGTTTTCGCACCCCACCGGTCCATCGATCACCACGCGCAGGCCCTTCACCGCGGCGAAGGTATAGACCGCGCCCCAGTAGCCGCCCGCCCGGTCATGGTCCTGCACCAACATTGCTTCAGGCCTCCGCCGTGGCGGGAGAAAAGAAGTCGATCATCCGCGAAAAACGTTCGGCGCCGGCGGTTTGCGCCGCTACGATCGCCGGCAGCGCGGCGGCGCCGGCGGCGCCGAACAGCGGCCGGGCCGAAACCATATTTGTGAAATACACCGCCGGGATGCCGCGCTCCTTGGCCGCCTGCACCAGCGGCGTGGTGCCGAGGGCCAGGTCCGGCTTGATCTCGCGCATCGCGTTTACATCCTGCTCGAGCGAGGCGCGGTACTGCACATGCGTGCCTTGCGCCTCCAGCCATTCGCGGTCCGCGTTGCTCCATTCGGTGCGCGGCAATGCGGTGCCAACATAGGGGATTTCGGCACCGGCTTCGATCAACAGCCGAGCCACGAGCAACTCCGAACCCTCATAGCCAGAGACCACCATGCGGGCATTCACCTGGTTGGCGGCGAGTACGGCGCGGATCGCCGGTAGCGCAGCGGCCTTTGCGGCATCGACCTGCGCGGCCGGAGCGCCGACCGCTTTGCCGATCGTCTCCAACCAGGCGGCGGTGCCGTCCACGCCCACCGGCGCGGAGCCGACGATCGGCCGCCCGGCGGCGGTGAATTCGCGCAGGCTGGCGGTGTAAAACGGATGCACCGCGGCGACCGCCGTACAGTCCAGCGCAGCGTACAGGTCGCGCCATTCGCGGGCGGGAATTTGCGGCGTGAGGCTGACGCCCATCGGCGACAGCAGCGCGGCGATGCCAGGCGGATCGGCCGGGAACAACTCGCCGGTGAGGCAGATGCGCCGCCCCTCGGCGAGCGGGCCGCGCGGACGCGCCACTTTGCCGGCTTCCGCCTCGGCGCGGGCGTAGCGCAGCATCGCGCCGGCCAGCACGTCCTTCGCCTCGGCGTGGGTTGGCACGCCGAAGCCCGGCACATCGATGCCGATAATCCGCACCCCGTCGATCTCTTTTGGCAACAAATCAAGCGGCACGCCGGAGGCCGTGGGCACGCAGAGATTGATCACCACCACGGCGTCGTAATCATCCGGCCGCGCGGTTTCCCGTACCGCCTTGCGGATGTCCTCGAACAACTGCCCGGTCACCAGGGTTTCCGAGTTGAACGGCACGTAGCCGACGCTGCGGCGGGCACCGTAAAAATGCGCGGTGAAGGTCAGGCCGTAGACGCAGCAGGCGGAGCCGGAGAGGATGGTGGCGACCCTGCGCATCCGCAAGCCAACGCGCAGGGAGCCGAAGGCCGGGCACATCGATTGCGGCTGGTCGTGCGGGCCTTGCGGATAATCCGCCGCCAGCCGTTCCATCAAATCGGATTTGCCAGCCGCCCTGGCGGCTGCGCGCAGGGTCTCCTTGCCGCCGTGGCAACCATCCGCCGCCGGCGGTGGCGCCGCCATGCCGTCGGGCGGGCTCATGCCTCAAGCACCCTCATAAACCACTTCGAGCGAAGGCTTTTCGACATAGGTGGTGCCGCACATATCGGCGAAACTCGCGGGGTCGAGCACCACGTTCCGGCCAACCGTCTCGCTCTTGAACAGCGCCAGCAGGCCATCCTGCGTCAGCGGCGTAGGGCGTACCGGCGGCGCTTCCGCCGCGGCAATCCCGAGCTGTTCGAACAACGGCCCCCAGACGCCGCCCGGCATGCCGATGATCTCGTAATTGGCGGATTTGCGGCGGATGTCCTCATCGGCGGGAATCGCCGCCAGGATCGGGATGCCGGCGGCGTCGCAATACGCTTGTGCTTCGCCAGTGCCGTCATCCTTGTTGATGACCATGCCGGCGACGCCGACATTGCCGCCAAGGTTGCGGAAGTAGTCGACCGCCGAGCAGACGTTGTTGGCAACGTAGAGCGATTGCAGATCGTTTGAGGCAACGACGATGACCTTCTGGCAGAGGTCGCGGGCGATCGGCAGGCCGAAGCCACCGCAAACAACGTCGCCCAGGAAGTCCAGCAGCACGTAGTCGAAATCCCAATCCTGGAAGCCGAGCTTATCCAGCAACTCGAAGCCGTGAATGATGCCGCGCCCGCCGCAGCCGCGGCCGACTTCGGGGCCGCCCAGCTCCATGGCGAACACGCCGTCCCGCTTGAAGCAGACATCGCCAATGGTGACCGCCTCGCCGGCGGCTTTTTTGCGGCTGGAGGTTTCAATGATGGTCGGGCAGGAGCGGCCGCCGAACAGCAGCGACGTGGTGTCGCTCTTCGGGTCGCAGCCGATCAGCAGCACCCGCTTGCCGAGCTGCGCCATGGAGTAAGACAGGTTCGCAAGGGTAAAGCTCTTGCCGATTCCGCCCTTGCCGTAGATCGCAATGACCTGCGTTTTTTTCGGCTGTTTCACCGGCGTTTCCAGTGAGATATCGGGGGCAATACGACCGGGGGAAGCGTTCATGAAATTCTCCAGTCAAGACTCATTTTCAGGCAGGCGGGATCGTTGAAGGCGGTCGCATAGGCATCGGCTGCAGCGGCGGCGGCGGCATGGTGCGTGATCAACCCGTCCAGCGAGAGAGCGCCGGATTCGGCAAGCGCGGTAACGGCGGCAAGGTCCACCGGCTGCCATTGCGCCGCGATTCGTATCCTGGCCTCGCGCATAAAGGCCGGCGGGAAGGCGAAGCTGAGCGGCTTGGCGTAGAAGCCGGCGAGCACGACCTCGCCGCCGGGAGCAAGCCTCAGGATCAATTGGTCGAGCAGTGCGGCGTCGCCGCTGGCGTCATAAATGTTCTTGTAGTTTCGCCGCTCATCAGCATCGGGCGTGCTGACAAGATAACCCTCGGCGCCACCGGCACGCGCCGGGTTGCGCTCCCATACAGTGGGCGAAGCACCGGCATGCACAGCGAGCCGGGCGAGCAAGCGGCCCAGCGTGCCATGGCCGATGATCAGATCAGGCGGGGTGTGGCCGCTGCCGGCATGAAAGGCGGTCGCGGCCAAGGCGAGCAAGATCGCGTTCGCGCCCATTGCCTCACTAACCCGCACCACGCGGTTTTCCGGCACCACAAGCGTGGATGCGGAAGCGCCGAACAGCCCCCGCACCGGGCCGAAGCAAGTGGCGCCCGGCACGAAAACAGTCGCGCCGACGCATCCAGCCGGACCATCGACCACTCGTCCCACTGATTCGTAGCCGGGCACCAATGGATACCCCATGCCAGGAAAGGGCGGCATCTCGCCGGACCACAACAAACGCTCAGTGCCGGTGCTGATGCCGCTATGTTCAACCTGAACCACCAAGTCGCCGGGCGCAGGATCCGAAAGTGCCAGACAGGACAAGGAGATTTGTTTTGGCGCGTTGATCACCACTGCCTGAGTTTCCATTGCGCCCTCCCCTTCGAAGTGTTGTTGATACGACTGTAATGCTAAAGCGACGCTGTAAAATGTCAAGTATTATTTACATCTTTTTAGCGGTGATGAGACTGGTGAGGATTGGCTGGCGGGTCGGGATCGAGCGGATTTCGCCAAACCGAGCTTGCCGCAGCAATGCGACCAACTCAGCGGCACGGCGGGGCCGGCCGCCGCCGACGGCTAGAAGGTAGAAATTGAAGTAAGCATCACCCATTGGCTCGGCGTGATGGCTGCCGGCCATCGGCTCGGCGATCAGCAGCACCCCGTTCTGGGGCAAAGCCTGATAGGCGGCCCGCAGGATCGTCATCGTTGCGGCGTCGTCATGGTCGTGTAGAACCCGGATCAAGGTGATCAGGTCGGCACCGTTGGGAATTGGCGCTTCCAGGAAGCTGCCGTCGAAAATCTCTGCAAGCGGTAAGCCGGCGGCGCTGAAACGCGCGCGTGCCCGCGCCGCGACCTCGGGCAGATCGAATAATTGCAGGCGCAGCTTCGGCGTCCGAGCCGCCAGGGCGGCCAAAAAGCTGCCGTCGCCGCCACCAAGGTCGAGCACCGTCCGGTGCCGGGAAAAGTCATAGCGGCGAAAGATTTCCTGGGTGATGAAGGGCTGGGATGCCGCCATCAGATCAGAATAACCGGCAACGTCGCCGGGGCCCGTCCGGTAGGGCCAGAATTTGCCGAGCCTGGTGTCGGCTTCACCGCGCAGCAACGCCAAAGGATCGGCGAGATCGTCATAAAATAAGCGGTGGTGATGGATCATCGCGACGACGCCTGGATTGCCACGCAGCGCGGCGCCGAGTCGTCCAAGGCGAAAAGCATCACCCCCCGCGGCTTCCAGCAGACGCAGCGAGACGGCCGCGTTCAGGACCATGCGCATCGCATCAGCGGTCAGGCCGGCGCGGCGAGCGAGACTGCTCAGGCTCAGCGGTCCGGACGAAAGCTGCTCGAACAGATCGAGTTCGACGCAGACGCGCAGCACCTGGGCATAGACGAAGCCTGCGCAGATATCGAACAAGGCGCGCGCGTCCCGCCTGGCGATGCGCCTCGTTAGGGGAAATCCCGCTGCCCAGTTCTGGAAGCGCGGGCTGGCCAGCAGCCGGTTGCGCCATTCTTTTATAACGCTCAGCCGCCGGGGCCGCGTAACCGTGGCCGAGGCCACGCGCGCCGTAACATCCGCGGCCACTGATTCAGGCGGCTTGCCGGCCGAGGCTCTTCGGCACGAGTCGGCGCGCTTCCTGGGCGATCAACCCGCGCAACGGCGTCGCACCCGGGCAATCTGGTATCGCCGCGACCGCCTGGCCAGCGAGATCGTCCAGCAAGGCGAGAGCGCCATCGACACCGTAACGGGCCACCGCATTGGGGCGACCAAGCGTGTTGTCGCGGCCCACCGGCTTGTCGGCTTCCTCAGGGGTGGCAACCGCATCGAGCAGGTCGTCGGCAATCTGATAGGCTTGCCCGAGTTTCTCGCCGAGGGCACGCCACGGTTCCGGCTCGGTACCGGCAGCGGCGGCGCCGGCCACGCAGGCGGCGGCAAATAGCGAGCCGGTTTTGGCGCGCTGGTAGCAGGCAAGGTCGATGGCAGGTTCGCTTTCCCAGGCCTGGCCCGCGACGATGCCGTTTGGCGAACCCACGGCGTGGCCAATGGTCAGCAGCAACGGCGCCAGGCGCGTCGGATTTTTCACCGCACCCCAAGCCAGCGTCTGGAATGCCAGGACGATCAGCGCGTCGCCTGCCAGCACCGCCAGCGGCGCGCCGAAAGCGGTGGGCACCGACGGACAGCCGCGGCGGATCTTAGCGTCGTCGAAGCATGGCAGGTCGTCATGCACCAGCGACGCGCAATGCAAGAACTCCAGGGCGGCGGCGGCGGCGTTGGTGGCGTCAGGGTCGTTGTCGCCACAAGCGGCGGCTACGGCGAGACAGAGCCGAGGGCGAATGCGGGCGCCGCCGGGGAACACCGCATGGCGCATGGCGGCGGCCAGCAACGGCGGCCCGGCGGTGCCTTTGGCGCGGCTCAGCGAACGATTCAGGCAGGTGTCGATGCGTGCCAGAGATTCCATGATGCACTCCCGCTTTTGTCTTCTTTGATTGACACTTTGTACTGTACGTTTATGCTGACGGCAGCGTCAAGGGTTTTTCCATCACAACATTACCGCCTAAAATTGTCGTTATCGGCGCGGGAGTCGGCGGTTTGGTCGCAGCATTGTTGCTGGCCTGCGCCGGCATGGATGTTACGGTTTGCGAAGCCGCCCCCACCCCCGGCGGAAAGCTGCGTCAGGTCGCGCACGGCGCGGCGCGGATCGATGCCGGGCCGACCGTCTTCACCATGCGTCCGGTCTTCGAAGAAGTTTTCGTCGCCGCCGGCACCACGCTGGAGACCGAGCTTGGACTGCAAAAGCTCGACGTTCTGGCGCGGCATTTCTGGGGCAGCGCGACGCTCGATCTGCCAGCGGATCCGGTGGCGGCGCGCGCTGAGATCGGCATGTTCGCGGGGCCGCGCGCGGCCACACTTTATGAGGCTTTTTGCGAGCGTGCCGCGCGAATTTTCGCGACGCTCGACGCGACCTTCATGCAGGTGCCGCAGCCGGGTCTGGCGGGGCTGATCCGCAATGCCGGGATGCGGCACGGGCCGGCACTGCTCGGCATTTCGCCGTTCGCCAGCCTGTGGGATGAGTTGGGTAAGTATTTTCCGGACCCGCGGCTGCGCCAGCTCTTCGCGCGCTATGCGACCTATAGCGGCGCTTCGCCGTTCGCGGCGCCGGCGACGCTTATGTTGATCGCCCACGCGGAGAGCCAGGGCGTGTGGCGGCTTACCGGCGGCATGCACGGCCTGGCGCAAGCCCTGGCGCGGCTGGCGGCGGCGCGAGGCGCGGTGTTCCGTTACGGTGCGCCGGTGGTGGAGATATTGGCCGCCGATGGCCACGCCTGCGGCGTCCGGCTCGCGGATGGCACGACGCTCGCCGCAACGGCGGTTCTGGCCAATGTGGAGCTGGCGGCCTTGGCGGCGGGGCGGTTCGGCGCGGCGGCGGCGGCGGCGCTGCGCCCGGTGGTCGCCGATGCCACGCGCTCGCTTTCCGCCCTCACCTGGGCGATCACAGGTACCGCCGCCGGCGCCAAGCTCGCGCATCACAACGTGTTCTTCTCAGGCGACTACGCCGCCGAATTCGCCGCCATCGCTCGCGGCGCTTTACCGCCCGACCCTACGGTCTATCTATGTGCCCAGGATAAGGAAAACTTCCTTTGCCTGGTGAATGCCCCGGCAAACGGCGATGACAAACCGGCATCAGAACAGGGAGTCGAGGCATGTTTCAAGCGCGTGATGGCGAAGCTGGCGGCTTCCGGCGTGACGCTGCAGCCCCGGCAAGTGACGCTGACGGGACCAGCGGAATTCGAAACGCTGTTTCCGGCGAGCGGCGGCGCGCTTTATGGCCGAGGCTTGCGCGGCTGGCGCGACCCGTTCCGCCGGCCGGGGCCGGCGAGCCGGCTGCCGGGGCTGTATTTGGCGGGGGGCGGGGTGCATCCGGGGCCGGGCCTGCCGATGGCGGCGCGCTCGGGCCAGCTGGCGGCGCGGCGGATCATCGCGGATTTGGGTTTGACCGCGCGGTACCGCCAGGCGGATATGCCTGGTGGTATGTCGATGCCATCAGCGATGACGGCGAACATGCGCTGACGCTGATCGCGTTTATCGGTAGCGTGTTCTCGCCTTATTACGCACGGGCGATCCGGCGCGGCCAGGCGCCCGCGGAAAACCATCTGGCGATAAACGTGGCATTATACCGGCCGAACCGCTGGGCGATGACCGAACGGCGCGCCAGATCACTGCTCCGGCGGCCGGAGGTTTTGCAGATTGGGCCGAGCCGGCTGGCCTGGGACGGCGCGGCGCTGACGGCGGAGATCGCAGAGATCACCGCGCCGCTGCCGCGACGACTACGTGGGCGCATTCGTCTTATCCCCACGCGGATCGAGAACGAGGTTTACCCGCTGGACCAGGCCGGCCGGCACCGCTGGCGCCCGATCGCGCCGCGCGCCCGTATCGAAGTGGCTTTCGAGCAGCCGGAACTCAGCTGGAGTGGCCACGCCTACTTTGACAGCAACGACGGCGACGTGCCGCTGACCGAAGATTTTTCATCCTGGAACTGGTCTCGCGCCGACACACCGGCGGGCACCATCGTGCTGTACGACGTGCTGCGGCGCGCCGGCGGCACCCATGCGCTGGCGCTGAATTTCGATGCGGCGGGCGCACATGCTTTTGCCGCTCCGCCATTGGCGGCATTGCCAAGAACCGCCTGGGGAGTCGCGCGGACAACACGGGCCGATTCTGGATTTGATCCCCGCGTGGTAAAGCGTTTTGAATCAGCGCCATTCTACGCCCGATCCTGTATCGCCACGCGACTGCACGGCGAGGATATGGTGGCGGTGCATGAGTCGCTCGATCTAGATCGTTTCGACGCCGCCTGGGTCCGCCGGCTCCTGCCGTTCCGCATGCCCCGCGCCCTGTTCTAGCTGCTGTTTAGCCTTGGTTCGCTTGATGTCTCGGCTGATCGAGACGTACTGCCAGGCGGCGATACCGAGAACGAAGAAATCCAGCAGCGACCAGTCAAGAAACACGCCGAGGCGCGAGGTCATGCAAGCCCGCCTTCGCGTTGTGCGCGCTCCAGGCGTTCGAACAGGTTCAGTATTTTCTCCACGCTGCCGATGGCGGCGGGAACCACAACAACAGGCAGCGGCACGATTGCGGCTAGCATGAATTCGGCTTGCGGCAGCGGCGGCTTTGCAGCTGGGCGCGTCGGTGTCAGCGCGACAAACACGCTGCGCAGCAGCAGCTTAAGTTTTTCAACCGTCGGCACATAGGCACGCCGCGAGATACTATCATAACCAGCCTGAGAAATTTTTTTGCCAATGGTGGCGTAAATCGAGCCGGCGGCGGCGATGGCTGGACGACAGGCCAATGGCAGACGGCAAATCCCCTGCGCACCGCTAGTATAAAGCAGATCCGCCTCGGCCAATAGGCGGGCGGTGACCGCGGCGATGACGGGGCTGTGGCGCGGCGCCGCGACAAATTGATCCGCCGCGATGCCGGCTTCGCCCAGCCAGTCGAGCGGCAGGTAGAGCCGGCCAGCCTGGGCATCCTCGCCAACGTCACGGGCGATGTTGGTGAGCTGCATCGCCATGCCGAGTTCGGCGGCGCGGGCAAGGGCGGCTGGCTCGCGCACGCCCATCACCAGCGCCATCATCACGCCGACGGAGCCGGCAACCCGGGCAGCGTAATCCAGCAGCGCGCCGAAACTCTGGTAGCGCCGGCCGTCGGCGTCCCAGGCCAGGCCTTCGATCAGCGCGACAGGCAACGCGTAGGGAATATCGTGCGCGGCGACCGTCGCGGCAAAGGCCCGGTCCACCGCCCGCGGCTCCGGCGTGCCCCGATACACCGCATCCAGCCGCTCGATCAGCCGCGCCAACTCCGCCGGCCGGTCGGCGCCGAAATCGATCGCGTCGTCGGCCACCCGGCAGAAAGCGTACAGCGCCAGTGCCGAATCGCGAACCCGCGGCGGCAGCAGCAAGGATGCCGCGAAGAAACTATGCGAGCCGTGGCGCAGAAGATCCCTCGCCACCGCGAGGTCGGCTTTATCAGCGCCAGGCCGCGGCATCGGGGACCACCTCATCAAGCACGCGGGCGGAGGAAATTACGCCCGGCACGCCGGCGCCAGGATGCGTGCTGGCGCCAACCAGAAATAGATTTTCGACATCCTCACTTTTGTTGTGAGGCCGAAACCAGGCGCTCTGCGTCAGCCGCGGCTCGAAGCCGAATCCGGCGCCCCAGGCGGAGAGTAATTCTTTCCGAAAATAATCCGGCGTGACGACCTTGGAGGACACGATCGTGCCGCCGAGGCCCGGCAGCAGCGTTTTGCTCAAACGCGCCTCGATCGCCCGGCGATAGGGTTCGGCGCGCGCCGCCCAGTCGACGCCGGCACCTAGATGCGGAACCGGAGAGAGCACGTAAAAGGCGTCGCAGCCCGGCGGCGCCAGAGTAGGATCGCTGGCGGTGGGACGGTGCAGGTACAGGCTGAAATCCTCGCTCAAAAGCTTGCGGTCGAAAATGTCGCGCAGCAATTCGTCATGGCGCGGTCCGAGCAGCATGGTGTGGTGCGGCACATCTTTCCACCGCCGGTTGGTGCCGAAGTACCAGACGAACAGCCCCATGGAGAACTGCGTGTTGGCGAGGCGCTTGTCGGTCCAATGCCGCCGGTGCTGCGGGGCCAGCAAGTGCTGGTAGGTCCAGGCCGCGCAAGCGTTTGAAACCACGACATCGGCGCTCATGCTGTCGCCGGTTTCCAGGGCGACGCCGGTCGCTTTGCTGTCCCGCACCAGTATCTGGGCGACCGTGGCGCCGCATAGCACCGTGCCCCCTTGCCCCTCGATCAGTCGCACCATGCCGCGCACCAGCGCGCCGGTGCCGCCGGCCACGAAATGCACGCCGAATTTGCGTTCCAGATGTAGGATCAGGCAGTAGATCGCGCTGGTACGCAGCGGATTGCCGCCGACCAGCAGCGGGTGAAAACTGAGCGCGATGCGCAGGCGCGGATCCTTGATGTAGGATTTCACCAGCCCGCTGACGCTGCGATAGCCTTTCAGCCGCACCAGCGCCGGCAAAATGCGCGCCATGTTGGCGATCGCGCCGAACGGTTTGTGGGCAAGCTGCTCGAAGCCGATCCGGTAAATCTCTTCGCTCAGCAACAGGAACTTCTCATATCCAGCCAGATCGTTCGGGCTGAGTTGCCGCACCTGCGCACGCATCGCTTCGGCGTCGCCCGAACAGTCGAAACTGGTTCCATCGTTGAATTGGACGCGGTAAAACGGCGATAGCGGGATCAGCGAGATGTCATCCGCAAACCGCTTGCCGGCGAGCGCCCATAACTCTTCCAGCAGGAACGGCGCGGTGATGATGGTGGGGCCGGCGTCGAACGTGAAGCCGTCCTGCCGGAACACCGCGGCGCGGCCGCCCGGCTGGGCCTGACGTTCCAGCACCGTCACCCGGTAGCCCCGCGCGCCGAGGCGGATCGCCGCCGCAAGGCCGCCGAAGCCGGCGCCGATGATGACGGCGTGCGGCCTCGTTTCGCTCTGCGCCGGCGCCGCGCGCGCCAGATCAGGCGGCTGCGCGTTCAACCGACGACGCCGTTGGCGCGAGCGAAATCGACGATCAGCGCGGCGCAGGATTCCGGCTGTTCTTCGTGGGCCAGATGGCCAAGTCCGGGCAGGCTGATCAGTTGCGCGTTCGGCAACACCGCTTGCACTCGCGCCGCGTCCGCCGGCGGGATCGTGCGGTCGTTGGCGCCGGTCAGCAAAAGCAGCGGCGGCCGCAGCGCCGGCAAGGCGGCAACCAGCGGCGCCAGGTCCCACTGCGCCATCATCGTCAGCGCGGCCTGGGCGTGGCCGCTGCGCTTCGCCATGCGGCCGTAGAAAGCCGCACTGCGCTCACCGATGCTGGAGCCGGTGCCGGCGAGCAGCCGGTCCACCACCTTGGGGTCGGCGGCGTGCCAGGAAAAAATCATCGGCACCAGCGGGTTGCGCGCGAACAGCCTGGCCAGGGGCGCGAAGAGCGGGCTGGCGACACCGCGCAGCGGCCAGAGAGCGCCGTTCAGGCTCACCAGCGCGCCGGGGTCGATCGTGCCATCCAGGCACATGCGGATCAGTATGGCGGCGCCGGCGGAATGGCCGATGGCGAGCGCTGGCTTTTTTCCCAGCGCCTCCAGCAGGTCGCCGAGGCTTTTCGCCATCCCGGGCAAGGACATCCGCGCCGCCGGCGGCTGTGAGGTGAAACCATGCCCCGGCAAATCCACCGCCACCACGGTGAAATGCGCCGCCAGCAGCGGCGCCAGTTCGGCCCAGGAATGGGTCGCCGCACCCGTGCCGTGAAGCAATAAGGCGACCGGGCCACTGCCCATGATTTGCACATGCCAGCGCAGGCCGGCGGCGTTGAGAAATCGGCTGGCGGCGCGGTTCGGCCAGTCATGGCCGTCGCGCTCCCAATCCGGCCGGTCCTGCGCGAACAGGCGCGCCGGGCGATCCATTTCAAGCGGCGCGGCGGACACTGGCGGCCTCCTGCTGCTGCACGGCGCGGCCGAGCGCCGCGGCATCGGCATAAGGCAGGGGCAGGTAGCGCGCGCCCATTTCGGTGGCGAGCCGCGCCACGAAAGTCTGCGGCCGCGGTGCGGTGTCCACCACCAGCGCGGCCAGGCCGGCGGCGCGGCAGGCGCGTCCGGCGGCCAGCGCGTCGGCGGCCGCGGCGGCGCGGCCCGGATTGCCGTCACGGCCGATATTGGCACCGCCATCGGTCAGCAGCACCAGCAGCGGCTCCATGCCTTTGCGGCGCTCGGCTTCCGCCAGCGCCCGCGCCGCCGCGATGCCGGTGGCCAACGGCGTCGGGCCGCCGCCGGGCAGGCTGGCGAGGCAGCGCCGCGCCCGCGCCAGCGCGTGAGTGGGCGGCAGCAGGCATTCGGCAGTGCGACCCCGGAACGCCAGCACTGCCACCTGGTCGCGCCGCACGTAGCAATCCGCCAGCAGCAGCTGCACAGCTCCCTTGGCCTCCGCCAGCCGGTTCAGCGCGGCGGACCCCGAAGCATCCACCGCGAAGATGGCAATGGCGCGAGCGCGGGCCTTGAACCGCAGGATGCGAAAGTCATCGGCGCGGATGGCGATGCGGTTGTTGGCATGGCGCAGCGTTTGCCACGGCACGGCGGCGCGTAGCGTTTCAACGATGCTGAGCCGGGCGCCATTGCCGATCCGGCCAGGCCGCGAGCCGGCGGGGCGGCCACGGCCGAGGCCGGCGACGCGCCCGGCCTGGCCGCCGCCACGCGCGGCCCGGCGCGGCACCGATCCGGCCGCCAGAGCCGCCAGCAGGCCGGCGGGCAGCACGGCGCGCGCCGCCTCCTGCGTAACCGCCGGCTCATCCGTGGCGGTGGCCGAACCCGGATCGGCGTCGGTTTCAGCCTTGTCGGTCTTCTCAGTCTCGGGCGCGCCGTTGCTCGGCTCCGGCGGCGGCGGCTCCGCCGCTTCGTCTTCGCCCTCAGCGTCACCGGCGGGCAGGCGTTGGGCGCGGGGCAGCAGCACCAGGGTGGCGGCGAGATTGATATCGGCTTCCCCGACTTGCCAGCGGCCAGCCACGGCAGCGGCGGCCCGGGCGGCGCGCACGGCGAACAGCACCGCCCGAGTCGAGGCGACATCCAGCATGGCGGCGATGGTACACAACCGTTCGATCGCTGCATCGTCGTTGGTGACAAGCCCCAGGCCTGCCCGCGCCGCCTGCATCTGCCCGGCCGGCGGCCAGGTTTCACCGGGCGCCGGCAAAGCCGCTTCCGGTAGCGTAAAGGCCAGCCGGTCCAGCAGGGCGGCCGGCGGCGCCTCATCCTCCAGCCCCTCGTCGAGCGCGATCATGGTGACATCCGCCCCCTGGTCGATGGCGGCGGCGAGCCGTGCCGCGGTGCCGACGGGCAGGCGTTCGGCCATCGCCAACACCAGCACGCCGGCGGCCGCTTCGGCGAGCAGACCCGCCATGGCGACCGGCCGGCCGGCGCTCAACGTCGCCGCCAGATCGAGGCCGCCGAGCAGCCTGTCGTCGCCGATATTAGGAGGCATCTTTTTGTAGCGGCCGGGCGCCGGCAGCAATGTCTGGAACCGTTGCAGGAAGGCGTCGCGCGCCCCGCCATGGCGGGCGCGGATCACCACGCCGCCGAGCTTCGGGTCGACGGCGAGCAGCGCCGCGATCCACACCCCCGGCGCGTAATCCGGTGCCGCCGGCGCATCGTTGGGTGGCACCGGCTCGAACGGCATCAGACGAACAGCTCCGCCAGAACGCGGCTGACCCGGGTTTCCGCCAGGCTGTCATCCAGCGGGTCGCGCCGCAACCGGTGGCGCAAGGCGGCCGGCGCCATGCGGCGCAGATGCGCGGGCGTGACGGCCGGCGCGCCCTCGAACGCCGCCCAGGCACGCGCCGCGCGCAACAACGTCAGCTCGCCGCGCGAGCCATCCGTGCCCAGCGCCATGCAAAGTTTCGCCGCCTGCTCAAGCGTTTCCTCTGGCGCCTCAACGGCCGGCAACGCCGCCCTGGCGCCGACGATCCGTTTGCGCAGTTTAGCGTCCGCCGCTTTGCAGCTTCTGACAAAGGCTGCCGGATCGCGGTCATAGGCATCGCGCCGGCGGATGATCTCAACGCGCGTCGGCAAATCGCCTGGCGTTTTCACGTCCACGCAAAGCCCGAACCGGTCCAGCAATTGCGGGCGCAGCTCGCCCTCTTCCGGATTGCCGCTGCCGATCAGCACGAAACGCGCCGGATGGCGCAGGCTCAGGCCCTCCCGCTCCACCACGTTCTCGCCGGAAGCGGAAACATCCAGCAGCAGATCGACGATGTGGTCTTCGAGCAGGTTCACCTCGTCGATGTACAAAAATCCTCGATGTGCCCGCGCCAGCAACCCCGGCTCAAAGATTTTCACGCCGTCCGCGAGCGCCCGTTCCAGGTTGAGCGCGCCGACCACGCGGTCCTCGGTCACGCCGAGCGGCAGATCGACTACAGGCACCCGGATTTTGATCTGCGGCAGCGCAGTTTTTCCCTGACAATCGCTGCACAAGGCGGCCTGGTCATCCGGATCGCAGCCGTAGGCGCAGCTGGAGACAGCCGCCATGTCCGGCAGCAGCGACGCCAGCGCGCGGACAGCAGTGGATTTGCCGGTGCCGCGATCGCCAAAGATCAGCACGCCGGACAGCCGCGGTTCGATCGCGGCGATGACCAGCGCCGTGGTCATCTCATCCTGGCCGATGATGGCGGAGAACGGAAACACCATGTCAGGCCACCGCGAACGGCGCGTTGAGCCGCACGATCGTGTAATTGAGAAACGCCGCGAAGCTGACCCAGAGAATGTAGGGCAGCAGCAGCAGCCAGGCTGACCCTGAATAGGTTTTTACCACCACCATAAGTGCCACGATTGTCAGCCAGAATGGGAAGATTTCCACGAGCGCCCAGTCGGGACGGCGCCGGTAAAAAAACAAAAAACTCCATGTCATGTTGAGAACGCCGTTCAGCACGAACGCGCCGATCAGGATCGACGCTTCACTGGCGTTTTTGCTGCCGTACCAGCCCATCACGCTGGCCGTCGCGCTCAGCACGAAAATAAGCGTCCAGGCGGGGGCGAACAGCCAGTTCGGCGGCTGCCAGGAGGGCTTGCGCAAGGCGCGGTACCAGGGGCCGATGGTGGTCAGCGCGCCGCCGGCGAATGCCACCATCGTGGCCCCGGCGGCGGCCACCAGCTCCGGCCCCCAACTGTGCAAAAAGTGACTCACGTGGCGGCGAAGCCGGTGAGATGCCCCATGCATTTCATGAATATCCTCATATGCGCGCCAGGTTTGGCCATCACCAGCGCCTTGGTCATGTAAGCTTCCCATGTGAGGTATTGCACGTCCGGATCGCGGCAGATGGCGACGAAGCGCTCGCGCCGGTTGTCGTTGCTGTACCAGAAGCGCTGCATGATGCCGAGCACGCGAAACACATTGCCATGCGTCTTCATGAAAGTCTTGCGGGCGCCGCGCAGCGCCCGGGCATCGCCGCTCGTGCAAAACTCATCCACCGCCCGGGCTGCCAGCTGGCCGCTCAGCATCGCATAATAGATGCCTTCGCCGGAAGCTGGCGCGACCACACCGGCAGCGTCTCCGGCCAGCAGCACGTCCTTGCCGTTATCCCAAACCTTCAGCGGTTGCAGCGGCAGCGGCGCGCCTTCGCGGCGCAGGGTCTGCGCGTCGGCTAGTCCAGCGGCTTCACGCAGCTCGCCGACCGCGTTGCGCAGCGAAAAGCCCTTTTGCGCGCTACCGGTGCCGATGCTCGCGGTGTCGCCATGCGGAAACACCCAGCTGTAAAAATCCGGCGAGAGCGCGCCATTGTAATAGATGTCGCAGCGCGTATCGTCCCAATTGGCCTGTCCCGCCGGCGCCTTGATGATTTCGTGGTAGGCGAAGACGTAGCGCACCCTCTCGCTGCGTTTCATGGTCTGCTTGGCCACCGCGGAAAGCGCGCCATCGGCGCCGATAACCGCGCGGGCGCGCACCCGCACCGGGCCGCCATCCTTGGCGAGGTAGGTGATGACCGGCTTGCCGTCCGCGCCCCGCTCAAAACTTTCGAACAGGCCGGCGCGCAGCACCGCCCCCGCATCCACGGCGCGCTGCCGCAGAAACGGGTCGAATACCTCGCGGTCCACCATGCCGACGTAGCCGGCCTCGATCGGCATCGGCACCTGCCGGTTTTTCGGCGAGACGATGTTGGCGGCACGCGCCTTGGCGACGATCAGATGATCCGGGATGGCGAAATCGCGGATCAGCCGGGGCGGAATGGCGCCGCCGCAGGGCTTTATCCGGCCGGCGCGGTCCAGCAGCAGGACCGACCGCCCGGCCTCCGCCAGCGCCTGCGCGGCGCTGGCACCGCAAGGCCCACCACCCACCACTACGACATCGAAATTTTCCTGGTTCATATCGTAAATCCTGCCAAGGCAAAGGCGGCGATCAACATGCCGGAGACGAAGAGCGTGGTGCCGGTCCCGTTATACCAGGGCGCCCGGGCGCGCGGGTCGGCCAGCAAGCGGCGCATCAACAAAAACTGCGTTCCGAGCAGCAGCAGGATGATCAGCCCGGCGTAAGGACGGTGCCAATGCCAAAGCAACGCGATCATCAACAACTGCGGCACGGCCATGACGACACAGGCGAATCTTGCGGCCTGCGGCGGCCCCAGCAACACCGGCAGGGAGAATATCCCGCTCGCGCGGTCGCCTTCCACCGACTTGAAGTCATTCAGCGTCATGATGCCGTGCGCGCCGATGCTGTAAAGCAACGCGGTGACGATGATGGCGGGGCGCGGCAGCGCACCTGTCATCAGCGCGGCGCCGGTGAACCAGGGCACGCCCTCATAACAAATCCCCACCGCTGCGTTGCCCCACCAGCCGTTGCGCTTCAGCCGCAGCGGCGGCGCGCTGTAGGCCCAGGCCAAGAGCAGCGCGACTATAGCGGCGGCGAACCCCCACAGGCCCAGCGCGGTGGCAATGCCCAACGAACAGGCGGTCCAGAAAATCCCGATATACAGGCCCCACCGTCCCGGCATCCGGCCCGATGGTATCGGCCGGTTCGGCTCGTTAATCGCGTCGACATGCCGGTCGAACCAGTCGTTCACTGCCTGGCTGGTGCCGCACACCATCGGCCCCGCCAGCAGCAACCCGGCGATAATAACCGGCCAGCGCCCGGCCAAGTGCTGGCCGGAGGATATCACGCCACAGAACAACGCCCAGATTGGCGCGAACCAGGTCACCGGCTTCAGCAGCTCGAGGCAGGTCTTCCAGGACGGCCGGCGCCGGCTGGACAGCGAGGGAGCCGCGACGGTGGAACCGGCGATCGTGTTCATGGCGTGGAAAAGTCCTTATTCACTCGGTTCGGCCACTTCCGCATCCTGCAGACCATGGCGGCGCATTTTCACATACAGGCTTTGCCGGCTGACCCCCAGAACCTCCGCCGCCGAGGCTCGGTTGTCGCCGGTCAAGGTCAGTGCGGCCTCGATACAAAGCCGCTCGATCACGTCTGTCGCCTCGCGCACCAGGTCCTTCAACGGAACCCGGCCAATTAGCTCCGCCATCTGCTCCAGCGAGCGTGGAAACGTGCGCGCCGGGACGTTGACGGCAATGCTGCGGCGGCTGATGCCGCGGATGGCAAAGCCGTAGTTCGGCTTGCCGGGGTTCGGCAGAGCGCCGGCGGAAATCTCCACCTCCGTCTCCACCCCCACCTCGTCGCGCAGAGTGGTGGCGTAAAGCTGCACCTCGCCATGCTGGCGCAGATTATTGATGAGGATGCCGAGATCAACCCCAGGCCGCCCCAGCCAGCGGTCCAGCGACTCGCCGGCCGCCTGGTCGCCGGAGGCGAGCTGTGTCATTTCCAGAAATGCGGCGTTGGCGGCAAGGATCCTGCCGTCATGGTTGGTGACGACAAAGCCGTCCGGCAAGCGCTCCACCAGTTTCAGCATATTCGCATTGCTATCCGACAGCAGCCTTTCCGGCGGCAAGCCTTCTGTCGATAGAGATAGACGAAGCAAAAAAAGCGTTTTGTGGTCCTGACGAAATAGAAACGCCGAAACCGACACTTCAACAGCGCTGCCAATCAGCTTCACCCGCACATCGCCCATGCGGCCGGTCGCGCGGATGTCGGCAAACAAGCTTTCCAACACCGACAAGCTCTCCGGGACGACCAAGCTCGGCAGCGACGTGCCGACGAGCTTGTCGCCTTCGCCGATACTCTCGCGCGCGGCGGCGTTGGCCTCGACTACTTTTTGCGTCTGCACATCTACGATCAGCACCGGTTCGCGCGCCATCTGAAACAGAATGCGATAGCGGGTTTCGATACTGCGCATCCTGGAATAGTCACGCTCGAAAGATTGCTGCACATCGACCACACGCTGTTGCAAAGCGGCGAAGCTGCGCAGATCGCGGCCAAAAGCGATGACATTTCCGGTCTGCCCGACCGGCAGGACCGAAATCATCATGGGGATATCATTGCCTTGCGCCGCCTCGTAGTTCACCTGCCGGCCGCTACGCGCCGTGCCCTCCCAGGCATCATGCAGCATCTCATCCACCTTGACGCGGCTTTCCACGGTCACGGTGTCGCGCCAGGGGTGGCCGAGCCACTGTAAATGCCCGGCAAATGCCGTCTCCAGCGTTTCACTTTGAAAGGCAAAATCCCGCACCATCCCTTCGTTGTCGACGATCAAGACGACATCAGCCGCGGCAGCGATCAAGATCGCCGCGGTATCCACATCGATCTCGGCCAACCACTGCGCCGGAGACTTGAACGCCTTCATAAAACCTCACTCGTTTCGCCAATGCGGTGGCTTCTAGCGAGACCAAATGACCCTATGTCAAGATAAGTTGACGAAACCGCTGGTGGCTTTCCGTTTCCACCGAGTTGCCATCAGCGCGTTGCCATCTTCCAAAGCCTGGTAGGCATCCGCCGCCGCCATGTCGGCCCCGAGGAAAAGCGATCGTTCTTCATGACCGATGATCGCATGACCACCCAGCATGATGAGCAACCTGTTGTTGCAGGATGCCTTCCGGAGTGTCCGCACACAGACGGCAATCCCGGCGAGGCAGCGCTCCGAACTGATCGAGAGCCCGACGATATCGAACCACTCATCACGTACAAGGCGCACCAGCCTATCCCGTGCGACCGCCGGGCCAGTACGAACACACCAGCCGCCAGCGCGGAACACTTCGGCAACCATGGTGATACCGAAACAATGCTGTTCGCCGGGCGCGGGGAGCAGCAACGCCTGGTGCTGGTGCCGATGCATTGTAGCCGGTTGACCGTCGGCAAATTCGGTTTCTTTCATCAACCGGTCCAGCCGATAAACGCCAAGCGTAACATCCATGAAATCACAGAGATCCCGCTCCCAGAGCCAGCCGAGATGCCGAGCGGCGGGGGTAAGCAATTGCCGGTTCAGCGCCTCGCGCCCTCCCTGAGACGCCATGATCCGTAACACGACGCCGCGCGCCGCGGGCTGATCATCGACCAGGACGAGGCGTACGAAGGCCTGAACGTCTGCCTCGGTAAGGCAGGCGTCCCCGCCATGCTCTCCAGATGCGGGCGCTACCGCCGGCGGCGATAACAGTCGGGGCAGGATTTCGGCCTGAATCGTGTTTTCCAGCAGGCGCGTCCAGGCTTCAGGCCTGCTGATCGACCCGCCGCTCTGGTCATCGCTTTCTGTTGGAAAGCTCGGTCCAACCATTTTTGCCTCCATAACAGCAGGATCATAACCCGAAGAGGCGGGCGAGTGTCAAGATTTATTGACGTAAAAAAAACTTGACACATCGCGGAAGCCGGAACTACCTTTTCATCTGTCGAGCAGCGGTAGAGCAGCCCCATGAAGCAAGATGACGACACTCGCATGGCGCCAGCCATCTCCTCAGCCCAGCGGATCCCGGCTGCTGGGTTGTGCCCATAATGAAGGAAGCATAAAAATGCTTGAGCGCATTGTTGATCGCGTCATCGCCAGGGTCGATTGTTGTCCATGGCCTGCCCACGCTTACGGGGCGCGCATCGTGCCTGTGCCGGCACGGCCGATGCGTTTTCTGTATAGCCCCGCGGAGCGCCGCCGCCGCGACGCTACACGATGGACTTTGGTGCAGGGAATTCTGGCTCCTGTGCAATTCGCGGTTTTCGCTGCCAGCCTGAGTCTGGTCCTGCACTATCTTGTCACCGGCCATGGTTTGGCGGCCGCCACCATTTCAGTGCTCGCCAAAACCCTCTGCCTCTATCTGATCATGGTCACCGGCTCGATCTGGGAACATAAGGTGTTCGGCCGCTATTTGTTTGCCAGGGCGTTCTTGTGGGAGGATGTGTTCAGCATCCTCGTTCTGGCACTGCACACGCTGTATGTGGTGGTTCTGGTCACTGGCGCGGCGCCGCCCAGGATGCAGATGTTCATCGCCCTGGCCGCCTTTGCTTCCTATGTTATCAATGCGGGCCAGTTTGTTTTGAAACTCCGGATGGCGCGGCACGAACAGATCGCCTCGCCGGTTGCTGGGCAAGCCGGGTGAACAGCATAACGCCACTTCCCCACATGCTGCCACCGCGTGCTGTAGGCTGCGCGGAAGCCCCGGTGCTGCGCCAGCGCGGCCAGCGCGAGGTGTTTTGCGGTCTTACCGGCATTGTCTGGCTGCACCGGCGCATCCAGGATGCGTTCTTTCTGGTGGTCGGCTCGCGTACCTGCGCGCATCTCATCCAATCCGCCGCCGGCGTGATGATTTTCGCCGAACCTCGTTTCGGCACCGCGATCATCGAGGAGCGCGACCTCGCCGGCCTCGCCGACGCCAATGACGAACTGGACCGGGTGGTGACCCGGCTGATCGAACGTCGGCCGGAAATCAGAATGCTGTTCCTGGTCGGCTCCTGCCCTTCGGAGGTCATCAAGCTCGATCTTTCCCGGGCCGCGCTGCGGCTGGGCAGGCGCTTGGCGCCCGAGGTTCGCGTGCTCGCATATTCCGGCAGCGGCATCGAGACCACATTCACTGAAGGCGAAGACGCCTGCCTCGCTTCGCTGGTGCCAGAACTGCCGGAAACGCAAGCCGAAGGGCTGATGGTGATAGGGACGCTGGCAGATGCGGTGGAGGACCAGTTCCGCCGGCTGTTCGCGGCTTTGGGTGTGCCCAATGTGTCCTTTCTGCCGCCACGCCGTGCCGCCGATCTGCCCGCGGTGGGTCCGAACAGCAGATTTTTGTTGGCACAGCCCTTTCTGGCTGCGACCGCCATGGCCCTGCAGCAACGCGGTGCCAAGCGCATTGCGGCGCCGTTTCCGCTCGGCGCGGAAGGTTCGTACCTGTGGTTTCGCGCGGCGGCGCGTGAATTCGGCGTCGTGGATGCTGCAATCGATACGGTGCTGGCGGCGCCGATGGCACGGGCACGCAGCGCCGTAGGCAACTTCCGCGGCCTGCTGAACGGCAAACGGATTTTTTTCTTTCCTGACTCGCAGCTGGAAATTCCGCTGGCCCGCTTCCTGTCGCGCGAGCTCGGCATGGAACTGAGCGAAGTCGGCACGCCGTTTCTGCACCGCGAGCACCTGGCGGACGAACTTGCGTTATTGCCGAGCGACGTGTTCCTTTCGGAGGGCCAGGATGTGGACCGCCAGCTCGACCGTTGCCGTGCCGCCGCGCCGGACATGGTGGTGTGCGGGCTAGGCCTGGCCAACCCGCTGGAGGCCGAAGGCCTCACCACCAAATGGTCGATCGAGCTGGTGTTCACGCCGGTGCAGGGCTTCGAGCAGGCAGGTGACCTTGCCGAACTCTTTGCCCGCCCGCTGCGCCGCCGTGCCGCCCTGGGGCTTGGCCCATGCAATTGACGCTGTGGACCTATGAAGGGCCGCCGCATGTTGGTGCCATGCGGATCGCGACCGCGATGAAGAATGTGCACTATGTGCTGCACGCGCCTCAAGGCGACACCTACGCGGACCTCCTGTTCACCATGATTGAGCGTAACGGCGCGCGGCCGCCGGTGACATACACCACTTTCCAGGCCCGTGACCTCGGCGGCGACACTGCCAACCTGTTCAAGAGCGCGGTGGCTGACGCCTATGCTCGGTTCAAGCCGGATGCCATGCTGGTGGGCGCGTCCTGCACCGCCGAACTGATCCAGGACGACCCGGGCGGCCTTGCCGCTGCATTGAACTTGCCGATCCCGGTGGTGGCGCTGGAACTGCCTGCCTATCAGCGCAAGGAAAACTGGGGCGCGGCGGAAACATTTTACCATCTGGTGCGCGCCTGCGTCCCCGCGACGGCCGGCACCAGGCCGCCCAATGCCAAACCCTGTTGCAATATCTTGGGCCCGGCCGCGCTCGGCTTCCGCCATCGGGACGACGTGGTGGAGGTGTCCCGGCTGCTGGCGCAACTTGGCATCGCGATCAACGTTACCGCGCCGCTGGGTGCGGCGCCGGCGGACCTGGCACGCATTCCGCAGGCCGACTTCAACATCGTGCTCTACCCGGAAATCGCCCTGACCACGGCGCTGTGGCTGGAGCGCAAGTTCGGCCAGAAGTTCGTCAACATCCCGCCGATCGGCGTCGGCGCGACGCGCGATTTCATCGCCGCCGTCGCGGCACTGGCGGGCATCGACGCCGGCCCGGTGCTGAACGCCGAAACCTCCCGCCTGCCGTGGTACGCACGCTCCGTCGACTCGACCTACCTCACCGGCAAGCGGGTGTTCATCTACGGCGACGCCACCCACGCCATCGCCGCCGCCCGCGTCGCGGCGACGGAGCTTGGCTACCAGGTGGTCGGGCTTGGCACCTACGCCCGCGAATTCGCCCGCGAATTGCGCGCGGCGGCCAAGCTTTACGACATCGAGGCCTTGATCAGCGACGATTACCTGGAAGTGGAAGCCGCCATTACCGCCGCGGAACCGGCGCTGGTGCTTGGCACGCAGATGGAGCGGCACATCGCAAAACGGCTGAACATCCCCTGCGCGGTGATATCTGGCCCTGTGCATGTGCAGGATTTTCCAGCGCGTTACAGCCCGGTGATGGGCTTTGAGGGCGCCAACGTGCTGTTCGACACCTTCACGCACCCGCTGATGATGGGTCTCGAAGAACACCTGCTTGGCATGTTCCGCGAAGATTTCGAGTTCCACGGCGACGCCGCTCCTTCCCACCTCGCCGCCGCTAGCGATCAGCACGCGGCGGCAACGGCGGCGGCTTGGGAGCCGGAGGCCGAGGCGGAGCTGAAAAAAATCCCGTTCTTCGTCCGTGGCAAGGCGCGCCGCAACACCGAGGCATTCGCGAATCTGCACGCGCTGGCAACTATCAAACTAGAGACTTTATACGATGCCAAAGCCCATTTCAGCCGCTAGTCCCTTGCGCGTCACGATCGTCACGATGGACAGCCATTCCATCAGCGCTGTTTCGGCCGCGCGCGAGTTGCTCGCGAACGAAATTCCCGGCCTGGTGCTGGAGCTTCATTCCGCCGATATCTGGGCCGAAGACGCCGCTGCCCTTGAACACTGCAAAGCCTCGATAGGGAGCGCCGACATCGTGATCGCGACGATGCTGTTCCTGGACGAGCACATACAACCGGTTCTGCCCACGCTGCTGGCGCGCCGGCCGCATTGCGCCGCCATGCTGTGCGCGATGGCCGCGCCCGAAGTGGTGAAACTGACGCGTCTAGGCAAGCTGGACATGGCCAAGGAGCCTGGCGGCCTGGCCGGGATGATAAAAAAGCTGCGCGGCAAAAGCCCCGGCCAAGGCGGCGACGCGCAGAGCCAGATGGCGATGCTGCGCCGGCTGCCGCAGATTCTTCGTTTCATCCCCGGCACCGCGCAGGATCTGCGGAGCTACTTTCTCGCCATGCAATACACGCTGGCCGGATCGGCCGAGAACGTCACCAACATGGTGCGGCTGCTGGTGCAGCGCTACGCAGCGGCGCCGGACGCGCCGCGGATCAAGGTGGCACCGCCGGTGGCGTATCCGGAAACGGGACTCTATCACCCCCGCGCCGCCGCGCGGATTTTGACCGATCCGGCGGCGCTGCCCGTGCAAAGTGGTGATCTGGGTCGTGTCGGCATGCTGGTCATGCGCTCGCATTTGCTGGCCGGCGACACCGCGCATTATGACGGCGTGATCAGCGCGTTCGAAGCTCGCGGCATCTCCGTGGTTCCGGCCTTCGCCAACGGGCTGGACTCGCGGCCGGCGGTGGAAACTTTTTTCATGGCCGGCGGCCGCGCCACGGTCGACGCCGTGGTCTCGCTCACCGGGTTCTCGCTTGTTGGCGGCCCTGCGTACAACAAATCAAAGGAAGCAGAGGCGGTGCTGGCGGCGCTCGATGTTCCCTACATCGTTGCGCACCCGCTGGAATTTCAGACCACGGAAGGCTGGGCCGCCGACCCACGCGGGCTGACGCCGATCGAGGCGACGATGATGGTGGCACTGCCGGAGCTGGATGGCGCCATCATGCCGATGACCTTCGGCGGCCGCTCCACCACTGGCGCCGGCGATTCTCCGCGCCAAATGGCGGTTTTGCCGGAGCGCGCGGACATGCTGGCCCGGCGGGTCGCCAAAATCATTGCCCTGCGCCGCAAACAGCGCGCCGCACGCAAAATTGCTCTAGTGATTTTCAACTTCCCGCCCAACGCCGGCAGCACCGGCACAGCGGCTTATCTCTCGGTGTTCGAATCGCTGTTCAACACGCTGCACGGCTTCGCCGCGGCCGGCTACGACGTCAAACTGCCGGCCGATGTCGACACGCTCCGCAAGCTGGTGACGGAAGGCAACGCCGTTCGCTTCGGAGCGCTGGCCAATGTCGCGGCTCGAGTGCCGAGCGAACAGCATATCCGCCACGAGCCACATCTGGCTGAAATCGAAGCGGTATGGGGGCCGTCGCCCGGCCGGCAACAGAGCGACGGATCATCCATTTTCATTCTCGGCGCGCAGCTCGGCAATGTCTTCATCGGCATCCAACCCGCCTTCGGCTATGAAGGCGACCCGATGCGCTTGTTGTTCGAGCACGGCTTCGCTCCCACCCACGCCTTCTCCGCGTTCTATCGCTGGATCGCTCAGGATTTCGGCGCCGACGCGGTGCTGCATTTCGGCACCCACGGGGCATTGGAATTCATGCCCGGCAAGCAGGCCGGCCTCTCCGCCGCCTGCTGGCCGGACCGGCTGATCGGCGAGCTGCCGAATTTCTATCTCTATGCGTCGAACAATCCGTCGGAAGGCATCCTCGCCAAACGCCGCGCCGGCGCGACGCTCGTCAGCTACCTAACGCCACCGGTCACGCAAGCCGGTCTCTATCGTGGCCTCAACGACCTGAAAGCCTCGCTGGCCCGCCACCGCGCCCTGGGCCCGGACGCGCCCGCCGCCGAGCAGGACGCGCTCGCCTCGCTGATCCAGGCAGAAGCCGCCGCTCTTGATCTGGCGCCGCCGCAACCCGCCTGGAGCAATGCCGAGACCAAGATTGCCGCCCTTGCCGCACAACTTCTTGAACTGGAATACACGCTGATCCCGCAAGGCCTGCACGTCGTGGGCGAAGCGATGGACCCTGCGGCGCGAAATGAACTGCTGGACGCCGCCGGCGTTACCGAGCCGGCAAAGCGCGCGGAAATGGATGCGTTACTGGCGCAAGACCATGAAATTCCGGCCCTCATCCATGCTCTGGACGGCGGCTACATTCGCCCGGCTCCAGGCGGGGATTTACTGCGACAACCGGAAATCCTGCCCACCGGCCGCAATCTTTACGGCTTCGATCCGTTCCGGATGCCTACCCAATACGCCTTGCAGGATGGCCGCGCCCAGGCCGAGCGGTTGCTCGCCCGACATGTGGCGGATGGCCACGCCGCGCCGGAAACCCTGGCGATCATCCTCTGGGGTTCGGATAACCTGAAATCCGAAGGCGGCCCGATCGCCCAGGCGCTCTGGCTGATGGGCGCCGAACCACGGCGGGATACATACGGCCGCCTCTGCGGCGCGCAGTTGGTGGCGCTGGCGGAGCTGGGGCGCCCGCGCATTGATGTCGTGATCACGCTCTCCGGCATCTTCCGCGACCTCTTGCCGTTGCAGATAAAACTGCTTGCCGAGGCGTCGCTGCTGGCGGCACAGGCCGATGAGCCGTTGGCGCAAAACTACATCCGCAAGCACGTTCTGGCGTTGCAGGCGCAAACCGGCGTCAGCCTGGAAGACGCGGCGTTGCGGGTGTTCAGCAATGCCGAGGGCACCTACGGCGCCAACGTCAACCAGCTGGTCGAAGCTTCGTCCTGGCAGAACGAGGACGAACTCGCCAATGCCTTCGTCAAACGCAAAGGCTTTGCCTACGGTGTCAACGGCCGGGCGCAGCGCCAGGACAAGGTGTTCGCCAGCTTGCTCTCCTCGGTCGATGCCGCCTATCAGAACCTGGAATCGATGGAACTCGGCGTCACCACAGTCGATCATTATTTTGACGGCCTCGGTGGTATGAGCCGCGCCATCAAAGCGGCCGGCGGCAAGGCCGCTGCGCTCTACATCGGCGACCAGACCCGAGGCGCCGGCGCGGTGCGCACCTTGTCCGAACAGGTTTCGCTGGAAGCCCGCACCCGCGTGCTCAACCCGAAATACTACGAAGCGCTACTCAAGCACGGCCCGGAAGGTGTGCGCCAGCTTGAGGCGCAGGTCACCAACACCCTCGGCTGGTCCGCCACCACCGGCGAGGTTGAAGGCTGGGTCTATAAACAGATGACCGAGGTCTTCGTGCTGGACCCGGCGATGCGCCAGCGCCTGGCGGCATTGAACCCGACCGCTTCGGCCAAGATCGCCGGCCGGTTGATCGAGGCGCGGGAGCGCAATTACTGGGCGCCGGACGCTGCAATGGCGGATGCCTTGCAGCAAGCCGGCGAAGAGCTTGAGGACCGGCTGGAAGGCCTCACTTTTGGAGTCGCCGCATGAACCATATTGTCGATGATTCCGGACTGGTCGAGAAGCTGCGCGGCTCCAGTTGCGGTACTTCCTGCGGCGACGGCGAGGGCAGCGTGCAGGTGGCGCTTGACCCGGCGCTGCGCATCGGCGGCGCCAAGGTCTTTGCCGTCTATGGCAAAGGTGGCATCGGCAAAAGCACGACATCCTCGAATCTGTCCGCCGCCTTCAGCAAACTCGGCAAGCGCGTGCTGCAGATCGGCTGCGATCCGAAGCATGACTCCACCTTCACCCTCACCAAGCGCCTAGTGCCGACCGTGATCGACGCGCTGGAGGCGGTGGATTTCCACCCCGAGGAACTCCGGGTCGAGGACTTCGTCTATGAGGGCTATGGCGGTGTGATGTGTGTGGAAGCCGGCGGCCCGCCGGCCGGCACCGGCTGCGGCGGCTATGTCGTCGGCCAGACTGTCAAACTGCTGAAGGAGCATCACCTGTTGGAAGACTCCGACGTGGTGATTTTCGACGTGCTGGGCGACGTCGTTTGCGGTGGCTTTGCCGCACCCCTGCAACACGCGGACCGCGCGCTGATCGTAACCGCCAATGATTTCGACTCGATCTTCGCCATGAACCGCATTGTCGCCGCCATCGCCGCCAAGGCGCGCAATTACAACGTCCGGCTCGGCGGCGTCATCGCCAACCGCAGCGCCGCCACCGACCAGTTGGACAAATACAACGCCGCCACCGGGCTCTCCACCCTGGCGCGTTTTCCGGATCTCGACATCGTCCGCCAGTCGCGCCTGAAAAAGTCCGTGCTGTTTGAGATGGAGGCGTCGCCCGCCTTGGCCGCAATCCAGGCCGAGTACATGCAGCTTGCCGAAGCTCTGTGGGCCGGCGTGGCACCGCTTGAATCGCTTCCTCTGAAAGACCGTGATATTTTCGACCTGCTGGGGTTCGAATGATGCAGACCAGCTCCTACCAGACCCGCCGCGGCGAACTCGAAACGTACTTTGACCGCACCGCCGTCGCTGCCTGGGCACGCCTCACCTCGGACGCGCCGGTCAGCGGCATCCGCGCTACCGTTCGGGCAGGCCGGGACGAGATGCGCGCCAAATTGCTCTCCTGGCTGCCGGCGGACCTGCACGGGGTGCGCCTCCTGGATGCCGGTTGTGGCACCGGCGCCTTGGCCCTGGCCGCGGCGTCGCGCGGCGCCGAAGTTGTCGCTGTCGACCTCTCGCCGCAACTGATCGCCCTAGCGCGCGAGCGCAGCGCCGCCAACTCCGCCGCCCGCCGCATCATATTCCAATCAGGCGACATGCTGGACCCGGGCCTGGGCCATTTCGACTACGTGGTGATGATGGATTCGATCATCCATTACGGCACCGAGGACGCGCTGGCCGCGCTCGCCAATGTCGCGGCGCGCACCAGCCGCGCCATCTCCTTCACCTTTGCCCCGCGCACCAGGATGCTCAGCCTCATGCACGGCGTCGGCAAGATGTTTCCGCGCGGCAACCGCGCCCCGGCGATCGAGCCGCAGAGAGAGGCGCAGCTTTGCGCCGCGCTCAGCGGCCGCCCGGCGTTCCGCGACTTCCGTATCAACCGCACCCATCGTGTCGACAGCAAATTTTACATCTCTCAGGCGCTGGAGCTCGTAAAATGAAAAGTCTTTCGCGGGTGCCGCTGAAGTTCTGGAGCAGCTTGAAATTCGACCTGCTGCCGTTCGCAGCGGTAGCAACGCCGGAACTGCCCTGGCCGCGGCTGCTGCGGCTGTCGCTGTTCCAGCTCACCGTCGGCATGGCCGCGGCACTCATCGTCGGCACCCTCAACCGGGTGATGATCGTCGAGCTGCATCTGCAGGCCTGGGTCGTCTCGGTGATGATCTCGCTGCCGCTGATCCTGGCGCCCGCCCGCGCGGTGGTGGGGTTCAGTTCGGACCAGCACCGCTCGCAGTTTGGCTGGAAGCGCGTGCCGTTCATCTGGTTCGGCACGCTCATGCAGTTCGGCGGCCTTGCCATCATGCCGTTCGCGCTCATTGTCCTGTCCGGCGACAGCCACGCGCCGCACTATGTCGGCCCAATCGCCGCCGGGCTGGCCTTCCTGCTGGTCGGCGCCGGCATGCACACCACGCAGACCGCCGGCCTTGCCTTGGCGACCGACCTCGCCCCCGCCCATGCCCGGCCGCGCGTCGTCGGCATGCTCTGTGTCATGCTGCTGGCGGGGATGATGGCCGGCGCTCTCGGCTTTGGAGCGCTACTGTCCCATTTCAGTGAATTCCGCCTGATCCAGGTAGTGCAGGGTTCGGCGTTGCTCACCATGGTGTGCAACGGCGTCGCCCTCTGGAAACAGGAACCACGCCGCCCGCCCAGCACCGCGCCAATCGCCGAGGCCCCGCATTGGCGCGACGCCTGGCGCGCCTTCAAGACACAGGACCAGTCGATCCGCCGGCTCATCACCATCGGCCTCGGCACCATGGGGTTGTCGATGCAGGATATTTTGCTGGAACCTTATGGCGGGCAGATTTTGCACCTCACTGTCGGGCAGACCACCTCGCTCACCGCGTTGCTCGCCGGTGGCGGCCTTTGCGGCCTGGCCTTCGGCCGGCGCCGGCTGGGCCAAGGCGCGGACCCTTACCGCACCGCGGCGATCGCGCTGCTTACCGGCCTCGCCGCTTTCGCCGCGGTCATCTTCTCGGCGCCGCTGGCGTTGATCCCGATGTTTGCCTGCGGCGTGTTCCTCATCGGCTTTTCCGCCGGGTTGTTCCTGGTTAGCACCTTGTCGGACGCCATGAGCCGGGCCGCCAGTGGCATGAGCGGCCTGGCCCTCGGCACCTGGGGCGCCGTGCAGGCGGTTGCCGCCGGCGGCGCCATCGCGGTCGGCGGTATCCTGCGGGACTCCGTCGGCGCCGCCTCGGTGAACGGCTACAACGCTGTGTATCTGCTGGAAATCGTGCTGCTGTTCGTCACCCTCGTTGCCCTCGGCCCGCTGGTGCGGCGCCGTTCCCTCCCCGCGTTGTCTGTCACGGTCTAAAGAAGAAACAAGAGGTTTGTCATGCAAGCTGGCGCCATCACTCCTTACATCGACGTTGCCCAACTGGTGCTCTACGCCTTCTGGGCTTTCTTTGCCGGGCTGGTGATCTACCTGATCCTGGAAAGCAAGCGCGAAGGCTTCCCGCTGATCACCACCCGCGAAGGCGAGCGGCTGGACGGCGTGCTGCCGATGCCGGCCCCAAAAACGTTCCTGTTGCACGGCGGGTTTACGAAAACGGTGCCGGAGATCGAGCCGGCCGATATCATCAACGCCCGTCAGATCGAGGGATTTGAAGGCGCCGCCTTCGCGCCGCTAGGTAACCCGATGCACGACGCCGTCGGCCCCGCCGGCTACGCCATGCGCCGCAACGAACCGGAGCTCACGGCGGAAGGTGCGCACCGCACCGTGCCGATCCGCGTCGCCAGCGATTTCTGGGTGGCGGAAGGTGACCCAGACCCGCGCGGGATGAACGTGATCACGCTGGACGGGCTGGTCGCCGGCGTCGGGAGCGACATCTGGATCGATCGTTCCAACGTGCAGGCGCGCTGGCTGGAGGTTGCGGTGCCGGGCCAGGTGCGCGGCGTTGTGATCCCCTGGGAGCTCACCCGCGTGGTGACCACGCCGCGCGGCGGCACAGTGAAGGTCGCATCTGTTACTGCCGCGCAACTTGCCGCTGCCCCGCTGCCGGCTAGCCCTGATTTCATCACGGCGCGGGAGGAAGACCGGATTTCCGCCTACTTCGCTTCCGGCCACCTGTACGCGACACCCGGCCGGCTGGGGCCACTGCTATGAGCCGCTTCAAGGGCCGCCCGGTCAACGGCCTGCCGGGGCAACTCCCGCCGGGCGAGAAAATCCTCTGGCAAGCGGCACCGCGCTGGCAGACGCTGGCCCTGCGCGCCTTCCGCATCAAGCTGGTGGCGGCATATTTTGTCGCCCTGGTCGGCTGGCGCATCGGCGGCGCGCTACTGGCCGGGCACGGCACCCGCTACGCCCTTGGATCGGGCCTTTCCGGCATCTGCCTCGGGGCCGCCGCGATCGGTATTTTCACGGCCTATTCCTGGATGATCAGCCGCAGCACCCGCTACACCATCACCGCCAAGCGCGTGGTGATCACTTACGGCATGGCGCTGCCGAAATCCCTCAACCTGCCGTTCGCGCAGATCCAGGCGGCGGACCTGGCGATGCAGCCGGACGGTACCGGCAACATTGTTTTGCAGCTGCCGGCGAAAACCAGGCTGTCCTACGTTTTGCTCTGGCCGCATGTGCGCGCCGGCGAGAAATCCCG
Organism: uncultured Acidocella sp.; assembly: GCA_963693045.1. Lineage (GTDB taxonomy): Bacteria > Pseudomonadota > Alphaproteobacteria > Acetobacterales > Acetobacteraceae > Acidocella. The sequence goes on from OY843765.1 coordinate 1,212,437, forward strand.
CCCGGAACCAATGTTGCGCGCCCTTGAAGAGCCACGGGAAGCGGCGCGGCTCCTGGCCAGGCTGCTGGCGGATAGCGCGGGCGGCGGCGAAATTGCTGTCACTCTGGCACCCGCCGCGCCGGCCGAACTTCCGGCGATGCAGGGTATCGCGGCATGAGCAGCGCGGCCGCCACGCTATCGCGCCTGCCGGCCTTCGCGACCGCGTTGGTCCTGGGCGGCGCGGTCATCTGCTGCGGCATCGCCCGACAGGCCGGGTTTGCCACCAACGCGTCGTCCGCGCCGCCGGCGGCGGCGCAGCTGGTGAGTTTCAGCGACCTGCCGGATGGCAGCGTCGCGGTCTACGCCGCCGGCACGACGGCGATTGTCGACACCATCGCCCCCCGCGGCGCCGCCTTCTTGCGCACCACCGTCCGCGCGCTGGACGGTGTACGGGCGCGGGAAAACATCAGCGAGGCTGCGCCGTTCAAACTGACATCGCTCGACAACGGCCATCTCGAACTCACCGACACCGCGACCGGCCAGATGATCGACCTGGAAGCGTTCGGGCCAAGCAACGAGGGCCAGTTCGACCAGGTCTATCAAGCCGCCGAACGAGCCGCCTTGGGAGCACCCCGATGAGCAGCATCGTCGAGCTGATCTGCCTGCTGGACATCGAGCAGACGCCGGAGAGCTTCCATGCCCATGCAATCCCGGAAGGTGCCGAGCCCGGCCCCGGCGACGTGATCACCGTGCATGACGCGCCGACCGGCATTGGCTTCGGCGAACGCTACACCGGCCAGCGCCGCGCCACCCTGCAACGCGCCAGCCGCGCCCGCCGGTTCTGGACCGAAATCAGCTCGGTCTTCGCGCTGACGGAACTCTACGAAGTGGGCTTCTGCCCGAAGGAATACCGCCCATGAGCGCAACCACCATGAACGTAGCCGAGATCAACGATCCGACCCGGCTCGCACAGAAAAACACTATTCTCAGCCCGCGCTTCTACACCACCGACTTCAAGGCGCTTGACAAGATCGAGGTCGCTTCCGAGCGCGCTAAATGGGATCAGCTGCTAGCGGAGTTTAAGGCCGACCCAAACAAGGGCCACTTCATCCGCAACGCCGATTTCGATGTCGACCTCGCAGCGCTGCCGGATGACTTGCGCGAGGAGTTGCTGGATTTTCTTGTCAGCTCCGTGACCGCCGAATTCTCTGGCTGCGTACTATACGCCGAGATCAAGAAGCGCACGCACAATCCGGATTTGAAGGCTTTGTTTGGCTATATGAGCCGCGACGAGGCACGCCATGCCGGCTTTATCAACGACTCGCTGCGCGACTTCAACATGAAGGTTGATCTTGGCTTTCTCACGCGCGCCAAAAAATACCACTTCTTCCAACCAAAATTCATCTTCTATGCCACCTACCTCTCGGAAAAGATCGGCTACGCGCGCTACATCTCCATCTACCGTCAGCTGGAGCGCCATCCGGAAAACCGTATCCACCCGATCTTCAAATGGTTCCGCGAATGGTGCAACGACGAGTTCCGCCACGGCGAGGCCTTCGCGCTACTGATGCGCGCCAATCCCTGGATGCTGCGCGGCGTTAACAAGCTTTGGATCCGGTTTTTCCTGCTCGCCGTGTTCGCCACCATGTATGTGCGCGACCACGCCCGGCCGCTGTTCCACGCTGCCCTCGGCCTCGACCCCACAAAGTACGACTTCGAGGTGTTCCGCATCACCACGCAGATTGCCAAACAGGTGTTTCCGATTAGCCTCGATCTCGACCACCCGGCCTTCTTCGCCGGCCTGGAAACCCTGCGCAAGATCACCGAGCAGATGGCGGTGCTGAAAGCCCGCGGCGGCGCCCTGGCAAAACTGCGCGGCGCCGGCCTGAAACTCCGCGCCGCCGCTGTCTTCGCGCGGCTGTTTCTGTTGCGGCCGATTCAGCACGAACTACCGGCTGACGTCCGCATGGTCCCGAACTGGTAGAACAGGAGAAGTTATGTCCGCCTATATCTACCCTGCCCTGTTTTCTCTGTTCGTCTGGTGGTTCAGCACAGGCGCCATCATCTTCCTGGACAACCTGCCCCGCAAAACCTTCAAATGGAGCATGCTCGGCGCTTCCACGGTGTTCATAATCTGCCTGTGGGGCATTCATAAAACGAGCGGCCAGACCAGCACAACTTCAGCCTATCTGGCGTTCGGCTTCGGCCTGTTCGCCTGGGGCTGGCAGGAAATCAGCTACTACATGGGCATCGTCACCGGCACCCGCAAACAGCCCTGCCCGGAAGGCTGCGGCGGCTGGGCCCATTTTATCCACGCCATCCAGACCAGCATCTGGCATGAACTCGCGATCATCGCCTCAGCCGTCCCTATCGTCGCCCTCACCTGGCACCAGCCCAACCAGGTCGGCATGTGGACCTTCATGGTGCTGTGGTGGATGCACCAAAGCGCCAAGCTCAACGTGTTCTTCGGCGTGCGCAATCTAAATGAGGAATTTCTGCCGGAACACCTGAACTTCCTGAAAAGCTTCCTGAAGTCGAAGCCGATGAATCTGTTCTTCCCCATCTCCATCACCATCTCGATGGTGATCTGCACCATGCTGTTCGAGCACGCCGCCGCCGCCACCACCGCTTTCCACCGCGCCGGCCTCACCTTCATCGGCACCATGATGGCGCTGGCGATCATCGAGCATTGGTTTCTGGTCATCCCGTTGCCCGCCGGCAAACTCTGGCAATGGGGCCTCGCCTCCCGCAAGCCGCAACACGCGTTCGAGGCGGAAATCGTCACCGGCTTCCTCGGCGCCGGCAAAACCACTTTCATGCGCCGCCGACTGGACGAACTCGCGGCACTCCCCGGCAAAACGGTCGTGCTGGTCAACGACTTCGCCTCGGTCGGCATCGACGGCTCGCTGCTCAGCGCCCAGGGTGCGGATGTGGTGGAACTGCCGAACGGCTGCATCTGCTGCTCGCTGCGCGACGACCTCTCGCGTCAGTTGCAGGACACCGTCACGCGCTTCTCCCCGAACCGCGTACTCATCGAGCCCTCCGGCGTCGCCGACATCGCCTCGCTGATCGGCGTGCTGCGCCGCCCGGCGCTGGCGCCCTTCGTAAAAAACCTCGCCATCACCACCATCATCGACGCCGGCGCCTTCCTCGCTGACTACGCAAGCCTGCCGGCGCATTTCGCCGCCCAGGCAAAACTTGCGGACGTGGTCATCATCAACAAGACCGATCTCGTGTCGGCCGCGGAGCGCGCGGTGGTCGCGGAAACCCTGCGCCGGCTGAACCCGAACGTGAAAATGCTCACCGCCCGCTACGGCATGGTGGAAGCGGCGCCGATCCTGATCACCAGCCAGCCGAGCCCGCAACATCAAGAACAGCATGCGCATCCTCAGGATCATGAGCCTGCGGAGCACCAGCACGACGCGCACGACCACTCCCACGACCACGCGCACGGCCACGGGGCAGACGGTCTCGGCTTCACCTCTTGGACCACCGAACTCGAAGCACCTTGCGACGCCGACGCCATGGCGGCGTTGCTGCACGCCGCCGCCGCGGGCAAGTTCGGGCATGTTGCCCGGCTGAAAGGCCTGGTGCGGGCTGGCGACGGCTGGCTGCATGTGGACATTGCCGGCGGCCGCGCCAGCATGAACGCTTACGCGCCGCAACCCGGCGAGCAGGCTCGCATTGTCGCCATCGGCCGCGACCTCGACGAGGTAAAATTAGAAGCTGCAATTAACGCCTGCGTCTTTCAACGTGCGGCATAGGGACTAGCTGGGCAGACAACAGGCAAAGCGAGGGAACGTCATGAATTACGAATCATTCTTCCGCACCCAAATCGACAAGCTGCACCGCGACGGCAACTATCGTGTGTTCGCGGATCTCGAGCGGGTTGCCGGCGCCTTTCCCATCGCAACCCAGCACGCCGCGCGCGGCTCCCGCCCGGTCACCGTATGGTGTTCGAACGATTATCTCGGCATGGGCCAGCACCCCAAGGTCGCCGCCGCCATGCACGAGGCGCTGGACCGTTGCGGCGCCGGCGCGGGCGGCACCCGCAACATCGCCGGGACCAACCACTATCATGTGCTGCTGGAACGAGAGTTGGCCGACCTGCACCAGAAGGAAGCCGCCCTGCTCTTTAATTCGGGCTACATGTCGAATTGGGCAACCCTCTGCACGCTCGCCGCCCGTATGACCGGTTGCGTGGTGCTGTCGGATGCCGGCAATCACGCATCGATGATCGAAGGTATCCGGCATAGCCGCGCCGAATGCCAGGTGTGGGAGCATAACGACCTCGCTGACCTGGAAGCCAAGCTCGCCGCCATCGGCCCGGACCGGCCCAAGCTGATCGCTTTTGAATCGGTCTATTCGATGGATGGCGACGTTGCGCCGATCGAGGCTATCTGCGACCTTGCCGACAAATACGGCGCCATCACTTATCTGGACGAAGTCCACGCAGTCGGCCTGTACGGCCCGCGCGGCGGCGGCCTTTCGGAGCGCGACGGCCTGTGCAACCGCCTCACCATCATTGAGGGCACGCTGGCGAAAGGCTTCGGCGTCATCGGCGGCTATATCACCGGCTCGGCCGCTTTGTGCGACTTCATCCGCAGCTACGCCTCCGGGTTCATCTTCACTACTGCACTGCCGCCGATGGTGGCCGCCGGCGCGCTCGCCAGCATCCGCTATCTGAAGTCCAGCAGCATTGAACGCGACCGCATGCACGAGCGCGTCGCGAAACTGCGCGCCGCCCTCACCCGCGTCGGTCTGCCGCATCTGGACAATCCCAGCCACATCGTTCCGGTCATGGTAGGTGACCCGGTCGCGTGCAAATCCATCAGCGATACGCTGCTCGACCGTTTCGGCATCTACGTGCAGCCGATCAACTACCCCACCGTACCGCGCGGCACGGAGCGTCTGCGCATCACGCCGTCGCCGCTGCATTCCGACGCCGACATCGCCCATCTGGTCAACGCCCTCGCTACCATCTGGGCCGAGCTCAGCATCCTCAAGGCAGCTTGAAATGAACCTCGCCTCCATACCGGTCGCGCAATGCCCGGCTGCGACCCCCGTCATCCAGTTGGCGCCGCACCAGCGCGCTTTGCCGCTCAAGGTCGGCACCCGGGGCTCGCCGCTTGCCGTCACCCAGACCCGCGCCTTCGTCGCCACCCTGCAAACCATCTGCCCGGCACTGCGGGGCGCCAATACCGCCGAGCATATCATCCGCACCTCTGGCGACGCCTCGCAATCCAGCAACTGCCGCCTCGCCGATATCGGCGGCAAGGGCCTGTTCTCCAAGGAGCTGGATGAAGCCATGCTGGCCGGCCGTATCGATATCGCCGTGCACAGCCTGAAGGACCTGGAAACGGTGCTGCGCCCCGGCATCGTCATTGGCTGCGTCATGCCCCGCGAAGACCCACGCGACGTGCTGATCCTCGGCCAGGATTGTGGCACGCCAGACGTCTGGGACCCTTGGAGCGCGCTTCCCGACGGCGCCGAGGTCGGCACTGCCTCGGTGCGCCGCCAAGCGCAACTGCTGCATGCGCGGCCGGACCTGCGCGTGAGCCTGATCCGCGGTAACGTGCAAACCCGGCTCGACAAGGTGGCCGCCGGCGCCTACCAGGCGACGCTGCTCGCCTTTGCCGGCCTGCGCCGCCTCGGCCTCGCCCACCGCGCCTCCCTGGTCATTCACCCGGAGTTGATGATCCCGGCCGCCGGACAGGGCATCGTCGCCATTACCGTGCGCGAGTCCGACACCCAGATGCGCGAGATGCTCGCCGCCATCAACGACCGCGCCGCCCACATCGCCGCCACCGCCGAGCGTGCCCTGTTGGCGGCGCTGGACGGCTCCTGCTCCACCCCGATCGGCAGCCACGCCCGCATCCTTGAAGATGGCACGCTGTACCTCACCGGCCTGGTAGCCAGCCCGGATGGCGGCTTTTACCTGAAGCGCGTCGTCCGCGGCTCGATGCTGGACGCAGCACGCCTTGGCCGCGAACTGGGAGAGGGGCTGAAGCGCGATTCGCCGTCAAGCCTGTTTACCTGAACACAAACGGCCCACTCACCAGTCATCCGCAACTAATCAAAAGGAACCACCATGTCGGACGATAATATCAAATCCCGCCGCGCCGCCCTGAAGCAGGGCCTTGCCGTCCTCACCGCAACCGGCATGCTCGGCATCGCCGCCAAAGCCGGAGCGCAGAGTGCAAAAGCCGCGCCCGCCTCCGTGGCCTATCAAACCAAACCAAATGGCTCCAGCCAGTGCAGCAACTGCGTGCAGTTCGTCGCTCCGAACGCTTGTAAAATTGTCTCCGGCACCATCAGCCCAAGCGGCTGGTGCGAACTATGGTCGCCGAAGTCAGCCTGAAGGAACACTAGTGGCTATCCGCGATGTGCGTGGCGTGTGATCTTCACGTAGTCTCGTTAAGACTACACGGCTAACGTTTGCCCGCCGTCGCTGCCCTCTTTTTGCGGGTGGAGGGGCGGGAACTTGAGGGGAGGCAGGTTCTTCCACAGAACATTTGTCCGAAAGCTGCCAAACGGAGCGCCAACAAACTTGGCTTCGCTCTATTCAAGTTTGCTCGAGGCACTATTTCGAACCAAGAGCTTGAGGCTTTGGACCAATCATGACAAATGGTCTTTGCGCCGTGGGATTAGCGGCCGCGACAGCGCTCCAACTTGAGCGTCGTCTTTTCCCTTTGAAAAGAATTGCTTGCTTTTGCTTGTCTTTTGACCTTCCTTACCGAAGGGAGCGAAAATGGCCGAGAAACCGGTTGGACTAAATGCGGATATACGGGGAGCGGTATTCCGCGTCTACGACCACACCGTGGAGCTTATCATCCTCGGTATAATTCCGTTGATGCTGGTCGCGTTGGCATTTGCTTTTATACAAGCACTTTTCGGCACGTTCGGAATGTGGCCGCTCATCCGTGGTGCTACACCCGATGCCTCGGCCCTACGAAATCTGGTCGAACGGGTGCTGGATGTCGTCATTCTCGTCGAACTTTTTAACACCTTTATGGAATATGCCCGGACGCGGCATTTCCGCCTATCGAACTTGCTGGATGTAACCATCGTCTTTGCCCTGCGAGAGATTCTTATCCAGCTCTACGCACAGGTTTTTTCTCCAGCGAATTTGCTGACCCTGTGCGTGCTGGTTATTGTTTTGGTTGTCGCGCGCAGCATTGCCGCCACCGGCGCGGTCAATCCAGCCGCCAAAAGTCCTTGATTGCTGAGGCAGAGCGTAGGTTGTCAACTCAACCTGCAATGTTCTTCGGCTAGGCTTTGGCCACCAATCAGCTGACGCTATCGTCACAAGTCTTTCATCGGCAAACAGAGACATCAGTTGTTCAGCTCAGCCCGCGCCTTGGTCATACCTGGCCAGGGCAGCACAACAGCCTACTATCCTGTTCAAGCCATCGGATCATTCGGACCACCAATCCCGGACTTCTTGCCTGGCTCCTGGCTTTTCTTTGTTGAGATATAGCTCCAGCCAAAATACAGGAGAACTAGAATAACGGTTGCCAGAGGCAACAGCACGAGAGGATGCATCCTTAACTCCGATTGGTTATCGGACATTCATCTGGCCCTGCAAGGATGCATTACTCGAAATTGCTGCACACATAAAGGAAGTTTAATAGAAAACTAGTTTGCGGCTGGACTTTTCAAATTTTCTATCCAAAGCAGATGGCTTACAGCCAGATTTCGGCTTTAGCTTACGCCGCGATCCTTAGCTAACAACGCGCGCCCAACCAACACCAGCAGATGGTCCGCCGGCTGGTGGAAGAGCGTATAAGTGGGAGTACAGATCATTGCGGCGCTGTAGCTGGCTGCACGCTGGCCGCGGGGCCGGTGCATTTTAACTGTAGCCTGCAGGGACATGACGGGCCCCACGGTTGATGCCCTCCTCGAACCATTTCGTCTTAGCGGCATATCGAAGCGCGTCGGAACGCAGCGGCTCCAGGGCCGCCGGCCATTTGCCCAGCACGTAACCGTAAAGATATGACCACCACTGCACATGGTTGGTAAGCGGCCGTTGTCGCGCCTCCCACGCCACCAGCGCGTCCGGAATATCCCCGGCACCCTGCATCGCCATCGCCAGCGCCATCACGTTGTTAAAAGCGGTGTTAGCCGCCTGGCCGAGGTTCGGCGGCATCGCGTGGGCCGCATCTCCCACCACCACCACCCTTCCCTCGCTCCAGCGCCGGCAGCGCACGTTGATCAACCGGTCCCATCGGCTCGCCTCCGCGAAGCGGCTGATCAGGTTCGCGGCTACCGGGAACTTCGCGGTCCATAGATCGCGGTCCACAGGCGTTCTGCGAGCGCGGTCGTCCCCTACCGGTGCTGAGAGGAAGATATAGGTTTCGCCCTCGGTACAGGGGTTGTAAAGCAGCCGCCAGGAATCTTTCCAGTATTCGGTGATGATGTCGGTTGGGTCGGAGTCCTGGCGGTCGATCATCATCCGGATGCCGGCTTCCATGCCGTAATCGATCCAGGCGGTGCCGAGGATCTGCTCGCGCAACATCGAATAGGCACCGTTGGCGACGATCACGAGGTCTGCTTTGTGCTCCGCGCCGCCTTCCTGCACCAGTGTGCCGTCCGGCCGCACTTCGGTGATGATCGAGGAGGTGACGATGTCGACACCGTTGGCAACACAACGATCGATCAATGACTGGTACAAGTCCGCGCGCGGCGGCAGCAGCATGCGGTCGGTCGGTGTCATCGGCCGCGACATCAGCACGTGGCCGGACCCGTCGGTGATGCGCCACTCCTTGATGGTGCGGGCCCGGGCAGTTGCCTGATCGAATGCGCCCAGAACCTGCAACGTCTTCAGCCCGCTCTCCCACAGCCAGATGCCGGCTCCGAACATCCGCAGATCCCGGGCGCGTTCATGCAGACGAACGCTCCAGCCGAGTTGCGAGAAGCGCGCCGCGGCGCAAAGTCCCGCCAATCCCGCGCCCGCGATTTCCACATGTCTTGTCACGCCGTGCTCCCACGAAAAACCCGCCGCAGGCGCGGCGACGGTCGCAAATCAAAACCGCTGCCCACCGCGGACCATTCACGAGTGTAAGGCTCAGTTTAACCAACGGCGATCAAAGCCATTTCCGCAATGCGGTAAGGACGCGCGTGGTTGCAAGGAAGCTGGCTAGAGCTTGCGCCTGATCTTAAGTCGGTTGCGGAGATAGCCATGCCATCCGAATCAAGCCTCGACGACTTCGACAATTCGGGCGACGACATACAACTCGTCAACGAAAAGGCGCTGAACTGGTTCGACGTCTCGTGCATTGGCACCGGCGAAATGCTGTTCACCGCTGGCTTCGCCTGGATCGTTTATATCGCCAGCCTCTACGGCATTAAGTGGACGATCGTTGGTTTCTGCGGCGGCGCTGTGGTTATTCATTGCGCCTGGTGGTTGTACCGGGAGATGATCACCGCGGTGCCCGAGCCAGGCTCGATCCAATCTTACGCACGGGAAGCCGGAATGTTTTCGATCGGCACCAGCTACTTCGTTGGGTACGCGCCAGTCTATGGCGCTTTCATGTGGCTTGAACTGCAAGTGGCGCAGGGTCTTTTCCACTCGCTGTTTCCGATGGTGGCGAATTGGCTATGGCCGTACATCATCATCCTGCCGGTGGTGGCGCTGAACCTGATGGGCAACCAGGTGACAGGTAAGGTTCAAACCATCCTTGTGGTTCTGACGCTATTGGGCGACGGCTTCGCAGCGATCTTCTGCTGGATTTATTTTGCAAATCATCATTACTTCGCGATGAACTGGGGCTCGCCCAGCCCGGTGAACTGGATGACACCGTTCACGGTCACCGGTTTCTGGATCGGTATCATGGCCGGTATCCTCGAAGTGCAGCAAATCCTGGTGGACGAGTGGAGCGACTTTCCAAAATCGCGCGACATCGGCCTGTTGTCCGCGGCCTGGCAGCTATGGGGGCGGCAGATCCCGCTGATCGCCGCGGTGCTTTGCGCCCTTCCACTGGCGACGCTTTCGGTGATGGCCGTGCCGACGGTGGAGCTCGTGCGTGCCCGCGTCGGCGTCGGCCCGTTGTTCGACCTCGTTCTGGTCAGTATGTTGATCGCCACTTACACCACGTTCAGCGTCTTCTTCATGGCGGAAGGCCGGGTTCTGGCCCTGTATTCGCAACAGGGCGCGTTGCCGCGGGTCGTTGGCCAATATTCGTCGAAGGCGGTGCCGTGGGTAGCGATCCTGTTGCTGGCCGCTTTCGCCTTGATCGGCGCCTATTTCACGAACACGGCGTTCGTGATCAGCATGTTGTCGAACTGGTCCGCCAGCCTCTACTTTGTCATCGCGCTGCTTTTTCTCGGCATGCGGCGGCGCAAGACTCTGGACCGGCCGCTCAAGGTTAAGTTCGGCGTCCCGGTTGCGGTGTTTGTGTTGATTTTCACTGCGGTTATTGCTTACTCGATCTTCGTGAGTGACTGGCAGGCGGGAGTCGCCTGGTATGCCGCTGTAGCGGCATTCGTCATCTACGATGCGGTGATCGTGCCACGGACCAAGCGCGGCGGCCACTACCGGGCGCAGGTGTTACGGCAGCGGACCAGCGCCGTGCGGCTGTAACCCCATCCGAACGCTGCAAAACCGCATGCAAGGACAATGGTGATGGCACAGACAGCCGCTTACGAATACCTTCCGAAACCCCAAGCTCTCAGTGCCGAATACATGCGAGAGGTGCTAGACCAGTATTACTTGCGCAAATGGAACCCAAACAAGGAAACCGTGATCTCGGTCAGATCCTGGAAGGATTGGCCGATGATCGTGCGAATGCCGGATCTGCAGAAAGACTTCACGGTGATGATCCATGAAGGGGTGGTCACAGGCGTTACCGAGGGCCAGGCGCCGCAGCCGCGCATCCTCACCATCATGCTGGGCGAGACAATGCAGCGCATCTATTACGACGAAACAACGTCCGCGATCGAACTCATCGCCGGACGTATCAAGGTGCGCGGCAACGAAACCGAGCGGCGGCGGATGCTGGCTGCCATCTCCTACCTGACCTGGTGAGCATGGACCCGATCATCGCAACCCCCGAGGCGGCCACGCGATTGCCAATCGGTGCGAACCGACTTGTTGGCACTTCCGTTCCACGGACCGAAGACCTGGCGCTGCTTACCGGAACGGCGCGCTTTATCGACGACATCCGGCTTCCCGGCATGCTGTATTGCAAGATCTTGCGCAGCACCCACGCTCATGCACGTTTTACCATCGACACCAGCGCCGCGGAGACGATGCCCGGTGTGCATGGGATTATTTCCGGCGGGGAATTGGTCGGCAAGGTTAAGCCCTGGGGCGACGTGATGCAGGATCTGCTGATTGGCGACCATTTCCCCTTTGCTGTCGACAAGGTGATGTACGAGGGCCATGAGCTTGCCGCCGTGGTGGCCGACACCAAGCACCAGGCGATGGACGCGCTGGAGGCGATTGTTGTTACGTACGAAGACCTGCCCGTCATGGTGACGACCGAACAGGCGCTGGCCGAGGACGCGCCGCTGATCCAGGAAGGGATCAACTACGAATTTGGCGAGGGCAATATTTTCGATCGCTACCGGGTGCGGATCGGCGACATCGAGGCGGCCGAGGCGGAGGCCGACCTGATCGTCCAACAACGTTTTTCGACGAACCGGCAATCCGGCGCGGCGCTCGATCCGCATGGGTGCGTTGCCAGCTTCGACAGCTTTGGCGGCGTACTCACGGTGTATTCTTCGACCCAATCCATCTTTATGCTGCGCGACAATATCGCCGACGCCTTGCAGATGCCGCGCAACAAGATACGGGTGGTGGCGCCGGAGGTCGGCGCGGGCTTCGGCGCCAAGGTACAGATGTTCTCGCACGAAATCGCGGCCTGCATCTTTTCCATGCGGTTGGGCCGGCCGGTACATTGCGTGCTCGGCCGTGCCGACATCTTCCGCAGCGGCACGGCGCGCAACGGCCAGCAACGCCATTCCGAAATGTTTCTAAAGAAGACCGGCGAGATCATCGGCTACCGGGAGTATATCATTCAGAATTCCGGGGCATTTTCACTTTGGGGCAACCAGGTCGTGCATATCGGCACCAACGTCGGTTTGCTGCCTTACCCGATACCGAACCTGCACATCGATGGCGAGATCGTCCACACCAATACCGCGCCTGGCGGCGCGCTGCGCGGCTTTGGCATCCCGCAGATCATTTTTGCCAAGGAGGGCTTGGTTGAAATGGCGGGCGACCTGCTCGGGATGGACCCGCTGGAGATCCGGCGGATCAACACGATCAAGCGCGGTGACTGCCCGATGGTGACGCCGATCGGCCAGCGGGTGGACAGCACCTCGGTCGATGAATGCTTGGAAAAGGCCGCCGAGGAAATCCGTTGGAAGGAAATCCGCGCCAACAAGCCGCATAACGAGGGCGTCGGCATGGCGATATCGATGAAATATACCAGCTGTCGGCATCCGTCTTTCGATACCGATCTGTCGGCGGTGCGGCTGCGGCTGGAAACCGACGGCACGGTGACAATCTTCTCGAGCGACGTGTCGCACGGCCAGGGCCACGCCACTTTCCTCGGGCAGATCGTCAGCGATGTGCTGGGTGTGGGCTTTGAGAAGATTATTCTGGCGCCGCCGGATACGGCGAACGCACCGTTCGGTCTCGGCACCTATGCCAGCCGGGCTGCGGCCGTGCTGGGCACCGCCTGCCGCACCGCGGCCGAGCGGCTACGGGAGAAGATCGTCGCGATCGCGGCGCATGTGTTGGAGGCCGATCCGCAGGACCTCGAAACGGGCGGTGACCGTGTATTTGTGCGCGGTATGAGCGATAGCGGGTTATACCTGGAGAACCTTGCTAGCTTTTCGGTCTATCGGACCCACCAGCTGCCGCCAGGCTTTGAGCCGACGCTGGAAGCGGTGGCGACCTACGACACACCGACCGACCGTGAAGCCTCGGACGGTTCCGGCAATTTCAGCGTCACCTATGCCGGCTCCTGCCACGCCGCGCATGTTCGAGTCTGCGAAGAGACCGGCAAGATCGAGATCGTTGAATACGTCATGGTCCACGACACCGGCGTCGTCATCAATCCGCTGATCGTCGAGGGGCAGCATCATGGCGGCTTCCTGATGGGCATCGGCATGGCGATGGGCGAGGATTACGTATACGACGAGATGGGGCATCTGCTGAACGCTACCTTTGCCGATTATCAGGCGCCGCAGGCAGCGGATATGCCTGAGCTTCACAAAATGTTCGAGATTTCGGCGCCGTCTCTTACCATTCCAGGCGGCCAGAAGGGCGCCGGCGAATCCGGTACAGGACCGGTGCCGGCGGCCATGGCCAATGCGGTCGCGCACGCGACCGGCGTGCGTTTTACAGAACTACCGATCACGCCAGACCGCATGCTGCTGGCGCTGCGCGAAAAGGTTCGTAGCGGCAAGAAGCGGTTCCGCTATCCGGACGACATGCCCGGTTTCGAGGGACCCCTGGATGCGCAAACCTGGCCTAAGCCCAAAGGCGAGATGGAGCTGTTTTTTTGACCCCTTTCAGCTATGCTAGACCAACCTCGCTGGCTGCCGCCGCCGACGCCGTGGCCGGCGGAAAAGCACAGGTGATGGCCGGCGGCCAGAGCCTTTTGCTAGCGCTGAAGGAGCGCAAAATCCGTCCGAGCACAATCGTTGCCGTGCGGAACCTCCCGGAACTCTTCGGCGTGAATGTAACGGAGGCGGGCACCACGATCGGCGCCGGCACGACCTACGCGGTGCTGGCGAAGACCAAGCTGCAAGGCTGGCAGGCCGAGGTTCCAGCCGTGGCCGGCAATCTAGCCGACCGCTCGGTGCGCAACATCGGCACCGTCGGCGGCGGCGTCTGCCAGGGCGACCCGCGCTACGACATGCCGATCGTGCTCAGCGCCGCCGATGCCGCGTTTACGCTGACTTCGACACGTGGCGAGCGGGTACTGCGCGCCGATGATTTTTTTAACGCCGCCGGCGGCACATATCTCGAGGCCGACGAGATCCTCTCCAACATTACCCTGCCGCCGCTGCCAGCCTGGACGCAGCTGGTGTTCGAGAAATTTCGCTATCGCACCTTCGAAGCGGCGATCGGCACGGCGGCTATCGCGGTACAGCTCGATGATGCCGGAAAAATCCTGCGCAGCCGGATCGTGATTGGCGCGGTCACGAAGGCGCCGTTTGTCACGCGGCAAACAATGGCGGCGATCGAAGGCAAGAAGCTCGGCGAGCTCGACCCGATGCTGGTTGGCACGCAAGCCTCGCATGAGGCGCTTGCGCCGAAGAACGCTTTAACCAGGCAGCAGCAATACCAGTCGGAGCTTACGATCTCGCTTGTAAAGCGGGCAGTGGTCCGGCTGCACGCGAGGATCGTCTGATGGTTGCGATAACGATGAACATCAACGGCAAGCAGGTCGCCGCCGACGTGGATGAGCGCACCTTGCTGATCGACTATATTAGAGACGTTGCCATGCTCACCGGCACCCATGCCGGCTGCTACGAGGCGCGCTGTGGCTGCTGCGCGGTGGAGATGGACGGGCAAACGGTCAAATCCTGCAACGTGCTGGCGCTACAAGCCGACGGCGCGATGATACAGACCGTGGAGTCGCTCTCCAGGCAGAAGTCCGGCCCAATCGCGCACATCACCACGCAGACCCTAGCCAGCGTGTACAAGCCGCTCGACGCGATGGCATCGAACCATGCGGATCTGCATCCGCTACAAACGGCGTTCCATCAATGCCATGCCTTACAGTGCGGCTTCTGCACGCCGGGAATGCTGATGGTCCTGAAGGGCTTCCTCGGCGAACATCCAAGCCCGACGCGGGCCGAGGTGCGTGAAGCGATCTCGGGCAACCTGTGCCGCTGCACCGGCTATCAGCATATCATAGACGCCGCGATGCAAGCCGCAGCGATGATGCGCGGCGAGACCTTGCCGGTGACGGAACACGCTTGAGCGCCGCGCACCCCGTATCGCTGGAAGCGCTCGGCGCCGCGCTGGAATCCGCCGATTACTTCGCCGACGATACGGTGACAGCTTCGGTCTTCCTGGCGCTGGCCATGCACCGCCCGTTGTTCTGCGAGGGTGATCCTGGCGTCGGCAAGACGGCACTGGCCCATGCCGTTTCCAGAGCGCTCGGGTGGCCGCTGTTTCGGCTGCAGTGCTACGAGGGCCTCGATGCTTCGGAGGCCTTGTATAGCTGGGACTTTCCGCGCCAGCTTCTGCATATGCGGATCGCGGAAAGTGCCGGGCGCAAGGACGCGGCGGCGCTGGAAAGCGAACTCTATGACCGCAAATTTTTGCAGCCGCGTGCCATACTGCGCGCCTTTGAGACCACCCCCAGCGTCTTGCTGATCGATGAAGTCGACCGCGCCGACGACGAATTTGAGGCGTTTTTGCTTGAAGCGCTGTCGGAGTTCACGGTGACCGTGCCGGAACTCGGCACGATCAAGGCGGCCAGCCCACCGTTCGTCGTTGTCACCTCAAATCGGACTCGCGAGGTGCATGACGCGCTGAAACGGCGCTGCCTGTACCAATGGATCGAACACCCCGGCATCGAGCGCGAACGCTCGATCCTGATCCGCCGCTTTCCGGAAATTCCGGCGCGCCTGGCGGATGAAATCATCGCCTCGGTGGCGCGGCTGCGCGGCGCCGGCATGTTGAAGGCGCCCGGCATCGCGGAGAGTCTGGACTGGGCGGAGTCGCTTCTTGCTTTAGGTGCCACCACCATCACGGCCCGGGACGCGGCGCTCACCCTCGGCACCGTGGTGAAGTATCATGAGGATCAGGCCCGCGTGCGAGCCGGAAAATTCGAGTTGCTTTTGCCGTGAGCGCGGCCGAAGCCTGGACCGCGGTGCAGGATTTCGTTGCTGCTTTGCGCCGGGCCGGATTGAGGGTGGACATTGCCCGGACCGGCATGTTGCTGGAGGCCCTGGACGTGTTTCCCGCCCGCGGCCTGCGCGCGGTGTTCTTGACCGGCCGCGTGACTCTCTGCGCCACGCCAGAGGACATTGCCCGTTACGACGCGTGCTTCGCCAAATTCTTCTTTGGCGACGACTTTCCGCCGGCAGAAATCTTGCCCGACCCGACCGCGCCACCGAAACTGCCGGGCGGCGCCGATCTGCGCCGCGGTGGCGGACCCGAAAGGGACGACGACCGCGACATCGAGATGGGTGCCGCTAGTTTTGTTGAGGTGCTGCGAACCCGCAAGCTCTCCACCCTGTCGCCTGATGAGAAGAACCTCATCTACTCGCTCATCGCCCGGCTGCGTGGCGGTGTCGCCATGGCGCGCGGCCGCCGCTTGCGCGCCGCCAGGCGCGGCCTCATCGACATTCGCCGGATTGTGCGCGCCGCGCAACTTCGTGGCGGCGAGCCGGAACAGCTGTTTCGCCGCAAACCCCGGCCGCGCATCCGTAAGCGCGTGCTGTTGCTGGACATCAGCGGCTCGATGGCGCCGTTCGCGCCGGGCCTGTTGCGCTTTGGTTACGCCGCTTATCGTTGCGCGTCACGACGCACGGAGGTCTTCACCGTTGGCACCCGGCTCACACGCGTCACCCGCGCCTTTGCCACCGGCGATCCGGAAGCCGCGATCCTTGCCGCCTGCAGCACGGTACCTGATTGGGCCGGCGGAACCAGGCTGGGCGAACAATTGCGGGCATTTCTCGACATCTGGGGCCAGCGCGGCATGGCGCGCGGCGCCGTCGTCGTAATCGCCTCGGACGGGTGGGAGCGCGGCGGCGCGGACCTGCTGGGCGCGCAGATGCGGCGGCTGAAGGGTTTGGCGCACCGCGTGATCTGGGCCAATCCGCATAAGTCGACCCCGGGCTTCGAGCCGCTCACTAAAGGTATGCAGGCGGCACTGCCCGCCGTTGATGATTTCGTCGCCGGTAGTTCTGCTCAAGAACTCTCCGAATTGATCGCGCTTATGGCTAAAGGCTGAGAGCCAGCCCGGCGGCGGCGGCGCCGTTTCCGCTATGCGATATTCCCTCAACTTGAGGAGGATTTTCTGCTAAACTTATTCATCTATTCAGGGGAGAGCCGTCCATGGCCCAGATTGTCGCCGCCCTCAGCATGTCGCACGCTCCGGGCGTGCTAGGCTGGGCGGATGCGCCGCCCGCCGAAATGAAGGAAAAGATCTCTGCCTACCATGCCGAGTGCGCGCGCCGGATCAAGGACGCCCGGCCGGATGTGATTATCGCCTTTCTTGATGACCATTTCGAAAACCATTTCCGCAATCTGATGCCAGCCTTCGCGATAGGCGTTGCCGATAGTCACAGTGGGCCGGCCGATTACATGATGGAAGCGTTGAAATTCGAGAAAAAAGTTGTGCTGTCCGGCATGCCCGCGCTAGGCGAGGCGCTGCTCCGTGGTCTGATCCAGCAGAATTTCGACGTCGCTCGGATGGGCGAGATCGAATACGGCAACAACCTGCTGGTGCCGCTGACATTCCTCAACCCGGCATTCGATATTCCGGTGTTGCCGGTTTATACCAACGTATTTTCACCGCCATTGCCCTCGATGCGGCGGGCTTACGATTTCGGCGCCGCCATCCGCCGTGTTATCGACGGCCTAAAGGAGGACACACGCGTCGCCCTGCTAGCCACCGGCGGTCTCTCGCATTGGCCGCCGGTGTGGACCGAAGGCGCGCCGGAAGACGACGCGTTCTTGCAGCGAATGAAACGCTATCAAACTGAAGGCCGGCATGTCGCGAGGGAAGATCCGGAACTATATTCCGACCTGGCGCGCTACGAGATCGAAATGGCCGCGAAGATGCAATGGCCGCTGCGCACCCAGCATCCGCTTGTCAACGCGCACTGGGACCGCGAAGTGATCGAGGCGTTTGGCCATGGCGATGTCGAGGCGCTGGCGGCCATGACATTCGACGAGATTGAGCAAGGCGGCGGGCATGGCGGCCACGAAATTCTGAACTGGATGGGCGTGATGGGCGCCATGGGCGGCGTTCCGGCGCACGTCATCGGTTACGAGGCGGTGATGGAGTGGATTTGCGGCATGGGTTACATTGCCTACGACGCGCCCGCCACGAAAATTCGGCAGGACGACCACGCTCTGGCGACCGCAAAGTAACAAACGGGCGCGGGCGCGCTCACGGCGTCGGAATGCCGTGACCCCTCGATTTTGACCAATAGACCGGGCACTGCCAACGCGCCAATCTCGATTAGCGTGCTGGCGGGCCTGGCCGTGCCGGACTATTTTTGTCGCACCGGGTGATCCCGGTATGGTTATTGATGTTGACGACGTAAACCGTGATTTTAAGCACGTCGCCAAAGCTGCCTCCGGCTAGGGCCAAAATCCGCTGTATTGTCGCCAGAATATGTTCGGTCTGGCCCACAACATCGCCGGGGGCGAGTACGTTGTTCTCGCTGTCCAGCGCCACAGTACCGGAGATGAACAGCAGATCGCCGAACGCACGGCGTCGGTATAATGGTTGGGAGCCGGGCCCGCACCAGTTGAGACGCTTGTAATACGAGACAGCGTTGGGTCTGGCGTGGTCCAGCTGTCCAAATCGTATTCACTCATGCAGGCATCGCCGACGGCCTTGAGTCGTCGGTTCGGCCCTCTCCGCCATCAAGACGTTCTAGTATTTTCTGAGCTATCTCGAAAGGCTATGGCTAAGCCAGCCGGAGGAGCTGCTGCTGCTGCTCGGCCTCTGCCTGCAGTATCCCCGGCAGTGGAGACAGTGCGGCCAGAAAAGGAGGCATAGACCAATGACCAGTACAGACCACGCCGGCTTCTTACCCGACGATGCTACCGCCAACGACGATGAAGCCCTTCTGTCAGGGAGCGGTTCGCAGAACATTGACCCTCGCCATACCCAGAAGCCGATCGGGACGTTCGCAAACAGCTACGCGCGGCTGCCCGAACGGTTCTTTGTACGCCAGCTTCCGGTCCTGGTGGAGAGCCCACAACTGATCAAATTCAACAGCGCACTGGCGGACGAGTTGGGTCTCGACAGCAGCGCGATAGAAGCAGCCGGTGCGGCCGCGTTGTTTACCGGCAATATCGTGCCGGCGGGAGCCGAGCCGCTTGCCATGGCCTATGCCGGACATCAGTTCGGCAACTTCGTTCCCCAGCTCGGGGACGGTCGGGCGATCCTCCTCGGCGACATTGTCGATCGGCATGGCGCGCACCGCGACATCCAGCTCAAGGGCGCCGGCCGGACACCGTTCTCGCGCGGCGGCGACGGGTGCGCCGCGCTTGGCCCGGTACTCCGCGAGTATCTGGTGAGCGAAGCCATGCACGCGCTGGGCATACCAACCACGAGAGCGCTTGCCGCCGCAACAACAGGCGGGACGGTCTACCGCGAAACGCCGCTGCCAGGTGCCGTGCTGACGCGAGTTGCGGCAAGCCATGTTCGTGTCGGCACCTTCCAGTATTTCGCGGCGCGTCGCGACATCGACGCCGTGAGATGCCTTGCCGATTACGTCATCAATCGTCACTATCCGGCAGCGGGACACAGCGTGCAGCCTTACTTGGCACTTCTGCGGGCTGTCGTGGACCGTCAGGCCTCTCTTATAGCAAAGTGGATGCATCTGGGTTTCATCCACGGGGTGATGAACACCGACAACATGGCAATCTCCGGCGAGACCATCGACTACGGACCTTGCGCCTTCATGAACGCCTACGATCCGGCGACTGTCTTCAGCTCGATCGACCGACAGGGCCGCTATGCCTACGGCAACCAACCCAGCATTGCGCAGTGGAACCTCGCGAGGTTAGCCGAGACACTGCTACCCTTACTCGACGCCGATCAAGACCGAGCCGTGGAATTGGCGATCGCGACAATCGATGGGTTCAAGACGCAGTACGACGATTACTGGCTGGCGGGGATGCGCGACAAGCTAGGACTGAGCAGTGCCGAGAAAGGAGATCAAGATCTTGCTTACGCGCTGCTAGACGTTATGGCCAAGAACGCGGCCGACTATACGCTAACGTTCCGCCGACTTTGCGACGCAGCTCTCACAGCCGACGCTGATGTTGGCCTGAGCCGCCTTTTTGCGGAACCGGCAGATCTCGGCAACTGGCTGGTGCGATGGCGGGAGCGCCTGGCTCGGGAGCCGCGTGATGCAAATGTTCGAGCGTTGTCGATGGGTCAAGTCAATCCCGCCTACATTCCCCGCAATCATAAGGTAGAACAGGCGCTAACGGCAGCAGTCCAAGGTTCCGACCTAAAAAGTTTTAACGAGCTTCTAGGGGTACTTTCACGGCCGTTCGACGATCAGGACGGCATGGACTTCTACAGCGAGGTGCCGCCTCCGGACGGGCCCATCTTCCGCACCTATTGCGGCACCTGATCGACGAGACCCGGGCCACCGAAGGTCTCAGAAAGAGCAGTTTCCGGGAATCTATAGCCTGACCGGCTGGCCCGGCTGACAATGCCCGACTTTGGCTTTGCCTGAAAAGGACGCAACATGAAAAACGCGGTGAAGCAAGAACTGACTGCCGAGGAACTGCAAGTGCTGGAGGGGCTACTTGCTAAGCTAAGTGGGGAAGGTTCGTATTTGCCTTGGCCATTGTTCCGTTTCATTACCGAGGTCACCGCCACCCCGAATGTTGACCTTGTGGTTGTCGACGACAAGAAGGCCATACTTATGGCTTGGCGCGACGACCCTTTCGGAAGTGGCTGGCACATCCCCGGCAGCATTATCCGCCATAGAGAGGAGATAGCGCATCGAATTTTGGCCTGCGCGGCAGAGGAATTCGGGTGTGAGCTAGACGTCGTTGACCGGCCATTCGCTATCGTTCAAATATTTGACGACCGCGGCCATTCCGTATCTTTGTGCTTCAAGGCGAAATTGCGCGGAGAGCCCGGCAAGCGGGTTATAAATGAGGACGAAGCTCCTCAAGCCGGAGATCTTCGATGGTTTGTGCGGCCGCCGGAGCAACTTTATCCGAGCCATTTTGTTTATCGCGACGTTCTGGTTGCTCTTTCCAGATCCGAGTTATCAAACGAGATCCAGGTGTTCACTCAGCACGTTGGTCGTCGAGATGCTGCTCAATCTTTTCCGGAAGGTAGCATTAGCTTCAATAGCCCTCTCGAAGGCAACAACAAGGTTTAGTTGACTGTTTCTAAACGCGCTAAGTGTTGGGGCTTCCCGGTCCCTGCCGAGGGAACGACTTGGCCAGGCCACTCTTGTCGACTGTCCCGGTGCCTGCGTGGCATGTGCCAACATGCCGGATCCTAATGAGAAGCCTCATTTTACTACGTGCCAAACGGATGCAATATGAGAAAAACGCTGTCTCCAACATTGTTGTCGCCCAAGCAAACCGGCAGATGCTGCTGCTGGTTTACGCGGCCGTAGTGATCTTCTGCTTCATTACGTTTCGTTCGTGGCGGGCAGTGCTCTGCGCTATTCTTCCGTTAATTTTGACTTCGATCTTGGCGCAGGCCCTGATGGTCTGGCTCGGGATCGGGGTCAAGGTCACTCCTTTGCCGGTCATCGCACTTGGCGTTGGCATCGGCGTCGACTACGCGCTTTACGTTCTCAGTATCGTGCTGCGGCAATTGCGCAGCGATGCCACGCTATCGGAAGCGTATCACCACACACTTTTGTTCACCGGCCGGGTCGTGCTTCTAACGGGGTTCACATTAGCGGCTGGTGTCTTCACCTGGACCTTCGCGCCGATCAAGTTCCAAGCGGACACGGGCCTGCTGCTGGCGTTCATGTTCCTGTGGAACATGCTCGGCGCTCTCATCCTGCTTCCGTCCCTAGCCTATTTCTTATTGCCGAAGTCACTGAATGCCAACGCGCGATAAATGTTCGGGTGCTTTCAGTCCAGCGAGATGTTGTTGGCCAGACAGCGACTCCTCTTTTAGTCACTCAGCAGCCCCAACAGCCTGCTGGCAAGGCCGCCCTTTATACTAAGTCGCTCCGCCGGCGACAGATCGGGGATCGAATCGATGAAGCCGATCGGATCCATTTCGCCAACCGGATAATCGGATCCCAGTAAAAGGCGATCGCTGCCCACGCGGCGTATCAAGTTACTGGCAACAGTTGGGTCATAGACGCAGGTATCGTAGTAAAAAAAACTTAAATACTCGCTCGGACGTCGGCTGATATTTTTCATCGTGTCAGGCATATGCGCGACATTTCTGTCCATACGCGCCATGTTGTGGGGAAGCATGCCTCCACCATGCGCAAGAACAATCTTTAGCTCTCCAAGTTCCTCGAGAAGTCCCTCATAGATCATGGATGCTATACATTTGGCTTCCTCGATAGGTTGGCCAACGGAGTTCCACATACGGAACTTTTGATACCACAGGTCCTTCACCCCCTCGGGATGAATAAACGCGATCAATGACCGATCATCTATCGCCCGCCAGATCGGCCGAAGCTCTACTTCCCCAAGATAATGGCCATTAACATGAGCAGGAAGTTGAACTACACCCATGCCATGCTCGTTGGTGCAACGCTGCAATTCAGCCAGGGCGGCGTCTATGTCCTGTAGCGGGAGGACGAAGCTTCCGACTAACCGCTTCGAGTAACAACTGACCCATTCAGCAATAAAATCATTGGTTCGGCGGCAGAGGTCGAGGTCCACCTTCGGGTCGGCCCAGGACGACCCCTGAAGCACCGTACTGGCGGAGAGTACAGCTAGGTCAATGCCGGCTTCATCCATGCGCTCAATCTGCGCTTCTGCAACAGTCATTTCTCGATATACAGGTCCGCGGCCGAAATCCGGCGGCGCCATCGTTCCAAAGCCAGTAAACACGTTCTTATCTCGAGTTATTTCAAACACCGTTGGCTCAAGAATATGTGTGTGGAAGTCTATGATCATCGAAAAAATCCTTTTCGAAAAGAGACGCAAAACTCGCTATAATTTTATATTTTTAATTTATTGAGCCATAGGTTGAGGTCAGGCTTTAGCCTTGACTTTTTTTATGTGTAGCCATTTCTGGAAATCTGTAAGGACCAAGGCCGATCAGCAAAAGGCAGCTGAGCATCAAAAGCGGTTCGAAGAGCAGCAATGTTAACCGATATGAGCCTGTGAGATCGAACATAAATCCTAGAAGCGCGATTCCGCTAGCATTGCCAATAAGAAAAATACTGAAGACTATGGAATATAGCCGGCCGAAGCTACGAAATCCAAAATAGCGGCCGATGATGAACGGCAAGATATCTATGTCCCCGCCGATAGAAAGGCCAAGAAGTACCGACCCCACCACCGCTGCGCCAAAACTACCTCCGAGAAGTAGCATGGCTATGCCGACCATTGGGCAAACGAAGAAAAAAATCGCAACATACGGTGCGAAAATCAGATCGAGCGCATAGCCTGCTCCGATGCGCCCGAAAATGAGAGCTAGTCCAGAAATCGAAAGTCCGGCCGTTGCCTGTCGGATAGACAGGCCGCGGTCGGTGAGCATTGCGGCAAGTTGAGCCAAAGTCCCCACAATGACGATCCCAGCTAGAAAAAATGCGCCGGTTATCAGCCAAAACTGGCCCGTTCGGAGTGCTTGTCCGCCCGTCAGGCCTATTGATTGTATTTCAACCGGCCCTTGTTTTAGCGGAACGGTTGGCTCTTTAACGAACAAGAGGACGGGCAGAAAGGCTAGAGCAAGAACCGCCCCCGACAGTCCCAAATATGCCTGCCGCCAGCCGAAGTTGAGGATCAAGAGGCGCGCGTATTGCGGCATCAATACAGTGCCAAACCCAACTCCAGCCATCGCAATGCCAAGTGCAAAACCGCGCTTATGATCGTACCATACGGAAATTGCTTTTGAGTATGCCGTTGGCGTTTGGCCAACGGCAAATATCCCGGAAAGCATAAACAGGAGAAGGATGCCTATTTTTGATGCTGGCAAGAACGCCAACGTTGCGAGGCTGAACGCATAAACTGGTGTCGAAAACACCAAACACTTACGGAACCCGAAGCGGTCGACGGCCATGCCAAAAAACGGGCTAATGAACGCTGTCATCAAAAGTGCCAAAGCCATCGCGCCGGAAAAAGTGCCTCGACTTATGCCCAATTGCGTCGAAACAGGCTTCAGAAAAACGCTAAACGCGTAAGCATTTATTGGACCGTTGCTTACAATCTGTCCTGAACAACATGCTAGGACGACGCCCAGCCCGCTTTTCTGCCGCGTCAACATTTTTTCTCCCTCTTGCCAGGTCTTGAGCTATTCTCGAGTCTCAGAACACTCACGCGTACACGTTCGACGATCCTACGAAAGTTTCAACAGCTTGCTGATTCGGCTCCGTCTAATGGCGATGTCCAATAGGCTCTGTTCCTCTTAATATTTCAGACATTGCCGGGCGCATCCGCCGGGGGCAACGGGATTTTAAGCAACTGCCGCGCGTTCCCGGATAGAATTCGTTCACGGTCGTGCATAGGGAGCGGCACATCCTGCATCCAAGCCGTCCCAGCCGCGCTGTCTTCCACAAATGGCCAATCGACCGCGAACAAAATGCGCTCCACGCCAAGCTCGCTGACGCAACATAACAAAGCTGGCGTTGAGAAAAAACCACTTGTTGTTATCCAAAAATTGTTCGTAAAGACATCACGAAATCGGACCGTCTTCTGCCCAGCGCGCGACAGGGCCTGGTCAATTCGCCATAACTGGAATGGCAGCGATTCGCCGAGGTGCCCAAGGATGATCTTGAGCTTTGGGTGTCTTTCAAACACGCCGGACAGCACCATGCGAAGCGCCTGAGTGCCGGCTTCAACCATATAGCCCCAGGCTGGCCGGGCCAACATCGGATAGTCGTCAAGATAATCATTGTAGTAGGCTTGCACGACGGCCGGGTGCGGCTGCGCTGGATGCAGGTAAATCGGCACATCCAGTTGCTCCGCACGGGCATAGATGGGCCAGAATTTGGTTTTATCCAGGAACTCGCCGTTGGCTAGGCCGTGTAACATCGCGCCTTTGAAGCCGATGGCGATGCATCGCTCCAACTCGTCGGCCGCTTGCTCCGGCACCGCTGTTGGCAGCGCCGCGAAGGCCGCCAATCGCCCAGGGTTGGCGGCAATTGCGGCCGCCAGCCGATCGTTGACGCGCCCTATCAACGCGGCTGCTATATCCGCTGGCAACTTCTGGCCAGACGGCGCGCCGTGGGACAGGACGGCCACGCCGATACCGGCGCGATCCATGTCAGCAAGCCGCGCGCCGCCAAAATCCCGCAGACGTGATTCCACCCGGCCGGCGCGGGAAGCTTCCTGCCCCTCGAAGCAGGAGGCAAGTTCCGGGTCCCAATAGTGCTCCTCGACTGCAATGATCGACGGGCGCCGCGGTGTCGGCAAGGTGGTGCCTCCTGATAGTCCAGCCGTGGATGTATAACCGAAGCACCGCTCCTGATGTTTGTCGAGGCGGTGGCCCCATCTTAAACTGCCCCACTCTTGGATATCGCAAGGCAACCGTGATCCTCTAGATGAAGGACTACAAGGAGATGGGAGAGCGACTGCCAGGCGCGCGCCCCGCCTTGAGCTTCCGAAAATTTTGATCTAATCAAGATTCTTGTTTGTTGACTGGCAACTTATATAAGCTTGCGCAGAGCAGAATAGCTGTCACGTCAATTTTTGAAAGAACAAGAAGTGCCAAACGAAGGTAACGGCTCTATGAAAAAATTTGAAACAGAACAGCCGGTTCGTTCGGCAAGTTGTCTGGGCCGCCGGGCGGCGAGAAGCCATGATCGCGCGCACATGCGCGCGAGCGCGCTGAAACGGATCATGGCAATTTTCGCCTGCGTCGGAATTGTGACCATTCTAAGCATGGCTGCGGCGCAGGCGCAGGTTACGCCGGTCGTAACGACATCCGGCCTGGTTCAGGGTAATCCCGCGGACGAAAATGGGGTGAGTTCGTTCAAAGGCATTCCGTATGCCGCGCCCCCCGTGGGCCGGCTGCGGTGGCACGCGCCTGAACCCGCGCCGCGATGGTCCGGCGTCCGCCCAGCACGCGCTTACGGCCATTCCTGTTTTTCCGCGTGGCTTCCAAATCCATCGCAAAGCGAAGACTGCCTGACCGTTAACATTTGGACGCCGGCCCTCAATGCCAAAGCGATGAAGCCTGTTTTGGTTTATATCTACGGCGGGGGGTTCGAGTTCGGCACATCGGCCAACCCCACCCTTGATGGTTCCCACCTTGCAACACATGACGTGGTGGTCGTCACCTTTAACTATCGGACCGGCGTGCTCGGCTTCCTCGCCACGACCGCGCTTGATCGCGAATTCGGCACCTCGGGGAACTGGGGCTTGATGGACCAGCTCGCGGCCCTTCGTTGGGTGAAGCAAAACATCGCGGCTTTTGGCGGCGACCCAAGCCGGGTCACGGTGTTCGGTGAATCCGCGGGCGCGCATTCGATTGGCATACTCCTGGCCTCGCCGAAGGCGCGCGGTCTGATCGACGGCGCGATCCTGGAAAGTGGCGCCTTTTGGGAGGGCGGCGCCTACGGCTCCATTGCCACGCACCGCGAGGCGCTGGCGCTTGGTGCCTCCTTCACTCAAAAGTTTCCCGGCAAGGATCTTCGCGCCATCGATCCCGCGACGCTCAACGCCGCGGCACCGTTCGTTTTCGCGGATGACCCCACCTTCCTGATCTCGCCGAGCATCGACGGGAACGTGATCCCAACCTCGCCGATGCAGACCTTTGCGGCGGGGCAAGCCCTGAATGTACCGATGCTCGCGGGCTGGAACGCCGCGGAGTATTTACCGTTCACCGCGTTCGCTCTGCCCCACTCTACGCCGCAGGCATTTGACCAGGCGGCGGCGAGTTTGTTCGGCAGCAGATGCCTTTCAGAGTTCAAGGCTCTGTACCCGGCGACCAATAATGCCCAGGCGCGGGCCTCCGCCTTAAAGCTTGACGGCGACCTTATCATTGCCGAGCAGACCTGGGAAGCGCTCAAGCTCTCGCGCCACTCGAGGAGCCCGAACGCATATGCCTACAACTTTACCTATACCTCGCCTTATTCACCAATGGCATCCCACGCGGCGGAAATTCCGTTTGTTTGGGGAACCACATCCGTCACCCGGCAATTCTTCGCTCCCAAAGCGCCGCCGGCCGGACCAGCCGACCAACACATATCCAGTCTAATGATGGCATACTGGACCAATTTTGCGCACCACGGCGACCCGAACGGTCCCGGTTTGCCGCTTTGGCCAGTGTTCAAGGGAGTGGGTTCACAGGTCATGGATCTCAAGACATCGGCCGCGGCTCGTGCAAACACGGATGAGGATCGGTTCCTGTTCATCGCCTCTTACCGCCATAATGGCCGCTTGCCGGCGGCCTGGCGTAACCTGGGCGCGCCGAAAGACGAGTATCCAGGTCTAGGTTGCGGAACACAAAATCATTAGTCACCCGCACCAGAAGCTCCGGAAGAACTGGTTTGGTTTGAAAGTGCCAAACAACGAATGGCCTCGCGCCTCCTGGCACGGCCAGCACCGGCAACGAGGGCAATGCGGCTTCGCCTCCTTCGCCAGCGGCGCGGCGATAGCAATCCACCCAGGCCATCATCAGGTCCGGCAGGAGTGGCGAAACAATAAGGATTTCACAACGGCAACCCACCCGAGCTTATGACAAAATCAGCAATTGCCGGAACGCCCAGCCCCGCTTTCACCTGAGCGAACACGAACGGCCGTGTGCCGCGCATCCGCCTAGCATCGCGGTCCATCACTTCGAGATCGGCGCCCACCAGCGGCGCCAGGTCGGTTTTGTTGATGACCAGCAGGTCGCTTTTCGTTATACCGGGTCCGCCCTTGCGGGGGATTTTGTCGCCGGCCGAGACATCGATGACGTAGATGGTGAGATCTGCGAGCTCCGGCGAGAAGGTCGCGGAAAGATTATCGCCGCCGCTTTCGATCAGCAGCAACTGAAGGTTAGGAAACCGCCTGCACATCTGCGCCACACCGGCGAGGTTGATGGAGGCATCCTCGCGGATGGCCGTATGCGGGCAGCCGCCGGTCTCGATGCCAAGAATTCTTTCCGGAACCAGGGAGCCGGCGCGAGTGAGAAACTCAGCGTCCTCTTTGGTGTAGATGTCGTTGGTGATGGCCGCGACGTCGATCTTATCGCGGAACCGGCGGCAGAGCGCGTCCATCAGAGCGGTTTTGCCGCTCCCGACCGGGCCGCCAATGCCGACTCGCAGGGGGCCATTTGTACTCATGTGCGGAACAGCCTCGTATACTGGGTTTCGTGTTGCATGGTGGCGATGTCGGCAGCCCAGGCGGCGGTGCCGAGTTCGAGAGAGGCACTGGCCCGAACGGTAGCACGGATGGTGCTCTCCAGAATTCTAAGCACGCGCAGGCCGGCGGATTGCCCGAGCGGGACGAGCCGTATGGCAGCGGAAATTTGGTTCGCGACAGCAGCATGAAGATAAGCCAGCAGCGTGTCGTCCACTGGGATGTCGTGGGCGGCGGCGAGTTGCCCTGCGGCAGCGGGGTATGGCGCTGGTGGCGTGCCGCCCCAAGGTGTGGCGGCGGCGGCAAAGGCCTCGCCTTGGGCTTCGGTCTCCAGGCGGCGTTCGGCACTAGGGCAGAGAGCCATGGCGATGGCGCGGACATCCTCGCCCGCATGAGCGCGGCGTAGCAAAATCGCATCGGTCCAGAGGGCGCCTTGAGTCAGGCCATCCTCGAGCCAGGTTACGAGGCTGGATTCGTCGGACACGATTTGCTGCTCCACCACCCATTCAAGACCACCGGAATAAGCGAAACCGCCCGTGGGAAAGGCGGGGGAAAACCAGGTAAGAAGTTTCAGCAGCATCTTACCCATGACTATGATATGCGCCTCCTTCCGGGTCGAAGGGCTCGGTTATTTTTCGCGCCGTGCCGCCGAGTTGTTCCACCATCGCCGCGATCACGTGATCGTCGAGAATGCGCAAGGCGCCGGCCTCAAACTGCACGCCGAGATGGCGGTTGCCCAGATGCCAGGCAAGACGAATGAGCGCGTCCGGCGTAGGGGCGGAGATTTCCAGAAGCACTTCTCTGGCGGCGCGGACTTCCACCAGCGTACCGTCTTCCAGGCGCAGCGCGTCACCGCCATGGATATGTACGGCCTCCGGCAAATCCAGCAAAATTTCCGTGGCTTGATCCGTGGTGAAGCGCAGGCGGCGGCGGTAGCGGCGGTCGTAATCAAGCGTGACGCTCTGTGTAGCGTCGGCCCACTCTCCAGCCAGGAGGACTTTGGTCGCGCGCATCAAAAGAGGAAATAGCGTTGGGCCATGGGGAGAATCTCGGCCGGTTCGCAAACCAACAACTCGCCATCGGCACGGACTTCGTAGGTTTCGGGGTCGACCTCGATGTTCGGCGTTGCATCGTTATGGATCATCGACTTTTTGCCGATGCCACCACGGGTGTTGCTGACGGCCACCAACGGCCGGCTGAGGCCGAGGCGTTCGCCGATGCCATCATCAAGCGCTGCCTGGGAGACAAACAGCAGCGAGGATTCAATCAGCGCGCTGCCAAAGGCGCCGAACATAGGGCGGTAATGAACAGGTTGCGGCGTCGGAATCGAAGCATTGGCATCACCCATCAGCGCCATCGCTATGCTGCCCGCTTTCAGAACCATGTCCGGCTTGATGCCGAAGAAGGCAGGCGACCAAAGGACCAGGTCGGCAAGCTTGCCCGGCGCGATCGAACCGACATGGGTCGAAAGGCCCTGGGCAATTGCGGGATTGATGGTGTATTTCGCGATGTAGCGTTTGATGCGCGCATTGTCCCCTGCCCCATCGCCTGGCAGCCCGCCGCGCTGGATTTTCATTTTATGCGCTGTTTGCCAGGTCCGGATAATCACCTCGCCGACCCGGCCCATCGCCTGGCTGTCGGAGGAAAACATCGAGAGAGCGCCTAGGTCGTGGAGTATGTCTTCGGCCGCGATGGTCTCCTTGCGGATGCGAGATTCAGCGAAGGCAATGTCCTCGGCGATACCAGCATCGAGATGGTGGCAGACCATCAGCATGTCGAGATGCTCGTCCAGCGTGTTGACCGTGTAAGGGCGCGTCGGGTTGGTGGAACTGGGCAGCACATTGGCCAGGCCAGCGACGCGGATAATGTCCGGTGCGTGGCCGCCGCCCGCGCCTTCGGTGTGGAAAGCGTGGATCGTGCGGCCCTTGAAGGCAGCGATCGTGTCTTCGACGAAGCCGGATTCATTCAGGGTGTCGGTGTGGATCATCACCTGCACATCGTAAGCGTCGGCAACCGAGAGGCAGTTATCGATGGCGGCGGGGGTGGTCCCCCAGTCTTCGTGGAGTTTGAGCGATGAGGCGCCGGCCCGGATCATTTCTTCAAGGGCGGCTGGCTTGCTGGCATTGCCTTTGCCGGTGAAGGCGAGGTTCATCGGAAAGGCTTCGGCGGCTTGCAACATACGGGCGAGATGGAAGGGGCCAGGGGTGCAGGTGGTGGCAGCCGTGCCGGTGGCGGGCCCGGTGCCGCCGCCAACCATTGTGGTGATGCCGGAAGCCAGCGCTTCCTCGATCTGCTGCGGGCAGATAAAATGAATGTGGGAGTCGATGCCGCCCGCGGTGAGGATCTTGCCCTCACCGGCGATGATCTCCGTGCCAGGGCCGATGATGATGTCGATGCCGGGCTGCACATCCGGATTCCCGGCCTTTCCGATCTTCGATATCCGGCCAGCAACAATGGAAACATCGGCCTTGACGATGCCCCAATGGTCGATGATCAGCGCATTGGTGATAACCGTATCGGCCGCCCCCTGCGCGTTGGTCATTTGCGACTGACCCATGCCGTCACGGATGACTTTTCCGCCGCCAAACTTTACCTCCTCGCCGTAGATGGTAAAATCTTTCTCCACCTCCGCGAAAAGTTCGGTGTCGGCGAGGCGCACGCGGTCGCCCACCGTGGGTCCGAACATATCGGCATAGGCGGCACGGCTGATCCGGGCCACTACTTTGCCTTCCCCATGGTGAGGCCCCGGAAGCCATGGATTTCGCGCAAGCCGCGATAAGGGATCAAAATGATCTCACGGCTCTGACCAGGCTCGAAACGAATGGCGGTGCCGGCGGCAATGTCGAGCCTTTTGCCTTGAGCTGCGGCGCGGTCGAATTGCAGCTTCGCGTTGGTCTCCGCGAAATGATAATGGCTGCCGACCTGGATCGGCCGATCGCCAGCATTGGAAACGGTGAGCGCGGTTTTCTCCAGCCCAGCGTTCAGCTCAATCTCCTCATCGGGCGTGAAAACCTCGCCGGGGATCATCGGATCGGCTCATGCACGGTGACAAGCTTGGTGCCGTCGGGAAAGGTTGCTTCGACCTGCACGTCATGGATCATCTCGGCTACCCCTTCCATCACCTGGCCACGGGTGAGCACATGCGCACCGGCCTCCATCAGCTCCGCCACGCGCTTGCCATCGCGCGCGCCTTCGACCACGAAATCGGTAATCAGCGCCACCGCCTCGGGATGGTTGAGCTTGACGCCGCGTTCGAGCCGTCTGCGCGCCACGATCGCGGCCATGGCGATGAGCAATTTATCTTTCTCGCGCGGTGTCAGATTCAAGTCTTGCTTCCCCTAGCCTTGCCACACGCGCGGCAACGGCCCAGGCCGCAGCACCGCGAGGGCTTCCACAACGATGCGCCGCAAGCTTGCGGCATCCGGCGCCAATATCCGGGCGAGCAGCACCTCGCCCGTCCAGCTTGCGCCGGCGTGGGCGCCGGATAATGCCGCGCGCAGTGCATCGAGCCGCGCCGCCATGCCTGGGCCCATGGCGAAAATGCTAGCCATGGCGCGGGCGCCCGCGGCGATGGCCGGGCGATCGAGCTGTGCAATGATATCGCCATCGAGCCGCGTCATATCCTGCCAAAGCAGCATGCCATCGCGGCGCAGCAGAATCCGGTCACGCAAAAAACCCTCGCGCAAGGTTTCGCCCATCGCGAGGCGGCCAAAGATGAGCGATTCGACGCCAAGGAAGGTGGCGTTTCCCGCCAGATCGATGTCCAGGGTACGGTCGAGGCCGAAGCCGTCGAAAAGCATGGTTTCCTGCGGCAAATAATGCAGCGTGGCGCCTCCGCCGACGATCAGGCGGTTGCGGATGCGGGCGGGCGCCTCCAAGGCGCGGTAGACACGCTCGGCGGCCTGGGTGGTGAAGGTAACGTCCGCATCTGGTGCCAGCGCCAACGTGGTATCCAGCGCGTCGCCACCGGCGATGCCACCGGATATGTTGAGTGCCACAGCCTCAATGCCCAGCCCCCGCGGCAACCGGGCTTTCAAACACCCTTGCTGGTAAAAGCGTTCGAGGCGCGTGCGGGTACCATCATACGTGAAGGCCAAGTCGAGGCAGCCGCGCGCACGTTGCGGTGCCACGATCGTATTCAGCCTGGCGGGCACAAAATTCATTCCCGCGATGCTGGCGGCGCGCGGTATAGGCCGTCAAGAGGACAAACAACGCAGCACCCGGCGCAGATTGCCCTTGACCAGCGAAATTGCGTTGCCGAATAAAGCGTTATGAGCACTCCGCAGCGCGTCATAAGGCAGAGACGCCAATACAACCAATGGGTCGGCAACCAGACTTTGGAAGACTTCGCGCTGCGCTTCACGGCAAGCCAGGCGCGGCGTTCAGCATTCTCGGTCGGCAACACCGCGCTTGGGGCGGTGTCGTTTCTGGCCTGCGAGGCGATTGGCGGGAGCATCACACTGAGCTTCGGTTTTGCCAATGCCATGGCGGCCATACTGGCCGCCGGCATCATCATGTTCCTGGTCGGGCTGCCGATTTGCGCGGCTGCCACCAAGCATGGGGTGGACGTGGACCTGCTCACCCGCGGGGCCGGGTTCGGCTATATCGGTTCGACCATCACTTCGCTGGTTTATGCCACCTTCACCTTCATTTTGTTCTCGATCGAGGCGAGCATCATGTCCGCGGCCATCGTGCAGGTTCTGCATCTGCCGTTCTGGCTCGCGAATCTTATTAGCGCGCTTGCGGTGGTGCCGATCGCAGCCTTGGGGATCAAGGCGATCAGCCGGATGCAGCTGTTTACCCAACCGGTCTGGCTGATGTTGCAATTCGGGCCTCTGCTTTACCTGGCGGCCGAGGGACTGCCCGATT
Organism: uncultured Acidocella sp.; assembly: GCA_963693045.1. Classification (GTDB taxonomy): domain Bacteria; phylum Pseudomonadota; class Alphaproteobacteria; order Acetobacterales; family Acetobacteraceae; genus Acidocella. The sequence goes on from OY843765.1 coordinate 1,245,402, forward strand.
TTTCGGCCTGGACGCAGTTCACCGGCAGCGCCGGGGCGACGGGGATTGCACTGCTGCCTTTTGGCATGGCCACCTCCATTTTGCTCTCGCTGCTGCCGCAAATTGGCGAGCAGGTCGACTATCTGCGCTTCCTGCCTGCGCGGTCGCAGGTAGGGCGGGTAAAATGGTGGGGCACGATGCTGTTCGCCGGGCCTGGCTGGGTGATTACCGGATGTGCAAAGCTGGCGGCGGGTTCGTTCCTGACATATCTGGCCGTGGAACGCGGTGTCGAGTGGGACCAGGCCGCGCAGCCCGCAACCATGTTCCGGATTGCGTATCTGGAGGTGTTTCGGAATCCGGCGCTGGCATCTGGGTTGATGTTGCTGTTCGTCGTCACCTGTCAGCTCAAGATCAACACCACCAACGCCTATGCCGGCTCCATTGCCTGGTCGAATTTCTTCTCGCGCCTGACGCATAGCCACCCTGGGCGGGTCGTATGGGTGGCGTTCAACGTGGCGCTGGCCTTGTTGCTGATGGAGCTGGGGATCTATCGTGTCATCCAGAATATACTGGGGCTGTATGCGAATTTCGCCGTGGGTTGGATGGGAGCCCTTGCGGCGGATCTGGTGATCAATAAGAAGCTGGGGCTGAGCCCGCCGGGGATCGAGTTCAAGCGGGCGTATCTTTACGACGTCAATCCGGTCGGGCTGGGGGCCATGGGGCTCTCGGTGCTGGTGTCCACGTTGATGAGTTTCGACGTGTTTGGAAATGCCGCGCGCGCGCTGGCGCCGTTCGCCGGGTTGCTGGTGGCGTTCATGGCAGCACCCGCTATCGCCTGGGCCACGGGTGGCAAATACTATCTGGCGCGCCGACCCGAGACGGTGGCGGAGCGCAGATGCATCGTGTGCGAAGGCACGTTCGAAGCGCCGGACATGGCGAGCTGCCCCGCCTATGGCGGGGGGATCTGCTCGCTCTGCTGCTCGCTGGAGGCACGTTGCCACGATTTATGCAAGCCGCGCGGGCGGTTTTCGGCGCAGGCCGCGGACATCGTCCCGCCACGTTTGGCGGGCTGGGCCAAGGCGCATGTGGATGCAAGAATTCTTCCGTTCCTCGGTCTGCTTCTGCTGTTTTCGACACTGCTAGCGGCGCTGCTCGGGCTGATCGGCTACGAATTCAACGCGCTGGCGCCAACCGCCGGGCCTGCGGTGCATGACACACTCGTGGTGGTGTTTTTTCCGCTCTTCATTCTTGCGGCGCTGGCGGCATGGCTGCTGGTGCTGGCACATGCGAGCCGGCGGTCCGCCGAGGCCGAGACCGGGCAGCAGACGATCATGTTGCTAGACGAAATCGGTGCGCATCAGCGCACGGATGCGGCGCTACAGAACGCCAAGGTGGCCGCAGAATCCGCCAATACCGCCAAAAGCCGTTACATTGTCGGCGTGATCCATGAAATACGCGCGCCACTGAACGCGATTTTTGGTTATGCGCAATTGCTCGAGGCGGGCGGTGCGTTGCGCCCCGATGACGCGGTGCGAACGATTCGGCGTTCCGCCGCGCATCTTTCAAATCTCGTGGACGGCTTACTGGATATTTCTCAAATCGAAACCGGCTCGCTGCATCTGCATCGTGACCAGGTGAATTTTGCGGACTTCCTCGACCAGATCGTCGACATGTTCCGGCTCCAGGCCGCGGCGAAGGGCATAGACTTTCGCGACGAGCGTGGAGCCGCGCTGCCGCGTTTCATCTTTACGGACGAGAAAAGGCTCCGCCAGATCATCATCAACCTGCTTTCCAATGCGATAAAATATACCGCGCACGGCAGTGCGAGGCTACGCATAGAAAAACGCGGGCAAGTGACCGAGTTTGCCGTGATCGACACCGGGCATGGCATTCGCGCCGAGGACCAACACAAGATTTTCGAGCCGTTCGAGCGCGGCCATTTGCCGGCGGCCAATGCCGTGCCGGGCACGGGGCTGGGGCTGACCATATCGAAACTGCTGACCGAAATTCTGGGAGGCGAGATTTTACTGGAGAGCGAACTCGGCAAAGGCAGCGTGTTCCGGGTGCGGTTGTTGCTCTCGGAAGCACCGGCAGCGGGAATGGCAATGCCGGCGCGGCGCATTACCGCCTATGCCGGGGCAAGACGCAAAATTCTCATCGCCGATGACGATGCCGACCATGTTCGGCTGATGACCGAAATGCTACTGGCACTTGGTTTTGTCGTACTCGCGGCCGCCGATGGGCTGGCCTGTCTGGCGATGGTCGAGGATGCGACGCCTGATCTGGTGATTCTCGATATCGCCATGCCGGGCATGTCGGGGCTGGAGGTCGCCGCGCGGCTGCGCGGGCGGGAGGCGTCGGCAAAGATATTGATGGTGTCGGGTAATTTGCATGATGCCGCACCGAAGGGCGCCTCGGATTATGACGGGTTCCTGGCCAAGCCGATCGACCTGCGTGCGCTGCTGGAACGCATCGGCACGCTGCTGGCACTCGATTGGGTGCAGGAGACCGCGACGCCCAGCAACGCGGCGGTTGCCATCTTGCCTGAGGCGGCGCATCTGGCGGAATTGTCGCAACTGGCGCAAATCGGCTACGTGCGAGGCATCGAGGCCAAGCTGGCCGAGCTGGAGGCGGCAACACCGGCGCTGGCCCCCTTCTGCCTGCAACTGCGCGGCTGGCTGCGTGGCTTCGAGATGCAAAAACTAACAGCCTATCTGGAGGCCCTGCCGGAGCCAAATTCATGAGCACGCAACGCGATATTGTTTTGGTGGTGGATGATACGCCCGAAACTTTGGGGCTGCTTACAGATACGCTGGAAGGTGCCGGACTTACGGTGCTGGTTGCAACGGGCGGGGTGGCGGCTTTGGCGCTGCTGAAACATATTACACCCGATCTGATCTTACTCGATGCCGTGATGCCGGAGATGGACGGCTTTGCCAGCTGCCGGGCGATCAAGGCGGATGCGAAGCTAACGCATATTCCCGTCATCTTCATGACCGGGCTTTCCGATACCGCGCATGTAGTGAGAGGGTTGCAGGCGGGCGGCGTCGATTACGTGACCAAGCCGGTGGTGCTGGATGAGATGCTCGCGCGCATCCGCGTCCATCTAGCCAATTCCCGCGCCGCCTTGCGCACCCGCGCCGCCTTGGATGCCGCGGGCGGATTTCTGTTGGCAACAAATGAGGCGGGAGCGTTGCTCTGGTGTACGCCGCAGGCCGAGGCACGACTGGCCGCCGCATTCGATGAGTCTTCGGGCCAGCATTTCAAAATTCCGGAAGGGTTGGTTATGCGGCTGGGAGACCGGCAGCTGGAATTCGCACTGATCGGCCGCATCGGGCCTGGCGAGATGCTTTACCGGTTAAGTGAATCCGGTGGTGGGCAGGAGGAAGGATTTTTGCAGCAGAACTTCTCCTTGAGCGCGCGCGAGGCGGAGGTTCTTCTATGGATTGCGCGCGGCAAGCCGAACAAGGATGTGTCCGACATTCTGGGTATTTCGCCGCGTACCGTAAACAAGCATCTTGAACAGGTCTTCACCAAGCTCGGCGTGGAAAACCGCGCCAGTGCCGCCGTGCTTGCCGTGGGTGCGTTGGCGAAACGCGGTTAAATGTTGACCAGGTGCGAGATATCCGCGGCGGAGTCTTCCGTGGTGTTGCCGGAGCGAATAATTTTGCCACGCTGCATCACATGATAGTGCTCGGCAAAGGCCCATGCGAAGTCGAGATATTGTTCGACGATGACGATGGTGACGCCCAGTTCCTTGCGGACGCGGCGCAAGGCTTCGCCGATTTGCTGCACGACATTGGGCTGGATGCCTTCGGTGGGTTCGTCGAGCAGCAGGAGTTTCGGCTGGCCGGCCAAGGCACGGCCAATAGCAAGTTGCTGCTGCTCTCCGCCCGATAGAAGCCCGGCCTTGCGATCGCGGATCTGTGTCAGCTTCGGGAACAGCTCGAAGATATGAGCCGCGATGCCGCTCTCCGACAGGCCTTTGCGGCCACCAAGGGCGGCCAGGCCGACGTTAAGGTTTTCCAGGACCGAGAGATGCGGGAAAACGTGGCGGCCCTGCGGGACATAGCCGATGCCGGCGCGGGCGCGGGCATGCGCGGGAGCGGCGGAGACATCCGCGCCGTCAAATGTGATTCTGCCGCCGGTGAGCTTTTGTACGCCCATAATGGTGTTGAGCAACGTGCTTTTGCCAACGCCATTGCGGCCAATAAGGGCGACGGCGCCACCACGTTCGATGCTCATGTCGATGTCCCAAAGCACCTTGCTCTGACCATAGGCGGAGGCAACGCCTTCGAGATCGAGCAAAATCATTCCTTGGCCCTTCCGAGGTAAACGGCGGCAACCGTTTCATCGGCACGGACTTCGGCAACCGTGCCTTCCTTCAATATCTGGCCCTGGTGCAGCACTGTGGTGTAGCCGTTCAGGGCTTCGACAAAACTCATGTCATGGTCGATCACCAGCACGGCGTGCCGGCCGAGGAGGGAGAGGATCAAATCCGCGGTGCGCTGCGTGTCCTGCGGGCCCATTCCGGCCGTGGGTTCGTCGAGGAGCAGCAGATCGGCCTCGGTGGCAACGACCATGCCGATTTCCAGCCATTGCTTTTCGCCATGGGCAAGATCGGCGGCGATGATGTCGCGCCGATCGGTGAGGCCGATTTTTTGCAGGATTGCCTCCGCACTTGCCATCTCATCGGCGGGAACGTGGAGCGTGAGGGCCCGCCACCAGGCCCGGTTTTTGCGTGCCGACACCAGCAGATTTTGCATTACGGTGAGTGTCGGCAGCACGCCGGGAGTCTGGAATTTGCGGCAAACGCCAAGGCGCACGATCTCCTGCTCAGCGAGATTCGTGATGACATGGTCTTTGAAAGTGATCTTGCCGGAGGTGGCGCGGACGCGCCCGATGATGGTGTCGCAAATCGTCGACTTGCCGGCTCCGTTGGGGCCGATGAGAATGCGCAATTCGCCGGGCAACAAATTTAGCGAAACGTTGTTGACGGCCTTGAAACCATCGAAATCGACGGTAACGTTTTCCATCGTCAGGATCGGCGCGGGGATCGCGTTCATTCAGCCGTCTCCAGCTTCACGCGCGAGAGCAAGCGGCGGCCCACGCGCTCTTCCGGAGAGCCGGGTTTGAACAGCCCGGCAATCCCGGCAGGCAGAAAGCTGACCGCGAGTATGAAGAGGGCGCCGAGACCGTAGAGCCAGAGCGAGGGGAGTGCCGAGCTGATCTGATCCTTGGCAAAATTGACGACCAGCGTACCGGCAATCGCGCCCCAGAGCACGTTGCGTCCGCCGACCGCGACCCAGATGACCATTTCGATTGACGGTACGACGCCGACCAGAGCAGGCGAGACGACGCCGGCATGGAGCGTGAAGAGCGCGCCACCAATCCCGGCAAGTATGCCGGCGATGGTGAAGGCGCCCACCTTGTAGGGCAGCGGGTTGTGGCCGAGGAAGCGCACCCGATTTTCCCCATCGCGCGTGGCCCGCAGCATGATTCCCCAGCGCGTGGCGAGCAGCCAGCGCAGAAAGAAATAGCTGACGGCAACAAGAACGAAAGTGATCCAGTAAATCACTTCAGCCGCGAAATTGCTCGTGATGTCGTAGCCGTCGAAGGTGGAATAATCTGTCAGCCCGTTGAAGCCGCCGGTGTAGGACTGCTGGCTGATAAGCAGGGTCGAGAAGGCGAGCGCCAGGGCCTGGGTGATGAGCGCGAAATAAACCCCGCCAATGCGCCGGCGAAACACCAGCCAGGAGAAACCGGCGGCCGCGGCGCCAGGGATGAGAACGACACAGGCGAGCGAGAACCAGGGGTTGGCGAACGGATACCATAATGCGGGCAAAGCGGACACACCACTCCACACCATGAAATCCGGCATATCGCCATTGGCGAGGTTAAGGCCTTCGAGTTTGAGATGCATGGCCAGAGCGTAGCCGCCAAGGCCAAAGAACACGCCCTGGCCGAGGGACAGAATGCCGCCCTCGCCCCAGATCAGCATAATGCCCATGGCGAGAATGGACAGAGCCAGAAAGCGGCCAAGAAGCGATAGCTCGTAGGAATTAATGATCAGCGGAGCGAGGGCGCCGAGGAGAAGTACGGCGAAGCCAAGGTAATATCTGGCGGAGAGTTTCATGTCAGCCCTCCAAGGCGCGGGAACGTAAGGTGATGATCCCTTGCGGGCGGAACTGGATGAAGACGATGACGAAGACCAGCAGCAGAACCTGGGCGACGCTGACATCAACAAAGATTTCGATGAGTGCGGTGAAAAGCCCGACGACAAGCGAGGCGATGGTGGTGCCGACGATCGAGCCCAGGCCGCCCAGGATGACGACGAGGAAGGCGGGCACGATATAGCTCTGCCCGACCGTGGGGGTAACGGGACCGAGTAACGCCAGGATGACGCCGGCGAGGCCTGCGACACCGGTGCCAAGCGAGAAGACCAGCAGGTCGATCAGCCGCGCATTCACGCCCATCGCGGCGGCCACCGGGCGATCCTGGTTAACGGCGCGGACATAGAGGCCAAGCCGGGTTTTGTTGAGCAGCAAGGCAATGGCACCGAGTACCAGAGCCGCAACGAAAAGGATAAAGATGCGCGTATCCGGCAGATCGAGCCCGGCCAGCGGGCCGGTAGCGACGGAGACGGTGTGGTCGAGCCAAGTGGGGGCGATGACCTGCACGCCGATGGCGCCAAAAAGGTTGCGCGCCGCCTGCTGCAAAATCAACGAGACGCCCCAGGTGGCAAGCAGCGTATCCAAGGGCCGCGCCGAGAGGCGGTGGATGACTGTAAATTCGAGCACCGCGCCCAACAGCGCGGCGCCGAGAAAAGCCACGGGCAGGGCCACCAGGATACCAAGCGGCCCCGGCACCACGGCGAGCGTCATGTAGGCGAGGTAGCCGCCCAGCATCAGCATTTCGCCTTGCGCCATGTTGATGACGCGCATGAGGCCGAAGCTGAGCGCCAGGCCAAGTGCCGCCAGAACGAACAAGGACGCCACTGAGACGCCGTTGAAAACCTGGCCAAGGAGGAAAGCGGATTCCTGCATTACGCCCCCAAAAGTTGAAAGGCCGTGGTTTTTGCCACGGCCTTTCCGCGGATCAGAAAGTGGTGTGAGCCGCGCAGCTCTTGCCCGGGAAAGTGAGCGGATCATAAGGCTGCGGCTCGATCGGGCCAGGCGAGGACCAGATAATCTTGAACTGGCCGTCCGGCTGCAGCTCGCCGATATAGCCAGTCTGCACCATCGACTGATTTGGGGCGAACTTCACCTTGCCAAGAGGCGAGTCCTTGAAGCCGAGTGCCACGGCGGCGTCGCGCACCGCTTTTGGATCGAACGTTCCTGCCTTCTTCACCGCGGCAGCCCATTCCATCACATCCACATAACCATGGACCATCGGGTCGTCGACCACTGAGCTCGCGCCGAACTTTGCTTTGTAGGCAGCCACGAAATCGGCATTGGTCGGGCCGGGCAGGCTCTGGAAATAGTTCCAGCTGGTAAAGGATCCGGCCAGCAGCTTGGGGCCCATGGCTTGCGCTTCCGGCTCGGCGATGGAAAAGCTCATCACCGGCAGCTTGTCCGGCGTCATGCCGGCAGCGGCCATTTGCTTGAAGAAGGAGACGTTGGAGTCCCCGTTCAGCGTGTTGATGATGATATCCGGCTTGCTCTGCTCGATCTTGGCGACGATGGATGAGAAATCCGTGCCGCCAAGCGGAACATATTCCTCGCCCGACAGGGTCAACCCATCATGCGCGATATGCTTTTTCAGAATCAGGTTGGCAGTGCGCGGATAAACGTAATCGGAGCCGAGGAGAAAAATTTTCTTGTAGCCCTTCTGCTCGGCCCAGGTGAATGCCGGCAGTGCCTGCTGGTTGGGCTGTGCGCCGGAGTACATGATGTTGGGCGAACATTCATTGCCCTCGAACTGCACCGGGTACCAGAGCAGCCCGTGCAGGCGCTGGATCACCGGCAGCATCGCCTTGCGCGAAGACGAGGTCCAGCCGCCGAACACGGTGACGACCTTGTCCTCCTCGATCAGCTTGGTGGCCTTTTGCGCGAAGGTGGAGGGGTCGGAGGCGCCGTCCTCGATGACCGGCGCTATCTGCTTGCCGAGCACGCCACCTTTGGCGTTGAGCTGGTCGATGGCCAGCAACTCGGCATTCTCGAGGGGCACTTCGGAGATCGCCATGGTGCCGCTGAGGGATTGCAAAACGCCCACCTTTACCGTGCCATCGGCCTGGGCCGGAGCCGGGGCGACAAGTGTAAGCGCGGTACCAGCCAGCAGCGCCGCCCCCAATCCAAGCTTTTTCAAATTCATTTTGAACTCTCCCATCGCAAGGCGGCGCCTGCCGCGGTTATGATGGATTGATTAGTCACCGTCCGCCGCACCGCACCATGGGGCATTTGACGTAATCCCCTTGCGAGCGGACCGGTAAAGCAAGCGTCTGGCTGTCGTCATAGAGCCCGATCCCGGTGGCCAAGCCGGTTCGCATCGGCCGCTTCATCTGCCGTCCGCAAGACGCCCAGGCACGGGCGCCGTTAAGACGAGACACGAACCTCGATCTCGTTGTAGCGTTTCAGCTTGTAGACCGCCACCGAAGCAATCCAGCTGGCCATAAAGATGCCGATGATCAAATAGCCAAGCATACCAAAATGATTGTTCAGCGACATGATCGAGCCCCAGAGCGGCCCCGAGAGGTTCATCTGGCTTTGCACCAGGCCCAGGGTTTCGATCCCGCCGATGACCAGCGCCACCAGCACCGAGACTGAAGTAATGGTGATATTATAGTAGAGCTTACGCAGTGGCTTGGCAAAAGCCCAGCCATAGGCGCCAACCATGAGCACACTGTCGGTGGTATCGATCAATGCCATGCTGGCGGTGAACAGGGCCGGGAACACCATGATCGACCAGATCGGCAGCCCCTTGGAGGCTTCAACCGCCGATATCCCAAGCAGCCCGACCTCGGTCGCCGTGTCAAAGCCCAGCCCAAACAGCAGCCCCACCGGGTACATCTGCCAGCTATGGCCGATCAACCGAAACAGCCCCCGGAAAATCCGGCTAAAAAAACCCCGCCGGGCCAGCAGCAGGTCGAGATCTTCATCCTTATAAGTGCCGCCGGTCTTCACCCTGTGGAAGGTCTTCAGAATCGGCGCCAGGATCAGAAGATTTGTCACGGCGATGGTAAGCAAAAAGCAGGCGGAGATCAGCGTCCCCACAACGTCGCCAAAATTCTCGAGGGCCGAGTGGTCCTTGATCGCCAAGGCGGTCATCGCGACCATCGCGGAGAGGCCGAAGACGATGCTTGAATGTCCGAGCGAAAAGAAAAACCCAACACTGACAGGCCGTTTACCCTGTTGCATCAGTTTACGCGTTACATTGTCGATGGCGATAATATGGTCGGCATCGACCGCATGGCGCAGGCCGAAGCTATAGGCAAGGAGGGAAGTGCCCAGCAGAATGGGAAAATTATGGAAGGTAATGATCGCCACCACCCAAAGCCCTATGTTCATCAGCGTCAGGAACCCGTACATGCCGATAATTTTGCGGCGAAGATTCTGGTTCTCGTCGTTAAAACAAAGCTTGATCAGGTTGCGCATCGGTCTTTTCCACTTCATGCCGCGCCCATCGCCACAATTTTTTCTCTTATCGCAATAAGCTGTATGACGTAAATCACACAGCATTTGCGGCGGCGAGACCGATTACCAATTTCGCGCTTGTATATAACGCAGTAATTATATAACTTACGCGAGTTAGACATCCGAATAAGCTACTTGGCTTGTCGCCAAGTACGTAAGATCCAAACAGCAACTGCTCGCGACTTAATTGCGATCGTCTATGCAGGCGGGTCCCCCGTGACGTTTCAGAAGTTCGGCCGTAACCGAGCCCGATACTTGCGATCAGGTCGCCTTCAGAAGACCAACATGATGTATAACCTCTTCATGATTATACGGCTTACGCAGGAACCTGCTGCCTTCAGGTAATTTTCGTGGCTCCGCCAACCGATCGCCCGAAGTTATGATCAAGCCAATTTTCGGCCATGCTCGTTTGACGTGGTGAGCCAGCACCAACCCGTTCATGTCGCCAGGCATGTTGATATCGGTGAACAACACATGAATGTCCTGGTGCCGAACTTCCAGCACCGCGAGGGCCGCGCTGGCATGCGGCGCCTCGATGACAACAAATCCAAAATCGGTCAGAAATTCAACAGCAAGCATCCGAAGTGTGTCGTCGTCCTCGGCGAGGACAATGGTCGTTGAGGCATCTTGTACACGTGTTAGAGGCAAAATATCCCCACTTTGACCACCTCGCTTGAGGTTTCCGTATCGTTTGAATTAGACTGTTTTAACAGGATTACCTCAATGAACCGAGGGTGTGACACAGACGTAATCCGTGAAGTATCAACTTAAAGGACCTTAACAGGATGCTGGACCCGATCGTCGAGGACTTCGCGGCTGTTAACAGCATCCGGGCCATCCCCTCATCGCAGTGTCGGATCACGATCTTCGTAATCTCTGATGGCCATCGGCGGCGGTATGCAGCTTCTCTAAAAACGCCGCTTAATGATAAGGCCATGCGGATCGTCAACATGATCCATGGCAGCGTGGACCGCATTGCCGCGCTTATCGATAATGTACTGGATTTCGCGCGTGGACGCCTCGGCGGCGGATTATCTCTGGATCGCGAAGCCGCGGAGCCGGTCGAACCGATACTGCGGCAAGCGGTGTCCGAATCGCGGCAGCCGGATCGAAGCCGTCGATCAAAACCCATTTTGAATTCACAACAACCGTGAATTGCGATCGTCGCCAGTTGGACAGCTCGCGTCGAATCTGCTCGGCAACGCGATAAAGCCATAGAGCGCCCGGAAAACCGATAACGATTGGCGCGACCACGCAAGGCGGCTGGTTCGAATCCCGGCAAACCGGGAGGCCCCAATGGGGCGCAGGAACAAAGCCCCTGCGTCTTAAGCGATCCTTCGCCCCGCCATCGTCGCATAGAATATCGCGCAAACAACGGCGATCACCGCGGCCGCGACGAAGGCCGGCACGAACGAGCCGGTGGCCTGCACCACCGCGCCGGTGATGAACGGCGCCAAAGTGCCACCGAGCGAGCCGCCGACGTTCTGGATCGCTTCCAGCGTCGCCACCGCATTGCTGGGCGCCACCACGGCCGCCAGCGCCCAGCCGCAGCTCGATGACACGTTGATCGCGAACAGCCCGCAAGAAATCAGCGTGATGGCGACCCATACATTGCCGGCCAGCGCCCCGGCAACCGTAAACACCGCGGCGCCGAGCAGCCCGCCGATCACCGGCAGCCGGCACGCGGTTCCCGCCGGCACGCCGCGCTTGCCCAGCGCGTCGGAGATGAAGCCGCCGGCCACCGCGCCCGCGAACCCGGCCGCCAGCGGCACCGAGGACCACAGCCCGGCGCGGCCGATGCTCAAATGCCGCGCCGTCTCCAGATAGCCTGGCAGCCAGGTTGCATAGAGCCAGTACACATAGACCACGCCGAAGAAGCCAAGAAACATCCCCCAGCTGGTGCGGAATTTCAGCAGCCAGAGCAGTTGGGCAAAGCCGAGATGGACGGTCGGCTCGTCGTCCTCGGCATGGATCGCGGCGATTTCGCTGGCCGGGATCACCTGCTCCGGCTCGCGGTAGAAGACGATCCAGGCGACCGCGATGGCGAAGCCGGCCAGCCCGGCGAGCACGAACATCGCCCGCCAGCCGAAGGCCAGCATCAACAGCGTCAGCAGCGGCGGCGCCAGAGCCGGCGCCAGCGCCGAGGAGGAGTTGAAGATCGCGATCGGCAACGCCCGGTCTTTCAACCGGAACCAGTCGGCGCAGACCCTGGTGCCGCCGATATACATCGGCGATTCGCCAAGGCCGAGCGCCAGCCGCGCCGCGACGAAGCCGCCGAGCGAGCCGACAAACCCGGCGGCACACTGCGCCACGGACCACAGGACCAACCCCGCGCCCAGCGCCCGGCGCGGCCGCCAGCGGTCCACCGCCAGCCCGGCCGGAATCTGCGCCAGACCATAGGCCCAGGCGAAAGCGGCCAGCAGCAGGCCCATCTGCTCGAACGACAGATGCAACGAATGCCGGATCTCCGGGTTGCCGACCGACACAGCGGCGCGGTCCAGGTAGTTGACGGAACCGGCAACCACCAGCAGCGCCACCGCAAACGTGCCGCGGCGGCGGGTGGCGGCCGCGAGACCAATACTCACGCGAACATCTGGTCGTACAGCGCGATAATTTCGGCTCGGTCGGGAACACGCGGGTTGTTGGCCGGGCTGCCGGAGGCCAGCGCCTGCTCCGCCATCAGCGCCTTTTTCTGCTGCCAGAGCGCCGGGGCGATACCATACCGCGCCGGGCTCGGCACGCCGAGTTCGTCGTTCAGCGCCTCCAGCCCTTCCAGCAACCTGGCACCTGCCAACTGGTCGGCGTCATCGGCCGCGGCAAAGCCGGAAACCCGCGCCGCCTCGGCATAGCGCGGCAGCGCGTCGTTCAGCGAAAACCGCGTCACCGCCGGCAGCAACATGGCGTTGGAAAGACCGTGCGGCACATGGAAATGCGCCCCGATCGGCCGCGACATGCCATGCACCAGCGCCACCGAAGCGTTGCAGAACGCCATGCCCGCCTGCGTCGCGCCCAGCATCATCGCCGCCCGCGCCGGCGCGTTGTCCGGCTGGTGAAACGCGGTTTTCAGGTTGGCGCCGATCAGCCGCATCGCCGAAACCGCCAGCAAATCGGAGAACGGCGTCGCCCGGCGCGAAACCCAGGCCTCCAGCGCATGCGTAAAACTATCAACCCCGGTATCGGCGGTGATCCGGGGCGGCACCGAAAAGGTCAGCTCGTAGTCGACAATGGCGGCGAGCGGCAGGGCGCCCAACCCGGCGATCAGCATTTTCTCGTCGCGCGCCGTGTCGGTGATGATGGTGAACCGCGTCGCTTCGCTGCCGGTGCCGGCGGTGGTGGGGATAGCGATCAGCGGCAGCGCCGCTTCATCGGCGCTGGCCGGCACCTTGTAGTCTCGCATCGCACCGCCGCCGGCGGCCAAAATCGTCATCGCCTTGGCGGTGTCGATCGGCGAGCCGCCGCCAAAAGCGATCAGGCAGTCATAGTCCGCCTCGCGCAACCGCAGCACGCCGGCTTCGACGATGGTGTCGGTCGGCTCCGGTATGGTGTCGCTGAACAGCCCCCAGATAATCCCGGCAGCGTCCAACTTCCCGGTCAGGCGCTCGATCAGGCCGGAGGAAACCATGAACGGATCGCTGACGATCAGCGGCCGGGACAACCCGAAGCGCGCCAGCAACGCCGGCGCACGCGCCACCGCGCCACCGCCGATCTCGATCACCCGCGGCGCCTGAAACGCCATCGCTTCCATCTCCGCTCCCCCTCGATCTCATGGAAAATTTGGTGAGCCCGGTGGGGGTCGAACCCACGGCCATTCGATTAAAAGTCGAATGCTCTACCACTGAGCTACAGGCTCGCCGCCGCTGACAAATAGAATTATCCGCACGCCGTCAAGGGAGCCAAAGCGCTGGTCGGAGCGGCGGGATTTGAACCCACGGCCCCTTGTCCCCCAGACAAGTGCGCTACCAGGCTGCGCCACGCTCCGACCGTGCGGCAGGCTGTAGCAAGGTAGGGCACGGGAGGGAAGGTCAGAGCCTCCGGCGGCCGGGGCCGTGAGGCCCCGGACCCCGTGACGGGGTTGGCCATTCGGAAAGTGGGGCGCGTGAGAAACTAATGCGCTTCGCGCGCGGGTTGGCACGGCCGGAGCTCCAACCCGCGAGCGCAGCGAGCTATAAACCAATCCGACCCACGGCTCAAGCGCTGAGCCATGGACCACAGGCCCGAACCTCACCGTGGCCAACCCCCGTCCAGGGGTCCGGGGCCCAACGGCCCCGGCCGCCGGAGGCTCTTCCTACCCTAACGCCCGACGCAGTTCCTCGAGCGCCTGCAGCGTCTCGCGCAGCAGCCGGCGCAGGCGTTCGGCTTCGGGGTCGAGTTTTTGCCGCAGCAGCACGCGGGCCTGCGGCGGGCGCAGGTTGTCGGAGCGCATTGGGTCGCCTGGCGGGATCAGCCCCGGCATCGGCAGTTGCGGCGGCTCTGCGGCCGGCGGCTTGCGTACGGCCACCACTTCGACGCCGGGATTATCCCGCTCCATCTTGGCCGCCATCCGTTCCTCCGCCGAGGCCGGCGGAATATTCTCTTGCAAGGCGCCGCCGCCTTCGCGCAGCAGCCGTTGCACGCCCTTGATCGTATAGCCTTGGGTGTAGAGCAGGTCGGCGACACGGCGCAGCAGCGTCACGTCCTCGGGCCGGTAATAGCGCCGGCCGCCGCCGCGCTTCAGCGGCCGGACCTGCGGGAACTTGGTCTCCCAGAAGCGCAGCACATGCTGCGGCACGTGCAGCTCGTCGGCGACCTCGCTGATCGTGCGGAACGCATCGGCGGTTTTGCGGGGCCGGGACCGGCCAGCATCGGCGAGCACCTCGGCGATATCTGCGTCGAGCGGCGTCGGCGGCGTCATCCTCGTCGCTCATCTCGGCCGGCGGCCGCTCAATGGCTGCGCGCCGGCGGCGATGCGTTGACGGCGTCGCGTAGCATCTGGCTTGGCCGAAACACCAGCACCCGCCGCGGCATGATCGGCACTTCAATCCCGGTTTTTGGGTTGCGGCCGACCCGGCGGCCCTTTTGCCGCACCGAGAAGGTTCCGAACCCACTGATCTTGACCGATTTTCCTATTGTGAGCGCGTCAGCGATGCGGGACAACATGGATTCCAGCAGATCAGCCGATTCGTTGCGTGACAAACCAACGGTCGCATAGATCGCTTCCGTCAGCTGCGCACGCGTCAAAGTGTTCATTTTACAAGATTACCACGCGGTCACGCGCGGTCAAGTTCAAACTAAACTTTCGGTTAGACGCGGATCAGCGCCGAACCCCAGGTCAGCCCGCCGCCGAGCGCTTCCAGCAGCACCAGCTGCCCCGGCCTGATCCGGCCGTCGTCGATCGCCTGGGCCAGCGCCAGCGGAATGCTGGCGGCGGAGGTGTTGGCATGCTCATCGACCGTCACCACCACCCGCTCCGGCGGCAGGCCGAGCTTGCGGCCGACGCCGTCGATGATCCGGCGGTTGGCCTGGTGCGGTACCAGCCAATCGATATCCTGCGGGGTCAAGCTGTTAGCGGCCAAAGCTTCGGTTACGGCCGCACTTAGAAGCGTCACAGCGTGGCGGAACACCTCGCGGCCGTTCATCATCAGGAAGCCGGATTTGTGGCGCTGCCCGACCGCGCCGTCGACATAGAGGATGTTGGCCAGCGTGCCGTCGGTGTGCAAGTGGGTGGAGAGGATGCCGGCGCCATCGGCCCCCCCGGCTTGCAGCAGCACCGCCCCGGCGCCGTCGCCGAACAGCACGCAGGTGGCGCGGTCGGTAAAGTCCAGGATGCGGGAATAGACCTCGGAGCCGATCACCAGCACGGTGCGCGCCTGCCCCACCCGGATCATCGCGTCCGCCACCGACAGGCCGTAGATGAAACCGGAACAGGCGGCGGCGAGGTCGAAGGCAAAGGCGCTGCTGGCGCCGAGTGCCGCCTGCACATGCACGGCGGTCGCCGGAAAGGCTTGGTCGGGCGTTGAGGTGGCGAGGATGATGGCGTCCACCGCCGCCGCCGCCACGCCGGCCTGCGCCAGCGCCCCGCGCGCCGCGGCGGCGCCCATGAACGCGGCGGTCTCGTGCGGCGCCGCGAAGTAGCGCTGCCTGATCCCGGTCCGCTCGGTGATCCATTGATCGGAGGTGTCGACCAAAGCCGCCATCTCGGCGTTGCCGACACAGCGCTCCGGCAGGTACTTGCCGACGCCGGTCAGCATGGCGCGGGGCAGCGGCTCCGGCATCAGGCGTCCGCGGCGGCGTCGGGCGGCGGCTCGGTCGCCAGGATCGCCCGGTCCATCGCCGCCAGACCCTCGCCGAGGCGTTTGTTGAAGTCGTTGAGGATCATGTCAAGCGCCACATCAACCGCGTGCGCGAAGCCCTCGGCATCGGCGCCGCCATGGGATTTCACGACCAGCCCGTTCAGCCCCAGCAGCACGGCGCCGTTGTAGCGCCGTGGGTCCAGCCATTCACCGAGCCGCTTCAGCCCGCCCCGCGCCATCACGTAGCCCATGCGGGCCAGCGGGCCGGAGGTGAAAACCCGCTTCAACAGCTCCCGCACCAGCTTCAACGCGCCCTCGCCGGTCTTCAATGCGACATTGCCGGTAAACCCATCGGTCACCACCACGTCGACGGTACCGGCGGCGATGTCGTGACCCTCGATGAAGCCGTGGAACTGCGCGCCGATCGGGCTTTCCCGAAGCGAAGCGGCGGCGCTTGCCAGAATTTCGTCGCCCTTGCCGGCCTCCGAGCCGATGTTGAGCAACCCGAAGCTCGGCGCCGGCAGGCCCAGCACGATCTTCGCGAAAATCTCGCCCATCAGCGCGAATTCGACCAGGTTGCGGGCGTCATAAACCACGTTGAGGCCGAGATCGAGCATCACCACGTCGCCCTTGGCGGAAGGCGCGATCGCCGCCATCGCCGGCCGGTCGATGCCCTTCATGGTCTTGAGCACGATCTTCGAGAGCGCCAGCAGCGCCCCGGTATTGCCGGCGGAGATCACCGCCGCCGCCTCGCCCGCCAGCACCGAGTCGATCGCCCGGCGCATCGAGGCGTCGCGCATTCGGAGTGCCGCGGTCGGCTTCATGTCGCTGCCGATAACATCGGCGGCGTGGTGCAGCGTCACCCGCGGCTGCAGCCGCTTGTTGCGGTCGATCAGCGGCCGCAGCCGGGCTTCGTCGCCGAACACCAGGAAGCTCGCCTGCGGATGGCGCACCGCCGCCAGAGCCAGCCCCGAGACGATCGCCTCGGGCGCGTTGTCGCCCCCCATCGCGTCCACCGCCAGGATCCTGTTGCCGCTCATTTTCTACCTTCAGCCCATCGAGGCCGTACCGAATCGCCAGCGATTCGATAAGGCCTTGAAGCTGGTGCCGAGATAAGAGCCTGGTGCTTGAAGCTTGCCGTCATCCTGGCGGCGCGACGGAGGCTTAAACTCGAACGACGCCTCGCGCGGCCTTGCCTGAACCCACGACTTCGCGGTTGTCGTAATGGCCGCAATGGCTGCACACGTGGTGCGGGCGCTTCAGCTCGCCGCAATTGTCGCACTCGGCGTGGGGCTCGGCGCGCAGCGCCTGGTGGCTGCGGCGCATGCCGGCGCGGGACGGGGAGGTTTTGCGTTTTGGAACGGCCATGACTGCTGACGCCTTGAAATCTGCGGGAGGTAGAAGGAAGCGCGCGACGTAGCAGAGCATACCCGGCCCCGCAAGGGAGGTGCCGTTATCCCTGCCGGCGCTTCAGGAACGGGTTGCCGCGCCGCTCCGCGCCGATGGTCGAGGCCGGGCCGTGGCCGCAGATGAAGCTGAACCCATCCGGCAGCGGCAGCAGCTTGGCGCCGATCGCGGTCAGCAGCGCCTCAGTGTCCCCATAGGGAAAGTCGGTCCGGCCGATCGAGCCACGAAACAGCACGTCGCCGAAAATGCCGAACTGCCCGGTCCGGTCGACGAACACCACATGGCCCGGCGTGTGGCCGGGGCAGTGCAGCACCTCGAACGCCGTGCCGCCGATGTCGATGCTCTCACCCTCGGCGAGCCAGCGGTCCGGCTTTGCGTTCACCATGCCGGTCAGGCCGTATTGCGCCGCCTGCGCGGTGATGCCGTCCAGCAGGAACGCATCCCGCCGGTCCGGGCCGACGATCTGAACACCCAGCAAAGCCGCCAGTTCGGCGGCGCCACCGGCATGGTCCAGATGGCCGTGGGTCAGGTAGATACGCTCCACCGTCACGCCGGCCGCCTGCACGGCGGCGACGATGCGCGGCACCTCGCCGCCGGGGTCGATCACGGCGCCCAGCATCGTCGCCGGGTTCCACACTACCGCGCAGTTCTGCTGGAACGGCGTGACGGTGACGATCTGGACTTTCAGCGGACTCATGGCATCAGGCTTTCGATCGCGGCGGTCACACCGCCCTTACCATGCGGCACGCCGGCCAGGCCAAGGGCGAGTTCCACGGCGGCCAGGGTGCCGAGCAGCATCGGCTCGTTGAGGTCGCCCATATGGCCGATCCGGAACACCTTGCCGGAAAGTTTGGCAAGGCCGCCACCGGTCGAGACATTGAAACGCGCCAGAGCCAAGGCACGGAAGGCATCGGCGTCCACCCCCTCCGGCATCAGCACGGTGGTGACCGAGTCCGAAAAACGCGCCGGATCCAGGCAGTACAGCTCCGGGCCGCGATTGCCTGCCCCCCAGGCGCGTACAGCGGCGCGGGCGGCGGCGGCGAGCCGGTGGTGCCGCGCCCACAGCGCCGCATGGCCCTCCTGCTCGATCAGCCGGATCGCTTCGGCCAGGCCATAGAACGGCACGATCGGCACCGAGCCGGTGAAGCTGCGAAAGCTCCGCCCCAGCATCGCCGTCCAGTCGAAATAAAACCGCGGCAGCCGCGCCTCGCGGTGCGCCGCCAAAGCCCGCGGGCCGACGGCAGTGAAGGCCAGGCCGGTCGGCAGCATCAACCCCTTCTGGCTGCCGCCGACCACCGCGTCGATGCCCCAAGGGTCCATCCGGAACTCCGCGCAGCCGAGCGAGGAGATGGTATCGGCCAGCAGCAGCGCCGGATGGCCGGCCGCATCCAGTGCGGTGCGAATTTCCGGCAACGGCAGCGCGACGCCGGTCGAGGTCTCGTTATGCACCACGCAGACCGCCTTGATTTCGTGCCTCGCATCGGCGGCGAGCCGTTCCGCCAGCGCCGGGATCTGAAGGCCCTGACGCCAATCGACGTTCAGCACCTCGGCCACGATGCCGAAGCCGCGCGACAGCGCCGCCCAGGCGCCGGAGAAATAGCCGCCGCCGATCACCAGCACGCGCTCGCCCGGCGAAAACAGGTTGACCATCGTCGCTTCCCAGGCGCCGTGCCCGGTGGCGGCGTAGAAGAACAACTCACCCTCGGTGTACAGCAACCGCTTCAGTCCGGCGCGCGCCGCCTCATAGATTTCAACGAAGTCGGCCTCCATGAAGTCGATGCTGCCGCGATCCATGGCACGCAGCACCTGCTCCGGAATGTTGGTCGGCCCTGGATTGGCAAAAAAATGCCGGCCGATGCGACGCCCTTCACCTGCCATGCCGGCCACCCCATCTGCTGCCTGCCCCTATAGCAGGAGATCAAACCCATGACAGACCGCCCGGTGTGGTTCATTACCGGCTGTTCGACCGGCTTCGGCCGCGAAATCGCCAAAGAGGTGCTGTCGCGCGGCTGGCGCGCCGTCGTCACCGCCCGCGACAAGACCAAGGTCGCGGACCTGGCCGGCGATAACAACAACGCCCTGGCGCTGGCGCTCGACGTTACCGACCAAGCGCAGGTGCGCGCCGCGGTCGGGCAAGCGGAGCAAACCTTCGGCGGCATCGACGTGCTGGTGAACAATGCCGGCTACGGCTATCTCGCCGCCATCGAGGAGGGCGAGGATGCCGAGATCCGCGCCATGTTCGAGGCCAATTTCTTCGGCCTCGCCGACACCATCCGCGCCGTGCTGCCAGGAATGCGCAAAGCCGGCAGCGGCCACATCGTCAACATCACCTCGGTCGGCGGGATCGTCGGCTTTCCCGGCAGCGGCTATTACGCCGCCACCAAGTTCGCGGTCGAGGGACTGACCGACTCGCTGGCCAAGGAAGTGGCGCCGCTCGGCATCAAGGTGACCGCGGTCGAGCCGGGGCCGTTCCGCACGGATTGGGCCGGCCGCTCGCTGAAGCAGACCAGTCAGCCGATCGCTGCCTACGAACAGACCGCCGGCGCGCGGCGCAAGCAGACCGCCGGCTACAGCGGCCAGCAACCGGGCGACCCGGTGCGCGCCGCGCGGGCGATCATCGAGGCTGTGCAGGCATCCAACCCGCCGGCGCATCTGGTCCTCGGCAAGCCTGGCCTCGGCTTCGTGCGTGACAAACTGGCGCGGTTGCAAGCCGACCTCGACACCTGGGAAGCCACGACCTTGGGCGCCGACTTCCCGGAAACGGCAGCCGCCGCCTAAGAAAAGAGCGTGGCGAGCGACTCGCCACGCTCTAACTGTTCACGCGGTTTAACGAGCGGGGGACGTTACCGCCCAAGCATGGCCATGGACAAGTCCGTCGTCGCGATGATCGTGCAGGTCGCGCGGTGCCGCCTCGTGCTTGTGCTCGTGGAACTGCTCGGTTTCGGTCGACCCGGCCATCGCGGTGGTGGAAGAATGCCCGCCCGCCACCGCCGTCGCCACCGCGTCGAAGTAGCCGGTGCCGACCTCGCGCTGATGCCGGGTCGCGGTGTAGCCATCCGGCTCGGCCGCGAATTCCGCCTGCTGCAGCTCCGAATAGGCGGCCATGCCGCGGGCGGCGTAACCCTTGGCGAGCTGGAACATCGAGTAGTTCAGCGAATGGAAGCCGGCCAGCGTGACGAACTGGAACTTGTAGCCCATCGCGCCGATTTCCTGCTGGAACGAAGCGATCTTCTCCGGGCTGAGCTTCTTTTTCCAGTTGAAGCTGGGCGAGCAATTATAGGCCAGCAGCTTGCCCGGAAACTGGGCGTGGATGGCGTCCGCGAACTGCCGGGCTTCCTCGAGATTCGGCTCGGAGGTCTCCCACCACAACAAATCGGCATACGGCGCATAGGCCAGGCTGCGGGCGATGGCGTATTGCACGCCCATGCCGGGCTTGATGCGATAGAAACCTTCCGCCGTGCGTTCCCCGGTGATGAACGGGCGGTCGCGCTCGTCCACGTCGGCGGTCAGCAACTGTGCGGCGTGGCTGTCGGTCCGGCACAGCAGCACCGTCGGCACGCCCTCGACGTCAGCCGCCATCCGGGCGGCGTTCAGGGTGCGGATGTGCTGGCTGATCGGCACCAGCACCTTGCCGCCGAGATGGCCGCATTTCTTCTCGGACGCCAATTGGTCCTCGAAATGCACGCCTGCGGCGCCGGCGGCGATCATCGCTTTCATCAGCTCGAAGGCGTTCAGCGCGCCGCCGAAGCCGGCTTCGGCGTCGGCGATGATCGGCGCCATCCAGTATTGGCCGGCGTCACCCTCCATCTTGGCGATCTGGTCGGCGCGGCGCAGCGCGTTGTTGATTTTGCAAACCACCTGCGGCACCGAACTCACCGGATAGAGCGACTGGTCCGGATACATCTCGCCGGCATTGTTGGCGTCCGCCGCCACTTGCCAGCCGGACAGGTAGATCGCCTTCAACCCGGCCTTGACCTGCTGCATCGCCTGGTTGCCGGTGAGTGCGCCCAGCGTGTTGACATAGGGCTCGGAATGCAGGAGCGCCCACAGCCGGTTGGCGCCCATTTCGGCCAGCGTGTGGCGGATCCGGAAGCTACCCGAAAGCTTTTCCACATCGGCCGGCGTATAGTCGCGCCGGATGCCGTCGAAACGGCCGGGCGCGGGCGCCATGCCGCTCAGGCCGTCGGGCGAATAAGTGCGGGGGTCTTGCATCTGCTGTCTCCTGAAAGCCAATGGAATTGTAAATATTTACATTGCAGCGCAAAAGCTAGCGCTAAACACGGGACGAATCTGCAAAATAGGGCGTGACGACGTTGTAAAATTTTGCTATTTGTAAAACATGTCAAAGCCAATGATCGGCCGGACCATCCGCCGGCTGCGAATGGATCAGAAGGTCTCGCAGCAGGGCCTGGCCAGCAAGCTCGGCATATCAACCAGTTACCTGAACCTCGTCGAGCACGACCAGCGCGCCGTCACGGCGTCGTTGCTGTTCAAGCTGACCGACATCCTGAAGGTCGATCTGGCGGCGCTGTCCGGTGTGCAGGAGCGCCAGTTCGAGGTGGCGCTCCGCGAAGTCTTCACCGACCCGCTGCTCGACGCCGAGCCGGTGCCGGAGGAGGAAATCCGGGCCCTGGCGGCGGCGGCGCCGAGCGGCGTGCGGGCGGTTCTGGCCCTGCACCGGGCCTGGGCGGCGGCGCGCGAGGACAGCAACGGCATCACTCTGCCCTCCGGCCGCAAGATCATGCTGCCAAACGAAGAGGTGCGGGATTTCTTCCACGACCACGCCAACCATTTTCCGGCGCTGGAAGAAGCGGCTGAGGTGATCAGCGCCACGCTCGACCCGGCCCTCGGCACCAGCCACGCGCTGGCCGAACGGCTGCGCGCCCATGGGCTGGTGGTGCTGGTGCAGCCGCTGCCCGGCCATCTGCGAATTTACGAACCGGAGGCGCGGCTGCTGCGGCTCTCCGAATCGCTGCCACGGGAAAGTCGGGGCTTTCAGATGGCGTTCCAGCTGGCGCTGCTGGAAGCCCGTGACAGCATCGAACCAATCGTCGAGACGGCATCCCCCAGCTCGCGCGACGCCCGCGAACTGCTCCGCATCGGCCTCTTGAACTACATCGCCGGCGCCATCCTGATGCCCTACGACCGCTTCGCCGGCGCGGCGCGCGAGCTGCGCTACAATGTCGACGAGATCGGGGCGCGGTTCGGCGTGAGTTACGAGCAGGCCTGCCACCGGCTCTCCACCCTGCAACGCAATGGCGGCCGCGGCGTGCCGTTTTTCTTTCTGCGCATCGACCCGGCCGGCAATGTCGGCAAGCGCTTCTCGGCCGCCGGGTTCCCGTTCATGCGCTTAGGGGGCACCTGCCCGCGCTGGATCGTCCACGCCGCGTTCGCCACACCGGGGACGACCCGGGTGCAGGTGGCGCAACTGCCGGATGGCGCCACCTTTCTGTGCTTCGCCCGCGCCGTCACCGGCCGGCCGGCGCGCTGGGGCGACCCGGCGCCGGTGCATGTCGTCGCCATGGGCTGCGATGTCAGCCACGCCGCCGAGCTGGTCTATGGCGACGGCATCGATGTCGCCGCCGCCGCGGTCGGCATCGGGCTGTCCTGCCGGCTCTGCGACCGTCCGGACTGCCGCTCCCGCGCCTTCCCGCCGATCGCCCACCGCCTGGCGATCGACCCGCAGACCACCAGCGCCAGCCCCTACAAATTCAAGTCCGCGGCCAACGGCGCGTAACGGCCGAAATCGTTATTTCAACTGTGCCAGGTCGGTCCGCAGCGTATCGAGGTTGGCCTGGGTAATCTTCCCGTTCGACACGGCGGCAAGCTGCGTGAGGCTCATGTCGCTGAACAACCCATAGCTGGGGTTGGTCGTCAGGCCAGGAAGGTCGCGGTCCAGCACCGCCTTGCCGCGCGGATCGGCGACAATGACATGCACCGGGGTATCCAACGAGAAACCCTGCGCGGCCGCCGAAGCCGGGGGCGTACTTTGCGCCACCGAGTCGCGGGCGCCACAAGCCGGTAGAAACGCCACGCCAAGCGCCGCGAAGGCAATGAAGAAGTAACGGGGTGTTTTGAACATCAGGAATGTTCCCTCAGATGCAGGCCGGAGTCTATTCCCATTCGATTGTTTCACCCTATCTTATCTAATTGATATGGTTAGTGAAAATATATTTTCATCAGAAAAATACCGTCGCGGAAACGGGCATAAAGTTACGCTTTTGATTTTACTTGATTTATGGAGCCCGGTGCGCCGAATGCACCCTTCGAGATGTATCGTCTTCTATCGCCCGGATTCTGATACTCTGCAACGTGACTCATCTTCATCAGCAACACCTACAGAATACCGTCAGGCGGAGAAAATGGCAATCTGCCTCCACTGAGGCACCGCCACCAAAAAGGGCGCGAATCGCTTTGCCGACCTTGCCGGAGCAAGGCGCGGTCATGCTCGTTCCTGACCCCACGGTCCACCAGCTGGCCATCGCTGATCGCGCACAAAACCACTCGAGGCCGGCAGCAGGAAGAACCGGAGGCCATCAATCAGCTCGTCGAATGCGTCAGGTGCGGAGGCAAGCCGTTCCCGCCGCAAGAAGGCGCGCCACTGACCAGCTTTTTCGCGCGCAAACGTGTCCGAGAGGCCAGTCGGCACTTCCAGCGGCAGATTGGTCCGCCGGCGCTCGAAGGTCCGTCGGATGGCCTCGGCCAGAGCGGCACCTTCGAAGCCGAAGGTGCGCGAGATCAGCCAGAGATCGTAGAAGTCCTTCATTCTGGTGTTGGCCAGGCCAAGGCTCACCAGCGCCTCGAACTTCTCTGCAACGACCGTTTCCACGGGATAGGCACGGAGGCGCGGTGCCGGCCCGTCCAGCATGGTCGGGTATTCGAGCTCGATCGCGCCCGGCGTGATCGCGTCGCCGAAGCCGATGTCGATCTGGATGGGCACGCGCGCGCCACCGATCGTGGCGCCGGTTCGAACGCGCACGCCGCCGTAGTCCGCGCCTTCTCGGATCGCGGTTGCTTTCAACCCGTCAACATCGAAGATCACGCCATCGTCGCTTGCTTCGATGGCGCAAATGCTACGGAACGTGTCGGCGATCCGTTCGACCTCATCGTCGCCGAAGCCGAGCAGGTCCAGGTCGCCCGTCGGCCGGAACGGGTCGTCGAGCCAGGCCGCGAACAGCATCGCGCCCTTAAGGACGAAGCGATCGCGCTCGGCCGACACGCTCAGTCGGTATAGGAGCCGCTCAAGCGCATAGCGTGTGAGCAGGTTCTGAAAGTCCGCCCCCTCGCGGCGACTGCGATCAAGCAGCCGCGCACGAAGCGACGCCCCGATATTGCGCAGCTCACGCGCCATCTGTGACCATCGCTTCGACATAAGGGCGCATCACATTCCAGACGCGCGCGTGATTGGCATAGGTCGTAAGCTGATCGAGCGTGAAGGCGCGACGCTGCAGGCCCTCGCGCAGGCCTTCGAGCGCGAGGTCAAGGCCGAGTTTGTTGCGATAGCGGAAACAGTCGACCACGGATTTCGCCGCGTCAAACACGGAGACCGCGACGCCCTCGATCGCGTGCTGCTCGACACCTTCATCGAGCAGCGGACGGCTAAAACGGACAAAACGCATCGGAGGATAGGTAGCCGTGGGCTTCCAGCCGGTTCGGTCGATCGCCATCCAAACGGCGGATGGCCGCTGAAGCGTTAGGCCGTGGAATTGCAGTGCGGAGCCCAGACAGATGACAGCTTTCGGGGCAGTCGTAGCGGCCTCGGCCAGCATATGCCGGGCCTCGATCGGCGCGTCGACACCCTGATAGAGGCCCCTAGCCTGCCGGATAGCCACGCCTTCGCGGACAAGCCGCGAGATGGTTTCTGGCCTAATGCCATCCGCAACAAACTCACGCAGCCGCACGATCCCGCCTGCGTTCAGACGGTCAATTGCGCGCGCACGCTGAGTTGCAGCCGGTGGGGCGACCATGTGACAAAACCTCGACTCTTGCGACCAAGTGACGAGGTCTTATCACATTATATGAGCCTGGAAACGGCTTAGGCAGACCGTGCCTAGCTACACGATGCGCACCCGATGAACGAGATGGCACCGCCACCGACAAAATACACTGCTTCGATATGTGCCTGCTTTGAGTTTAAGCCACCAATAAGCCTCCATTCCTGACGGCTACGTCGAGGTGGTCGTCAGACGCGAGACGTGATGCGTGCTGCGGTGCGAATGTCGGCGATCGTCGCACCCAGTGCCTGTAGGTTCTGGCGCATGTCGTTGAACACCGGCGCTGCACCTTCGGGATCGCTGATCGTGACGATCGCGGTAAATGGCACGCCGCCATCGGGCATCGTCTCGCCGGCGCGCGTCAGATAGTCGATAAACAGGCGCCAATTGGACGACGGCCCGACACCTTGCGGGAAGGTCTTCTCATAAACCTTCACCGGGCTCCATTTGAGATCGTGGTCGATGCGCTCGGCCTCGATCGGCGGCGCATCGCGCTTGGAGGGAAGGTAGATCGACTCCAGTCGCCCCTTCCAACGCCCATCTTTTTGCTCCTGCTGAAGGTATGCATCAATATTGATCCGGACGAACTCCGCGCCGAAGCGGGGATCTAGCGGCGGCGTCGATACTAAAGTGAGACGGACCCGCCCGCGGCATTTGCCGCCCGACCCAACCAGGGAGGCCGGCCAGGGGAAGCGGAAGTTGATCTGCTGACCGTGCTGGATGCGGGAGGCGAAAACGAGCGTGATGGAGTGATCGCCGGTCTCAAGGATGCGGCCGGCTGACGGCGGCATGCCGAAGCCCACGAGATGGCGGGCCACGGGCGCCAGCACTTTCGGCCGTAATGACTCGGGAATCTCGGCATGATGGACCAGAAGTCCGATCAGAGTCTCGCGCGACACCTCGCCCTCAATCGCATGATCGAGTGCAGCGGCTGTCTTCGCGACCAACGGGGCGGCGTAGCTGGTGCCGCAACCATCGACGATCGTCCCATCTGGCAGGATCGAGAAGAGGCCGCTCCCCAGCTTCGGATCTGCGGTGCCCGATCCGCCGATATGCGCAAGATCCGGTTTGACGCCCGCACGCAGCCCGGGGCCGCGGCGGCTATAACGCGCCGGCGCGTAGGCGACACTCCCGGCGAGCCCAGGCGGATTGAGCGCGGCGACAGCGACGTTGCGTGCACTCTCGGCTGGTGTCAGCAGACCATCGTTTCGGGCGAGTGCTAGGCCCGCAAGCGCGGTCGCAGGGTCTGCTGCCCATTCAGCGCGGAGATCCTGCGGCCTGATATTGCCGGCAGACGCGAAGATCACCGCATTATTGTCCTCGGCGATCCGATCAAGGCGGACTGCATGCGAGCTATACGCATCAGGTGCCGCGGGCTGCAGGATATTGAGGCTCATGTTAAAGACGCGCACGCCGTGACGCGCACTAGCGTCGGCCACAGCCGCTTCCATCTCGTCAAAAAATTGCGGCAGGCCACCTGAGTAATAGGTAGCGAAGCCGCCAGTGCCTTCGTCGGGGAAGATCGCAAGATCGACAAGCTCCGCGCCATCACCTTCTGAGCAGATCGCTGGGCCGTTCAGCGCCGCACCAGCAACAGCGAGGCCGCCAATGAAGGTGCCATGCTCTTGGTTGACATGCTCATCGGCCAGCAAATCCCAGCGATCGATCACCCAGTCGGACAGCATGTTGCTGATGCCGCCGTCAATGACGCCGAGCTTGGGATAGGAGAGGCGGCTGTCGCGCACCGGAAGCGCGAAATCGGGAGGGCGGGTTCGGCCGCCGCCGGGTGCCCCAATTGATCGCACGACGACGCCCGGTAGGTTGATGCGCCGTACCAACGGATGATTGTCGAGGAAGGCGAGCAGCCGGACGTGTTGGTTGACGTCCCCGCTGAAGGGGGCGAGTTCGCGACGCCGTTCGTTGGCTGGCGGATCTGCAAGCAGCAGCACGGCACCGTCGGCGCCGCGATCAACACGTACCGAGAGCAGCGGCTGGTGCCGACGTAGATGCGGCAAGCGCTCCACGGAGACGCCAAAGCCGAGATTGTTAAAGCCGGCGAGGAAAGACTCGACCATCCGACGATGCGGAGCATCAAGCCGGTCCCAGTCGCCGCGTGGCGGCACCGTTCCAAAAAGTTCGACTTGATACCCCGACCCAGTCATCGGGTTAGAGAGCCAGGCGACCGCTTCCTCGACCGAAAAATTACGCTTGTCGGTCGGGCCATAGAGCTCGATCCGCTCGATCGCCCCGGTCTCGCTCTTACGCGCTGATGGATTGGGCTCTTCCTTCCCTGTTTTCTCATTCAGCTTCGTGCGGGTGTCGGTCTCGGCCTTCGCGATCTCGCCGGCGATCTGAGCGAGACCTGCTGGCTCTGCCTCAACGATCATTACGCCGAGATCCCCGCCGCCCACTACGGCCGCGCGATCATCGCGGAACAAGGCGGTCATGGGACGGTGACTCTTCGCCCAGGCTTCACGACGCAGGATCACCTTTACGAAACCCACCGCGCCGGTCGACTGCGCCGAGAGGGTTCCCGAGATCGCAGCGAGCTGACCGATTAGCGCCTTGCGATGCCCTGTGAAATCACCGTCACGATGGGCGAAGAAGTCCTTTTTGCCTCCGCCGCCGCCCGCTTCGCGCGCCTCTTCATAGTTCTCAGGATTGAGGACGATCTGGACGGGGCTTGCCATAGTCAGCGCTCCTCGTCGGCCTTGAGGGCCTTACCGATCTGGCGGCTCACCGTCGATTTATCCCTGCCGGCGATCTCGCCGATATCGGCCATCGAGAAGCCGAGGATCGGATCATCGCGCATCGCTCGGAACAGATTGGTCGGCTCGTCGAACAACAAGGCACGACGCTCGCTCTGGACACGTGCGGCGTTGAGCGTTGCGAATTGGCGCAGCGTTCCTAGAAGATCGAGGCGATCGCTCTCGCAAAGCCTCATCGCCTTCTTGTAGGTGCGCACCAAGGACTCAATCTCGGCGCCCGTCGATCCTTCAGTGAACCAGGCGATCAGCTGCAGATGACTGTCGGGCGCCTTAATCGGCGGCATGAACTGCTCGGCGATCGCCTTGCGCATCGCGAAATCCGGCTTGGGAATTTCGAGTTGCACCTCGAAGCGCCGCCAGACCGCAGAGTCGAGCAGCTTCGGATGATTGGTGATACCTATGGTGAACCCGACGTTGCGACGCGCGTCGAGGTTCTGAAGCAGCGCGTTGACCACACGCTTGATTTCGCCCACCTCCTGTGGGTCATCGCGAACCTTGGCGATCGCGTCGAACTCGTCGAGCAACAGAACGCAGCGATAGCGATTGGCAAAGCTGAACAGGTTGCCGATGTTACGCGCGGTTGTGCCGAGGAACGACGAGACCAAGCCGTCGAGCTTCACCAGCACAATCGGGAGGCCGAGCTCATGCGCGATCCAAAACGCGAGACGAGTCTTGCCGGTGCCCGGCGCTCCATAAATCAGGCACGTCTTAGAAGGCGCGACGTCGAGTTCGGCGAACGCGTCGAAGTGCATCCATTCTTCGACGATCGTCCCGATCGCTTGAGAGACGGTCGCATTGAACAGCGGTGCGCGCGGCGCCGTCTCGGTCGGGAAGATGATGTCGGCAAGCGGGGCCGCTGTCTCTCGATCAACCGGCACCGGCGTGTTGGCGGCAAGCGTCTCCCCGACCAGCGGCGCACGTGACCGTTCGATTCGGCTGGGCGCAACCTCCTTCGCCCGCTCCGAGGCAGCCAAGATGCCGGCGATTGACGCCGCCTGCTTATCATCTCCGCCCTTCTGCAAGGCGTCGCGCAGGCGCTCGATCTGCTTACGAACCGCCGGAGAGGCATCGACAATCGCCGAACGGCACAAAGCCTGAATGATTGCGAAATGGTCCAATTGCACAAATCTCCGCGAGCGATGCTCATATTCTCGTCTTTGGTGCGTATAAGCGAGTTACCGTTGCGGCGCAAGCGCCATCGTTGCACAACTTCGTCAAAATGGTGCGCATGAAGAACCTGATGTTGCCCACCAAGGCGCTACCGGTGCGGTGATCGTGAGCATCGCTGCCCTGAGCCACCGCAGAAGGAGTCTGCGTCCAACCGAACCGAAGGATGGTGCGACGTCAAAGCCAACGGCGTGGCCGGATGCCAGACATTAGAGGCGTAGCTGCCGATAACCTGCCTGAACGAAGGGCCGCTCAGGTCAGGTCAGCGCTCCGCAGCAATCGGGCCGTGATCCGCCCGGTCTCTCTTACGTTACGCATTCTTCAAGCGAGCCGTGGCTGGGTCGTATACGAAATCGGTAATGGTGCCGTCCTTGATCTTCGCGACGGCTTCATCGATCGCGAACAGCGGCACGAGGAACCACTCGCGCGGGATCACCGGCTTGCCGAACCTGTCTTTTACCTCGATGTCGAGCCGCGCCGGGTCGAAGATGCGGTGGATCAAATTCTCCAACCTCGCCCGATTGACGTTGAAGAGATTGTACGTCGCGACGATCTCGACGTCTGCCATGAGGAAGGTCGGGTCGAGCTTGGCGGCGCCGATCCGCCGGGAAACATCGCCGCCGGTCACGCCGATCTTGTGCAGCACCTCGCGGTTGGCCACCACCAGCGGGTGATCGGATTTGCTGCGGAGAACATAGATCGTGCCGCTGGCCTGGTCGTCGTCGCCGCTGTCCTCCGCGAACAGGGGGCCGGCGGCGGGTTCCGTGATCCGCCGCCCCGCCTCGTCCTTATAGAGGGCGCGCTGGAGCGAGCGGCGGAGCAGGTTGCTCTCCGTGCCGTTGGAATAGACGACGCGCAGCCTGGCGTCGGTCTCGCCGTTCGGGGCGCGGAACGTCTCGCCCACGTCCGCGACATAGGCGATTTGGCCGCCGAGGATGAAGAACTGCCCTTCCGTGATGTCGGCCTTCAACAGTCCGGCATCTCGCACGAACGGCCGCGTTGTCCTGACACCGGCATCCAAGTCATGCTGAACAGCGACGAACAGCGGCTCGAAGCGGTCGAAGTCCTCGCACTTGTCACGCTCGGCGATCTCGTCTGCGACGCGCTTGTCCGCGCTGGTGCGGACGTGACGCAGTTGGGTGATGCTTGGCTCCCCCGCCGCGCCCTCCAGCTCGGCCGCAAGATCGTCGATGTCGAGATCATCGGCCGACGAAGCGACTGTGGGATCGCCGGCGTCCAGCAGCCCCTGATGGTCGAGAGGCGTCAGCAGCGCGCGACAGTCCTCGAGCGCTCGCAGCCGATCAAGGCGCACTGCATAGAGCCGCTCGAAGATGTCGCGGTCCTCGCCATGCTGGGGAGCCCTGCCGTGCTGCTCGACGAACCGCCGGACCTCCTCGAAGCCGGCGATGATACGTTCCTCACGCGGCGAGCGCCCGACCGGCTTCGCGGGCTGGGCGAACTCGGCCAGTTCGTCTCTCAGCTCGTCGAGGTCGAGGTCACTCATAGCGACCCTCGTCTTTGAACCGCACGAAGGCGGCCGCGCCTTCCGCCATCCGCTTTTCCCAGGCGTCCGTCGAGCTGATCGACGGCAACCGCCCGCGCTCTCGCTTGAACCTTACGGCGCGCTGGGCCAGCTCCTTCGCCTCCTCCGGCGTCAATGCTGTCCGCTTGGCGGCGATCGCCGCCGCGACCTGCTTCAGGCTGTCCTCGCTCATGGTCTTGGCGAGGATCGCATAGGCTTCGCCGAATGGGTTGATCCGGTCGATCAGGTCGATGTCGAGCTCGCGGACGTCCATAGCGAACTTGCGCACGCCCTCGACGAGCGCGGTGTTGCGGGTCGGCTCGTCCCCGTTGTCACCAGACGCAATCTTCTTCGCCTGCTGCGTCAGGGTCAGGGCGGCGATGGCGTGCTGGCGCACCGCCTCCTGATCGTCGTCGTCCAGCTCCGGAAACTTGTCTTTGATGATCTTGCCCAGACGGACCTGCGTCAGCTCCTCGGGCACCAGCTCCTCGTCGAAAAGGCCGCGCTCGATCGAGGGCTTGTCCTGCACGAAGGTGGCGATCACCTCGTTCAGGTCCTCGCGGCAGATGCGCACCGCTTCCGGGCTTTTGGGCTCGACCAGGCCCTTGATCTCGACCTCGAAGACGCCGCGCTCCTCATGGAAGCCGACGTTGCACTTCGCGGGATCGTAGCCGCCCGCGCCATAGTCGAAGCCGGGCGTGGCGGCGCTGGTCGTCGGGTTCTTGACCTTGAACTCGAAGCGCGGCGCCAGCACCTGCTCCATCAGAAGGCTGGCGGCGATCGCCTTCAGCGTATCGTTGACGGCCTCGCGGACGGCTTCGTCCGACGCATCGACGGCGGCGATCAGGTTGGTGAAGCGGGCGCGAGTCTTGCCCGGCGCGTCGCGGGTAGCGCGGCCGATGATCTGCACGATCTCGGTCAGGCTGGCGCGGTAGCCGACGGTCAGCGCGTGCTCGCACCAGATCCAGTCGAAGCCCTCCTTCGCCATGCCGAGCGCAATGATGATGTCCACATGGTCGCGGTTGTTCTTCTGCGCCGGGTCTTTCAGCGCGGCGGAGACGCGGTCGCGCTTGGCCGCGTCGTCGTCAACCAGGTCGGCGATGCGCAGGATCCGCCCGTCCGGTGACCTGACGAGCTGGAAGCCGGTGGCGGGGTCCGCACCCTGCCATTCGCCCAACGCCTCGATGATGTGCTCCACCTCCCTGATCTTGTCCTTCGTGCTCTCGCGCGAATTGACGTTGGGAATGTGGATGATCGTCTTCTCGGCCGGGTCCAGCACGGCGAGGATGTCGTCCGCATAGGGGCCGGAGTAGAAGAAATAGCCGATGTCGAGCTGCTTCAGATATTCGTAGCCGTTGAGCTGCTCGTAATAGGTGTAGGTGACGCTCTCGAACTTCGCTTCGTCGCCGGGCGAAAGGACGGCCTCCGCATCCCCCCGGAAATAGGAGCCGGTCATCGCGACGAGATGCACCTTGTCACGCGCGATGAAGTCCCCGAGGTGGAGGCCCAGCTTGTTGTCGGGGCTGGATGAGACGTGGTGGAACTCGTCAACCGCGATCAGTCGGTCATCGAACGCCTCAATGCCGAACTTGTCGACCGCGAAGCGGAAGGTGGCGTGGGTGCAGACTAGCACCTTGTCGTCGCTCTCGAGGAAGGCGCCGACCGACTTCACCTTGCCCCCATCCTCGCCCGGGGCGTTGCACAGATTCCATCGGGGCGCGACGCGCCAGTCCGCCCAGAAGCCGTAACGGCTCAGCGGCTCGTCGTTGAAGCTGGCGCCGATGCTCTTCTCCGGCACCACGATGATCGCCTGTTTCAGCCCTTGGTTGGCGAGCTTGTCGAGCGCGACGAACATCAGCGCCCGACTCTTGCCCGACGCGGGCGGCGATTTTATCAGGAGGAACTGCTCGCCGCGCTTCTCGTAGGCGCGCTCCTGCATCGGGCGCATTCCAAGCTCATTGGCTTTGGCTGAGACGCCAGTGCGAGCGGTCGTGATCGACACGGCCGGAATGGTCTTTACAGTTGTCATGAGCGACACCCACACAGTCTGATACACAACATCAATAGACCCCCCACTCCCGGCCGCCATTCATTTGAAAATACCCGCCAATAGCTTTGCTCCGGGCCTTCCAGCGTTGTTTGTCTCCGGCCTTGGCCAACGTGATATGGAATTTATCAGATTGCACTCGCTCCAGTAGGAGCACCGTTTGGTCATAAGTCGGCGGTCCACCGTCATCGGGTATTGGCAGAGTCAACTTGTCCATCTTATTGTTACTGTAAGATATTGTGCAGTCTTTGTACCCTGCGCCGTTATAGGAAATATCGAAATGCCCGAGAAGGGTGTCGGCTGGAACATCAACAGGAGGAATTCCAAAGAATACGCGAGTCATCCTCTTCATCATTAGCTGATTACCAGGCAGGTGGACCCCGCGGTTTTTGGTGATGTTACCGGCTGAAATCCACAAACGACGGGCCGCTCTAATTTTCATAAGGTCAGCTAGTGAAAGTGCATTTGCGCTCTTATTCGCTGGCAAAAAGTCGTCATCCGTCAAAGCTGGAGCTTCGAGGTTCTCCTTTTTATCATATTGTGTCTTGTAGCTGGCGAGGAGGGCAGAATTTAAGGTGTCGGAGGTCTGCCAGAGGCCCTCAAACCAGTTGAAATAGCTATCGACCGACGCGGCGACGGGTGCCTTCCCGTTTGTATCAGTAATCAAAAATCCGGCTTCGTAGCCCCGGACCAAACCGGAATATGAAAGATTGCCAGAACCGGCCAGCACACGCTGCTGGCCCGAACCTTTGAACATGAATACCTTAGGGTGGAATGGAATGCTCGGTATACAGCTCGTTCCGAGCGCCCGCACTCCTCCAAAGATGCGGACGCGGTCCGCGTGGAGGTCTAGGAGGCGGCTCAGTGACGCCGGATCGGTCCTTTTGTAATCGAATGACGTTATCCATCTGACCGGCACATCATTAATTCCACCGTCGAGCTCATGCTCAAGCATGTCGAGCAGCTTGAGAAGCCCACTCGACGTAACGTAGGCAACAGCAACATCGAGCTGGCTTACAAACTTATCGGCGACACAGCCCCTCAACGTTTCCAGCGTCGAACGTGGCCCTGGCTGCAGAACAGAACCGACGTTCATGCGATCTTCTCACGGGAGTTTGGCGCAGCAGACTTTTCTGCATAAAGCTGGAACAGCCTCTCCAAGCGTTCGGTGTCGTTCTTGAATTTTCTGCCGATGTAAATGCGCTCAAGGGCTTCGTCGTTCGCCTCATGCGCCGCGCGCAAGTCGGAGGGCATATCTTCGGGATTGTAGAGATCGCCAACGGTCGCTGGAAAGTGCGCCTCACGCGCCAGAAGAATATTTTCGGCTGCCGAGGATAGCGTGGTCCGGTTTTGGGTGGTGAGGAATGGAACGGGGAAGGTGTTCCACCCAATTGTGTTAGAATAACGATAATCGGTTTTGATCTTACCACAGACAGCCGCGATCCATACCAAATGTAGTTTTGATAACAGGATTGCAATGTTCCATAGTTCCGCATCGTAGATAGCGAGCGCGCTGTCAGCAACAATCACTTCGCTGTCGATCAATCCCACTGGGAGGTATTCACGGCGCTCAGATGAATGGCGGGGAACAATGATGGCGCTTTGTTTTGCAACACCCTGAATTTGCACGAAGCGATAGGGCCTGGCGGCAAACGACCGGGTAGATTCGGCGTTGGACGCCAACCGCGTCTGCTTCACTCCCTCAAATCGTTCCCTCAGTTCCGGAACCGTCGACGCCTGTGCAAAATCGCTCTCTTCGACCCACACACACGCGCGATGCCGACCGGAAATGAAGTCATCGGCGCCCTGCAGCCATTTCAGATATTTTCGAGCGTCCGGACTCTGACGAATGAGCTCCCGTCGCTCTTCGTCATCCATCAACAAGTACCCCGCATCCCGCGGCATATTTCCAAAGAACATTGGTGATAGTGAGTTATTCGGCGTCCTAACCGCTTCCACTATAATGTTGGGGGCGGGTATCAGGTAGGCATTGATATTATCGACCTGGCGTTCAACGAGCCCTCCGTTGGGCTGCATCTCAAACAATCTGCAGACGTCAAAGTCAGAGTGAGTTATTCCGACCACCACTACCACGACAACTGCGTTATGGCTCGCAAGATTAGCCCATCTGAAAGAGTTGTAAGCAAAGTGTATGTGAGCTCCAGACTCGAAAATGGCAGGCCATAAAGCAGGCACTAGCTGCCCTTGGCAGATGGAGTTAGTGCTGACGAAGGCGGTGGCTCCTACGGTATGCCTGCCGTAGTCAGCTGCCTTCATGAACCACCCGGCGACATAATCGAGCGACTTCCAACTAGAGCTTCGCTTAGCGAAAATGGCGGCTAAATCGGACTTTTGCTCATCGGATTGCCACTTGCTGCCGAGGTAGGGCGGGTTCCCACAAATATACGTTTCCCCGCCTTCGTTTTCGAAGTCGATCTGCGCCTGATCGAGCGGCGTGTGGAACAGGTCGTCGGCGTGGTGCTTCACTCCTGTTCCCGTCGACGGGCAGATGCTCAACCAGTCGAGCCGCAGCGCGTTGCCCTGCGTAATCCAATTCTCCGCGTCGAGCGGCAGGAACTCGGCCAGCGCCAGCTTCTGCCCGCGATAGAGCACATCGGCCTGATATTCGGCGATGATCAGCGCCAGCCGCGCGATCTCGGCCGGAAAATCGCGCAGCTCGATGCCGCGAAAGTTGGTGAGCGGGATGTCCGACGGGCGCTCGGGCTCGCCGCGCCGCGCGTTGATTGCCGCCTCGATCTCGCGCATCTGCTTGTACGCGATCACAAGGAAGTTGCCACTGCCGCACGCCGGATCGAACACCCGGATGCGCGCCATTCGATTGCGCAGGTTGAGCAGCTTGCGGGCGTTGTACCCTGCCTCCGCCAGCTTCTCGCGCAAGTCGTCAAGAAAGAGCGGGTTCAGCACCTTCAGGATGTTGGGAACGCTGGTATAGTGCATCCCCAATGCGCCGCGTTCCTCGTCGTCGGCGACGGCCTGGATCATCGACCCGAAGATGTCCGGGTTGATCTTCGTCCAATCGAGACCGCCTATGTGGAGCAGATAGGAGCGCGCGATCCGGCTGAAGCGCGGCACATCGAGGCTGCCGGAGAACAGCCCGCCGTTGACATAGGGAAACGGCCGCGCCCACCGCGCGATGCCCGCCAGCTCATGATCCATGGCCCGCGTGTTCATCGCGCGAAACATCTCGCCGATCACCTCGTGGGTGTTCGACGAATCTCGCTCGCTCATCTTCTCGATCGTGCCGGTGAACGGATGGCTGCGGTGGAAGATGTCAGTATCCTCCGCGAAGAAGCAGAAGATCAGCCGCGCCATGAAATGGTTCATGTCGGGCCGGCGCTCGGCGGCGTCCCAGTCCGGGTTCTCTTCCAGCAGCGTGCGGTAAAGCCGGTTGAGGCGGCTCGTAGCGCGAATGTCGAAGCTACTCTCGCGCAGCTGGCGGACGGTGGTGATCCCCGCCAGCGGCAGGAAGAAGCCGAAATGGTCCGGGAAGGCGGCATAGCCGCAGGCGACTGTCTCGCCCGACTCCACGTCCTCGGCTTCGAAAATGTCCCCGTCGGTCGCCAGGACGAACTTGGCCTTGGCCTTGGCGGTCGCCGGGCTGGCCTTCAGCCGGCTCAGCGTCTCGCTGACCGCGCCGGCCTCGGCGACGGCGATGTGGATGTTGTTCGTCTGCAGCACGCCGCCGGCGAGATCCGAACGGTTTGAGGCGCCAGTGCGCAGCCGCTTGATCGTGGTCGCCTTGTTCCCGAACGCTTCAAGGAAGGCGAACGGGAACTCCGCCGGGTCGAATGGCCGCTCCGCCAGCGCCGATACAGCTTCCTCGATTTCAACGGCGTTCATTCAGACGGCTCGCTTGATATCGGTTTGGGCGAAGTCGTTGCCCTTGAACAGCAGGGGCTCGCCAGTCGCTTTGGCGAGCGCGTAGGAGAAGCAATCGCCGAAATTGAGCCCGGCCGGGTGACGCCCCTTCCCGAAATGCCGGAAAGCGTCGGTCGCGAGACGGGCGTGGTCGGCCGAGAGTAGCACCGTTTCCACCCGCAGCGTATCCAGCAGCGCGTCCACCTGCTCCAGCCCCACCTCGCCCGCCAAACCGAGCGCGACGATGCCGGTCTCGACGCGCGTCGAGGCGCTGAGCAATCGGGTGGAGGCCAGCTTAACGGCGGTTCGGAACGCCTGCTCCTCGGGCTCGCGACGGAGGATGGCGATCAGTGCGGAGCTGTCGATCACCATCAGGATGGGAGGCCGTTTTCGTCATAGCCGAGGATTTCGTCGGGGGTACGGGTGTCGAGCACGGGCAGCGCGTTGAACCGCTCGATGATCGCGTCGATCGCTGCGTCGTCCCACGGCCGCTCGCCGCGCTTGAGCTGCTCGTCACGCAGCCGCAGCCGGAGCGCGCCGCGCACCGCCTCGGTCAGCGTCTCGCCGGTCAGGCTCGCAACCTGGCGCGCAAGGCTGTCAGTCTCCGGATCCTTCAAGCTGAGCGCCATTCGACTCGCCCTGTATAGATTGAGCCAGAAGATATATACGCCCCCGCATCTGGACGCCAGCGCGCTTGCTGGCGGATCGCAAGCGTACCGCCGGTAGCACGACCTCAGAAAGTCGAGCTGCGAAAAGCATTTAAGGGATTTCTAAGCTCCTGCGATTAGCCTCCGAGGATGGTTGGGCGTTAAACCATAATGGAGCTGAGAGACCTCCAAATTTTCGTCGCTGTCGCCGATGTGAATCGGCGTGGAATAAGGACCCCGTTTTAGGGGTAATCGGCGTCCAATAGGGACCCCTCTGGAACGGGGTTCACAGTGGCTTCCATGGAACATGGGAGCCGGTTTGAGGATGCTGATTGTGGAGACGCTAGCGAAGATCCGGCGGGCGTATTTTGTTCAGAAGAAGCCGATCAAGGTGATCTGCCGGGAGCTTCGGGTATCGCGCAAGGTGGTCCGGAAGGTGATCCGGACGGAGGCGACGGAGTTTCGTTACGCGCGGAAGGCCCAGCCACTGCCGAAGCTTGGTTCTTGGATCGGTCCGCTGGATGCCTTGTTGCTGGCGAACGAGGCGAAGCCGGCACGCGAGCGGCTGACGCTGATCAGGATTTTCGAGGAACTGCGTGGCCGGGGTTATGATGGTGGCTACGATGCGGTTCGGCGCTATGCCCGGTCCTGGTCCAGGGAGCGCGGCGCCGTAACGGCGCAAGCCTTTGTGCCGCTGAGCTTTGCTGCCGGCGAGGCGTATCAGTTCGATTGGAGCCACGAGGTCGTGGTGATCGGCGGCGCCACGACGACGGTGAAGGTAGCCCATGTCCGGCTCTGCCACAGCCGAATGTTCTTTGTGCGGGCCTATCCGCGCGAGACACAGGAGATGGTGTTCGACGCGCATGACCGTGCCTTTGCCTTCTTCAAGGGCACATGTACGCGCGGCATCTACGACAATATGAAGACCGCGGTTGATTCCATCTTCATTGGCAAGGACCGGGCGTTCAACCGGCGCTTCGCCCAGATGTGCGGTCACTATTTGATCGATCCGACGGCCTGCACGCCGGCCTCGGGCTGGGAGAAGGGGCAGGTCGAGAACCAGGTGGGGCTGGTGCGTGAGCGGTTCTTCACGCCGCGCATCAAGATGGCGAGCTATGAAGAGCTGAACGCCTGGCTGTTGGATCGCTGCGTCGCCTACGCCAAGGCTCACAAACATCCGGAACTGACGGAGCAGACGATCTGGCCGGTGTTCGAGGCGGAGCGGGCACATCTGGTGCCGATCGCCGGGAGGTTCGATGGCTTCCACACCACCACGGCCGCGGTCTCCAAGACCTGCCTGGTGCGGTTCGACAACAACAAATACTCGGTGGCCTCGCGTGCTGTCGGCCGGCCGGTGGAGATCCAAGCGTATGCCGATCGCATCGTGCTGCGCCAGGACGGCGTGATGGTGGCCGAGCATGCCCGCTGCTTCGGCCGTGGCGAGACGATCTACGATCCCTGGCATTACGTCCCGGTGCTGGCCAGGAAGCCTGGCGCGTTGCGCAACGGAGCTCCGTTCAAGGACTGGCTGCTGCCGTCGAACCTGGAGCGCGTCCGGCGCAAATTGCGTGGCTCGGACGATGGCGACCGGCAGATGGTGAAGGTCCTGTCCGCCGTGCTGACCGATGGCCTCACCAGCGTGGATGCCGCCTGTGCCGAGGCGCTGGCCCAAGGCGTTCATTCCGCCGATGTCATCATCAATATTCTGGCGCGCAGCCGTGATCCGGAGCCAGCGGTGACGATCATGACA
Organism: uncultured Acidocella sp.; assembly: GCA_963693045.1. GTDB lineage: Bacteria > Pseudomonadota > Alphaproteobacteria > Acetobacterales > Acetobacteraceae > Acidocella. The sequence continues at coordinate 1,284,463 of OY843765.1, forward strand.
CCTGATGCACTGAAGCTCCGTCACGCCCCGATCGCCGATTGTGCTCGCTATGACAGCCTGCGGAGGAGTTTTTAATGGAACGCGCCCAGATCTTCGACATGATGGCGCAGCTGAAATTGTTCGGCATGCGCGCCGGCTATGACGAGGTGATGTCCGTCGGCATCAAACGTCAGCATGAACCGCCGCATATCGTCGGCGATCTGCTGCAGGCGGAGATCGCCGAGAAGCAGGCTCGTTCCATCAAGTATCAGATCACCATCGCCAAGCTGCCGCTGGCCAAGGATCTCGAGGACTTCGAGTTCGCCGGGACGCCGATCAACGAGGCGCTGGTGCGTGATCTGGCCGGCGGTGATTTTATCGCGGCACAGCGCAACACCGTCCTGGTCGGCGGCACCGGCACCGGCAAGAGCCATCTGGCCATAGCCATAGCACGAGCCTGCATCCGCGGTGGCGCTCGTGGCCGGTTCTTCACCGTCGTCGATCTGGTCAACCGCCTGGAAGCCGAGGCAAGATCCAGCCGGCAGGGGCGGCTCGCCGACTTTGCCATGCGCTTGGACTTCCTGGTTCTGGATGAACTCGGCTATCTGCCGTTCGCCCAGGCCGGTGGCCAGCTGTTGTTCCACCTGATCAGCCGGCTCTACGAGAAGACCTCGATCATCGTCACCACCAACCTGGCCTTCGGCGAATGGCCGAGCGTGTTCGGCGACGCCAAGATGACTACGGCACTTCTCGACCGCCTGACGCACCATTGCGACATCGTCGAGACCGGCAACGAAAGCTGGCGCTTCAAAAACCGCGCCTGAACCGGCCGCGCCTGACCGGCCGCGCCTGATCAAACCCCCTCCCCGGACCCCACCCCCGGGCTTGCCCAGGTGGGCAAACAGGCACCTCCCACGCGCCCGCTACGCCAGCGCATTTGAACCGCGCTCCTCGGGCGCGCGGGGCCCTCCTGTTCGCTACCTGGACAAGCCCATCCAGCATGACCCAGGGGTCCTTTTTGCACGCCGATCGGGGGTCCCGTTTGAATGCCGATTGACAGCGTCTCGCGCCGACCGTGCAGACGGTAGTCCAACCGGAACGTCAAAGTTCCCGAAGTCGAGACGTGAACGTACATGCCGTCGCGATCGGTGACCTTGTATGGTTTATCACGTGGTTTCAGACACTTGAGTGCAACGTCGGTTAGCATACCGATCTCCTCGATCCGCAAATACCGTCAGCCTGTCTGGAGCGGTTTTTCGAGAGCTAAACCATTGTTTTTCAATGGCTTGGCTCATCAAGAATACCGTCATGGCCTTCAATGATCGTGACGGTATCGCCGTGATGGGGCGAGCGCAAGTTTGCAGCGTACTGTCGCCGTTACCGTCAGCGCCTTCCGCTTGACCGCGAATGATCCCGATAGATCGCGACAGATTATCTTTTTATTTCAACGTCTTGATTGGGAGAGGACGATTGATCGCGATAGCCATAAATGGCCCCGAATCATTCCCATTCGATCGTTCCCGGCGGCTTGCTGGTGATGTCGTAGGTGACGCGGTTGATGCCCCGCACCTCGCCCACGATGCGGCCGGCGACGCGGGTTAAGAACGCCATGTCGAACGGATAGACCTCCGCCGTCATGCCGTCGGTGCTGGTGACGGCGCGCAGCGCGCAGACCTGGTCGTAGGTCCGGCCGTCGCCCATCACGCCGACCGATTTGACCGGCAGCAGCACCGCAAAAGCCTGCCAGATCGCGTCGTACAATCCGGCGGCGCGGATTTCCTCCAGATAGATCGCATCGGCCTTCTGCAGGATCCGCACCGCCTCCCGCGTCACCGGTCCCAGGATGCGGATGGCGAGGCCGGGACCGGGAAACGGATGGCGGCCGACGATGCTCTCCGGCAGGCCGAGCTCGCGGCCCAGCACCCGCACCTCGTCCTTGAAAAGTTCCCGCAGCGGCTCGACCAGTTTCAGCTTCATCGTCTCCGGCAGGCCGCCGACATTATGATGCGACTTGATGGTGACGCTGGGGCCGCCGAGGGCGCTGACGGATTCGATCACGTCCGGATACAGCGTGCCCTGCGCTAGAAAGTCAGCGCCGCCGAGCCGCCCCGCCTCCTCGTCGAACACCTCGATGAACAGCCCGCCGATGATCTTGCGCTTGGCCTCCGGGTCGGCGACACCGGCCAGCTTTTCCAGGAACAATTCAGAGGCGTCGCGGTGCACCAGGCGGATGTTGAAGCGGTCGCGGAACACCCGCACCACCTCCTCCGCCTCGCCGGCGCGCAGCACGCCGTGGTCGACGAAGATGCAGGTCAGCTGGTCGCCGATCGCCTCATGGATTAGCGCCGCCGCGACCGAGGAATCGACCCCGCCGGAGAGGCCGCACACCACCCGCCCCTGCCCCACCTGGGCGCGGATTTTGGCGAGCGCCTCGGCCCGGAAGCCGGCCATGGTCCAGCCGCCGGACAAGCCGCAAACCTTGTGGGTGAAGTTGCGGAGCAGCGCGGCACCATGCGGCGTGTGCACCACCTCCGGGTGGAACATCAGCCCGTAGAAATGCCGGGCATCGTCGGCGATCAGCGCGTAGGGCGCGCCCTCCGAGACCGCGACGGTGCGGAAGCCCTCCGGCGCCCGGCTGATATGGTCGCCATGGCTCATCCACACCGGCTCGCGCGCGCCGACGCTCCAGGCGCCCTCGAACAGCGCGCAATCCTCGACGATATCGACCAGAGCGCGACCAAATTCGCGGATTTCCGCGCCTTGCACGGCGCCGCCAAGCTGCGCACACATCGTCATCTGCCCGTAGCAGATCCCGAGGACCGGCACCCCGGCGTTAAAAACCAGCTCGGGCGCCCGCGGCGAGCCGGCATCCGAAATGCTGGCCGGCCCGCCCGACAGAATGTACCCAAGCGCCCCAAACGCGGCGATGCGCGCCGGGTCGGCATTGAACGGCATGATCTCGCAATACACCCCGGATTCCCGCACCCGCCGTGCGATCAACTGCGTCACCTGGCTGCCGAAATCGAGGATCAATATCTTTTCGTCGAGCATCCGGCGACCTACCGCGAACAGGTCCGGCGGGCAATCAGCAGAGCCTCCGGCGGCCGGGGCCGAGAGGCCCCGGACCCCAGGAGTTGGGGCCACGGGTCGGCCACTCATGGGACTGGACAACTGGCTGTTCGAAATCCGTGGCTAACTTGGATAAACTTAATGCTCGCTGCGCTCGCGAACTTGGCACGAAGAGTGCCACGATTGCGCGCAGCGCAGAAATCTTCGCCTCAAAGTAAACGAACGACGAGTGGCCAAGCACCGGCCCCAACTCATGGGGTCCGGGGCCTCCCGGCCCCGGCCGCCGGAGGCACTTACTTAAGCATCCACATCCAGGAGCAACTCGATCGGATCCCACGCAAAAGCAATCTGCGGGACTTCCGACCCGCCGACGAAGGTGGTGCCGGTGGCGATGCGCTTGCCGCCGAGGTGTTCGTAGAAAAAGCTTGCCGGGTTGTCGCGCAGCACCCAGGCAAAGGCCGAGCGGCAGCCCATGGCGGAGAGGTGCTGGGCGGAGGCGCGCAGCAACTGCCGGCCCAGGCCGCGTTCCCGCCAGTCATCCAGCACGTACAGCGTCTCCACCTCGCCCTCGGCGAGGGCGCCGGGGCGGGTCCGGCGCGCGGTCGAGAAGCCGACCACGATCGGCGCGGTCGGCGCCTCCGCACCGGAGACGGCGGCGACATGGACGCCAAGGCCGATGCGGATCGCGCGGTCATAATGCCCGGCCTGCCTGGCCACCGAAAGCCGGGCCAGGAAATCATCCGGCAGCACGCCGGGATAGGCGCTGCGCCAGGCCGATACATGGACCGCGCCGATCCCCGGCGCGTCGGCGGCGCGGGCGCGGCGGATCGCGATCAAGCGGTTTTTTCCAACACCGCGGCAAAAAATCCATCGGTGCCGTGGCGGTTCGGGGTCAGGCGCAGCCACCTGCCATGCAGCGCGTCCGGCAGCGGCGCGCCGACCGGAACAGCCTGCAGGGTCGGATTTCGGGCCAGCAACGCCTCCATCTGAGCTTCATTTTCATCATTGAGCAAAGAGCATGTGGCGTAAATAAGCCGGCCGCCGGGCTTCAGGGTTTTTTGCGCCTCGTCCAGGATCGCCGCCTGCTTGGCCATGAGTTCCGCCAGATCACTTTCCCGCAACCGGCCGCGGGCATCCGGGTTGCGGCGCCAGGTGCCGGTGCCGGTGCAGGGCGCGTCCACCAGCACGCGGTCGAATTTGCCGGCCTGCCGCTTGGTCCATTTGTCGCCCGGCGCCAGCAGATGCGTCTCGGCGTTGTGCACGCCGGCGCGGCGCAGCCGCTTGCCCGCCGCTTCAAGCCGGGGTGCGGAAACGTCGCAAGCGGCAATCTGCCCCTTGTTGCCCATCGTCATTGCGATAGCGAGGGTTTTGCCGCCGGCGCCGGCGCAGTAGTCCAGCACCCGCATTCCCGGTTGGGCATCGACGGTCAGCGCGATCAATTGGCTGCCCTCGTCCTGGATCTCGACCAGGCCGTCGCGGAACGCCGCGCCCTGCGTCACCGATTGCCGGCCCGCCAGGCGCAGTCCCCACGGGCTAAAGCGGGTCGGCGCGGCGACGAGTTGCTCGCGCGCCAGCGCCTCCACGGCCTGGGTGCGGTCGGTCTTCAGTATGTTGACGCGCAGGTCGAGCGGCGCCGGCTCGCTCAGCGCCGCCATTTCGGTGGGCAGGCCGGGCCCGAACGCCGCCGCCAACCTGGGCAGGATCCAGTCCGGAACCTCGTAGCGCACCGCATCCGGCATCCCCGGATGCTCGAAGCTATGGCCGGCGAGTTTTTCCAACAGCGCCGTTTCGGCGGCATCCAGCGGCGGCGGGCCATAGCGGCCGGAGACGAAGGCCATGGCAATCTTCGGCACCGTCATGCCGGCGAAATACGCCTGTGCCGCCAGCAACAGCCGGGGTGTCGCGGCCACGTTGTAGCGCTCCAGCCACCAGCCGAGATGCCGGCGGCCGCGCAGCACACCCCAGACCAGCCCGCTCACCTCCCGCCGGTCGCCGGCGCCGATGAAGCGCCGGTTGCGGAAAAAGGCGTTGGCGACGGCATCGGCCGGGCGCGGATCGGCCTCGATTTCCGCCAGCAAGTCGATCGCGGCGGCAAGCCGCCCGGCGGGGGTCATACGGTTTCCTTGTGCGGCTCAGGCGGCTTCCGGCCAGAAATCCGGGTCCATTATCTGCACGAAGGTCCAGGAGCAAATCGGCGGAAAAACCGCTTCGGCGAAGCCGGTTTCGGCGCCCGCCTCGATCACGGCGTTGCCGTAAGCTTGCACTATGGCCTGCGGAACCACTGCCTTCAGGCTGGGGTTGTCGGCCATGTGAACATCAAGGTCGCGGCGCTGCACGCGGATGGTGGCCTGCCACGAGGCGCCACGACGGCCGGGCTGAAAACGCCATTTCAGCAGATGCAGCAGCAGGACGGCCAGGCGGTTCGCCAGTTCCCGCTTTTCGGCCTTGCCCATGCTTTCGATTTCCTCGGCGATATGCTCTAGGTCCGCCTCGGCCAGCTTGCCGGCGCGCAACAACGCCGTTTGTTGGTTAGCCCAGGCATAGAAATCCCGCTCGTACAGCGTGGCCTCTGGCGAGGGCACGGGTTGTATGGCGCGGCTCATCGGCTCAACCCTCCTGCCGATAATTCGGCGCCTCGCGGGTGATCGCGACGTCGTGGACGTGGCTCTCGCGCAAGCCGGCGCCGGTGATGCGGCGGAACTTCGCCTGGGTCTGCAGCGCCTCGATGTCGGCGCAGCCGGTATAGCCCATGCCGGCGCGCAGGCCGCCGACCAGCTGGTGGACCACCGCCGCCATCGGGCCTTTGTAGCCCACCCGCCCCTCGATCCCCTCCGGCACCAGCTTCAACGTGTCCTTGATCTCCTGCTGGAAATAGCGATCGGCCGAACCTCGCGCCATCGCGCCCAGGCTTCCCATCCCACGATAAGATTTATAGCTACGTCCTTGATAAAGAAATACTTCTCCCGGCGCCTCCTCGGTGCCCGCCAGCATCGAGCCGACCATCACCGCATCCGCCCCGGCGGCGATCGCCTTGACCATGTCGCCCGATGCCCGGATGCCGCCATCGGCGATCGCCGGCACGCCACGGGCCCGGCACAGCGCCGCGGTCTCCAGCACCGCCGAGAATTGCGGCACGCCGACCCCGGCCACCACGCGCGTCGTGCAGATGCTGCCCGGCCCGATGCCGATCTTGATGGCGTCCGCTCCGGCGTCGATCAGTGCCGCCGCCCCCTCCGGCGTCGCCACATTGCCGGCGATGATCTGCACCGCGTTGGAGGCCTGCTTGATCCGCGTCACTGCCTGCAGCACGCCGTTCGAGTGGCCATGCGCGGTGTCCACTACCACCACATCCACCCCGGCTTCGATCAGCGCGTCGGCCCGCGCCGCCCCATCCTCGCCAACCCCGGTGGCGGCGGCGACCCGCAAGCGGCCCAATTCGTCCTTGTTGGCCAGCGGATAGGCCTCGGCCTTGTCCATGTCCTTGACTGTCATCAGCCCGACGCAGCGATAGGCCTCGTCCACCACCAGCAGCTTCTCCAGCCGGCGCTTGTGCAACAACGCCCGAGCCGCCTCGGCGGAGACGCCGGCCGAGACGATGGCGAGGTTGTCGCGGGTCATCAGCTCGGCCACGGTCTGCGCCGGGTCGGTGGCGAAGCGCACGTCGCGGTGGGTCAGAATACCGACCAGCCGGCCGCTGCCGCGCTCGACCACCGGGAAGCCGCTGATGTTATGCATCGCCATCATCGCCCTTGCGTCGGCCAGGGTCTGGTCGGGGTGGATGGTCAGCGGGTCCACCACCATGCCGCTCTCGAACTTCTTGACCTTGCGGACCTGCGCCGCCTGTTCCTGGATCGTGAAGTTCTTGTGGATCACGCCGATGCCGCCGGCTTGTGCCATCGCGATCGCCATCGCCGCCTCGGTCACAGTGTCCATCGCCGCCGACACAAGCGGGATGTTCAGCCAGATCTCCCGAGTCAGCCGCGTCGCGGTGCGCACCGACGCCGGCAGAACCTGCGAGTAGGCCGGCACCAGCAGCACATCGTCAAAGGCCAGCGCCTCGGCGACGCGGCCGGCAAAGGCGGGAGCGACGAAATCATCGGGGGGCATGGCCAAGCTTTCAATCTGAACCTTGGCGGTTCTTACTAAGGGCGGGGCCGCGCCGGCGCAAGGGTCCGGCGGCGTTACCGGTAAGGCGGCGCGGTATGGCCCGCTGGCGAAAGCGTGAAGATTTCGCAGCCGTTATCCGTCACGCCGATCATATGCTCGAACTGCGCCGAGAGCGAGCGGTCGCGGGTCACGGCGGTCCAACCATCCTCCAATATCTTCACTTCCGGCCGGCCGGCGTTGACCATCGGCTCGATCGTGAAGAACATGCCCGGCTGGAACACCGGGCCTTCGCCGCGGCGGCCGAAATGCAGCACGTTCGGCGGCTCGTGAAAGCGCTGGCCGATGCCATGGCCGCAGAAATCCCGCACCACCGTGTAGCGCTGCCCCTCCACATAGCTCTGAATGGCGTGGCCGACATCGCCGAAGGTGGCACCTGGCTTCACCACGGCGATGCCGCGCAGCAACGACTCATAGGTGACATCCATCAGCCGCTTGGCGCGCGTGCCGGGCGTGCCGGCGGCGTACATCCGGCTGCTGTCGCCGTACCAGCCCGCCAGAATCACGGTGATGTCGATGTTCAGTACGTCGCCGTCGAGCAATTTGCGGTCGCCAGGTATGCCGTGACAGACCACGTGGTTGATCGAGGTGCAGATCGATTTTGGAAAGCCGCGATAGTTCAGCGGCGCCGGCACCGCCCCGTGGCTCAGGATGAAGTCGTGACACAAGGTGTTCAGAGCCTCGGTCGTCACGCCGGGCCGGACATGCGGCGCGATCATGTCGAGCGTTTCCGCGGCGAGCCGGCCGGCCGCGCGCATCGGCGCGAAATCCTCCGGCCGATAGATGGTGATCCGCCGGGCATCGGCGCCGCCGTCCATTTTCTTCCTTTCCACAGCCGTTCCGGCCTGTTCAGTAGATGCAGATGCGCGGTTTTTAGGCAAGGGCAACCGGATACTCCGGAGCTGTGGAATTGGGGCAGCAGCATTGACCAACACTGAACCCCGCCCATATGACGGTTGGTTTGGTGCCCGTTTAGACGGTTGGTCCAGTGGTCGGTCGATGATGAGAATGATGTTCCCGGCGGCGGCTTGGCTGGCCCTGACGTTTTCGCCAGCCTGGGCGCAGCAGGAAGGTGGCGCGCCGCCGCCCGAAGTCGGCGTCATCACGGCGTCGCTCCAGCCGGTTTATAATGAGCAGTCCTATGTCGGCCGCGTGCAGTCGCCACAGATCGTCCAGCTCAACGCCCGCGTCACCGGCTTCCTCGAAGCCCAGGACTTCAAGAACGGCGACACGGTCACCCAGGGCCAGTTGCTTTACGTCATCGAGCAGCCGCCCTACCAGGCCGCGGTGGCGCAGGCGCAGGCGGCGGTCGAGCAGGCGCGGGCGCAGTCGCACAACGCCAACCTCACTCTGGGCCGGGCCCAGGCGCTGCTGAATACGCCCGCCGGGCTGCCCTCCTCGGTCGATTCCGGCCGGGCCGCGGCGCTCAGCGGCGCCGCCCAGATCGCAAGTGCGACGGCGCAGTTGCAGACCGCGCAGATCGACCTCGGCTACACCGAGATCCATTCGCCGATCGACGGCCGGATCAGCGCCACCAATGTCGATGTTGGCAACGTCGTCGGGCCGAATTCCGGGCCGCTCGCCACCGTCGTCAGCCAGGACCCGATGTGGATCACCTTCTCGCTGCCGGCGCTGGAAGCGCTCGATCTGCAAAGCCGGGTTGCCGAGGGCGGCCTCGCCGGTGTCGAACTGCTGGTCAAACTGCCCAGCGGGCAAACCTACAACCAAACCGCCAGCATCGACTTCGTCAACAACCAGATCACCCAGTCCACCGACACGCTGGCGATGCGCGGCACCATCGCCAACCCGCCGGTTGCCGGCCTGCCCAACGCCGATACCGGGCAGCGCGTCTTGCAGGACGGTGAGTTCATCAACGTCGTCCTGCGCGACCGTACCGCCCAGCAGCAGATCACCGTGCCGCAACAGGCGGTGGTGGCGGACCAGCTTGGCAGCTATGTCCTGGTCGTCGATAAAACCGGCACCGCGCGCCGGCAGAACGTCACCACCGGGCAAACCACGCCGGATAGCGTCGCCATCCTGTCCGGCCTGAAAGCCGGGGACAGCGTTGTCGTCGATGGCATCCAGCGGGTCCATCCGGGCATCAAGGTCAACCCGCAACCGGCCAAGAACGCCCCGTTGCCGGCCTCGGGCCAGGATTAGCGCGTGACTCACCACCGCGCACCGCGCTCACCCGTCATCCGCATGCCGAGCAACTAGCCCGGTGCTGTCCGCCTTTTTTATCGACCGGCCGCGCTTCGCCATCGTCATCGCCATCATCATCACCTTGGCCGGCGCGCTGGCGCTCACCCAGATCCCGGTGGCCCAGTTCCCCTCCATCGTGCCGCCGCAGGTGCAGGTGATGGTCACCTACCCCGGCGCCTCGGCCCGGGTGGTGGAAGAAACGGTGGCGGAGCCGATCGAGGAAGCGGTCAACGGCCTGAACAACGAGATCTACGCCTCCTCGACCAGCGCCAACGACGGCAGTTACAACCTCACCGTCAGCTTCAAGGTCGGCTCCGACCCCGACATCGACAACGTCAACGTCACAAACGCGGTGCAGCAGGCCACTTCGCAACTGCCGGCGCAGGTGCAGCAGGAAGGCATCACGGTCCGCAAGCGCTCCTCGGCAATCCTGCAATTCCTGTTCCTGTCCAGCCAGGGCAACAAACTCACACCGCTGCAGATCTCCAACTACGCGATCATCAACATCCTCGACCCGCTCGGCCGGGTCCCCGGCGTCGGCCAGGCGCTCGCCTTCGGCACCCAGAACTATTCGATGCGGATCTGGTACGACACCAACCGGCTGACGCAGCTCAGCCTGACGCCGGGCGACATCATCGCCGCCTTGCAGGCGCAGAACATCCAGGCGCCGGTCGGCACCATCGGCGCGCCGCCGAACAATAACGGCCAGCAGCTGCAGATGACGGTGGAAACCCAAGGCCGGCTGGAGACCCCGGAGCAGTTCGGCAACATCGTGATCCGCACCAATCCGGACGGCACCATCCTGCGGCTGAAAGACATCGCCCGCGTCGAGCTCGGCGCCCAGACGCAGTCGCGCATCAACAAGATCAACAAGGATGTCGGCCTCGGCATCGCCATGTACCTTGCCCCCGGCGCCAACGCCGTCGCCACCTCCGCCGCGGTGACGCGCGAGGTGGCGAAACTGCAACGCGACTTCCCGCCCTCCCTGCACGCCACCATCGTCTACGACAGTTCGAGCTTCGTGCAGGACACGATCCACGAGGTCGAGAGCACCCTCGCCGAGGCCTTCGTGCTGGTGGTGCTGGTGGTGTTCCTGTTCCTCGGCGACTGGCGGGCGACGATCGTGCCGATGGTGGTGGTGCCGATCGCCCTGATCGGCGCCTTCGCGTTTCTGCTGGCCTTCGGCTTTTCCGCCAACACCGTGACCTTGCTGGCGCTGGTGGTGGCAACCGGCATCGTCGTCGACGACGCGATCGTGGTGGTCGAGAACGTCGAGCGGGTGATGGCGGAAAACCCAGAGATGAACCCTTCCGAGGCCACGAAGCTGGCGATGACCCAGATCACCGCGCCGATCATCGCTATCTCTCTGGTGTTGCTCTCGGTGTTCGTGCCGATCGGCTTCATCCCAGGCCTGTCGGGCCTGTTGTTTCAGCAATTCGCGGTGACGATCAGCGTCGCCATGCTGATCTCGGCGCTGAACGCGCTGACCCTCTCGCCGGCGCTCTGCGCCCTGCTGATCCGCCCGCACCGGCAGCGCCGCGGCATCCTCGGCCGCATCCAGGGCTGGATCGACGCAACCCGCGGCGGCTATGCCAGCGTCATCACCCGCGGCGTCGGCCGGGCCTGGATCGGCATCGTCGTAGTGTTGATTTTCGCCGCCGGCACCGTCGTCATCGCGCTGCTGACGCCGACCGGCTTCCTGCCGAACGAGGACCAGGGCGCGTACTTCACCCAGATCAACCTGCCCCCCGGCGCCTCGCTGAACCGCACCACCGCCTTCACCGACAAGGTGGCGGCAACCTTCCGCCAGCAGCGCCAGGTCAAGGCGACCATCGAGATCATCGGCTTCTCGCTGCTCGACGCCGCCACGGAATCCAACGCCGCGTTCATCATCACGGAGCTGCAACCATTTAGTAAACGCTCGGGCGCCAGCAACGGTGCCGAGGCGGTCATCGGCCGCGTCAACCAGGCCACCGCGAACCTCCGGGACGGCACCTCCACCGCCTTCAACCTGCCGCCGATCATCGGGCTATCGACCAATGGCGGCTTTCAGTACGAGCTGGAAAACGTCGCCGGGGCCGACTCGACACGGATGAGCGCGGTGCTGAACGGCCTGCTCGTCGCGGCCGATCAGAACAAAACCCTGGACCACGTCTATTCCACCTACAACGCCAGCAATCCGGCGGTCTATCTGGACGTCGACCGCAGAAGGCGGAGGCGCTCGGCGTCAACGTCGCCGACATCTTCACGACCTTGCAGGCTACGCTCGGCGGCTACTACGTCAACCAGTTCAACCTGTACGGCCGGGTCTGGCAGGTGAACATCCAGGGCGAGGCGGTGAACCGCGAGACCGCGGACTCGATCTGGCAGAGCTATGTACGAAGCAGAACCGGCGCGATGATCTCGATGCGCTCGCTAGCGACGACCCGGACCATCCTGGAGCCGGCGATCATCTCGCGATACAACGATACCGAGGCGGTGCCGGTGTTCGGCAACCCGGCGGCCAACGCCTCTTCCGGCGACGCGCTGGCGGCGATGGCCGACATTTCGAACCGCACGCTGCCGCAAGGCTTCTCGTACGACTGGACCGGCACCGCCTATCAGGAGGTCGCGGCCGGCGGCCAGACCGGGCCGGTGCTGGTCGCCTCCGTGCTGTTCGCGTTCCTGTTCCTGGTGGCGCTGTACGAGAGCTGGATCATTCCGGTGCCGGTGCTGCTCTCGGTCATCGTAGGTATTTTCGGCGCTCTGCTCGGCGTCAAACTGTTCGGCCTCAACATCAACCTCTATGTGCAGATCGGCATGGTGACGCTGATCGCGCTGGCCGCCAAGAACGGCATCCTGATCGTCGAATTCGCCAAGGACCGCCGCGAGGAAGGCATGTCGATCACCGAGGCCGCGGTGGCCGGCGCCAGCACCCGGTTCCGGGCCGTCACCATGACCTCGATCGCCTTCATCTTCGGCCTGACCCCGCTGGTGATCGCCAGCGGCGCCGCGCAGATCAGCCGCCGCTCGCTCGGCACGCCGGTCTTCACCGGCATGATCTTCGCCAGCCTGATCGGCATCTTCGTGATCCCGTTACTCTACGTCGTGTTCCAGACGCTGCGTGAGAAAGTCGCGCGCAAGAAGCCCGCCAAGCCTGCGGACAAAAAGGATTAGGGGTCAACGATCCCTAGGGTCCGCGCACTAGCCTCAATCGCCGGCCGCTCGGCCGCCAGGTTCTCGCTCCGCGTCAGCAGATAATAAGCTAGCGCCGAGAATAGCAGGCCGGGCGCCCAGGAGATGTCCACGTCGCCAAGCAACTTCGCCACCGGCCCCTCGAACACGCCAGCCAGGTTGAAGAACGGCACGCTGGCCAGAAAGCCGATTACATAGGCGCCGATGCCGCGCATTCCCCAGGCGCCGTAGATGTCGCGCGGCGTGAAAAAATCCGTGATCGCGTAATGGCCTTTACGGACAAAGAAATAGTCCATCAGATTCACCGCGGTCCACGGCACCAGCAGGTACAGCATGATCGACAGCGCATCGAACAGCGCGGTGATGGCATTGCTGTTCAGCGACAGCGAGATCGACAGCCAGATGGCCGCGAGCACCAGGATGCCGACGATCCGGGTAGCCCGGGTGACGCCGATTTTCACGATCGAGTCAATGCCGGTGAGCAGCGTCAGCATTCCGGAATAGGCGTTCAATCCATCGTCGCGGTGAGTGCCGCGACCGAAACCAGCACCGTCAGCGTACCGAAATGGGGAAAGATGCTGTTGCCCGCAGCGTTGGTGGAGACCATGCCGTCCGACGCGCCGAGATAGGTCGCGAGCCAGGCGCCCAGGATGATCAGCCAGATGGCGGCGAGCGAGGCGCCGGCATAGACGCTGAACACCAGCCCGGCCCGGCTTTTGGCGCGCGGCAGATACCGCGTGTAGTCGGAAACATACGGCGCGTAGGTGATGTTGTAGCTGGCGCAGGCGGCGAACTGCGCGGCGAAGGCAACCCAGGTGAAGGCGATCTTTCCCGGCGTGTGCGGCGCGATGGCGCCGCTGAAAATCGCTGCCGTGAGAACAATGTAAAGCGGCAGGCTGATCCAGAACAGAATCCGGAAGATGATGTGCAGCCAGTCATGGCCGTAGATGGCGATGACCACGGCGACCGCGCCGAGGCCGATGGAAACCGCCGCGACGCCCCAACCGAACAGATGGTTCAGCCCCTGCGCGATCAGCACAGTGTCCACCACGTTGAAGCCGGCGAAGGTGAACAGCGTGCCGGCAAGCGGCAGGATGACGCCGCGATAGCCGAACTGCGCGCGGCTTTGGATCATTTGCGGCAAACCAAGGTCCGGGCCCTGGCTGGCGTGGAACGCCATGAACAAGGTGCCGAACAAGATGCCGAGCGTACTGGCCAGGACGGTCTCGGCAAAACCGAGCCCCATGCCGGGGCCGATAAAGCCGATAGCCACGGTGAAGAACTGAAAATTGCCAAGAAACCAGAACGGCCCCTGGTTGATGACCCGGCCATGACGTTCTGACTCCGGAACATAATCGATCGAGTGCGTTTCGATCCCGAGATTGGTTCCGGCCATAATCGCGCTCCGCCTGCTGCGGCGCGCAGCATGACGGCCCGTGCAACGCCGCGTCAAGCGTTCAGGCGGCGGCGAGCGTGTTTCGGATCGCCTGCAACGCCTGCTCCGCATCGGCGCCGTTCGGGCCGCCGCCTTGCGCCAGTTCCGGCCGCCCGCCGCCGCCGGTGCCACCAACCGCCGGGATCGCCGCGCGCACCAGATCGACGGCGCTGAACCGGGCCGCAAGATCGGCCGAAACGCTGATCGCCACATTGGCGTTGCCGTTGGTGGTGGAAACCAGCGCCGCGATGCCGCTGCCGAGGCCTTTGGCCACCGAGATCGCCAGCGAGCGCAACTCCTTCGGGTTGACCTCGCCGACATTGCGGCCACTGAACTTCACCCCGCCAATGGTCTCCTCGGCGGCCGCCGCCGCGCCCATCGCGAGCTTCTTCTGCAATTCCGTTAGCTGCCGCTCCAGCCGTTTCTTGTCGTCCTGCAGGGCGTTGATCCGAGACAGCAGATCCGTCGCCGGCGCGCGCAAGGCGCTTGCCGCCTCTTGCAGCAGTCTGCTCCCATTCATCAGTTCGTCGATCGCCGCTTCTCCCGCGACCGCCTCGATCCGTCTGATCCCGGCGGCGACCGCACCCTCCGACCGGATCATGAACAATCCGATATCGCCGGTGCGGCCGACATGGGTGCCGCCGCAAAGCTCGATGGAATAGGCGGCCTTCCGCGCCGCATCTTCCGGCGCGCCCATCGCCACCACCCGCACCTCGTCGCCGTATTTCTCGCCGAACAGCGCCATCGCGCCGAGCTTCACCGCGGCATCCGGCGTCATCAGCCGGGTCGTCACCTCGGCGTTCTCGCGGATGCGGGCATTCACCTCGCGCTCCACCGCGGCCAGCTCCGCCGCCGTCACCGGGCGCGGCTGCGAAATGTCGAAGCGCAGCCGGTCCGGCGCATTCAGGCTGCCCTTCTGCGCGACATGGTCGCCCAGATGCCGCCGCAGCGCCTCATGCAGCAGATGCGTCGCCGAATGATGGGCTCGGATCGCGCCGCGCCGGGCGTGATCGACAGTGGCGAGAACCGTGCCGCCAAGCCGGGCGGTGCCGGCCTCCACGGTGCCAAGATGCACGAACAGATCGCCCAGCTTCTTCTGCGTGTCGGAGACGGCAATGCGAAGATTATCGGCGCCGGTGATGGTGCCGGTATCGCCGACCTGGCCGCCGGATTCCGCATAGAACGGCGTCTGATTGAGCAGCACGGCAACCGTCTGGCCGACCAGCGCCTCATCCGTCGGCGCGCCGTCCACAATCAGCGCGGCGATCGTGGCTTCCGCCGCCTCCGCGGCGTAGCCTAGGAACTCGGTGGCGCCGAGTTTCTCCTTCAGCTCGAACCAGACGGTCTCGGTCGCCGCCTCGCCGGAGCCGGACCAGGCGGCGCGGGCGCGGGCCCGCTGCTCCGCCATCGCGGCGTCGAAGCCCGCGGTGTCGACCTCCCTGCCCTGTTCGCGCAGCGCGTCCTGCGTCAGGTCCAGTGGGAACCCAAATGTGTCGTACAGTTTGAACGCTACCGCGCCGGGCAGCGCCGCATCCGCCGCCAGCGCTCCGGTCTCTTCGGCCAGCAGGGACATGCCGCGCTCCAGCAACACCCGGAACCGGGTTTCCTCCAGCAGCAACGTCTCGGCGATCAGCACCTCGGCGCGAACCAGCTCCGGATAGGCCTGGCCCATCTGCCGGACCAGCGCCGGCACCAGAAGGTGCAACACCGGCTGCGCCGCGCCCATCAGATACGCGTGCCGCATCGCCCGCCGCATAATCCGCCGCAGCACATATCCGCGGCCCTCGTTGGAAGGCAGCACGCCGTCGGCCATCAAAAACGACGTGCTGCGCAAATGGTCGGCCACCACCCGGTGGCTGGTCTTGAACGGCCCGTCCGGCGCCTGGCCGGTGGCTTCGGCCGAAGCCAGGATCAGCGCCCGCAGCGTATCGGTGTCGTAATTATCGTGCTTGCCTTGCAGGATCGCGGCGAACCGCTCCAGCCCCAGCCCGGTGTCGATCGAGGGCCGCGGCAGGTCCGTGCGGGTGCCGGGCGGCCCCTCCTCATACTGCATGAACACCAGGTTCCAGATCTCGATGAAGCGGTCGCCGTCCTCTTCCGGGCTGCCCGGCGGCCCGCCGGGGATCTCCGGCCCGTGGTCGTAGAAAATCTCCGAACACGGCCCGCACGGCCCGGTGTCGCCCATCCGCCAGAAATTATCCGCCGTCGCAATCCGGATGATCTTCTCATCCGGCAGCCCGGCAATTTTCTTCCACAAACCGGCGGCGGCCTCGTCGTCGTGATAAACCGTGACCAGCAGCTTGTCCTTCGGCAGGGCAAAGTCCTTGGTCAGCAAGGTCCAGGCGTGGTGGATCGCCTGCTCCTTGAAATAATCGCCGAACGAAAAATTCCCCAGCATCTCGAAAAACGTGTGGTGCCGCGCGGTGTACCCCACATTGTCGAGATCGTTATGCTTGCCGCCGGCCCGCACGCATTTCTGCGCCGAGGTGGCGCGGGCATAGGGCCGCTTCTCCTGCCCGGTGAAAACGTTCTTGAACTGCACCATCCCGGAATTGGCGAACAGCAAGGACGGGTCGTTCTTCGGCACCAGCGAGGAGCTCGGCACAACCTCGTGGCCGTGGCGGGCGAAATAGCCCAAAAACGTCGCCCTTATGTCGTTGCTGCTGACCATGCGGCGGAATTACTAGAGGCGGAGGCGGAAGCCAAGTAAGGCCAGGGCGCCGCCCTGAACCCGCCGGGGCCTGAGGCCCCGGACCCCCATTACTCAGTCCGCGGCGTCGGCCTCGCCGTCGCCAGAGTCGGCCACCATCAGCGCCTCCCCCAGGGTCGCCGACTGGTCGCGGATTTTCTTTTCGATGGCGTCGGCAACGGCCGGGTTATCGCGCAGGAACTGCTTGGCGTTCTCCCGGCCCTGGCCGATCCGCTGGCTGTCATAGCTCAACCAGGCGCCGGATTTCTCGACGATGCCGGCCTTGACCCCAAGGTCGATCAGCTCGCCGGTCTTGGAAATCCCCTCGCCGAACATGATGTCAAACTCCACCTGCCGGAACGGCGGCGCCAGCTTGTTCTTCACCACCTTCACCCGCGTATGGTTGCCTGTGACATCCTCGCGGTCCTTGATCGAGCCGGTGCGGCGAATTTCCATCCGCACCGAGGCATAGAATTTCAGCGCGTTGCCGCCCGTCGTGGTCTCCGGGTTGCCGAACATCACGCCGATCTTCAGCCGTATCTGGTTCAGGAAGATCAGCATGGTGTTGCTGCGCGACACCGAGCCGGTGATTTTCCGCATCGCCTGGCTCATCAGCCGGGCGTGCAGGCCAACATGGGTGTCGCCCATCTCGCCTTCCAGTTCCGCCCGCGGCACCAGGGCCGCGACACTGTCGATCACCAGCACGTCGATCGAGCCGGAGCGCACCAGCGTATCGGCGATCTCCAACCCCTGCTCCCCGGTATCCGGCTGGCTGATCAGCAGGTTATCGACATCCACGCCCAGCTTGCGGGCATAGGTCGGGTCCAGCGCGTGTTCCGCGTCGATGAATGCGCAAACCCCGCCCCGCTTCTGCGCCTCGGCGATCGCGTGCAGCGCCAGCGTCGTCTTGCCCGAACTCTCAGGCCCGTAGATCTCCACCACCCGGCCGCGCGGCAGCCCGCCGATGCCCAGCGCCAGGTCCAGCCCCAGCGAGCCGGACGAAATCGTGTCGATCGCCTCGCCGGTGCCCTTGGCCCCCATCCGCATGATCGAGCCTTTGCCGAAGGCGCGCTCGATCTGCGCCATCGCCGCGTCCAGCGCCTTGTTCTTTTCCGTGTCCGGCTTCTTTGGGGTCAGCATCTCCGGAGCCTCCGCTATCGACTCGACCGCCGTCAAATGACGTTTCCTGTCCGATGCTGCAACCATAACGCGCGTTCCCCTTGCTTTGCCAGAGTGAATCCAACGCGGCCTCACCGCGTAAACTCAAGCTGTCATGCAAGGAACAAAATAGCAACATAATTCGGCGAATAGTTAATAAATTGTTTTCAGTTTGTTCGTCGCTCTACCCGGCGCCTAAACAACGGCCTCCAGGTCGAGCGCGTACCCCGCGGCCCGCACCGTGCGCACGATGTCGATCTCTCCCGGCGCGTTGATCGCCTTGCGGAGCCGGCGGATATGCACGTCCACGGTGCGCGGCTCTACATGGATGTCGCGCCCCCACACTGCGTTCAGCACGTCCTCGCGCGAGAACACCCGCTTCGGGTGCCGCAGAAAAAACTCCAGCAGCCGAAATTCCGTGGGCCCCAGATGCAGCGGCCGGCCGTTGCGCAGCACCCGGTGCGCGGCCGGGTCGAGCGAGATGTCGTGAAAGCTCAGCTTCAGCTTCGCCGGCACCGCGCCGGAACGGCGCAGCAGCGCCCGTATCCGGGCGATCAGCGCCTCGGTGGAAAACGGTTTGGTGATGTAGTCGTCCGCCCCGGTATCCAGGCCCCGCACCGCGTCCTGGTCCTCGGCCCGCGCCGTCAGCATGATCACCGGCAGTTGCCGGGTCGGCGGCCGGCGCCGCAGCTGCCGGCAAACCTCGATGCCGGACATCGTCGGCAGCATCCAGTCCAATAGCACGAGGTCGGGCGGGGTCTCGGCAATCCGGGTCAGCGCCTCCGCGCCATCGCCGGCATCCTCCACCCGGAACCCCTGCTTCTCCAGGTTGTAGCGCAACAGTGTGACCAGCGGCGCCTCGTCCTCGACGATCAGGATCGTCGGTTTGTCGGTTTCGCTCATCGCTGGCCGGCGGCTTCGTGCATATACGCCGCGGTGTGGTCGCCCTTGGGCCGGAAGTCCGGCAGCGCCTCGCCGGTCGCGGCGTAATAGGTCAGCTCGGCGATGTTGGTCGAATGGTCGCCGATCCGCTCCAGGTTCTTGGCGATGAACAGCAGATGCGTGCAGGCCGAAATGCTGCGGGCGTCTTCCATCATATAGGTGATCAGCTCGCGGAAGATGGTGTTGTACAGGTCGTCCACCATCTGGTCGGCCCGCCACACCGCGATCGCCTTCTGCGGGTCCGCCTCGCCCACTGCGTCGATCGCGTTCTTCAGGTTCTGCTGCACCAGGAGCGCCATCTGGCCCAGGCCGGAGAGCGAAAACCCGCTGGCGACCTGGTTGATCACCAGGCTGCGCTTGGCGATGTTGGCGGCGTAATCGCCGATCCGCTCCAGGTCGGTGATCACTTTCAGTGCCTGGATCACCTGCCGCAAATCGTCCGCCACCGGCTGGCGCAGCGCCAGCAGCCGCACCGCGAACTGCTCCACCGCCCGCTCCTCGGCGTCGATCTTCGGGTCCATCTCCACCACCCGGCTGGCGATGTCCGGATCGTGGTCGATCAAGGCAACGGCGGCGTCCGCCACCGCGCGCTCCACCAGCCCGCCCATCCCGGCGATCATGTCCCGCAATTTCCGGAGGTCGGCCTCGAAGGCGGTGACGATATGCTTGGTTTCATCGGGCATGTGTCGATTTCCTCAGCCGAACCGGCCGGTAACGTATTCCTGGGTCCGGCGCTCGCGGGGTGCGGTGAAAATCTGGCTGGAGGGGCCAACCTCGACCAGTTCGCCCAGGTAGAAAAACGCCACCGCGTCGGCGCAGCGGGCGGCCTGCTGCATGTTGTGCGTCACGATGATAATGGTGAAGTCGCGCTTCAGCTCGTCGATCAGCTCCTCGATCTTCAGCGTGCTGATCGGGTCGAGGGCGCTGGTCGGTTCGTCCAGCAGCAGCACATCCGGCCGCACCGCGATCGAGCGGGCGATGCAGAGCCGCTGCTGCTGCCCGCCGGAAAGCCCAAGGGCCGAACTGCCCAGCCGGTCCTTCACCTCGTTCCACAGCGCGGCGCGGGTCAACGACCATTCCACCCGCTCGTCCAGCGCGGATTTGGAAAGTTTCTCGTGCAGCCGCACGCCGAACACGACATTCTCGTAAATCGATTTCGGAAACGGCGTCGGCTTCTGGAACACCATGCCGATCCGGCGCCGCAGCTGGTTCAGGTCCTGTTCGGCGCCGATAATGTTCTCGCCGCCGAGCAGCACCTCGCCCTCGGCGCGCTGCCCGGGATACAGGTCGTACATCCGGTTCAGCACCCGCAGCAGCGTCGATTTGCCGCAGCCGGAAGGCCCGATCATCGCTGTGGTCTGGCGGTCGGCATAGTCGATGCTGACGTTTTTCAGCGCGTGGGTGGCGCCGTAATAGAAATTGAGATCGCGGATGGAAACGCGCGGCGCGGCCTCGGCCGCGGCAGCGCTAAAGCCCGTCGGCGGCGCGGCTTCGGACATCATGTGACTCGCGTTTTCCATCAGCGCTCCTTAGGCGGCTTACCATGACACTACGATGACACATCGGTGAAGCTTCCATGACAGCAATCAGGTTTTTACCGGCTTCGGCGGCAGCGCCAAAGCCAGGGACAATTCCTTCAACCGGGCCGCCGGCACCGGCGCCGGCGCCCCCATCATCACATCCTCGCCCTGCTGGTTCAACGGAAAGGCAATCACCTCGCGGATGTTCGGCTCGTCGGCCAGCAGCATGACGATCCGGTCGATCCCCGGCGCCGAACCGCCATGCGGCGGGGCGCCGTAACGAAAGGCGTTCAACATGCCGCCGAACCGCGCCTCCACCTCCTCCGCCGGATAGCCGGCGATAGCGAAGGCCCGCAGCATGATCTCCGGCTTGTGGTTGCGGATCGCGCCGGAGGACAGTTCGATGCCGTTGCAGACGATGTCGTACTGAAACGCCTTGATGGTCAGCGGGTCCTGCCCCTCCAGCGCCGCCATTCCGCCTTGAGGCATCGAGAACGGGTTGTGCGAGAACGCGATCTGCCCGGTCTCCTCGTCCAGCTCGTACATCGGGAAATCGACGATCCAGCAGAACCGGAACTCTCCCGCCGCGATCAATCCCAGATCATTGCCCAACCGGGTCCGCACCGCGCCCGCGAACTTCGCCGCCTCCAGCGGCTTGCCGGCGGCGAAAAACACCGCGTGGCCGGCCGACAAACCACAAGCGGCGCGAATCATCTCCGCCCGCCCGGCATCGAGGTTCTTGGCGATCGGCCCTTGCGGCCCGGCCTCGTTGAACGTGATGTAACCCAGCCCGCCGGCGCCCTCGGCCCGCGCCCATTCGTTGAGCTTGTCGAAAAAACTACGCGGATTGGCCCCGGCCCCCGGCGCCGGTATGGCGCGGACGATCCCGCCGGCCGCGACGATCTTCGCGAACAGACCGAACCCGGAACCGGCAAACGCCTCCGTCACATCGGTAATCAGCAGCGGATTGCGCAAATCCGGCTTGTCCGAACCATATTTCAGCATCGACTCGTCGTACGGTATCCGCACGAACGGCGGCTTCGTCACCGCCCGGCCGCCGGCAAACTCCTCGAACACCCCCGCCATCACCGGCTCGATCGTGTCGAACACGTCCTCCTGCGTCACGAAACTCATCTCGAAATCGAGCTGGTAGAACTCCCCCGGCGACCGATCCGCCCGCGACGCCTCATCCCTGAAACACGGCGCGATCTGGAAATAGCGGTCGAACCCGGCCACCATCAGCAACTGCTTGAACTGCTGCGGCGCCTGCGGCAGCGCATAGAACTTGCCCGGATGGTTGCGCGCCGGCACCAGAAAATCCCGCGCCCCCTCCGGCGAGGACGCGGTCAAAATCGGCGTCTGGAACTCCGTAAACCCAGCCCCGATCATCCGCCGCCGGAACGAGGCAATGACCCCGGCACGCAACATCATGTTCTTGTGTACCTGCTCGCGCCGCAGATCGAGAAACCGGTACTTCAACCGCAACTCATCCGGATAACTCTCACTGCCCGCCACCTGGATCGGCAACACCTCCGCTGCCGATTGCAGCACCAGGCTCTCCACCCGCAGCTCTATGGCACCGGTCGGCAGCTTCGCATTGGCGGTGCCCGGCGCCCGTTCCACCACCGTGCCGGTCACCGTGATCACGCTCTCCACCCGCAGCGCCTCGGCCGCGGCGAAGGCCGGCGCTCCGGCCGGAAACACGCATTGAGTAATCCCGAAATGGTCGCGCAGATCGATGAACAGCAGCCCGCCATGGTCGCGCTTGGCGTGTACCCACCCGGACAGCCGCGCCACGCCCCCGATCTCGGCGGCACCTAGGGCGGCGCAGTTGTGGGTTCGGTATTCATGACGGGCTTGATCCATGGCCCGGAAAGAAACGACACCTCCCAGTGTGTCAAGCCGGCCCGATCGCATCCCGGATGTCGAAGCGCGTTACCCTGCCATCTCTCAAGCGGAAGACGTGGCCGACAACTTTGTCCTTGAGCCCGTGGGTTTGCTCGCCAAGCGGTCTGCCCTCGAGATCACGCACGGATTGCCGAACCTCCGCAATGATCGCGCCATCCGCCTCCAGATGGAAACCTACAGGCTCGACATGTGGACTGACGATCGCCCACTGGCGCGTCCAATACGCCCGCACGGCCTCTCTGCCGTGGATGTGACCGCCATCCATCCCGTTGGCCCAGACAACATCATCGGCAAGCACGGCCAGCACACCATCGATGTCGCGCGCGTTGAAGCAGTCGTAGATGCGCCTGAGCCGCTTGATATCATCGTCCATCGCATACTCTCCGCATCATATCGATCCCGTGCCAGCAATCGGCTTGCAACGGGAAACGATGCCAATTACATATGCACATATGTATTAGTCGCATGGACTAAGCAAGGGTGAATGACGATGGACCTGGACGTGCTCTCGACACCCGGACACCTCATCAGCCTCGCGGCACGCGGCTTCACGCGCTTAAGCGAAGCCCGTCTCAAGCCGCTGGGCTTCGGCGTTGGCCACCTTCCGGTGCTCGTGGCACTCCGCGACGGTCTGGCGAGCACGCAGCGCGACCTTGCTCGCTTTGCCAAGGTCGAGCAGCCACCGATGGCACAGATGCTTGCCCGCATGGAGTGGGCTGGACTGATCGAACGCAAGCCCGATCCAGCCGACCGGCGCAGCAGCCGCGTCGTGCTCATGGAGGTGGCACGCGCCCGCCTGCCAAAGGCGGTCGCCGTACTGCTCCAAGGTAACCGCGAGGCGTTGGCTGGCTTCACGGACCAGGAAGCGGCGCAGCTTGTCGCCCTGCTGACGCGCCTGATCGCGAATCTCGATCGAATTGCAAGCGTCGAGGCGTCACCCCCCGCTCCATCATCCTGAACAGGGATTAACGCCGGTCAGTTACCGACTGAGACATAACCGTCAGCTTCCACCGCTTCCCTTGTCCGCCGAGGCGCGCCTACAATGGCCGCAAATCCCGGCTTGGCCGGGCGACGGAGGAAACCAATGAAGGCAAGCGGCATCAACCGGAGGGAGCTTCTGGTGGCAGGTTCGCTGATCGGCGCGACCGGCACGGCCGGCGCCGCCAACGCGGCCAGCAGCGATGCGCCAGCCCCCGAATCCGCCGGCGCCGGCCCGGCCAAGGGCTTGATCGACGTCCACCACCACATCGTCCCACCCAACGCGCCGCCGCCGCTGCGCAAGCTGATGCCCGGCTGGTCGCCGGCCAAGGCGGTCGCCGACATGGACCAGGCCGGTGTCGCGACCGGCATCGCCTGGGCCGGCTCGGCCCGCGCCCCGGACATGGACGGCAACCGCAAGATCACCCGCGCCTGGAACGACTACGCCGCCAGCCTCGGCCGGGACTACCCCGGCCGCTTCGGCCTGTTCGCCGCCCTGCCCTTCCCGGATACCGAAGGCTGCATCGCCGAAATCGACTACGCGCTCGACCACCTGCACGCCGACGGCTTCGGCATCGTCACCAGCTACGGCGACCTCTGGCTCGGCGATCAAAGCTTCTGGCCGATCTACGAAAAACTCAACAGCCGCAACGCCGTCATCTTCGTCCACCCCACTGACGCCGCCTGCTGCGCCCCCACCAGCATGACCTACATCCGCGCCATGATGGACGGCTCGTGGATCGAATGGCCGATGAACACGGCCCGCACCATCCTCAGCCTGATGGTCTCCGGCACCCTGCGCAAATACCCCAACATCCGCTTCATCTTCTGCCACGGCGGCGGCGTCATGCCGCTGCTGGCCACCCGCATCGCCAACTTCTCGGCCTGGCAACACGTCGGCCCGCAAGGCCTCGCCACACTGTTCCCCGATGGCATCGAAACCGAACTCGCCCGGCTGCACTTCGAAACCGCGCAAGCCTGCTTCCAACCAAACTTCGGCGCCCTCAGCACCCTGGTCCCGGAAAGCCAGATCCTCTACGGCAACGACTACCCGTTCTTCCCCCTCATCCACGGCGCCGGACAGTTCCGCGCCCTCAACCTGCCCCCAGCCACCGCCCACGCCATCGGCCGCGGCAACGCCGGACGCCTCATGCCGCGCTGGGCTTAGAGAAAGAGCCTCCGGCGGCTGGGGCCGAGAGGCCCCAGACCCAGTAATTGGGACATGGGTTGGCCACTCATCCGCCGCAGCCTGGCCGCCCGACCTTGGCGGCTGTGACAATGGATTTCATTGCGCTTCGCGCGAAGCTGAACGTGCTAGCGCCACACGCCGCGCGAAGCGCAACAAAAACCCTCACCTCCCCACTCTCCGAGTGGCCAACCCAAGTTCCCACTAAAGGGGTCCGGGGCCTCACGGCCCCGGCCGCCGGAGGCTCTGCCCTTGGCGAAACGCCTTGCCCGTCATAGTGCTGCGGCATGGAGCAGCCTGCGACCGCCTACATCACCACCACCGCCGACCTCACCGCCTTGTGCGCCCGCCTCGCCGAAGAGCCGTTCGTCACCATCGACACCGAGTTCATGCGGGAGCGCACTTATTATCCTGAGCTGTGCCTGGTGCAGCTCGGCGGCCGGGGCGACGTCGCGGTGGTGGACGCGCAGGCGTCCGGGCTGGACCTGGCCCCGCTCGGCGCGTTGCTGGCCAGGCCGGATGTGGTGAAGGTGTTCCACGCCTGCCGGCAGGACGTGGAAATTTTCGTGCTGCTGTTCGGCGCGGTGCCGGCCAATCTGTTCGACACCCAGGTCGCGGCGATGGTCGCCGGCTTCGGCGATCAGGTTGGATACGACGCGCTGGTCGCCGCCCTGACCGGCGGGGCCATCGACAAGGCGCACCGGTTTTCGGACTGGTCGGCGCGGCCGTTGACCAAGGCGCAGATCGACTACGCCGCCGGCGACGTCACCCACCTACGCGTGGTCTATGAAAAATTGCTGGCCAAGCTGGCGGCCGAAGGCCGCGCCGACTGGGTCGGCCAGGAGATGGCGGTGCTGGCCAACCCGGACACCTACCGGGTGGACCCGGCGCGGGCCTGGGAGCGGCTGAAGCTGCGCACCGGCAACCGCCGGCAACTGGCGATCGTCCAGGCGATCGCGGCCTGGCGGGAGCGCGAAGCGCAACGCATCAACATCCCGCGCCAGCGCCTGGTCAAGGACGAGCAGATCCCCGAGATCGCCGCCCTGGCGCCGGAGGATGCCGCGGCACTTTCCAAGGCCCGCGGCATCTCGCCCGGCTTCGCCAACGGCAAATCCGGCGCCTCGCTGCTCGCCGTGATCGCCGCGGCGAAGGCGCTGCCCGAAGCCGACTTGCCGCGCGCCGAACGGCAACGGGACAGCCAGCGCGCCTCCCCCGCCCTGGTGGCGCTGCTGAAAGTGCTGCTGGCGGCCCGCGCCGAGCAGAACAACGTCGCCCCCCGGCTGGTGGCGAGCAGCGAGGACATCGAGGCGCTGGCGCAGGGCGAGGGCGCCGACAACCCCGCCCTTACCGGCTGGCGCAACGACATGTTCGGCGCCGACGCGCTGCGCCTGATCAACGGCGAAATCGCCCTTTCGGCGCAAGGCCGGCGGGTCAAAATCGTCCCAGTAACGTCATAGGAAAACGCCATGATCGACCTGTACACCTGGAAAACCCCGAACGGCCGCAAGCCCGCCATCATGCTGGAAGAGATCGGCCTGCCCTACACGCTGCAACCGATCGACATCGGCGCCGGCGCGCAGCAGGGCGCTGAGTTTCTAAAAATCTCCCCAAATGGCAAAATCCCCGGCATCGTCGATCACGACGCCGCGGGTGGACCGCTCGCCTTGTTCGAGAGCGGCGCGATCCTGATCTACCTGGCCGACAGATCCGGCCAGTTGCTCGCCCCCGAGGGTGCCGCGCGCTACCACGCCCTGGCCTGGCTGTCCTGGCAGCTCGGCGGCCTCGGCCCGATGCTGGGCCAGCTCGGTTTCTTCTTCCGGCAAAAAGAACGCAATGAGCCGGCATTCACCCGCTACGCCACCGAGGCCGGCCGGCTGCTGCATGTGCTGGAGACCCGGCTCGGCCAGAGCCCCTATCTCGCCGGCGAAGCCTATTCCATCGCCGACATCGCCTGCTACCCATGGGTTGCCGCTGCCGGGACGATGCTGAACGACGCCTTGCCGGAAGACGTGCGCGGCTTGCCCGCAACCGGGAAATGGCTGGAAGCGATCGGCGCCCGCCCCGCGGTGCAGCGCGGCATGGCGATCCTGCTCTAACGGATTGCATGATAGGCTTCGGTCAACGAAACCACGCGGCCACGCCTTCGAATCGTTCTCTCATTAACTGCGGCGGCGCGGCAGGCCATAACGGACATAGGTTCCCGGAACACTTTTACGCGCCAGAGTGCCTTATACTGCTCTTTCTTTCTCCGAGCACCGATTATTGACTAAATCGCATGCATTATAGGCTTGAACAAATAAGTGAGCTAAGCGAAAAGCTGTAACAAACCGAGCGTAGCCACCGACAACAGCGCTCAGACGGGACGATCCAAGAGCCACATAAAGGAAGAAATAGATGACACATGTGAACCGGCGTACGGCGCTGAAGGCTTCGGCGGCTACGGCGATTGCCGCGGCCACTCTGCCTAAATGGTCAATGGCGCAAACCGCCTCTTACGGTCCCGAGGATCTCAAAGGCAACACGCTGACGCCATTCGGCTCAGTCCGCGCCGGCAATGCCGACGGCACGATCCCAGCCTGGACCGGCGAGGCGACAGCCACGCAAGCCGGTTACCAAGCGGGCGAAACGCCCCTGGTGTTCACCGACGAGAAGCCGCTCTACAGCATAACCACCGCCAACATGGCGCAGTATCAGGATAAACTGGCGGCCGGCGCGATCGCCATGTTCAAGAAATTTCCCGACTACCGGATGGACGTTTACCCGACCCACCGGACCTCGATCGCGCCGCAATACGTCTATGACAACATTTATAAGAACGCCAGCAACGCCAAGCTGATTTCGAACGGCCTGGCCACCGCCAATGCTTACGGCGGCATTCCCTTTCCGTTCCCGAAAAATGGTAACGAGGTCATTTGGAACCACGAACTTTCTTTCAAAGGCGTGACATTGTTTTGCGTTTCGGACGCGCATACCGTGACGTCCTCGGGGCAAGTTGTTCTGGAGTCCAGGGTCAACGTCTGGTTTCAATATCCCTACTACTTCGAGAATGGCGAAAGCACCTTCAGCGGATTTTATATCCAGCAATTCATTACGCCGACCGCCCCGCCCTATGAGGCTGGCGGCAGCATCGTTAACATCGGCCCGGTCAATCCGGTCATCACGCCCGTGGAAGCGTGGACCTATTTGAAGGGCGAGCGCCGCGTGCGCCGCGCTCCCGAACTACAATACGACACGCCGAACTCGCTGGCGGGCGGCACCACGAACTGGGACGAAGCGAACATATTTTCCGGCAAGCTCGATCGGTATGACTTCAACTATGTCGGCCTCAAGGAAATGATCGTTCCTTACAACTGCAACAAATTCCAGGCCGCTTCGATTGCCGATCAGTATGGTCCCAAGTTTATCAATCCCGACCTCGTGCGCTGGGAGTTGCATCGGGTGCGGGTGGTGGAGGCGACGGTGAAGCCGGGCGCCAGGAACGTCGATGCCCGCCGCACGATCTATTGCGACGAAGATGGCGGCAGCGCCATCATGTGTGACATCTATGACGCTTCCGGCAGCTTGTGGAAGTTCTTGTACAACATGCCGATCATCTATCCGAACATTCCGTGCGTCAACGCGGTCCAGAACGACGTCACATACGATTTGCACGCGAGCGACTATACCTGCGGCAACACGTTGAATGCCGAATGCTCGCCGCAATGGAAGCCGGTGGCGCAACTGCCGGCGTCATTCTTCACGCCGGGACAGTTGGCCGCTTCAGCCGGCGGATTTTAACCTACGGCGGCGTCGCGGCTTTCCGGCCGCGACGCCGGCCCGGTTTGCGATGCTCGGGCAAGACGTGAGATCCTGACCGCGGGTTGTTTATCACAAATCCGCAATTACCACTGGCTACGATTATTGAACACATAGATAGAAATATGTGAGGAGAATCATGAATGATCAAAATAAATAGACGCGCCGCCTTGAAGTCTTCGGCAACAGCGGTTGCGGTTGCGGCGCTACCGAAATTATCGTTGGCGCAGGAAAATTCCTACGGTCCGGCGGACCTGAAAGGCAACACGCTCACCCCGTTCGGCTCGATCCGCGCCGGCAACGCCGATGGCAGCATCCCGGCCTGGACCGGTGTGGCGCCGACGCCGCAGGCCGGCTACCAACCCGGCGACCCGCCGTTGGTTTTCACCGACGAGAAGCCGCTTTACAGCGTGACCGGCGCCAACATGGCGCAGTACCAGGACAAGCTGTCGCCCGGCGCCGTTGCCCTGCTACAGAAATACCCCGACTTCCGGATGGATGTGTATCCGACCCACCGCACCGGCACGGCGCCGCAATACGTCTATGACTACATCTACAAGAACGCCACCACCGCCCAGCTCTCGGCGGACGGCAACTCCGTCACCGGCGCCTATGGCGGCATTCCCTTCCCGTTCCCGAAGAACGGCGCCGAGGTGGTGTGGAACCATCTGCTGGCCTGGCAGGGCACAACGACCTACTTCGTCTCCGACGCGCATACCATCACCGCGTCCGGCTCTGTCGTGTTCGAGACGCGGGTCAAAACCTGGTTCCAGTATCCCTATTATTTCGAGAACGGCGAGAACCGGTTCAACGGCTTCTACCTGGAACAGTTCATCATCCCGATCTCGCCGCCTTACGAGGCCGGCGGCAACATCCTGATCCTCAACCCGGTCAATCCGCAGATCACACCGGTCGAGGCCTGGGAGTATCTACAGGGCGAACGCCGCGTGCGCCGGGCGCCGGAGCTGCAATACGACACGCCGAACTCGCTGGCCGGCGGCGTCACCAACTGGGACGAGCAGAACATCTTCTCCGGCAAGCTCGACCGCTACGACTTCAAGTATCTCGGCATCAAGGAGATGATCGTCCCCTACAACTGCAACAAGTTCTGCGCGGCCCCGGCGGCCAGCCAGTTCCTGCCGCACTTCATCAACCCGGATCTGGTCCGGTGGGAACTGCACCGGGTGCGGGTGGTCGAAGGAACGCTGAAGCCCGGCGCGCGAAACGTCGACGCACGGCGCGTCATCTACTGCGACGAGGATACCGGCAGCGGCCTGATGGGCGAAATCTACGACGCCGCCAATTCGCTCTGGAAGTTCCAGCATAATCTGCCGACGATCTATCCGAACATCCCGGCGCTCGACACCATCCAGAACTTCAACACCTACGATTTGCACGCCGACGACTATTCCTCCGGCGACCACTACAGCGCCGACACGTTGCCGCAGTGGAAGCCGGTCGCGGAACTGCCGCCTTCGTTCACCACCCCCGGCCAGCTCGCCGCTTCCGCCGGCGGATTCTAAAAACGACGTGATACAGCAGCCTGGCCGACAGTCAGGCTGCCGTATCTGCTTTAGAGCAATATGGCTTGAAGTTGAATCGCGCAGCGATTCAACTGAGCCATAAAATTGCTCGCTAAAAGAAGGGTAGAGCGTGGTGAGTGATAACTCATCGCGCTCTAACTCAATAAGACGAAGCTTGATCGGTGTGTTTGTTCAGCGCTTGCCGGAACACCGCGGCCTCGGTCTCGACGCTAGCGAACAGCGTCATGCAGGAACGAAACTTCAGCGCGTCGACGCCACCAAAAATCTGCTCGGCGGTTCGCCCCTGCACCCCATTGACGATCGCCGTCAGTTCCTTCAGCCGCGCCCCCAGAACCGGGTGCCGCAGATAGGCAGCAGCCTCCTCGGCGCCGGAAATCGCGTAGCGCTTCGACATCTCCGAAAGCCCCAGCCCCGCCGCCTGCGGGAACACGAACCACATCCAATGGCTGCGCTTGTAGCCCGCGCGCAACTCGGCGCGGACCCGGTCGATCACCGGATCCTGCGCCCGCACGAATCTTTGCAGATCGAAAGGATCCGCCACCGCCTCACGCGTCCGCTTTCGCCGGCATCAGGGCATCGTCCGCCGCCGCCGCCCGAAGCTGCGCCGGCCGCTGCGCGAGCCGGCTCCAATACGCCGCGAAAGCCGGCCGCTTCTCGATCGAGTTGAACGCCAGCCCGAAGCCGACCTGCGCGCCGACATACACATCCGCGGCGCTGAACCTGTCGCCGGTGATGTACATCGTTTTGTCCACCGCGGCCTCCAGCCCGTCCATCAGCCGGGCAAAGTTGCCATAGCCCGCCATGGCTTCCTTGTCCGCCGGCACGTGCAGACCCATGGCATTGTTCATAACGCCCGCTTCCACCGGCCCGGCAGCGAAAAACAGCCAGCGGTAATAGGCGGCACTCTCCGGCGTGCCCGGCGCCGGCGCCAGGCCGGCCGCCGGAAACGCGGCGGCCAGATAGGCGCAGATCGCCGCCGTCTCGCTCACCACCGCACGACCATGCGTCAGCACCGGCACCTTGCCCATCGGGTTCAGCGCTAGGAATTCCGGCGCCCGCAGCGCCGGCCCATAAGCGACCAGTTCGGCGCGGTACGGCTCCCCCAACTCCTCCAGCATCCAGCGCGCGGTCCGGCCGCGCGACATCGGATTGGTGTATAGAACCAGCTCAGCCATCAGCGCCCCTCTCCCGGCTCTCCCGGTGACGGATCGATCCAGCCGATATGGCCGTCGGAACGGCGATAGACCACGTTCAGATGATTGTTCTTCCGGTTGCGGAACATCAGCACGTGCTGGTCGGCGAGGTCCATCCGCATCACCGCGTCCCGCACCGATAGCGTCTCGATCGTCGTGTCGGCCTCGGCGATCACCGTGGCGTGCAGCGCTTCGGTCTCACTGGCGTGCTGCTGCTCCGCCTCCGGCCCGTCATCGGCGCGCAGGATGAACTGCCGGCCGAATTCCGGCTTGGCGCGGCCCCCGGCGTCGCGGGCATGTTCGGAGACCCGGCGGCGGTAGCGCCGCAGCCGGGTTGCGATATGCGCGGCGGCGCCGTCGAACGCGGCCCGCGCATCCGCCGCCTCGCCCTCGCCCCGCACCGTGATACCGCGCCCTGCATGCATCTGGATGCCGCAGGTGAAAAAGCTGCGCGCCTTGCCGAACGTCACCAGCGCCTCCAGCGCATGGTCGAAATACTTGTTGGTGATCACGTCGAGATGCTGCTCGACATGGACGCGCAGCGCGTCCGACAGGTCGATCTGCTTGCCCGAGACCGTTAATTGCATGGTCATTCTTCCCCTTGGCTACCTCCATCGCGGTTCTCTCGCGCTGGCCGACGGCTCAATAAGCCACGGATTTTTCCCGTTTGCGTTGCGCCGAGCCTGGAATACGCAACGCCTCCCGGTACTTGGCCACTGTTCTGCGGGCAATGTCTATGCCTTCTTTTTGTAACCTCGCGGCGATCGCATCGTCGGAGAGCACCAGCTGCGGCGGCTCGCCGAAGATCAGCGCCGCGACCCGGCGGCGCACCGTCTCGGCGCTATGGGTTTCGCCATTGGCGCCGGCCAGCGCCGTGGTGAAAAAGAATTTCAGCTCGAAGATGCCGCGCGGCGTCGCGATCGACTTGTTGGAGGTGACCCGGCTCACCGTGCTCTCGTGCAGCTCGACCTCGGCGGCGATGTCGCGCAGGGTCAGCGGCCGCAGATGGCTGATGCCGTGGCGGAAAAACCCGTCCTGGCGGCGGACGATCTCGGCCGAGACCCGCAGGATGGTCTGCGCCCGGCTCTCCAGCGCCTTCACCAGCCAGGTCGCGCCCTGCATCTGCTCGGACAAAAAGGATTTGGTTTCGCGCGAGGCGGAGGCGGCGATCCGGGCATGGAAGCCGCGGCGGATCAACAGCCGCGGCATCGTCTCCGGGTTGATCTCGAGCAGCCAGTCGGGCGTGCCCTCGCCGGTCACCGGCATCGGCCGCATCAGCACATCTGGGATCAGCGGCCGCAGCGGCTCGCCGGCATGCGCGCCAGGCTTGGGGTCCAGCCGGCGGATCTCGGCGATCATCTCCATCATATCCTGGGCATCGACACCGCAAATCTGCATCAGCCCGCGCAGGTCGCGCCGGGCCAACAGGTCGAGATGCGCCAGCAGCGCCTGCATCGCCGGGTCCAGCCGGTTGCGCTCCTCGAGCTGCACGGTCAGGCATTCGCAAAGATCGCGGGCAAAGATCCCGGTCGGCTCGAAGCGCATCATCTGCGCCCGGACCTGCTCGATCCGCGCCGCCTCGACCCCGAGTGCGGCGGCGATCGCCTCGGCCGGCTCGGCGATCCGCCCGGCTTCGTCCAGCAGACCGATCAAGGCGCCGGCGATCAGCCGGTCGGCGCCGGCGGTGAAGGCGAGCCGCGCCTGCTGCTCCAGGTGCTCGCGCAGGTTCGGCGCCCCGCCGCTCAACCCGTCAATGGCATTCCAGTCCTCGGCATCCTCATGGAAGCCGGCAAAACCATCCGCCGCGGTGCCGGCGTCGTAGCTCTCGCCAAGGTCGAAATCCAGCGGCGCGTCGGGTCCGGCCGGCAGCATCGCGGAGGTGGCGAAGCTCGCGGTATCCACCGTTTCGGGCACTGGCGGTGGTGGCGGCAGATCCGGCGCCTCGATCGCGGAGACCGTCTCCGGCCCGTCCAGCCGCTCCAGCAGCGGGTTCTTCAACAGCTCATCCTCGATGAACTGGCTGGCCTCGATGTTGGTATATTGCAGAAGCTGGATCGCCTGCCGCAGTTGCGGCGTCATCACGAGCGTCTGGGTCTGCCTTAGGTCGAGCCTGGGAGCAAAAGCCATGCCAACACATTAATCGAATTTTAACCACAGGTCAGCGCGTATTTGGCCCGCATTATGCATAACAAATAACTGTGTTAAATCAGCCGCAGGGCGGGCTTACAGGGAGAATTTCTCGCCCAGATAGACGCGTCGCACGTCCTGATGCGCCACCACCTCGTCCGGCACGCCCTCCATCAGCACCGCGCCATCGTGCATAATGTAAGCGCGGTCGATGATCTCCAGCGTCTCCCGGACGTTATGGTCGGTGATCAGCACGCCGAGGCCGCGATGCTTCAAATGCGAGACCAGGTCGCGGATTTCCCCCACCGCGATCGGGTCGATCCCGGCCAGCGGCTCGTCCAGCAGAATGTAGCTGGGCGCGGTGGAGAGCGCCCGCGCGATCTCAACCCGCCGCCGCTCGCCGCCGGAGAGCGCCAGCGCCGGCGTGCGCCGCAGATGCGA
Organism: uncultured Acidocella sp.; assembly: GCA_963693045.1. Taxonomy (GTDB): domain Bacteria; phylum Pseudomonadota; class Alphaproteobacteria; order Acetobacterales; family Acetobacteraceae; genus Acidocella. The sequence continues at coordinate 1,317,967 of OY843765.1, forward strand.
GATGCCGAATTCCGCCAGCAGCGCGTCCAGCGTCGACTCCCGGCGGCCGCGATCCGGCTCCACCACGTCGAGCGTCGCCATGATGTTCTGCTCCACCGTCAGGCCGCGAAACACGCTGGCCTCCTGCGGCAGGTAGCCGATGCCGAGCCGGGCGCGGCGATACATCGGCAGCGCCGAAATCTCAGCACCTTCCAGCGAAATCGTGCCGCTATCGGCGGCGATTAGCCCGACCAGCATGTAAAACGTGGTGGTCTTGCCCGCCCCGTTCGGGCCGAGCAGCCCCACCGCCTCGCCGCGCCTAACCGCCAGCGAAACGTTGCGGACCACCGGGCGCTTGCGGAACTGCTTACCCAGCCCCTTGGCGACCAACCCGCCGACCGGCTCGATCACCCGCAGCCGCTCGCTCATTTGGGCGCCGCCGGCGCGTTGTTCGGGATGATGGTGCCGGCCACCTGCCCGCCATGGCCAGCCAGCAGCGTCGCCACCCCGGTCTTGGTGTTGATCAGCGCGTCGCTGCCGGCCAGCATGTTCGGCCCGTGGATGATGTGGACATTGCCGCTGAGCCGGGCCCGCCCGGTCGGCGGCAGATAAACGCCCTTGTCGCCGGTCGCGTTATCCGTGGGCGTATGGATCACCACATGGCCAAAGGCCTCGACCTTCCGCAGATTCCCGGCCTGGCTGACCGGATCGGCGCTCGCCACCGATACCGGATTGGCGCCGGCCGGCGCCGCCGGCGCCAGATAGCCGACCAGCGTATCGGCGGCGATCGAACGGCCGTCATCGGCGACGATCAAAGCATTGCCCCGCGCCACCGCCATCCGTTTCACCGAATAATACTCGATCGAATTCTTCGCGGTGATGGTGTCGTGCAAGGTGGTGAGCTTGAGCTTGCTCCCGGTCAGCACCAGCACGGCGTTGTCCAGGCTGTAAACCGCATGGTCGCCATAGGCGTTGTCGGTCGCTGTATAGATATGAACATGGCCGATCGCCTCCAGCTCATAAACCTCTGAGCCGGCATTCAGCGCATCCTGCGGATCGGCCGGGGCCGCGGCGGCGGTTGTACTGGCCGCCGAAGCGGCGGGCGCCGCCGGCGCCGCTGCCCCCGCCTTCTTGCGGTAATGCGCCACCAACTGGTCGGCCGTCACCGTCACCGCGCCGCGTACCGCTTTGGCATCGCCGGTCGCCAGCACCACCTGCTGGGTCTGCCGCCACTCCATGTCCTGGCTGGCGCTGATCTGGATCGGCAGCGGCGCCGCACCCGGCTGCTGGCCGAGGTCGAGGTCCTGCGCCAGCGCCGCCGGCCCGGCCAGGAGCGCCAGCAACTGGATGCCGCCCCCTACAACCGCGCCATGCAAACCGCTCATTGCGCCTGCGCGCCGGCGGCCGGCGCGGCGGCGGCCGGCGCGGCGGCGCTGGCCCCGCCAACCTGCGTCAGCAGCAGATGGGCCGGACCCTTGAACACGATATCCGCGCCCCGGTCGGTCAGAGCAAAACCGTTGGCGGCATCCAGCGTGCCGAACGGCCCCTGCACCCGCACCGGCGCGTTGCTGCTGGCATTGCCCTTTTTAAGATCGATGCTGGCCTGCGTACCGGTCATCGTGGTGCCGTCGTTGCGATACAGCGTTACATCGCCGGTCAGGCCAAGCTGCTGCGATTTCTGCCGGAACAGCCCGGTTTTCGATTTCAGCATCAGCCAGGCGCCGGAGTTCAGCGTCACATCGCCTTCCGGCTGCCGCAGCGCCACGTCATCCGCGCCCTGGTCGGTGGCGGCGTCGGCGGTCAGGGTAAACGGCTGGCCGTGCTGATCGACGCCATGATACTGCGCCCCCTGCATGTGCGAGGCGGTGTCGGCCTTGCCGGCATTGTGGATGTGATAGGCGATGCGGTCGGCCTCCGGGCCGCCGCGCAGGCTGGGTGCCACCGCCAGCGCCACCAGCAGCAAGATCGCCGCCGCCGGCAACACTTTTTTGAAAATGGTCACCGCGGTGCTGCGCCGCGCGATGGCAGCGCCCGCCGGATTGCGCCGCCGCAACCCATCCAGCATCCGCTCCCGGGCGGCGCGCGCTGCCGGGCTCATGCCAGCCCCGCGCGCAGCAGGTCGTGGATATGCAGGATGCCGTGGATCATCCGCGCTTCATCGACCACGAATAAGGCGGTAACGGGGCGGCTTTCGGCGTTCATCACGCGCAAAGCTTCCTCGGCCAGCGCTTCCGGCCCGATCGTCTTCGGCGTCGGGTTCATGATCTCGTCGACCCGCTTGCCCAGCAGGTCCGGCCCCATCGCCCGCCGCAAGTCGCCATCGGTGACGACGCCGAGCAGCCTCGCTCCATCGGTCACCGCCAGCGCCCCGAAGCGCTTGGCCGTCATCACGATCAACGCCCGGTCCATGGTGATGTCCGGCGGCACCAGCGGCAGTTCCTCACCCGTGTGCATCAGGTCGCGCACCCGCTTCAGCCGGGCGCCAAGCTTGCCGCCTGGGTGGATGTCCCGGAAATCCAGCGCCGAGAAGCCGCGCCGCGCCAGCAGCGTCACCGCCAGCGCATCGCCCAGCGCCATCTGCATCGTGGTGCTGGTGGTCGGCGCCAGCCCGATCGGCCCAGCCTCCGGCGCCGCCGGCAGGATCAGCGCGATGCTCGCGGCCCGCGCCAAAGTGCTGGCCGGCGCCGCGGTAATGGCGATCAACGGCAGGCCGATGCGGCTGGCATAGGCCACGATGGCGGCGAGTTCCGCCGCCTCGCCGGAATTGGAAAGGGCCAGGATCACGTCGCCGGCGACGATCATGCCGAGGTCGCCGTGATTGGCCTCCGCCGGGTGCACGAACAGCGCCGGCGTGCCGGTCGAGGCCAAGGTCGCCGCGATCTTGCGCGCGACGTGGCCGGATTTACCGATGCCGGTCACCACCACCCGGCCAGCCGCGCCATGCAGCCGATCCACGGCGTCGATAAACGCCACGCCAAGGCTTTCACCCAAGGCCCGCAGCGCCGCGGCCTCTGTCGCCAGCACGTCCCGCGCCACGGCCAGATCGCTGCTTGCGGCGTTTTGCAAGGCGAGGCCGGTCACTCTACCGCCGATGCTCATGGGGAAGGTATGGCGAAGCGGTTAACGCCGGTCAACCAACAATGCCGCTACCAAAGGTAACGAGTCGTCAAGCAGCCGCGCCGAACCTCAAGAAAATAAAGTAAATTGTTTCAGTACCGCACTGTGGCGACAGAGCGGCTGCCATGCGCCGGCATACTGGTAGCGGCCGGTCTAGTGACTGAACAAATCCGGATTGTCATAGCCCAAAAGATCGAGTCGGGCCCGCGCCGGCAGGAAATCGAACGCCGCTCGAGCGATCTCGAGCCGGTTTTCCCGCACCAGCAGCGCCTCCAGTTTCGCCCAGATCGCATGCAGATACAGCACGTCCGACGCCGCATAGGCCAGTTGCTCAGGCGCCAGCGCGACCGCTCCCCAATCGCTGGTCTGCTGCTGCTTGGAAATCTCGACGCCGGCCAGGTCGCGGCACAGATCCTTCAGCCCGTGCCGGTCGGTATAGGTCCGCACCAGCTTCGAGGCGATCTTGGTGCAGATCACCGGCGCCGTCAGCACGCCGAGTTCCAGCAAGGCGGCAATGTCGAAGCGGGCGAAATGGAACAGCTTGGTCACCGCCGGGTCGGCCAGCAGCGCCTTCAGGTTCGGGCAGTCCGCACCTTTGCCGCCCAAAGCCGGCGGCACGATCTGCACCAGATGCGCGCTGCCGTCGCCCGCGGAAAGCTGCACCAGGCACAGCCGATCCCGCCGATGGTCCAGCCCCATCGTTTCGGTATCGATCGCGACCAGCTTGCCGAAGCCGAGCCCCGCCGGCAGGTCGTCTCGATGCAAATGGACCGCGCCGCCGCTCATCGAAACCCGCCTCTTGTGATGCCGATTTGTCTTGGTGCCCGTTTTATCTTGGTGCCCAGGAGAAGACTCGAACTTCCACAACCTTTCGGTCGCTAGCACCTGAAGCTAGTGCGTCTACCAATTTCGCCACCTGGGCATTCCAAGATCGGCCACGTGCGCCGCCGCGAGCGCGGCCTGTAGCGCCTGTGCACCGCTCGCGTCAACTGCGCTTGAGCCGGCCCGCCCCACATCATAGATGCAAGAGCACCAAGGAGAACGCGATGCAAACGACACGCAGGCTGGCGACGGTGTTTGGCGGCTCCGGCTTCCTCGGCCGCTACATCGTCAAACGGCTGGCTTCGCGCGGCTACACCGTGCGCGTCGCGGTGCGCAATGTGGAGGCGGCGCGGTTCCTGATGACGATGGGCGATGTCGGCCAGATCGTCCCGCTTTACGCACCGCTCGGCCAGGAGGCGGCGGTGGCGCGGGCAACCGAGGGTGCGGACATCGTCATCAACCTCGCCGGCATCCTGGCGGAACGGCGGCGCGGCGACTTCTTCCGCGTCCATGCCGAGGGCGCCGGCCGCATCGCCCGCCTGGCCGCCAGCTCGGTGGCGACCCGCTTCATCCAGGTCTCGGCGATCGGCGCCGACCCGGCCAGTGCCGCCGAATACGGCCGCAGCAAGGCCGCCGGCGAAGCCGCGGTCCACGCCGCCTTCCCGAAAGCGGTGGTGCTCCGCCCCTCTCTGCTGTTCGGCGCCGAAGACCAATTTTTCAATCGTTTCGCGGCGATGGCGACCCTCGCCCCGGTGCTGCCGATCATCGGCGGCGCCACCCGGATGCAGCCGGTCTATGCCGGCGATGTCGCCGAGGCCGCGATGGCGGCACTGGACGATGGCGCGCACGCCGGCAAGACCTTCGAGCTGGGCGGGCCCGAGGTGAAGACCTTCCGCGAGCTGATGCAGTGGATGCTCCTGATCATCGAACGCCGCCGCCCGATCTGGGACCTGCCGCTGCCCCTGGCCCGCCTGCAGGCGGGGGTCCTGGAGCGGCTGCCCGGCAAGCTCCTGACCCGCGACCAGATCAAGCTGCTGGCGGTCGACAACGTGGTGGCGACCGGCGCGCCCGACCTCGCCAGCCTCGGAATCACCCCGACGCCCCTCGATCTCGTAGCCCCCGGCTACCTGGCCCGCTACCGCCCCGGAGGCCGCCGCCGCGCCGCGGCCTTCTCAACATAGGTATCGATCCGGACCTATTTCCCGGCCGGGATTGCATAAACTTTGTGCAACAATAGATCCTCATCGAGGAATAGGTCAGCATCGCTGCCTTAGATACGCTTTTCCTCTAGCTTTCCCTGAAGTTAATGATACAGACCAGCTAACCAGCAAAACGCCACCTGAATGCGGCGAGGGGGACATTATGGTCGAGCGTATGCTGCAATTTACCCATCTGCCGCAGGAACAACCGAACAAACGCGGGATCGAAGACCGCCGCGCCGATTTCGACGAGATCTACCGCAAGTTCGAGGCGCAGAAAGCCCGCGCCCAGTCCAGCCGGTGCAGCCAGTGCGGCATTCCCTTCTGCTCCATCCACTGCCCGGTCGCCAACAACATCCCGGACTGGCTGAAGCTGACCGCCGAGGGCCGGCTGCAGGAAGCCTACGAACTCTCTTCCGCCACCAACACCTTCCCGGAGATCTGCGGCCGCATCTGCCCGCAGGACCGGCTCTGCGAAGGCAACTGCGTGATCGAAAAGGGCTTCGAGAGCGTCACCATCGGCGCGGTCGAGCGCTACATCACCGACACCGCCTTCGAGCAAGGCTGGGTCAAGCCGATCACCGCTGCCCGCGACCTGCCGCAATCGGTCGGCATCATCGGCGCCGGCCCGGCCGGCCTCGCCGCCGCCGAGGGGCTGCGCAGCCGCGGCTACCAGGTCACGGTGTACGACCGCCACGACCGGGTCGGCGGGCTGATGATCTACGGCATCCCCGGCTTCAAGCTGGAGAAGGAGATCGTCATGCGGCGCTGGCAGTGGCTGGCCGACGGCGGCATCAAATTTGAACTGAACGCCGACATCGGCGGCGCGCTGCCGTTCGCCGAACTGCGCGCCAGGCACGACGCCATCCTGGTCGCGACCGGGGTGTACAAACCGCGCGAGATCGCCGGCCCCGGCGCCGGCCTGCCCGGCATCGTCCCGGCGCTCGACTTCCTCATCACCTCGAACCGCAAGGGCCTCGGCGACGCGGTGCCGGATTTCGACTCCGGCCTGCTCAACGCCAAAGGCAAGGACGTGGTGGTGATCGGCGGCGGCGACACCGCGATGGACTGTGTCCGCACCGCGATCCGCCAGGACGCCAAATCCGTCACCTGCCTGTACCGCCGCGACAAGCAGAACATGCCGGGCTCCCTGCGCGAGGTCGGCAACGCCGAGGACGAGGGCGTTGTCTTCACCTGGCTCGCGGCACCCGAAGCCTTCCTCGGCGACGACACGGTCACCGGCGTGCGGGCGACGCGGATGCATCTCGGCCTGCCGGACGCCTCCGGCCGACAATCGGTGGAGCCGATCGCCGGCAGCTCCTTCACGGTCCCGGCCGACCTGGTCATCAAGGCGCTCGGCTTCGACCCGGAAGACATCCCCGGCGCCTTCAACGAACCGGCTCTGGCGCTGACCGGCTGGGGCACGCTGAAGACCGACACCCGCACCGGCATGACCAGCCTGCCCGGCGTCTTCGCCGCCGGCGACATCGTGCGCGGCGCCAGCCTGGTGGTCTGGGCGATCCGCGACGGCCGCGAGGCGGCGGTGGCGATCGACCGCTACATCGAGGCGCAACAATACGCCGTAGCCGCGGAGTAAAGCAAAATGCAAGAAGAAACCGGCGCCGAATTCATCGCCTCCTGGCACGCCAACGCGGCGCTGCTCGCCCACACCTACGACCCGGCGCAGGAGCACGATGCCTGCGGCGTCGGCATGGTCGCGGCACTGGACGGCAAGCAGCGCCGCGACATCGTGCAGGCCGGCATCGACGCCCTGAAAGCGGTCTGGCACCGGGGTGCCGTGGACGCCGACGGCAAAACCGGCGACGGCGCCGGCATCCACATCGAAATCCCGCAGGACTTCTTCGCCGCGGCCGTAATGCGCGGCGGCGACCGCCTGCACGAAGGCCCGATCGCGGTCGGCATGGTCTTCCTGCCGAAAACCGATCTCGGCGCGCAGGAACGCTGCCGGCAGATCGTCGAGACCGAGATTTTGAAATTCGGCCACCGCATCTACGGCTGGCGCCAGGTGCCGATCAACGTCGGCTGCATCGGCGAGAAAGCCAACGCCACCCGCCCCGAGATCGAGCAGATCATGCTCTGGAACGATCGCGGCGTGCCCGAGGACGTGTTCGAGCGCGAGCTCTACATCATCCGCCGCAAGATCGAGAAAGCCGCGATCGCGGCGCAGATCCCGGAACTCTACCTCTGCTCGCTCTCCTGCCGCTCGATCATCTACAAGGGCATGTTCCTGGCCGCCTCGCTCACCGAGTTCTACCCAGACTTGCTGGACGAACGCTTCGTCTCGCGTTTCGCGATCTACCACCAGCGCTATTCCACCAACACCTTCCCGACCTGGCGGCTGGCGCAGCCGTTCCGCATGCTGGCCCATAACGGCGAGATCAACACCGTCGCCGGCAACGTCAACTGGATGAAGAGCCACGAGACCCGGCTCGCCGCCGAGGGGCTGGACGAGTTCCTCGACGACATCAAGCCGGTGGTGCAGGCCGGCGGCTCCGACACCGCCTGCCTCGACAACGTCTTCGAGCTCCTGGTCCGCGCCGGCCGCGACGCGCCGATGGCCAAGGCGCTGATGATCCCGCCCTCGATCGGCAACAGCGCGACGATGCCGAAATCGCACCGCGACCTGTTCCTGTACTGCAACGCGGTGATGGAGCCCTGGGACGGCCCGGCCGCGATCGCCGCGACCGACGGCCGCTTCGTCATCGCCGGGCTGGACCGCAACGGCCTGCGCCCCTTGCGCTACTGCGTCACCGAGAACCGCATGCTGATCGTCGGCTCCGAAGCCGGCATGGTGAAGCTGAACGAGGAGGACATCCTGGAGAAGGGCCATGTCGGCCCCGGCCAGACCATCGGCGTCGATCTCGACGCCGCAAAATTCTATCACGATTCAGAAATGAAAGACATGCTGGCGGCGCGCCAGGATTTCAGCACCTGGACCAAACGCATCACCGCCATCGACAACATCGTCAAAACCGACGCGCCGGAGCCGGTGCGCTACGACGCCCAGGCCCTGCGCCGCCACCAGCTCGCCGTCGGCTTCACGCTCGAGGAGCTGGAGCTGCTGCTGCACCCGATGGTCGAGGACGGCGCCGAGGCGATCGGCTCGATGGGCGACGACACGCCGATCGCGGTGCTTTCGGAAAAATACCGCGGCCTGCACCATTTTTTCCGGCAAAGCTTCTCCCAGGTCACCAACCCGGCGATCGACAGCCTGCGTGAAACCCGGGTGATGAGCCTGAAAACCCGGCTCGGCAATCTCGGCAACGTGCTGGACGAACACAGCGAGCAATGCGACCTGCTGCAGCTCGACAGCCCGGTGCTCTCCACCGCCGAGTTCGACGCGATGCGCCGCACCATGGGTGCCGCCGCCTGCGTCGTCGATTGCACCTTCAAGGTGGTAAACGGCGAAGGCGGCCTGCGCCGCGCCATCGAGCGCATCCGCCGCGAGGCCGAAGAGGGCGTCCGCGCCGGCTGCACCCATGTCATCCTCACCGACGAAGCGATGGGCCCGGAGCGCGCCCCAATCCCGATGATCCTGGCCACCGGCGCGGTCCACACCCATCTGGTCCGCTCCAGCTTGCGGACCTTCACCAGCCTGAACGTCCGCGCCGCGGAGTGCCTGGACGTGCATTACTTCGCCGTGCTGGTCGGCGTGGGTGCGACCACCATCAACGCCTACCTGGCGCAGGAAAGCATCGCCGACCGCCAGGCGCGGGGATTGTTCGGCAAACTCAGCCTGAAGGAGGCCGTCGGCAAATACAAAAAAGCCGTCGACAAGGGCCTGCTCAAAGTGATGAGCAAGCTCGGCATCTCGATGATCGCCTCCTATCGCGGCGGCTATAATTTCGAGGCGATCGGCCTGTCGCGCGCTCTGGTCGGCGAATTCTTCCCCGGCATGGCCTCGCGGATCTCCGGCATCGGCCTGCCAGGCATCGCCCACAAGGTGCTGGAGCTGCATCGGGCTGCCTGGTTCGGCAACGTCGTGCCGCTGGATGTCGGCGGCGCCTACCGCCTGCGCCGGCACGGCGAGACCCACGCCTTCGACAACAACAGCGTCCACCTGCTGCAGACCGCCGTCGCCTCGGACAGCTACCAGCTGTACCGCCGCTACGCCGACATGGTGCGCCGCCAGCCGCCGGTGGCACTGCGCGACCTCCTGGATTTCCGCACCGAAGGTGTCAAGCCGATCCCGATCGACGACGTCGAGAGTGTCACCGAAATCCGCAAGGTCCTTGTGGCGCCAGGCATTTCGCTTGGCGCCCTCAGCCCGGAAGCGCACGAAACCCTCTCGATCGCGATGAACCGCATCGGCGCCCGCTCAGATTCCGGCGAAGGCGGCGAGGACCCGGCCCGCGCCACGCCGCGCGCCAATGGCGACAACGCCTCCTCCGCGATCAAACAGATCGCCTCCGGCCGCTTCGGCGTCACCGCCGAGTACCTGAACGACTGCCGGGAGATCGAGATCAAGATCGCCCAGGGTGCCAAGCCCGGCGAAGGCGGCCAGCTGCCCGGCTTCAAGGTCACCGAGCTGATCGCCAGGCTGCGCCACGCCACCCCCGGCGTCATGCTGATCAGCCCGCCGCCGCACCACGACATCTATTCGATCGAGGATCTCGCCCAGCTGATCTACGACCTCAAACAGATCAACCCGCGCGCCACGGTCTGCGTCAAACTGGTCTCACGCTCCGGCATCGGCACCATCGCCGCCGGCGTCGCCAAGGCGAAGGCCGACGCCATCCTGATCTCCGGCCACTCCGGCGGCACCGGCGCCAGCCCGCAGACCTCGGTGAAATACGCCGGCATGCCCTGGGAACTCGGCCTTTCCGAAGCCCACCAGGTGCTGATGCTGAACCGGCTGCGCCACAACGTCACCCTGCGCACCGATGGCGGCATCAAAACCGGGCGGGACGTGGTGATCGCCGCGATGCTGGGCGCCGAGGAGTTCGGCATCGGCACCGCCAGCCTGGTCGCCATGGGCTGCATCATGGTCCGGCAATGCCACTCCAACACCTGCCCGGTCGGCGTCTGCTCCCAGGACCCGGCGCTGCGGGCAAAGTTCGAGGGCACGCCTGAGAAGGTCATCGCCCTGTTCTCCTTCATCGCCGAGGACGTCCGCCACATCCTGGCCTCCCTCGGCTTCCGCACCTTGAAGGAGGTCATCGGCCGCACCGACCTGCTGCATCAGGTCAGCCGCGGCGCCGACTACCTGGACGACCTCGACCTCAACCCGATCCTGGCGCAGGCCGACCCCGGCCCGCACGCCCGCTACTGCACCCGGCAAGGCCGCAACGAAGTGCCGGAGACGCTCGACGCCCGCATGATCGAGGATGCCGGCGCCTTTTTCGCGCACGGCGAAAAAATGCAGTTGCAATACAACATCCGCAACACGCACCGCGCCATCGGCACCAAGTTCTCCTCGCAGATCGTCGCCAAGTTCCGCGGCAAGACCCTGGCGCCGCACCACGTCACGGTGCGGCTGCGCGGCTCCGCCGGGCAGTCGCTCGGCGCCTTCGCGGTCACCGGGCTGAAGCTCGACGTGCTGGGCGACGCCAACGACTATGTCGGCAAGGGCCTCTCGGGTGCGACCATCGTGGTCCGCCCGGCGCCGTCCTCCAAACTCAGCAGCCAGGACAACACCATCGTCGGCAACACCGTGCTGTACGGCGCCACCGCCGGGGCTCTGTTCGCGGCTGGCCGCGCCGGCGAGCGCTTTGCGGTTCGCAACTCCGGCGCCATCGCGGTGGTGGAAGGCATCGGCTCGAACGGCTGCGAATACATGACGGGCGGCACCGTCGTCGTGCTGGGCGAGGTCGGCGACAATTTCGGCGCCGGCTTCACCGGCGGCATGGCCTTCGTTTACGACGGCGGCGAGAAATTTCCGGTCCGCGTCAACCCGGAAAGCGTGCAATGGCAACGCGTCGCCACGCCGCACTGGGAAGCCGTGCTGCGCGCTCTGGTCGAGCGCCACGTCACCGAAACCCAGAGCCGCTACGCCGCCAGCATGTTGAACGACTGGGACCGCGAACTGCCAAAATTCTGGCAGGTCGTGCCCCGCGACTACGTCAAATACCTGGCCTCACCTTTAAGCGAACCGGAACCCGCGGCAGCCACCGCCTGAACTCGTCATTGCGAGAAGCGAAGCGACGAAGCAATCCAGAACCAGAGGGTCAAACAATTTCCCGGCGAACCGCGGCGCGTCCAAAACAAATTTCCCCCAGCCAGTCCTCAGTTGGGGCAATCCCCGGTTCAAACCGCAACCTTTAGCGTCAACATGAAAAGACCGCACTTAAGAGACTCTACCCTCGACCTCGCGCAAGAAAGCATCCACCGCGTCATTGAACGCCTCCGGAGAATCCGCCTGCAAAAAATGGCTCGGCGCCGCGACAACCTGGTGCCGCCCCCCGGTCAGCCGGGCAATGGCCCTGCCGGTCGCCTCCTGCCCCTCACTGTAGCCGCCGGAAATCACCAGCACCGGTATCCCGGCCTGCACCACGGCATCGGCCGCCGCCCGCATCCCGGCGGGCGTCTCCATGCGGGCCCGCAGCAGCGAACATCCCAACCGGGCCGCATGGTCCGGGTCCGCTTTCAGGCCGGCGACGATGGCGTTCTCCCCACCGTCGGTACTGGTGCCGAGGCTGCCCACAAAACCGATCGCATAATCGGCGGGCGAGGTGCCGGACAGCAGGTACTTCAAAATGATCGCGGCCGCCGCTTGGCTCGCCGGGTCGGCAGCACTTTCCGGGTCGGTCATCAGCATCGGCTGCAAGGCCGGCTCGACGAGGATCAGCGACCGCACCGCCTCCGGCCGCCGCGCCGCGGCCAGCAGAACCTCGGCGCCGCCGAACGAATGGCCGATCAAATGGGTCGGCTCGCTCAGCATATCGGCGATCAGTATCGCGTCCGCTTCCATGTCGTCCGGGCCGCGCGACGGACTTTCCCCGAAGCCGGGTCGGGCGATCAGCTTCAACCGCCAGCCGCGCGCCGCCAGCGGCTTCTGCCCATCGAAATTCGCCGGCCCGCCACCGATCCCGCCTTGCACCCCGCCGTGCACGAAAAGCACGCTCGGCCCGGCGTCGCCCCACGCGGTGACATGAACGGGCAAATTAACCGCATCGGCCGGCACCGGCATCGGCGGGCATTGCGCCAACAGGTTCGGGTTGATCTCTCCAATCGCGTTCGCTGGCATCCGTTTTGCTCTCACTTCGAGGTTTTTTATTATGGCACTACGCCCGCACCTTTCAGTTTTCGCGGCCTACGGTTCGATCATGCGGCCTCGGCGAGCAGCAGCTTGTCGATCTCCCGGTTGACGCGGACGGCAGCTTCATCGCAGGCCAGCATCGCCGGCGCCAGCTTCAACCGCCGCACCACCGGGTTCCCCCGCTCAATCGCCTCGGCGATCGGCTTGTCCTCCGCCATCAGCGCCTGCTTCTGCCAGGCCCGGAAGGTATCGTCGACGGCGCTGTCCTCGAGCGCGAAATTGCGGGAAGCGCCAAAGAAATAATGGCAGCTCGTCGCCGTCTCCGGCGTTACGATATGCGTGCCCATCGAGTTCAGGCTCGCCGCCTTCGGCGTCCCGGTCACCGCAAAGCCGATGAAGTTCAGCATCGCGCTCACCGGTGTCCAGCGAATGTCGGTCCACTGCTCGACCGGCTGGTTGGTGCCGCCGAGCAGTTTCTGGACCAGCGGGCTCGGCGCGGCGCTCGGGAAGGTCATCAGGTTATGGACCGCGCCGGTTTCGACCTTGACCTCGCGCTTGACGCCGTGGAAGGCGTCGGTCTGCGCGTTGGCGCGGTGCACGTACTGGGCGTGGCCGAGGTCCATCAGATTGTCCACCAGCACCCGGAAATTGCAGTCCACGGTGGTGTGGCCGCCGACGGTCCGCCGCTCCGGCTCCACCCGGCAGCCGTAATCCGGGATTTTGCTTGCATCGGCGTGGGCCGCCGCACCCGGCCAGATCCACAGCAGCCCATCGCGCTCGACCACCGGAAACGCCCGCACGTTCAGCGCCGAGGGCGTGGCACCATTGCCGTGCGGGTTGTGCACGCAGCGGCCGGTGCCGTCGAACTCGAGGCCATGATACGGGCACTGCACGTTGCCGTCCTTGATCATGCCCATGCTGAGCGGCGCGAACCGATGCGGGCACAGGTCAAGCAGCGCCACGCATCTGCCGTTCTCCCGGTACAGCAGCGTCGGGTTGTCGAGAATGGTGCGGCTCATCAGCGCCGGCGTCACCTCGTCGGCCAGTGCGGCGACATACCAGGCGTTCAGCACGTAGGACATCGGCGGTACTCCAATCGATCGTTTAAAAGCCATTCAGCGCACCGCCGGCCGATCGAACCGCATGGTCGGCACTAACCGTCGCCGTCCCCGAAGGCGACGCGCGGAGAGAAAATTAGAGCCTGCCGATCCGTTGGTCTTGGATGTTCCGTTGCTTTTGTAGATTAACGTGGTCGCCATATCCAAACCCGAACGCACGCGCTTCATTTGACGGGCGGCGGCCGTGGCGTTTAGCCTGAGATCCAACGTCGAAGAAACCAAGGAAGAGAAACAATGGCCCTTGCGCCGCTCACCTGGGCGGACACTCACCGGGCACCGCAGCGCGCCGGCCTGCACGTCAGCCATTCGAGCGAAGATGCCGGTTGGACCTCGCTGTTTGCGTCGCTGCAGGCGGGCCAGCGTTACGAAGTTACCTTTCCCGCGGTGAAGCACCATCTGCTCGTGATCCCCGTTGCCAGCAAGGTTGCGATCATGGGGAACATCGGCGGGCTGCCGACGCACCACACTTTGCTTCCCGGCAGCATCACGTTGATCCCTGGAGGATTCGCCGGGACCACCCGCATTGTATCGAGTGGCAAGACCCATAGCTCGATGCATCTTTACCTCCGCCAGGAACTTCTGGAGACGATCCAGGAAGATATGTTCGGCAACAGCGGCGGCGCGCTCGAACCGGTCATCGGTCGGGTCGATCCGTTGCTGCGCGGCCTCGCCGCCGAAATCCGGGACCTGCTGCTGCAACCGCATTCGCTCACCGGGGCCTATGTCGAAACGCTAACGCAAATGCTCGGCAGCTGGCTGCTGCGCAAATACGTCCCCCGGCAACCCGTGGCCAAACCACCCCCCCGACTCTCGGCCCAACAAGTCGCCAGGGTCATCGCCCATGTCGAGACCCATCTGGACCATGACCTCAGCCTGACCAGCCTCGCCGCCCTGCTGCAAGTCAGCGTCACCCGGCTGAGCGCGGGCTTCAAAGCGCGGACCGGCTCCACGCCGTATCAATTCATCCTGAGGAGCCGTGTCGACAAAGCGGTGGAGCTATTGCGGAATTCATGCCTGGGAATGTCCGAAATCGCCCTCGCCTGCGGCTTCTGCGACCAGCCCCACATGGTGAACGTCGTGCAGCGTCTGACCGGCCTGACCCCCGGCACGATCCGCCGCAGTCATTAGAGCGGCTTTATCTTGCCCACCCTCTAATGGCATAAGCCGCCAATGCGCATCCTCTACCACCTGCCCCTCTCCCCCTACGCCCGCAAGGTCCGCATGGTGCTGGCGGAAAAGCGTCTGCCGTTCGAACTCCGTGTCGAAAAGGTCTGGCAGCGCCGCCCGGAATACCTGGAACTGAACCCGGCCGGCTCGGTGCCCACGCTGGTCGAGGATAACGGCCTGGTGATCCCGGATTCCAGCGCCATCACCGAATACCTAGACGAAGCCTATCCGGACACCGCGCTGCTCGGCCGCACCATCGGCGAGCGGGTCGAGACCCGCCGGCTGGTCTCCTGGTTCGACCAGAAATTCTTCAACGAGGTGGCGCGCAACCTGCTGTTCGAGAAGACCATGAAGCAGGCGCTCGGCCAGGGCGCGCCGGAGGCCGCCGCCTTGCGCACCGGCTACGCCAACCTCAAACCGCACATGACCTATATCGGCTGGCTGGCGGAGAACCGGAAATGGCTGGCCGGCGCCAACCTTTCGCTGGCCGACTTCGCGGCCGCGGCGATGCTCTCCTCGCTCGACTTCATCGGCGATGTCGATTGGAGCCTCTCGGCCCCGGCCAAGGACTGGTACGCCCGCATGAAGTCCCGCCCCGCCATGCGCGCCGTGCTGGCCGACCGCGTCAACGGCATGACCCCGCCGGCGCATTACGCAGATCTGGACTTTTGAACCTCCTCATCTTCGGCTTCGGCTATAGCGGCCGCGCCATCGCCCGCGCCGCCGTGCAAGCCGGGATCGATGTCACCGCGACCTCGCGCGATCCGGGCGCGCTCGAACCCGAACCCGGCGTCAGCCTGATCGCCTTCGCCGCGGCCGCCCCGGCGATCGCGGCGGCGACGCATCTGCTGACCACCGCCGCCCCGGATGAGGCAGGCGATCCGGTGATATCAAAGCACCTGAATGATATCACTTTCGCCTCGCGGTTGTGCTGGTTCGGCTACCTTTCGACCACCGGCGTTTATGGCGACCGCGCCGGCGGTTGGGTCGACGAGGCCACCGAACCGGCGCCCGACTCACTCCGCGGCCGCCGCCGTGTCGCCGCCGAGGCGGCCTGGGCCGGCCTCGCCGCCGGCCGGGCCCTCGACATCTTCCGCCTTGCCGGCATCTACGGCCCCGGCCGCTCGCCGCTCGACGACATCCGCGCCGGCACCGCCCGGCGCATCGTCAAGCCCGGCCACCTGTTCAGCCGCATCCACCGCGACGACATCGCCGGCGGCGTGCTGGCGGCGCTGCGCCAGGACGCCCCGCCCGGCCGACGCATCCTCAACTTTTCCGATGACGAGCCGGCCGCCAGCGCCGATGTGGTGGCCGAAGCGGCCCGCCTGCTCGGCCGCGAACCGCCGCCCGCCATACCCTTCGCCGAAGCGGCCGCGGCAATGAGCCCGATGGCCCTGAGCTTCTGGGCCGAGAACCGCCGCGTCTCCAACGCCCGCACCAAAGCCTCGCTTGACTTCGCCTGGCTCTATCCAAGCTACCGCGAGGGCCTAGCCGCCATCCTCGCCGCCGAGCTGGCCGAGCAGCCCGAACAGCGTCCCGCGCAATAGCGCCAGGTCGCGCGGCCGGGACAGCCGGTGCTCGCCATCCTTGATCAGTATCAGCCGGAAATCCTGGCTTTTCAGGCACTCGGCAAGGGTGAGGCTGACCCGCCACGGCACGTCCACATCGACCATGCCGTGCAGCACCCGCACCGGGCAGTCGATGTCGATCGGCCCGTTCAACAGCAGATGCCGGGCGCCATCTTCTAGCAACTTCCAGGTCAGCGGCGGCGTCGCGCCCTCCGCGCTCGCCTGCTGCACCACCCCCTCGGTCCGCAGTGTCTCCAGCCGCTCTGGCGTCAGCCGCGGCCGGATCAGGGTCTCGGTGAAATCCGGCGCCGGCGCCACCAGCAGCAGCGCCGCCACCTGGCCGCCGAGCCGCAAGCCCAGCAGCAGCGCGATCCAACCGCCCATCGACGATCCGACCAGCAGCAGCTTCGCCCCGCCCGCCGCAACGGCGATGACCCGCGCCGCATCCTCCGTCCAGTCGCCGATGCAGCCATCGACGAACCGCCCGCCGGAGGCGCCGTGCCCGGCATAGTCCAGCCGCAGCATCGCCTGGCCGCGCGCGGCGCAGGCCTCGCGCAGCAGCAGCGCCTTGGTGCCGCCCATGTCGGAAGCAAACCCCGGCAGAAACACCACCACCGGCTCCCGCCCCGGCAGCAGATCGTAGGCCAGCTCAACCCCGCGCCGCGTTGTGGTCGCCATCCCCAAGCCTCCCCCCGATGCCGAAACCATGTTAGCGCCGCGCCGATGACGCTTCGACCCCTGACGATTCTGCAAGTGCTGCCGAAACTCGACACCGGCGGCGCCGAGCGGGTGGCGATAGAAATCTGCGCCGCGGTGGTGGCGGCGGGGCATAAGGCGTTGATCGCGGCCGAGACCGGGCCGCTGGCGCAAGCGGCGCTACGCGCCGGGGCGGAGATCGTGGCCCTGCCGCTTGCCACCAAGTCGCCGCTGGCGATCCGCCGCAACGCCCGGCTGCTGACCCGGCTGATCCGGGCCCGGCGCATCGACCTGGTACATGCCCATAGCCGGGCGCCGGCCTTCTCGGCGCTGTGGGCGACGCGGCGCACCGGCACGCCCTTCGTCACCAGCTATCACGGCGCCTACAACGAAACACTGCCCGGCAAGCGCCGCTACAACGCGGTGATGGCGGCGGGCGACCGGGTGATCGGGGTCAGCGACTACGTGGCGGCGCTGATCCGGACCCGGCACGGCGTCGGCGAGGACCGGCTGCGGGTGATCCCCGGCGGCGTCGACCCGATAAAATTCGACCCGGCCGCCGTGCTGGGCGGCCGAATGGCGCGGCTGGCGGCGGACTGGCGGCTGCCCGAAGGCGCCCAGATCCTGCTGCTGCCCGGCCGGCTGACCGGCTGGAAGGGCCAGAAAATCCTGATCGCGGCGCTGGCGAAGCTGCGGCACCGGGACGCGGTGGCGGTGCTGCTGGGCGCCGATCAGGGCAGGTCCGACTACGTCCAGGAGCTGGTCAAGCTTGCCCAGAACCTTGGCGTCGCCGACCGCCTGCGCCTGCCCGGCGCCACCGAGGACATGCCGGCGGCCTACATGCTGGCCGATGTCGTGATCAACGCCTCGACCGACCCGGAAGCCTTCGGCCGCACCATCGTCGAGGCGCAGGCGATGGGCCGGTTCGTGATCGCGACCGGCCATGGCGGCGCCCGCGAAACCATCATCGACGGCGAAACCGGGTTTCTGACACCCCCCGGCGACGCCGGCCTGCTGGCGGCGCGGATCGATCTGATCCTCGACCTGCCGGCCGCCTCCCGGCTGGTCTGGGGCCAATACGCGCGGGCCGCGGTGAGTGCAGCCTACAGCGTGGCGACGATGCAGGCGGCGGTGCTGGGGGTTTACGGCGAATTGCTGGATCGCCCGGCGCAGCCGTGAGGGTGCTGGTCATCAAGCACGGCGCGCTCGGCGACATCGTACTGGCGTTTTCGGCTTTCGCCGCGATCCGCGCCGCCCATGCCGGCGCCGCCATTACACTGCTGACCACCGCGCCCTTCGCCCGGTGGCTCGCGGCCAGCCCGTGGTTCGACCGGATCGAGATCGACGCCCGGCCGGCGCCCTGGAACCTTGCCGGCCTGTTGCGGCTGCGCCGGCAGCTGCGCGGCTTCGATCTGGTGTATGATTTGCAGACCTCGGCGCGGTCCTCGCGCTATTTCGTGCTGGCCGGGCGGCCGCGCTGGTCCGGCATCGCCGCCGGCTGCGCCCTGCCGCACGTCAACCCGGCCCGCAACACGCTGCACACAACCGAGCGCCTGGCCGAGCAACTGGCGATGGCCGGCATCGGCCCCCTGCCCGCGCCGGACCTGTCCTGGCTGCGTGGCGCCGACAAATTTGGCTTTGCCCTGCCGCCGGCTTACGCGGTGCTGGCGCCGGGAGCAGCGCCGCATCGGCCGGAAAAACGCTGGCCGGCGCCGCATTTCGGCGAGCTGGCGGCGCGGTTGCCGATGCCGTCGGTGATCGTCGGCGCCGCCGGCGAGGCCGGTCTCGCCGCCACCATCGTGGCCGGCGCGCCGAACGCCATCGACCTGACCGGGAAGACCACCTTGCCGGAACTGGCCTCGGTAATCGCCGGCGCCAGCCTGGCTGTCGGCAACGACACCGGGCCGATGCACCTGGCGGCGGCGCTCGCGGTGCCGTCGGTGGTCTTGTTCGGCGGCGGCAGCGACCCGGCGCTGACCGCGCCGCGCAGCCCCGGCGGCGGTTGGCCGGCGGTTCTGCGGGAGCCTCACCTGCCGGACCTGGCGGTTGCGCGGGTCGTCGCCGCCCTGCCATAACGCGCTACCCTTCTGCCGAAAGAGCCAAATGCCCGCGATCACCCTGCCCGATGGTTCCGTCCGCCAGTTTTCCGGGCCGGTGACGGGGACCGAAATCGCGGCGTCGATCGGCCCGGGGCTGGCCCGCGCCGCGCTGGCGATGGAAGTCGACGGCGCCGCCCAGGATCTATCCCGCGAGATCGGGGCCGACGCCGCGGTGCGCTTCATCACCCGCAAGGACGAGGCCGCTCTCGGCCTGATCCGCCACGACGCCGCGCATGTGCTGGCCGAGGCGGTGCAGGCGCTCTATCCCGGCACCCAGGTGACGATCGGCCCGGCGATCGAAAACGGCTTCTACTACGACTTCGCCCGCAACCAGGCCTTCACGCCCGAGGATTTCCCGGCGATCGAGGCGAAGATGCGCGAGATCGTCGCCGCCAACGCGCCCTTCAGCCGAGAAGTCTGGCCGCGCGATGACGCTATCGCCTTCTTCGAGGCCCGCGGCGAGCGCTTCAAGGCTGAGCTGATCCGCGACCTGCCGGCAAGCGAGACGATCACGATCTACCGGCAGGGCGCATGGCTGGACCTGTGCCGCGGCCCGCACATGCGCGGCACCGGCGACATCGGCGGCGCCTTCAAGCTAATGAAGACCGCCGGCGCCTATTGGCGGGGCGACCACCGCAACCCGATGCTGAGCCGCATCTACGGCACCGCCTGGCGCGACCAAAAGGAGCTGGACGCCCATCTGCACCAGATCGAGGAAGCCGCGCGCCGCGACCACCGCCGGATCGGCCGCGAGATGGACCTGTTCCACATCCAGGAAGAAGCCGTCGGCTCGGTGTTCTGGCACCCGAAGGGCTGGAAGCTGTACCGCACGGTGGAGGCCTACATGCGCCGCCGGCTGGACGCCGCCGGGTATGAGGAGGTGAAGACACCGCAGCTGGTGGACCGCTCGCTGTGGGAAGCGTCCGGCCACTGGGAAAAATTCCGCAAAAGCATGTTCATCGCCGAGGTCGAGGACGAGGAAACGACCCTGGCGCTCAAGCCGATGAACTGCCCGTGCCATGTGCAGATCTTCAAGCAGGGCCTGCGTTCCTACCGGCAGTTGCCGCTCAGGATGGCGGAGTTCGGCGCCTGCCACCGCTACGAGCCATCCGGGGCGCTGCACGGCATCATGCGGGTCCGCGCCTTCACCCAGGACGACGCGCATATCTTCTGCACCGAGGATCAGATCGCGCCGGAGACGGTGAAGTTCGTCGAGCTGCTGACGGCGGTCTACGCGGATTTCGGCTTCGAGAGTTTCGCGATAAAATTCTCCGACCGGCCGGAGGTGCGCGCCGGTGCCGACGAGGTCTGGGACCGGGCCGAGGCGGCGCTGTCATCGGCCTGCGCCACCGCCGGCGTGGCCTACACGCTGAACCCCGGCGAAGGGGCGTTTTATGGACCGAAGCTGGAATTCGTGCTGCGCGACGCGATCGGCCGGGATTGGCAGTGCGGCACGCTGCAGGTGGATTTCGTGCTGCCGGAGCGGCTGGACGCGGAATACGTCACCGCGGAAAGCGCCAGGGCGCGGCCGGTGATGCTGCACCGGGCGATCCTCGGCAGCTTCGAGCGATTCCTCGGCATCCTGATCGAGCAATATGCCGGCCGCTTCCCGCTCTGGCTGGCGCCGGTGCAGGCGGTGGTGGCGACCATTGTCTCCGATGCCGACGCGTATGCGCAGGACGTAGCGGCGGCGCTGCGGGCGGCCGGGCTGGCGGTGGAAACCGACCTCTCCAACCAGAAGATCAACGCCAAGATCCGCGAACACAGCCTGACCCACATCCCCAACATCCTGGTCGTGGGCCGCAAGGAGGCGGAAGCCCGGGCGGTGGCGCTGCGCCGGCTCGGCGGCGCCGCGCAGGAGGTGCTGGGGCTGGATGAGGCGGTGGCGCTGCTGAAGGCAGAGGCGACGGCGCCGGATTTGCGTTGATCTTGACATGATGCACATGCTATATGCGCATCATGCCCCAGAGTCCGAACCGCCGCCCGACCAACGTCACCCTGCCCGAAATGCTTATCTCCGAGGCAAAAGCACTGAAGATCAACGTCAGCCAAGCTTGCGAAGCCGGCCTCGCCGCTCAGGTAAAGGCGGCCCGCGAAAAGCAATGGCTGGAAGAAAACCGCGCCGCAATGGACGCATTTAACGTGTTCATCGAGGAAAATGGCCTACCGCTGGCGGAATATCGCATGTTCTGATGGCTCGTCTCGACGTTTACAGGCTCCCCGGGAGCCGGGCGTTTGTCGTGGATGTTCAATCGGCCTTTCTTGACCATCTGGCGGTCCGCGTCGTCGTTCCTTTGTTGCCGCCCGATAAAACCGCGACACCGGTGGCGCAGCTCAATCCGGTGTTCGACATCGAAGGCCAGCGCCTGGCTTTGTTCACACAGCTGATCGCCGCCGTGCCGAAGCGCGACCTGACGAGCCCCATCGCCTCCCTTACCGCGCATCACGACGAGATCACCCGTGCGCTGGACATCCTGCTGACCGGCTTCTGAGCGATTGCTAAAGCCGGGCTTTTTCGACTAAGCCAGCGTTTCTCAACCTCTACAGGAGATTTTCCATAGCCAGACCGCCAGCGCCACCCACGCCACCCTCACGCGAAGGGCCACGGGTCAACGATGAAATAAGAATTCCGCAGGTCCGCCTGATCGACCAGAACGGTGAAATGCAAGGGGTGATGAGCACCCGGGACGCCATTGCCAGGGCCTTCGCCGCCGGCCTGGACCTGGTCGAGATCAGCCCGAACGCCGAGCCGCCGGTCACCAAGATCCTCGACTACGGCAAGTTCAAATACGAGCAGCAGAAAAAGAAGAACGAAGCCCGTAAGAAGCAGAAAGTCGTCGAGATCAAGGAAGTGAAGGTCCGCCCCAATATCGACGAGAACGACTACCAGGTGAAGCTGCGGGCGATGAAGAGCTTTATCGGCGAGGGCGACAAGGTGAAGGTGACGCTACGGTTCCGCGGCCGCGAGATGGCGCACCAGGAGCTGGGCGTGAAGGTGCTGGAACGGATCCGCGCCGACATGGACACGGACACCAAGGTCGAGCAGATGCCGAAGATGGAAAACCGCCAGATGGTGATGGTGCTGACGCCGATCAGGGTCTGACCCCTTCGGCTTCCGCCGCTTCGAAGCCGCGGTTACGACCGCGGTTATTCCTGGGCTTCGGGCTTTTGCAGCCGGGGACGGCCACGGCGGCGCGGCGCCGGAACGGCCGCTTCCTCGGGTGCCGCGGTTGCGATCGGGATCGAACGCGGCGCCGGCGCGGGAGGCTCCACCGGCGCGGCACGCTCCTGCACTGTCGCCGCCGGTTGCTCGGCATAAGCGGTAGGCGTGGCGACCGCCGCTTCCAGTTCCGCTTCCAGCGCCGAGCTGATGTCGATCGGCCGGTCGTAGCGTACCTCCGCCGGCATCTCGCGCGGCCGCTCGGGCCGCCGCTCCTGATACTCCGGGCGCGGTGCGGGCCGTGGCTCGAAGCCGCGCGACTCGGCCGGTTCCTGCTCCTGGTTGTAGCCGTTGCCGTTGTAACTGCCTTGCGGCTGCGCTGGCCGGCGATATTCGTTCTGGCCGTTGCTCTGGCCCTGGCCCTGGCTGCCGTTGTTATAGCCGCTTTGCTGGCCATTCTGTGGCGCCGGCGTGCTTTGCCCCTGCGCCTGGTTGATCGCGCTGATGATGCGGAAATAATGCTCGGCGTGCTGATAATAAGCCTCGCCGGTGACACGATCGCCGCCGGACGAGGCATCGCGGGCCAGTTGCGTGTACTTCTCGTGCAGTTGCTGGGCGGTGCCGCGCAACCGCATCTCTGGCCCGGAGCTGTCGAATACGTGGTTGCGGTTCAGCGGAATGCCGTTCTGCTGGTTGCGGGAGAAGCCGCCGCTACCACTGCCGCCGCCGCCGTTGTTCGGGCGATGGTTACGGCCACGCATACGCTTGATATTCATGTGATTTTGTTCATCCTCGTTCGATTGTGCGCCGGCTAAGCGACAGAGCCGCCAAAGCCACCGCGGTCGATCCAGCCTCGATTCGAGCCGGAATGCCGCGCGCGCCCCAGGTGCTTAGCCCTAACCGCGGGTTCTGCCAAATGTTTATTTGCGCGGCTCCGGTATCCTCAGGATTAGCGCCCGGTCCTGCCCGGAAAGGTCCGGGCGCGGCGTCGCGATGAAACCGGGCTCGGCCAGCGCCATCACCGCAGGAGCCTGGCCGGCGCCCAATTCCAGCACCGCGACCCCACCCGGCGCCAGCAGCGCCGGCAGGGCGGCGAGCACGGCCCGGTAGGCATCCAGCCCATCCGCGCCGCCGTCCAGGGCCGCACGTGGCTCGTACCGTGCCACTTCGGGCATCAGCCCGGCCAGTTCGGGGCTGGTGATGTAGGGCGGGTTGCATAGCACCAGGTCGAAGCGCGCATCGAGTGCCGCCGCCCAGTCGCTGGCGAGGAAGGCGGCACGGGGGCCGAGGCCGAGCGCTACCGCATTGCGTTGCGCCAGCGCGGCGGCGGCCGGCCACAGATCGACCCCGATGCCGTAGGCGTCGCCGAACTCCGTCAGCGCCGCCAGCAGCAGGCAGCCGGTGCCGGTGCCGAGGTCGAGGATGCGCCGAACCGTTGTACGATCCGGCCGCGCCGCCAGCGCCGCCTCGAGCAGCGTCTCGCTGTCCGGACGGGGGATCAGCGCTGCCGGCGTAACCGCAAAGCTCAGCCCCCAGAACTCGCGGCGGCCGAGGATGTAGGCCATCGGCTCGCGGGCGACGCGGCGGGCCAGCAATGGCGCTAAGAGCGCCGGGTCGATCTCGGTCTGGCGCAGCAGGCCGGCGGCATCGGTGTTAAGTGCCGCGACGAGCAGGATGCGGGCCTCGCGCCGCGCATCTGGGATGCCGGCGGCGTCCAGCCGGGCGGCGGCGGCGGCAACAGCTTCGGCCACCGTCACGCCTCGGCGGCGAGCCGCGACGCCTGATCCTCGGCGGTCAGAGCGTCGACGATGTCGTCCATTTCGCCCAGCATGACACGGTCGATCTTGTGCAGCGTCAGGTTGATGCGGTGATCCGTTACCCGGCCTTGCGGGAAGTTATAGGTGCGGATGCGCTCCGACCGGTCGCCGGTGCCGACCTGGCTCTTGCGGTCGGCGGCGCGCGTGGCGTGCAGGCTGGAGCGTTGCTGCTCGTACAGCCGGGCGCGCAGGATCTTCATCGCTTTGGCGCGGTTCTTGTGCTGACTGCGCTCCTCCTGCATCGCCACCACAATGCCGCTCGGCAGATGCGTGATCCGCACCGCGCTTTCGGTCTTGTTCACATGCTGGCCGCCGGCGCCGGACGCGCGATACACGTCGATCCGCAAATCGCCCTCGTTCACCTCTACATCCACCTCTTCGGCCTCCGGCAGCACCGCCACGGTGACGGTGGAGGTATGGATGCGGCCCTGCGTCTCCGTGCTCGGCACCCGCTGCACCCGGTGCACGCCGGATTCGAATTTCAGCTTGGCGAAGACCGATTTGCCGGTGATCTCGGCGATGCCCTCTTTCAGGCCGCCGAGTTCGCTCTCGCCGTATTCCAGCACCTCGAATTTCCAGCCATGCACGCCGGCGAATTTCTGGTAGGCGCCGAACAATTCCGCGGCGAACAGCCCGGCCTCGTCGCCGCCGGCCGCCGGGCGGATTTCCAGGATCGCCGAACGGTCATCGGCTTCGTCCTTCGGGAGCAAGGCGAGGCGGACCGACATTTCGAGTTCTGGCAGCGCGTGCCGCAAGCCCTCCAGCTCGGCCGCCGCCAGCTCCTTCATCTCCGGATCGGCAAGCATCTGTTCGGCTTCGCGCCTGGCTTTTTCCGTATCCCGCAGTTTCAGTATCCGCGCCTCGATCGGCTCCAGCTCCGCCAGCTCCTTCGAAGCTTTCACAAACGCCTCGCCGTTCAGACTGCCGGAGAGCATGAATCTCAATTCCTCCGCCCGGGAGAGAATGCGGTCGAGTTTGTGGTCAAGGCTCATGTGCTAAGGTCAGAGCTCTGCCCTGGACCCGCTAGGGCCGAGAGGCCCCAGAGCCCAATTTCATTCAAGATGTGCTGAGAGATCATTTAAGCCAACTTCGCTTTGCGAACCGTCGTCAAGGTCCTTTAGAATGACCGCATCTTCGTTGGCCAGAACCGCCCACCTGGCCCGCAAGCGGTTGGCGTATTTCAGGCCGTTCTTGAGGCCGGGCTGGTAGGAGATCTCCGCCTTGATCCCTTTGCGGCGAAGCATTGTCGCAACCTCCACCGCCTTGGCTTCACCGATCACGATCACTGGCGGCGCGACCTGAGGCACTTGCTCCAACAGCATCGCAAGACGGTCGATTCCCGCGGCCCAGCCGACCCCCGGCACCGGCCGCCCACCCATCTGCTCCACCAGCCCATCGTAGCGTCCACCCGCCAACACCGTGCCCTGCGTGCCTAACGCACTGGTGACAAACTCGAACGCCGTGTGATTGTAGTAGTCCAGGCCGCGCACGATGCGGGGATTCTCGACGAAGGGTACGGCAAAAGCTACTAACGCATCCTTCAAATCGCTATAGAAACGCGCCGCACCATCTGAAAGATGCGCCTGCATCATCGGCGCGTCCGCCACCAGCGCCCGATCGCCGGCATCCTTGGAATCCAGTATACGCAACGGATTTTTCTCCAGCCGCGTCCGACTATCGGCCGAGAGAGTCTCGGCGTACTGTGAAAAATACGCGATGAGCGCCGCCCGATAGGCCGTCCGCGATTCGGCGTCACCCAGCGTATTGACGTTCAGCACCACGTCCTTGGCGATGCCGAGCTCCTGCAGAATCTGCCAGCCGCAGGCGATGACTTCAGCATCCGCCAGCGGCGCGCTCGGCCCCAGCAACTCGACACCGATCTGGCTGAACTGCCGGTATCGCCCTTTCTGCGGACGCTCGTAGCGGAACATCGGCCCATGGTAAAACACTTTTTGCGGAAGAGTCTGAGTGAGGCCATTCGTAATCAGCGCGCGGCACACGCCAGCCGTTCCCTCCGGCCGCAGCGTGATAGAGTCACCACCGCGATCCTCGAACGTGTACATTTCTTTGGTAACAACATCGGAAGTTTCGCCGAGCGTACGCGAAAAAACCTTGGTATCCTCAAAAATTGGCGTTTGCCATTCGGTAAAGCCATACAACGCCGTCACCCGCCGCGCCGTCTCCACCACATGCGCGTGCCTGGCCGCGTCATCGCCAGTGATATCGCGCGTGCCGCGCACGGGTTGTAGAGTATTCGCCATGGTCGTTGCTTACGAAGCAGGTTGGTTTGAAGCGATGATAGGCTGCCGGTCCCTAAGCCACCGCATAATCACTTCTGTTATTTTGCTGGATAGATAGGGTGAAGCCGGATTTGTCGAAAACAGCAGGTTTTGCTTGATTGGGGGGCTCTTTCGATCCAATCCCCACAGGGAATAGCGATGAGCCACAATAAGCTTCTCGTTCCGCGCAGCCGCCGGAAGAGCTTCACTCTCCAACCAGCGGCGGTGAAGTTTGGCTGAAGGAAGATTGCGAGCGAGTCCTGTGTTCAAGCCTTCTTCACTGATCTTCCTCGATCGATACGCAACAGCATTTACAATAACGGCCGACCCATTGTGCAATAAATGGAAAATCTTTTGGTTAGTGTAGTACGGAGATAAAAGAGTCGGAAACATCTGACGGCGTCCAGCAAGCCAATCGATGTAATCTTGATGATCGATTTCATCGGCAAATTCTGACGGTGTCTTGTCGGGGTTATAACCGCCGTTGGCCATCAAGATAACCACAGGAGCATGATCAATGTCGCCGATAAAGGCCGGCGGCGGAAAATCGAGGTTGAAGGTGTGAAAGCTCGCGGAACTGTTCAAAAAAGCTATGTCATCTGGGTGAACAGGTCCGTCAAGCTTTGCCCAGAACGCGCGGATCGAGGACGTCACTCCGCCGCCAGCTTGGCCGCCTCTTTCTCGCCTTCCAGTGCCGCCGCCTTGGCCTCCACCAGATCGACGATGTGCTCCACCATATCGCCGCCGTCGATCGTGTGGTCGGTCTTGCCGGCGGCGTAGATCATGTGGCGGCCGTTGCCGCCGCCGGTCAGGCCGAGGTCGGTCATCAGCGCTTCGCCGGGGCCGTTGACGACGCAACCGATGATCGAGAGGGTGATCGGCGTTTTGATGTGCGCCAGCCGTGCCTCCAGCGTTTCCACCGTTTTGATCACGTTGAAGCCTTGCCGGGCGCAGGACGGGCAGGAAATGATCCGCACCCCGCGGTGCCGGATGCCGAGCGACTTCAGCAAATCCCAGCCCACCAGCACTTCCTCGTCCGGGTCGGCGGAGAGCGAGACCCGCAAGGTGTCGCCAATGCCGGCCCAGAGCAGCGAGCCGAGGCCGATCGAGGATTTCACCGTCCCCGCGCGTTTGCTGCCGGCCTCGGTGATGCCGATATGCAGCGGGTAATCACAGACTTCCGAAAGCTGCTGATAGGCCGCGACCGCCATGAACACGTCCGACGCCTTCACGCTGATCTTGAACTCGTGGAAGTCGTTGTCCTGTAGAATCTTCGCATGTTCCAGGGCGCTTTCCACCAGCGCCTCCGGGTTCGGCTCGCCGTATTTCTCCAGCAAATGCCGCTCCAGCGAGCCCGCGTTGACGCCGATCCGCATCGCGCAGTTGTGGTCGCGCGCCGCCTTGATCACTTCGCGCACCCGCTCCGGGCTGCCGATATTGCCGGGGTTGATGCGCAGGCACGCCGCCCCCGCCTCCGCCGCCTCGATGCCGCGCTTGTAGTGAAAATGGATGTCGGCGACGATCGGCACGTTGACCTGCGCGACGATGTGCTTCAGCGCCGCCGTGCTTTCCTCGTCCGGGCAGGAGACGCGGACGATGTCGACCCCCGCCGTCTCGGCGCGCAGGATCTGCGCCACGGTGCCGGGGATGTCGGTGGTCAGCGTGTTGGTCATGGTCTGCACCGTGATCGGTGCGTCGCCGCCGACCTTGACGTTGCCGACGCTGATCTGCCGGGTCTTGCGGCGGGTGATCTGCTGGTATTCGCGGTAATTCATGTTCAGTTCTCAGTTGTCAGTCGTCAGTTTAGCACGGCTTCAATTTACTTTCGCGGGCGGCGTTGCCGCCGGGGTGGCGGCCGGGGTCAGCGCGTAGTGCCGCGCCACGGTGCCGGCGGCGCCGAGCGGCGCGCCCGGCTTGCCGTTCTCGGCGATTTCGGTGGCGCCGGCATTGCCCGCCGTCATCGTCAGCCCGGCTTCGTCGGGTACGGGCCAGCTTTCGCCGGCGTGC
This sequence comes from uncultured Acidocella sp., assembly GCA_963693045.1. Classification (GTDB taxonomy): domain Bacteria; phylum Pseudomonadota; class Alphaproteobacteria; order Acetobacterales; family Acetobacteraceae; genus Acidocella. The sequence goes on from OY843765.1 coordinate 1,346,214, forward strand.
AGAACCCGGCTGAACAGGATGTTGCCGGAGGGGTCCCGCACCTCGACCCAGCTATCGGCGGTGGCGAGGATCGCCTGCCCCGCCGGCAGGCCGGCGGGCGCGGCCGGAGTTGTGCTCGCCACCGGCGCGGCGGCCATGGTCGGCGTGGCGGGTTGAGGCAGCGGCGCTACCGGCCCGGCAGTCCTGGCGGGCGCGGGGGATGGCGTCACTGGCGATGGCGTCATTGGGGATGCCGTCACTGGGAATGGCGTTGCGGACGCGGCGGCAGCCGCTTTGGCAGGGGCCGGAGCGGGCGCCGGCTTCGGCACCGCCGGCACCGCCAGCGGCGCCAGTTGCGCCGGTACCGGGGCCACGGCCGCCACCAGCCGCCGTTCATGCTCGGTATGGCGGAACCACAGCCCGTAGCCGACCAGCAGCAACACCACGCCGACCAGCACGATCGCCCCGGTCGGCACCGCGCGGTCCGGCACGGGAGCGAGGAAACTGAGTTCGGATTTCGGCGCCACGCTCATCCCCTCCGCCCGGAACCGGCGCAGGATCTCTTCCGGGTCCAGGCCGAGCGCCTGGGCATAGGTCCGCAGGAAACCGGCCTGGTAGGCCGGGCCCGGCAGCGCCGCAAGCTCGCCGCGCTCGATCGCTTCCAGATAGGGCAGCCGGATCCGCAAGCCGTTGGCGACCTCGGCCAGCGACCAGCCGAGCCGCTCGCGCACCGCGCGTAACTCGCCGCCCAGCCGGGCCGGCCCTAACGGCTGACCATCCTGGTCCCTCAAAGTATTGCCGGCCAATTCACGTTGCGTCACGCCTCGGCTTTTAGACGCGCCGGCGACTTACTGCCAGTGGGTCAGATCGGCAGGTTGTGTTCGCGGGCCCAGGCGGTCAGCGGCTCGCGGATGCTGCCGCCGGCGGCGCCGGCGCGGCGCAGCTCGCGCAGGATCGGCCTGAAGCTGGCCAGATCGGTCGCCGCCAGCAGCGCCTTGACCGGCAGAATGCCGGTGCCGGCCATCGACAACGTGGTCACGCCCACCGCCGCGAAAGCCAGCGCGTCCAGCGGCCGGCCGGCCGCCTCACCGCAGATCGACAGCGGCACGCCCGCTTCACCGCAAGCGGTCACCAGACGCTCGACCATTTCCAGCACCGGGGCGGACAGCGTATCGTAGCGGTCCGCCAGTTCCGGGGTGCCGCGGTCGGCGGCGAACAGAAACTGCATCAGGTCGTTGGTGCCGACCGAGACGAAATCCGCCTCCGCCAGCAGCCCAGGCAACTGGAACAGCAGCGACGGTACCTCGAGCATCGAGCCGGCCAGCAGTTGTTCGGGCATCGGCCGGACCCGCGCCGCCTCGGCGTCCAGGAGGTCACGCGCCGCCCGGAACTCCTCCACCGTCGCTACCATCGGGAACATGATGGAGAGCGGCCGGCCCTGCGCCCCCAGCAGCAGCGCCCGCAATTGCCGGCGCAGGATCGCCGGGCGGTCCAGGCCAACGCGCAAGCTGCGCCAACCCATCGCCGGGTTCTCCTCGCCCTGCCCGGTCTCGCCCGGCAGCAGCTTGTCGGCGCCGAGATCGAGGGTGCGGAACTGCACCGGCCGCCCCCCGGCCCGGTCCATGACCCGGCCGTATTCGGCGGCCTGCGCGGCGACATCGGGCACCCGGCCGGCCGCCAGTGCCGCGATCTCGGTGCGGTACAGGCCGATGCCGTCGGCGCCGGTGCGGTCCAGCTGGTCCAGCTCCAGCGCCAGCCCGACATTGAGCATCAGGTTGATCCGCGTGCCGTCGGCGGTCAGGCCCGGGCGGTCGCGGAACCCGGCCAGAGTTGCCGCCCGCACCGAGCGCGCCGCCAGAGCGCGCTCATAGACCTGCATCACCTCCGGACCGGGCCGCAGGATCAGCGTCGCGCCCTCGGCGTCCAGCAGCGCCTCGTCCCCGGCATTGGCACCCTCCACCGCGCCGCGCTCGACCTGTAAGGCCGGCAGGCCGAGGGCGCGGGCCAGGATCGCGGCATGGCCGGAAGGCGAGGCTTCCTCGATCGCGACACCGGCGATGCCCCTGGCGTGCCAGTCCAGCAGGTCGGCCGGGCCGAGCCGGCGGACCAGGAGCAAAAGCCCATCGGCACGGTCCGGCTTCGGCGCCACCCCGCCGAGCGCCTCCAGCAGCCGGCCGATCACATCCTCGATATCGGCCAGGCGCTCGCGCAAATAGGGATCGGCGATGCGGCGCATCCGCTCCCGCAGATTGCGCGCCACCTTGTCGATAGCGGTTTCCGCGGTCAGGCCGTCGGCGATGGCGTTGCGCACCTGGCCGAGCCAGCCGCTCGACTGCGTCACCATCCGGTAGGCTTCCAGCACGTCGCGCGGCACCTTGCCGCCCGGCAGGCCGCCGGCGATCAGCGCGTCCAGGTTGCGGTTCGCGGTGTCTACCGCGGCCTCCAGCCGGGCCTGCTCGGCCACCGGGTCGTCGGTCAGCAGCCGGGCGATCGGCGGTGCCGTGCCGTAGGGCAGGATCGGGCCGCGGGCGATGCCGGCGGCCAGGACGTGCCCGGCGTAGCGCCGCGGCATGGCGTCGCTAAAACCCTCTTCCGGCAGGTCGGTGGCGCCGGCGCGGGCTAGGATCTCGCCCAGCAGCATCGCCACCGTCGCCACTGACTCGACCTCGACCGGGGCGAACAGCTTGGGCTGCCGGCTCTGCAACGCGATGACGCCGAGGATGCGGCCGGCCCGCTTCACCGGCACCGCCAGCATCGAGGCGAAATCCTCCTCGCCGACCTCGGAGCGGTAGGCGTAGCGCGGATGGTTCTGGGCGTCGGGCAGGTTCAGGGCGTCGCCGGAGGCGGCGACCATGCCGATGATGCCCTCGCCGACGCGCAGCCGCACCCGGCCGACGGCGCTGACGTTGAGGCCATGAGTCGCCGCCAGTTCGAGCACCTCGCCGGGCCGGGCGATGTAGATGGCGCAGGCGTCGGCCTCGAGTTCCTGCGTCACCAAAGCGGCGATGTCCGGCAGGCTGGCGACGCCGGAGGCCAACGCCTCGCGCAACCGCGCGAACATCCGCCGGCTGTCGCGCAGCCGCAGTTTCTGGCGGCGTTTTACCCGCTCTCTGGGCGCGGCGGCGGGCGGAGACTGGCCCGGCGCGGCGCTACCCTCATCCGGCGGCACGCGCCGTCCTCATCCGGCGGCGCGGGCCGCCAGCGCCGCCACCGCCTGGGCTTTCAGCTCCGCCAGTATCTCGGCCACGCCCTGCACGGCGGTCACCATGCCGACCGACTGCCCGGCCATGACCGAGCCGGTTTCGACATCACCGTCGACCACCGCCCGGCGCAGCGCCCCGGCCCAGAAATGCTCGATCGAAAGCTGCGCCGCGGTCTTGTCCAGTTCGCCGGCCCGGAAGCGGGCGATGGTCTCGGCCTGGTGCCGCTGGAATTTTTTCGCCCCTTCGTTGACCAGGCCGCGCACCGGGATCACCGGGAAGTTCTCGTCGAGCTGCACCGAGGGCAGCGCGTCCCGCGCATTGGCGCGGATGAAGGCGTTCTTGAAATTTGCGTGCGCGATGCTTTCCGTCGAGGCGGCGAAGCGGGTGCCGAGCTGAGCGCCGGCGGCGCCCATTTCCATGTAGCCGAGGATCGCCTCGCCGCGGCCGAGGCCGCCAGCGACGAAGACAGGTATTTCGGTAATGAAGGGCAGGATCTCCTGCGCCAGCACGGTCAGCGACACCGGGCCGATATGGCCGCCGGCCTCGGAACCCTCGATGATCAGGGCGTCGACGCCGGACTTGACCAGCCGGCGGGCCAGCACCAGCGCCGGCGCAAAGGCGATCAGTTTGGCGCCGCCATCCTTGACCGCGCGCACCGCCGGGCCGGGCGGGATGCCGCCGGCCAGCACGACATGGCCGACCCTGGCGCGCAAACACACCTGCACCAGCTCATCCAGCGCCGGGTGCATGGTGATCAGGTTGACGCCGAACGGCCGGGCGGTCAGCGCCTGGGTGCCGGCGATTTCCGCTTCCAGCAGCGCCGGGCTCATCGCGCCGCAGGCGATCACGCCGAAGCCGCCGGCATTGGAGATCGCCGAGACCAGATGCCGCTCCGAGACCCAGCTCATCGCCCCGCCCATGATCGGCAGGTCCGATCCCAGGAAGGTTCTACCGCGCGCCGCCAGGGCGTCGAACGCCGCGATCGCCTCGCGGGGGATCTCAAGCATCAAGGTGATACGCCGTGTGCAGCGCCCGCACCGCGAGTTCGGTGTATTCGGCGCCGATCAGCACGCTGACCTTGATCTCGCTGGTCGAGATCACCTGGATGTTGATTCCGCGATCAGCCAGCGTTTTGAACATCGTGCCGGCCACGCCGGCGTGGCTGCGCATCCCCACGCCGACCACCGAAAGCTTGGCGACATCCGAATCGGTGCTGATCTCGGCGTAGCCGATCGCGGCGCGGGCGGCTTCCAGGCTGGCCTGGGCACGGGCGATGTCGGCCTTCCCGATGGTGAAGGTCATATCGGTGGTGCCGTCCTCGGCGACGTTCTGCACGATCATGTCGACGTTGATATGGGCCTCCGCCAGCGGAACGAAGATGGCGGCGGCGATGCCCGGCCGGTCCGGCACCCGCCGGACGGTGATCTTCGCCTCGTCCCGCGAATAGGCGATGCCGGCGACCATTTCTTGTTCCACGACTTCATCCTCGTCAACGACCATGGTGCCCGGCGCTTCGGTGAAGCTGGAGAGCACCTGCACCCGCACCCGCTTGTTCATCGCCAGCTCGACGCTGCGGGTCTGCAGCACCTTGGCACCCACCGAGGCCAGTTCCAGCATCTCTTCATAGGTGATCTTAGCGAGCTTGCGCGCCTTCGCAACGATCCTCGGGTCGGTCGTGTAGATGCCGTCGACATCGGTGTAGATGTCGCAGCGCTCGGCCTTGAGCGCCGCCGCCAGCGCCACCGCCGAGGTATCGGAGCCGCCACGGCCGAGCGTGGTGATCCGGTTGTCCGGGCCGATGCCCTGGAAGCCGGCGACCACCGGGATCTGCCCGATCCGCATCCGCTCGATCAGCTCCTCGGCCTCGACCATGTCGATCCGGGCCTTGCCGTGCTGCCCATCGGTCTCGATCGCGATCTGCCAGCCGAGCCAGGAACGGGCCTCCAGCCCGGCCTGTTGCAGCGCGATCGCCAGCAGGCCGGCGGTGACCTGCTCGCCGGTCGCCACCACCGTGTCGTATTCGCGGGCGTCGAACAGCGGCGACAGGCCCTGGCACAGTTCCGCCAGCCGGTTGGTGGCGCCGGACATCGCCGAGACCACGACCGCGACCTCGTCCCCGGCCTCGACCTGGCGCTTGACCCGGGCCGCGACAATGCGGATGCGGTCCAGATCGGCGACCGAGGTGCCGCCGAATTTCATCACGATACGCGCCATGTTTGAGTTCGTCCCGAAGCCGGCACCCTGTTATCATCGGGCCGGGCCGTGAGATACCGGCCACAGGGGGGTTCGGCAATGCAAAGCGGTTCGGTCAGGTCGGAGGAGGTGGCGCGGTTCGACGCGCTGGCGCGCGGCTGGTGGGACCCGGCGGGGCCAATGCGGCCGCTGCATATGATGAACCCGGTGCGGACCGGCTGGATCACCGAGCGGATCGCCGCCCGGGGGATCGCCACCCGGCGGGGCGGGCTGGTAGGCACCAGGGTGCTAGATGTCGGCTGCGGCGCCGGGCTGCTCTCCGAGTCGCTGGCCAGAGCCGGCTGCGACGTTCTGGGGCTGGACGCGGCACCGGCCGCGATCGCCGCCGCGCAAGCCCATGGCGACGGACAAGGCCTGCAGCTGGCCTATCGTTGCGGCAGCCCGGAGGACCTGGCGGCCGAGGACGCCAGATTCCCCGTGATCACCGCGCTCGAGATCATCGAGCACGTCGCCGATCCGGCGGCATTCATCAGCCTCCTGGCTGGCGTGCTGGAGCCGGGCGGGCTGCTGTTCGTCTCGACCCTGAACCGGACCGCCCGCGCCTATCTCACCGCCAAGCTCGGTGCCGAGTTCCTGCTCCGGCTGCTGCCGGTCGGCACCCATGACTGGCGGCGTTTTATTGCTCCGGCCGAGCTCGGCCGGTTGTGCCGGCAGGCCGGCCTCGGGCTCGCCGAGACCGCCGGCATCAGCTACGCTCCGCTAGCGCGGGAGTTTCGCATCTCCCGCGACCTTTCGGTGAACTACATCGCCCTGGCGGTCGCGGGATAGGTTACTGGCGGATAGGGTTAATGCGCGCCGGCGGCGATACCGGCGTTGGTCGCGCTGATCGCCTGGTCGACCAGGCCCAGGGCCTGTACGCGGTAGCCGCCTTTGTCGGGCTCCGCGAAGGAAAGCTGGGTATGCGCGATCTGCAGCGCGTGCCGGGCGTTGAACATATGGCCCTGAAAGGCGACGGCGGTGCCGCCGAGGACGCCGCCGGCGAGCAGGGCGCCGCCGACGATGCCGGCCAGGCGCAGGCGGGCGGAAGAAATGAATGCCATGTTGACCTCCTTGATGTTTCCAATGGCCGGTTTGAGCGCCGGTCCGGGGCTTCCTAACACGATCGGTGGTGATCGAGAACGATAGCGAATTGCAACATTTTGTGCCGGCGGCGCCAAGGCGCACGGTGACCTCGACCTCGACAAGAGCGGGCGGAGCCGGCATCGTCTGGCCGAAACCCACGGGTGCCCGGCGATGCCGTTCGATCTTGTAGAGTCACTGAAAACCTGGCGACACCATCTGCACGCCAATCCGGAACTCTCCTGCCAGGAAGCCGCGACCGCCGCCTTCGTCTGCGAACGGCTGGCCGAAATGGGCGTGGAGTTCAGCGCCGGCATCGGCGGCCACGGCGTGGTGGCGACGATCTCGCGCGGCGCCTCCAACCGCTCGGTCGGGTTGCGGGCCGACATGGACGCGCTGCCGATCGTGGAGGCGACCGGTGCCGCCTATGCGTCGCGCACGCCAGGCGTGATGCACGCCTGCGGCCATGACGGCCACACCGCCTCGCTGCTCGGCGCTGCCCGGCTGCTGGCTGACGACCCCGGCTGGGCCGGCACCGTGCGGCTGGTGTTCCAGCCGGCGGAAGAGGGTTTCGGCGGCGCCCAGGCGATGATGGATGACGGGCTGCTGCAACGCTTCCCGATGGAGCGGATGTTCGGCTACCACAACTGGCCCGGCCTTCCGGCCGGTGCGGTGGTAGTGCAAGGCGGCCCGATTATGGCGGCGGCGGCGCAGCTCACCATCCGCATCGCCGGCCATGCCGGCCACGCCGCGATGCCACAACTCTCGCGTGACCCGGTGCAGGGGGCGGCGCATATCATCGTCGCGCTCAACACGATCGTGGCGCGAAATACCGATCCGCTGGACGCCGCCGTGGTCTCGATCTGCACGCTGCGGGCCGGCGAGGCGATGAACCAGATTCCGGACGAGGCGGTGATCGGTGGCACGATACGGGCGCTGACCCCGACGGCGATGGCGGCGCTGCGGGCGCAAATCGAGACCGTGGCGCACCACACCGCCGCCGCCCTTGGCCTGACTGCCGAGGTGACGATCCGCGGCAACCTGCCCGCCACCATCAACCACCAGGCGGAAGCCGAGCTGGCCACGGCGGCGGCGGCGGGCGCCGGGCTAACGGTGCTGGACCAGAAGCAGCAGACTATGGGCGCTGAGGATTTCGGCCATTTCCTAGAAGCGATGCCCGGCGCCTATGCCTGGATCGGCAACGGTCCCAGCGCCGGCCTGCATAACCCAAGCTACGACTACAACGACAACATCCTGCCGGTGGCGGCTAAGTTTCTGGCGGCGACGGCGAAGGCAGCCTTAGCGTAAGGGCCTCCGGCGGCTGGGGCCGCGGGCCCCAGACCCCTGGACCGGGGTTGGCCACTCGACGAGCCCAGCCTTTTGCCGGCAAGGCTTCAACCAAGCACGCCCCGCGCGCAGCGCTATAAAACCTAGCTCTTAGAGTGGCCAACCCTAGTCCAGGGGTCTGGGGCCCGCGGCCCCAGCCGCCGGAGGCTCTTTCCTGAACGCACCGAATTTACTGTAGGCTGAACGCATGGAATGGGAAGAACCAGCGATTGTCCTCGAGGTGACCCCCTTCGGCGAGGGCGACGCGATGGTCACGTTGCTCACTGCCGGTGGGGGCGCCTGGCGCGGGCTGGCCAAGGGCGGCAGCTCGCGGAGCAAGGCCTCGCTCTGGCAGCCGGGCAACCTGGTGGCGGCGCGTTGGGCAGCGCGGCTGTCTGACCAGCTTGGGTTTTTCACTGCCGAGCTGGTGCATCCGGGGGCGGCTCTGGCGATGGGGGATCGGCTGGCTCTGGCGGTGCTGAGTGCGGCCTGTGCGCTGGCCGCCGGGGCGTTGCCGGAGCGTGAGCCGCATCCCGCCTGTTTTGCCGGGCTGGCACGGCTGCTGGCCGGCATCGCGATCGAGGACGCGGCGCTGCCGGCGCTGGTGGCGTGGGAGCTCGACCTGCTGCGCGAGCTTGGCTTCGGCCTGGATTTTCCGGCGGCGCCGCTGGTTGCCGGCGAGAACGACCGGCTGGCCTATGTCTCGCCCCGCACCGGCCGCGCCATTTCGCTTTCCGCCGCCGGGGAGTGGGCCAGCCGGCTGCTGCCGCTGCCGCCGTTTCTGCTGGACGGCTCCGAACCGGCGCTGGCCGACTGCCTGGACGGGCTGCGGCTGACCGGGCATTTCCTGGCCCGCGACGCCTTCGGCGCCCGGCACCGCCCCCTTCCGCCGGCGCGCACCCGTCTTTATGACCTGGTCGCTGATCGCGTCGCGGAGGCTGCCAGTGCCGGATGATTTGAGCGGGAAGATCGAGGACGCGCCGCTCGCCGCCGCTCTGTCCGAACGCTATCTTGCTTATGCGCTCTCCACCATCATGTCGCGCTCGCTGCCGGATGTGCGGGACGGGCTGAAGCCGGTGCACCGCCGGCTGATCTACGCGATGCACCAGTTGAAGCTGGACCCGCGCTCCGGCTTTAAGAAATGCGCCCGCGTGGTCGGCGACGTGATGGGCAAGTTCCACCCGCACGGCGACGCCTCGATTTATGAGGCGCTGGTGCGCCTGGCGCAGGATTTCGCCTCGCGCTACCCGCTGATCGAGGGCCAGGGCAATTTCGGCAATATCGACGGCGATGGCGCCGCGGCGATGCGCTACACGGAATCCCGGCTGACCGCCGTGGCCGAAGCGTTGCTGGCCGGCATCGACGAGACGGCGGTGGATTTCCGCCCGACCTATGACGGCGAGGAGAGCGAGCCGGTGGTGCTGCCCGGCGCCTTCCCCAACCTGCTGGCCAATGGCGCGACCGGCATCGCCGTCGGCATGGCAACCTCGATCCCGCCGCACAACGCCGGCGAAGTCTGCGCCGCTGCGATCCATCTGATCCAGAACCCCGACGCCGGCACCGCCGAACTGCTGGCGCACATGCCGGGGCCGGATTTTCCGACCGGCGGCGAGCTGGTGGAGGACGCGGCGACGCTGCTGGCGGCTTATGAAACCGGGCGCGGCAGCTTGCGCACCCGGGCAAGTTGGGCGCGGGAGGAGGGCAAGCACGGCACCTGGGTCATCGTGGTGACGGAAATCCCTTATCAGGTACAAAAATCCCGGCTGATCGAGCAGGTCGCGGAGCTTTTGCAGGACAAGAAACTGCCGCTGCTGGCCGACATCCGCGACGAGAGCGCCGAGACCATCCGCCTGGTCCTGGAGCCACGTTCGCGGACCGTGGACCCGGAGATGCTGATGGCCTCGCTGTTCCGCGCCACCGCCTTGGAATCCCGTTTCGCACTTAACATGAACGTGCTGGATGGCGGCCGCACGCCCAAGGTGATGGGGCTGCGGGCGTTGCTGCGGGCCTGGCTCGACCACCGGCACGAGGTGCTGATCCGCCGCTCCGGCCACCGGCTGGAGGCGATCGGCAAGCGGCTGGAAATCCTCGACGGCTACCTTGCGGTGTATCTGAACCTCGACGAGGTGATCCGGATCGTCCGCAACGAGGATGAGCCAAAACCGGCGCTGATCGCGTTCTTCAGACTGAGCGAGGTGCAGGCCGAGGCGATCCTCAACATGCGGCTGCGCGCGTTGCGGCGGCTTGAGGAGCAGGAGATCCGCAAGGAGCACAAGGCGCTTTCCGGCGAACAGAAAAATCTTAACGCGCTGCTTAAAGACGAAGGCAAGCGCTGGAAGCAGATCGAAACCGAGATCGGCGAGACCCGGACGAGATTCGGCGGCGGCCCGCTCGGCGATCGCCGGACCCGGATCAGCGCCGCCGCGCCGGCGCTGGAAATCCATGCCGAGGCGCTGGTGGAGCGCGAACCGGTCAGCGTGATCCTGTCCGAGAAAGGCTGGATCAGGGCGGTGAAGGGGCATCTCGGCGCCGCGGCGGAGTTGAAGTTCAAGGAAGGCGACCGGCTGGCCTGTTTACGCAACTGCGAGTCGACCGACCGCCTGGCGCTGCTGGCGACCAACGGCCGGGTCTATACGCTGAAGGTGTCGGAACTGCCGCGCGGCCGGGGCGACGGCCAGGCGATCCGGCTGCTGTTCGAACTTGGCAACGAGGATGGCGTCGTCGCGCTGTTCCTGCCGGATCCGGCGATAAACTACCTGCTGGTCAACAACGCGGCACGCGGCTTTGTGGTGCCCGGCGCCGAACTGGTCTCCGAACGACGCGCCGGCAAGCAGTTGCTCAGCCTGAAACCGGGCGAGGAGCTGGCGGCCTGCGTGCCGGCGGCGGGCGACCATGTCGCGATCATCGGGCGGAACCGCAAGCTCCTGGTGTTCCCGCTGGCGCAGGTACCGCAAATGCCGAAAGGTGCCGGTGTGACCTTGCAGAAATACAAGGATGGCGGTCTGGCGGATGTGAAGGTGTTCGATCTGGCGAAGGGGCTGAGCTGGGTGCTGGGCGAGAAGACCCGGGTCGAAGTCAAGCTGGCCGACTGGCTGGGCGGGCGGGGCCAGGCCGGACGCCTGCCGCCGAACGGCTTTCCGAAGTCCGGCAAGTTCGGTGGGTAGGCAACGATCATGAGCGAGAAACAAGCTGGCGAGTTCGACGCGTTGCTGGAAGCCTGCGCAACGCATCCCGCCTCCGCCGTGCTGCTGCGGACCATGCTGGCGGAGGCGACGCGCAGCGGCCGGGTGGCGGAGGCGACCTCCTACCTCGCGCAACTGGCGCGGCCGGAGGACGAGGCGGTGCGCGGCGAGATCACCGGCTTCCTGCGCGAAGCCGGCGAGGACGCGCTGGCCGCCCGCTTCGGCGCCCCGCCGACGGTGGTGCAGCTGGCCGAACACCGGCCGGTCGCTTTGCCGGAGGCAATGCGGCAAGAAAAACTGTTGAGCTTCGCCGATGTCGGCGGGCTGGACGACGTGAAGCGGCAGATCCACCGCCGCATCATCGCGCCGCGCGAAAAGCCCGGGCTGTTCCAGCGGTTCGGCAGGCGGGCCGGCGGCGGCATCCTGCTGTACGGGCCGCCCGGTTGCGGCAAGACCATGCTGGCCCGGGCCACCGCCGGCGAAGCCCGCACCAGCTTCATCGAGGTCAGCATCGCCGAGATCCTGGACCGCTGGCTTGGCCAGTCCGAGAAGCGCATCGTCGCCGCCTTTGCGGAGGCGCGGCAGCGCAAACCCTCGATCCTGTTTTTCGACGAGATCGAGGCGCTGGCGGCACGCCGGCACTATGACAGCGACAACAGCAAGGCCTCGCTGGTCTCGACCTTTCTCTCCACCTTCGACGGCATCGCCGAGAGCAACGACGGCATCCTGGTTCTGGCCGCGACCAATGTGCCCTGGGCGGTCGACAGCGCCTTCCGCCGGCCGGGCCGGTTCGACCGGGTGATCTTCGTGCCGCCGCCGGACCGGGCGAGCCGGCGCGCCATCCTGCAGCATTTGCTGGCCGACAAGCCGACGGCGCCGGGCGTCGACCTCGACCGGTACGCCGCCGCGACCGCGGGTTTCTCAGGCGCCGATTTGCTGAACCTCGTCGAGACCGCGATCGACCTCGCCATCGAGCAGGAGATGGCCGGCACCGCCGCGCCGTTGCTGGGCCGCGCCCATCTGGAGGCGGCGCTGGCGGAGGTAAAGCCGACCACGCTGGAATGGCTGGCCACCGCCCGCAACTACGCCAAATACGCCGCCGAGCCGGGGCTGTACGGCGAGCTGCTGAGCTTCCTGGACCGCAACGAGAGATGACCGCGGCGCTGGCGCGGGCCGAGCTTGCGCGCGGCATCGCGGCGCGCGAGGCCGGCAACTTTCCCGCCGCGCAGAAAGCCTTCGAGACGATGATCACGATCGACCCCGGCGACGCGGCCGGGTACCTCTACGCCGCCGACATGCAGTTGCGGCAGCGGCGGTACAAACAAGCGGTCGCGCTGGCACGCATGGGCCTCGGCCTGCCGTGCGGCCAGCAGGACCGCGGCTTCGGGCTGCAGGTCACGGCGCTGGCCTACATCAACCTCAGGCAGATCAAACAGGCGCTCGCGACCGGCGCGGAGGCGGTGCGGAACGATCCGGTCAACCCCCATAACCGCCGCATCCACGCCCAGACGCTCTGGGCCGCGAAGCGCTTCAAGGCCGCCGACGCGGAGTTCCAGCAGGCGCTGGCTTTGGCGCCGGAGTCTGTGCAGGTGCTGATCGGCTACGCCCGGTTCCTGAAAGCGACCTCCCGGTTGCGCGAGGCGCGGGAGCTGGTCGAGCGGGCGGCGCTGATCGAGCCGGACGGGTTCGACGTAATCCTGCTGCGCGGCCAGATCGCTTTCCGCTACGACGAGCTGGACCAAGCCTGCGACCTCGCCCTCTCGGCCTTGTCCCGCCAGGCCACCAACAAAACGGCGCTAGAGTTGCTGGCGGTGGTCAAGTCCCGCCGCAGCTGGCTGACCGGGCCGTTCTGGTGGTTCGCCAACCTGCTCAGGCGCCATCGCAAGGTCGCCTTCGTGTTTATCGTGTTGGTTTTCGGCGCGATCGGCGGTGTTGTCCCGGCGGTGCTGACCGCACAGCAGCTGCCGAGCGCGGGCACGGTCGGCAACGCGCTGTTCTGGGGGCTTTGCATCTATGCGCTGCTGTGTGCGCTGCATGTGTACTGGCTGGTGCGGCGCGACCTGCGGCAGGTAAGACTGAAGCGGAATTTCTGACGCCGCCGTGAACAGGAGATCAAATGAGCCAAACCGTTCTCGTGGTCGGCGCTGGTCCGGTTGGCCTGACAATGGCGGCCGAACTGGCGCGCTACGGCATTGCGGTGCGCATCGTCGACAAAGCGGCGGCGCGCACCGACAAATCCAAGGCGCTGGTGTTGTGGAGCCGCACGCTCGAGCTTTTGGAACGGGCGGGTTGCGCCGATGACTTCGTGGCCGCCGGCCTCAAAGCCATCGGAGCCAACTTCATCGCCGGCCGCAGACGCATCGCCCATATCGATCTCACATGCATTCCCAGCCGCTACGCCTATGGCCTGATGCTGCCGCAATCGGAGACCGAGCGGCTGCTGGAAGCGCATCTGCTCGGCCTCGGCGTCAAGGTCGAGCGGCAGGTTGAACTGCTGGCCTTTGCCGAGGACGGGGGCGGCATCGGCGCCACCTTGCGCCACGCCGATGGGCGGCGGGAGACGCCGCGGTTGGACTGGCTGGTCGGTTGCGACGGCGCCCACAGCACCGTGCGCCACGCGTTGGCGCTGCCGTTTCTGGGCGAGACGCTGCAAAGCGACTGGCTGCTGGCCGACCTGCATCTCTCCGGATTGCCGACCCCGCCGAATGAGTTGGCGATGTTCCTGCACCAGGACGGCGTGCTGGCGACTTTTCCGATCGGGGCCGGCCGGTATCGGATCATCGCCGATATCGGCAAATCGACCGGGCCGCATCCGGCCGAGCCGACGCTCGCCGAGATTCAGGCCGTGGTCGACCGGCGCGGACCCGGCGGTGTGAAGCTGGGCGATCCGGTCTGGCTGTCGGCCTTTCGGATCAACGAACGCAAGGTGAAGGACTATCGGGCCGGCCGGGTGTTCATGGTTGGCGACGCGGCGCATGTGCACAGCCCGGCAGGCGGCCAGGGCATGAACACCGGAATGCAGGACGCCTTCAACCTGGCCTGGAAACTGGCGCTGGTCTGCCGCGGCACCTGCCGGCCGGAACCTCTGCTCGGCAGCTACAGCGCCGAGCGCGGCGCCGTCGGCGAGATGGTGCTCAGCGACGCCGGCCAGCTGACCGCCGTGGCGATGCTCAAGAACCCGCTGGCGCAAGCGGCGCGCAATTTTGCGGCCAGCACCCTTCTGGGGCTGCCGGCGGTGCGGAAGGCAATGGCCGCCAGACTGTCGGAGGTTGCGGTGGGCTACCCGGACAGTCCGCTGAACCGCCGCGCCGGGCGCGGCATCGGCGGTCCGAAGCCGGGCCAACGGGTGGCGCCGGTTGCGGGCCAGGCGCCGGTCGGCGCCGGTGGACGGCCACGCTTCGTGCTGTTCGGCCGACCAAGTGACGCCACCGCCCGGCTGTTGCGCCCCGCCGAGGATTTGCTGGAGCCGGCGGTCAGGCCGCCATTGGCGCCCGGCGCGCTGCATCTGGTGCGGCCGGACGGCTACGTGGCGATGGTGGCGCGGGCCCAAGATTTCGAGGGCGTGATCCGTGGCCTCGATGCGCTGCGGCGCTAGAGCTTGATAAGCCCACCTTGCTAAGATGGTGACGACCACGTCGGTCCGGCGCCCGGTCAAAGCGTTCCGGCAGTCGCCCTTCATCCTGAACCCCCGTGCGGTTTCCCTCGCCGAAGGGCTACGCGCCGGGATCGCGGTGGCGCTGACGGTGATCGCCGGCGCCTTGTTCGGGCTGCCGCATTACGGGCTGGCGGCGCTGGGCGCGCTGCTCGCCTGTTTTGCCGATCCGGGCGGGCCAGTGGCGCGCCGGGCGCCGGCGGTGCTTACCTTCGCGGTGCTGGCCGGCCTGACCTTCGCCGGCTTCGGCCTGTTGCGCGGCGCCGGCATCTGGGTGGCCGCACCGCTTGCTGGGCTGATGATCTTCTGCACCAGCTTCGCGCGGATCTATGGCCAGAGCGGGCTGCAGGTCGGCAACCTGCTGACCGTGGTGACCGTGCTGGCGCTGGACCGGCCGGTGGGCTGGGAGCAGGCCGGAGCGCAGGGGTTGAACCTTGCCGCCGGCGCCGGCTGGGCGGCGGTGCTGACGCTGGTGATCTGGCAGACGCACCCCTATGCGCCGGCACGCCAGGCGCTGGCGGATGTCGCCGCCCGGCTGGCCGGGCTGGCCCGCGAACTGGCGGCGCTGGCGCGGGCCGATGAAAGCGTGGCGGCGTTCGAGGCGCATGCGGCGCGGCACCGCAGCGCGGTGCGCCAAGCCATCGAGGCGGCCCGCGATGTCGCGTTCGAGACGTTCAGGCGACGCGGTCTGGTGACCCGTCGGGCGTCGCAATTGTCGGTCCGGCTGCAGACACTCGAGCAGGTGTTCTCAGGGTTGATCGCGCTCTCCGACATCCTGGACAACGACCCGGCAAGCCGCCCCGGCGCGACCGCGCCGATCCGGCTGCTCGCCGGCTGGCTGACGGTACTGGGGCCGGACATCGTCGCCGACCGCTCGTTCGACACCGAGAAGAAGCGGCTCAGCCTGAAGCGGCTGCGCGACGCCATCGGCCGGCTTGCGGCGGAATCGGCCGAACGGCATGTGCTCGACGCGGTGGCCGAGCGTCTGGCGGTGCTGATGACGGTCTCGACGCCGGCCGGCCAGCCGCTTGCCGGGCCGATGCGGCCGGAAGCGTGGCGAGCCCGCCTCAGCGCGCCGATCCGGCAGAACCTCAGTTTCGGCTCGGCGGCGCTGCGCCACGCCGCGCGGGCGGCGGTGGTCGCCGCTCCGGTGCTAGCCTGGACCATGGCGCAGCACAGCCCGTTTGCGCACTGGACGACGATCACCATGGTGCTTTGCCTGCAACCGCATTTCTCCGCCACCTGGGCCCGCTCGGCGGAGCGGGTCGGCGGCACAGTGCTGGGCGGCGTGCTGGCGGCGCTGCTCGGCCTCGCGGTACAGACCAAGGTCGAGCTGGCGCTGGCGATGCTGCCGCTCACCGTATTCGCGTTTGCGATCCGCGGCGTCAGCTTCACCGCCTTCATCGCCGCGCTGACGCCGATGATCGTGCTGCTGATCGAGCAGATCGCGCCCGGCGCAAACGAGGCGACGATCGCCGTCTCGCGAGTCGGTTACACCGTGCTGGGCGGGCTGCTGGCGGTCGGCGCCAATCTTTTGCTCTGGCCGCAATTCGAGGGTGCCAGAGTCGAGGCCGGCATCGGCACCGCGATTGCCGCCCACGCCGCTTATGCCCAGGCGGTGTTTGCGGCGCTGCTGGAAGGCGGTGCCGCGCCCGACGCGGCGCGGCGCGGCGCCGGCCTGGCCAGCAACAACCTGGAAGCTTCGCTCTCGCGGGCGCTCCTGGAGCCGCACCGGCGGCGCGACCCGATGATCGAACGCGGCGCGGTGGTCGACGCCGCCTTGCGACGGCTCGCCGGCAGGCTGGCGGTGCTGGCACTCGACCGGCCGGTGCTGGCGCCGGAAGACCGGGCACTCTGGCAGCGCTGGCAAGGCTGGATCGTCGACGGCCTGCGCCGCCAGCCCGGTGAACGCCCACCGCCGCCCCCCGGGCCAGAGGCGGAGACGCTGACCCGCCTGGCCCGGCAGGTTGAGCTGATCAGCGGATGAAACTTAGCGAAGATAACAAAATTGATACGTTACATCGCCGGCCGGAAGGCCCATGTTGCGTCCAACAGAGAGGCACAAAATGAAATCGACGACGTCACTTTTTCCGTGGGCCGACATGGCCTTTCAGGGCACGATGCTGGCAATCGAGGCGCAACAGGTGATCGCGCTGCGGTTGTCGAAGATCGCGATGGGCGGCCCGGACGTGCAGCGGGAAACCGAGCTGATGATGTCCGAGAAGGTCGCGGCCATGGTCGAAAGCGGGCAGATGATGATGGCGGCAGCCTTCTCCGGCGATACCACAGGCTCAGACCGCGTCGTACGGCTGTACCGCCGCAAGGTGCGCGCCAACCGCAAGCGGCTGAGTGCCGGTGCGTTGCCGGCCTGAGCCACGGCGGTTCGGCTGCGTTGACAACGCGCCGTTCAGAAAGCGCCGCTCTGTAACGGTAATCTTAGTCAATCGAATTCGCGTTTTTCATTGGGTCGGTCAGCCGCGCAAATGCCGTGGCCAAATGGCGCGGTTGTATTGCGCAGCGACACGATCGAGTCGTTAAGTTGTTCCGGAAAAGAGCTTGGAAACTCTAATTCCAACCAATGTTGTGATTAATTCGCCGCGGCGACAAAAATGATGATAGCCGGCCTTTAATTCGCGTTCGCTCGCCTATGTAATAATTACAAGAAACCGTACAACCTCGGGTGGATTTCATATGCGGACCATTTTGATTATCCTGCTGATCCTGATTCTGCTTGGCGGCGGCTTCGGTCTGCATGGCGGGTTATTCGTCGGCTCCGGCGGCTTCTATTACGGCGGCGGATTGGGCTTGGCGTTGCTGGTTATCCTGGTGCTGCTGATCCTGTAACGGGCGGCCGGAAGCCGGTCGCCACCACGTACATCTCTTTCGAGTCCTTGCGGCTGGCGGGCGGCTTGGCGTGTCGGACCGCAGCGAAGCGCTGCTTCAGCGTCGCCAGCATGGCGCGCTCGGCGCCGCCCTGGAACAGCTTGACCACGAAGCCGCCGCCTGGCCGCAAGACGTCGACCGCGAAGGCCAGCGCCAGGTCCGCCAGTGCCATGATGCGGATGTGATCGGTTGCGACATGGCCGGTAGTGTTCGGCGCCATGTCGGACAGCACGAGATCGGCGCCGCCGCCAAGCCGGTGCACCAGGTCCGCCGCCATGCCCTCGGCGGTGAAATCACCTTCGATGAAGCTGGCGCCGGCAAGCGGCGCGATCGCCAGCAGGTCGATACCGACCACCTGCGCGGCGCCACGTGCCAGCGCCACCTGGGTCCAGCCGCCGGGCGCGGCGCCGAGATCGACCACCACCGCGCCTTTGCCGAGCAGATGGTATTTGTCGTCCAGCTCCAACAGTTTGAACGCGGCGCGGGAGCGCCAGCCGCCGGCTTTGGCGGCCTGCACGTAAGGGTCGTTCAATTGCCGGGCCAGCCAGCGCTGCGAGGAGGGTGCGTGGCGGCTTGCGTGCTTCAGCCGCACGGCCTCGCGGCGCGGCGGCAGTTTGCCGCTCACGAGACCGTGTGGCCGCGCCGGTTGGCCCGCATCAGCCGCGTCAGCATGCCTTCGCGCAGGCCGCGATCGGCAACGATCAGCGCCGGCGTCGGCCAAAGTTCGTGGATCGCCGCGAAGATGGCACAGCCGGGCAGAACGTAATCGGCCCGGTCGGTCCCGATGCAGGGATGCTGTCGCAAGCCGTTCCGCCCCAGCGCACGGGCCTGCGCCAATGCGGCGTCCACAGCCTCTCGCGGCAGGCAGACGCCGTCGATCAGGCCGCGGCGGTAGCGCTCCAGCTTGAGCGAGATGCCGGCAAGCGTCGTCACCGTGCCGCTGGTGCCGACCATCAGCACGCCGCCCTGGCGGATTTCCTGGCCGATCCGGTGGACCGCCTCGAACGGCCGCAGCAGCGCCGCCACATCTTCGACCACGCTGGCAAAACCGGCCTCGCCGTAGCAGGCCTCTGCACAACGCTCGGAAAGAGTCACAACGCCGATCGGCAGGGAGAGGTAGCCGATCAATTCCGGCGCGCCGCCGCAGCTCAAGCGGACCCAGCCGATCTCGGTCGAGCCGCCGCCGATGTCGAACAGCAAGGCGCGGCGGGCGCCGCTTTGACAGATCAGCGAGGCGCAGCTTTCCACCGCCAGCTCGGCTTCCTCGCGTGGTGTGATGATCTCGAGCGGCAGCCCAGTCGCGGCTCGTACCTCGGCCGCGAACGCGGCGCCGTTTTCCGCCTGCCGGCAGGCCTCGGTGGTGATGGCGCGGAGCAGCATCGGCCCGCTATCGGCGTGCTGGGACCAGCGCCGGGCCCGCAGGGCGCAGACATTGAGGGCGGCGATGGCCCGTTCCATCGCCGGCCCGGAGAGCCGGCCGCTCTCATACAACCCCTGCCCCAGACGCACCACGCGGCTGAAACTGTCCAGCACCTGGAAGCCGCTGCCGGACGGTGTCGCGACCAGCATCCGGCAGTTATTGGTGCCGAGGTCGATGCCGGCCAGGATCGCACGCCGGCCCCGCCGCGGCAGGGCGGTTTCGGCGGTTCGAAAAGTGACGGCTTCGCTTGCCATGGCACAGATATAGTCTCGCGCGTTGCGCGTTGCCAGCAAGGTTGCCCTTGCGGCGGCGCGGTGCTACCGGGACCGCCACGCGAAGCCGCGACCGTTTGGGGGATAGTTTAGCGGTAGAACACCTGGCTCTGACCCGGGTAGCCTTGGTTCGAATCCAGGTCCCCCAGCCACCGCCCTAGATTATCGGGCGATAGCAAAGGCTTCAAGTAAGATCAAGGGCTTTCCGCTTTCTCGTGGTACAGAGCGGTGGTACAAATGCCCCTGAAAATGACTGAGCCTACAAAGCATTCCAAGTCTGGCCGCTACAGGGTGCGGCTTGCTATCCCCGCCGAGTACCGGGCGACGGCTAAGGCTCTCTATGGCGTAGGGGCCGAGTTCACTGAAAACCTCAACACATCGGACTATCGCGAGGCTCGCACGTTCGCGCCAATCGCGCTTGCCCGCCTGACGGCCAAGCTAGAGCTTGTGAAGGGGATGCACTCGGGGAACATGAAGTCTCTGTCTCAGCGCGAGCTACGGGGACTGGCCGGCCAATGGTATATAGAAGCGGTGGCGGCGAACGAGGACAATCCAGGCTCGGCGGAGGCTTGGGATGCCTACCGAGACGAGCTGCTTGACGCCCAGACGTTTCCAGAAGGGGACCCGGATGGCGGCCAGCGGCCAGACTATGAGCCCGACCGCAAGGCCCTGGAGGAAGCCCGCACGCTCCTCAGCGCCCGTGGCATTGTCGCGCATGAAGCGTCCGAAGCGGCGCTGGCGGTGGCACTCTGGGAGGTGAAGGTCCGCTATGCTGGCCTGATGATGCGTAGGGCAAGCGGGGACTACGGGCCGGACCCGTTCGCGGCCACCATTCCGCCGCTGACGGCAGGCCCTTCGGCTACCGATGCAGCGCAGTCAGTTTGCTTCAGGGACATCGTGCGGGGCTGGGCGCGGGACGCCGGGCATGACCCGGATGCCACGCCAACGCCACGGGGCTTCTATGATCGCCAGCAAACTGCGAAGCGGATGGCCGGCTTCCTGGGGCATGACTGCGTTATATCGGTGGCCAAGGCCGATGCGGTGCGCTGGAAAGCCAGTATGCAGGAAGCCGGCAAAGCTGCTGCCACCGTCGCGAATGACATTAGTGAGATGAGCGCGGTATGGCGCTGGGCTGTAGCGAACGGCCACGCCACCGACAACCCGTTCGCCGGCATCTTGCCCCCGAAGAAGGCCCGGAGGCGGAAGGCCACACGCCGGCCGTTCACGGATGTTGAGGCGGTCTTGATCCTGTCGTCCGCTCGGAAGGAGCGCGGCGCACTGCGCTGGTTACCCTGGGTGCTGGCAGCTACCGGCGCGCGTCTCTCCGAAGTCTGCCAGTCCACGAAGGCAGACATCATTATCAGGGAAGGGCACCCTTTCCTTCGTATCCATGCCGAGACGGAAATCCGCGCCAGAGGCGAGGCTCAGCGTTCCGTTAAGAACGAGGGTTCGGAGCGCATGGTGCCAATACACTCCGCCCTGATTGCTGAGGGCTTCCTGGCCTATGTCGCCGCGTTGCGCGCAGCCTCCCCGCTGTTCCCGGACATCAAGCCCGATGGCCTGTTCGGGAGCCGGGGGAGCTCCGCCCAGCGACTTGTTAGCCGCTGGCTCCGCAATACGCTGCGGATCGTGGACAAGCAGATTAGCCCCTCGCATTCGTGGCGGCACTGGTGGATCGACGCGGCGAGGAGCGCGGGGATGTCAGCCGAGGTGCGGAATGCAATCACCGGGCACATAGACGCCGGCAACGAAAGCCATCGGTACGGCCTGGGGTGGAGGGCCATGCCGCAAGCCCTCCATGAGGCTATGGAGACGATTAAGCTGCCCGACGTATAGGCTCAACTATCCGACCGTTGAGTTAGCCGGATTGATCTTTCAACCGACTCCGAACTCCGTGATAGCGAGGACGCTTTCGGAGAAGCAATGCCATGCTCAAAGTCCTATGTATCTCGTCAATTTTGACGGCCGGCTGGATAGCTGCGGCGTCTGCTAGTTATGCTCCGCCGCTTCCTGCTATGGCGACGTTGCCGGTTGGAAGCATTATCATGTTCGACAAGGCTCCCCAGCCCTTGCCTACGGGTTGGAAGCAGTGTGGCTTCATTCGCGTAGAGCAAGGGAGCGAGCCGGGTGGACCTAAAGCGGATCGTGAACTGGTCTGCCTTCAGAAAGTTTCCTAGCAGTTCGGCATTCGGCTCCGAGCAATCGGCACCGGGTCGCTAGTTCTTCTTCCCGAGCATCAGGACATTTCCGCCCATCGCCGCCTTCGCTTTCGCGCGGGCCACAACGTCATGCCCGAGGCTGTCTAGATAAGCCGCCGCAAGGGCCTGCTTGTCTGCCACAGCCGGCACCGAACGGATGTTCCTTAGGACCGCCACAAGAGCCGGATCGCCGGACGTTTCCGCCGCATTGATCCTGTCTTGGAGATCGGCTTGATAGGTCGCCGCCGCCTGCTGGTAATGGTGGACATTCTGCACCGGCCGCGCGCCGCCGTTCGGTAAGCTGGCAGCGCCCCCCCTCAAGATCGGCGAGGCGGCCGCTAGGTCCCCTCCGGCCTTCACCGCCAGCGCATGGCTGACCAGGGCGTTCAGCGCGCCCGTGGCTGCGCCTCCAGTGTGCCATAACGGCGCGTTGTCCTGGAGGTGCTGCTGGAGCACGCCATATTGAGCCGGCGCGATGGCCCCGGCGGCGGCGGCATGGTCGAGCCCGGCCTTTAGATCGGCGGGCGCTAACGCGGTGCCATGGCTCCAAAGAGCCTGCCCTGACAGGTGATCCGCCAGCCCCATAAGTCCATTCGGCCGACCCGCTGTAGACTCGCTGTAGGCCGTTCCGTCGCCGCCGGCACCGTTGCCCCTGGAAGTGACCAGCGGCCCGTCAGCGGCGTTCTGTGGGGCTTGCTGAGGCACTCCAGACGGAGACCCGCCAGAACCACCCGCCGCCCGATTGGCGCCCCCGCCGATGTCGAACGCACCGCCCGCCAGCCGCATCGTAGCGCGCGCACTCCGCGCGGTCTGGGCATTCGCGGCGTTGACTGCTTCGATGCTGCCACCGGCAGGTGTCTCCGCCGCCGCGTCCAAGTTCAGCTGGTGGCCCGCAGCTGCATCGTGCGCCACGCCCGCAGCCTTCGCATCGCGGACACTGCCCATCGCTGCGAACTGTGTCAGCGCCTGCTTGGCTAGATCGGCATTGCCGTTGCTCAGCGCCATCATCGCCGCCGCCCCAACCGGATGGTCCGGACCCAGCCGCGCCAGCATACCCGCCTGGTTCTGAGCGGCGCGCGCCGCGCCATTCGCCTCCGGCGTCTGCCCCTGGTCGGCAGAAGCCGTAGCTTGCCGGGCCGCCTGGAGGGCATCCAGCGATGACGTGGGCATGGGCAAGCCGGCACGGCTCAGCGCCGCCGCTGCCATCGCCTGCTGCCGACCAAGAACGGGTGGAGCGTTTGCTCCTAGCACGCCGTCAATCCCGCGCGCCGCCGCACCGGCCAGTGCTGGCAGAGCAACGCCGGCCACGCCGCCGAGTGCAGCGCCTTCAGCGCCGCCCGCGTGATACCCGGCGACGCCGCCGAGGGTTGCCTCCAGTACCCGCGCGGTGGAGTGATTGGCCAGCTTGTCGATTAGGGGGGCCACGAGGCCCCGCCCCGACCCGCCATCACGATTGATGGTCGAGAGGTCGAGCAGTCCGTCCCGCAGCACCGCAACGGTCGCGGGCGGTAGACCCAGCGCGTCGAACTGGCCCAGCGGCGAAGATGGCACCGCTGCATCGCTGGGGAACAGCGACCCGGCGCGGGCCTGCTTCATCAGTGGCATAATCACTGCCTGCTGCGTTGCCGCCGAAATTTGACCCGCTGCCTTCAGGCCGCCGACGTGGGCTGTGAGTTCGCCATCCAGCTGAGAGCCGAGCGTGTTCAGCGCATCGGTAGGGGTGAGGCTTTGCCCGGCTGCCTTCGCTGCCGTCACCCGCTGAGCGGCCATTGCTCCCACGCGAATGATCGACCCAGCTTGGTCCGGGTGTAGGACGCCAGCGCCCGGTTCGGACATGAACGTATGCAGCGCACCGGCGGCATCTTTCGTGCCCTGCACCACGCCGCCCGTGAGCAGGCCGCTCCCGGCTCCCTCCAGGGCTGCGCTGCCAACACCGCCCGGCGTCAGATTGCCGGTCCCGGCGGTGGCTAGAACATCGTTGGCCGCGCCAAGGCCGCCGCCGGCCACCGCAGAGACCCCGATGCGACCCGCTAGCGTGTCTGCCAGCGGACCTAAAGCGTGCCGCGCGGCATCGCTCAGGACGCCGCCGGTTAAGCCATGCGCGACGCCGCCACCTGCCGCGTTCAGGATACCCGAACCGGCGCCGGCTAATGCATCCCCCAGCGACGGCGATGTTTCGCCTTTGGCAGCCATCCGGTCCGCCGCGGTATTCCCCGCGCCGGACGCCCCAAGCAGCAGCGGGCCAGCCCCAGGAACGAGTGCTGTGGCGGCGTATGGTAAAGCGCCCGCCACGACGCCGCCAGCATCGTTCAGGGCTGCCAGGGGCCGGCCGTTCGCTAAGTCGGCTCCAAGTTGATGCACTGGGGCCGGCTGATATTGCCGGGGGCCGCTGATTGTGTTGCCCGCGTCCACCACGGCCTGATCCGTGCCATTGGCAATGTCGCCGGTGGCCCCCAGAGCCTTCGCCAAGAATGCCGGCGCGTTGCGGGCGATGGCGCTATCGACTACACCGCCGAACTTTCCGATGCCGGAGACGATGCTGCCGGCGGAGTTTCTCGCGGCGTCCAGAGGGCTTGCGGAAACCGGCCGGTCACTCTCCGGCGGCGTCCAGGGCACGGCGTCTTTGGAAAAGTCCAGAGGAACCGGAATGGCTTGCGCTGAGAAGTCCAGCGGCTTCGCCGTCGGGATGTCCGAAGCCGGCGGCTGCCAGGGTTGGTCCGCCGTATTGAATGACGAAGTAGGGCGATTATCGGCTGGCGTGTCAGCCGCGTTAAATGGTGACTTCGGGAGATCGCTGGCCGGCGGCTGCCAAGCGGGCGCAGATGGGCCTTGTTGAGGTGTGGGCATTGCTGATCCTTTGCTGAGCCGCTCGCGGCTAGCTGTAATCGTTACGTGTCATGGGGATGGCGAGCGGGCGCTAATCCGCTCGCGGCTTGCCTAGAAGGTCGTCAAGCGTCACCTCCGGCGCGTGCTGGTAGGGCGACAGGGGCACGATGGCCGGGACGACCGCCGTAGGCCCACACAGAGCGGGCTGGAGGGGCCTGTCGAGGCCGGTTGGCACCGCAGGGCCAGCGGATGCGGCAGGAGTCTTAGCGGCCTTCTGAGCGCCTGAACGTGAGGCTGCTGCAGCACGTCGCGCGTCGATTAACCCGTTACTCTCGGCGCGCGTGCCACAGTGAAGGTTGCTTCGCTGAAGGTTGAAGGTTTGGCCGTCGATGAAGGTCACGACCTGACCCGGCCGTGCGCCCACGATAACCCGCGCCAAAGGAACCTTCTTGTGCGGTAGGCCAAGCGGCGGCCCGTGCGAAACGACATACTCCACGTCGCCGTGTGGCTGGTATGCCACTGTGAACTTAGCGGGCCATCCGGCGGCTTGCCCGGCTTCCCACACATCGGCGTCCAGAACCATGCAGCGCCCGCGTGCTCGCCTGCCGTGTAGCGGGATGGCGATGCTCTTCAACGCCCCAGCCGCAGGCTCTACCGCAGGCGCAGCCGGGTCCGCAGCGGCAACGGGCTGCTGGGTAGCCGGACTCAGTGCCAGCTGAACGGCGAACCTAATCGCATCGGCCCTGGTCGCCAGACGCCTTCCAGCCCGCCGCAAAATCGCGGCGACTTCATCAATGTCCCGGAGGGCGCTTTGCGCGGGCCGGTAGGTATAGGCGACTCTCCGCGCTTCAGGTGCGGCGGTCATCTCGCGCCTTCCGCTGTAGCTGGGCGCACTAGGGCCTCCCCCTTTGCGCGCGCAGCCTCAGCAGCCGCCTCCAGGCCGGCCCGCACGGCATCGCTTCGGGTAACAAATTGCTTTCCGCCGACACGAAGCGCGGCGGCAATAACATCTATGTTGATGAGGTCGGCAGGCGTGGCGCGAAAAGCTAGCCGCCCGATTATTCGAGACATTCGGTAGTTCCATTCGGTGATTGATTTTTGATGGGTGAGGCGGCCAGTCTGCACAGTCAGACGTAAAAAGCAGGCCGGCTTAGGGCCGCTATCCATCTATTGCGTCATTTTATGACAACAGTTTGACGTTACGCGCCTTATCAAGGTGTTAGCGGCTTCCACGCGGCGGGGGCGCGGGCCGCGCTGGGCGGGATGGTTAGGCCCCGCCACGCGGCTGTTCAGCGCTCCGGCTTGCCGGCATCGCAGCCATATCATGGCCTGATTGGACGTTCCTAAAGATGCAGGCAGGATGCCGGATTATCAAATATCAGCCTATATAGAACTCCGTTATTTGATATTCCGTCACCCTAAGCGCTTGAACGCAGCGCACCAGCGGCCCCGTAAGCCCCCTCCAGCCCCTAAAAGTCCCCTACCCCGACATCGGCCAGGCTCAGGCCGGCCTGCCACTCGGCCCCCGTAATGTGCCCCTGGCCGACCGCGCGTACCTTCAAGCGCCCCACCTGCACCGCAGAAAGCCCTAGCGCTACCGCCACCTGCTGCTGTGTCGAATACTGGCCGCTCCGCACCGCATCTACCACGGCCAGCATCTCGGCCCCGGCAGTCGGCTTTGAGCTCCATTCGGCCGCTCCGTCCGGCCCTGCCGCCAGCCTCATTTCGGCGTCCCTAGTCGCCGCTGTCGGCCGCCCCCTGTACTTCCGCCAGAGCAACTCAAAGACTGCCCCGTCGGTCACGGGCTGGCCGTCCGGCCGCACCAGACCGATGATGACCTCAAATGTCGTGGCCAGCTTGGAACTGCCGCGATACTCGTTCCCGGCCTTGCCAGCATGATGCACCAGGATGCACGCCACGCCGGCCTGCTTCAGGCGCATCAAGAACGACAAGATAGGCGACATCGCCGATGCATCGTTTTCATCCGCCACCTCTGCCAAGGTGCTGAAGTTATCCAGGATGACCAACTCCGCGCCGACCTCCAGCACCTTCGCAAGGATCACATCCTGCCCCGCCTTGCTCGCCGGGTTCGGCGCCGAAGTCTCCGCCAGGTCCGGGAAGCGCGCCTCCGGGTCCTGGTCCTGCCGCGACAGGATCACCAGGTTCCCGCCGGCCGCCTCCGCGTTGAAGCCTTCAACGGCTTCTGACAGCATCCCTAGTCGTTCCCTCAGGTCCTCCAAATGCATCTCCCCGTCTATCAGCAACACCCGCCTCGGCGCTGCCGCCGTCCATCCCGCCACACTGCCGCCGCCAGCCACCGCCAGCGCCAGGGTGTTCACCAGCAGTGACTTGCCAACCCCTGTAGGTGCCCAAAGCAAGCAGCTTTCAGCCGACCTCAGCCAGGGCGCTATCAGCACCGCCCGTGGCGGAAACTGGCGGGCCAGCAAGGCGGCAAGCGTAGTCGTTCGCAGCAGGCTTGGGGCCCGTCGTTTGGCAGCCATTCGATTGTCCTAGAAATGAAAGAAGCCCCCGCAGTGTCTCCACCGGGGGGCTTCTAGGTTAACTGTCAGCGGCCTTCAGGTGGCCGCGTGGTATAGCGTGGGGTTGAGCCTGGACCCGCCTAGTCGGCCGGCCAGTCCGCGCCGCGCTGCACGGTGCAGAAGCGCAAAGCCCCGATAATGTCGTCAAAGTAGAGCCGGCGTTCTACCCCATCAATGATGCCCTCAGACACGGCATAGCGTCCGGCAGGCTCCGCCGCGTGCCACACCATGAAGCCCGGTGGGGTGAAGTGGCCGGCGTATCGTGCGTCTATCTCCAGGACCTCAAATGCGTCGCCATGCTCGTGTGAGATTGCCATCGGAAGCCCGGCGTCCGCAGCATACGCAAGGGCAGCGTCAAGTTCCGGCGGGTCGAAAGGGAAGCCCCAAGTTGCGTCAGCAGTAGCTTTGTCGATCATGTATGTCGCCCCTGTATGTGGTGTGTAATTCTTGTCAGCGATGCTAGATATTGTGGTATCCAGATACCTCTTCTATGGTCTGGAGGGTGCTTACGGCGGACCTCCCGCAGCATCATCCCACACTGCTGCCTTTGACCTAGAACCCTTGCGCTCACTCCCGCCTGCTTCCGCAGCGACCTTCAGGATGCGGAACACAGATGAGCGGCTGACCTTCAACCTCTTGGTAATCTCCACCGGCCCTACGCCGTCCGCATGAAGCTGCTGCACCTGGGCAGCCTGAGCCTGGGCGGTTGGCGCCCGGCCTTTGTAGCGGCCTTCGCCCTTCGCCTTGGCGATGCCCTCCCGCTGCCGCTCCAGCATAAGGGCTCTTTCGAACTCAGCCACGGCGCCCAGCATAGTCAGCATGAGCCGACCCGTAGGCCCCTGGGTGTTCAACTCGGAGCCGCCCATAGACAGGACCCGCAGTGACACCTTCTTAGCCGCAAGCCGCGCCTCGATGGCCAGTAGGTCCGCCACACTCCGCGCCAACCTGTCCGGCTTCGTGACGCAAAGGACATCGCCCTCGCGGGCAAAGTCCAGCGCCTCAGCCAGCCGTGGCCGCTTAGTAGCCGTGGCGCTGACCTTTTCGCTGAACAGGCGGTCACACCCAGCGGCCGTCAAGTCCCGCTCCTGGGCTGCTAGGCCAGCCTCTTGTTCAATTGTCGAAGTTCTAGCGTACCCGATCTGCATCTGCTGCTCCTGTGTCTCAGTCGTCTTAGACCTAATGACACAGTATGTTCCACAGTGTCAACACCATTCTTGTGGCACATCTAAAGAAAGTTTCTGGGTGGATCACTAGGGCAGGCCCTAATGACGCATTGATGACCTGGCGGCTTGACGCGGCGCGCCGTTAAATCACCTGTCCTGCTGGCAGAGCTGGCTCAGCTAACCGCGCGGCGCGCCAGTGCTGGCAGACGGCCGGACCGTGACGTGACGGTCAGCGGCTAGCTGCTTGTCGTCGTGTCCGTGCTGAGCAACACTCATTGTCACAACATCAAGCGCATTGCATCGTGTTTGGTCATCGTCGCTGATCACCGTTTAATCTTAGCGCCAGACAGCGAAATGTGACCGAAAGTAGGACCACCGGGTATCCCTCCAAGTCAGTTCCAAAAGGATGCCTAAAGGTTGTTGTTGTACTCGTAGTAGTCGAACTCTGCGTGTGGCGGAGACGGCCGGAAATATCTGCGGGCTGGAGGCCACCGGGGGGTGGGGGTACAGGGGCCGGGCGGCGGGACCGGGGGGGGGGGTCAATGAAGGGGTACCCGGAGGCTGGTGGGGCTGGGCCGGGGCCACTGCCAGAAGACGGGGGCGTACATCTGGGGCCGCGTGGTGGGGTCGGGAGGTCCGGCCGTTAAGGGCGGAACGGTAATGCGCCGGCCAGAGCCTCACCAACTTCACGGGCCGATTGGAACGAAGCAAGTACATCTTCGTGCTCAATCTGGAGATGGTTACCAACGACTTGGCGCTTATCAGCTGTGCGGCTCATGTACAGAGCATCAACTGTACTTGCTCGGTGAACAATTACATGTCGACGTTGCCAAAGCTTCCATAGCTCCGCAGACCCAAGGATGTCGTGCAGCGCCTTCTGGCCAGGTGCAAGTACAGAAACAACGTCTCGGATCGCCTCGAGCGAATTGAGTGGCCTCTCAGCAAGGAGCAGATCGCCCATTTGTCGAGAGAGATCAAAACCGCTTTGCGCCAACGCTTCAACAGTAAGTTGTCTGCCTTGAAGGTGCTTCTTGGCCGGGGCCTGGTTTAGAAGTATCACCGACAGGGCGGGATGCTTGTTGATGGCTCCAATTAAGATGTCGTTCACCAAGACTTCGATGGCACTCCAGATGCTTACAAGTGTCTGCCTTAGAAGGTCGACAGCCGCATCCCGATAGTCCTGTGCAGTCAGCAACGTCTCGAGCATAGACATAACGCTATTAACTTGTCTCCGTCCTTTCTCCTCTTCGGTTTCGTTCGCGTACTGCTCCTTGATCCTGTTGAGCGTGTCTCGGAGTACATGCTGTTCGGGCACCTGCTGGCCGTCATACCGCGCCATATCCAGCCTAGCGTTAATTTCGACCATGAGTGCCACCATACGTTCTGTTGAGGAAGCTCCCAGCGCGGCAGTGCGAAACGGCATCGTTGCGACAGTGGCAGCCCGGCAGAGGCTTTCCCGGAAGGCTCTGAAGGTATCGTTGTCCGGCCCGTCCAGTTGCAGTAGTTCCGAATGCATCCGGTCGAAGAAGCCAGCGTCTAGGTCGAAGAAGAGCATTTTGGTCACTGCCGCCCATTTGGCTCTTAGGTCCTCGCCTGAAGCGGGGCGCAGATCATCTTCCGATGGCATAACTGGATGATGGCATCTGGGGGCAGCGTTGGGGAGGGGGACCATTCACTTGCAAAGTGGCCGAACGAGTGGTACAAATATGCGGAAGTAGCGAACGGTAAGTCACTGATTTGTCAGAAGTCGTTGTCGACCTGCCAGTTTCCAGGTCCCCCAGCCAACCCTAATCGCAGCTTCTAATAGAGTGTCAATAATTGACCGCCGAAATTCAATCTTGGGTTGACCTGCATGACTGATATACTACCTTTGTCGGAATGATGGATCTTGATGATGCTCGTGCCTGTTCGCCCTGCGTCGGCGCCTGCGTGCTGACCGTCGCAACGGTTTTTGCATCGGCTGCTTCCGGTCGCGAGCCGAGGTAACCGGCTGGCGGGAGATCGGATCAGCCGGCCGTCAGGCGGTCCTGGCGCAACTGCAGTTACGCCGCGAGGCCGCGGCCATGGCGCGGAGCGGCTGAAAGCGCCGCTGGCGTTGGTAAATCCGTCGACCGCTGTTATCTGTGCGCCGGAGCCGGGCGACAGGAAAGTTAATGCTGCAAGCTTTTGAATGTGGCGACCGCCGGCTAGTCGCGGTCGATGCGCAATCTGCGCCGGATAAGCTGGCTGGCATCTACTGGGTTGATCTCGCGGATCCGACACCGGAGGAATTCGCTTTTGCCGCGCGCGTGACCGGGCTGACGTTGCCCAGCGAGGCCAATGTGGTCGAAATTGAAAACTCCTCCCGCCTGGCGATCAACGGCGACGTCATGACGGTGACGATGCCGCTCGTCACCCGTTCGCCGCATGGGCTGGAAGGCAGCGCCTGCGGCTTTGTGCTGGCGCCGGACCGGCTGGTCACGGTGCGGTTCGCGCGCAGCCTCGCCTTCGACAAATTCACCGAACAGCCGCACGAAACCGGTGCGCCGGAAACCGCGCATTCCGCGTTTATTTTTGTTGGCTTGTTGGAGGCGATCGTCGACCGGCAGGCGGACGCGCTGGAACGGTTGCGCGCCGACCTCGATCGGCTTTCACACGACGTCTTCCGCGGCCCGTCGCTTGCCGAGCAGAGAAAGGAAAAACCAGCGCGCAACGAGGAAGCAAAGCTGCGGCACATGCTCAGCACCTTGGGCGTCGCGCACGATAATATCTCCTTCCTGCGCGACAGCCAGCTCGGCATCGCGCGCATCGCACCCTATGCGGTCAGCTCGCTGAACTGGCTCCCCGAGCAGGTCGTGCAACGGCTGAAGACGCTGCAGTCGGACATTGCCTCGCTCAACGAGTTCAGTACGCATTTGAGCGACAATGTGCAGTTCCTGCTAGACGCGACGCTGGGGCTTATCAACATCTCGCAAAGTACCTTGATGAAGGTGTTCACCGTGGTCGCGGTGATCGGCATTCCGCCGACCCTGGTGGCCGGGATCTACGGCATGAACTTCCACGACATGCCGGAGCTGAGCTGGAAATACGGTTATGCTTACGGCTGGAGCGTGATCGTGCTCTCGGCGGTGCTGCCTCTGATATGGTTCCGGATCAAGGGTTGGTTTTGAGCGACCTGGCCACGGCCTTGTTCTATCAACCGCGGGAGCCGACGGCGGCCGCGGCGATTGCTGCGATCGGCGACGAGCTGGCGGTATTCGACGACTGGCTGGATCGCTACCAGTTCATTATAGAGATGGGCCGCAACCTGGCCCCGTACCCGGCGTCGTTGCGGGACGCGGCGCACCAGGTGCAAGGCTGCCAGAGCCAGGTCTGGCTCGCGGCGCGCCCTGAGGACGGGGCGCTGTTGTTTGCCGGCGCTTCGGACGCGGCGATCGTCTCCGGCCTGGTCGCGTTGGTGCTGCGGGTCTATTCTGGCCGCGGCCGCGACGAAATTTTAGCGACGCACCCGAAATTTCTGCACGACCTCGGCTTGATCGGCGCGCTTTCGAGCAATCGAGGTAACGGCGTCGCGGCGATGGTCGAGCGGATCCAGGCAATCGCCAAAGCCGCGTAGCGCAAACTAGCCGGAAGTAGGTTTGTTTTATGCGCGCTGCGCCAGCCACTCGCCTTTGCCCGCCGCTTCGTTCAGCAGGAAGTGCACCAGCGGGTTTAGCGGCTCGCGCCGCAACCTCTCGACGACCTCGGCGCCGGCGGCGGGGTGCGGGCGGGGCACCTCTTGCTCCATATGGGCGAGGCGATAGCGCCGCGCGTCGAACTCCGGGCCGGGGTCGATGTCCTGCCCGATCCCGACCCGCAGATAATGCGCGAACGGGTCCCGATTGCGCCCGATGCGGGGGCCATGGGCTTCGACATAGCCGGCAGCGTCGAACAGCCGCAGCGGGCTGTGCCGCTGGCCGCGCCGGTGCCGCAGATAATGCCGCAACGGCGAGTCGTCGGCAGCGAGGCCGTAGGTCTGCCGATACCAGCTGGGATCGAAGTAAACGATCGGGCGGTGGCCGGCGCGTTCGCCGGAGACAATGTAATGCAGCAGCGGATTTTCCGGCCGGTCCGGCGCAAGGTAGGTCGTCGCGTACCAGGCGCAATCGAAATAGGGGTTGGGCCGCCGTCCTTCCCGCCAACCGTAGCTCATGAAATGCGCGGCGGGATCGAGCGCGCTTTCCCGCACGTCCGGATAGTTCGCAAGGTAGTAGTTGATGTCGAACAGATCGAGGTCCGTGACCAGCTGTTCGTCAGATACGCGATGCGCAATAGCGGCGGAGATCGAGTCGCCGGGCGCCGGTTCCGCCGCCCGATGCAAAAGATGGTGGCCCAGACTGGAAACATAGGGCGGCACTTCATGGGTGGCGCGATAGACCACCGGGTCGAACATCGCCGCGGGCCGGCGGCCCTCGTACTCGCCGTATTTGATGTAGTGGTAGAGCGGGTTGAGCCCGGCATCGCTGA
The DNA here is from genome assembly GCA_963693045.1 of uncultured Acidocella sp. Lineage (GTDB taxonomy): Bacteria > Pseudomonadota > Alphaproteobacteria > Acetobacterales > Acetobacteraceae > Acidocella. Next base: position 1,378,655 of record OY843765.1, read on the forward strand.
CTTCGGGGTTGGCGCGCAGATACCAGCCGGTGCTGAACACGGGATTGGGGTCGAAGTGTTGCCGCCAGCCGGACTGGCAGTAATGCGCCACCGGGTCGATGCCGGGGTCCGCAAGGTGCGCGCAAATGCGATAATGTGCAGCGTCGAACAAGCCGGATTGCCGGATGACCTCGGCCTCCGCCGCGTCCTGCGGGACAGGGGTTTCCGCAACGGTGGGCGCCGCGGCGGCAGCGGATTTTGCGCCTGCCCGCCGCCGCGCCAGGAAGTCGGCCAGGCAGTTTTCGTCTTTGGCGACCCCTTGCGCGGCGCGGTACTGCGCCGCGTCAAAATCCTCGCTGGGCTGGCGGCCGTCGCCTTCGCCGCGGTCGAGGTAGTGCAACAGCGGGTTCAGCCCCGCCTGCCGGAGTGCCGGATTTCGCCCCAGGTAATAGACGCAATCGAAAAAAGGATTTGGGTTGAAGCCGTTCAACCAGGCGGCGTTGCAGAAATGAACCAACGGGTCCCCGCCGGCTGGAATCGCGCCGCCATAGGTCGCGGCGTACCAATCCGTATCGAACAGGCCGGAGTCCGATAAACGAACGATATCGGCCGCAATTTCCACCGAATTGCGTTGCATCACATACGCCCGGCGTTCCCAAATGCCATTGTTTCCGGCAGCATCCGCTACCGGCACAAGCCCTCAAGCATCGGCCTCAACGTCCGTCTGCGGCCTTGCGCGGCCGCAAACGAGGCGCCTTTCTTCAGGCGACGCGCATCAACATGCCGTCGTCGATGAGTTCAGCAGCCCGCAACGCGAGCGCCGACCGAATCGCAGCTAGTCTGGGCCCGCCTAGAACCAGCGGTGCGCAAGCGTCCTCCCAGGTTTTCGGCTCGGTCGTCGGGAACATGGAGACCACGCCCGGCTTTGCGAAGTGGCTCTGATTGCCGATGTCAAGGTAGGATTCCGAAGCCGCGCCCTCGGCGATGATAATGTCATGGGGTTCGATCTCGACATGGACGTATTCCACTGCCGTGTTGCGGAGCGGCTGGGTTATGGTCTGGCCGTTCACGAGCAGCTGCGCCGGCACCAGAACGCCATCGAGATACATCGAATGATCGGGCGAAACGTAAAGGTCGCGGTGCGGCAGGTTATCACCCAACGCACCGGCGGCGATCCGCACCGGGCGAATCTTGTCGGCACCAGCCTCGGCCTTTGCGAACGAGCGGGTCCGCACGGCTGTCACCGCGACATACCCGTTCGCCAACGTCGCCACGCGGTCGCCGGCGCGCAGGCTTTCAACCGGAACCTCGCCATCGGCGGTCAGGATGTGGGTGCCGCGCAGGAAGCAGGCGAAGTCGATGCCGTCGGCGCCAAGCGTGAAGTTTGCCAGCGTGTAGCTACCCAGCAGGTTTACGGTGCCGACAACGCCGCCTGTGGAGGTCTCAAGAGTGAGTGCGCCACCGGTATCGCCGACATTCGGCACGTAGACGATCATGTCACTGGGGCTGATCGGCACGCCGAAGTCGATGTGATCCATCGGCCCGAAATTCAAGATAGACGGCGGCGTGGTGAGCAGGTTCAACAGGCCGCTTTCGAAGGTGAGGGTGCCGCCATTGCCCATGAACTGCGCATTGATCGGATTATCGGCGCCCACCAACGATGAAATCGTGATCGTCGAGGTACTGTCCACCACCAGGTCGGTGGTCGATCCGACGCCGGCCAAACCGGTGATATTGAGGGTGGCGCCATCGGTCGCCTCGAAGGTCGTCGTAGTCAATAACGAGGCCACGCTGGTCAGATTGTAAGTGCCAGGTCCCTGGAATGTCACCTCGGGATTGGTCGCCAGGAGCGAGACCACGACAGCGTAGTCTCCTGGCGTGGTAACGGTGGTTTGCGAGGGGTTGAGTCCGCCAATATCGATTGGGGTAGGGGCAGCCATGTTGATTCTCCAAACTAAGCGATGCGGCGCCTCAGCCTTCAAGACAACCTTGGACTGCGTTACAGCGGACGTGGCTGCGACACAACTTAAATGTTAATAACTTCTTCAACTACACGTGATACGTGTATGTTTTTTAGACTTTTATAAATAATGTCGTTGCTATGTAGAAATATTGAACGGCCCTTGTAGCTTTCAGGCCGGCAGATTCGCTGCTTTAAGGCTTCTACTATGGGTTTTTAAACAAACGGAATATTGTTTTTACAAACCAGGGGCTGGCGAGGTGATGGCAGTTAGGGGGCATGTCGACGGCATGATCGGCGCCTACATATCCGGCTGGGCGCGCGCCGAGTCCGACCAGGGCGACTGCGGGATTTCCGTCAGCACCATGGAAGGTGAGGTTCTCGCAAAGGGTCGGGCTTGCCGGCACCGCGCGGACCTCGCCGTGCTTGGTTTGGGCAGCACCGCCTTCGGGTTTCGCATCCCGGTCGACAACCCGCCCGAGCGGCGGCGGCTGCGGGTACACGCCAACGGCATTGAACTCGCGGGTTCACCGCTGGCGACCGGCGGCGGCATGTTCGACAGCGAATGCGCGATTGCCGGCGGGGTGGTCTCCGGCTGGATCACCGAGCGTGTCACTGCGTTTGAACCGCCGTTGATCACCATCCAGGACCAGCACGGGACGATCATGGGCGAAGGCCGCGCCGTGCTCGACACAGTCGAAATCGACCGGCTGGCCGCCAAGGCGCTTTTCAAAGTCGATCTTGCCTTGCGTTGCTTCGGCGCGGGCGAGATGCGGCTCAGCGTGCTGGCTAATGGCGTGCGGATTTCCGAGCGGCTCTGCAATCTTCGGCTCGCCGGCAATCTCGAGACCATCACCACGGAACGCTGCGCCGGCTGGCTGCTTTCGCCCGATCAGCCGCAACGCAGCCTGTCGATCGAGGTGTATCGCGGCGGTGTGCTGGCCGGCACGGCGATCTGCGATATGTCGCGCGAGGATGTCCGCGGCCAGCACCCGCTTTGCGCCGCGCCGGGATTCTCGCTCGATCTGCCGCTTCCCACCCATGAGTTGCTGGGCGCGGTTACCTTCTCGCTACGGCTGCCAGGCTCGAATTCGGAGCTTTTCAAGGGCCCGTATGTGCTTGGCGGGCGAGCGGCGGCGGTGGCGGCGGCGCAGCGGGCGGCGCGGCTGGCCTATCAAGGGCTGCCCGGCATCGGCGTTGCCGAACGGGCGGTGTTGCAACTGGCGCTGAGCGACTTCCTCGCCAAGACGCGGAACAACACCGGCTTCATCGCCAGCCAGCAGCCGGACCCGATGCTGCCGCGTTCGGCCGTGCCGCGCTCGGCCGTGCCGCGCTTGGCCGGGCCGCGGCTTACCATCATCGTTCCGGTCTATCGGAACCTGGAACTGACCCGCGCCTGCATCCTCTCGGTTCTGGCGCATCGCGATCCGGCGCGCGACCACCTGGTGCTGATCAACGACGCCTCGCCGGAACCGGACATGGCGAAGGTACTGCGTGGCTTCACGAGCCAGCCCGGCGTGTTCTTGATGACCAACGACCGCAACGCCGGGTTTATCAGGACGGTCAACCGCGGCCTCGGCTTTGCCGGCGGCGGCGACGTGTTGCTGCTGAACGCCGACACGGTGCTGTTCGCCGGCAGCCTGGACGAGCTTTGCGGCGTCGCCGCCGCCGCCGCCGAGATTGGCACCGTGACCGCGATGTCGAACAACGCGACGATCTTCTCCTATCCGCATCCGACGATCCGCAAAGAGAAGCTACCGGACATCGGCTGGGCCGAGTTGGCGGCGGCGGCACTTAGTGCCAATGCCGGGGTCGCGGTGGAAGTGCCGACCGGGCACGGCTTCTGCATGTTGATCAAGGGCGAGGTGCTGCGCCGGATCGGCCTGCTCGATGAGGAATTCGGCCGCGGTTATGGCGAGGAGAACGACCTGTGCCAGCGCGCCGCAGATCTCGGCTACCGTCACGTCGCCGCCGCCGGCGTGATCGTCGAGCATCGGGAAAGCGTGTCGTTCAATAGCGAAAAGACCAGCCTGCTGGCTGCCAACCTGCCGCGGCTCGAAGAGCTTTACCCGGAATTCACGCCAACGATCATGGAGTTCGAGCGGCAGGACGGGCTGCGCCGGGCCCGCTGGGGGTTGGACGAACTGCGGCTGGGCCGCGCCGTGGCGGCTGGCGCCAGCTTCGTTCTCGTGGTCTCCAACCGGCATGACGGCGGCATGATGAAAGCCAGCCGGGACATCGAGCGGGCAGCCGATGATTACGGCGGCGCGGCCGAGCTTTTCCTGCGGGTCCGCGCCGACGGCTTTGTGGAGTTGCTGTGCGCGGCGCCGGCGCTGCGCGCGACCTTCGCGCCGGACGAGGTGGAGCCGCTGTTTAGGTTGTTGAGCCGCGCGGCGCCGGCGCGGGTACTAGTGCATCAGCTGCTAGGCTATTCGGCCGGCTTCATCGAACGGCTCGGCGCCTGGGCGGCGGCATTGCACAGCGTGTTTTACATCCACGACTTCTACGCCATCTGCCCGCGTGTCACGATGATCGACGCGGTCGGCCGGTTCTGCGATGTCGCCGACGCGCCGACCTGTGCGCGCTGCGTGGCGCTGGCCGGTGGCCACGAAACCTCCAAGCTGAACGGGCTGACGCCGGCGGAACACCGCGCGTTGTTCGGCGGCTTGCTAGGCGGCTTCCGCCACGTCGTCGCCCCGTCCAACGACACTGCCCATTATCTGCACCGGGTTTTCCCCGAGCTGGTGGTGCAGGCGGTGCCGCATCCCGAGCCGGCGGCCGAAGAGGCGGCGGGGATGCGCGGCGGCAATGACGACGAGATCGTCCTGCTGGGCGCGATCGGCCCGCACAAGGGTTCGGCCAAGCTGCTCGAGATCGCGCAGCGGGCGCGGCTGACCCACCCGCGCCTGCGTTTCCGGGTGATCGGCTTCACCGACATCGATCGGCAACTGAGGGCAGCCGGCAACGTCACGGTCACCGGACGGTACACGCCGGAGCAACTGCCGGGCCTGATCGGGCAGGCGCGCGGGCGGCTCGCGCTGTTCCTGCATATCTGGCCGGAGACCTATTCCTATACGTTGTCGGAGGCGGCGCAGTTTGGCTTCATCCCGCTGGTGCCCGATATCGGCGCGCCCGCGGACCGGGTTCGCGCGGCGCGGTTTGGAGTGGTCTTTCCCTTTCCGATCGCCGCCGATCAGGTTCTAGAGGTGATCGAGGGCGTGCTGACGGGGCGGATCGCGCCGGGCGCCCCCGGCGCCGGGCCGGAGCTGCTGTTCCCGGCGGCCGAGGAGCTGGTCCGGACCCGGCGGATACTGGGCATCGAAGACATCCCCGCCGACACGTCGGCAGCGGTCGAGGCATAAACGCCGCCGCCCCTGCCCCGCGGCGACCGGCTTCACGCGCGCCGGAACACGGGCGATAAGCGGGCGCGCGCATGAGCTGTCTGGAGAACTCACTTGGATTTTGATCTGTTTGTCATCGGCGGCGGCTCCGGCGGGGTTCGCTGTGGCCGCATCTCCGCCCAGTATGGCGCCAAAGTCGGCATTGCCGAGGAGCGGTTCTGGGGCGGCACCTGCGTCAATGTCGGCTGCGTGCCGAAGAAGTTCATGGTGATGGCGGCTGAATACGGCATGAACGCCGACGACGCGCCCAGTTTCGGCTGGGACGTCGCCAAAGGCAGCCACGACTGGGCAAAGTTGATCGCCGCCAAGGATCACGAGATCGAGCGGCTGAACGGCATCTACCAGCGCCTGCTGCATCAGGGGGGTGCCAAAACCTACGAGGCCCGCGCCAGTTTCATCGACGCCCACACGCTCGATGTCGGTGGCGAGCGCGTCACCGCCGAGCGGATCGTGATCGCGACCGGCGGGCGGCCGACCCGGCTGGATATCCCCGGCGCCGAACTCGGCATCATCTCCGACGAGGCCTTTTTCCTGAAAGAAATGCCGAAGCGCATTGCGATCATTGGCGGCGGCTATATCGGCGTCGAGTTTGCCGGCATCTTCGCCGGGCTGGGGGCGGAGACGCATCTGGTTTATCGGCAACCGCTGCCGCTGCGCGGCTTCGACCGCGACCTGCGCATTGCGCTGGCCGAGCAGTTGCAGACCAACGGCATCCAGCTGCACCCGGACTGCAAGCCGATGAGCATCATCGAAGATGGCGACGGCCGCGAACTCGCACTCTCCGATTTGTCGGTGCTGTGCGTCGATATGGTGTTCTTTGCCACCGGGCGGGCGCCGAATACCGCCGCGCTCGGCCTGGAGAAGATTGGGCTGGAATTAGGCGGGAACGGTGAAATCCGCATCGATGACGGGATGGCGACGTCGATCCCGCATATCTACGCGCTGGGCGATGTGACCGACCGGCTGAACCTCACCCCGGTTGCGACCGCCGAGGGCCACGCGCTGGCGGACAGCCTGTTCGGCGGCAAGCCGCGCACCATCTCGCTCGACAATGTACCGACCGCGGTGTTCTCGATCCCGCCGATCGGCACCGTGGGGCTGCCGGAGGACCGGGCGCCGAAAAACGCCAAGGTCTTTACCAGCAGCTTCACGCCGATGCGCCACAATATCACCGGCCGGCCGCGCAAAACGCTGATGAAGGTGATCGTGGACGCCATCAGCGACAAGGTGCTGGGCGTGCACATGCTGGGCGAGGATGCGCCGGAGATCATCCAGGGGATGGGCGTGGCGCTGGTCGCCGGCGCCACCAAGGCCGACTTCGACCGTACCATCGGGGTGCATCCGACGGCGGCCGAGGAGTTCGTGACGCTCAGGACCCAGACCCGGACCGTCGGCGACGAGGTCGAATAACCGCGTGGTCCGGGCCAGGCGCCCGGACAGGATACTTAGGCGCGGAGCGCCGGCTTCAGCTCTTCCTCGGCCCATTCGCGGAACGTCGTCGGCCCGGTGTTCCCGGGTGTCCGAAGGGCCGCGTTGTCCATGCCCTCGTTCTTGGCGCGCATCATGTCGACATAGCCCTGGGTGAAAGCCTCGCTCATGCCGAGCCCCAGCAGCTGCGCCTTGGAATCGTCGAACGAGACGTGGTGGTAACGCACCTCGCGGTCGAGAACCTCGGAGATGATGGTGGCGAGATCATTGTACGACAGGTCCTCCGGCCCCAGCAGCGGCACGTCCTCCTGACCCGTCCAGCTCCGGTCTCGCAGCAGCCGCGCCGCAAACGCACCCGTGTCGCGGGTGGCGGTGTGCGGCAACTTCTTGTCGGGATCGACCGGACCAAACATCCGGCCCCCGTTGATCATGTCGAGTTGTTGCAGCGCACTGTCCATGAAGGCGGGCAGGGCAATGGCGCGGACCGCGGACCCGGTCTTGTTCAGCACGTCGACCATCTGGAGCGCAGCGGTGATCAGACCTGCTTTGTCCTGCCACGGCGTACCGCGCCCAAGCACGGATATCGCAACGACACGCGCCACGCCGTGGCGGCGGATCGCTTCGGCCGCGGGACGGGTGAAGTCGACATAGGATTGTTCCAACGTCTCCGCCGCCGGGTTCGGCGCGACGAGCCAGAACACCGCTTCCGCGCCGTCGAAGGCGCGATCAACCACCGCGGCATCGCCGTGCGAGCCTTCGACGACCTCGATGCGCTCCCGAACCGCCGGCGGCAGCTTACTCGCATCGCGCACGATTACGCGCAGTTGCTCGCCGGCGTCGAGGAGGTGCTGAACGACGCGGCGCCCAATCTTGCCGGTCGGCGTGGTAACGACGATCATGTGAATCCTAGCCGATAAACGTCAGCACGAGATAGGCAGCGAGGCTCCCGGTCTACAGGAGGTCATCGTTTTTTTTTCGCGATTGGGCGGAGGCGGCGGCGCTACTTCGCGAACGCTTCCTCACGCGCCGGCGCCATCTCTCGCTCCTCCTTGATCCGCTTTTCCACAATCCGCCGGGCCCGCACCGCGCCTTCATCGTTGGAAAGAAGCACCGGCCGCAGGTTCATGAGGTCGCGACCGCCCAGGTAGCGCTGCTGCGCCTCCAGCATCGGCGCGTCCTCGTTCTGGAAGGCCGCACCGGCGCCGGCGCGGAACTTCTCGGTCATCTCGGGACTGTCGATGTCGAAGTTGCGACCGACGCCCCAGAAGTAATGCGAGGTGGTGTCGGTCGCCGGGGTGATGATGTTGGGGGCGTAGATGCCGAGAGACTTCTCCTTCGGCTCTCCCGGCAGACCGGTGAAGATAAAGGTCGTCATGCAGGAGGGCGGCAGATAGCGCATCTCCAGCCACTGGTCCCACTTGCCGGTGATGCCCTTCATGATCGTCATGATGGGCGGGACTTCCATGGCCGACGCGAACTGCGTGACATGGACCTCTTCGCCGGTCTGCCTGGCGTTGTAATCGGCCTTGGTAAGATCGCGGCCCTGCAGCACCGGATGGAGGATGGCGGCGTGACTGAGGTCCGTGAGATTGTCCATCGCCAGCATGTAGTTGCAGTTCAGCAGGAGGGTGCCGTGGGCTTCGGCGATTTCGGCTGGCCGGTCGTAGAAGGAATAATCCGGCACGGTCGACGGGTCCGCCAAGGCGGGGTCACCCATCCAGATCCAGATCAGGCCGTAATTTTCGGTAACGGAATAGGTCCGGACCTTGGCGGCGCGCGGCACGGCGCCGGATTGGTGCGGGTTGAGCACGCAGGCGCCGGAACAATCGAATTGCAGGCCGTGATAGCCGCACTCGATATTGTCGCCGACTAGCGCGCCTTTACTGAGCGGCACGAAGCGGTGCGGGCAGAGGTCCTGCAAGGCGACCGGCGTGCCGTCCTCTTTACGGTACAGAACGACGTCTTCGTTCAGATAGGTGCGGCCGAGCGGTTTGCGGGACACCTCGTCGCTCCAGCCGGCGGCGTACCAGATATTGCGGATGAATTCCATTTGTTCCCCCACCGGATTTATTTTCCCTTCGCGCCACGCTGCACGAGGCACCTGGTACTCGCAGACTCTATCAGTTAAGGCCGACACTGCCAAGGTAAATGTACTCGATGTCCAATTCGGACCCTTGTCATGGCGCTTCAGAGCCGCTCGAAAGACGGCAGTGGGAGCGCGATCAAGGCCTCCGCCCGCTGGCGCGCCACGCCCAAGCCGCGCAGGATGCCAAGCGCCACCAAATCGGCATGCGCCTGCCCGGCCCCTTGCAGCAGCGCGATCATGCCCGCGAGCAAAGCGCCAAGTTGAATGTCGCGGCCGGCGGCGGCCGAGCCGCAGGTGAAATCTCCGGACTCCAGGCCTTTCTGCGTGACGATCCTGGCGTGGTCGAAAGTCTCGGCGCCGAACGTCGGGCCCCTGGCGGACATGTTCACCATGCCCCATCCCCAGCGCCGGTCCTGGGTCGTCTGCCACAAATAGGAGCGCACCCCGAGCGAGACTTTCTCCGCCGCTGTCTCTATGAGCGCCATTTCCCGATACACCGCCGCGTTGAACTCGTGCGTCAGGTGATGCGAGACGGCGTTATACAATTCATGGATCGTTGGAAAGTAGTTGTAAAACGTCCCGCGCGCGATGCCGGCCTGGGCGATGACTTCATCCACCTGGGCGATGCGTCCGTCTTCGCGGCCGAGAATATCGAAAGCGGTGCGCAGCAGCATGGCCCTGGTCCGCGCCCGTTTTTCCCGGCCTATTTCAGCCCGCCGCCGCTCGGCGGCGCCATTGCCGGTTGTCTCCGTGCTTGCCATGCGGCCAATCAGCGGGCGTCAAAACCTCCGAGTCAAGAAGGCGCGTAGGTTGGAAGTAGGTTTCGCTAATGCCCCACTGCCGGCGCCAGTTGGGCACGGCCGCGCAGCATGTCGGCGGCGCGCTCGGCGATCATGATGACGGTCGCGTTGATGTTGCCGCCGACCATGTCCGGCATCGCCGAAGCATCCACCACCCGCAGGCCCTCGGCGCCGAGGACTTCCAACCGGTCGTTCAGCACGGCCATGTCGTCGCCCTGAACGCCCATGCGGCAGGTGCCGGCCGGATGGTGCGTGGTCAGCGCCCGGGCCCGGGTGAAGGCGTCGAGTTCGGCGTCCGAGTCATCCGCCGGTGGGTCGATCTCGCCGCCCGAAAAGGCTTGCAACGGCCCGCGCGCGGCGAGGTCGCGGAACATCCGCTGGCCGGCGCGCAGCGTCGCCCATTCCTCGGGCTGGGTCAGGAAGTTCTGCTTGATCAGAGGCGCGGCGCGCGGGTCGGTGGATTGCAGCGAGACCGTGCCTCGGCTTTTCGGCCGCAGCATGACGACACGGAAGGCGAAGCCGTCCGCGTAGCCATTGATGGCCGGCGTCAGGTACGGCCGGGCGGTCAGCGGCGCCGCGTTGATCAGGAATTGCAGGTCGGGCAGTTTTTGGCTGGGATCGGTCTTCAGATAGCCCATCAGCCCACCCGGCACGTCGCTCGCCATGCCGTCGCCGAACATGTAGGCGCGCGCCATGTCGGCGGCGATGCGGTCGTAGCGCATGCGGGCGAATAGCGGCCCGGTTTGTTTGCGGCGATAGCGCATGATCGGCGACAGATGATCCTGCAAGTTCCGGCCAACGCCGCGCAGGGCGATCCGCGGCTCGATCCCGAGGGCCCGCAGTTCGTCCGGATCGCCGATGCCGGAAAGCTGCAGGAGCTGCGGCGATTTGATCACCCCGGCCGACAGGATAACCGAGGCGGCGTGGGCGGTCTGCCGCTGGCCCCGGTGTTCGTAGGTGACACCGGTGACCCGGTTGCCCGCCATCTCCAGGCCCAGCACCTGGGCCTGCACCTTGACGGTGAGGTTGCCGCGGCGCAGCGCCGGCCGCAGATAGGCCACTGAGGCGCTGCAGCGGCGGCCTTTACGGATTGTCAGCTGTACCCGGGAAAAACCTTCCTGCTGGGCGCCGTTATAGTCGTCGCTCCAGGGGTAGCCGGCCTCAGCGGTGGCATCCTTGAGATTTTCGATCAGCGGGTCAGCGTATTTTGTGGTGATAGTGGTCAGCGGGCCGCCGGCGCCGCGATAGTCGTCGGCGCCGCCCTCCCAATCTTCCTGTTTGCGGAAATAGGGCAGCACCTTGGCATAGGACCATTCGCCAAGGCCGGACTCCGCCCAACGCTCGTAGTCCCCGGCATTGCCGCGCACATAAGCCATCGCGTTGGTCGAGGAGCAGCCGCCCACTACCTTGCCGCGGGCGCATTCCACCACGCGGTTGTTGAGGGCCGGTTCCGGCGCGGTAAGGAAGCGCCAGTCATGCAGTTTCTTGGTGTAGATCTGGCCCCAGCCTAGCGGGATCGCGATCAACGGGTCGCGGTCCCAGCCGCCGGCTTCCAGCAGCAATACCTTGGTATTCGCATCTTCCGTCAGCCGTGCCGCCAGCACGCAGCCGGCCGAGCCGGCGCCGATGACGATATGGTCGTACTCCGTTTTTTCAGCCACTTGCAGGTCCTTGTTCCTGGATCGTGATGAGTTATCACTCACCACGCTCACCTCGTTATTTTAGCGAGCAATTACATGGCTCATGTCGTATCGCCGCGCGATCCGACTTCAAGCCACATTACTCTCGATGCTTGTAGAGCGCCTTCTAACCAGCAGCATGAGCATGGCGCCCAGCAGCGGCAGCGCCGCGATCATCATGAAAATCGTCGGGATTGACCAGGCCGCGAGCACCAGCAGGCCGATAACGAGCGGCGCCAGGAATTGCCCGAACCGCCCCGCCCCCATGGCCCAGCCAAGGCCGCGGGAGCGCGCCGCGGTCGGATAATTCTCCACGGTCAGCGCGATACCGCCGGAGGCGCCCGTGCTGACAAAAAACCCCGCAAGCGTCATCAGGATGATCACCGGAATCACCGCGTCGCCGACGAAGCCAATGGCCGCAACCGAGATCGCACCCAGGATTAAAGCGAAGACCAGGATCGATTTGCCGAAGCGATCCAACAACAGCCCGGCGAAGCCAACGCCGAAGAGCGCGCCGAAACCGTTGAAGCCGACCGCGATCGCCGTCCGCGGCCCCGACATGCTATTCATGGCAAGCAGTGTCGGCGCCCAGAGTGTGAGCGCGGTGAGCGTGCCGTACATCATCAAAAAACTGCCCCAGAGGGCGAAGGTTGATCTTGCATTGCGGCCGTGCAGCAGCGACTCCGTGGTCGGTGCCTGCGCCGGCTCCCGATGCACGGTCAGGCGCCCATTCGCCGCCAAGCTCATGTCCGGCGCCAAGCGACGGAGGATGGCGTCGATCGCCCCGGTGTTCCGATTGCCCGCCACCAGAAAGCGGATCGATTCCGGCAGTCCAAAAACCAGGACCAGCAAGAGCATCACAGGTATGGCGCCGCCGACATAGAACACCGCCTGCCAGGAATAGTGCCCGAGCAGGTAGGCGTTCTGAAACGCTCCCAGCACGCCGCCCAGCGGAAAACTGAGCCAGATCACGGACACCAGACGCTGCCGCAGCCGGGCCGGCGCATATTCCGAGCCGAGTGCCAGGAAGCCCGGCGTCGCGCCGCCAAGGCCGATGCCTAGCAGGAACCGGACGATCACCAAGCCACCGATCGTATGCGTGGCGGGTGTCAGCAAGGTGAACACTGCAATGATGACTACAGAGACGATGATCGGTCGCTTGCGTCCGAAACGATCGCCCATGGTGCCGAAAACGATCGCGCCCAGGGTCGCGCCCAGCAGCATGGCGGAGAAGACCGGCCCGAAACTGGCCAACCTGATGTGAAAATCGCGCGCCATCGTCTTGGCTGCCACACCGATGGATTGGGTGTTAAGCCCATCCAGAATGCCGACCAGACCACAGAGCACGAAGACGCGGATCTGGAACGTTCCGACCGGGCGATCATCGAGCAACCGCTCAAGATCGATGGTGCCGCTCGCCTCGGCCAGTGCCGGCAACCCGTCCGGCCCCGCCATCGCGCCCAATCCGACGGCGGGGCCGCCGATCACGTCGGCGCCATGGCAGACGCGCGGCGCGGGCCGAGATCGCCTTCGGAATCCGCAACCCACATCGCCCAGGCCCGCTCCACACCTTTTTCGGTATGCGAGGCTGCCTCGGCCTCCGCCGCGGAGAGATAGGTTACCGGCCCGAGCCGCAGCGCCTCGTACTGGATGCGGGCGTTCACCTCAGCGTAGACTGCGTTGTAGATGACCTCCGGCAGCGTCTTGCCCACCACGGTCGAACCGTGGCCGCGCATCAGCACCAGCGACCGCTCTCCCAGGGTTTTCGCCAGCGCCACGCCAAGCGCCGCATTGTTGATCAGCAGGTTGGTGCCGTCCCCCGCCACGTCGCGGATCTCGAACACCGGCGTGTGATCGCCGATGAAGCCGGCGGTGTGGCAGACGCATTGCAAGGTGACGCCGCGAACCACCGAGAACGGCAGCACCGAGGGCGAATGGCTGTGCACAACGGCGGCAACGTCCGGCCGGACCCGATAGATTTCCGAATGGATAAAGCGCTCAAGGTAGGAAGCCGGCGCTTGGCGGTCGATCGGATCGCCGGCGAAATCAAGCTCGATGATGTCGGCGGGCATGACCGTGCTCGGTGCCTTGCTGCGCGAGATAAAAAAGCTGTCGCCGCGCGGCGAGCGCTGGCTGACATGGCCGAAGGCATCGACGACCTCACGCTTCGCCAGGATGCGATTGGCCAGAGCCAGGTTCCAGCGGATTTGCTCTATTTGCGGTTCCATAGCGGATTCAGACATTGGCTTCCGCCGTCGACATCCGCTCCAGCACGGAGCGCGCATAGCCCGGCGCGCCATCGGTCTCCAGGAACACCGGGCGCAGTGCCGCGAATTCGCGGCCCCGCATGTTGCGCTGGCAGGCTTCCATCATCGGCCCATCCTCGTTCACGAAGGCGTTCTCGATGATCCGCGTGAGGGCGGCGTTGGCCTCGGCGTCTTCCGGTTTGCGGTTGCGCGACATGACCCAGAAATAGTGCGTTGAGGTCTCGGTTTCCGGCGCCAGCAGATGCGCGCCGCGGGTCACAGCACCTTCCTCGGGCGGGCGGCCTTCGCCGGTCATGGCGATGCTCTGGCGCAGCGTGCTGGGCGCGGTCCAGTCCATACTGACATGGTAGTCGCCGGTCGGTTCTTCGTACCAAAGCTTTTGGCTGACCGGCGTGCCGACCGAGCGCATCAGGTAGTGCGATGCCGCCGTGTCGGCGGCGTGCTCGGAGCGGGTTTCCCGCGTCTTGCCGATCGGCGAAAGCGTCCCGCCATGCAGATAGGGCGCGTGGTTCAAATCGAGCAGGTTGTCGATGATCAGCTGATAACCAGCTTCCATCTTGATATGGCCCTGGACCCGCGGGTAGCCCTCCCCGCCAACGAGCTTCAGATCGACGATCTTGGCGACGTCGGCCTGCTCCGGGTTTCCCATCCAGATCCAGACTACACCTTGCCGCTCCGCGACCGGATAGACCCGGAGCGAACTGCGCGGCGGGATTTTGCCGGTGCCGTGCGGATTATGGACGCAGGCGCCGGTGCTGTCGAAGGTCAGGCCGTGATAGGGGCAGGACAGCCGGTCGCCGTTCAGCTGACCATCATGGAGCGGCGCGAAACGATGCGGGCAGACATCGCTGAGCGCCGCGACCCCGCCATCGGGTTTGCGGAACAACACGACCGGCTGGTCCAGGTAGGTCCGGCCCAGCGGTTCAGCCTTGATCTCGTCGGAGAAGCCAGCGCAGTACCAGGCATTATTTATAAATCGCATTCGTTCCTCCTCGTATCGTCGCCGCCGGTGAGCGGTGGCTATCCCTCCGCGATGACCGGGTTGCGCAAGCTGCCCAGCTTCTCAACCTCGACCTCGATCGTGTCGCCTGCCTTCATCCAAAGTGGCGGGGTGCGGCGGGAGCCGACGCCGCCCGGCGTTCCGGTCGCGATCACGTCGCCCGGCCGCAGCACGGTCCAGAGCGAGCAATAAGCGATCAGCTGCGGGATGTTGAAGATCAGGTCGCTCAGATGCGCGCTCTGCACGACGTTGCCGTTCAGCCGCGTCTGCAGCGCGAGGTCGGTGTCGCCAATCTCGTCGGCGGTGACAATCCAGGGTCCCATCGAACCCGAACGCCAGAAATTCTTTCCTGTCGTCAGCGCATGGCGCTGGTATTCGCGGACGCTGCCGTCCAGAAAGCAGCAATAGCCGAACACGTGGGCCATCGTGTCCTGCTCGGCGATGTGCCGGCCTTCGCGGCCGATGATAACGCCGATCTCGCCCTCATAGTCGAACGTCTCGGAAGCCTTTGGCCGGACGATCGGCTGATCCTGGGCGACCAGCGTGTCGAGCGTGCGGGTGAAAAGAATCGGGTTCTTCGGCTCTTCGGCTTTGATCTCGCCGGCATGATCGCGGTAGTTGACTCCGACGCAGATGACCTTGCGCAGTGGATCGACCGGCACCGCCAGCTTGACCGAACTCAAAGGAATTTGCTCGCTGGCCGCGTCGCGCAGGCGCTGGATGTCGTCCCTCGAATGGGTCGGCGAGGTGAACGCCACTTCGTCGGCGGCACCGTGCCGCCAGCCGCCGAGGATGTGGATGGTATCGCCCTCCAGCACGCCCTCGGCGGTTCGGCCCGACATTTCGAATTTGACGATCTTCATGACGTCTCCGTTTTTCTATTCTGAAGGATGGGGGTGGACGGACTAGGTGCTGGAAAGATTTTGGCGCGGCCCGGCTTCCCGGATTTCCGGGCGAACGACCTCGCGCGACTGGTAGATATGTTCGGCCATCAGCGCTTCCGCGCGCATAACCTCACGCTGCTGCAGCGCCTGCAGGAGCACGATGTGCTCCTGTTGAGCTCGGCACATCGCGCTGAACAGCCGCTCCAGATTGCTGGTACGGAAGATGATCGAACTCGGCGCCGCCAGCGGATGCCCATTGACGAAACCGATGGCGCTGCCGAGCGCCGGGTTCTTGCTAGCCTCGATGATGACCTCGTGGAACCGGCCGTTCATCTCGGTCCATTCCCGGACCACCGAGGAATCGAAGTAGCCGGCTTTCAGCAGCGCTTCGCCTCGCGTTATGCAGGCGCTCAGCGCCTGCTCCTCACTCGGTGACAGACCGTTCGCGGCGACGATGCGGCAGGCGTAGCCCTCCAGCACCGAACGCACATCGTAAGCCGCGAGCACCTCGGCAACAGTGAACGCGCGCACCACGAAGCCGCGATTGGGCTCGCCCCGCACCAGGCCTTCCTGTTCCAGCACCCCCAGCGACAGCCGCACCGGGGTCCGCGACACCCCGAGCCGCTCGCCCAGCGCGATCTCCTGGATCCGCGATCCGGCAGGCAGTTCGCCGCTCAGGATCATTTCACGCATCTGCAGGAGCACGGACTCGAAACGGGTTTTTGTCTCGCCGCCGGTTTTCTCGATCAACACTGCCCGGTTGCCGATGCGCCCTCGTAACGGGTTTCAGAACGTTGTGGCGCCGGCGCGGCGCCCCGCACGCGATCGATGATGGCGAGCGAATCGACGGGAACCGAGTCGCCACGCCACGCCACATGCCCGTCGGGGCGGACCAGCACGAGTCGCCGTTCGTACAGAAGCGCGATCTCCGGATCGTCGATCCGCTCCAACGTGACAGGCAGGCCACGGCGCGCCGCCGCCTGCAACAACGGCTCGGGGTCGGCCGCCGCGCCGAAAGCCAGCAGCACGAAGCCGCGGCCGAACAGGTCGAGCGTCGACCGGCCATCGGCCAGCCAGGCATGTGGCGCGCGGGCGCCTGGGCGGGCCGTCTGCCGGTATAGAACCGCGTCGTCCTCCGGCGCCGGGCTATCGTCCGGCACCACGATCCGCGACCCGGCATAGCTGTAGCCGAGGTGGATGCCCATCGAATCCCATTCTTCGGACAGAGCGTGCTTGACCAGAGGCCCGAGCCGCCGCCGCGCCGCTTCGCCCGACGCGGTTTCGTCGAGCAGCGCCGGCTCGGCCGGAATGGCGCGCATGCGGCCGAAGTTGACGGTGCTGCGACGGGCATTGCGCAAGGCGATCGGGCGCCGTTCTTCTTCGTAACTTGCGAGCAGTTCGGGGCCACCCCAGCCCTTCAGCATGGCGTCGATCTTCCAGGACAGGTCGACCGCCTCGGCGATGCCAGTGTTCATGCCGTAGCCGCCAGTCGGCGAAAGCTGGTGCGCGGAATCGCCGACCAAAAAGCACCTGCCCTTAGCAAAATGATCGACCACGAGTTCGCGCCGGGCCCAGGGCACGACGGACATGATGGTATAAGGCACGTCGGCGCCGACCGCCTTGGCGACGATGGCGCGGATCTCGGCCTCGTTCCAGCTTGGGCGGTCCTGGCCGCCCAGGACCTGCACCCGCCAGACGTCCCGGCCGTTCATGTTGATCATCGAGGCCCAGATACCGGTCTGGTCTAGCAGGATATAGCGATAGCCCGGCCGGGCCGAGGCGCGCCTGGTCAGCTCGTCGCTCTGGATGAAAATGTTAGTGCTCTGCGCCAGCAGGCTGGCGGCGTCCATCGAGACGCCGAGCCGGCGGGCCACCTCGCTTCCGGCGCCATCGCAGCCGGCGAGATATTGCGCCTCGATCCGGCCGCTGGCACCGTCCGGCCCGGCGGTTTCCGCGATCACTCGTTCGCCATTATCGACGAAGTCGATGAGCTTCACGTCGTAGCGTATGTCGGCCAGCGGCGAACGCTCGGCGATGACCTGCAGCACCGGATCGAAGAAGTTCTGCGGGCAGAGTTCATGTTTCTGCGGGCTGAACGGCGGCAGCGGCCGTGTCGCGTCGCTATCGACCGGCTCGCGCTCCAGCTCATGGCCGAGCACGCCGGTGGTGAACACCACATCGCGGCACATCTCGCGCGGGAAGCCGCTAGCTTCCACATCGGCGACGTTGCCGAGCCGGCGCAGATGTTCCATCGAGCGGATGCTGACCTGGTCCATTCGGGGATGCACCGCCCGCGCCGCCCGCCTGCCCTGGTCGATCAGGATATGGCGGACGCCGCGCCAGCTCAGATCGATGCTGAGTACCAACCCAACCGGGCCGCCGCCGACGATCAGGACCTCCGTCCGCTTCGTTGCCATGGCGGTTCAGGCCGGCTGGCGCTGCGCCACGAACGCTTCGGGGTCGATCTCGGCGCCCGACGGATTAGCCTTGAATTCATCCGAAGCCATGAAGGCGACCATCGCATCGAGCGAAGGATAATTCTGCGAGGTGATTTCGACGTTATTACCGTCTGGATCGCGGTAGTAAAAGCTCGTCATCGGGCCGTGATCGGCGCTGCGATGCGGCCGCAACCCATGCTCTTTCAATTCGAGGTACTTCTCCCGCAGGGCGTCATGGCTGGCCACCGTTAGTTGCAGATGGTGCAGCCCGGGAATGCCTTTCGGCGGCGCAAGCGCGGTGCCCGCTTCCTCGAAGATGCCGATGGTCTGCACGTAGGGAAAATCCAATGAAAGCCGAAAGAAACACATTTTCAGGTCGGAAGCCCGGGTCTGGCCGCCAAGGTCGAGCGGCTTCGTGCCTTCAGGCGGGGCGTGCTCGAAAAACGGCGGGACCCCAAGAACAGTGGCATACCAGGGCTTCATGCGGTCGAGCTGCCCGGTTTTCAGGATGGTCTCGCTGATTTTGAGCTTGGAAGTTGGTTGCACTTTTTCCTCCTGGGATGCTGGCATTGCCGCCATCACGATTGCCTGATTGCCTAAAGGCGCGGCGCCCCAATGTCAACCACTTCGGTCAGATTGCATCCAATATGCGGCGAAACCGTCATTTGCCTAGGCGAATCCGCTCGTTTTCTCACTTAGATCTATCTTTCGAGAACGTAGTGCATACAAACTTGAAAGGTTCATCGTAGTTTCGGTTACTGGCCCAGCAGTTGCACTGCCCGCGTCGCCGCGTCGCCCGGACCATAAAGCTAGGGCGTAACGAGCAGAGGCTCGTCACGCCCTAGTATGGCCGTTCCGTAGCGCGGTTTACCCCTCCATGTCCTGGGCGATGCTGGCCAGGATCTGCGGCGACCTGGCACGCAGGATCGCGAACCAGATGGCGCCGATCACCATGAAGATGACGAAGGCCGGCGGCAGCCAGCTATAGGGGTAAGCTGGATAGGGCGCCACGCTCTTGTAGATGACAAAGGCCATCAGCAAGGCACCGAGCACGCCGCTGACGAGGTGCTGCGCTTTTAGCACACCGCCCCGATACAGATCGACCGGCGCCACCACGCAAACCCCAAAATACACCAGCACGAAACCATAGGTCGCGATCGTGCCGGTGAGGCCGAAGGCGTTCAGGAACCCCTGCGGCAGCAACGCCAGCACCAGCACCAGGGTGATCAGGGCTGACGCCAGAACAGCGATGTAGGGTGTTTTATGGACCCTATGCACAAGGCCCATGGAGCCGTGCAGGAACTGGTAACGTCCCATCGAATACAGCATCCGCGAACTCGCATTGATGCAAGCGAGCGCGCAGGCGAAGGCTGAGATCATGGCGGCAAAATAGACCACGCCAGCAGCCCAGGGCAGGCCGGCGGCCGTGGTCATGTCCGCGAAGGGAGAAGAGCTGCCGCCGATCGCGCCGGCATTGTCGTTCATGCCGAGAACCATGAAATAACTCATGATCACGAAGAAAGTACCGGCAATGGCGGCGCTGCCGATCACCGCGAACGGCACGTTGCGATGCGGATTGGCGGATTCCTTAGCCAGGGTGGCCGCGCTTTCAAAACCGACAAAGCTGAATATCGCGAACACCAACGCGGAACCGATCCCGCTCAAGTTCAGCTTAGAAATGTCGAGCTGCTTCGGGTCCACGATCGTGCCGTGCTTGCCCACGACGATGGCGGTAATGATAATGATGATGCCGATCGAAATGGTTTCAAGCACCAGGCCGACGCGCGAAGAGACCTGAATGTCGCGAAACGCGGCGTAGGTTACGAGGCCGAGGAAGGCAACCGCAAACACCACCAGCAGCGGCGTTGATAAGGTGATGTGAAACACCGCCAGGAAATTGCCGAGGAAGATCGGGAAGCCGAACACCACCGCGACCGCGGTGGTAAGGTAGGCCAGAACCATGGACCAGCCGGCCAGCGCCCCCGTCATCGGTCCGAAATTTCGCCCAATATACACGAAGTACGAACCAGCCTCCGGATGCCGCTTTGCCAACGCGGCGATTGAGGCACCCACGAATACGCAAGCGATGGTGGCGAATAAATAGGCCATCCACGAACCAATGCCGGCTAATCCGGCCACGACGGAGATGTTGAGCGCCGGCGTCAGTGTGGGGGCAATGTTGGCGATCGACTGGCCGATTGTCTCAGGCAGGCTAAGCGCGCCGTGATTTAGTTGTCCGGCCGGGTTAGCGGGGGCGATAACGTCTGTTGCGGCGACCATGGTGTTACCTCCGGCAAAGTTGAAGTTCAGGCGCATCGTGTCGACAAAGAAAGTTTCTTTATAAGTCTTTATGCAAAACAACCAAATCTTTATGCAATCTTTATTGATGCAAGGAATGTGCCGTGATAGCAGGTTGGCATGTTCGGGTTGAACCACGAGTTGCACGCGGCGACGCCATACGGTTTGGCCCAAAAAAAGGGGCTTGGCGTCTTCGACACCAAGCCCCTGCGCCTGTTTAACGGTCAGTGTCGTTCCGGAATAGCGCGCTCAACCCTCCATGTCGTGCTGAATGGTGGCGAGAACCTGCGGCGACCTGGATTTCAGGATGCCGAACCAGACCGCGCCGACCGACATATAGACCAGGAAGAGGTACGGCAGGATGTTGAACGGGTACGGCGGCATCGGATAGACGCTGCCGTAGAACACAAATGCCATCAGCGCCACGCCGGCGCCGCCCATCAAGACGTTGAGCACCTTCATCTCGCCGGTCTTTCTGAGCTCGACCGGTGCGGCGATGCACATCGCGAGATAGACCAGCACGAAGCCGAAGGTGGCGAACGTGCCGGTCCAGCCGAAGGCATTGAGGAAGCCGGCCGGGATCAGCGCCAGCGTCGCAACCAGGATGATTCCGCCGCACAGCAGCACCGCGAAATGCGGCGTCTGATGGGTTTTATGGGTCATGCCCATGGAGCCATGAAAGAACTGGTAACGGCCCATGGAATAAAGCAGCCGCGAGCCGGCATTGATGCAGGCCAGGCCGCAAGCAAAGGAGCTGATGCTGGCGGCGAAGTAAACGATCACCGCGGTCCAAGACAAACCGGCCTTGGCCGCGACATCGGTGAAGGGCGAGGAACTGGCGCCCAGCGACGTGGTGTTGTCGCCATCGCCGAACACCATGAAATATGCGATCAGCGTGAAGAACACACCGGCGAAGGCGGCGCAGGAGATCACCGCCAGCGGAATGTTCTTCTTCGGATTGCCAGATTCCTTGGCCAGCGTCGCGGAACTTTCAAAGCCGACGAAACTGAAAATCACGAACGGCAGGCCGGAGAATACCGCGCCGTAGCCGATTTTCTTGAAGTTCAACTGCACCGGGTCAATCACCGTGCCATGCACGCCGATCACCATCGCCGTGATGACGATGATGATGCCGACCGAAATGCACTCCAGCACCAGGCCGGCGCGCGAGGAGAATTTTATGTCGCGGTAGGCGGCGTAGGTCATCACCCCCAGAAACGCGACCGCGAACACCCAGAGCGGCACGATGGTATGGGTGATGCCGATGGCGCTGAGGAAATTTCCGAGGAAGATCGGGAAACCCTGAACCACGGCAACCGCGGTCATCACGTAAGCGCTGATCATCGCCCAGCCGGCCAGCGCGCCGGCGAACGGGCCAAAGCTGCGGCCGATATATACGAAGAACGAGCCGGCCTGGGTGTGCCGCGCAGCCAGGATGCCGACCGAAAACGCCACGATCATCACGCCGATGGTGCCGACGAAATAGGACATCCAGCAGCCGATGCCGGCCAGCGCGGCCACCACGGTGATGTTCAGCGCCGGCGTCAACGTCGGCGCGATCACGGCCAGCGACTGGCCGAAGGTTTCCATGATGTTCAATGCGCCGTGGCGCAGTTTGGATCCCGCCGAATCAGGCGGTGTCGATGTTCCGATCGTCGTACTCATCTGTGAACTCTCCATTCATCGGGTGGTAGCCTAGGTCGAACAACAGGGCGTGACGGCTGCAACCGTCACGCTCTGATCTTTTGGGCTATGCAAAAGCAAAGCCAAGGCGGTGACTTGGGCGCCGCCGCAACGCCGGCCTCACGTAAATGTGGAAGTTTACGTCGCGCAACAGGAAGAGCCGTTGGCGAGCTTGCTGGCCTTGTTGGTGCCGGGGGCAACGTCGATGCCGGGGTTCTGGTCGAAGAACCCGGATGGCATCAGTTTGAAGCCGCTGGTGATGCAGGGCTGGACCGGAAAATCCTCGGTCCGCGGCTGATGCTGCAGGCCGAACACGTGCCACAACACCAGCCCGGTGTTCTCGATCGGCCGGTCCTGTTTCACGAAGTCGGCGACGCCGCCACGGCCATCAGAGTGGTTCATGTACTCGCCGGCCGGGTAGCGCTCCTCGGGTGCGAACTTCGTGACCCAGAGGTGGTTCTCCATGAAGTTGGAGCGCACGCCGGAGGGCGAACCCCGCTTCAGGAACTGCGCCAGAGTGTTCTGCGGCATCAGCTTGTAGCCGGTCGGCTTGCCGGTGTGGTTGGTCTTGTTGGGGTTGATGACCTTCCAGAACCGCTGACTGTCCGCATTGGCGCGCCGTGCCGCCTCGAGCTCGGTCTTCAATAGCGTTTCGGTCTGGTAATAGGCGTTGCCATACGGGTTTTTGACGTCATCCTCCTCGGCCTGGGTATTGCACTCGACGATCGAGTTAGCCGGCCCGTCGACCGCCATCTCGAGCCGGGCGCAGAAAGCGTGCTGGTGGATATGGCCTTGCACCCCCGGCGCCACCTCGGCGCCGTATTTGGTCGGCTGACCGGGAATGCAGGCCGAGGTGTTGATGATCCCGGTCGCCTTCATCTCGAACTCGATCATCCCGGCCTGGTCGAAATACCAGTAGAACGCGTACTCATAGTTGCCGACGGTCGCGATCGAGGAGACCACGAGCTTGCGACCACGCCGCACTTCGGTCCGCTCGGTGCGGAAATCCCAGTGCTTCCAAAGGATGCCGGCGTCTTCCTCATGGATGCAGATCGCCTTATCGATGTGGAACAACTCGCCGGTCATCGTGTTCAGATCGGCATCGAGATAGGCGATGTTGCCAAGGCAGTCGCAGCCCAGAGTGAGCGAGTTGGTGAGCTTGCCGAGGCCGTATTCGCCGATGTCGAAGACGTTCTTGCGGAAATGGCCGGCATCCGGCACGCCGTACGGCACCACCATTTCGGCTATCGAGGCCCGGTTGACGACCGGCCGGCCGTCGTAGCGGATGTCGTGCAGGGTCAGGCCCTCGCGAGCGTTGAAGCCGACGACCAACGACCACTTGTCCCATTCGAGCGCCCGGCCGTTCAAGGTGAAGCTCGCACCTTCCGGCTGCACGATGTCGAGCGGCTTCAACGGCGCGCGGAATTTGTCGAAGAACTGCGCCTCGTAATTGTATTCGGCCATCGGGATCGGCATCCCGCCGTGATCGTCGACCCGGATGACGCGGCCGGCCTTGATGTCCACCACCGCGTTGATGCCCTCGATCGGGTGGGCGTAGAAATTTTCGTTCTCGCGCAGCCGCAGCCAGCAGAAGGTGTGGGAGAGGTAGCCACCTTCCTCGCCCGGAACGCCGAAATTGCCGGCCGACCAGGGATCGACGCAGACTTTGGCAACGTCGGTGATGCCGCGCCTGGCGCAGGCGGCGATGAAATCCGGATGGGCACGGACGATGTCCTCGACCACTAGGAACTGCTCGAGTTGGATCATCGGCTTGGCGTCGGGCAGGAATGTTTTCGCGGTGATCGCTTCGTCGGCGAGCGACACGACGAGCCGCCAAAGTCCCGGCGCGTCACCGAGAAACACGTTGGCGCGGGCCTGCCGCGGCGTCGCCCGGCCGGCGGCGTGGTCGGCCAGCGCCGTGACCTCCGGCTCTTTCAATTCGATCGTCTCGAACAGTATCTGGTCGCTGAATTCGCGGCTGCCGCGGATGATGCCGACCACCTGGCGGATCTCATCGGGCGTCAACGGCTCGAACGGATGGCGCGGCGCGGCCAGCCCCATGCCAGCGGTGGCGGGAGACAAATGTATCAGGTCGTCCATGATCCACTCCTATTGAGCTTTAGC
Organism: uncultured Acidocella sp.; assembly: GCA_963693045.1. Classification (GTDB taxonomy): domain Bacteria; phylum Pseudomonadota; class Alphaproteobacteria; order Acetobacterales; family Acetobacteraceae; genus Acidocella. The sequence goes on from OY843765.1 coordinate 1,402,682, forward strand.
GGCAAAGTCTTTCGGAGCTATAACAGCGTGAGCCAAAGAAATCTGCCGTATTTTCATCAGAAACATCTGTTTCATTTGTTCGAAATCAAACGTCGAGCCGAAACAGCCTCTTTTTTAATCGGTTTGTGTTAAAGCATTCCCCGCAGCGGTCCATGACGGCCCGCGAGCGCTCTTTCGATCTTCAAGCCCTGGTCCGCCGGAGCAAGACCCGGATGGCCCCGGTGTTGGCGGCGTGCGGGTGGACCAGCGCCAGGATCAACTGGCGGAGCGGCGGTGCGTCCAACCAGAGCGGCACCTCGCGCGCCAGAACTTCGCCGTTTCCCGTAATGATCTCGACGCAGCGGCGTTGCTGGGCGTGGGCCTGTTGCAGGAACGCCGTGGCGGCGCGATGGGCGTGGAAAGCAGTCAGGCCGTGCAGGTCGAGGGCGCGTTCGGGCCGGATTTGGCCGACCTGGAATTTCCGCCAGGAAGCCCGGTCCAGCCCCGGCGGCGGGGCGCCGATCGCCAGCGAGCGGGCGCCGGGCCGGCCCGGCATTGCCGGCGGCGCCGGATCGGCGGGTCCGGCGGCTGGCGCCGGCGACGCGGCCGGCACGGCAATACGGGCTTTGCCGGGCAGCAAGCGCAGCGTGCGGCTATACGCCGCCCACAGCCGCATATCGTCTTCGGTAAGTGGCTTAACCTTCGACATCGTTGATCATGACATTCAGGCACCTGAATGGCGGCGGCGGGTGAAGCTGCCGTCACGCGGCGCGGCGCGCGCAATTTCCGTACAAGCCGCACTGGTTTCCGACATCGCGCAACGCTAGAGCATTCAGTAAAGCCGGCAAAGTCGCCCGATCGGCCCTTCAGTAGGAACATCCAATGGACATCATCCGGAACGCTTCGCGCCCTTCCACCAAAGGCCCGGCGGATTGGTTCACCGGCACCGTCCGCATCGACCCACTGTTCAGCGCTCCGGATCCGGCCCGTGGCCGCGGCGCCTTGGTTACCTTCGAGCCTGGGGCGCGCACCGCCTGGCACACCCATCCGCTCGGCCAGACCTTGATCGTCACCGCCGGAAGTGGCCGTGCTCAACGCGCCGGCGGGCCGATCGAGGAGATCGGGCCCGGCGACGTGGTCTGGTTTGCGCCGGGTGAGAAGCACTGGCACGGCGCTGCCCCGACCACGGCAATGACCCACATCGCCGTCCAGGAGGAACAGGACGGAAAAGTGGTCGACTGGCTAGAGCAGGTGACGGAGGCCGATTACAGGGGTTGATCTCCGACGCGCTACTCGACGATTTCGTCGGTGATCACCTTGAAGCCGGTCAGCCGGCTGGAGCCGAAACTGTTGCTGATCGCGACATCGGTGGCGTCACGGCCGCGGCCGATCAGGATCCGGCCGATCCGGGGCTTGTGGTTGCGCGGGTCGAACATATGCCACTGGTTGCCGAGGAAAGCCTCGAACCAGCCGGCAAAATCCATCGCCGAGAATGGCCCGACCTCGCCGATGTCGCTGATATAGCCGGTGCAGTAGCGGGCCGGGATGTTCAGGCAACGGCACAGCGCGACACCGAGATGGGCAAAATCCCGGCATACGCCGACACCCTCGTTATAGGCTTGGAAGGCGGTGCGAGTGGAGCGCGCCTGCTGGTAGTCGAATTTTATGTGGTTGTGGACGAAGTCGATGACCGCCTGGGCTCGGCCCCAGCCGGGCGGAATGTGGCCGAACAGCCGCCAGGCGATGTCCGAAAGCTCGTCGGTCTCGCAGTACCGGCTGCCGAGCAGGTAGATCAGGGTGTCGTCGGGCAGATCCTGGACCTCGTGCTGGATCGAGTTCGGCGCGCGCGGGTCCGGCAGCCCGGTGTCGCGCACCACGCCGTTGGCAAAAATCCGCAACTGGCCCGCCGGCGCCACCAGCCGGGTACACCAGTTGCCGAAATCATCGCGGTAGAACGAGAGGGGTACGAACGGGTCGGTCATCAGATGATCGGGCACCAGCAGGTCCGACACCCGGCTCGGATGGACGTGCAGCATCAGCATCATCGGCGTAGGCCGGGGAAACTCATAAGTAAGGTCGTAGCCGACGGCAATTTTCACGTCTCACATCCTCAATTTTTCAGAAGGCAAAACCGCCAACGCGCCGGCGTCAGCGGCGCCTTACAGCCCAAAAGCTGGCTTGTGTCGACTAGGCTGCGTAAATTGTTTGCAGATTTACCGCAACATGGTGGAACGGCAGCTATGCGTTATCATCTGGCGCCGCCGGTTGCCGGAAGAACATTGCGGCGGCGGCGCGGTGGGCCGATTTTGACGAAATTGTGGCTTTGACACGGGCAATTTCTGCTTCAAGGGCTTCTATATAGCTGTTCAGCTCGGCCACGCCAAAGCTGTCCAGAGCCGGCGGCGCCAGCAACGGCGGGGATTTTTGGGCCTCTTCGTCAGCCGGGTTCATCGGCCGCCGGCCTTGACCGGGAGCAAGCTGGACGGCATATCGCGCGCGAAGTGCCCTGGCACAAAATTGACCGCCAGGGGCCATGCTCCTGGCGCTTTAAGGTATTTTCGCATGTCACTCCCCTTGATGCCCAAAGCTACCGCAGTGTGGCTGATTGACAAGACCGCCCTCACCTTCGACCAGATTGCCGATTTTTGCGGCATGCACCCGTTGGAAATACAGGCGATCGCCGACGGCGAGGTGGCGCAGGGCATCAACGGCTACGACCCGGTGGCGAACAAACAGATCACCGCCGAGGATATCGCCCGCTGCGAGGCCAACACGGAGGCCAAGCTGAAGCTGATGCCGGCCGCCGAGGCGCAAGCCAAGAAGCAAAAAGGCGGCCGCTACACCCCGGTTGCCAAGCGCAACGACCGGCCCGACGCGATCTCCTTCCTGCTTCGCAACTACCCGCATCTGACCGATGCCCAGGTGATCAAGCTGCTCGGCACCACCAAGGAGACGATTCAGAAAATCCGCGAGCGGTCGCATTGGAACAGCAGCAACATCAAGCCGCGTGACCCGGTGATCCTCGGCCTGTGCAAACAGTCGGACCTCAACGACGCGGTGGCTGCCGCCAATGAGCGGATGACCCGCGAGGGGCTGGTGCCGCCACCGCCGCCAATGCCGAGCAGCGAGGCGGCTTGAAGCACCGCCGCCGCCGCCTCAGCGGCCGGCGACGAAACGCGGCGCCGCCGGTTGAGCTAATGCGGCTCGGTGCTCAGGCGCTCCATTTCTTCCTTCAATCGCAGTTTCTCGACCTTCATGCGCGACAGCACACCGTCATCCGGCCGCGGCCTGGCATCTTCGGCGGCGATCCGGTTTTCCAAGCTGGCGTGACGCCCCTTCAGGACTTCGATATGCGACTGAGTGCTCATGGAACCTCCTTGATAAAGACTGCACCGAGGCTTGCGCGCCGGCAGCGTTCACGCCGGCCGCAACGAGGGGAGGCTAGAGCGGTTGGAACTGGACTGTCACCTGAATTATTGCTCATCCGGATTAACCAACCGCTAGTTTTTGGTTCCAGAGACGCCAGAATCGCTTTATTGAACCGCTCATGTTGAGCGACAAAGACAATCTTCTCCGCCGCTTGCACGCCCTGCGCAGCGAGCACCGCGACCTCGATACGGTGATTACCCGCATCACCGAATACAACCCGGTCGATCAGTTGCAGATGCAGCGGCTGAAGAAGCGCAAGCTCGGGCTTAAAGACGAAATCTCCTGGCTGGAGAGCCGGCTGATCCCGGACCAGACGGCGTGACGCCACCCCGCGTCGGGATCATCATGGGCAGCCGCTCGGACTGGCCGGTGCTGCGGCACGCTGCCGAGGTGCTGGACCGGCTCGAGGTGACGTATGAGGCGAAGGTGGTCTCCGCGCACCGGACGCCGCGGCGGCTCTACGATTATGCCGAAAGCGCGGCCGGGCGCGGGCTGCAAGTGCTCATCGCCGGGGCCGGCGGGGCGGCGCATCTGCCGGGCATGGCGGCGGCGCTGACCGCGCTGCCGGTACTGGGCGTGCCGATGGCGAACACGGCGCTGCAGGGGCAGGACAGCCTGCTCTCGATTTTGCAGATGCCGGCCGGCGTGCCGGTGGGAACTCTGGCGATCGGCCGGCCAGGGGCCGTCAATGCCGGGTTGCTGGCGGCCGCAATTCTGGCTCTGGCCGATCCGGCCTTGAGCGGCCGGCTGGCGGCCTACCGGGCGGCGCAGACCGCTGCGGTGCCGGAAGCGCCAGAAGACGTGGCCCCCGAACCCGCCGGCGCATGAACGACCCGGAGGAACCGCTGCCAAGGTGGCCGCTGCCGCCGGGCGCGGTGATCGGCATCATCGGCGGCGGCCAGCTTGGCCGGATGGCGGCGATGGCTGCGGCCCGGCTCGGCTACCAGGTCCATATCTACTCTCCCGAGCCGGACAGCCCGGCGGCGCAGGTGGCGGCGGGCACGACGGTTGCCAGCTATGACAACCATGCGGCGTTGCGACGCTTCGCCGCCGCGGTGGATGTCATTACCTTCGAGTTCGAGAATGTGCCGGCAGCCGGCTTGGCCTTGCTGGCCGAACTAAAGCCGGTGCGGCCGGGCGTTGACGTATTGCGGCTGAGCCAGGATCGGGTGCTGGAAAAGCAGTTTCTGAATGACGCCGGCATCGCCACCGCACCCTGGGCCGCCGTGGCCAACGAGGCAGACCTGCAAGCGGAAATTGCGCGGCTCGGCCTGCCGGCGGTGCTCAAAACCACCCGGCTCGGCTATGACGGCAAAGGCCAGGCGGTGCTCCGTGACCCAGCTGATGCGGCTGCGGCCTACGCAGCGCTGGAGCCAAAACCCCTGGTGCTGGAAGGTTTCGTCGATTTCGCCGCCGAAATCTCGGTGGTCGTGGCGCGCGGCGCCGACGGCGCGATCTCCGCCTTCGACCCGGTCGAAAACCGCCACAAGGACCACATCCTCGACCTCACTTTGGCCCCGGCCCCGCTGCCGCCGGACCTGCTGACCGAAGCCGGCGCCATCGCCCGCCGCGTCGCTGAACACCTGAACCTGGTCGGCCTGCTGGCGGTCGAGATGTTCGTAGCCGCCGACGGAAGGCTGCTGGTTAACGAAATTGCGCCCCGGCCACACAACTCCGGCCACTGGACCCTGGACGCCTGCCCCGCCAGCCAGTTCGAGTTGCAAATCCGCGCCGTCGCCGGCCTGCCGCTGCCCCCCGCCACCCGCCACTCCGACGCCGTAATGAAAAACCTGGTCGGCCCAGAAGATATCGCATCATGGCCCACCATCCTCGCCACTCCGGGCCTGATTCCCCACCACTACGGCAAAACCGAAGCCCGCCCCGGCCGAAAACTCGGCCACTTCACTCGGCTGTTCCCAAAAGGCGCCCTGCCCGGAGAATTCGGTATCGAGGATGCGCTGAGGCTGGATTAGAAGAGCCTCCGGCGGCCGGGGCCTCAAGGCCCCGGCCGCCGGAGGCTCTTTCTTAACTTGTCCCCGTTATCCCGCTCCATACACGCCGGCAAAAGCTGACGGTGATCGCTAATCGACGTAGGGTGCAAAGAATGAACCAGATCGATTCGCCGTTGTTGGGGCTATCGCAGCGCCTACCGCCGACCAATATGCAGGCTGAGCAGGCGCTGTTGGGTGCGTTGTTGGCCAACAACAAGGCTTATGAGCGGGTTTCGGAGTTTCTGGCGCCGGAGCATTTTGCCGATCCGCTGCATGGGCGGATTTATCAAGCGATCGCGCGGCGGTGCGAGGCTGGGCAGGTGGCGGACCCGGTGACGCTCAAGGCCGAGTTCGAACATGCCGGGGTGCTGGATGAGGTGGGCGGCACCGCTTATCTGGGGCAGTTGTTGGCGGCGATGGTGGGGATCATCAACGCCGGAGATTACGGGCGGACGATCCGGGATGCGTGGTTACGGCGCGAGCTGATCGATGTTGGCGAGGTGGTGGTGAACCGCGCGTTCGGCGCCGAGCCGGAGCTGGATGCGACGCAGCAGATCGAGGCGGCGGAGCAGACGCTGTTCGACCTGGCGAGCCGGGGCGGCGCCGAGACCGGGCATGTGACGTTCGAGAAGGCGTTGAAGAACGCGCTCGACATCGCTTCCGCGGCGTTTCGCAACCAGGGGTCGGTTTCCGGGCTGGATACCGGTTTGCGGGACCTGAACAAGCGGATGGGCGGACTGCATCCGTCCGACCTGGTGATTCTTGCCGGGCGGCCGGGCATGGGCAAGACGGCGCTGGCAACCAAGATCGCGTTCGGCGCGGCGAAGGCTCTGCTGGCGAATGCGCGCAGCGGCGACAATCCGAACGCCATGGCCAAGCAGACGGTGGCGGTGTTTTCGCTGGAGATGAGCGCCGAGCAGTTGGCGACGCGGCTGCTGGCGGAGGAGGCGCGGGTTTCCGCCGACCGTATCCGCCGCGGCGAGATCAGCATGAAGGACTTCGACAATTTCGTGAAAGTGTCGCGGGAGATTTCGGCGCTGCCGTTGTTGATCGACGACACGCCGGCGCTGACGCTCTCGGCGCTGCGGACCCGCTGCCGGCGGATCAAGCGGACGCAAGGGCTAGGGCTGATCGTTGTTGACTATTTGCAGTTGATGCGGCCCTCGGCCGGGACCAAGCCGGAGAACCGGGTGCTGGAGATCAGCCAGATCACCCAGGGGCTGAAGGCGATCGCCAAGGAGCTGGCGGTGCCGGTGCTCGCACTTTCGCAGCTGTCGCGGGCGGTGGAGAGTCGGGACGATAAGCGGCCGCAGCTTTCGGATTTGCGCGAGTCAGGCACGATCGAGCAGGATGCCGATGTAGTGATGTTCATCTACCGCGACGAATACTACCTGCAGCAGAAGGAGCCGAAGATCATCGCCTTCGACCGCGACGACAAGTTCCAGGAAGCGCTGGAGAAGTGGAAGACCGATATGGGCAGCGTCTACAACAAGGCGGAGTTGATCCTGGCCAAGCAGCGCCATGGCCCAACCGGCAAGATCGACCTGTTTTTCGAGGGCGAGTTTACCCGGTTTGCCGACCTTGATACGGTCCATGGGTGAGGCGGGCAGCCGGCTCACCATCGACCTTGAGGCGATTGGGGCGAACTGGGCGAACCTGAATCGCGGCCATGCCGGCGCCACCGCAGGCGTTATCAAGGCGGACGCTTACGGACTGGGCGCCGCACAGGTGGCGCCGGCGCTGCTTGGCGTCGGGTGCCGGCACTTCTTTGTCGCCCATGCGAGCGAGGCACTGGCGGTGCGGCCGCTGGTGCCGGGAGCGATGCTGGGCGTCCTACACGGGATCGCGCCGGGCGAAGAAGAACTCTTCGCGGCGCATGATCTGGTGCCGGTCCTCGGCACCTTGCTGGAGATCGCGCTGTGGCGGGAGGAAGCGGCGCGGCGGGAGCGGGTTCTGCCCGCCATCCTGCATGTCGATACCGGCATGGCCCGGCTGGGCCTGGCCACCGCCGAACTGGCGATTTTGCAAGACGATCCCTCCTGGCTCGCCGGCCTCAACATCCACTATGTGATGTCCCATCTAGTGAGCGCGGAGACGCCGGGCGACCCGTTGAACGAGCGCCAACGCCAGCGCTTTGCCGCCATCGCGCGACAGTTCCCGCGCACTGCCACCAGCCTGGCCAACTCTTCCGGCATGTTTCTCGGGCAGGATTTCGGCAGCGACTTGGCGCGGCCGGGGGCAGCACTTTACGGCCTGAACCCGACCCCTGGCCAGCCCAACCCGATGCGCCCCACCGTGCGGCTGAACGCGCGGATCCTGCAGGTGCATGAGGTTCAGCCGGGCGAGACGGTGGGCTATAACGGCATCTGGACGGCGACGCGGCCGAGCCGGATCGCCACCCTCGCCGTTGGCTACGCCGACGGCTTTCCACGGTCGCTCTCCAACGCCGCGACCGCGCGCTTTGACGGGGCGGTGGTCCCGCTGGTAGGCCGGGTCTCGATGGACCTCACCACATTCGACGTGACCGACACGCTGGCCCAGCCGGGCGACGCGCTGGAGCTGATCGGGCCGGGGCATGACGCCGACGCGCTGGCCGATGAAGCCGGCACCAACGGATACGAAATCCTCACCTCGCTTGGGCCACGCTACACGCGCCACTACATCGGCGCATGAACACGCTGCTCAACGGCGTCGGCGCGGTCGGCGCCATGGTGCTGGACGGCCTCGCCTGGCTGGGGGCGCTCGCCATCTTTGCCGGGCGCGGGGTGTTCTGCCTGTTCCGCCCCCCTTATTATCCTCGCCTGGTCGGCCGCAGCCTGTTGGAAATTGGCTTCTTTTCCTTGCCGGTGGTGGCGCTGACGGCGCTGTTCACCGGCATGGTGTTGGCGCTGCAATCCTATACCGGCTTCTCCCGCTTCAACGCCGAAAGTGCCATCGCCAGCGTCGTCGTGCTTTCGGTCACGCGCGAATTGGGGCCAGTGCTGGCTGGACTGATGGTCTCCGGCCGGGCTGGTGCCGCGATGGCGGCGGAGCTCGGCACCATGCGCGTCACCGACCAGATCGACGCGCTCTCCACCCTCTCGACCGACCCGATGCAGTATCTGGTGGCGCCGCGGCTGCTAGCCGGCGTCATCGCGATGCCGCTCCTGGTGGTGGTCGCCGACATTCTGGGCGTGCTGGGCGGCTTCATCGTCGCCACGCTACGGCTCGGCTTCAACCCCAGCACCTATCTGGTTAATACTTTTGCCAATCTGCGGGTCGAGGATGTGGCGTCCGGCTTGATCAAGGCCTGCGTGTTCGGCTTTGTGATCGCGCTGCTGGGCTGCTTCAACGGCTACCGTTCGCGCGGCGGGGCGCAGGGCGTCGGGGCCGCGACCACTTCGGCGGTGGTCAGCGCCTCGATCCTGATCCTGGCGCTCGACTACGTGCTGACCCAGGTGTTGTTCGCGAAATGACCACGCCGAAGATACGCATCCGCGGCCTGAAAAAATCGTTCGGCGACAAGACCGTGCTGGACGGCGTCGATCTCGACGTGATGCCGGGCACCGCGATGGTGGTGATCGGCGGCTCGGGCACCGGCAAGTCGGTGCTGATCAAATCCATTCTCGGCCTGGTGACGCCGGATGCGGGCAGCATCGAGATCGACGGCGAGAACGTGTTGACCGCGCGCCGCGCCCGCGCCCGGCAGTTGCGCGGGCAGATCGGCATGCTGTTTCAGAACGGCGCGCTGTTCGACAGCATGACGGTCTGGGAAAACGTCGCTTTCGCCTTGCTGGCAGAACGCAAGATCAGGCGTAGCCAGGCGCGGGACAAGGCTGTTTCGGTGCTGGCCACGGTCGGTCTGGCGGAAAACGTCGCCGATCTGTCGCCGGCCGAGCTTTCCGGCGGCATGCAGAAGCGCGTCGCGCTGGCCCGCGCCATCGCCGCCGAACCGGCGATCATGTTCTTCGACGAGCCGACCACTGGCCTCGATCCGATCATGGGGGCGGTGATCGACGAGCTGATCGTCGACTGTGTCAAGCGGCTCGGCAGCACCTCGATCGCGATCACCCACGACATGGCGAGCGCGCAGCGGATCGGCGACGAGGCGGCGATGCTGTTCGATGGCAAGATCGTCTGGAGTGGCCCGGCGCGTGGGCTGCTCGCCAGCGATAACCCGTACGTCGACCAGTTCACCCATGGGCGCAGCGCCGGGCCGATCAAAATGGCGCTCAGGAGATAGTATCCGGCCTGCAGTCGTCCGGTGTTCAATACAAACGGTGGCTAAAGCGACGACAATCTGGCTTCGTTCATCAGTTGCGCTTCGAGACTCTGGAAAGCTGCGTCGTTGCCGTGGCGCGGGATGGTCCGGACCGGGGTGAACGGCAGGAAGCGGCGGATCGTGGCGGCGATTTCGTCCAACGGCGCCGGCGACTGGGCACTTTCATTCAGCACCACCGCGGCGATCGCGATCCCGCGCGCGCTCAGCGCCTCGGCGGTTGTCAGGGTGTGGCTGATGGTGCCGAGATAGGTACCCCCCACCAGGATTACCGGCAGACCTAGCGTCACGATCAGGCTACGGATGTTCTGGGTGCCGTTCAACGGCACCATGGCCCCGCCGGCGCCCTCCACCAGCGTCAGCTCGTTGGCGCGGCCGACCGTGGCTTCGCAGAAGGTCACAACCTCGGCGAAGTCGATCTGCCGGTTCTCGCGCGCCGCCGCCATGTCCGGCGAGAGGAACGCGGCGTAGCGCCAGGGCGAAATGGCGGCGACGTTCTGCGCGGTTACCGGCAGGTCCATCGCCCGCAGCAGCACCCCCGCGTCGGAGCCGCCGGGGTCTGCCGGGTCGTAGCCCGACATCACCGGCTTGATGGCGCGCGCCGTTCGGCCGGCGGCGCGGGCGGCACGGATAATGCCGGCGACAACGTAGGTCTTGCCGATTTCGGTGCCGGTTCCGGTGACGAAATAGGCGGTCACGCGGCAGCCACAACGGTCGCGCGCAGGCAGGCTGCTACCTGAGAGGACGATTCACGTTTGGCGCCCTGGTGCGCCGCGCAGCAGGTGAAGCGCGACCGCGCTGTTGCCACCGGCCCGCGCCGTGGCGATTTCGCCGACAAGTCCGCCAGTCTCAGGGCGGCAAATTGGTCCAGTCGCATGGCCCTCGCACTCCCGCCTTTCCATGCTTGAAGCATGGGTTTACCTTCGGGCGCAATCGAAGGAGACCGCGATGCCGGATGGAACGATGGAAGCACTGGCCCGGCCACGCTGGAGCCGGGACGAGGTGGCGGCATTGCTGGCGCTGCCCTTTCCAGACTTGATGTTCCGGGCGCAGACCGTGCACCGGGAAAATTTCGATCCCGTTTCGGTACAAATTTCCACATTGCTCTCGATCAAAACCGGCGGCTGCCCTGAAGATTGCGGCTACTGCCCGCAAAGTGCCGCCTACGACACCGGCACGCCGGCGGCCAAGCTAATGGCGGTCGACGCGGTGTTGGCGCAAGCGCAAGATGCCAAGGCAGCCGGAGCGCAAAGGTTCTGCATGGGCGCCGCCTGGCGCGCGCCCAAGGACCGCGACCTCGACGCGGTGTGTGCGATGATCGCGGGCGTGAAGGCGATGGGGCTGGAAACCTGCGTCACTCTGGGGATGCTGGACGGTGCGCAGGCCGGGCGGCTAAAGGCGGCGGGGCTGGATTATTACAATCACAATCTCGATACGTCACCGGAATTTTACGGCAAGGTCATCACCACGCGGGTCTATCAGGATCGGCTGGATACGCTGGCGCATGTCCGCGACGCGGACATCAATGTTTGTTGCGGCGGCATCGTCGGGATGGGCGAGGACGTGGCGGACCGGGCCGGGCTGATCGCCACGCTCGCGAGCTTGGCCGTGCCGCCGGAGAGCGTGCCGATCAACGCGCTAGTGGCGGTGGAAGGCACGCCGCTCGCCGGGGCCGAACCGATCGATGCCATCGACTTCGTGCGGGTGATCGCCGCGGCGCGGATCACCATGCCGAAGGCCTATGTGCGGCTCTCGGCCGGGCGGGAAGCGATGGACGACGCGGCCCAGGCGCTGTGCTTTCTGGCCGGCGCCAACTCGATCTTTCATGGCGAGAGACTGCTGACCACCAAGAACGCCGCGATCAGCCGCGATGACGCCTTGTTCGCGAAACTCGGGTTGCGCCCGCTTGCCTGAATGGCTGCGGCAGGGCTGGAACCATGTCTGGCTACCCTACACGCAGATGCAAACCGCACCCCTGCCGTTGGCGGTGGCGCGGACCGAGGGCAGCCGGATTTTTCTTACGGACGGACGCGTACTGATCGACGGCGTCGCCTCCTGGTGGACCGCCTGCCATGGCTATAATCATCCGCATATTCAGGCGGCGGTAGCGCGGCAGTTGGAGACCATGCCGCATGTGATGTTCGGCGGCCTGGCGCATGAACAAGCCTATCGGCTGGCGACGCGGCTGGCGGCGTTGCTGCCCGATCCGCTGAACCGGGTGTTTTTCAGCGAGTCCGGGTCGGTCGCAGTCGAGGTGGCGCTCAAGATCGCGGTACAGGCGCGGCTAAACCGCGGCGAGCGCGGGCGGACCAAGATCCTCGGCTTCACCGGCGGCTATCACGGCGACACGATCGGCACGATGGCGATCTGCGATCCGGAAGAAGGCATGCACAGCCTGTTCGCCGGGCTGCTGCCGGAGCAGCCGGTGGTGCCGTTGCCGCGCGACGCCGACAGCCGCGCGGCCTTCGATAATTTTCTCGAAACCAACGGCGGGTGCCTCGCCGCGATCATTGTCGAACCGCTGGTCCAAGGCGCCGGCGGGATGGTTTTTCATGAACCGGCGGTGCTGCGGCATTTGCGGACAGCGGCCGATGAGCATGGGCTGACGCTGATCTTCGACGAGATTTTTACCGGCTTCGGCCGCACCGGCACGATGTTCGCGTTTGAACAGGCGGGCGTGGCGCCGGATATTATTACCCTGGGCAAGGCGCTGACCGGCGGCACGTTGCCGCTGGCCGCGACAGTAGCGTCGGACGATCTGTTCGCGGCGTTCCTCTCCGACCGGCCGGGCGACGCGCTGATGCACGGCCCGACCTTCATGGGCACGGCGCTCGGCTGCGCCGCGGCGAACGCTTCGCTCGATCTGTTCGAGACCGCGCCGCGGCTGGCCCAGGCGGCCGCCATCTCGGCGCAGATGGCGGCGGAACTGGAACGCTGCCGGGCGCTGGCAAATGTGGTGGATGTGCGCGTTCGCGGCGGGATCGGCGTGGTCGAATTGGCGTCGATCGAAAATACTATGGCGTTGCGGGAGCGGTTTGTCGAAGCTGGCGTCTGGATCAAACCGTTCCGAAATATCATTTATCTGACGCCGGCGCTAACGATCACGTCCGATGAATTATCGCGGCTGACGGGAACCGTGTACGCGACGTTGTGATAGGCGCTTACGGGCAAGTCGTGGATAACAGCCCGCGCCGGCACAACGACACTGCGCGTAGCCTGACTCATGGGGTCTGGGGCCTCCCGGCTCCAGCCGCCGGAGGCTCTTTACCTACGCCTTGCGTAACAAAAACAACCCCTGTTCACCGAACAAGTTGGCGAGCGCTGGGGAGCGGCGCCAGGGAGCGCGGACGCCCTCGTCGTCGGCGGCCATCCATTGCTGCACTTCGTAGCCTTCGGCGGCGCAGAGGGCAAAGAAGTCGCGGATCGTGCAGGGGTGGATGTTTGGCGTTTCATACCACATGCGGGACCAGGATTTCGTCATCGGCATCCGGCCGCGCAGCAGCAGTTGCAGGCGCAGGCTCCAATAGCCGAAATTCGGGAAGCTGACGATGGCGTGGGTGCCAATGCGCAGCATCTGCCGCAGCACCTGGCGCGGTTGCTCCACCGCCTGCAAGGTGCGCGACAGCACCACGTAGTCGAAGGCGCCGTCCGGATAGGTGGCGAGGTCGGTATCGGCGTCCCCTTGCATCACCGGCAGGCCGTGGGCGACGGCACGGGTGACGGTTTCCATATCCAGCTCCAGGCCCCGTGCGTCGCATTGCAGGTTGCGGAACAAGTAGTCGATCAACATGCCGTCGGAGCAGCCGATGTCCAGCACCCGGGTGTTGGGCGCGATCATGCCCGCGATCAGCGCGAGGTCGACCCGCATCGACCGCGGCCGGGCGCTGCTCACTTCAACCCGGCACGCTCGGCGCAGCCGGCGAGGAAGCCGGAGAGCGAACGATGAAAATCGGGCTCGTCCAGCAAAAACGCGTCATGGCCTTTGTCGGACTTGATTTCGACGAAGCTGGCATTGGCGGCGACGTGATTGAGCGCCCGCGCGATGGCGCGGGACTGCGCGGTGGGGAACAGCCAGTCGGAGCTGAAGGAGACTAGCAGGAAGCGGGTTTTGGTGCCAGCGAAGGCAGCGGCGAGGCCGGCTTTGCCGTCGCCCGATCCGAGGTCCTGCCCGGCATCGGCGGCAAGGTCGAACAGGTCCATGGCGCGGGTGATGGTGAGGTAGGAATTAGCGTCGAACCGGCTGACAAAGCTGGAGCCCTGGTGCTGCAGGTAGCTTTCCACCTCGAATCGGTCGCCGAGCGAGGAGAGGTTGGCGGCATGTTGCAGCTTGCGGCCGAATTTGCGGGTCAATGCTGCTTCTGAGACATAGGTGATATGCGCCGTCATCCGCGCCACCGCCAGGCCGCGCGCCGGGATCACGCCCTGCGCCCAGTAGCGGCCGTCATGAAAATCCGGATCGGCGGTGATCGCCTGGCGGCCGATTTCGTGGAAGGCGATGTTCTGCGCGGAGTGGTAGGCGGCGGCGGCAACCGGCACCGCGGCGAAGACGGCTTGCGGGTACAGCGCCGCCCAGCACAGCGCCTGCATGCCGCCCATCGAGCCGCCGATCACCGCGAACAGCCGCTCGATGTCAAGATGCTCGATCAGGCGCTTCTGCGCCCGCACCATGTCGGCGATCGTGACCTGCGGGAACTCGGTGCCCCAGCGTTCGCCGGGCCGCTCGTCATGCGGGGTGAGCGGACCGCTGCTGCCCATGCAGCCGCCGAGGACGTTGCTGCAAATGACGAAGAACCGGTCGGTATCGATCGGCCGGCCCGGCCCCACCAGCCGCTCCCACCAGCCGGGTTTGCCGGTTACCGGATGCGTTTCGGCAACGTATTGGTCCCCGGTCAAAGCGTGGCAGATCAGCACGGCGTTGCTGCGCGCCTCATTCAGCGTTCCGTAGCTGCGATAGGCGATCCGCAGATGGCCCAGCCGACGGCCGCAATCGAGCGCCAAGCCGTCCTCAAATACCACGGACTGATGCTGGATTTCCGGCAAAATCAGGCTCTGGTCCATCCTGGCCGGATATGGGGCACGGCGCCGGGCGACGCAATGCCCGCGCTTGGCGGGAGTCTGGCTTGGCTGTAACAGTCGCCTGCGATGAACGATCAGACCGCCCTCCCCGCCGCGTCCGCCGCCAAAACGGCATCATCGGTTCTCGACGAATTGCGGGCCCGGATCGACGCCATCGACGACCAATTGCACGATTTGCTGATGCGACGGGCCGCGTTGATCGAAAGCGTGGCGCGCGATGCCGGCAAGACCGGGGTGAAAATCCGGCCAGGCCGGGAGGCCAGCATGTTGCGCCGCCTGATCGCCCGGCACCGGGGCGCGATGCCGCCGCAAACGATCCTGCGGCTCTGGCGCGAGCTGTTCAGCGGCGCGCTGGTGATCGAGGGCGGGCAGACCGTGGCGGTTTGCGACGGCGATGACGGCGCCGACCGGGTGGCGCTGGCGCGCGAGCATTTTGGCCCGCTGACGCCGCTGCGCCGCCACCACAACCCGGCGCAGACCCTGGCCGATCTGGCGCGCGAGGGGGCGCAAGTGGCGGTGCTGCCGCCGCCCAGCGACGGCGACGAGGGCGGCGGCTGGTGGACCAGCCTCGCCACCGAAGGCCCGCACCGGTTTTCGGTGATCGCCAAACTGCCGTTCTGGACCCGCCGGCCGGAAGGCGCGCCGCCGGGCCAGGCCTATCTGGTGGCGGCGATGCGGCCGGATCCTTCGGGCGACGATCGCGGGCTGATCCTGCTCAACCTGAGTGCCGAAATTTCCCGGGCCCGGATGATCGGGATGCTGACCGCCGCGGGTTTCGCCCCCGGCTCGATCTGGATCAGACGCGGCGCGGCGGATGCCGGGGTCCGCGCCTTGGTGGAGGTGGAAGGCCTGGTGGCGGACGACGACCCGCGCCT
Organism: uncultured Acidocella sp.; assembly: GCA_963693045.1. GTDB lineage: Bacteria > Pseudomonadota > Alphaproteobacteria > Acetobacterales > Acetobacteraceae > Acidocella. The sequence goes on from OY843765.1 coordinate 1,418,290, forward strand.
CGCCGCGCTCGCCGCGCTGGACGCGCCGGCCGCGGTGATCGGCGGCTTTGCGGTGCCGCTCGGAGACGACGCTTGAACGCGGCGCCCAGGCCGCGCCCCGCGGTCTTCACCGTCGGCTCCTACGTCGGCGGCGATTCGGTGTTGCCGGGCGTGAACCGGGTGGTCAAGCTGTCTTCCAACGAAGGCGCGTTCGGGCCGCCGCCGGGTGCGATCGCGGCACTCGCCGCCCACGCGCCGACCATGCACCGCTATCCAGATGGCGGCGTGGCGGCGCTGCGCCGCGCCATCGGCGCCCGCTTCGGCCTCGATCCGGCGCGGATCGTCTGCGGCAACGGCTCGGACGATCTGTTAACACTGCTGATCCAGGCTTACGGCGGGCCGGGAACCGAACTGATCATGAGCGAGCACGGCTTCTCGATTTACGAAATCGCGGCCAGGCTCGCCGGCGGCGCGGTCCGCAAGGCGCCGGAACGCGGCCTAACGACAGATGTGGACGCGGTGCTGGCGCAGCTTTCGCCGGCGACCCGGATGGTGTTCCTGGCCAACCCCAACAACCCGACCGGCACGCTGGTTCCAGCCGGCGAGATGCGGCGGCTGCGCGCCGGCTTGCCCGCCGACGTGCTGCTGGTGATCGACGCCGCGTACGCCGAATACGTCGAGCGGACGGATTACGAACCGGGCGTGGCGCTGGTGGATGCCGGCGAGAACACGGTGATGACCCGCACCTTCTCGAAGATTTTCGGCCTGGGCGGGGCCCGGCTCGGCTGGGCCTACGCCCCCCCGGCCATCGTCGATGTGCTGAACCGGATGCGGGCGCCGTTCAACGTAAGTGCGGCGGCGGCGGCGGCGGCCGTCGCCGCACTCGGGGATGAGGATTGGGTGGCGCGGGGCCGGGAGCATAACACCCAGGCGCGGCAGGCTCTGGCGGCGCGGTTGGTCGCGGCGGGCCTGCGCGTGCAGCCGAGCGAGGCGAATTTCATGCTGGTGGATTTTGGCACGGCGGCGCGCGCCGCGGCGGCGGACGCGCATTTGCGCAGCCAAGGCATCATCGTGCGCAACGTCAAATCCTACGGCCTGCCAAACTGCCTGCGCATCACCGTCGGCACCGACGCGGAATGCGACCAGGTGGCCGAATCGCTAACGGAATTCAGCATTGGCTGAACCGCTGTTTCGGCGGCTGACGCTGATCGGCGCCGGGTTGATCGGCGGCTCGATCGCCCGGGGCGCCAGACAATTCGGTGGTATTGCCGGCGAGGTCGTGGTCTGCGACGCCAGCGCCGCGGTGCTGGCGCGGGTCGAGGCGCTCGGCTTTGCCGATCGCTGCGAGGCCGACCCGGTCCGGGCGGTTGCCGGCGCCGATGGCGTAATCCTCTGCACCCCGGTCGGCGCTTATGCGGAGCTGGCGCGGCGTATCGGCCCGGCGCTGGCGCCGGGTGCGGTTCTCTCCGATGTCGGCTCGACCAAGCAATCGGTGCTGCGCGATGTCGGCCCCGCGGTTCCGGACGGCGTGCACTTCGTGCCCGGCCACCCAGTCGCGGGCACCGAATTCTCCGGCCCCGATGCTGGCTTCGCGGAGATGTTCGAGGGAAGATGGTGCTTGCTGACCCCGGTTGCCGGCACCGACGAGGATGCCGTGGCGAAGCTGGAGGCAATGTGGCAACGCCTTGGCGCGCGGACGGCGCGGATGGACGCCGCGCATCACGACCGGGTGCTGGCGATCGTCAGCCATCTGCCGCATCTGCTGGCTTTCACGATCTGCGGCACGGCCGACGATCTGGCCGACGAAACCCGCCAGGAAGTGCTGCAATACGCTGCCTCCGGCTTTCGGGACTTCACCCGGATCGCGGCCTCCGACCCGGTGATGTGGCGCGACATTTTCATCAACAACCGGGAAGCGCTGCTGGAGATGCTGGCGCGGTTCTCCGAGGATGCGCAGGCGATGGCGCGGGCGGTGCGCTGGGGTGATACCAGCTACATCGAAGACAAGATCAACCGTGGCCGGGAGATCCGCCAAAGCCTGATCGCGCTGAAGCAAGTTTAACTGCAGTCTTCAGGCGATCTTTTCCGCCTCCGCGACGAAACAGCCGCTCAGGAACAGGCCGACGGCGCGGCGAATGCGCCGCTCCAGCACCGCCCGGCTGGGGGCCGTGCGGAAGCCGAGCAGCACCCCGAGATGAAATTCGCCGAGCGCCATACCGAACAACATCGCCGACATCTCGCGGGAGTCGCGCAGCGACAGGCACTCTTTATCGGCGATGTCCAGCAGGCAGCGCTCCAGCCGAAATTTGGCTTTCATCACCCGCTTCTGGTGGAACAACCGGCCGAAATCCGGGCTATGCGTGTACTCTGCCATGATCAGCCGGATGATCGCGATCTGCTCGTTGGAAAGCAGAAATCGCCCAAGACAAAGCAAGTTTTCCACCAGTATGTCGTTGATTGACCACGTCGGTTGAGTTGCCGGAAATTTAAGCATGGATTGATAATGCGCAAGCAGAACAGTGAACAGCTCCGCCTTTGATTCGATGATCTGATAAACAGTCTTCTTGGACATGCCAGCAGCCTTGGCGACGTCGCTCATGGTCGCGGTGTGGTATCCTTTGGCCAGAAAAATGTCGTCGGCTGCCTCGATTAATTTGAGCATACGGGGCGAGTTCAGCGCCTCCCGGCGCGCAACGGGTCGCGCAGGGCGAGCTATTTTCGTGATCGGCAACTCTGGCGCCATTTCGCTGTCTATAAAACAATCACGGAAACTTACAAGTTTCCGTATAGGTGACCCGCCTTGACGGCGAGCCTTGATTCCGATATTCGAACTGCATGAAACCAGTCGGTTTCCTATCACAGGTCATCATCTTCGCCACCATGACCCTCGGCCTCATCGGCTGCGCGGTGGGACCGGATTTTCACACGCCGGCAGCCCCGGCCACCTCCGGTTACAGCGCCGGCGGGCTGCCCGCCGCCACGGCGGCCGCCGGCGGGGGAAGCCAGCGTTTTCTCTCCGGCGCCGACATTTCCGGAGATTGGTGGTCGCTGTTTCAAAGCCCCGAGCTGAATAGCCTGATCGATGCCGCGTTGGCCCAGAACCCGACCTTGGCGGCGGCCCAGCAAACCCTGATCGAGGCGGAAGAGAACGTGCGCGCCGAGCAAGGTAATTTCCTGCCGAGTTTGTCGGCGAACTTCCAGGCTGAGCGGGAACGCATATCCTCGGCTTCATCGGCAAGCTTCGGCGGCGCCGCCGATACAGTGTCACCAGCACCAGTGTCACCGGCGACGGTACCGGCACCACCGTTGCCGGCACCAGCGCCGGCAATACCTCGATCGCGCCGTTCACGATTTTCAACACGGCGGTCAACCTTTCCTATTCGCCGGACGTCTTCGGCGGCATCCGGCGGACCGTGGAAAACCTTGCGGCAACGGCGGATTATCAGCGCTACGAGCTAGAAGCGAGTTACCTGACCATCACCACCAACATCGTCACCTCCGCGGTCACGGAAGCTTCTCTTAACGCACAGATCGCCGCCACGCAGCAGATCATAACGATCGAGCAACGGCAGCTTTCCATCCTGAACAGTCAGTTCACCCTAGGCGGCGTGCCGAAAGCCGATGTGTTGAACGAGCAGGCGACGCTCGCCAACACCTTGGCGACGTTGCCGCCGCTGCAACTGCAACTGGCCCAGGCCCGCAACCAGCTCGCCGATTATGTCGGCGTGTTCCCGGCGGATTTTCATCAGGCGGATTTCACGCTGTCGTCGCTGCGCCTGCCCGAGAACCTGCCGGTCAGCCTGCCATCGGCACTGGTCGGGCAGCGGCCGGACATTGCCGCCTCGGCCGCGCAGCTGCACGAGGCCTCGGCAAATCTTGGCGTCGCCACCGCCAATATGCTGCCGCAGATCACCCTCACCGCCGATGTCGGCCACGAGGCGCTGAGCACCGGCGCGCTGTTCACGCCGCAAACCCTGGTCTGGAGCCTGATCGCCGGCATCACCCAGCCATTGTTTGAAGGCGGCACGCTGAGCGCGCGGCGCAAGGCGGCGTTGGCCGCGCTGCGCGGCGCTGCCGATCAGTATCGGGTCACCGTACTATCGGCGTTTCAGAATGTCGGCGATGCGCTGCAGGCGGTGCAGTTCGACGCGCAGACGCTGGCCGCGGCGCAACAGGCGGTGGCGGCGGCGGCGCAGAGCCTGACCGTGACGCAAAATCAGTTCAAGTTCGGCGGCCAGCCGATTACCGCGGTGTTGACTGCGCAGACGACCTATCAGAACGCGGTGCTGGCGCAGGCTCGCGCCGCGGCTTCCAGGCTGTCCGACACCGCCGGGCTGTTCCAGGCGCTGGGCGGCGGCTGGTGGCACCGCGGCGATGTCAGCCTGCCGGCACGCAACTGCTGCGGCCTGATACCATGATCCCTGATACCATGATGCCCCCGCCCCTGACCCATACAAGGTGGACGCGATGATCAAACGATTGATTATAATGCTGCTGGTGGTTGGCCTCGTGCTTGGGCTGGTGTTCGGCTTCGGCGCCTTCCGCAACGTCATGATCGGCAAGTTTCTCGCCACCTTGTCATCGCAGACTCAGACGGTGGCGACGATCAAGGCCACGCAGTCGCCTTGGCAGCCGGCGCTGCACTCGGTCGGCAGCATCGTCGCCATCAACGGCGCCAACATCTCGGCCGAGGTTGCCGGCATCGTCGATACCATCAACTTCGAGTCCGGGCAGGATGTCGCGGCGGGCACGCTGCTGCTGAGCCTGCGCCCGAATAACGACAACGCGGTGCTGGCGCAGTTGCAGGCCGTGGCGGCGCTGGACGCCCTGAACTACAAGCGCGACCTGCAACAGTTCGCGGCGGACGGGGTGAGCAAGGCGACGGTGGATACCGACCGCGCCAACCTCGCCGGCGCCACCGCGCAGGTGCAGGCGCAGCAGGCGCTGATGGCGGAGAAGCAGATCAAGGCGCCGTTCGCCGGCCGGCTCGGTATCCGCCAAGTGGATCTCGGCCAGTATTTGAGCGCCGGCACCGCAATCGTGACGCTGCAACAGCTCGATCCGCTGTTCATCGATTTTTATTTGCCGCAACAGGCGCTGACGAAGATTTCTATAGGCCAGCCGCTTATGGTCGTAGTCGATGGCTTCAACGCTCAATCTTTTCCCGGCAAAATCAGCGCTATCAATTCGGCAGTCGACTCTTCCACCCGCACCGTGCAGATTCGGGCAACATTGGAAAATCCCGGCCTGGTGCTGCGGCCGGGCATGTTCGCCACCGTGTCGATCGACATCGGTCAGCCGCAAAACCTGGTAACGCTGCCGCAGACCGCGATCAGCTATAACGCTTACGGCGACACTATCTTTCTCGTCACGCACCAAAAAGATAAGGACGGCAAAGACGGGCTGCTCGCGCACCAGGCCTTCGTCGCGACCGGCGACACTCGCGGCGATCAGGTTGCGGTGCTGAAGGGTGTCAGCGTCGGCGACGAGGTCGTGAGTGCCGGGCAGCTGAAGCTGAAAAACGGCACGCCGGTGACGATCGACAACAGCATCCAGCCGAGCAACGACGCAAACCCTAACCCGCCGAACGAGTAAGGGGCAGTAATGCGCGGCTTCACCGATCTCTTCATCCGCCGGCCAGTGCTGGCGATCGTCATCAGCCTGCTGATCCTAGTGCTCGGCCTGCGCGCTGTCGGCTCATTGCCGGTGCTGCAATATCCTAGGACCGAAAACGCCACGATTACGATCACCACGGTCTATCCCGGCGCCGATCCGAACGTGGTGGCGGGGTTCATCACCACGCCGATTGAAAATGCCGTGGCCCAGGTCAACGGCATCGACTACATGACCTCGACCAGCCAGACCAGCACCAGCACGATCACCATCGATCTCATCCTGAACCACGATCCGGACGCGGCACTCACCGAGATCAGCGCCAAAGTGAATTCGGTGCTGAACCAGTTGCCCACGGGTTCGCAGCAGCCGCAGTTGGTGCTGCAGGAAGGGCAAACCAGCGACGCGATGTACATTGCGTTCAAAAGCAACGTGCTGACGCCGAACCAGATCACCGATTACCTGACGCGGGTGGTCAGGCCGCAGATCCAGGCTGTCCCGGGCGTGCAGACGGCGGAGATCCTGGGCGCGCAGAACTTCGCGATGCGGGCCTGGCTGGACCCCGCAAAAATGGCTGCCTACGGGCTAACTGCTAACGCCGTCTACACCGCCCTCGCCAACAACGATTTTATTGCCGCGCTGGGAAATACCAAAGGCCAGATGGTCCAGGTGACGCTCACCGCCTCGACCGACCTGCACACCGCGGATGAATTCAAAGATCTGATCCTGAAGCAGGCAAATGGCGCCATAGTGCGGTTGAAAGACGTGGCGACGGTCGAGCTAGGCTCGGACGATTACGAGCAATACGTCACTTTCGATAATCAGAGCGGCGTGTTCATCGGCGTGCAGATCGCGCCGAACGCCAACCTGCTGACCGTGATCTCCGACGTGCGCAAGCTGATCCCTGGCATCCAGGCGCAATTGCCAACCGGTCTCAGCGGCACGGTGGTTTATGATTCCACGAACTTCGTCAACGCCTCGATTTACGACGTTTTGCAGGCTCTGGTGGAAGCGCTGCTGATCGTCACGCTGGTGGTGTTCGCATTTCTTGGCTCGCCACGCTCGGTGTTGATCCCGGTCATTGCAATCCCGTTGTCGCTGGTTGGCGCCTTCGCGATGATGCTGTTTTTCGGCTTCACCATCAATCTGCTCACCTTGCTGGCCCTGGTACTGGCGATCGGCCTCGTAGTCGACGACGCGATCATCGTGGTGGAGAACGTGAACCGCCACATCGACGATGAGGGCGAGCCACCGATGCAGGCAGCGTTGGCGGCGGCACGCGAACTCGGCAGCCCGATCATCGCAATGACCGTGGTGTTGATCTCTGTCTACGTCCCGATCGGTTTTCAAAGCGGGTTGACAGGGGCGTTGTTCACCGAGTTTGCCTTCACCCTCGCTGGCGCGGTGACGATTTCCGCCATCATCGCGCTGACGCTGACACCGATGCTGACCTCGCGGCTGTTGCGGCCGATCAACCGGCGCGATCCGAACTGGGAGGGCCGGCTGGTCAACTTCATCGACCGGCGTTTCGACGAGGTGCACCGGCTTTACATGCGGCTGTTGCGCGGCAGCCTGAACACAATCGCCGTTACGCTGATATTCGCGGCGATCATCCTGTCCAGCATCTACTTTCTTGCCATTGGCGCGAAAAGCGAACTGGCGCCGCAGGAGGACCAGGGCTTCATCCTGATGTTCGCCACCTCCGCGCCGAACGCCACGGTCGGGCAAAAGGCACTGTGGGACGAACGGCTGGTGCAGATCGTGCAGGGCCATAAGGAGGTAAGCCACTCCTTCGAAATCGACGTGCCGGGCCAGGAGATAACGGCCGCCTCGCTGATCCCGTGGGGCCAGCGCGCCAAGGGCGCGACTGCGCTGCAAAATGAAATGCAAGCCGAAGCCGGCGCACGTGACGCGGGACAACAGGTGGTGGCCTTCCAGCCCCCATCCCTGCCCGGCGCGGAAGGCTTGCCGATCTCCTTCGTCATCAAGACCACCAACAGCTTCGACCAGCTTTTCCCGGTTTCTCAAAGCCTGTTGGCGGCGGCGCTGAAGAGCGGCAAATTCATCTTCCTCAACAGCGATCTGCGGCTCGATCAGCCGCAGTCCAACATTGTCATTAACCGCAACGTCGCTTCCGAACTCGGCCTTGACATGGCCGATGTCGGTGCCGCGCTGAGCGATGCGCTGGGCGGCAACTACGTTAACTATTTCAGCATCGAAGACCGCTCCTATAAAGTCATTCCGCAGGTGCAGAGAACGGCGCGTCTGAATGTCAGCGACCTTAACAATTACTACGTTACCAACGTGAACGGCATCAACGTGCCGCTCTCGGCGATCGCCAGCATCAACACCCAGGTCATCCCGGAATCGATCAACCATTTCCAGCAACAGAACTCCGCAACGATCGCCGGCGTCGCAGCGCCTGGCGTTAGCCAGGCGGAAGCGTTAGCGACGTTGCAAGGCTTGGCCACGAAAATTCTGCCAAATGGCTATGCGGTCGACTATGCCGGGCCGCTGCGGCAATTCGTGCAGGAAAGCTCGAGTTTCGTGGTGACCTTCGGTTTTGCCGTTATCATCATCTTTCTGGCCTTGGCGGCGCTGTTCAACTCCTTCCGCGACCCGTTCATCATCCTGGTGTCGGTGCCGATGTCGATCGCCGGCGCCCTGCTGTTCATCTATCTCGGCTTCGGCGGCGTCACGCTCAACATCTACACCGAGGTCGGGCTGGTGACGCTGATGGGACTGGTCAGCAAGCACGGCATCCTGATGACCGAGGTCGCCAACGAGGCGCAGCTGGCCGGCAAGACCAAGCGAGAAGCGATCGAATACGCCGCCAGCATTCGGTTACGGCCGATCCTGATGACGACCGCGGCGATGGTGTTGGGCGTGGTGCCGCTGATCCTGGCGACCGGGGCGGGCGCTGCTTCGCGTACCAATATGGGCGTCGTGATCGCGGGCGGCCTGTCGATCGGTACGATGTTCACGTTGTTCGTGGTGCCGGCGGTTTACATGGTGCTGTCCAGCCGCAAGACGGCGCTGGCGCCGCCGCCGGAGACCGCCACCTCGCCACTCTGAACGACTGCGTCAGCCGACCGTCACCCTGACTTTGTATGTACCGTCGACGCTGCCTTCGACACGGCCGCCGGCAACGTCGACCGGCCCCAGCCGCGCGCCGGTGATGACGACTTGCCCCGCCCGCAGCCCGCCGGCGTGCCGAGCGGCATGATTGGCGAGGCCGGTCAGCAGGTCCATCAGCGCGTCGATCCCGTCGCCTTGGACACGCCGGCTGCGCCTGATGTCGTCGACGTGCAGGCTGGCATCGAGCTTCGCCAGGTCGAGCGACCGCCAGCCCGGTATTGCGTCGCCGACGATCACGGCGGCGTTGCCGTTGCCGTCGGCAAGATAGGTCATTGCCGAAATCCCGTCCTGCGCGACGAAGCGATGGCCCAGCACCTCAATGACAACATGGGCGTCGCCAAACGCCGGCGCCACGTCCGCCGCGAGGTACGGCGCAGCCCGCGCCGGCAAGTCGGTGGCGAGCAACATGGCGAGCTCGACCTCCAGCCGGCCCGGAGCCGGGACGATGGGTGCGGCGGATTGTGCATGGATGAACGCGGCGGCAAGCGGCGCGACCAGGACGCCGCCGCCCGGCGCGGCGCCAACCTTCCAGCCGCCGATCGGCCCCAACAAAACCGCCAGTACATCCTGGATGGCATAGGCCTGATCCAGAGTCTGCGGCTGCAGCGCCGCCGGCAGATCGACAAGCGGCACCCCATCGCGCCGCGCCGACGCCAAAAGCTCCGCCGCCTGACGCGCCAGTGGAGTGAACGTCTTCATCCAAACCGCGTCTGCTGTCGGCGCATTTTCAGTCGTTACGACGCCACACTTCCTCCGCCAAGGCGGTCGCGAAGCAAAGCCACGCGACAAACGGCACCGTCGTCAACGCCGCGGTTCGATCTACCTTCGCAGCAGTCGCCGCCAAGCCGGTTGCGGTGCCGATCATGGCCGTGGAGGCCAACGCGCTCGCGCCAACGGCTTTGCCGCCGAAAAACAAAGCGCTCCAGCCACCGATCATCGCCATGTTCAAGCCCCACAGCGCCAGAGCCACGTTGCGCTGCGGCGACGGACGGCGGCGCAGCAAGCGATAGCCTCCATAAGACAGTCCAAGCTCAATCGCGGTCCACGCCAACGCGAAAACAGGCCCAGGCGGCGTGAAGGCCGGCTTTTCCAGCCGTTTATACCAGCGCCGAATTTTCGGGTTGGTCGGCGCCGGCGAGAATTTCTGGCCGACTACGCCATTCGCGACAAAGACGGCGGCAACGAGCGAAAGAGCCAGCCCCGGCGAGACTCCGCTACTTGTTTCAGTCTTCGTTTTTGCCGTGTTCATGATGATGTTCACACTTTGCGAGGTTAGATGCCGGTCCCGTAAATCCACCGGTCGATCAAACCGGTTTCAAAGGTCTACTCACAGCAATTCATTGGCGGACCCGACGCGATTCGAACGCGTGACCTTTGCCTTCGGAGGGCAACGCTCTATCCAGCTGAGCTACGGGTCCGTGCGGCACGCTGATAGCGGCAAACCGCGGCAGCGGCAACGGCGGGCTCAGATCCGGCCGTGGCAATATTTATACTTGCGGCCGGAGCCGCACGGGCAGGCGGCGTTGCGGGGTGTGGTTCCCCAGGTCTCCGGCCGCTCCGGGTCGATGTCTTCCGGCCGGTAGGGCTGCACCAGCGTGGTCGCCAGCGGCTCCGCCAGCGCCACGCCGCCGGGCGGCGCCAGCGCGACCTCGCCAGCCGGTGCCGGTGCCGGTGCCGGTGCCGGCCTGGCGGCCAGTTCCGGCGGCGGCGGGGCCGCCGGCGGTTCCACGCCGATCACCACGTTAGCGAGCGTGCCGACGACGCGCTCCTTGAGGTCGTCCAGCAGCGCGTTGAACAACGCAAAGGCCTCGCGCTTGTACTCGTTCAGCGGGTCGCGCTGGCCGTAGGCGCGCAGGCCGATGCCCTGGCGCAGCTGGTCGAGCGCCAGCAGATGCTCTTTCCAAACCTGGTCGAGGGTTTGCAACAGCACGGACTTCTCGACGAAATTCATCAGGTCCGGCCCGAACTTCCGCGTCTTTTCATCCGCGGCTTGCGCGGCGGCCGTGACGATTCGCTCGCGCAGGCCGGTTTCGTCGATCCCCTCCTCGGCCGCCCAGTCCACCACCGGCAGGTCGAGCCCCAGCACCCGCTTCACGTCCGCCGCCAGCTCCGCACTCTGCCATTGCTCGGCGAAAGCGCGCTCTGGAATGCGGGCAGCGACCAGCCCCGCGATCACGTCGTCGCGCATTTCGGCGACAACCCCGCCCACCGAATCGCTGCTCATGAACTCGCGGCGCTGAGCGTACACCTCCTTGCGCTGGTCGTTCATCACGTCGTCATATTTCAGCACGTTCTTGCGGGTGTCGAAGTTCCGGGTCTCGACCTTTTTCTGGGCCTTCTCCAGCGCCTTGTTGATCCAGGGGTGAATGATCGCCTCGCCTTCCTTCAGGCCGAGGCGCTGCAGCATCCCGCCCATCCGGTCGGAGCCGAAGATCCGCATCAGATCGTCTTCCAGCGACAGGAAGAAGCGGGACGCGCCGGGGTCGCCCTGGCGGCCGGAGCGGCCGCGCAGCTGGTTGTCGATCCGCCGGCTCTCATGGCGCTCGGTGCCGATCACGAACAGCCCGCCGGAACCCTTGACTGCATCATGATGTTCGGCGATTTCAGAACGGATCGCTTCCGGATCGGTCTGCGGCTCCAGCGATTGCCGCATTTCGAGGTTGCCGCCGAGTTTGATGTCGGTGCCGCGGCCGGCCATGTTGGTGGCGATGGTAATGGCACCGGGCGCGCCCGCCTGGGCCACGATCCTAGCCTCCTGCTCATGGAAGCGGGCGTTCAACACGCTATGCGGCACTTTCTTTTGCTTCAGCAATTCGCTGATGATTTCACTTTTTTCGATCGACGTGGTGCCGACCAGCACCGGCTGGCCGCGGCCGCGCGCTTCTTCGATCAGCTTGGCCACCGCCTCGTATTTTTCACCCGCGGTGCGGTACACCTCGTCATCGTGGTCGGCGCGCGTCACCGCCACGTTGGTAGGGATTTCCACCACTTGCAGCTTGTAGATCTGCTCGAACTCGTCGGCCTCGGTCATCGCCGTGCCAGTCATGCCGGCCAGCTTCGGGTAAAGCCGGAAATAGTTCTGGAAGGTGATCGAGGCGAGGGTCTGGTTCTCGCGCTCCACGACGACGTTCTCCTTCGCCTCCAGCGCCTGGTGCAGGCCTTCCGAATAGCGCCGGCCTTCCAGCATCCGGCCGGTGAATTCGTCGATGATCATGACCTTGCCGTCGCGCACGATGTAGTCGACATCGCGGGCGAACAGCACATGGGCGCGCAGGCTTTGCTGCACGTGGTGCAACTGCGAGATGTTGAAAATGTCGTACAGGTTGCCTTCGGCCAGCATGTCTGCCTCGCGCAGCATCTGCTCGACGGTTTCGGAGCCGGCCTCGGTCAGCGTTACTGTTTTCGCTTTCTCGTCCTTGTCGAACATCCCCTCCAGGCCGACCAGCCGCTGCACCACTGCGTCAGTCTTCACGTAAAGCTCGGTCGGCTCGTCCGAGGGGCCGGAGATGATCAGTGGGGTACGGGCCTCGTCGATCAGGATGGAATCAACCTCGTCGACGATGGCGTAGTGGAACGGCCGCTGCGCCATGTCCTCCAGGCGGTATTTCATGTTGTCGCGCAGGTAGTCGAAACCGAATTCGTTGTTGGTGCCGTAGGTGATGTCGGCGGCGTAGGCCTCGCGGCGCTCGTTGTCATCCAGCCCGTTGACGATGATGCCGGTTTTCATGCCGAGGAAGCTGTAAAGCCGGCCCATCCACTCGGCGTCGCGCCGGGCCAGATAATCGTTCACGGTGACCACATGCACGCCCTTGCCGGCCAGCGCGTTCAGATAAACCGCCAGCGTCGCCACCAGGGTCTTGCCCTCGCCGGTCTTCATCTCGGCGATCTTGCCGGCGTGCAGCACCATGCCGCCGATCATCTGCACGTCGAAATGGCGCAGGCCGAGCGCTCGTTTCGCCGCCTCCCGCACCAATGCAAAGGCCTCCGGAAGCAGGTCGTCCAGGGTCTCGCCAGCCGCCAGGCGGGCCCGGAACGCCGGCGTCATGGCGGCGATTTCAGCATCGTCCAGCGCCGCCATGCGTTGCTCCAGCGCCGCGATCGCCGCGACCTGGCGGGTAAAATTCTTCAGGGCGCGGTCGTTGCTGGTGCCGAAAACGGCGCGGGCGAGGCTGGCGAACATTAGGCTCGATCTTTCCGGGGGCGGCTGTACGGCCCGTTATATAGGGCATAAACGCCGCCGACATAAGCACCGCCCCGGGCCGGGTCAAACTCTTGCCGGCGCCAGGCTCTTGCCCCATAGGTGCCGGCAAATTCGCTGTGAGGTTCCGCCCATGCGCCGTTCGACGACTTCCGCCATCGCCCTGGCGGCCTGCATGTTCGCGGCCCCGGCGCTGGCGCAACCGGCGCCGGCCAAACCCGCCGCTGCCCCGGCGAACCCGGTACTAGCGACCGTCAACGGCGAGCCGATCCGTCTGACCGACTTGCAGGCCGCCGCCGACAACCTGCCGGCGCAGATGCAGCAGATGCCGCCGGACCAGCTGTTGCCGTTGCTGCTCAACCAGCAGATCGACCGCAAGGCGCTGCTGGTCGCCGCCCGCAAGGAGAAGCTGGAAAAGAAGCCGGACATCGCGGCGCAGATGCAGGCTGCCGCCGACGAGAAACTGGAAAATGCCTACGTCCAGCAACAGGTCAGCCCGCAGGTGACCGAAGCGGCGATCCAGGCCGATTACACCAAGAACTACGCCAGCAAGCCAGGGCCGGAGCAGGTCGACGCCCGCCACATCCTGGCGAAAACCCAGGCCCAGGCCCAGGCGATCATCGACCAGCTCAACAAGGGTGCCGATTTCGCCAAGCTGGCGCAGTCGCAAAGCATTGACCCCGGTGCCAAGAATGGCGGCGAGCTCGGCTGGTTCAGCCAAAACGAGATGGTGCCGGCCTTCTCCGCCGCCGCCTTTGCGCTCAAGCCGGGCCAGTACACCAAAACGCCGGTGCAGTCGCAGTTCGGCTGGCACGTCATCCTGTGCGAGGGCAGGCGGCAGGCGCCGCCGCCGGCGTTGGCCGATGTGCATGACGAGATCCGGCAGAGCCTGGCCGACGCCGCGATTAAAAGCACCCTCACCGATGTCCGTTCCAAAGTGAAGATCGTCATCGATAATCCCAACACCGGCGCCCCGGCGCCGGCTGGTGCCGCCGCTGGCGCCCCGGCCGCCGCTCCCGCAACGCCTTAGAGCGTGATGAGTTATCACCCACCACGCTCTACTCTTGTTTCGACGAGCAATTTCATGGCTCAGTCGTATCGCTACGCGGTTCGACTTCAAGCCATATTGCTCTAGCCCGTGGCGGCGCCCCTCGCCCGCTCGCCGCTGGCGCTGCCGCTGCCGGAGCTTTTACCCGTCCTGGGCGCCCGTTTCGCCGTGGCCGAAGCCGGCATCCGGTACAAGGGCCGCACCGACGTGCTATTGGCGGAATTCGCGGAAGGCACCACGGTCGCCGGCGTCTTTACCAAAAACCTCTGCCCCGGCGCGCCGGTACTGCAATGCCGTGAGGCGCTGAAGGGCGGCATTGCCCGCGGCCTCGTCGTCAACGCCGGCAACGCCAACGTGTTTAACGGCGCCGCCGGGCTACGCGCCACGGCGGCGACCGCCGATGCCGCCGCTTCGGCACTCGGCGTCGTGCCGGGCGAAATCTTCCTGGCTTCCACCGGCGTGATCGGTGAGCCGTTGCCGGCGGAGAAGATCGTCGCGGTGATGGACCGGCTGCGCGCCGGCCTGGCGGCCGACCGGCTGGCCGATGCCGCGGCTGCGATCATGACCACCGACACCTTCCCCAAAGCCGCGACCCGCAACGCCCGGATCGGCGGCGTGACGGTGCGGATCACCGGCATCGCCAAGGGCAGCGGCATGATTGCGCCGGACATGGCAACCATGCTGGCCTTCATTTTTACCGACGCCGCCGTGCCCGCGCCCGTGCTGCAAGCGATGCTGGCGGAAGCCGTCGAGCCCAGCTTCAACTGCATCACGGTCGATAGCGACACCTCGACCTCCGACACGGTGCTGCTGTTCGCGACCGGCCAGTCCGGCAGCGACCGCGCCGCCGATCTTGCCGATTTCCGCCGCGCCTTACACGAGGTGCTGCATGACCTCGCGCTGATGGTGGTGCGGGACGGCGAGGGTGCGACCAAGCTGGTGCGGATCACGGTAAGCGGGGCCGTTTCCGACGCTTCGGCCAGGCGCATTGGCCTCGCCATTGCCAACTCGCCGTTGGTAAAAACCGCCATCGCCGGCGAGGACGCGAACTGGGGCCGGATCGTCATGGCGGTGGGCAAGGCGGGCGAGCCGGCGGACCGGGACCGGCTCGGCATCGCCGTCGGCGGCGTCTGGATGGCGCAAAACGGCGGCGTTGTAGCGGGCTACAATGAAGCCCCCGTGGTTGCGCATATGCAGGGGCAAGAGATCGAGGTCGAGGTGGCGATCGGTCTTGGCCAGGGCCACGCGACGGTTTGGACCTGCGACCTGACGCACGGCTACATCGACATCAACGGATCGTACCGAAGCTAATCGGTCGTCAGATCGGCGAGGTCGGCGGCGATGCCCTTGAAGTCCGGCTTGTTGGTTTCAAGGCCGGCAATGATAAACTGGGCGTTGCCCTTGGCGTCGAACACATACACTGCGGCCGAGTGCGTCACCGAATACACCGGCGTTTTGCTGACCGAGAACACCACCCGATAGCGGCGCGCCAAGGTGTAAAGCTGGTCAGCAGTGCCGCGCAGGCCGATGATGTTCCCACCGAACAGCGCGACGTATTGCGACAGCGCCGCCGGGGTGTCGCGGTCGGGATCGACCGTTACGAACAGGAAGTGCATGCGCCCGCCGGCCGGACCTAGAATCCGCAAAATCTTATCGACATTGTACAGCGTGGCAGGGCAGACATCCGGGCAGTTGGTGTAGCCGAAATACAGCATCGTCACCTGGCCCCTGAAGTCGGCGGCGGTGACGGGTTTGCCCGTGGCGACATCGGTCATCGACAACGCCAGCGGCGGCACCAGACCCCGCACGTTCACATCCTGCGGTGACAGGTTGTGGTGGCAGCCAGCCAGCAACAGCGGCAAGCAAAAGACCAGGCGCCGGATCATCACGTCTAAACTTCGGCCAGCGCCGCTTCCGCTTCTTCCACCACATCCGCCAGCGCGCCGGCCATGAAAGGCGAGATCAATCCGGCGGAGGCCGCCAGCTCCTGGAACGGCGCCGCGCCGCCACGGCCACACAGCGCCACGTAGTCATCCATCGCGGCCGCATAATCGCGGCGGGATTTCAGCCAGAATTGCAAGGCGCAGCACAGCGCCAACGTATAGTCGATGTAATAAAACGGCGCGCCATAGATATGACCCTGCACCTGCCAGTAGCCACCTTTCCCCGGATGCGCGAGATCGCCGTAATCGGTCCACGGCTCGTAATGTTTCTCCAGCCGCTGCCACATGGCGTGCCGCTCCGCCGGTGTCGCTTCCGGATGCGCGTAGACTTCGTGCTGAAAGTGATCGACACAGGCGCCATAAGGCAGAAATGTCAGCGACTCGGTGAGATGCATCCGCCGGTAGCGTTCCGCCGCCTCCGCGCCGACAAGATTTTGGATATGCGGCTCGGCCAGAAATTCCAGGCTCATCGAATGGATTTCGGCGGCTTCCATCGTCGGCCACAGATAATCGAACCCCGGCTGGTCGCGGCTTTCGAAGTTCTGGAAAGCGTGCCCCATCTCGTGGGTGAAAACATCGATATCGTGATGGGTGCCGTTGAAGTTGGCGAAGATGTACGGCATCCCGGCACTGGGGAAGGACGTGCAGAAGCCGCCGGGCGCCTTGGTCGGCCGGTTGGTGAGGTCGAGGAACCCGCCCTCGTTCATCAGCCGGTAGAACGCCGCCAGGCGGCCATCCATCGCCTCGAACATGGTCGCGGCACTCGCCACCAGAAAAGCCTCGCCGCCGGCGGGTTTCGGGTTGCCGGCAGGGTCGGTCAGCGCTTCGTCCCAGCTATGGAAGGTCGCCCAGCCATGTTGGGCCCGCCGTGCCTCGTATATTTTTGCCACCAGCGGCGTGACAAAGCCGTGGATTTGCGCGCGGTAACGGGCCACGTCCGCGGCATCGTAATCGACCCGCCGCATCCGCCGATAGCCGAGCGCGATGTAATTCGGAAAGCCAAGCTTTTGCGCCATGCCGTGACGCAATTTCACCAGCGCGTCGTAGATCGCGTCGAACTCTTCCGCATTGGCGGCAAAGAACGCCCAGCGGGCTTGCGCGGCGCGGTGCCTGGTGTCGCGGTCCAGACTCTGGTCGTACGGCGCCAGGCCGGACAGATTAACGGTTTGCCCATCGATCTCGATCTTCGCGGAAGCCAGCAGCGCGGTGTAACGCGATTGCAGCCGGGATTCCTCCTGCAGATCGGCCTCGATCACCGGATCGAAGGTGGTGATGTCGGTCTCCCACAGCCGCAAAGCGTGCCGCCCGGCAACGGCCTCCAGGCCGACGCGGTCGGGCAGCGCCAGCAGCCGGCGCTTCAGCGCGATCTCGTGTCCGGTCGCCGTCGGCATCAACTCATCCCGGTAATCCTGAGCGGCCTTGGCGGCCGCGTCTTCGGTATCCTGCTCGAAACGCAGGCCGGTCAGCGCGGCCCAGCTATCGACATCGCGGCGCAACCGATCCCATGCCACGACCGCCGGCGCCACCTCCCCGGCGTCAAGTTGGCCATTGATCGCGGCATAGGCTTCGGCGAGCGACGCCGCGGTTGGGGTGTCGGCCTTGATCTCGGCGAAGGAAATGTTCATCGGCAGATCATCGCGCCAGGCGGTGGCAAAATCAATGTTAGCCGCTATACCGGCCGCGGTTCAGGGAGTTGCAACATGCGTCAGCGCAGCCTTATCGGCGGGATCATCGTGATCGCGGCGATCGTCATCGCACTTATTTTCTTCACCCGCTATTCCGGCTCGTCCAGCCCCGCGGCCGAAGTTTCCTTCATCAACGGGATGCAGCCGATCATGGCGCAGGTGACCAACCCCGTGGGCGCCGACCTTGCCGACTGGCGGCAGAAGCGTGCCGCGATGATCTGCCAGACCATCACCGGCTTGCAGGTGACCGACTGGATCGGCACCGTCGATAAGATCGACAGCACGATCACCGGCGGCGCGGTGCTGTCCGTTGCCGTGCTGCCGAATGTCGATTTCGGCACCGCCCCCAATGCCCTCAGCAATCTCGGCAACAACACGCTGATCTCGCCGGACTCGCCGCTCTACCACACCATCGGGGCGTTGCAGGTCGGCCAGAAAGTGCGGTTCTCCGGCCAGCTTTTCTCTTCGCCCGATGACTGCATTCAGGAAGCCTCGGTCACGATCGGCGGTTCCATGCAGAATCCGCTGTTTGTGACGCGATTCATCAGCATCACCCCGCTGCCTCACTCGGAAAGCTGATCCTCGGCCTCCAACCCCAGCAGGCGCTGCGCGGTATCGGCCTCCACCATCTCCACCGTGCGCAGCACCCGGCCGACGGCACGGGTGCGGGTGCGGACTTTCTCGATATTGCTGGACATCGCGGTGGCGTTGGCGGCGAGCTTGGCGAGCACATCGTCCATCTTCGTCATCTCGCCGCGCGTCGCACTCAGCAGCTTGCCGATCTCGCCGGCGCGTTTTTCCAGGTCCAGCGTGATGTGGCCTAGATGGATCGTCTGCAGCAGCGCCGGCAGCAAGGTGGGACCGAGGACGATCACCTTGTCGCGCTGCCTGATCTCGTCGAGCAGCGCCGGGATCCGCGCCACCTCGGCGAACAGCCCGTCGCTCGGCAGGTACATCACCGCGTAATCCACCGTCTCCGGCGGGCAGATGTATTTCTCCCGTATCTTCTTCGCTTCCAGCCGGACCCGCACCGCGATCCCGTCCCGCGCCAGCCGTTCGGCATCCGCATCCGCCGCCTCCGCCGCGTTCAGCAAGCGCTCGTAATCCTCGGTCGGGAACTTGGCGTCCACCGGCAGCCACAGCACGCCGCGATTGGGCATGCGGATCGCGAAATCCACCCGCTCGCGCGAGCCTTCGCGCACCGCGAAATTGCGCTCGAAGGCGCCGGGCGGCAGCACCTGTTCCAGCATCGCGCCCAGCTGCGCCTCGCCCCAGCCACCGCGTGTCTTCACATTCGAGAAGATGCGCTTCAGGTCGCCGATCTGCGCCGCGGCGGACTGCACCTCGCCCATCGCCAACTGCACCTGCGCAAACTGCTCCAGCACGCGGGCAAAGCTCGTGGTCATCTGCTTCTCCACCGCCTCATGGAGCTTTTCGTTCACCGAGGTCTCGATCTGCCCCAGCCGGGTCTCCAGCACGGCGGCGGTTTTCTGTGCGTCCTCGGCGGCCTGCCGGCGCAACGTGTCCATCGCTTCGGCCACACCCCGGGTCGCCGCGGTGATCTGCTCGTAGGCTTTGCCAAGCGCGTTGGTGGTTCCGGCCTGGATGGCGGCGACCAGCCGGCCTTCCGCCGCCGCCAAGCCGGCCCGAGTCAGTTCCGCCTCCGCCCGGGCGCCGGCCAGCACCTGGTCTAGCCCCAACCGCAGCTTCGCCGGCCCCGCCAGCGCCGCCCGCCACGCCGCGAACGCCCAAAGCGCCGCGAGCAGCGCCAGAAGGCACCCAGCAACAAGCATAATTGTTTGGTTGATCATTGCAGCGACACTACTTCAGAAGCACCGAGTCGCGGGAGGGCGCGTGGACTACCGTTATTTCGACGACTTCACCGTCGGCGAGGCCCTGGAAATGGGTGAGATCACAGTTACCGAGCCGGACATCATCGCTTTCGCGGAACAATTCGACCCGCAGCCGATGCACACCGACCCGCAAGCCGCTGAGGGCATCACCGGTGGCCTGATCGCCAGCGGCTGGCACAGCGCCAGCCTCACCATGCGGCTGTTCGTCACCGGCCGGCCGTTCACCCTGGCGCCGGGCTCGGTCGGCCTCGGCGTCGAACACCTGAAGTGGCACCGTCCGGTGCGGCCTGGCGACACGCTGCGCCTGCACGCCGAACTCATCGCCGCCCGGCCGAGCGCCAGCCGGCCGGGCCATGGCATCATTACCAGCCGCCTCGTCACCCGCAACCAGCGCGGCGAAACGGTGCTCGAAATGACCACTTCCGCCATCGTGGCAAAACGACCTTCAACCGGACAACAATCATGAATAGCGCCGTCACCGTCATCGCCGTCATCGTCATCGCCATCGGCATGGCTGTGTTCTACTTCCTTGGCCAGCCGATCATCGGCGGCATCATCGTGCTGGTCGGCATCATCTTTGCACTGACCTTGCGTACCGCGGCGGAGTGGGAGCGCGCCGTCGTGCTGCGCCTCGGCCGCTTTGCCGGCGTCCGCGGGCCGGGACTTTACTTTCTGATCCCGGCTTTCGAGATCGTCTACACCGTTGTCGATACCCGCCGCCAAAGCACCCGCATCTCAGCCGAGGACACGCTGACCGCCGACGCAGTTTCGGTGACGATGGACAGCATCATGTTCTGGCGCGTGCAGGACGTGAAGCGTGCCGCGACGGAACTGACCGATTACCGCAACATGATCGCGCAGATTGCCCAGACCAGCCTGCGCGAAGTAATCAGCGCCACGACGCTGAACGACATCCTCAGCCAGCGCGAAACCATGGATGCCAAGCTGCAGGAATATATCACCAAAAAATCGGCCGGCTGGGGCATCGGCGAAATCACCGTCGAAATCCGCGACGTGAAAATCCCGCGCGAGCTGAACGACGCAATGAGCCGCAACGCCCAGGCCGAGAAAGAGAAGCAAGCCCGCGTCACCCTGGCCAGCGCCGAGGTTGCGATCGCCGAACAGATCGCTGAAGCCAGCCACATCTACGCCAACAACCCGGTGGCTTTGCAAATCCGCCAGATGGGCCTGATCTACGACATGAACAAAGACCGCGGCGTCACCATCCTGGTGCCCACCGACATGGCCAACGCCCTCGGCGCCTCTATCGCGCTGAACGTAAATAATCCCGACCGGACGCCCTCGCCGGCCTTCACGCCTTTCACGCCGCCGCAGGGTGGCTCGGTGCCGAATGTTTAAGTGAAGGCGAGGGCTCTGCCCTCGACCTGCCGGGGCCGGGAGGCCCCGGACCCCATTGGTTTTTGACTGGAGCAACCATGTCAGCGGGATTCAAGTGCAACATCCCGGCGGTGCCCACCGTCCAGCGCGACGACACCGACGTGCGCATCACGCGATGGGATTTTGTGCCTGGCGCAGCGACCGGCTGGCACCAGCATGGCTGGCGCTATTTCGTGGTGATGCTGACTGACTCTACGATGCGCGTTGACGACGGCAAACACATCAGGGATGTCCAACGCGAAGCCGGCGAGACCTATGAACGTCCGGCCGGGATCGAACACGACGTGATGAACGGATCGCCAACCCCGATGGCGTTCGTCGAAATCGAGATCAAGCGCGCGGGCATGTTATAGCGCCCGCTACTTCGTCCCGAACAACCTGTCGCCGGCATCGCCTAAGCCCGGCCGTATATAAGCGTGGTCGTCGAGCTGCCGGTCCACAGCCGCGGTGAATACCGGCACGTCCGGATGCGCCGCGGTGAAAGCCGCTACCCCCTCCGGCGCCGCCAGCAGGCAAACGAATTTGATGGCTTTCGCGCCCCCCTGTTTCAGCAACTCTACCGCCGCGATCGCGGACTTTCCGGTCGCCAGCATCGGGTCGACGACGATGCACAGCCGCTCGGCCACGCCGTCCGGCACCTTGAAATAATACTGCACCGGCTCGTGCGTCACCGGGTCGCGGTAAAGCCCGACATGGCCGATCCGTGCCGCCGGCACCAGGTCCAATATGCCGTCCAGTATCCCGGCGCCGGCGCGCAGCACGGAGACGAAGCAAAGCTTCTTGCCGGAGACCTGAAAGGCCTGCATCGGCTCCAGCGGTGTCTCGATGTCGATCGGCTCCAATGGCAAATCCCGCAGCACTTCGTAGCCCATTAACAGGCTGATCTCCCGGCACAGCCGGCGGAACTCGCCGGTCGTCGTCTCCCGCTTGCGCAACAGCGTCAGCTTGTGCCGCACCAGCGGGTGGTCGATCACCGTCACCATGGTCATGCCTCCGCCTTCGGCAGCCGCACGACGAATCGCGCGCCGATAATGTTGCCCTCGGCGTCGCGCCGGTTCTCGGCCGAAATCCGCCCCTGATGCGCCTCGATGATCTGCCTGGAGATCGACAGACCAAGCCCGGAATGGCTGCCGAACTGTTCGTTCTGTGGCCGTTCGGAATAGAAGCGGTCGAAAATCCCGTCCAGCTTGGCATCGGGGATGCCCGGCCCTTCATCCTCCACCGCCAGCTCCACCACCCCGCCGGTCTCCCGCCCACGTAGCCAGATCAGCCCGTTCGGCGGGCTGAAGGAGATCGCGTTGCCGATCAGGTTGCGCAGCACCTGCACCAGCCGGCTTTCGACACCGCGCACATCCAGCCCGGCGGATGGCGCGTCCAGCACCATGCGCGGCCCGTCCGGCTTGCGCGTCGCGTCGTGGATTTCCTTCAGCGTGCCCAGCACGCCGGCCATGTCCACCGGCTCCGGCCTGGTGCGCGACAGCTCGCTATCCAGACGCGAACTGTCCGAAATATCGGTGATCAGCCGGTCCAGCCGCGCCACATCCTGGGTGATGATCGCCAGCAGCCGGGAGGCGCGTGTCGGGTCCTCAACCCGCGCCAGCGTCTCGATCGCCGAGCGGATCGAGGAGAGCGGGTTCTTGATCTCATGCGCGACATCGGCGGCGAATTGCTCGATCGCGTCCATCCGCGCCCACAGCGCATGGGCCGAGCCATCCAGTGCCCGCGCCAGCGTGCCGATCTCGTCGCCCCGTTCGGTCATCGCCTCAGGCAGCCCCCGCGTCCGCGCCCTGCCCTCCCGCATCAGCGCCGCGTTCTGCGCCAGCCGCAAAATCGGCGCCGCGATGGTCCGCGCCAGATAGAGCGACAGCAGCACGGTCAACGCCAACGCCAGCAAGAACAGCCCAAGGATCGACAAGCGGATCGAAAACACCGCGCTGTCCACCTCGTCGGCTTCCCGCGTCACCAGCACAGTGCCGACATTCTGCTGGCTGCGGTTGATCGGCTCGGCGACCGTGATCAACAGCCGGCCCTGATCGCTGCGGCGGATATAAGGCGCCGCCTCCTGGTCCGGCGAGGCGCTGGTGAGCTGCAAAGCCTCCCGCGCATCCGGCTGCCAGCCGATCGTGTTCGGGTCCTCGCCCGCGCCCGAACCCTGCAAACCGGAACTAGCGGTATTGGCGAGCGAACTGGAAACATGGTCGTAAAACAACGCGACCAGCCGGCTGAGCCAGCCACGCGGCTGCGTCGCCGGCAGCGGTTCGGTCACGATCGCCCCACCCGGCCCTGGATGCACCCGCGAATTGGCGATGATCTGCCCGTCTGGCCCGTAAATCAGCGCCTGGGCATTCGGCGTCGGCTCCAGCAGCTGGTAAAGCAGAGGCTGCGCCAGATCGGGGTTCAGCGCCGCCTGGCCCTGGTTCTCCTGCACCGCGCTCTGCGCCAGCGCGCCGGCATAAATCCGCGCCTGCTCGCGCAACGCAGAAACCTCGGCGTCCACCAGCCCCTGCTGATACTGGTTCAAATACAGAAGTGCGGCGCCGATCAGCACCAGCGGCAGAAAATTAACCCCAAGAATGCGCCGCAGCAGTGGCGAAATCGGGCGTCTAGCCATTGGCCAAGGCCAGGGCTCTGCCCTGGACCCGCTGGGGCCGGCTGCGGAGCAGCCTTAAACATAATGGCGCGCAACGCGCGCGAGAGGCCCCAGACCCCATTAATTTAGTCCATGGTTTCGCCAAGCCACCGCGCCGTAGGCGCAATAAAAAATTTATGCCGCTACGCGGCGTCTGAGTGACCCCGGAACCGAAATTAAATGGGGTCTGGGGCCTCTCGGCCCCAGCGGGTCCAGGGCAGCGCCCTGGCCTTCCTTGCCTTACCATCAAGCCTCTTTGTAGCGGTAACCGATCCCATACAGCGTCTCGATCTGGTCGAACTCCTCGTCCTCGTTGCGGAACTTCTTCCGCAGGCGCTTCACATGGCTGTCGATGGTGCGGTCGTCGACATAGACATTCTCGCCGTAGGCCGCGTCGATCAACTGGTCACGGGACTTCACCAGGCCGGGCCGCGCAGCGAGCGACTTGACCAGCAGGAATTCGGTGACGGTGAGCTGGATGTCCTGGCCCTTCCAGAGGCATTGGTGCTTGGTTTCGTCCAGCGTCAGGTGGCCGCGGGTCAGCACGCCGGCCGGCGCGGCGCCGGAGCCTTCGGCCTTGCTGACTTCGTTGCGGCGCAGCAGAGCGCGGATGCGCTCCAGCAACAGGCGCTGGCTGAACGGCTTGGTGATGTAGTCATCGGCGCCGAGCCGCAGGCCCATAAGCTCGTCCAGCTCGTCGTCCTTGCTGGTCAGGAAGATCACCGGCATCGCGGAGCGGGCTCGCAGCTTCTGCAACAGCTCCATTCCGTCCATGCGCGGCATTTTGATGTCGAGCACAGCGAGATCCGCCGGCTTGGCGAGCAGCCCCTGCAATGCGGATTCGCCGTCGGTATAGGTCCGAACCGCGAAGCCCTCCTGTTCCAGCGTCATCTGCACGCTGGTCAGGATGTTGCGGTCGTCGTCGACCAGGGCGATTGTTTGTTTCATCGGGTACCCATTGCAGCGGCTGACGGGGAGTGGCGGGATTATGGCAGCAAAGCAAGAGCCGCGCGACTTTGTCGCTGAAGCGGCACGGCTATTACGGCAAGTCGGCGTGGGGACGCTGGCGACGGTGGCGGATGGCATGCCGAACGCGGCGCTGGTGACGCCGGCATTGGCGCCGGATGGCGCGCCGCTGCTGTTACTCTCGACGCTGGCGGTGCATACTAGGCAACTTGCGGCTCATTCGGCCTGTTCGCTCCTGCTGGCCGGCGCCGCGACCAGCGACAACCCGCAGACCGCGCCACGTTTAAGCCTATCCGGCCGCGCGGTGACAGCCGACAGCGCCACGTCGCGGCCGCTTTATCTGGCCCGACATCCCTACGCGGCGCTTTATGCCGACTTCGCGGATTTCTCGTTCTGGCGCCTGGAAGTGACGCGAGCCCACTATATCGGCGGCTTCGCGGCGGCTGTGATGCTCGACCCGGAGGCCTTGCGCCGCAAAATAGTGGCCGGAATGAACGGTTAAGGTTGATGCGCCGCGGCCACCCCCTTATGAAAGCGCAAGTGATATAAAGTAAGGGGACGTTTAAGTGGCTCAGTCGATCAACCGCGCGCCGGCCCGCGACACTGCCGCCCTCGCCGGCACCGGTGTTCGCGGCGCCACCGCCATTCATGCCAACCTCTCCGCGCCGGCGCTGACCACTCACGCGCTACGTCTCGGCGAGGGCCGGCTTTCGGCCGATGGCGCGCTGATCGTGCGAACCGGCGTGCATACCGGCCGCTCGGTCGCCGACAAGTTCGTGGTCGATGAGCCGGGGACCACAAGCGACGTCTGGTGGGGCAAGGTCAACCAGAAGCTGCCGGCCTACAAGTTCATGGCGCTGAAATCGCGCGTCCAGGCCTATCTGCAGGGCCAGGAACTGTTCACCCAGGATCTGTACGCCGGCGCCGACCCCGCGCACCGGATCAGCGTCCGCCTGGTCACCACCGGCGCCTGGCAGGCGATGTTCGCGCGCAACATGTTCATCCGGCCGCCGGAAGAGGATCTCGCGCACTTCAAGCCGGACTACGTCATCCTGCACGCCCCCTTGTTCGACACCGATCCGGAGATCGACGGTGTCAAAAGCACGACCGCGATCGCGCTTTCGTTCTCCGAGAAGCTGATCGTGATCGCCGGCACCGAGTATGCGGGCGAAATCAAGAAGTCGATCTTCACGGTGATGAACTGGCTGCTGCCTGAACACGGCATGTTGCCGATGCATTGCAGCGCCAATATCGGCCACAACGAAGACACGGCGCTGTTCTTCGGCCTGTCCGGCACCGGCAAGACCACGCTTTCCTCCGATCCGGCCCGCCGGCTGATCGGCGATGATGAGCATGGCTGGGGCCCGGACGGCATCTTCAATTTCGAGGGCGGCTGTTACGCCAAGGTGATCGACCTCTCGAAACGGGCGGAGCCGGAAATCTGGGCGGCCACCCACCGCTTCGGCACGGTCCTGGAGAACGTCGCCGCCGATGCCCACGGCAACCTCGACCTCGGCGACCAGACCTTCACCGAGAACACCCGGGCCTGTTACCCGGTCGAGTACATCCCGAACGTCGAGCTTTCCGGGCGCGGCGGCATGCCGAAGAATGTGGTGATGCTGACCGCGGATGCCTTCGGCGTGCTGCCGCCGATCGCCAGGCTCAGCCCCAGCCAGGCGATGTACCACTTCCTCTCCGGCTACACCGCACGGGTCGCCGGCACCGAAAAAGGCCTGGGTTCGGAGCCGCAGGCGACCTTTTCCACCTGCTTTGGCTCACCGTTCCTGCCGCGCCACCCGGCGGTTTACGGCAAGCTGCTGGAATCGCTGATCGCGCAATATGGCGCGTCCTGCTGGCTGGTGAACACCGGCTGGACCGGCGGTCCCTATGGCATCGGCACCAGGATGTCGATCAAGCACACCCGCGCCCTGCTGCGCGCCGCTTTGGCCGGCGCGTTGGACAACGTCCCCTACCGCCGCGACCCGTTCTTCGGACTGCAAATTCCGGCCCATGTGGACGGCGTGCCCGACGAGGTGCTGGACCCGCGCGCCGCCTGGCACGACAGCGCCGCCTACGACACCGCGGCAGCCAATCTGGTCAAACGCTTCGAGGCGAATTTCGAGACCTTCGCGGACCTGGTCGGCGACGACGTCAAAGCCGCGGCGATCCGCGCCGCCGCCTGACCGCCGCATCCGACACTGTCGTTTAAACCGTCAAATTTATCGCCGGTTTCTTGACAGCCAGGGGGGGGATGGGTAGCAACCCCGGCAATACGCGGCGGTGCTCGAAACAGGTGCATGAGCGACGGTCGGGAACACGGGACGTTCGAGCAGCGGCTTGCAGCGGCGCAAGAGGCGGCTCGGGCGGTCAAGCAGAAGCGGACAGGCGCCGCCGATGCCGGAGCTGCGCGCAGCGCCGTCAACCTTGCGATGCGGTTGGGGGTCGAGTTGGTCGCCGCCATGGCGATTGCCGTGTTGCTCGGGTGGGGGTTGGACAGGCTGTTCCACACCCGGCCGTGGATCATGGTGGCGATGGTGCC
Source organism: uncultured Acidocella sp. (assembly GCA_963693045.1). Lineage (GTDB taxonomy): Bacteria > Pseudomonadota > Alphaproteobacteria > Acetobacterales > Acetobacteraceae > Acidocella. Next base: position 1,445,279 of record OY843765.1, read on the forward strand.
GGTCGGCATGGTGGCGGGGTTGCGTAATCTGGTCCGCGCAGTCGGACCGGCGAGTAAATGAGGCGGGAGCGGGAAACGGAGTTATGGCGGGCCCATCGATCGACGCGCTAGGACAGTTCCGGCTCACCACCGGCCTCGGCCCCCTGGGCCGTGCCGTCAATTTCACCAATTCCAACGAAGCGATGCTGGCCTGCGCCATCATCATCGTCGCGCTGTTCGCGCTCGGCCTGCGGGCCGGGGCGCTGGTGCCCGGCCGGGTGCAGGCGTTGGTCGAGCTGACTTACGAGTTCGTCCACAACATGTGTACCGAGACCATCGGCGCCGGCGGCCTGCGCTTCTTTCCGCTGGTCTTCACGCTGTTCAGCTTCATCCTGCTCGGTAACCTGATCGGGCTGTTCCCGTATTTCTTCGCCTTCACCAGCCACATCGCGGTGACGCTGACGCTGGCGTTGTTCGTTTTTCTGTTTTCGACCGGCGTCGGCTTCTACGTCCATGGCTGGCGCTTCGTGAAGTTCTTCGTTCCCGCCGGTGTGCCGGGCTGGCTGCTGCCTTTGCTGGTGCCGATCGAGATCATCTCCTACCTGTCGCGCCCGGTTTCGCTGTCTGTGCGGTTGTTCGCCAACATGACCGCCGGGCACGTGATGTGGGAGGTGTTCGCCGGTTTCATGCTGCTGCTGACCGCGAGCTTCGGCGTCGCCGGCGTGTTGGCTTCGATCATCCCGCTCGGCCTGAACGTCGCTCTGGTGGCGCTGGAGCTGCTGGTGGCCGGATTGCAAGCCTATGTGTTCGCCATCCTAACCTGCCTGTATCTGCACGACGCCGTGCACATGCATTGACCCCAACCCTGTAAGCCCAGACTAGAAGTTTCGGAAAGGAAACATAATGGATCCCCAATCTGCCGCCCTGCTCGCCAAGGACATCGGTGCCGGCCTTGCCACCATCGGCGTCGCCGGTGCCGGCGTCGGCATCGGCAACCTATTCGGCGCCTTTGTCTCTGCGGTCGGCCGCAACCCGGCGGCGCGCGACAACATGTTCCGGGATGTGCTGCTCGGCTTTGCTTTGACCGAAGCGGTGGCGCTCTACGCCCTCGTTATCGCGCTGATCATCCTGTTCACCTGATGCGTCTGAGCGCCGCCCTGCCGTTCCTGTTCGCCGTGTCACCCACCGCGGCGATGGCCGAGGGAACGATGCCACAGATGGATTTCGGCAATCCGCTGACAAGCGCGCAGGTGCTGTGGATGGTGGTGATCCTGGTGGCGCTTTACCTGCTGCTGGCTCGCTGGGGCCTGCCGAAGATGGGCGCGGTGCTGGAAAACCGCGCCGCAGTCATTGCCCGCGATCTGCAGGCGGCGCGCGAGGCGAAGACAGCGGCGGATCGAGCAGTCCGGGCGCTGACCCGCACGATGAGCGAAGCCCGCGCCAAGGCTCATGCGGAAATTGCCGAGGCGGTGGCGGCGGCAAAAGCCCAGGCGGCAGCCGAAGCGGCAACCGCGAATGCCCGGCTGGACGCGCGGCTGGCAGAGGCCGAAGCGCGGATCTTCCAGGCCCGCGGCGCCGCGATGGCGGCGCTGAAGCCGGTTGCGGGGCAAGCCGCCACGGCGATGCTGGCGCGGCTGACCGGTGCCGCGCCGGACCAAGCGGCGCTGGCGCCCCGGATCGACGCGGCCCTCGCGGCGCGTCAGGCTTAAGACGCATGGAGTATCAGGCCTTCCACAATATCCCGTGGCAGCACGGCTCGTTCTGGGTCTTCATCGCCATCGTCATCTTCGCGGTGCTGTTCGGCCGCCGCATCGCCACGCCCATCACCGGGATGCTGGACCGCCGGGCGGTCGCGGTACGCGAGGCGCTCGCAGAGGCGGCGCGGCTGAAGGCCGAGGCGGAAATGATGCTGGCCCAAGCCAAAGCCAGGCAGGAACAGGCGGCGCGCGATGCCCGCGACATCCTGGAAGCGGCCCATGACGAGGCGGCGCGCCTGGCGCGGGATCTACGCCAGGATGCCGAAGCGGCCGCGCGGTGGCGCGAGCGCCTGGCGCTGGAGCGCATCACCGCCGCCGAACAAGCGGCGGTGAACGAGGTGCGCGCCGCCGCGATCGAAATCGCCAGCCGGGCCACCGCCGAGACCTTGCGCGAGGACCTGCCCGCCGCCGCCGATGCCGCCCTGGTCGACCAGGCCATCAGCGCCCTCCCCAAAGCATTGAGGCAGGCTGTTTAGGACGCTGCCCAAACCGCGCAACTTGCCCCGGCCCAAGCCGGCTGGTCCGCGCCGAAGCCGTTGATTCGGAATCGAAATGCGGTAGTGTGCCTGCTTTCAGGCCCAGACCGGGCCGCGCATTCAACATTCGCCTTCATTCGGGAGATCTGGGACTATGAAGAAACTTGCCGCCGCCGCCCTGGCGATCACCGCCTTGGGTTTCACCGCCAACATCCCCGCCCAGGCCAAGACGCTCACCGAGATCAAGTTCGGTGTGGATGCAACCTATCCGCCGTTCGAGAGCCTGTCGCCTAGCGGTGCGTTCGTCGGCTTCGACATCGATCTCGGCCGCGCCATCTGCGCCGAATTGAAAGTGAAATGCGCCTTCGTCAGCCAGGGCTTCGACGGCATCATCCCGGCCCTTGAGGCCCGCAAATTCGACGCGATCCTGTCCTCGATGAGCGTCACGCCGGCGCGTTCCACGCAGATCGACTTCTCCTCCGAAATGTATGACGAGCCGACCAGCCTGATTGCCAAAAACGGTTCCGGCATAACCCCCGATGTCGCCAGCCTGAAAGGCAAGACTGTCGGCGTGGAGTCCGGCACCATCCAGGAAACATACGCCAAGACCTATTGGCAGCCGCAGGGCGTGAAGGTGGTGTCCTACCCTGGGCAGGATCAGGTTTACGCCGATCTGTTGTCCGGGCGGCTGAATGCTTCGTTGCAGGATTCCGTGGAGGCGGATTACGGCTTCCTGAAAACTACTAAGGGCGCAGACTACATGCTGGCGGGCAATGTGACCAACGATCCGAAAGACGTGCTTGGCTCCTATATCGCGATCGGCGTCCGCAAGGACGAGCCTGAGCTGAAAGCCAAGATCGACAGCGCGATCGCCGCCATCATCGCCAACGGCACCTATAAGAAGATCGAGGCCAAGTATTTCAACTTCAACATCTACAACGCCGACGCGGCCAAGTCCTGAACCCGGGCGCCGCGTCGCTCCTGATACGTCGTGCCGGCGAAGGCCGGCATCAACGACTTTGAAATAGGAGCGTCGCAACCTTGGACGACAGGTCTTGAACCTCTCGCTCGCCGGCTACGGCCCGCAACTTCTGGCCGGCACCGTCACCACGGTCGAACTCTCGGTCCTCTCGCTGCTGGTGTCTTTTATCCTCGGCCTGCTCGGCGCCTCTGCCAAACTGTCCAAAAGCCGGCTGTTTCGGGGGATCGCGACCATCTACACCACCATCATCCGCGGCGTGCCGGATTTGGTGCTGATGCTGCTGATCTTCTACAGCCTGCAAATCTGGCTGAACGACGGCACGGATTGGCTGAACAGCCTGCAAAACCGCATCGATTTCGAGATCAGCCTCGACCCCTTCACCAGCGGCGTCATCACACTGGGCTTTATCTACGGCGCCTATTTCACGGAAACCTTCCGCGGCGCCTTCATGGCGGTGCCGCGCGGCCAGTTGGAGGCAGCGCGCGCTTTCGGGATGCGGCCTCTGGTGGTGTTCCGCCGCGTGCTGTTCCCGCAGATGATGCGCTTCGCCCTGCCTGGCCTTGCCAATAACTGGCAGGTGATCCTGAAGGCCACCGCGTTGGTGTCGTTGATCGGCCTGACTGATGTAATCAAGGCGGCGCAGAACGCCGGCAATGGCACTTTTCGCGTGTTCTTTTTCATCTCGGTCGCTGGGCTGGTCTATCTGGTGCTGACCACGCTTTCGAACGGCGTGCTGATGCTGCTGGAGCGCAAATACGCCATCGGCGTGCGGCGCGCCGCACTTTGATCTACATCATCCAGAACTACTGGCGGAACTTCCTGTACTCGGACGGTTACAACATGACCGGCCTGGCGATGACGCTGTGGCTGTTGGTCACCGCGTTGATCATCGGCTTTTGCCTCGCTTTGCCGCTCGCCATCGCCCGCAACTCGAAAAATCCGCTGATCTGGGGGCCGGTCTGGCTGTACACCTTTATCTTCCGCGGCACGCCGCTCTACGTGCAGCTGCTGATCATCTACACCGGCTTCTACGGCCTCTCCTTCATCCACAACACGTCCGCCCTCGCCGACTTTTTCAAACAGGGGCTGAACTGCACCATCCTTGCTTTCGGGCTGAACACCGGCGCCTACACCACCGAGATTTTCGCCGGCGCCATCCGCGACACCAATTTCGGCGAGGTGGACGCCGCCCGCGCCTTCGGCATGTCCTCGGTCACCCTGTATCGCCGCATCATCATCCCCGGCGCGCTGCGCCGCGCCTTGCCGGTTTACAGCAACGAGGTAGTGCTGATGCTGCACGCCACCACGCTGGCCTTCACCGCGACGGTGCCGGACATCCTGAAAATCGCCAACGACGCCTATTCCGCCACCTACAACCCGTTCGCCTCGTTCAGCACCGCGGCGTTGCTCTATCTGTGCATTTCCTTCGTGCTGATCTTCGGCTTCCGCAAAGCCGAGCAGCATTATCTGGCGTTTTTGAAGCCCTGACTTCAGACGACTGTTCCAGGGAGCGAACTCATGACCAGGCTGACCGCCGCGAAGATCGCCCAGGCCAAGGCCGTCTTCGGGCGCGACGGCGTTCTCATCCTGCCCGGCTTCTTCCCATCCGCGGCAATCGACCAGGTGCAGGAAGCAACCGAACGGGTGAAGCAGGAGCGGCCGCTCGATGTCGTGATCGACAATCTGCATAACGGCGAGCGCACCGTGCTCGGCCTGATGTCGCCGGCGCAGATCCGCCATGACCGGATGAAGGTGAACGACCTCTACCTGAACACGCGGGAAGTGCGCGACCTTGCTTTGGCGGAGCCGCTGGTGCCGGTGCTGCGGGCGCTGCTCGACCACATTCCCGCTCTGTGCAACAGCCTTTACCTGGAGCGTAGCAGCGCCCAGAGCCCGCATGTCGACGCGCTGTACATGACCCCGCGGACGCCGGGCCATTTGATCGCCGCCTGGATCGCCGCCGAGGATGCGGCGGACGGTTCCGGACAGCTCGAGTATTTCCCCGGCAGCCACCGCATTCCGATGATGACGTTCAGCGACGGGCGGCATCATTTCATCCAGAGCGAGATGGCGGCCTGGGAGCGCTACATCGAGGCCGCCGTCGCCGCGGCCGGGCTGCGAAAGCTCAGTTTCGCGGCGCGCAAGGGCGACGTGCTGTTCTGGCACGCCAACCTGCTGCATGGCGGCGGCGCCATCACCAACCCTAATCTTACTCGGAAGTCCTACGTGTTCCACTACTTCTCGGAAGAAGATGCGCGGCAGGCGCCCGATCCGCTCCTGCCGCAGGCGGGCGCTTATTGGATCGACCGGCCGCCGCAGGCGTTGCCGATGGACGTGGCGTTGCGGCTGCCGTTCTCAGAGACCAGCTACCTGAAGCGCCACCCCGATGTCGCCGCCGCCGTCAAAAGCGGCGGCATCGCCAGCGGCGCTTTGCACTACGAACGCTACGGCCGCGCCGAGGGCAGGTTGCCCTGTTAAAGCCGCACCTTCGGCATTGACCGGGAAGACCGTTCAGCGGTAGCTGGCCGGCGGTTGCCGGGAGGACTCATTGCAAATTCTAGCTGCCGTAGCGCGGACGCATCGCGCGCCGTTCGTTCTTGAGACACTCGAACTGGCGGCGCCGCGCGCCGACGAAATCCTGGTCAAGGTCGTCGCCACCGGCATCTGCCATACCGACATCGTGGTCCGCGACGGCGTCATGCCAACCCCATTGCCAGTGGTGCTGGGCCACGAAGGGTCGGGCGTGGTCGAGGCGGTCGGAGCCAACATTACCAGCGTCGAGCCCGGCGATCATGTTGTGATGAGCTTCGACTCCTGCGGCGTCTGTGCCAGTTGCCGGGACCACGCGGTCGCCTATTGCCACGAGCATTTTCAGCGCAACTTCCTGGCGGCACGCGCCGACGGCAGCAGCCCGATCAGCAAGGACGGCGAACCGATCAGCGGCAACTTCTTCGGCCAGTCGTCTTTTGCCACCCACGCGCTTTGCCACGAGGCGAACGTGGTCAAGGTGCCGCGCGACGTGCCGCTGGAACTGTTGGGGCCGCTTGGCTGCGGCATCCAGACCGGCGCCGGCGCTGTATTAAACGCTCTAAAAGTGGCGCCCGGCAAATCCTTCTGCGTGTTCGGCGCCGGCGCGGTCGGTCTGTCCGCCGTCATGGCGGCGAAGATCGCCGGTGCTACGATCATCGTCGCGATCGACGTCAATGAGGCAAGGCTGCAGCTCGCCAGCGAACTCGGCGCCACCCATACGCTCAACGGCGCCATGGTGGATGCCGGCGCGGAATTGATGAAAATTACCGGCTACGGAGTCGACTACGCGCTCGACACCACCGGCGCCCCGACCATCATACACGGCATCATAAAGGGCCTGGCGCCACGCGGCGCCTGCGGCATCGTCGGCAGCCCAAGGCCGCCGGCGACCCTCACGGTCGATATGCTGTCGTTCATGGTCGGCGGCCGCAAATTGATGGGCATTATCGAGGGCAGTTCGACACCTTCCATCTTCATCCCCGAACTCATCAAGCTGTACCAGCAAGGCCGCTTCCCGATCGACAGGCTGGTGAAATACTATGCCTTCGCGGACATCAATCAGGCGATGCACGACGCCGAAGCCGGCATCGCCATCAAGCCGATCGTGCGGATGGGCTGAATTGCTGGCTTAGAGCAATATGGCTTGAAGTCGAATCGCGCAGCGATCGACTGAGCCATGAAATTTCTCGCCAAACAAGAGTAGAGAGTGGTGAGTGATAACTCATCACGCTCTAGTGCTTCAGGGTCGATGACAGGAACTGCCGGAACCGCTCGGATTTCGGCTGGCTGAACATCTCGGCCGGCACGCCTTCCTCCTCGGTTTGCCCCTTGTGCAGAAACATCACCCGGCTCGCTACCTCGCGCGCGAAACCCATCTCGTGGGTCACCACCAGCATGGTGCGGCCCTCCTTGGCGAGGTCACGCATCACCTTCAGCACCTCGCCCACCAGCTCCGGGTCCAGCGCGGAGGTCGGCTCGTCGAACAGCAGCACGTCCGGCTCCATCGCCAACGCCCGCGCGATCGCGACGCGCTGCTGCTGGCCGCCGGAAAGCTGCGCCGGATAGGCGTGGTGCTTGGCCGAGAGCCCGACCTTCTCCAACATCGCCTCGCCGCGGGCGATGGCGGTCTTGCGGTCCAGCTTCAGCACATGGATCGGCGCCTCGATGACGTTCTGCAGCACCGTCATATGGCCCCACAGGTTGAATTGCTGAAACACCATCGCGAGCCGCGATCGCAACCGCTCGATCTGCTTTGGGTTGGCGGCATCACGCGCGCCCTTGCCCTCCCGCATCTCGATCAATTCGCCTTTGATCTTCACGCGGCCTTTATCGGGCATCTCCAGAAGGTTGATGCAACGCAGGAACGTGCTCTTGCCGGAGCCGGAACTGCCGAGGATCGCCACCACGTCGCGCTCATGCGCGGTGACGGAGACGCCCTTCAACACTTCCACCGGCCCGAAGCTCTTGTGGATGTCCTCGACGACAAGTGCTACGGCGGCGGGACTCGGTTCTGGCATCGGTCAATCCCTGTTTTGCAAAGAAACAGCTTTGCAAAACCCATGCCCCGCGTCATCATGCAAGCGTTCCTTCAAGTGAACGCAGGAGAGCGCGGGTGCGAAGACCCCGCCGCCGAAGGCGCAACCGGCCCCCGGAAACGCTCAGGCAAAAGGACTGCGCCAACGACCGGAACGCTCTGGAAAGCCGGCGGGCGACCGCCGCACCGACGGAGTAACGGCGCTTGGGCTTCGGCCAGCGCCAGAATCTCTCAGGTTCCGTGACAGAGGGGGGTCAGTTGGTCCGGCGCTTTGGCCGGAGGCTGATCGAAGTACGGGGGCAGCTTGCTGAAAACGCCGTTGGATGGACTGCATCGCCGCCTGGGGGCGCGTATGGTGCCCTTCGCCGGGTACGAGATGCCGTTGCATTACGACGGTATCATAGCCGAGCATCTGGCCTGCCGCGCCGGCGCCGCTCTGTTCGACGTCTCGCACATGGGCCAGGCCGAAGTTCACGATCCAAAGGCGCTCGAAGCGCTGGTGCCGGCTGACATCATCGGTCTTAAGCCGGGCCGGCAGCGCTACACCCTGCTGTTAAATGAGGCAGGCGGCATCATCGATGACCTGATGGTGGCCAATTTCGGCAACCGCTGGCAACTGGTCCTGAACGCCGGCCGCAAGCAGATCGACATCGCGCATCTGGCCGCGCACGCCGTTGCGGTCAGCCCGCGGTTCGAGCGGGCCTTGCTGGCGCTGCAGGGCCCGAAGGCAAAAGACGTTCTCCCCGAAGCTAACGCGCTCACCTTCATGGAAGCCGGCGACTTCACGGTCGAAGGTATCGCCTGCGCGGTCACCCGCTCCGGCTATACCGGCGAGGACGGGTTCGAGATCGGCTGCGCGCCGGAGCGCGCCGAGGATCTTGCCAAGGCCCTGCTGGCGCGGGGCGCGGTGCCGGCCGGCCTCGGCGCCCGCGACTCGCTGCGGCTGGAGGCCGGGCTGTGCCTGTACGGCAACGACATCGACGAGCACACCAACCCGGTCGCCGCCGGCCTCGCTTTCGCCATCGGCAAGCGCCGCAGGGCCGACTGGGATTTCCTCGGCGCCACCGCGGTCCGCGCCGTGCTGGAGACCGGCCCGGCGGAAGAACTGGTCGGCATCCGACTGCAGGGCCGCGCCCCGGCCCGCGCCGGCGCCGCCATCCACCAGGCCGGCGGCGAAGCGGTGGGCCGCGTCACCTCCGGTCTGTTCGCGCCCAGCCTGAACGCCCCGATCGCACTGGGCTACGTCCGCGCCCACTGCGCCGTGACCGACACCCCGCTCGATCTGATCGTCCGCGACAAGCCGCTGCCCGGCATCATCACGAAGCTGCCCTTCATCCCCCATCGCTACGCCCGCTGAAAAGGAAGTTCCATGCCCGAGACCTACTACTCCAAGGACCACGAATGGCTGCGGGTCGAGGCGGATGGCCTCGCCACCGTCGGCATCACCGACCATGCGCAGCACGCTCTGGGCGACATCGTGTTCGTGGAATTGCCTGAGCCGGGCCGCTCGGTCGCCAGGGGCGAGACCTGCGCGGTGGTGGAAAGCGTCAAAGCCGCCTCGGACATCTATGCGCCGCTTTCCGGCACCATCGCAGAGCACAACTTGGGCCTCGCCGATGACCCCTCGATGGTGAACAAGACGCCGGAAACCGACGGCTGGTTTTTCAAGCTGCGGCTGGCCGACGCCACCGCTTTCGCCGAGCTGATGGACCGGGCCGCCTACGACGCCTTCGTGGAGGCGCAATCATGACGGCGCTCGACGAACTTCGAAATCTCGAAGCGGCGGACGGTTTTGTCGCCCGCCATATCGGGCCGCGCGAGGACGAGATCGTCGCGATGCTGCGCGTCGTCGGTGCCGAAAGCTTGGAAGAGCTGATCGGCCAGACCGTGCCGGCGGCGATCCGCGCCCAGGCGCCGCTCGACCTTCCGCCGCCGATCGACGAGGCGGGCGTGCTGGCCGAGCTGCGGGACCTGGCGCGTCGCAATGTGATGAAGCGCTCGCTGATCGGGATGGGCTATCACGGCACCATCATGCCGCCGGTGATCCAGCGCAACGTGCTGGAAAGCGCCGGCTGGACCACCGCCTACACGCCGTACCAGGCGGAGCTGGCGCAAGGCCGGCTGGAGGCGATCCTGAATTTCCAGACGATGGTGGTGGAGCTGACCGGCATGGAGATCGCCAACGCCTCGCTGCTCGACGAGGCGACCGCCGCGGCCGAAGCGGTGCAGATGGCGCGGGCGGCCGGCACCACCTCGTCCAACATCGTCGCGGTCGCAACCGACGTGCATCCGCAAACCCGCGCCGTGATCGCGACGCGGGCCTGGCCGCTGGGCTGGCAGGTGGTGGATTTTGCTCCCGGAGACGTGCCGGCGGCGGCCTTTGCCGTGGTGCTGAACTATCCCGGCGGCACCGGCGCGCTGCGCGACCTTTCGGCGGAGATCGCGGCAGCGCACAACGGCGGCGGCCTGGCGGTGGTCTGTGCCGACCTGCTAGCGTTGACCCTGCTAAAACCGCCTGGAGAGATGGGCGCGGACGTGGTGGTGGGTTCGGCGCAGCGCTTCGGCGTGCCGATGGGCTTCGGCGGCCCGCATGCCGGCTTCTTCGCGACCCGCGACAAGTTCAAGCGGCAGATGCCGGGCCGGCTCGCCGGCGTTTCGGTCGACGCCGCTGGGCAGCCGGCGCTGCGCCTGGCCTTGCAGACCCGCGAGCAGCATATCCGCCGGGAAAAGGCCACGTCCAACATTTGCACCGCGCAGGTGCTGCTCGCCGTCATCGCCGGCTTCTACGCGGTCTGGCACGGCGCGGCGGGGCTGACCCGAATCGCCGCGCGGATCAACCTGCAGGCGCGGCTGCTAGCGGAAGTAGCGCGCGGCGCCGGCCTCACCCTCCGGTCCGCGGCGTTTTTCGACACCATCGCCATCGAGGCCGGCGATGACGCAGAGGCGCTGATGCAGGCGGCGCTGGCCGCCGGCTTCAACCTCCGCCGCATCGACGCGACCGGCATCGGCATCGCCCTGGACGAGACCGTGACCCATGCCGACCTCGAAACCCTTGCGCGGCTGCTAGGCGGCAGGCTCGGCGATGCCGCGCCTTCCATCCCGCCGGGGCTGATCCGCAAATCGCGCTTCCTCACCGCGCCCGTTTTCGGCGGCCACGCCTCCGAAACCGCGATGCTGCGCTATCTGAAGCGGCTGGAGGACAAGGACATCGCGCTCAACCGTTCGATGATCCCGCTCGGCTCCTGCACGATGAAACTGAACGCGGCGGCGGAAATGGCGCCGATAAGCTGGCCGGAATTCGCCGACCTGCATCCCTTCGCGCCGGTGGACCAGACCGTTGGCAGCAAGATGCTGATCGACCGGCTGTGCGGCTACCTCGCCGTCGTCACCGGCTTTGCCGGGGTTTCGCTGCAACCCAATTCCGGCGCGCAAGGCGAGTTCGCCGGGCTGTTGGCGATCCGCGCCTGGCACGAGTCGCGGGGCGATAGCGGGCGCGATATCTGCCTGATCCCATCTTCGGCGCACGGCACCAATCCGGCTTCGGCCACCATGGCCGGCTACCACGTCGTGGTGGTTGGCTGCGACCGTGCCGGTAATGTCGATGTCGATGACCTGCACGCCAAGGTGACAAAACATGCCGAAAAACTGGCGGCGCTGATGATAACCTATCCCTCGACCCACGGCGTGTTCGAGCCCGGCATCCGCGCGATCTGCGCCGCCGTGCACGACGCGGGCGGGCAGGTTTATCTGGACGGCGCCAATATGAACGCGCAGGTCGGGCTGACCTCGCCGGCGGCGATCGGCGCCGATGTCTGCCATCTCAACCTGCACAAGACCTTCTGCATACCGCATGGCGGCGGCGGGCCCGGGGTGGGGCCGATCGGCGTTGCCGCGCATCTACTGCCGCATCTGCCGAACCACCCGCTGCGCGCCGATGCCGGCCCGGCCGGCGGTTGCGGCCCGGTGGCGGCCGCGCCATTTGGCTCGGCGCTGATCCTGCCGATCCCTTATGCCTACCTGCGGATGATGGGGGCGCCGGGAATCGCCCGCGCCAGCATGATCGCCATCCTCAACGCCAACTACATCGCCGCACGGCTGGCGCCGCACTTCCCGGTCCTGTACCGCGGCCCCAACGACCGGGTGGCGCATGAGTGCATCATCGACTGCCGGGGTTTCGGTCCCGCCGGCGTGCAGGTGGAGGACATCGCCAAGCGGCTGCAGGATTATGGCTTCCACGCCCCCACCATGTCCTGGCCGGTGGCCGGCACGCTGATGATCGAGCCGACCGAAAGCGAAAACCAGGCCGAGATCGATCGTTTCTGCGACGCCATGATCGGCATTGCCGGAGAAATCGCCAAAGTACGTGCCGGTGAATGGCCGAAGAACGACAACCCGCTGAAGAACGCGCCGCACACCGCCGCCGAAGTCATGGCGACGGAATGGACGCATCCGTATAGCCGCGAGCAGGCGGCCTTTCCGGCGACGGGTGACGCCGTGGCCAAATACTGGCCGCCGGTGAAGCGGGTGGACAACGCCTATGGCGACCGCAACCTGGTCTGCACCTGCGCGCCCCTGGAAAGCTACGCCGATGCCGCTGAATAGATCCCGCATTGTCACAATGTTTTTAAGTAAAATCCCTTGCTTCCTGTGGGGTATGGCCGCATAAGCCGCCCCTCTTGAGGCCCAGGGGGTCAGGGCGCGGTGCCATGACTTACAGGCTGTCTACTAGTTGAGGGGGTTCGCATGAACGCACTTGCCCGACTGGGGATGGTCTCGGATGCTCCGAGCGAAAACCAGACGACCACGGTCTCCTCGGAGCCGGCAAAAGACTATTTTGTGGAACGTGACGGCGTAAAATTCGCCGGTATGCATCTGCTGATCGACCTGTGGGGGGCCTCCAACCTCGACAGCCCGGCGCGAATCGACGAGGCGCTGTGTGCCGGCGCGGTTGCCGCCGGGGCCACGATACTGCACAGCCACTTCCACCACTTCACGCCGAACGGCGGCGTCTCCGGAGTCGTTGTGCTGGCGGAGAGCCATATCTCGATCCACACTTGGCCGGAGCGTGGCTTCGCTGCGGTCGACGTGTTCATGTGCGGCTGCTGCGACCCGCATAAGGTCGTGCCGTATCTGCAGGCCGCGTTCTCCCCGAGTTCGATCGAAGTGACCGAGCAGAAGCGCGGGCTGGTCGCCTAAGGCCCTCGGTTTAGCGGCGGAGCGTATAGTTCAGGATTGCAAAGGCTCAGCCTTTGCTGGAGGTCCAGGGGGCAAAGCCCCCTGGCCTGTTTTCTCAGGAGCAAACAATGACAGACACTTGGCTGAACGAGACCCTGTACGCCGACTGGGGCCAGCGGTTCCGTTTCACTCGGCAACTGGCGCGGGTACAATCGGCCTTTCAGGACATCGCGGTGTTCGAGACGGCGAGCCATGGCCGGGTGCTGACGCTGGACGGCATCGTCCAGATCACCGAGCGCGACGAGTTCGTCTATCAGGAGATGCTGACGCATGTGCCGCTGCTGGCGCACGGCGACGCCAGGAACGTGCTGATCATTGGCGCCGGCGATGGCGGGGTGTTGCGGCATGTGCTGATGCACAAAGGTGTCGAACACGCGCTGATGGCGGAGATCGACGGCGAGGTGATCCGGCTGTCGAAGGAGTTTTTACCAGACATCGCCGGCGATGCCTGGGACGATCCGCGGGCCGAGGTGCTGGTGGGTGATGGGATCGACTACGTGAAGAACGCGCTGGACGGCAGGTTCGACGCGATCATCGTCGACTCGACCGACCCGATCGGCGTTGGCGAGGTGCTGTTCACGGACGAGTTCTACAAAAACGCCGCCCGTATCCTGACGCCACGGGGGGTTATCGTGAACCAGTGCGGCGTGCCATTCATGCAGGCCGACGAGCTGCGGGATACCTCGCTGCTGCGGAAGCGCTCGTTTTCGCATGTCACCGCTTATGTCGCGGCGGTGCCAACCTATGTCGGCGGTTACATGACACTGGGTTGGGCCGGCAAGGACCCGGCGCTGACTAAAATACCGGCCGAAGAACTGGCACGGCGCGCCGAAACCGCTGGGATTGCCGGCCGGAGCCAGTATTGGTCGCCGGAGATCCACGAAGCGGCGTTCCACCTGCCACCCTACATCGCCAAACATCTGCCGTAATCGATCCCTGCGGTTGTGACGCTTGCCACCGTCGCACCGGCCGCCAGTGACAAAAAAAAGCCTGCGGCTGAAGACCGCAGGCTTTTTTTGTTAGAGAGGCTGGCCGCTTAGAAGCTCGTGCTGCCGCTGATTGTAGCTATCTGAGCGTTAGTAAAGGTTACACCGACCAGCTTGATGATCGTGTTGTCGGTCAGAGTCACTTCCGAAGAATGAGCGCCATTAATCGTGGTACTGGAAACACCCTGCACCGAAACGCTACCCCCCCCAGTCGTGTCGAATGGGTTGATAAAGACATGGTCGGAACCGTACTTGAAGTCGGTGATCACATCGGTGCCGCCGCCAGCCGAGGCGGCTTGATTGAAGTAGTAGTTGTTGAGCGCGCCGCCGATGGACGAGCCGGTTAGGGTTTCAGAACCCGTCGTGCCCACGAAGAAGCTCTGTGTACCAGCACCAGCGGTCGAGATGATGTCCGTACCCGCGCCGCCGGCGAGCACATTGTCTTCGGTGCCGGCACCGGCAACCAGTGTGGCCGTGCCGTCGCCGGCGAACAGGGCATTCGCCCCCGAGCCATCGACGCTGAGGTAGTTGTGGTTGCCGCCGCCGATCAAGGTCGTCGACGAAGTCCCGGAGCTGCCGACCAAGGAGTTATTGCCGCTGGTGCCGCCCTGGTAGTAGCCGCCGCCAGCCCCAGCAAACACCGTAACGCTACCCGAAGCGCCGTTCGCACCACCGGTAACGGAAGCCGCCACGCTACTTTGGTTGATGAAGTCAAGCGTGCCGCCACCGCTGTTAAAGAAGAAAGCATCGATCGAGCTGCTGCCCGACATCGCATATACGGTATCGGCACCGCCAGAGATCAGAACGTTGTCGCTCGATCCAGCTATAGAGATCGTGTTGAGGCCACCAAAACCGGCGATCAGGTCATGCGAGCCGTTCCCGACCACGGTCGCGTTAACGCCGGCAAGCCCGACAACGTTGTTGGACCCCTGTGTCGTGATCGACGCGTTTTCCGCGGTGGTGTTGATTGTGTCAGCTCCGCTTGCGCCGCCCAGAACCGACCAGCCCTGGCCGCCGAAGAAGGTGCCGCCAACCTGGATGAAATCCCCCGAAGAGGCCACCACGGTACCAGTGCCGCTGTTCAGCGCGTTGAAGTCCACGCTGCTCTGGCCGCTGAATACCGCCAGGAAGTTGCTCGTGCCGTTACCGTCAACCGTGTAGGCCCCGGGAGCCTCGACAACCAGCGTGCTGTATGTCGTTGGCACGATGAAGGTACCGGAGCTTGCCCCGCCGGTTGTCGCTCCGACGCTGTCGGTGTTGGTAATCTCGTACACGCCGCCGACTGAGGAGGTTCCGACGGAAAAAGTGGAAGTTCCTGCCACCACATTATCATTCAGGAAGCTGGCCGAGCCGGCCGTGACGGCGTCGGAAGCTGCCGTCAAAGCGGCTTGAACACCGCCTAACGTGAGAGCCGTCTGGTCCATCGGAATGTTGACCAGGCCGGTTAGTGTGGAACCGCTGTGTCCGCCGATAACGGTCAATGAGCCAGACATTAGGAAACTCCTGCTTAAGTGCGTGTTAATCCTTCCTTACCTTCGCGTTGCAACATAATCAAGTAAAACATGCGGCCGAAATCCCGAAAACGCGGTGAAACCGCACGTTGTTTCATTATTTTTTTGTAATTTTTGATACTAGACGCTGATAAACATCTTTTTATATATGAAAATTATTTATTTAGATGATTTCTTGGTGATTCAGAGCCTTTCTGTTTCCCCGGCGCCGTTAGGGAATTCTTTCGCGCACGAAAACTTGTCATCGGCTTTTCACAAGCGGGTCGCCCCGGCGGCTTAAAATTATCTACTAAATCACTAGGATTTACTCTCCCGAAAGCTCACGACGGCGGCGGTCAAGTTCCTCGTTGTACCGCCGCAAAGCATATTGTTCTGTCAGCAGGCCTAACACCCGGCGGGTTGTTGTACTGTCCAGAACCGCCAAAGCGTCCGCCTCCGCCAGCTCCAACGCACCCACCGCCTCCTTCACCGTCATGTTGGGCAGCAGAAACTGTTCCCGGTGATGGGTGATATCAGCCACCACCTGCGGCGTGTCGTCCAACCCAAAAGCTTCGGCCGGGTAGGCAATCCCGGCATATTGTCCCTCCGAATCGACGACAATCACACGTTGAGCGGCGCCCAGCGGAAACTCCCGGCGGAACGCCTCAACCGACATCTCGCGGTGTACCGTCTGCTGGTCGCGCCGCATCATGCGCCCGACTGTCAGAGTATGGATCCAGCCGATGTCGACGGCGCTGCGAATCGCCTCGCCCCGCAGGTGGAACCGCCAGGTGGTGAAGGAATAGCCGAACAGCCGCCGCACGGTGATCGCCGAGACGATGGAAGCCGCCAGCACCGCCATGGTCACGGAGAAGTTCGCCGTGCTTTCCAGCGCCAGGAAGGTCATCGTCATCGGCCCGCCGACGATCGCGACAGCCAGCGCGCTCATCCCCACCACCGCGTAGAATCCGTTCGGCATCGGCGTCAGCAACGGCAGCACCGCGACGATGCCGGCGAATACCTTGCCGAACAGCGCGCCCAAAAACAGCGAAGCGAAAAACAGCCCGCCGCGGAAGCCCGAGCCGATGGAGAAGGCGGAGGCCACCGCCTTGATCAACAAGAGCGCCAGTGCCACCAGAAACGGAAAGCTGACATTGATGTCGGCGTGCAGGGCGGAATGCCCGGAAGACATCGCCTTGGGCGTGATGCTGCCAAGCAGTCCCACCACCGCGCCGCCCAGCACCGGCCGCAACCAGACCGGGATACCGCTGCGGCGAAACCCCTCCTCGATCATCGTCACGCCACGCATGATGGCGATGCCGGCCAACCCGCAAGCGACGCCGAGGACCAGCACCAGCAAATATGCGCTGTCCGGCACCATGCTCGGCAGTGTCACGTCCAAGGGCGGCGTGCCGCCCACCAGCACCTGCACGGTCAGCGTGCCGGCCAGCGCCGCGATCACAACGAACGGCAGGTTGGCGATGGAATACAGGCCGATGATCAGCTCGATGCCATAGAACGCTCCGCAAAGCGGCGCATCGAAAGCGCCGCCGATCGCTCCGGCGGCGCCGCAGCCGACCAGCACCCGCAGGTCGTTGCGGCGCAACCGGAAGCGCTGCCCAAGCCAGGAGGCGATGCCGCCGCCCAGCTGCGCATAACCCGCCTCCATGCCGACCGAGGCGCCGACGCCGTTCGACCAGGCGGTCTGCGCGGCCACGGTCAGGCTGTCGCTCAGCGACATCCGCCCGCCATAGAGCGCATTGGCCTCGATCGGGTCGACCATCTTGCGCGGCCGTAACCGGCCCAGGAGCCAGCCGGAGACGCCAAGCACGACACCGCCCAGGATCGGCACAAGCAGCGCCCGCACCGTCGAGATCGAGGCCGACGCGGAAAGCCCCTGCCCGGCCGGGAGCGCGAACAATCTGGTGTGCATCGCCGCCGTCGCGACATTGATCGCGGCGACGCCGGCGCCGGCCAGCAGGCCGGTTGCCGCCGCCAGGATCGCCAGCCACACCTCGTCGGCCCGGACCAGCGCCCGCAAAGTGCGCGACGCGGACAACGACCAGCCGGGCATCCGGGGTCTTTTCGACAATTGCGGGGCAACGGGCGCGTCCATGGCAAAGCTTGTTGCCACGCCCGGCGCCAGGCTAACAAGCGGCATGGCCGGCGCTCCGCTCCCCCCGATGCCACCGCTGCGCGAGGTCATCGCCGCCTTCGACCTGCGCGCCGACAAGGCGCTCGGCCAGCATTTCCTGCTCGACCCGCTGTTGCTGGAGCGCATCGCCAGGCTCGCCGGGCCGCTGGACGGCCTCAACGTTATCGAGATCGGGCCGGGACCAGGCGGCCTGACCCGCGCTTTGCTGGCCGCGGGTGCCGCTGGCGTGCTCGCGATCGAGGTCGATCCCCGGGCCGCCGCCGCCGCCCGGGCGCTGGCGGCGGCGTACCCAAGCCGGCTCACGATATTGGAGGCCGACGCACTCCGGGCCGATCTGCCGGCGCTAACCGGCCCGCCGCGCGCCATCGTCGCCAACCTACCTTATAATATAGGGACGGCGCTGCTGGTCCGCTGGCTGGCAGAGGCCAGCGCTTACCGCTCGATGACCCTGATGTTCCAACTGGAAGTGGCGGAGCGGATCGTGGCGGCGCCCGGCACCGGCGCTTACGGCCGGCTATCGGTACTGGCGCAGTGGCTCTGCACCGCCGGCATCGTCCTGCGCGTTCCCGCCGCCGCGTTCACTCCGCCGCCAAAGGTCGACTCGGCGCTGGTCCGGCTGGTGCCGAAGGCCGAACAGCCGCCCGCCGCCGAGATCAAGGCGATGGAGCGCCTCACCGCCGCCGCCTTCGGCCAGCGCCGGAAAATGCTGCGCGGTGCGTTGAAGCCGCTAGGTGGGGAGGCCTTGCTGCGCCGCGTCGGCATCGATCCGGAACGGCGCGCCGAGACGCTGACGGTCGCCGAGTTCGAGCGGCTGATGTCGGCGATGCTGCCGGGCGACCCGAACTGAGAGAGCGGCTTTTTCCGGTGTGGATATTTCCGCCGCGCCAACCCATTTAACCGACTCGTTCGCACCGGAGGTCGCCATGAGGTTGTCGCTTTTTCGTCTGGCTCTTGTCGCCGGGCTGGTCTTGCTGGCTCAAGGGTCGGCATGGGCGCAAAACGACTCGCCGCAGCAGTTGCAGGCGCTGATTGCGAGCGGTCAGGAACAACAGGCGCTTGGCCAGCTGGCGAACGTCATCAAGCAGCATCCCAATAGCGGAGTCGCCTGGTACCTGGTCGCCGAAGCAGAGGACGCCAAAGGTGATCCGAGCGCTGCCCGCAGCGCGCTGGCCAAGGCCGACCAGCTGGCGCCGGGGCTACCGTTCGCGCAGCCCGATAAGGTCGCGGCGCTGCGGGCCCATCTGGCCAGCAATTCCGGGTCCGGCTCCAACGCCCCATTCACCGCAACCGCTCCGGCCGCCACGGCCGGGGCCGGCATCGGTCCGGTGGCGTTGGTAATCGGCGCTATCGTCGTGTTGTTCATCGTGGTTCGGATGTTCCTGCGGTCGCGGCGGCGGTCGATGGTGCCGGCCGGCTACCGTGGCGGTTTCGGCCCGAATGCAGCGCCGCCGGGCACGCCTTATCCTTACAATCCCGGTGGCATGCCCTATGGCGGCGGCGGCATGATGGGCGGCGCGGGCAGTTCGCTGCTCGGTGGATTGGCGGCTGGCGCGGGCTTTGTCGCCGGCGAGCGAATCCTGGGTGACCTGACCGGAGGCGGTGGCGGACTTGGCGGCAACGGCAACGCCAACGCCGATCCGAACAGCGACCCGATGCCGCCGCCGGAGCGCGACGATGGCCTGACGGGTAACCCCGGCTGGGACGACGGAGATGGCGGCGGCGGCGACACGTCCAACAACGACAATAATTTCGACCCCGGCAACAACTGGTAGTACGCCAGCGCCGGCCTGAACGAGGCCGGCGCTAGGCTTGAATTACTGCAGGTTGCGGTTCGGCGCTTCTGTCTGCACCGCGGGGGTGCTCGGCGCCTCGGCGACTTCCGTGCTCGCCGGGGTGTTGGCGCTGGCGATCGTCAGGCCGCTGTCAGGACGGTTATAGATAAAGCCATAAATCGGGTAAGCCGCGCCGAGCGTGCTGCTATCGCCAAGCTCGACCTGCACCTGGCTCCAATCGTTGTCGGGCGAGACATCCTGCACCGTGACATCGTTGGTGATGGCGCCCCTGATCCAATTGGCTTGCGTCACCAGGATGGTCCGGCTGTCGATCACCGCGGTTACAACCGCGACATGGCCAAGCGGCATCCGCCCGATCGGCCGGAAGTTCATCACCGCACCCTCGACCGGGGTGTTGCCACGGGCATAACGACCAGCCGCCTCGGCCCACCACAAGAACGCGTTGCCCGAAAGTTCGATGTGAGACACTTCCCGCGCATAAGGAACGCATTGCAGGCCGGAGTGATAATAATGCGCTGCGGCCGCGTAGCGCGGATGCCGCTCGGCATAGCGTACCTGGGCAGCGGTATAGCGGATGTGGCCGGTCGCGGCATAATGCGAGTGCCGGCTGCGAATTCCGGCGATCCGGGTGCCGTGGGCATGGCGGCTGGCCACGTGGATAAGGGAGTGGCTATGCTTGGTATGGGCAGCGGCGGCCTGCCCGCACAGGCCGGAAGCGGCGATCATGGAAATCCCGACGAACCAGTTGCGCAGACGGTTCTTGATGCCGCCCGTGGTGGTATCTGCTACCATTTTGCGCTCAACCCCGTGGGACATTGCCATGCGTCAGGGCTAAGGGTGGTTTGCGTACAACGCAACCTGATTTGCGGCAAAATTACAACAGGGCAACAAATTAACAAATCAGCGCGCTGCGCAGGCGCAACTTACGACAATATTCCTATCCGGCTTGGAATTCAGGTCGTTTTACAGGCGATCGGATCAAAACTCGATTCTATCTGCCAGCGGATAGCTAAAGTTATCAGAGGTTACTGAGCCGTCTATAACCTAACTTGTAGTTAACGGCAGGCCGTGACCATGATTTCAACCAAGTAGCGCGGGTCGGCCAGAACGGCCTGCACGCAGGCCCGTGCGGGCGCTCCCTCGCTCGGCAGCCACGCCGACCAGACCTTGTTCATAGCGTCGCGGTCCGCGATTTCCTTGAGCCAGATATGCGCCTGCAGCAGCCTCGTGTTGTCCGTACCGTGCGTTTCCAGCAGCGTGTCGAGCTGCGCCAGCACGTCAGTCGTCTGGCCGGTGATGTCCTGATCCAGGTCCCGCGCCACCACGCCCTGCGTATAGATGAAGCCGTGGTACTCCACGACCTTGGCAAGAACAGGGTTGGCATCGGTGCGGATAATGCGGCTCATGGGAAAGCTCCGTCGGTGTGAATAGATCAGTTGCCAGTAACGATATGCGGCGTCACCAACGGCGCGCCGACGGCTGGGCGAAGCGTGTCATTGCCCCGGTTTTCGCAATTTGTGATGGCACTGTCGCGTTGGTGCAGCGCGCCCTGTTGCTCGGCATCGAACACATGGTTGGGGGTGTTGGCGAAGTACAGGCCGGTCTGGCTGGTGCGCGCCAGGCTGTCGTAGTTCTGGGCGTTGTAGGTGGCATCCGCCTGCGTGGTGCAGGCGGCGGCTTCGGCTTCTGCCGCCGGATTTGGCGCCGGCTGGGCGCAGGCGGCCAGCGCCACCAACATGACGATCATACCGCCGCATTTCACCGACATGCTCATCCCCGCGCCGTCGCGCCCGGCAATAGAGCGCGCAAGGCGCACTCGTCAAAGCCGCCGTTTTGGTTCAGCGGCGCCAGCGCGGCGGCTTGCAGCAAGGCCGGCGCGATCTCGGCGCCGGCGCGGCCAAGGCTGAACCAGGCGCGAACCCAGCCGGCGCGGCTCATCAGCTCGATCAACCCCAGCAAGCGCAGGCAGAGCGACACGCCGCGCGGTGTCGACAGATCCGCAATCGCGTCAACCGCCGCCGCCCACGCCACGGCATCCCTGTCATGCAGCGTCAACGCCAGCGGCGCCTGCGCCGGCACCGCGAAATGAAAGCCGCGCGGCGGCACGGTTCGGGCGACAACGCCTTGCGCCGCTTCCCAGGCCTGTTCGATGTCGCGTTTGCTCACGCTGGGCAAAGCCTGCGGCGGTGTGTCGAGCAGATGCAGCACTTCGCCGCCTGGCCCCAATGTGGTCCGAACCGTTGTCAATCCGCGATCGCCAGCATGATCTTGCCAATATGCGCGCTGCTTTCCATCCGTTGGTGCGCCGCCGCCGCCTGCTCCAGCGGAAAGACGCTGTCGATCACCGGGCCATAGGCGCCGGCGTCCAGTTGCGGCCAGATCTCCTGCTTCAGCGCCGCCGCGATCGCCGCCTTCTCTGCCGCCGTGCGCGGCCGCATGGTCGAGCCGCCGATCGTCAGCCGTTTGATCATCACCGGCATCAGGTCGAATTTTTCGATCACGCTGCCCTGCATGAAGGCGATCTGCACCAGCCGTCCGTCGCGCCCCAGCACCCGCAGGTTCCGCGCCGTATAGGGCGCGCCGACCATGTCCAGCACCACGTCGACACCCTTGCCGTCAGTCGCCTGGCGTATCGCCTCGGCGAAGTCGCTGTCGCGGTAATTGATCGCGGTGGCGCCCAGCCGCTCCACGGCCGCGCATTTTTCGGCCGAACCGGCGGTCGCAAAAGCCCGCGACCCCTGCCCCACCGCCATCTGGATCGCGGTGATACCGATGCCGGAAGTGCCGCCATGAACCAGCAGGCTCTCGGTCGGCCGCAGCCCGCCGATGTCGAACAGATTGGCCCAGACGGTGAAGTAATTTTCCGGCAGCGCCGCCGCCCGCGTTGCGTCGTACCCCATCGGCCAGGGCAGGCACTGCCCAGCCGCCACCGCGACGTATTCGGCATAGGCGCCGCCATTGCACAGCGCCGTCACCCGGTCGCCGACCGCCCAGCCGGCGACCTCGTCGCCGAGCGCCGCCACCTCGCCGGCCGCTTCCAGGCCGAGGATCGGGCTGGCCGCCGGCGGCGGCGGATAAGCACCCTTGCGCTGCTGGATGTCCGGCCGGTTGATGCCGGCGGCCTGCACCCGGATCAGCACTTCCTTCGCCGCCGGCACCGGCAATGGCCGTTCCGCGACGCGCATCGCCTCCGGGCCCCCAGGCGCCGGCAAATCGATGAAGCGCATGCGCGCTGGCAGGGCGTTGCTCACCCGGCTGTAGCTCGGCCGCCGCGGCGGCGCCGTCAAGATGCTCGCGGATTGCGCGGTGCCCATCGGTCGGGCAGGTTGTCGGGCGATGCGCTTGTCCCGCCGCCTTTTGCTCGCCGGTGGCGCCGGCCTGGCCGCCGGGCGGACCGATGCGGCGCAGCTCGTGCAGCAGCCGCCCCCGCCCGGCCCCGGCCTGGTCATCGGCGCCTTGCTGCCGCTCTCCGGCGATTTTTCTCTGGTCGGCGATGAATGCCTGCGCGGCATCGAGCTCGCCGCCGCCGCCATCAACGCCACCGGCGGCATCGCCGGCGCCCCCGTCAACCTCGTCCCTGGCGACAGCGTCGGGCAGAACCAGGTCGAAGCCACCGCGCAAACGCTGCTGAACGCGGGCCATGCCGGGCTGCTGCTCGGCTCCGGCGATTCGGCATTGTCTTACCCGGGGTCGGCCGCCGCCGAACTGGCGCAGACGCCTTATATCGAGTTGAACGCCCCGGCCGACGGCATCACCAACCGGGGCTTCAAGTTCCTGCTGCGCACCGGGCCGACCACGACGATGATCGCCGCCACAGCCATCGCCGCCATCGGCCAGCGCTTCAAAGGCCGTAAAGTCGGGCTGTTGTTCAACACCGGCGCCACCGCCGGCGCCATCGCCGCGGCGGCGCTCGCCGCCTGGGCCGCCGCCAACACGCCGCCGCTGCTCGCCGTCGCCTACCCGGAAGGCAGTGTCGACCTTGCAGACCCGGTCAGCCGGCTCAAACGCGCCGGCGCGCAGGTGATCCTGCACGCAGCCGGCGCCGCCGACGTGCTGTTCACCTATCTCGCGATGCACAACCTGGGCTGGAAGCCGGACGTGGTCGGCTGCGGCGACGGCTTTCTGTTGCGCGAAACCGCTTACGCGCTGGGCCCCGCGCTGGATAATACGCTGGTCGTGGGCGCACCGTTCTATCCACCGCGGGCGGCGTATATCGCCACGGCCTACATGGACCGCTATGGCATGCCCCCCAGGGCCGCCGACAGCCTGACCGCCTATGTCGGCGCCAAGCTGGTATTCGACAAGCTAAACGCGGCCGGTGGCGATCCTTCGCATTTGCTCGACGCGCTGCACAAAACCGACATCCCGAACGGCACGCTCGCCAATGGCTGGGGCGCCGCCTTCGACAAAAACGGTCAGAACACCCGCAGCTTCGCCACTGTGCAGCAATGGAAAGACGGCACGCTGGCGCCACTGGTTTAAGCAACGATCAGCAAGCGATCGAGCCGTTTGGCTCGGCTTGCACCGGGTCCGATGGATCGGCATAATGCATGCATTCAAACATCATCGCCAGTAAGGCGAGGAGGCGTCAGTGAACCATCGTCAGCTCGGCAAAACCGGTCCCACAGTTTCCGCCTTCGGCCTCGGCTGCATGGGCCTGTCCGGCGCTTACGGCCCGACCGACCGGACCGAGAGCATCGCCACCATCCGCGCCGCGCTGGACGCCGGAGTGACGCTGCTCGACACCGGCGATTTCTACGGCATGGGCCATAACGAGATGCTGATCGGCGAGGCCGTGAAAGGCCGGCCCCGCGACAGTTTCGTCATCAGCGTGAAATTCGGCTCACTGCGTGATCCAAAGGGGCCACTGCTCGGCTTCGACGCGCGGCCGGCGGCACTGAAAAACTTTCTGGCTTACACGCTGCAACGCCTCGGCCTCGATTATGTCGACGTCTATCGCCCGGCCCGGCTGGACCCGGCCGTGCCGATCGAGGACACGGTGGGCGCGATGGGCGAGATGGTGAAGGCCGGCTACATCCGCCATGTCAGCCTCTCCGAAGTCGGCGTGGCGACGCTGAAGCGAGCCGCCGCCGTGCATCCGATCTCCGACGTGCAGATCGAATACTCGCTGATCTTCCGCGACATGGAAGAGACCGTGCTGCCGGCCGCCCAGGAACTCGGTATCGGCGTCACCGCCTACGGCGTGCTGGCCCGCGGCATGTTGAGCGGCCAATGGCGGCCGGACGCGCCCGCCGCGGCCGGCGACTCCCGCGCCTCCATGCCGCGCTTCCAGGGCGAAAACGCCGCCCGCAACCTGCAACTGGTGGCGGCGCTGCAAAAATTGGCCGACGCCAAAGGCGTGAAAGTCGCGCAGATGGCGGTCGCCTGGGTGGCGGCACAAAACACCGTCACCCCATTGGTCGGCGCCCGCAACCGCGCAGAACTGGCCGAAGCGGTCGAGGCCGTGGCGATCCGGCTTTCGCCCGAGGAACTACGAGAGATCGAGCACGCGGTGCCGAAAGGCGCCGGCGTCGGCGACCGCTACGCCAGTGACCATATGGCGGCCTTGGATCGGTGAAGAAAAGATAGAGCCTCCGGCTGCTGGGGCCGGGAGGCCCAGACCCCTCGAGTAGGAGGCCAAGGCTTGGCCGCTTGGAGAGCGGGGGGAGTTGAGGGGTTTTATGGCGCTTCGCGCTGGAGATGGCTTGGCTTGTCGCCAATGCTGGCGCTTCGGCTTTTGCTGGCACAGTGCCACAACTGCGCGAAGCGCCATAAAATTCCATCCAAGACTGACCGCATGAGTGGCCAACCCATGTCCCAACTCATGGGGTCTGGGGCCTCCCGGCCCCAGCCGCCGGAGGCTCTTCCTCAAGGCCTCGTCTCAAAGTCGATCCTCGGATCAACTACGGTGTACAGAAAGTCGCCGATGATCTGCATGGCGAGGCCGACCAGAGTGTAAATGTACAGCGTGCCGAACATGATCGGGTAGTCGCGGGCAAGGACGGCGTCGTAGCCGAGCAGGCCGAGGCCGTTCAGCGAGAACACGATTTCCACCAGCAGCGCCGAGGTGAACAGGATGGCGATGAAGGTGGCGGGGAAGCCGGCGATCACCAGAAGCATGGCGTTGCGGAAGACATGGCCGTACAGAACGCGATTTTCCGAGGCGCCCTTGGCGCGCGCGGTCAGCACATAGAGCTTGCGGATTTCTTCCAGGAACGAGTTTTTCACCAGCATGGTGAGTGCCGCGAAACCGCCGATCGTCATCGCGATGGTCGGCAGGATCAGATGCCAGGCGTAATCCGCGATCCGCAGCGGCCAGGCGTAGGTAGCGGCGTCAGGAGACGCGAGCCCGCGCAGCGGGAAGATCGGCGCCAGGCCGCCGGCGCCGAAGATCACGATCAGGAAGATTGCCAGCAGGAAGCCGGGGATCGCGTAGCCGACCAGGATGGCGAGGCTGCTGGCGAGGTCGAAGCGCGAACCGTCGCGCACCGCCTTGGAGATGCCGAGCGGGATCGAGACCAGATAGACGATCAACGTCGACCATAGGCCGAGCGAGAGCGATACCGGCAGCCGCTGCGCGACCAGCGACAAGACCGAGCCACCCTGAAAAAAACTCTGGCCGAGATCGAAGGTGAGGTAGCCACGCAGCATCAGTAAAAACCGGGTAAGCGGCGGCTTGTCGAAGCCGAACTGGGTTTTAAGCCGGGCCAGCGCCGCCGGGTCCAGCCCCTGCGCGCCGCGATAGCTACCGGGCGTGCCGGCGCCGCTTTCCCCGTGTGCATTTGCCTGTTTCATCTGCGCGATCACGGTCTGCACCGGACCGCCAGGTGCGAGCTGCACCACCGCGAAATTGATCGCGATGATGCCGAACAGCGTCGGCACCAGCAGGGCGATGCGTTTGGCGAGGTAGCGGATCATTTCGCCCACCACAGATCGTAATCGACGCCGATTTGCAACGGCGCGTCCGGCTTGCCGACCCGCTTCTGCCAGAAGGCCAGCCGCTCGAATTTCGCGGTCCAGAACGGGACGATGATCCACTGGTTCAGCAGCAGCCGGTCGAGGGCGTGGATCGCCGCGGCTTTCGAAGCGGGGTCGGGTGCGGCCATCTGCGCCGCCACCATCGCGTCGATCGCTTTGGAACAAACACCTGTCAGGTTGTTGGCGCCGGGCGTGGCGGCGGCGGCGCAGCTCCAGTAATCACCCTGTTCGGTGCCGGGAAAATCGCTCTCCGGCAGGATGGTCTGCGTCATGTCGTAGTCGAAATCCTGCATCCGCCGCTCATAGGTCGCAACGTCGATGGTCCGCACCGTCGCGTCGATGCCGAGCAGCTTGAGGTCGGCGGCATAGGGGATGACGATCCGCTCGAACTGTTGGTTATCCAACAGGATCTCGAAGCTCATCTGCCGCCCGGCGCTGTCCACCAGTTTGAAATCCTTCACGTGCCAGCCGGCGGCGTTCAGCAGCTTCATCGCGGCCTCGAGCTGCGGCAGGTTGTAGCCGGAGCCGTCGGTCACCGGCAGCGCGTAAGGAGTGGTGAAAACCGCTTCCGGCACCTGGCCGTGAAATGGCGCCAGCAGCTTCAATTCGGCGGCGCCGGGCAAGCCGGAGGACGCCAGGATCGAATTGCTGAAGAAGCTCCTTTCGCGGGTATAGGCGCCATGGAACAGCACCCGGTTCATCCATTCGAAATCGAAAGCCAGCGTCAGCGCCTGGCGCACGCGCGGGTCGGCGAAGGTGGCGCGCCTCGTATTCATCGCCAGACCGTAGATGCCGGCCGGCAGCGTCTCCGGCACCAGCGCCAGCTTGACCCGTCCGTCTTGCGCCGCCGGAAAGTTGTAGGCCGTGGCCCAACGCCCGGCGGAGGTTTCTACCCGCGCGTCGATCTGCCCGGCCTTGAAGGCTTGCAGCGCCACGGCGTCGGTCTGGAAAAATTGTTCGGTATAGGTATCGAAGTTGTAGAAGCCCCGGTCGGACGGCAGGCTCGCCGCCCACCAATTCTTCACCCGCGCATAGGTGATCGTGTTGCCGAACGACACCGCACTCACCCGGTACGGCCCGGAGCCGACCGGGGGCACCAGCAACGGGTCGGCGAAGTTGCGGCCTTTCCAGAAATGCGCCGGCAGCACGTACATGCCCGAGAGGTTGCTCGGCAGGTCCTGGCCGGCGCCGGGCTTCATCGTGAACACCACGGTCTCGTCATCCGGGGCCGCGACGCTCGCCACGGCGGCGTAGTAGCCCGCGAAGAACGGCAGGCCCTGCGTGATCAGGGTGGTGAAGGTCCACACCACGTCATGCGCCGTCACCTTGGTGCCGTCGGAAAACCTGGCGCGCGGATCGAGGAAGAAGGTGACCTTATCGCCTTGCACCGTCACCGCGCGGGCCAGTTCGGCATAGGCGGTCACGCTGTCGGTATCCGAAGCTTTGAACAGCGGCTGCCATACCCGGTAGATGCTGGGCGGCGGCGTGCCACGCAGAATAAAGGGGTTGAGCTGATCGAAAGTGCCGACGGTTGAGACCGTCATCGCGCCACCCTTCGGCGCATCCGGGTTCGTGTACGGCAACGCCACGTAACCGGGCGGCGGCAGCGGCGCCGTGCTCAGCGTCATCACGTCGTCCCGCGCCGGCGCCGCCGCGCCCAACCAGGGCAGCACGGCGAAGAGGCTAAAGAACCGCCAGCGCCGCGGCATGCAATTCCGGGGTGGCGGCCGCCAGCACGCTGCCGTCGCCATCCAGGCGCAGCGCCGCCCCATGCCAATCGGTTATTCTGCCGCCGGCCGCCTGCACAACCGGTACCAGCGCCGCCCAGTCCCAGGGCTTCAATCCGCACTCGGCGATGATATCAATTTGGCCTAATGATAGCAGTCCGTAGGCGTAAGCATCGCCGCCCCAGTACATCCGCCGGCAGGCCGCCTGCAGCCGGCCGAACCGCGCCGCCTGCCCGGCCAGCAGTTCCGGCGCGGTCGAGGACAGTTCGGCTTCGGCAAGGTCGGTGGTCCGGCTGGTGCCGATGGCGCCGCCGAACGGCCCGATGAAGCGCGCCGGCACATCCCGGCCGCCGATCCAGCGCTCGCCCGTCACCGGCTGGTCGATCAGCCCGAGGATCGGCACACCATCCTCAAGCAACCCCAGCAGCGTGCAGAAGCTCGGCCGGCCGGTGATGAAAGCCCGCGTGCCGTCGATCGGGTCGATCACCCAAAGGTGCCGCGCCTCGGCCCGCAGCGCCGGAAATTCCTCGCCCAGCAGACCATGGTCCGGAAAAGCCGCGGCCAGCACGCCGCGCAAAATCTGTTCGGCCTCGCGGTCCGCCGCCGTCACCGGGCTCTCATCGGCCTTGCGTTCGGCCGCCACGCCGCTGCGGAAATACCGCCGGATCGCGGCGCCGGAAGCGTCCAGCGCCGCTTCGGCCGCCGCGACCCAGGCTTGCACTATTTAGCGCCGGGCAGCGCCACCGGCTTGTCGCCGTTCTTGTTCAGCCAGGCGATCACGTCGGCCCGGGTCTGGTCGTTATGGATGCCGGCAAACGCCATCAGAGTGCCGGAGGCGAAGTGCTGCGGGTCGGTCAGCCAATCTCTCAGCTCCACCGGCGTCCAGTCGCCGTTCGCCTTGGATTTCGCGGCGTCCGAATAAGAGAAGCCCGGCTGCGCGAACATCTTGGCGCCGACGATGCCGTAAAGATTTGGCCCGACGCCGGCGGCGCCGCCCTTGTTCAGGGTGTGACAGGCCGAGCATTGCTGCTGCACCACCGCCTGGCCCTTGTTGATGTCAGCACCCGCGAACAGCGTGTTGATGTCGGGCGCGGCCGGCGGCGCACCGGGTGTCGCCGCGGCGGCCTGACTTGCCGGCGGCAACGGCGCCGCGCTTGCCGCCTTCACCTGCGCCGGGCTCGGCAGCGGCAACGGGCTTGCGGCCAGCGTGCGCAGATAGTCGACCGCGTCGGCCCTCGTCTGCGTATTCTTGATCCCCGGATAGGACATCGTGGTGCCGGGTGCGTAAGCCGAGGGCGCGGCCAGCCAGGCGTTCATGTTGTCGTAATTCCAATCGCCTTTGGCCTTGGCCTTCGCCGCGTCCGAAAAACTGTAGCCGGCGAGGACGAACTCCGGACCGCCCATGACGCCATAAAGATTCGGCCCCACGCCAGCGGCGCCGCCCTGGTTCAGCGTGTGGCAGGACGAGCATTGCTGCTGCACGAAGGCCTGGCCCTTGGCGATGTCGGCGCCGCCGAGCAGCGGCACGATGGAGGCCAGCGCCGCGGCGGCGGAAGGCGCGCTCGCGGTCAGCACGCCGGTAATCTTGATCGCGGCGGTCTTCGGCGCGTCGTCCGGCACCACGATCGCCGCGATCCGGTTGGCAGCCCAGAAAGCCAGCCCGGCGGTGAGCAGCCCGGCCATGATTTTGTTGACCAGCAGCCCGTCCTTGCCCGTCTCGCTCATAGTCAAACCTCTCGTACCGGCCGCGATTGCGCTTCTCCCTATAGCGATTTAGGCAGGCGGGACAAGAACCGGGAGACGCCGCTCCGTTGCCGCCGATCATCCTCATCCCCGCCCGCCTCGGCTCGACGCGGCTGCCCGGCAAAGTGCTGGCGGACATCGCGGGCCTGCCGATGATCGTGCATGTGCTCAACCGGGCGCGCGAGGCGGCGCTGGGGCCAGTGGCGGTCGCCTGCGCCGAGCCGGAAGTGGTTGCGGTGGTGCAAGCGGCGGGCGGGGTAGCGGTGCTGACCGACCGGGCTTTGCCTTCCGGCTCCGACCGTGTCCACGCCGCGCTAAGCGTGCTCGATCCGGATGGTCGGCATGACATCGTCATCAATTTGCAAGGCGACCTGCCGGCGATCGACTCGGCGCTGCTGGCCGCTGTGTTAAGGCCGCTCGAAGATCCGGCCTATGACATCGCGACCTTGGTTGCACCTGTCGGCACCGCCGCCGAAGCCGCCGCGCCCTCGGTGGTGAAATGCGCCTGTGCTTTCGGCGAAGGCGCGGCCACTGCCACGGCGCTTTATTTTTCTCGCGCTACGATACCGGCAGGCGACGGTCCGCTCTGGCACCATATCGGCATCTACGCCTACCGGCGGGCGGCGCTGGCGCGGTTTGTCGGGCTAGCTCCTTCGGCACTCGAACAGCGCGAGCAACTCGAACAATTGCGGGCGTTGGAGGCCGGCATGCGGATCGGCGTGGCGCGGGTGGCGCAAGCGCCGTTCGGCGTCGACACGCCGGCCGATCTAGAACGCGCCCGCCAGCTTTTCGCCGCCGCCCCGTGACCGGCATGATCGCTTTCCAGGGCCAGCCCGGCGCCTATTCCGACCTCGCCTGCCGCGCGGCTTATCCGGCGATGGTCTCGCTACCTTGCGAAACCGTCGAGGCCGCGATCGCCGCGGTGCAGGACGGCGCCGCCGAACTGGCGATGCTGCCGACCGAAAACTCGCTCGCCGGCCGGGTGCCGGACATGCACGCGTTGTTGCCCGGCAGCGGGCTTTCGATCATCGCCGAGTTCTTCGCGCGAATCGAGCATTGTCTGCTGGGACCCTCCGGCGCCAGCTTGGACACGGTGCGCCGGGTCCACTCCCACCCGGTCGCCCTCGGCCAGGTGCGTGGGCTGTTGCGCGAGCTGGGCGCGATCCCGGTGGCTGAAGACGATACCGCCGGCGCCGCCGGTCTCATCGCCCGGCTCGCCAACCCGGAGGACGCCGCCATTGCCTCGGCGTTGGCGGCGGAGATCCACAACCTCACGATCCTGCGCCGCAATGTCGAGGACGCGGCGCATAACACCACGCGGTTTTATGTGCTGGCCAGGACCCCGCGGTTGCCGCCGGCGGCAGCGCCCGACCTGATGACCACCTTCGTCTTCCGGGTCCGCAATGTCCCGGCGGCGCTGTTCAAGGCTCTGGGCGGCTTCGCCACCAACAGCGTCAACATGACCAAACTGGAAAGCTACATGGTGGACGGCCAGTTCACCGCCACCCAGTTCCTGGCCGAGGTCGACGGCCATCCCGAACAGCCGGCGCTGCGCCTGGCGTTCGAGGAACTGGCCTTCTTCTCCTCCGAAACCCGCATCCTCGGCGTCTATCCCGCTGCGCTGTTCCGTCTTGCGCAGCGCACGGCAGGAACGTTAGAGGAAGAGCCTCCGGCGGCCGGGAGGCCCCGGACCCCGTGAGTTTAATGCATCGTCTGGCTGCTGATGGGAGCTCGCGCGACATATTTACGGCTTCGCGTCGCTTATTCCGCGATCCCGGTATTCTTGTCGCCTCAAGCACCTGGCGACACCGTTTGAGAATTCGCTCTGCTGAGTCGGCTGGGGCGGCTTTCGAGAACCGGAGCGGAGCATACGTAACTACGTGAGCCTTGGTAAGCGCAGAAAGACGCCTCAGACGGCCGGCAGAGTAGAATTATCGGACGGTCTCAATCGTCGCGGTGGACGCGTTCCATCCGTTCGTGGCGTTCCTGCGCCTCGATCGAAAGCGTGGCGATGGGGCGGGCGTCCAGCCTGCGGATGCCGATCGGCTCGCCGGTTTCCTCGCAATAGCCGTAGGTGTTGTTCTCGATCCGGCCCAGCGCCTGGTCGATCTTGCCGATCAGCTTGCGGGCGCGGTCGCGGGTCCGCAGCTCCAGCGCCCGGTCGGTCTCGACGCTGGCGCGGTCTGTGACGTCCGCCTCCAGGATGCCGCCTTCGCCGAGAGAGGCAAGGGTGCCGTTGGCTTCCTTCACCAGATCGGCCCGCCAGCGCAGCAGCTTGTGGCGGAAATACTCCGCCTGCATCGGATTCATGAACTCTTCGTCGTCCGAGGGACGGTAGTCCGGTGGCAATGAAATCAACATGCCGTCACTTGATCCTATCGCAAAGACAGGCAGCCGATCGGCCACCCGGCGTTGAGCGGGCTTATAGCGATGCGTCTCGCCCAAGCCAAGGCCGTTGCGGCGGCAATGGCCAGCAAATTTCGCGGCGCAGCATCTGGCGGGGCCGGCGCGCCCATGCCATTAAATCGGCCATGTCTGTGACAGAACGATGACGTCCGGAAGCGGTGCGGCAAGTTGGTCCGCAGGCCCCTCCGGCCGCGTCCGGCGCCACGGCCAAAATCTTTTCGCGGCCGGAATCGGGCCACAGATACGCCGTATTACGGCGGCTGAATGAGCCTCATGAAAATAGCTCCCCTGTCCCAGACCAAACCCGAAACTGAAGCCGGCGCGCCGCTGATCTCGGTGGTGGTGCCGGTGCATGACGAAGCCCTCAACCTGAAGCCGCTGATCGAGCGGATCGGGGCGGCGCTGACCGGCATCGAGCATGAGATCGTCTATGTCGACGACGGCAGCGCGGACGCCACACCGCTGGTCCTGGCCGAGATCGCCGCCAACCTGCCGACCCTGGTGCGGGTGCGGCACCGGCGCAGCTGCGGGCAAAGTGCGGCCGTGATCACCGGCGTCAAGGCCGCCCGCGGCACCTTCATCGCGACGCTGGACGGGGACGGCCAGAACGATCCCTCCGACATCCCGGCGTTGCTGGAGGCGATGCGGGAAGCCGAACGCACCGGGCCGAAGCCGGTGCTGATCGCCGGCCACCGCGTCACCCGCAACGACTCCGACGCCAAGCGCTGGGGTTCGCGCGTTGCCAACAGCGTGCGCGGCCGGTTGCTTAAGGACGGCACCCCCGACACCGGCTGCGGCCTGAAACTGTTCCGCCGCGCCGCTTTCCTCGAAGTGCCGCATTTCGACCATATCCACCGCTTCCTGCCGGCTTTGTTCATCCGCGCCGGCGGCCAGGTCGTCTCGGTGCCGGTCAAGCACCATGCGCGCCAGCATGGCGCTTCGCATTACGGAACCTGGGATCGACTGAAGGTCGGCGTCGTCGACCTGTTCGGGGTGGCGTGGCTGCAGCGCCGCTGGAACGTCCCACAGATCGAGACGAATGATGAATAAGCCGGTCACCGCCGTCGCCGCCACCCGCGCCCTGAAGCCCGCCTTGCTGGCGGGCGGCATGATGGCGGTGGTGTTTGCGCTGCCGCTGCTCGGCGCCTCCTCCGCGCAGGCGACGCTGGAGCACATGGTGGCGCAAGGCGGCCTGCGCGGCCCGGCGCTGTTCCTGATGCTGGCGACGGCGCTGACCGCGATCGGCCTGCCGCGCCAGGTGCCAGCCTTCGTCGCGGGCTACGCCTTTGGCCCCTGGTACGGGGCCGCAATCGCGCTCGTCAGCCAGATCATGGCCTGCAGCGCCGACTTCATCTGGGCCCGCGCTCTGGGGCGGGACCTGGTACGCCGCCGCTTCGGCACCATGCTGCGGCGGGTCGACGCGATGCTGGCGGCACAGCCGTTCATCGCGACGCTGACCTTGCGGCTGATGCCGGTCGGCAGCAATATCCTGCTCAATCTGGCCGCCGGCCTGTCCTCGGTCCGGGCGCTGCCGTTTCTTGCCGCTTCGGCACTCGGTTTCATCCCGCAGACGCTGGTGTTCGCCCTGATCGGCCAGGGCAGCGCGCCGAGCCATGGCCATGTGCTGGCCATCGGCATCGGCATGTTCGCTTTGTCCGCCGCGCTCGGCGTGGTGCTGTTGCGCAACGCCCGCAACGTAGCGGTTTAGGCGCCTTGCCCACGGTCTCGACGGCGTCGCGCCGGCGCCGCTAAACCTCGGCCCATGAAAACCGACACGGATCGGCCCAGCCCCCATTCGGGCATGGGTTTCGGCCAGTTCGTCGCGCTGGTCACGGCGGTGATGGCGACCAACGCGCTGGCGGTCGACATCATGCTGCCGGCGCTCGGCCAGATCGGCACCGCGCTCGGCGTTGTCCAGGCCAATCAGCGGCAATGGATCATCACCGCCTATATCCTCGGCTTCGGCGCGGCGCAGATCCTCTACGGGACCATCAGCGACCGCTACGGTCGCAAGAAGCCGCTGATTGTGTGCCTGGTGATCTACCTGATCGCCAGCCTGTACGCCGCTTCAAGCGGCTCCTTTGCCGCGATGATGCTGGCGCGGGTACTTATGGGCGTCGGCGCCGCCGGCACCAGGGTGATCGGCGTCGCCGTTGTCCGGGACTGCTATTCCGGGCGACGGATGGCGCGGGTGATGTCGCTCTCGCTGGTTATTTTCCTGCTGGTGCCGATCCTCGCCCCCTCGATCGGGCAGCTGATATTACTGGCCGTGCCGTGGCGCGGCATCTTCGTCGTGCTGGCGGTGTATGGCGGCAGCGTGCTGGCGTGGACGGCGCTCCGCCTGCCGGAGACGCTGCACCCGCGGGACCGCCGGCCGATCGCCTTCGCCGGCATCGCCGACGGGCTGCGGCAAACGCTCGGCAACCGGCTTTCGCTCGGCTACACGCTGGCCTCGACGCTGGTGCTCGGCGGCCTGTTCGGTTTCATCAACTCCTCGCAGCAGCTCTTCGCCAACGTCTTCCGCCGGCCCGACCTTTTCACTTTGGTTTTCGCGCTGGCGGCGGGCGGCATCGCTGTCGCCTCGGTCGTCAATGCGCGGCTGGTAGTCCGGTTCGGCTCCCGCCTGCTGTCGCACGCCGCGCTGCTGGGCTTCATCGCGATCGCGGCGCTGCATGCCGGGATCGCGCTGACCGGCCACGAGACCATGGCGGTTTTCACTCTGTTGCAGGCTGCGATGATGTTCTGCTTCGGCATGTTGATCGGCAACTTCGGCGCGATGGCGATGGAGCCGCTCGGCCACATCGCCGGCTCGGCGGCCGCCATCCAGGGCTTCATCTCGACGGTCGGCGGCGGGCTGATCGGCCTGGCGATCGGCCTGCGATTCAACGACTCCGCGGTGCCGCTGACCCTGGGTTATTTAACATGCAGCGTGGCGGCGCTGGTCCTGGTGCTACTAGCCGAGAACGGGCGGCTGTTTCGTAGCAGGCAGGCACAACTGTCACCGCTTTAGGCCGGCGGGGCCGGCCGCTTGGCGCGGGCCGCGAAGGTGGTGTTGCTCCAGTGCTGTTTGGTTTGCTTGTAGCCGGCGGCGCAGTGGATTGCGACGGCGCGGAATAGCTCCCGCCGGCGCAGCAACAGCACTTCCGATCCCAGCGTTGGGGCCGCGACCGCACCGGCGGCCAGCGCCTGCGCGAAAGCCCGGGTCAACAGCGCCGGGCCGGTCGATAGCCAGACCACGTCCGTGTCGCCGCGGTTGATGGCGTTGACGGCGAGCCGCAGCGCCAGCGTGACGACGGGGTGGCGGGGCACCACGGCGATGAAATTATTGCCGATCGTGCCGTGGTCTTCCTGGTACATCACAAGCGCAGCTTCTGCCGGCACGATGGTGCCGATCGGCGCCAGGCAGCGATCATCGGCGTCGGCGTAGATTCCGCCTTCCACCGTCAGCAACGCCAGGCGGAAGATGTCGGCCTGCTGCGCCGGCTCCCGCACCCGGCTGAAGGCGAGCAACACCGGCGGACTGAAATGCCGGGCCAGATAGGCTTTCGCCGTAGCCTCGCTGAACAACTGGTATTCGTGGTCCGGGTTGAGCCGGCGCCAGCTTTGCATCAGGGCGGCGACATCCTCGGGCGGCTCGGTATCCCAGAACTGGGTGATCCGTGGCGGTATGCCGCCCCTGCCCACCGGCATGTTGGGGCGGCGGTTCCAGGCGCCGGCCTGCCGCAGCGCGATCGTCAGGCTCACCGCGGCGGCGGTGCTGTCCGGATTTTCCGCCACCAGCGGCAGCAGCGCGTTGGCGCGGTCGAGCGGCGGCAGCGGCAGCGTGGTCTTGATGCGGGCGAGAAAGGCGGCGTCCAGGCTGTAATCGTCCAGCACCTGGCCGAAATGGGTTTGCGAGATGTTCAGCGACTTCTGCTTCAGCCGGGTCACATGCGCGGTCAGGGCGCAAAACCGCTTGAGGTGGCGGCGGGCTTCGACATCGTCCACCAGCAGCACATGCATCTTTGTCATGTCGAACCACAGGTAGGGCAGCGCCGGCTGGAGCGCCGCCGCCTGCTGGTAAAAGCCAAGCGCCTCGCGCAGCTGCCAGCGGCTTTCGGCAACGTTGCCGTGCAGCCGCAGCGCGTTGGCACGTTGCCGCACGGTGGCGGCGGGAAATTGCGCGAGGCTGCTGTCCAGCTCGGCCTCGGTGGCGGCCAGCAGTTCGATCTGCATCCGCTCGGCCCAAAGCTCGTTGGACCAT
The DNA here is from genome assembly GCA_963693045.1 of uncultured Acidocella sp. Lineage (GTDB taxonomy): Bacteria > Pseudomonadota > Alphaproteobacteria > Acetobacterales > Acetobacteraceae > Acidocella. The sequence continues at coordinate 1,481,793 of OY843765.1, forward strand.
GGCGTCGCCGCCGTCGCCTGCCGCGCCAGGTCGAGCGCCCGCTGATAATCGCCAGCTTCGCGCAACAAGCTCAGCCGGCGGGCCAGGATATTGGGCAAGGCGCCGAAGCGTTGCTCGAGCGCGTCCACATGCGCCAGCGCGTCCACCAACCGTCCGGCCCGGACCAGAGCGCGAACCATGTTGAATTCAAGAGGCAGCTGGTTAGGCTGGTCGCGGATCGCGGCTTCGTAATAGGCCACGGCCTCCTGTGGCTCGCCGGCGATCATGATCTGCTCGCCGCACCTGGCCAGCAGGCCGATATTTTGCGGCTCCAGCCGCAGCGCCGTCTCCAGCAAGGCGTCGCAAGCCTGCTGTCGGCCGAGTGTCCGCTCCTCTTCCGCCATTTCGATCAATGCCGCCGCCCGCGCCGGCCGCGCCTCGTGCGCGGCGCGGAACGCGGCCAGTGCCCAATGATGGTGGCGGGCGTGCCGCAAGGAGGTGCCGATGCTCAGCAACGCCGCGTGATCATCCTTGTGCAGGGCCAGCACACGCCGCGCAGTCGCCACTGCCGCCGCCGCCGCGCCGGCTTCGCGTTGCTCGAAAGCGATCTCCAGCAACGGGCCAGCGGCCTTTGGGTCGGCCGCGGCGGCATTTTCGAAATGCGCCAGCGCGGCGGCGTGATCGCCACGCCGCCTGGCGCAGTGGCCGAGGCCGACATGCAGCTGGACATTGTCCGGCGCCGCCGCCAGCGCCGCGGTCAGCACCGCCTCTGCCTCTCCCAGCCGGTTCAGTTCGCGCAACTCCACGGCGCTCTCCAGCCGGGCGCCGGTATGGGCGGGGTCGGCGGCGGCTGCGGTCTCGAACCAGTGCAGCGCGGCCGTGCGGTCGCCGCGCCGCCGCGCGCATTGGCCCAGCCCGAGCAGCAACGGCGCGTTGCCAGGATGATCGGCCAGCAGCCCCTGATAGACCGTCTCCGCCTCCGCCAGCCGGCCAAGCTCGCGCAGGTCGGCGCCGCGTTGCAGCCCGACCCATAGGTGCTTCGGATCGATCGCCATCGCCGCCTCGGTCTGCGCCAGCGCCGCCGCGTGGTCGCCGCGGCTGCGGGCGCAATGCGCTAGGCCGAGCCGTGCCTGAAGGTTCTCCGGGGCGGCTTTCAGCACGGCCTCGTAATGCGTCTCTGCCTCCGCCAGCCGGCCAAGTTCGCGCAGCGTGGCCGCCGCTTCCAGCCGCGCGCCGAGATGCGCGGGATCGAGCGCCGCCGCCGCCTCGAATCGGGCCAGCGCCGCCAGATGGTCACCGCGTTTGCGGGCGCACTGCCCTAACCCCAGAAGCGGCTGGAGGTTGCCGGGCGCCGCCGCCAGCAGGCCGGCATAGATCGCTTCCGCCTGATCCAGCCGGCCAAGCTCCCGATAGTCCACGGCGAGTTCGAGCCGCACGCCGACATGGCCGGGTTCGCGCGCGGCGGCATCGGCGAACCGGGCCAGCGACACCGCCCGGTCGCCACGCTGGCGCGCGCAATGCGCCAGGCCGATCATCGCGGATAGAAGATCCGGCGCCACCGTCAGCACGGCCTCAAGCGTGGCCTCCGCCTCGTCCAGCCGGCCGAGCATCCTGAGATCGCTCGCCACCTCCACCCGGAGCGCTGGCGGCGGGCTGGGATGCAGCGCCAGCGCCGCCTCATAGAAAATCAGCGCGGCTTGCCGGTCGCCGCGCCGGCGCGCGCAGCGCGCCAACCCAGCCTGGGCCTGCCAGGCCCGTGGCATCAACAGCAAAATGTCCCTGAAAGCCGCTTCCGCCGGCGCAACAGCGCCTGCGGCTAGGAGCTTGTCGGCGGCCGCGAACGACGCGTTCAGATCGGGCTGCACCGGTGCCGGTTCGATCTGGTCAGGCAGACTGTGCCGCCTTGCCCGCGCCCATCGCGAAACCGGCGGACAGCGACGGCGGGTTCAACCGGGCAGCCAAAGTGTACTTTCCTTCGGACGGTTCGACCCGGACGACCTTTTGATGGGCCACGACCAGCCGCAGCTAATCACACCGGGCTGGCATCCGCAACGATCGTATACCCGGCAAAATTCAGGAGGCGCGGCTTATGAGCCGCGCCTCCTTTATTCAGTCTCGGGTCCGCTGGTGGCCGATCAGGAAGCCAGGTCGAGCTCCGCGACACCATAAAGAGCGTCCGCACGGGCCAACAGCGCGTCACTCGTTGCTTGCGGCACCTGGCGCTGCGACTTGGCACGGGGATAGGCCATCTCCGCGATTGCCCTGTCGCTGCCGTACAACGCTTCGTGCTCGGCCCAATTGTCGAAGGCCAGACGGTCCACGTTGTCGACGAAGGTTTCGGCCGGCACGCCAGCGGCCAGGATCAGCGCGTGATTGGCAACCTCGACATGATAGTAGGTAAAGGTCTCGGGAACCTGGGTCTCGCGGGTGATCGAGCTACCGTTGACCAGGGCGCCGGCCTGCACCAGCACGTCGCCCAGCAGCACCGCGTGCTCCGGGGAGATCAGCAGGTCGCGGTCGGGCATGCCTTCGGCCAGGGCGCCGGCCTTGATACGGACCGGCAGCACGCGGAGCTTGTCGGCAAAGACCGTCGAAACCGTCTGCCGGCCGACCCAGGTGACCGGCGCGGTGCCGCCCTCGTGCAACACAACCGCGTCGCCGATCTTCAGGGTTTCGACCGCCGCCGTGCCGCTTGGCGTCGTCACCAGGGTACCGGCCATGAAGCAGTGCGGCGCGTCGCCGCTCTGGGCGTGTCCGGTATTGATATTGAAGTTGCCGGGGAGGGGATCGTTCGGTCCAAGCGAGTAATCCAGGAAATAGTTCTTGGATGTGACGGGTACGTCCGCAAACAAGTAGGTCTGCCCAGTCGACTTGTCGTAACCGATGAAGCCGATCGCCTTGCCGTTGCGTTCGGCTGTGCCAACATAGGTGAGCTTGCCGGAGATGTCGCTGTCCTGGAACTGGTTGCCCAAGGTCAGAACCGGCGAACTGTCTGCGGTCGTCACGGCACTGCCGGCGCCAATCTTGGTGCCAACTTTAACGTCGAACAGGTCTGATACTGAGACGTCGTAAACGGAGTAGGTCGGCTGGGCCACGGCATATCCTTTCGAACAGATTGACTGTTCTAAACATTTGAGCCCCTGGCGCTGCAATGAAATATATTAGACTAATCCAAATTCGAAAGTTTCTATCGTTCAAAATAGATTCTGAATCATAACGTGTCGCCGAGTTCTATTTTGAATTGTTTTTTTAGAATATAGCCACTTTAAGTTGTCGAATCATGAAACTTGAATTGCGCCCTGCGGTTGGGACCGCTTCAACTGGCGAAGGCTTTCTCTGACGCCGAGTGTCCCGGTTTTTCCGATCCGGCAATTGACAGATCGGCAAGGTCTAAGTATCTATTCCCTTCAATTAAGAATGTTTCTCATTCGCAGTTGGAGGATCAATGCGCCGCCCGCTTCTAGCCCTCGGTTTCCTTGCGTCGGCCTGCATGGCGTTGCCGGCGGCGGCCGCGCCGGTGCTCACGCTGTACAGTGCTCAGCATGAACAGGTGATCGACATGCTGACTGCGGCCTTCACCAAGGAAACCGGCATTGCGGTGCGGGTCCATGAAGGGGAAGGCCCGGAGATCGCGGCGCAGATCATCCAGGAAGGCAAAGACTCGCCGGCTGACGTGCTGTTTACCGAGAATTCTCCAGAACTGACGTTGCTGGACGAGCAGGGCCTGCTGGCGAAGGTGGACCCGGCGACGCTGCGGCAAATTCCCGAAAAATACAGCGCGAAGGACGGCAACTGGGTCGGCGTGCTGGCGCGGGAAAACGTGCTCGCTTTCAACCCGAAGCTGATCCGGCCCAGCCAGCTTCCTGCCTCGCTGCTCGACCTCGCCAAGCCGGACTGGAAAGGCCGGGTCGCGATCGCCCCCAGCGACGCCGATTTCCTACCGTTGGTGGCCGCGGTCGCCAAACAACTAGGCCGACAAGACGCGCTCGACTGGCTGCAAGGGTTGAAGGCCAACGCGACGATCTATCAGGACGACGAGAGCGTGGTTGCGGCGGTCGACCGCGGCGCCGTCGCGACCGGGATTATCAACAGTTATTACTGGGCCCGGCTGGAGACCGCGCAGGGGGCCAAGGGCACTACAAGCAAGATCTACCATTTTGCGCATGGCGACGTCGGCGGCCTGATCAACATCTCCGGAGCGGCGGTGCTGAGCGCTTCGAAAAACCAGCCGGCGGCGCAAAAGTTCCTTGCCTTCCTGGTCGGCAAGCAGGCCCAGGAATTGCTGGGCCAAAGCGACGTGGATTTCGAATATCCGCTCGCCGCCGGCGTGCCGCCGAACCCGTTGCTGACGCCGTTTTCTAAATTGCAGCCGCCGCCGATCGACGTTGCGGCGCTGGGCGACGACAAGAACGCCGGCTTGTTGCTGCAACAGGCCGGGTTGATCTGATGGGGCCGGCCGATAGAGCAATGTGGCTTGAAATCGGATCACGCAGCGATCGACTGAGCCATGAAATTGCCGGCAAGGGTACGGCGTGGTGAGTGATAACTCATCGCGCTCTGGCCGGCCGCCTCTCGGTCTGCTCGCCGCTGGTGGTGCGGCGGCGGCGCTGGTGCTGCTGCCGGTCGCGGTGACGCTGGCGAATGCCGGCCACGCCGGCTTCGGCGCGGCGGTTGCGTTGCTCGGCCGCGGGCTGATCGCGCAGTTATTGGCGAACAGCCTCGGCCTGATCCTGTGCGCGACGATAAGCTGCGGCCTGATCGGCACTGCCGCCGCCTGGTTCGTCGAGCGCACCGATCTGCCAGGCCGGCCGCTCTGGGCGGTGCTGGCGGTGGTGCCGCTCGCCATCCCGGCCTTCATCACCAGCTACGCCTGGGTTTCGATCAGCCCGGATTTGCAGGATTTCGCTGGCGCGCTGCTGGTCGTGACCGTCTCTTACTTTCCGCTGGTTTACCTGCCGGTCGCGGCGGCGCTGCGCGAGATGGACCCGGCGCTCGAGGAAACGGCGCGGACGTTGGGCAATGGCCCGTGGGCGATTTTCCGCCGCGTGATCCTGCCGCAACTGCGTCCGGCACTGCTCGGCGGCATGTTGCTGGTGGCGCTCGACACGCTGGTCGAGTTCGGCGCTTTTGCGATGTTGCGGTTCCGCACCTTCACCACCGCCATCTATTCGGCCTACCGCGCCGGATTTTCGGGCGCCGAGCCGGCGCTGCTGGCGGTGGTGCTGATCCTGCTTTGCCTGCTCTGCCTGCTGGCCGAGCAGCTGGTCCGGGGCCGCGCCCGCTATGGCCGGCTGGCGCACGGCACCCGGCGCGCCGCCGCGCGCTACCGCCTCGGCCGCTGGCGGCCGATCGTGCCGCTCGGTTTCGCGGCGCTAGCCCTGGTGACCATCGCAGTACCGCTCGGCACCATCCTCTGGTGGCTGACGCGGGATAGTTCGGCCGCCACCGCGACCGCCGCCGCCGCCCCCGCCGATGTAGCCGCCGCCGCTCTGTCGTCGCTCGGCCTCGGCCTCGGCGGTGCTGCCCTGACCATGCTGATCGCCCTGCCGCTCGGCGTGCTGGCGGCGCGGTTTGACGGCTGGTTGATTGTCGGCCTGGAGCGCACAGCCTATCTGGCGCAAAGCATCCCCGGCATCGTCGTGGCGCTGGCGCTGGTTTCGCTGACCGTTCACCTGATCCGGCCGCTCTACCAAAGCGTCTTCCTGCTGCTGCTGGCCTATTCGATCGTGTTTCTGCCGCTCGCTTTGGTCAGCATCCGCTCGGCGATCGTGCAGGCCCAGCCCAGGCTGGAGGAAGCGGGCCGCGCGCTCGGCCTGAATTGGATCGCCATTACCTGGCGGGTGACGCTACCGCTGGCCGGGCCGGGGCTGGGCGCCGCCGCGGCAATGGTGTTCATTGCCGTCACCACCGAACTCACCGCGACCTTGTTGCTGGCGCCGATCGGCACCCAGACGCTGGCGACCCAGATCTGGGCGGATACCTCGACGCTGGCTTTTGCCGCGGCGGCGCCATACGCGGCGGTGCTGGCGGCGCTATCGCTGCTGGCGTCCTGGACCCTGGCGCGCCGCTTCGGCGCCGCTAGCGTTTTCACCCCCGTTGGTGCCGCGCCGGTTGGCGCCGCGCTGGAAGCGGCGGTCTGATGGCCAAGCTCGACATTGCGATCTTGCAAAAAGCCTATGCCGGCCGGCCGGTGCTGCACGATGTGAGCCTAATTGTCGAAGCCGGCACGCTGGTGGCGATACTCGGCGGCTCGGGCAGCGGCAAGACCACCCTGTTGCGGCTGATCGCCGGCTTCGAGCGGGTCGATGGCGGGGAGATCAGGATCGACGGCGCGCTGGTCGCCGCCGCCACGCTGCACAAGCCTGCTGAGCGCCGCGGCATCGGCTACATGGCGCAGGAGGGAGCGCTGTTCCCGCATCTCTGCGTCGCCGACAACATCACCTTCGGCCTGCCACGGGCGGCGCGGCGGTGCCGCGACCGGGTTGCCGAAATGCTCGAAATGGTCGAGCTGCCGGCGGATTATGCCGGCCGGGCCCCGCACCAGCTCTCCGGCGGCGAACAGCAGCGCGTGGCGCTGGCCCGCGCTTTGGCGCCCAACCCGAAGCTGGTGTTACTGGATGAGCCGTTTTCCGCGCTGGATGCCGGCCTGCGCGCCGACACCCGCGAGACAGTTGCCGCCGCCCTGCGGGCCGCCGGCACCACCGCGATCCTGGTCACGCACGATCAGGAGGAGGCGCTGTCGATGGGCGTCCAGGTCGGCGTCCTGCGCGACGGCCAGCTGGTCCAACTCGCGGCGCCCGCGGCGCTGTACCGTCGCCCCGCCGATGCGGCCCTGGCCCGGTTCGTCGGCGAGGCGGTGCTGACCCGCGGCGTTGCGGAAAGCGACGCGGTGCAATGCGCGTTTGGCAGATTGTCGCTGCCGCCGGGCGGCCCAACTGGATCGGTGAACATCATGGTGCGGCCCGAGCAGATCAAGCTCACCGCCGCGCCGGCATCCGGAGACGTTGCAGCAGTGGTGAAAGCAGTGACTTTCTATGGCCACGACGCGACGGTGCGGCTGGCCCTGAAAAACAGCGCCGAAGAGGTTACGGCACGGATTTTCAGCCATGTCGCGCCGCAATCCGGCGCCGAGGTCTGGCTCAGGATAGAGGGCGAGGTGATGGTTTATCCGGCGCCGCGCCCCAGTACGGACGCGGCGGTCTGAAATGGGGCGATTGTTCACGACGGCTTGGGCTTCAGAGATGCGAATGAATTTCATTTCCAGTAACAGCGGTGTGGCCGAACGCCGCCGGCAACGGTTCCATCACGTGGAGGACGAAATGAACACGCTCGTTCAGGCGCAATGAGGGAGCCTGGCATCAAGCCCTCCCGCCGCCTGTTTCTGGCCGCCGCGGGCGGCCTGGCCGGCGCCGCGGGCGTTGCCGGCGTCGAGGCGGCGCGGGCGCAGATCATGCCGTCGCGTCCGCAGCCGGCGCGCGCCGATGTGGAGCCGTTTTATGGCACCTATCAGGGCGGCATCACCACGCCGATGCAGGAGAACACCTATTTCGCCGCCTTCGACATCCTCGCCGGCGATCGCAAGGATGTCGTGGCACTGCTGCAAAACTGGACCCTGGCGGCGGCGCGGCTGACCCAGGGGCTGGCCGCCGAGCCGGGCGCGCAGGACCCGGGGCAACCGGCGCTCGACAGCGGTGAGACGCTGGGCCAGAGCCCGGCCCGGCTGACGCTGACCTTCGGCTTCGGTCCGGATCTGTTCACCCTGGACGGGCACGACCGCTACGGTATCGCCCATTTGCGGCCGGCGGCGCTGGTCGACCTGCCGCGCTTCAACGGCGACCAGCTGGTGGCGGGGCAGACCGGAGGCGCGCTTTGCGTGCAGGCTTGCTCGGACGACGCCCAGGTCTGTTTCCACGCGGTCCGCCAACTGGCCCGCATCGGCGCCGAAATCGTGCAGCTGAAATGGGTGCAAAGCGGCTTCACCAACGCCGGCAAGGTTGCCGGCACGCCGCGCAACCTCCTCGGCTTCAAGGACGGCACGATGAACCCGACCATCGAACAGGCGCCGCCGATCGTCTGGGTCGGCAACGAGGGCGGCTGGATGCAGAATGGCAGCTACATGGTGGGGCGCCGGGTCCGCATCTTTCTCGAACATTGGGACCGCATGAAGGTCGCCTTCCAGGAGCAGACCATCGGCCGGCACAAGGTCTCTGGTGCTGCGATTGGCGCTAAGGCGGAATTCGACACCCCGGATTTCAACGCTGCCGATGCCGACGGCAATTCGGTGATCCCGGACAACGCCCATGTGCGGCTGGCGGCGCCGGTCAATAACGGCGGCAGCCAGATGCTGCGGCGCTCCTATTCCTACAACAATGGCGCCAGCCTTGTTGCCGAGCGCTGGCCGCCCTGGCACCAGGGCATCGAGTACGACTCCGGGCTGTTCTTCCAGGCCTACCAGAAAGATCCGCGTGACGCCTTCATCAAGATCTTTGAAAAAATGTCGAAGCTCGATGCCTTGAACCAGTTCACCACCCATGTCGGCGGCGGCATCTTCGCCTGCCCGCCGGGGGTGCGGCAGGGCGACTATATCGGCCGGACGCTGTTCGAAGCTTGATCATCGGCCAGGGCTGCTTTGGCGGCTTCCGAGGCCGCCAGGAAATCGCCGGCCAACAGCCGGTCGAGCGGCGCCGGTAACAGCAAGCGGGCGACGCCGTAACCCAATGCGGCCGCTACCGCGATGCTGGGCATGGCGGCCCAATGTCCGTTGATTTCCAGCACCAGCAGGATGGCTGCAAACGGCGTTTGCATCGCGCCGGCGAAGAAGCCGGCCATGCCGAGCATGGCGCCAAGGCCGACTGCCCCGCCGGCGGCGCCGGCGAGCCAGCCGCCGAGGCCGGCGCCGACCACCAGGGAAGGCGCCAGGATACCGGCTGGGATGCCGGACAGGGAGGTGGCCATCGTCGCCAGCAACTTCGCCGGCACAAAGCTCCAAGCGAGCATCTGGCCGCCGAGCACCGCGGCGGACGCCTGATAGCCGGTGCCATAGGTGGCGCCGTTGCTGGCGACGCCGAGCAATGCGACCACCAAGCCGCAGCCGAGCGGCAGGCCCAAGCGGCGGAACGGCGTCTGCCGAGGCAGCCAACGCGCCGCGGCGCGCTTGCCCGCCAGCAGCAACCGGCTGAAACCGCCGCCCAGCAGCCCGCCGCAAACACCGCAAAGCAGCACCACCAGCCAATCGCGCGGCAGGCTGGCGAACGCGACGTCGCCAAAGCCATTGGTCCGAACGGCCAGCCCGACCGAGGCCAGCCACGCCAGGACCGCGACGGACGCCACCAGCCCTACAGTTCGCGCCGCCCACGGACCGCCGACGATTTCAATTGCAAAGACGATCCCGGCGAGCGGGGCGTCGAAAGCGGTGGCAAAACCGGCCGCCACGCCGGCCAGGATCAACCCCCGGTCCTCAGTCAGGCCACCGTGGCGCGACGCCTTCAACATGATCGCGGCGCCGATCTGCGCGCTCGGGCCGCCACGGCCGGCCGAGGCGCCGCACAGCCAGGCGATCAGCAGCAGGGTGAATTTGATCGCGACCAGCCTGATCGACAATAGCGCGGTGCGCTCTTCCCGGTTCGGCAGCTCGCGGGCGGCGATGGCCTGGGGAATGCCGCTGCCTTGCGCGCCGGGGGCGTAAGTCTGAGTCGCCCAGGCGCAGAGGGCGAAGCCAGCCGGGGTAACCACCAACGGCAGCAGCGGGAAGCGCCGCGTCAGGCCGCCGAAGGCCGTCTGCGTCCAGTCCGCCGCCAGGGCCATCGCGGCGCAAGCGCAACCGACCAGCAGGGCGGCGAGCAAAAGCGCTCGCCAGCGTGAGGCGCCGAGCCGCCGGCCGATGCCGGACAGGTCCGAGACTTGCCTCCTCAAACCAACGCGGCTAGACAGCGCGCCGGGACATGGGCGCGTAGCGCAGCGGTAGAGCACCACCTTGACATGGTGGGGGTCACAGGTTCAATCCCTGTCGCGCCCACCATTTTGCAAAGATCAAGCATTCGACCTGGGATTTGCGGGATTTGCCGGGCCGGTTTCGAGTTCCGGTCGGTGGTCGCCGAGGATGTCGCGGACGTAGATTTCCCGCACCAGCACGATGATCACGGCGGCTAGAGGGGTTGCGATCAGCACGCCCATGAAGCCGAACAAAGCGCCGAAGGCGGAGATCGACACCAGCGTGATCGCCGGCGGCAGGTCGACGGTGCGGCGGGTCACCAGCGGCGTGACCACATAGCCCTCGATCAGGTGGCAACCAATGTAGAGCAGCACCACCCAGATGATCATCTCCGGTCCCTGGGTGGAGGCGATGATGGCGGCGGGAACGCCGGCCAGGATCGCGCCAAGATATGGGATAAAGGTGAGCAGGCCGGCGAGCACGCCGAGTGCCACGAACAGCGGGACGTGCAGCAGCATCAATCCGACCGTCGACAGCACGCCGACCGTCGCCATGCTGATCAACTGGCCGGCCATCCAGAACCGCAAGGTGCGGCCGAGCTGGTCCATGATCATCGCGGCACGCTCCCGGTAGAACAGCGGGATCAGCCGGATCGCGCCGTTGATATAGGGGCGGGGCGCGGCGGCGAGGTAGAGCGTCGTCACCAGCAGCAATACGAGGCCGCCGACCGTGCCGAAGGTGGCGGTGAGCACCTTGGGCGCGACCGGCGCCAGGTTGATCCCGTGGCCGGAGCCGATGACCTTCCGCAAAGTCTGGGCCCAGGTCGTGCCCCCATAGTGCTCGCGTAGGTGCTGCACAAAGCTTGTCAGCGCCAACAGCAATTGCTGGCCTTCATCGGCAAAGCGCTGGCCGAGCAGAACCAAAAAGCCGGCGGCGCCCGCCATCGCCAGCAGCGTGACCAGCGCAAGCCAGATGCCGACCGGCAGGCCGAGCGCCCGGTGCAGTATCGCGGCGGTTCCGCGCAGCAGCACCGCGAGCAGCACCGCCGTGAAGACCAGCAATAAAACGTCTGACAGTAGCCAGATCAGGATGCCGAAGCCGGCAACTATCAGCGCGGTCCGCAGCGTCGCCGCGATCGATGCTTTCGGGTCCGCCATCTGGGTGCCGCGCTGGTCCATCCCGGCGGTTTGGCCGGGCCGCCGGCACTTGGCAAGCGCCGCCTGATCCCGCCAATCGTACGCCGATCGTACAAGGTCGCGCGCACCAGTTAGCACGCGGAGGTAGAAGGAGCGCCCAGCGTGGCACAACCGGATCAGGCTGCGCTGTTATTCCAGCGCAATTCATCCCCAGCGTCTTGCTCCATTCCGACTTCAGGCCACATTGCCTTCGATGGAGGAGCCATTGGAACTGCGCGGCCGCCGCATCCTGGTTGTGGAGGACGACTATCTGGTCGCGCTGGTCGTGAGCGATATCCTGGAGGAGGCCGGGGCCGAGGTGATCGGGCCGGTCGGCCGGGTCGAGGAGGCGCTGGCTTTGATCGCCGGCAACGACATCGCCATCGACGGCGCGGTGCTGGACGTCAACCTGCACGGCGCCACCTCCTACCCGATCGCCGATGCGCTGGCGGCCAGGAACGTGCGGTTCGTGTTCGCCTCCGGCTATGGCGCCGGCGGGATCGATGCCGCCTACGCCACCTATCCGTGGTGCCAGAAGCCGTTCAACCAGAGCGCGCTACTGGCCGCCCTGCGGCGCTGAGACCGCGCCGGATTTCGTCATATGCGCGATCGAAGCCTCAAGCAGGTTTTTCACGACATCGAGTTCGAAATCGTCGCGCGGCGGGTAGACATACAGATAAGTGCTCGGCAGCGTCGCCATCACGCCACAGAGCGGATGCCGTTCGCCCCATTTGGCCTCGATCACGGTTGCGGCGTCGCTCGGGCTGAAGATCATGTGCATGGAACCGTCGCCCGGATGGATGTGCGCGGTCTCGCCCTGCCCAAGCCGGGCATGGGCGTGGCCGCAATTCGGGTCGCGCAAGGTTACCGCCGGGCTGTGTTTTTCGTAGAAGCTCAGCGCGTAGTGCACGGCGTCGTCGTGGCGGCGGACCGCTTCGTCGAACACATCCTGCAGCTTTTGCTTCATCCCGGTGCCGATGAACTGGTCGCGCTGGCGGTGCGGCACCGGCCATGGCGCGATGCTTGGGCGGGGACCGTTGCGGGTCACCAGAGGCGACAAATAGGCGTGGTTGCCGGGCTGGCCAATTTCCGCGCTGTAAAGTGCCGCGCCAAACACTTCCTTCTTCTTGGCGCGCCACTTCGTCACCGTGAGCCAGCCGCGCGGCGTGGGCGGGATGCCGCCGATGCCGAGGCTGCGCCAACCGCGATAGTCACGCTCCGCCCAGAAAGCCCCGGCGCCGAGCGCGGCAAGGCCGAGCAACAGAGAGCTGAATTTCATTGCGTAGTCCTCCGGCGCGGCTCGTTCATCAAAGCAGCCCCGCTGGGAAGGCTAACAAAGCGGCCGTGCGGCGTCGAGTTGCCGGCTCGTCGCCGGCTCAGCCGGGAAATAACGCGAAACACGCCGCCAACAGCTTTTCCGGCTGCTCCAGCGCGATCGAATGCGAGCAGTTGGCCAGCAACAGAATATCGGCTTGCGGCAGCGACTTCGCCAGTTCGAGCGTGATGGCCAACGGAAAAGCGGTGTCCTCACGGCCGTGCAGCATTTTGATCGGCATCGTGACCTCCGCCAGCTCGGCCGCAGTGAGCAGCGCTTGCCTGACGAAGCGCTGCCGATCGCCGGCGAACATGGTGGAGAAATAGTCGCGGTAGTCGGCGTCCCCGAACAGCGTTTTGACCCGATTTTCGATGTACTCGGGCGTTATGTGCCGATGGTCATGGATCAGCACCTCGGCAATCGCCCGCAGATCCTCCCGCGTCTCTGGGAAGGTCCAACAACGTATGGTGCCTTCGTTGGCCGGAAAATCGGCGCCCATCGCGCCGGTGGTGAGCACCGCGGCAACGCGCGGCGTCGTGGCCGCCAGCTTCAGCGCCAGGGCCGCGCCGAGAGAATGGCCGACGATGCCGAATGCGCCTCCCGGCATGTGGCCGAGCATCGCCCTGGCCTGGCGCATCCAGAAATCGACATCGAAAAATGGCGGGTGGGATCGGCGGCCGGAGCGGCCGAAGCCGACCAGATCCATCGTGAAGACGTGATACCGCTCGGCCAGCGGCTCCAGGATCAGCCGCCAGTTGCCGATGGTGGAGGCGCCGGGCCCGGAGCCGTGGATCAGCAGCAACGGAAACCCGGCGCCGCCTTCCATGGCATGGACCGTGCTGTCCTCGAACGCAAAATCCCATTCCCGATACGCCGGCACCTGATCCTCCCACTTTCTTCCGGGGTCTTAAAGCGTCTATCGCGGCGGCAGCGCCGCGTTTCCGGCTCGCGGAATTAATGCCCTTAAAGGCCCCGCGAGATCGCCTAACCAACGTCGATCGCGGGGGCCGCCGGCGCCGCGAACAAGCGCAGCATGCGGTCCCGCTGGCGCATCATATGGGTGCGGATGCTCTCCGAGAGGGCGGTGAAGTCCCGCGTCCGGAAAGCCGCCAGAATGGCGGCATGTTCTCGCACGGTGACGGCCGAGACATCCGGATGGCTGTCGTACAAGGCCTCGAACCAGCGCAGATGAACGTCGCAACTGGCGGCAAGCTCGGCGACATAGGGGTTCTTGCAGCTCTGCCGGATCGCCTCGTGGAAGGTCGCGGCGCGTTCCCGGTAGCCGGCTGAGTCGTTGCGCTTCACGGCGGCACGCATCTGGTCAATCAGGTCTTGCAGGTCTCTGCATTCCGCTTCCGTCGCCGCCAGCGATGCAAGGTAGGTCCGGCCGACATCGACCACCCACCAAAGATCGTATTTCTGCGCGATCACCTCGGCGTTCGGCACCGCCACCATACGGTCGCGGGCGCCGATTTTTTCGGCGAGTCCGGCCCGTTGCAGGGCGGCCAAAGCTTCGCGCACCGGCGCGCGGCTTACGCCGTAGCGATCGGCCAGCCTCTCCTCGGAGAGTTTGGTTCCCGGCGCCAACGCGCCATCCAGTATCTGGCCTTCCAGGCTGGCATAGATCTGCGCCGACAGCGTTTGCCGATGCAACCCGATTGCCGCGATCTCCGTCATAAGCCGTCCCTGAACCCTCTAGTCTTGCGGTTCATCTACCGCACTCCGACCCTTTGGATCAAACCCGGCGGTAGCCATTATATCCACCGCAGGCGCGGGTGATATCGGCCGCCGTCGCAGCGAGCGTGGCACCGAGCTTGGTTAACACGCTATCGGTCATCTGACTGCGGGAGGCGGTGACCGAGATGGCCGCAACGCACTGCCCGAGTTCGTTATGGATGGGTGCCGCAAGACAGCGCCGCCCGGTCATGCTCTCTTCATTATCGACGGCGATGCCACCAGCGCGAATCTCATGAAGTTCGCGTGCCAAAAGGGCGGGATCGATGATCGTCCGCTCGGTCATCCTCAGCAGCGCGCCGGCGGGCAAGGCGCCCTGCCCCGGCTCGGTGTTGCCGGCCAGCAGAACCTTGCCCATGGCGGTGGCGTGCAGCGGCAGGTTCGACCCCTGCGGCTGCGCCGGCGAACCGCCGGCGGCGCAGGCCTGACGGACCAGCAGCAGGTTGACGCCGTCCCGCACGCCGAGATTGACGGTGGCGCCGATCTGACTGGCCAGACTTTCGATCCGCGGCTGCGCTTCGACCATGAAGTCTTGCCGGCGCAGGTAGCCGGCCCCGATCGCAAAGCAATGGCTGCCGACGGTCCACTGGCTTTCCTCACGGTCGAAGCGGACGAACCGTTTCTGCTCCAGCGTCGTCAGCAGCCGGTGCGTGGTGGAAGGAGGCAGCTTGGCTCGCTTCGCCAGTTCGGTCAGCCGGCAAGGCTGGTCGGCAAGGATTTCAAGAAGTGTGAGCGCGCGCATCAGAGACTGCACGAGATCCCCATCGGCCCGGCGCGGCTTGATCGTCGGCGTTCCGGCGCTGACTCCAGGCGTCGTCCGCTGCAACGGCTTTGCTGTCATTTCATTCCCTCCGACCATGTTGGCCGTGAAGGCGTTCCTCTATCCGGCGACCGTGTTCCGTCGACGGAATACAGTCATCTAACGACGCGCAGTCCGCAGTGTCAATGCCGAGACAAACGCGTTGCGTGGTTCCATGATGCAGAATTTGACGCGGGCGTTGGAGCGTGCCGCTAAATATAGGAACGGAAGAGTTCAGGAGTGCACCCATGGCCGACATCGAAATTTTTTCTCCCCCCACGCTGGGCTCGCCGCGCGGCCAGTATTCTCAGATCACCCGCGTCAAGGCTTCGGAGTATCTGTTCATCGCGGGCCAGCTCGCCGCGGACGCCAACGGCACGATTATCGGCGACGGCGATTTCGATGCGCAATGCGCCCAGATCTTTGCCAACATCGCCACCGCGCTCGAGAGTTCCGGCGCCGGCTGGAAGAACATCGTGCAGTTCACGACCTATCTCGTCGATACCAGGGATATACCGAAGTTCATGGCCTACCGGCTAAGGGAGTTCCCGAAATTCTTTCCGGATGGGATCTATCCGCCGAACACGTTGCTGATGGTCAGCCGGCTGGTCGAGGAACCCTTCAAGGTCGAGGTGCAGAGCATCGCGGCAGTATAGAAGGCTGCGCCGCCTCGGGGCGGCCTATTTAGGCAGACCAGAACGGGGCGGCGCGGTTGATCCCGTCGATCAGAACGTGACCACCGCGCACGCGCCGGCAATAAGTTCATTGCATAGCTTGATTGATGGCTGGTTCGGGTCTGTCGCACCGGCGCCGGGGTTGATCACGTATTGCAGATCCGGCTGCAGGACGAGCCACCCGGTTAGCGTGGCCTGGTAGGTGAATTCGAGAAGTTCTTCGGTGGTGCGCCGCGGCGCACCACTATCCTGGTCAAGGCCGGCGGCCCGGCACCTTGTTTAACGCCGCCCAGGGTGTTGCCCAGCAGGTTTTCGCTGTCGGTGATGTTGAGGCTTATGCCTACATTGCCGAGGCGGGTGCGCAAGCTGCCGAGGTCACCAAAAAGGTTGGTGCGATGCCAGAAATCGCTGCTAGCGACGGCTGAATTCGCCGTTTGAGCGGCCGCGGGCAGGGCCGCGATCAAGGCAGCCCAACCGAAAAATATCGGCGGCAGGATGCGACGCAGAGGCGTCGGTAACACCGACGGATGGGCGCGAGGCGGAGGCAAAGAACAGGCTAGCCAGCACGTTATGTTATCCTATACGCTGGACGGCTCGACTGTTACGTTATATCATTTTATTTCTCAAGGGCGGTTAGCTATTTTGGAGATGTATACAAGATGATCGAACGAAACGCGCCGCCGCTTGTTCCTCCGCAGGCAAGTGACGCCAGCCGCTCGCGCCTGAACTGGAGACACCGCGCTTTCGCAGCCGTCATCGCGCTCGGAAGTTTTGCCGGCACGCAACCAGGCCTGGCGCAACCGGCGCAACCGGGCTTGATCAACGCCATCGGCGTCGAGAACGAATATGCCGACGCGATCGCCCAGATCGGCGGCAAATATGTGCTTGTGTCGGCGATCGAGACCGACCCGAACACCGACCCGCATACATTCGAAGTAAGCCCGAAGGTCGCCACGGAAATTGCCGGCGCCGATCTCATCGTCAAGAACGGCGTGGGCTACGATGATTGGGCCACCAAAATCATCGCGGCGGCGCCGAAAGCGTCACGCCAGGTGATCGATGTCCAAAAGTTGCTGAAACTGCAAGACGACACACCCAATCCGCATCTTTGGTATGACCCGAAGACCATGCCGATCGTGGCGGACGCGGTGGCGAAGGGCCTGTCCACACTCTTGCCGGCGCAGGCCGGCTATTTCGAAGCGAACGCGGCGAAGTTCAAGGATGCGCTAAAGCCCTGGTATGCCGCGATCGCTTCGTTCAAGAAGGATTTCCCCGGTACGCCGGTCGCCGTGACGGAGCCGGTCGGCGACTATATGCTACAGGCGACGGGCACCACGATCGTGACGCCGTTCAGCCTCCAGGCCGCAATCATGAACGGCACGGACCCGTCGCCGCAGAACGTGGCGACGCAAAACAATCTGTTCACCGCTCACAAGGTAAAGGTATTCGTGTACAACCAGCAGGTCACGGACCCTCTGACCCGGTCCTTCCTCAATCTCGCCGAGCAGAACGGCATCCCGGTTGTCGGTGTCTATGAGACGATGCCGCAACCGGGCTATACCTATCAGAGTTGGATGCTGGCGGAAGTCGATGCGCTCCGCAAAGCGGTGACGATGAAGGTCTCTACCGAGACGCTGCAGGGGAAGTAAAACGATGCCGCAGGGGGAGGATGTACTCGCCGTCGACCGGTTGAGTATCGCCTTCCCGGGCCGCGTGGTGTTCGAGGATGTCAGCTTCACCCTACGGCCGGGCGCGTTCTGCGGCCTGATCGGATCGAACGGGTCCGGCAAGACCACCTTGCTGCGGACCATCCTCGGCTTCCAGAAAGCCGATCGGGGAACCGTCACGATCGACGGCGGGCATCGCCGAAACCGCGGCGCCGTTGCTTATGTGCCGCAGAAGAGCTTTCTGGACCCGGAACTGCCGCTGCGGGCCCGCGATCTGGTGGCACTCGGCTTGGACGGGCACCGGCTCGGCCTGCCGCTGCCGTCCCGCCACCGCCGCCGCCTGATCGATGAGATGCTGGCCGCCGTCGACGCGACCGGTTTTGCCGAGCAGCGGATCGGCCAGCTCTCGGGCGGCCAGCAACAACGCGTCCTGATCGCTCACGCGCTGATCCGCCGCCCGCTCCTGCTGCTGCTGGACGAACCGCTCGCCAACCTGGACATCCGCAGCACGGCCGAAATCGTCGACTTGCTGGCGCGGCTTGCCGCCGAGCATCGCGTCGCGGTCCTGCTTTCGGCCCATGACATAAACCCTCTGCTGCCGGTCATGGACCGGGTCGTCTATCTCGCCAATGGCCGGGCCGCGAGCGGCACCGCCGAACAGGTGGTCCGAACCGAAGTGCTGAGCCAGCTCTACGGCTACCATATCGACGTCATCCGCGTGCACGGCCGGGTTCTGGTGGTCGCCGCCGGCTCCGCCGACGCGGCGCCGGCGGCGGCGCATGATCCGGTCCATGTGGCGCCAATCCCGTGAGCGCACTCGCGGCGCTGGCGGGCGACATCTTCGGGCCGGGCTTTTTCTCGAACGGGCCGGTGCACACGGCAATGATCGTTGGCGGCGCCGCCGCGATCGTCTCGGGTGTTGTCGGCGTATTCACCGTGGTCAGGGGCCATTCGTTCGCCGGCCACGCGCTCGCCGATGTCAGCAGCGCCGGCGGCTCCGCCTCGTTCCTGCTCGGCGTCAACCCGCTGCTCGGCTTCGTGGCGATGGCGGTGGTCGCGGCCTGCGGCATCGAGGCGGTGGGCGTGCGCCGCGCCCGCGAACGCAGCCTCGCCACCGGCATCGTGCTCGGCGCCGGACTTGGGCTTGCCGCGCTGTTCCTGTATCTGGACGTGACCTTGGGCAGCACGACGGGTGCGGCGATCACCGTCATGTTCGGCTCGATGTTTGCAATTCCGGCTGCCGTCATCCCGCTGGCGGCCGCGACCGGGCTGGTCGCGCTCCTGGTCACCGGGCTGCTTTATCGCCCGCTGCTGCTGAGCACGGTGGACCCCGATCTCGCCGAGGTGCGCGGTGTGAGGATGCGGCTGGTCGGCCTCGCGCATCTGGTGGTGCTGGCGCTGGCCGTGGCGCTTTCGGCGATGACCGTTGGGGCAATTCTCTCAACCGCGTTGCTGATCGGCCCGGCGGCGACGGCACTCCGCCTCGCCCGCCGCCCTGCTTTCGCCATTCTGCTGTCGTCCGGATTTGGCCTGGCGGCGACCTGGGGCGGGATTCTCCTCGCCTATGACAGCTTCTATTGGACCGGCGGGCGCGGCTGGCCGGTGAGCTTCTGCATCGTCAGCATCATTTTCATCGCCTATGTTCTGGTGCTGCTCGTCCCCGGCAGATCGGCCGGCCCGCCGCGGCGCCAGGCAACGGCCAGCGTCTGACGATGTTTTCGAGCTTCATGATGAACACCTGGATCGTCGCCAGCTTGGTTGCGGTTGTGGCCGGCGCCGTTGGCTTTTTTGTTGTCATCCGGGGTGCCGTGTTTGCCGCCCACGCCCTGCCGCTCGGCGCGTTTTCCGGCGCCGCCGCCGCGGCGTGGCTGCGGATCGACCAGTTCGCCGGGCTGATCGTCTTCTCCGGCCTCGGCGTGCTCGGCATCAGCCAACTCAGCCGGCGCGGCCGGCCGGAGGTGGCGACGGCGCTTGTCCTGGTGGCGCTGCTTGGCCTCGGCGCGCTGTTCCTCAGCATGACCAGCGAATATTCGCAGGCGGTTTTCGCATTGCTGTTCGGCGAGGTGCTCGGGATCAACAACGCCGCCATTGCCCCGGTTGCGATCGTCGGCGGGATCGTGCTTGCGCTCACCGGCCTATTTTACCGGCCGCTGCTTCTCAATTCACTGTCGGCGGAGTTGGGCGCGGTGCGGGGCGTTCCGCCCCGAGCCATGGAGTTGCTGTTCCTCACCTTGCTGGCATTGGCGACCGCGATGGCGGTGCCCGTGGTGGGCGTGCTGCTGGTGTTCAGCCTGATGATCGCGCCGGCCGCGATCGCCCGTTCGATCACCGACCAGCCGGCGCGCGCCATGCTGCTCTCGGTCGGCATCGCCTTGGGCACGGCCTGGGCAGCCATTGCCGCCTCTTATGTCACGAACTGGCCGGTCGGCTTTTTTGTAGGCGTTCTGGGCGCGGTGTTTTACGGCATGGAACGCTGCTGGACGACGTGGAGCACCGGAAAAAACCTCGGCGGCTCGACCGGCGCACGCATCTGATTTCAGGCGACGGGCGGGTGCGCGGCGCACAACGCGCAGGTGCCGTTCAGCTCGACCACCGCATTTTGCGGTTGAAAGCCTTGCCGCGCCGCCGCACCCGCCAGCGCCCTGCGGACCATCCGGTCCTCAATCTCTGCGACCGTGCCACAACTCTGGCAAATCAGGAACTGCACATCGTGGTGGTCATGCTCCGCATCGGCGCAGGGGATGAAGGCGTTGAGGCGCTCGATCTTGTGGATCAGTCCATGTTTGACCAGAAAATCCAGGCCCCGGTAAATCGTCGGCGGCACGGCGCTTTTCCGGCGCTCCTTGAGCCGGTCCAGCAACTGGTAGGCGGTCAACGGCCCGTCCGCTTCCAGCACCAGGCTGAGGACCATGCGGCGCAACTCGGTGAGCTGAGCCCCGTGCCGTTCACAGGTTTCGGCCGCCGCCTGCAGCCGCCGCTCCATGCTCCGGTGGTTCGCCGTGTTCATGCTGGTCCTCTCAAGGGTGACGCTCATGCTATAGTATAGCGTCTCTTGAGATCCACCGGAATTCTTTCTCGCTAACCGGCGCCACGCGTATCGCCGCGCTATTCGCCAGCTTTCCGGTCGTGCTCAACGGACGGCCAGTTCAAGGCAAACATGTGCCGGACGTTACAGGTTATCACAGTCCGAACAGGCGCTTCGCGTTCCCGTGGGCTACGGCATCGCGCGTGGTTTCCTCCAATTCTACCGTATCCAGGAAACGTCCCGCCATCGGACTATTCTCGAAGGGATAGTCGGCCGCGAAGCACACTCGATCGGTTCCCAATGCCGCCAATGCGCATTCCAGCGGCTCGCGCGAGTACGTGCCCGAGAGCGTGACCGTGATGTTTTTACGGATATATTCCGATGGTTCACGGGCAAGTTTGCAGTCGTAGAGTTTTGCCCGGCTATCGAAGCGCCAGAGCTGGTAGGGTAGTGTCTCCCCCAAATGCCCGAGGACGAGCTTGATGTCCGGAAAACGGTCGAACAGGCCGGAAAAAATCATGCGCAGCGCGTGCGATGCGGTCTCCACCGTCCATCCCCAGGTTGCGCGCTTGAGTACGGCATGGCCATCGACGGCCGCGAGCGGCGATGCCGGATCAGCCGGATGCAGATAGACCGGTACGTTTAAACCGGCGGCCGCCTCCCAGAACGGCAGAAAGAACGGATCATCCAGATAGCGCCCACGCGTGTGCCCGTTGATCATGCAGCCCACGAAGCCGAGATCGCCGATACAGCGTTCCAATTCCCGCGCGGCGGCGGCCGGGTTCTGCAGGCCGAGATGGGCCAGTCCACGATATCTTTCGTGCTTGTCCTGAATTTTTCCGGCCAGATAGTCATTGGCTGCGGTTGCACGCGCGGTAGCAACGCCGGCATCCGGCTCCTCCTGAACGCCGGGCCCAGCGAGCGACAGCAGGGACATCCCGATACCCGCCTCATCCATTTGAGCAAGACGCTGCTCGCCGAAATCATTGAGGCTGTGGATGATCGTGTCACGTTTGGCCGGCGGCACATCGCCTAGCGTTGCATCGAAATACTCACGCATCAGCGGCATCATGAAGTGTTCTTCGAGGGCGATTTTATAGACCATGGCGGCTCTTTCGGCTGGACAAATTCAAGCGGCCTCTACATCGTGGCCAAAGAAATTCATAAAACAAGACGTTTCTTTCGCTCATGCTCCCGCAAAACCTCTTTGTGAAGCCTCGGTTTGGACCGTCGTAAAAGACGTTCATACGTGTTGCGACGACGTGTATGGCCTCAAGGAACCTGAACGCTCGTCTCGCCCGGATCGGTGATGGTGATCTGCCCGCCCCACATGCAGCTGCACATGGAAACACTATCCAGTGCGACCAGATTGGCGATCTTTACGCTGATCGCGCCCGGCGTCCATGGCGAAGCGGTGGCGGGCAAGCAGGGCTGCGGCGTCAAAACGCCCAGCGCCGCGGATGTCGCGGCGGCCACTTGCGGGTTGGAAGGGGTGTTGCACATGCCGAACGGCATGATGTTGGTCATGGGAATATAGTCCATGATCGTCGCGGCCGGTTGGTTTTCGGCCAGCACCTGGTTTGCCGGCAGCACAACGAAGCTCGACGGGCTGGTGCCGAACGCACAGGCAAGCTGCGCGCCGTTTACGACTTTCAGTGCCATTTCGTCGCCTCAAGAAAATGGCCGACAATATCCGTCATGATCCGCCTTTGTCCACCTTCCTGAACAACGGCGCCAGGGCGTGCGGATGGTTCCGGTAGCGCATCTAGAAGAATTTGCGGTATGCAGGTAAGCAATGATCCGGACCTGACGAAATGGCAGAGATCACAATGGCCAGGACTATACCGAGCGGCCGCCGCGGCAGGCGGGCCACGACTTTGCCACACGGAGCCGTCTGATGGCGAGAACGACGCTGAAGATCGATACGGTCCTGTCGACGCAACGGGAAACCGACGATGCGGGCGGCCTGCTGCTCACCAACGTGCTGGGCCAGGAGGGTATTTCAACCCCTTACGCTTATGACCTGATGATCTACCGGCCCATCGGCGTGGAGTTTCCGGACCTGCATCCGTTGCGGTTGCTCAACAGCCGGGCGACGATCGGGATGCGCGGCAATACCGATGAGTATGCCTATCGAACGGGTTTTTTTCAGAATTTCGAGAAGGACACCACGAACCAGGTCATCTTCGCGGATGGCCGGTTGAGCCAGACCGATTTCCGTGTCTATCGGGGACGGTTGGTGCCTGGCTTCAAGATGCTCGATTTCGACCTCAGATACCGAGTCTTCGAAAACAAGACCGTCATGCAGATCATCAAGGAGGTGATGGCCCAGTTTCCGAAGTTCACGCCCGCCAACTACATCAACGAACGCCTGGTCAACGTGGAATCGTTCGAAAAAATCCCGTATTGCGTGCAGTACAATGAAACGAGTTTCAACTTTTTGAATCGCCTGATGGCGCAGTTCGACATCTGGTATTATTTCGACCACCCGCAGCCGGGGACCAGCGGCCAGAGCGAAACCATGGTGCTGGGAACCTCCCAGGGGCCTTTCTACTCAGCCAAAACATTCGAGATGGATGTGGTTTACACCGGACCGAAGGTTACGGAAATCGCCGGATTTCAGCGCTTTTACACGCCCGCCCATACCAGCGTCCTGGCCCGCGACTTCAATATGCTGAACCCGACCAGCGTGCCCTTCGGCACGGCGAATGTGGACGACGGTTATGTCCTGCTGCCGAACGAGGGCAAATATACCTTCGAGCGCGAGGTATTCCCCTCGGCGTTCACAAAAACCACCGCGACCCGGATGAACGATCAGGCCCAGAGCCGGATGCAGGACGATGAACCCAACGTGTTCATGGTCCAGGGGCAGACCAAGAACCCGACCTTCATGGCAGGCCGGCTGTTTCACATCGAGCGTGACGAAACCAAGGCAAATGTGCTTGCCAGCTTCCCGGATGAAGGGGTGCCGGCAAATGGCCATTATCTGATCGCGAAGCTGACTTTCTCGGCGTTCGAACACGCCATCGGCCACAGCGCCGGCCAAGATGTCACGAATTTTCTGCTAAGCCCGGTGCGCTGGCTGGCCGGCCTGTTCCGCGACCATGACGACCCCGGCCGCCCGTACATGGACGCAACCTCCACGCTCGCCGGCAACACCATGAGCAACTGGTTCGTCAACAGCCCGCCGAAGCTGAAAACCCTCTGGGATTCCTTCAGGCAGGGCGCCGGCGCCAGTTCGGTCACCGGCCTCGCGCAGATGTTCGTGGCCGACAACATCGCCGAAATCATCTCCCGGCATCAGGGCATCTACACCAACGCCTTCGTCGCCCTGCCCTGGGACGGCAAACCGTACAACCAGATCCCGAGCCCGGACGCGCCGAAGCCGAAGGCGTACGGGCCGCATCTGGCCGTGGTGGTGGGACATGACGGGCTAAAGAGTCCGGGCAACATCTATGCCGACGCCCTGGGCCGGGTAAGGGTGCGGTTCCCGTGGCAGGGCAAGGTGTACGTGGCCGGACACGACAACACCGGCGGCTTCCCGGAAATCGACGCCGAACAGCCTCTAAAGAGCGATCAGGACACGGCCTGGGTGCCGATCAGCGAGGGCTGGGCCGGGACCAAGTTCGGCACGCAGTTCCTGCCGCGCATCGGCCAGGAGGTTCTGGTAAGCTTCCTGGATGGCGACCCGGACCGTCCGGTGATCACCGGGCGCATCTACCATGCCGATACCGGTTCGAGCCATCTGCCGTTTCCCAATACGCCGGAGAGCTTTTCGACAGAGGGCGAACTGCCGAACACCGCCGGCAACTACCCGGTGCCGCTCAGCGGCATCAAAACCAGCAGCATCGTCAAGCCGCAGAACAGCAAGGAGCGCTACCATTTGCTGCGCTTCGACGATACCTATAACTGCGAGCAGGTGCTGCTGCGCAGCCAGGGCCGGCTGGACATAACGGCGTTTTCCAACGGCTATTACACCACCTACGGCACCCAGCACATCCATGTGCTGGCGGCGACCGACAAGAACGGCAAAAAATTCGGCGGCAACGCGATGACCACCATCGCCGGCGAGTACGACCTTCACGTCGGCGCAAGCCGGTATGAGGCGGTGGAGAAGGACTACCAGCTGACCGTGAAGGGCGACACGTCGCTGGACTTCAAAGGCAAGCTCACCGCCGTGGTGGACGGCGTCGCCAGCATCGGCGCCGACACCGTGGTGATCGAGGCGACCAACAAGATCACGCTGAAGGTCGGCGGCAGCTTTATCGTTCTTGGCCCTTGCGGCGTTTATATCAAAGGCCCCTTGATCTATGAGAATTCCGGCGGCTCACCCGACAGCTCCGCCGCGGTGACGATGCTCGATGTCGGCGATGCCGATCTGGCGGAGCCTGGGGATTACGCAAATGTGCGGACCTCGCCCTGCATCCCCGATCCCGACCCTCCCGGCGGCGGCGGTGGCGGCGGCCGCAATTCGAAGACCGACAAGATCGTGCCGGCGCCGCCCTGCACGCAGAACACCGGCAGCGTGGATTGCCAGTGGCTGGGCGGTGGCAGTGATGACGATGATGAGTCCGCCTAAAGAAAAGCCTTGGGATCGATTTTGATCAGGTGGAGCCATGAGCAACACAAAGACCACGCCGTCCCCGAACGCCTGGCTGCAAGTCGCGACACCGGAGCCCGGCTATGCCGACTGCGTGGTGGCCGATATCGGCCGCATCGTCCGCAGCAAAGCCGGCCGTGCCCTGCTCGAGCAGATACGCGACAGCGGGCGCAACGTGAGGATCGAAAAGCCGTACGATCTCGACCCACCCAATGCCTGGGTACAGCCCCGCGACCCTGCCGCCGCCGTCGCCGGAGGCTCCGATTGCACGGTCTTCTATGACCCGAGGCAATGGCCGAACGCCGCACATGCCGCCGTCAAAACATCCGATGTACTGCTGTATAATCTGCTGGTGCAGGCAGCTTCCCAACTGGCCGGTACAGCGGCGCGGCGCGAGACCGCGGATGGCGGCGCTCTGATGCATCTGGAAAAACTCGAGGACTATCGCCCGTGAGTTCCACTTTGCGCGACACCGACACGCAACGGGCGCCCAACCGGGTTGTGCTCACCTGCCGCCCCGGCAAGTCCGGCAACAAGCTCAGCTTTCTCTACGCGGTGGAAAACCGCGAGCCGACCGCGATTTACGCAATGCATGCGATGCCCAGCATCGCCGCCAACGGCGACGCCTCCGCGAACGACCAGCATGCCGTGGTCATTCTCGGCGAGCAGGGCAATGTGATCCTCGGCAAATTCGCGGCGCCGATGCCGGCAGACCGGCAGGTCGCGGTTCCGGCCCTACCGCTCGCCAAACGGCTGCCGCCCGGCGGCCGTTTGGAGGGACTGATCGAAATCCAGCTCCCACTCGCCGAGACCAGCCCCTATTTCGGCGACCTGCCGTTGCGGCAATACGAAATGATCGACTTCGAAGCCGTCATTTTCAGCATTGGTTACTGGCTGGAGGGTGTTGACGGCCTGGCCGCGGTGCCGACGGATTACGCACCGGACCTCTTCGTTGTGGTTACCCGCAAGACGTTGCTTAGCGCGCGCCGCGTCACACAACGCTTTCCAACAAAAGCGCTGCAGATTTTCAAGCGCATGGACGCCTTCCCGAGGAACTTGCCGCCGGAGTGATCGGCTTGACAATCTTGCGCGTTGCCACCAGCGGGACGTTCGGCTTAACGTCCAAAAAGGCTCCGACAAGGATGAGAACCGTGAACCGTACCTTGATACGCAACGCCAACATCTGGGACGGCAGCGGCGCCGCCGCGTTTCCGGCGGACGTGCTGGTCGAGGGCAACCGGATAAAGACCATCGCGCGCGACCGCGGCGCTCTAAAATCGGAAGGCGCGGTGGTGATCGAGGGGCAGGGCCGCACGCTGATGCCAGGGTTGGTGGAAGGGCATGCGCATCTTTCCTTCGGCGGGGCCGTGAATGATTCCGACCTCGGCAACATCCCGCCCGAGGAACATGTGCTGCTGACGATGCGCAACGCCAAAACCCTGCTCGATCACGGCTTCACCAGCGCTTACGGCGCGGGAACGTCGAAGCTCCGGCTGGACGTGGTGATCCGCAACGAAGTCGATGCCGGCCGCCTGCCTGGCCCACGCATCCGCGCCGCCAGCCCGGAGATCACGGTCACCGGCGGCCTCGCCGATGAGCGTAAGCAGCACATGTATTACGAGAGCTTCGGCATGATCGCCGATGGGCCGGCGGAGATAGCGCGCGCGGTGCGGTTGTGCTGCCGGGAGGGCGTGGACAACATCAAAATCAACATCTCCGGAGACGATTTGGGCCCTAACGCCCATGGCGGTCTGACACCGATGCGCGAGGACGAGGTACAGATGGCGGTGAGCGTCGCGCGGGATTTCAACAAGCGGGTCAATTGTCACGCCCGGTCGGCCGAGGCGGTGAAGCGCGCCGTCCGCTGCGGCGTGGACGTGATCTATCACTGCGAATCGGCGGATGAAGCCGCGCTCGACGCCCTGGAGAGCGTGAAGGAGAAAGTGTTCGTGGGCCCGGCCATCGGCGTGATCTACGGCACTTTGTACGAGGGTGCGCAGTTCGGCTTCCACCGGGAGTCTGATCTGGGGCGCATCATGCAGCGCACCATCGAGACGACCGCTGAAGTTTACAAGCAATTGCGCCGGCGCGGCGTGCGCATTCTCATCGGCGGGGACTACGGTTTCGCGCAATCGCCGCAAGGCGATAATGCGCGGGACCTGAAGCATTTCGTCGATCTGCTGGGATTTTCGCCGACCGAGGCGCTGCTTTGCGGCACCAAGGTTGGCGCCCAGGTGATGGGCATGGGCGGCGAACTGGGCGAGGTTCGCGAAGGCTTCATCGCGGACCTTCTTCTGGTGAGTGGCGACCCGCTGAAGGATCTTGACCTTTTGGTGCATGAGAAGAATTTGCACGTCATCATGAAGGACGGCGCCTTGTACAAGGACATTTCCGCCGTCCAGGCGAGTCAACAAGCGTCGGCAGCTGAATAACCGCTAGGACCTAGCTTTTTGCGCATCACGGCGAATTAGCTTTCGAGACATTCATAACGCTAAGTCTTTAAGCTTTGTTCCGCGCTCTACTCTGGTGCAGCCGTTTTTGCCCGGGTCAATTGACGTTTTAGGGCTGTACGCACATCTTGCGCTCGTTTTTGCCCGGCGTCGCCGGTCCAGTCTCGAAAGCCGCGCCCCGACTTCATCCCCAGATGTCCATCCTGGACGAGCTGCTCCAGAAATGGCGACGGGCCGGGCCTGTGATCGATGGCGGGCAGCACCGTGCGATGAATCGCAAGCGTTAGATCGGTCCCGACCAGATCGGCATTTTCCAGCGGCCCCAGGACACCGAGCCGCCGTCCGAAGCTTGCCTTCACAACAGTATCGACCGTTTCGGCGTCGCAGACGCCATGCTCCACCAGAGAAATAGCCTCGCGCCAAAGCGCATGCTGTAATCTGTTGCCGATGAATCCGGGCACATCCTTTTTCACATGCACAGCGGTTTTGCCCAAGCCGCTCAACAGACGGATTGTGCTGGAGATCACCTCCGGCTTGGTCCATTCGGTGCCGATGACCTCCACCAAAGGGATCAAATAGGGCGGATTCCACCAATGCGTGCCAAGGGCGCGCCCGCGATGACTCAGCTTCCGCATAATGCTCGTGATCGGCATCACCGAAGTATTACTGGCTATGATGGCGTCGGACTTTGCTAGCGCCTCCACACGGGCAAGCAGATCCTGCTTGATTGAAAGGTCTTCGAGCACCGCCTCAACGATGAACTCCGCCGTGCTGACGGCTTGGCCGAGATCCTGGGTGCCTTCGACCAAGCTGGCACAAGCGGGATCGCCACCGACATCCACGAGATTGGCGGCGATCCGCGCCTGCAGGCTCACCAGGTTATCGGGCGCCTGGTCATAAACTTTAACCTGATGCCCGCCGGCGGCAAAAACCTGGGCGATGCCGTGCCCCATCAGCCCGGCGCCCAGCACCGCAATGCGCGCCGGGGTTGTCATCCGGCCGTGTACCCGCCATCGGCGTACAAAACATGGCCGGTGTAGAAATTACTCGCGGCGGAGACCAGGAACAGCAGCGGGCCTGCCAGGTCCTCCGGTTCGCCAAGCCTTCCCAACGGCACCCGCGCCAGGAAGCCGGCGCGCGTCGTCCGCGCCTTTTCATCGTCTCCGAACATCCACTCGGTCAGCGCCGAACGGAACACGGTCGGCGCGATCGCGTTAACCGTGATGCCGTGCGGTCCCCATTCGCAACCCAGCGCCTTGGTAATTCCGTCCACTGCCGATTTAGATGCAC
Source organism: uncultured Acidocella sp. (assembly GCA_963693045.1). Lineage (GTDB taxonomy): Bacteria > Pseudomonadota > Alphaproteobacteria > Acetobacterales > Acetobacteraceae > Acidocella. Next base: position 1,510,432 of record OY843765.1, read on the forward strand.
AATAAGCGGAATAGCCGCCGGGATGCCCGAGCAGCCCGCGCGCCGACGACATCAAAACAATTTTGCCACCGCGCTTGTGCTCCAGCATTGCGGCGCCAGCCGCACGCGCCATCAACCAGGAGCCGGTAACGTTGGCTTGCATCACCCGCTCAAACCGGGCCAACGGCATTTCGTTGATCTTGGCGACATCGTTCATCCCCGACGCCACTACCAGGATATCAACACCACCAAAGCCTTCAGCCGCGGCCACGATGGCTTCACAATCCGCTTCGGTATCCGGCCGGCGATTCACCGTCGCGACCTCGGCTCCCAGGGCGCGGCAATCAGCGGCGATCTTATCGAGTTCACCGCCGTTGCCCGCGGCCAGCACCAGCTTGGCGCCGGCGCCAGCCAGCACTTGTGATGCCAGCGCTCCAAACGCGCCGGACACGCCTGTCACAACCGCGCACCGCCCGGCAACACTGAACAGAGATGCCGGACTCGTCACCCAACTTTCCATCATTGCGGCTCCGGGTACGGCATGATGACCAGCATCGTCACGATCTCGTTCGTATCGTTGACGATCCGCCGCTCGACATTGGCCCCGATGGTGCAGGAATCCATCGGTTGCAATTCCGCCTTCTCGCCGCCCGCCTCCACCGACAAGCGTCCATTCAAAACGACATACACTTTTTCAAGTGGCGAAGAGTCCGGCCCGGCGCCGCCACCGGGGAGGAAATGCGACAAACCGACCCAGAATTTCTCCGGGCCGCCCGGCTCAAAGCCCTGCAACCGCAAGCCGCGCATGTCAAAATGGTTGGGTGCCTGGTACGGCTTTGCCTGGTCGAATCGTTTTACCAACACGATTAATAATCCTGGCCGGATTCGATCCGGTAGCCTTGACCGCGGTCGATCATCGCCACCAAGCGAATAATGCAGCCGTCGCCGCGATCCCAGTTCCACGGGAAAAACGCGAAGGTGACGCGCTTGCCGGTCACCGCGTCCAGATCACCTCCTACATTCTCGATTCCGAGGATTCCGTTGCTGAACAGCTTACGATGTACCGGCTCCCAGTCGGGGAAGTCCTGTTCCCAGCTCCTGCCACCCGACCATGCGAGATACTCTTTCGCAAGATGCGGCAATAGCGGGCCATTGCGGTGCGGGCCAATCGCCGTCGCGAGCGGATGATCGTTTGCCTGCGTGTCGTGGCCGACCACCTTTACCTTTTTTTCCACGAACCAATCGGCGGCGGATGGAACAAGACCTGGGCAATACGCGAAGTATTGGTCGTTGTCTTCGTATTGCTTGTGCCAGCCGGTATTGATGATCACCACGTCGCCAGGCCGCACCGCGGCTCCCGCGGCACTTTCCAGATCGTCATAGGTAATCGATTCCCATTTTTTCTTCGGAATCGAGATCACGATGCCGGTGCCGAAAAAATGCGGAAGAGGGACTTCATCGATAAAAGGCGTGCCGCAAACTACATGGGCCGGCGCGTCGATATGCGTGCCGTTATGCATCGTCGTGGTAATCCGTTGCGAGAGCACGCCGGATTTGGCCATGTAGTGGATCCGTTCTATCGCCACATCCTGGAAATACGGCCAATTCGGGCTTTGAAACCCAAATCGGTGCGAAAGATTATAGAACTCCAGCCCCATCGAATTTTCGAGATTGGCCTCGAACGGAATGCCGCGAACAATGACTGACATTAATTCCCCCAGGATATTTTGTATGGTGTATCTCTAGATAAGACAGCTGTACCATTTATTGGCCGCCATTGCAACAGCTTCTTGAAAGCCTTTTGGCGCCGTCGAAACAGCCCATCAACGCGCGTGAATAAGTCTAGAATTTCACAGTTTCTGCGTTCGACAGCTCGAATGAATCGCAGTTGGAACGAAGGTAATTGTTTAGTGGCGTGCGTATCAAATGAATGGGTTGTTACTCTTCGGTCCCAAACCGCTCGATCAGCTTCAACTTCACCGCTAGAACCTTTTCAATGATCGCTTGCTTCCTGGACTCGAAACGAGAAAATGGTACTGGAACCGAAATGAGGACTGGATTCCCAAAGCTGTCTTTCACCATGACGCCGATCGCGGCAACGCCAAGCGTATGCTCTTCGTTGTCGACCGAATAACCAAGTTTACGCACCCGCTCGAGGTCAGCGCGTAGATCCTTGAAAGTCGTGTGGGTATGGGAGGTTCGAGAGGGATATTCGCGGCCAATTCTTTGAGTGACCTCGTCATCGCTCAATTGAGCTAAAAAGGCCTTGCCGTTTGCGGTGCAGTACATCGGAAAGACTTCCCCAATCCCGGATACCGTACGTAATCTTTGGGACCCGACGATCTGATCCACGAAAATGACGCCATCTTTTCTGGGCGTCGAGATATCGACAGTTTCCTTGAGTTCAGCGGAAAGTTCCGTGATAATCGGCCGAACGATCGCACTCACGCCAACTTTAACAGATGACGCCATTCGAATTAAGGCAGGGCCCAGCCTCCAACCGCCGGCAGACGACGCAGAGACAACGAGTTTTTCCGATTCCAGCGCTGCGACAATTCGCTGTACCGTGGATCTTGGTAAGCCAACACGGCTGGCAATTTTGCCGAGACTCAAGCCGTCATCTTCGTCTTCAAGAGCCCGGAGAACAGAAGCCGCCTTTGCTATAACCTGTATCTGCGCCCCCTCTTCTCGTGGTGTCGCTACAGCCGGGCGCTTTGATTTCACAACAAATTCTGCGGTGCGCTTGGGTTTCTTCATCGTTGCACCAAACCGGCATTCTGAAAACAAAAAAGATTCACGCCGGCTTTTGCCGAAGACCTGAACGGTCGTTTTTCAAACACCTCATCCAGGTGTTTTCGATCCATCAAGATCATGCCGCTGAGACTGTCGGCAGACCGGCAAGTAACAAGGCCTTTGTGACTTGGTCTTTTCAGCAGCCGAAAACAAAGGTCCGTGTAAATCAAAGTAAAAGTCGGTTCCGTAACGTTTTCTGGTGTATCTGAATTTGACAAAGTCAGCATCGCACGGACGATCTAAGATACGTTTAGCGGGGCGTCCAGCTTTATATACAAGCCAAAGGCCGCTGAGTTCCTATGGTCGGACCTGTCTCACGTCGCAATGCCGCATCAGGCCGAGAATGACCAGTATTGTCCATTTGACAGCCTTTGAAAAACGTGGTTCTCAAGGCGCATGAGCCGCAAAAGATCGCTGAAACATACGCCTGGCGGCGCTGCCGTGACCGACCTCGTCCTGGCCGTATTCCGGGCCAACGGGCGCCTGCTGACGGCGGGGGACGATCTCTGCAAAGACCTCGGCTTCACCTCGACTCGTTGGCAGGTCATGGGCGGAATGCTGGACCAACCAAGGACGGTTGCGCAAATCGCGCGGAATTTCGAGCTGACTCGCCAGGGCGTGCTATGGGTGGTGCAGGCGCTGGTAAAGGCCGGACATGTCGAGTTGATCCCCAACCCCGATCACCGCACCGCGAAACTGGTGCGGATGACTCCGAAGGGCAGGCAAGTCTATGACCGGATCAGCGAGCGGCAGGTGCAGTGGGTGAATGGTCTCGCCAAAACCTTCGATCTGGCCGAGGCGCAGACCGCCGAAAAAGTTTTGAAGGCATTATGGACATTGCTGGGGAACAACCGTGAGAGCAAGCGCCACCCGTCTTAACGGCGGCGGCCGGAAGCTTCGGAGCTGCATAGGCATGCCGCTCAGCCGCTGCTGTTGTGTCCAGCGGTAATCCCGGCATCGTTGTAATAACGCCGCGCGGCCGGGTGCAAAGGCACGGTGGTGGCGGCCATGCGCTGCGGGACCAGCGGATAACTAAGAGGGCTGCGATTCGGCGGCAGATGGCGGTATTGCCGTTCAATGGCGGACCGGGTTTCGACCAGACACCAGGTGAGCAAATAGGCAATATCGTCGGGCATGTCGTCACGCACCAAAATTAGGAAATCCGCGAAGTCCAGCGCCGCGATCGGTCGGTCGATCCCGCGCCAGAAGCCGGCGGGGCGATCGTTGCGGCCAAAACCGTGGCTCTCGCGCAGGCTGGCCAGCGCCGGCGCCTCCGCGCTCAGAGGAACCGCCTTGCCGCCTTCGATCAGTTCGGCCCACCAGGGTGTCATGATCGCTTCCTGTAGCACGGCGTTGGCCTCGCCTTTGGCGAAACGGTCGAGCGACTGATCCGGCCGAACATCACAGAGCAACGCGCCGCCCCAGCTCTCGATTGTCGCGGCATCCAATCCATGCGCCGTCAGGAAAAGCTGGGCAACGTAGCCAATGAAATTGGTCCCATCGTCACGCGAGGTGGCAAGCCGCATTGCTGGGCGCTGTTCGCGCAATTCCGCGTAGCTGGAGATGCCAAGCGCCGGGTCGAGGGCAAGCACCATGCAGTCATCCTGCGGCAGTACGGCGAGGGCTCGCAGGTTAGGCGCCGGCCGAGCAGCGAAAAAGCCTTCGCCCTTCAGCGCCATCGGCATCAGCATGGCCGGAGTTGCGATGGCGAGGTCGGCCTCGCCGGACTGGATCATGTCGACGGCGCAAATGCCGTCGTCGCGGACGCTCCAGGTCGCACTGCGGCTGCCAAAACCGGCACGGCTGCAAAATTCCTGCGTAAGCCAGCCACAGATGCGGTGGAAATTCGCCTGCCCCCAGTCCCCGACAAAATTCAACGTATAAGGGCGCTCGAGCCTGGGTTCCGCGGGCATTGGTGGGTTTCCTTCGTTAGACCTGGGCAAAGAGCCAGAGGTTGATTTTTTTTGACGCGGCCAAATAGCCGTGTTGCTCCAGGCGTTCGTGGGTCAAGGATTCACGATCCCCATCCACACCGCCTGCTCGCGTGATCGGATCGTGTCCACCGCGGCCTCGACCTCGGCGAGTTTGAATTTATGCGTTACCAGATCATCCGCCTGCAGCCGGCCGTGCGCCAGCAGTTCCAGAGCCTCCAGAACGTCCTGCCGGGCGTTGTTGCGGGTGCCGACCACACTCCAGCAATTTGCCACCATCTTGGTCATCGGCGCCGGAAAAGGCGAGAAGCCACCGCCCATGTTGACGAACATGCCGCCATTGGCAAGCCCGTCCATCGCTTGCCAAAGATCCGCGCCACCCGGCGCATAGTCCAGAATGGCATGAGCGCCATCGGGAACCACTTGCGTAACTTTTTTTGAAAGGCCGCCTGTCTTCGCCCAGTCTTCCTCCAGCGCATCCAGCGCCACGATCTCGGTCTCGATGTTGGTCAGTGCGCGCAGCGCCTTCAGCCGTTCGGTTGAGCGCCCGACGAACACCACACGCGCCACACCGAAATACGGCGCCAGCTTGATGGTGAGCGTGCCCATGGAGCCGGTGGGGGCGAGGATGATAATGGTTGCCGCCGGCGGCAGCTTGGCAACCTTCATGCAACGTACCGCGTTGGCGATGTAATGCACCTTGGCGCCGATATCGAAGTTTACGTTAGCGGGTAGTTTGTCCACCAGGTTTTGCGGCGCCATCACGTATTCCGCCAGAAAGCCGTTATGGTAGCGCGGGTAATTCTCGACGGTTCGGCGGCCGAGTGCCACAAAACCCATCATCGCGGCGCCCTCGCACATGTGTTCCACGCCGGTCAGGCAGTGTCGGCAGCGCCCGCAGCTGAGGGTCGGGTGGATACGCACCCGGTCGCCCACCTTGAAGTCGCGGACAGATTTGCCGATCTCGGTGATGATCCCGGCGCCTTCATGGCCGAGCGTCATCGGCAGCGGCCGGAGCCGGCCCATTTCGAGCAGCGTGAAGGTGCCCGGCACCAGCCCCGCCGCCATCACTTTCACAAGCACGTCGTCATCGCCGATTTCCGGAACGTTGATATGCACGGCGCGCGCCGTCTTCTCGCCTTCATGGCCGCGCAGGGCCAGCATTTGAGTCATGGCTTTCCTCACTGTTCAGCGCACCGCTCGGCAATCAGGATGCAAATGCTGAAACCGGCTGTTTGTCGTTTTGCCTTTTTCCGGCAGCGCCCAGATCAGGGCACTTAAGCGTAGGCCGCCAGAAGTTCCTCGATGTTCAAGTCTGCGGTGCGGACAGGCTGTGGCACCGCCGGCGTCTTATCGGCCGTCAGCACGGAGACATGTTTGGAGCCGTCATGGGTTTCACTGGCAAAGGCGCAGCCGAATGGAATGCTGACGAACTCACCCGGCTCCAACGTCACCGCGCCACGCTGCGTGATCAGCGTGCGCGTGCCTTCGAACTGGTACTGGATCTCGTCGGCGCACATGTGCCGGGTGTAGATACGAGGTGAACCAGCCACAAGCGTGGTATGGCCGATCCAAACCTTCGGCGCCTTGTAGATCCATTCGGTTTTTCCGGTGGCTTTCGAGGGTTCGTGCAGCGGCAGCTTTTCCTCGATGCTTTGCGTGGTTTTCAGCAGCATCACCTCGTCCACCATGCCGACCGCGACGTCGCAATGCGGCCCGCCCAGGCAATGCGTCGTCACCTCGGCCATCATTTTCGGCTCCCAGCCTGGGAAGGCGGGGTTCCTGTATTCGCCCAGCTCGGCGGCCGGCACGCAGGCTTGCACCGGGCCATGCATATAGAGGATGAGGTGGATATCCTCGCGCCCATAATTATCGTGCGCGATCCCGACCGGAATGCAAGAAAATTGGCCCGGCGACAGATCGATGGTGCCAAGCTCCGTCATCTGCGTGCGTTGCCCATAGATCTGAAAGCCGATTTCCTCGACATCGGTGTTGCGGTGGTAAAACGGTTGCCGCCCGTTCACGGACATCGTCATCCATTCGAGCCGCAACGAAGGCCCCTCGAACACACCGCGAGGTGGCGCGAAGCGCACCGGTTCGTATTTCGAAATAAACTTGTAGACCGGCAAAGGCGGAACATCGTCTTCCCATAGCTTCATCGGGTTTTGCGCCGGCTTCTTGAACAGCAGCGGCTCGTCACGCTCGATCACGCGAACCGGCCGGTCCCCCGGGAAACCGTCGATGATCTCGGTTACAACTGACATGTCTTCTTCCTCTTGCTTCCTGGACACCATCCAAACCAAGCGAGGCTTGAAATCCCTACAGCGCTTCTTGCGGGAAAGTAAACTGCTTCGACAAATGTTTGTCAATTAGCAAGCTGTCGGCGTGCCGATATTAACTCGTTACTCATCGCGATCGAGACGTGGTTGCAGGTTTTCGGCGCATGTTGTCGTGAGAGCGCCAACTGGTCCGCTTCGTTGCGCCCAACGTCCCGAACAACGTTTTCAACTACTTTAGCCAGGACGTGCGCGTCGGCTAAAGATGCCTTGCCACGCGGCGTCGTGCGCGCGTCGTCGCGGGGGGCTGCAGAACGTTGTCGCGCTGCCAATCAGCCAAGCTGCCTTGCACCGCCGGGGGGGTCACAAATGCCGTGCCCGCCAAGCCGAGAATGCGAGCACAAAAATCAAAGGCCGTGTCGCCCCGGCCTGTCGCAACGTCCGCAATTCCTCGAGAAAATCTGGAGCGGGCGAAGGGATTCGAACCCTCGACCCCAACCTTGGCAAGGTGCCCGAAGGGTCTATCCCAGGGTATCCAGCAGTATCTCATAAGCCTATAACACCTTGGTTTAACTCAGTTCGCTCTAGGTCGATGCCTGCCGGCACGCACCTGAGGTAGCCTAAAACCTGCTCTGAAATGCTGACTTTCTGCTTACATCAAGACGTGGTCCATGCTAATGTAAGCAGACCAACTACCTCGCTGATATCATGAGAAAACTCACAAAACAGGTTGTCGACGCTCTGAAACCTTCGAAGGTTGGGGTCAAAGGTTCGTATCTTTTCGCCTGGGATCAGGAGCTGCGCGGCTTCGGCGTCCAGGTCATGACGTCCGGTCTCAAGAGCTTCGTTGTGCAATACCGCAACGCTGAGGGACGTAGCCGGCGCATCGTTATCGGCCGCTACGGTGTCCTGACGGTCGAGGAGGCTCGCCGCAGGGCGAAGACCGTCCTCGGCGAGATCGCTGACGGAATCGACCCGGCCGAAAAAAAGGATAACGTCGGCGACGCCGCCACCGTTGCGGAAATCTGCGATTGGTACTTGGCCGAGGCAGAAGCTGGTCGCATCCTCGGCCGGCGCCGGCGGCCCATCAAGGCGTCTACCCTCTCGATGGACCGCAGCCGGATCGAGACGCATATCAAGCCGCTGCTTGGCAAACGCCAGATCGGCACGCTCAAGCTCGGTGACATCGAGGGCGCGCAGGCCGATATCGCTGCCGGCAAGACCTCCAAACCTCGCGTCGGCAGCCGCGGCGGCGCCACGACGGGCGGCGAAGGCGTCGCCGCGCGCACCTTATCGACGCTGCATGCCATCTTCGAGCACGCGATGCGCCTCGGCAAGATCGAGCAAAATCCGGCCAAGGGTGTTCGACGCCTCGCCAGCACTCCCCGTGACCGCCGGCTCAGCCGCACCGAGCTCGAAAAGCTCGGCAAGGCCATACACGCTGCCGCGCAGACCGGCGAGCACCCGACCGGTCTGGCTGCGATCCGCTTCCTCCTGTTCACCGGCTTCCGACGCATGGAGGGGCTCGGTCTGCAGCGCGACTGGCTCGACGACGAGGAGGGTGCCGTGCGTTTTCCCGACACGAAGAGCGGCGCCCAGACCCGCGTGATCGGACGCACCGCCATCGATCTGCTTGCGGCGCAGCCGCGCACCGGCTCGCCCTTCTTTTTCCCCGCCGATTGGGGCGAAGGGCATTTTGTTGGCGTGGTGCGCGTACTCGATCGAGTCTGCGCGATGGGTCAGCTTGCGAATGTTACGCCGCACACGCTACGCCACACCTTCGCCAGCATCGCCGGAGAGCTTGGCTTCTCAGAGCTGACCATCGCCGCGCTGCTCGGACATGCGGCGCGCGGCATCACCCAACGCTACATCCACATCGACGAAGCGCTGATTCTGGCGGCGGACAAGATTGCCGCTGAAATTGCCGATCTTCTCGAGGGACGGGTAACGGCGCCGCGAACGCGCAGGCGGCGTAGCGATCTGGCTGAACCGTCTTTGGAGATTGCGGGCGCCGAATAGTAGTCGCGGCAACCGTGGCTTATTCAGCGTCCTTCAAACCAGTAATTTGAACATATTCGCCAAGTCGGACATGGGCCGGAACAGCTTCATGGGTTGATCGGGGAACGTCAGAAAGCTTTCACGTTCATAGAACCGGCGAGCACTGTCATCCTTAGCGTCGACGATTACGGCGAAGGACGCAATTTCGCTTTGTACCGACCGGAATAACGCGTCCGCCAGCAGGTATCGTCCATACCCCTTGCCCTGATGCCGCCGATCCACGGCGAGTCTGCCGAGCAGGGTCGCCGGCACAAGCGGATAACGCGGCAGCTTCCGGACGATCTGCGTTGGCAGGTCCGCAAGAGCTACGCCTGTTGCGGACAGGGTATAGTACCCTCCGATGACGCCGTCGGGCAGCACCAGTACAAATGGCGCCGCCATGTTCTTCCGGGCATCCTGACCGGCCTGGGTACGAAAATATCGATCTAGTGCCTCCGCACCGCTGTCGAACGTGCTGCGGTCATGCTGTGGACCAAGAACCTCAACCCGCAACGCGCCGCCGGCAACTTCACCCACTCTTCAGACGCCAGTGGCCCGGCGGTAGCGGCGCACCGTGTCGCGCAGACGGTCGTTGACCGGCTGTGGATTGATCAGGGCTTTCACGAAGGCTTGGCTGTCTCGAACCGACAGGTCGAGGCGCTGATGCTCCTCAATCGCTCGACGGGCTGCTTCCTGCACGCTTGTCAGCACGAAGTCCGTCACTGTCCGGCCCTGCAGTGCCGCAGCGCGTTCGATGAGGTTCTTCTGGTCAGTCGTGACGCGCGTCTCCAGACGCTCACCACGAACACGACTACGACTGCGGTGCAAAGCGGGATCGGCCATCAATATCTCCTGAGGTACTGTACGGCCACTGGCCGGATACATCAAGCGATGAGTTGGGCGTCCCTCCGCTGGGTTCTATAACGCCCCTCCCCTCGATCACCGACGAGAGTGAGAGGCGGGCGAGTCTTTGGTGACGGGTTGAAGGCTGGAGGAAAGGCCTCCGGCACCCGTCGCGGAGATCCGCGATGTCCAGAAACAGCAATGCCCGTGCCAGTAGCGACAGGGCAAACCTCTACGACGAAATCACCACCAAGATCATTGCCGAGTTGGAAGCCGGCCGTGTGCCGTGGGTCCAGCCATGGGGCACGGCTGCGAAGGCGCCGCTCGCCATGCCGAAGAACGCCGCAACCGGGCGCGGCTACTCCGGCGTGAACGTGCTGATCCTGTGGGGCGCCGTCATCGACCACGGCTTTCCAGGCCAAACCTGGTGCACGTTCCGCCAGGCCGTATCGCTCGGCGGCAATGTCCGCAAGGCCGAGCGCGGCACGACGGTGGTCTATGCGGACCGCTTTGTTCCGGACGACGAGAAGAAGCGGGCGCGCGAGACCGGCGAGGAAGCGCAAGCCGTTCCCTTGTGAATCGGCGTGGAATAAGGACCCCGTTTTAGGGGTAATCGGCGTCCAATAGGGACCCCTCTGGAACGGGGTTCACAGTGGCTTCCATGGAACATGGGAGCCGGTTTGAGGATGCTGATTGTGGAGACGCTAGCGAAGATCCGGCGGGCGTATTTTGTTCAGAAGAAGCCGATCAAGGTGATCTGCCGGGAGCTTCGGGTATCGCGCAAGGTGGTCCGGAAGGTGATCCGGACGGAGGCGACGGAGTTTCGTTACGCGCGGAAGGCCCAGCCACTGCCGAAGCTTGGTTCTTGGATCGGTCCGCTGGATGCCTTGTTGCTGGCGAACGAGGCGAAGCCGGCACGCGAGCGGCTGACGCTGATCAGGATTTTCGAGGAACTGCGTGGCCGGGGTTATGATGGTGGCTACGATGCGGTTCGGCGCTATGCCCGGTCCTGGTCCAGGGAGCGCGGCGCCGTAACGGCGCAAGCCTTTGTGCCGCTGAGCTTTGCTGCCGGCGAGGCGTATCAGTTCGATTGGAGCCACGAGGTCGTGGTGATCGGCGGCGCCACGACGACGGTGAAGGTAGCCCATGTCCGGCTCTGCCACAGCCGAATGTTCTTTGTGCGGGCCTATCCGCGCGAGACACAGGAGATGGTGTTCGACGCGCATGACCGTGCCTTTGCCTTCTTCAAGGGCACATGTACGCGCGGCATCTACGACAATATGAAGACCGCGGTTGATTCCATCTTCATTGGCAAGGACCGGGCGTTCAACCGGCGCTTCGCCCAGATGTGCGGTCACTATTTGATCGATCCGACGGCCTGCACGCCGGCCTCGGGCTGGGAGAAGGGGCAGGTCGAGAACCAGGTGGGGCTGGTGCGTGAGCGGTTCTTCACGCCGCGCATCAAGATGGCGAGCTATGAAGAGCTGAACGCCTGGCTGTTGGATCGCTGCGTCGCCTACGCCAAGGCTCACAAACATCCGGAACTGACGGAGCAGACGATCTGGCCGGTGTTCGAGGCGGAGCGGGCACATCTGGTGCCGATCGCCGGGAGGTTCGATGGCTTCCACACCACCACGGCCGCGGTCTCCAAGACCTGCCTGGTGCGGTTCGACAACAACAAATACTCGGTGGCCTCGCGTGCTGTCGGCCGGCCGGTGGAGATCCAAGCGTATGCCGATCGCATCGTGCTGCGCCAGGACGGCGTGATGGTGGCCGAGCATGCCCGCTGCTTCGGCCGTGGCGAGACGATCTACGATCCCTGGCATTACGTCCCGGTGCTGGCCAGGAAGCCTGGCGCGTTGCGCAACGGAGCTCCGTTCAAGGACTGGCTGCTGCCGTCGAACCTGGAGCGCGTCCGGCGCAAATTGCGTGGCTCGGACGATGGCGACCGGCAGATGGTGAAGGTCCTGTCCGCCGTGCTGACCGATGGCCTCACCAGCGTGGATGCCGCCTGTGCCGAGGCGCTGGCCCAAGGCGTTCATTCCGCCGATGTCATCATCAATATTCTGGCGCGCAGCCGTGATCCGGAGCCAGCGGTGACGATCATGACACCTGATGCACTGAAGCTCCGTCACGCCCCGATCGCCGATTGTGCTCGCTATGACAGCCTGCGGAGGAGTTTTTAATGGAACGCGCCCAGATCTTCGACATGATGGCGCAGCTGAAATTGTTCGGCATGCGCGCCGGCTATGACGAGGTGATGTCCGTCGGCATCAAACGTCAGCATGAACCGCCGCATATCGTCGGCGATCTGCTGCAGGCGGAGATCGCCGAGAAGCAGGCTCGTTCCATCAAGTATCAGATCACCATCGCCAAGCTGCCGCTGGCCAAGGATCTCGAGGACTTCGAGTTCGCCGGGACGCCGATCAACGAGGCGCTGGTGCGTGATCTGGCCGGCGGTGATTTTATCGCGGCACAGCGCAACACCGTCCTGGTCGGCGGCACCGGCACCGGCAAGAGCCATCTGGCCATAGCCATAGCACGAGCCTGCATCCGCGGTGGCGCTCGTGGCCGGTTCTTCACCGTCGTCGATCTGGTCAACCGCCTGGAAGCCGAGGCAAGATCCAGCCGGCAGGGGCGGCTCGCCGACTTTGCCATGCGCTTGGACTTCCTGGTTCTGGATGAACTCGGCTATCTGCCGTTCGCCCAGGCCGGTGGCCAGCTGTTGTTCCACCTGATCAGCCGGCTCTACGAGAAGACCTCGATCATCGTCACCACCAACCTGGCCTTCGGCGAATGGCCGAGCGTGTTCGGCGACGCCAAGATGACTACGGCACTTCTCGACCGCCTGACGCACCATTGCGACATCGTCGAGACCGGCAACGAAAGCTGGCGCTTCAAAAACCGCGCCTGAACCGGCCGCGCCTGACCGGCCGCGCCTGATCAAACCCCCTCCCCGGACCCCACCCCCGGGCTTGCCCAGGTGGGCAAACAGGCACCTCCCACGCGCCCGCTACGCCAGCGCATTTGAACCGCGCTCCTCGGGCGCGCGGGGCCCTCCTGTTCGCTACCTGGACAAGCCCATCCAGCATGACCCAGGGGTCCTTTTTGCACGCCGATCGGGGGTCCCGTTTGAATGCCGATTGACATTCCCTTCCTCAAGCGCTTCACTGTCTTCAACACGGCGCAGTGCGAGGGCTTGCCGGACGACATCGCGGTCGTCGCGCCGCCTCCGCCGCTTGGCCTGATCGAGCCGCGGGTCGAGGAACTGATCAAGGCGACCGGCATCGACTTCCGCATCGGCGGCAACCGCGCCTTCTATGTGCCGTCCGCGGACTATGTGCAGGTGCCGCCGCCGCAGGCCTACTTCGAGCCGATCAATTGGCACCGCACGGCGCTCCACGAGATCGGCCACGCTTCGGGTCATCCGTCACGCCTGAACCGCGATCTTGCCGGCTCTTTCGGCACGAAGGCGTATGCGTTCGAGGAACTGATTGCCGAGATCAGTGCGGCGCTCTGTTGCGCCTCGCTCGGCATCGAGCCGACCGTGCGCCATGCCGACTATATCGGCTCCTGGCTCGATGTCCTGCGCGAGGATAATCGCGCCATCGTCCGCGCCGCCTCGCAGGCGAGCAAGGCCGCGGATTACATCCTCGGCTTCCTGCCGGATGATGGTGGCCCGACACCGACCGGAATGCTCGATGCGGATGAGCGGGAAGCGGCATGATCTCCGATCCGGACCTTGAGTCCTGTATCGCCTCACCTCCGGCATGGTGGATTGCCGCTCGTCGAGAGGAAGAGGGCTGCGCCTGTTTCGTGACGGGTTGAAGGTCGAGAGAGAGGCTCTCGGCGCCCGTCGCGGAGTAGTTTCCTATGGCCAAATCTGTTCAAAAGATCGCGCTCAGCGCGTCGCGCGATATCCCATTCGATAAACTCGTTCTTTCACAGTCAAACGTCCGGCACGTCAAAGCCGGCGTCTCGATCGAGGAACTCGCCGCCGACATCGCGCGGCGAACCTTGCTGCAAAGCCTGACCGTCCGGCCTGTGCTGGGTCTTGATGGCACCGAGACTGGCATGTTCGAAATCCCAGCCGGCGGCCGGCGCTTTCGGGCGCTGGAATTACTTGTCAGGCAAAAGCGCCTCGCCAAAACCGCACCGATCCCCTGCGTCGTCCGCACCGAGGGCATTGCCGAGGAAGACAGTCTCGCGGAAAACGTGCAGCGCGCGCCGCTGCATCCGCTCGACCAGTTCCGTGCCTTCTTGACGTTGCGGGAGAAGGGTCAGAGCGAGGAAGAAATCGCCGCGGCATTCTTTGTCGCTGTTTCCGTGGTGAAGCAGCGGCTACGCCTCGCGTCGGTGTCCCCGCTCCTGCTGGAGGTCTATGCCGAGGACGGCATGACGCTGGACCAGCTGATGGCCTTCTCGGTCAGCCCGGACCATGAACGCCAGGAGCAGGTCTGGGAGGCGATCCAGCGCGCCTACAATAAGGAGCCGTACCAGATCCGTCGGTTGCTGACCGAAGGTGCCGTTCGCGCCGCTGATAAGCGCGCACAGTACGCTGGTGAAGATTATGTCGCCGCCGGGGGTGCTGTCATCCGAGACCTGTTCCAGGCCGATGATGGCGGTTGGTTGCAGGATGTCGGCCTGCTGGAACGGCTGGTGGTGGAGAAGCTGGCACGTGATGCTCAATCTGTCGAAGCCGAGGGCTGGAAGTGGGTCGAGGCGGCGGTCGATTTTCCGTACGGCCATACCTATGGCTTGCGGCTCGTTGCCAGCCAGCGTTCCGGGCTGACTGACGAGGAGATCGCCCACGTTGAAGCGCTGCAAGCCGAGGCGGAGCAGGTCGAGGAGCAGTATTCTGGCACGGACGAACTGCCGGACGACGTCTCCCAACGTCTGGCGGAAATTGAGGCAGAACTTGAGACAATCCATCAGCGGCCGGCGGTTTATGATCCCTCGGACGTCTCGCGTGCCGGTGCCTTCGTCAGCATAGACAGCGCCGGGCGGCTGCGCGTCGAGCGCGGCTACGTGCGCGCCGAGGATGACACTCCCGCTGAACAGCCCGAGTCCGATCATGGAGGAGGCGCCGACGGCGTCCAGAGCAACGGCAGCTGCCCGTCCGGCCAAACAGGGACCTCACCACCACCCTCCGTGTCGGGGAGTCCCGGGGGTGGCGATCAGCACGATAATGGAGCGTCCCCGCAAGAGCCGGAAGACGACGACGCCGTCCGGCCACTTTCCGATAAGCTGCTGACCGAGCTGACCGCCTACCGTACGCTGGCTTTGCGCGAGGCCGTCGGTAACGACCCGGGCATCGCGTACCTCGCCGTGCTGCACGTCCTCTGCCTAAAGCTTTTCTACCGCTATGGTTCGGATTCCTGCCTGGAGATCGAGCCGAAGAGCGTCATGTTCGGCGCCCAAGCGCCCGGTCTCGCTGACACGCCATTGGCGGAGCGGGTCGATGCGCGGCATCGCAATTGGGCGCAGCACTTGCCTGAGGAGTCCGGGGAGCTATGGGCAACGTTAGGCGCCTTCGACAGCGACAGCCGCGACGCCTTGTTTGCCCATTGCGTCTCGCTGACGGTGAACGCGGTGCAGGACGCCTACAGTCGCCGGCCAAAGGCGGTTGCCCATTCCGATCGCCTGGCGGAGGCCGTGTCTCTGGACATGGTCGCGGCAGGCTGGGTCCCAACCGCGAACAACTACTTCGGCCGGGTGCCGAAGGCGCGGATCCTGCAAGCGGTGCGCGAGGCGAAGGGCGAACCCGCGGTCGAACGCATCGCCGCTTTGAGGAAGGCGGAGATGGCGGTAGAGGCTGAGCGGCTGCTCGAAGGAACCGGCTGGTTGCCGGAGCCGCTGCGCACCGCGACAACCTGGGTCGGCGCCCCTCAAGCGGTCGGTGAAACTGAAGCCGAAGCAGACGATGGACCCGTCATCGCTGCGGATGACGAGTTGCCTGTGGCGCCGGCTACCGCTCTCGATCCGTCCGGGTCGGAGGCTCTGGCGGCTGAATAAGCCGGATCCTGGCGGGGCGGCGAAGTCGCCCCGCTCAGGTTTTTGACCCAGCTCTTTCCATCCAATTCCAACCGAAAGCCCGGCCACTGCGCCGGGCTTTCCATTTCTGGAGATGTATCATGATCGAACACGACAAGAACGATCCGGCGCCTGCTTCCATGTTCGACGCTGCCGCTTGGGAGCAAAGGGAACAAGAACACAGTCGGCGGTTTGGCGAGTTACTGCTGGCAAACAAGACGGCGCTCTTCAACACCCTTGCCGCTGCCGGCATCGAGATCGTTGACGTCAACTTCGATGGATACGGCGATAGCGGGCAGATCGAGAGCATTGAGGCCAGGCGTGGCGATAAGGTTATGGAGCTCCCGGTCACGCAAATCGAAATCGTGACGCCGGTCTGGGACAGCCCAAACACGAGCCGCCAGACCATGACCATTCATGAAGCCATCGAACATCTTGTTTATGAGCTGTTAGGCGACACCCATGGCGGCTGGGAGAACGACGACGGAGCGGTATGAAGGTCACGATCATGCTCGAGGAACTGCTTGCTCTTCGGTACCACGGCGCCGAATACGATGCATGGCTAATCAAGATCGGCGAGGGCGACCAGTTTGGCAGCGGCTTCGTCAAGGTCAATCCCAATTCCAAAATCCCGGCACTCGTGGATCGTTGCAGTCCAGCCCCAATTCGGGTTTTCGAGTCGGGATCGATCATCCTCTACCTCGCGGAGAAGTTCGGCGCTTTCTTGCCGACCGACGGAGCGCCACGCGCTGAGTGCCTTTCCCGGCTGTTCTGGCAAATGGGAAGCGCGCCCTATCTCGGCGGCGGATTCGGCCACTTCTATGCTTACGCGCCGGCTAAGATCGAATATGTCATTGATCGCTTCGCGATGGAGGTCAAGCGCCAGCTTGACGTGCTTGATCGCCGCTTGGCAGAGAATGAATTCGGAGGCGATGCCTACACGATCGCCGACATGGCGATCTTTCCTTGGTACGGAGATCTCGTGAAGGGCTGGCGGTATAATGCCGCTGAATTCCTGAGCGTAAAGGATTACAGGAACATTCAGCGTTGGGCCGATATAATTGTTGGACGCTCGGCCGTGCGGCGCGGAGGAAGCGATGCAATACGCGCCGACAGGCTGGGATGCTCTGTGCCTCTACACCAAACATGGCAGGCTCGGCATCAATAACAATCCAGCCGAACGTTCCTTAAGACCATCGCCAAAAGCCATAATTCCTTGCTCCTGGGTTCCAATACCGGCGGTGAACGTGCGGCTGTGATCTAAACCGTCCTAGAGGCCATATTTTGAACGAGGCCAACCGGTGAGCCACACGGTATTCGGTCACATGTTGTTACTAAGCCTGTTGTGCGGCGTCATCTGGAAGGTTCTACGTCAACTGACGTTACGGAGGCGCTCGTGCTTCTCGCGGTCGTCCTCGCTTTGTCAAAGCTGGCATTTCGAGGAGTGCGGAGGTCCGGGCGTCCCCGGTAATCCAGATATCTTCCGCTTTGCGCCAGACAGCACCATTCAACCTCTTGACTGCCAACTCCGAAAACCCGTCATTCGTTTGACCGTAAAACCGGCAGGTCAATTCATGTGTGGCTATCAATCCCACTTTCGAATAAACGTTGCAATTCCGGCTAAGAGCGTATTTGATCGCATTGGCGAGGGCATGGAACCGCATGCTCTCCCGTTGGTGTCCTACGGCAACATAAAAATGCCCCGCATTCCGTTCGCGTAGGGCCGGAGGATGGGATTGCCCCAAGACGCTCTTCGACGGGCTTCTGAAGGAGGTCGAGGAGGCCCTTCCCACTGACGACCGCCAGAATATGTTCTTCAGCGATGAACCAGCAGAAGTTCCCTAGTATCCGCCAGCCGAGGCGGCCAGATTGCCTGGTGTGAAGAAGTATGGCGGCAGTTTTGCGATACGCTTTTTTATGGGATGGGTTTCTGCGTTGAAGCATTCGCCGGAAGAGTAGTTTCCGGCATGAAGATCATAGACAATAAAGAAGTCCCTCGAGCAGACGCAGGAAAGATCGCCGTAGATGAAGGGCATGTTATGCAGAAACTTCCACATTCTTCCGGCGCTATCGTAAACCTCACCAACTAGGGCCGCTCCAGTATCTTCATCACAGTAAATGATACGACGAGCATCGACGTTGCGGGCGTTAGGCTTAACCGTCATTTCGATAACCCTGCAGCGATGTAGCTCCCATCGTACAAGATCAGGATTTAAGAAATTCCGTAAATACTGCTGAGATACAGGCGCATAGCAAATTTTATTGGCATTATAAGGAACGTAAATTTCTTTAACGCCCAGATAGTTAATGTCATATTCAACCAATTTGCCGGCAAAAATCTGTACCTCATCCCAATTCTGAATGCCACCTATAAGAGAATTCGGGGTATCAAACTGCAGTTCAGGAGCACGGCGCACGCGTCGCTCACCCGCCAAGTAGGTCCAAGCTTCGGTATCTTCCACAAGTGGATTCACAGGCTTCAACAGAACGATGTTGCCGCCAACCTCGTAAGGCGGGGCGATTGGAACAACAAGATCCTGTTCAAAAAAACCCGAGAACTGACCCTCTCCGTTCTCGAAATAGTAAGGCCATTGGTTGAAGGACTTGACCCTAGCATCCAGCACCACTTGGCCACTTGAGCTAATCGTGTATGCGTCAGCAATAGAAAAAGTTGTAACTCCGGACCATGAAAGTAAATGGTTCCAAATAACTTCATACCCGTTCTTCGGAATTGGAAATGGTAATCCGCCGTAAGCTCCTGTAATTCCGTTCCCACCAGCCACAAGCTGCGCCTCGATTGCATTCTTATGAGTGTAGTCATAAACATATTGTGGTGCTATCGCGGTGCGGTGAGTTGGAAAGATTTGCATTGCAAAGTTTGGGTACTTTTCGAATAGCGCTTGCAGTCCAGGAGAGATCTTATCTTGGTATTGCAAAAAGTTAGAAGCATTCAAGACCAAAACAGGCTTTTCATCGGCGAAAGGTATCGGTCTCGGATCGCCACTTTGATAATCGGCCGGCATAGGGTATCCTCCGCCGATCCAAGCAGGGATCGTACCTTCGGCGTTGCCCGCTCTCACGGCGCCAAGAGGAGTCAAAAGACCGTTAAGATCTGCCGGCGTATATGAGCCCGGCTGCTCATACAATTCGCTCTGTGCGAAGACCAACTTTGGTGTCAAAGCAACCGCTATAGATGCGCCAGACGCCTTTAGAATCGCGCGACGATTTCCTTTAAGCATTCCCCCCCCCTAAATGTTCTTTTACAACGTTTGCTCGCAACGAAACAAATGGTGAGCCATTTTCTTTTGCGCTGAATCGTAAAGCTGTCGTCTCTATTCGCGCTTGTCTCCTAATTATCCCCGTTAGATTTGCGAAATGTGAAGATTCTACAACTACCAGAATAGTTGGTGCCCCAAAAAACTATTGGCTTTCGGACAGCATCTCTCAATGGTTGGCACTTGATCAAAACTCGTCGTCGTTGCTACCCCGCGCAGAGCTCTGAAAAGCAAGTTCACCAATCCATCTAGTGAAGCTGGACCCGATGCGTCGAAGGCTTTACCATTATTATGCAACGAGATGTTGTTGGATATTAAAATGGCAACGCGGGGCCGCAACAACACAATTACCTTTTCTCAACGAGAGAGACAAGCTGTACTTCTGCCAAACCAAACTATTCCTGCTTTTACTTTGACCTCAATCTCGGAAGAAGTTTGTACCTCCTTTTAATAGTACTGTTTTATGGGGCATGTGTATCGTACACCGGTTATTTAGTCAAGCATACTGACGACTATTTCAAACCTTAATATTGCAGCACTTCGTTCGCGCCCCATTTGTTCTAAACACGAATAGTGGAAAGTGTTTCAATGTGGCTTGTGCGTTAGGGGAGATTTCATGAAAGCGGTTCGTATCTTTGATTTTGGCGGTCCAGAGGTCCTTACTTTCGGCGACTATCCAATGCCTGACGTTGGCTCCTCCGACGTTCTGGTCCGGGTAGAAGCGACGAGTGTTTCAGGCTTTGACCTCAAGTATCGAGGCGGCTACCTTCACCGGACCACTGGTGAAGGGCAGCCAGTCAAATTGCAAGGTCGCCGGAGCTTCCCGATGCCGATGCAACTCGGGCGAGATAGCGCTGGAATTGTTGAGGCAGTCGGTGAAGCGGTGACCATGTTTCGGCCCGGCGATCGGGTTGTTGGCATGACTCACCCAGCCAACCCCAATTCGCTTGAGACGATCCGTGGCCTTGGCAATCTCTCAGGCGGCCTAGACATTCCAGGGCACACGATGTTCGGCGGCTATGCGCAATATGTCGCGCGCCCGGAGCATCTCTGGATGCCGCTACCGGATCATGTTACCTTTGATGACGCCGCCAGCGTTATGTGGGCGGCTGTCACGTCACACCGTGTTGTTGTCTCCCGACTTGAAGTCAAGCTTGGCGATTATGTTCTAGTGACGGGGGCCACGGGAGGTATGGGCTTGTCAACTCTCCGCCTGGCTAAGCTCGCTGGCGCAATTACGATCGCTACCACCCGTGATCAGCAAAAGTCGGAAGTTTTGAGGAACTCTGGGGCCGACCACGTAGTCGTTACTGGAGATAACGTGGTGCGTGCCGTCAGAGACATAACAGGCGGCCGGGGTGTGGACGGCGCCGTTGAATATACTGGCACTCAGCCAATGATGCGGCTGTGCTGCTCGGTGATGAGGTTAGGCGGAACCGTCTGCTTGGTTGGCGGCGAGCGCGAAGCATTGCCGCTCACCGTAGGCGACGCCAACGGGCTGGAACTGAATGTGCGCGGTGTACGCGGAGGAACCCCGGCTGACCAACAGGCCGTTTGGGAACTGCTCGTAAATGGTTCATTACGAGTACCGATTGACCGAGTGTTGCCCTTGTCGGCGGTGGCCGAAGCTCACGTTTTGCAAGATGCTGGCAATTTACGGGGACGGATAGTTTTGCATCCGTGGCCATGAAGTTACTTCTTGTGGGGCCTGAAATTCTTTCGATAAAGCTAACGCTGCGTGGCGATTGACCTTCACCTGGCCTCGCTGAGATGTTTCCAGCGCGCGTAAGCCGGCAGCGCTTCAACCCCCTCTTGCAGATCTCGGCCGCAAACATCGGGCCTAAGCTGTTCCGCCACGGCCGCGCCGTCTCATAAGATATGTCAATGCACCCTGGGCGGGCAGGTTCTCTCCGTTTCGCAGCGAGAGGGCGCTAGCGGCTCCTATGCCATCACGACGAGGCGGATCAACTGAGACGAAGAGCCCGTTTGCAAAAGAGCGACAAGACCCCGCAATGCCCAGGCTGTTAGGTTGAAACGACAGCTTCGGCGGCGGAGCGGAGGCATCTGCAGCGTTTCCACCCCCATTTGATGGCTCTTCGACGTTGGAACCAGACTATTGTCAAAAATTTGACAGTTTATCTATTCAGTCCTGCTGTACCCTCAGCTGACTTGGAAGACGTGAGATTCGAATTGTCAACCCGTAGATGAGCTTACTTGCCCTTGTATGTAGTTCTCGTCGTTTAGAAATTTATTTAGACCTTCGAACGCGATGCAATTTTGTCCCAAAGCATTATGGACGTCGCTCAGTGAGAGAATAGATGTTAGCAGCTTCTAGAGTTACATACGACAGCAAATATTCATTTGATGGGACGTCACTTTATCTGAATGGGACGCAGGCG
Source organism: uncultured Acidocella sp. (assembly GCA_963693045.1). Taxonomy (GTDB): domain Bacteria; phylum Pseudomonadota; class Alphaproteobacteria; order Acetobacterales; family Acetobacteraceae; genus Acidocella. Next base: position 1,531,998 of record OY843765.1, read on the forward strand.
CTGGTGCGCCTGACCATCATGGAGCGACATCGCCGGAAGCTGGCGGGGCGCCACACGGCGGTGTTTATCTCGGGATACCGCGGCTCCCCCTTGGGGAGCTTCGATCAGGCGCTAGCAGCCGCCGGCGAGCATCTTGGGCCCGACACAGTTTTCAAACCCGGCGTCAACGAAGACACCGCAGCGACGGCCATTTGGGGCACCCAGCAGCTCGGAACTTTTGGAGGAGGGCGATATGAGGGCGTCTCGGCCTTGTGGTACGGCAAAGGTCCGGGCGTCGACAGATCTGGCGATGTTTTCAAGCACGCTAACCTGGCCGGTTCTGCGCAACAGGGCGGCGTGCTGGTTGTCGCCGGAGACGACCATGCCTGCAAATCTTCGACGCTTGCTCACCAATCCGAGTTCGCCTTGCTTGACGCCTCGATCCCAGTATTAGTTCCGGCAAGCCTCTCCGAAATCCTTGAGTATGGTTTGATCGGGTGGGAGCTGTCGCGCTTCAGCGGTCTCTGGGCTGGTCTCAAGGTCGTCACGGAAATCATGGACAGCGCGCAATCGCTCCTCACCGATCCCTTGGTCAACCTCGTTGATCATGCGGATTTCGCTTTTCCTCCAGGCGGTTTATCGCTGCGCTGGCCTGATCTGCCGCTTGCTCAGGAAGAGCGGCTGCATCAGTATAAGATTCCCGCCGCCCTGGCCTTCGCCCGGGCCAACCAGCTAGACCGCGTGGTTTTGGATGCCCGGCGGGCTAAGTTAGGTTTGGTCACGGTAGGTAAAGCTCATGCTGACACCATGCAGGCGCTCGCCGACCTCGGGATCACGCCGGCACGCGTGCAAGAGCTTGGCATCCGCCTCTACAAGGTTGCGATGCCCTGGCCTCTGGAACCTAAGGGACTTCGCGACTTCGCCGAGGGATTGGAGGAAATCTTGGTGATCGAGGAAAAGCGCAGCTTGATCGAGGATCAAATTCGCAAGCATCTTTACGGCGCCCGGTCAGCGCCCTCGGTTGTCGGAAAGCATGACGAGCGGGGTGCTTGGCTCCTTCCCGCGACCGCGGAACTTGGTGCGGGTTTGATTGCCTCTCGCGTCGCGCAGTGGGTCGCAAGGTTGACGGGCGACGAGGTTGTCGCCGCCCGCGGACGGGAAATAGACAAGCGACTGGAAGCGGTTGCATCAATGCAGAGGCTGATCGAGCGGCCGCCACACTTCTGCCCCGGCTGTCCACATAACACCTCGACCAAACTGCCGGAAAGTAGCAAGGCCTTTGCCGGCATCGGCTGCCACTATCTCGTCCTTCCTATGGAACGGGAGACGGCGGGCTTTACCCATATGGGCGGCGAGGGCGCCAACTGGATTGGCCTGGCGCCTTTCTCCACCACCAGCCACATGTTCCAGAACATTGGAGATGGCACGTTTTTTCACTCCGGCTCGATGGCGATCCGGGCGGCAATCTCGGCCGGCGTCAACATCACCTATAAAATCCTCTTTAACCACGCCGTCGCCATGACAGGAGGGCAGGCTGTAGAAGGCCAGCTTACCGTCCAACAAGTGGTTGCAATCGTCGTTGCGGAAGGTGCGAAGCGCGTGATGGTCGTCTCCGACGATCCAACCCGGTATCCGCCGGACAGTTTTCCCGCCGCCGTCAGTGTCAGTCCGCGCGATCAACTAGATGCCGTGCAACGCAAGTTGCGAGAAGTCGCTGGCGTTACGGTTTTGGTTTACGACCAAATCTGCGCGACCGAGCTGCGGCGGATGCGCAAGCGCGGCAAAGCCGAAGATCCGAATGTCGCCGTGCTAATCAACGATTTGGTTTGTGAAGGTTGCGGCGACTGCTCGGTCAAATCGAACTGCTTGGCCGTGGTGCCGGTCGACACCGAATTTGGCCGGAAGCGGTCTGTCGACCTGTCGACTTGCAATAAAGATATGTCCTGCATCGCCGGCTTTTGTCCAAGCTTTGTCACGGTGGAGGGAGGCAAGCGTCGGAAGGTGGCGATTCTGCAAGCAGGCGGCGACGAACTGCCGCCGCCTGCGGTGCAGCAAGCCGCCACGTCGTTTTCGCTCGTCGTGGCCGGTATCGGAGGCACTGGCATCGTGACGATCGGCGCACTGATCGGTATGGCGGCACACCTCGAAGGCAAAGCCGTTCGCGTCATGGACATGACCGGCTTAGCGCAAAAAGGTGGCGCGGTCGTCAGCCACATTCAGTGGGCCGAAGCACCGGCGAGGATCGAGGCGTCGCGGGTTAGTTTTGGCGAAGCCGATCTGCTGCTTGGATGCGACATTGTCGTCGCGGCGGCGCCGGACAATCTTGGCCGCGTCTCGCCGACCAAAGGGATGATAATCGCGAACGATCACGAAACGATCACCGGACTGTTCGCGCGCGACCCAGAGTACGGTGTACCGTTGGGGCCGCTCCGGCGCCAACTTGCCGGAGCAGTTAGCCCAGGACGTGCCCAGTTTTGCGACGCGACCGGCCTTGCCACGAAATTGGTTGGTGACGCCGTGGGCGCTAATCTTCTCCTGATGGGATACGCTTGGCAGCAAGGCCTGATACCGCTGTCGCTCGACGCGCTGACCACCGCGATCGAACTTAATGGTGCTGCCGTTGCGCTCAACAAGGAGGCGTTTACCTGGGGCCGCAAGGCGGCGATCGACCTACAGGCGGTTGAGCGCGCCGCGGCGGGAGAGCAGAAGGAGCATCACCGCCTTTCGGGCTCACTAGATGAATTGGTGGCGCGCCGGGTGGATTTCTTAGTTGCTTATCAGGACAAAGCCTACGGCGAACGCTATTTGAATGTGGTTAACGAGGCTAAAGACGTTGAGCAAGCGTTTTCGTCGGGCGATGCCAAGCTGGCGGAGGCCGTGGCGCGCACACTGTTCAAACTCATGGCGTACAAAGACGAGTACGAGGTTGCGCGGCTGTTTACGGCCTCCGGTTTTCTGGACCATGTTAAAGAGAAATTTGAAGGCCCATTAAAGCTCCACTTTCATCTCGCGCCGCCGCTCATGGCGAAGCGCGACCCGGCAACCGGGCATTTACGCAAACAGCGCTTCGGGCCATGGATGTTAAAGGCATTCACCCTGCTCGCTAAGGCCAAAAGATTGCGCGGCACCAGTCTAGACGTCTTCGGATACACCGCCGAACGCCGCGCGGAGCGAAAGGTGATTGAAGACTATATCGCCATGCTGCGGGGCGAACTACTTCCCCGGATCACCGCGAGCAACTATTCTGACGCTGTTACCATTGCAGAGGCGGCCATCGCGATCAAAGGCTTTGGGCATATCAAGCAACGCAATATGCAGCAAGCCCTGCAACGCCAGAAGACGCTGCTGGAGACATTTTGCAAGTCCCCAGCAACCGCACAGCCTAAAGAGTCCCTCGAAACGACCATCTAGCGAAGACAAAGACGGGACGTTAAGGCATAATATTGATGCGTGTGCCTTTTCTTGCCAGCTGTACTCGGGAGAGCGGTTAGATGAAGAAGGCAATCTAACTTGTGCCACCACCGGCAGCTTCGCAATGCCGGAAATGAACACGAAGCTTCCCCTCATCCCCGAGAAGATCGTTGACGCCGACTCTTTTCGCTGCAAAACGTGGCTCACCTCCAAATCGGATCGTTGCCGGTTATTCTTTCAAGCGCCCAGCGCCGGGAGAGGCGGCTTAAGCTACAGAGTAAATGATGATGCACGACTGGCAGGCCCTGAGATCTGCCCCCGGCGTCCGATCAAGGAAGGTTCCAACAGTGCCCTGCCCGCCCCTGACCAGCGTCCTCGAGCCATGCCAAACACTTACACATGGACTCGGGTGAACGGTACACTTTGCTGGCTCCCGTTTTGTCGGTTTGCGGACTTTGTATCTATGAATTGGCCCGAGTTGATGTATAACAGCTAGCCGATGGCCGAGCCCCTCTGGCGGCGCGATTATGCGCCATTTGATCTTTTTCAGTGGCTGTCTCCCGCCGCGCGGCAGGCCTTCAAGGACGAGGCCAGTCAGCAGCGCTATGGGAGCGGCCGGATCATCTATTTACAAGGCGAAGCTGGAGATTACATGTTCCGCGTCATCTCCGGATCCGTGCGCCTTTCGGTTATGCATAGCGACGGGCGCGAGCTGCTTTACCGACTGTTCGAGCCTGGCGATTGCTTTGGCGAAAGTAGCATGGTGGATGCCGAGCCCAGACCACATACCACCGAAGCGCAGGGCGACGTGGAAGTTGCCATCCTAAGACGCGCCGCTTATCAGCGATTGCGGTTGAAACACCGGGAGATCGATGATGCATTGCTCCGGTTGCTGGCGCGTCACATGCGCATGTTGAGCGGATATGTGGCGGATGCTTATCTTACCGAGCTCGAAAGCCGAGTGGCCGCTAGAATACTGGCAGTCGCCGAGTCGTTTGGCATCAAGGCTGGTTCAAGCATCAAACTGAATGTACCACTGTCGCAGTCTGACATTGCATCAATGGTAGGTGTATCGCGTCAATCGGTTAACAAGATTCTTCAAAATTTCCAAAATTTTGGGTTCATCACGATAGGCTACGGCACAATTTCGGTTGATAACGTTGCCAAGTTACGGAGCATGATAAAATGAAGAGATCACTCGCAGTTTAACGGGCTCATGGTACAATCCGGCCATATAAGGATCGATCAGATGTATTTGCTACATCATTGTTGAGTTCGGATAGGCAATTCATCTGTCGTAATCGAAGGCGCTTGGTCTTAGCTCCGTTATTGCTCGGACGCTTGCCTATAGTGGCCACAAACAAGTTTATTAAGTTACGCTACCGAACTCATCCCCGACGGCGAGATCGAAACTGGTGTCGACGGCGGAATACCAGGTAGCCGGCAGGAATGGCTTAAAGTCGACTCGAAGCGATCGATCGAGCCACGCAACTACTCTCTAAAGTCAGGCTAAAGGGAGGTGAGCAAACTCATCACGCTCTAGCTCAGCGGTGCACACGCTATTCTGTCGATCCCCAGTTGATGTGATCCGCGCCCAAAGAAGCTACGAATTCGAAAGCTACTTTTACTTGAACCATTGTTATTGAATTCGATTGAACATAATATCATTACGCTACGTTATTCTGGCGCTAGCGTTGCGGTAAACCCCTGAGGTATTTGGGACATAGAAAGTTGGCAACTTAAGCGAGACCTAGCTGGATCGTATAGCTTTGTGTCATGCAGCAACTCTATCTCATCTTCATCAGGCGCGGCAAAGGCTGAGAAATAGGGTTCAGCGATATAGATGTGACATGTGGAGCAGATGCCATGACCTCCACAGATTGCCTGCACGGGCAACCCGCCAGCTTTTATGACCTCCATCACGGATTGAGATTGGTCACCTGAAATTACAGCACTCTTGCCGTCCCTATCTATGATCGTGAGTTCCTTGGTCATGTCCGCACCTATTCTTTAGGCTGAGGCACAGCCTGCTTTTTTGCCAGGAGGTTCAACGTCAAAATCGACTAACAGTCACCGCGCGCGAAGATATTTTCATAGTGGCTAGCCGGCCGGTTGACAATTTCCCACCAGTTGCCGTCCTCATCCTGAATGCTCAGGCTGTGCTCACCGTTAGACTCCTGAACCTCACCAATTTGCTTAACAGGAAACTCTTCGCGGAATGCCAGCGCCCGGTCGCGAACTTTGGAAACGCCTTCAGCATCCGGGACTGATAATATCCAGCGAGTAGTATATTCCTGGTTCGGCGCCTTGTTGACACCAAGCGAAACAATAATCGCGTCGTTTTTGCCCGCGATCATCTGTGCCGGTGGCACATGACGGACGACCCGCAGATTAAGAACCTTCTTCATAAATCGTTTGGCGCGTGCGAGATCGACCTGTTCCAGTGTGCCGTGGGTAAGCTCACCAAGACCAACGACGCTATTTTTAGCAACGGGCTTCAGTTCAGAACGTTCCTTGATCATCTTCAGACTCCAGCTGTTAAGCGTTATCGGCGACTTTATCGCCTCTTTCAAAGTAAGTCTCGTTGACGATGCCTTTGTTGCGGCATTCGATCTCCCACCAGTTCTCGTCCGCGTCTGAGAAGTAGAACTGATACGATCCATGAACTTCTGTGATTTTCTGAATTCGGCGCAGCCCCAACTCCGCTTTACGCTCCTTGGCGGTTGTGTGGCAGCGATCGACTTCTTCCCTGGAGGCCACGCTCAGGCCCCAGTGATTCATGAAGCTCTGCGGGTGCGTGATCTCGTCAACTTTAATTGCTTCTATTAAGAAAAAGTCTTTGATTCCGGCCTCCATGGCCGCCTTGGCAAATCGGTCCCGGACGAGCATCCGGTCCGGCGCATAGCGAACACACTCGAACCCCAGGAACTCCTCATAGAATCGCCGGGCGACGTCGAGATCCCGCGAAGCCAACGTTCCACAAATGAGGTGCGGCGCGTGCTCGGTAGCTTTTACCGGGCCTCCAGCTAGAGCAATTTGTTCTGACACTTGTATATCTCCCTTTGAAATTTGGTGGCCGGCGGCCGGCGGCAATCAAGCCGCCGTCAGTCCACCATCGTGAACAAAAACTTGACCAGTAACATAATTTGAAGCCGAACTCGCAAGATATAGCAAAAGTCCCACCAAGTCATCCGGCGCACCGCGACGGCCCATTGGTACCGAACTCCTGATGAAGGCTTCGAAGCGTTCGACCTGGCCAGCATTGGCCGCGGCGGGCCGCTCCCGCCCGAGCTTTGTGCCGCCATGCCAGCCCGGCGCTATCGCATTCACGCGAATACCCTCGGCCGCGTATTCCATTGCAAGTTGGCGCGTAAATCCGATCAGCCCTGCTTTAGTCGAAGCGTAAGGGACAGCCGTTATCGCGAAACCAGGATACGCTCCGACCAGGCCTAAAAAGGAACTAATATTGACGATTGAGGCCGTGTCGCGCTGCAACATGCCGGGTAGAAGCGCCCTGGTGCACATAAAAACGCCCCGTAAGTTGATTGCAAATGCCCGGTCCCAATCCGAAATTGAAATCTCATGAGTTCGGCCCGGCACGGTCGCTATTCCGGCGTTATTGACAAGGACGTCGGCATGACCCCGCCAATCCATTAGCCGGCCGACCATGACCTCAATTTGCTCGGCATCCGCAACGTCACCTACAACACCAAGCGCCTGGAAACCTTTTCCCTGAATTTGGTGAACCGTCTCCTCTAGACTGGTTGCCTCATTATCGAAACCTAATACGTCGGCTCCCGCTTCAGCCAAACCGAGCGCAAAAGTTCGGCCCAATCCTCCGCCCGCGCCCGTTACGACAGCAACTTTTCCCAATAAGCTGAAGCGGTCAAGAACCGTCATGCCACGTGTTCCGTTAGCTTCCAACAGCCCCAAAGCCTCTCTGCAATCAGTATAGAATAACACATCATTCTAGCAATGTTCGACCAGGACCGGCAAAACAACATTGGAAATATAATCACCGCCATAGAAAATAGTATCGGTTCCGATCTTATCTGGCCTGTAAACGTGAAAAAACAACCCGTCAGTCACGGGCGAATCACCGCAAGAAACTTCCAATCTAAGCCGACTGCCTCTTTTGAAGATGTGAGCGACAGGCTGTAACGGTATTTCAACTTTATAAATCTGTTCGGGCTCGAGCGGCGAAACGGCGGTGTGACTGTAATAGGGCGAAAGATCGGTCTCCCGGACGGGATCACGGTCGTTATGGGAGGCACGCAGCCACCCTTTGGTCACGATTGATGAGCGAGGCTGAACGCCTTCTGACCGCTCCTCCGCAAGTTGAGGAAACTGTTCAGAAAGTTTGATTATAAAATCCATGTCGTTACGAGTTGATGAGGCGTGCAGTACCACCTTTCCGTAGCCAGCAATTTCCATGTCGGCACCTAGCGGCGCACTGGTGTAGGTTAGCACGCAGCGCACCGGATCCGGCCCCCGTGGACCCATTGCGACCACGCCAAGGACCCATTCAGGGTTAGGGTAGCTGTACGAGACCTGCCCCACTTCGAGACCCGCCTCAGAGTCACCAAGCGTACCGTCGTTCAAGGAATAAACCGACCCGCTTGGCCCCTGCCCTAAGTAGAACGTTCTGTCCTGGACATTTAGCGGTGGCCACTGGTCAAACTTACGTTCGATTGCCGTGCCGCGTATCACGTATTCGACATTGGCGCGGCTTGCGTGACTGGTTTCCAGGCCTTTCAGATACATGTCATAAAACGGCAGCAAATATCTTTGATGGAAGCCAATGTCGGCGAAGTCCTGAGCCGAGGAAAATGCCGTCGGCGTGCCGGTGATCGCAAGCTTCTTTGGAGATTTCAGGGCGCCAAATCCGCGGATATTGCCATCCAAATGCAGATCTTGTTTGGCCCAGACGCCGATGGAAAAAACCGGCACCTTGATCTTGTCCAGTTGTTCGATTGCCGCCCGCTCCCGCCAATAGTCGTCGTAGAGCGGGTGATTCTGCAGCTCGACCAGCAAGTGGTCCGGAACCTGCCGCGGATGATTGCCGTTTGCCGGATAAAAATTTGCCACGCGCACGCTGGAATTCATCCAGTAGTACAAAAAGTTGCCCTCAATACCACCCGGATATGCCATGTACCGATAAGGGTCGATAAGGCCGTCGTAAATTCCGAGGCAAGCCAGGTGCGGCGGGTTTTGGATACCCATGAACCACTGTGACATCGCAAAATAGGATTGCCCTATGCCGCCAACCTTTCCCGTGCACCAGTCCCGTGTGCCGATCCATTCGATAAGTTCGTAAAGATCTTCTTGCTCCGCAACGCCAAGAAATCCGTAAGTGCCCTCTGAAAATCCGGTTCCTCTTACATCGGCCTGAACAAAAGCGTAGCCTTGTGCAACGTACCACTCAATCGGGCCGGTCTCACGCCAGAGGAACGACGGTTGTGCCGGCAGCTCATTATTGTCATAGCGGTAGGGCGATGCGCCAAACAGCGCCGGAACACGGCCATCGCCTTCCGGTCGATAAACTCGCAAGGCAATTTTCACGCCGTCGCGCATACGCACGAGAATATCTTTCTCGTCTATCATTATCCGTCTCCGTGGCTGTCGTTTATGACACCCGGGATGTCGTTCCGCGGGGCCTGCGTGAGAACAGCATCTTCATCATACTCCAGATCACACCAGGGCTGGCGAATCGCATTCCCCGCCGTAGTTCTTCCGGCCGCAGGATCGCCGTCATCGGCATTGCGCCCATGATGGTGCCTTCTATGATAAGGCCATCGCAATGCGGCGCGATACGGCTGATGTCGATAAGATCGGTCCGTTCAGGAGTGTAGAGCTTCATCAAATTCAAGCCGCAACTTTTGTAAAGTCAATGCTCAGGTCACGGCAAATTTTTTGTGCCGTTGCGCGCCCAGTGCCGGCTACGCCGCCTCCTGGATGCATGAACGTGCCGGTAAGATACAGCCGTTCGACGCCGGGTACCGAGAATTGCGAGAGTTCCGGCGTAGGGCGATGGCCACCGAATTGCGTCAGATACTTTCCAACACCACCAACATCACCATTCTGGAACGTTGGCGAGAAGCGTGGCAGATCCCTCGGAGTGTAGAGCTTTGATCCCAAAATGTCAGTATCGCTCAGGTTAGAAACGTAGTGCCGGAGATTGTTTAGCAGGTATTTACCGTACTTCTCCTTGATCCCATCCCAAGCATCGGCGCCGCCATCACGCAAGTCGTAGGGAGCGAATCCAAGTACGTTCAGAGTCGCCTTTCCGGCAGGACAGCGGGACGGGTCATGCCGCGAATGCACCATTGCCGTCATCAGTGCAGCTTTAGTGAATGGTTCACCATAGCGGTAACTGTCGAATATCTGCCGAAATGACTGCAGATCGGTCGGCACAAATCCAACAAGCAACGCGTTCCCAGCATCGCCGCCGACGTAATATTGCGGTGCAGCCTGTAGTGCGTAATGAGCATAGAAGACGGTAAAAGGCGCCATTTTTACGCGCTTCGTGTTGGCCAACAGCTGCGCCCCAAGCCCGTCGACAAAGCGATCCAGCAGCAACGGATGGATCGTGCCGATTACGGCAGTTTTGGCCCGGATCGTTTCGCCTGTCGTGAGCCTCACGCCAGACGCTCGTCCCGCCTCAACAACCACCTTTTCGACCGCTGTGTTGTTGCGCACGACCGCGCCGAGAGAGTTAAGGCAACGCAGCAACGCGTCGATTAAGCCGGCACTCCCGCCCTCCGGTAACCCGGCGGGATATTTATGCATGAAACCGGGCATCGTGTAGACCATAATCCCGGTCCCCGTTTCTTCCGGCGCCGCCAACGCTTCTGAAATGAATTTGGCGTAATGCAAGATGACCTTTTCACTTTCGAACAGCTCTGTCAGCACATCAAGAGCGCTGCTCTGCGCGGCGCGCATGAGTTCGCGACCCTGCGCGCTCTGGTCTAAAAGCGCCCAAAACGGTCCCTGCGGCGCCGGCGGCACGAACAGTCCAGCCTCTAGTACCGGCAACAACTCTGCACTTTTCTTGGCGAATTTCCGATAAGCGTCGGCGTCGCGAAGCGAGATTGCCGAGATCGACTGGCAGGTCCGGTCAACATCCCGATAATTGCAAATCGAGGTCTGGTCATCGAAGATCGTGGAAAAAACGACATCGGGGTAAATATACCGAAGGCCAAATCTCGAGAGAAGACCAAGCTCGTCCTTGGATATGAGAGGATTAGCTTGAATGAAAATGTGATTGCTGGAATGAACATCGTGTCGAAAGCCGGGAACCGTTAGTTCCTCGGTGACGACGCCGCCGCCGATCCAGCTCTTTTCTTCAAGAATGAGGACCTTCTGACCAGCTTTCGCCAGGTAAGCGCCTGCGATGAGACCATTATGGCCGGCGCCAACGATGATCGTATCAAACACTTCGGCCATCTCTAGTCCCTAAACAACTCTTTCGTATGTTATACTGATAATCAGATTAGCTGACAATACTTAATTTCTATCGTGCTGCCGAATCGAGGCACACACCAAGTTCTTACCTGGTAAGGCTATCTGTAGCCTGCACGGCTCCTGTTAGATCGCAATGCAGGATCCCCTTTTAATGGTTAAAGTCTGAGCTCGGTTGTGTCGTATTAGCTGCCTCGCTTAGCGGTTTGCGCAAACGGCTGTATTACCGATACGGTTGATTGGCCGTTCGCGCGTTCTTGAGGAGGTCGGGGTGAAGAAAGCGATAGTAGTGAGTAGATTAGGCAAGCAAGCGCAGTTTCCGCACGAGAAAGAGTGGCGCCGCCTCAATATGAGCCGCTTGCTGGTTACCGCGAGCTGGATCGCGGACCACAAAGTCCTCAAATACGTCAACGCAAACGGTTTCCCGATGCTGCGCATGGCCCATCTTCACATCCCTCGAAATCTTGATCTGCACGGAACAACCTTGACTGAACTCGCCAACCGCGCCGAGATGACCAAGCAGTCGATGGGAGCGCTCGTCGACGAGTTTGAGGCCTTTGGTCTCATTGAGCGCCTTCCGTCGCAGACTGACCGGCGGACTAAGCTCGTGCGTTTTACCGCAAGGGGTCTACGGCTACTGGCCGTAGGACGGAAAGCTATCGCCGCCTTCGAACTTGACGTGCTTGAATCGATTGGATCAAAGCGGATGCTGGCGATTGTGGACGGGCTGACAAGGTATTGCGACAGCGCGCGCGTTGATTTTTCGGTGGGCAAAGCCTTGGCTTCCAAGCGTGCAAATGACACGGAGAAGCCAAACACGTCTTTCTTCTCAAAATAAGAAGCTCTTGGACCTTACAATGGGGTAGCGCTTATCAAAGCTTTTGTCCTTTTGTAAGCCGGAACCGCTATACGGGTCTTTGACGCCTCCAGCGGCTTCAGTCCGGCGGCTCCAGAATCGGCGTTCGCAAGACCCCAATCCTATCAATTTCGACCTCCACGGTGTCACCCGGATGCATATAGACCGGCGGTTTACGCCCTACGCCGACTCCCGATGGTGTACCAGTCAAGAGGATATCGCCAGGTTCAAAGCTGTACCACCTCGAAAAATAGCTAATTAGTTCAGCAACGTTGAAGATCAGTTCCGAGATAGCCGCTGCTTGCATCACTACACTGTTCAGCCTCGTAGTCAGGAAGAGAGCGGCGGGATCCGGTATCTCGTCAGCGGTGGTTATGACGGGCCCCACGGGCGTGAACCCCGGGAGTTGCTTGCCCATAAGGTTTACCTCCCAGGTTTGTCGCGCTTCCCAAGGATCTTTAGCCTGAAAAACGGGTTTTACCCAATCGCGCGCGGATATGTCGTTGGCGACAGTATAGCCGCCGATGTAATTGCCGGCTTCGGAAGCGTCGACGTTGTGGCAGCGGCGGCCAAACACACAAGCTAGCTCTCCTTCGAAATCGACAAAGTTTTGAGCTTGTCGTGGGATCCGCAAGGCAGCACCCGGCGCCGCAACGGAAGACGGTGCTTTCAGAAATCCGGTGGGATGCGCCGCCGCCTTAGTGTCGGACATTTCGGCATTATGCGATCGGTACGAAAGCCCTGCGGCGAGCACCAAGGCGGGCTTTGGCACTGGTGCTAGCAACCGCGCCCCGACATGAACTACGCCAGCGGCTATAAGGGCTTGGCGTGCATCCAGGTCGAGGCGCTCGACCCGATCAATGATGCGTTTCACCACATCCAGCCCCTCAGCACCGCCTGCCAGAAGACGCTGGACCGACTTTGGGACCCAAGCATCCAGGCCGTGGTCACGTGCCGCACGGCCCAAGTTCAGAACGTCGCCGCTCTCCAGCTGAACGCCGGCGGTGCCCTCGGAACCATCATCGATCGTTAAAAGTTTCATTTCGACTCCCCAATAAACTGCTCCTGCGCGCGTTAGCTAAACGTAACTGTTTGATCCGAAAAACTCGCGCCAATCGTCACATGTCCGACACCAACCTGCCACTGCGCGACATCGTACTTGGCCACACCAGATATTATAAACGGGTCAGTACGCGCGATATTGTGCGCCTCATCGAAACCTTCCGCCCGTAGTATCGTAAGCCCTATACCAGGGCGTCCGTCGCGATCCGACGTGGGGCCAGACGCCAATATTTTGCCGGCCTTCTCGAGGTTGATCAACCAGGCTAGATGTTCCAAAAGCTTGTCGTGCATTCCGCTGGCGTCGATAATGTGTCGTGATATGACGAAGTAAACCTTTAACATCATGCGTGACCTAAGATGCTCAAGCGCCACCTTGTCGCTCTCCTCATGCGACATTTGTATTTCTCCTCGAATGTTCTTCTGACGCTATTCAAATATAATCATCGGGCTTTCGCCTGGTCTTTCATCCATTTGAGCGTCTTTCGTTACTGCTGAGTCGACGGATTTTCGCTCGTGCTTGTAAGAATGCATCATCTTATGATACACCTGTATTACTTTGGCAAGAAGCATTGTTGGTTCAGCAAGTATCGACATTTATTCTTGGTGCGTGGTTGAACTCGCTCACTGTGTTCGGCGGCTGTGAACTAGAGCATTTGTACGAGAACTCACATTGGGAGGAACGATTGGTCAGCTCTCATGAGCGCGCTGAAACCCAATACATCTGAAAATTCGCGCTTGAGGAACACGTCATGCTATTGGAGCCTTAAGATTACCTCCGGGCGACGTCCCGCAATATCAGCGCCGAACTCTTTGTCCGAACCTTGGACTACTTATCGGAATTTGGTGTCAGAGGGCTCGAGAAATGGACCGCCATCGGATAGAGTTCACGGTCCTCAGTCTCGCCGGCCAGGTGTGCAGATCGAGCTGGAGGCCCAAACGGCAACCCGACTTGCGCAGCAGACTAACGATGTTCTAGCCGACCGGATCGGCGAATCCGCCGATCGCTACGGCGCTTTCGGGCACGTCGCTCTGCAAGGCCCAATGGCGGCGGCGAGTGAGCTCGAATGCTGCATGACCAGCTCGGCTTCCAGGGCATCATGGTCAACGGTAGTGACAGGCGGTCACTGAAATGGGCGACGAGCGTTTCGCGCCCTTATGGGAGCGGGCTGAGGCGATGCGGGCGCCGCTCTATATCCCCCCGGCAACCCATCCGAAACTCATGCGAACTATGCCGGCCATCCGTTACTTGTCGGGCCGACCTGAAGCTGGACGGTGGAGATGGCCACCACGCGTTCGGAAGATTTTTTCCAAGTTGTTCGACCGCTATCCCGGGGCCTTGGTGCCGCGCATTGGTCGGATCTCGTCGCTGCGCGGGCAAGTCATGGCAATGGTGGCTCACGGCAATGCCGACACGCTTCTGCGTCTGTCGTTCCGAACTACGCAGAGCTGAATGCGCGGTTAAAGAGCGCTTGTTGCGGGGAAGTCCAAAAGATCTATGAAATGCAGTTCAATCTCGAGGTTGCACAAAATGTAATATTCTACAGCTCTTGGCCAGTGTATCGTTATGCGGTACGGTAATATATGCCTAATAGATCAAGGACGCTTCCTGCTTTAAAACAAGGCGTTGCCACGCCGCTCACGTTCAGAACAAGCGACAGCCAGCGGCCGGATGATGCGCGTTCGCAGATTCAGGTCATCGCTAGAGCGGCATCCATATTAAGGGCGCTTGAAGATGAAGATGAAGGTCTGAGCCTGGGGCGAATTGCGGGTCAGACGGGTTTGCCGAGGTCGACTGTTCAACGTATAGTCGCCGCTCTTGAATCCGAAAAGCTTGTCATTTCCGCATCGGCAGTTGGCGGCTGGCGCCTAGGGCCCGCCCTCACAAGACTGGCTTCTTCAGTCAACGTCGCTGTAACCGCGCTCACTCGGCCGCTAATCGTAGAACTTTCTGCGGAATTGCAGGAAACTGTCGATCTTTCAATCCCGAAAAAAAATCAAGTCATTTTTATCGATCAAGTTATCGGTTCCCAGCGTTTGCGAACCGTTTCGGCAGTTGGTGAGGGCTTTCCCGTTCACTGTACGGCAAATGGTAAGGCGTATTTGGCAGCGCTACCTGACGATGAAATCGTCCGCAGGATCGGCCGCCACTACCCGGCATCGACGCCCAACACTCGGCATAGCTTTGACCTGTTGCGTTCCGACCTCGCGAAGGTGAGGCGGATGGGATACTCGCTTGATCGCGAGGAGCATACCCTTGGAATTAGTGCTGCAGGGATACTGGTAACCGATGCGCTTTGCGACCCGCTCCTGGTTTCGATACCCGTACCCACTTCGAGATTCGAAAGTAAGCAGCGTCTTATAGTGGAGAAAATTCTTGAGTTCAAATTAAAGTTACAAAAACAACTTGACTCAGTGCGACATCCGACGGGCAAATGATTTGCAGCGGCATCACGGTCAAGTTGGGTTTAACTCGCCTCTGCAAGCTTTTAAAGATTTCACGTCGAATCTCCGCTTGTTGTTCATCGGTCATTTTTCTAAGTGATAGATAATGCATCGGGCCGTCGATCTTCATGTAAGACCTCGTCGAGGTGCCATAGCTAACGCGTCTGAGCCCGCACGCCTCACCGGCTTGTTGCTGGTCTCAGCCCCGAACATTGATCCGAACTGGTTCCATCAAAGCCGCACCGTCTTGTGACAGACGTCGATGCCTCGCTTCGCCAGAAGGTCCTCGACGTTGCGCAGCGCCAACGGGCAGCGGACGTACATCATTACCACTAGCCGGATCACCTCCAGCGACGAGTCAAAGTAGCGGAACGGGTTCTTTGACTGGCTCATGCCCGCAAACTAGCCTAGCAAAGTCGACAAAGGCCAGTTTGCTTTAAAAATGCCCTGCGGCTCGAAGTTATAAAAACTCATCAGGAGCCGCGGTAAGCATTCGGCGAAATGCCAACTTGGCGCTGGAATACGTGTGAAAAGCGGCTGGGGCTTGAGTAGCCGACCTCAAGACCGACATCAATAATGCGTTTATCTGTCTCACGAAGTAGTCGCCGGGCTTCTGCCATCCGAAGCCGGATAAAGAATTGAGACGGGGCAAAGCCAGTTGTTCTTTTAAACAAGCGGCTGAAGTGAAAGGCGCTCATTCCCGCTTCATGTGCTAGCGGTTCCAACTTAAAGTCTTCACCTAAGCGTCCTTCCATAAGGTCGATTACTCGTCGAAGCCGAGAAGTAGGCAGCACTCCTTGGCGCGCCACCGGTGTAGCAGTTTTATCGTGGTACGTGCGCACAAGATGCACGGCAAGGCTCTGCGCAACGCCATTGATGAACAGCGGACTGGCCACATTTTTCGAGATTACCTCCAAATGCATCTGTTTAAGGAGTAGAGAAAGAACGTGATCGGTTCCTCCGAAAATTGTCTGCAAAGGCACTTCGACGTCTGTCTGCTGGAGTACCTCTCTCGCTGCATCATTAAAGACGGGCAGCGCAAGATGCAGATGCATAACGTGGAAAGGGTCAGTCCCAATCGTCTGCCACCGCAGCTCATAAGGTGCAGGAGTGTTGGTCAGGCAGAAGCTGCCGGTCAATAAGGTGTGCCTGCGCCAAGAACCCTGAAGTTCTCGTTCTTCTAAAGCTGCTGCTCCGGACAGCACCCAAACAATTAGCGGTTCCGCGACGGCGGGGATGAGTAAACTCTCCTCAATATGCCGGCGGGACCATATCCGAATAAGTGCTGATTTGCCGGCCGTTTCCGGGCTTTCGGCTAGCAGATGTCCCGGGATATAACCGTGTTGTGCCTCTGCAGAAGTACGCTCTGTCTGCTTTATCAGGGACAAGGGACAATAAGTTGAAGGTTCGCCCATACCGATGTGACCATTTGATAGAGGAAACGCACTTGATGTGAAGCGGAGTGCCACACGACCTATAACTACCTAACAAATTCCTAAAGCCCAGCGTTTGCGAGACGTATCCTGTTATCCACATTAAATACGCAAAAGCAAGATAGTTTAAGCAAATTGCGATGAGATAGCATCGAGTTTGTGCGCGACACTAAAGTGGCGCGTTTCGAAACTGGAGGGGGCTGGGAAAGCTTCTAAAGAAAATGAAATCACTGCTCGTTGCTTGGCTCTCTCTTTATAGGAGGGGAGACTCGTGTGAGCTGTAGGACTCCAATCGTCCGGTCGCCCGGCCGCCTCGGCAGAACTATACTAAACGCGGGGCGTCTTTGAGTAAACGGACGAGAAGACGAGTAGAAAATCTAACATGGCCAAGAACGTTCCACTTAAAGATTTGGAGTTTTTTCATGGCTCAATTTCTGACCAATGCCTGGTACGTCGCCGCGTTCGCGGACGAGCTAAGCGCTGATGCAATGTTGGCCCGCACGATCCTGGGTGAGCGCATCGCTTTCTTCCTTGACGAGGCAGGTCAGCCGACTGCACTGCGCGACCAATGTCCGCACCGCTTCGCTCAGCTCCATAACGGCACGCTTGATCACGGCATTGTGGAATGCCCGTATCACGGCCTGCGCTTCAACGCGGCGGGCGCCTGCGTCCATAACCCACACGGCGACGGCGCTATCCCCGAAAGGGTACGGGTAAAAACCTACCCTTTGCACCTGCAGTATCAGATCGTCTGGATCTGGATGGGTGAGGCGCGCCTTGCCGATCCCGCAAAGGTGCCCGATTTGAGCACGATCCGGCTGGACATTCCCGAGGCAGTCAATCGCGGCTACATGCACACGCCTTCGAACTACGAGTTGGTCACAGACAATCTGATGGACCTCAGCCACGCGGACTACGTGCATCGGGAGTCGCTCAACACCGGCGGTTCGTTGAGCCGGCTACGCCCGCAGGTGAAGCCGACCGCCGACGGCGTAGAGGCGTACTGGTCCTACCAGACCGACACGGTTCAACCGTTCTTTGCCTCCGCCGTAGACGATCCGAGCCGGCCGGTCGTGCAGTCCTTCCACATGGTCTGGCATGCCCCGTCGAACCTCGTGCTGCGGGTCACGGCGCGTAACGCGGACGAGCCGCCGGAAGCTGATAACGACCACATCACCGGCCATTTGCTGACGCCGGAGACGGACACCAGCACGCATTATTTCGTTATCGGCGCACGCAGTTGGGACGTTCATAACGTAGCGTTTCGCGACTTCAGCACGGCGGCGCTGATGGCAGCCTTCACCGATGAGGACAAGCCTATGCTGCATGACGTGCAGCAATCGATGGGCACCATCGATCTGTGGTCTCTGAAACCCCTACTGCTGTCTTGCGATGTCGGGCCGGTGCAGGCGCGCCGCATGCTGGCGCGGTTGATCAAGGAGGAACAGGAACAGCTGCAAGTCGCCGCCGAGTGAACGAAAAGCTTCTGTCCGAAGTTTTTTGAGCCAAAGCCAGTGCTTAAATTAAAGCGACAGAACGAACTGATGCAATCGGTTCGGTTTAAGTCGTACGGATCCAATGGGAGAATGAAAATGAAGCGCCGTTCAATACTGAAGTCGTCGACAGGAATACTCGCAGCAGCGGCCGCACCAAGGTGGGGGCAAGCGCAAGAGGCATCGTTCGGTCCCGACGACCTCAAGGGCAAGCTGACGCCGTTTGGCGCTGTGCGGGCGGGCAATGCCGACGGCAGTATTCCAGCTTGGACGGGGGGGTACTCAACAGTGTCGGAGCATTATCAGAACGGCGCGATTCGGCCGGACCCGTTTGCCGACGAGAAGCCGCTCCTGCTCATCACCAACGCCAACTACGCGCAATACAAAGACAGGCTGACCGCAGGTACGGTCGCACTTTTTCAGAAATACCCCGATTTCCGGGTAGAGGTGTTTCAGACCCACCGCACGGCGGTGGCGCCGCAATATGTATATGACTATATCTACAAGAACGCTACGAGCGCACAGCTTTCAGCAGACGGCAACTCGATTGTCGGCGCCTATGGCGGTATTCCATTCCCGATACCGAAAAACGGCCATGAAATCATCTGGAACCACCTTTTGTCTTGGGCCGGAACAACGGCACATTTTACCGGACAAGCCTATAACGTCACCTCCGGCGGTTCCCGGGTTCTGGAAGCCAGCACGAACAGCTGGTTCCAGTTCCCCTACTACTTCGAAAACGGTGAATCGCGGTTTAACGGATTCTATCTACAAGAGTTCATTGTACCTGTTGCGCCGCCCTACGAGGCCGGCGGCTCGATCCTGGTGTTGAATCCGCTCAACCCACAGGTCACGCCGGTCGAGGGATGGGTGTATCTGCAAGGCGAACGGCGGGTACGACGTGCTCCGGAATTGCAGTATGACACCCCGCAATCGCTTGCCGGCGGCGTGACGAACTGGGACGAAGTGAACGTTTTTAGCGGCAAGCTTGATCTTTACGACTTCGTGTATAAAGGCATCAAGGAAATTTACGTCCCCTACAACACTAACAAATACACCGCCGCTACCTTGGACGAACAATATCACCCGCAGTTTCTAAACCCTTCCATCATCAGGTGGGAGCTGCACCGGATGCGGATCGTCGAAGCTATGGTAAAGGCCGGTGCTCGCAATGTCGACGCGCGACGGACCATATATTGCGACGAGGACACTGGTGCCGCAATAATGGGCGATGTTTATGACGCCTCAGGAGCAATCTGGAAGATGCAGCACATGATGCCCCTAATCATGCCGGATGTACCATGCGTCCATGTGGCGCAGAACTTCTTCACCTACGACCTGCACGTCGGCGACTACTCAGGCGGCGACGTTTACAATGGCGAGGCTCTTCCACAATGGAAACTTGTACCCGAATTGAAGGACTCTTTCTTCACGCCGGGACAACTCGCCGCTTCCGCGGGAGGTTTCTGACCGCCGCTATCTAATAACGATTGCTGGTAGTACCGGTACTCTTATGACCGTTTCGTCGCTGGCATGGACATCGACGGCCGTCTTTGTCTCTTCGAAATGCAGAAGCCTTGCGATTCGGCGGTTGATCTCCCCCTGCTTGAAATCCACCGCCCTATTTAGGAAACAATTCTCACCAGCCGGAAAAGCAAGGATCGGTGCTGTCAGTCCAACCCCTAGAAGTCTCTGACTACCGCTGCTGCCGACCGAACGCCTTTCGAATCTGGCGGGGTGGATGGATCGGTATGGCGCGTTCATCACAGCCAAGCGCGGGCTCGCTCAAGCGTTGCACTCGCCAACGCGGCGTACGACAAATTGCCAGACTACTTTGACCAGCGGCTCCGACCCGCAATCTTGCCCCGCCTACGAAAATCGAGAAAGCTAAGTTTGATATCTTGGCGTCGATTTCGAGGGTAGCATCGTTTCGCAGTAAGGACGGAGCTGTAGGAATTCAACTGACTTCTTAAAGCTAAAGCCGGCTCAATAACCATCCTATAGCTCAGACGACAGCTTGCCCGCGCGCCGCGGAGCCTCGATGAACTGCTCGATAAGTTCTGGTGTCCACTGCACATATTCGACGACGGCACCGTCCGGATGGCGCGCATACATCATGCGGCCAGTCGGCACCGAGGCGATCTCGCGGATGATCTCCGCGCCGGAGTCGATCAGCACTTTTCGGGTCTCATCAATATCCGTCACGATCCAGGGACCGAGGCTGCCGCGGATCGGAGCCAGTGCATCATCCGTCCCGGCGACGACGAGTACGTCACCAATTCCAACCAGTTCCCAGGGATCAAACCGAAGGCGAAGGTGCGGCTCGCCGACATGTAGCTTGCAGAGGACGCGAAGACTTTCTTCCGCGTCATTGGTCAAAATACGAGTGTAGGTTTTGAGTATCATGTCGGCTCACCAGCGTGAACGGACAAAGGGCTTGCTCGAACACCGGCAACGCGGCGGCAAGGTAGCAAACTCGCGATTAAAGCGGACGGCGTCCTCGACGAATGGCGCGCGTCCGACGTGCGGATAGATCTAGATGAAGGCCGAACGGTTACCGGTGAGGGTGCGGCTCGGCGTAAGGAGGACGTTTCCACGATGCCAGTCGCGGCAACGAGGGAACCGAGCGCCTCACGCCGCGTTACTTTAATCCCACTTCTCCTAATCATTAGTGTCCGCTAAAGAACAAAGCTGTGCTGGTCAAGAAGTTGTTTAGTGAATGATATAAATCCAGTTGAGAAACCGCGTGTGGGACGACCGCGAGGATTCGACCGTGAAGCCGCAGTCGCCACCGCGATGGAGCTGTTTTGGCGGCACGGCTACGAAGGCGTATCGATCGGCGATCTGACCGAGGCAATCGGCATCGCTCCGCCTAGCCTCTACTCGGCTTTCGGCAGCAAGGCGCTCCTGTACCAGGAGACACTTGACCATTACGCCGAAGGTT
This sequence comes from uncultured Acidocella sp., assembly GCA_963693045.1. Classification (GTDB taxonomy): domain Bacteria; phylum Pseudomonadota; class Alphaproteobacteria; order Acetobacterales; family Acetobacteraceae; genus Acidocella. The sequence continues at coordinate 1,553,079 of OY843765.1, forward strand.
CAGGCGCTCTGAATTTGTTGGTCCTCGATCAGAAAATCGATTTGCGTGATGCTGTCGGCGCGGTGCTGGCCGCGGCGATTGCGTCGGTGTCCGCCACCAGTCGCGCCTGTATGGTCTCAAGCGGCATGTTAGCCTGCCATCGCAACCACGACGCGCTTGCTCGCGGCCTTGCCAATCGCCGTCGAGAGTTCGAGAGGATGTTTCGGGAGAAGCTTACGCGCTGGATTCCACCAGCGGAGGCAGCCTCTCTGGCCCGCTTTCTTTGTACGGTGATGCAAGGTATCTCCGTCCATGCTCGTGACGGCGCCACGAGGCGGGAGCTGGAGGGCATCGCCGATTACGTTGCGGACGCGCTGCCACCACTCTGACGAACAGCAGTTCAAATACCGTACGGAACAGTTGCAGCCAAGCGACATAGAGCGCCAGCGCAAATAATTGTACCGGTCAATGATGCACCGCGCCCATCAGCATGACGGCACGGCAGCCAATCTAGTCGGAGAGCCCTCCAAACAGGATGAGTGCTGTCACGACGGTAAGCGAATAGATAGCAAAAGTGGCGGCCGTTATAATGTGGCTCAGGTTTCATTCGCGCCCATAGAGCCAGCAGACCATGGCCGGCTCGGCGCCGATCGAAAGCGTGTGAGCCCCTACCAAAGTGGCTCGCAAGGCGACTAAGCGTGGTGTGCATGCGTTAGGCAGGCGCAGCAAGCACCACAATACCATTGTTCACGTAAGCTGCGTCCGGTTGAGGTTTTGACGTCTCAGGGCAAGACAGTGATCGACGCGATCCGGTCAATCGGGGTCACGGATGCGACGTATTACAGATGGCGTCAGGGGTATGGTGGCCTGAAGGTTGACCAAGTGAAGCGTCTGAAGGAGCTGGAGGCGGAGAACACGCGTCTGCGGCGAGCGGTATCTGATCTAACAGTGGAGAAGCTGATCCTCAAAGAGGCTGCGTCGGAAAACTTCTAAGCCCGGGCCGCCGTCGTGCCTGTGTGGAGCGGGTTGTTGGGGCGCTGGATGTATCTGAGCGGCATGCGCGCCGAGTGCTTGGCCAGCACAGGACAACGCAGCGGCGGTCGCCGAGCACGGCTGATGACAAGGCTGCGTTGACGGCGGACATCGTCTAGCTGGCGCGTCGCTTCGGTCGGTATGGGTATCGGCGGATCACGGCGCTGCTATGCCACGCGGGTTGGGTTGTGAACAAGAAGCGCGTTACCTGGATCTGGCGGCAGAAGGAACTGCGGCGCCACCGGCTGAAGGTGCCGCAATGTCAGCGAAGCGCGGGCGGCTATGGCTGAATGAGGAATCGTGCATCCGGCTCCGGCCCGAGCGTCCGAACCCTGTTTGGGCCCATGACTCGTCGAAGACCGGTCTCGTGACGGCAGGAAGATACGAATGCTCAACATCGTCGATGAGTACACCAGGGAGGCGCTGGCGATCCGGGTGGCGCGGCGGCTGAACTCATCGGACGTGATCGACGTGCTCTCGATTTGTTCATCCTGCGCGGTGTGCCGGCGCACATCCGGTCCGACAACGGGCCCGAGTTCCTCGCCAAGGCGGTGCAGGAATGGATCGGCGCCGCAGGCGCTTAGACGCCTACATCATGCCCGGCAGCCTGTGGGAAAACGGCTATGTCGAAAGCTTCAATGCTCGGCTACACGACGAGTCCCTGAATTGTGGGATCTTCTACGCGCTGAAGGAAGCCAAGGTGCTGATCGAAGCCTGGCGCCGCCATTGAAACACCATCCGGCCGCACTCCTCGCTCCGGTATCATCCACCGGCGCCGGAGGCGCTGGTTGTGGCCGGCACCGCCAGCCTCTTTGGTGGGCGCGCTGCCGGCCATAACAGCAACCAACCAGCTCAGCATTTAACTACAATGAACCTGGACCAGTCATTGGGGCTTGCCACCATTTTCCGCATGTTTTCCGGAGACAAGTCGGCTTATCTCGACCGCAGCTAGAGAGGGGTGCTTTCTCTTTCACCCAAGCAAATGTGCACCGCCTGCGGATCCTTAGAGCGGCATTTCTGCCGTCGTGGGCGGCTGCCGCAAGATTTCCTCCGCCGTCTGAGCCGCGATCAGCCCGGCTTCCGCCGGCGCTACGCCGAGGCCGCGCAACAGCAGCTGACAAAGTTCCTGAGCAATCCAGAGATTGGAGTCGGCTCCGCGGTCGCCATTGAAACGGGTCAACCCGACATGGGCGACGCCGAACACGAATAGCGCGCCAGCCTCAACCGTGGAGACGGCGAAGCGACCCTGAGCGAGGCCTGTGCTGATGTCGTCGATCGTGCCGCGATTTAGCCTCATCGCAGGCGCGGTCTGGCCCGTCCGGTCGTTGCGGACCAGAACGCCACCTTGCTCGTGCTCTTCGGCCACAAAACGGAGGTAAACGCAGATACCGCGAACCACCCGCCGCGCCGGATCGGTAACTTCGGCGTTCGCGATGGTGACCTTGGCTTCCACGCGATGACGAATCAAATCGGTGACGGCGGTGAGCAGCGCTTCCTTGTCAGGGAAATATTTATAGAAACTGCCTTTGGCCACCTTGGCTTCGCCAACGATGTCGTCAATCGTTGCGGCGTCCACCGGATGTTCGGAAAACAATTTTTGCCCAGCGCGCACCAACGCCTCTCGAACTGGCTCGCCGGTTCCCGGGGCACGTTTTCGCCGGCGCTTGTTGCTCTCCAAAGCTTCTCTTTCGCGGTGCTGGGGCAACGGTTCATTCCATGGGACGGTGACGACTGCAAGGTCGAGTGTTTTCGACTGCAGCTCATGCCGCTACTGGGGCATCTGAACCTTCCAACGCGCTCGACCAGGCTTGGAGAAGAACAGCGCCGCTGCCAGCGCCGAAAACGACGCGGTCTGGACGCACCAGCACCGCTTCGACCTGACGTGCCGCCAACCAGCTGGCGACTGGACCGCGAAACGGCGCGATACGAGCGTCGTCCAAGCCAACCCTCAAGAGATCAGGATTGGTTGAGGCAATAGGCGCCGTTGTGATGAACCAGGCACCGGCGCCGAGCGCGTCGTCGAGCCGCATCTTCTGGTCGCCTTGCACCGCCAACGGCTGCGGGAAAAGTTCTCCGGCACCCGGCGAACCTTCCAGAATGCCGGGGCCGGCAAGCGGCGGCGGCGCGGCCGGCGGTATAGGGGTTTGCCCGGCTCGCCGCGCGGCCAGCATCCGCTCGTCTCGGGCTTGCGCCAGTTCAGGGTCCAGAAGGCAGACCACGCGGCCCATGTCCATGGCAAGCCGGATGTAGGCGCGGGTATTTGGTTCGCGTTCGGCCTGATAGGTGTCGAGCAGAGCACCGGTGGCACGGCCGCGCAGAACGGCGATGAGTTTCCAGGCAAGATTTGCCGCGTCGCGGATGCCTGAACACATGCCTTGCCCGGCGAATGGCGGCATTTGATGGGCGGCGTCGCCGGCGAGGAACACCGGACCGGCGCGCCAACGATCCGCGACCAAGCCGTGAAAGCGGTAGACCGCCTTGCGCTCGATTTCCACTTCGCCGTCCCATTTTGCAAGCAGGCCAGCGATGAAAGTGTCGTCCAGAACCTGCGCAGTCTGTTCGCCGGGGAGCAACATGAACTCCCAACGATGCCGGCCCGGTCCCATGGGCACGCAAGTGGTTGGGCGGGCAGGATCGCAAATTTGCAAGTTTACAGCAGGGAGCCGAGCGCCTGGCCGCAGCAGAGCATCGACTACCAGCCAAGGCTCGTCGAACCCTAGGTCTTCAAGCCGGCTGCCAATCGCCTCGCGCACTGGGCTGGAGGCGCCATCACAGCCGATGACATAAGCCGCATGGACGGACAGCGGACCATCTCGCGTCCCGATTTTAGCTTCAGCTCCATCGGGCCCGGCGGCCAGGCCTTGCAGGCTGGCACCGAGCAGGAGGCGGACCGAACCCGAGGCGCGCAGCTTTGCCCGCAGCGCGTGTTCAAGACCGGGCTGGCTGAACATGAAGCTTGACGGCCAGCCGGATGGGCCGCAGTCGTTGATCATCTCGTCGAAGCTGACCAAAACTTCGCCTTTGGCGTTCCTAAACTCGTAGCCCAGGACAGGCCTGGCATGGCGCAGGACTTCCTCGGCAATACCGAGTTGCTGGAACACCCGCATGATCTCGTGGTCAAAATGTGCGGCGCGGGGTAGTGGATAAACCTCTGTCGATTTGTCGATCGCAAGAACTTTGACCCCGGCATCGCCAAGCAGCGCCGCCAGTGCGGCCCCCACCGGCCCAAGGCCGACCACCAAGACCTCGCAATCATCCACAGTGGTTACTGTGTCTGATGACATTATCGTCTGTAAAGCGGGGGACGGTTTGTTGGAACAGATAAATGGGGTTTTCTCCTAATGTGACGGTTTGGTCACTTTCTAATGATGTATCTGGCCGGCCCGGCAACAATGGCACTTATATTGTGCAGATGGCAAATAGGCTTGTCACACCTCATCCAATCATTTGAATAAGTCTTATTCGTTGAAGCTTGCTGCATTGCATATCAACGCTACAACCTCCGCGAAAGATGATGAACAAGCACGGCTCCGCGTCGATTCGGTGCGATCCCCATTATTTACTAGACAAACTGGCGTTGCCGTGCTTAGAGCAAGCGCATCAAATTGACTAAAAAGTCATCTTAAGCTGGAAACGTGATGAAAACTACAAATGCATCTGTTATCGGCCGGCGTTTGGCTCTTAAGGTGTCCTCGGCGATGTTGGCGGCCGCAGCGTTGCCAGGATGGGCGGACGCCCAGGCGACATCTTATGGCCCGGAAGACCTGAAAGGTTCCATACTTACGCCGTTCGGCTCGCTGCGCGCTGGCAATGCCGACGGCACGATCCCGGCCTGGAACGGTGAAATTATTCAGGCACAGGCGGGTTATGAACCTGGCCAGACGCCTCTGATCTTCATCGACGAGAAGCCGCTTTACAGCGTTACGGGAGCAAGCATGGCGCAGTACCAGGACAAGCTGGCGCCCGGCGTGCAAGCACTTCTACAGAAATACTCGGACTACCGGTTAGACGTTTACCCCACCCATCGCACTGGTGTCGCGCCGCAATATGTTTATGACTATATCTATAAGAACGCCAGCAATGCGCAGCTTTCAGATGACGGTTTGGCCGTGACTGGCGCCTATGGCGGCATCCCGTTTCCATTCCCGAAGAACGGCAACGAAGTAATCTGGAATCACGAGTTGGCCTGGAAGGGATCTACGATCATCTTGACCTCGGACGCCCATACAATCACCGCGGACGGGCAGATTGTTTTGGAATCCAGAGTTGGCAGCTCGCACTTTCAGTCTCCGTATTACTTCGAGAACGGCGAGGGTCGGTTCAACGGGATTTACTTGGAAACCTTTGCGATTCCGATCGCGCCACCTTTCCAGGCGGGCGGCAGCATCTTGTCGCTCGAGCCAGTGAACCCGGAGATCACGCCGGTTGAGGCATGGGAATATTTGCAAGGCGAACGCCGTGTCCGGCGCGCACCTGAGCTACAATACGACACGCCGAATTCACTGACAGGCGGCACCACGAATTGGGACGAAGCCAACATTTTTTCTGGTAAGCTTGACCGCTACGACTTTAAGTACGTTGGCACAAAAGAAATGCTTATCCCCTATAACTGCAACAAGTTCAACGCCGCGGCAATCGCCGACCAGTTCAAGTCCCACTTTATTAACCCCGATCTGACACGGTGGGAGCTGCACCGCGTCCGGGCCGTCGAACTGACGCTGAAGCCTGGTGCCCGCAACGTCGATGCGCGTCGTATGATCTATTGCGATGAAGACACCGGCAGTGCAGTGATGGGCGAGATTTACGATTCATCAGGATCCCTGTGGAAGTTCCAGCACAACCTACCAACGTTCTATCCAAACATTCCGGCGCTGGTAACAGTCCAGAACTTTACTACTTATGAGCTTCATGTCGGCGACTATTCATGCGGCGATCACAATGACAACGAGTGTTCGCCGCAGTACAAGCCGGTGCCGGAGTTGCCGAGCACGTTCATGACGCCGGGCAAGCTTGCCTCTTCGGCCGGCGGATTCTAGCGCTGGATGGCAACTTGCGGCGACAGGGAAAGGGTTCAAGCGAAGTAGGTATGGCTGGCGGCTGATGGGCTGACGAGGAGTGACCTGTGAAATCCAGCATGACATCCGGTGGTACTGTCAGTCCGACCGCTACAAGTCTCTAATCGCCAAGAGGCGGCTGAATTGTCAGCTTGCCGTGCGACGTGCTCCCACTCAGCCATGGCGGCCGATCTTCAAGGCTCGTGGTCGTTGCAGCTGACGAGGTGACGTTCCTGGTTGAAGTGGTTGTGGAAGGCGGGCGTGTACGGGGCTGAAATCTCGTACTTTCTTCATCCGCGAGAACCTAAGCATTGCTGTTCTCGCCGTCATAACGGCCGGAGCAAGTTCTCAGCTTGGTTGTTTGTATACCGGCCGATCTCTTGGCGGTGGGCGACGCCAAGCTCCTTCATGACGGCACCCACTTTCCCTGCGCAAGGTAGAGGACCTGCTTGCGCAACGTAGCATCGACATCTGCCACCAGACGGTCCGGCACTAGTGGAACCGGTTCGGGCCGATGTTGGCCGCCGAGATCCTCAAGAAGCGGGTTGAGGAGATGCGGGCTTACACGCATTGGCAATGGCCATCTCGACGAGGTCTATGTGAAGATCAACGGCCAGATGCGACCCAACCCAAGAACCCGTTCCGGTACCTTGACTCGTCGTCCGAGGTCATCGGCAGGCTTCTTCGCAAACCGAAGAAAGGCGAGTTGGTTTGACAGAGCCCGGCTGTGGCCGCGATACGGCCCGCAAACTTCAGATCCTCACATCCCGGCAAGCTAGACAGATCAGTACCCTTCCATTATATCATGGCCCTTATTATATCTAGTCATGTGTTAAAAGGACGATAGCTTATGCCTCGACTAATTGGACCGGATTTCATTGGCATCCAGACGAAGGATCTGGACGCGGCACGGACCTTCTATCGGGATGTTGTCGGACTTACGCCATCAGCAAAAGCGCCACCGGGCGCCGTTGTTTTCGAAACGAAACCTATTCCATTTGCCGTCCGCACGCCAGTCGAGGGATTTGACAGTACGGACAAGCTAGGCGTTGGCATCGCGATCTGGTTTGGCTGCGACGACGCTGACGAATTGCACGCGCATCTAAGCGAGCGCAATGTGTCTATAGCTTTTCCACCGAAGGACGGTCCGTTCGGACGCTATTTTGCCTTCGTCGATCCATTTGGCTATACGATAACCGCGCATACCGTCCCGACAACGTAATTGAAACGGCGTCCATACAGAATGACGTAACTAGCAACGGTTGCGAACACAAGGCGGTCCGGAAAGAGCCATCAGGTAGTGCCATCCTCGTAGGAACGCAGACTTTTTGGAGGCCCGCAAAGATCAAATCATTGGGCCTCTTACGGTAGCACTCAGCTAAGCTGAACCTTCGTGAGCGCCCGCGTCTGATCGCAACGCTTAAGTTCATTGAGAAAGGAGAACATCGATCGTCAAGCTTAAACCGCTGCGACTTCCCTGCTGCTAAGGGCTGAACCGTCGCTAGCGCCGCCTCCTTCAACGCGATGTGAGCGAGCAGATGAGCGTTGGTGAACTAGGAGGATCCATGACCTAGCCGCGCGAGATGAGCTTCGGGTTGACACCTGGCTGCAGCAGCTCCATCGTGGCGCTGTGGCGCGGTACCTGTGGCGAGACCTTTGTCTCGCGGGTGAAAGACACGGCTCTTCAGCCGTCCCAACATACTTGCCTAGAAGCAGCTGGGCGGCGGCTTGGCTCAGATGACCCACCATGGACGTTGGGAGAAAAGGCGATTTGCCACTCCATTGAACCGGCTCCTTCATCCAGTGGACTTGCTCCGTTTTAGTGGAGAGGCATGAGCTCGCTTACCGGCTGCTTCTCGAATTGAATTGGGCTGGTTAAGTTGAGCGCGGAATGTTTTCTGACGGAGTTGTAGAGCCGTCGATATTGCGGGCAACGGCGATCTCGGCCTGCTCGCCTTTGTAGAAGATTGTCTGCCATGCCATCTCGGACCTGATGGTTTTGAAGAAGGTTTTCCACCGTCGAATTATTGTAGCAATTTCCCTTGCCGGACATCGAGATAAAGTTCCCATTGCGCTTGAGCTGTAAGCGCGGTGTCCGTGGCCCTCTTTGAATTTTGGATTGGACGTTAGATTTTGGTGTCATGGATGACGCTGAGATTATGCCCGATCGGTCTGAGATTTTGAGGAGCACTCGTACGAGTGCTCATACGAGCCCTCCGAAGCAGCTGGTCGAGGTAATTACGCGAGGAGCGCGGCGCAACTGGCGGCTAGAACATAAGCGGGAGATTGTGCTGGCCAGCTTGGCACCTGGCGCGATGGCTTCGGCGATTTGCCGGCAGCACGGGATCGGTAGCGGACAATTGAGCATTTGGCTCGGGGAGTTTCGAGAAGGCAGGCTGGGCCACCAAACGCCACCGGTTCTGAATTTTGCGCAGGCGGTGGTGCGAACGGCGCCGAATTTATTGGAGCCTGAGGCCCCTTTGCCCATTCAGCGACAGGCGGGGTCACCTTTCTGCGGACAAGAGCGGCGGCCGCGTAGCCCGCTGAAGGATGGCGAGCAGATTGAAATCGCGCTGCCGAACGGCATGGTCGTGCGGGTCGGCGCGGATGTTGATCAGGCGGCATTGGGGCGGGTGCTGGCGGCGCTGAAGAGCGCATGATTGCGCCGGGTGCCGGGGTTCGCGTTTATCTTGCCTGCGGGCGGACCGACATGAGAAAGGGCATGGACGGACTGGCGATGCTGATGCAGCGCGATTTTGCTGATGACCCATTTGGCGGTGCCGTCTTTGCGTTCCGCGGCCGGCGTTCCGGTCTGGTGAAACTGCTTTGGCATGACGGCGTCGGGCTGTGTCTTCTGACCAAGCGCCTGGAGCGCGGCGGGTTCGCCTGGCCGCAGACCGGCGTCAACTTGGTGGCGCTCTCACCACGGCAACTCGCCACACTTTTGGAAGGTTGCGAGTGGCGTGCGCCGGTGCGCAGCCTGCGCCCTGAATTAGCAGGTTAAGCAGCCCAGCTCTTAAGATTTATTGACGCAGCGCCGGGGATTTTGACAGAATCGGCCATGGCCATTGACCTTGAAAACCTGCCAGATGATGCCGCCGCGCTGCGCGAGCTGGTGACCGATGCCGAGCTTGAGAATGCCGGATTGCGCGCCGAGATCGACAAGCTGCACATCATGATCAAGGGCTTGCAGCAGCACCGGTTCGGCAAGCGTTCCGAGCAGCTGGATGCCGAGCAGATGCACCTGGTCATGGAGGATCTTGAGCAGACCATAGGCGCAGGTGCTGCCGCGGGCGATGCCCGGGCTGACGCCGAAGCGCAAAACGGCTAGCCCAGCAGCAACAGGCCGATTCGCCGTCAGAGGAACCTTGGCGAGTTGCCGGCATCCCTGCCCCGCTTTGAAGTGGTGATCGATCTTGAGACCAGGGCCTGCCCATGCTGCCGGGGCGAATTGCACTGTGTCGGCGAGAGCTGGGCTGAGATGCTGGACATTCTGCCGGCGCAACCGCGGGTGAAGGTGATCCGCCGGCCGCGATACATCTGCGAGGCGTGCGATACGCCGATCACCCAGGCGCCGGCACCGCCGCGCCCGATCAATGGCGGCATGGCGACCGAGGCGCTGGTCGCGCATGTGTTGATCGCCAAGTTCGCCGATCATCTGCCACTTTATCGTCAGGCGCAAATATTCTCGCGCCAGGGCATCGCACTCGATCGCTCGACCCTTGGCGACTGGATCGGCCGGGCCTGCTGGTGGCTTCGTCCGGTTTATGAGCGGGTGGTCAGCCACATCATGGCGGCGGAAAAGCTTTTTGCCGATGACACGGGCCTGCCGGTGCTCGACCCCGGTCGGGGGAGGACCAAAACCGGCCGGTTCTGGTGCTATGCCGTCGATGACCGGCCATGGTGTGGCCGCGCACCGCCGGCGGCGGCCTATGTCTATGCGAGGACCGCAAGGGGATACGGCCCACCGCACATCTCGCCAACTTCCGCGGCATCGTACAGGTCGATGGCTATAATGGGTTCGGACAGGTGGTGAGGGAGCGCGCCGATGCTTCGGTAAAACTCGCGTTCTGCTGGGTACATGCGCGCCGCGGCTTTTTTGAAGTGCACGCCTTGAACAAATCGCCGATCGCGGCACACGCCTTGGCGCAGATCGCCGCGTTATGCGCGATTGAGGCGGAGATACGCGGCCAGCCGGCAACGCTTCGCCAGGCGGTGCGGGCGGAACGGTCCCGGCCAATCATCGAGGCGCTGCATGGCTGGCTGAACCAGCAGCTGCCGCGCATCTCGAAAGCCACGAAGCTGGCCGAGGCCATGCGCTACACCTTGCGGCACTGGGAAGGGCTGACCCGCTTCCTGGACGGCGGCCGGCTGGAGCTTGATACCAACACCGTTGAGCGCGAAATCCGTCCAATCACGCTCGGGCGCAAGAATGCCCTGTTCGCCGGCAACGATGCCGGCGCCGAGCACTGGGCCATTTGCGCCGCCGTGATCGCGTCAGCCAAGCTGAACGGCCTCAACCCGCTCGCCTATCTCACCGATGTGCTGGAGCGAATTATCGCCGGTCAAACCAAGATCTCCGCGATCGAGGACCTTTTGCCGTGGAACTGGCACCCCGCCACCAGGGCGGAATTGCAGGCCGCGGCTTGATCGACAACCCCGTTCAGGTGCAGCGCCTACTGGCTCAGCTGCAGGCCGCACTCCCTATCCCCGCCCGCGCGACACCGGAACTGGCGGCGATGCTGAAAACCCGAAATATTTAGAACGCCGCTTGAGCGGCCGCAATCACCGCTGCCAGCTATGCCGGCGACGAAGGCGGTATCATGTGCCGCCTCAAAATCCTGGCCAACAAGAATGCCGTCCACGTCTCAATTACCCACCTGCGCTTCGATCCACGCCTGCCGCTGGCACGGAACATCACCACCTATCAAAAACACCGCGTCAAAAACCTCCAACGCCGAACATTATAAGACCAGCGGAAACTTCACAGGCCGACACAGCGCTTACCTTGAGCTCGGCCTGATAGTCGATCGAGCAATATTGACTGCCGCGGTCCGAGTGATGGATCAGCCCGGCGACCAGACGGTGCATGACCAGAGCTTTGCACAACGCGGCCAGAGCCAGGAGGCGGTGCAGCCGGTCGCTGGTAGCCCAACCGACCACGCGGCGGGCGAACAGGTCGATCACCACCGCCAGATACAGCCACCCCTCACGGCTCCAGATGTACGAGATATCCGCGCCCCATTTCTCATCCGGCCGGGTGGCACGGAAGTTCTGCTCAAGGAGATTGGGGCGATGGGCCATGCGTGATCACACTCCGTAGTGCGCTTGAACCGCCGCTTTGGGGCGACCCGCCAGGCCGTTCTCCCGCATCCGCCGGGCGGCGGCTTGTGGCGCCCAACCGCCAGGCTGCTGTCGCGCAGCTCCCGTATCATCCGCAGACTGCCATAGGTTCCATGCGACAATGCAGAGGCCGATCGCACATGCGCCAGCAGCACCATGTCATCGCGCTGCCGTCGGCAGGCAGGCCGAGATCGCCAAGCAAAATAGCCGCTCTGGCTGACGTCCAGAACATCGCAAAGCCGCTGGACCGGGAACTCCGACCTCGCCCGATCGATCAAACCGAACTTCATCGACTTCTCTTCCGGACGAAAAAAGCCGTCGCCTTCTTCAGAATATCCCGCTCTTGTCGAAGCACTTCATTCTCGCGCCGCAGCCGCCTAAGCTCCGCTATCACATCAGGCGTCAGCGCCGTGTTGGCATCGCCACCCGGCCGAGCCCGGTGCCGCCCAAGCCAGCGCACCAGCGTCGACAGGCCAATGCCAAAATCCTCCGCCACCCGCCGATGCGTCAGACCGATCGTCCGCGCCAAGCGAACCGCCTCAATCTCAAATTCCTTCGTAAACCGTCGTGCTGTCATAGAGGTCCTCTTTTATAAGAAAGAACGAAAGACTCTCCACTTTTCCGAAGCAAGTCCACATTAGACGCTTTGGCTCGTTACCGATGAGATTCCAGACAGGCTCTTAAAGACCTGTATCGCGTGGAAATGCAGCACTCAATCAAGGCCAACGAACGTTAGTCCGTCGACTTCATTAGTTGCTGCGCGCAGTGTGACAGCAGGCTGCACATCTGGCCCGCCTGTGCGGACCCAAGCGACAGGATAACGATGTTCTCGACCGCGCTCACCAGCAAGTGCGCTTTCCTGAGCACGCTACGTCCATGCGCAGAGAGACCGCTGCGGAGGATGCGGCCATGGTTCGGATCCGGACTGCGGACCAGAAGCCCGTCCCGCTCCAGATTGGCTAATACGCCTTGCATAGCCTGCGGAGTTATGAAGGCTTGGCGCGCGAGTGCCGCGTTCGACATGCCGGCCTTAAACTCCACCGCCGACAGCACCGAATATTGAGGCGTGGTTAGCCCTAGCGGCCGCAGCGCCTCATCCATTCGGACGCGTAGCGCGTGTTGCGCGCACTTAAGGGCATAGCCGAACCGTTTCGCCATGGGATATTGTAACTCATTAGTTGACATATACCGTGCCTTATATTATTCCGCATCCGTCGTTCTATCGGGTGGGAGTTACAATGGTCAAATTGCCGCAGCCCAAGGCTGAGTCTAATATGTTGGATTCCAGCGACAAGTACCTCACGTTAATCAACACCTTCGTTGTTGATCCCGAGCAAGCCGAGAAACTGATGACTGTCCTGTCGAAGGCGACAGAGGAAAAGATGCGCCACATATCTGGTTTCGTATCGGCCAGCTTGCACATCAGTGGGGATCGCCGACACGTCGCGAACTATACGCGATGGAAGAGCCAAGACACCTATAGCGCCATGTTTCGAGATCCGGAGGCGCAACTGCATATGCGAGAAGCTGCGGCTATTGCGAAGTCCTACGAGCCGATTTTCTACGAGCTGCGGGAGACACACTTCCCCGATTAACGCAAGGCCGGCCGGCCGTATAGCGCCCACAATGTTCCCGAAGACTTTAAAGGTGCCGCGACAAGTCCAACCAGGCCGGTGACGTACACCCGTTGCGGGGTCCTGACGGTCGTGCGGTATGAGAGAACGCTGGAGATAAGGTTGGTTGTTCAGTGTCACCAGGGCGGTTGATGGCTATTAGAATCGCCGTTCGTTCCGCTAATCGACCGCGGCGAGGCATTGGGATTCCGACAACGCCGGAACGGCGCAGGCATGGCCAACGACCTCAAACTTTAACTTCTCTTAAGGGCGTGGATTCGCTTGCAGGCCTTCGAAATTTGCTTTCCGCCACAGGCCGCGGCAAATTTTCGGCCTATATCGCTCGTCCTAAAACACCGGCCGGCCCGGTTCTCATCGCGCTGCAGGAGATTGTTGGGGTCAACAAGTTTATCCGTGGCATTGCCAATGAGTACACGGCACGCGGTTATCTTGCCTCAGCGCCCGACCTATTCTGGCGGCGAGCGCCGGATATTCAGTCTGACCCGGGCAATACCGAGAAGTTCGCACGCGCCATCGCTTTGATTCAGAAGGCGGAGGAGTAGGAGGCCGTCGCCGACGTTCTGGCGGTGGTCGATGCCGGTAAGGCCCTGCCAGGCGCCAACGGCAAGCTCGCCGTCGTGGGCTATTGCCTCCGCAGCAAGCTCACTTTTCTGCTTTCAACTTCACCGCGGGTGGACATTGCCATCTCGCATCACGGCACCAGCATCCAGCCAAAACTACAGCTGGCGCCCGAGATCAAGGCGCGGCGGCTGCTGCATGTGGCATGCGCTGACCATCTCTGTCCGCCCGAAACCCAGACTCAGATCGAAGACGCGCTCGACCCTTATCCGGGCGTGGGTTTCGATGATGCTTTACGATGGGGCGAGCCACGGCTTCGCGAGCCGGGGTGCGAGGTACGATGTCGCCGCAGCGGCCCGCGCAAATGACGAAACCCATCAACTACTCGCCGAAGCTCTCGGCTAACAGATTAACAATCGCGCTGTGACAAAGACACTCATCCCGCCGCTCTCGCCCCATGTTGTACCCTATAACGAGCTGCACTCCCCGTCTTGTAAAAGCTGCCACGTTCTACAGGCGCTTCATGCAGCTTGAGCTGAGCGAAGGACCTAGCGGCGTCTTGCACGCCACCACAGGCCCTTAGGCTCGTCTTTCCCGGCGCCCCCCACACTGGGGCCGGACCGAAACGTGATAGCGGTGCATGATCCCATCTGAAGGTAAATAACAGCGGAGCGAACGTAGCTTCTTAACAGGAGTTCAACCAAATGCGAGCGACTATGCCGGTCGCTTTGGTTCAGCTCAGCGATTGTCCAGTGACGATTTTTATCGTACTATTCCTCGAGAACAACCAAGCGGATTGTTTATGCCGAGCGCGACTCTAATGGACCCCGAACTCCAACCAGTGCTCGACTTTTTACCCAAAGTCGAGTTGAACATTGATCATTTGCCTATCCTGCGGGCCAACGCCAGAGCGAGTTCTGCGATGTTGCCGATTGACACCTCTCTGCCTGTGATTGCGGCATCCCACGCCGCACCTGGCCCCGGTGGAACTTCGTCAGTTCGAATTATCAGTTATTTCCCATCGAGCATCATTGGCCCGTTGCCAGCTGTGCTACATATGCATGGCGGCGGCTTTGTTGTTGGCGGGCCCGAAATGGCGGATCAGGCCAATCGCAAGCTGGTGGCCGAGGTCGGCTGCGCCGTCTTCTCCGTGGATTACCGCTTGGCTCCTGAAACCCAGTTTCCTGGTGCAGTCGAGGATTGCTATACAGCCCTTGCCTGGATCCACGCCAATTCTGCACAATTGCAGATCAACCCAAATTGCATCTCGGTAAAAGGTGAGAGCGCAGGAGGCGGTCTCGCCGCTGCTTTAGCTCTGTTGGCACGTGACCGCGGCGAGTATCCGCTTGCCTTCCAGCAGCTTATCTATCCCATGCTAGACGACCGCACCTGCGTTCTCCAGGCGCCGCACCCTTATACTGGCGAGTTTATCTGGACCCATGAAAAAAATCATTTCGGATGGTCTTGCTTGCTGGGCACCGCGCCTGGCGGGGAAAATATTTCACCCTATGCGGCAGCCGCACGCGCCGAAGATCTGGCCGGCCTTCCGCCTACGTTCATATCGGTCGGCGCGCTAGACCTTTTTCTAGAGGAAAGTCTCGAATATGCGCGCCGTCTTACCCGGGCCGGCGTGCCGGTGGAATTGCATGTTTATCCCGGCGCGATTCACGTCTTCGATCTTGCGGCTAACGCCCGGCTTACGGCGCAGTCAAACCGGGACAAAACAGAAGCACTGCGCACGGCTTTAAGAAAATATTAGTGACAGTTTTAGAAAGTGCTAGTTGAACACAACTTGAATGAACAGAACAGGTCTGGTGCAGCTTTGTAAAAAGCAACATCCAAAGCACTCTTGTCGATTTATTCAACGGTCTGTTTCGAAATGTATATTGCGCCGCCGATCGATTAAAGCCGCGAATCCACACAACCTAAAAAACCGCAAAAATACCCTTAAAATCGATGCACAAGTCTGAAGCTAGCAGGTATTTCAGCAGCCTTCTTTTCAGCTATAGACGGTTGAAGAATCATATTCCCTAGGACAATCCGTTGAAAGTGATCCGCAAACTAACGGATGAGGCGCTGGCCTTACTGAGCGAACTGTTTCGAACACCGTATGCAAAGGAAGGGCGCCCTCGATAGTGTATCTAGATCATTACAGGCCGTCCAGAGTAAGGCGCCCAGCCAAGCGGACTTGTTGCACTTGGGTCAAGGGGCGGTTGGCGAATGGCGGACGAGCCGGAGCTTTATGCGAAAACGACCGCGTCGCACGGATTGTGCTGGGCCGGGTAAAACTAACTTGTTAGATACAAAATTTTAGAATGCTTCAACGTCGCGGACTTAAAGGGCAATAACGTACGGTCCGGAGTGCGACCCCGATTTGTCTAGCAAAAACAGTAGATGCAACCGCCGCAGCAATACTTTGGTGACTAACCAATCAGCTACCAACCTTTAGCGATACGAATTTGCGGTTCACACAACAATCTGGGCATTGTACGTCGCTGTGCGTGATGGGTTCAGGCTAGAAGCCTATGGGCTCTCACACACAAACATTCGACGTTCGTGCCGCCGCCTGCTTTGTGCAGGATTTGTTTTAAACTGAATTTCCCTAAAAGCGCTTCACTTCCAAAAAGACTTTCATCACTAAAAGCCACCGGACGATGCTGCAAGGTGTCCGGGCGTAAAGAAGGAGGCGGGCATCTCCGGTACGATTTTATAGGCTGGTTGCGCCCCGTCGCTGTTCGGAATATCGGAAACATTATAATTCCGTTCATGAAGGTCATAAATAGCGAAGGACTTGTGGGTGACGACACAAGGTAAATCCGGTAAGATATTTGGCATCACGTGCCCAAATTTCCATAATGAACCGGATGCATCGTAGATATCGGTAGCAATCGCGGCACCAGTATCCTCGTCGAGATAAACGAGGCGCCGAGCATCGACATTGCGCGCGCCAGCTTTCAGTGTCATTTCCACAACCCAAACTCGGTGAAGCTCCCATCGCGAAATGTCCGGGTTAAAGAAACTCGCATGAATTGTTCCGCCACCGACGCATACCAGGTTTTGTTCATATTGTAAGGGATGTACATTTCTTTTTTGCCGAGCAACTTGAAATCATAACGGTCAAGTTTTCCGTTAGAGATGTAGCCTCGTCCCAATTGACAACACCACCGGTGAGAGCATCAGGTGTATCGTATTGAAGCTCGGGCGCCCTGCGGACGCGGCGTTGTCCTACAAGGTATACCCAGCCTTTGACCGGCTGTAGATCGGGATCGACCGGCTGGCGTAGCAGGATCGAACTTCCAGCTTGATATGGAGGCGCCGTCGGGACGAGTAAAGCATCATAAATGTCACCGTTGAATCGAGATTCTCCATTTTCAAAATAGTAGGGATACTGCTCCCAGCCTTGCCCCCGAGATTCGAACACTACTTCTCCGGCAGAGGTCACAGTATAGGCGTCCGATGCGAAATGGATGCAGGTTCCCTGCCAAGACAAAATACTGTTCCACATGACTTGATGCCCATTTTCGGGAATCGGGAAGGGAATGCCACCATAGGCCCCTGTTACGGAATTACCATCGGTCGAAAGCCGTGCCCGCGTAGCATTCTTATAGGTATTGTCATATGCATATTGCGGTGCAACGGCAGTCCGATGCGTTTGGTAAACATCAAGCCGAAAATTTAGGTACTTCTGCACGAGCGCCGCAGCGCCCTCAGCCAGCTTATCCTGATACTGAGCGATGTTTGCGGCTGTGATACTAAAGACTGGCTTCTCGTCGGCGAAGGGATCTGGCCTGATGTCGCCTTGCCGGTAGCCCGGAGGCACGATGGAATAGCCGCCCGTCCAGGGCGGGATCGTGCCCTCGGCATTACCTACGCGCAGCCCGCCTAGCGGCATTAAGGTCGATTTTAGATCTTCGGGGCCATAGGACGCCGCCTGGGCCAGGGACCATTTCGGAATCGCGCAAGCTGCGATTGAAGCTATGGACGCCTTTAACACGGACCGGCGTTTCGTGTCAGACATCGTTATTCTTCCTTGGCACACAAAAAAACGACGCCTTCGTTGGCTTAGGCATTTTTCCCATCCGATTTGTGTCACTGACTCATTTTCTGCCGCAATTTCTAGATCTAGCGTATTGAAGCGGTATGCAGGTTTTTAAGTCGGGATTACCCAGCCTGATAGACGGAACTTGTTTCGCTCCATAGGTTCTTGCTATCATATCGTATTATGCGACCCTTGGAAGTTTTCGACCTCAACATACGCCATCTTGGCGCAGTCGTTGCTGTTTCGAAGTTTGGAAGCATCGTCGCGGCGGCGGTGGAGGTCAATTTATCGCAGCCAACGCTTACTGAAGCGATTGCCAAGTTGGAGCAGCGGCTTGGACAACGTCTTTTTGATCGCAATGTCGAAGGCTCCGTACCGACCTTTGCCGGACGACTGTTCTTGGGCCGCACGGAGTGCGCCATCGACATCCTATGCGAGGCCGGTCGCCAACTTCGCCGCTCCGCCCGGCTGCCGCTGATAGCGCATCTGGAGCGTATGGTCACTGCGACACAGCTGCGCGCTGTTCTAGCGGTTGACCGTGCCAAGAGTTTTACCGGGGCGGCCAAGGAAGTAGGGTTGTCGCAGCCCTCGATCCACCGTGCCGCACAGGAATTGCAATTGCTGCTAGGTGTGTCTCTTTTTCTGCGCAACGGACATGTGTTGACCACAACCATGGTGGGCGAGCGATGGATCCGTAGCGTGCGATTAGCCATGGCGGAAATTCAGTCTGGATTAGATGAACTTGCAGCGCTGGTAACATCCGGCGCCGGCCGCGTTACCATTGGTACGCTCCCTCTGCCTCGTTCGGCTCTGCTTCCAGCGGCGCTGGCACGGTTCACGCGAAACTACCCCCGCGCCACGCTGACAGTTGTCGAGGCGCAATATTACCAGATGTTGACGATGCTGCGAGCCGGGGACATCGACATGATCCTTGGAGCGCTTCGTGAGAATGCCCCCTCCGAGGACGTACTTCAGCAGCCAATTTTTACTGACCATCTCTTCGTCGTCGGACGTGTTGGGCATCCATTATCGGGAAAGATTCCCTCGATGGCGGAACTTGCCTACTATCCCTGGGTAGTTGGCGCCCGCGGCGCGCCAATGCGTGCCGTTTGGGACGGGCATTTTCTTAACGGTCCGTTTCCGGCGCCATGTCTTAGAATTGAATGTAGTTCAGTTTTGGTTGCACTCGGTTTGATGCTGAATGGTGACTGGCTCGCGCTGCTTTCACCTGATCAATTCAGGATTGAGCAACAAATGGGGCTGCTTGCACCGATCGGCGGCGCGCTTGCCGGCTCGCTGCGCCAGGTCGGCATCACAACCCGTAGAGCGTGGCAACCAACAGCCGCTCAGTCAGCTTTTCTGAAGACCCTAGTCGAGACTGGAACGGCTCCAATCCAAGGTTTTGGCGATCGGCATTCTGAGGCGACGACGGAAACTGCTGCGCTGAACGGTGAAATCTCCGGTCTGCCTCAATGAGCTATTCCGGGTGCAGCACTCTGCTCAGGAGATCATCATCCTGAGTGTACAGTGGTAGTGCCTGGTCCCGACATGGCATCCTGGCGATATCGCCGTAATGGACAATCTGGGCAGCCATAAGGGCAAAGGCCGTAGGCTATGCAATTCGAAAGGCCGGTGCAAAGTTAATCTTCCTGCCTCCCCACGGCCAAGGCTTCAACCTGATCGAACAAGTCTTCGCCAAGCGAAAAATTCTGCTCCGCAAAGCAGCCGCCAGGACCGCCGAAGAAGAGTCGAAAGCATCGGACGCATTCTCAACGCCTTCACACTCCAAGAATGCAGCATCTACCGGAGAAGCTCCGCCTGTGGATGATACTGAAATATCAGGCTCTCCAGAATCGACGGGAAGGAAGCGTTCCTTTTTCTAAAGAAAGGAAGTAAAGACTTTTGGGACCCTAGCCTCCAGGCGCCGCAATCTTAGGACTCCTAAAGAGCCAAAAATGTTTCGGGATCAGTAGTTATGGGCTTGACGGCCTCTTTGGGTTGATGTAGAACCCATGGCATAGGAGCGTGCCATGAATTTGCTGACGATCTTCTCGAAGTTTCCAGACCAAGAAGCCTGCATTGAGTATCTGGAAAAGGTTCGTTGGGACGGCGAAGCGCATTGTCCGATCTGCGGCGGCTGTGAAGTAGCGCGCAAAGCGGAAAATGACCGCGTAGGGCGCTGGAACTGCCACGCATGTAGCTCTAGTTTCAATGTTCTTTCCGGTACGATCTTTGAGAAAACGCGGCTGCCTCTGCAAAAGTGGTTTCTGGCAATTGGCTTGCTCGTTAACGCCAAGAAAAGTGTCTCAAGCTGCCAATTAGCCCGCGATCTAGACCTTAACCAAAAAAGCGCATGGTACATGCAACAGCGCATCCGGGCCGCTATGCTGACAGAGGAAAGTGAGCTGTTGCAAGGCATCGTTGAGATTGATGAGACTTACGTTGGCGGTAGACCGCGCCGCCCCAATCATCGCGACGACGATCAAAATCCTACGGGAAAGCGGGGCCGTGGCACGAAAAAGGTTCCGGTTGTCGGGGCAATAGAGCGTGGCGGCCGCGTCATAGCGCGGGTTGCTTCTCAAGGCGTGGGAGCTAAGGCTCTTGGCGACTTTATCGCACAAGTGGTTGACCGTTTTGGTACCTTGGTTGTGACCGATGAGTGGGCGGGCTACTCGCGTCTTTCGGCGACCATGCAGCACGCGGTTGTTCGTCACAAAAAGCAATATGCCGACGGGCTGGTTCACACGAATACGATTGAAGGTTTTTTGTCGCTTGTAAAGCGCGCTTGGTACGGTACGCATCATCAGTACAGCAAGAAATACATGCCGTTGTTTGTTGCCGAGTCCTGCTGGAAATATAACAAGCGCCGTGAAAACGATGCATTCGGATCATTCATGCGTTCGTGCTTCGCATGAACCATCTCTACTACGGCGATTGCTTAGAAATCATGCAAGGCATGAAACTTGGTAGCGTAGACCTGATCTATTTAGATCCGCCATTCAACTCTAATCAGACATACAATGCCATCTACAAAGATGAGACAGGCCAGCCTTTGCCAGAGCAAGTCGAGGCTTTTTGTGACATTTGGGAACTAAATGATGAGCGCCAACGTGCTATAAACCTCATGCCGGTTTTGATGAGGGAAGCCGGCTTGGATGATGCCGCTGCCGAATTGTGGAAACTTTGGATGAACGCCCTTCGGAACACGCAGCCACGCCTACTGGCTTATCTTTCGTACATGACTGAGCGCCTAATCGTCATGAAAAGCATACTAAAGCCGACCGGATCAATTTATCTGCACTGCGACGCGACCGCTAGCCATTACATCAAGGTGTTAATGGATTCTATTTTTGGACACAACAATTTTGTGAACGAGATAATTTGGGAGCGCAGTCATACTAGATCGTCTATTAGCAAAAGTTTGCGTCGCGCACATGATGTTATCTTGTTCTATGTCATGGGCAGCAAATACAAATTCAATATGCAATATCGTAAACTCTCGGAAGCTTCTCTTGGAATCTACACTAAGGTAGATGAAAAAGGCCTCTATCGTTTAGTCCCTTTGCTAGTAAGCGGAAAGAGAAACGGTATAACCGGAAAACCTTGGAGAGGTATCGATCCTAATTCACGCGGCAAACAGGGAATGCATTGGGTTACGACACACGATAAGCTTGAAGCGTACAATACTCGGGGACTAATCGTCTGGCCTAAAATAAAAGACGGCGCGCCTAATCTCAAATACTACCTTGATACCAACAAGGGGGTTCCTCTAAATGATATTTGGACCGACGTTAGCGCAATATCCTCAAATTCGCCTGAGTCTTTAGGATACCCGACTCAAAAACCATTGTCACTTATGAAACGCATTATCAGTCTTGCGACAGATGAAGGCGATACTGTACTTGATCCGTTCTGCGGTTGCGCAACCACGATTTGTGCAGCCCAGGAGATGAACCGAAAATGGAAAGGAATTGACATTGCCTATCACGCTATAAGGCGCGTTGTTCAGGCGCGCTTAGCCGACCGCTATAGTTTGGTAGAGGGAGTTCACTACACGGTAGACGGCATTCCTAAGACTGCGGAAGCTGCGCACGATCTATGGCTACGGGACAAATATCAATTTCAGCGTTGGGCCATTGAAACTATCGACGG
Organism: uncultured Acidocella sp.; assembly: GCA_963693045.1. GTDB lineage: Bacteria > Pseudomonadota > Alphaproteobacteria > Acetobacterales > Acetobacteraceae > Acidocella. The sequence continues at coordinate 1,574,870 of OY843765.1, forward strand.
CTTCGTTTCGGCTAAGCGGACCGGCGACGGCGGGGTAGATGGAAACCTCTACTTCCCAACTGAAGGCGGGAAAACTCTTGAATCAATGACGCTTGAGGTCAAAGGCGGCGCGAACGTAGGAATAGGTGTCGTTCGCGAGCTTAAGGGCGTAATGCAGAGGGTTGGTTGTTCTATGGCCGGCCTCATTGTTCGCGATGACGCGGTCAGCGGCATCAAGCGCCGAAATTTTGAACGCGAGATGCTAGATGCCGGCGACTTAGAGTACTTCGGCACCAAGTATCGGCGGATGCAAATGCTGACGGTTAGCGAAATCCTTGAAGGGAAGCGTTTCCATACTCCCAGCGTAGCCGGGCGAACTGGCCGCCAAGGAAATCTAGCTCTCGTGTAAGCCCATAACTACTGATCCCGAAATATTTTTCGTGCGGCAGTGCAGGCGGCCTCTTTAAAAAGGAGCCTGCTTGGCTCCTGTTAACGTCCCTGGGCGTTTAGGATCGAGTCCAAGCGCGGAAATACACGGCGTGCGTTCAATTCGAAAATTTTCCTCTTATCTCTGTCTTCCATCGCCAACGCATCAATATAGCGCTTGGTGTCGTCGAAGTAGAAGCCCGTCTCCTCGTCGATGCCCCGCACTGCGCCGACCATTTCTGATCCAAACAATATATTATCGACATCGATTACCTGGGTGAGCAGGTCAATTCCACGCTGGTGATAAACGCAGGTATCGAAGAAAACGTTCCTCATCACGTGCTGACGAAGATTAGGCCGCTTCATCATATCGGCCAGCCCGCGATACCGGCCCCAGTGATACGGCACGGCACCGCCGCCATGGGGGATTATAAAGCGCAGCGCCGGAAAATCCTTGAACAGATCGCCTTCCATGAGTTGCATGAAGGCAGTGGTGTCGGCAGCGATATAGTACGCGCCGGTGGCATGAAAACAGGCGTTGCAGGAACCGGAGACATGGATCATCGCCGGAACGTCCAGTTCCACCATTTTTTCGTAAAACGGATACCAGGTCCTGTCGGTCAGAGGTGGCGATGTCCAATGACCACCGGAGGGGTCGGGATTCAGGTTGCAGCCGATAAAACCGAGCTCCTTTACGCAGCGTTCCAGCTCCGCAATCGAGTTTTCGATGCTAACACCTGGAAATTGCGGCAGCTGGCAGACGCTGGCGAAGTTTCGCGGATAGAAGGCGACAACGCGTTGGATTAGATCATTGCAGGCACGCGTCCAATCCTGTGACACGCGCTCATTGCCTTCATGAGGCGCCATCGCCGAGGCGCGTGGCGAAAAGATTGTCATATCGGCGCCGCGTTCCCGCTGCAGTCTAAGTTGATTCTTTTCCACGCTCTGACGGATATCATCATCGCTGATCGCCGCCGGCTTCGGGAGGGGGCCCGCCGGATTTTTTGCCCATGTCAGTTGCGCCGCGCGAAAGTCCTGATGCGGCGCCGGCGCCGTGGTGTAATGGCCATGACAATCAATAATTAGCATATTTCGCTCGCGTTCCTGTTGCTTTGCAAAATGCGGTTTAGCAACGCTTGCAACTTTCGGGAAAGTTTTGCGCCTGCAGCGCGTCCTTGCGGGCTGCGGACCAATCCTGGCGCGCCGCTGTTGCTTGCGCCATCAGCGGCTTCAACCCAGCTTGCGCCACGGTCTCTGCTGCTTCACGTATTTCCTCGGCGCGACGTGCGCCATGCTGCAGACCGCGCGAGATCATATACTGCGCCAGCTTTTCCCAATCCGCGCCAGGGAAAAAATCGACGCGCGATGCGAGCACAGTTTCCTCCACCCCGTAGTAGCGCGCGGCCCGCGTCGATTTTGTCAGCAGGGCTTCCAGCCCCTTGATGATGACGGAGCGGCAAAGCTTTGTTGCCGAAGCTGGGCCGATTTCAGCTGAATATATGGAACAGCCAGAGAACTCCAGCGCTTTGGTATTGGGTAAAAAGGCCCCCGCATGCGGGCCGCCCCGCAGAATCGGCGAAGCAATCCGGCGCGTGCCGATCGGCGACATGATGACCGCTTCGACATAGCAGCTGCTCATGCCCCCGATCAACCGAGCCGCCGCTTGCTTTTGGCCGGGTGCTGCGGAGTTTACATCCATGAACCAAGTGCCTGGTCGTAAGCCGCCGGCAGCACCACGAGCTGCGGCCTCATCCTGAGCCGGGGTCACGGTTGAGATGACCAGATCGGCATCCGCCACCGCCGCGTGTGCGCTAGCCGGGGGCTTGAGGCCGAACCGCGCCATCGCCAGCGCCGGCGCTGTCTCCGGATCGGTAAATTTTAGATCCCAGGAAGTGAAAGGCCTGTCGCCAAAATCCCGGGCGAAAACCTGACCGACTTCACCGAAACCAAGCAGACAGATCATGGCCACACATTGTCCCTGATATAAATCTCGCCCTGCATCAGCTTACGGGCCGTGCGAATGATTGCCGCGCGTTCCACGGCGATGGCCCCGCCGCTGCTTGTGATCTTCAAGTTGACCGAGAAAAACCCGGTCGGGTGCTCTACCGCAAGATCAACGGCGCAATCAGCTTGTTTCATGACGGCAATGCCTTCGGCAACACTCCCCGGCAGGATGCAGCCCGTAGCCACGGACACCGCCCCCAATACGCCGATTGCATCATGCACGCGATGCGGTATGAAGCTGCGCGTATTGACGGCGCCACCGTTCAACGGTGGCGAAATCAAAGTCATTTTTGGCACGGTTTGCTTGGCTACATCGCCAAGATTCATGCGCGGTCCGATTGCCAGCCGGATATCTTCAACGCGCCGCTTGAGCACTTCATCGGCCTCCAACTCTGCCGGACTTTCGGCACCAGTCTTGCCGAAATCCACAGCGTTCAACAACACCACCGGCATGCCGTTATCGATGCAGGTGACCCGCACGCCGCTAACATCATCCATCGCGCTGCCGGTTGGTAACAAGGCTCCGCATGCGGAGCCAGCAATGTTGAGGAAATCGATTGCAATGGCGCCGGCGGTGCCAGGCACGCCGTCAATCGCCGTGTCGCCTGCATAGGTCACGACGCCATTCGGCGTCGCCACGTGGGCCACTGCCACCGAACCGGTATTGACCATATGGATACGTACCGGCGTAATACCGTCCTGTGCAGGCAGCAGCCCTGTCTCGATCGCCCAGGGTCCGACGCCGGCGAGGATATTTCCACAATTCTGGCTGTCGCTCACTTCAGCCTTATCGACCACCACTTGCAAGAACAGATAATCCACATCGGCATCGGCGCGGGCAGATGGCGAGATCACTGCGACCTTACTGGTCAGCGGATGCGCACCGCCTAAGCCGTCGATTTGTCGTAAATGAGCCCAACGCGCAAAGTAGTACGGCGTCACGGATGGTGCGGTCTTCTGGCAATGCGGAGGCTGCGAAATATAGCCCTTTTGATGAGCCGCCCCGCATTAGCGTCGCCGGAATACTACGCTGCATAACTACATCTCACTCAAATTGCGGATGTAGCGCAGGCCTTTCTCAGCCAAACGCAATCGCATCTTGTAGATATCGAGGCCGAGCACGCCGGCCGCCAACTGGTCGCGCTTCGATTCTTCATTTGCTTCGCGCGCGGCCGCTTTTTCCAGCACCTCTTGAGCCCGGACGGCGGACACCACGACCACGCCATCATCATCGGCTACGATCACATCGCCGGGAATGACGGAGGCACCCGCGCAAACTACAGGTATATTCACGTTGGCGATCGTCTCCTTCACAGTGCCTTGCGCGTTGACCGCCTTCGACCATACCGGGAATTTCATTTCCGTCAGTGTGGCGATATCGCGCACACCGGCGTTGATGATGAGGCCTTTGACGCCACGCGCCTGCAGGCAAGTGGCCAAAAGATCGCCGAAATATCCGTTCTCACAGGGGCTTGTTGGCGTCACTACCAGAATATCACCTGGATGGCACTGCTCCACGGCAACATGGATCATCCAGTTATCGCCAGGTGCCACCTCGCACGTTATGGCGGTTCCGGAAATTTGCGCCGGTCGGTAGATCGGTCGCATATAGGCCGCCATCAAGCCGGTCCGGCCTTGTGCCTCATGCACGGTCGCAACGCCGTAGCGGGCAAGCCCTTCAACGGCAGCGGCATCCGCTCGCGCGATTTCCGTTACAACAACAGCCATTTTTTCATCCTTTTAGGGGGCGATCCGCCGTTGATGGTTCACCTTTTCGAGCAGCTTTCAGGCTTTCGAGCCGACCGAATAAATAATTGCAGCATTTCTCGTCTTCTGGAATGTTTCCAGCAACTCCCCGCGCATCGCGGCATAGATGTTTGGATTTGAAACGCCGGTTACTGCGCCCAATTTCTCGAGCCCGAAAAAAATTGCCCCGTAATGGATCAGGCCGCGCCAGTTGCGCTCACGCAGCAACGTGCATTCCTCCGGGTTCAACCCGGCAGCGGCAAACTCAGCTTCTTCGTCCATCAGAAACCGTGCTCGCGCTTCCGGCTTGACGAGGTGGTTCAGAAACTTGTTTAACCGATAGCCCTTGGCGCTACGCTCCAGCGTGTACGGATAGGTGCCTTCCAACCTTTCGATGCCGACAAACTGCGCACTCATTTTCTCGCGATGGCGGGCTGCTTCGGCCGCAGTCAGAGAAGCAGGCTCAACCTCGTAGATAGCCGTGGCGATTGCAGTCATTGAGGGCAGGTAGTAGCTAAGGTGGACGCGGTTGATCTGCGCCGGCAGTGCGCCGCGCATCACCAGCCACATGATGATCTCCGAACCCTCCATGCCGCCCAGACGGGCGTAATCCGCCAGTGTCAGACGCGTCAGCGCCACCGGATCGCGCTCGAGCAGATCAAGGAATTCCTCGTCCCAGGGGGTGTTGTTGAAACCGCAGCGCTCGCCGTGAACCTGGTGTGAAAGGCCGCCGGTTGCGACAACAACCACCTTGATGTCTTCCGGATAGCTTTCAACGGCGGTTCGCAGCGCTTGGCCGAGCTTGTAGCAACGCGCCGCCGAAGGCATGGGGAATTGCAGAACGCCCATCTGCAGCGGCACAATGCTCAGCAGCCAGTCGAGTTCCTCAGGCACGAGGACGGAGAGCGGCGAGAAGCAGCCGTGGTCCAGCGGCTTGTCGCGAAAGAATGCCATGTCGAACTCATCGGCAATGAGAGACTGGCCGATATGCCGCGCCAGCGCAGAGTGGCCGGGTAAAGGCGCTACATTGCGTTTGCCGCCGCCCTCGTCCGCTACTCGTATAACTCATCAACGCCGAGGCAGAAGGCGGAGTAGTGGTCAAAGAAAAACGAGGTGATGTGGTCGTTATAGATTACAAACATCACGTCCGGCTGCTTGGCTTTCAGCCATTCAGCAATCGGCCGAAAGGCATCGAAGATCGGCTTCCATATCGGGTCTTCCTGCTTGCCACCATCTTGGGCAAAACCGATGGTTGGTGTGTGGGATGTAGCGATCCCGCCGACTATCTGGGCCATTCCCTTGCCTCATCCTCGCTTTTGCATTCTCGCCTCTGCCGCCACGGTCTGCTAAGACCGCGGGCTTGGCGATTTTACTATACCCGCTTTGCCCGCTCCGCCACACGGAAGTTTCCTCGATCCATAGGTTCAAGCTATAAAGCTGACGATCGAACGGCAGGGACTGGTGGTAGATGCAAGGCGAAAACACCGGCCAGCATCTGAGCCAGCGGCTTTTGCGTCCAAGTGTGATGTTTTTTGCGCAGATTCCCAAAATCCACGCAATAGTGACTTCGCCGCAAGGTCTTGCATGGTCGTTAGCTAAGCAGCGGCATGATCCAGATCCGCTGTCGCGCCCGCAATCCCCTTGCGCCTATGATGAGGAGTGATTGATCTTTCCAACTCCTTAAGCGCGTCGCCTTCGCACGGCCGCCAGTGCCTTCAGCCGGGCGTGCAAGCGCCTATACCACCCGGGCTGGGCTCAACCCAGCGACGAAGAAAGAATCAAGGATGAACAACGCTCATCCAAACCGTCTCATGCCGAGACTGTAATGTGGCGATTGCGTCCTTGACATCAGCCAGGGGCCGGACATGGGTGATTAGCTCATCAATCTCAAGCCGCCCGCTTCCGAGCAGCCGCAGTGCCTCCAGCGCATCCAGGCGCGAATGGTTGCGGGTTCCAGCAACCCCCCAGCATTTTGCGACCATGAGGCGCATCGGCGCACTGAACGGCTCCATACCTCCGCCCATGTTGACCAGGGTCCCTCCGGTCGCCAAGCCACCGATAATCGCCTGCCACATGCTGCCGCCGGCCGGCAGGTAATCGATCATCGCGTCGACACCTTCCGGCACGATCTGGGCCATACGGCGCCCGAGGCCATCGGTCTGGGCCCAGTCGTCTTCCAGGGCATCGGTGGCAACGATGTCGACCGGCAGATTGGTCAGGGCCTTCACCTCCTCCAGACGCGAGGTCGACCGTCCAATCAGGACCAGCCGCTCGACCCCGAAAAACGGCGCCACCTTGATTGTCGCCACCGCCATTGAGCCCGTTGCGCCAAGAATGCCGAGCGTCGACGCCGGCCGCAGCCGCGCGACCTTGAGAACGCGGTTTGCGTTGCCAAGATAATGCAGCTTCGCCCCGACATCAAAGCTGACATTGTCGGGCAACAGATCAACCTGCCGCTGCGGCGCAACCACGTATTCGGCCATAAAGCCATTGTGGTAACGATGGTAGGCCTCCACCGGGTAACCAAACGAAACAAATCCCATCATCGCACCTCCACGACACAGATGGTCGTGATCACTAAGGCAGTAACGACAACGCCCGCAGGTAATCGTGGGATGGACCCGGACCCGATTTCCGGGAGCAATTCCCCGCACATCGCGGCCAATAGCCGTGACGACGCCGGCGCCCTCATGACCCAGCGTCATTGGCATGGGACGCAGCATGCCAACGCGCAACAGCGTGAAGGTACCGGTAGTCAGCCCGGCGGACTCGATTTTGATTAGCACGTCGTCGTCACCGACTGTTGGGATCGTTATGTCGACGAGACGTGGTTCGGCTTCGCCTTCGAAGCCCCGATACGCCCGCATGGTGCTCATTCTAATCTTCTCCGATCCATAAGTTGATTTCGTCGTTGCCTAAGGTGGTACGTCACTGGAATGCTTGCCCTCCTAAGCGCCACTTAGGCGCCAAATTGCCGGATATGCCCGTATTGCAGCCGCGATGGCGTTATGGAATTGGATACGGACGCCGTCGTGGGGATAGGTTTTCAGTCGCTTGGTGCCACGGTCCTTTCTCCGTGAGCGGCCAGCCACGCACCAACATCGATTTCTGCGATACGCCCGGCTTTGCGGATCGCTGGTGTCGGTTCGCTGGTGAGTACCGAGATATGTTTAGACGGGCCTTCCGTGATGCTGGCATGGGCGCAGCCCTTTGGAATGCATGTAAAATCACCGGGATGCATGGTGATGACGCCGCGCTGTGAGATGATCGTGCGCGTGCCCTCGACCTGATACTGAATTTCATCCACGCACAGCTTGCGCTCATAGCGTCGCTTAAGCGTGCACCCGAGCCGGGTGTGGCCGATCCACACCTTAGGCGCCCGATAGATCCACTCGGTCGTGCCTTCGGGGCCGGATGGTTCGAGCACCTCCAGCAGATCGGACGCGTGCGCGCCCGCGCCGAGGAGCAGCTCCTCGTCGATCATGGAATAGGCCAGGTCGCAATGTGGCCCTCCCAAACAGTTTGTCAGCGTCTCCACCATCGGCTTCGCCTGCCAGCCGACGTAAGGAGGAACGCGATGTGCGCTCCATCCAACCGGCGCTATGCCTGTTTTGATCGGGCCGTGCATGTAGAACAGGATGTGGATGTCGTCGTGCCCATAGTTATCGTGCGCGGCACCGACTGGAATGCGTGCGAACTGGCCAACCTGGAACTCGACGGTTCCGCACTCGGTCATCAGTGTGCGCTCGCCATAAACCTGATAGCCGATCTCGTCGACATCGGCGTTGCGATGGTAGAACGGCTGGCGGCCGTTGCGCGACATGGTCTGCCATTCCAACCGGAGCGCCGGCCCCTCAAAAACGCCCCGCGGAGGGGCGAACTCCACTGGCTCATATCGCACTGGCAAGCTGTAGACAGCGAGCGGCGGAAGATCAGCAGTCAGGAAGCGCATCACGCGCGGGCCGGGCATTTCGAACAGACGCGCCTCATCGCGTTCGATAACTCGATCTGGACGATCGAACGGTATGCTGCTGATCACTTCAGTTACCACTTGCATCGCATTCTCCTCTATCAATATCGACCTGTCGCTGCGGTAAGTCCTTCTCGGCGTAACGCCGCCCGCGATCACGGCAATAATGTTTGTTCTCCGTTACGTCGGTTTATTGGCTCCCCGTTTTAGGTCAATATTCCGGTACCACCGGAAATCGAACGATTTGATATCTCATTTTTATGAGACTTGATGCCAGCTTCCAGAAAATAACGTCTGGCTCCGGAATGAAGCGGAATACTTGAATGGGCCATGGCCGTTGGGTCAATCGGATAGGTGAGCGGGCTGCGTTCAGGGGGGATGTGGAAGTACTGACGTTCAATCACATGGCGCGTTTCGACTAGCGCCCAGGTTAGTAGATACGCGACATCGTCCGCCATGTCGTCCCGGACGACAACTACGAAGTCTGAGAAGTCCAGCGCTGGGATCGCGTTGCTCTGTCCAGGTAGGAAGCCCGCAGCCAGTTCCGCTGGCAGCCATCCATGCTGGCTTTGAAGTCGGACCAGGGCTTCCGGCTCAGCGGCCAGAACGACGGCGCTTCGCGACTCTATGGCGTCACGCCACCAAGGTGTCATGATGGCCTCCTGCAGGGCGGCGTCGGCCGTGCCATCTTGTAGCCGAAGCAGCGACAGGTCGGGCCTGGTTGAGTTGACGTAGCCCCCGCCCCACGACAGCAGCATTGCCTCGTCGATGCCATGCGCCTCCATGTAGCGGCGTGCAGTGTAGCCAATCAGGTTAAACCCATCGTCGGCCGAACTGGCTATACGCAGCGGCGGCTTACAATGGCGCAGCTCTTCAAACGAAGAAATGCCGAACTCCCCAGCAATCGCCAATATAAGGCGATCGCGCTGCGGCAGGACCGCAAGCGCGCGTAACGACGGCATAGCCTGCCTTTCGTAAATCCCGGTCCCAGTCAACGCGGCGGACAGAGCCTGCGCCGGCGTGGCGATGCAGAGATCTACGCTGCGATCATCCACCGCCTGCAATGCATCTATCCCCCCTTCCACAGTATTGAAGATGCCAACCCGCGAACGCGGACCGGCCCGGTCGCAGAATTCCTGACACAGCCAAGAACAAATACGGTGAAAATTAGCTTGACCCCAATCGCCGATGAACTGCAGCGACACGGACCGGGCGATCCGCGGCTGGCCGGGCCGCCAGTCCTTGAGTTCATATCCTCCGCTGTAAGACATCAACTTGATCTCCCTCATTGTTTTGCTCGACGACCGATTATGCGCCACAGTTCAGAATACCGATAACCAACACTTCCTAGTGAAGCCCTCTAATATCTGTACAGGCTTCATCGTGCGAAGGGTTCAATGTCACTCTACAAACCGTCCTTTTCGCGATCCGCTCCAGTGCCATCGGAAACCTTCTTCAGGATTGTAAGACCATTGAATAGCGTAACCCGCGCCCTGGATTGTTGCCTTTAGCGGTTACCGAGCTGTAGAGTCGAAGCGTTCCGAGATGCTCCACGAGGGTCACGCTGCCTTCGCCAATTTCCAGCGGTGCAAGCGCGGCGAAGCGCCCCGCGGCGAGCACTGCAAGCTGACCGCCCTCACGATCAATATGAAGCGTGACTGCATCGACATCACCTCGGCCGATCAAATTGCGGCACCATGCGACTGTATCGGCGCTCGCCGCTTCAAGCTCCGCCGGCTTACAGCGCAGGACAGTCATTGCATAGCTGTTGTGGCTAAGAGTAAACGCGGTCTTGCCGCTACTGGTCAGCACGGCGGCCGGAGGTCCAAAAACGACGGTTGGATGTGCCGACATTGGCTCAAGCACCTGCAGGTGCTCAAAGAACGCCGGTTGTTTTAAGGCGGCGCCAATATCATCGGCCGAACGCCAGCGCAGATACTCCGCTACCACGCCCGTTGGATCAACAAAGAACGACGCCGACAGAAAACCAGGCAGGTATTTGATGCGCGCCTCCGTTTCGGAGACGTTCAGAAGTAGAAGCCCACGCTCCTCACTAGCGTGAGGACGCATTACGACGATGCCGGCGTAAATGGGCTCCATTGCGATCTGGACGGTGTCTTCACGCATGGAGGGGATCCGATGCCTTTGGATGGCTGTCTGGTGTCGCACTGATTAAACGATACCAGACCGGTCGACGGGTCGGGCGCTCGACCCGCGAGACCGCCTCGACAACGGAAAACTCGCCCTGCCAGCGTTGCTCGTTAAGTATGGCCAATGCAACGGGAAACATGCTGGTTTTGCTGAACGCCGCGACGGAGCGACCATCCGCTTCTCCCGCTATGTGAAATATCTGATCGGATTTGGGTAAGCCGAGATCGGCGCGCAGCGTATCCGCCGACACGTTCCGCGTGCGGGATCCGGACGCTAGCACGCGGTCGCCGCGAGCGAAGCTGAAGCTTTGGTCCAGCACCAAATCTAGCGAGCAGCCCTGATAATGGAGCTTACCATGATCTCGAATGATACCAACATGGTCAGCGTATCGGTAGTTGTGGCGTTTGGCCGCCAGTGCCTCGACGCTATGCCACTGCGTGAATTGCAACAGCATGTCGTCGTTGTCGGAAGCCATGAATGCAGCGCCGACGAACCCCGGTAACTGCTGAACGCTGGTTTCTGTAGCCGCAGCGGCAAGCATCGCCAACGCCTGCGCCGTTCCCGGAAACACCTTGATCAATGATGTGAGCGTAAGATTCTGCGCTCCCGCAACAACACGCAGCATTTCTACTCCTTTGTAAGCTTGAGGCTCATTCTTCTCGCGTTGATGGCGTCTCATCCCATCTGTCGGCAGATGACAAACCAGTTGGCGGCTGGAGGATTCTGAAATACCGATTCGTTAACAGCTGACGGCCTCTTCACGCAAAGTGGCGGCCTTTCTATTCTTCAGTGTGCCTAAGCGGACCGTGGGTCTCGCGTAGTTCGTAATAGATGGGATCGAAAGAGGTTGCGATGCTAGCGGCCTGAAGCATATGTGTCCGCGCTTCGGGATTTGCCATCATGGCATCCACGTCAGCCTTGCTGCGCCACTGTCCGTAATTGGCCACACGCTTCTTGTCAGCGCTAATGTGCAGGTTTGCTGAAATAAAACCCGGCTGCGCGTTCATGGCATGCGCTGTAGCGTGTGACAGGACGGATATCAACTCCTCGGCCTTGTCAGGCTCCACAATAAATGTGTTGATCAAAGTGTAGTAGCCAGCGTTTGGATCAAGTTTTGAAATGTGCATATTTGCTTCCTCTTCACTATGATTCAGTGAGAACTTAATATAAGGCTCATTATATGTCAAGCGAGGACACCTCGCTTCTGATGCTCGCCAGAAGGTTCGGGTACGAGCTTAAACGCGCGCGAAAGGCCTTACGCGTCGCCATGGATGACGCGCCGCGCCCGCTAGCGTCGACGACGAGGTTCAGACGCTCCGGCCGCAGCCGGATGCACGGGCAGCCGTTCAGCCACAGAGGCCCGCGCTTCGGCTCACGTTGCAGCACCTTAAGCCCCTCTTGGCGCCAGATCTCAGCGACCCGCTTCTTGTATACGGACCAACTCGCGCCGCGCAGCAGCGCCATTATCCGTCTGTAGCCATACCGGCAGGCGCGACACGCCGGCTCGATGCTATCGGCCGTCAACGCAGCCTCGTCATCAGCCATTCTGGGCGGCCTGCGCTGCGTCGGACGTCGCTGACCTAGCAACCGGCATGCACGCCGCACCGATACACCCAGCGCCCCAACGACGCTCCCGACACAGGCACGACCGCGGATCGGGCTTAGGGGTTTTCCGTGGCAGCCTCTTTGAGGCTCAGCTTCACCACCGTCGGATCAGGTTCCGCACGCTGCAGCCGCGCGTTCTCCGCCTCCAGCGTCTTCAGACGCTTTACCTAATCGATCCTCAGGCCGCCACAAGCCTGCCTGCGAGGTCAAAAGCTCAACCTGCGCTTCGCAGTGATTTCCTCAGGCTTGTATCTCTTCCACGGCATCATCCCACCGCCAGCCCAAAAAACTAGATCGCCGGCGGATCGCTTCTAAGGGCCCAGATCACCGTCCGGCGCAAACACCCGACCAAAGATCCGAAAGCGGAGGCATTACGTGATGCAGAACGGCAGAACGCACTACTTAGCTACGACCGCCGCCGCGAGGCAGGCGAGCGCTGCCAGGGACGCGAGATTTCGTGCCGCGTGAAACTGCCGCCAGACGGTCCGATAGTGTTCAGTCCGTTCTGGCATCTGGCCTTCGGGTAACCGACGAAATTTCGAGTTAATCGGCTCACCGATAGTAACAGATGCGAATACTACCAGAAGGATAAAACCAAGTCCGGCCCAGGCAAGCACCGTCGCGATGCCGCTCTGGTTCAAGGCAAAAAAGATGGCGCCGATTCCGGCTATCAGACCGAGAATGGGGATCATGGGATCGCCCCGGCGCAAAGACCGTTGAAAATCGACAGCATACTGTTCAAGGGGCATCCGCCGCCACAGATTTGATCGCTCAACGGCAAAGATTAAGATCCCGCCGGACCACAGTCCGCAAAACACCAACATTGTCCAACCGCTAATCCGCGTGATCGTCATGCTCAACTCCCGAGTATATTACCAAGTTAACCCAAAGTATCCAACGCGATCGTACTAGCAACGGAACGACCCAATTTTTGTAGTCAATGACTAAAGTAATATTGCTATCGCAATGGCGACACCGACAAGCGCTCTTTTGGACGCAGCGCAACGTTACAATAGGCAATGGCAATCGTGAACAATAATCGCCGCGTCAAAGCGCATGTTTAGCGGAGCTACTTTCCCCTGCTTTAATACGAATGTAAACAATACGAGGCGGTTCCAGCGGCAAATCCGGACAGTTTAGTCGAGATTTAATATCCCCCGGAAGATGCCGCCAGTTGGCCGGGCGTGAAGAATGAGTCGGGCAATCGCGGAACAATCATATAAGATGGTTTCGTCGCCACATTCGGAATGTCTCCGGCGCTATAGCCGCCCATATGGAAGTCATAGGCAATGTAGGCCTTGTGCGCCGTAACGCATGGGACATCCGGCAGGGTCACCAGGGTGTTCAGCTCGTGCTTCCACAAACCGCCACTTGCATCGTAAACGTCCGATATTACCGCAGCACCCGTATCTTCATCAAAATACATGGTACGACGTGCGTCGACATTTCGATAGCCGGACTTAACAGTCATTTCAACAACCCATACGCGGTGAAGTTCCCAGCGTATTAAGTTGGGATTCATGAAGTGTGGTCCGAACTGATCATTTGCCGACGAAATCCATAACTTGTTTACGTTATACGGCACGTACAGTTCTTTCTTTCCGACAAGCTGAAAATCATATTCGTCTAGCTTGCCCGAAAAAATGTAGGCCTCATCCCAGTTGGTCACGCCGCCCGAAAGGGAGTTGGGCGTATCAAATTGTAGTTCAGGAGCCCGCCGAACTCGACGCTCGCCAATCAAGTAGGTCCAATCTGCCACGGGCGTTACGTCGGGGTTAAGCGTTTGATGTACTAGAATAGAACCGCCCGCTTCGTAAGGCGGCGCAATGGGTACAATTAAAGCATCATAGATGATATTATCAAATTTCGCATCGCGATTTTCGAAATAATAATAATATTGTTCCCAAGCCTTGACGCGCGCTTCAAGAACGAGCTCTCCCGTGGAAGTAACTGAATAAGAATCAGACACATACTGGACGGTTGTACCTTCCCAGGCAAGTAAATGATTCCACATAACTTCATGGCCATTTTTTGGAATTGGGAACGGTATTCCGCCGTAAGCGCCCGTCACTGAATTGCCGTCAACGGACAGTCGGGCGCTTGTGGCGTTCCTGTATATGTTGTCATAGACATACTGGGGCGCAATGCCGGTCCGGTGTGTCGGATAGATGTCGATTCTGAATTCGTTATGTTTGTTCATCAGAACGACCAAGCCTGCTGACAAATTGGCCTGGTACTGCGCGGCATTTACGCCGCTGATACTGAATAACGGCCTTTCATCCGAGAATGGGACCGGCCGCGGGTCGCCTTGCTGGTAACCCGGTGGCACATCGGAATTCCCGCCGGTCCAAGAGGGAATCGTTCCCGCGGCGTTACCCGCTCTGATGGCACCATAAGGCGTTAGAGTCGATCTAAGATCCTCCGGTTCATAAGACGTTAACCGCGCTAAAGAGCATTTCGGCATCGTACTCGCCGCAAGCGCAGCCACAGTGGCTTTTATTACCGAGCGGCGTTTTAAATGATTCCTTTTCTTCCCATTTGCACTAAAGAACATGCCTTCATTTTGTAGATTATCCACCTCTCCCTCCAAGCTTCTTCTGATTTTTATCTCGTTCCAAAGTAGCGTGCGGGTGCTGCCGAATTAGAAGTTAATGCACAACTATGTCATAGTTCGGCCTTGGCGAAGCTCGATGAAAAGGCCTCACTTAAATGCTGTGCTCCAAGCTAATTTGTGCTGCGAGCAATCGACGGGCCCGTAAGCCTCCACTGTCGGCGATGCAGGACCATTCCTTTCTCGTATCAAAGTTGTTGCTAGCGTGTGGCTCGATCAAGTTTAGGATGACCAGATCTTCCTGAACGACCTGAGACATCAAGCCGACCAATGCATGGCTTAAACCTTCGTCAGCTAGACGAAAATCTCGCGACACGGCGGTGAAATAGTGGGTTGATGTCGGTGTTTCGGGTGTGAAGCCGTGGACGAAATGCACCTTCCGTGGTACGTTCTCCAACTGGCCGGTCATGTAGAGCCCGCCTGATTGTACAACGTTGGGGGCCTTATATTCTGTGACCAGCGACATCTGAACAAATTGACCCTCCAGGTCGGGGTGCAAGAAAACCTTGAACGGATCGGCGAGTTCGGGAGGAAAATGGCGCGAGACGTTCAGGGTTCCGCCGCTTTCTGTCAACACCGCCGGCGTTTGGATGATGTGATCACCTCCTCGAACGGAGGCCGCGTGAACGAACGAAACATGTGACAAGTCCATCAGATTATCAATCAGCATCTGATAACGCGCCTGCAAGGAGTAGGTTGCGACCTTGTCCGCTTGCCAGCCGTTGAGCGTTAAACCGAGATGCTCCATGTCGGGGATCTTCGCGGGATCGGCGAGTTCTGGCGCCCCCATCCAGATCCAGATCCATTGCCATTTCTCGACAACTGGGTACTTCTGGGCGGTATATCTTGGGGGAACTCTGTCTTGCGAGGGAATGGTCACACAGGTGCCATGCTCGTTATAGGTAAAGCCATGATAGCCGCAGACTAACTGGTCGCCGACCAACTTTCCTTTTGCGAGCGGAAATCCCCGATGTTGGCATAGGCCTGCTAGGGCAATGGGCGTCCCTCTCTCCGTCCGATAGAATACGATGATATCTTCGAGAATTTTTCGTTCGACTGGTTCGCGCCCAACATCGTCACTCCAAAAGGCAATGTACCATTCATTGCGGGGATAGGTTTGACCGTCTTCCAATGGATACATGGTAGTTCATCATCCTTTCGATCAATCCGCGTTGAGAATTAATGGTTACTATAGAGCCGCGGCGTTGGAGAAAAAGGACCTGAAACGCTCTAAAACCGGCTAATTTGACCTGCGACTTCCTCCGAGATAAACTTTGACATCGAGGCAGACATGGATTTCCTAAGCACCGCCCTATCGTCGCTTCGAATCGTCTCGTCAGCCATAGGGCAATTTTGCCTTACAGAGCCGTGGGGATTGGCGGTTGACTATGATCCCGCCTACTGCTGTTGCGTGATCGAGGGGTCGTTTTGGCTGTTTCGCGAGGGCTATGACGACGTACAACTCGGCCCTGGCGACTCAGTTCTTATGCCTCGAGGCGGCCCATGCCGGCTGGCTTGCGATCCGTCGGCTGAGTTCGCTGATCTCTCCAAAATCTGGCAAAGTCCGGTTTTCGAAGCAACTGATTCGCTCTCAGTGCCGTTTCTACTCGAATGGGGGGGCGGCGGTTCAAAGAGCCGCATTCTGGGACTTGCCTTCGGTTTAGGCGACTCTCGGCAAAGTCCACTCCTGTCGGGTCTGCCTGATTCAATCTTGTTGCGATCCGCGGAGAACGGGCTTCATCCCTGGCTCCAGCCGGCAATCGATTTTCTGACTCAAGAACAATCAGGCGGGAAAATTGGATATCCAGCAATTGCCGCTCGCCTCGTCGAACTTATCTTTCTTACTGTCATCCGCAGCCATGCTTTACTCACGCCAGAGGCGACAAAGGGTTGGCTTTGCGGGTTATCTGATCCTCGTATCGCCCAAGCGTTATCAGCGATCCACGCGGACCCCGGACGTCGTTGGACGGTCGGCACGCTTGCCGCCGAGGCCTGCATGTCGAGATCAGCCTTTTCCGCGCGGTTTCTGCAACGGGTTGGTCAGCCTCCAGGCGAATATGTGACAAAGTGGCGCATGTATTTGGCGGCGCAAAAGCTCACTGACTGCGAAATGTCCGTCGGAACGATGGCCGCGGAGTTTGGTTATCTTTCAGAGCGCGCGTTCCGCCAGGCGTTTCAAAATTGTCACGGGTCAAATCCCTCAGCATTTCGCCGCGCTGGAGGTCAAAACGGTACTGGCAAACCAAGCTAGCTCTTCTAATGCTTTGTGTCTGCGACGCATCTATAGATCACCCTAAGAACCCAACTTTTTTGCTCATTCCGTGCCGAGACGATCTGGATAGTGTTGCTGATATATGTTGGCTTCCCGCTATCCGATCTGACGGTATAAGGTCGTGGCGCGCTGGAAGCGGCCTCTGGGTTGGTGGCCGATGCAGAAGCGCGTTTAGGGAAGCTGCGGCGCCGCTTGATCACCGGGCTAGGCGGCTGGATTTCAGGCAATTAATGCCCCCGGCCATGCATTTCAGCGCCCATCCCCAACAGGGAGCACCACCGGATACCAAGCGTCAGCCAGATGCCAGTACCCAACCATGGTAGACTTACGCGGCTTGACAAGTATTGTCTGTTTGACAGACCACTGAAGAACATGGTTCTCAGGGCGCATGAGCCGCAAAAGATTGCTGAACCATACGCCGGGTGGCGAAATGATGACCAATGTGGTCCGAGCCATCTTCCGGGCCAACGGGCGCCTGCTGACGGCGGGGGACGATCTCTGCAAAGACCTCGGCTTCACCTCGACTCGTTGGCAGGTCATGGGCGGAATGCTGGACCAACCGAGGACCGTCGCGCAAATCGCGCGGAATTTCGAGCTGACTCGCCAGGGCGTGTTATGGGTGGTGCAGGCGCTGGTAAAGGCCGGCCATGTCGAGTTGATCCCCAACCCCGATCACCGCACCGCCAAACTGGTGCGGATGACTCCGAAGGGCAGGCAAGTCTATGACCGGATCAGCGAGCGGCAGGTGCAGTGGGTGAATGGTCTCGCCAAAACCTTCGATCTGGCCGAGGCGCAGACCGCCGAAAAAGTTTTGAAGGCATTATGGACATTGCTGGGGAACAACCGTGAGAGCAAGCGCCACCCGTCTTAACGGCGGCGGCCGGAAGCTTCGGAGCTGCATAGGCATGCCGCTCAGCCGCTGCTGTTGTGTCCAGCGGTAATCCCGGCATCGTTGTAATAACGCCGCGCGGCCGGGTGCAAAGGCACGGTGGTGGCGGCCATGCGCTGCGGGACCAGCGGATAACTAAGAGGGCTGCGATTCGGCGGCAGATGGCGGTATTGCCGTTCAATGGCGGACCGGGTTTCGACCAGACACCAGGTGAGCAAATAGGCAATATCGTCGGGCATGTCGTCACGCACCAAAATTAGGAAATCCGCGAAGTCCAGCGCCGCGATCGGTCGGTCGATCCCGCGCCAGAAGCCGGCGGGGCGATCGTTGCGGCCAAAACCGTGGCTCTCGCGCAGGCTGGCCAGCGCCGGCGCCTCCGCGCTCAGAGGAACCGCCTTGCCGCCTTCGATCAGTTCGGCCCACCAGGGTGTCATGATCGCTTCCTGTAGCACGGCGTTGGCCTCGCCTTTGGCGAAACGGTCGAGCGACTGATCCGGCCGAACATCACAGAGCAACGCGCCGCCCCAGCTCTCGATTGTCGCGGCATCCAATCCATGCGCCGTCAGGAAAAGCTGGGCAACGTAGCCAATGAAATTGGTCCCATCGTCACGCGAGGTGGCAAGCCGCAATGCTGGGCGCTGTTCGCGCAATTCCGCGTAGCTGGAGATGCCAAGCGCCGGGTCGAGGGCAAGCACCATGCAGTCATCCTGCGGCAGTACGGCGAGGGCTCGCAGGTTAGGCGCCGGCCGAGCAGCGAAAAAGCCTTCGCCCTTCAGCGCCATCGGCATCAGCATGGCCGGAGTTGCGATGGCGAGGTCGGCCTCGCCGGACTGGATCATGTCGACGGCGCAAATGCCGTCGTCGCGGACGCTCCAGGTCGCACTGCGGCTGCCAAAACCGGCACGGCTGCAAAATTCCTGCGTAAGCCAGCCACAGATGCGGTGGAAATTCGCCTGCCCCCAGTCCCCGACAAAATTCAACGTATAAGGGCGCTCGAGCCTGGGTTCCGCGGGCATGGTAAGTTTCCCTCATTTGACCTGACGCATCGCAGGTTTAACTGCGTTTAGCTTGACGCACATGTCGCGCCAAGCCCTGAATCTATCTTGACAGAACTCTGTCAAATTTGCAAATTCTATTAGATCAGATATCGTGGCACGGCGGCACGGGAGCGGGACGCCGTGTTAAGCCGAAGCCGATGCGGGAGGTGTAACATGGTGATTTTGTATCATAAAGGCAATGCGATCTGCGCCCAGAAGGTCCGGGTTTGCCTCGCCGAGAAGGGCGTCGCCTGGAAGAGTGTGATACCCGATGTCCGTGATCCGAAGTATCTCGCACTCAACCCAAATGGCTACCTGCCGACCCTTGTGCATGACGAAGCAATCATTCCGGAAAGCCGTATCATCTGCGAATACATCAATGACGCGTTCGGGGGGCCGGCACTGTTGCCGGATAATGCCCAAGACCGCGCCCGAGTTGCTCTCTGGAGCAAGCAGATCGACGATTCTCTGCATCTGAATGTGTTCACCCTTACCTTTGTGTCAGCTTTGCAATCGCGGGTGTTGAAGCGCACGCCGGAGGAAATTGAAAAGATATTACCCTTCGAGGTGACCAAGCGCGACCGGGCGTATGACATGATCGAGAAAGGCTTTAACTCTAAATTCGTCGGCATCGCGGTGAATCGCTTTGCCAAAATGACCGAGGACATGGAACGAGCTCTCGCCACATCCACCTGGCTGGTGGGCGAGACCTATACGCTCGCCGACGTGGACTTCACACCCTATCTGCAACGCATCATCGATCTCGGCCTTGGTTTTCTGCTGGAAGGCAAACCCGCGCTACGCCGTTGGCTCGCCCAGGTTCAATCCCGTGCCAGCTTCGCCGAGGTGATCGAGAACTGGGTAACGCTAGAGGTTCTGGCGGAGGCTGAGAAAGATGCCGACGTGGCGGCGCCGATTTTGCAAATGCGGATGAGAGCGGCGTGACGACGGCTATCGGTTCAACAAAGGTGGCTTGGCGCGTCCGCGGAAAATCATCAGGAGCACCAGCGGGGTGATGATCGCCGCGAGCACCGCGCTATAGATACTTTTGAAGCCCAGCATCGCGGCGTAACTCATTCCGCCTAAGTCGATCCGCGGCAGTGTCAGTGCCAGCAGGCCGACGCAAAGCAGCGTGCAGGCAATCGCCGAGAGCAGGGCGATGCCGACGACGTGCCGGACGGCGAGCCTTTGCTTTACCTCGCCGCATTTGCCACGCTCCAGGCGCAAGCCGGTGATCAGCAGAACGGCGAGAACGGTCATCAGCACGCCCATGAAGGTTTGCGGAATGACGTCGATGACTAGGCCATGCCTGCCCGAGACGTAAATCCAGTGCTCGCCATGAAAAGTGAGAACCGCGGCGGTGACGGCGAAGCCAATATTGATGAGCACCGTGAGGCAAGTTTCAAAAACGACATATCGGCGCAGGTTAAAATCGCTCGAAATCATGTTACTTCTCCGAAACACGGCTTCTGCATGAGCCGCTTTTGTATAGCCGGCGCGGTGGACCTGCCCGGCCATTGCCATAGTTGTATCCCCGCCGGCTGGCTTCGGCGTCTGTGCAACGCCGGATTAGAGCCGTTTCGAGCCCCAGCGCAACATTGCATTGATGCAGGGCGCCGATAGCGCGCTCCGGCTAGCCGGCCGGCCGCATCGCCATGCTGTAGCGCATCGGCGTCGCGTCCTCCGGCGGCGGGGTGACGCAGGCATAGAGTTGCAGTGGCCCCATCTGCTCCAGCAGGTAGGCGGCGAGATCGGTCGGCGCTGCGGGCGGCTCCGAGAAGTGGCCCTGAAATAACACGCCAACATGGCTCTGCCGCGTGTCGGCGTGGATCGCGGCACCGGTAAATGTGTCGCCGATCAGTGCCGCCACCCAGTCGCTCACATGGTCGTGCAATCGCTTCATCCCGCCCGGTTCAGTTTTGAACAGCGTGATCGCGTAATCCATCGCCGAGAGTTCCATCTCCATGCGACCGTCCGCCATGAAAATCGGCGATGGATTGCCGAACGCCATCCCTGGATGTGGCACAAAAATCTCGGTTACCGGCAGATGCTCGGAGAACTCCGGCGTGGCAAAAGCCCTAGCGAGATCGTGACCGGTCTGCCACTGCACGACCTCGGCACAAACGCCCGCGCTGCCGGTGAGAAACGTCGCGGAGAGAAAACCGGGGAGATATTTTATCCTGGCCTCGGTTTCGGAAAGGTTCAACAATGCGGTGCCAAGTTCCCGCCCGCTGAACGGCCGGATGGCGATCAGTCCGGAATAAGCGCCATCGCTCAACCGGGCCGCGGGCTGACGCTTGAACTTGGCCGCGCCTCGGGCATTTTTGGCGGATAAGGCGGGGGCGGCGAATAGGCGGTAGTCCACGGACTGCCCAGCGGCGCCCGGATCGGGGGCGATCGCTTCCACCACCTCGAACGCGTGGCGCCAACGCTCGGTAGCACCTTGCATGAAGGCGCTGAGCGGCCGGTGCCCAATCCCCTTACTCAAGCTCACGACAAAGCAGCCTTCCGCCGACACGGCGACATGGTGGATTACATCCTGCCTGGCCTCTTGCCGAAGGGTTTCGGTGATTTGAGCAGGCTCATGGCCGGTGATCAGCGTGCCCGAAGCCTCGACCTCGTCGCCGCGTTTGAAGGTGGTCTCTTCGGGCACGATCAGATCCGTCGAGAATCCCGCATGTCCAAGTGTCGCGTGCTGCTCCACGATCACGACATGGTCCGCAAAGCGGTAGTCGCCCCGCACCACATCCAGCGAACCAGCCGCATCCCACTGAAAAAGTTCCAGCACGCGGTTATCTTCCACCGAGGCGAACATGACCGCGCCGACGAAACCGGCGAGGCCTTTGATGCGGTTTTCCGTGGCGGAGGCGTTGAAGAGCGCGATGGCAAGCGCGGCGCCGGGTACCGGACAGAGTAGAATCGTGCCGGAAAAGAACCGGCTATCGGGTTTTAACGTGAGCATCGGCTGGCGTCTCCACTATGATCTCTTGTATTTCTTGTGCTGTCATGTCTGCCTCGGCGGCATTGAACACAGCCATCACATATCGGTCTGGCCGCACAGCGACGATTTTGCCGCTAATGTGCCCGAGGGCATCGCCAGCTCGGGCTTGGCGGAAAGCGCGGCGGCCCTGCACGGTGTCGGCGTCTGGAGAGACGTGCGCCGTTCGGCGCCGAGTTGCCCACAGATCGGCTGGGTCGTCGCTGCGGCAAGTGCTGCTTCCGTCAGATCAACTCCGAGCAGAATGAAGCCGGAAGGCAATGCATCATCCAAAAGAACATCCGCACCGTCCGCCTGGCGCACTAACGGCTGCGGCAGTAGCCGGCCCACAAGCGGTTGCGCCGACGGTACCAGAAATCCTTTATCGAATTTCGGCTTCGGCTTGTATTTCATCTCGCCGAAATAGGCACGCATGGCGAGCCAAAGGCCGACTGCCAGGAACGCGGTCTGGGTAATCCATTGCGAGACGCGGCTGCGTGGTCCCATGATATGGCCCATACGCAAAGCAAGTTCGATCATGCTCGCCACGTGCGGCCGCCGTTCGGACTCATATGTGGCGAGCAAGGATGCCGAGAATTTTCCGGTGAGGACGGCGGCGAGTTTCCAGGCTATATTATGCGCATCGCGCACGCCGCTGTTCATGCCCTGACCGGCAAAGGGCGGTGTGAGATGCGCGGCGTCGCCGGCTAAGAAAATCCGCCCGTTCGACCAACGCTGGGCTATGCGCGCATGAAACGTATACACGGTCTTGCGAACGATTTCGCCCTCCGGGGCGAAACCGCGGGAACGTAGCAACGCCGTCACGGCGTCTGGCGCCAGAAGTCCCGCTTCTTCCTCGTCCCGATGCAATTTGAACTCGAAGCGGCGCGTTAGACCGGGGCCAGGCAAAGCGATGCAGGGCCGGGCAACGTCGCAAAACACCAGCGTGTCACGCGCCGCCGTCGGGGAGTTCGCGAGGTAGACGATCAACCAGCGCTCCGAATGGGTTTTTCCCTCCATTGCAATGCCGAGCTGTTTGCGCACCGTACTGCTGGCGCCGTCGCAGGCCACCAGATAGCGGCCGCGTATCCGCCGCACGCCGGATGGGTCCGCGACCTTGGCGGTCACCTCGGACCCACTAGCGGTGAAGAATTGCAGCGTGGTGCTGAAGACAATCTTTACATTCACGTATCTGGAAAGACCATCCTTCAGAATTGCCTCGAGGCGGGGTTGGCGGAAAGCATTGCGGCGGGGATGTCCGTAGGGCTGCCCGGCTGGCATCACGGTTAAAAAACATCTGCCGAAGGGTGTGAGGTAACGCGAACCGTAGCCTGGCACGATCGTTGCCCTCAGCGGGTCGATCAGCCCTATCGCTTGCATGGTACGCAGCGACTCATCGTCGATCGAAACGGCCCGCGGCTCGGTTACCGTCAAGGCGTTGCGCTCCATTACGAGGGTGGAGATGCCGAGCTGACCAAGCAGATTGGCGAGGGTAAGCCCGGTAGGATCTGCGCCGACCTCGATGACGTCGTAACTTTCGGCTTCGCCAGGGTTTTCATTATCGGGCTTCATTTCGGTCGATCGTCCGGGTTAGCTGCGCAGTGGTGCGCTACCCCATTGGTTGAGGGTTTTCTGTAGATGTGGCCATTTGCCCACTGGCCGGCCCGGTCGCGCGATTTCTAGCTCCGCCGAGACTTCCAGCCAATTGCCATCAAGATCGTGAATGAAAACAAACAGATTATTGCCTGGGCCGTGCCGCCCCGGTCCCCACACGACCGGCACATCCAGCGCAGCAAAATGGTCGGCCCAGTCACGGATCAGCCCCCAGTCGCCGGCCTCGTAGCAATGGTGGTCGAAGCGGCTTTCCGTGGTCTGAAAAACCGCGAAACTATGGTGTTCCAAACTGCAACGAAGAAACGTTGTGCGCAACCCTCCCGCATCGTCGAACACGTCGTCCGAGCGCACGAACCCCACGACCTCTTCATAAAAGTCCGCCAGTGCAGCTGCGTGCTGACTAGCCACTACGAAATGCTGCAGGCGTGCCGGCAGATGTTCCGCGTCGCGCGGCTTCTCCGCCACCGGTATGCCGAAAATCATCTGATTACCATCGAGATCGGCGAAAGAGAGCGACCCCGGCTGGTACAGCAGATCGGTTTGCTCAGCGATCCGGTAACTTCTACCGCTTCCTTCCAGGCGCTTACGAAGAGCCTCGATCTCTGCGGCGGTGGCCACGGCAAAGCCGGCGGCCGCAAGCTTTCTCGAGGCGCCGGGTACGAAGAGGAGCCTGCGACCCGTCGTGGCTCCCATGATGCCGCCAGGTAAATCGCTTAGTTCAAGCTGCATGACGCGCTGGTAGAATTTCGCGAGCTTTGCCGGCGCCGTTGATTCCAGGGCAATGTGGTGCAAGGTGGCCGAAAGCACTCCAGGATTTGGTTCTGTCATAAAAAACTCTCCGGTTTCAACTGAAAGCCTTAGCGAGCAATTGATTGGTGGCTTGATTTGCGCGCGCCGCTTCCGCCGCATTGAATGTGGCGCCACCCTCGCGTGCGAAAGCATGGCTGGCACCATCGTAAAACATAAGCGATACAAGCGGCGCGTAAGGTGCGAGCTTGGTTTCGATCTCGGTTTGGGCCTCGGGGGGGCAGAGATGGTCTGCGCGCGCCACATGCAGCAACAGTCTTGCCCTGATCTCAGGCGCCTGTCCGAGTTTTTGATGTATACCGGTGCCGTAATACGACACCGCTACGTCTACCAGCGGCGAGGTGGCAAGCAAAAAAGCTAACTTGCCGCCGAGGCAAAAGCCAACCACGCCGACCTTGCCACTGGCGCCGGGCAGCGCCTTAGCCGCCTTCACCACCGCGAGGACATCTTCAAGGGCGGCTGTCTCGTCGAGCTTCTGCAGCAGCGTCATGGCACGTTCGCGATCTGCCGCGCTGCTCGGGTCGAGCCGCACGCCGGGCTCCTGTCGCCAAAACAAGTCCGGCGCGACGGCAATATAGCCAAGTGTCGCAAATCCATCGGCGATCGCGCGGATGTTTGCGTTCACACCGAATATCTCTTGCAATACGATCACCACCGGTGCGGTTGGTGCATCGGGCCGCGCGAAATAGGCCGAAAATGTCTTTCCGTCGGCAGCGGATATGTCGAGTTCGGAGGCTGTCATACGATTTTACCTATAAGCTAAGGTTGAAGTTTGATACGAAGTTCGCTGTCATCCGCGCGCCGTTCTAACGTCGTCATCATGTCGGTTTTGTAGGGACAACTCCTCGGCCAGCAAACTTGCGGACGAGACCACCAAAAGCACTAGGCGCCGCTCGATCGAGGCATCCAGCGCGCTCGCGGAAACCACAAGGCTCAGGCTTGCCAGCAGCGCCCGTTCAGGCACGCTCACCGGCGCCGCGATGCCAACAAGGCCTTTGTCCACCTCGCCGCGTGTGACAGAATAGCCGCGCTTGCGGATCGCGTTCAACTCTTCCCGAAACCGTGTCTCGTTTTGCGGAAATGCTTCTTTGCTTAAAAGGCTTTGGTCTTGCGCAAGCAGTTTCGTCAGACGTCGGCTCGGAAGCTGTGCCAGAATTGCCTTAGACGTGGCGCCATAGGTTAGCGGCCGTGGACGGCCACGCTCATAGCTCGTGTGAAGGCCGACGGCGGCCACCTCGAAATCGGCGATGCACATGACGGTATCGCCGTAGAGCCGTGCCAGCACCGCCACACAGGGTAGGCGTGCTTGCGCCGCCACATCAAGCAACATCGTTGTACCCAAGGCGTAGAGCGGGTCGGTCACCCGCAACCGTCGATCGAATTCGATAAAAAACGCACCAAGACGATAGTGGTAGTCGGCGGCGGCCTCGAGGAAGTCCTGCGCCACCATTTCGCGCACCGTGCGATAAATCGTGCTACCGGGCTCTTTCAGCGCGAGCGCGATTTCCGGCACGGTCCACTCGTTCCAGCCCTCTTCAAACAGCCGTAGCACCGAAAGATAGCGCTTCAGCCCGCCCATCGACGCACCTCGCGATGACTTGGTCTTCCGCTCAATCCTACGACTGCCGAGGGTATTTTGATGACTAACATTATCCTAAATATCAAATTTGTGTGGCTGCGACAACATTCGGAGCGCGCTCTATCGAAAATTGATAATACAGATTGACGCTTCTTCTATTTGCATATAACTTTCAATTAGACAAATACATGTCAACTATAAGGTATGTGACGCTTCTGGGAACTGGGACGCGCTGGTAAAGCAGGGCTCAAAGGTAGATCGCTATTTAGGATGCCCGCCAAAAGGCTACCGCGCGGAGGTGCGCCCGCCGGGAAGGTAACTTCTTAGAAGTAATACGGGCCGATGACGCGGGATAACTACAATAAGATACGAAGAAACCAAGGCGTACCGTCCGCAAAATCAGCATAGACGCTTTTTCATCTGGCAAGGAAACAAGATGTTCAACACAAAACGGCGCTGGCTAATAAAAACTTCCGCGGCGGCTATGACGGTTGCCGTTGCCCCGCAATGGTCTAACGCACAGAGTACGCCGTACGGGCCGGATGATCTCAAATCGATGCTTACGCCCCTCGGCGCGATACGCGCCGGTAATGCGGACGGAACGATTCCCGCCTGGACTGGAGGGTATTCCACCGTTCCTCCAGGCTATGAGCAGGGCCAGATGCGCGCCGATCCGTTTGCTGACGAGAAACCGCTGTTCACGATCACCGGGGCCAACGCGTCGCAATACCAAGACAAACTTCCGGTTGGCGCCATGGCAATGTTGCAAAAATATTCGGACTTCCGACTCGATGTTTATGCGACGCATCGTACCGCGATCGCACCGCAATATGTTTACGATAATACCTATAAAAATGCTTCGACCGCACAGCTTTCGGCCGACGGCAACTCTGTCTCCGGCGCCTACGGCGGGATACCGTTTCCGATTCCAGTAAATGGTCATCAGGTGATGTGGAACTCCGTTCTGTCCTGGCAAGGCACTTCGATCCACTTCGTATCGGACGCTTATGTCGTCACCTCCGCCGGTGAGTTGGTGTTCGAATCGAGGGCAGCGGCGTGGGAGCAGTATCCCTACTACTTCGAAAACGGAGAGAGCCGATTCAATGGTTTCGTGTATGATGCGCTGATTGTTCCAATCGCGCCACCCTACCAGGCTGGCGGCTCCATTCTGCTCCACCAACCGGTTAACCCGGATGTCACGCCGGTCGAGGGCTGGACCTACCTGGTCGGCCAGAGACGAGTCCGGCGGGCGCCAGAACTGCAATACGACACGCCCGATTCACTTACCGGCGGCGTTGTCAATTGGGATGAAGCATACATCTTTAACGGTAAGTTCGACCGATATGACTTCAATCTTGTCGGGAAAAAGGAGATGTACGTTCCGTACAACATGAATAAGGCCTGGAATGCCCCGGTTTCGGAACAGTACAAAGCGAATTTTTTCGGTCCAGACATCAGTCGTTGGGAACTGCATCGGGTGTGGGTGGTGGAAATGACGTTGAAGCCGGGTTCGCGCAACGTCGACGCGCGTCGCACGATCTATGTTGACGAGGATACGGGCGCTGCCCTGGCCGGGGAGATGTACGATGCTTCCGGAAGCCTGTGGAAGTTCACTCATGGCATGCCCACGATCTGCCCGGACATTCCGGCGCTTATCACGCATAAGTCCTACGTGGTGTACGATCTGCATGCGGGAAACTATGCGGCGGCCGACGTCCCGAATAACGAAGCTCAACCAGCCTATAAGATCGTTCCGGAAATGCCGGCGTCGTTCTTCACGCCGGGCCGGCTCGCGGCTTCAGCTGGCGGGTTTTAGAGAGATAGTTAACCTGCCGCTGTCATGGCAGCGCGGGTTGCTGCCGGAGCGTGAAATTGGTCCGGTTGCCCGGCCCGGGCGGCGTTGCTTTAACCCGCACCCATTCATGCCTGCTTCCGGTGGTTGATTGAATTTTGGTCAAAGCTCTAGAAGCCTAGATCATTCGTGCCGAGAGGGCGCTTGAATGACTTTTGCTCGTACGATGAAGGCGGTCAGGCTTTATGAGCACGGCGATCCAACGGTGCTCAAATATGAAGATGTCCCCGCGCCGGAAATCGGTGATGGCGAGGTATTGATCCGCGTTCATGCAACCGCGATTAATCAGTGGGATCTTCGGTATCGATCCGGTAAATTGCCGCCCAATCCTCTGCCGGGGCGGCCGGCCTGGCCCCTCCCATTCCAGCTCGGCAGGGACGCCGCCGGTGAAGTGGTGGCCGCTGGCCGTGCCGTGCAACGCTGGAACATCGGCGACCGGGTAGTGCAGATGCCGCATCCGGCTTGTGGCCTCTGTCCCATGTGCCTTCGTGCGCGCGACAATCTCTGTATCAACGTCGCTTATCCCGGCCACCAAACTTTCGGCGGCTACGCGGAATATATCGTGCGGTCGCAACATGCGATTTTACCCATACCGTCGAACGTCGGCTACGAAGCCGCGGCCGCGACGCTATGGAGCTACTCCACGCCGCTGAACTGTGCGACGCGGCGGGCGCCGGCCGGTGTCGGCGACACGTTGCTCGTCACCGGCGCCAGCGGCGGTATTGCATTGGCTTGCCTGCAGCTCGCCAAGCTGGCTGGTGCCACGGTCATCGGAACGACAACGAAACCGGATCGGCGGAATGATCTGCTTGCTCTGGGTTTCGACCACATCGTTGTTTCCACCGACCCAGAAATGGCGCGACAGGTGAAGGTGCTCTCCGGGGGGCTTGGAGTGGATGCGGTCTGGGATTGCGTCGGAGGATCGGCCTTCCTGAAGCTTTCAGTCGCTTGTGTCCGCCTTGGCGGCTCCATTGCGGTTTTGGGTGCTCCGGTGACGGAAGAAGGCTTCGCCCTCGAGATGGACTCTCTCGCTTTCATTTTTGGCGAGCTGAACATGGTGGGCGTGCGCGGGGCGACCCGCCGCGATCAGATACTGTGTATGGAACTGCTGGGCGCGGGAAAGATTGCACCGGTCATTGAGCGCGTGTTCCCGCTCAGCGCCGCCG
This sequence comes from uncultured Acidocella sp., assembly GCA_963693045.1. Classification (GTDB taxonomy): domain Bacteria; phylum Pseudomonadota; class Alphaproteobacteria; order Acetobacterales; family Acetobacteraceae; genus Acidocella. Next base: position 1,603,555 of record OY843765.1, read on the forward strand.
CCGAAGCGCATGCCTATCTCGAAGGTCAGCAACAGGTGGGAAAAGTGCTTCTCGCGCCTTAGCCGTGGTCAACCCCGCCGAAACGGGGATTTTGGTCGGGCTTCGTCATCCGGCCAATTCAGTCCGCTGTGTTACGCGCCTTGCGGAAAATGTCGGCCTTGCCACAAGCCGAAGACCCTTCTGATACAGTTTAGTAGCCTCAAGATAAGCGTTCAAGGATTTACGATCCCCATCCACACCGCCTGCTCGCGCGAGCGGATGGTGCTCACCGCGGCCTCGACCTCGGCGAGTTTGAATTTATGCGTTACCAGATCATCCGCCTGCAGCCGGCCGTGCGCCAGCAGTTCCAGAGCCTCCAGAACGTCCTGCCGGGCGTTGTTGCGGGTGCCGACCACACTCCAGCAATTCGCCACCATCTTGGTCATCGGCGCCGGAAAAGGCGAGAAGCCACCGCCCATGTTGACGAACATGCCGCCATTGGCAAGCCCGTCCATCGCTTGCCAAAGATCCGCGCCACCCGGCGCATAGTCCAGAATGGCATGAGCGCCATCGGGAACCACTTGCGTAACTTTTTTTGAAAGGCCGCCTGTCTTCGCCCAGTCTTCCTCCAGCGCATCCAACGCCACGATCTCGGTCTCGATGTTGGTCAGCGCGCGCAGCGCCTTCAGCCGTTTGGTTGAGCGCCCGACGAACACCATGCGCGCCACACCGAAATACGGCGCCAGCTTGATGGTGAGCGTGCCCATGGAGCCGGTGGGGGCGAGGATGATAATGGTTGCCGCCGGCGGCAACTTGGCAACCTTCATGCAACGTACCGCGTTGGCGATGTAATGCACCTTGGCACCGATATCGAAGTTTACGTTAGCGGGTAGTTTGTCCACCAGGTTTTGCGGCGCCATCACGTATTCCGCCAGAAAGCCGTTATGGTAGCGCGGGTAATTCTCGACGGTTCGGCGGCCGAGTGCCACAAAACCCATCATCGCGGCGCCCTCGCACATGTGTTCCACGCCGGTCAGGCAGTGCCGGCAGCGCCCGCAGCTGAGAGTCGGGTGGATACGCACCCGGTCGCCCACCTTGAAGTCGCGGACAGATTTGCCGATCTCGGTGATGATCCCGGCGCCTTCATGGCCGAGCGTCATCGGCAGCGGCCGGAGCCGGCCCATTTCGAGCAGCGTGAAGGTGCCCGGCACCAGCCCCGCCGCCATCACCTTCACAAGCACGTCGTCATCGCCGATTTCCGGAACGTCGATATGCACGGCGCGCGCCGTCTTCTCGCCTTCATGGCCGCGCAGGGCCAGCATTTGAGTCATGGCTTTCCTCACTGTTCAGCGCACCGCTCGGCAATCAGGATGCAATGCTGAAACCGGCTGTTTGTCGTTTTGCCTTTTTCCGGCAGCGCCCAGATGAGGGCACTTAAGCGTAGGCCGCCAGAAGTTCCTCGATGTTCAAGTCCGCGGTGCGGACAGGCTGTGGCACCGCCGGCGTCTTATCGGCCGTCAGCACGGAGACATGTTTGGAGCCGTCATGGGTTTCACTGGCAAAGGCGCAGCCGAATGGAATGCTGACGAACTCACCCGGCTCCAACGTCACCGCGCCACGCTGCGTGATCAGCGTGCGCGTGCCTTCGAACTGGTACTGGATCTCGTCGGCGCACATGTGCCGGGTGTAGATACGAGGTGAACCAGCCACAAGCGTGGTATGGCCGATCCAAACCTTCGGCGCCTTGTAGATCCATTCGGTTTTTCCGGTGGCTTTCGAGGGTTCGTGCAGCGGCAGCTTTTCCTCGATGCTTTGCGTGGTTTTCAGCAGCATCACCTCGTCCACCATGCCGACCGCGACGTCGCAGTGCGGCCCGCCCAGGCAATGCGTCGTCACCTCGGCCATCATTTTCGGCTCCCAGCCTGGGAAGGCGGGGTTCCTGTATTCGCCCAGCCCAGCGGCCGGCACGCAGGCCTGCACCGGGCCATGCATATAGAGGATGAGGTGGATATCCTCGCGCCCATAATTATCGTGTGCGATCCCGACCGGAATGCAAGAAAATTGGCCCGGCGACAGATCGATGGTGCCAAGCTCCGTCATCTGCGTGCGTTGCCCATAGATCTGAAAGCCGATTTCCTCGACATCGGTATTGCGGTGGTAAAATGGCTGCCGCCCATTCACGGACATGGTCATCCATTCGAGCCGCAACGAAGGTCCCTCAAACACACCGCGAGGCGGCGCGAAGCGCACCGGTTCGTATTTCGAAATAAACTTGTAGACCGGCAACGCCGGAACATCGTCTTCCCATAGCTTCATCGGGTTTTGCGCCGGCTTCTTAAACAGCAGCGGCTCGTCACGCTCGATCACGCGAACCGGCCGGTCCCCCGGGAAACCGTCGATAATCTCCGTCACGGTCGACATGGTGTTTTTCCTCTCCTGTCTTATGCCAAAGCCTTGATTGACTTAGATGTCCGCAACACGATTTCGCACAATATGCTATACGACAAGTCTCTGTCAAACTATAGAGAGAATAAGATGTTGACTCGAGGTTTGGCCGGACGCCGCTATGCAGTAACAGCTGTCAAATATGCTCCATAGGCTGCATGGCTCTGGCGATCAAACTGAAGTCAGCGGCTTCGATCTCAAAAACACCACGTCGGAAAAGAACGCCCCAGGCGCCCTGGCCACTGGCAAAGGAAAGTTGGTCAAGAAGCGGGCGGATCGGAGCGTATTGGCAATAATGAAAAGTAACTGCCCGTCGGTACGGCTTGAATTGCGGGCTCGGCGCCACCTGCTTCACCTCGCCGGATTGCACTTTGCCAATGGCCGTTAATGCCTGCAAGGACTTGCCGCCTCGCATGCCTTCCTTTGGCGAATAATAGACGAGGCCATCGCCCGGCTTCAGGAGGCTCAGCGCAGCCTATTTGCCATGGCATAGCTGGCAAAAGCCGCCGGCGACGGCAAGCCGTACATGCTCGGCGCTGGCGACTCCGACCCAGAAGTTCAAGCCGCAGCCGGCACCGCGTAAGATTCCCTGAACTCGTAGAGCAAAGGCGCAAAGGAGTCGGCCATTTCCGCAGCCTCACGCATATGCACCTGCGCTTGCGGGTTCTTTAACATGGCATCGAAATCTGTTTTGCTGCGCCACTGCGCATAGTTGGCTACGTGCCGGCGGTCCAAGCTCAGATGCAGACTGGCGAAAACAAATCCAGGCAGGTGGCGCATCACCTGTTCTGTTGCCTCCGAAAGGATTTTGATGAGCGCTTCGGCACGGTCGGGCTCCACGTCGAACGTGTTAATCAGGGTCAGCGCTTCGGCGTTAGGCGTAACTGATTTGTTCATCACTGGTTCCTCCTATACATTAACAGGACACTTATATGATGTAAGGATACTACTATGTCAACATCTGCCGTATCTGGCCCGATGGCGAAGCGGCTTGGTTATGCACTAAAACGAGCGCAGCACGTTTTGCGGATTCGTATGGACGAGGCGCTACGATCTCTGAACATTAGCACGCCGCAATATGCTGTACTTTCGCTCATCGAAGGGGAGGCCGGAATCTCGAGTGCCAAGATAGCGCGCGCGGGCTTCGTAACGCCGCAGACAATGCACGGGATCCTGGCCAATTTGAGGCGAGATGGATTAGTATTGCGCGAGGCGGACCCAGAGCACGGCCGCATCCAGCGTAGCCTGCTTACGCCGCAAGGCAGAAAGGTGCTAAAGCAAGCGCATCGAGCGGTTCGAGAGGTCGAAAATATCATGATCAGGTCGCTCGGCGTCGAAGAGGCGGAGCAAATGACCATTTTATTGAGGCGCTGCGCAGACGCGCTTACTGACGGCCCTTCAGGAGGGACCAACGCGACCGCGAGTGCGTTTAAAATGCGCTAGCGTAGCGGGCGCGTGGGCCCCTCCTGTTCGCTACCTGGACAAGCCCATCTAGCCACAACCGAGGGGGCCTTTTTGCACGCCGATCAGGGGTCCCGTTTGAATGCCGATTGACACGTAGACCTGGTAGGCGTACCCCCATAGTGACGCGACGGCCTCGCGAGCGACATCACCGACGATCCGCTGGTTCGCAGAATCGGACGCGCGAAGACGGAAGTCCGGTATGCTGATCGCCTGGAGACCGGACGACATTCCCTCCGACATCTGGTAACCCCCTAACCACGGGCGCGTCAGGTTATTCCGGACCCGCCAACCGATTCATTGCACAATGAAGATGCGTCGAGCATTTGGGTAGCAGCAGCGGCCGTTGCTGGGCGCGTTAGGTCGCGTAGCCTACCGGCGCCGTAGCTGACGCCTACTGTCCGCTTCCAGAATTCCCTGCGCGCCCAACCAATGGCCGAGATGGGCGGATATTGTTGATTTAGTCCGGCTGCTGGTGCGCTCCTCTGAGGCCGGTTGGCTGTTTCTCATCTCAGGAAGTTGCGGCATTATCTTTTCGCCGTTCTCACGTAGTTTTGCTTATGCGGGCATTGCCATGCTGTCGCGGGGTTCGAGTGGTCTGAATTTTGTCAGTTTTCGCAGGTTCTGGGCGGTAGCGGCGAGCAAAAACTCATCACGGGCACCCAATGGTCCTCTCAGTCGCAGCCTGCCGAGATGAAGAATGCGTTTGAGGTGGGCGAAGAGCATCTCAACCTTTTTCCGCCGATGCTGGCTCCTCTCATAACCTGGTGTCTTTGCAATGGCACGTGCCACGTCGCGGCTGTCCTCGTTTAAGTCGCGTGGGATCTTGCGGGCTGGCGCGTTCGGGCAGCAGACGGGTTGCGACGGGCACACCGAGCAGTCTTTTTTGGTAGCGCGGTAGCGACGGCAGCCATCCTCGTCGATGCCCGTCCGGGGCGTGGCATACGACCTGTGGTACTGCACCAGTTCCTTGCCCTCTGGACAGATGTAGCGGTCGTTCTCGCCATCCCAGGTGAAGTCCTCGCGTGACCAGGTGCCATCGGTGCGTTGTGATTTGCCAAAGACCGGGATGTGCGGCGCGATCTGCTTTTCCTTCACCAGCCAGGCAAGGTTCGCAGCCGAACCATAAGCACTGTCGGCAGCGATCCACTCGGGCTTTAAACCCCACCGTTCTTCCACCCGGTCCAGCATGGTGCGTGATGCGCCGACCTCGGCTTGACGGGTTGCCCGCGTGGCTTCGACGTCGAGGATCATGGCGTTCTCGGTGTCGATCAAATAGTTGGTGGCGTAGGCGAAGAAGGCTGGCCCCTTGAGAGCGCCGGTCCACTGAGCAGCCGGGTCGGTCGACGATATGAACTTTGGCGTCACCTCGGAAGCCGCTCCGAACGCGGCATCATCGCGCCTGGCCATATACTCCTGCACGGCGCGCCCAGCTTCTTTTGCTGCAGAAGAATCGTAGTGATCACCCGGGACCGAACGTTGTCTGTTCGCGTCTGCTGCGATCAGGCTGGCATCAGCTGCGAAGCCCTCACTCCCGACTAACCCCTCGGTCAGGCAGCGGGCGACAACGCTCTCAAACAGACGCCGAAGGATATCACTGTCCCGGAACCGCCCATGCCGATTGCGCGAGAAGGTCGAGCGATTAGGCACGTTGTTATTAAGACCGAAGCGGCGAAACCAGCGGTAGGCAAGATTTAGATGTACCTCCTCACACAGCCGCCGTTCCGACCTGATCCCCGTGCTATAGCCGATAACCAAAATTCGGATCATCAAGTCCGGATCAATCGACGGTCTGCCTATGCTGCTGTAAAATGGCGCATGCTCAGCGCGCAGCGCAGACAAATCCAAAAAACGGTCAATGTCACGCAGCATGTAATCAGCTGGAACATGGTCATCCGGCCGAAAGTCATAAAACAGCTCCGGCACTGCCTCCTGCCTGCCCATCATTGACCTGCCTCCACCAACGCTCAGGCAAAGCGAATCACAGCCGCAGCAGTACGAGCAACGAAAAAGCTCCTTTTTCAACAATATCCGCGCAAGGCGGCCATGGCGTCGTCTAGCCGAAACCGGACTAGCCGCTTCGAGAGAAATGCGACAAAAGCAGACGCTCAAATTGACGTTCCTCTTATAGCGCCAAAGATCGTCTCTCCCCAGCCGGTGTGAAGCGTGCAAACTCCGTCCACGACGGCTAATCACGCATATTTATGCTGGTGGCGGTCGAAGAGCCTTTCCGCCCAGACGGTCCCGTCTGCACATAATTTTCGAGAAGCCAACAGGCGCTCTAGGCCAATCGATGTACCGTGTGATGGGTGGATGCGCGCAGTGCGGCCTGCGACGCCCGGGCGCCGAAGGACATGGCGCGAGGGCTCGGGAGGTAAAATCGGAAGCAAAGGGCATCGCTTATGGAGACGGCAGGTAGTCCCGGGCCCGCGACTAAGTTAATTGCGCAAAAATCCAAAGTTTCAGTTCTCTCACGAATAATTGAGGAGTTAAACTAAAATCCGAGCTAATGAGGGTAAGTGAGAGACACACAGAGAGCCGTAAATCCAGCCAAACAGCATCGGAGAAGATAAATGACATTCGTTCGCAACATTGCCCACCCGTCTTCGCTTGAGCGCAACATCTTTGCCGGGACTTCTGCATTCGAAATAGAAGGTCGCAGGTACGAAAACTTGGACCTCTATAATGACGCTGAAAGTGGCACCTTCTGGTGCTACATGAGGCCGACCGGGCGCCCCTCTTACACACATGAGTTGATGAATGACATAAGTCAGATGCAACGTTCCGTTAAAAGCGTTTTCGCTACGAAACCAACGGGGGTATCGCGTCCATTCTCGTGGTTTGTCATGGCATCAGCCACTCCTGGTATATACAATCTGGGTGGTGATCTCGGGCATTTCGCCCAACGTATCCGGCAGGGCGACTTAAGCGCGCTCCGCCGTTATGGGCACGTGGCAGTGGAAGCTATATATAGCAACACGATTGCTTTCGATGTTCCCGTCATCACAATGGCTCTCGTTCAAGGCGACGCACTGGGCGGCGGATTTGAACACGCTTTGTCGTTCGATTTAATAGTGGCAGAAAGGAGCGCGAAATTGGGCTTGCCAGAGATCTTATTCAACATGATGCCCGGCATGGGCGCCTACAGCTTTCTGTCGCGTCGTATGGACCGCGCACGTGCCGAGGCGATGATACTTTCGGGGCGAATTTATACGGCCGAAGAGTTGCATGCTATGGGCGTAGTCGACGTACTGGCAGAGGATGGCCAAGGGGCACAGGCAGTGAACGATTATGTCGCACGCCACAACCGAAAGTTTAATGCTCACCATGCCACCTACCGCGCACGCCGGCGGGTCAATCCCGTGACCTTGGAAGAGTTGCGCGATGTTGTCGACATTTGGGCTGAGGCGGCTTTAAATCTTACAGAAGCGGACTTGCGCAAGATGGATAGACTGTGCGCTGCGCAGGATCGTCGCTTAACGACAGCACGCTTGGCACAGTCGGCTATGATGGCGGCTGGGTAAGATCTCTGGGATATCCGGATCGTTACTGCTCAGATATGATTGATCTTACGCGAGACGGCAAGAGAGGCGATCGCCTCTCTTGTGCGGGCGAGTTCTGCCTCGGCGCGCGTAGCAAAGTCTTCAGCACGAGATTTAAGTTCGTCGCTGCGTTGATCGCCCCACGGCCCGCAGAGGTCACCAAGTGCGATAGCTCCTACATTGAGGGCGCTGCTGCGAAGCGCATGCGCATGGCTACGAAACATGTTAGTGTCGCCGCGACGAGCGGCGGAAACAAGGTTCGCCAACAGCACCTTCGAGTCGGCCATGAAATCCGACATGAGGTCTTCGACAAACTCGCCGTCGCCGAGAGCCCGCAAATTCGCTATTCTCGCGTCGTCCAGAGCGGGCATGGTTGCCAAGCGAAAACGCGGATGCTTCTGTAAATCCATGATCGAGTTGTTGCTTGTCGACAAAGGCGCGCGTGCCGTAGTTTCGATAGCTGCCAACAAGATTTGTGGGTCGACAGGCTTCGTCAGGCAACCGTCCATACCGGCCTCTTGCCAGCGGCCGTCGAATTCGGCGCTGGCATCGGCAGTCAAACCGATAATGGGCAGTCGCGCATTTCCGGTGGACATAGCGCGGAACAATTTCGTGACCTCAAGCCCATCTAGCTCAGGCATGTTGAAATCCATCAGTACGATGTCGAGATCGTTCGCTTCTCGTTCCAAGATATCGAGGGCTTTTTCTCCATTGTCTGCCACCATCACTTGATGGCCGCCCGAGTCTAAAATGCGCGAAAAGACTTTTTGGTTGGTCCGATTATCGTCAACGAGCAACACGCGGCGACGCTTTGCGGCTGCCGGCATTCGAGAAGGTTGGGCGCTTTTGGCGGCGGCCCTAGTATTCCGAGTCTCGACAGCGCCAGAAAGACGTCTAGCTATCGATATAGCCTGAATAATGGCTTCATTGGAAAGTGGATAGGACAAGACAGACGTGCAAAGTCTTCGTGTCTCGAGGTCGGGCAATGACTCGGCTGCCGTTTCAACGAGCAAGATGATCATGGGTGTTGAGCCGGATCCCGCCGAAGACAGGTCGATATCTTGCCGGCTTGCGTGATCTACGAATAAAATTCTGCCGCCGTCATTGTTTACGGGCGGTGCAGTGCCGCAGGTAGAAAAGCTGTCGTTTACGCTTACGCCCAATGACGCCAGATGACCCAGGATCTCGGAAAGGATGCTTGATCGGCGTGTAACAACAGTGACGTTGGCCTTGCCTGCTATCGACGGCCTTGGGATTGACACGGGTTGCGTACTCAACTGGACCCGAAAGGTGCTGCCGACACCCAGCTCACTCTCAACTTCAATAGTGCCTCCCAGCAGGCCTACCCGGCCGCGAGCGATGGCCAAGCCTAGCCCGGTTCCACCGTACTGGTTCATGATCGCGGGGTTAGCTTGGGTGAAATTCTCGAAAATTCGTTTTTGGTCTTGAGGAGCGATACCGATGCCCGTGTCGGAAACCTCAATTCTCAAGTCAAGGCTGGTTGCTGAGCCCTCGGCCATAGCACCGTCTACCGCGACGACAATGCCACCGCTCGCGGTAAACTTAACTGCATTAGCCGCCAGGTTAAGAAGAATTCCGTGAAGGTGCTGGTAGCTGATGAATAGGTGAAGTGGTGTTCGGGGCGTCACGTGGATGTTGAACCGCAGACCTTTGGCGCGTATCTGGCTGTCAACCATGCGACGAATCTCGACCAACAAAGTCAAAAGATCGACCTTGTCGGGAGAGTTGGGCATACGGCCCGCCTCGATGCGTGACAAATCGAGCAAGCCATCGATCAATAATCGAAGCGACCTTGCTGCAACGTCGATTGTTTCCGTCAACTCGAGTTGCTCAGCGTCCAGTGACGTCGAACGCAGCAAGCCGCCGATGCCGACGATAGCTGTCAAGGGCGTGCGAAGCTCGTGGCTAACGCTAGCGAGAAATAGACTTTTGGCCTTGTTCGCTTCTTCGGCAATGCGGGTTGCCGACGAGAGCTTGCGGATCAAGGTCGCAGAATACGCCGGAAGAACGATCAGACCGATGAGCAACCCGACCGAAAGATGCGCCTGCTGATACCAAAACGGCGTTGTATAGATAACGAATCCGAAGGCAAGGGTCGCAACCGGAACCGCGATCGCCAGATAGGGGATACCAAAACGGAATCCGTTGCCTAGGATGACCCAGAGATAGATGGAGAAGAAGAAGGCGACCAATTCACCGCCGAGATGAAGTTGCCATGATAGGAATCCGAGATCTAGAAGCAGCGCCACGACCCGTCGAACGCGGGAGACCTTTGGATTTACCACGATGTGGACAAGAACGGCCAGCGCCAACAAGATGTAGAGAGCCATTCCGATCAACGAGGTGTGGGGCGCGTCGGCCTGCCATTTTGTGAGTAAGACGCAGACAATTATTGCCGCAAAAATGAGGCGGTTGAAACTCATCTCGTGCTCGCTGTCAGGCCTGCCTCGGAGACGCCCGGTCAACCAAGCGATGAGAGCGACCCCGGCGCTCGTAGCCCGCGAACCCATTTCTATTGCCCGATCGGCACGGAAACTGCCGGCATTTTGCCTCTCTCTCGTATGAGGTGATCAGTGAAAGCTTCCGCCGGCAGTGGTTTGCTGAAGTATAGGCCCTGGACCTCATCACAACCTTCGGCTTGTAGCCGAGAGAGTTGTGGAAGTGTCTCCACACCTTCCGCCAATACGCGCAAGCGGAGAATATGGGCCAAGTCGATAATCGTCCGTACAATGGCTAAATCGCTTTGATTTTCCCCGAGCCGTTGAATAAAAGAGCGGTCGATCTTCAGGCGATCGAGCGGAAATCTGCGCACGTAACTCAACGAAGAATAGCCGGTCCCAAAGTCATCTAGTGAAAGTGTGACCCCTAATTCCTTTAACGTGTGGAGTTGCGATACTGCGTCTTCGGCCTCACCTAATAGAACGCTTTCAGTAAGTTCGAGGTCGATCAATGCGGGCGTTACGCCGGCAACTTCAATCGCCTTGGAGACGGCGCTGTACACGCTCCGGCGCTTGAATTGGATTACCGACAAGTTGATCGACATGCGTAAGTCTACGAAGCCAGCGTCCTGCCAGGCCGCGGCTTGTCTACAAGCTTCCATGAGCACCCATTCGTTGATCGGAACTATGAGGCCGCTCTCCTCCGCCTGCGCGAGGAAGCTAACGGGAGTCACAACGCCGACGCCTGGACGGCGCCAACGCAGAAGCGCTTCGGCACCGAATACGGTGCGGCGCCGGAGGTCGATTTGCGGTTGATAGTACAGAACAAATTCTTGCCGGGCGAGCGCCGTCCTGAGTTCGGCCCCCATTTGCGCAACCTGGCTCGCCCAACTGGGGTGCATTGCAGGGGCAAAAAAGCATAAGGTGTTGCCGCCATTCTTCTTTGCGGAGTACATTGCTTGATCGGAATTCTTTAGCAGTTCATCGGGGTCGTTGCCATCCTGCGGCGACAGCGTAATTCCAATGCTTGCCCCCACGAGTGGCAAGTCGGGTGTTCCAATTAAATCGCCGAGGACCTCGATTATATTCTTAGCGAGTGCAGCTGCGTCATCCGCTCCGGCGACTTCGGGTTGCAGGACAGCGAATTCATCGCCCCCGATGCGGGCAACCATTGCAAGTTCGTCGACTAAACCGGAAAGTGCGTCGGCGACACGGCGTAAGACCTGATCTCCGCTGTGGTGGCCTCGGCTATCATTGATTGCCTTGAAGCGATCGAGGTCGATAAAGTGTAGCGCGAAATGCCGGTCGCCGCGTCGTCCTCGCGCAAGTTCCCTTCGGAGACGCTCGCGTAGCATCGCTCGGTTGGGCAAATTGGTCAGGAGATCATGATTCGCCATGTGCTGCAGGCGTTTCTCGGCGACCCGCCGGTCAGTGATGTCGACTGATGTCGTTAAAACACTGATGATTTCTCCGTGGCTGTCGCGCAAGGGAACCTTGCTCGTTAAGTAAAAACGCGACTCGCCATTAGCGGCCAATACTTCCTCTTCGCGTGTCGGCGCGGGTTGCCCAGTCTCGAATACAAGCTTATCCAGCCGGCGACTGGATGTACCCCGCTCCGGACCAAAGAGTTGATCAACGTTTTGTCCGGCAAGATTGCTCGGTGCTGTTCGAACGGCGTCCGCCTGTAGCGCATTGACAAATACACATCTACCATCACGATCGGCGGCGCTGATCAATGCGGGGACGGTGTCAATGACCTGAGCCAATGCCTCCCGGCTGTCTCGAAGCAGCTGAGCCTGAGCCGTCAGACTGGCTTCAAGACGATACTCCAGTAGCTGGGCGCGGTGAATCAGAATTTTCTGTTGCGCACGCAGTTTCAAGAGGTTGGAGGCCCTGGTGACAAATTCTGTATGATCGACCGGGCTCAGGAGAAAGTCGGTGGCGCCGGCCTCCAGTGACGTCACGCGGAATTCCCTGTCATCATAGGCCGTGACGACGATGATCGGTATGTCCGGGTCCTGATGCCGGGATCGAACAGACCGGACCAGTTGATCACCGGTCAAGTCGGGCATCTTGTAATCCGTGATGATGAGGTCGGCTTCATTTGCAGCCAACCAGTCAAGGGCAGCGTGCGGATGACCGAAGCTACGAACAATTACATCTGGGTTAACGCGGCGGGATAGCCGTGAGTAGATGCGCCTGTTCGTAGCGCTGTCATCAATAATGAGAATGGTTAGAGTTAGGGGCTGTGTCATCTAAGTTCCCACGTTAGGTGGGAAAAGCATAATTGTCCCGGGTCGTCGCCTTCAGGGCGGAACAGCGATGCTAAGCCAAATTTGGCCGGAGCCGGCAGATGGCAGTTACAGCATGATACGGGCACGACGCGACGACCTTTGGTTCTTGACACAAATCATATAGAAAACTCCAGCGTAAAATCTAGACAAGTTGCAGCAATTTCCCGCAGAGGTAGTGGTTTAGCTTATGCAGTGTTGAGCGGCACTGTCAAACCAAACTGGCCGTTCCGGTCCTCTCCGGTCTAGCCTGCCGGAATGAACCAGTCCAAGAACCCGTTCCGTTACTTTGACGCGTCGCCTCAGGTGATCCGGCTGGTGGTGATGATGTACGTTCGTTACCCGCTGTCCCTCCGCAACGTTGAGGATCTACTGGCACAGCGTGGCATCCACATTTGCCACGAGACTGTGTGGCTGTGGTGGAACCGGTTCGGGCCGATGTTCGCGGCCGAGATACGCGAGAAGCGGGTGGAGCCGATGCGCGCTCACATGCATTGGAAGTGGCATCTCGACGAGGTCTACGTGAAGATCAACGGCCAGATGCACTACCTCTGGAGAGCCGTGGATCATGAGGGCGAGGTGCTTGAGTCGTTGCCACCAAGGAGCGCGATAAGAAAGCCGCCCTTAAAGTTCATGAAGAATCTGATGAAGCGTCGCGGCTGCGCCGAGACAATCACGACGGATGGCCTACGCTCCTACGAGGCAGCGATAAAGGAATTTGCAATCGCGGATCGTCAAGAACCCGGCCGCTATGCGAACAACCAAGCCGAGAACTCGCACCAGCCGTTCCGACGGCGAGAGCGTGCGATGCTGAGGTTCCGCCGGATGAAGACGCTGCAGAAATTCAGCTCGGTCCACGCCGCCTTCCACAACCGCTCACATGGGGCTCGGGCAGTCAGGTATAGCGTAAGAGCTGTCGCATAGCGCCTCCTTTAGTTCTAGGATCTAAGGTCTGAGCCGTTTCGTGACGCGGTCGGCACTCGCCGGCCGATCAAACTCACATCCGGTCGCCGGCCAGGCCGGCTGCACCAATATCCCGCTTTCGGCGGTGCGGCTCAGGGGGAGCGGGACCATTCTTTAACCCGGCTTTTTAGCCAAATGGTTGTTCGGTTTGTTCCGCCTGAATCAAGCAGTGTTGCTTAGACGCCGCGGATTTGATGGCTCGGCAAGATCAGGCCGCGGTAACAACAGCCCCTTCAGGGATGATCCCCGTAGTGCCGAACTTCCAAAGAGCCACTAGAAGCTTCCTCGCCAACGCGACGATCATCACCCGCCGATTGCGTTGCCCGGGTGCAGCGACTTCTACGTCGGCTCCGACGAGCTTGGTCACCTGCATCTCGACGGCGGGATTCATCTTGCGGCCAGCTCAGCCTCGGCAAGAGGCTGATCGCGGAAGGTGCATTGTCGAGCCAGTTAGGATCATGAGCTAGTAAAATCACCTTGATTGGTGGCGGCATGCCTTCCAGTTTAGAGCAACTCTAGATTTTAGCCTACGGTGCAGAGTTGGATGCTTGTCGCCAACGATTTGAGCTCTTGGTTACGAATGGTGGGGTGAGCTAAGCTTGCAGGGGCGACGGTACTGCACGAGGTCTGACCCTAAGACGGGATGCCGGTTGAGTCAGCTTCATCGCTATGAGAGCAGATCTCCCAAGGTTATACGGCATCTGGCCTTCCGCGATTATTTACGAGCACACGCTGATATCGCGATTGAATATGACCGCGTAAAGACCCTTTGCCAAAGCCGAAATCCAGACGACTGCATGCATATGGCGACTGCAAGCAAGCATGGATAAACAAAACTGAAGCCAGTGCTGAAGCCAATGCTATAGACTGGTACCAAACCCGCCGATCGTAGGTTGAAGGGTTCTGTCCACGCAACCCGGAAGGTGCATAAGTCAAGGATTCCGTTGAAATACGACGTATTTTTGCCGCCGCTTCGGGAATATCTTACGGTTTTTGGGCCGGGCTCCCGCCGGCTGTTCACCGGTGGGTTGATGGGGGGCTTGTTGGTTCTCAGGAGGCACACTTTGCCGGTCGAGGCGGGCTATTTGCACATAGCCGGACGAGTTTCTTCAGGTTCTGGATAGTTGCGGCCAGCAGAAATTCGTCCCGGGCACCGGTAAGGCCGCGCAACCTCAGGCGACGTAATCCGAGATTTCGCTTCAGATGCGCGAACAACATTTCAACCTTTTTGCGCTCCCTGGCCGAACGCTCGAACGCCTCGGTTCCTCTTAATTCGCGCACATGCTCACGCTCTTTTTCAAATACGTGGCGCGTGACGATGCGTTTTGAGCCGTTCGTAAAAGCTGATTTCAGCGAACACGCGCGACAGTCCGTCGTGCTGGCCCAATAAGGCACCGCCCCATCGCTGCGGACCAATCCACTGCTCGTCAGGGCTTTGCCGCCGGGACAAGTAAATTGGTTGGCCTGCTCGTCAAATTTGAAATCCGCGCGGCTGAAATAGCCTTTGGTTTGCCGCTCCCGATCCAAGACCGGCACATGAGGTTCAATCCCCCTGCGCATCAGCCAGCCGATCATCAGGCCAGATCCATAAGCAGTATCCGCGGCCAGACGCTGCGGCTGAAGGCCAAAGCATTCCTTCGTTCTCTGCAGCATCGTTTTGGTCGCCGCTACCTCCGCCTGCCAGCGTGCCGGCGTTGCTTCGACATCGAGGATAATCGCCAGCTTATTATCGATCAGATAATTCGTGCCGTAGGCGAAGCAGAGCTTCGAGCGACCTTTGCTGGTCCAGGCGGCGGCTGGGTCCGTCAGGGAGGTCACCTGCGGTACGGAAGGGGGATTGCCGGACGACATATCATCATCAGAAGTCGGCGCTGGCTTGGCCTGGCTTGCAGCAGCCTGATCCAATGCGGCCAGATATTCCCTGACCGGCCGCGAGACGTCCTGGCCGTCAGGCCACGCGGTGAGTTGGCCTTCCGCTTTGTGACGCAGGCCTGCATCTGCCTCGATGACACTCGCATCAATCGCGAAGCCCTCACCGCCGACCAGACCGGCTTGCATGCACATGTCGACAACCTCTTCAAAGAGGCGACGGAACAGGTCACTGTCGCGGAAACGGCCGTGGCGATTCTTCGAAAAAGTCGAATGATCCGGAACATCACCCTCCAGACCAAGGCGGCAGAACCAGCGATAGGCGAGATTAAGATGCACCTCATCGCAAAGCCGGCGTTCGGACCGGATCGCGAACGCGTAACCGACAAGCAGCATGCGGATCATCAACTCCGGATCGATGGAGGGACGACCGCCCGCCGCATAATAAGGCGCCAGAGTATGACGGATCGCGCTCAGGTCCAGAACCGCATCTATCTGCCGCAGCAAATGGTCCGCCGGCACATGGCGCTCCAGATTAAACCTGTAAAAAAGCCGCTCCGGCTCCTCTCGCCGCCCCATCATCGAGCCATCTCCTACTTATTGAAGACAGGAACGAGAGAATCACGTATTCAAGGGTGCCGCAATCAAGACTTTTTCAACGGAATCCAAGATTTATGCACCACAGGCGGCGGCTACCCTATTCAGCGGCTTAAGTGGTGCAGAAGTCCGGTTCAAATGTCAGCTATGGAAGTTGGCTCGTTAAAGCTGACCGGCAGCTTTCGGCCAAATCCGGCCGTCTGATGCATCCGCTAAGCGGCGGCACGGCAGCACGATCTCCAGTCCGATGCGGCTATGGGTGCGAGGATCAGGTAAGCCGGTGCGATCTCGCTTCATCCCGTAAAAACGCCACGAAACGGCCGACCGTTGCATCTTGCAGCTCAGGCAGCCAGGCCAAAGCAATCGGGACGGACGCGTTTTCGTCCTCAATAGGCCGGTACACCACACCGGGAAACGTCACCTCGGACTGGCTGGCCGTCGCCAGTGTGATCCCGAAGCCTGCGCTCACAAGAGCGAAGACAGACTGCTTGCTGGCAGCGTGCGATTGAAAATTGACGCCACTCCCGAGGAAAGAGGCGTAGAGCTCACGCGCCATCTGGCTATCCTCCCACCCCTGCACCAACACACTCTCATTACGCAGAACCTCCCAATCCAGGCTCGGACGCGCTGCCAGGGGATGCTCAGCCGGCAAGGCTACCAGCAGTCGATCCTGATAGAGGGGCAAGCTTACGGCGTGGGGTGGAACGGCGTGACCGACCATAAGGGCGACATCCAGCCGGCGCTCCTCCAGCGCCGCCGCCAGATCGCGATCGTTCATCTCCGCTACCGTCAGCACGACATGAGCATGTCTTCGCCGCCAGTTGCCCAGGAGGCCGGCAATCGGTTCCCCAATCATGTGCTGACCAGAGATCAGCTGCTCGACCTCGCACGCGGACGGACGGGCACAGCATTTGACCGCAGCATCGACGTCCACGTCAGCCGGTTGCGTCACCGGATCGAGGTTGATCCAAAGAACCCGGAACTCATCAAGACGGTCCGCACCGGAGGCTATGTCTTCACCGCGCCCGTCACCTTAAACGGAGAGGCCTGGTGAAGCGACCGTGGGACAGCACCACGATGACGATGGCTTTGACGATCGTCGTTGTGATCATACTAGGCTTCATTCTTCAGCAACCCGTCAGCTCGTGGCTCATCGACCTCGGGCTTCCACAGCACGAGATCCACGCCGGCGGAAATCCGCAACTAGACTTGGAACTTCCTGGCAGGATCGCGGCCTTGTTGGACGTGCTGGACGCCACGTCTGATGATGAGCGGCCGGCTGTACTTGCGGCGGCACAACGCCTGCAAATCCATCTTGCTCTCCTCGACACGCCGATCCTTAACCTGGACGGCTTGAGTGAGCCCGATGCGGACATGCTGCGGGCGAGGATCGAGGCCGTGCTCAAAGTTCCTCGTCCCCTAATTGTGGTTGACCGTGTACAAAAGATGGGCAAAGGACTGGATAACGGTGGCACTCTGGTTGAGAACGGAGTGTTGATCGAGGCTGCTCTCCAGAACGATCAATGGCTTCTGGTCAGCAGCAACCTGGATCCGCTACCGCTCTCTGACCCGGCCGCGACGAGGTTCTGGCAAATCAGCTTTGCTACATCGCTGACCATCACCATCCTGCTCGGCCTTGTGCTTGCCGTGCTCGTGGCTCGCCGGCTTACTAAGCCGCTCGCCGAGCTTGCCAACGCCGTGGAACAGATCGGTGGCAGCGGCGACGCCCCGCCGATGTCGGGAAATGGCCCAAGAGAGGTAAAGCTACTCATCGGGGCGTTCATCCGGATGCAAGAGCGTCTGCGTCGCTTCAATGATGATCGAACGCAGATGATTGCGGCGATGTCGCACGATCTTCGAACGCCTCTGACGCGGCTAAGGCTTCGCGCAGAACTGGTCGAAGATCTGGAGCAGCAGCAGAAGATGCTCGGTGAGATCGACATGATGACCGGAATGATCACCTCTGTGCTCAGCTTCGCGAGGGATGACACCAAACACGAGCCCCGTTCGCTGGTCGACCTCAGTGCCCTCGTCGATGGCATTTGTCAGGACGCCGCCGATGCTGGTGAATCAGTTACTTTCTCCGGCCCCCGAGGCATTACGTTATCTTGCCGGCGAATATCGATGCGGCGGGCGATATCGAACCTTGTGGACAATGCCGTAAAGTACGGCTGGAAAACTGCCGTCACCCTAACTTCTGAGACCTCACGGATTGTTATGGTAGTTGAAGACGAGGGACCGGGCATTCCTACGAATGAAAGAGAGAAAGTGTTCGAACCGTTTTATAGAATCGATCCATCTCGCGATCCCAATACAGGGGGCGTCGGGCTCGGGCTTTCGGTCACGCGCTCGATCATATGAGAGCAGGGTGGCGACATCGTCCTCGGCAACCGCAAGGGGGGAGGCCTCAGCGTCCGTTTGGAACTTCCGAACAGCAACGGATCGGCATCTGCTGACGAAGGCTAGGGCGCATGGAGAAGTCTTGAAGCTATAGCATGCAAAAGAACAGCCAGCGATTACAGGCTGACCGTGTCCGTCGCGCTTACAACTCCTACTTCTATGTTCGCCAGCGGGAAACATTTCGGCAGCTTAAAGACCGCCAATCCATGTGGCCTCAGGAGCTAAAGGAGCAGCCAAATCTTGACGTCGACGCCCGAAACGGACCTCCTATTGTATCCCGGACTGCGGCACGACTTGCTTACAAGAAGCTTACATCGAGTGAGGGCAAGTCTATGTAAGCAAAACTTCCGAAGAAAATTGCGCCGCAATGCGCTGTTTTCGCTTGGTAAATCTGGAGCGGGCGAAGGGATTCGAACCCTCGACCCCAACCTTGGCAAGGTTGTGCTCTACCCCTGAGCTACGCCCGCGCTCCGTAAAGCCGGTCTTTAAGCACCCTTGGCACCTATTGCAACCCGGCGCTATTGAGCGCTGGCGGCAGGGTGTGTCAGCCGCCAGCAATACTATATAATGGTCGCAACCAACGGATCGCCACGCATGAACAGCTTGCTCCACCCCGACCAGCCGATTCCCCCGGCCCCGCAAAGCGCTGCGGAGATGATCGCCGATGGCGATCAGGCAACCTTCATGGCCGATGTCATCGAGGGCTCGCGAGAGGTCCCGGTCCTGGTCGATTTCTGGGCCACCTGGTGCGGGCCCTGCAAAACCCTCACCCCGACGTTGGAAAAGCTGGTCCGCGCCGCCGGTGGCCGGGTCAGGCTGGTGAAGATCGATGTCGACAAGAACCGCGCGCTGGTCCAGCAGCTCAGCCAGCTCGGTCTGCCGTTGCAGTCAATCCCCACCGTTGTCGCCTTCTGGCAGGGCCAGATCGCCGACACCTTCCAGGGCGCGTTGCCGGAGAGCGAGATCCGCCGCTTTATCGACGCCCTGTTGAAGACCGCGGGGTCCAGCGCGCCCGGCGCCGATCTGATCGCCGAGGGCAAGGCTTTGCTGGAAGAGGGCGATGCCGAGCAGGCCACCCAGCTGTTCGCCGCGGCGGTGCAGCAGGACCGCGAGAAGCCGGAAGCCTGGGGCGGCCTGATCCGCGCGTTGCTGGCGATCGGCGATGAAGACCAGGCGACCGAGGTGCTGGCCGAAGTGCCCACTACCCTCACCGACCACGCCGAAATTGCCGGCGCCCGCTCGGCCCTCGCTCTGGCCGCCGAAGGCCGGCAGGCGCAGGCCGCCCGCGCCGGGTTGGAGACGCGGCTGGCCGCCGATCCCACCGACAACGCCGCCCGCTACGAGCTGGCAACCGCGCTGAATGCCGGCGGCAACCGTGCCGAAGCCGCGGAAGCGTTGCTCGACATCATCGGCCGGGACCGCGCCTGGAACGACGATGGCGCCCGTCTGCAGCTCCTCAAATTTTTCGAGGCCTGGGGCTTCGAGGACCCGGCGACGATGGCGGCGCGGCGCAAGCTCTCCGCCCTTTTGTTCCGTTGATCCGCCCGATGGAGCGCCTCCGCCTGGATGGCCTGCCGCGGGAATTCCCGGTCTTCCCACTCGCCGGCGCGCTGCTGCTGCCCGGTGGCCGGCTGCCGCTCAACATCTTCGAACCGCGTTACCTCGCGATGGTCGAGGATTCCCTCGGCGCCGGCCGGATGTTCGGCATGGTGCAGCCGGACCATCGGCTCGGCGAAGGCGATAACGGTCCAGGCCTGTACCGCACCGGCTGCCTCGGCCGCATCTCCGCTTTCAGCGAGAGCGAGGATGGCCGCTATCTGCTCACGCTGGCGGGGCTGATCCGCTTCAGCATCGTCGAGGAAATTGCTCCGGCCCGCGGCTACCGCCGGGTTGCCGCCGCGTTCTCCGGCTTCGCCGCCGATCTGGTGGCGGCGGAGGACGAACCGTTGCCGTTCGAACGCGCCCGGCTCGTCGGCGCCCTGCGCCGCTATTTTTCGAACGCCGGGGTGGACGCCAACTGGGAGGCGATCGACAGCCTGCCGGACACCGAGTTGGTCGTGTCTCTTTGCATGGCCTGTCCGTTCGACACCGGGGAGAAGCAGGCCTTGCTGGAAGCCCGCGACGCTGGAGAGCGAGCCCGCACCTTGCTCACCATGCTTGAGATCAACGCTTTCGGCGACCGCGACAACAATTCCAGAGCGAGCTGAAGCCATGCAAGAGGACACGCCCATCGACCCTCGTTTGCTGGAAATCCTGGTCTGCCCGGTGACCAAGGGCCCCTTGACCTACGACCGGGCACGCGGCGAGCTGATCAGCCCAAAAGCCGGCCTGGCCTACCCCATCCGCAACGGCATCCCGATCATGCTGGTGGACGAGGCGCGCCCGTTGGAGCCGTGACCGCGCCCAGCGAGATCAGGTTGCGCCGCGCCGAAAACCGGCTGGATGTCACCTTCGCCGACGGCGCTGTCGCCACCTTGCCGGCGGAGTATCTGCGGGTCGAAAGCCCCAGTGCCGAGGTGCAGGGCCACGGCCTGGCGGAAAAGCGGCTGGTGGCAGGCAAGCGGGCGGTCGGCATCGGCGCCATCGAACCGATCGGCAACTACGCCGTCCGCTTGACCTTCTCCGACGGCCACGACACCGGCATCTTCTCCTGGGACTACCTGCGGCAACTTGGCGCGGAACAAGCCTCGCGCTGGGCAGCATATCTAGGCGCCCTGCAAGCCGCCGGCCTAAGCCGGGACTGAACCATGGACGCGCTGCCGCCGGAGATCCAGCCCATCGCCACGGAACGACGCGTCAGGATCACCGCGATGATCGTGGCGACCGCGCTGTTCATGCAGAACCTTGACTCCACGATCATCGCGACCGCGCTGCCGGCAATGGCTAAAACCTTCCACGCCGACCCGCTGCATATGAGCGTGGCGCTGACCTCCTATCTGATCAGCCTCTCGGTGTTCATCCCGGTCAGCGGCTGGGTCGCCGATCGCCTCGGCAGCCGCACGGTGTTCCGTGCCGCCATCGTCGTCTTCACCCTGGGTTCGGTGCTGTGCGGCTTTGCGCCCTCGCTGTGGTTTCTGGTCCTGGCGCGCATCGTGCAGGGCCTGGGCGGCGCGATGATGCTGCCGGTCGGCCGGCTGCTGCTGCTGCGCACCGTGTCGAAAGCACAGATGATCAACGCCATGGCCTGGGTCACCATTCCGGCGCTGGTCGGCCCGGTCCTGGGGCCGCCGCTCGGCGGCCTGATCGTCACCTGGCTTTCCTGGCGCTGGGTGTTCGACATCAACGTCCCGATCGGCGTGCTCGGCGTCGTCACCGTCTCGCTGTTCATCGCGGACGTGCGGGAGGAGGGCGAACCGGTGCGGCTCGACCTCGCCGGCCTGCTGCTGACCGGCTTTGCCATGGCGGCACTCATGGCCGGGCTGGAGACGCTGGGCCGCGGCATCGTGCCGCTCGCCTGGACCTTGCTGGCGCTGTTGCTCGGCGGCGCCGCCAGCGTCGTCTACGGGCTGCACGCCCGCCGCCATCCACACCCGATCCTGGACTTTTCGCTGTTGCGAATCCCGACCTTCCTGGTTTCGCTCGCCGGCGGCAGCCTGTTCCGGGTCGCGGTCGGCGCCATACCGTTCCTGCTGCCGCTGATGCTGCAACTTGGTTTCGGCAAATCGGCGTTGCAGAGCGGCCTGATCACCTTCAGCGCCGCCCTCGGCGCGCTGCTCATCAAGCCCGCCGTGCAGCCGATCCTGCGCCGTTTCGGCTTCCGCACCGCGATGATCTACAATGGCATGCTGGCCGTCGGCGGCATCGCGGTCTGCGCCGCCTTCCAGCCAGCCTGGCCGCCGCTGGCGCTCAACGCGATCCTGCTGATCAGCGGCTTCTTCCGGTCGCTGCAATTCACCGCCTATAATTCCATCGCCTACAGCGACATCTCGCGGCCCCGCATGTCCGCCGCCACCAGCCTGTACTCGACCGTCCAGCAACTCACCCTGACGCTCGGCATCGTCATCGCCGCGGCCTCGCTGGAAATGCTGGCGGCGCTCCGGCACGAGGCGACGGCCTCGATCGCGGACTACCAGATCACCTTTCTCCTGGTGGCCGGCATCGCCGCACTCGGCATCCCGATAAGCTGGATGCTGGCCAGCAACGCCGCCGAGGAAGTCAGCGGGCACCACGCGGCACACTGAGTGATCCGCGAGTCACTCAGCCTGCCGGCGCGCAAGCTGCAGCATCAGCGGCGAACCGGATCTGTTCGACAAGGGCCGCCCGGCGGCCGGCCAGAGCCTCCCCGATCAGCACGATCACCGGCCCCAGCGGCGGCGCTTCGGACAGAGCTTTCCCCAGCCCCGCGATGTCTCCCCGGATGATGCGTTGCGCCGGCAGGCTGGCGCTTTCCACCGCGACCGCCGGGGTCCGCGGCGGCAACCCCGCCTCGATCAGATGCGCGGCGACGCCGGTGATCTGCCTGGCTCCCATATAAAGCGCCAAGGTGCCGCCGGCATTGGCCAGCGCCACCCAGTGATGCGCCGGCAGCGCACCATCCGCACCATGGCCGGTGAGGATGTGCAAAGCCCGCGAGACCTGCCGCTTGGTCAGCGACAACCCCAACGCCGCCGCCGCCGCGGTGGCGGCGGTGACACCGGGCACCACCTCGCAGGCGATCCCGGCGGCTTGCAGTGCCGCCAGTTCCTCGTCGGCGCGGCCAAAAATCATCGGGTCGCCGCCCTTCAAACGCACCACGGTCCCGCCGGCGCCGGCGTGATAGCAAATCAGCCGATTAATATCACTTTGCGCCGTTGCCCGGGTGCCACAACGCTTGCCGACGTCGATCAGCAAGGCCCCGGCGGGCGCCAGGCCCAGTACCCGGGCATCGACCAGGCTATCGTGCAAAACCACGTCGGCGCCTTGCAATACCCGGCTCGCCTTCACGGTCAGCAGTTCCGGATCGCCCGGACCGGCGCCGACAAGATAGACGGTCACACCACCTGCCGGCGGGTGATGAAGTCGCCGAACCCCTCGCCCGCCTTGCGGCCCTTGGCGTAATCGGCAAACAGCGGCGCCAGCGTGGCAAGAATGGTGTCTTCGTCGGCATCTTCCCGGTACAGCCGGTTCAGCCGCGAGCCATCGCGGTTGCCGCCGAGATGCAGGTTGTACTTGCCGGGATTGCGGCCAACGAAACCGATCTCGGCGATGTAGGGCCGGGCACAGCCGTTCGGGCAGCCGGTCATCCGCACATTGATCGGCTGGCCGTCCAGCCCGTTCTCGGCGAGCAGCGCGTCGAGCCGGGTGATCAGGCTCGGCAGGTAACGCTCGCTCTCCGCCAGCGCCAGGCCGCAGGTCGGCAAGGCGACGCAGGCCATCGCCGCCTCGCGCAACGGCGAAGCGCGCAACGCAACGCCGTGGGCGGCAAGCGTGGTCTCGATCGCCGCACGAGCTTCGGTGCTGGCACGCGCGATGATGATATTCTGGTTCGGCGTCAAAATGAAAGAAACGTCGTGCGCGTTGCCGATCTCCTTGAGCGCCGACTTCAGCCGCCAGTCGCCGACATCCGCGACCCGCCCGTTTTCGACGAACAACGTCAGATGATGCAGCCCATCCGCGCCGGTGTGCCAACCCATGCGGTCGCCATTGCCAGCAAAAATGTAAGGCCGCGCCGGTTCCAGTTTATCGGCGAGACGGTTGTTCACCTCGGCCAGGAACCAGTCCAGGCCTCGATCGACGATGGTGTATTTCAGCCGGGCCCGGCGCCGGTTGGAGCGGTTGCCGTAATCGCGTTGCGCCGTGACCACCGCCTCCGCCACCGCGACGGCGTTATCGACGGTGCAATAACCCACCACATCGCCAACCCGCGGAAACGTCTCGGCATCGCCATGGCTCGCGCCCATCCCGCCGCCAATGACAATGTTGTAGCCTAGAACAACATCGTTCTCGACGATGGCGATATAGCACAGATCGTGCGCAAACACGTCGACGTCATTCTGCGGCGGCACCGCAACGGCGATCTTGAATTTTCGTGGCAGATAGGTCGGCCCGTAGATCGGCTCTGCCTCGGTCGCCTGGGTGATCTTTTCGCCGTCGATGAAAATCTCCCGCCAGGCGCCGCTCTGCGGCAACAGCGCGGTGCTGATCTCGCGCGCCGTCCGCTCCGCCTGGGCGTAGGCGCCGCCGGCGAATTCGTTGGGCGTACACATCACGTTGCGGTTCACGTCGCCGCAAGCAGCGATCGTGTCCAGCAACACGTCGTCCATCTGCCGCAACGCCGGCTTCAGGTTGGTTTTTATCACGCCGTGAAACTGGATGGACTGCCGGGTGGTGACGCGCAGTGTATGGTTGCCACGCTCGTCGGCGAGCCGGTCCATCGCCAGATATTGCTCACGCGACAACACCCCGCCCGGCACCCGCAGCCGCGCCATGAAGGCGTAGGCTTTATCAAGTTTGCGCTTGGCGCGCTCGGGCCGCAGGTCGCGGTCGTCCTGCAGGTAAATCCCGTGGAACTTGATCAGCTGCTGGTCGTCCTCCGAGATCGCACCGGTCGCGATCGCCGCCAGACCTTCTTCCAGCGTTCCGCGCAAGAACCGGCTGTTGGTTTTGATCGTCTCGTTATGTGCAAGCTTCGGCCCGTCGCTCATCAGGCAGCCACCGCCGGCGCCAGGCTGCTCACGCGCGACAGATGGATACCGCACTCTGTCTTGTCCAACCCGGCCCAGCGGCCGGAGCGTTTGTCCTCGCCGGGGCGCGGCAAGGCCGTGCAGGTGGCGCAGCCGATCGAGGTGTAGCCCTCCATCTGCAACGGGTGCCGCGGCAGGTTGTGCCGGCCGAAGTAGCCCTCGATCGCATCGTCGTCCCAATACGCCAACGGGTTGACCGTGGTGCGGCCGTCCGGCCCGGCTTCCACCGTCTTCATGTTGGTCCTGGTGCCGCCCTGGCTGCGCTTGCGCCCGGTGATCCAGGCCTCGAACCCCGCCAGCGCTTCGTCCAGCGGATTGGTCTTGCGAATCGCGCAGCACAAATCCGGGTCTTTTTCCCACAGCCGCCCATCGGGGTCCCAGGCCGCAAGCTGCGCGCCGCTGGGGCGAACGTTGCGGACATCGGTCAAGCCAAGCCGGGTAATCAACGCGTCGCGGTAGGCCAGCGTCTCCGGGAACAACTTGCCGGTATCAAGAAAGATAATAGGCGTCGCCTTGTCGATCTCGGCGATCATATGCAGCAGGATCGCGGACTCGGTGCCGAACGAGGACACCAGCGCAATTTTCCCGGCGAAACGGATCTGGATCATTGCCTCGAGCACGCACTCGGCGGCGGGCGGGTCGATCATGTCGAACATCAATAAACGTCCTTCTTGTAGCGCCCGGCGGAAATCAGCCCGTCCAGCGCCTGTTGACCCGCGCCCGCATCCTTGCCTTCGCCGAGGATGCGCATCAGCACCGCCTCGACGTCGTGACCCATGTGCTTGGCATCGCCGCACAGATAGAGCGTGGCACCGTCCGCAAGCTGCCCCCGCAGCGCCTCGCGCTGCTCCCACAGCACGTGCTGCACGTAGCGTTTCTCCGGCTGGTCGCGCGAGGAAGCGAGGTCGAGCCGCCCCAGTACACCCGTCGCCAGCCAGTCCTGGATCTCCAGTTGGTAGAGGAAGTCGTAGAGAAAATGCCGATGCCCGAAGATCAACCAGTTAGGACCCTTGGCACCGGTCGCCTCACGCTCCTGCAAGAAGCCGCGATAGGGCGCGACGCCGGTGCCGGCGCCGATCATCACGACCGGGGCGGCAGGGTCATTCGGCAGGCGGAAATGCGGGTTCGGCCGGACGAAGACGTTGAGGCTGTCACCGCTCCGCCGCCGGTCGGCGACCAGGCCGGAGGTGACGCCGAGCCGCTCCCGCCCCGCCGAATTATAGGCCAGCCGGGCGACGGTCAGATGCGCCTCCTCGCCAACCGATTTCTGCGACGAAGCGATCGAATAATAGCGCGGCGCCAGCGGCCGCAGCAGCGCGAACAATTTCTCCGGCGCGAGCCGATGCGGTGCCGCTTCCAGGAGGTCGATCAGTTGCCGGCCGGCAAGGAAAGCGGCGCGCTTGGCGTCGTCCTCGGCCAGCGCGCCGAGTGCCGCATCGCCGGTCAGCGCCGCGTAATCCTTCACTTGCCGCGCGGTCAGCGTGCTGAGGTCGTAGCGATGGGTCAGCGCCTCGATCGTGGCCGTGTCATCCGGCAAGCCGGCCGCCTGCCGCACCGCGGCCACCAGTGCCGGATCGTTCTCCGGCACGATGCCCAGCGCGTCGCCCGGCTCGTACGACAGCCCGGAGCCGGCAAGCGCCAGCTCGACATGAAAGGTTTCGCTATCCGCCCGCTCCGAGGTCAGCTTGTGGTGAGCGCTGATCTCGGCGGCGAATGGCGCGGTTTTGGAAACGGTCGCACCCGCCACCGGCTTGGCGAAATCGACATGGATGACCGAACCGGCATCGCGCGGCGCCAGCACCTCCAGCGTCGCGTTCAGCCAGGTCTTAGCCGGCGCTTCGTAATCGAGGTCGAGCTCAATCCGCGCGGCGGCGCGCGTGGCGCCAAGTGCGGCCAGCCGCTCGTCCACCTGCCGGCCGGTCTCGCAGAACTGCGCGTAGGACGAGTCTCCCAGCGCCAGAACCGCGAACTTAACCCCGTCCAGCCGGGGCGCGGCCTCGCCCATCAGCGCCCGATAAAATGGCGCCGCGCGCTGCGGCGGCTCACCGTCGCCCCAGGTGGCAACGATCGCCAAGACCGTGCCGGCGGATTTCAGCATCTCGACGCTGGCGTCTGCCATGTCCAGCATCCGCGCCGCAAAACCACGCTTTGCGGCGTCCTGTTTGGTCCGGGTCGCCAACGCCTCGGCATTGCCGGATTCAGTTGCGTACAGCACCAGCAGCTTCGGCTTCTCGGCCGGCGCCGCCGCCGGCACCGGCGCCTCGACAGCCTTGCCCTCGGCGGCATCGAGCCCCGCCAGAAAGCCGGAGAGCCAAGCCCGCTGCACCAGCGAGGCGCTGCCGATCACTTGATCAAGGGCGGCGATCTGTTCCGGCGCAAACGGCGCGCTGTTCGGCAAGGTGGTCGTTTTGGGCATTTCAGGAACCTAAATGAGGTAACGGGTCAGGCTGCTTTTGGGCAGGAGAGCCAACAGCGTGCCTCCACCAGGGTATCGATACGGTGCGCGATCTCAGCCATGCCGAGGCCTTGGCCGCGCCAACCGGCGCGCAGGCTCGCCACCTCTTCGACCCGCGCCGCCCAATCCGGCGCGAAACAGGTTTCGATGCGCCTGCGCAGGCTGCCGGCAAGCCCCGGCGCGGCGCCGCCGGTGGAGACGGTCAGCAACAGGTCGCCACGCCGGACCTCCGCCACGGAATGAAAATCGCACAGCGTCGGCTGATCCTCGACATTGACCAACAGGCCAAGCGCCCGCGCCCGCGCCGCGAGGGCCGAAGCAATGTCCTCCGGCAGATCGACAACCCAAAGCGCATGCAGCGCGGTGAGATCATCGTCGGTCGGCAGCCGGCTCCGCATCGCTTCGCCCGCTTCCTCGGCCAGCGCCGGCAGCGGCGCCTGGGCAAACAACAGTGCAGGGGCACCGGCGGCGCGCAACACCCGAAGCCGGCGCAGCGCCAATGCGCCATCACCGGCGACGGCGACGCGGCTGTGACGGGGATCGAGAGCAATTGGAATCATCCCCCTAAGAAGATGATTTTTCCAAAAAAATCAATGAGCACTGTCTAAAAACGAATTTCCACCCTACTTGCCACTAGCTAGAGCAATTTATGCTACTAATCAAGGCGTTCAGGCGAGCAGCCACTACACTGATCTCGTCGATACCGCCTCCGTGAAGCTTGGTCAGGCCTGGCGCTCGAACCGGACGGCATCACGCGTTTCGGCTGGCACATCGGTTACCGCCAGCGCCACGACGAATTCCGTACCCCGCGCTCCGGTTTGCCGCAGCACAAGGTCCCCACCATGGGCGCGCACCAAGTCACGCGCGATGGCGAGGCCAAGCCCGGTACCGCCGCGCCGGGCGGTGCCGGTGAAGGGCTTGAACAGATTTTCCTGGGCGCGCCGCGGCAGGCCCGGCCCGTTATCGGCGATGAGCAGCCTGGTGAGGCCGTCTTCCCCTTCGATACTTAGCCTGATCAACGTGGCGCCGGCCTCGGCGGCGTTGCGCAGCAAGTTGTTCAGCACTCGATAGATCTGCCCGCGGTCCAGTGACAGCACAACGTCCGCCGGTACGTGATTTTCCACTCCCGCGCCTTCACCGAATGGAACCGCCAGAACGACCTCTTCGATCAACCCGCGCAGGCACACCGGCATCCGGATGATCGCAGGCGGCCCCTCGCGGGCGAAGTCCACGGTGCGGCTGACCAGGGCAGCGGCCCGTTCCACCGCCGGTATCAGCGTCCCCGCAGCGCGCTTCACGACCGGGTCAGAGGCTTGTTGCAGCCGGTCCGCGACCAAGAGCGCGGAAGACAGAATGTTGCGCAGGTCGTGGCTGATCTTGGCGACGGCGGTGCCGACGGCGGCAAGCCGGGCGTTCCGCCATAACGCGGCCCGCAAATCGTCCTGCATCACCGCCAGTTCCCGCGCCGCGACCGAAATCTCGTCGTCGCCCCGCTGGCCGAGCCGGATCAGCTCGGCCTGGCCGCCAAATTCCGGATCTATGCGAAAGCCCGCGATGCTGGCGGTGAGCACCCGCATCGGCCGGACCAGCAGCCGGTCCAGCGCCGAAAACACCAGAAAGCCGGTCAGCACGGCGAGGATCACGGAGACGCCAGCGATATCGGCGACATAATGCTGCAAATGCCGGGCCAAAGCGCGCCCGCTGACCACCACGTCCACCGTCATCTGGGTCTGCAACGGGCTACGGGCGACGACGTCCAGCCACCGGTTGCCAAGCCCGATCACCGCCTTGTCGGCCTGCCAGAGGGACGCGCCCAGCCCTTCCGTGTTGAGGTCGATCCGGCGATCCGGCTTTATGGGCGGCCCTGCCGGGAACAGTTGAAAAGCCTTGCCGGGCTCTTGCAGCCGGATCGAGGCGGTGCCGGACAGGGTGAGCAGCGCGGCGCTCGTCGCTGAGTCCAGCATACCGGTCCTGCCGTCGTCCTTCGCCGCCATCGCCGAATAAGCGGCGAGATGTGCTTGGGTCACCCTTGCCCAGAGCCAGTCCTGCCGCTCCCGCGCCAGGCTCGGCATCATCGTAATCAGTTCGACCAGCAGAATGATGCTTATGGTGAGCCACAGGACGCGCGCGGACAGGCTGCTGCCGAACACGCCCAGGTCGCGCGGTTGGCGTATCAGGCCGGCATCGTTGGCAGCACCTTCATGCCAGCGGCGTCGCGTCCGGCGGCGAACAGGGTCTCTATAAAGGTCCAATCGGTGTTCATCTTCGAAGTGAGCGGGTGCTTTGCCAAGGCGCCGTCCGCGGAAATGTCCCGCAACCGGACGGTTGTCGGCAACGCCCGCAACTCTGCCTCCAAAGGCGCCTGAAAAGCAATCTCATGCAGCCGGTGCACGATGTCCGCTGTACTGTCGGGCACGCCGGCGCGCCGCCGCGGCTGGGCCCGCACCAGCACCAACGTTCCCGGCACCGGCGACAGTACGGGATCCAGCGCCGGGTTGCAGGAGTACCCGCCATCCCAGTAATTCCGGCCTCGATCCGCACCGCCGGGAATAGCATCGGGATACAGGAGGAAGCGAGCAAGGCGTCGACGCTGAGGCTGGCATTGTCGAAAATCCGCGCCTCGCCGCTCTCGACATCGGTAGCCGCGACATAGAGCCTGGGTGCGGAGGGGTGCCGGATCGCCTCCAGGTCCAGCAGTTCGGCGAGCAGCGGCTGCAACGGGTTCTGGCCGAATGGGTTGATCTGGCTCGGGTTGAACATCCGCAGCGCGTTGGTGATGCCCTGCCAGGCCATTTCCGTGCCGATCTCGCGGCTTTTGTCCCAGCCCCACATCCAGTCGAAGGAGGCGTTGACCGGGCCGAAAATATGCGCGCCCGCGACCCGCTCCCAGAAAGTCCGCATCGCCTTGCGGGCCGCGCCGGCGCCGCCGCGCACCAGGCCCTGCACCGCCATCGCCCCGATCAAGGCGCCCGAGGAAACGCCGGTGATGGCATCGAACGTCAGGCCGTCTTCCAGAAGCCGGTCGACCGCGCCCCAGGAAAACGCGCCGTGAGCGCCGCCGCCTTGCAAAGCCAGAACGGTTGCGGGCGGCCGTGGGCTTCGTTTCGTCATGCCTCAGGCTGCGCTTTACCGCCGCCCTCGGCAAGCGCCGGCGGCCAGCCGCCAATGCACCGGATTGACGGGGCGGCGGCCAACCGCCTATACCCCGCCCCCAATGTGGCTGATCCGTTTACGGTTCGGTCTACCACCTCATTCTGGCGCCGGAGTTTGATCTCGTGAAACGGACCTACCAACCCTCGAAGCTCGTCCGCAAGCGCCGGCACGGCTTTCGCGCCCGCATGGCGACCGTCGGCGGCCGCAAGGTGATCGCCAATCGCCGCGCCAAGGGCCGCGCCAAGCTCTCCGCCTGAGTTATTCCGGGCGACCCGGCTTTATCATGGCCAAGCTTGCCCCGCCGGAGACGCTGAAGCGCCGCGCCGAATTTTTGGCCCTGGCGCGGGGCCGCAAGCTGGCGAAACCGGGCTTCGTGATGCAGTTGCGGCGCACCGAAGACGTAGCACCTCTGCGCATCGGCTACACCGCGACCCGCAAGATCGGTGACGCCGTGTTTCGCAACCGCGCCCGCCGCCGGCTGCGCGAGGCGGCGCGTCTGACCCTTGGGCCGGCGGCGTTGACCGGGCTGGAACTCGTTCTGGTCTGCCGGCGCGAAACCGCGTCCGTGCCATTCGCCACCTTATGCACGGACCTTGCGGCGGCGTTGGCCGTGCTGCGCCAGTGACGCGCCGGAATAGCCCGGCGGCCATCGCCCTGTCCGGTGCCGTGCGGGTCTATGAGCTGACGTTGCGGCCGTTGATCGGCGGCCATTGCCGGTTCACGCCCTCTTGCAGCGCCTATGCGCGGCAGGCATTCGCGGCGCACGGCGCTTGGGCCGGCGGCCGGCTCGCCGCCAGGCGCGTGCTGCGCTGCCATCCCTTGAACCCGGGCGGCTTTGACCCGGTTCCCCCCTCTCCGGAATCCTGAAGCTCATGGATCAGAAGCGCCTGTTGTCCGCCATCGTCATTTCGCTTGCGATCCTGCTGATCTTCCAATTCGGCGTGGAGCGGTTTTTGCCGCACCCCGCGCCCTCGCCAGCGCTGACGCAGCAGCAGGCGGCGACGGTGACCAGCACGCCGCAAGGCGCGGTGGCCGCCGCTTCCGCCGCCGGCGCCCCCGGCACGGCGCAGTCGGCACCTGCCACGAATGGCCCGCGCCTCGCCATCGACGCACCGAAACTCTCCGGCAGCGTCAGCCTCACCGGTGCCGTCTTCGATGACATCGTGCTGAAGGACTACCACGAGACCACTGCACCGACCTCGCCGCTGGTGCAGATCCTCGGCCGCCGCGGTGGCGACAAGCCGTATTTCGCGCAGTTCGGCTGGAACGCGCCGGCCGGCAACAAACTCGCTTTGCCGAACGACGGTACAGTCTGGACCGCCTCCGCTGCCACGCTGACGCCGGCGACCCCGGTGACGCTGAGCTGGAAGAACGGCGCCGGCCTGACCTTCCAGCTGATCCTCGCCGTCGACGCGAATTACATGTTCACGGTGCAACAGGCGGTGATCAACGGCACCGGCGCCCCGGTGGCGCTGTTCC
Organism: uncultured Acidocella sp.; assembly: GCA_963693045.1. Taxonomy (GTDB): domain Bacteria; phylum Pseudomonadota; class Alphaproteobacteria; order Acetobacterales; family Acetobacteraceae; genus Acidocella. The sequence continues at coordinate 1,635,310 of OY843765.1, forward strand.
CCTGGTCGCGCGTGGTGCGGGACTACAAGCCGGTGGAGCAAACCTCCTCCTACATCCTGTTCGACGGTCCGCTCGGCGTCTTTAACAATACGCTCAAGCAACTCGGCTATGGCAGCCTGAAGACCGACGGCAAGGCCGCCGCCGGCGGTATCGCCTATAGCGAGACCAGCCCCGGCGGCTGGATCGGCATCACCGACAAATACTGGCTGACCGCGCTAGCGCCCGACCAGACCGCCAACCTGACCGGCTACATGGTCTACCGGCCGGCCAATGACGGCGATGGCAATTCCTACCAGACCGACTTCATCACCGCGGCGCCGCTGACGGTCGCACCCGGCGCGACCGCCTCGCTCCAGACCCACCTGTTCACCGGTGCGAAGGTCGTGCGGCTGTTGGACGCCTATCAGGCCCAATACGGCATCCCGAACTTCTACAAGGCCGTCGATTTCGGCCATTATTTGTACGTCATCACCAAGCCGATCTTCTTCTGTCTGGATTGGCTAAATTCCAAGATCGGCAATTTTGGCCTGGCGATCCTGATCTTCACGGTCGGCGTCAAGCTGCTGTTCTTCCCGCTCGCCAACTATTCCTACCGCTCGATGGGCAAGATGAAGCTGGTGGCGCCCAAAGTGAAGGCGATCCGGGAGCGGCTGAAGGACGACACCACCAAACAGCAACAAGAGATCATGGCGCTGTACCGCACCGAGAAGATCAACCCGGCCTCCGGCTGCCTGCCGCTCTTGGTACAGATCCCGGTGTTCTTCTCGCTGTACAAGGTGATCTACAGCACGATCGAAATGCGTCAGGCGCCGTTCTACGGCTGGATCCACGACCTTTCGGCGCCGGACCCGACCAATATCTTCAACCTGTTCGGGCTGATCCCGTTCGATCCATCCGGGCTGTCGCCGTTCCTGCATCTGGGCGCGCTGCCGATCATCATGGGCGTCACCATGTTCCTGCAACAGCGGCTCAACCCGGCACCGCCAGACCCGGTGCAGGCCCGGATGTTCCAGTTCATGCCGATCATCTTCACCTTCATGCTAGCGCGCTTTCCGGCCGGGCTGGTGCTTTATTGGACCTGGAACAACCTTCTCACCGTGTGCCAGCAATGGCTGATCATGCGCAGGGCAGCTATGCCAGTCGTCAGTCGTCAGTTGTCGGTCGCGCGAAAGAGTGAGTAGCGATGCACCGGTCTTTGAAGCGGGCGGTTTCAGTCCGGAGCAGCTAGAGGCGGGGCGGCGGCTGTTTGCTTCGTCGTGCGATTTTTTTTACGCCGCACAGGCGCTCGAACATTTGCCGGAACCGCGGGGCATCGAGGTGGCGTTTGCCGGGCGCTCGAATGTCGGCAAATCCTCGCTGCTGAACGCGCTGACCGGCCGGCGGGCGCTGGCACGGGTCTCGCACCAGCCTGGCAGGACCCGGCAGCTCAACTTTTTCCAACTCGAGGCGGCGCCGATCGTGCTCGTCGACATGCCGGGCTACGGTTATGCCGAGGCACCGAAAGCGATCAAGCGCGACTGGCAGGGCCTGATGCTGGACTACCTGCGCGGCCGGCCGAACCTGCGCCGGGTGCTGTTGCTGCTGGACGCCCGGGTCGAGGTGAAAACCGCCGATCAAACCGTGCTCGGCCTGCTCGACCAGGCGGCTGTCGCCTACCAGATCGTGCTGACCAAGGCCGATGCCTTGAAGCCTGCCGCGCTGGCGAAGAAGCAGGCCGCGATCGGCCACGTCGCACTGGCCCATCCGGCCGCGCTGAACGAGGTCATCACGACCTCCAGCACCGACGGCCTCGGCATCGAGGCCCTGCGCGCCAGCATTGCCGGTTTCGCCAGCGGTTAAGCATTGTCTCGGCTTGCGTTCAGCGGCAAAGCTTGGGCGCCAGCAAGGGGAGCCCGATGGACGCCGCCGCATTGAGTAAAGCCGCCGAGCAGGCGCAGATTGTCGCCCGCGTGCTGCCCTATCTGCGGCGCTACGCCGGCGCCACCGTGGTGGTGAAATACGGCGGCCACGCGATGGGCGAAGAGGGTACCGCAAGCGATTTCGGCCGCGACATCGCGCTGCTGAAGCAGGTCGGCATCAATCCGGTCATCGTTCACGGCGGCGGCCCACAGATCAACGCCATGCTGAACCGGCTACAGATCAAATCGACCTTCATCGATGGCCTGCGCGTGACCGACGCCACCATGGTTGAGGTGGTGGAAATGGTCCTCGCAGGCACGGTGAATAAACAGGTCGCGGGGCTGATCAGCCAGGCCGGGGCGCTGGCGGTCGGCATTTCCGGCAAGGATGGCGGCCTGATCCGCGCCCGCAAGTTGAGCCGCACCCGCAAGGACCCGGATTCCCTTATCGAAAGCGCGCTCGATCTCGGCTATGTCGGCGAGCCGGCGCATGTCGATACCCGCGTGATCCACGCGCTCACAGGCGCCGGGCTGGTGCCGGTGATCGCGCCGGTCGGCGCCGGCGAGGACGGCCAGACCTACAACATCAACGCCGATACGGTGGCCGGAGCGGTGGCCGGAGCGCTTAACGCCAACCGCTTGTTGCTGCTTACCGACGTGCCAGGTGTTCTGGACAAGTCAGGCGCGCTGATTCCCGACCTCTCGCTGGCCCAAATCCCCCTGCTGATCGCCGACGGCACCATCTCCGGCGGCATGATCCCGAAGGTGGAAACCTGTCTGGAAGCGATCCGGCAAGGTGTGAAGGGTGCGACGATTCTCGACGGCCGTGTCCCGCACGCCTTGCTGCTGGAACTGTTCACAGAAGGCGGAATCGGCACATTGATCCACAAGTAGCCAAGCTCAATCCAAGTCGGCTGTCGGCCACAGATCAGCCCGTCGATGGCGCCGCTACAGCGTGACGTCACCGGATTTGGTGCCGTTCCAATACTTGATCCGCTCGGCCGCCACCTTGATCAAAACGATGCCCGGCGTATCGATGCCGTTTTCGAACCAACGATCGAGGTCCTTGGTCCAGTGAGCCTCGAACGCCGACTTCTCCCGTATCAGGCTGGCAGTGCCCTCGACAAAAACGTAGAACTGCACACCCTGGAACAGCTTTGCCGAACCCTGAAATGCCAGGCCCACCTTCGGGTCGCGTTCGATGTCGCTGACCGTGTGGGTCGTCTCGTCACTGAAGTAATAAGATTCGCCGTGGTATTCGACATCACCGTTATTGCTCATCGGCCGGCCGGCTAAACCGCCATCCGCGCCGCGCGTTGTTAGAACGGCGATATCGATGTCCGCCATTTTCTTGGCCAGTTCCGGCAACGTCATCTGATCCAACGGTTGTCCCTCCAGACTTATTTGGCTGCTGATCTAGTGACGAAGTTGACGTGCTCAAGGTGCGTTTTGGCGCTGTCTTGCGCCGCGCGGATCTTTTTCAATCGTCCGTCGGCTACAGGCTGAACTGGATCACCTCACGGACCAGCGGGTAGATTTCTCCGGCCCAGCGCTTGCCGCTGAACACACCGTAATGTCCGACGCCGGTCTGCACGTAATGACGTTTCAGCAGCGGCCGCAGGCCGGAGCAAAGGTCCAGCGCCGCACCGGTTTGACCGAGGCCGCAAATATCGTCGCGTTCGCCCTCCACGGTGAACAGGAAGGTCTTGCTGATCCGCTCCGGCTTCACGGTCCGGCCTTTATACTGCAACGCGCCCCGCGGCAGATCGTGGTCCTGAAAGATGCGCTGCACCGTTTCCAGGTAGAACTCCGCCGGCAGGTCCATCACCGCCAGATACTCTTCATAAAACGCCCGATGTGTTTCCGAAGCCCTGGAATCGCCGGTCGCCAAGGCCCGGAACTGCCGCAAATGCGCGCCGATGTGCTTGTCCAGATTCATCGACATGAAGGCGGCGAGTTGCAGAAAGCCCGGATACACCCGCCGCCCCGCGCCCTTGAAACGCCACGGCACCACGCCGATCATTTTATCCTCGAACCAGGAAATGTCCTTGGTCTTCGCCAACCGGTTGACCTTGGTGGGGTGCTGGCGGGTATCGATCGGGCCGGCCATCAGTGTCATGCTGCGCGGCGTTGCCGGATGATCGTCCTCCGACATCACTGCGACCGCCGCCAGGACCGCCACCGCCGGCTGACAGACGCCTAGAACGTGGCTGCGCGGCCCGAGGAATTCGAGGAACCGGATCACATGCTCGACATACTCGTCAAAACCGAAGCGGCCGGCGGAGACCGGCATATCGCGGGCGTTGTGCCAGTCGGTGATATAAACGTCGTGGTCGCGCAGCAGCACCTCGACGGTACTGCGCAACAACGTCGCGAAATGACCCGACATCGGCGCCACCAGCAGCACCTTCGGCTGCTTCCGGTCGGTGTCTTTCCTAAAATGCACCAGGCTCGCGAACGGCGTCTCGAACACCACTTCGTCGGTCACGCCAGCCAGCTTGTTGCCGACCATCACGTCGTTGATCGCGAAGGGCGGCCGGACATGCGTGGTACCAGACTCGCCGAACACTTCCAGCCCGGCATCGAGATAGCGCAGCCCGATGCCATTGGGCGCCTGCGGCGTCATGGTCCGCAAAAAGCCGCTCGTCGTTCGCGCCACCATCCGCATGGCGTTCATAATATCGGCTTGCGCCTGGTACATTTGATAGATCATACTGCAACCCCGGCTGCATGAGGCAGCGCACGTCGTAAAACCCCTGACGAAAGAAGATTGTCATGGGGCAGCTTTGGTTTCTGAACATGGATGGATTTAAACCAAAAAGAAAGGACTGGCATGGCTGAGGCGACGCTTTTGATCAGCAGCAAGAACTATTCCTCCTGGTCACTCCGCGGCTATCTCTTGGCCAAGCTTTCCGGCATCGACTTCTCGGAGGAGCATGTCGCGGCCGACGATCCGCGCGCCAAGGAAGAGTTGCTGATGCGGACATCCTCCATACTGGTGCCCTGCCTGATCCATGGCAATATCTCGGTCTGGGACACCATCGCCATTGCCGAATACCTCAATGAAATCAGGCCGGAAGCCGCCATGTTGCCGGCCGATCCGCAAGCCCGGGCGCGCTGCCGGTCGATCAGCGGCGAGATGCATTCGGGCTTCGCGGCGCTGCGCTCCTCGCTGCCCATGAACCTCAGGTTTCATAAGCCGGGCTTTACCGTCTGGTCGTCCGCGCAGTCCGATATCGACCGCATCACCGGCATCTGGCGGGACTGCCTGCAAACGTGGAAAGGCCCGTTCTTGTTCGGCAAGCAGCCGACGATCGCAGATGCGATGTACGCGCCGGTGGTAACCCGGTTTCTGAGCTACGATGTTGCGATCGGACCGGTTTGCCAGGATTACTGCGCCACCATCATGGCGTGGCCGCCGATGCGGGAATGGGTCGACGATTCGCATGAAGAGCCGCAGGAGATCATCGAACTGGACCTGGATTTTTAGGCGCGGGTTTATTCAGCCGGCATGGCCCAAGGGGTCGGCGGCGGCACGTCGGCCATGCCCTCGACATCGACCGTGCCGAAGGCCGCCGGCGCGGTGATTTCCATGTACTCCATGTCCGGCGAGTAATCGAACAGGTAGTGGGTGATGCCCGGCCGTTGGTGCACACAATCGCCGGCGGCGACCAGATGTTCCTTGTCGCCATACATGAACCGGGCCCAGCCCTTGGTCATATAGACAATGTGAAAGTCGGCGATGTGCTGATGCCAGCCAGTCCCATGTTCCGGCGGATGCTCAGGATTCGCCTTGACCAGCTGGCAGATCACCCGCCCGCCGGTTGCCTCGTCGATCCCAAGATCGCGGTACAAAAAGAAGTCCCGCAAGCCGTCCTTGCGCCAGGGCGTATCGTCAGGCTTGACGTGGGAAAACTCGTTCACGATCGTCTTGTCGAGCATGGCAAGCCTCCTTGGCCGGAGTGATCGGCCACTGTTGCACGGCAAATAAGTTAAATCCAGCAGATTTTGCAGTGCAACAATATGGGAGCAATACCGCTTGAAGTTGAATCGTGTGGCGGTACGACTGAGCCGTGAAGTTGCTCGCTAAAACAAGAGATGAGCGTGGTGAGCGATAACTCATCACGCTCTAAACCGAGAAATACTTGGCCCGCGGGTTCAGCACCACGATCGCGCTTGTCGATTGCTCCGGATGCAGCTGGTACTCGTCCGAAAGCGAGACGCCGATACGCTCGGCGCCGAGCAGGCGGAGCAGCCGGTCCTGGTCCTCGATCTTCGGGCAGGCCGGATATCCGAACGAATAGCGCGAGCCGCGATAGGACTGGCTCAGCATCTTTTCCATGTCGCGGTCATCCTCGGCGGCGAAGCCAAGCTCGGCCCGGATACGCTTGTGGGTGTACTCGGCCAACGCCTCCGCCATCTCCACCGAGACGCCGTGCAAATAGAGGTAGTCCTGGTAGCGGTTATCCTCGAACCATTCGCGCGCCACTTCTGAAGCCCGCTGGCCGACGGTGACGACCTGCAGGCCGATCACGTCGCGCTCGGCCTCGTCGATGTCGCGGAAGAAGTCGGCGATGCACTCACCGTCATCCTTCGGCTGGCGCGGCAGGCCGAAACGCGCCACCTCGGTGACGCCATCCGGCTCGAACAGGATCAGGTCGTTGCCCTGCCCGGCAGCCTTCCAGTAGCCGTAGGCGGCTTGCGGCTTCAGGATGTTGTCGGCCTCGCACAGCGCCAGCATCCGCTTCATCACCGGCCGCAACTCCTGGCGTGCCCAGCCCATGAAATCGTCCAAGGTCTTACCTTGCTTGCGGAAGCCCCACTGGAACTGGAACAGCGAGCGTTCGTTGAGGAACGGCACGATTGCCTTCGGCGGCGCCTCCAGCAACCTCGCCCCCCAGAACGGCGGTGTGATCACCGGCACGTCCCGCGTCATCCGCCGGCGCCGTTCCTGCACGACGTTGACATCGACCGGCGCGAAGGCGGCGCTGTCCGCCTCGCCCAGCTTGCGTTTGGTGTTGCGGGCCTTGCCCTTGCGTTTGCTCTGGATCACCGCGAGGTAGTCGTCGAAGGCGTTGCCGGTGACCTTGTCCATCAGATGCAGCCCGTCGAAAGCGTCCCGCGCGTAAGCGACCCGGCCGGAGGCGTAGGCGGCGACGCAATCGTCTTCCACGTAATTGCGGGTCAGCGCGGCCCCGCCCAGCATCACCGGGATGTCGAGGCCTTGGCGCGACATTTCCTCGAGGTTCTCACGCATCACGACCGTCGATTTGACCAACAATCCGGACATGCCGATGGCGTGGGCGTGGTGCTCCCGCGCCGCCGCCACCATGTCCGCCAGCGGCACCTTGATGCCGAGGTTGAAGACCTTGTAGCCATTGTTGGTCAGAATGATGTCGACCAGGTTCTTGCCGATGTCGTGGACGTCGCCCTTCACGGTGGCAAGCACGATGATGCCGCGTTCCTCGCCGGCGACGCGCTCCATCATCGGCTCCAGGTAAGCAACCGCGGCCTTCATCGTCTCCGCCGATTGCAGCACGAACGGCAACTGCATCTTGCCGGCGCCGAACAACTCGCCGACCACCTTCATGCCGTCCAACAGGATGTCGTTGATGATCTGCAACGGCTTGTGCGTCTTCAGCGCGTCGTCAAGCTCGTCGGAAAGCCCCTTGCGGTCGCCATCGACGATGCGGTCCTTGAGCCGGCCCTCGACCGTTTCGCTGCGCTTCTTCTTGGTGGCGTCGGCGGCCTTGCGATCGGCGAAAACCCCCAGGAGTTTCAGCAGCGGGTCATAGGTTTCGGTGCGGCGGTCATAGATCAGGTCTTCGCAGACCTGCACCTCCTCCGGTGCGATCAAATGCAGCGGGCGGATTTTCGAGACATGCACAATGGCGCCGGTCATGCCGGCTTTAACCGCGAGATCGAGGAACACCGAGTTCAATACCGCGCGGGCGGCAGGGTTGAGCCCGAAGGAGATGTTGGACAGGCCGAGGATGATCTGCACGTCCGGGAATTCGTCGCGGATCGCCTTGATGCCTTGCAGGGTCCAGAGGCCGAGCTTGCGGTCGTCCTCGTTGCCGGTGGCGATGGTCAGGGTCAGCGGATCGATCAGCAGATCGCTCTGCGGCAGACCGTGCTTGTTGCAGGCGAAGTCCACCAGGCGGCGGGCGATCTCCAGCTTCTGCGCCGGCTGTTTCGCCATGCCCACCTCGTCGATGGTCAGCGCGATCACCGCGGCGCCGAATTTCTTGGCGAGCTTCAGCCGGTCGGTGGCGTGCCCCTCCCCGTCCTCGAAGTTGATCGAGTTAATGATCGGCTTGCCGCCATGCAGCTTCAGCGCCGCCTCGATCACCGGCGTCTCGGTACTGTCGATCACCAGCGGCGCGTTCACGGAGGAGGTGAAGCGGGTGATCACCTCGTTCATCTCCGCGGTCTCGTTGCGGCCGACAAAGGCGGTGCAGATGTCGAGCGCGTTGGAGGCTTCGGCCACCTGCTCGCGGCCGATCGCCACGCAGCCGTCCCAATCGCCGTCTTCCTGCAGCTCGCGCCATTTCTTCGAACCGTTGGCGTTGCAGCGCTCGCCGATCGAGAAATAGCTGTTCTCCTGCCGCAGCGGCACCGCGCCGTACAGGCTGGCGACCGCGGGCACCCACACCGGCTGGCGCGGCACCGGTGCCGGCCGCTTCCCGCCGAGGCGCCGCAGCATCGCGTCCAGCGCCTCGATGTGTGGGACCGACGTGCCGCAGCAGCCGCCGATCAGGTTCACCCCATCTTCGACAACGAAGCGCTCCACCCAGCTTGCCATTTCCGGCGCCGCCAGAGGGTAGAACGTCGCGCCGTCCACCAGTTCCGGCAGTCCGGCATTCGGCTGCACCGAGATCAGGCCCGGCCAGTTCTGGCTGAGATAGCGCACGTGCTCGGCCATCTCCTGCGGTCCGGTGGCGCAGTTCAGCCCCAGCATCGGCACGTCCAGCGCGTGTACCACGGTCGCCGCCGCGGCGATGTCCGGGCCGACCAGCAGCGTGCCGGTGGTCTCCACCGTCACCTGCACGAAGATCGGCGTCTCGGTGCCGGCCTCGGCCCGCGCCCGCTTAGCGCCGTTCACCGCGGCTTTGATCTGCAGCGTGTCCTGGCAGGTCTCGATCAAAATGGCGTCCACCCCGCCGGCGATCAGCCCTTGGGCCTGGATGAACAGCGCCGCTTCCAAGGGGTCGTAAGCGATGTTGCCGAGGCTCGGCAGCTTGGTGCCCGGCCCGATCGAGCCGATCACATAGCGGTCTCTGCCGTCGGCGAAGCCCTCGGCGGCTTCCCGCGCCAGCTCACCCGCAATCCGGTTGATCTCGAACGCGCGATCTTCCAGTTGGAACTCGCCCAGCGTGATCGGCGAGCCTCCAAAACTGTTGGTCTGCACCATGTCGGCGCCGGCGGCGAAGTAGCCCCGGTGGATGTCGCGCACCAGATCAGGCCGGGATAGGTTCAGCACCTCCGTGCAGTTCTCCTTATCCCAGTAGTCCTTCTCGATATCGAGCGTCAGCGCCTGCACGCGTGAGCCCATGCCGCCGTCGCAGAGCAGGACGTGGCGTTGCAGGGCTTCGAGCAAAGGGGGTGCGGGCATCCTTGTCAGATACACCGGATCGACCCCATGTCCACCAAATGGTTACCGCGGCAGATATGCGCATTCCCTTAGTTTTCGAAGGTGAACAGGCAAACGCCGCCTATCTTGTGGAGGTCGGCCTGGCGGCGCCGGCGGCGGCCCACGCCGCGAGCTTCACCTTGCCGGTGACTACCCATTTCGCCGGCTGCGGATGTTGCCGGCCACGCGGCCCGGTGGTGGAGGCTCTGACCGCCATGTTCCGCGCCCGCGCCACCGGCGCCGCGCCATATTTCCAACAGGTGGTGGTCCGGGCATCGCCGCGTGGGGAAGCGGCGGTACGGGACGCGATCGCGCGGGATACCGTCGTTCGCGCCAGATACCGGCTTTGATGGCTGCCGTTAACCCTGATGGGTCATGACCGGAGGGGTCAGCGCTGGCTTCCGCTGGCGGGTCTGCCTCTCAAAGCGCTTCAGCCTGTTTGCCAACCACCCTTGCATCCCGCGCGCCGGCAAGACGGCGGCATTCGGTTTGACCGCCGCCAGACTGGCTTGCTGCGTCATCGCCAGCAGGGTGATCCGGTAGGCAGCCTCAGGATGACGAACGAACAGGGCGCGGATGATCGCATCCGCCTCGACGTCGAGTTCCGGTTCGGTCGCGGCGGTGGCGGCGATGACAAACGTCGTGATCAATTTCTGTTCATCGCGCGTCATGGTCGCCGTTTTCCAGACAAATTATCGCCGGCGCAAGCAGCATCATACTTCATGGAAGCGAATTCACCTGGAGGGTCAGCTTCGAACCGATTGATATGTCAGCATTATGACGCCATCGCGTGTAAAGCGATCGCTTTCGACCATGCCGATGGCTCCCAGAATCGTCCGCGAGGCAAAATTATCCTCGCGCGCTACCGCAACCACACGTCGCAGGCTGGCAACGTCGTGTGCGTAAAACAGCGTGGCGCTGGCGGCCTCGAGGGCGATCCCGCTGCCCCGCGCCTTCGGCCAGAATGCGAAGCGCAGCGCGATGCCCCGCTGGTCCGGCCGGTGCATCAACCCCGCGGTACCCAGGAACTTGGCACCGTCCCTCGCCCGCACCGCCCACATGCCAAAGCCGTTCGCGCCCCAATCCATGATGTCCCGCGCCAGCTCCTCGCTGGTTTGAGCCCGGTTGCGCACGCCGCCCAGCATCTGCCCGAAAGCCCGCGGATGCGCCTTCAGCGCCGCCAGATCGCGAAAGTCCCGCAGCGCCACCGGCGTCAGGCTCAGCCGCGCCGTGGCGACGTGCCAGGGCGAAAGCACGGCTAGCGGGTCAGCGGCCGGTATTTGATCCGGTGCGGCTCGGCGGCGTCCTGGCCCAGGCGGCGGCGCTTGTCTTCCTCGTAGGCCTGAAAATTACCCTCGAACCACTCGACATGGCTGTCACCCTCGAAGGCCAGGATGTGCGTCGCCAGGCGGTCCAGGAACCAGCGATCATGAGAGATGATCACGGCGCAGCCCGGAAACTCCATCAGCGCCTCTTCCAACGCCCGCAACGTGTCGACATCGAGGTCGTTGGTCGGCTCGTCGAGCAGGATGACGTTGGCTTCGGACTTCAGCATCTTCGCCAGATGCACCCGGTTGCGCTCGCCACCGGACAGGATGCCGACCTTCTTCTGCTGGTCCGAGCCCTTGAAATTGAACGCCCCGACATAGGCCCGGCTTGCCACCGTGCGTTTGCCGAGATGGATCACGTCGGTGCCGCCGGAGATTTCCTCCCAGACGTTCTTGTTGCCGTCCAGCGAGTCGCGGGACTGGTCGACATAGCCGAGCTTGACGGTTTCGCCGATCTTCAACGAACCGGAATCCGGCTGGTCGACGCCGGTGATCATCCGGAATAGCGTGGTCTTGCCGGCGCCGTTCGGGCCGATGACGCCGACGATGCCGCCCGGCGGCAGTTTGAAGTTCAGCCCGTCAATCAGCTCGCGCTGGCCGAAGCCCTTGTGCAGATCGGCAGCCTCGATCACCGTGCCACCCAGCCGCGGGCCGGGCGGGATGACGATCTCAGCCGTGCCGCCAGAGAGTTCCTGGGACTTCGCCAGCATCTCCTCGTAGCGCTGGATGCGCGCCCGGCTCTTGGTCTGCCGCGCCTTCGGCGAGGAGGCGATCCACTCCTGCTCCTCGGCCAGCGCCCGTTGCCGGGAGCTTTCCTCTTTCTCCTCCTGCGCCAGCCGCTTGCGTTTCTGCTCCAGCCAGGAAGAGTAATTGCCCTCATAAGGATAGCCGCGGCCGCGCTCGATCTCCAAAATCCAGTTGGTGACATTGTCCAGAAAGTAGCGGTCGTGGGTCACCAGGATTACGGTGCCGGCGTAGTTCTGCAGCGTCCGCTCCAGCCAGGCTACGCTCTCGGCGTCCAGATGGTTGGTCGGTTCGTCCAGCAGCAGCAACTCGGGCTTTTCCAGCAGCAGCCGGCACAAAGCGACCCGCCGCTTCTCGCCGCCCGAGAGCTTGTCCACCGCGGCGTCCGGCGGCGGGCAGCGCAGCGCGTCGAGCGCGATCTCGATCTGCCGGTCGAGGTCCCAGCCATCCTCGGCGTCGATCTTTTCCTGCAGCCGCGCCTGCTCGGCCAGCAGCTCGTCCATCTTCTGGTCGTCCATCGGTTCGGCGAATTCCTCGGAAATCGCGTTAAACCGATCCAGCGCCGCCTTCAGTTCGGCAAATGCTAAAGCGACGTTCTGGCCGACGGTCTTGTCGGCGTCCAGATGCGGCTCCTGCGCCAGATAACCGACCCGGGCACCCTCCGCCGCGAACGCCTCTCCGCCATATTCCTTCTCGATGCCGGCGATGATCTTCAAAAGTGTGGATTTGCCGGCGCCATTGACCCCGAGCACGCCGATCTTCACCCCCGGCAGGAAGGACAACGTAATGCCTTTGAACACCTCGCGGCCGCCGGGATAGGCTTTGGTCAGGTCCTTCATGACGTAAACGTATTGGTAACTGGCCATTGTGTCCGCTCTCGGTTCCGGGGATGGGCAGCGTATAAAAGCCCGCCGCCGCCGCCGCAAACCCCGGGTCGGAGTTCAGCCATGTTGACGAGGATCGGCGCCGTTGCTTTGGCCATCGTTGCATTGGCAATCGTTGTGGCGTTCGTCTTCGCGCCCACGGCAACGGTGTCGGCCAGCGTGATGATTGCCGCCCCGCCGTCTAAGGTCTGGGCGGTTCTCACCGATCTGCCGGATTATCCAAAGTGGAACCCGGAAATGCGGCTGATCGGCACCTTGAAGTCTGGTGCCGTGATCGAGAACATCCAAGATCCCGGCCCGGACGAAATCGTGTTCTGGCCGACCATTCTCATGGCCGCGCCGGACCGCGAACTGCTTTGGCGCGGGCATCTGCTGCTTTTCCGGCGGTTCTGGCTGCCGCGCCTGCTGGATGCAGATCATGGCTTGCGCCTTATGCCGGCTACCGGTGGCACCCTGTTCACACAAACCGAAACTTTGCGCGGACTCGTGTTGTGGCTTTGGGAGGCGCAGCAGCTGTTGGGCAAATTTCAAGCCATGGATGCAGCCCTGAAGCGCCGCGCGGAAAGCTCCTGATCCACCCGCTTCCCGTGGCCGCGGGCCGGGCCTAGTCTCCCGCCATGGAGTTCCGCTCGCTCTACGCCCACGGCTTTGCTCGCGCCGCCTGCTGCACCATTCGCACCGCGCTGGCCGACCCGGCGGCCAATGCCGCATCGGTGCTGGCGATAGCGGGCGCGTGCGCGGCCCAGGGCGCGGCCCTGGCGATTTTCCCCGAACTGACGCTATCCGGCTACTCGATCGAGGACCTGCTGTTGCAGGACGTGCTGCTGGACGCGGTCGAAAGGGCGGTCGCGGCGCTGCTGGCCCAGACTGCCGATGTCGGCACGGTCCTGGTGGTCGGCGCGCCGCTGCGGCACGCCGGGCGGCTCTATAATTGCGCGCTGGTGCTGCATCGTGGCCGGCTGCTCGGAGTGGTACCCAAATCCTACCTGCCGACCTACCGCGAGTTCTACGAGCGCCGGCAGGCGGCGGCCGGGGACGCATTGCGGGGTGAAATTACCCTCGCCGGCCAAACCTGCCCGATCGGCAACAACCTGCTGTTCGCCGCCGAGGACGTGCCCGGCTTCATCCTGCATGTAGAAATCTGCGAGGATATGTGGGTGCCGGTGCCGCCCAGCGCGCTGGCGGCACTAGCCGGCGCCACGTTGCTCGCCAATCTGTCCGGCAGCCCGATCACCATCGGCCGGGCCGAAAGCCGCCGCCTGTTGGCGCAATCCGCCTCGACCCGCTGCCTCGCCGCGTACATGTATGCCGCCGCCGGCGCCGGCGAGAGCACCACGGACCTCGCCTGGGACGGCCAGTTGATGATCTTCGAGAACGGCGTGCTGTTGGCCGAAGCCGAGCGGTTCGCGCCGCACGGCCAGACCGTCCTTGCCGACATCGACCTCGACCTGCTGCGCCAGGAGCGGCTGCGGATGGGCACGTTTGACGACAATCGCCGCACCCACGCCGCCACCGATGGCTTCCGCACCATCGGCTTCCGGCTCGACCCGCCGGCCGGCGACCTCGGCCTACGGCGGCCGATCGAGCGCTTCCCTTTCGTGCCCGCCAATCCGGCGCGGCTGGAGCAGGATTGCTATGAAGCCTACAACATCCAGGTCGCCGGGCTGGCGCAGCGCCTGGCCGCGACCGGGCTGAAGCGCGTCGTCATCGGCATCTCCGGCGGCCTCGACTCCACCCAGGCGCTGATCGTCGCCGCCAAGGCGTTCGACCAGCTCGGGCTGCCGCGCGCCGACATCCTCAGCTTTACCCTCCCCGGTTTCGCCACCGGCGACGACACCAAGGCCAACGCCTGGCGGCTGATGGAGAGCCTCGGCACCACCGCGCGCGAACTCGATATCCGCCCCGCCGCCCGGCAGATGCTGGGCGATCTCGGCCACCCCTTCGCCAGCGGCGCGCTAGAATACGACATCACCTTCGAAAACGTGCAGGCCGGGCTACGCACCGATTACCTGTTCCGTCTCGCCAACCAGAACGACGCCATCGTGCTCGGCACCGGCGACTTGTCAGAGCTGGCGCTCGGCTGGTGTACCTATGGCGTCGGCGATCAGATGTCGCATTACAACGTCAATTCCGGGGTGCCGAAGACGCTGATCCAGCACCTGATCGGCTGGGTCGCGCGGTCGGGCCAGTTCGCGCTGGAGGTCAACCGGACGCTGGAGGCAGTCCTGGCGACGGAAATCTCGCCCGAGCTGGTGCCCGCGGCGGCGGGGGAAAAGCCGCAAAGCACGGAAGCCAAGATCGGTCCCTACGCCCTGCAGGACTTCAACCTTTATTACACGCTGCGCTTCGGCTTCCGCCCCTCGAAGATCGCCTTCCTGGCACTGCACGCCTGGGGCGACGCGGCGCGCGGCGCCTGGCCGCCGCATTTTCCCAAGGCGCGGCGCCAGGCATACACGCTGGCGGAAATTCGCCACTGGCTGGACTTATTTCTCCGCCGCTTCTTCGGCTTCAGCCAGTTCAAACGCTCGGCGATGCCGAACGGCCCGAAACTGTCGCATGGCGGCGCGCTATCGCCGCGCGGCGACTGGCGGGCGCCGTCAGACGGCAACGCCACGGCGTGGCTTGAGGAACTGGCGCGCAACGTGCCAGGTAGTCTCCCACCCTAACGTAGCGAAGGGATTGTCTAAGCCGCGCTGGTTTGCCGACGCATCTGGCCGGCGTTCACTTGCAGCGCCGCAATTAACGCCACCAGCCCGGCCACCGCCAAAACAACCGCCGCGCCGACAATCCAGCCAAATCCGGGCATCGCGGTCAGCGCTGCCGTGATCAACTGGCCGGCGGCGATGCCGAAAGGGATCATCGCGGTCGTCAGCACCGTCAATCGTCCCGTCGGGTCGAGGCTGGCCATGGTGCCGAAGTAGAAGGGTATGCCGAAGGTCCAGAAAAACGTCGTCGCCACGGCGATCACCGCGAATGACAGCGGCAGGGTCAATGCGAACACGGCGGCGGCGAACCCGAGCGCCCCAACCGCCATCAGGACCGATCGCGGCAAGCGCCCGCTGCACCACGCCGCGACAAAGCCCGCGGCGATACCGCCGAAACCAACCAGGGCAAAGGCGGAAGCGATCGTCTGGGCGGTGTCACCACGTTGCAGCCCAATCACGCCGATAGAAGGCCAGACGGCTCCATAGCTGGTGGAAATTAAAAACATTCCCAACAGCCCGACCAGCGCTGAAAAGAGTGAGAAAGGCGCGGTGTTGCTCGGTTTTGCTGCCTCGGCTGCAACCGCGATGGCACGGCGAGGCAGCCAGGGCAAGCAGAGGGCGGTGAGTAAATACAACAGGATAAAGGCGACCATCACGCGTCCGGCCTGGACGCCGAACGTAAAAAAGGCAGTCAACGCCAACATAAGAGTGACGACGATCGCGTTGCTTGCCATCGAAAAACTAAAGTTGCGATCGGCGTCCACGGTTCCGGACATGGCTGCGATGGCGACCGAATAGGCGATGCCGGCGCCGAAGCCAGCGACCGCGCGGGCCAGAATGAGGAGACTGAACGAGGTGGTGGCGAAGGTTGCCAACTGTCCGGTGATCGCAACCAGGATAGCCAGTCCGCCCTGCAACCGCCGGTCGAACCGGGCGACCAACCAAATCGACAGGAGTGTCGCCACGGTGATCCCGCCCAATTCGGCGGACACCAAGGTTGCGGCATGGCGGGGGATCATGTGGAACCGCTGAGTGAAATCGAAAACGATCGCCGGGGAAACCAGCCCGGTAAGCGACGCGCTGTTGGAGAGCATCACCATGGCCAAAACGGCGGCCGCGCCATCTTGAAGTTTTTTCATGACCTCCCTCGCGACTTTTTTATTGTCGCAAAGTATCTCCAACTAGATCAACTGCGCAATTAGCCGGCGTAACAGGCTTCGCGCCTCGGGAGCACCGCTCCCGCCGGCGCAGAGGTCAAAGCAGCTTGTCGAGCCTGATCGGCAGTTCGTAGATGCGCTTGCCGACCGCATTATAGACCGCGTTGGCAACGGCGGCGCCGACGCCGGTAATGCCGATCTCGCCGACGCCGTGCGCGCCCATCGGCGTGTGCGGGTCGGCAATGTCGGTCCAGATCACGTCGATCTTGGGCACGTCCAGATGCACGGGCACATGGTACTCGGCGAGGCTCGGGTTCATGATGCGGCCGTTGCGCTCGTCGAACTGGGTCTCCTCCATCAGCGCCAGGCCCAGCCCCATGATGATGCCGCCGCGGAACTGGCTGGCGGCGGTTTTCGCATTGAGGATGCGCCCGCAGTCGAACGAGCCAAGGAAGCGGCTAACGCGCGGTTCGCCGGTGACCGCGTTAACGCGCACTTCGCAGAACATCGCGCCGAACGAATGCATCGACCAGTGTTGCGTTTCCAGCGGCGGCGGCGCGCTCGCCTCTACCGTCACCTCGTCGCGCCGCGCCCGCGTGAGGATCGAGGCGTAGCTCTCGCAACGCGCCGGCTCGTCAAGCTTGCACAGGCCGCCGTTCTGCGCGCCCACCTCATCCGGCCGCAGACCGGCCAGCGGCGAGTCGTTGCCGGCAAGTTTCAACAGCTCGGTCACCAGCGCCCGCTGCGCCGCGATCACCGAGGCGCCGATCGACGCGGTCTGCTGCGAGCCGCCGGCCATGATGAGGCCCGGAAACCGCGAGTCGCCATAGGCGACCGTAACCTGATCCATCGCCAGGCCGAGCCGCTCCGCGGTGACCTGCGTCTGCACGGTGGCGGTGCCCATCCCCATCTCATGCGCGGCCAAGCTGACGGTGGCGTGGCTTTCCTTTGTCAGCGTGATCCGGGCCGCGCCGCCCGGCATGCGGTAGTAGGGATAGGTTGCGGTGGCGCAGCCCATGCCGATGAGCCATTCGCCCTCCCGGCGCAGGCCGGATTTGGAATTCCGTCGATCCCAGCCGAACCGCTCCGCGCCCGATCGATAGGCCTCCACGATATGGCGCGAGGAGAACGGCTGGCCGGTGGTCGGATCCTTATCCGGTTCGTTCCGGATCCGTAGCGCGATCGGATCCATTCCGAGCTGTTCCGCCAGCTCGTCGACCGCGCATTCCAGCCCGAAGCTGCCGACTGCCTCGCCCGGCGCCCGCATGAACGTGTTGGCGATCATGTCCATCATCGCCACTTCGACATCGAGCTTGAAGCTGCCGGCGGCGTAGCCACTCCGCGCCGGCAGGATGAACGGCTCGGGCAGCGCATTATTCCGGGTCATCGCCACGGTGCCGGTGTGGATCAGCGCGTCGAAGCCCCCATCCGCCTGTGCCCCGATCGCGACCCGCTGTTCGGTGATCGTGCGGCCGCCGACCGCCCGATAGACGCCCTCGCGCGACAACGCGATCCTGACCGGGCGGTGCGCCAGCCTCGACGCCGCGGCGGCCAGCACCTGATGCTGCCACAATGTCTTGCTGCCGAAGCCGCCGCCGACATAGGGCGAGGTGACATGCACCTGGGCTTCCTCGATCCCGAAGATTTGCGCGAGAGACCAGGCGGTGTGGACCACGGATTGCGTGGCATCATGGATCGTCAGCTCGTCGCCGTTCCAGGCCAGCGTCGCCGCCGGCGGCTCGATGGCATTGTGGGTGTGTCGCGGCGTGCGATAGGTGGCGTCGACCTTGTAGGGTGCGGCCGAAAGCGCCGCCTCGGCGTCGCCGATCTCGAGTTTCAGCGGCTCGCCTTGGAACGTTCCGGGCTCCGTGCCTTGCGCCTTCGCGGCCGCAAATGACGTCGTCGCCGGCTCGGCCACATACTCGGCGCGGATCAGCGAGCTGGCGTGGTCGGCCTGATCCTGGCTTTCAGCGAGCACCAGGGCGATCGGCTGCCCGTTCCAATGGACCTGGTCGTCCTGCATGACCGCCAGGTTGCTACCGGCGGCAGCCTTTTCGCTCGTCATGAACAGCGGCATCGGCTTCATTGGCGGGGCGTTCCGGTGCGTCATCACCAGCACCACCCCGGGCGCCGCCTCCGCCGCGCTCGTATCGAGGGTGGCGATGCGGCCCTTCGGGATCGTGCTGAAGGCGAGTGCCGCGTAAACCATGCCTTCGAGCGGCACCTCGGCCGCGAAGCGGGCGGCGCCCTTGACCTTCAGCGGACCGTCGAGACGCGATATCGGCGCGCCAACCAGCCCATGCTTGTGCAGGATCAGCGGGTCGGGCGTGCCGCCCGGCAACCAGCTTTCCGGCGCCAGCTCCACGGCCTTCTTCATCACGGCCTGCGCGACACCCTGCGCGGCTGCCTTGGCCTGACCTACAATGCTCATACCGGGTCTCCCGCCAATTCCTCGAGCACGGCGGCGATCACGCGCCGGGCCAGCTCCACCTTGAAGCCATTATCCCGCAGCGGCGCTGCCTCGGAGAGTTCGGCATCCGCCGCCGCCCGGAAGCTGGCCGCGGTCGCCGGCTGTCCGCGCAACGCCGCCTCGGCGGTCCAGGCCCGCCACGGCTTGTGGGCGACGCCGCCGAGCGCCAGACGGACGTCGCGAACCGTGCCATCCTCCGCTACGTCGAGCGCCGCCGCCACCGACACCAGCGCAAAGGCGTAGCTCGCCCGGTCGCGCACCTTGCGATAGGTGGAATGGGTCCCGAACGGCAGCGCCGGCAGCTCGACCGCCGTGATCAGCTCGCCGGCCCGCAGCTCGGTGTCGATATCCGGCCGCTCGCCGGGCAGGCGGTGCAGGTCCGCAAGCTTCATCGTGCGGGCGCCAACATGGCTTTGCAGGTGGACCACCGCGTCGAGCGCCACCAGCGCCACGCACATATCGGACGGATGCGTCGCGACACAGGCGGGCGAGGCGCCAAGAATCGCGTGGATACGATTGAAGCCGTCGATCGCATCGCAGCCGGCACCGGGCGCGCGCTTGTTACACCGCGCCGCGTCGTCGTAAAAATAAGTGCAGCGCGTCCGCTGCATGATGTTGCCACCGACGGTGGCCATGTTGCGTATCTGCCCCGAAGCGCCGGCCAGGATGGCGCGGGCAAGCAGCGGAAAGTGCTGCCGCACAAGCCCACTGGCGGCGACGGCGGTGTTCTTGACACCGGCGCCGATCAACATGCCGCCATCGTCCCGCGGCACGATGTCACCCGACAGGCCGGTGACATCGACTAGCGTGTCCGGCTGCTCCACCGTCTCACGCATCAGATCCACGAGATTGGTGCCGCCACCCAGATATTTGGCCTGCGCGGCTGCATTTACGAGCCGGATCGCATCGTTGGCGTCCTGGGCGCGCGCGTAGCTGAACGGGGTCATGCCGCGGCTCCAAAAGTCTCAGACAGTGCGTCGATGATGCCGTTATAGGCCCCGCAGCGGCATAAATTCCCGCTCATTCGCTCGCGCAGTTCGTCATGGTCGAGCCCGATCGTGACGGCGCCAAGATCGGCGGTGACCGCGCTGGGGACGCCGCGCCTGGCTTCGTCGGCCATGCCGATCGCCGAGCAAAGCTGGCCCGGCGTGCAGTACCCGCACTGGAAGCCGTCATGCTCGATGAAGGCGCGCTGCAACGGGTGGAGCTCGCCGCCGCCGGCCAGTCCCTCGATAGTCACAATCGACCGCTCCTGATACTGCACGGCGAGCGCCAGGCAGGAATTTATCCGCTCGCCATCGACCAGCACGGTGCAGGCGCCGCAAGCGCCCTGGTTGCAGCCTTTTTTGGTGCCGGTGAGACCGAGTTGCTCACGCAGCAGATCGAGCAGCGAGACGCGCGGGTCGATCTGGGCATCGACATCCTGTCCATTGATCGTGAACCGCATCTATGATCCTTTTTTCGGGGGCAACCTTTAGATGGTGCGCCCCGGGCGCGGCGCCAACCCGCAAGTCCAACCATCGTCGCTCCGCCGGACCAGGAAGGTCGCGCGGTGGGGTGGTGCGCCGGGCAGGAATCGAACCCGCAACCAAACCGTTATGAGCGGTCCGCTCTAACCGTTGAGCTACCGGCGCACAGAGCCGGGCGGAAAATAGCGGCCGGCGCCGCGTTGGCAAGACAGGCCCGGCCGGTTAAGAGCCGGCACGCTTTACACACGCTTTACAAGGGGATGGCGATGGACGTGGCAAAACTCTCCGCCGGCAAGGACGTGCCGCGCGATATCAACGTGGTCATCGAGATCCCGCAGGGATCGGCGGTGAAGTACGAGATCGACAAGGAAAGCGGCGCGCTGATCGTCGATCGCCTGCTGTTCACACCCATGGCCTACCCCGCCGCCTACGGCTTCATCCCCAACACCCTGGCCGATGACGGCGACCCGGCCGACGCGCTAGTACTGATCCCGGTGCCGGTGGTTCCGGGCGCGGTGATCCGGGCTCGCCCGATCGGGATGCTGCAGATGGAAGACGAGGCCGGGCAGGACGAAAAGATCGTCTGCGTCCCGCACGATAAGGTCCATCCCCAGTTCACCGACATCATCGAGGTCGCGCAGCTGCCGGCGATCACGCGCGACGCCATTCGGCACTTCTTCGAGCACTACAAGGACCTGGAGAAGGGCAAGTGGGTCAAGATCACCGGCTGGGCCGACGCCGCCGCCGCCGAAAAGGCCATTCTGGAAAGCCAGGCCCGCGTCGGCACGCCGGCCGGCTAAACCCTCGCCTGCCAAAATTCTGTCTATCGATTACTTAAACTTTTCGAAATAAATTGTCGGCAAGCTCGCGCGATGACGCGCGACACCTTCGTGGCCCAGCCGGGGGCGCTGCCTGACTACAGCGTGGCGGAGGACTGGTCGGGCGGTACCGTGCCTGGGCTTGGCGCCACTGCCGTGATCGATGGCACAACGGTCGTCGTCGATCCGGGCCGGACGTTGACAGCCCATATTGTGCTGCAAAATGGCGCGGCGCTTACCGGCAATGCCGGAGGTTTCGCTCTGGGCCAGGGCAGCGCCGTGTCGGTCGAGGGCGCCAACGCGCTGTACGGCGACGCCGCCATCGTCAACCGCGGGACCTTGGCGCTCAACGTTGGGACGCATCTCACGGTGGTGGTCGAGAACGGCGCGATTCCGGCCAGCTACGGGCTGCGCGTGCCGAGCTTCCAGAATGCCGGGCATATCACGGTTCTCAACGGCGCGACTTTGTCGGTGGAAGGCACCGAGCTTAGCAACACCGGCGCCATAGCGGTTTCCGGCGGCACCCTCGAAGTCTTCGGCGGCGGGGTCGACGGTGGCCAGGCCGAACAACCGATCGGCGGTGAGATCATTCTGGAGGCGGGCGGCGCGGCTTTGTTCGGCGATGGCGTCGGCGCGCAGCGCATCGACTTCAATGGCGCCGGCTCGCTCACCTTCGGCGACGTATACGACGTCCACGGGGTCACGATCGGCGGGTTTTCCACGCTCGACACGATTTTCGTCCCCTCGATGACCGACGGCAAGACGTTGCTGGAGCACTTGGCTTTCAAGGACCTGCCGAGCCACACCGCGCCGCAGGTGGTCGCCACCAGCGCCGGCGCCGAGCTTCTGCTTGAAGCGGTGCCGCCCTGTTTCGCCCGCGGCAGCTGCCTGCTGACGCCGCTCGGCTACCGCCCGGTGGAAACGCTCATCGAGGGCGACCCGGTGGTGACCGCCAGCGGCGACATCCGGGCGGTGCGATGGATCGGCTGCCGCACGCTCGACATCGCCGCGCACCACCGGCCGGAAGCGGTGCAGCCGGTGCGCCTGCTGCCCGGCGCGCTCTCGCCCGGCGTGCCGAACCGCTCGCTGCGCCTGTCGCCCGACCATGCCTTGTTGCTGCGCGGCGTGCTGGTGCCGGTGAAGTTGCTGGTCAACGGCGCCACCATCCTGCGCGAGCGCGGCTGCGTCGCGGTCACCTATTTCCACGTCGAGCTCGACCGGCACGACATCCTGGTCGCCGAAAACGTCGCGGTGGAAAGCTATATCGACACCGGCAACCGCATGATGTTCGAGCACAGCATCGGCACGCCGAGGCGCAACCCGGTATTCGGCCGCGGCACCCAGTGGGATGCCAGCGCTTACGCGCCGCTCTGCCTGGGCGGCGCCACCCTGCGCCAGATCAGGCGGGAGCTGCACGAGCGCGCCGGCGCGCTCGGCTACGTCGCCCGCACCTTGACCGACATCGCGCTTTGGGCCGGCAGCGGTAAGCTGGCGCGGATCGGCGGGGCCGACGCGTATCCGGCCTTCCGCCTGGCCGGAGAGGGCGGCCGCATCGCCATCCGCTCACCCCGCTTCGTGCCAGCCGAATTCAGCGAAGGCAGCGACAGCGACGAGGCGGCCGACGAGCGGCTGCTCGGCATCGCACTGCGCGCCATCCAGTTGGACGGCGCGGTTCTGCCGGTCCGGCGGCTCGCCATCTCCGGTTTCTACCCGCGCGCCGAGGACGACATCGCCGACTGGACCGACGGCAACGCCGAAATCAAGGTGCCGGACGGCGTCGCCACCATCGGGCTGGACATCGCCGCATTGCCCATGGGATGGCTCAGTCCGACGGGCCACCCGATCTAGCTAGACGGCGCCACCGCCAGCGAATATGTCCCCTGAACGCAGAGGGAGGCAACGTTGTCCGCATCCGCCCCATTCAAGCTGCTGGGTCTTTCCGGTAGCATCCGCGCGGCTTCCACCAATACCGCGATCCTCGCCACCCTGGCCGAGAAGCTCGGAGGTGCGGCCGACCTCGTCTTGTTTCCGCTGCACGACATCCCGCCCTACAACAGCGATCTGGAAGGCGACCTGCTACCGCCGCCGGTGCGGGCGCTGAAGCGGGCGATCACCGACAGCGATGGCCTTGTTTTCTGCACGCCCGAGTATAATCACGGCATGTCCGGCTTGCTGAAGAACGCCCTGGACTGGGCCTCGCGCCCGGCCTTCGCTTCGCCGCTCAAGAACAAGCCGGCTTTGTCGATGACCTCGTCTCCTGGTTATGTCGGCGGCGCCAGGGCGCACGCGCAGATGCATGAGACGCTGCTCGCTTCGTTGTGCCGGGTGGTGCCGCGGCCGCAGGTGGTGATCGCCGGGGTCGAGGCCAAAATAACTAATGGCCGGCTGACAGACGCCGCCACCATCGCCTTCTGCCTGGAGGCGATCGACGACCTTCTAAACGAAATCCGTCTGCTGCGACGCCCTGCGGCCTAGAGCCGCCGCCTTCGATGTCAACTTGAACGGTCACTCTTAAGAGGCTGTTTCAGAAGTCGCTCTGGTGAGTCGGATAGGGGTGATTTTCGAGCACCGGAGCGGAGCGTACTTAAAGTACGTGAGCACCGGAGCGCAGATAATCGCGCCTAGCCGGCCGCCAGAGTAGACTTATGAAACAGCCTCTAGGCGGCGCGGCGGGCGACTTCTTCCGGCGCCATCTGCACCAGCGCCTCGTAATCGGCGAGCAGGGTTTCGGTCAGTCTGCCCTGGCGCAAACGCGAGGTCGCCGATGCGCCGCACCGGCGTGACTTCGGCGGCGGAGCCGGTCAGGAACACCTCGGTCGCGGCCGCCATCTCCTCCGGCCTGATATGTCGTTCCACCACCTCGATCCGCCGCGCCTCCGCCAGCGCGATCACGGTCTGCCGGGTGATGCCGTTCAGGAAGCAATCCGGTGTCGGGGTGTGCAACTGGCCGTCGAACACGAAGAAAATGTTGGCCCCGGTCGCCTCGCTGACATAGCCGTCCCAGGTCAGCATTAGCGCGTCATTGAAGCCGTCGGCCTCGGCGGCGTGTTTGGACAGCGTGCCGATCATGTAAAGCCCGGCGGCCTTGGCGGCGGTCGGCGCGGTCATCGGGTGCGGCCGGCGCCACTCCGCCATGCCGAGCGTCACCCCTTTCATACGGTCGGCGCCGAACAGGTTGGGCCACTGCCAGCAGGCGATCGCCAGATGGATTTTGGTCTGCTGTGCCGAAACCGCCAACTGCTCCGAGCCGCGCCAGGCGACCGGCCTGACATAGGCGTCGGTCAGGCCATTGGCCGCCAACACGGCCTTGCACGCCGCGTCGATCGCGTCGGGCGAAAACGGCAGGTCGAAGCCCAGCATTTTGGCCGACTGGATCAGCCGATCGGTATGCGCCCGCAGCTTGAAGATATTGCCGCCATAAGCGCGCTCACCCTCGAACACGGCGGAGGCGTAATGCAGCCCGTGGCTGAGCACATGCAGCTTAGCGTTGCGCCAGGGGATCATCTCGCCATCCCACCAGATCATGCCGTCGCGATCGTCAAAAGGGATCAACGCCATACCGAAACTCCAAATCGCGTCAGAATGCTTGAAATAAGTCAGTTTACCTGCCTTATATCGGCGCAACATACCAAGAATAGCGAATCTGCCATGCAAGATGTTCTGACTCAATCCCAGCAGCCCAAACGCCTGGCCGGAAGCGTGCATGGCTCGCCTGCCACCGGCCTGCTGTTCCTACGAGAGGAAGAGTTACGGCTGGCCCAGGATAAACTTTTTTTCGCGATGCGCGATCTGACCGAGGCGGCGGACGCGATCCTGGCGGAACTGGGGTTCGGCCGCGCCCACCACCGCACGCTGCACTGGATCGGCCGCAAGCCGGGCCTGAAAGTGGGCGAGTTGCTGCAGATCCTCGGCATCACCAAACAAAGCCTGACCCGGGTGCTGGGACCGTTGATCCGCGATGGCTACGTGATCCAGACCCGTGGCCTGAACGACCGCCGGCAGCGCTTGTTAACTCTGACGGACAAGGGCGCGGCTTTGGAGTGGCGGCTGTTCGAGAGCCAGCGCGAGCAACTATTGCGTGCCTATCGCGAGGCCGGCGGTGCCGCGGTCGATGGCTTCCGGCGCGTGCTGCATGGCCTGACCAAAGAGCAGGGCCGCAAGTACATCGACCTGTTGGAAAACAAGAACCAAGCGAGGGGCCCGCGCGCGGCGGGCTGACAGGCCGCCAAGATGAGCGGGGACAGCGCCCATATCCTGCTGGTCGATGATGACGAGCGGCTGCGGGGCTTGCTTGGCCGGTTCCTGGGCGAGCAAGGGTTCCGCGTCACCACCGCCACGACCGCGGCCGATGCCCGCGACAAGCTGCGCTTCCTGGATTTCGACCTGATGGTGCTCGACGTGATGATGCCGGGGGAAACCGGGCTGGCGCTGACCGAGGCTTTGCGCGCCGACCGCGCCCCGGCGATGCCGATCCTGCTGCTGACCGCGCGCGGCGCACCGGAGGACATCGTGGCCGGGTTCGAGGCCGGGGCGGACGACTACCTCGGCAAGCCGTTCGATCCCCGCGTCCTGCTGGCCCGCATCCGCGCCATGCTGCGCCGCGCGGCACCCGTGGTGGCGGCGCAAACCGGACCGCTGCAACTGGGCCAGGCCAGCTTCGACCCGGCCCGGGCCGAGCTGACGACGCCGAATGCCCGCATCCGCCTGACCGGCGCCGAACTCGCCTTGCTGGTCGCCTTCGCCGCGCGGCCGCACGAGATCCTGTCCCGCGAGACGCTCGCAGCGGCGCTGGAGATGGACGATGTCAGCGAACGGGCGATCGACGTGCAGGTAACGCGGCTGCGCCGCAAGATCGAGCCGGACCCGCGCGAGCCGCGCTACCTGCACACCGTCCGGGGCAAGGGCTACGTGCTGAAACCCGGCCCATGAGGCTGCGATTCGGCGGCTTCTCGCCGGACAGCCTGTTGCGCAAGATCCTGCCGCGCAGCCTGCTCGGCCGTTCGCTGCTGATCGTGCTGGTGCCGCTGGTGCTGCTGCAGGCGGTCGCCTTGCAGATTTTCTACGGCAGCCATCTGGACGAGTTGTCGCGCCGGCTGGCCGGCGCCGCCGCCGGCGAGGTGGCGCTGATCATCGACGAGATCGACCGCGCGCCGATGACCCGTGGCCTGGTGCTACAGGAAGCGAAGCGGCATTTCGAGTTCGACTGCGTCTTCCTGCCCGGCCAGATCCTGCGGCACCTGCCGCGGCCGGACGCGCCGGGGCCGGTGGATGATGACCTGGCCGCTGGCCTCGCAAGCGACCTGCACCGGCAC
Organism: uncultured Acidocella sp.; assembly: GCA_963693045.1. Lineage (GTDB taxonomy): Bacteria > Pseudomonadota > Alphaproteobacteria > Acetobacterales > Acetobacteraceae > Acidocella. Next base: position 1,661,728 of record OY843765.1, read on the forward strand.
TTCACGGTGGCCTGGAACACCGCGCCGGACTTCATCCGCGTCAACGTGCAGATGGCCGACGGCGTGCTTTCGATCGACGTCCCGCGCAAGCGGCTTTATGTCGGCGCGCTGTACATCTTTTTCGTCTGGCTGATCGGCGCGGCGCTGCTGCTGTTCGGCATCGCGGCGCTGTTCCTGCGCACCCAGGTCCGCGGCATGCGCCGGCTCGCGGCGGCGGCGGAAGCCTTCGGCATGGGCCGCGATCCGGGGCCGATCCGCCCGGAGGGCGCCATCGAGGTGCGGCGCGCCGCCGTCGCCTTCAACCGCATGCAGGAGCGGCTGCGGCGCTTCCTGGCGCAGCGCACCACCATGCTGGCCGGCGTCTCCCACGACCTGCGCACGCCGCTGACCCGGCTGCGCCTGGCCCTGGCGATGCTGCCGGAAACCCCGGCCGGCGACCTCGCCGGCATGACCAGCGATGTCGAGGAGATGGAAAAGCTGATCGGCGCCTATTTGAGCTTCGCCCGTGGCGAAGGCAGCGAGCAGGCGATACCGACCGATGTCTCGGCGCTGCTGGAGGACATCGCTTTCGCCGCCCGCCGCGCCGGCGCGACCATCTTGTGCAAAGTGCCGGAGACGCTGTTCGCCACCCTGCGGCCGGAGGCGATGCGCCGCGCCATCACCAACCTTGTCGACAATGCCCGCCGCCATGCCGAGCACATCGTGCTGTCCGCCGGGCTTGGCGACAAGCGGCACCTGCGCATCGTCGTCGACGACGACGGTCCTGGCATTCCACCCAGCCAGCGGGCGATCCTGTTCCGGCCGTTCGAGGCGGCGGCCCCCGGCGGCACCGGCCTCGGCCTCGCCATCGCCCGGGACATCATCGGCGCCCATGGCGGCGACGTGCTGCTGACCGACCGGCCAGGCGGCGGCCTGCGGGTGGTCATCGAGCTGCCGGCCTGATGTTGGCGGCAAGCCGAAAGGAGGCAGGATGATACCGGCCACCAAAGTATTCCGCGAGCTGACGCGGCTGCATTTTGCCTGGGCGATCGAGGAATATGGTTGGCGGATCGGCGACCACAGCTACGGCAAGCCACTGGTGCTGGAGCCGGAACTGGCCGGGCTGACGATCGGCCGGTTCTGCTCGATCGGCCCGGACGTGACCATTGTGCTCGGCAACCACCGCACCGACCTCGTCACCACCTACCCGTTCAAGACGTTGCGCGCGCTCTGGCCGGAAGCGGCAAGCGGCGCCGACGACCATGACAGCCGGGGCGACGTGGTGCTGCACAACGATGTCTGGATCGGCGCCAGAGCGACGATTTTATCCGGCGCGGAGATCGGCTCCGGCGCGATCGTGGCGGCGGGCGCCGTGGTGCGCGGGAAGGTGCCACCCTACGCGGTCGTGGCCGGCAATCCGGCGAAGGTGGTGCGCCTGCGGTTCGAAGCCACGATCATCGACCGGCTGCTGCGCGTTGCCTGGTGGGACTGGGACGAGGCGTTGCTGCGCCAGCGCCTGCCCTTGCTGCTGAGCCAGGACATCGAGGCTTTCCTGGAGCAAGTCGAGCCAACCGCACCCTGACTTATTGCCGTTTGTCAGACGGCAACCGCCGGCGCGGCGTCTGGGTGGTCCACAATTGCTGGTAGTCGGCGGCGGCCAGCAAAACCGATTGGCCGCGGCCGCAAGCCTCCGCTCCTGGCGCCGTGGCCCCGCCGGCCCAGGACAGCATCACGCCATCGTGCCGCACCGCCAGAACGGTCATCGCGCCGCCGCGCTTGTTCATTGTCGCGGTATCCAGCCTGCAGGTCCGGCCGGGCACCGACCACGGCGTCGCCACCAGCCGGGCGTTGACCGCGGTACCCGTAGCGCCGGCGAACGCCGGCCCAAAGTCCAGCCGGTCGCCCACCTGCGCCACCGGCTGCCAGCCGCCGAGCGCGCCGATGCAGCCGAACAGAAGGCGGGCGGCAAAGGCCAGCATCACGAGGCTGAAAAACACCCGGTACACATCGTCCGACTGCCGGGCGCGCGGCGCCTTCCTGGCTGGAAAGCCAGTCTTGCCGGCAGCTTTCGAACGGCGCGGCTTGGGATCGTATCTGAACATAACATCCTCGTATCGACGGGGATGATGTAAGGCTCAGGACATTAAGGAACGATGCGGATTGGCGGCGGCAGACGTAAACCTAGCGTAAATGCTGGCGGACCCGGGCGGCGGCCGATGCCACCGCCCGATGAACCTATCCGCCGTAGCGCGCCAGCGTGGTGCGCAACGGGCTGGCACCGGGGTTGGTGCCCTGCATCCCGAGCACGATCTGCCGCGCATCCAGCATACTGCCATAATAGCTCTGTTCGGCCCCGGAATCGTTGGCGAGAACGGAGCCGGCCAGCGAAATGCCGCCATACAGTCCTTGGGTCTTGGAGATCGTGATAATGTCGGCGTTCAGCGCCGTGGACATCGAACCGTTGGCGTTGGCACCGATGGTGGCGATCGTCAAACCGGCATCGGCGCCGAACTTGAACTGGCTGTTGATTAGCGCGTTCAGCCCGCCGGTGGTCATCACCATCATCATGACCTGCGCGCTCTGCACCCCGACCTGAAAGCCAAAGCTGCCGCTGCCGAGCGTGTAGAAGGCCGGGTTCGACCAGGAGCCGCCCGCGGCGCGCGCCAGCATCACGCAACCGCCGCCCTCACCGCCGATGATGAAGCCGGCGCGAAAGATGTTCGGGCACACCACCACCGCGCGGGCCTTGCGCAATACCGACTGGATCTGGGTGCTGTCGGCAGCACCCATCATGCTCTCGATCGCCAGCGTGGAGCCGTCCACCAGTTGCTGCTGGGTGCCTGGCGTGGCTGCACAGGCAGAGAACATCGGCGCCGCGAGGAGAGTAGCAGCGACTAACAAGCGTTTCATGTTATTGCTCCTTTTTGATTGCGAACAGGTGAGGCAAAGCCGGAGTCTTGACAAGGCAGGTGCTTCGAAGTGGATAAATGTTCATTGATCGATACGATTCGCCAGCCCGCCGCGCCGTGCTCGAGCCGGGTCAGCGAAATGTTTTCGATCGCCAGCGACAGGCCTTGATGGGGCGACAAACCGAGAGCGTGCGCGCAGGCGGCGCGGATCGCACCGCCATGGGACACGATGACGATGTCGCCGGCCGCCGCGCCACCGACCAGACGTTCGAGCGCGCCGCCGACGCGGCCGATCATATCGCCGAAGCTCTCCCCATTGGGTGGCCTCTCGGCGGCGTGGATCGGCCAGAACGGATGCCGTTCATGCTGGCCGCGCGACTCGAAACTGGCGATCGGCAAGCCCTGGAAGTCGCCGAAATTCTGCTCGACGAAGGCGGGCTCGATCTCGATCGGAGTCCGCGGATAGCCGGCCCGGATCAATGCGGCAGCGGTCGCCTGGGTGCGCGATAGCGGCGTCGCCAGCAGCCGGGCCGGGCGCGGCAGCCGGGCCGCCAGCGCGGCGTAACGCGGCGCGTCGGCTGCCATCGTGGTCTCGCAGACCGGCACGTCGTTGATTCCGTACAGGCAGGTCAGTGCCGTCGGATGAACCAGCGCGTGGCGGATCAGCCAGAAACGGTGCGCGCTCATTCGCCGATCGAGATCAGCGCGCCGCGGATGCGGGCGGCGCGGAACTGGCCGGCGAAGATGCCGGCGGCCAACAGCGTCCAGACCACGTTGAGCGCGAGGGCGGCGCCAAGCTCGCCCCAGTCGACGCGGTGGTGCAACAGCACCGCCCGCATCCCCTCGAAGACATGGGCGGCGGGGAAAACCAGCGCCACCGGCTGCAACCAGGCCGGCAGGGCGGACACGGGATAGAACACGCAGGCAAAGGGCGTGATGCCGAAAGCGATGGTCCAGGCCAGCGCCTCCGCCCCGGCGCCATAACGGAACAGCAGCGAGACGATGCCGAGCGCGATCCACCAGCCCATCACCAGAAGATTGAGGAAGAACAACAGCAGCACCGGTCCCAGGCCAAAAACATTGAAGGCATAGAGCAGGTAGGCAATGATTGTGGCCGGAAGCAGGCCGATGACGGTGCGGGCTACCGAAACCGCCAGCAACCCGGCAACCAGCTCCGCCGGCCGCAGCGGGCTGACGAACAGATGGCCGAGATTGCGCGACCAGATTTCCTCCAGGAAGGTGAAGGTGACGCCAAGCTGGCTGCGCAAGGTGATCTCCCACAGCAGCACGCCGGCGATCAGCGCGGCGCCGGCCAGTACCGTGGGGTTGCCCTGCAACGAGGTATGCGCCTGCGCGAAAAACCGCGCAGTGAAGCCCCAGATCAGCAATTCCAGCGTCGGCCAGTAGGCGATCTCCACAAGTCGCGGCCAGGAACGGCGGTACACCGCGACGTGCCGGAACACCAAACCCCAGACCCGGCGCAACGAGGGGCTCACGCTGCTTTGTTCCGGGCAATATCGAGGAACACCTGCTCCAAGTCGTCGCGGCCGTAGCGGGCGACCAGCTCGGCCGGCGCGCCGCGATCGACGATCCTGCCAGCCTTCATCATCAGCACCTGGTCGCAGAGCCGCTCGACCTCCGCCATGTTGTGCGAGGCGAGCAGGATGGCGGCGCGGCTTTCGCTCCGGTAGCGCTCGAGCGCGGTGCGGACGAAGTCGCCGGTGTCAGGGTCGAGGCTGGCGGTCGGTTCATCCAGGAGCAACAGCTCCGGCTTGTTGATGAAGGATTTCGCTAAGGCGACGCGGGTTTTCTGGCCAGCGGAAAGCTCGCCGGCGGGCCGGGCAAGCAGCTCGCCGAGGTTGAACTGCTCGGCCAGCTCGGCGATGCGGCGGGAGAGTTTCGGCACGTTGTAGAGATGGCCGTAAACCCGCAGGTTCTCGGCGACTGAGAGCCGCGCCGGCAAGGCGATATACGGCGAGGAGAAATTCATCCGGGCCAGGGCGGCAAACCGGTCCCGCGCCATGTCCCGCCCGAGGATGGTGATGCGGCCGGTGGTGGGCACCAGCAGGCCAAGCAGCATGGAGATGGTGGTGGTCTTGCCGGCGCCGTTGCCACCAAGCAGGCCAAACACCCCGCCACGGGGCAGGGTGAAGGAGATGTCGTCGACCGCCAGGGTGTGCGCATAGCGCTTGCTCAGATTCTGCACGACGATCGCGTCCATGACCGTTGGATAGGCTGGGCCGGACGTGCTGCCAAGGCGGCAGGGTGGTAAAGGAACCGGATGGAAAGCCTGGCGCTCTACATCCACTGGCCGTTTTGTCTTAGCAAATGCCCGTATTGCGACTTCAACAGCCACGTGAGGGCGGTCATGCCCGCTAAGAGGATGGCGGCGGCGTTGCGGACCGAGCTGGCGTTCGAGGCGGCGCGGCTGGGCCCGCGGCGGCTGACCTCGATCTTCTTCGGCGGCGGCACGCCAAGCCTGATGGACCCGGCGGATGTCGCAGCACTGATCGCGGACGCAAAACATTTTTTTGCTCCGGCCGGGGACATCGAGATTACTCTGGAAGCCAACCCGACCAGCGTCGAGGCCGGGCGGTTCGCGGCCTATGCGGCGGCTGGAGTCAACCGGGTCTCGATCGGGGTGCAGAGCTTCGATGAAGCGGCGCTGAAATTCCTCGGCCGCGAGCATACGGCGGCGCAGGCGATCGCGGCGATTGAGCTGGCGCGGCGGATTTTCCCCCGGCTGTCCTTCGACCTGATCTACGCCCGGCCTGGGCAGACGCTGGAAGCCTGGCGGGCGGAGCTACGCCAGGCGCTGGCGCTGGCCGCCGACCATCTGTCGCTGTACCAGTTGACCATAGAACAGGGCACCAAGTTCGCCACCCTGCATGGCCGGGGCGCCTTCGTGCTGCCGCCGGAAGACCTCGCCGCCGAACTTTACGAGGAGACGGCGACGACAGCCGCCGAATACGGGCTGCGCCAGTACGAGATTTCCAACTACGCCAAACCCGGTGGCGAGAGCCGGCACAACCTCGCCTACTGGCGCTACGAGGATTACGCTGGGATCGGCCCAGGGGCGCACGGGCGGATCACGTTGGACGGCAGGCTGCTGGCGACCAGCCGGCACCGCGCGCCGGAAGTCTGGGCCGATCTGGTTGAAGCCAAAGGCAGCGGCGCTACCACAGAGGATCCCGTGCCGGCGCTGGACCGCGCGCGCGAGGCGCTGCTGATGGGACTACGGCTGGCGGAGGGGATCGACCTCAACGCATTTCAAAGCCGTACCGGAACAAAATTCTCGGACGCGGTCGAGCCGGATGTGCTGCAAACGGCGACAGAAGAAAACTACCTTATCCAGACCTCGACGCACATGACCGCCACCCCGGAAGGGCGCAAACGTCTGGACGCCCTGCTGCCCGCCCTCGCGCGCTAAGCCCCAACGCCCTATAGGCCATCGCATAGAATTCATGGATTCCAAAGGCACGCCTTTGGCGGGGGTCGAGGGGGCAGCGCCCCCTCGCCTTCCGTAACTGGGACGACAGATGCGTTACATTTCCACCCGCGGCCAGGCGCCGGTGCTGGATTTTGCTGGGGTGCTGCTGGCCGGGCTGGCGGAGGATGGCGGGCTTTATATGCCGGAGGCCTGGCCGGCATTCTCCGCCGTCGAGCTGCGGGCGCTGCGCGGCCTGCCTTACGCGGAGCTGGCGGCGCGGGTGATGGCGCCGTTGGTCGGCACCGCGATCCCGTTCACCACGCTGCAGGCGATGTGCCGGCGGGCCTATGCCGGGTTCGCGCACCAGGCGGTGGTGCCGCTGGTGCAGCTGGACGCTGCGCTGTTCGCGCTGGAGTTGTTCCACGGGCCGACACTGGCGTTCAAGGATTTGGCGCTGCAACTGGCAGGGCAGCTGTTCGACCATGTGCTCCGGGAGCAAGACGCCCGCGTCACCATCGTCGGCGCCACCTCTGGCGACACCGGCTCGGCGGCGATTGAGGCCTGCGCCGGCCGGGAGCGGATCGACATCGCGATCCTGCACCCGGAAGGCAAGACCAGCGAGGTGCAGCGCCGGCAGATGACCACGGTCGCCGCCGCCAACGTGCTGAACATCGCGGTTGCCGGCACCTTCGACGACTGCCAGGACCTGGTGAAGGCGATGTTCGCGGACGCGCCGTTTCGCCGCGAGCTGCATCTCTCCGCGGTCAATTCGATCAATTTCGCCCGGATCGCGGCCCAGATACCCTATTATGTCGCGGCGGCGCTCAGCCTCGGCGCGCCGGATGTGGAGGTCGCCGTAGCGGTGCCCACAGGGAATTTCGGCAACGTCCTGGCGGCCTGGGCGGCGGCGCGGATGGGGGTGCCGATCCGCCGCTTCATCGTTGGCTCCAATCGTAACGACATCCTGCACCGCTTCCTGGCCAGCAACGACATGAGCGTGCGCGCTGTCGAACCCAGCCTCTCGCCCTCCATGGACATCCAGGTCAGCTCCAATTTCGAGCGGCTGCTGTTCGAGTTCCTGGGCCGCGACGCAGCGGCAACCGCCCGGACCATGGCGCACTTCCGCCAAACTGGCCGCATGGCGGTGCCGGACCCCGCCTGGCGCGCGGTGAAACGGGATTTCGTTGGCTTCTGCCTGGACGATGCCGGGACCTCGGCCGAAATCGCCCGCTGGTGGCGGGACTGCCGGTACCTCGCCGACCCGCACACTGCCATCGGCCTGGCCGCCGCCCGGGCCTGCGCCCCAGTGGGAATGCCGGTGATCGCCGCGGCCACCGCGCATCCGGCCAAATTTCCGGATGCGATCCAGGCAGCCCTGGGGTTCCGCCCTGCACTACCCGCGCACCTCGCCGACCTATATGACAGGCAGGAACATCTTCTCCGCGCGCCAAACGACCTCGCCGAGGTCCAGGCTCTGGTGCGCGGCTTTGCATTTAGGAACGGCAAATGAACGAACCGGTCGCCATCACCACCCTGCCCTCCGGCCTGACGGTGCTCACCGAAACCATGGAACGGGTGGAGACCATCTCCTTCGGCGCCTATATCGGCGCCGGAACGCGGCACGAGACCGCGGCGGAAAATGGGGTCGCGCATTTTCTCGAACACATGGCCTTCAAAGGCACCGCCAGCCGCAGCGCCGTCGACATCGCCGAGGCGATCGAGAATGTCGGCGGCCACATCAACGCGTATACCTCCCGCGAGCAGACCGCCTATTACGTCAAGCTGCTGAAGGAGGATCTTGGCCTCGGCATCGACATCATCGGCGACATCCTCTGCCACTCCAGCTTCGAGCCGGAGGAGGTGGAGCGCGAGCGCGGCGTGATCCTGCAGGAGATCGGCCAGGCCAACGACACGCCGGACGACATCGTGTTCGACCACTTCCAGGCCGCCGCCTACCCGGCGCAGCCGATGGGCCGGCCAGTGCTGGGTACCGAGGCGCTGATCAGAGGCATGAAGCGGGACGCCCTGCCCGGCTTCATGGCGGCGCATTACACGCCGGCCAACATGGTGGTGACCGCCGCCGGCAACCTGGAGCACGACCGGGTGGTGGAGCTGGTGGCGCGGCATTTCGCCGATCTGCCGCACGCCCAGCCGGAAGCGCCGATGGCGGCCGAGTATCTCGGCGGCGAGTACCGTGAGAAGCGCGACCTGGATCAGGCACATATCGTCCTCGGCTTCGACTCCCCGGGTTACGGCGAGCCGGAATACTATCCGGCGATGCTGCTTTCCACGCTGCTGGGTGGCGGCATGTCCTCCCGGCTGTTTCAGGAGATCCGCGAGAAGCGCGGCCTGGTCTATTCGATCTACAGCTTCACCGCCCCCGCCGCCGATGGCGGGCTGTTCGGCATCTACGCCGGCACAGGTGAGTCCGAGGCCGCCGAGCTGATCCCGGTGACACTGGCGGAGCTGGAAAAGGTGCAGGAGGCGGTGACGGCGGCCGAGCTGAACCGGGCCCGCGCCCAACTCAAAGCCGGGTTGCTGATGTCCCTGGAATCGACCGGCAGCCGCTGCGAACAACTGGCGCGGCAGTGGCAGGTGTTCGGCCGGCTGATCCCCATCGCCGAGACGCTAGGCAAGATCGAGGCGGTGACCGAAGCCGACATCCGCGCCGCCGCCGCCCGGATTTTCCGCGGCAAGCCGACGCTCGCCACCATCGGCCCGATCCGCCAAGTACCCAAGCTGTCGCAGATCATCGACCGGCTAGCGGCATGAGCGACGACACCGAACTGCTGGGCCAGGCCGAGGACCTGCTGCGCGCCGCGAAGGTCGCCGGCGCGGACCTCGCCGAAACCTCCATGGGCGTCGGCACCTCGATTGGCGTGCAGCGCCGGCTGGGCAAGGTCGAGGAAACCGAGCGCGCCGAGGCACGAGGCATGAGCTTGAAAGTCTTTGTCGGCCGCCGCCACGCCTCGGTCTCCGCCGGTTCCATCGACCCCGCCGCTTTCCCCCGGCTGGCCGAGCAGGCGGTGGCGATGGCGCGAGTCGTGCCGGAAGACCCTTACGACGACATCCCGGAAGCGCCGCCGCCGCTGGACCCGGCGTTTCTCGACCTCGATGACGCCGAAGAGCCGACAATGGACGTGCTGATCGGCCGCGCCGGGGCAGCGGAGGACGCCGCCTTGGCGGTCGCCGGCATCACCAACTCGGAAGGCGGTTCGGCCGGCTGGGGCCGCAGCACCTCGATCCTGGTGACCAGCCGTGGCTTCGCCGGGCATTATGTGCGCTCCAACCACAGCGTTTCCGCCACAGCCATCGCCGGAGCCGGCACCGGGATGCAGCGCGATTACGATTACACATCGTCGGTCCACGGCGAGGACCTGGAAGACCCGGCAGCCCTCGGCCACCGCGCCGCCGAACAGGCCCTAGCCCGGCTGAACCCGGCCCGCCCGAAGACCGCGAAGCTGCCGGTGGTGTTCCATCCGCGGGTCTCCGGCGGCATCGTCGGGCATCTGATCTCCGCGATCAGCGGCGCCGCGATCGCCCGCGGCACGTCGTTCTTGAAGGACAGCCTGGGCCAGCGCCTGTTCAAGCCCGGCATCGACATCGTCGACGATCCGCTCCGGGTCCGCGGCCGGCGCTCGCGGATTTTCGACGGCGAGGGGCAACGCGTTCAGATGCGCAAGCTGGTCGATGATGGGGTGCTGACCACCTGGCTGATGGACACCAGAAGCGCCAACCAGCTCGGGCTGAAAACCACCGGCCATAGCGGCGGCACCGGCAACCTATATCTGGCGGCCGGGACCACGACTCCCACCGACCTGATGGCGGACATCGCCGAGGGGCTGTTCGTCACCGAGCTGATCGGCATGGGTGTCAACGGCATCACCGGCGACTACTCGCGCGGTGCCGCCGGATTCATGATCCGGAACGGGGCAATTGCCGAGCCGGTCGCCGAGTTCACCATCGCCGGCAATTTGAAGACGATGTTCCTAGAGCTGACGCCGGCTAACGACCTGCTGTTCAAGCGGGGCACCGACGCACCGACGATCCGGATCGACGGCATGACCATGGCAGGGGGTTAGGATGGCGGAACGCCACGACGATGAGGCCGACTTTATCCCGCTGACGCCGGTGATGCCGGACGAGAACAGCCTGGACGCGCCGCGCGAGGCGCTGGCGAAAGCCGAGCACACGCTGCGGCTGGTCGAGGCGCTGGCGCCGATCGGCCGCGCCGCGCTCAGCGACCCCGACGCCGCCATGCAGGAAGCCCGGCGGCAGCGCGACGAGAAGCAGGCGGCGGTCGACGCCATCCTCGACCAGATGTTGAATCATCCCGGCGAGGTGAAGTGAACTTTGAGTAGCGGGTCAGGCCACCGGATCGCGCGTAACGTCTCGGTCAATTGAGGGAATTTGATCAGTTCGCGGCTTCAGGCTATTAAGCACTCAATAACGTTCCTCTTTGCGATCCACCGATACGGCAATCTCGGAACGGATAAAAGCTAAGGAGGATTAGTCATGGCTCAATTTCTGACCAATGCCTGGTACGTCGCCGCGTTCGCGGACGAGCTAAGCGCTGATGCAATGTTGGCCCGCACGATCCTGGGTGAGCGCATCGCTTTCTTCCTTGACGAGGCAGGTCAGCCGACTGCACTGCGCGACCAATGTCCGCACCGCTTCGCTCAGCTCCATAACGGCACGCTTGATCACGGCATTGTGGAATGCCCGTATCACGGCCTGCGCTTCAACGCGGCGGGCGCCTGCGTCCATAACCCACACGGCGACGGCGCTATCCCCGAAAGGGTACGGGTAAAAACCTACCCTTTGCACCTGCAGTATCAGATCGTCTGGATCTGGATGGGTGAGGCGCGCCTTGCCGATCCCGCAAAGGTGCCCGATTTGAGCACGATCCGGCTGGACATTCCCGAGGCAGTCAATCGCGGCTACATGCACACGCCTTCGAACTACGAGTTGGTCACAGACAATCTGATGGACCTCAGCCACGCGGACTACGTGCATCGGGAGTCGCTCAACACCGGCGGTTCGTTGAGCCGGCTACGCCCGCAGGTGAAGCCGACCGCCGACGGCGTAGAGGCGTACTGGTCCTACCAGACCGACACGGTTCAACCGTTCTTTGCCTCCGCCGTAGACGATCCGAGCCGGCCGGTCGTGCAGTCCTTCCACATGGTCTGGCATGCCCCGTCGAACCTCGTGCTGCGGGTCACGGCGCGTAACGCGGACGAGCCGCCGGAAGCTGATAACGACCACATCACCGGCCATCTTCTGACGCCGGAGACGGACACCAGCACGCATTATTTCGTTATCGGCGCACGCAGTTGGGACGTTCATAACGTAGCGTTTCGCGACTTCAGCACGGCGGCGCTGATGGCAGCCTTCACCGATGAGGACAAGCCTATGCTGCATGACGTGCAGCAATCGATGGGCACCATCGATTTGTGGTCTTTGAAACCCCTACTGCTGTCTTGCGACATCGGTCCGGTACAGGCGCGCCGCATGCTGGCGCGGTTGATCAAGGACGAGCAAGAACAGTCGCAACTCGCGGCCGAATGATTCATTCGGCCTCTATAAGGGGCATTTTGTAAATCATAGCTAGCGCCTAAACCAAAGCGACGGAACTACTCCGTAAAATAAAAAGAAGTCGCAGGATCAGGGAGAAAAAAGATGAAACGCCGTTCAATCCTGAAATCGTCCACAGGAGTACTTGCGGCAGCGGCAGCACCGAGGTGGGGGCTGGCGCAAGAAGCAACGTATGTGCCCGACGATCTGAAGGGGAAGCTGACGCCATTTGGCGCTGTGCGGGCCGGAAATGCCGACGGCAGTATCCCAGCCTGGACCGGCGGTTATTCGACGGTGCCGGTAGGTTATCAAAACGGCGCGATCCGGCCTGACCCGTTCGCCGACGAGAAGCCGCTCATGGTCATCACCAACGCCAACTACGCGCAGTTTCAGGACAAGCTGACCGCGGGGACGATCGCGCTGTTCCAGAAGTATCCGAATTTTCGGCTAGAGGTGTTTCAAACCCACCGGACCGCGGTGGCGCCGCAATATGTCTATGACTATATCTACAAGAACGCTACGAGCGCACAGCTCTCAAGCGACGGTAACTCGATCACCGGTGCTTACGGCGGCATACCGTTTCCGATGCCGAAAAACGGCCATGAAGTAATCTGGAACCACCTTTTGTCTTGGGCCGGAACAACGGCACATTTTACCGGCCAAGCGTATAATGTCACCTCGGCCGGATCCCGCGTTCTGGAGGCCAGTACAACCACCTGGTTTCAGTTTCCTTACTATTTTAAGGATGGCGAGTCGCGGTTCAACGGCTTCTATCTGCAGGAGTTCATTGTACCTGTTGCGCCGCCCTACGAGGCCGGCGGCTCGATCCTGGTGTTGAATCCGCTCAACCCACAGGTCACGCCGGTCGAAGGATGGGTGTATCTGCAAGGCGAACGGCGAGTACGACGTGCTCCGGAATTGCAGTATGACACTCCGCAATCGCTTGCCGGCGGCGTAACGAACTGGGATGAAGTCAATGTTTTTAGCGGCAAGCTTGATCTTTATGACTTTGAATACAAAGGTATCAAAGAGATCTACGTCCCCTACAATACTAACAAATATACCGCCGCCACCCTAGACGAGCAATATCTGCCGCAGTTCCTCAACCCAGCTATTATCCGGTGGGAGCTTCACCGGATGCGGGTAGTAGAAGCCACGGTCAAGCCCGGTGCCCGCAATGTCGACGCGCGGCGCACAATCTACTGCGACGAAGACACAGGCGCAGCCATAATGGGCGATGTCTATGATGCCTCCGGAACAATCTGGAAGATGCAGCATATGATGCCTTTAATCATGCCCGACGTACCTTGCGTACACGTTGCGCAGAACTTCTTTACCTACGACCTCCACGTCGGCGACTACTCAGGCGGCGACGTCTACAACGCCGGTGCTCTGCCACAATGGAAACTCGTCCCTGAGCTTCCAGACTCGTTTTTTACCCCCGGGCAACTGGCTGCTTCCGCTGGAGGATTTTGAACCAACCACTTCTTTGAGCTGAAAAGGCGGCGCCTCGATCATTTCGAGATGCCGCCTTTTCTATAGCAATATGGCTTGAAGTCGAATCGCGCAGCGATCGACTGAGCCATGAAGTTCCTCGACAAAACAAGAGTAGAGCGTGGTGAGTGATAACTCAGCACGCTCTAGATCTTGCCGCTGGGATCAGGCGAGTTCGAAGCGGTCCAAATTCATCACCTTGCTCCAGGCGGCGGCGAAGTCATGCACGAACTTCTCTTGCGAATCCTGGCACGCATAGACCTCGGCAACGGCCCGCAGCTGCGAGTTCGAGCCAAAGATCAGATCGACGCTGGTACCCGTCCACTTGACCTCGCCGGTCTTTGGGTCGCGCCCTTCGAACACGCCTTCCTCGCCGGCCGGCAGCCACTTCGTGCCCATGTCGAGCAGGTTCACGAAGAAGTCGTTGGTTAACGTCTCAGGCCGGTGCGTGAACACGCCGTGTTCCGACTGACCGAAGTTGGCCCCAAGGACGCGTAGGCCGCCGAGCAGGACGGTAAGCTCCGGCGCGGTCAAGTTCAGCATATGCGCCCGGTCAACCAGCAACTCGGCCGCCGGCATTTTGTGGCCGCTCGGGAAGTAGTTCCGGAAGCCATCGGCGGTCGGCTCCAGAGGCGCGAAAGACGCCACGTCGGTCTGGTCTTGTGCAGCGTCGGTGCGGCCGGGGGTGAACGCGATGCTCACCTCCTGCCCGGCTTTTTTCGCTGCCTCCTCCACTGCGGCGCACCCGCCCAAGACGATCACATCCGCAAGCGACACCCGTTTGCCGCCGGCTTGCGAAGCGTTGAAGTCTTTCTGGATTGTCTCCAGCGCTTGCAGCGCGTTGGCGAGTTCGGCCGGCTCATTCACCGCCCAATCCTTTTGCGGCGCCAGGCGAACGCGCGCCCCGTTGGCGCCACCCCGCTTGTCGGTGCCGCGGAAGCTCGCCGCCGACGCCCAGGCTGTCGCGATCAGCCGCGGGATCGTAAGGCCGGATGCCAGGATTTTGCTTTTCAGCGCGGCGATCTCCGGCGCCCCGATCAACTCATGATCGACGTCGGGAACCGGGTCCTGCCATAGCTGCGGCGCGGCAACCTCCGGGCCGAGCAAGCGCACGTGCGGCCCCATGTCTCGATGCGTCAGCTTGTACCAGGCCTGAGCAAAGCTGTCCGCGAACTGGTCGGGGTTTTCGTGGTAGCGCTTGGAAATCGGCGCGTAGTTCGGGTCCAGGCGCAACGCCAGATCTGTCGTGAACATGATCGGGGCGTGCTTCTTTTCCGGATCTTGCGCGTCCGGCACAGTGCCGGCGGCGGCGCCATCCTTGGGCGTCCACTGGCTGGCGCCAGCAGGACTTTTGGTTAGCTCCCATTCAAGGCTGAACAGATTGTTGAAGAATTCGTTGTCCCATTGCGAGGGCTTCGTGGTCCAGGCTCCCTCCAACCCGCTGGTGATCGCGTCGGAGCCCTTGCCGGTTCCGAAACTGTTTCTCCAGCCGAGGCCTTGCTCCTCGATCGCGGCGGCTTCAGGTTCCATGCCGATGAACTTGCCGGGATCGGCGGCGCCATGAGCTTTGCCGAAGGTGTGACCGCCGGCGATCAGCGCGACAGTCTCCTCGTCGTTCATCGCCATGCGGCCGAAGGTTTCGCGGATGTCCCGGGCCGATGCCAGAGGGTCGGGATTGCCGTCCGGCCCCTCCGGGTTCACGTAGATCAGGCCCATCTGCACGGCACCTAGCGGATTGTCGAGCTGCCGGTCGCCGCTGTAGCGCTTGTCGCCGCCGAGCCAGGTGTTTTCCGGGCCCCAGTCGATATCTTCCTCCGGTTCCCAAACATCCTCGCGGCCGCCGCCATAACCGAAGGTTTTAAAGCCCATCGACTCCAGGGCGCAATTTCCGGCGAGGATGAACAGATCCGCCCAGGAGATCTTCCGCCCGTATTTCTGCTTGATCGGCCACAGCAGCCGGCGCGCCTTGTCGAGGTTGCCGTTGTCCGGCCAGCTATTGAGGGGCGCGAAACGCTGCGAGCCCGAGCCGCCGCCGCCACGGCCGTCGCCGATGCGGTAAGTCCCCGCGCTGTGCCAGGCCATGCGAATGAAGAGCGGTCCGTAATGGCCGAAATCGGCTGGCCACCAATCTTGCGAGTCGGTCATCAAGGCGTACAGGTCCTGCTTCACCGCGGCAAAGTCGAGCGTCTTGAATTCGTCCGCATACTTGAATGCCGTCCCCATTGGGTTGGACAGATCGGCATGTTGATGGAGGATCTGGACGCTTAGATGGTTCGGCCACCATTTATCGTTCGACATCTTCAGAACCGCGGCGGTCTTTTCCTGCTTGTCGCCCCCTACCGGGCATTTGCTATCACCGTCCATTTTCTCTCCGATCTTTTTTTGCGTTGCTTGGAATTGCCACTTAAGCAAAAGAAATTGATAGGTGAAGTCGTTTTTCTGTATATCATTGATCGATAAAACCTATTAAAGCGATCAATGCAGAAATCACTGGCGGGTTTGTCGTTGCGGGACCTGGAATATGTCGAGGCGGTGGCGGAGTTGAGCCATTTCGGCCGTGCCGCCGAGCGCTGCGGGGTCAGCCAGCCGGCGCTTTCCGAACAGATACGCAAGCTGGAAGCGCATCTCGGCGTGCCGTTCTTTGAGCGCACACGCCGGCGCGTCGCGATCACGCCGCAGGGGGCGGCGCTGCTGGCGCAAGTCGAACGGATTTTGACCGAGGCCAGGCATTTCATGGCGATGGGCGGAAACGGCCGGACCGGCTTGTCGGGGTTGTTGCAATTGGGGGCGATCGAGACGATCGGGCCGTATTATCTACCGGGGTTGCTGCGGCTGATGCGCGACGAAATGCCGGATATTTCGCTGCGGCTGACGGAAAGCCGGACCGCAATTCTGGTGGAGCGGCTGCGACATGGCATGCTGGATGTGGTGCTGATGGTGCCGGCGCCGGAGATGCCGGGGCTGGCGGCGGCAACATTGTTTTTCGAGCCGTTCGTGTTGGCGACGCCGCGGACGCACCGGCTGGCGGCGCTGCCGCGGATCAAGCTGGAGGCGTTGCCGATCGAGGATTTGCTGTTGCTCGAGGAGGGCCACTGCCTGCGTGACCAAGCGCTCACTTTGTGCGCCCAGGCGCCGGCGGCGACCCGCCACGCCACCAGCCTGGAGACGCTGTGGCATATGATCGCGGCGGGGGAAGGCTATTCGCTGCTGCCGGCCCTGGCCATCGCGGCGCGGCCGGAGATCAGCACGCTGGTGCAGTGCCGGGCGATGCTGGAGCCGAACGCCGGACGGGACATCGCGCTGGTGTGGCGGGCCAGCGATCCGCGCGAGACGCAGTTTCGGCAACTGGCCGAGCTGCTGCGTCGGCACGCGCCGGCAAATGTAATCGTCGCGGGTGGAACTGCCGATCACGCGGGCGCGCCGTCAGCGATACTCGGGTGAGCGGCCGCCTTCGGCGTTGACCTCAAACGATCGCGCGCGCGCAGGTGCCGCTGGCCAGTATTATTCCGCCGCGGTACGGGTCTCCGTTGTGGTCTGTTCCTCGCGGATCTTATTGGCGATCAGCCGTCGCACCCGCATCAACCCCGCGTCGTGCTTGGTGTTGCGCAGCATCACCCCCGGATGCTTGTCGATGGCAGCTTGCTGGGCCTCGATCATGTCCTGGTCCTCGCCGAACGCGTACTTGAACAGTCCGATCACCCCGTCGAGCGAGTGCTCCGGCGCCGGATCGACAGGGTGCGACAGGCTGTACAGGTAACGCGCCTTGCCGGCTGTTATCGGGGTTGCCATCTGCATCGTCCGCAGCACGTAAATCGCTCCGTCCATCGAAGCCGGCGGCGGCTGGAAGTTGAGCTCCTTTGCCTTGCCAAGCGGATAGGCGTCGATCTGCATCATCAGCACACCCGGCACCACGTAGTCATAAGCGGTATATTGATCGATCCGCAGACCCGGTTCCAGGCCGGGGGTGGGCGGCGGCGTTGTGTCCTCGATCCAGCGCGTGACACGGATGCCGTTATCGAGGTTGCTCAACATCGGCAGGCGCTGCGCCCATTCATTCTGCCCCTGCCCCAACGTCTTCTCGTGGACGTAGGCGACATGGCTGAAGTCGCAGAGGTTATCGTTGATCAGCTGATAATCGGAGTCGAAGTTGAGCACACCGGTGCGAAACGGAATGCCGTTTTCGGTCAGTTTGCCGGCAGGCACCAGCGCCGGATCGGCCAGCGCAGGATTGCCGGTCCACAGCCAAACGCACTCATGCCGCTCGACGACGGGATAGGCCCGGATGTCGAACCCCGGCGCGGTGTCCTGACCCGGCATCTCCAGACATTTACCTGCGCTGCTGAACAGCAAGCCATGATACCAGCAGCGCAGCGCGTCGCCCTCCACGCGGCCCTTGGAAAGGGGTGCGCAGCGGTGGCTACAACGGTCCTCCAGCGCCACCGCGCTGCCATCGGCGCCGCGGTACAGCACGATCGGCTGATCGGCGATGGTAAGGGCCAAGGGCTTACCCGCCTCGACTTCGCCGCTCCAGGCCGCGGCATACCAGGTGTTGCTGATGAACGTCATGAACTCCCCCTCGACTCAAGCTTCACATTTAAGCACCACCGCGTGTCAGGCCGCGGATTTTTTGACCAATGCGGAGAAATGTCCGAACAGCGGCTTTCCAGCCAGGGCACGACCGTAGTTTTCGGCACAGGTCTCATAGTTGAAGTGAGCATGAACCGTTGCCACGCGAGCGTCCCGCGCATAGCGCTGCATCGGATTCGTCTCAAGTATCGTCGAGGCGCCACTGGCGCGATGCAGGATCTCGATAGCCTCGCAACACCCACGAACGGAACTTGCGACGTCGAACTTGAGTTTGGTCTGAAACAAATCCGTGGAAGGCTCACCGGTCGCCGCCCGCCGATCTAGTTCATTGCAATCGGCCGATAGCAGCCGTTCAGCCGCATCGATACGGGCGGTCGCTTCGGCAAGCTGGAAATGCGCGACCGGCGCCTCGGACTGCACCTTGTAATCGGTGCCGACAATGCCGCGCTTGTCCATGCGTGCCTTGAAATAGTCCAGTGCACCCTTGGCCATTCCAAGCGGTGTCGAGCCGGAAAGGACCGAGGTGTAGTCCAGAAAATTGTTCAGGTAGAGAACTTGCCCCACCGGCGGCGCCGAGGCCCAGTTGCCGGCGCTGGCGTCCTTGATCCGCAGGACGCGGTGCTCGGGGACGAAGATCTCGTTGGCAAGTTGAACCGTGTTGCTCCCGGTTCCTTTCATGCCGCTCACTGCCCAGTCGTCGATGATCTCAAGTTCCCGCGTCGGGACCAGCGGCAGGAGCATGTCCGGTTCGCCGTCCTGCCCTTCGGTCATGGCGCCGAGGATCGACCAGGCGGTATGGCGGCATCCGCTGCAAAATGGCCAGCGCCCGCTGAGCATGTAGCCACCTTCGACCCGCCGCGCTTTGCCCGGACCGTTCGGCGAAAGCACGCCCGAGATGCGCGGCCCGACCCAGTCCATTTTATAGACTTCGTCCTGCGCCTGCCGCGAGAACATCGCGATCCAGCGGCCGTGCGTCGTGGTCACCCAGCTCACCCAGCCGGTCGAACCCGCGATTTTGCCAACGGCGGTATAGACACGCCGTTGATCCTCGGTCGAGTAGGCAAAGCCGCCGTATTCGAGCGGAAAGCTGATCTTGAAGACGCCGATCTCATCGAGGGCCTTGATCGTAGCCTCGCAAAGACGGCCGGCCTTTTCCTCGCCAAGGGCGTTCTGCTGCAAAGCCGGCAGCGCCTGCTCGATCCTTGTCACCATTTCATCCGCGCCATACTCGCGATTTTCCAGCCGGGTGATCTTGGAAATGGAGGTCATTTGGTTTCTCCTGGATATTTGTCTTAATGAACTTGGGAAAGGACTTGTCGAGCCATAAAACGATCGCCGAAGAGCCGGCCCGGATTATCCGAGAGCACCTTGGTGAGGTCTGCCTCGGACAGGCTGGCATCGCGCATGAATTGCGCGGTTACCTGGGGCGCCATTGCCGGCGCGTCGCTGCCGAACAAAAGGCGGTCCAGGCCATAAACGTCCCTTGCCACCTTGATGGCAGCCGGATCGGGAAGCAGATTCGTGTCGTAACTGAACCGGCGCAGCTCATCCAGAAGAGAGCCATTCGGCCCCTCGGCGGCGAGCAAGGATTTGCCCTTGAACCGAATACCCAGCCAGATCACCCGTTGAATAAGGAACGGCAAAGCGCCGCCCAGCAATCCGATGATAACCCGCAGGCGCCGATGCTTACGGCAGAGGGAAACCAGACGAAGCGCCGCGGTGGCCAGCTCTGCCGAACTGCCGATCGTGACGGCGATTCCGGGATCGTCCATGCCCGCAAGGCCCGGTTCCGACCCCGACAGGATGCCACCCGGATGAACGTAAATGATCGCCTCTCGCTTATCGAGCTCCGACCACATTTCCGCAAAGGCCGGATCATCGAGCGCCCGGCCCATGGCCGAGCAACCGAAGTGGATGCCAACGAAGCCGAGCTCGTCGAGGCATCGTACCGCTTCCCGGGCGGCCGCTTCACCATGCGGAAGCGGCACACTGCCGAACGCCGCAAACCGGCCGTGGTAGCGGTCGACAACGTCCTTGAAAACATCGTTCACTTCACGCGCCGCCGCCGCCGCAAGGCCGACATCCTGCATATACGGGCTGTTTGGGCCGGTACAGAGAATCTGCACATCGATTCCGGCCTCGTCTTGGCCTGCAACCATCTGCCGTAACGTCGTCTCGTCATGCGCGGCCCCAAACAGCGGGCCGCCGCCCACACGCAACATCTCCATATAGGCTGCCGGAAGATGATGGGCGTGAACATCGATACGCACGGCTTCCTCCCTTTTCATAACCTTGCAGGAATCGAATGTCTCAAAAGACGTCGGGTCGCATCCAACAACCCAACCGGGATCAACTCACCAAAACAACGCAGCGATCGACCTGCTGCACCGCCGCCTCGGCATCAAAACATATTCTGCTTGGGATCACGCTCAAGCCCAAGCTGCTCGCGACCCCACGCCGCAAAGCTGACTTCAGGGTTAAGCCCGACATGGCTCGCCGCGAAGTGAACATCACGCCAGGCACGCTGGATACTGCTGGACGTGGCAAAGCCGGCGGCGCCCGATATCTTCATGATCATATCGACCGCATCGACGATCAGCTCGCTGACCCGCGAGATGTCCCGATGGGCGCGAGAGCGCAGGTCGAGCCGGACCGCATCCGGCCGCTCCGCGTCGTCCATACAGCGCCGGATAAGAAGCTCGGCGGCGTCGAGATTGGCCGCCGCGCGTGCCAGATGCACCTGGATGCTGGTGTAATGTGCAACCTGGGAGCCGAACAGGCTAATGCGCTCCGCCGTCCATGCCAGATAATCCTCCAGAGCACCGCGCGCCGCGCCGAGCATCGGCGCAACGAAAGTCACGCCCGCATAGTAGATCCAAGGCGCCCGGAACATCGGCGCGTCATTGAGCTTGGCACCCGGCGTCGTGGATTCGCGCATCTCGGTCACGCGTAGCGTGTGCTCATAAGGAACGAAAGCGTCTTCCACGACCACCGTGTTGCTGCCCGTGCCGCGCATGCCCATCGTGTTCCACGTGTCCTTGATCTTGAACTCGTGATCCGGAACCAGAAACAAGGTCCAGTCTGGCGGGCCATTGTCGGTTGGCACCATGCCGCCGATCACCACGCGAGAGCTGTGATTGATGCCGCTTAAATATGGAATGGCGCACGACACCTTATAGCCACCCTTGACAGGCTCGACCTTGCTTGTCGGCGTGAATGTCAAAGCGATCGATACGTCTGGTCCATCTTTCCAAACATCCGCCTGCGCCGCGTCCGGAAATTGGGCCAGATAATGCGGATGATGGATCATCAGACTGGCGCACCAGGCATGCGCCGCATCCGCCTTGCCGATCTCGATGCAAACATCGACCCAGGCTTGCAGCCCGAGCTCGGTACCGCCGTAACGCTTCGGAAGCAGGATACGGGCCAGTCCGATATCAAGAAATTCCTGCGCCGACTCCTTGGGGATCGAACGGTTTTGTTCGGAGGCCTCGGCGCGGGCGCGTATCGCCGGCAACAAGGCGCGAACATCTTCGAGCGTGCTTTCCACCGTGACGGCCGGCACATCGATTTTCTTTAAAGCTGACTGCACGTTGATCTCCTGTAAAAAGTTGATTCAGTGATGTGCGGTATTCGGGAAACCCATGGCGACGCGGCCGCGGATCGTGTAGGCGTCCGCCCGGTCAACGCCGATATGCACCCCTGTCGAATGCACGTCCCGGAAAAGCTGCTGAAGCGGGTGGGAGTCGAAGAGCGCCATGGCACCCGAGCCGATATAAAGCTGGTCGCTCAGCTCAATCGACGTTCGCCCAATATAGCCACGCCAGGCGAACCACTGGGCGCGCTCTTCGTCCGTCAGCACAAAGGTTCTACCGCTGAGCGCAAAATCCCAACCGGTCTGCGCATATTTTTGGGCAAGCGCCCAGGTCGCGTCCCACTGCGTCGCGGCCTCGGCAAGCGCGAACTGCGCGGCCGGTGTTTCCTTGGCGGGAACCCCGGCATAGGGGCGGATCCGCGCTTTCGTCCAGGTGTGGAATTCCTCGACAACCCGTTGAGCCACGCCGACGGACGGGGTCATGGGAGCGAGGCCTTGCATGGTCATCAGCGGAACGCGCCACAAAGGACCATCATTCACCACCGGGCCCCGCTCCACCGCCACGCGGCCGAGCGCGAAAGCCCGGTGATCCGGCACAAAAATCCGCTCAATGGACACGGCGCGGCTGGCGGTGCCGCGCAGACCGAGCGTGTTCCAGTCGTCGTGAACCGTTAAGTCCTTCTTCGGCACAAAGAACAACAGGTGCTCCGGCTCTTCGCCATCCGGCGCGACGGCAACCCCGCCAACACCGATCCAGCCCGACCATTCGATGCCGCTCGCGAAGCGCCACCGACCGGTCAGCACATAGCCATCGGAGACCTTTTCAATTTTTCCAACGGGAGCGAACGAATCACAAATAAAAGCGTCCGGATCATCCCCCCACACATCTTCCTGAAGCTGATCCGATGCAAAAGCCATGTACCAATCGTGAAAACCGAGCACGGTATACAGCCAACCCAGCGCCGCGGAGCCACGAGCAATCTCTCGCCCGACATCCAGGAACGTCATTGGATCGGACTCCGCACCGCCCCACCTTCTGTGCCGGCATAATTTCATTAGGCCCGTGGACCGGAGTTTCTCCATAACCTCATCGGGCATGCGGCGATCTCGATCGGCTTCATCGCGGCGGCTCCAGGCAAATTCCCCGACCTCGCGCGCTTCATCTAGAAGAGTCTCCCGAGACTTCACCGACCGCAAATCAGCGTGGACGTTCATTATATTCCTCCGCGGGCGGGACCTGACAGGACCGTACCGTATGGTCCACTTATAAACGCTTTGTGGGTGCTGTCAATGAATTATTGGGCTGCATATTTATACGCACAAGACGGCTTTTATACAGCGTGCAGGAGCTATCCCTTAAAGAATTTGGCACTCTCGTCGATCGACCGGCGCGACTTGAGCGATAGGGGCGCACCGGCAACGGCCTTTGGCCACATGGTTTCACCGCTCGCGGGATCGGTCGGCAGGAACTTGACGCCGCTCGGTTTTCGAAGACGCGGGCTCAGCGATGAGCTGTTCTTGCGTGCCAGGTCCATAGGCCCGAAGGAAAATATCCACCGCACTGGGAATTGCCTGGCGCCGATCAACTTGCGACTTTGCGCCATACAACGCTTCTTCGAGAAAACCCGCCTCGATCAAGCCCTTGAAATGAATGGAAGCCACAACAGCTGAACTCTTGCATAGCCGTCCTCGTTCCATTTGCTCCGCGAAGAACTTGGCAAGCGTCGCCAGGGCACGTTGAGGCCCCTGCTCGAACAAATGGGGTCCCAACGACGAATCAAATCCTTCCGCCACGGCGGTCCGGGTAATCGCCAAGACGTTCTTCTCTAGAATAAAGCCGAGGTACGCTTTCGCAAAGCGTTCCAGGCAGCTGCGTAGATCGTCCGCTTCCGGATCGAGAAGTTCCATGATCCTATCTCCGGGCGTCTCAACCGCGGCCTTCATTGCGGCCTCGAACAGCTCAGCCTTCGACCGAAAATACCCGTACAGCGTGCCCTTGGAGCCGCCGAGCCGACGCGAGATCGTCGTCATGCTAGCCCGCTCAAAGCCGACGTCGCGGAAGACCTCGATCGCCGTTTCAATGATCGCCTGCCTTCGATCCTCCGTTTTTACACGCACATGCAATCCCCTTTCTCAACTAGCCCCTACAATTGTCCTTCAACCAGATCAAACTGGTCTGCCTTATTGCCGCATAATAACTGGCACAATCCGTTGGTTATTGTCGTCCCGACGGGCTAGCCTTTGAGCACGGGCGCAACTCGGGTTAAACGGTCGTCACGGTCGTCGGGGGGCGGTGCCATAGTAGCTTTTGTGCACGGCTCGTCTCATCGGGATGCAGTGTGCTCGAGGATGTTTCCGCTTGACTCCGCCCCCGGCTCTCGGTATCCGACCATTCGGTACGGTTAATTAAGCATTATAAGATTTAGAAAGCGCGCGGTACAGGAGGGGAAGTTTCGCGAGGTGAGTGAACGACTCCCCCTTAATTTTGCATCGGTCGGGTCGGTCTAAAAGATCCTGAAAATTCTAGAAACATAATTGTCGTAGCGACATTGAGATCCACGAGGCATCAATAGTCGCGGTCGTGATCCCTGATCTGGTCAGCCATCTGACGCTGCCAAGGAGGTTTTATGAACAATTTGCTTATGAATTGCTGGTATATGGGCGGCTGGTCCTACGAGATCGCGCACGTTCCAATGTCGCGTGTTCTGCTTGGAGTGGGCACGCTCTTCTACCGCAAGCTCGACGGAAAGGTTGCCGCTCTGCGCGATCGCTGTCCGCATCGCTTTGCCCCGCTTTCCAAAGGTAAGGTCGTCGGAGATGGGATACAGTGCCCGTACCACGGGCTCACATTCGACTCCTCCGGCCAGTGCATCTTTGCCCCGTTGGAGGAAAGAGCTCCCCGGGCGGTGAGAGTGCAGAGCTTCCCGGTGATCGAGCGCGACAACATTGTATGGTTCTGGCCGGGTGAACCGGAGGCGGCCGATCCGATGCTGATTCCTGATTTTTCGTATCTTGTGAACCCGGCCTACAAGCACGTGTATGGGATGACGCATGTCAATGCCCATTATGAGCTCGAGACCGATAACTTAATGGACCTTAGCCACGTCGATATGCTGCACCCGGCGTTCTCCGGTGTTTTAAGCTCCAGAAGCACGTTCAAGGCAACTCGAACGGGAAACCAGGTCCAATCCAACTGGTTCTCGAACAACGCCGCCAATCCCACAAGCATGGAATACGGCCCGTTCCCGACCCAGGGCGGCCTGATCGACCAGTGGCTCGAGATGCGCTGGGACCCGCCGGGCGCCATGTACCTTGAGGTTGCGGTGACCAAGGCAGGGGAAACGCGCGAAGCAGGATACATCATGCCAGGCGTCCATATACTGACGCCGGAGACAAACAACTCGACGCTCTACTTCTGGGCTGGTTCGCTTTATGCGGAGGACCAGGTACCGTTGGACGAGTTCCGGGAGAGCTTCGTTCGGACCTTCGAGTTTGAAGACAAACCAATGATCGAGCAGGTGGCGGCGGCGATGGGGGACCAGACTGATCTCCTTGCGATGAAGCCGTTGCTTCTACGTTCGGACGCTGGTTCCGTTCTGGCACGCCGGGTCATGGCCGAGCTCATTGAGAAAGAGAAGCAGCGCAGACCGCTCGAGGCGGCAGCCGAATAGCAGCATAAACTACAGCACAGTCGCTCTAACATAACAGCGTGTAACTAACCGAAGGAGAAGAGAGTGCCGGCCCATATGTACAAGGTGATCGAGATCGTCGGCTCGTCGGAGACATCCATTGAGGACGCCATTCGTGGAGCGGTTGCCAAGGCCAGCGAAACGATTGATGCAATCGGCTGGTTTGAAGTCACGGAGACGCGTGGCCACATTACAGACGGACAGGTTCAGCATTTTCAAGTGACGCTGAAGGTCGGTTTCACACTGGCAGGAAGCTGAGTGTGACCGCCGAAACCATAACCGAACTGGACGAGGCGGCCCTCGTAACACTCTTCAAGAATGCGCGGTCGCAGAATGGCTGGCGGCCGGACCCAGTCAGCGATGCGGAACTCCGCAAGGCGTACGACATCGCCAAATGGGGACCTACCTCGATGAACACCCAACCGATGCGGGTAGTTTTTCTACGGTCCGCCGAGGCAAAGGAGCGTCTCCGGCCGGCGCTCGCTCCCAACAATGTCGACAAGGTGATGACCGCGCCGGTTGTCGCGGTGATCGCCTACGACACCGAGTTCTACACCCAGCTGCCTAAAACGTTTCCGCATAATCCGAATGCGCAAGGCTATTTCACCGGCAACCAGGCGGTTATAGAACCTACCGCTTTCCGCAACAGCTCCCTCCAGGCCGCTTACTTAATGTTGGCGCTGCGGGCAGTCGGTCTTGATGTGGGACCCATGTCGGGCTTCGATCCGGTCAAGGTCAATGCGGAATTCTTCGCGGATACGACCTATCGCGTGAACTTGATTTGCGGCATTGGGCACGGCGATTCAACCAAGGTCTTCAACCGGCTGCCGCGCCTCGACTTCGACGAAGTAACGCGCACACTTTAATTTGGCGAGGCGCGCGGCACCGGCCGGCCATTATCGGTGCTGCGCCGTAGGTAGATCAGGCGGCGTTCGTAGCTTCGGCAGGCTGACGAACACCGGCGCGTTCGAGCAGAGGCATCACCTCGTTGATGAATAGCGGCAAACCCTTCTCGAAATTGAACCAGCTGAGGCACAGACCGTCGATCCCAGCCTCCGACAGTTCGCAAATTGTGTTCGCGATCTGCTCAGGCGTGCCGACCAGGGACAACCCGCCTTCAACGGTGCCTTTGGTCTTCATCGTATCTTTTTGAGTCTGCGAGGGCCGCGCCCCGGCAAGTCCCCAGGCGGTGCGATTTGCCGACGCCTCCGGATCGCCCTCCAGCTCGATATAGCGCTCGACCTCTTCCCGCGCGGCGGCCTCGGTAGCGGCACACAGCACCAGCGCCGGGGTCCAGACCTGAACCGTCCGACCATTCTGCGCGGCGAGCTGCTGGAGCTGGCCCGCCTTGGCCTTTGCTTCCGCTATTTTGCCCGCCTCAACGGAGACGAACGCGATATCCGCCCAGCGCGCCGCGAACGCATGACCGACCGGCGAAAGGGCAGCGTTCATTACAGGCGGACGTGGGTGCTGGATCGATTTCGGTTGTTGATAGCCATCTTTGACCTTCAGGTAGTTGCCTTCAAAGTCGAAGGTCTCGTCCTGCGTCCAAAGCCGTAGCAGGACCTCCATCCACTCGGCCATGTAGGCGTAGCGAGCGGCGGAGTCCAAGGCGCCGACGCCGAACATGTCGAGCTCCTTCTTGAACCAGCCGGCGACCACGTTGAGGACGGCGCGGCCGCCCGAGATGTGGTCGATCGTACTCATCGCCTTGGCCGCCATGACCGGTGAAACGGTGAGCACGTGGGAGGTGCAGAAGATGCCGATCCGGCTGGTGACCGAGGCCAGGCCGGCGGCCCAGGTATAGGTCTCGAAGCTTTCGCCCCAGGGATTTGATGCGCCTTCGAAGCCGCGCCAGCGGGCGACGGGGACGGCAGCCTCAAAGCCGGCTTTCTCGGCTAGCTGGACCAACCGGACGTTTTGCTTCCATTCGATCTCATGCCGATCCTTGGCGGAGGTGATCCCAGCCGCACTAGACAGGTTCAACCCGAACACCCCCAACTTCAACCGATTCGGGCCAAACAGCGGCCCGGTCTTATCGCATTCGGGAAATCTCTGCGTCTGCTCGGTCGGTCCCGTTGCTTTAGAGACCACCTCTGCGCTGCTGCTGTCCATCTTCAATCTCCTCGTATCGTTTCGGCGCAATAAAAAGGCTTCAATTTGTCGAAGGCTTTTCTCTAAAACGAAAAGTCCCCTTCAAGGGGCTGCACTAACTGCATCGGTCGCGTCCGCGAAACCGCGCTTTGTAAACGCTTGCTGCCAAATTTCGTTTGCAATTCTATAGTGCCATTCTGAACACGCTGGATGTCCGTGTTCAGGCGGTCATTACGCCGCCACGCATTCCCTCCTCCGCTTCGATCGGGTTCGAGGCCCATTTATGATACCGCACCGGACGGTATTTTTATGCGAGGATCTTTTGGCTTCGTCAAGCGACGTATTATAAAATCCGTGTTCGAAACAAATCCGGTTAATACTAGATGCCGATAAAATCGGCGACTGCCGCTAATCCGCCGTCCAACCTCCATCGACGACAAGGCTTGTGCCGGTCATCAACGCCGACGCCTCCGACGCCAGGAAGACAACGGCACCCATCACATCCTCAACCTGGCCAAGGCGCCCAAGCTTGATCCGGCGCAGAACATCCGTCCTGAACACGGGGTCTTCGAAAAACGGCCGTGTCAGGGTGGTTTCGATAAAGGTGGGAGCTATCGTGTTCGAGCGGATGCCGTAAGGCGCCATGTCGAGCGCGATTGCTTTGCTCAAGCCCTCAAGGCCCCACTTGGAGGCACAGTAGAGGCTCCTATTGGCGCCGCCGACATGGCCCATTTGCGAACTGATGTGGATCAACGATCCCGGCTTGCCGGCCGCGCGCATCGCCATCGCTGCGGCCTGCGCCACAAAAAAGGCGGCACGCAGATTGAGGTCAAGAACCGCGTCGTAGTCGTCCACGCTGACGTCGATAAAGCTCTTCGGCCGGTTGGTACCAACATTGTTGACGAGGATGTCGAATGCGGCCGCCTCGGCAATCGTCGTTTTCACGCGCCCAAGGTCGGTGACATCAAGCGTCAGTATCTCAGCCTTGCCGCCGGCGGCAGTGATCGCTTCGGCGACCTCGGCGATCTCAGTTTCGGATCTTGCGACCAGCGTCACCGCGGCGCCGGCTTGCGCGAGCGCCGCCGCGCAACCCAGGCCAATCCCGCGTCCGGCGCCGGTAACCAGGGCCCGCTTCCCGTCGAGATGAAACCCAGGCGTTGTGGGAAGGTGCGGCATGGCTATGCACCTGCTTCGATCAGCGGCTCAACCCGGCCGGCATAGGCCACGTTCCGGCCGCCGTATCGCCTGACCCGGATGTTCGCTTGCTCCCCATGTCCGGCAAAGCCCTCCAGCGCGCACAGCCGTGAGCAGTATTCGCCGATCAATGCCGAGGCCTCGTCGGAAAGTATTTTCTGGTAAGTGCAGGTCTTGAGGAACTTGCCGACCCACAAACCCCCGGTATAGCGCGCCGCCTTGCGCGTCGGCAGCGTATGATTGGTGCCGATGACTTTGTCGCCGTAGGCGACGTTGGTTCGTGGCCCAAGGAACAGGGCGCCATAGTTCGTCATCTTTTCAAGAAAGTAGTTCGGATCGCGCGTCATGACCTGAACATGCTCGGAAGCAATCCCATCGGCGATTGCAACCATCTCCTCGTAGCTGTCTGCAACGATCACCTCGCCGAAGGTCTCCCACGCCTGGCGCGCGTGTGCGGCTGTCGGCAGTATCTCCAGGAGCCTTTCGATCTGCGCCATGGTGTCGCGCGCAAGCTTCTCCGAATTTGTCAATAGAATACCAGGGCTATCGGGGCCATGCTCGACCTGGCCAAGGATATCCGTGGCGCAAAGCTCGCCGTCCACGCTGTCATCGGCGATGATCAGCGTCTCGGTCGGGCCGGCCAGCAGATCGATCCCCACCCGCCCGAAGAGCTGGCGCTTCGCCTCCGCCACAAAGGCATTACCAGGCCCGACCAGAATATCGACCGGGTCAATCGTTGCGGTACCGAGCGCCATGGCCCCGATCGCCTGGATGCCGCCCAGCACATAGATCGCATCCGCCCCAGCCATGGCCTGTGCCGCGACGATCGCAGGCGCCGGCTTGCCCTTCAGCGGCGGGGCGCAAGTGATCACGCGCGGCACGCCGGCCACTTTGGCGGTAATAACGGACATATGCGCCGACGCGAGCAGAGGATATTTTCCGCCTGGCACATAGCAGCCGGCACTGCTCACCGGTAGCGTCTTGTGTCCCAGAACAACACCCGGCAAGGTCTCGACCTCGACATCCCGTATGGAATCGCGCTGAACTTTTGCAAAGTTCCGGACCTGCGTCTGGGCAAACTCGATGTCCTTTACGTCCTGCGGCGACAGCGTTGCAACGCAGGCATCGATTTCGCTGTTGGAGAGGCGGTAGTCCTCGCGGTCCCATCCGTCGAATCGAATCGAAAGCTCCCGAACGGCCGCATCGCCGCGCGCCGCAATGTCTTCCAGCGTCGCCTCAACAGTATCGCGCACCTCGCGCGCCGCCGAGGCGCGCGCCTCACTACCGATGCTTCGTTTCAACCAGTACGCCATACCGCCTTATCCTTCCTTGTTAAGGGCAAGCCAGGTCTCCTAGCACGCCGGCCGCTGGCTGTTCGCAACCGGCCTTCCAGCTCCAAGGCCTATACAAACGCGCCTATTCCGACCCATTTCGAACGGGACCGTCTGCCCCAGCAAGTGGGGGCAGGCGATCTGCTTAACCTGATTGCTGGCGCTCAGGCCCAAAGAATATCCCCATCGGACCTTCGTGGAAAGCTATCGCAGCCCGAACATCAACATCGCCGCGTTGTTCGGCAAAGTAAACACTGCGGCAGTCGTTCAAGTCCGTTGCGGCAAAACCCGTCTCGGTAACCAACGACGCTTAAGCCATCGCAATCACGACATACGATCGCAAGGCAGATTGCCTCTCCGCGTCTCGGTTTCGATCATCATTTGCGTCCGATCGTGGTCCGAAATGTTCCCGCGATTAAGCGGAGTCGGCCAAGCATCTGTCAGCGCAGGCCCACCGATCAACGTTATTGCAAGAAACCCATAATCAGAATCCGCCAGCTGAAGCGGCCAAATGGCCAGGCGTCATGAATGAAGACGGGAGCTCGGGGATTGGCTTCCACTGCGGCGAGCACTGGTCGTTCCTGGTGTTCGCCGACGAATAGTTGCCGGCGTGGAGATCGTAGACATTGAAGCTTTGAGAAGTGACGAGGGCGGGCACGTTTGGATAGACGACCGGAATGTTGTGCTGGAACTTCCACAGCGATCCGGACGCATCGTAAACGTCCGCCATCAGCGCTGCGCTAGCATCCTCGTCGCAATAGAGTATGCGGCGTGCATCGACGTTGCGGGCCCCCGGCTTCAGCGTCATTTCCACCACCCGGACCCGATGTAGCTCCCACCGCACAACTTCTGGATTGATAAAGTGCGGCATGTACTGGTCGGCAACCGTTGCGATATTAAACTTGTTGCAGTTGTACGGGACGATCATTTCCTTGATGCCGACGTAGTTGAAGTCGTAGCGGTCGAGCTTGCCGGAAAAGATGAAGGCTTCGTCCCAGTTAGAGGTGCCGCCGGTAATAGAGTTTGGCGTATCATATTGCAGTTCCGGGGCACGGCGAACCCGGCGTTCACCGACAAGATACTCCCAGGCCTCCACCGGCGTGATCGCCGGGTTGAGCGGCATCACGTTTAGAATGTTGGTGCCAGCTTGATACGGTGGCGCGACCGCAACGATGAAAGCCTCATTATAAAACCCGTTAAAACGAGACTCACCATTTTCAAGATAATAGGGGAATTGTTGCCAGGATCGAACGCGGGACTCGAAGACGATCGCGCCATTTGAGCTGATCAAATATGCATCTGCGGTGTAATAGACCGTCGATGCCTGCCAGGTCAGTTCGTGATTCCAAATCACCTCATGCCCGTTTTTTGGTATTGGAAACGGAATGCCGCCATAGGCGCCGGTGACCGAATTACCATCCGCCGAGAGCTGCGCATTGGTCGCGTTCTTGTAAATGTAGTCATAAACATATTGCGGGGCGATCGCGGTGCGATGTGTCGGATAAACGTCGATCCGAAAATCCGGATATTTTTGTAAAAGCGCAATCGCTCCGGCCGCCAGTTTATCCTGATACTGCGAGATGTTGGCGCCGGTGATGCTGTAGAGAGGCTTCTCGTCCGCGAAATATTGGGGCGTTGCGCCGTTCTCGAAATCCGCCGGAAGTTCAAGGTTCTCGCCGGTCCACGCCGGGATGCTGCCGTCTGCGTTACCGGCGCGCACAGAACCAAATGGTGTGAGCTTCCCCTTCAAATCATCCGGCGTATACGTTGGCGGCGCAAAGCCGCTCGCCTGCGCTTGCGCCAATCGCGGCAATGAGGCGGCCGCCAAAGCGGTTACTGAAGACTTCAAAGCCGAGCGCCGGTTTATTCTGTTCATTTTTGCTCCCCATCTCAACATCATTAGAAGAGGCGTCGGAACGCCCTCATTGCTGGCAAACGTGAAGCAGATGCTACCAGCAGCGCATCGGCCGGCGGACCGAAAAGGATATGCACGATTTCACGCTTACGGACGAGACATCGCGCTAAGCAGCAGAACTTGTCTCCCATGTTCCCAAATTTCTGGGCCAAAATTGTTCTTTACGATACGAAGCCATTAAATAAACCGTACCTTATGGTATAGTTACGAGAAAATTTGATCTAGTCAAGAGAGAATCATGGACATCAGTTAAGAAAAGCGGGGGTACGGTGGGCCCAACCGGAGGACGGAGGACTCCAAGCGCCTTTAAGGTCTTCCGAAAAGTCGAGTTGCTTTTTGCAACAGGCTAGCGCAGCGATCGAGCGAGCCGCCTCCTACAATGGCTCCGCTCCTCCTAAGCGACTGATCAAGGACCCAAAGGTTCGTGTCCCCATTGAAAGCTTTTACCGAAAGCGCAACCTTGGCCGCCGCGCCCTCGTAGTTTAAGACGCGTTAAAAATCCCATTGCCATTGCGCTACATTCGCAAAAGTTTCTCGGCATTGCCGTGGGCAATCCGCTCCCGGTCTGTCTCGCTGACGGGAATATGCTCTAAGAACGCTACAGATTTCGCCATGGACTGATATGGATCATCTGCCGAGAACATGATCCGGTCCACGCCAACCTCCAGCAGCAGGTTGAGGAACGGGGCCGGAAAGTTGTAGCCGCTGGACGTGTAGTGGATGTTCTGGCGAAGGTACGCCTCGATCGGCCGTTCCAGCTTCGTCAACTCCTGTGGCATTGTTTCGTTGATTCTTTGCAGAAAGAACGGAATGCCTTCGCCCATATGACCAATGATGACCTGCAGCTTCGGGTGCCGGTCAAACGCACCACCGAGGATCATGCGGATCACATGTACCGACGTTTCGATGTGCCAACCCCATCCGGCGATAGAGAATATAGAGCTAACGCCTGGCGAAAATCCGCTGTAGTAGGCATCGACGACCGGCTGCGGCGGCATGGTCGGATGAATATAGACCGGCACATCGAGCGCTTCGGCACGCTCCAGTATCGGAGAAAAGAATTTGTCGTCCAGGTAGCGGCCCCGCGTGTGACCGTTGATCATTGTGCCCTTGAAACCCTGCGCGATCCTGCGATCCAGCTCCTCGGCCGCCTTCTCGGGCGCTGCGACAGGCAAGGTCGCGAACGCGGCGAAGCGGGTCGGGTTTTTCCTCACCCCTTCGGCGAGCCAATCGTTCACTTCGCTGGCAACCGTGATTTGCTCTTTCACGTCGGCCTGCTCGACGCCCGGGGCGCTGAGCGAGAGCACCTGCATGTCGATACCAGCCGCGTCCATTGCCGCGATGCGTTTGTCACCAATGTCTTGAAGATTCTCATAAACCTTGGCGAAGTGACCCCCCCGGTCACGAAGCCTGTCCATGAAGTCTTTGCCCGGCCCCACCGTGAAGCCCGGGCTGGCACAATGTTCTTCAAGCGTGATGGTTCGCATGTCTACTTCCTCTCTTTTATTTATTTAGCCCCGCGCCAAACTTGCAGCCCAGAGTCAACAAGCTTCACCCTTCTTAACCAGACATTTTGCGCAAGATCGTTTGCCTGACACGCCTCCCCCTGCCGGAGCCTCTTTACCAAGGCTCGGTCCCGTTCAGGCCCAGAAAGGTACCGGTGGGGCCACTTTCCGCTAAGGTCGCAAGCTCAACGATCGGCGTCGCGCCTTGTTCCACAGTGTAGATGCCGTGATAGTCGTTCAGGTCTGTCGCGGTGAAGCCCGGATTCGCGGCATTAACCTTGATCCCGCTGTCCCGAAGCTCTTTGGCAAAAGCGATCGTCACTGCGTTCAATGCGGATTTCGAACTCATATATCCCATCGGGTTCAGCTCGTAATAAGGGAAATCGGGATCCGTCTGGTGTCCGTGCGACCCGATGTCGCTGCTGACCATGACAATTCGAGCTGCCGACGACTTGCGTAACAGCGGCAGGAATGCCTGCGTCACGCGGATGCACCCAAAGAAATTCACCTCGAAGGTCGAGCGGACTGTCTCGATTTTAACAAGACTAGGCGCAGTGCCGCCCTCTAAGGCGACGCCAGCGTTGTTGACGAGAACGTCAAGCCGGCCCGACACGCTGGCGATCTGCTCGACCGCCGCGCCGACACTGTCATCGCTCGTGACGTCCAACAACTGGAACCTGACTTGTCCTGCCTGTGCCTGGACCGCGGATGCGGCTGCCGCACCACGCGCGGCATCGCGCGCGCCGAGCCATACGGTATAGCCAAGATCAGCAAGCCGCCGCACAACTTCTAACCCGATGCCACGGTTTGCGCCGGATACTAAAGCAATTCCGCTTTCAACCAAAGTCGGTTCTCCCTCTTAAGCCAAGCGCACCGCGAGGCGCAGACACAAACAAGACCAGCTTCGTCTTTCATCAAAGCCACGCCACGCTTCCGTCTTTATAGCTTTCTTATTTTGTTCCCCATTGGACGAGACCGCATTCGCAACGGCTTAACTGTACCGTCTGGTATGTCCTACAATCGAAAAGCAAGAAGTGTCAACGGCGTCGACTGCCTCAGCCTGTTATCCCTCTGTTGAAGCAAGGTGAGTTTACTAGGCGACGTGAAGCCGGAACCGGCCCGCCAACAGGCGCTATTGAAACAAAGCAAGCACTGCTAATAGTCGAGGCGCATCTGTTGCTGCCGAAGCATGAGATCCTTCCTGCAGAAAGGCGTCGATGATATAGCTTCTGGCGCATCGCGTGCTTGAACAAACGGGAGACAACCGATGGGCATGGTCATTGAAGGCAAGTGGGTAGACGATGATGCAAACTTTAGGAATTCGGCCGCTGGCACCTTTGTTCGCCCGGACTCGATCTTTACGCGCCAGATAACGGCAGACGGTTCAAGCGGCTTCAAAGCGGAGCCGGGACGCTATCATTTGTTTCTCGCACCCACCTGCCCATGGGCCCACCGCACGCAAATTTTTCGCCGGCTGAAGCGGCTGGAAGGCGTGATCTCGATCTCACTTTCCGACCTTCCGAGGCAGCGGGATTGGGCATATTCCGAAGGCATCGGCCGAGATCTTGAGCCTGTCAACGGCGTCTTCGAGCTTCACCAGGCCTACATTTCCGCTGATCCAACCTACACCGGCCGTGTTACGGTGCCCACGTTGTGGGACAAGAAGGAGTGGACGATCGTCAACAATGAATCGTCGCAAATCATCCGCATGTTGAATGCCGAGTTCAATGAGTGGGGTGATGCATCGGTTGATCTTCACCCGCCAGCGCTCCGGCCCGAGATCGAAGAAATCAACGAACTTGTCTACACGACGGTAAACAATGGCGTGTACCGTTGCGGCTTTGCCAAATCGCAGCAGGCCTATGAGGAAGCTTTTGAGCAGCTGTTCAAAACGCTGGATTACCTGGAGACGTTGCTGGGAGAGCGCCGCTATCTCTGCGGCGAACACATCACCGAAGCCGATTGGCGTCTATATGTCACGCTTGTCCGCTTTGACGCGGCCTATTATTGCAACTTCAAGTGCAATCGGCAGCACATCTACGAGTACCATAATCTGTCAAATTATCTACGCGAGCTTTATCAGTGGCCCGGTATTGCGGAAATCACTGATATCGCCGGAATAAAGCGGGGATACTATTCGATTCGAGACGTGAATCCTGCCGGCATTGTACCGCTCGGCCCGGGCGATCTGCACCTCGTCGGTCCGCACGACCGCACCAGGCTTCGCGCGGCATGATGATCCACTCGTTAATACGGAACATTGTGCGAAAACTTAGAAAGCCGCGACCATTGGCTCGAGTTGCGCTCTCGCCTCATTGCCCGCGCTCCGCATTCCTTCGATCCACTCCGGCAGCGCCGCGTCGATAATCGCGGTCCGGAAAGCAGGCCGCATGGTGACGCGCTTGAACCAATCCGCGACGCCGGGCAGTTCGGCCCACAGAAAATCGAGCTGAAGGTTGGAAAGCCGCCAAAGATAGGGGATCACGTCGATGTCGGCGAGCGAATACTCTGGCCCCGCGAGCCACGGTGCTTCCCGCAGCGTCGCCTCCATGTCGTGCAGGAAGTCGTGATAGGCGCGCAACGACTGCCGCAGAAGATCGGAGTTCAGGTCGCTCTGGTACCACGAGCGAATGGTTTCGCGGTAGCGGACGTCCTTGATGTTGTCGAAGTAAGCGTCCAGTTTTTCCTTGCTATTCATCCGCGCGCGGAATTGGTGCCCGAATGCAACGATGAAGCTGATCGCCGCAATATGTGGAACGTGCAGCCCGTCGTCGATGCGGCGGGCCCAGAGCCGGCGGCGGGCCCGCCAATAGGGGTCCGTCGGCATCAACGGCAGTCCCGGAAAAGCGTCGTCGAGATATTCCGTCATGATCGTCGAATGGACGATCGTGCTCCCGTCATGCACCAGCGCCGGCACCATGCCGAGCGGGTTGATCGCAAGATACCAAGGCTGCCGCTGCTCCTGCCGTTCCAGCGAGACATTGACGATCTTCGCTTCGATCCGCTTCTCGGCCAGCGTGATCGCCACCTTGTGGCAGCAAACAGATTCCTTGTGCTCATAAACGGTGAGGTCAGTCGGCTTCTTCATGACACTGTCCAAGGTCGTGAGGGAGAAATAACAGCAGTCCCACCAAGGCGCCGATCGTCACTGCAGTTCGAGCATCCGCGCAATCGTCGGCCACGCCTTCTCGCCTCTCGTGCGCATCGACCCCACCCATTCGGAAAGCTCGGTTTCCATAATCGTCTCGCGGAAGCTTTGCCGGGCCGATACGCGATCCAGCCAATCCTGTATTCTCGGCATGGAATTCCAAAGCCCCGATAGATGAAGATTCCGCAACCGCCAGATGTAAGGAACCACGTCGATATCGGCGAGGGAGAAATCCGGTCCTGCCAGCCAGGGACTATCCGCGAGCGTGCGATCCACCTCCGCCAGAAATCGCTGATAGGCGTTGAGGGAGGCCAACATTTCCTTCGATTCAATCCCAACAAACATGAAGGGTGGCGGGGCGCCTCGCGGCCCCTGCGCGTGCATATCCTTTTGGTAGCCCAACAGTTCCGTCATCGAGATATTGAAGCTGAGCGTCGAGATGTGCGGAATGTGCATCTCATCGTCGATCCATCGGGCCCAGAGCCGACGGCGCGCTCGCCAATAAGGGTCCTTGGGCATCAGCGGCGGATCGGGGAACGCATCATCCAGATACTCCACGATGATCGTCGATTCGGTGATCACGTGGCCATTGTGGACGATCACGGGCACCTGCCCTTTCGGGTTCAGGGCTTCGAACTCGGGCGTGTGCTGCTGCCTCTCCTCAAAGGAGATATTAATAACCTCGTGCTCCACACCCTTCTCGGCGAGCACGATGCGAACCTTCTGGCAACAAACTGATTCATTATGCTCATAAACGGTTAGCATCTTTTAATCGCCTTTCATCCCTAGAATTTTCCCGCTGTCGTGCCCTATTCGTGCCGGCGCCGCTCGACTTGAACCTAATTAATGCAGCGGATCACGGACGCAAAGCTTGATGTAGTCCATAAAAGAAGGCAATGCGTCCACGTGGATACGCTCTCTCAGATTCTTCAAGCTGTCCACGCGCGATCTCCTTTGATCGCCGATGTGCGCCTGGGCGCCGATGTTTCCGTCGGTCTCCCGGCATTGGGTGGCCTCCCGTTCCATTATATCGTGAAGGGTGCGTGCCGCCTGCGCGCCGGCAGCGAAAACGTGGCGCTCGCGGCGGGGGATTTCGTCATGCTTGCCCGCCTGCCGTATTATCGCTTTGAAACCGGAAGTGGCGCCCATCGGGTCGAAGTCATGGATTTCGCCGAGCGGGACAATTTCCTGCCGGACGAGCTGCGTACCGGCCGGAACCAGCTGCTTATGCGCCAGATTGGCGATGCGCCGGTTCAAACGCGCATCATCTCGGCGATCCTCATGCCAGGCGGCCGCGACGGCGGCCCGCTGACCCGCGACCTGCCTGTCGTCACGCTGCTCCGCGGCATGACAGCCTTGCTCGAACCCTGGCTGATCGCCGCGATCGACTTCATGTCGGCGGAAGTGCGCGCCTTCGAGCCGGGGTTCAGCGCGATTGCGGAGCGGCTCGTCGAGGTGATCTTCATCGCGGTGCTACGCAAATGGCTGCTCGACGGCGGCCATCAGCGGGGCTGGATTCGCGGCCTCACCGACCCTGCGATCGCGCGGGTGCTCAATGCCATCCACGACGACCCTGGCAGGCGGTGGACCCTTCGCGAGCTTGCGGTTGCGTCAGGCCGCTCCCGATCCAGCATAGCCAAGCACTTTCACGAGGTCATGGGCGAACCGCCCTTCGTCTACCTCACGCGCTGGCGCATGGACCTCGCCGCCTCGGAACTCGCCCACGGACGACGTTCCATCGGCGAGATCAGCGCAGGCTTGGGCTATCAGGCGCCACAGGCTTTCACACGCGCATTTCTGACCGCCTTCGGCGAAACGCCCGCACAATACCGACGACGTCGCCGCACAGAGCAGTCAGCCACTCCGCCGCCACCGGAGCCCCGGTCGCATGAGTACCCAGTTTCGTCCGATCATGGCGTCCCGTAGGGGGTTTCGAACATCTGTTGCCCCTGTGAGAGAACACGTCTCGCCTCTTAGGCGTCTAATAGAGCGCACGAACGACGCAAGCTATTCCTACGGCTTAGGGCTTCAGCGTACGTCAGCGCAGGGCGTTCAAGCGTCTGAGGCATCTTGATCGGCGGGAGCAAGCCTCAGGCAGCAGACTTCCATGCGGGCTCAGCCGCATCCCAGTCCAACACAGGCACCGGGCCCAGCTAATGCCCGGTCTAGGTAGATTCCGATGCTCCCAGGACAGACCGGTCCCGGATATCCCTTTAGCAACTCTATGTCGGTTTGGCCTCATCATACTGCCACGAGCTAAGGCAAACTTTGCTGTGTCCAAACTCCAGAGCAATAGGGCCTGAAGTCGGATCGCGCAGCAATACGAACGAGCCGCGGAATTGCTCGGCAAAACAAAAGTAGCATCCGACATGAAAAATCAGGAGAAAGAGCCGCCA
Organism: uncultured Acidocella sp.; assembly: GCA_963693045.1. Taxonomy (GTDB): domain Bacteria; phylum Pseudomonadota; class Alphaproteobacteria; order Acetobacterales; family Acetobacteraceae; genus Acidocella. The sequence continues at coordinate 1,700,568 of OY843765.1, forward strand.
TGGCAACGTCGAATGCCGCCCACGCTAAAACGCCGGATGCAAAGCCCAGTTCGCCATCCGACGCGAAGGACGACCTGAAGTCGCTGCCGTTGCCTGAAGTCGAGAAGCGCTTGAGTGCGTCACCGGATGGGCTGACCCAGGCCGAGGCGACGAAGCGGCTGGCACAGTACGGCCCGAACGAGATCGTGGAGAAGAAAGCCAACGCTCTGCTGAAATTCCTCAGGTATTTCTGGGGCCCAATCCCCTGGATGATCGAGGTCGCCGTCGTACTCTCGGGCGTTGTGGGGCATTGGCCTGACTTCTTCATTATCTTGCTGCTTCTTATTGCGAATGCAACTATCGGTTTCTGGGAAGAGCGGCAGGCTGGCAATGCGATCGAAGCCTTGAAGGCGAAGCTGGCAATCAAGGCCCGGGTGCGGCGCGACGGCAAGTGGATCACACCCCCTGCCAAGGAAGTCGTTCCGGGTGACGTCATACGCTTGCGGTTGGGTGATATCGTCCCTGCGGACGCGCGTCTGCTCGAGGGCGACGAGATTTCGGTCGACCAGTCCGCGTTGACGGGCGAATCTCTACCGGCCTCGAAGAAGTCCGGCGACGCAGTCTTTTCCGGCTCCATCGTTCGTCGGGGCGAGATCGGCGCGCTGGTCTATGCCACGGGCGGCAAGACCTATTTTGGCCAGACAGCGGAGCTGGTGCAGTCGGCCGTGACCGTGAGCCATTTCCAGAAGGCGGTGCTGAGGATTGGGAACTATCTGATCATATTGGCCGTGGTGCTGGTGTCGGTGATCGTCGGCGTCGGGATCTACCGCGGCGAGGCGGTTCTTACCTTGCTGCAATTCGCACTGGTGCTGACGGTGGCGGCGATTCCGGTCGCGATGCCCACGGTCTTATCTGTGACGATGGCGGTCGGCGCACGCCTGCTCGCCAAGAAGCAAGCGATTGTAAGCAAGTTGGTCGCCATTGAGGAACTGGCCGGCGTCGACGTGCTGTGTGCCGACAAAACCGGCACCCTGACGCAGAACAAGCTGACGCTTGGCAATCCGTTCTGCCTGGAGAAGATCACGCCCGATCAGCTCATCCTGGCCGCGGCACTGGCCTCACGGTCTGAGAACGACGATACGATCGATCTTGCGGTACTTGGCGGCCTAAAAGACAAAGAGGCGTTGAAGCCGTTCAAGATCACGCATTTCCAGCCGTTCGACCCGGTGCACAAGCGTACCGAGGCCACCGTGCAGGCCGGTGATGGCAAAACCTTCAAGGTGACGAAGGGTGCGCCACAGGTCATCCAGGCATTGGCCGACAATGCCACTGCCGTAAAGGACGTGGTCGACAAGGCGGTCAACGATTTTGCCAAGCGCGGGTTCCGCGCGCTCGGCGTGGCGCGGGCCGATGGCGACGGCAAATGGCAGCTTCTCGGGGTTTTGGCGCTGTTCGATCCGCCACGCGACGATGCCAAATCCACGGTCGCGACGGCGGCCGCGATGGGCGTAAAAATCAAGATGGTGACAGGCGACGCCCTGGCGATCGCGAAAGAAACCGCCCAGACGCTGGGAATGGGCACGAACATCCTGGATGGCGCCAGCCTGGGCGATTTGAAAAGCGACGAGACCGCGGCCGAGATCAAATCCGTCGAGGACGCCGACGGGTTTGCCCAGGTGTTTCCGGAGCACAAGTTCCACATCGTCGACATCCTGCAGAAACATGACCACATCGTCGGCATGACTGGCGATGGCGTGAATGACGCACCGGCGCTGAGGAAAGCCGACTGCGGCTTCGCTGTCTCCGGTGCCACGGACGCGGCGCGCGCGGCGGCCGCCATCGTGCTGGTCACGCCGGGACTTTCGGTGATCATCGACGCGATCAAGGAAAGCCGGCGTATCTTCCAGCGTATGAACAGCTACGCGATCTACCGCATCGCCGAGACGCTGCGCGTGCTGGTCTTCGTGACGCTCGCGATTCTGGTTTTCAAATTTTATCCGCTGACGGCGATCATGATCGTGATGCTGGCGTTGCTTAATGACGGCGCGATCCTGTCCATCGCCTATGACAATGTCCGCTACAGGAATACGCCTGAAGTATGGAACATGCGTGTTGTCCTCAGCATCGCCACGGTGTTAGGTCTGATCGGCCCGGTCGCCGCATTCGGCCTGTTCTACCTCGGTGACCGCTACTTCAAGCTTGGCCATCCGCAACTCCAGACGATGATGTACCTCATGCTCTCGGTTGCCGGGCACTTGACGATCTTCCAGACCCGCACGCGCGGCCCCTGGTGGTCTACCCGCCCGGCCTGGATCCTGCTGGCGGCGGTATGTGGAACCCAGATCGTGGCGACGCTGATCGCGGTGTATGGCATGGGCCTCGTGACGCCCCTTGGTTGGTCGTATGCGGGGATCGTCTGGGCCTATGCTTTTGCCTGGTTTTTGATTACTGACCCGATGAAGCTGCTTGCCTATAAAGTTCTCGACACTGTCAACGCAGACACCAAGCCTTCGGCCAAAGCCGAGCCGGAACGCGATGGAACAGCACAGCCTCAGCAAGCTAACGAGACTGTCAAAGCAGAGGCGAAGCCGCCTGCCACACCCGAACCTGAGCGTGACACAAAAGTTAAGGTCGTTGCTGCCGAACCGAAGCCCGATGCAAAAGTAAAGCCTCACGACGACGCGAGGGCTGTCGAAGCAGACCCAAAGCCTTCGCCAAAGGCCGAGTCGGAGCACCAGCCGCCTCCACAGCCCGGGTCACAAGCTACGACCGAGTCTGAGTCCAAGCCTGCCGCGGCAAATGCAAGGGTGACAGCCCTTCTGGACACCAAGCTTGGCGACGTGCTCCTTGCAGCCATTCTGAAGGATCCGGCCGATGGAGGGCGCTTGATCACAAGGGCGATCAGCGATGCCGAGGCGCCAGCTGCCGCCGCGAAGCCAGCGGAAGCCAAGCCCCCAGCAGAGGCGGCGCCAGCGCCCGTTCCGGAAGCCGCCAAATGAGCAAGCGTGCTGAGATAAGCAAATGAACATCCACACAAAAGATTTCCGGGTTCCGGAAGGTGACGAGGTCGACCTCAAGAAGCGGCCAATGATCATCGACCCGATCTATAAATCGAAGGCGCACCATGCGGAACTTCTGGCGGAACACGTCGCAAAGCTGAGCGCGAGCACGATTTTCTGTGGCCTACCACGCGAGACCTGCCGGCACGCGGTGGGGGGCGTTATTCGATGGATAGCGCGATCGGCCTGTCTGCCATGATCGCCATTGGTCCGGGCAGCAGTCAGCGTAGAGATCCTCGTCGGGAGCAGAGCGCGCAAATTGGGATGATTACATAGTGACTGTATCAGGGGCGGTTCTCGCATTGAATGCTGGTTCATCCAGCCTCAAATTTGCTTTGTTCGGAACCGGCGAAGACCCGCCGAAAACGGCACGCGGGCAGATCGAGAATCTTGACGCGTCGCCGCGGCTCCTGGTCCAGGACGCGACAGGAGCGGTTTTGCTGCAGAAGCAATGGCCGGACCATCTTGCCGATCCGTTCGCGACCGTGTTGGAAGCAATTCTCGCCTTCACAGACGGGCACCTCGGCCGCGACGGGTTGGCGGCTGTCGGCCATCGGGTTGTCCACGGCGGCGAAGATCATACCGCGCCGGCTCGCGTCACCCCTAAGCTGCTGGCAAGCCTACAGGCGTTGATCCCCCTCGACCCGCTGCACATGCCGCACAACCTGATGCCCATTCATGCAATGGCCGCTGCCCGTCCCGCTCTACCGCAGGTCGCCTGTTTCGATACGGCCTTTCACCGCACCTTGCCCGCTGTTGCCCGCACCGTTGCCCTGCCGCGGGCGCTGACGGCGGCCGGCATACGGCGTTATGGGTTCCATGGCCTGTCTTATGAGTACATCGCCGGTGAGCTGAAACATTGCGCGCCGGATCTGGCATCCGGCCGGGTGATCGTGGCCCATCTCGGCGCCGGCGCAAGCCTGTGCGCATTGCTCGACGGACGGAGTATCGCCACGACGATGGGGTTTTCCGCGCTGGACGGGCTGGTCATGGCGACGCGATGCGGCAGCCTGGACCCAGGCGTCATCCTTTATTTGGGCCGCCAGGGGCATAGCTTCGACGATATCGAGGACATGCTGTATCACCGCTCCGGTCTGCTGGGTGTCTCCGACCTCAGCGGGGACATCCGTGTGTTGCTGGCGAGCGACGAGCCCAGCGCACGCGAAGCGATCGAGCTGTTCAATTACCACATTGCCACGCATGTAGGGTCGCTAGCCGTCGCTCTCGGCGGTTTGGACGGGCTGGTGTTCACCGCCGGCATCGGCCAGCACGCCCCGCTCATCCGTGCATCAGTCTGTGATCGTCTGAGTTGGCTGGGTGTTCGCATCGACGAGGTTGCAAACAAAGCCAACTCACCCTGCATCAGCACGCCGGACAGCGCCATTGAAGTGCACGTTTTGGAGACGGATGAAGAGGCGATGATCGCACGCCACACCCGATCGGTGATCGAAGGCAGGGCGCCGGCCGACCTAGCGGGTTAAGTCTGGTGCTCACGCGAAATGGTGTCGAGCGGCTGTCTTGTTGGTCCAGCGACTCTCCTTGCCCGCGTCGGAAAACCAATATGCGGCCGCAAACCACCAATTATTCGCCACAGCGCCTTCATGCCCGGCCAACCCACGTAGGATACGTCGCATCACCTACGTAGTTTCCGATGCTGTCTGCATCGCAGAGCAGGGGCTAGAACCGAGATGAGTCAATGCGTCGCTTGATGCGTCAGCTTAAGCAAAATCTTCAAAGGATTCTATTATGGACACAGCCGTCCCGACGCTGGCCCCTTCTAACGAGAAGGAGCTGGCCTCATCATCCGTTGTTGGTTGCACCGAGGACGAGCTCCATAAAATGGACGCTTACTGGCGTGCCGCGAACTACCTCGCCGTCGGGCAGATCTACCTGTATGACAATCCCTTGCTTCGCGAGAAGCTGACCCTCGCTCATGTCAAGCCGCTGGTTGTCGGGCACTGGGGCACGACGCCGGGTCAGAACTTTATCTACGTGCACCTGAATCGGGTGATCAAGGAGTTCGACCTCGACATGTTCTATATCGCGGGCCCCGGCCATGGCGGACCGGCTCTCGTCGCCAACACTTATCTCGAAGGAAGCTACAGCGAGATCTACCCGGACATCAGCCAGGACGAGGTGGGGATGAAAAGGCTGTTCAAACAGTTCTCCTTTCCTGGCGGGATCTCCAGTCACGTCGCACCGGCCACACCTGGCTCGATTCACGAGGGCGGTGAACTTGGTTACTCGCTCAGCCATGCCTTCGGCGCCGCGTTCGACAATCCCGGCCTGATCGTGGCCTGCATCATCGGCGACGGCGAGGCCGAGACAGGTCCGCTGGCCACCGCCTGGCAATCGAACAAGCTGCTCAACCCGGTCACTGATGGCGCGGTGCTGCCGATCCTGCACCTTAACGGGTTCAAGATCAGCAATCCGACGATCCTGGCGCGGATCGAGCCGGAGGAGCTGGAAAATTTTTTGCTCGGCTGCGGTTGGACGCCCTATTTCGTGGAGGGTGACGACCCGGAAACGATGCACCGGCTCATGGCCGACACGCTGGACCGGGTGATCGATGACATCCGCCAGGCGCAGCATGTGGCCCGCTTCTCGGATCGACCGACACGCCCGCGCTGGCCCATGATCGTGCTGCGCTCGCCGAAGGGCTGGACCGGGCCGAAGGTCATCGACGGACTCAAGATCGAGGGCACGTTCCGGGCGCACCAGGTGCCGATCTTGGTGGACCCGGCCCACCCAGACCATGTCGCCGACCTCGAGAGCTGGATGCGCAGCTATAGGGCGGAAGAATTGTTCGATGGGAATGGCCGCCTGATACCCGAACTGGCCGCGCTTGCGCCCATGGGTGACCGGCGTATGGGCGCCAACCCGCACGCCAATGGCGGCATCCTCTTGCACGACCTGCGCATGCCGGACTTCCGGGACCATGCGGTCGAGGTACCGTCGCCCGGCGCCGTCACCGCGCAGGACACGATGGTGCTGGGCAAGTTCCTGCGCGACGTGGCGGTGCTGAATCGTGAGCAACGGAACTTTCGCGTCTTCGGCCCGGACGAAACGCTGTCGAACCTGCTTGGCGCCATCTTCGAGGTCACGCCCCGGCAATGGGAAGCCCGCGAGGTGGCGGATGACGAGTTCCTGGCGCCGGACGGCCGCGTCGTCGACTCCATGCTGAGCGAGCACCAGTGCGAGGGTTTTCTGGAGGGTTACCTGCTGACCGGCCGGCACGGCCTGTTCAACAGCTACGAGGCCTTCATCCGCATCGTCGACAGCATGTTCAGCCAGCACGCGAAGTGGCTGAAGGTCACGTTGGAGCTACCCTGGCGGCGGCCGATCTCGTCGCTCAACTACCTTCTTGCCTCCCATGTCTGGCAGCAGGACCACAACGGCTTCACACACCAGGATCCGGGCTTCCTCGACCACGTCGTGAACAAGAAAGCCGACGTCGTCCGCTGCTACCTGCCGGCCGACGCCAATTGTCTGCTATCGGTGTTCGATCACTGCCTGCGCAGCCGGCACTACGTGAATGTCGTTGTCGCCGGCAAGCACGCATTGCCGCAATGGTTGACGATGGAGCAGGCCGTCATCCACTGCACCGAAGGGCTCGGAATCTGGCAATGGGCCAGTAACGACCAGGACCAGGAGCCGGACGTGGTAATGGCGAGCTGTGGCGACACGCCGACGCTGGAAAGCCTCGCCGCCGTCTCGATCCTGCGCCAGCACCTGCCGGCGTTGAAGATCCGTGTCGTCAACGTCGTCGACCTGATGCGGCTGCAGCCGGAATGCGAGCATCCGCACGGCTTGAGCGAGACCGACTACGATCAGATGTTCACGCGCGACAAGCATATCGTCTTCGCGTTTCACGGCTATCCCGGGCTGATCCATCGCCTGACCTATCGGCGCACAAACCGAAACCTGCACGTCCGCGGCTACAAGGAAGAGGGCACGATCACGACCGCCTTCGACATGCGGGTGCAAAACGACCTCGACCGCTTCCACCTGGTGATGGACGTGGTCGACGGCGTGCCCGGACTGGGCACAAAGGGCGCTTACCTCAAGCAGGTCATGACCGACAAGCTGGTCGAGCATAAGCACTACATCGACAAGCACGGCGAGGACCTGCCCGAGATCCGCAACTGGATGTGGGACCAGCCGTCATGACGTCCACGCTGGTGGCGACGGCGCAGGCGCTGGTCGGCGTCGGCAAGGGATTGCTGGCGATGGATGAGAGCAATCCAACCTGCAACAAGCGGTTCGCCACGGCGGGCATTCCGCAGACAGTCGAGGCGCGGCGTGCCTATCGCGAGCTGCTCGTGACCACGCCTGGCCTGGGCACGTGCATCAGCGGGGCGATCCTGTACGACGAGACGATCCGACAATGCGACCGGCAAGGCACCCTGTTCGTCGACCGGCTGACCGGGGCCGGCATCATCCCCGGCATCAAGGTCGATCTCGGCGCGAAGAACCTGGCGCTGCACCCCGGCGAAACGGTTACGGAGGGCTTGGACGGCCTGCGCGCGCGCCTGGCGGAATATTCAGGCATGGGCGCCCGCTTCGCCAAATGGCGTGCGGTGATCGGGCTTGAGGGCGAGCAGCCCAGCCGGGCCTGCGTTCGCGCCAACGCCCAAGCCCTGGCCCGCTACGCCGCGCTCTGCCAGGAGGCCGGCCTGGTCCCGGTTGTGGAACCCGAGGTGCTCATGGCGGGCAACCACGGCATCGCGCGCTGCGAGGCGGTGACCAGCGAGGTGCTGGCGGCGGTGTTCGACGAGCTACGCACCCAATCGGTCGTCCTGGAGGCGATGATCCTGAAGCCGAACATGGTGCTGCCAGGTCTGGCCTGCACGCGGCAGGACTCTGTCGAGACGGTGGCGACTGCGACGTTGCGATGCTTGCGCCGCGCCGTGCCGGCGGCCGTCGCCGGGATCGCCTTTCTGTCGGGCGGACAATCCGGAAAACTTGCCTCTGCGCGCTTGAATGCCATGAATGCCGGCGGCCAAACCGGTGCGCTTTCGCCATGGCCGCTCGTGTTCTCCTTCGCGCGTGCCATCCAACAACCCGCTCTCGAAATCTGGCGCGGCGAGGAGGCCAATGTGGCGGCGGCCCAGCATGCTCTGCTGCATCGCGCCCGTTGCAACCACGCGGCCCTGCGCGGCGCGTATCAGGAGTCCATGGAAGACGAGCCCGCCTTCCGTTTAGCGTCCTGAACGGTGAGCGATCGATCCTCCGCCGCCGACCAGAGCCTTCGGCTCCACCTGATCCGGCACGGCGAGACCGAATGGTCACTATCCGGCCAGCACACCGGGCGGACCGACGTTGCGCTGACCGCTCATGGCGAGGCGCAGGCCCGCGCGCTCCGGCCAGTCCTCGAGCACATCCGCTTCGACGCCATATTTACCAGTCCGGCGGTACGGGCGCGGCGAACCTGCGAGCTTGCCAGTCCCGGCACGCCAAAGGCCATCGTGGAACCGGATCTGGCCGAGTGGGATTACGGCCGCTATGAGGGCAAGACTTCAAGCGACATCCGCATAGACCGGCCAGGCTGGGACTGTTACCGCGATGGCTGTCCCGGTGGCGAAAGCGCCAGCGACGTTTCGGATCGCGCCGACCGCCTCCTGGCCCGGCTTTGCCAACAACGCGGAAATGTCGCGCTGTTCTCCCATGGTCAGTTCGGTTGCAGCCTGGCAGTACGTTGGATCGGCTTGCCCGTGCTGCAGGGCGAGCACCTGCAGCTTGGCACGGCGTCGCTGAGCATCCTCGGCTTCAATCCGAGTCATCACGGGCTGCGCGTGATCGCGCAATGGAACATCTCAGCGCCGGAGGCCGACGCCGCTCTCACCGTGCCGGTTCAAACGCAGCGGCGCGACGATTTGCCTCTCTTCCCCAAGCGGCTCGAAGCATGAGTGCCAGGCCGTCGCGGGCGCGTTCCTACTCGGGCCGACCTTCCGGGTTGATCGTCGGTGCCAAAGGCCGAGAAGTAAGCACCTTACCGGGAAGGATCGTCCAACCCATTCCATGTGGCGGCTAACGCCAGACGTGCCAAAGCCGGCAGTGACTTCGCGCCGGTTTTCTTCATTATGGACGCGCGATGATTTTCAACCGTGCGTTGGCTAATCCCGAGATCCGCGGCGATATTCTTACTGGGGTACCCCGCGAGAACCATTTCCATGACCTGACGCTGCCGGCTGGTCAAGCCTCGGATGTGATTCGTCGCAGACGTCTGCCACGCCAGTGGCTTATCCGCGTTCCGCGTCTGCTCGAGAGCCTGGTCGATGCTGGCGAATAGCTCTGAACTACCAACCGGCTTCTCGATGAAGTCGGAAGCCCCTGCCTTCATCGCCTGAACCGCTACCAGAACATCGCTGTTGCCGGTGATCATGATGGCGGGCAATCGGTCGCCCTTGGCGCGCAATTGGCGCAATAGCTCAAGCCCCGGCATTCCCGGCAGATACGCGTCCAACAGCAGACAGCCGCCGCGGTCGGGCACATAAGATTCGAGAAAGTCCTCGCAGCTCGAATAAGCTTCTACATTCCGGCCGTCTTCTTCGAGAACAACACGCAGGGTATCCCGTACCTCGCCGTCATCATCGACGATGAAGATTACCGAAGCGTCCGGTCGATCTATAGGCTTATGCACCGGTTGCGAGCGACCCGGTGGCTGAGTATCCGATGTTGCGAGAAGTTGCTGTATGACTTTGTTTAAATCGTCCGGTCGCACCGGCTTGTTCAACTTCTGGCACCTTGCCGTGCCTATGTCGCGCAACGTTGCCGTGGAGATATCTCCCGTCAGCACAACGGCCGCCACCTCGTGGCCAAGCGTCTCGCGAATTTTTGCGATGACTTGCAGACCATTGGAACCGCCAGGAAGATTATAATCGGATATGACGAGGTCCGGCCTGACCCCGCGCTCGAGAAGCTGCAGCGCCGCCACTCCGTCCGATGCAGGCTCCACGGCGTGTCCTTGCTCAGTGAGAAACATCCCGACGAGCCCACGTATGTGCGGATCGTCCTCCACGATCATCACGATGCCCCGTTTGTGTTCGATCGCATCCGTTGGAGAAATGCGAGGCCGCAGGATTGGCGTTGCTCCGCGTGGGGGAAGCGGCACCTCGATGGCGAACATGGAGCCCCGGCCGCGGCGAGATTGAACACGGATGTGGTGCCCCAACATTTGCCCCAGACGCTGAACGATCGAAAGGCCCAGCCCGAGGCCATGGCTTCTATCTTGTGCGGCGTTATCGAGCTGCCGATACTCTTCAAATATCGCCTTGAGTTCAGCGGTCGGGATACCGATGCCCGTATCCCATATTTCAACGCTCAGCACGCTCCCTCGCCGCCGGCATCCGAGCAAAACCCTCCCCCGCCTCGTATATTTTAGCGCATTTGACAGAAGATTACGGACCATCCGCTCAAGCAGGCTAGGATCACTACGGACGATCAGGCTGCACGCGACCACTCGTAACTCTAATCCCTGCGACTGGGCTTGAAAAAGAAACTCATCCCGGAGCCGGACGAACAATCCATCGATGTTAAAATCGACCAGATCGGGCCGCACAGTGCCTGCTTCAATCTGGTTGATGTCGAGTATCGAGTTGAGCATCCCCGACATCGCACCCAGTGTTTGATCCAGCCGCTTGACTAAATTTTTCTCCGTCTCACCTACCATGAGCTTGTTCAGGAGGCCCTGGATAAGCGTCAGCGCCTGCAGTGGCTGCCGTAGATCATGGCTGGCGGCCGCCAGAAAACGAGATTTAGCCATCGTCGCCAGTTCCGCCTGTTGCATGGCAATCTCTAGCGCGTGAGTCGTTCTCCTCTGCTCGGTAATATCTGTAAATGTAATGACAACGCCTTCAACGCTGTTGTCATGACTGCGATAAGGCAATATCCGACGCACAAACCATGCGCCGCTCGGCACCTCTACGTCGCGGTCGATCGGCTCAAAATTCCGCAGTACATTACGTGCGTCATCGGGTAGCATCGTGTCGGCGGCCAATGAGTGTAAATCCGCAAGCGGCCGCCCGACATCGCCGGCGATCACGTTGAAGAGCAATTTCGTGGCCGGCGTGAAGAAACGGATGTTTAAATCGTTGTCGAGAAAGATGGTCGCGACGTTGGTGCTGTACAATACGTTCTGCAGATCGTTTGATGTTATACGTTGCCGTTCCAGCGTCTCCTGTAGCTGACCGTTCAGCGCAGTCAGTTCCTCGTTCAAAGATTGCAGCTCCTCTTTGGAAGTCAGCAACTCTTCGTTCGTGGATTGGTACTCCTCATTGACAGAAAGCGCCTCTTCATTGATCGCCTTCTGTTCCTCGCTCGAGGACTCCAGATTGCGGGTCGCTTCCTCCAGCTCCGTTCTAGTAGCCCGCAGCTCTTGTTCCAGGGCGCCGCTGCCCAACTCGCGATCCGCCCTTCGTGGGCTGCTCTCATCCCACTGCTGCTCAGCACGCTCCACAAAACAGACCAGTAGAAGTAACTCGCCCTCGTTTTCAACCGGCAGGACATCTAGATTGAATGAGATGACTGTGCCGTCGCGCGTCATCCGGATGCCGGAGGTGAGATCTCGGCTGTTTTCTCGGCTGGCCCGCTCCAACGCGGACTTCATTTTACGGCGTACGCTCTGAGGAACCATGGTGAGCAGATTGTGGGACGCATGACCGCTTGCGATACGGAGGTACTTGTCCGTGGGGCCCAGGGTATAAAGGCAGTCGTGTTTGCGGTTGATCAGCACGGCGGCGGGGGCGTAGTTTTCCACCAGCGCTTGCCGGCAAAGCTCGGCAAAGGCTGACTGCCGAGACGGCTCCTGGTTCGCCTGTAGCCGCGGCGGAACACGAATGTGATCGCTCTTCTGCGGCAGAAAGTTGAGGTCGCCGGCACGTCTGCCGCCGACATGACGATAAAGCCGCGCCGATTTGGATATCTCTTCGAAGCTGCCTGTCAAGGAACCGACCGTCTCAGCACTCCCGAGCAACAGAATTCCGTTCTTCCGCAAGGCAAAGTGGAAGGCAGAGAGTACGCGTGCCTGTGCTTCCGGACGCAGATAGATCAGCACGTTGCGGCACGAGACGAGGTCCAGGCGGGAGAACGGTGGATCGGCCAAAACGTCCTGAACCGCGAATATCACCAATCCACGTAATTCGGGGATAATCCTGTAGCCGTGATCTTCCTTCAAAAAAAATTGGCTCAGACGTGCTGGCGATACATCGGTGACAATCGTGTTCGGGTATAACCCTTCGCGTGCAGTCGCAACGGCATTGGCATCGACATCCGACGCGAATATCTGCAGCTTGGTCTGGGGACGCAGCGCGAGGATCGCCTCGCGGAAGAGTATCGCGATTGAGTATGTTTCTTCGCCGGTGCTGCATCCGGCAATCCACACGCGGATGGGGCTGTCGTTATCAGCGTGCCGGACGATCTCTGGAATCATTTTTTGAGCCAGGATGTCAAATATCCTCGGGTCTCGAAAAAAACTGGTGACGTTGATAAGAAGATCGCCGGCCAAAAGCTCCAGCTCGTGCGGATCTGTCTTCAAGGTTTCCAGATAAATACCGATATTGTTGCCGCTGTTGCCGGCTAACCCTTGACGGCGCTCGATGCGGCGCAGCAGCGTGCCCGGCTTGTACAATCTAAAATCATGCGATGTACGCGAGCGGAGAAGATCAACGATCTCGGGGAGCTTGAGGTATAAGCTATCTGACGAATCTGATTCTTGATGCTCCGGCGGTTCGGCAAGAACACTTGTGCATTTGAGAAGAGCGTCCGGCATTCGAGCCAAAGGTAAGACGAGGTCGATGGCGCCTGCGGCAATAGCGCTACGTGGCATACCGTCGAATTCTGCCTCGCTCGGCTGCTGAGCAATGATGAAGCCGCCGTTGCGCCGCATCGCTTTGGCACCCTCGGTCCCGTCGCTGCCGGTGCCGGAGAGAATGATGCCAGTGGCCCGAGCGCCGTATTGATCGGCCAAGGAATGCAGTAGAAAGTCGATCGGAAAACGAGCTCCGCGGCGCGCGAGCGGCGGCGTCAGGTGCAATCGACCGTTGACCACGGAAAGATACTTACCAGGCGGAATGACATAAATATTTCTGCGCTCAACGAGCATTCCCTCCATGGCCTGCCGCACCGTCATCGTCGTGGATGCGGAGAGTAGATCCGCAAGCACGCTTTCATGATTTGGCTCGAGATGCTGAACAAAGATCAAGGCCATTTCGTTTTGGGAAGGTAGTCCTGCTATGAGGGTTCGACAGGCGTTCAGCCCGCCAGCGGAGGCGCCCACGCCGACAACTGCTAAATCCCGCGCCCTGTGGATGCCACCCGCTTTGTCCAGAAAAGAAGGGCTTTTCGGCATTCGTACCTTACCAGATGCTGCCTCAGCCGCACGGCCGAGCATTAGTCACAATTCATCACAAACTTCGCCGTCGCCCATGGACGAGACCAGCATACCCTTCCACGGAAACGAATCAATCATGCGGCCAAGGCGCATTAGTGGCTGGAACCAATATATCTCGGAACAGCCCCTCTTCGTGATCGGACGTGGGGGCCGGAGCAGCGCACAATCGGAGGCGAGCTTGCTTTTGCGGGTGAGAAGCGCGTCGAGATTGGACATCGAAGCTCCCGGCGGCATCAGCCGGATAAACCGCAATTGGAAAATGTACCGTAACGGGCCGTACCTGGCCTACTCGAATGCGCGGTCAGTACAGTGATCCTGCACGCCGGACTCCATCGCCGCGTTAGATGAATAACGTGGTTGGCGGCGCTCAGCGTGCACCCGACACCTCCAGCTCTGGGCGAAAGAGTTATCATATCAAATCCAGAACCCCTGCGTTTTGGAAAACACGAACCAAGGTCCTTCTTCAATTCTGCAATGCTGGAATTCGTTGTCACTGAGGCGTGCCGGATACTGACGCCGCGGGAGAGTTGCCGATGAGCGGCATCCGCATCGTGGAAATGTCTCGGAAAACCATTGACGCCTCCAGCGCTTTTGTATTCAAAATACTGAATACAGTCGAGAGGCACTCCCGATGAACATGGACGCGTTGGCCGCGACGAAGAACGACATCCGGCCGCTGACCGGGGCTGAGTATCTGGACACTCTGCGCGACAGCCGCGAAATCTACATCTACGGCGAGCGGGTCGAGGACGTCACCACCCATCCCGCATTCCGGAATTCCTGCCGGATGGTGGCGCGGCTCTATGACGCGTTGCACGCGCCGGAAACCAAGGACGTACTGACCTGCCCTACCGACACCGGCAATGGCGGGTTCACCCACAAGTTCTTCCGGGTCGACCGTTCGGCCGAAGAAACCCGGGAGACCCGTGACGCAATCGCTCAGTGGGCCCGGACCACCTATGGCTGGATGGGCCGCTCGCCGGATTACAAGGCGTCCTTCACCGGCACGCTCGGCGCCAACCACGAGTTCTACAAAGGCTACGCGGGAAACGCCAAAGCCTGGTACAAGAAGACCCAGGAGCGTTGCCTCTATCTAAACCACGCGATCGTGAACCCGCCGATCGACCGGCAGTCGGCGCCGGAACAGGTGCGCGATGTCTACGTGCATGTGGAGAAGGAAACCGATGGCGGCGTGATCGTCAGCGGCGCCAAGGTTGTCGCTACCGGCTCGGCGCTCACCAACGTCAACTTCATCGCCTATTACGGCCCAACGCCGCTGCAGGCCGAGGACATGGCGATTTTCGCGATGATCCCGATGGACAGCCCCGGCGTGAAGTTGATCTGCCGGCCGTCCTACGAGCTGAACGCCGCCGTCATCGGCAGCCCGTTCGATTATCCGCTGTCCAGCCGGCTGGACGAGAACGATTCCGTGCTGATCCTCGACAAGGTCTTCATCCCCTGGGAGAACGTGCTGCTGTACCGGGACGTCGAGGGTGCGGCGAACTTCTACGGCGGCTCCGGCTTCACCCATCGTTTTGCCCTGCAAGGCTGCACCAGGCTGGCGGTCAAGCTGGATTTCATCGCCGGGCTGCTGCTGAAGGCGGTCGAACTGACCGGCACCAAAGACTTTCGCGGCGTGCAAGCGCAGGTCGGCGAAGTGCTGGCCTGGCGCAGCATGATCTGGGCGTTGACCGAGGCGATGTCCAGCAACGTCGACTCCTGGGTCAACGGCACCGTGCTGCCGAACCTGGAGGCTGCCGGCTCGTACCGCGTGATGGCGCAAATCGCCTATCCGCGGATCAAGGAAATCATCCAGCAGACGGTGGCGAGCGGGCTGATCTACGTCAACTCGCATTCTTCGGACTGGTCGAACGAGCAGGTACGCCCGCTGATGGAGCGCTTTATGCGCGGCTCCAACGGCTATAGCGGCGAGCAACGGGTCAAGTTGATGAAGCTGCTGTGGGATGCGACCGGCACGGAGTTCGGCGGCCGGCACGAGCTCTATGAGCGCAACTACGCCGGCAACAACGAGGCGACGCGCTTCGAGAACATCACGATGGCGACGGTGCTGGGCCGGATCGACCAGCTGAAGGCCTTCGCCGATGCCTGCATGAGCGAATACGACCTGAACGGCTGGACCGTGCCGGACCTGATCAACCCCGACGACGTCTCGTTCCACAAGCGGCAGAAATCCGCCTGAGCACGATACCTCAACCCGAAGCCTGGAGACAATCGATGTTGGCTGGTTCCCACCCCCCGCATTTGTCGGGACAGGTCGACGCGGTCGGCCAGATCGAAACCCGCGGCGTCGATTACATTCCGGACGCGGAGCGGCACTCCTCGCCGCTCAACGTGTTCTGGATCCTGATCGGCGCCAACCTGACCTTTGGGCTGATCGTGCTGGGCTGGCTGCCGGTCAGCTTCGGCCTCGGCTGGTGGTCGTCCTTCTGGTCGATCATTGTCGGCGATGCGCTGGGTGCGCTGGTCCTGGCGCCGGTGGCGCTGTTGGGGCCGAGAACCGGCACTAACGGCCCGGTCAGCAGCGGCGCCTTCTTTGGCGTGGTCGGGCGCGTTCTCGGTTCGGCGATAGGCATCTTCGTCTCGGTCGGCTTCTACGCCCTGGCGGTCTGGACCGGCGGCCAGGCGGCGGTCGCCGGCATGCACCGGCTGTTCGGCCTGCCGAGCGATAACCTCGTCCTTGGCATCAGCTACGGCGTCATCGCCGTGGTTTCCAGCATCGTCGCGATCTACGGCCATGCCAGCATGGTGCTGGTCGAGCGGCTGATGATCCCAATCGCGGGGCTGCTCCTCGTCGTCGGCGTGTTCGTGTACGCGCCGCATTTCTCCGCCGGCTACAAGGGCGGCGCCTATCTGCTGGGGTCTTTCTGGCCAACCTGGATCCTGGCGGTCACCATCGCCGCCGTCGCGGTCTACGGCTACGTGCTCTTCGTCTCGGACTGGACGCGCTATATTTCGCTCGGCAAGCACAGCGAGAAATCGATTCTCTGGGCCACCTGGCTGGGCGGCTTCCTCGGCCTGTCCCTGCCGCTGGCGTTCGGCGCCTACACGGCGGTCGCCATCCTCGGCACCAAGCTGGACTACGTGCCCGGCATCATCGCGCTGTCTCCGTCCTGGTATCTGCTGCCGCTGATCGTCATCGGCATCATTGGCAGCCTCGGCCAGAGTGCGGTGTGCCTGTACAGCAGCGGCCTCGACTTCTCCTCGATCGTGCCGTCGCTGAGACGGCCGAGCGCGACCATCGTGCTCAGCATCATCGCCGTCGTCCTGGTGTTCCTCGGCACCATGGTATGGAATGCGGAAAACAGCGTTACCGCCTTCATCCAGCTGTTCGGCGTCGCCACCGCGTCCTGGCTCGCGATCATCACGGTCGGACACTTCAAGCGCCGCGGCTATTACGACGTGCACGACCTGCAGGTGTTCAACCGGCGTGAAACCGGCGGCGTCTACTGGTACACCGGCGGCTGGAACATGCGGGCCCTGGCCGCCTTCCTGGTCAGCTCGCTGATCGGCATGCTGGCGCTGCAGTGCAGCCTGTACACCGGGCCCCTGAGCAATCTGGCGCATGGTGTCGATCTGAGCTGGATCAGCGCCTTGGTTATCGGCGGCGGCCTGTATTACCTGTTGCTGACGATCTTTCCCGAGCATGCCGGCGTGCATGGCGATATGCAGATTTCGGTGCGGGCGGAAATCGCGGCGCAACGGGCTGCCGTTGCGGAATGATACCGCCATATCGGCGGCCGGCGGCCGGCGCTGCCGCCCCCGAACCGACAGGATCAATGCAATGACTCTGCGCAGCGAAATCAGCCTTCCCGGCATGGGGCCGGCCCTCAGCCATTATACCGACGCCGTGCGTTTCGGCGACCTCCTGTTCATCTCCGGCACCGTGGCGCTGGACGCTGAGAACAACGTCGTGGCGGCGGGCGACGTCGTTGGCCAGGCCGGCTACATCCTCGCGACAATGGGGCGCATCCTGGCGCGGGCCGGCGGCAGCTTCGCCGACGTTCTGCGGGTCACGGTCTATCTGCTCGACATCG
Source organism: uncultured Acidocella sp. (assembly GCA_963693045.1). Taxonomy (GTDB): domain Bacteria; phylum Pseudomonadota; class Alphaproteobacteria; order Acetobacterales; family Acetobacteraceae; genus Acidocella. The sequence continues at coordinate 1,718,051 of OY843765.1, forward strand.
AGGACCGGACCAAGATCAATCCGGTGCGGCAGAAATATTTTGGCACGACGAAGCCGGCCAGCACGCTGATCCAGGTCAGCGCGCTGGCGTTGCCGGGCCTGCTGATCGAGATCGAGGCGGTGGCCGGCCTGCCGGCGGGCGCATGAGCGCGGCGGAAGCGATGTGCCGCACGGTGGCCGCGGGGCACCCTGATGTCGCCGGCGCCGCGTTGGAAGCGCAATACTTCATGCGCGGCGCGGTGCCGGAATGGCAGCATTATTTCGACCTGTGGGAAGCCGACAGCGCCAAAGCGCGGGAGACACTCAACGGCCATCTCGACGTCGCTTATGGGCCTTCGCCCGATGAAACGCTCGACGTGTTGTTGCCGGCGGCCAGCGTCAAAGACGCGCCGGTGCAGATACTCATCCACGGCGGCTACTGGCGCGCGCTGCACAAAGACGGCTTCACGTTTCTGGCCCCGCCGCTGGCGGCTGCGGGCGTTGTCTCGGTTGTGGTGAACTACGCGCTGTGCCCGTCGGTGACGATGACGGAACTGACCGAGCAATGCCGGCGCGCGATGCGCTGGACCCGGGCCCATATAGCCGATTTCGGCGGCGACCCGGACAACCTGCACCTCACCGGGCACTCCGCCGGGGCGCACCTCTCTGTGATGATGGCGCTGACGCCGGAGCTCGCGCCGGCGATCCGCAGCGTGACCGCCGTAAGCGGCCTGTACGACCTTGCGCCGCTCGCCGGGTGCTCGATGCAGGCGGACCTGCGTCTGACCAACGATGAAATCGCGGCCCTTTCGCCGATGGAAGAAACCCTACCGGCCGGCGTCCGCCTGCTGCTAGCGGTGGGGGCGGATGAGACGGCTGCGTTCCGCTGGCACACCTCCGCGTTCGCCGATGCCTGTAAGGCGAGCGGGATCGGTTGCACGGTCATGGAGGTGCCCGGCCACCATCATTACTCGGTGATCGGCGGGCTCTGCGAGGCGGGGCCGCTGCAATCCAAATGGCTGGAGTTGTGCGGGTCATGAGCGGCGTGAAGAAAGTGGAGATCGCCGGCGCCGGGTTGGCCGGGCTCGCGCTCTCGATCCGGCTGGCGCAGCTTGGCTGGCAAGTCAGCCTGCACGAGCGCAGCCCGGATTTGCGGATGTTCGGATCCGGCATCTGGCTGTGGGAAAACGGACTGAAATCGCTGGCCCTGCTCGGCGCCTACGAAGCCGCGACCTATCGCGCGAAAAAAGTGCGGGAGTGGCGAGTCGCCGACGGCGACGGTGCGGTTCTGATCACCAAGTTTCTGCAAGGGCGCGACCGGATGCTGCTGCCGCCACGTGCCGACCTCTACCAGGCGCTGATCGACCGCGCCGCCGCGCTCGATGTGGAAGTCTTCACCTCCTCCATCGTTGCGGCGGTGCGGCCGGAAGGCGTGCTGGTGCTGGAAAACGGGGCAGAGCGTGCGGCTGACCTCGTAGTGGTGGCGGACGGCGCCTACTCGCGGCTGCGCGAAAACATCCTCGCTACCGCCTGGATGGATTTCGGTAGCGAGGGCGGCTTTCGCATGCTGGTGGACCGGCGGGAAGGCGATCCGGAAGATATCATCACCGAATACTGGAGCGGCGCTTGGCGGTGCATGTTCAACCCCTGCACCGACGGCTCGAACTACGTCTATCTCGGCGGTCCGGTGCGCGACAAGCGCGGCCGCGCCCGGCCGGTGGACCCGGCGCTGTGGCGCGGACTGTTCCCGGGGGCCGGTAACCTGTTCGACCATTTCGGCGAGGTCGGCCGCTGGGACCGCATCGTCAATGTCCGCACCAGCCATTGGTGCGAGGGGCACGTCGCGATCCTCGGCGACGCCGCGCACGCGATGCCGCCCAATCTCGGCCAATCCGCCAATATGGCGTTCACCAACGCGATGGCGCTGGCGATGCAGGTAAGCGGCGGCGGCAGCGTTCCAGAAGCCTTGCTGGCCTGGGAGAAGCGGCAACGACCGTTGACCGATCATGTGCAACGGTGGTCGTACATCTACGGCCTGCTGATGAGCTACTGGCCAAAATCCCTGGAGCGGCTGCGCTCGGATGGCGTGCGTCTGCTGGCGCGTTCGGACTGGTTCGACGAAGGGCTGCTGCGCGCCGCCCGCACCACGCCGGCCGGCTACGAAGGACCGGCAGTTACTGGTTCGTAACGACAAGCGGCGGCGGTACGGCGCAACAGCAGGGATGGTGTAAATGAAAATCGTAAACTTCCGCGCAGGCGCCGCAACGCGGCTCGGCTTTCTCGTAAACGAGGAGGTGATCGACCCGATCGCCCAAGGCGGCGAGCCGGAGTGGTTCGCCGACACCGTCGCCTTCATCGCCGGCGGCGCGCCGGCCCTGCACGCCGCCATGGACATCATCCGCCGCGCCACAGGCGGCACCCGCCTCACCGACCTGGTGCTGGCGCCGCCGATCAAGCCTTCCACAATCCTCTGCTCCGGCAGCAACTACGCCGCCCACAACAAGGAGAAGAAGAATACGCCGCTGAGCGGCAAAGAGCCGGAGTTCTTCGTCAAGACATCCGACAGCGTGATCGGCCCGGACGAAGCGATCATCTGCGACCCCACCCTCACCCAAAAACTTGACTGCGAAACCGAACTGGCGGTGGTGATCGGCAAGCCCGGCCGGCACATCCCGACCGAGCAGGCGCTTGATCACGTCTTCGGCTACACCATCGTCAACGACGTCACCGCGCGTGACCGGCAGGTCCGCACCTCGCCGGAAGGGCTGACCTGGTATGAGCTCGGCCGCGGCAAGGCCTTCGACACCAGCGCCCCGCTCGGCCCCGCGATCGTAACCGCCGATGAGATCGGCGACCCGCAGAACCTTCGGATCATGACGCGGATCAACGGCGAGCTCAGGCAGTCCAGCAACACCGAGGACATGATCTGGAGCTGCGCCCAGCTGATCCACTTCTTCTCGATCAATTTCACGCTGCGCCCCGGCATGGTGATCATCACCGGCACGCCGGCCGGCACCGCCTGGTCCACCGATGCTTCCCTCGGCGGCAAATGGCAGCCGGAGCCGGGGCTGGTCGCGGCGACGCGCTACTGCCTGCCAGGCGACATGGTCGAAAGCGAGGTCGAAAAGATCGGGATCCTCAGAAACCCGGTGGTGTGACGCTATACCAGGTAAACGGCGTGTTCGACACTTTTGATTTCCGCGGATACCGGCCGGCGCACCAGATATTCGACCTGCATACCATCCGGATCGCTGAGAAAGAAACTGCGCTTCCAGGTTTCATCCACCGTCTTCACCACCGGGACGCCCGCCGCCTCGAGATTGGCGAGAGCGGTTTCCAATGCCGCGTCGTCCGGCAACTCGAAGGATGCGTGGTGATAGGAGGAGACATCGGACTTCACCAGCACCAGCGAATCCGGATAGCGCGGATTACCGCCGCGCAGCCACAAGATGTCGCCGCCAAGCGCGCTGCCGACGATCTCCAGCCCGCCGATCCCGGTGTAGAAATCCCGCATCACCGGCATGTCCGTCGTCGTGAGCACGGCGTGCGCCAGCCGCACCGGATGCACCGGTGCCGTCTCCACCTGCAGCAGCAGCGGCGTGGTATTGGTCAGGCATTGCGTGGACCGCGACGACGCCGCCACATCCCAGCCTTCGGTGATCAGGTCGACCGCGCCGCTCACGACCCGGCGCCAATCCGGCACGCTGTCGATCGTGTATTCCAGCCCGTTGCCGTCCGGGTCCGACATATAGACGCTGCGGGCGATCTGGTGGTCCACAGTCTCGCTGGTCTTGATGCCGGCTTTGTGCAGCTTCTCGAAATTGGCCACCAGCTCAGATTCCGTTTCTATCTCCCAAGCGATGTGATTGAGTCCGGCGGTATAGCCGATCCCGGCCGGCAGCTGCAGAAAGCCGTTGCGGCCGTAACGCGCTTGCCCATCGGTCTTTTCCATTATCGCCACGTCGTGATGAGTGTGGCCGGTGCCCATGAAAGCGGCCTTGAGGTCCGGCTCCCAAAAATCCAGATGCAGGCCGCAGACCTGGTTATAAAAATGCTGTGAGGCCTCGAGCGAGCCGACCCAAAGGTTGACGTGGCCAAGCCGGCGCGGTTTGAAGAATTGCTGCTGGCTCATCGTTTTCCTCGCTCACTCCACGGGGTAATCCTGGTCCGCACGCCGGCAAGTGTCAATGAATATTGTATACAGTTTCTATTGCACTAAGACCGTTTGGCCTGTATCTGATCCCGACAAGCAATTCGGAGCCAACGAGATGACCGAGATTTTGCCGATCCATCCGCAGGAGCCGCTGCCCGAGTACAACATGCCGTTCCTGCCAGCGGTCGCGACCACCGGCGGCAAGGTACTTTGGGTCTCCGGCTGCGGCCCGATCCCGATCTATCACAAGCACCCGCACGTGCCCGAGGAAGAGGCGGCCTGGCTCAGCGGCAGCTTCCGCGAACAGTTCGACCGGACAATGGAAAACGTCAGGAAGGTCCTGGCGGCCGGCGGCGGCACCCTGCAATCGGTCGTGAAGATGACGGTGTATCTTACCGACATGTCGAAGCAGAACGAACTGAACCAAGCGATCTTCGATAATTTCGGCCGCGAGAATCCGCCGCCGCGCACGCTGATCGGCGTCGCCAGCCTGTCGCACGAGGATATGCTGATCGAGATCGACGTCACCGCCGTGGTATGACTGCAACCGGCCGCGGAACCCAGTATCCCATGCCCGATGATGCCATTGCCAACGCCCTTCAAGCAAAACGCCGCGACCTGGGGACGCCGAAGATAGCTTCGACCACCTACAGCCGCCTTGCCGCCGGGCCGCAGCCGTCCCTGCCGGAGGCTATTTGCTGCGCCTTGCGGGAAGCGATTGTAAGTGGCCGGCTAGTCCCTGGCCAGTTACTGCGGCAGGAGGAGTTGGCCGGACAATTCAACGCCAGCCGGGTGCCGCTGCGTGAGGCGCTGCAGCAATTGCAGGCGGAAGGGCTGGTGGTGCTGCGGCCGCGGCGTGGCTATGCGGTGGCGACGCTGGACGGCCGGCAGTTGTTCGAGATTCTGCAACTGCGCATCCTGGTGGAAGGACACGCTGGCTACGTCGCGACGCTGAACCGCACCACGGCCCACGTAAAGACGTTGCAGATCTGCCTCTTGGCGATGGACCGGCTGCCGCTGACCGGCCTCACCCAGGCGCAGATCGGCCGCTGGTCGCTCTTCAACCAGCGGTTCCACGACATCCTAGTCGCCGCGGCGGATTGCCCGCACCTGAAGCAGATCGCCGGCAACCTGCGTTCAAAGATCGAAGCCTATATCCGAATGGAATTGTCCTTCGTCACCTGCCTCGAACAGGCCCATGCCGAACACCACGCGATCTTCGATGCGTTCCGGCACGGCGACGCCGCGCGCGTCGCCGTGCTAAGCCGCCTGCACGCCGAAGCCACCGCGCAGCGTTTCCTCGCCGCCCTGACCGAGCGCGGCCTGGTCAGCGGCCTACCGGAGCGCGATCCTCGAGACTTAGGGCCGGCAGCCCGGCTCGACCCGGAGGTGGTGCCGGCCATCGCTGCGGCGGGCAAGCGCGCCACCGCCTGACCGGCTGCGGGGCCGGCGCGCCTATTTCGCGGTGCCATCGCGTAGGTGTCACGCCCGCCCTTATCGCTGGCGTCAGAGTATGGCGAGCTGAAGGTTGATCAGGGAAAGCCTTTGAAGAAGCGGGAGGCGGAGAACGTGCGGCTGCGGCGTGCGGTATCTGATCTGACGGTGGAGAAGCCGATCCTTAAAGAGGCTGCGGCGGCAAACGTCTAAGCCCGACCCGCCACGAGTTCATCACCGGTTTGCGAGGGGATGATCGCGATCCGACACCCGCAGCCCGCTATGGCCGGAGGATCGTCTAATGCGTACCGTAAACCCAAACGAGCCCGGCTCCCGCCTCGGCTCGCTGGCTGGTCTTTCTGAGGGACTCGGACCCGGAGGCGCTGGATCTGCCGCCGGAGGCGCGGGCGACGCGCGATCGAGTCCGCGCCTATGTCAACATGCTGCTCGAGGAACTGGCGGTTCTTACGGTCTACGGCTACGTCGCGAGACTAAAGCGGGCGCTCCAGCTGCTTTGTCCCGACGCCTACTGGTCGTGGATGAACCCGATGCTGCGCAAGCTTAACAAGCGGGCACGGCAGGCGGGGCATAAAAGGGCGCGGCCGATCGTGTCACCGAAGAACCTGTTCGCCTACGGCATCAAGCTGATCAAGCAAGCGGAGGCCACAGCGCCACCGGTCGACGTGCGGGCCGACGTTGCTCGTGGCGATGAGCAGGTGCTGCGGGCGGAGCTGTATCGCGATGGTCTAGCGATCGCTGTTCTGGCGGCGCGGCCGCTTCGGCTGAAGAACATGATGGGCCTCGAGATCGGCACGAACTTCTTGCCGACCGCGACCGGCTATACGGTCGATCTGACTGGCGAGGAGACGAAGACCCACACCCCCCTCGCCTTCCCCGTGCCAGTCAGGCTGGTGCCTTTCGTCCGGCGCTACATGGACAAGTACCGGCCAATCCTGGCGGGGGAAACGCACGGCGCGGCGGTTGCTTAAATGGATCAACCGAAGTCGCTCTGGCTTGCGCGCAACGGCCGGCGGCTGCCTGCCGACACCTTCGCCGACATGATCGCCAGACGGACGAGCAAGCACTTTGGTGTCCGTCTGACCCCGCACCGCTTCCGCCACTGCGCCGCCACCGCCATCGCCGAGGACAACCTGGAGGAGTTCCACATCATCCGGATCATCCTCGGCCACGCCACCAGCGCCACCGCCCAGAAGCACTACATCGAAGCCCGGAACCGGCAGGCCTTCCGCAAGGCACAGGACAACATGATCGCGCTCGGCGACCCAGCGATAGGCAACGGTGGGACCATGTCGCGCAGCCCCAACGCCAGCGGCGAAAGGCAGCTCGAACGACAGCTTTAGACCACCTTAATGCCCTGATGCGGGTGACTACGCTGAACGGCGTATAGTACAATCGTTTCGACATTGATAAGAACAACCCGTGCCACGGTGGGGCAGGCGGGTGGGGCGACTGGAACTGTCTGGCACGATCGAGCTGATCTATGAGGCCGCGCAGGCGCCAACGCATTGGCTGGCCGCGCTTGACCAAATGGCGCGGCTGCTGCGGGCGGATGTCGCTTCCCTCTACCGGCGGCATGAACACGGGAAAGCCCCGCTGTTTCTCGGCGTGTACGGCGCGGAGCTCGCGGCGGCGGCTCTCTATGGGGCGCAATTTGTCGATTTGGACAGGCGATCCCTGCACATGCTGGGGCGGCCGGTCGGCGAGGTTTACCGTGACGAAGCGCAGCTGGCGTTGAGCGCGATCAAGGACTGCCCGGCGCAGAACGATTTTTACCGCGCGCAACTTGGCGTGGAGTATGTTCTGGGTTGCCATTTTGAGGCGCATGGCGGCGGCACGTTCAGCGCCTTCCGCACCAGCGCGGGGGGCAACTTTGAGCAAAGCGAGGTGGATCTGGCGAGCCTGATCCTCATGCCGCATGTGCGGCGGGCGTTCAAGATCCAGCGCCATCTGACGGTTGCGGCGGCCGGGCCGTGGTGGAGCGCCGCGGCCCTCGATGCGTTGCCGACCGCCCTGTTCATCGTCGACCAGGGGCTGCGGGTGGTTGCGGCCAACCGCGCCGCGGAGACGCTGCTGGCCGCGAACAAGGGCTTGATGATCCGGAGATCCGTTCTGACGGCCACGATAAAGAAGGACGTGGAGCGGCTGAATTTCCTGGTCCGGCTGAGCTGGGCGGAGCGGACGCTGGCGGACCCCTTGCCGCCGCCAATCATGTGGCTGAGCGTGCCACCCGGGCTGCAACTTATGATTTCGCCGGTCACCTCACCCTCGGTTCTAGGCGCGCCACTCTCACGGCTTTCGTTCGTGTTCGTTGCGGACCCCACTAGCCGCCGGATGCCGCCAGAGCGGCTGCTTATGGCGCTGCACGGGCTGACGCCTGGGGAGGCGGGCGTAACCATGGCTTTGGCCAGCGGCCGCTCTCTAAAGGAATTCGTTGATGATAAGAAAATCACGGTGAATACGGCGCGCACGCTTCTGAAGCGGGCGATGGCTAAGGTTGGCGCGCACTCGCAGGGGCAGCTGGTGGCGCAGGTGATGTCGGGCTTTGGGGCGTTGGCGGGCGGGCTAATTGAGCCGCCGGGCTGACGAAGCCCGGTGGCCGGGCGCAAAAAAAAAAAAAATATTCTTATCGGAAAACGGTTGCGTACCGAAAATGGGTGACGCGTAAGGCAGATGATCCATGCTTTGTGCACCAACATTTTGTAACCTTTCCGTAAGAAACGGGGAATTCCGATGGGCTCGATTACCTGGAAACCGAATGCCAACGGCTATTGGACGGTGGGCGCCAACTGGTCCGGGGGTGTTGAGCCCGGGGCCGCGGATAACGTCACGCTCAGCAGTGCATCCGCCCACACGATTTATTATAACACCACCGATACGGTAACCGGCCTGATCAGCACGGACGACGTGCTGGCGCTGCAGGGTGGAACGCTCACCGTCTCCGGCGCCTTTGCCCTGGCCGGCGGCCTGAATGAGACAGGCGGGTTCCTGGTCCTGGGGGGCGCCGCGGACAGCATCGCCCATGCCACGATCAGCGATGGCGACCTTCTGCTGGGGGCGAGCACGGTGCTTACCCTGACCGGCGCCACCACCTTCGGCGCCAGCAACAACACCTACGGCGCGCGTATTCACGGCGCCGGCACGCTGGCCACCAACGGCGTCACCACCATCGTCGATTACGGCAATACCTCTTACGGGGAGGCGGTGCTCGGCGCCGGCCTCACCTGGGTCAACACCGGCACGGTAAACGACGCCGGCGTGGTGGTGGCGTATTTCACACCGGGGACGGCGTTCACGCTCATTAACCGGATCGGCGCGGTGTACGATCTGACCAGCGACGACGCTTCCATTGACAACGGCACGGTTTACAACAACCAGGGCACGCCCGAAACCGCCACCTCCGCCTTCACCAACGCCGGCACCCTGGAAAAAACCGGCGGCGCCGGCGGGACGAGCTACATCTACGCCGCGCTGAACAGCACCGGCACCATCGACGTTGCCACCGGCACCCTGGCCCTGGAAAACGGCGGCACTTTGGGCGGCACCATCATCGGCGCCGGCTCGCTGGCCCTCGATTCCGGCAACTTTGTCCTCACGACCTCATTTGCACCGCAGAACGGACTTCTTATTCAGGGCGTTACCGTCGCTATTCCGGATAGCGTAACCATAGCCGGTGGGTTTTCGTTTAGCTCCGGGGAAATCAATCTTGCCGGCGGAACCCTTAGCGTCACGTCCGCATCCCTTTCAAGTGGCTTGATCGACGGATCAGGCACGCTCAGCACTAGCGGCACGACGAATATCTCATACACCAACGCTCTTTACGTCGCTGGTGGCGTGGATTTGGTCAATTCGGGCGTGGTGAATATACAATCGTCCGATAGCCTTTACCTCAACTATTACAACGATGGCGCCGCGACATTTACCAATTTGAGCGGCGCCAGCCTGAATTTCCTTGGTGATGGGGTCATCGCCGCCCCGTATGGCGGGTCGAGCGGCTTGATTAACAACGCTGGAACGTTGGCGAAAACCGGCGGTACTAACACTTCCTACGTGCAGGTCGCGGTCCAGGATACCGGCACGATCAGCATTGCCAGCGGCACCATCGAATTTGACGATGGTGGCACATTCTCGGGTGTGATTGTTGGCGCGGGAACAGTGGCATTTGGCGCTGGTATAGATACGCTTGTTGCCGGCACGTCGCTCGGCGTCTCAAATCTTCTTGTTGACGGTAGCACCTTGGTGTTGGGCGGGGCGTTCACCTATGCCGGTTCGTTCGGATTGTCTGGCGGCGATCTTGACCTGAACGGAACGACCTTTGGCGTTAAGTCCGCATCCCTTTCATCTGGCGTTATCGATGGATCAGGCACGTTGAGCACCAGCGGCACGACGAGCATCTCATATACCAACGCTCTTCACGTCGCCGGTGGCGTGGACTGGGTCAACTCGGGCGTGGTGAATATACAATCGTCCGATACCCTTGACCTCAACTATTATAATGATGGCGCGGCGACCTTTACCAATCTGAGCGGCGCCAGCCTCAATTTCGCCGGTGATGGGTATATTGTCAGCCCCTATGGTGGTTCGAGCGGCTTGATCAACAACGCCGGAACGCTGGCGAAAACCGGCGGTACCAACACCTCCTACGTGCAAGCAACGGTCCAGGATACCGGCACGATCAGCATTGCCAGCGGCACCATCGAATTTGACGATGGTGGCACATTCTCGGGTGCGATTTTCGGCGCGGGAACAGTGGCATTTGGCGCTGGTATAGATATGCTTGTTGCCGGCACGTCGCTCGGCGTCTCAAATCTTCTTGTTGACGGTAGCACCTTGGTGTTGGGCGGGGCGTTCACCTATGCCGGTTCGTTCGGATTGTCTGGCGGCGATCTTGACCTGAACGGAACGACCTTTGGCGTTAAGTCCACATCCCTTTCATCTGGCGTTATCGATGGATCAGGCACGTTGAGCACCAGCGGCACGACGAGCATCTCATATACCAACGCTCTTTACGTCGCCGGTGGCGTGGACTGGGTCAATTCGGGCGTAGTAAATATACAGGCGTCCGACAATTTTTACCTCAACTACCAAAACGATAGTGCAGCGACGTTCACCAATCTGAGTGGCGCCACCCTCAATTTCCTTGGGGATGGGAACATTGCCAGCCCCTATAGCGGTCTGAGCGGCTTCATCAACAACGCTGGAACGTTGGCAAAAACCGGTGGTACCAACACCTCTTATGTACAGGTGGCGGTTCAGGACACCGGAACCATCAACGTCGCCAGCGGCACAATGGAGTTTGATGACGGCGGCACGTTCTCCGGTGCGATCATCGGCAAAGGTACTGTGTCGTTTCAGGGCGCGAACGTAAACTTTGGCAGCTTGTCCATCGCAAACTCACTGAGCCTTTTGTTACAACCAGGGGCCTTAACGCTTTTCGGCAACACGACTATAGCCACGTCTTTCGACGACAACATCTCAACCGGATTCGATAACAGCAGCACGCTTAGCCTGACTGGCTCCGATGTTTTTGGGCCGACGACGCCAGTCGGCGGTCAAGATGCATATTTCGGCGGTAGTGGCGTTATCGCGACAAGCGGCAGCGTCTCCCTCTCCGATAGCGGCACAAGTGCCGAGTTAATTTTGGATGGCGGGCCAGAATGGAGCAACACCGGCGTAGTGACTGATAACGGCGTCATCCAGCTTGGCTCTTCTGACGGCGCTGCTTATCTTGTTAACGGCACTACCGGCACCTTCGACCTCCATTCCGACGACGCCGCCATCACCAACGGCATTTCCTACGACATCTACGGCGACCAAATCCCCGTCATCGGCACCTTCACCAATGCCGGCCTGCTGGCGAAAAACGGCGGCAGCCTCACCAACACCATCAACGCCACCCTCATCACCACCGGCACGTTGCAGACCAATGCCGGCACCTTCGCGCTGGAGGACGGCGGCACGCTCGGCGGCAAAATCCTTTCCGCCAGCCACATCAGCCTCGCCAGCGGGGACTTCTTCGTCAACAACCTCACCCAGGGCGGCACCCTCACGGACGCCGCTCAGATCGACCAGACCGGCGCGATGACGCTCGGCTCGGGCAGCATCGCCGGCGTCCTCAGTGTGGCCGGCCTCTACAACATCGACAATGACAGCAGCATCCTGCTCGGCACCACCGCCGCCACCACCATCGCGGTTACGTCCACCGGCAGTTTCGGCAAGCTCGGCGGCACCGGCACCAGCACCATCGCCGCTGCGGTGGCGGACGCCGGCAGCATCTTCGTAAACTCCGGCAAGCTCCTCCTCGCGGGCGCCGTCACCGGCGCCGGCGGCGCCACCATCGCCAATGGCGCGACGCTGGAAGCCGCGGGTTCCACCGGCAGCAGCCTTACCGTTACCCTGGGCACCAGCAGCCGGCTTAACATCGACCAGACCGCCAACTTCAAAGCCAAAATCGCCAACTTCGTGGTGGGGGACGTGCTGGACATCGGCAGCCTCACCGTCACCTCCGCCACCGGCTCTTCCAGCGGCGTGCTAACGCTGAAAAACGGCACCAACACGGTCGGCACGCTTTCGCTGGCCGGCAACCATGTAGGCGATGTCTACAGCGTTGGCACGGACGGCGCAGGCGGCACGCTGCTGGGTATCGTCAGCAACAGCAGCACCTGGACCGGCGGCACGGCGGACTGGACTGTCGCCTCCGACTGGAGCGGCGGCGTGCCGATGACGGATACCAACGCGGTCATCAATGGCACGGGCGCAAAAACCATCACCATCGGCGCCGGCGAGGCCGATACGGTTAAATCCCTCACCCTCTCGGATGCCAACGCCACTTTGGCGATCAACGGCACCCTCGCCATCGGCACCAGTTTCGCGCAGACCAACGGCACGGTAGAGCTGGGCGGCACCATCAACGGTGGCACGATCGACGTGACGGGCGGAGATTTCGCCATATCGGGCGCTGCGGCCACATTCAACAACGTGCTCTTTGAGGGCGCGGTGGACATGACGCAGTCCGATGCCGAATTGCAGATACTTGGCGGCGCGTTCACCGGCCCGAACGGTGCCGGCAACTCGACCATGAACATCACCGGCAACGATGCCGGGTTGTTTGGCGAGGGCATCGAGACGCTGAATAACGCAGTCATTATTCTCGGCAACAGCAGCGGTACCGCATATGTTGAGGATTACGACCCCAACGGTACCGGCGCGCTCTTCACGCTCGGTACTTCCGTAAGCGTTACGCAATCGGGCCTCTATGCCACGGTCGGCGACAACAGCGGCAACGACACGGATGGTCTCTTCAACAGCGGCGCCATCACCGGCGCCGTCGCCGGCGGAACTTTCGCCATCACCGGCAACCTCTTCGAAAACGACGGCCTCATCGCCATCACCAACGGCGACACCCTTGCCATTACCACCGCCACCTTCACCAGCGCCGGCACGCTAAGCCTCAGCGGCTCCACCCTCGACCTCGACAGCACCAGCACCGTCCTCGGTGGCGCCGTCTCCCTCACCAACAGCACGCTCAACCTCGGCGATTCCGTCACCACCGGGCAGCTGCTCGCGGCACTTGCCGGCGGCGACACCGTCAACCTCTCCGGCACCCTCGACAATACCGGCGCCACGCTCGACCTCACCACCACCATACCCGTTGCCGGCTTCACTCTCGCCGCCGGCACCATCTTAAACGGCACTCTGCTCCTGCCCGCCGGCACCCTCGCCGCGCAAGGCGGCGAACTGCTGAACGTCACAGTCGATGGCGGCCTCGCCCTTAATGCCGGCACGCTGAAGCTGCAAGGCACGCAGATCGAAAACGCCGCCGGCACCGCTCCCGGCGCCGTCAAGCTGACCAACGCCGCGCTGGAATATGATGGCTATTCGGACATCGCCAACGCCATCTCCATGACGGGCGGCACGCTGTACATCACCGGCGAACCCATCACCACCAACCTCTCCACCGGCGTGGACGCATTCGGCAATCCGCTGGCGGAAGGTGCGGCGGACCCGCACTGGTCGGACAACATCGCGGGCCCGGCCGCGGTGTTGAACCAGGCCAACTGGGCCGGCATCGGCCTCAACCCTGCTGGCAACGTGATCGGCGTTTACGATTCCAACTCCGAACCAGCACCACCCTATGTTTTCACCGAGGTCTTCACACTAACAGCGGCGCAGGCCGCCGCTGGCCTGCTCTCGGGCAGCTTCTTCTTCGACAACGGGGGCACCATCCTGCTGAACGGGCATTCGCTTTCCTCGTATAGTTACAATGGCAGCGGGCCTGGCAGCGTGGTCGACTCAAACTACCTGGTCACCGGGCTGAACACCCTCTCGCTCGACCTCACTGTGGGCGACCAAGCGACGGACGGCGCATATTTCTTCGGCGGTCTGGCGAGCACCGCCATCGACGCCGGCACCACGATTCAGGGCACCGGACTGATCACCGACCAGCCGGCCGGCGACGGCGCAAGTGCGATCATCAATAATGGCGTCGTTGCCGCCAACGTCGCCGCCGGCACCCTCACCATCGCGCCGACGCTGTTCAATGACGCGGCGGTGCTCAGCGCCAGCAACGGCGGCATCCTCACCTTCAGCACGCTCACGACGTTCACCAATCTCTCCGGCGGCATCCTGACCGGCGGCACCTATGCAGTGGCCGCCGGTTCCACCATCGAGCTTGCCAAAAACACCAAAATCACCACCGACGCCGCGGATATCGTGCTGTCCGGCACCTCCAGCGTGATCCAGGGCCTCAGCGGCAGTACCCAGATTAAGCTGGAAAGCACGCTGGCCACCATCGCCAGCACCGGCACCCTGGCTTTGCTCGCCGGCCGCAATTACACCACCGCCCTGGCCCTTAACGATGCCGGGCAGCTCGCCCTCGGCGGCACCACGCTCACCGCCGCCAGCCTCACCATCGCCGCCGGCGGCACGCTGTCCGGCACCGGCCTTGCCACCAATACCATCATCGATAACGGCGTCATCGCGTCGGCCGCCGGCGGCACGCTGAAAATCGCCGGCGTGACCGGCACCGGCACCCTGCTGGCCGGCGGCGTGCTGGAGGTCGCCGGCAACGCCGCCGCGACAGACACGGCGCTCTTCGCTGGCGCCGGCGCCACTTTAGCCATCGACACGGCCGCCAGCTTCGCCGCCGCCTTCGGCAATCTCGGCGCCGGCGATATCATCGACTTCACCTCGCTGGCCAGCGCCACCGCGACGATCAGCGGCACGACGCTGACAGTGCACTCCGGCGCCAGCACCTATAAGGAAACCATCAACAGCCTGGCCGCCGGCACGGTGTTCACCACCGGCACGGATGGCCATGGCGGCACGGACATCACCTTTTACCAACAAGCCGCCGCCAGCCTGCATAGTCCGGAGCCGGTGGCCTTCGGCCAGGTCCATGCCGGCGCCACGCTCGTCCAGGCTCTAGCTGTTTCCAATACCGCGCCGGCCAACGCCTATTCGGAATCGCTCGATGGCAGCATCGCCAGCGCCAGCACGCTGGTCACCGCCGCCGGCAGCTTTGCGCTACTCGCCGCCGGTTCCACCAGCACCGCCTTGTCCGTTACCCTAGCCGCCGGCGCGGCAGGGATAGAGACCGGCACCGCCATCATCACGCTCGCCTCGGACGGCACCGGCGTCGATGGCCGCGGCACCACCAGCCTCGGCACGCAGACCGTGAATCTCAGCGCGACCGTATTTGCCTACGCCACCGCCGCCGCGATCGCGCCGGTCAATCTCGGCCAGGCCCACGCGGGAAGCACGCTCAGCCAGTTTCTGATCCTCGATAACAGCGCGGTACCTGGCGCTTATTCGGAAAACCTGGACGCCAGCTTCTCCGGCACGTCCCTTGGGCTAAGCGCGAGCGGCAGCGTCTCCGAACTCGCCGCCGGAACCAGCAACGGGAACTCCCTGTCGCTCAGCATCAGCCCCGGCACCGCCGGCCTCGCCTCCGGCACTGCAACACTCACGCTGCTTTCGGACGGCGCGGGCATCGATACGCTGGCCAGCACCACCCTGGCGCCGGAAACGATCACCGCCGCCGGCACGCTGTTCAACCTCGCCACCGCCGCCGCGCCGGTCACGTTGAATTTCGGCCAGCACCATGCCGGCTCCGCCTATACCCAGACCATCGTGATCGCCGACACCGCCGCCAAAGGCGCTTATTCGGAAAACCTGGATGCCAGCTTCTCTGGCACCTCTTCCAATCTTTCCGCAAGCGGGACTATTCCGGAACTGGCCGCCGGTTCCTCGAACAGCACCGCCATGGTCGTCACCCTGCATAGCGCGGCGGGCGGCGCCGTCACCGGCTCAACCACCATCAATCTCACCTCGGACGGCTCCGGGATTGACAGCCTCGGCACCACCGCACTTGCCGCCGATACGCTGGCGGTCAGCGGCACGCTGTTCAACTATGCCACCGCCTCGATCACCAGCAAAACCTTGAATTTTGGCATCGTCCATGTCGGGGGCACGGTCGATCAGTACATCACGCTCAGCAACACCGCCGTCAAAGGCAGTTTCTCGGAAAGTTTGGACGCCAGCTTCTCCGGCACCTCTTCGGCGTTCAAAACCTCAGGCAGTCTCAGCAAGCTCGCCGCCGGCTCGACCAGCAACAAATTGCTCGAGGTTCTGCTCAACACCGGCACCGCCGGCACCCTGTCGGCCAGCAGCACATTGAAGCTCACCTCCGACGGCGGCGGGATCGATAGCCTTGGCACCACCGCGCTCAGCAACCAGAACATCACCATCACCGGCACGGTAAACAACTACGCGACCTCCAGCATCGAGACCGTCGCTGGCGCCGGCACGCTGAGCGGCAGTGGCACCACGCTGGCTCTGAACCTCGGCAGTGTCGCCGCAGGCGGCACGCTCGCCGAAACACTGGGCGTGCTGAACAGCGCCACCGGCCCGGCGGATCTCCTCAGCGGCAGTTTCATCACCGGCACCTCGGCGCCGTTTAGCGATACCGGCTTCAACAGCTTCGCCAGCATCGCCGCCGGCAGCGCGGACAGCACGCTCGGCATCTCTCTGAGCGACCTGACCGCCGGCACTTATACCGAAACAATCGTGCTGGACGCCGCCGGCTCAAACACCTCCGGCTATTCGGGCACGCTGGCGCCGGAAACGCTTGTGGTTACAGGAACGGTAACGAGCGGCGCGATGGTGAAGTCCGCGGCGACCAATGACATTGCAAGAACCGGCGCGGGCATAACCTCCGCTACCATGGCGTTTGCGGCGCCTAAGCAAGTAATGGATGGATTAGCGGCACCAAGCACGGCTCTAACCGGTACAGAGGCCTTCACCAAGCTCGCGGAGTTGCGAGGCAACATGCCAGCCGCCGCAAGCGCTCCAAGTTTCGATCGCTTGAGCAGCAACTCTTGGCAGGGGCAAATGGCGCAGGCCTTGACGGTGGCAACTTCCCCGAGCTTCGCAACGCTGGTTGAGCAGCATTTAGCTGACAGAAATAATCTGCTGCCTCAGCCTGTCGCCGAAAAAAGCTTTATCCATATGTGAAGTTGATCAAGCATGACTGCAAAAGCAGATACAGCCAATAAGGCAATATTTTAACCGAACTGGGCCGCCTTTGGTACGTCCGATAGCGCGGGGATGTTCCGCTTTGCGCCTCATCTTAGCCGTTCCTGCCAACCATAATCGTCCTCAAAAGCAGCCGTTCCTGAAATGGGTGCAGTTCTGACCTCGGCTACCGGCGGTTCCAAACTGGTTAAACGCGAAGAGGGGTTTTCTGTCGTTTTTAAAAGGTCTCCTGAGCCGTTGGTGCGGCCCTGAGCACTGGAGCATGGCGCCGCGCCTTCCGCCATTCGTCAAATCTCTGCAGCACCACGAAGAAGGACGGCACGAACAGACCGGCGAGGCAGGTTGAGGCGGCCATGCCGCTGAACACGGTGATGCCGATGGATTTGCGGGAGTTGGCGCCGGCGCCGGTTGCCAGGATCAGCGGGACCACGCCGAGCATGAACGCAAAGGAGGTCATCAGGATTGGACGGAAGCGCGCGGACGAGGCGCTCAGCGCAGCTTCCAGGATTTCCAGCCCGTGGATTGCCCGCTGCTCCCGCGCCACTTCCACGATCAGTATCGCGTTCTTTGCGGCCAGCGCGATGAGCAGCAGCAGGCCGATCTGGGTGTAGAGGTTGTTGTCGAGGCCGAGAAGGCTGAGCGTCACCGCCGGACCAAGCAGCGCCAGCGGCACGGCGAGAAGCACCGCGATCGGGGTGATCCAGCTCTCGTACTGACCGGCGAGCACGAGGTAGACCAGCAGCAAAGCGAAGCCGAAAGCAAAGACGATCGTGTTGCCGGCGGCTTTCTCCTGGTAGGACATCGCTGTCCAGTCATAGCCAGCGCCGCGCGGCAGCGCGCTCGCCGCGACCTGATCCATCAGGTCGAGCGCCTGCCCGGAGCTGAAGCCGGGCGCGGCACCGCCGATCACCGTGGCGGCCGGATACAAGTTGTACAGGCTGATCAGCGAGGGGCCAACCACGGGCTTGATCTGCACCATCGTGCCGAGCGGGATCATCGTGCCGTCCCGGCTGCGGACGTCGAGCGTTTCAAGCTGCTCCGGATTCAGCCGAAACGGATAGTCCGCCTGGGCATAGACCTGGAAGGTCATCCCGAACTTGGTGAACTGGTTGATGAAGGTGGAGCCGAGATAGGAGGACAAGGTGGTGAAGATGCTGCCGACATCGACATGCAGCGCCTCCGCCTTGGTGCGGTCGACCAGCACCTCAACCTGCGGCACCGCGGCGCGGAACGAGCTGCTGGGGCGGGCGATGCCGGTTTGCGAACCCGCATCCCGAACCACGAGTTGGGTTATCTTCTGCAGCTTCGCATAGTCGCCGCTGCCGTCCCGCAGCTCCACCATCATGGTGAAACCGCTGGCATTGCCGATGCCCTGGATCGGCGGCGGGACCAGAATGAAGGAAAATCCCGATTGCACCGGGCGGAGCGCCCTGGAAAGATTTTCGTAGATCGAACGCAGGTCCTGGCCGGGACCACGCTGGCTCCAATCCTTCAGCATCACATAGGAGACGCCGGCATTGGACAGGGTCGCGTTGTTATCCACCACCGAGATACCGGCGATGTCGATGGTCTGCGCCACGCCCGGTACCTTGCGGGCGATGGCGGCAACCTGCTCCAGCGCGTTCTGGGTACGCTGCAAAGAGGCGCCGTCCGGCAGCTGCACGCCGACCACAAGGTAGCCCTGATCCTCCGTAGGCATGAAGCCGGTCGGCAGCCGCGCGATCCCCCAGAGGGCCAGCCCCATCAGGATCAGGGCGAGAATCGACATCAGTCCGGCGCGGCGGATCATACCGCCGATCAGCCGGCTGTAGCCATGGGCGACGCGGTTGTAGACGCCGTTGAAGCCGCGCGCGAGGATGTTGCGCTGCTCTTCCGGCACCGGCGGGCGTAGCCAGAGCGCGCATTGCGCCGGCGTCAGCGTCGCGGCGTTGGTGGCGCTGATCAGGGCGGTGGCGGCGATCACCAGCGCGAATTGCGCGTACATCTGGCCGGTCAGCCCCGGCGTCATCGCCGCCGGGATGAACACCGACATCAGCACCAGCGTGATGCCGACGATTGGGCCGAACAACTCGGCCATCGCTCGGATTGCGGAATCGTGGCCGTTCAGCCCCCGCTGCAGGTACTGGGCAGCGCCCTCCACAACCACGATGGCATCGTCGACCACAATACCGATAGCGAGCACGATCGCGAATAGCGTGGAGAGGTTGATGGTGAAGCCAAGTGCCGCCATGGCTGCGAAAGCGCCGATGATGGTAATGGGCACGGTTGTCGCCGGCACCAGCGTCGCCCGCCAATCCTGCAGAAAGACCAGGATGACGATGAGCACGAGCACGCCTGCCTCCATCAGCGTCTTGTAGACCTCGTGGATCGAGGCCTTCACGAACAGCGTCGTGTCGAACGGAATGCTGTAGGTGAGCCCCTGGGGGAAGTTCTTGGCAAGCTGCGCCATCGTCCGGCTGACCTCGCCGGCTACCTGGAGGGCGTTGGCGCCAGGCGCCTGGCTGATCGAGATGCCGGCGGCCGGGTTGCCGTTCAGGCTGAAGCTCTGGCCGTAGGTCTGCGCGCCCAGCTCCACGCGGGCGACATCCCGCACGCGGGTGATGAGTCCATTCGTGCCGCCGGCGGTCTTGACGATGATATTCTCGAACTGGTCGACTTCCGTCAGGCGCCCCGCGATATCGACCGTGTACTGGAAAGCCTGCCCGGCCGGCGCCGGCGGCGCGCCGATCTGCCCCGCCGCCACCGCCTGGCTTTGTTGCTGCACCGCCTGGATGACGTCCGCCGGCGTCAGGTCGCGGGCCTTTAGCGCGTTCGGATCAAGCCAGAGCCGCATCGCATAATTGCCGGCGCCGAAGACGGTAACGCTGCCGACGCCGGGCAGGCGGGCGATCGCGTTGACCAGGTTGATGGTGGCGTAATTGCTCAAATAGAGCCCGCTAAATTTATTGGCCGGCGAGGTCAGCGTCACGATCTGCAGGATCGAGGTGGAACGCTGCTGCACCACCACCCCCTGCGCCTGCACAGCCGGCGGCAGGGAGGCGAGTGCTGCCGACACCCGGTTCTGCACCAGCACCTGCGCGAAGTTCAGGTCCGTTCCGATCTTGAAGGTGACCGTCAGTGTGTAGCTGCCGTCGCTGGCGGAGGTCGACTGCATGTACAGCATGTTCTGCACGCCGTTGACCTGCTGCTCGATCGGCAACGCCACCGTGTCGATCAACGTCTGCGCGCTGGCGCCGGGATAGCGGGTTGTCACCTGCACGGTCGGCGGCACGACGTTCGGGTACTGCGCCACGGGGAGCGTCATCGCCGCCACGATGCCGATCACCACCAGCACAACAGCGATGACGTTGGCGAGGACCGGCCGCTCGATGAAGAATTTAGAGAACATTGGCTACGGCGCCGCGGTCTGGTGAGCCGCGGCGGCGGTCGTCACCGTCTGCGGGACCACCTTCTCACCCGGGATCGCCAGTTGCAGGCCATCGACGATAACATGATCCTCCGGCTGTAAGCCGCTGTCGATGACCTGCGACGATCCTTCCGCCGGGCCTTCCGTCACCTGCCGCTGTTCAACGACATTGCCGGCTCCAAGGACCAGCACGAAGGAGCCGCCCTGGTCGGTGCCGATCGCCATGGCCGGCACCAGCAACGCGCTCTTCTGCACGCCGAGCGGCACGCGGACCCGAACGAACATCCCCGGCAGCAGCGTGTGGTCGTTGTTGGGCAGCTTGCCGCGGGCCGAGAGGGTGCCGGAGCTCGGGTCGACCGTGGGCGCGGTATAGTCCAGCGTTCCCGCATGTGGGTAGCCGGATTCGGTCTGCAGCCCGACTTCGACCGGCACCGCGCCAATCTCCGCGAGCGTCAGCCCCCGCGCGCGTAAACTGGCGCGGATCCGTTGCACATCCGGCTCGCTAACCGAGAAGTTCACATAGATCGGCTGCAGCTGCACGACCGTCGCCAGCGTCGTCGGCACACCGTTTGGCGACACCACCTGCCCGACCGAGACCAGATGGGCGGAGACAAGCCCATCGAACGGCGCCGTGACGTTCGTGTAGGAGTAGTTGATCGAGGCCGTCTCAGTGTTGGCTTTGGCCTGGTCAAGTTCGGCGAGCGCAGCGTCCCGACGCGCCTTGGCATTATCGTAATTCTGCTCGGAGTTGACCTTCACCGCCCACAGCGCCGCCTGCCGTTCGTACTCCTGCTCGGCTTCCGTCAGCCCCGCCTGTGCCTCCGCCTGCTGCGCCTTGGCCAGTTGCAGCTTCGCCGCGTACGGTGGCTGTTCGATCGTGAAGAGCGAGACGTTTTTTGCGACGACGGCCCCATCAGCGTAGTTCTGGCTGGTCAGGAAGCCACTGACGCGCGCCACGAGATCGACCGCGTTAACAGGCTCGATGCTGCCCGTGGTCTCGAGATACAGGGTCACGTCTTGCTGGGCAGGAACCGCTACGCTGACTTGCGGCGGCGGGGGCGGAACATACCGGTTCGCCTTTTTGCAACCGGCCAGCGCCAGCAGCAAGCCAGCCGAAGCGACGCATCCTAGAAGCTTGGCGCGCCGGGTAACGAAAGGGGTCCGGATCATGGCGTTTCTAATTTGTCGGGCTGCTCTTCAGGGAGACGATGGCTGATGCGAAGTCTCCGGCGGCACGGTCCGCCGCGAGTTGCGCCGTCATCGTGGTGCCGAGCGATGAACGTAAATCGTAGGCTAATGGGCTTTCCTTGGTAACGAAGCCGCCGAGAACCTTGCCCTCGGCATCTGTCAGCTCGCCTGCCACCGTGATCGAGCCGACAAACGCCGCCGGCAGACCGGCGGCACTTTTCAAGACGGTAATGCCGGCGCCGATCGGCGTCAGCCGCGTCAGAGACGCGATCGGATGCGTGTTGGAGATCCCCGCGAGTGTCAGCTGCAGGATGATAATTCCAGGTCCCGGCTGGGAAGCAACATGGAGGTGATGGTTGGCAAGGGCGCGGGCAAAAGCCTGCGTGAGATAGGCCGCGACATCCTGCTTCTCCGGATCGTCCGCACCGCCGAACTGCGCATCGCTCCCAACGTAGATCGTTGAAGGCGGAACAAAGAACCCATGGTAAGCCGAAGCGTCCAGGTCGGGCGCGCGGTAGACCAAGGCGTCGTTGCTGAAGTCGCCGGCTACCGGGCTGGCCGTGGCCACCGGATGCAGCGGCATCTGGCTGTTCAGGCCCGCGGCCGTTTTAGGCGCAGTCGAACAACTGGCGAGCAGTGAGATGAAGATGCCAGTCAGGCAAGAACCTTGCACAACGATCTTCGTGAAGCTTTTGCGGGCAACCCGTTGCACGTCGAATTTTAGTTGCACTTTAAGGTTCCCATGACTGCAATTTGCGGAGCTACGAGCATTGCGGCGGCCGCATTAATTAAAAGTGATAGGCGAGGCGTAGCGTGCCGCCTTGGCTGAAGAACGCGCTACCAACGCGGGTTCCATAGTCCGCCTTCACCCCGAAGCCGCGCGCCTGGTAGAGTTGCGCGCCGACATCCAGGTCGCCGAGCACATTCGGGGATTCGATGGTGGTTGCGAAGCTGCCGTCCGTGGGCAGCGCACCTGCGAAGCTCGCATCCACCCTGCGGCTGTTATCGGGCATGAAGCTGACTCCGAAATCGGCGTAATAGCGCAGTGTCAGGGCGCCCCGGCCCGGATCGAGACGACCGCCGACTTCGACAACCGGCGACAACACCACATTTGTACTGTCGCTCGATCTGACATCCAGCGCATAGGCGGACGGCCCGCTTTCCCGAAAAGAGGGCGCGCTTATGTTGAGCACGTCGAGGTCGGCGATCGGCCTGACATACCATTTACCGAAGGGGATGTCGTAAGCCGCGCGCAGCCGGCCGCCGACCATCAGGGCGTTAGAGTCGCTCTGCAGACCGATGTCACCGTTTGGCAAAGCGGCGACCCGATCGTTGCGGTAGGAGCCAGTAGCGATGCCGAAAGATCCGGCGAAGAGCCAGTCGCCCATCTCGTGCTTAAGTGCGACGCTGCCGTCATAGGTCTGCCCCTGGCTGCTGGAGCTATCCATGGTCGACCAGGTCGTCGTGGCGCCGAGCGATCCGCCGAGAAACCAGCCGGGGAGTAATTCCTTCTGACCGCCGAGCCGGTAGGTCGCGCCCGAGGTATGAAAGCCTTCCTCCCCATCGGAAGCATACTGGTTGATGTCTTCGCCGCCGACCTTCGCCCAGACGCAGCTGCCCTCGTCGAGAATAATCGTTTGGCCTTCGAACACTGGGCAGCTCATCGAGGCGCCGAGGACGCTGCTTTCGGAATCCTTCAGTGCCGTCGTTTGCAACTGGGTCGCGCGCGGCGAACGGGCGGCCAATGCCGCAACGAAAGCGCGGCCGCCGCCAACTGGAATTTGTGAGAGACTAGCGAAAGTCGGGGCCAAGGAAGGATCGCTGTTATTCCACGCCGTCGCCAGGTAGCCGGCGATCGACGATTGATCGCTTGTCAGCGGTGCTTTAGACCCAAGTGGATTCTGGAAGTTCTGCGCCGGCGTGACCGTGAGGGAACTGCCTTGTTGAGCCAGCGTCCAGGTGAACAGCAAAGGCTGCAGTGCACTTGCGGTGAGGCCGAGACTGCCGGCATCGACCACGGTCGAGCTCCCCGGCAGCAGGGCGGCGAGCCCCACTGGCGCGACAGTGCCGGCGATCTGCGCGCTGCCTGACACTGTCAAAAGATCCGCCTGCCGCGGCGCCAGCGAATCGACATCGATCGCCAGGGTTCCCCTGGCGTTCTGCACAAAGTTGCCGGTGAGGCTGGTATTGCCGATATTGCCCGCGCCGGCGAGATTTAGGGTGCCGTTATTGGTCAGGCTCTGCGCCACCACCACCGGGCCGCTGTTGAAAATGCCGTTATTGGTCATGATGCTGTAGACCGTGCCATCGCTCGCCGAACCGGCGCCAAAATCAACATTGCCGGTGATGATGCCGTCATTGGTCAGAACCGTAATGTTATCCATCGTCACGATGGCGTCGCCATCGATGCCATCTTCCGTGCCGACAAAACCACCCGCCTCGATGTCGATGGGGTTGTTGGCCGTGCCGCTGCTGCTGTTGGCCGACCCGTTGAAGTTTCCGCCTTCCGACAAGCCGCCGGAGACATAAATACCGGCCCCGCCCACCGAGTTGGCGGGCAGCGGCGTGCCGCCGCCGGTGCCGCCGATCACCGTGCCGCCGATCTTGATGGTAACCGGATTCTGCCCTTTGCCAGCGTCATTGCCCGAACTCTGGGCAAGAATGGCGGTGGAATATAATCCGGAGGTCTGGATCACACTGCCCGCGCCCTGGGTGATGTTCACCTGGCTGCCACTGCCCGAAATGGTGTTGGTCACGCCTCGGAGCTGAGCGGCATCGCCGGCGAGCGCGTAACTCGTCGTGCTGTTGCAGCAGCCGGCGACGATGCCGCCACCGCCGCCGATGCTCTGCGCGACAATGCCGTCCGCGCTCTCGCCGCTGGTGACGATATTGCCATTGGCGACAATGTTGACGTTGTTGCCATTGGCGTTGCCGCCGCCGACCGGCCCCAGCACATTCGATTCCGGGGTCACCATAAGCAACGAGGGGTCGCCGTCAAAGCCGCCGCTGCCGCCGATGCTCTGGGCAAAGATACCCCAGGCGCCGGCGCCATAGGTGGTGATGCTGCCGGTGCCGGCAAGAGTGACGCTGACCGGACCGCCGGTGGAAACCGCCGGATCCGTGGCGAGGCTGGAGCCGGAAATGTTCTGCGCCGCCGCTTCCGTGAAGCCACCGCCGCCGCCGATGCTCTGGGCGACGATAGCCATGGCGCGCGCGCCGGCGGTGACGATGGCGTCGGCAACGTTGATCGTGACCGTGCCGCCACCGCCACTGGCGCCGTCACCCCCGCCGACATTCAATGAAAAGTCCGCATGCGGGAAAAACTGGGCAGGACCGTTGGTATTGACGTCCAGCGCGGTGTTGCCGAAACAGCCGGTTGCCTTTTCGCTCAGTAATCCCGGCGAGAGCGAGTTGGTGCAGCCGGAGCTGGCGGTGCCGCCACCGCCGCCGATGCTCTGCGCCAAAATCCCCACCGCATCGTCGCCAAGCGTGGCGATGGTGCCGCCGATATTGGTGGCGACATTGACATAGTAGCCGCTGCCGCCGCTGCCGCCGTTGTTGTCGAAGCCGGCGCCAAGGCCGGTGGTGGTGTTGGCCGTCACGCTGCCATCGCCAGCCACGCCGCCGCCGCCGCCGATGCTCTGCGCCATGATGCCATCGGCATTATAACCGGCAGTGCTGATCGCGCCGCCGCTGATAACATCGACCATGTCGCCGCCGCCGGAGCCGCCGCCGGCACCGCCTACGGTAAGGCTCGCGGAAAAGGTGTCGTTGGTGGAACCGTTTGAGGTAGAGGTGGCGGCGCCGCCGTTGCCGCCGCCGGCGCCGATGCTTTGCGCCTCGATGCCGTAAGCGCGCTCACCCAACGTGCTGATCGTCCCGGTATTGTTAACGGTGACGGCAAGGCCGAACGCGCCGCTGCCGCCCTTGCCGCCAATCGCCAGATTAGCAGAGTCGCTGGCGCCGGAGGGCACGTTGATAATGTCTTCGGCCTGGCCGACGGCGGTGATCGAAGCGGAAGCGTCTGTGCTGCCGGCCGTGCCGCCGCCGCCACCGATGCTCTGCGCCAGAATGCCAATCGAATCCCCTAATGCGGTCATGATGGTGCCGGCATTGGTGACGGTCACCGGACCGCCTTCGATGCCATTGCCGGCATCGCCGCCCACCGCGAGGTTGATGGAGACCTTGTTCTCGCTGCCGCCTGAAGAGCCGCCGCCGGCATCTCCGCCACCGCCGCCGATCGACTGCGCGGTGATGCCGGGCGAACCGGAGCCGGTGGTGGAAATCAGGTTTCCGGCATCGCTGGTAACGATTACCGTACCGCCATAGCCGCCCGCGCCGCCGGAGGCGCCAAGCGAAAACGACCCGGAAAAGGCATCGCCGGTGTCGCCGCCGAGATTCGGCGCGCCGGTGCTGGCCTCCCCGGCGGTGCTGGTGCCGCCGCCGCCGCCGATGCTCTGGGCGATAATGCCGCCGGCATTGTCGCCGCCGGTATAGATCTGGCTGAAACAGCCGTTGCAATCCGTCGACGATCCATCGGTGACGGTGACGGCGCCGCCGCTGCCCGCGATGCCGCCGGAGCCGCCCAATGCGAGGCTGAACTGCGCGGTAACGCCGGAATCTTCGATCGCGGTGGAGCCGGCGGTGGAATCCCCGCCATTGCCGCCGCCGCCGCCGATGCTTTGCGCCAGCACGCCGTAGGCGCCATCGCCCTTGGTAATGGTTTCGCCGGCATTGTTGATGGTGACGTTGCCGGCGCTACCGCCGCCACCGCCGCTGGCGCCGAGTGACGCGGTAAAGGTGATATTGGGCAAATCCGGAACGCCGATCCCTACCGATTTTGCGGTGGAGGCGCCGGCGGTGCCGCCGCCGCCGCCGATGGATTGCGCGATGATGCCGACGGCATCCGGTCCGCTGGTGATGATATGATAATTATTGTCGAGCGTGACGCTGCCGCCAATGCCGCCTTGCCCGCCGGTGCCCCCCATGGCGATGGAGGCCGTGAGCAGCGAACCGACGGAGATGGAAGTGGCGGCGCCGCCATTGCCGCCGCCGCCACCGATGCTCTGCGCCACCAGGCCCACCGAATCCTGCCCCGCGGTGGCCAAGGTTGTGCTGTTTTCGAAGTTGATATCGCCGCCAGAGCCGCCGCTGCCGCCGCCGCCGCCGATCGCGGCATCGACAAACAGCCCGCCGCTCGTGCCAAAACCGCCATTGCCGCCGCCGCCGCCAACGCTCTGCGCAATAACCCCCGCTGCAAAATCGCCCAGCGTGGTGACACCGTTACCAGCCAGGTTGATGTTGATGCTCCCGCCATTGCCGCCATTGCCGCCCTGGCCGCCAACCGCGACAAACACGCCGCCGACATTTGCCCCATCGCCGCCGCCGCCGCCAATTGACTGAGCAAGCACCCCGATGGCGCCGTCGTCATAGGTGAGAACGCCGCCATTCCCGGAGCTGTCGACCGTCACCATCCCGCCATTGCCGCCGCCTTTGCCGCTATCGTCGGCGCCCCCAACCAGATCGGATTTCGCACTGGAACTGCCGCCGCCGCCGCCCACGCTTTGCGCGACGATGCCGATCGCCACCTTGCCGCCGCCATTGCTATCGCCGGTGATGACCGTGCCGGTGTTATCCACCGTAACCGCGGCGCCACTGCTCTCGCCGCCGCCGCTGTTGCCGGTCTGGCTGCCGACATCCGCATTGCCCGCACCATCGACGCCGTTCAGCAGGCCGCCGCCGCCGCCGACGCTGATCGCCGCAATGCCGAAGGCAGCACCGCCATCGGTCTGGATGCCGCCGCTATTGGTCACGTTGACCGTGTTCGCCTCGATGCCGTTATAGCTGTCGGTATTGCCGAGCACGCCACCACCGGCAGGCTGGCTGGTCACGATCGACGAGCCGCCGATGCTCAACCCCGCAATGCCCACCGCCATCGAACCGGAGGTGGTGATGGTTCCCGCATTGCTGACGGTGACCGCGCCGGGCGAACCTGGGGATGCGGTGGCGTCGATATTTTGCGCATCCGGCTGCACCGCTCCGATCGACCCGCTGCTGATGGCCAACACGCCGATCGACAAATTGGCCCCAACGGTTTGGATGGCGCTGCCGGCATTCAGCGTCACTGTCACAGCGCCTCCGGTCGGGTCGTTGACACCGCCGGAATTGCCGCCGGCGCTCAGCGCCTCAATGCCGATATCGCTCGAACCACCGGCGCCGCTGGCCATTGAAATCGTACTGCCACCGTCCAGTGTAACATTCACCGTTCCGCCGTTGCCGGCCTCATTGGCATCATCATTGTTATGCACCTGGGTATCATCCGATACGCCGCCGATGGATTCCGCCTTGATGCCGATTCCGACTGGGGCCGTATCGGTAATGGCGCCATCATTGGTGACGCTGACGGGACCGCCATCGCCTGATTTCCCAAACGCGTAATTCGTATAACTACTGCCCTCGCCGCCTTCGGAGACCGCATAGATGCCGTAGGTGGGCACATTGGTGGCGGCGCTGACATTCGACATCTGGATGTCGCCAGTATTGTTCACATCGATCTGCCCGCCATCGCCCCCGCTGCCGGCATAGTCGGTATCGCCGGTCTTATTGGAAACCCCCTGGCCGCCGAAGGAAAACGCGCCGATGCCGCTCAGCGTCGGGTCCAGATACTGGCCGCTTTCGGCATAATTGTTGCCGGAACCGTCGCCGATGATGATACCGGACATCTTGATGGTGATCGTGCCACCCGGCGCGCCATCGAAATTGCCCGTATCCACATCGGCCGCATCGTCCTGGAAACCGTGCGAGCCAAAGGAAACGCCGAGCACGACGCCGCCGGTTTGCAGCCCGTTACCAACCGGATAACCGTAGGCGCTGTAGCTGTAGACATCGGCCTCGTCGTTTACCGTTACGTCGGGGCCTTGGACATAAAGCTCCGACGGATAGGTATCGGTCGGCACTTGACCATACCCGAAATAACCAAGAACCGTTCCGTAACCGGAAAGATCGGGGCTGGCGCCGTATGGGTGGCCGAGCAGGGTATAGTTTATCGGGTTGCTGGTGCTCTGACCGTTGAGTACACTGACGAGGGTGAGATTTTGCAGATTGGGATAAGCAGATTCGCAATCCACCGTGCTGCCGGAGATGGTGCAGGAGGCATTGCTGCCAAAACCGTTGATCGTGGGCGCACTCTGCGCCAGCGTGCGATCCGGCAGGAGCGACAGACCGACAATTATTGAGGCGGAAAATGCCAGGCGCGCGAGTCCCGCCAGCAGCCCCCGACGCAGATGATCAATGACGATCCCAGCGCGCCGGATCGCAGGCAGCACGATACCATCCTCCATCGAGGTCCCCATAACCTGGAGTGGCAGGTTGACCCGCCATCCAACCTTCCCTTAAACCTAAAGTAGCGTAACTAAAGTTTATTTAATAGGAGAAATTATCGTAACGACTTTAATATCCGGAATGCGGGAGGCAGTCGTGCCGAGCCAATGAACAAGCGCCTAATGCAAAGACCCGTCGGCGCAACTGGTGCCGGGTTCGCCACGGTCACCGACCAAGGCCAGATGCTGGAAGCCTGGTTCGGCTTGCTTGCGCTGGACCAGGAAATTCATGCCACCGCCACCGCCACGCTCTCCTCCGGCGAATTGATCGCTGAATTCGGCGAAGCGGCTTTGAAAGTAGCCCGAAAAGACTCGCTGCGCGCCGTAAGTGTTGTCGCCATTCGCACGCGGATCGAAGATTTGAGCAAGCCGCCGGTCGATGTTACCGACGTGTATCTGCGGCTACAGCTCCTCAGCCACCGGCTGGTGCAACCGCGTGGGCTCAGCCTGGACGGAATGGCGGCCATCTTGCCCGACATCGCCTGGACTTCGCTGGGGCCGTGCCTGCCGGAGCAGGTCGACGCAGCGCGCTGGGCGGCGCGCGCCCAGGGCCTCGTCATCGACGTCAGGTCGGTATTTAAAATTCCCCGGATGGTCGATTATGTCGTGCCAAAGGGCGTCAGCATCAGCAATGCCGACCGGGTCTGGCTCGGCGCCTATCTGTCGCCCGGAACAATTCTGACCGCCGAGGGGTTCTGCGGCTTCAATGCCGGAACCCTCGGACGGGCCATGGTGGAAGGCCGGATCAGTGTGGGCGTTGTGGTTGGCGAGGGAACGGATATCGGTGGTGGCGCCTCCATCATGGGGACCATTTCCGGCGGCGGCAAGCAGGTCATTACGATCGGCAGACATAGCTTGCTGGGCGCGAATTCAGGACTGGGCATTTCACTGGGTGACAACTGCGTTGTGGAGGCCGGGTGTTACGTCACCGCCGGCGCACCGGTCAGCTTGCCGTCCGGTGAGGTTGTGAAGGCCGTCGAGCTTTCGGGGCGATCGAACATTCTGTTTCGCCGCAACGCGCAGACGGGAAAGCTCGAGGCGATTGAGGCGAAAAAGCATTGGGGCAACCTCAACCCCAATCTGCACGCGACCGACCCAGCTGCCCGAGATTTAATCTAGGATTTAAGTGCATGGGATGCTGACAGACAAAGGACCAGACGTGCAGAGCTGGGAAACTAGGTCCAAGTTATCGAGGTGTCCGCAACCCGCAGGATCGATATCCAGCGGATATCATAATACCCGGCCTAGTCTTTTATGAGACGGCGCCCCACCGTTATGAGACGGCGCCCCGCCGTATGCTATTCTCCACAACAGGCATGACTTATTCAGCTATTTCGATCCGAACTTCCGGAAAGCCTATCTCCAGCAGTTCGTCGACACCGTCACGGTGACCGATGCGGAAGTTGCCATAGCCAGCCCAAAAAGCCGCACTAGCCAAGGCATGTGCCTCGGATTATCTGCCACCCGCCGCTGCAGTAGTGCCCAGTTTTGTTCGAGCATGGCGTCCTATACGAGACAAAGCTGGGCACTGGAACTTGTTGATATTATTGGCTCCACCCGGCTGAACGTTGTAAAGTTGCAGCTCTGCAGTGGGCTTAGTGAGAGGAGGTGCATCACCCGCGACCTCGACTAATCCTGTAGAAGACGGGCTAGGCGAGGTTCGATCAATGCGCCAGTAGGGCGAGGATGCGGCTTAGCTTTTAGTCGCTTGGTCGCGATAGGCGGAACCGCGCAGCAGGGTGGCCGGCCGCTTCGAGCTTTCGAGCTTCTCGCTCGAACGAACACGAGGTAATCAGGTTATCACGTCGACAACGCTCATCGGCTCGGTGATCTGTAGCGCCCAGATCGAAGTGCTGCCTGTGCTATGAGGAGAGTCTGCAGCACCAGATACGCGGCGCTGAGTTCGGGCGTGATCCAGGCTGCGTCAGTCGTGGTCAGCAGCAAAATCCCGGCCGCCCCGACCGCCTGGCGCATCAGCCGGAAGACCCCGGCGGCTCGGCTGGATGCTCCACCATCTCGGTCGCCAGCACCATGTCGTAAGTGCCGCCGAGGTTGGCTTCGCCGAAATAGGCTTGGGCGATGTCTAGGCCTAGTTGCGCGCGCCGAACGCGGCCAGCGGCGAGGGGTCGTAGCCCGCCCGCTCCAGCCCCGGCCGCGGCTGCCGAAAGGCCGAACCCGGAGGCGCCGCCGATCTCCAGCATCCGCGCCCCCACCGGTTTATCGATCCGGGTCAGGGGCGCCGAAGCTGACCCGATCTTTACGCGCGGGATGGCTGAGCGCTTCGTGCAGGCTTATCTGAACGGCGAGGATGCTCATGATCCGCGTGCGATCACGCGCCGGCTGGCGGAGCCGCCGGATACGACGTTGCGCGCTTATTGCGCGAGCTGCGAGAGGCTGGCGTTGAGGTCAGCTACTTCAGTGTTTGGAATTTATCCTTAATGCCGGTGTCAGCTATAAAAAAAAGCCTGTACGCCAGCGAGCAAGACCGTCCGGACGTGGCGCGCAAGCGGCAGTTCTCGCAGCGCCATCAGGGCAAGATTGACGCCTCGCGCCTGATCTTTGCCAATGAGACCTAGGTGAAGACGAACATGACGCCGATCCGCAGGTGGTGCCCTCGTGGCGAACGGTTGATCGCCAAAGTCCCGCAAGGCTACAGGAAAACCCTGACCTTTATCGAAGGTTTGCAGGCCGATGGTGTTTGTTCACCTTGCGTCCTGGACGGCCCCATCAACGGCCGCAGCTTTTTGGCGTGGGTTTAGCAACGCTCGTCCCAACATTGCGTCATGTCGACATCGTCGTGCTGGACAATCTAGGCAGCCACAAGAGTCGAGCCGTGCGCCAGGCGATCCATAACGCAGGTGCCAGATTAATCTTTCTGCCGCCCCACAGCCCAGACCTGAACCCCATCGAGCAAGTATCCGCCAAGCTCAAGACGCTGCTCCGCAGAACTGCAGCACGCACCATCGAGACACATGGAAAGGCATCGGAAGCCTCCTCAGCGCCTTCTCACCAGCAGAATGCGCCAACTACCTCACCAACTCAGGCTATGCTTCAATTTAAGAATATCAGACTCTAGTTTGGTTTGACCGTGCAGGCCAGCACGGTATCCAAGGATAATCACGGTGTCGTCTCAATACGGTTGCTGCGCCCAGCTCTGGCATGCTGTACGCGCTTGTCAGCTTGAAGCACCCGCGGTCGAGCCGTTCTTCCGCGACCTTGCTAATCCTTGGACTCATTTCATCATCAGTCTTGATAGTAAGTTCAGCGAAAAGCTTCCCGGCTGTTTAATACTTAGCAACGTTGCTATAGCCCTGGGATCGGATGAGGGCGAGCATGAGGCAGATTTCAAGATCACTCACGATTGAGAGAGCTGACCGGGGACCGGCTGGCGACGCCGGTTTTACCCTTCTCGAATTGATGGTTGTGATTGTCATCATCGGCTTGCTTATTGGCCTCGTCGCGCCCGCGGTGCTGCGTCAGCTCGGCCATGCCAAGACCTCCATTGCCCGACAATCAGTGGCTCAGCTTGGTTCGGTTCTCGATCTCTACGAGCTCGATGTCGGCAGCTATCCGAGTACGAATGACGGCTTGGCCGCAATGATCACGCAGCCGGGCGATGTGCAGAACTGGTCCGGCCCTTATGTAAAGGGCAGCAACCTGCCGATTGATACGTGGGGCCACCCTTATCTCTACCAGTCGCCTTCGTCGCGGCCTGGACTTGAGTATGACCTCTGCTCGCTGGGGCCAGACGACAAATCGGGCGCGCCAGGCGATCCCAGCCTTATCTGCAACCAGTGAACAGGACACACCCTGTCTGCGCACCACGGACAGGCTAAAGCCTAACTGATTGGGGCAACGCCAGAAGGTCGATATGATCGACACCGCGCTCCTTATATGCCTGAATAACACCGTCCCAATTCTGACCGAATGGCGTGACTGAGCCATCTGGCAGGATCACCGAGACTTCATAACCTTGTGTTCCGAACCACGAGAGATATTGTTTCCCGTCGATACCTGAAATCCCTGGCAGGAGCCCTGGTGCAAACTCGGAGATGATCGCGGGCCGCGAACGTTCAATCAAGCTTCTGCAACCTTGCATGGCCCGGTATTCAGCGCCGTCGACATCGATCTTGATCAGATCGATACGTTGGTCAGGTGGCATTAGCGTGTCTATCGCTGCGCAAGGCACAATCCGAGCTTTCAGCAACGCGCTGATTTCATCGGGCAGGAGCGAGGTGGTGCCGGTGGAATGCGAGGTCGTCAAGGATAGAATGCCGACTTCTGACGCGGCCGCGAACGGCGCAACAGTGATCTGTTGAAATCTATTCAGTCTCCTGCTGGCTTCGATCAGCTTGACGTTTTGATGGTTCGGTTCGACCGCGAAAACGTGACCAGAGGGACCGACGATGCTGGCGGAAAGCATGGTGAAATAGCCGATATTAGCGCCAATATCGAGCACGCTCATCCCCGGTCTCAGCAAATTCCGGAAAACCGCGGCGACCTCGGGCTCATAATTATTATCTCGAACGAATTTTCCGACCGCGCTGTCGTTCAAATCGAAGTAAATTTTAAACTCGGGCAGCTCGGCGACTCTGATCTCGGCGGGCATTTCCTTGGTCAGTTCGCGCCGGGCAAACTCCAAGCTGGTGAGATAACCCTTCACCACCTGCTTAAGCGGATCGCCCACTTGCATCCGGTGGCCCGTCCACTCCTCGACATTAGGGTTGCGGCCCAACAGGAGCCGGAAGCAAGAAAGGATGTCAGCGATACTTGTGGTCTCGTGATAAGGATGAAGCCAAGGCTCAACGATAGCGCTACTATCGCCACCTGGCCGGGATGACGCAAAAATTTTCTTGAAGCGGCCTTTCAGTCGGTTCACGCGGCATATTCCGGATTTCGTGAAAACGATACGGTCGTGTCCGTCTCGTCGCCTGCCTCCGCTCCCTCTGAAGCCGGGACATCCTGCCAGTCCATCATGTGGTTAACGACGAGGCCGGTCATCATCCCATGCATTTGCCGCGCTATCTTGTCCCACGAACGCTGCTCGCTCCATTTCTTCGCCACAGCTTGAAGATTTTTCCGAGCCTCGACATCGGTGAGCAAACGCGCGACGCCCTCGGCAATCGCACACGGGTCCGAAGCGCCAAAACGGAACACAGCGTCTTCCGCTTCATCGAATATCGGGATCGGCGTCACGGCGACGGCAGCGCCGCTGGACAAGCAGGAGCGCAACGCGGCGCTCGATGATTCTTGTGTCTGCAGATATGGTAGAACAACGAGATCGCACGCCTGCAGTAGAGCCATCGATTGTTCGTGCGGCAGGAAGTCGGTAATCCAGTCGATGCTCGCCGTCACGCCCAGATGTTCGGCAAGGCTTTTGCAGGCTTCCAGTTCCTCACCGGATTCCGCTGCGTCATGAAGCGCATTGACCATGCGCAGCCGTGTTTTCGGCCAGGTCTCTTGAAGAGCGGGAAGTGCGGCAATCAGCCCACGCAGGCCTTTCGGCGGCAGTAGAAAACCAAAACACCCAACAATCGGCTCGTCATTGTCTCCGATGATCCGAGCCTGCGCTGGAACGTCGGCGGAGGCCGGCACGCCTTGCGGGATCATCACGACATTTTCGAACAGCCCTACATCATGCAGCAGATTCACATCCCTCATGGTATGGACGACGACGCGTGCGACCCCGCTCAGGGCTTCGAGCACAGCCCTCCGATCCGGCTCCGGAAGGTCTAGAAGATGAAGCGTCGCATGCAGTGTCACCACGATTACGCGGGAGCCGAGCCGTGGATCCTTCAGCAGCGTCGCAAGGCTATTCCAGCCAAGCAGGCCGGGCTGATGCTGGATCATGACAGCATCCGCGTCTTCCCGGCTGACGGTTGCGGCAAGTTCGTTCAGGTCAGTGTCGAGGCAACGCCACGTCGGTAGCACCCGAAGCCGCTCGTGCTCTTGCGGTGCGGTGCGATTGTCGCACAGCATCAAAAGCTTCTCGTCTGGCCCGATGAGTGCTTCGAACGCCGCAACATAATGGCGCGTGTATTCAGCAACGCCGCAACGTACGTCCCAGGAACTGATCCAGGCAAAGCGCGTTGGGCGCGGCGGTGTCGCCAGCAACACATCGGCGGTGGCGGCCGCCACCCGCCGCGCCCAGTGCGCTGGGTCGAGCCGGCGCGGCATTGCCATTCGTGCGGTCTCGGCACGGTCAGCGGCGCGACCTCCGCCGGATGTCAGATCGTCGAACATCGCGCGCATCGCGGTGGCCAACGCCGCTTCGTCCGGCTCAAACCAAAGCGAGCCGCCGCTGTTAAGATGGCTGCGGGACCGCTCCACCCGCCACGGGAGCAAAACCGCGTCGTCTTCGGTGATGAAATCAGTCTGCCCGCCGGCGCCGGTCACGATCAGAGGCACGCCCGCGGCCATCGCCTCGGCGGCCGGAATGTTAAAGCCTTCACCCCGCGTCGGCAAAACCATCGCATCCGCCTCGGCAAATAGCGCACATAGATCGTTGTCGTCCATCTCGTGCTCGATCACCATGATCTCCGGCACAGCGCCGTAAATCTCGTGCAAGTGTTCGATTTGCGTAGTCGTCTGGTTGTGCGGATTGGAGAATGTCTTGATGACTAGTCGCACCGCGTCGGTGGCCGCGAAAGCGTGGGCATAGGCGTTAAGGAGCACGTCGACGCCCTTGCGCGGAAATGCCGAGGAAACGTGCAGAAACACAAAAACATCGCTACGGCGGCGGGCTTGCCTGCCCAGCCTGCGAAACCCGTCAAGCCGCGGCACATAGCCGACAACGCGCACTGGAATGCGAAGACCGCTATCGAGCAGCGCCTTCGCTACGAAACGCGTCGGTGCGAAAACGGCGCCAAAAGCGCCGTTGAGCACCTCAATGGTTTCGGCGGGAACGGATGATTCTTCCCAAAAGAAATACGCCGCCGTCAGGTTCGCCGTCGAACCGTGCGGATTGGGCACATGCACCGGATAGTGTTGGCTGATGACCACCGACGGCCCTGTTGGCGGAACGGGCGTCGCGGCAAGCCGCCGCAGTTGCTCTCTCTCGGCCGCCGGAACGCCGTCAAGATCGCCCGTCGGTTCGCCTTCCACCGGCACGACCCGAACCCGGCCCGGATTGGCCTTATCCAGAGCCAGGGTCAAAGACCGATTCACGCTGGCCAGGCTGTAGGAGCCGTTGACGTGGCCGGTGATGGTGAACCGCAGGCTCGCCATCATCTCTTCCTTAAGCGCGGGATCGATCGGTGGCCGGGCACCGGCGCGCGCCAGAGCGCTCACCAGTGCCGGAACTTGGTCGGAGAGCCTGAACCGTTCCAGGTTTATCCGTTGGCCGCTGATAATTTCCGAACGAAGCGCTGGATCCGTGGCGACCGCAACCATCGCTTCGGCGACGGCTTCCGGCTCGCGGCTCAGGAGTACGGTGCGTGGGTCGTGGCCGTGCGCATTCATGGTATATGGCGCGGCCCCGGCGGCGTAGGCAATCACCGGCAGATCATGCGCCATCGCCTCTATTAGCGGAACACCGAAGCCTTCGTGCTGGCTGAGCGAAACGAACAGGTCGGCCCGATCATACCAGCCCGCCAAAGCGTCGTCCGTTACCTGCCCGGTAAGCTCGACCATCTGCCGAAGCCCATGTTCGCCGATCCGCTCGAACAGGTCCTGCACATAGCCTTCGCCGCCGCCCTCGAACCGGCCGACCAGCACCAGCCGGCAGGGGCGCGTATAGAGCCGCCGGAAGGCGTCGAAAGCATCGACCAGATCCATCTGCGCCTTGCTCTCCACAACGCGGCCGACAAACAGAACGGTGTACGGGCTGCTTTCATAACGCTCATGGCCGGGCCTGGCCCGGGCTTGCAACGCGTCCACGTCGAACAGCAATGGGCACACCGCCACGCCTTCGTAGCCATGCTGATAAAGTTCAAGCGCGTTGAAATTGCTGTCGGCCAGGACAGCCGCCACGCGCGGCCGCCAAAAGTCGAGTTGGCTCCGGCCGAGATCGGCAAGCTCGGCAAGCGCCGGTATGCTCCGCAGAAAACGGGCCGGGGTGATGTTATGGTAAATCAGAATTTTTGGGGCAGGCAGAGCCGCCACTCGCCCGGCTTGCCGGTAGCCGAGCGAGTGCCGAACGATCAGCACATAATTGCCATGTGGTGGCAGGTCATCGAGCAACAGAAGTCGATCCGCCAGTGATTCGTCGCGATGTTCAACGTAGATTTCGCTGCGGTAGCCGAGGCCGCGCAAGATTTTCTGGGTCAGCAGCATCGAGTTCGTTACAGCGTCGCCATAAGCTGAGCCGGGATGAAACTGGTGCACAGCATGGCGCAGCCGCGCGGCGGGGCTCGGAGCCACGGCGATCGGCGGCTCTTGGGTGATCACTGTTAATTCTGGCACGGGTGGGTCAACCGGCACCGTGGGTGCCGCGACAAACGCCGCAACCGGCGCCGGAGCAACCGCCAACGGCGGCGCGGCGCCTCGCTTACCAGCAAGCAGCTTGCGCGCCGTGCGGGCCAGTGGCAACACCAGGCGCAGAGCTTTCGGACCATCTTCCCAGCGTAGTTCGCAAGCCAGTCGGGTGAGCACTTCCCAGTGCCGGTGCTCTAGCCGCACCGCGTCCTCGGCCTGTCGCAGTGTCCGTTCGGTCGCCGCCAACTGCCGCTGCCACCGCTCGCCGGTCTGCCGGGCCTGGTCCCCTTGCCGCAACGCTTCATCGCGTTCTTGTTTTACCCAGGCAAGGTCAGATTGTACCCAGTCGAGGTGCGAGCGCAGTTGCGCAAGTTCCGAAGCGTCACGGCTCTGGCCGCGCCGGCGCATGCGTACCTCCTGGTCGAGCAGCCGGACCTCCGTCAAACGTCCCTGCAGGTGGCGCTCCACCGCGCGCTGACGCGACGCCGCCGCCTCGCGGTGGGCCAGCCATGTTTCCCTCTCGAAATCGTATTTCACGAAATCGTCGAAGGAATTGGGCGGCAGTTCGAAATGGCCTCGCAAGGCTGCATGATGTTCCCGCGCCACGTAAAAGCGGTTGAGGCCATCGAACCAAACGAATATATAGCCCACCGCTAGCAAAGCCGGTTCCCAATCCGCGGCGGTGTCCGTGGTGAGCGGTTTAGTCGCTTCCAGCAACACGATCCACGGCCGGAAACGCAAAAAATCGGCGCCCGCCAGCACCTCATCCTCGGCGCCTTCGACATCTATTTTCAGAAAGTGGATGGGGCCCGGCGCATACTGGCGACAAATTTCTGAAAGCGTCGTCAGCTCGATCTGGCGCCGTCGCACGGTGAAACCGGCGGCGTGGTGCTCAGCCGCGATCTCCGGGCGCAGCGTGGAAAGTCCGGTCTGATCGATTTCGTGGAATGCCCTGCTGCCGGCCGTCCGCCCCACGCCGACTTCGAGATTGACATCCGCCGGGCGAGCCGCCCGCAACCGCTCGATGTAATGTGGTGCCGGTTCCACATTCACGCCGTTCCAACCCGCGTCGTAAAAAGCCTTGGTCACGCTCATATCGACGGGATCGGCGGCTCCCACATCGATATAAAACCCCTGTTTCACGTCGCCCAACGCGCGCCACAGCATGACGTCTTCAAAATTCTGGGCATATGAAACGAACGGCATTACCACGGCATAGCGGATAAGTAGCCGTTACTGGAAGCTACCGGGAACAGCCGAACAAGCAAGATTGCGAGAGCCAGGGCCGGCCCAAACGGCACGGCGGTGTCAAAACTTTGCCGCCTTGCCGCAGGCAGCAGCAGCGTCGCCGCGATGCCGATCAGCGCCGCGCCAAGGATGATTGTCGGCAATGCGGCGACTCCGGTCCAGGCGCCACCCGCGGCCAGCAGTTTCGCATCTCCCTCGCCCAGCCCATGCCGGCCGCGCAAGCGGTGGTACAGCAGCGCCATGGTCCGGAACGCGGCGTAGCCGATGATGGCTCCCAAGGCATGCCCCAGGATCAGTCGCGGCGCCAGCAATTCCGTGACGCACAAGCCCGCCACCAACAGCGGCAGAGTCAGGACGTCGGGGAGCGTCAGATGGCGCAAATCGATCCAGGCGAGCGTCAGCAGCGTCCAGCCGAGGCCACAATCGGCCCAGAGCCAGGCAGCATCCCGGTCCACTGCGGCGGCCAGCAAGGCGACAGCCAGAGCGCCAAGTTCCACTACAAGGTGAAAACGCGTGATCGGCCGCCGGCAAAAGCGGCAACGGCCCCGCAACCACAGAAAGCTCAAAATCGGCACGAGATCGAGTGGCCCAAGCGCGTGCTGGCAAGACTCGCATTCGGAACGAGCCAGCGCCACGGATCGGCCTGCCGGCAGTCGCGCGATCAGCACGCCCATGAAGCTGCCGGCAAAGGGCGCCGCCAGCAGCGGTGGCAACCAGACGATCATCACGTTCCCACGACAGCCTCACCCAATAGAGACGGCAGCCTTTTTATGGCGGCCGGCACGACCTATGATAGACAGCCGAAGCTGTCGCAAATATGGATTGAGCCGCGGATTGACAGGCATAGCCAAAACCAACGTG
This sequence comes from uncultured Acidocella sp., assembly GCA_963693045.1. Classification (GTDB taxonomy): domain Bacteria; phylum Pseudomonadota; class Alphaproteobacteria; order Acetobacterales; family Acetobacteraceae; genus Acidocella. The sequence continues at coordinate 1,757,666 of OY843765.1, forward strand.
TGGTCGATGGTGCGAAAGTTGGCGGACCGGCCGATTCCGTTCAGCAAACGTATCCAACATCCGGCCGGCGAACCCGTGGCGGAGGCCACGCTCGAGCAGCACGGGCAACGCCAGACGGCGCGGCGGGACGAACTGGCGGCGCTGCTTACCGCTCAGGGCCAGTGTGACGCGCGGACGCTGGCGCGGGCGCGCTCCGTAGCGGCTGAAAGTGGCGAACCACTGGATGTGGTGTTGATCCAGCTCGGCATGGTGTCGGAGCGCGGGTTGGCGCTGGCTTACGCGGCCTTGCTCGGTTGCCCGCTCGCCGGGCCGGAGCGTTATCCCGCCATCGATCCGCTGCTGCCGGAGATTCTGCCCGGCCGCTTCCTGCGCCGGGCCCGGGCCCTGCCTGTGGAGCATGAAGCCGGGGTGCTTACCGTGGCCCTGGCCGATCCGCTGGACGAGTTCACGGTTGCCGCCATCACCGCCGCCACCGGATTGGCGGTCGCCCGCGAGGTGGCGCTGCCGATCGAGATCGACGCCGCGCTGGACCGGCTCTACCCGGACGGAACCGGCCCCGCCGCGGCCGATACCCCGGATTCCGGCCCGCTTGAGGAAGACGCCGAGCGGCTGAAGGACCTGGCGAGCGAGGCGCCGGTGATCCGCCTGGTCAACCAGATCATCTTCCGCGCGGTCGAGACGCAAGCCTCCGATATCCACCTGGAGCCCTTCGAAGACCGGTTGCGGGTCCGTTATCGCTACGATGGCCAACTGCACGAGGCGGAAAGCCAGCCGGCGCAAGCGATCCGGGCCATCACCTCGCGCATCAAGATCATGGCCCGGCTCGACATCGCCGAGCAGCGCCTGCCGCAGGATGGCCGCATCAAGCTTGCGGTGCGCGGCCATGAGATCGACATCCGCGTCTCCACGATCCCCGCCCTGCATGGGGAGACGGTGGCGCTGCGGATTCTGGACCGTAGCGTGGTGGCGTTGGACTACGATGTCCTCGGCCTGCCGCCAGCGATCGTGGATAAACTGGACGCGGCGCTGGCCCTGCATAACGGCATCGTGCTTGTCACCGGGCCGACCGGCTCTGGCAAGACGACAACCCTCTATACCGGGCTTCGCGGCCTGAACGTGACCGCCCGCAAGATCGTTACCATCGAGGACCCGATTGAGTTCCAGCTCCCCGGCATCAACCAGGTCCAGGTTAAACCGCAGATCAACCTGGATTTCGCCACCATGCTTCGGGCCATCCTTCGGCAGGACCCGAATGTCATCATGGTCGGCGAGATCCGCGACCTTGAAACCGTGCAGGTCGCGGCCCGGGCAGCGCTCACCGGCCATCTGGTGCTCTCGACGGTGCACACCAATTCGGCGGCGGCGACGATCACCCGGCTGCGCGACATGGGATTAGAGGATTACCTGATCGCGGCGACGCTGCGCGGCGTGCTGGCGCAGCGCCTGGTGCGCCGGCTTTGCGCGGCTTGTGCCACACCGGCGCCGGCCTCGGAGGAACTGGTGAAACGGCTGGACCTGGCCCGCCGGGCGCCGGGCGGAGCGGTGCTTTGGCATCCGGTGGGCTGCCCCGAGTGCCGCAATACCGGCTATCGCGGGCGCATGGCGGTGGCCGAGTTCCTGGAGCCAAATCCCGCGATCGAGCGGCTGATCTTTGCCCGCGCCGAGCAGGCCGAGATCGAGCGCGCCGCCGTCGCCGCCGGCATGGTGACGATGTTCGACCGCGGGATCGAGGCGGCGCTGGCCGGCCTGACGACGGTCGAGGAAGTGATGCGCAGCATCCGGTCGGATAGCTGATGCCGGCATTCCGGTTTGTCGCCGTCGATCGGGCGGGGCAGGTTGTCCGTGGCCAGATGGAGGGGCCTGACGAGGCTTTCGTCATCGCCAGCCTGCAACGCGACGGCAGCATCCCAATGCGGGCGGAACCGGCCAACAGGCAAAGTTCTTTGGCCCATCTGCTGGCGTTGGACCTGCGCCGGGGCGGGCTCGGCCGCCAGGCCGTGGCGGATTTCACCCGCGAACTCTCGATCATGCTGGGCGCCGGCCAGGATTTGGATCAGGCGTTGCGTTTCCTGGTTTCGACCGCGCCGAAACCAGCGGTGGCCCGGAGCGTCGCGCAGTTGCGCGAGGCGGTACGGGATGGCGGCTCGCTTGCCGCTGCCCTGGCGCTGCAACCGAAAAGCTTTTCCCGCCTCTATATTGGGCTAGTCCGCGCCGGCGAGGCCGGCGGCGCGCTGGGGCCGACGCTGGAACGCCTGGCTGTGCTGCTGGAGCGGCAGCGCCGGCTCACCGCGACGATCGTCTCCGCGATGATCTACCCGGCGCTGCTGGCGTTGGTTGCGACCGGCTCCGTCACCTTGTTGCTCACCGTGGTCTTGCCGCAATTCGTGCCGCTGTTCGCCCAGAACGGCGCGCCGCTGCCGGCTTCCATGCAGCTCCTGCTCGGCGCCGGCGCCTTAATCGCGCAAGCTGGTCCTTATATACTAGTAGCTGTTGTACTGCTGGCGCTGCTCGCCCGGCGTTGGCTGCGCAAATCGGGGCCGCGCCTCGCCCTGGACCGGTTTCTGTTACGGCTGCCGGGACTCGGCGGTCTGCTACGCGAAGTGCTGGCGGCGCGCTTTACCCGCACCCTCGGGTCGCTGCTGTTGAACGGCGTGCCGCTGATCGCAGCCCTGGGCATTGCCCGCGACGCGATCGGCAACCATGCCGCTGTCGCGGCAATCGACGATGCGACGACCAGCGCCAAAGGCGGCGCCGGCCTAGCGCAACCGCTGGCAGGGGCAGGCATCTTCCCCTTGCGGACCACGCATCTGTTGCAACTGGGCGAAGGGACCGGTCAGCTCGGCCCGATCGCACTCCGCGCCGCTGATATCCATGACGAGAAAGTGCAATTGGCGCTGGAACGGCTGGTAGCGCTGCTGGTCCCGTTTATCACCATCGTGATGGGCGTCGTCGTCGGCGGCATCGTCTCGTCACTAATGCTGGCGATGCTCAGCCTCAACAACCTGGCGGGTTAGAACCGTGGGACGTAAAGTGGTTCGTGCCGCCGGCTTTACCCTTATGGAGATGATGGTCGTGATCGCGATCATGGGATTGTTGCTGGTACTGGTCGTCAACCGCAGCCCGGCGCGCAGCCCGACTTTAACGCTGCGAGCCGCCACCGGCGAAGTCGCCGAAGCCCTGCGGGCCGGGCGGAGCGACGCGATCACCGCCGGCAGGCCCGTTGCTTTTCTCATCGCGCCGGCCAGCCGGACCTTCGGAACCACCGGATCAGTGCACGTTCTGCCACCCGGCGTTGCCTTGTCTCTGACGGCTCACCCGCCTGGGCCGATCGTCTTCCAGCCGGACGGCAGCGCCTCGGCCGGCATTATCCGTTTGCTTTTGGGTCATCTTGGCGCGGTGGTGCGGGTCGACTGGCTGACCGGGCGCATCAGTATCGAGCCTGTACATCTTGTTGCCGAAAATTGAAGCCGCCGCCGAGGCCGGTTTCACCCTGCTCGAAGTGCTGGTGGCCTTCGTCATCGCCGCGCTGGCGCTTGGCGTGCTCTTTGAAGGCTCGATCAGCGGCCTGAAGTCCGCACGAATCTCGGCGCATTACCAGGAAGCGCTGTCGCGCGCCCGCTCCCATCTCGCCGGCCTGCTGGTGCAGAATATGGCCGCCGGCACGCAAACCGGCGACGACGGCGGCGGCTTTACCTGGCAGACGCAGGAAACGCCGCTCGCCACCGCGAAGGTGCCGGTTGGCCAGGGCAACGGCACGCCGGTGCTGTATGCGCTGCGCGCCACGATCTCATGGAACATGGACGGCGCCGCCCGCGCCGTCACCTTGCACAGCGAACGGTTGGGAAGCCTGCCGGCGCACGCCCCATGAGCGGCGCCATCACCTGGCGCGGCCGGGGCCAGGCCGGCTTCACCTTGCTGGAGATCATGGTCGCTCTGGTGGTGTTCGGCTTTTTGCTGGCCGGGCTGATCCAGGGCGTGCAGTTCGGCCTGCGCGCCTGGAACGGCCAGACCGCGCTAATTGCGCAGCGCGGCGATCTGGACGCGGTCGACACAACGCTGCGCGGCCTGATCGAATCGATGGATCCCGGAAGTGCTACCGAGGCGCCGAATATTGTCGGTCTGCCGCACGCCGTGGCCTTCACCACGACGCTGCCGGCCGGCGCGGCGGACGCCGATGATCGCCACGCCGACATCTCGCTCAGCGTTGATGACAACCACGACCTGATCCTGCGCTTCACGCCGCATCTGCACGCGGTCCGGCTAGGCGCCGCGCCGCGCATCCATTCCCATGTGCTGCTCGGCGGCGTCGCCCAGGTGAACTTTGGCTACTGGCGGCAAAACGGGGGCTGGACCACGCGCTGGAACCAGAGCACCCCGCCGGCGCTGCTGCGGATCGACATCATGCTCGCAGACAACCGAAATTGGCCTGCCATCATCGTGGCGCCGATGCGGCGGCCGGATTGACCGAGATCCGGACCAACAAAATATTTGAGAGTTGATCGCCGTTCGCTTGACAGAGGCCGTTGATAAAGGGGCAACGTCCGGAATGATCGAAGAGTTCCTGAAATGGTGGCTGTCGCAGCTCGCCGATCTGGTTCCGGCGCCGCTGCGGCCCGCCGCCCGCGGTAGCGCCAACGCGCTGATCGGCGAATTGCCAGAGGATTGGGACCAAGCCTCCCATGCCTCCAGCATCGACCTGCTGTTCATCCAGCGTCGCAACGGCCGCGAGCTCCGGCTCGGCCGCTTTACAACCGGGTCCGTGGCCGTGACGCGCCTGCGGGCGGCGGCGCGTCAGCGCGGCCAGCCAGCCGAGGTTAGGCTACGCGTCCCGGCACGTCTGCTGCTGGAGCGCCAGGTCGTGCTTCCGCTCGCCACCGAACGCGAAATGAATAACGTGCTGCGCTACGAGATGGACCGCCTGACGCCGTTCAAGGCCGAGCAGGTGTTCTGGGCGGCGACGATCGAGCGGCGCGATCCGGCGCGAAGCCGGCTCATCCTGCGGCTTTCGACGATCCCGAAGGCCGCCCTGGCCGGCCCGATCGCGGCGCTGAACGCGGCCGGTCTGGCAATCACGGCCATCGAGGTGGCGCCCGGCGCCACTACCGGCCAGCCGACGCGGGTGATCGGCCTGCTCGACCGGCCAGCGGGCGCAAGCGCCGCGCGGCTGGCGCCCGGTCTGGCCGCGGGCGCTTGCGGTGTACTCGCTTTAGTAGCGGTGGGGCTGCCCTTTTATTTGCAATCCCGCCGCGCCGTGGCGCTTAACCATCAAATGGTCCTGCTGGCGCCACGTGTCGAACAGGCCGAACGGTTGCGCCAGGGCCTCACCGCCGCGGCCACGACCGGCAACATCATCGCGGCGGCCCGCGCCGAGATTGGCGACCCGCTGGCGGTATTGGCCGCGGTAACCGGGGCGTTGCCGAATAACAGTTTCCTGACCGAGTTGACGCTGAACCATGGCAAGCTCGAGATCGCCGGACAGTCGGCGGCGGCGGCGGCTTTGCTAGCGGCGCTCTCGGCCTATCCGATCTTGACGAATGTCGCGTTTTCCGCCCCTGTGGTCCGCAACGCCGGCGGCCAGGCTGACCTGTTTTCCATCCAGTCCGACGTAGCGCCGGAATGATCGTGGCGCTGCCGCGCGGCCCCTCCGGCCGGGTTTTGGCGGCGATGCTGGCGCTGATGTTGCTGGCGGGGGTCTGGCTGGCGATCGCAAATCCGCTGATCGGCTGGTACTCCAGCCGGCAGCAAGCGCTTTCGCAGCGGGCGGCGCTGCTGCAACGGCAGATTGCCCTGGTAGCACAGCTGCCAGATATCGAACGGGAAGCCGAGCGGATGCGCAGCCGTGCCCCCAGCGGCAACGCGTTTCTCACCGGCGACACCGATGCGATTGCCGGCGCCAACCTGGAACAGCTCATGCAGACCATGACACGCCGCAGCGGTGCCACGATGACCAGCGCTGAAACCCTCGGCGCGGAGGCAGCCGGCCCTTACCGTCGGATCAAATTGCGGGTTTCGGTGACCGGCGACTGGAACGCGCTGATCACACTGCTGCAAGCCGCCACCACCGGCCAACCGACGATGCTTGTGGACGACCTGCAGGTCACCGCCACGCAGAGCGCGCAATCCGCCGCGCCACCGATCCAGGCAAGTTTCACGGCAATTGCCTTTCGTAACGAGACCGTGCATCCGGAAACAATGTTATCGGGCACAAGCTCGACGTCGGCGCCTTAATGCAGCGCACCACTATAATTCTGGGAGGCTTGGGGATGATCCTTGGCGGTCTGATCGGCCTCGAACTGCGCGGCGCCGCGCTATCTCCGGCCGGTGAGGGAGGTTCCGTAAGGTCGAAAGCCCACGCTTTAACGGCGGCCGAAAGCTCACCGTCGGAAGGCAACGCGACCTGGGTAAAGGAAGTCCTGGCGCGGCCGCTGTTCAACCCGACCCGCACGCCGCCGGCAGCGCCGGTGACGGCCGTTGGCACGGTGGCGGCACTGCCGCGGCTCGCCGGCATCATGATCAGCCCGGCGGAAAAGGAAGCGGTATTCATGCCGGCCAAAGGCCAGCCGATCGTCGCCAAGGAAGGCGGCGCGGTCGGCGTCTTCACGGTGCGGTTGATTACCGCTGATACCGTGGTGGTCAGCGGTCCGCACGGCTTCACTGTTTTGCACACCGCCTTTACCACCAGCACCGCGCCGGACGCCGCCGCGCCGCCACCACCATCCCCATTCAGCGTGTTTGGCGGCATCAGCGGAACACCTGGCGCGGCCTGGCTGAAGACCGGCAACGGTAAAATCGATCTGCCGAGTGCCGCGACCTGGTCCGGGCCACCTCCGCTCAGCCGGCTGCCGGTGTCGCGCCCGGCGCCCTCCGGCTCGCCCTTGCTGACGCCCGCCGGGCCGCAGGGATGAGGCGTGGCCTGGTGCTGGCGCTGCTCATCGCCGAGCTCGGCGGCTGCGCGACCTCTTCCACGCCCGATGTGCCGCTGGCGCCGATGCAGCCGGTTCTTTCGACGCGGACCCTGGCACCCGCGAATAACCCGCTTGGCGCGATCGCCGGGCCGACGCCGGAAAGCAGCTACGGCGCCGCGGCGCCGGTGTCGCTGCCGCCCGGCGTGGCCGGCGGCGGTGGCGATATTTCACTAAACTTTGCCGACACCGATATTCGCACCGTGGTCGCGCAGATTCTAGGTCAGATCCTGCAGGTCAACTACACGATCGACCCCGCGGTCCATGGCAGCGCCACATTCCATTCGACGACCCCATTAAGCAACGCTCAACTGCTGCCGGTTCTGCAGGCGCTGCTCAGCGAGAACGGCGCCACCCTGGAACAGTCGGGCGGGCTCTACAACGTGGTGCCGACCGCGGCCGCTGGCCCCAGCGGCACGGCGGCTGCCGGGGCCGCGGCGGGCGCCGGCAGTGTCGTGGTTGCCTTGCGATACGCCGACGCCGCCACGCTCGCCGGTGTGCTGCAGCCTTTTGTCGGCCCCGGCGGCCGGATCGCCGCCGCACCCGGCGGCAACGGCCTCATCATCGCTGGCGATTCGACAACCCGACAGACGCTGGTCGACCTTGTGAGCGCCTTCGATGTCGATACGCTGGCCGGGCAGTCTTATACGCTGCTGCCGGTCGACGACGGTTCGGCGAAGACGATCGCGGAGTCCCTGCAAACCGCGCTGGCCGGCAAGGGCGGATCCGGCGACGTACGGATCGTGCCGCTGACCCGCGTCAACGCCATTCTGGTGGTGGCGGCCAAGCCGAACGAGATCGAAGACGTCCGCCGGCTGTTCGGCCTGATCGTGCGCAACCAGTCGCAGCAAGCCCGCAGTTGGAATGTGTATTTTTTGCAAGCTAGCCAAGCCGATGACCTCGCCTACGTGCTGCAGCAGGCGTTCACTCCGGATAATGTCACCGCGGTGCCGAGCAGCGCGCGACAAAGCAATTCTGGCGCCGCCGCCACGCCCGGCCTCGGCAGTGCCGGCATCGGCAGTTCGGCATTGGTTCCGGCATTGGCAATTCCGGGATCGGCACGGCCGGCGGCGACACGGTCTCAGGCCTTGACGGCGGTGCTGGCGCGACCGGCATCGGCACGGCCGGCGGCCAAAGTGGTTTCGCCTCGGCGGCGGGGACCAGCCCCACCGATGGCAGCGCGGCGGCGGCAACCAGCAGCGCCAACCCGCTGCTCGGCGGCTTGGGCGGCGGCGAAGGTGGTGGTGGTGGTGGCGGCGGTACAGACGAAATGCGGATCATCCCCGACCCGCAAAACAATTCGCTGCTCATCTACGCCACCCAAAGCGAGGACAATCTGGTTAACGCCATGCTGGCGAAGATCGATGTCCTGCCGCTCGAAGTCCGCATCGACGCGGTGATCGCCGAGGTCGATCTCGACAACGCGCTGCAATACGGCACCCAGTTCTTCTTCAAGTCAGGCGGCATCAACGGCATCCTCAACAACGCCTCGGCGACGCTGACCAATCCCGCCGCGGTGGCGCTCGATTCGACGTTTCCGGGCTTCATCATCGGCGGCAACGGCACCGGCGGTGCGCCGTTTGCCATCTCCGCCCTGAACGCGGTGACCCAGGTGCAGGTGCTATCCTCGCCGCAACTTCTAGTGCTCAACAACACGACCGCGCAGCTGCAGGTAGGCAGTCTCGTGCCGTATCTGACCAGCAGCTCGCAGAGCACGTTGCTCAACGGCTCGCCGATCATCAACAGCATCAACTATGAGCCAACGGGCGTGATCATGACGGTGACGCCGCAGGTCGACCAGGATGGGCTGGTCATGCTGAAGATCTCGCAGAACGTCAGCAGCGTTGATAACTCGCAGACCACGACCACAGGCATCCAGTCGCCTACCTTCCTACAACGCAGCGTGACTTCGACTGTCGTGGTGCAGGACGGCCAGACTGTCGGGCTGGCCGGGCTGATCAGCGACAATGCATCGCGCGGCAGTTCGGGCATCCCTTGGCTAAAGGACGTGCCGATCCTCGGATTCTTGGCTGGCACCCAGAACAACAAGCGCACCCGCACCGAGTTGCTGGTCTTGCTGACGCCGTATGTCGTCTATAATCAACAAGATGCGCGGGCGTTGACGCAGGACCTGCAGCAACAACTGCCCAATGCCACGGCAGTCCCGTTCGATTTGCAACGCCCGCCGGAAGGACTTGCGGACCCTAATCTGCCGTACCGGCCGGTCGGAGTGCCGTAGTGGCCGGCGGCGCCGATTTCGAGACCAAGGCGGGTCTCGCCGCCGGCCCAACGTGAGCAAGCCGCCGGCCATCGCCGGCTTTGCCTTGATCATCGTGTTATGGACGGTAGTGCTACTGACTTTGTTGGTGACGCAGATCGAGCAGGCGGGACAAAGTGAATCCCAGCTTGCCCTTAACCTTCGCCGCGCCGCGGCGCTGCAGGCCGAAGCCGATGGCGCCATCGCGATCGGCGCCTTCCACTTGATACCCGGTACCCCATCGGCCTGGACCGTCGATGGGCAGGTCCGTGATGTTCGTGTGGCCGGTGACGGCTTTACCAACAGCGTGGTCTTGCGGATCGAGGATGAGGCGGGAAAGGTCGACCTCAACACCGCCCCGGCGCCGTTGTTACAGGCGCTGCTGACGACAGTCGGCGCTGATCCGACCAGCGCGGCAAAAATCGCCGCCGCCATATCAAGCTGGCGGTTTCCCGCTGGCCAAGGTGCCGCGGCGGCAGCGGCGGCGGCGCCCTACAAAGCCGCGGGACTGGATTACGGCCCGCCCAGCGCGCCGTTCCAGTCCATCGCTGAGCTGGGCCTGGTGCTCGGCATGACACCCAGCCTTCTGGCAGCGCTGGCGCCGCATCTGACCTTGTTTCAGGAGGGCGGCCTGAATCCGGCCCTAGCCGACCCGGTCGTCAAACGGGCCTTGGCTGCCGCGGACGTTTTCCTTCCGAACCGAGTGCCCCAGACCGGCGGCGCTTTGCAGGTCGTTTTAATCACGGCCACAGCGCTTGGTTCCGGCGGCAGCTTTACGCGCCAGGCGATCGTGCGGGTCGGCCCGCAAAAGTCAGGCTGGATGCAGATCCTCACCTGGACGCGCCCGGCTTCCTGAATGGCGTTGCGCGTTGCCGCCCGTCAAGGCGAAACGCGGCTGTCGGCCGGCCTGACGGAGCGGCTTAACTTCGCCAACCAACTCCGCGGGATTGCCGCATTGCTGGTGGCTGTCAGCCACTTGATCGGGGTTTTCTGGGCAATGCGGTCGTTCGTGGCACTGGCCACATTCTCACCAGTTCAGCCGGGGCCCCTGCCAGCGGCCTATTGGTTGATCAGCTACCGATGGTTTGAGTTCGGCCCCTTCGGAGTCGCGCTGTTCTTCTTGATCAGCGGTCTGGTCGTGCCATTCTCTTTGCAACATCATACCCGCTGGACCTTTTTGTTAGCGCGGCTGCTGCGGATCTATCCGACCTTCATTCTGGCCACCTTGCTGGAAATGCTGTTGCTCTACGGCGCGTCCTGCTATTGGCGGATACCGTTCACCTATGACGCGCGATCCATTATTGCCGAGTGCCTGCTGATCTCCAATCTGACCGGATACCCGGTGATCGGCTTCGTCAGCTGGACCCTCGCAATAGAAGTCAAGTTCTACATTCTGATCATGTTGGCGCGGCCCGCGATCCAGCAGGGCAGATTATCGGTGTTGTTCGCCATTGCCATTGCCATCACAATTCTGAATTTTATCATTTCACGTTTCGCCGGTCACGGCGGCGGCGCTCCGGCGCTGCTCCTGAACAGCTTTGGCATGGAATCGCCGTCGATCCTGTTCATGCTGATCGGCGTGCTGTTTCACTTCTATCACGCCCGGCTGTGCGGCTGGCGCGCGTTTGGCGCGTCGGTCATCGCGATGACGATCCTGTTCGTCATTTGCTGGCGCCTCGGCCCGCTGAAGGACGAATATCCGGTGGTTGTAGCCAACTACCTCTACGCAATCTTTCTATTCGGCGCCCTCTACGCCACGCGGCGTTACATTCCCGACAACAGGTTGATTGGCTTCATGGCGTCGATCAGCTTTCCGTTTTACCTGATCCACGCTGTGTTCGGGTTCACGATAATGAAATTTTTGATGCTTTCCGCGGGCTTCGGCTACTACAGTGCGCTGAGCTGCGCGGTGCTGATAATATTTGCCGTGTCGTTACTGTTGCACAAGACCATCGAACAACGATCCATAGAATTAGGCCGACGGCTTGCCGGACAAGGCCCCGATTAACGGCGGGCGGGACCGGAGGCTAGAACAGGTTACCTGCACGTCCCGAAGCGTAACTTAAATCACCCTATTGTGACTGCTCATTGCGGCAAATTCACCGACTACGAGCGCTATACGTGGCTACATGCTGGTGGCCAAATCAGAACGTAAAACCGATTCGCGTTCGGTCGCTTTGCTGCAACATTATCAAAAGGATAACGCTATGAATGAGGTTTCGGAAATAACACAGGCAGTCGTGGCGGGGCGTGCCAGCCGTCGCAGCTTGATGCAACGGGCCGGTCTTGGGGTGGCCGCTTTGTCGGCCGCCAGTGCCGGCGCCCTAGCACTTTCGGCCAAGCCAGCCCGCGCCTACTCGTCGCTGGATGTCGACATTTTGAATTTTGCCTTGAACCTCGAATATCTCGAAGCAAACTTCTATCTGCTCGCCGCTACCGGCTCGAACTTGGCGACCTACTCGGCAATCGACGGCTCCGGGACCGCTGGCTCCGTTACCGGCGGCAGCGCCGTGCCGTTCCAGCTGCCGATCCTGGCACAATACGCCAACAACATCGCCGTTGACGAACTCGCGCATGTGATCTTTCTGCGCGCCGCCCTCGCCGATTCAAAGGTGGCTCAGCCGGCGATCGATCTGACCGCGTTCAACGCGCTCGGGATCGCCGCAGGCTTAGGGGCAGGCTTCAATCCTTTTGCCGATGAAATCAGTTTTCTTCTCGGCGCCTATGTTTTTGAAGATGTCGGCGTGACCGCTTATGGCGGTGCTTTGCGTTACATTTCGGATCCGGATTATGTCGAAGCGGCCGGCGCGATTGAGGCGGTTGAAGGCTATCACGCCGGAACCATTCGCACCTTGTTGGCAAGCATCGGCGCTGGCGAAGTGGTTGGCAAAATCTCCGCCTTGCGGGCGATGTTGTCAGGCGCCAGCCCAGCGGACGACGAAGGCATCCTAACGCCGGAAGGCAATGTAAACGTCGTGGCGACCGATATTAACGCCTTAGCGTTCCGCCGGACGCCGCAGCAAGTGCTGAACATCGTCTATTTCGCCCAGAACGCCACCAAGGGTGGCTTCTTCCCCAACGGCATGAATGGCGCCTTGATCTGACTTAACTATCGATCAACTACAGTTTTGGGCGCGCCTGATAAGGAGTGGGCGTGCCCAAATATCTGCAGAGCCCGGCTGATGACCTGCGTTTGATAAGCATGGTTAAGAACTGGGGTGTGCGAATGATAATCACCGATCGCTAACATTAGATTACCACCCGACTCGTCCAGGTAGGCGCGCAAAATCGCCCCCGCTGCAGCTATGTTATAACACGGCGCGTTCCTCAAAGCGGCCTCGACATAGGCCGGCGGACGCCGCGTGTACTTGGACAATGCAGAAGCCCAGACTGTATTGATCTGCATGACGCCGAAGTCTTCCGACCCATTAGCGTTTTGGTGAATGCTGCCGTTGACACCTCCTTCGACTGCCTGGATCGCCGGCAATACGCGCGGCGGCAGATTGTAGATCGATGCCACCAAAGCCATGCAGGCTAAATAAGAAATAGACATGATGCGTCCAAAAGCTGCGGCTGACGCGAGGCGACTGACGCGAGATAGCTCTAATCCATAACTTCGGCAATACCCGTCGACCGGACCTTTCGAGCTTGTGTAATAGTATGCTGGCTGCGCTATAACGGGCAAATTATATGGGCGAGCGGGCCAACAGCACACTGACCGTCAAGAGGACACAAATGCGGCCTATCCTCCATAAGTTGGGTCTTCAACTTCCGTTGATCAAAACCTTGCTGCGGCACCGCGATGATTTGGTTGCCGAAAATGCATTGCTCAAGGAACGGCTTTTGCAGCCGAACATCCCTGATAATGCCGTTGAACAAGGTGACGTTAGCCAATTATGCTCCACCGTCGATCCTTCACACTACCTCGATCCCGAATGGCTTGCCCTACATCATGACCTCTCGCGGTATTCAGGAGATAAGCACTGTTTTCAGAATTGTAGCGGAGAGATCTACCGCAAGGGCTGGGAGTGGACGCACTGCCTCTACGGCCTACGCAAGCTCGGAATGCTGATGCCCGACAATAAGGCAGTCGGCGTTGGCGTGGGCCGCGAAAGCGTCATTTACTTTCTTGCGGACCACATTGCCGAAGTCACGGCAACGGATCTATACGGTGAAGAAGCATGGAGCACCGAGGGCGGTCGAGAAGCTGATTTAAGGCTTCTTAACGATAGTAAATCCCATTGCCCCACAACAGTTGATTTTTCAAAAATTCGCTGTGAAAATCAAGATGGGACCAAGCTCACTTATAACGACAACCAATTCGATTTTGCGTGGAGCTTGTCCTCAATCGAGCATTTCGGAGGTCACGATGCCGCTAGGCAAGCGGTGCAGGAAATGGCCCGCGTCGTCCGCCCTGGAGGTATTGTAGCAATCGCAACGGAGATGCTTCTGCTGGAAGAGTATTCTCACCCCGAATACTTCACCTATTCTGAAATGATTGCCGAACTACTGGAACCATGCAAAAATCTTGAGCTGGTTGGGCCGATCAATTCTCACACTCTGCCTTACGAGTTTCTTGTGGATTCCGTTGTTGTGCCAACGGATGTGCATCGGCGGCGGCGGCACGTGGTTCTTAACGACGGTCGAGTGCAATGGACATCAATACTCCTTTTTCTTCGCGTACTAGTACAAACTGACCAAGAACCTCTCTCGGCCGATCCTACAAATATCTGAGTTTTGAAGTATCTTTTGCATTTTTTTGGTTTGTAGGCGGCCCTGGCAATCGAGGGCCGCGCACCCACGTAGTGTATCGAATGACCATGCTCACGATCTCGCCCCGCCCGAACCGCGTCCAGCACGGTCAACACCAAGGCGCGTCCAAATAGCGCCGTTGTCACAGCGCGGCACACCTTCACCAGCCGGGCGCCAGACACCAACTTCAGTCAATTCCCTTTGATCGTCGCGCAGAGCGTCAACATCCGGTATCATCAGGCCAATCCTCAAAAATCAGCATCGAATCAAAGCTTAGCCGCGCGTATCCCCCCGGCAGTAAATCGTCACAACGGCAAAGAACGTGTTTCAGGATGTTAGCTTACCAACCGGCGCGCGTGTCGATCGATAATCAGGATGTGGAGTGAGTCACATTTGAACTTTCCGGGGAAGCCTCGGACGCAACCACTGTGGCCTTCGGCAGCGCCCGCCGCCGCAGATAAGTGATGACCTTTTTGAGGCCCTGATCTCCCTTGCCCCCGATGATCACGACCCGCTCCCGCCCCTGGTCGTTCAGTAGCGGCGACCCGTCTTCGGCCTGTTCGGCAATCCCGATCATCCCGAACCAGTCCCGGTTGGTGCGCGACCAGTCCACCTCCGCCAGCGCCGCGACACACCGTTCCAACTGCGGCTCGGTAAGGCGGTTCCTGACAACCGCCTCGTGGACGATCATCCCGATCGCCTCCCAACCCAGCCGGGTCAGGTGAATGCTGGTAGTGTCGGTAAACCGTTCGCCCATGGCGGCGGCGAACCGGGTCAGGAAGTCGCCGATCGCCTCCCGCACCTCGACGATGTTATGCTGGTTGGTCCGCGGGCTGCGGATGTCGGCCGACTTCGACCCTTGCAGCGCCTTGTCGCCCTCAGCCGCCACCGTGACGAAGCCGTGCAGCACCCGCCGCACCACCAGCGCCGTCGACTTCTTGCCCAGGCTGTTGCCGGAGAATTGCATCCCGCCGTTGTCGGCGATCACAGGCTGCAGCTTCAGCCACTCGACGATCTGCGAATAGACGCTGGCCTGATCCATCTCCAGCGCCACCGAAGGCGGCACCCGGGTCAGGCGGTAGTTGTAGTCGAAGAACAGTTGGCCGAGCTCCGCCGGCGTCAGCCGGCCCCGCGCCTCGGTCGGCGCCACGATGGTCAGCGCAAACGAGAACCAGGCATCTACGTCCTCACCCTTGTTGACGTAGTCCATGGCACCGGTGAGCCGGGCCAGCCCGTCCAGCAGCATGCGGACGTGCTTGGCGCCGATGTCGAGGTAGAGCGTGCCCACGCTGTCATCCAGCTGCACGCCCTCCGCCAGGGTGACACCAGCCCGGCCGCGCAGCGGCTCGAACAGCGGCACCT
Organism: uncultured Acidocella sp.; assembly: GCA_963693045.1. Taxonomy (GTDB): domain Bacteria; phylum Pseudomonadota; class Alphaproteobacteria; order Acetobacterales; family Acetobacteraceae; genus Acidocella. Next base: position 1,772,999 of record OY843765.1, read on the forward strand.
CGGTCAGCCCGATGCTCAGGCTGGGGAACCCGCCGACCAGCCGGGAGTTGGGTGAGAGCCGGTCACCGATATAGGTCTCGATCGCCTCCGCCCGTCCCGGCTTCGTCTTGCGCTGGTACTCTTGGTAGACCTCGCGCAACGGCGTCGGCAGGAACTTCCAGTTGCTGGAGCGGGGGTCGTGACCCAGCAGCGAGATCAGCTGGCTGGGCGGGCAGACGGTCTGGAACCATTGCAGGTTCGGGCCGGAGCGGCCGCGGATGCAGGCAATGGGCAGCTTGATCGAGTTGATCGAATTCATCATGGTCCTCGTGTGACTACGAGCGGGGACGCTTCCGAGGGCATCCGCTCTGGTTGCTGGGGCTGCTCCACCGTGAGGTGGGGCAGCTTTTTCTTTCCATCACTCTCACGGTTTAGGCAATTGAAAAAGTGCATCCCCGCAAACTTTTTTTGCGGGGCTTGTCACGTTGTCATCAATCAGCCGAACCAGCTGTCACAACACCCATTGTCGTGGCTGGATTAGCTGCGAGCCGGGATCCAGTGACGAGCGGTCGGCATCCGAAAAAAGTTCTTGAGAGAATGGGGCGCCGCCGCAGTCGTGACGGCAGGCTCGGGGCATGTCTTCGATCCGAGTCAAGTCTTTTTGTCGCCTCATCAACCGGCCCCCTCGTAGCAACGAGGGGCCGGTTGGCAGGCTGCTGCTGACCCAGGCGATCGGCCGGCATCGCTCGAAGACGAGCGCTCTCCCCAACCGTAAACGAGAAAGAGAAGAAAATGCCCAAACCCCCCTGCACGCCTGCGCGTGCGGATATGCCGCTGCTGACCGTTCCGGATGCCGCGGACTTTATCAACATGTCGGAGAAGACGATCAGGCGCCGGATCGACGACGGGCAGCTGCCCGTACACCGGATCGGCAACCGGATCCGCATCGACCAGGACGAGCTGCGGCGCTTCCTGGTGCGCTGCCGGACCTTGGGCAAGCCAGTCCAGCCAAGTCCATGAAAGTCCACGAGAAAAACGAACCTCGTGCTTCAGCAACCTGCGTTATCAAAAAAATTATACAGGATCCCGAAGCACGTTTGTCTATTCCCGTCTAACACTGCCAATCGGAGAACAGTCATGATCAAGTCTGACCACGAAAACCTTACTTTCCGCGCCCTGGTGAAGCGGATCTCGAACGACGACAGCCTGCCGCCGCACAAGCGGCATGATGTCGCCTCCGGCCTGCGCAGCTTCGTCAAGAAGATGCACCTGCCGATCGATACGCCGGTGCCACCGGCGCCGGAACTGCGTAAGATGATCGCCTGTCAATCGGCATTCAAACGGGACCCCCGATCGGCGTGCAAAAAGGACCCCTGGGTCATGCTGGATGGGCTTGTCCAGGTAGCGAACAGGAGGGCCCCGCGCGCCCGAGGAGCGCGGTTCAAATGCGCTGGCGTAGCGGGCGCGTGGGAGGTGCCTGTTTGCCCACCTGGGCAAGCCCGGGGGTGGGGTCCGGGGAGGGGGTTTGATCAGGCGCGGCCGGTCAGGCGCGGCCGGTTCAGGCGCGGTTTTTGAAGCGCCAGCTTTCGTTGCCGGTCTCGACGATGTCGCAATGGTGCGTCAGGCGGTCGAGAAGTGCCGTAGTCATCTTGGCGTCGCCGAACACGCTCGGCCATTCGCCGAAGGCCAGGTTGGTGGTGACGATGATCGAGGTCTTCTCGTAGAGCCGGCTGATCAGGTGGAACAACAGCTGGCCACCGGCCTGGGCGAACGGCAGATAGCCGAGTTCATCCAGAACCAGGAAGTCCAAGCGCATGGCAAAGTCGGCGAGCCGCCCCTGCCGGCTGGATCTTGCCTCGGCTTCCAGGCGGTTGACCAGATCGACGACGGTGAAGAACCGGCCACGAGCGCCACCGCGGATGCAGGCTCGTGCTATGGCTATGGCCAGATGGCTCTTGCCGGTGCCGGTGCCGCCGACCAGGACGGTGTTGCGCTGTGCCGCGATAAAATCACCGCCGGCCAGATCACGCACCAGCGCCTCGTTGATCGGCGTCCCGGCGAACTCGAAGTCCTCGAGATCCTTGGCCAGCGGCAGCTTGGCGATGGTGATCTGATACTTGATGGAACGAGCCTGCTTCTCGGCGATCTCCGCCTGCAGCAGATCGCCGACGATATGCGGCGGTTCATGCTGACGTTTGATGCCGACGGACATCACCTCGTCATAGCCGGCGCGCATGCCGAACAATTTCAGCTGCGCCATCATGTCGAAGATCTGGGCGCGTTCCATTAAAAACTCCTCCGCAGGCTGTCATAGCGAGCACAATCGGCGATCGGGGCGTGACGGAGCTTCAGTGCATCAGGTGTCATGATCGTCACCGCTGGCTCCGGATCACGGCTGCGCGCCAGAATATTGATGATGACATCGGCGGAATGAACGCCTTGGGCCAGCGCCTCGGCACAGGCGGCATCCACGCTGGTGAGGCCATCGGTCAGCACGGCGGACAGGACCTTCACCATCTGCCGGTCGCCATCGTCCGAGCCACGCAATTTGCGCCGGACGCGCTCCAGGTTCGACGGCAGCAGCCAGTCCTTGAACGGAGCTCCGTTGCGCAACGCGCCAGGCTTCCTGGCCAGCACCGGGACGTAATGCCAGGGATCGTAGATCGTCTCGCCACGGCCGAAGCAGCGGGCATGCTCGGCCACCATCACGCCGTCCTGGCGCAGCACGATGCGATCGGCATACGCTTGGATCTCCACCGGCCGGCCGACAGCACGCGAGGCCACCGAGTATTTGTTGTTGTCGAACCGCACCAGGCAGGTCTTGGAGACCGCGGCCGTGGTGGTGTGGAAGCCATCGAACCTCCCGGCGATCGGCACCAGATGTGCCCGCTCCGCCTCGAACACCGGCCAGATCGTCTGCTCCGTCAGTTCCGGATGTTTGTGAGCCTTGGCGTAGGCGACGCAGCGATCCAACAGCCAGGCGTTCAGCTCTTCATAGCTCGCCATCTTGATGCGCGGCGTGAAGAACCGCTCACGCACCAGCCCCACCTGGTTCTCGACCTGCCCCTTCTCCCAGCCCGAGGCCGGCGTGCAGGCCGTCGGATCGATCAAATAGTGACCGCACATCTGGGCGAAGCGCCGGTTGAACGCCCGGTCCTTGCCAATGAAGATGGAATCAACCGCGGTCTTCATATTGTCGTAGATGCCGCGCGTACATGTGCCCTTGAAGAAGGCAAAGGCACGGTCATGCGCGTCGAACACCATCTCCTGTGTCTCGCGCGGATAGGCCCGCACAAAGAACATTCGGCTGTGGCAGAGCCGGACATGGGCTACCTTCACCGTCGTCGTGGCGCCGCCGATCACCACGACCTCGTGGCTCCAATCGAACTGATACGCCTCGCCGGCAGCAAAGCTCAGCGGCACAAAGGCTTGCGCCGTTACGGCGCCGCGCTCCCTGGACCAGGACCGGGCATAGCGCCGAACCGCATCGTAGCCACCATCATAACCCCGGCCACGCAGTTCCTCGAAAATCCTGATCAGCGTCAGCCGCTCGCGTGCCGGCTTCGCCTCGTTCGCCAGCAACAAGGCATCCAGCGGACCGATCCAAGAACCAAGCTTCGGCAGTGGCTGGGCCTTCCGCGCGTAACGAAACTCCGTCGCCTCCGTCCGGATCACCTTCCGGACCACCTTGCGCGATACCCGAAGCTCCCGGCAGATCACCTTGATCGGCTTCTTCTGAACAAAATACGCCCGCCGGATCTTCGCTAGCGTCTCCACAATCAGCATCCTCAAACCGGCTCCCATGTTCCATGGAAGCCACTGTGAACCCCGTTCCAGAGGGGTCCCTATTGGACGCCGATTACCCCTAAAACGGGGTCCTTATTCCACGCCGATTCACAGTCGGAGGTTCACGGTCGGGAAAATGCGTGGGCGAATATAAGTGGAGAAGGGCGGTACATCTACTTGACGACCGGCTTTTAGAGGGTGCCAATTCAGCCGAAGCCGCTGAGCAACTGACGGAGACCAGCCAATGATCCGCCTCGCCCTGGCCCTCGCACTCATGGCCGCGCCAGCTGTTGCCCAAACCCTTTACCGCTCCGAGGGCGCCGCCCGCATGCGCTGCGGCCGTGACACAGTCGTCTGGCTCAACACCGAAAGCGGCGTTTACCACTTTGCCGGCGAACGCTGGTACGGCCACACGAAGGCCGGTGCCTACGTATGTGAGAAGCAGGCCGACGCCGCTGGCGATCGCGCGACGAAGAACGGGCAGTGACAGACGACGCTCAGAACGAGGCTGAGAGGACACGTAGGACGCTGCAGGAGCGCCTGGACAGGAACGAGGTCCTGTTCAAGCAAAGCATCGATGCGCCAATGAAGGTGACCGTGACTCCTGACGGGGCAGTTGTAGTTGAGTACCCGTTTCAGCTGGCGGATTTCGAGAAGGCGGGGCTGGGCAGTTTGAGTTTTACCCCATTAGCCGCAAGGACGCTGAAAGCGATTTTGAATGCTAGCGATAGCATTGCGGTGGTGGCGATAGGGGAAGCCGGCACGAGGCCAATAAACTGACTTGCCGGCATACTGAAACTAGAGCCGCGTCTACGCGCAAACTTCATCGAGGAAGCGAACAAAAGTGGCTTCATCTATTGTGACGTCACCATTCGATACAAAGCCCTTCGTTAAAAAGGCCATATGGTGCCCGCGAAGCGCACCGATTTCTGATTGAACGTTGTTCAACAAACCTAGAGACGCTATCCGAGTTCCTGGTTGAGCGAATAGTGCGCCATGCAGCGCCGAACCGAACAGACCAGTAAGAATTCTGGCGTTGGCGACCAGCCCGATTTGCTCGCGCCAGTTTAGCTTTTCCATCGAGATGGGCACAAAGCCGTGCCGCGCCTGAGCATAATCAATCAATTTGGCCTCATTCACGCATTTCCGTGTTGAGTGCGAGGCAAAACCACTGCGGGTCATAAAAACGCGCGGCATTGCTAGCGGTGGAAATTCCGGTCGTAACTCTTCCATAAGTTCTGCCAGCAACACGTTAGCTTCCGGATGAAAACCATTGTCCCGATGAACCATGGTCGGGAGGATGGCTTGCCGTAAAAGAACACATTCTGCGTCCGGGCGGTAAAGCTCGATCAACTCCTCGCCAATCACAAGATCCTCTCGCATTATGCGAGTCAGCTAGGGCGCAGTGGAACTGGGAAGCAGAAAGCAGTACCGCAGGCCGGTGCCGCGCATCATTCGACGCACGAGGAGCACGTAAAACAGCGTCTCGATCAGAAAATGACCATAGATATTCTGCCCACCTGGCATGACGACACACGGTCGATCAATGACCCGCCGCGGCAGAGTTGAAACCTTTTGGAAAAGAGCTTGCCCCTTATCTGGCAGCCCCAAAACGGACCGAACATACCCCGGCATCAACTCCGGCGTGACGACTAATTGGCCGTCGATCCAGATCTGTCCTTGACCTGAAACAACGACATCGCAGGCAAAGTAGCTCCCAACTTCCAGCGCTAGGCGGCCCTTCGAATCTTGATGCCATTGATTAATCCAATCGTCGGCGAACGATGCAGTTCCGGCAATTAATGGGTGAGGCGAAGCCTGCGAAGCGGCAAAAAATTCGGGGAGCCGCAGCGTTTGGCGGATCCAGAATGCAGGTCGCTCTACTAGAGTCGCTCCCGCACCTAGATCATTTGTTTCTTCGAAATGCGTTCCGAGAGGCGATCGCATCGCTGCAGGTTCAGCCAAAGCTTCCGATGCAGACGGTACGACAATTGCCGGAGCAGCCGGCGCCGCAGGCCGTGCCGGGAAGAGGGGTTGCACCGCTTTGGGAGTTGGCTGCTGCTCCGCAGCGTCCTCTTTACCCAAAATCGTGCTCCAGAAGCTTCGAGGCTTCTGGGTCATCTAAGAGAAGAATTTCTTGAGAGAGTGTTCGTGCATCAAATCCTCGTAAAAGGACCGGTTGCTCCTGGCGCCTCTAAACTCTGTTGTTCGACCTCGGAAGGAACTGGCTTATAACGCCAGAAGCCGCCCTTCACCATTACATCACGAAATGCGGGAGGCTGGCCGTCGTCAAGAGGCTGCCACTGCGCAAGCTCATAAGCTGATATAGCTTTCGCAATGGCGGTTCGGAGGTCATTTCCTTTGTCGAAGGCGACAAAATCCATGAAGGCCTGTTGGGCTGCGTCTTGCGCATCAACTTCGACTTGTTCCCTGCTCAATAATTCATCGGCCATCTGAATCACGATCACGGGTCAACCGCCGATCCATCCACTTAGAAAGTGGAAGCCACGCCAAGTCTACGAGCAAGAAAGCAGGCACGGCGGCGAGAACAAGTATCAGTAGCTGGTGCCAAGCCGGGTGCATTTATCGGTCTCCACGATCGGAAACCAGGCGCAATTCTGTCGGCTCCATCCAAGGCTGCACCGCCTGCCGCACGCCTCGCACCCAGCGCTCCTGGATTTCGGCGCAAAGGGCGTGCTCGGTGTCGGTCAAGGGTTGCTCGATCGCCTCCATAATAAAACGATAGCCCATTACCTCGATCACGTGCTTTTCCATCAGGTCCCCTAAATCAGGTTCCACTTCTGCAACGCCAGATTGTTAACCGAGGTTTTGCCTTTATCAAGAGGCTTACGCCATTGTCGTTCCTAAAGGGACCGTATCGGAACATTTGGATCAGCTTGGTGATAGCCGCGACAATGGCCGAGATCGTGCCGGCTTTGTCCAGTAAGCTTCCTTTGCCTGACGCCAACAAAGCCCACTTCAGACATACCTCTGGAAAAAGGCGATGTGTGATGTAGAGCGTATCGCTGGACGACCTCGCAGTCGATCGCGGACGCCCTCTTCACCCACCCGGTCAAGCGTGACAAAATCCTCCGGCCGCATTTCGGGCTTTTTAGGGGCACTAATAAATTAAGGCATCACCTTCTCAGCGCCTGCCGCACTACTGCCATCACCACGCCCGACTGCCCCTCCCAAGGTCCATCAGCCCTCGGCACCGCGCAGCCAGGCTCGTACAGCATCACTATTGGCAGTGCTGACGGCGACAAGCCGGCATAGTCGACCGAGATCCAGCCAGCGCCCGGTATCGCCATCACGGCCCTTCGAACGCGACTCATCGCCTCCAGCGGCGGCATCCCGACGGGCACCATGCTGTCAGCCAGGTCGATCGAAGCATCGAAACGGTCAATCGGCATCTCGTCCATGCTCAATCCTTCAAGTGCGGGTTCGGCTTGCTGTGGGGCGAGGGAGCCGCGGCCGGCGGCTTCTTCATTACGACGTAGCCGCTCTTATCCAGGTGTTCGATCAGCCGATCAGCAGTGATACGGGCCATAAACTCATTCGCTGAATGTACGCTTTTGCGGCCGTCAAAGCTCAGCGCGAAGGCAAGCGTCTGGTTTAACTCTTCGGGGGTAGCCTCCCGAAGCTGGTCTTTTCCGTCCATCATCTGCCTCCACTACAAGAACAAGATAAGAACATCTTGTCTGGGGAGTCGAGTCCTTCTAGGGTTTGCCGGTGTGCAACAGCTATGAGCAGCGGGTCGGCTGGGCTGCCTACAAGGCCACGATGCTGGCGATCGAGATGGAGATCGCCAACGGGAACGGTGAGCGCGACCTACCGCTTTCGGAGGTCGTGCGGATTAGCGACGCCGCGCCAGTGATGCGCGCCGCAGGCGAGGCCGTTGAGTTGGCGCAGATGCGGTTCGGCTTTCCTCCGGCAAGCCCCAAGAGTGGCCCGGTGTTCAACTTTCGGTCAGAGAGCCGGAGTTTCGCTAACAGCAACCGGTGCCTCATCCCGGCCTCAGCATTCTTCGAGTTCACGGGTACGAAATACCCGAAGGCCAAGCACCGCTTCACCTTGAACGATGCGCCGTTCCTGGCGATCGCGGGCTTGTGGCGCGAGGGCCAGGGCAACCAGTTAGCAACCTTCACGATGCTCACCACGCGGCCAAGCCCGGACGTGCTGCCGTACCACAACCGGCAAATCGTCGTGCTGCGGCCGGAAGACTGGGCAGCATGGCTGCGATTAGCCCGGCCGGAGGAGGAACTGTTGCGGCCTTTGCCGGCGGGCACGTTGAAGGTCGAGACGACGCAGCGAAAGCAAGCGGCTTCTAGGACTGCACGAGCCTGAATTTGTTGTCAAAATGATTTATCATTGATGAGGCAAACACCGGTTATGCGGTACGGCGCAAGCCAGTCATGACCTAATCTGGCCGAAACCGGAAGGGCCGCTTTCGGGCTCTGTCAAGCCAAACGCAGATAGGTATAACATGAGAAATTTTCGAGCTGAAAACCAACAAAATTTGCTTGATTCGCTTCGTTCATTCGATCCTAATGAGCAGAAATTACCGGTGAAGCGGCCAAAACTGTTTGATTTAGCAGTGCCACTGAAGTCGTTGGCTACCGCGGTCAGTGCGGATGTGGTAGGTTGAATGCAGCGGCACGCGGTGCCGAAAAGATTGCGTTTAGAAGGTCGAAGCCGCCGGCGGGGCGGTGCTGTTCGGCCGCGGCGTCAGTTGCCCGTGAGCTTTCAGCCCCTTCGAGGAGCGACGGGGCGGTGATCTGCGCGAAGGGTGGAAGCAGCTTCGCATCCGCCGGGGGCGCGGTGGCCGCCGCTGGCGTCAGGAAGCTCATGCGGGCCGTACTGGCCGCCGCCGGCGTTGCAATGTCTCCTGCGGCGACCATTGGTCCGGGAGCGGCGGACTTGGTGAGAAGCACGCCATAATAGCCGTACTCGCCGGCGCTAAGCTGGAAGTCAAATTCGCCAACGGTCGCGCCGGCGATGTTGAAGTTGTAGTCGGTGCCGCCCGCAGTCACGGTCACCACGCCGGCTTTCGTCACGCCCACCGTATCGCCGGCATCGTAGTATAGCGAGGAGAGGTCGATACTATCGCCCGCGACAAAACCAGAGATAACGCCCATCGGCGTGACCGGCTGTTCAAGGTTGAGCTGGCCGCCGCTGCCGGTGAATTTGATAAAGCCGGCGAGGCCGCTTGTCGATTGCACCGCCAAGGCGCCGCCGGCGATGGTGGTGTTGCTGGCAGTGCCGCCATTGACATAAAGGCTGCCGCCACCATCGACGACCGCGCTGATGACGGTGCCACCCGAATAAACGATCCCACCCGCACCGCTGTCGATCGTCGTGCCGAAGGCGGTGCCACCGGAGACATATTCGTCCCCGGCGGCGACCACGGTGCCGGAGACACTTGCGCCGGCGTAAACCCGTTGATAGCCGCCGCTGAGCGTGGTGCCGGTCGCCACGCCGCCGGACGACACGTATTGCGTGCCGTAGCCGGTCAGCGTGGTTCCACTCGCCTTTCCGGCGCTATAGACGTATTGGTTGCCGCCGCTGACCAGGCTGGCGGTGGTCGTGCCGCCGGAGACAAATTCCGTGGCAAAATCCAGGGCGGCGCTGACCGACTTGCCGCCGGCGAAGATGAATTGCTGGGCGTCGTTGCCGAAGCTGCCGACGCTGGCCACCCCGTTCGACAGCACGTATTCGACGCCGCCCGTGCCGACAGTGAGGCCGCTGGCGACGGTCGCGTAGGCGGTGAAACCAGAATTCAGCTGGTGCACGACGACGCCGGTGGAGATCACCTGGCCGCCGGACTTGACCGTGCCGGTGGCGGTGCCGCCCGAGAGCACGATCAGCTCGCCGCCGGTGGACACCACGGTACCGGCCGCGACGCCGCCGCCCGAGACAATGGCGGCGCCGCCGCTGAGCACGACGCCGCCGGAAGCGGTACCGCCCGAGGCCACCGTTTCGATGCCGGCGACTTTGGCCGATACGGTCGTGCCGCCAACCGTAGCGAGACCGCCGCTGCTGATGATCGATCCGCTGGCGGTTCCGCCGCTGGCTACGGTTTCGACGCCGCCGGACAGGACCATCGTGCCACTCGCCGTGCCGCCGGAGGAAATGGTCTGACTGCCAGCGTTTGATATCACAGCATTGATAGCGGTGCCGCTGCCAAGCACGAACTGATTGCCCGAAGCGCCGACCTTGCTGGCGCTGGCGGTGCCGCCGGCGCTGACGAACTCGGCGGCGGCGCCGATCACCGTGCCGATCGCTTTGCCGCCGACGCTGACATATTCACTGCCGGCGGAGAGCATCGTCAGGCTCGCAACGCCGCCGCTCAAGATGGTGAGACTGTCCTGAGACTGCGTCAAACTGGCGCCGATGGCCTTGCCGCCGGCAAAAACCAGGATTGTGCCGTCGTCGGTTGCGGATGTGGCGCTGGCGGTCCCGCCGGTCAGCACAAACTCGGTGCCGCCGCTGTTCAGGCTGACGCCGTTTGCCACCGCCGGATAAACGGCGTAGCCGGAGCCCGGCTCCTGCACCACGACGCCGGTGGAAACCACTGTGCCGCCGGACATCACAGTGCCCAGGGCTATGGCGCCGGGCAGGACGATCAGCTCGCCGCCACTGCCGACGATCGTTCCGCTCGCGGTGCCGCCGGAGAGCACGGCCTCAACCCCGCCGGAGAGCACGTGGGTGGCAAAAGTTTTGGCGGCGGCGGAAGCCGTTTCCAGGCCGCCGCTCGAAATCAAAGTGGCGCTCGCGGTGCCGCCGCTCAGGACCATCTGATTGCCGCCAGAGATCGTGGCGGCGCTGGCGGTACCGCTGGCGTAGATGTCCTGCGTGCCGCGGGCATAGATGGTGGCGCCGGTGGCGATGCCGCCGGCCGAGACGTACTGCACGCCAGCACCGGTCCCGGCGCTCGCCGCGGGGCCGACCAGGCTGCCGGTCGCCACCGCGCCACCCTCGACATATTCGGCGCCGTTGTCGATCGCGGTGCCGATGGCGGCGCCGCTGGCGTAGATATAGTCGTAGCCGCCGCTGACGATGTCGGCGTTGGCGGTGCCACCGGCAGCGATGTATTGTTGGCCGCCATCGACCAGCAGGGTGCCGCTGGTGACGCCGCCGGAAGAGACATATTGCGTGCCGTAGCTGACCGTGCTGCCGCTGGCGGTGCCGAACACGATTTCCTGGCCGGTGTAGAGGTTGGTCGCGTAAGCGTGGCCGCCGGCTGAGACGTTCTGGATGCCGCCGTTCAGGGAGGTGCCGCTGACCACGCCGCCGGAGAACACGTTGATCGAGGTGTTGTAGTTCTGGTCGACGGTGCCGGTCGCGGTGCCGCCCATGTAGACGTCCAACGTCGCGCCATAGGCTAGCGTGGTGCCGGTGGCGGTGCCCCCGGTCAGGACGAATTCGGTACCGCCGCTGTTGACGGTGGTGCCGCTCGCGACCTTGGCAAAGAGCGTAACGCTCGCCGGCGGATTGTCGAGCACCACGCCGGTGGAAATCACCGCGCCGCCATTAGCGATCGTGTTGCCGCTATGCACGGCGCCTGGCAGCAGGATCAGCTTGCCGCCGTTCTCGACGGTGGTGCCGCTGGCGGTGCCGCCGCTGAGCACCAGCTCGATGCCGCCGGACGAGACGACGCCGCCGCTGGCAGTGGCGCTGTTTTCCACAACGAGCAGGCCGGCGCTGCCGACCTTCGTCCCGAAGCTGGCGCCATACAGGGCTTCGACGCCATTGGCGGCCAGCACTGTGCCGCTGGTCGTGCCGCCGGATTGCACGTACTGGGTGCCGCCGGCAACCTGGCTGCCGATCGCGACGGCGTTCCGATCGACGGATTCATACCCGCCGGCCTTGAACAACGTACCGCTCGTGGTGCCGGCGATGATGTAGTCCGACCCGCCACTCAGAACCAGATTGTAGGCGGTGCCGCCGGACACGTATAAATGGGTGTTGGCGTTCGCCACGGTGCCGCTGGCGGTGCCGCCGGTGTAGAGGATCTGGTTGGCGTAGTTGGTCAGCGCGGTGCCGCTGGCGAGGCCGCCGGAATCGACGTACTGGGTGGCGTCGTTGAGGACGGCGCCGCTGGCGACACCGCCGGCGGAAATTGTGTCCCGGCCATAGACGAATGTGCTGCTGACGGTCTTGCCGCCGGACGCCACATATTCATTGCCGCCGCTCACGTTCGTCGCAGTCGCGACGCCGCCGGAGGAGACGAACAGCGAAGCCTGGTAGTTGTCGATGGCCGCGCTGACGGCCGAGCCGCCGGCGTAGACAATTATCGTGCCGTTAGACACGGTGAAGCTACTGGCGGTGCCGCTAGAAAGAATATAGGCGTCGCCGCCGCTGCTGATGGTCAGGCCGCTGGCCAGGCTGGGGTAAAGTGTCAACCCCGTCGGCGGCTCATCGACCACGACGCCGGTCGACACGCTGTGGCCGCCGGACGCAACACTCAGGCCGCTGGTGTTGGCGCCCGGCAGGACAATGATGGTGCCGCCGCTGCCGACCGACGTGTTGCTCGCCACCGCGCCGGCATAAACGAGCTCCGTCCCGCCATTGCTAATGACCGAGCCGAGGGCGATGCCCCCGGACGACACGATCTGCAGGCCGCCGCTCTCGACGGTGGCGGCGCTCGCCGTGCCGCTTGTATTGATGGTTTGTATACCACCGCTGACCAGGCTGCCGCCGGCGAGGCCATAACTCAGCACTGTCTGGATTCCGCCGCTGCCGATCTTGCTGCCGCTCGCAACGCCTCCGCCACCGACGTTTTCGTGGCCGCTGTTGCCAATCTGGGTGAAGGTGGTGGCGCCGCTGACGTAGTCGGTGCCGCCGCTGGCTACCGTGACGCTGCTCGCGGCGCCGCTGCTGAGAACATAGACCGATCCGGCGTCGTCGATTGCGACGCCCGCCGCGCTACCGCCGGCGCTGACATAGAGGACAGCCCCGGCTTCCACCGTGGTCAGGTTGGCGGTCCCGCTGGAAACGACATGCAGTGCGCCGCCGCTACTCAATGTGGTCGAGGTCACGGTGGCGCCGGAGCTGACGAACACATTGCCGTCGGCGTAGACCGTTGTGGCGTTGGCCGTGCCGCCGGAGCTGACGAAAAAGCTGCCGCCGCTGACAAGGGTCGCGGATGCGATGCCGCCGGCAACGGTGGCGCTGCCGCCGGTCTCGATCGTGGTGCCGTTGGCATGGCCGCCGGCATAGACGATCTCGGCGCCGTTGCTGGAGACCATGGCAACGCTCGTGGTGCCGCCTGTCAGCACATAGATGACACCGCCGCTGCCGACCGCGAGGCCGTTGGCGGTTGTGGCGTAAACCGTGAGCGCGGTCTTCTGCACCAGCACCACGCCGGTGGAAACCACCGTGCCGCCAGACTTCAAGGTGCCGCTGGCCACTGCCCCTGGCAGCACCACCAGTGTGCCACCGGAATCAACGACCGTGCCGCTGGCGACGCCGCCGGAGTACAGGATCTCGCCGCCGCCATTGCCGATGACGCTGCCATTCGCTGTGCCGCTGTTCAGCACGGCTTCAAGTCCGCCGCTGCTGATCAGGCTGGCGCCGGCAACGCCGCCGGCCGAGACGTTCTGCAGGCCACCGCCGAGGATGATGGCCCCGCTGACGACGCCGCTGACATCCTGCACACCGCCCAGGCCGACCGAGGTGGTGGTGGCGAGGCCGTTGCTGACGATGTTCTGCACGCCGCCGCTCAAGCGGGCACCGGTCGCGGTGCCGGAAACGGTCTGCACGCCGCCGCTGCTGACGATGCTGCCGCTGGCGTTGCCGCCGACATAGATTAACTCGGTACCGCCGGAGCCGACGCTATCGCCATAAGCCGTGCCGCCGGAATCGACGACAAGTTCGCCGGACAGGCCAATGATGCTGGAGCTGGCCACGCCCTGGACATTTTCAACCGCGGAAATCGGGTAGTAGCCGTAGAGCAGGCCGCCGGTGAGCGTGGTGCCGGTGGTGGTGCCGCCGGCTGACACATTCAGGACGGCGCCACCGCCGACGATGCTGTCGCTGGCGACACCGCCCGCCGAGATATACTCGGCCGAACCGCTGCTGAGCGTGGTGCCGCGGGCATGGCCGCCGGCATAGACGATCTGCGTCACGCCGCCTGACAGTGTGGTGTCGCTGGCGGTGCCGCCGGTCAGCACGTACTCGACCGTTCCGGTGCCGGAGAGGGCCAGCCCGCTGGCGACCGTGGCATAAGTCGTGTAGCCGCCAGGCGGCTGGTAAAGGACGACGCCGGTGGAGACGACGGCACCGCCGGAGACCAGCGTGCCGCTCGCGGCGCCGCCCGGCAGCACGATCAGCTTGCCGCCGCTAGAGACCACGGTGCCGGCGGCGGTCCCGCCGGAGAGTACAACCTCCAGGCCGCCGCCGATCAGCCTGGTGCCGGAGGCGACGCCGGCGGCCGAGACGATTTCCATCCCGGCGGTGCCCGCGGTGGTGTTGATGGTGGTACCGTCGGCGTCGAGCATGCCGCCGCTTACAATCCGCACCGCGCTGGCGGTGCCGCCGAAAGCAACTGTGAGCGTGCCGCCGGCCACGGTGGTGGAGACGGCCGCGCCGGTGGCGGAAACATATTCGGAGCCGCCGGAGCCGACGACGCTGGCGTCCTCGGTGCCACCGGCGGCAATGGTCTGAACACCACTCAGATTGACAGCGGTTGCGCTGGCCGTGCCGCCGGATTCCACCAGCTGCAGGCCGCCGCTCAACACCGTGCCGCTGGCGCTGCCGGCGGCCGCGACATAAACGGTGCCGTTGCCATTAATGATGGTGCCGCTCGCCACGCCGCCCAAGATCGTCTCGACGCCATTGTCGGATAGGGCGATGCCGATGGTTTTGCCGCCGGAATAAACCATCGCATTGCCTTGGGCGAAGCTGCCGCCGCTGATGATTCCGCCCGCGAGGACGTAAGCGGTGTCGCCAGAGCTGAGCGACAGGCCGCCCACAACCCCGGCATAGGTCGAGAACGTGCTGCTGCCGTATTCCACGACCACGCCGGTCGAAATGATGTTGCCGCCGCTGTTGACGTTGCCGCTGACACTGGCGCCCGGCAGCGCGATCAACCTGGCCCCGCTGGTGACGGTCACGCCATAGGCGGCGCCGCCGGAGAACACGACCGCGATACCGCCGGAGAGCACGGTGCCGCCGCTGATGGTTCCCTTGTTCTGCGCGATCTCGACGCCGCCGCTGACCATTGTGCCGACCGCGGTGCCGCTATAGCCGATGAACTGCGCTCCGCCGCTGTTCAGCGTGCTGGCGCTGGTGATCCCGCCGTAGTCGACGGTCTGCACACCGCCATTGTTGACGGCAACGGCGTAGGCGGTACCGCCGGAAACCGTTTGGGCGCCCCCGCTGTTCACCGCGCCGCCGCTCGCCGCGCCGCCAGATCCGATCGTTTCGATGGCGCCAACCCCGCTCAGCGTGGTGCCGGTCGCGGTGCCGCCCTCGCCGACCACCTCTTTGCCCCCGGCATCGACGACGATGGACGTCGTGCCGCCGCTGGCCGCGACATAGACGTACCCAGCGCTTGCCACGGTGGCGCGATCAAGCGCGCCGCCGGACAGCACGTCGACAACGCCGTAGGTACCGACTGTGAAGTCGCTGGCGTTGCCGCTTACGAAAACGTTGGCGTCGATCCCGCCATAGTAGCCGGCAGAACCGGCGACGGTGGTAAAACTGGCCGACCCGCCGGCAAGGATCGTCTGGTCGCCGCTGGCGCCGACCAGGCTGCTGACCGCGGCACCACCGGCATAGACGTACTCGGCGCCGCCGCTGGTCACCGAGGTCAGGCTGGCGACGCCGCCGGCATAGACATTATCCGCGGCGTCGCGCTGCACCACCGTGTCGCGCGCGGTGCCGCCGGAAAGCACGTACTGCACCCCGCCGGACGTGGTCAGGCCAATGGCGCCAAAGCCGCCGGAGGAAAGCGTCAGCCCGCTCGTGGCGCTGGCGTAGAAGGCATAGCCGGTGGCACGCTCATAAACCACCACGCCGGTGGACACGACGTGGCCGCCGGAGATGACGGTGCCGCTCAGCGTCCCGCCCGCCAGTAGCACGAGGGTACCGCCGCTATCGACCACCGTGCCGTTGGCGGCGCCGCCGGAGGAGACGATTTCGACACCGCCAGCGTGGATCACGCTGGCCATGGCGATGCCGCCGGACTGCACCGCCTCGACACCGCCGCTGATCGAGGTTTTTGAGGTTTTGCCGGCATCCAGCTGAACCGCTCCAGAGAGGACGGTGGCGGTGTTGGCGGCGCCGCCGGCCAGCACCAGCTGGTTGCCGCCGCCGCTCAATGTTGCGAGATAAGCGGTGCCGCCGCTGCTCACCGTCTCGGTGCCGCCGCTGTTGATGACCGTGCCGCTGGCGACGCCGCCGGAGGAGATCACCTCGGCGCCGCCACGCAGCACGCTCTTGATGGCGTGGCCGCCGGCCGAAATCGTTTCGGTGCCCTGGGTGCTGACGACCGTGCCGCTCGCCACGCCGCCCGAGCTGATAAATTCGCTGCCGTCCAGCAGCGTCGTGGCGGTGGTGACGCCACCGGCATAGATATATTGCACGCTGCCGCTGATGGTCGTGCTGATCGCCCGGCCGCCGGCATAGACATATTGCTGGCTGTAAGGCAGCAGCAGGGCGTTGCTCGAAACGCCGCCCGACAGGATGTACTCGTTGACGGTGGCGAAGCTGCCGCCAAGCGGCGCCGAGGTGGTGGTGTAGGTACCGGAACCAGCCTGGTACAGCACGATGCCGGTGGAAATGACGCTGCCGCCGCTGTTCACCGTTGCGCCGGTGTTCGCTCCGCCGGAAATCACGATCAGTTCGCCGCCACTGCCGACTACGGTGCCGGAGGTCGCGCCGCCGGAAAACACCACCTCGATACCGCCACTGCCGATCGTCGTGCCGGAGGCGGCGCCGCCGGCGGACACCGTCTCGACGCCGCCGGCGCCGATGCTCGCGTTGGAAGTGGCGCCGGCGCTCAGAACGTCCAGCACGCCGCCGCTGTCAACCACGGTGGCAAAGGCGGCGCCGCCGGAGACAAACTGCGTTGCCTTGGCGCCGACCTGCGTGCCGGAAGCGGTACCGCCGGCCCCGACATCCTCGGTGCCGTCGAGGTTAAGGGTGGTGCCGAAAGCCGTGCCGCCGGCTTGAACAGCATCGGTGCCGCCGGCATTCACGATGGTGGCGGTCGCGGTGCCGCCGGAGATGACTTCTCTGCCGTAGGCATCGACCACGGTGCCGCTGGCGCTGCCGCTGGTCAGGATGACCTGCGACGTGTTCTGGTAGGACGGACCCTCCAGCACCGTGCCGGCGGCGAACCCGCCGGCGTCGACGTATTGGAACCCGCCGCTATCCACCGTGGCGCTGGCGACGCCGCCGATTTCCACGAACTGATAGCCGCCATTGAGTCTGGTGCCGAAGGTCTTGCCACCCTCGACATATTCGTAGGCGCTGTAGTTCAGCTGGGTCTGGCTGGAGACGCCGCCGGAGCTGACAACGATTGAGCCGTCATCGTTGACGATCGTGCCGCGGGCGATGCCGCCCGAAGAGACCTGTAGCCCCCCGAGGTAATCGACCGTCGTGCTGATGGTGACACCGCCAGCGTAGATGGTTTGCGTAGCGTTGTTGTTCAGGGTGGTGTTGCTGGCGACGCCGCCGGACAGCACGTATTCGCTCTGGCTGACGACGACGCCGGTGGCGGCGGAGGCATATAGGCTGATCGCGGCGCCGCCCTGGTTCAGCACCACGCCGGTGGAAACGACGCGGCCGCCCGCCTGCACGCTGGGTGCCGTGTCGATCGCGCCGGGCAGCACCACCAGCGTGCCGCCGCTATCCACCACCGTGCCGGAAGCGTTGGCGCCAGCCAGCAACAGCTCGATACCGCCATTGCCGATGATCGTTGCCGAAGTAAGGCCGGCGGAGACGATCTCGGCGCCGCCGCTGCCTACGCTGGTGCCGTCCGCCACGCCGGCGACGACATACTGCGCGCCGCCGACGCTGATGATGGCGCCGGAGGTGGTGCCACCATCGAGATACTGCGCGCCGGCCGCGCCGATTTTGCCGCCGCTCGCGGTGCCGCCGGCGGAGACCGTCTCAATCCCGCCGCTGCCGAGCACGGTGCCGAACGCGGCGCCGCCCGAAGAGATCGTCTGCGCGCCGCCGCCGGACAGCACCGTGCCGTAGGCCTTGGCGCCGCCGACGAGAACAACGCTGCCCCCGGCTTCGGCTGCTGTGGTGCTGACCGTGCCGGAGGCGAAGACATTTATAAAGGCTTGACCGCCGCTGACCATGACGCCGCTGGCGACGGCGCCCGCGTAAACGTCCAGCGTTGCATCGGCGCCGACCCGGCCGGCATCCGCGGTGCCGCCGGACAGCACGAACCCGATGCCGCCGCTCATCACCGCAATGCCGCTGGCGAGATTGCCAGGCAGCGTGGTGCCGGCCTGCGGGTTGTAGATCGCAACGCCGGTGGAAACCACCGCGCCGCCGGAAGACACGATACCCAGAGCGATCGCGCCAGGCAGCAGGATGACGACCCCGCCGCTGCTGAGCGTGGCGCCACTCGCGGTGCTGCCCGCCTGCACCAGTTCAGTGCCGCCATTGTTCAGTGTCGCGCCGCTGGCGGTGCCGCTCGCCACCTGCAGCAGGCCGCCGATGTCGACAATGGTTTTATAGGCGACGCCGCCGGAAGAAATCACCAGCTGGCCGCCGGCGCTGAGCGTGCTGGCGGAGGCGGTGCCGCCGGCAAGCGTCTCGATCCCGCCCTCGACCGTCGTGGCGCTGGTGGCGCCACCGCTGTACACAGTCTCATTGCCGCCCTTGGCGACCAGGGTGGTGCTGGCGATGCCGCCGGACGCGACATATTGCTGGCCACCGCTGAGCAACGCGCCACTCGCGACGCCGCCGGAAGAAATGTACTGATAGCCGGCCGGGCCGACGACGGTGGCCGTCGTCCGGCCGCCGGCGCTGATCAGTTCCTCGCCGTAGGTGGAAAGATGTGTCCCAGTGGTGGTGCCGCCGGATTGCACGTAGATTTCGCCGCTATTCACGGTAGTGCCGACCGCCTTGCCGCCGGACTGCACATAAAAGCGGCCTTCGTCGATCGACGTACCGCTGGCGGCGCCGCCCGCGAACACGTTCAGGGTGCCGTAATACATGCTGGCGTTGATCAGCGTGCCACCGGACAATACCGCCGTCTGCACCTGGTTCAAGGCCAGGCCGCTGATGCTGGCGGCGTAGGTGGTGACGCCGTAAAACCCGGAATCGACCAGCACACCGGTGGAGACCACATGGCCGCCGCTCGCCACGCTGCCGCCGCTGACCGTCCCGCCTTGGGCCACCACCAAAAAGCCGCCGCTATCCACCACGGTGCCGTTGGCGTGGCCGCCGATGTCGAATTCGATGCCGCCGGCGCTGATGGTGGCGCTAACCGTGGTGCCGCCCGAATTGAGAATTTCGCCGCCGGCCGCGACGACCGTATGGCTGGCGGTGCCGCCGGCATAAATATATTCGGTGCCGTCGAACGCAACCGTGGTGGCGTAGGCGGTGCCGCCGGAGACATATTGCGCGCCGTCCAGGTTGACGAGCGTGCCGGAAGCAGTGCCGCCTTGGAGATACTGCTTGCCGCCGGAATTGATCACGGTGCTGCTCGCAGCACCGCCGGAGACGATCTGTTCGCCGTATTCCGTGAGGGTCGTCGCGACCGCCTTGCCACCGGCATAGACGTACTGGTCGCTGAAAAAGCTGACCGTGGTGGCGCTGGCGATGCCGCCAGAGAGAACGTATTCGGTGGCGCCGCTGATGTTCAGGCCGCTCGCCAGGCTGGAATAAACGGCGAACACGCCGCTTCCAGAAACGACCACGCCGGTTGAGACCACGTGCCCGCCATCGCTGACCGTGGTGCCGGTGGCGCTGCCGCCTGACAGGACAATCAGATAGCCGCCGCTGCCGACCACAGTATTCGAGGCCGCGGCGGCGTTGTCAACGAATTCCACGCCGCCATTGGCGATGTGAGTTTGCACGGCGTGGCCGCCCGATTGCAGCACCAGCGAGGCGCCGCTGTTAACGGTGGCGGTGGCGATGCTGCCGCCGGCCACATAGCCGCGGGCGCCGCTGTTGAGCACTGTGGCGCTGGCCGTGCCGCCGGCTTCAACAAACTCCTCGCCGCCATTCAAGGTGTTTCCGCTGGCCAGACCGCCCGAACCAATTTCCTGAAAACCATCCCGGCTCAGGGTTGTGCCGTAGGCTTTGCCACCCGCGGCGATGAACTGGTCGCCTCCGACAAAGGTGTTGCCGCTCGCCGTGCCGCCGGACAAAATCTGCTCGCCGCCGCTGATCGTCGTGCCGACGGCGCTCCCGCCGGCGAACACATTTTCCACGCTCTCCTGCGTGACGATGATGCCGTTCGCGACGCCTCCAGCAAGCACGTTGACAACATCCTGGGGCAGCAGCTCCACACCCGACAGCGTGGCCCCAGAAGATACGTTATAGACCGTCATGTATTCATCCAATGAAGCCGGTAAAGTGGCAGATGCGCGCGAAGCCGAACCAGATCCGGATGGCTATGAAAGCCACGACGAACAAACGATCCCCGTGTCGCTAACCCTTCCACCTTGTCGGTTTATTAGATTATAGAAGGAAAAGTGTCCATCAAGAACGCTGCTCGAAATCGCCTGACGGTCAACGCCTTTGCCGGTCAGCCGCCTCGCGTTGAACGAACGGCGTTAAACAGTTGGCCGATTTCAACTCAAGGTTTGGCCGCACGTCGAATGCCGCTTCTTACGGCGGGCCGTCCCCTTGCGGGTGCAATTACGCCTTGAACTGTGATTCACTTAATTTGGGTCGGGAACACTTGTGCGTGATCAGACATTCGAGCGAAGCGAAGCCTTGGTAAAACGCCGCGGCTCATGCCGGAGACGGCCGAGAACGTCGGCGGAGCCGAGAAGATTATCCCGCCAGGCTCAGGACGAATAAGCGTTGCAAAGCTAGCGGCGCGGGCGCAGGCGGAGGGCTACTTCGCCGACGAGATCGTTCCCATCGCGGCTGCCGCGGGCCAAGGCGAGACGCTGGTCGACAAGGATATGCATCCGCGCCCGGAAACTATGCCGTGGCACTGTCAAAGCAGGCTGGCTTCAGCTTGCCTCGCTGGTCTAGCCTGCCGGGATGAGCAAGCCCAAGAACCCGTTCCGCTACTTTGACGCGTCGCCTGAGGTGATCCGGCTGGTGGTGATGATGTACGTCCGTTACCCGCTTTCCCCGCGCAACGTCGAGGACCTGCTCGCGTAGCGCGGCATCGACATCTGCCACGAGACGGTGCGGCTGTGGTGGAACAGGTTCGGGCCGATGTTCGCGGCGGAGATCCGTAAGAAGCGGGTCGAGGCGATGCGGGCGCACACGCATTGGCAATGGCACCTCGACGAGGTCTACGTGAAGATCAACGGACAGATGCATTATCTATGGAGAGCCGTAGATCACGAGGGTGAGGTGTTGGAGTCGTTCGCTACAAAAGAGCGTGACAAGAAAGCGGCGCTAAAGTTCATGAAGAAACTGATGAAGCGGCATGGCTGCGCTAAGACGATCACCACCGACGGCTTGCGCTCTTATGGCGCGGCCATGAAGGAACTCGGCATCGCTGATCGCCAGGAGATTGGTCGCTACGCGAACAACAGGGCCGAAAACTCACATCAGCCGTTTAGAAGACGAGAGCGGGCGATGTTGAGGTCCGACGGATGAAGACGCTGCAGAAGTTTAGCTCCGTGCATGCTGCCTTCCATAACCACTTCAATCAGGAACGCCACCTCGTCAGCCGCAACGACTACAAAGATCGAAGATCGGCCGCCATGGCCGAGTGGGAGCACGTCGCAGGTTGAGCTGACATTTGGGCGTGCCTCGTGGAGAACAGAGACTTGTAGCGTTTGGACTGACAGCACCCTCGTACCCCTTTGCGAGTTTCCGATGCCGATGCAGGCTTAACAAGAGCGAGCCGTAGGTGAAGTGGCAGGATGCTCTTTAGCACCCCGCAAATTCCACCGTAAAAGGATAGGGGTACTTGAATGTATTTCACCGTCCATATTTTGCACGCACGTCGGCTTCCGGGGTGCGCCGAGTTGACGATCTATGACCGACTTGGGCGCGAAGCGGCCGTTAGACCTCTGGATCTACCTCTGTTTCAAGCTGATATCTGATTGCTCGGGCCGTGTCGTGACGGCGTCTTGTTGGCATGGACGCAAGCCCAGCCACACCAGCGAACTATGGAGCCGAGCCGGCAGACGGCTTAGCGTCCGAAGAAGTTTGTGCGGCTGCGAGCCCGAGCCGGAGGGGAAAAGCGCGCCATTCACCTTCGGCCTCGCCTTCTCTTGCCTTCAAATCAGCCTTGAGCCCCGCCGAACCGGTCACACAGGCAGAAATTGAACTAGTCCTGGCCCTTCTGGGTGTTAACATCGCCGAGATCATGAGGAACTGACATGAACAACAGCAGCATCAAAATGCAGAATGCCGCCTCTGATGTCGTGGTGCCGGGCCGCCGGGTCGCGGTCTACGCCAGGGTCTCCACCACTCGGCAGGCCGAGCAGGACCTGTCCCTGCCGGACCAGCTCGGCCAGGCGAGCGCCTTCAGCCTGGGCAAAGGCTGGCAGGTCGTGGAGCAGTTTGTCGAGCCTGGCGCGTCGGCCACAGACGACCGCCGGCCGGAGTTCCAGAAGCTGATCGACTGGGCAACTGGGGCCGATCGGCCGGTGGACGTGGTGCTGGTGCACTCGATGTCCCGCTTCTTCCGGGATCAGTTCCAGTCCGAATTTTACATCCGGAAGCTGCGCAAGGCTGGGGTGGAGGTGGTGTCCATCACCCAGCAGTTCGAGAATGACCCGACTGGTAACATGATGCGGCAGTTCCTCGGCCTGTTCGACGAGTACCAGTCGAAGGAGAACGGCAAGCACACCTTGCGGGCGATGCGGGAGAATGCCCGGCAGGACTTCTGGAACGGCTCCCGGTCACCCTTCGGCTACCGGGCCGAGGAGGCGGAGCGCCGCGGCGCCAAGAGCAAGAAGCGCCTGGTGATCCACCCGTCCGAAGCCGATGTCGTTAGAAACATCTTTGATTATGCCCTCGGCAGAGGAGGACCTGCCCTCGGCATCAAGGCCATCGTCAACCAGCTGAACGGCGATGGTATCCAGTTCAACGGCAAGCCGTTCCACATCTCCAGTGTGCACCGGATGCTGAGCAGCCGGACCTATATCGGCCAACACGTTTTCAACCAGCGGTGCGCCAAGACCGGCGAAGCCAAACCGAAGGACCAGTGGGTGCAGTCGGCGGTGCCAGCGATCATCTCGGAAGCCGACTTCGAGCAGGTGCAGCAGAGCTTGAGCGCCCGCAGCCCACGGCGGACGCCGCCACGGGTGGTCAGCGGCCCGACCTTGCTGACCGGACTTGCCCGCTGCGGAAGCTGCGACAGCGGCATGACGATCCGCACCGGCAAGTCCGGCCGCTACCGTTACTACACCTGCGCCGGCTGCGCCCAGAAGGGCAAGAGCTTCTGCACCGGCCGCTCGATCAGCATGGCGGCACTGGACGGGATGGTCATCGAAAACCTCACCGATCGGCTATTCACGCCAGAGCGGCTGCGGATCGTCCTTGAAGCCTACGTGGCACGCTCGTCCACCGCTCAGGCGGATCGGCAGCGCAAGCTGGCGACGGCGAAGCAGCGGCAGACGGAGATCAGCGGCAAAGTTGGCCGGCTGCTGCAGCTCGTCGCCAACGGCGCCCTGGAGAACGATGACCCGGATCTGGCGGAACAATTGCAGGCGCTGAAAGCCCAGCGCGGCCATATTTGCCAAGAGATCGACCTGCTGCAGCAGGCTTCCTCGGTCGTCGGTTCGGCGATTACTACCGACAAACTGACGCGCCTTGCCGACCTCATGCGTCAGGCG
The DNA here is from genome assembly GCA_963693045.1 of uncultured Acidocella sp. Taxonomy (GTDB): domain Bacteria; phylum Pseudomonadota; class Alphaproteobacteria; order Acetobacterales; family Acetobacteraceae; genus Acidocella. Next base: position 1,796,716 of record OY843765.1, read on the forward strand.
ATGGCGAGCAGCGATCCGAACTTCCGGAAGGCATATCTCCGACTGTTCGTCGACACCGTCACGGTCACTGACTCGGAGGTTGCCATCACCGGCCCAAAAGCAGCACTAGCCAAGGCATGCGCCTTGGATGATCTGCCACCCGCCGCTGCAGTAGTGCCCAGTTTTGTTCGAGCATGGCGTCCCGTAGGGGATTCGAACCCCTGTTACCGCCGTGAGAGGGCAGCGTCCTGGGCCTCTAGACGAACGGGACGAGGCGCGCCGTGGCTAACCCGCTTGGCTTGGCCGGTCAAGCCGGCGCCGCATCCATAACGAAGAAGCCGGCAGAAACCCGCCCCTGCCAACTCTCCGCCCGCAAATGCCCCGCCAGATGCAGCGGCGCCACCCCAACGCGGCACAAGGCTTCCGCCAGTGGGCCTTCTTTGGCGCGGAACAGCAGCGTCTTCAGCCGGCCGCCGCCTTCCCCTTCCACAATGGCGCGGATGGTCCCGCCATCCTTGCCGATCCGTTCGCTTCTTATCACCCGTGCCCGCGGCAACACGAACAGCGGCTCGGCATTGCCGGCGCCGAACGGCCCCAGCCGCGCCACCATGCCCGCCAGGGCCGCGTCCGCCCCGCCTACCGCCAGCACACCCTCCAGCAGCAACATCGCGCTCTCCGGCGCCGCCACCGCCCCCAGCCGCTCATCCAGAAACACCTGCAGCCGCGGCAGATCGGCCTCGGCCAAAGAAAACCCCGCCGCCATCGCGTGCCCGCCACCGCTCCGCAACAACCCGCACTGCCGCGCCGCGATCACCGCCGCACCAATATCCAGCCCCGCCACCGACCGCGCCGAACCTTTCGCAACCCCGTCGACAATGCCCGCGACCAGCACTGGCCGATCGTATTTCTCCTTGATCCGCCCCGCAACAATCCCAACAACACCCTGATGCCATCCGGCCGCGGCCAGCAGTAACACGGCATGGCCCGCCGCCACCTGGGCCTCGGCCATCGCCATCGCCTCGCCCAGTATCGCCGCCTCCACGCCCTGGCGCTGCCGGTTCACCGCATCCAGCGTCTCGGCCAGCACCCGCGCTGCCTCCGGCTCTTCCGCCAGCAGCAGCCGCAGCCCCATATCGGCCTCGGCGATGCGCCCGGAAGCGTTGATCCGCGGCCCCAGCATGAAGCCGCAATGCATCGCGGTCGGCGCCTCCGTCACCCGCGCCACCTCCAGCAGCGCCGCCAGGCCCGGCCGCGCGCGTCTCGCCATCACCCGCAGCCCCTGCGTCACAAACGCCCGGTTCAGCCCGGTCAGCGGCATCACGTCGCACACCGTCGCCAGCGCCACCAGGTCCAGCAGCTCGCGCAAATCCGGCTCTGCCCGCCCGGCAAAAAACCCGCGCCGCCGCAGCACCCGCAGCAGCGCCACGCAAGCAAAAAATGTCACCGCCGCCGCGCAAATGCCGTTCAGCCCAGATCCGCAATCCAGCCGGTTCGGGTTCACGGTCGCCACGATCATCGGCGCCGGCCCCTCGGACTTATGGTGGTCCAGCACCACCAAGTCCGCCATGTTGTGCAGCGGCGCGAACGCCTCGTGCGCTACCGTTCCGCAATCGACACAAACAATCACGCTGGCACCGCGCTCCGCCATGCCGCGCAGCGCATTCGTATTGGGCCCGTAACCTTCGGCAATCCGGTCCGGCACATGATACACCACCGCGCAGCCAAGCTGGCGCAGCACCGTCACCATCATTGCCGCACTGCACGCGCCATCCACGTCGTAATCGCCGAACACGCCCACGCCTTCGCCGCGCAGCACCGCGTCCGCCAGCCGTTCCGCCGCCGCATCCATGTCGATCATGCAGGACGGATCAGGCAACAACGCCCGCAGCGTCGGCTCCAGAAAATGCGCCGCCGCCTCCGCCGCGACGCCGCGCGCCGCCAGCAACCGCCCGATCAATTCCGGCACGCCCAGCGCCTGCGCCAGGCCAAGCCCAACCCGCTCCGCCTCTTCCGCCCGCCAAACCCACCGCCGCCCGGTCAGGCTGCGTGCTATGCCCAAAGCGTGCTCCATCCCACGGTTGAATCGCCAAACCCGAGTCGGCGCAAGCCGCTTCGTTCCGCTGGAAAGCGTCAACCCGCCGGCATTACCTGAACAGCAAACGGGGCCGGGCTGGGGCTTGAAGCGGGCGCTTACTTACCCTCGTCCGCCGGCTCGAAATTCAGCACCGCCCCGTTGATGCAATAGCGCAGGTTGGTCGGCGGCGGCCCGTCCTCGAAAACATGGCCCAGATGCCCGCCGCAGCGGCTGCAATGGCACTCGATGCGGATCATGCCGTGGCCACGGTCGATCGTGGTCGCCACCGCGCCCGGCTCCGGATCGTTGAAGCTCGGCCAGCCGGTGCGGCTGTCGAACTTGGTCTTCGAGACGAACAGGGTCTGGCCGCAGCCGGCGCAGGCAAAACTGCCGGCGCGCTTCTCGAAATTCAGCGCGCAGCTGCCGGGGCGCTCGGTGCCATGGCCGCGCAGTATGTCATATTGCTCCGGCGTCAGGATCCGGCGCCATTCCGCGTCGGTGTGGGTCACCGGAAATTCCGTCTTGGTGTCCGAACTCATCACTTCCTCCTGATCGCGCGGCGGGGGGTCCCGTCCGCCGCTCGAACCGCCTATATAGGCGTTGCACAAGTCCGCCCAAGTGAAGGTTGCAACATGAAGATATCTCGTCCCCGTCTGCCCGTTTCGCTGTTAGGCTGGGGTGCGGCCATCACCCTCGCCGGCGGCATCGGTTTCACCCTGCTGCGCGGTCCGGCTTATGCGGAGTCCGCGCCGGTGAAGGCCCCGCCGCCGCTTTTCAACCCCGCCGACACCGCGGCCACCGAGACAACCACGCTCTCCGGCGGCTGTTTTTGGGCCATGCAAGGGGTCTTCGAGCATGTCAAAGGCGTCTCCCATGTCGTCGCCGGCTACACCGGCGGCAGCGCCGCCGCCGCGCAGTACGAGATCGTCAGCACCGGCGCCACCGGGCACGCGGAATCGGTGCAGATCAGCTTTGACCCCAAGGTCATCTCGTTCGGGCAGATCCTGCAAATCTACGTCTCGGTCGCCGCCGATCCCACGGAGCTGAACTACCAGGGGCCGGACAGCGGCACCCAGTACCGCTCGGAAATCTGGTACGCCTCGCCGGTGCAACAAAAGATCGCCGCCGCCTATCTGGCGCAACTGGCCAAGGCGCATGTCTTCGCCGGCCCGCTCGTGGTCCGGCTCGACCCGGCCCGGCCGTTCTACCAGGCGGAGGGCTACCATCAGGATTTTCTGGTCCGCAACCCGGACTACCCGTACATCGCCTACAACGACATTCCCAAGGTGCGGAATCTGCAGCAGTTCTTCCCCAACCTGTACCGGGACACGCCGATCACCGTGTTCCCGGTAAGCTGATGCGGCCGAGCTGATGCGGCGCGGCCTGTTCGCCCTTTGCTGCGCCCTCGCCCTCAGCGGCTGCGGGTTGTTCGCAGCACCTTGCCGGGTCGGCTCCGCGGCGCTGAAGATCGTGCCGGTCGTCGGCCACGTCGCCGCGGCGCCAACCGACGCCTGCGCCAGCGCCATCGACCCCTAACTCATCTCACAGCCTGACCAAGACCGGGCAAATCAAGCAATCCAGAACCAAGCCCATCATCGTCATTGCGAGAAGCGAAGCGACGAAGCAATCCAGAACCAAGCCGACAAAAATATCACATCTGTGACAGCCAAGGCGCGATTCACATACCAAGCCGCCGCCTTCGGCGTCTTCGGATGTCGCTCTAGGTCGCGGCTTTCACGTCGATCGCCTGGCGCGCTGGCGTCAGTTGTTTCGCCCCGATCGTCCGCCAGCGTTGCAACGACACTTCCCGCGAGGTGGCAACATCGCGCAGGCTCGCGGCGATCAACCGGTCGATCACGGCGTGGCGCAACTCGGTTTCGGTATTCATGGGAATCATCGGCTCCATCAAAGAGGGTTAACAATCTTTGCTACGGGTCGAACATTCGCCAATCGCCGGGGCAGAATTCAGGCGGTGGTTCAACAACATTAAGGCACTGCGGTGCAACAAATCCAGAAGAAAACGCCGCACCCGCAACAAAAACGCACCCGCTACCGGAGGTAGCGCGCCCGGCCGTCACCGGCACCGCTCCGCCCAGCCTGGAGCCTGCCCCCGCCTCCTGTTAGGATCGCGCCGGGCAACCGGGGGCGGCGCGCGGGATGGGTTTGAAAGTTGCGGTCCAGATGGACCCGATGCACGGCATCGAGATCACCGGCGACTCCACCTTCGCGCTGATGACGGAGGCGCAAACCCGCGGCCACCAGCTCTGGCATTACGAGGTCCGGCACATGTGGCTGGACGGTGCCACGCTGAAGGCCAGGGTGCAGCCCGTCACCGTGCAGCCGGTTGCCGGCAACCATTTCAGCTTCGGCGAGGCCCACACCGTCGCGCTCAAGGAAATGGACGTGGTGCTGATGCGCCAGGACCCGCCTTTCGACATGGCCTACATCACCGCCACCCACCTGCTCGAACACATCCATCCCAAAACCCTGGTGGTGAACAACCCCGCCGCCGTTCGCAACGCGCCGGAAAAGCTGCTGGTCACCCACTTCCCAGAGCTGATGCCGCCGACCATGATCGCCTGGGACATCGGCGCGATCCGTGAATTCCGCGCCCGCCACGGCGACATCATCGTCAAGCCGCTGTTCGGCAACGGCGGCCTCGGCGTGTTCCGCATCAAGGCGGACGACGAAAACCTCGGCGCCCTGCTCGACATGTTCTTCGCCGCCTCGCGCGAGCCGCTGATGATCCAGCGCTACGAAGCGGCGGTTCGCAAAGGCGACAAACGCATCATCCTGATCGACGGCGAGCCGCTGGGCGCGGTCAACCGGGTGCCGGCGGCCGGCGACAGCCGCTCCAACATGCACGCCGGCGGCCGCGCCGAGCAAACCACGCTCACCCTGCGCGAGCTGGAAATCTGCGCCCGCATCGGCCCAACCCTGAAGGAACAAGGCCTGCTGTTCACCGGCATCGACGTGATCGGCGACTACCTGACCGAAATCAACGTCACCTCGCCAACCGGCCTGCAACAAATCGCCCGCTTCGACGGCGTCAACCTATCGGCGGCGATCTGGGACAAAATCGAAGCGCAAAGAAGCTGAAGGATCGGAGCGGCAGGTCCGGCCAAACGGAAGCCGTGGTCAGGGCCCCGTTTTGCCCGCTGACGCGGCGCCCGCCGGCGCGGCGCCCGGCGCGGCCGGTGCCGTCTTGGCCGGGGCCTTACCACTGTCGCCCATGCTGAAGATGAACTTGCCGAGCAAATCCTCGATGTTGATCGCCGACTGCGTCACCTGAAACGTCGCACCCGGCGCCAGATTGCTGGTCGAACCGCCTGGCGAGAGCGACACGTAATTCCCGCCCAGCAGCCCATCCGAACTAATCGCCGCACTGGTGTCATCCGGCAGCTTGATCGCGTTATCGATCCGCAACTGCACCACGGCGGCGAAGGTCTGCGGGTCCAGCCGCTCATCCGCCACATGGCCGACGACGACCCCGCCGATCTTCACATCCGCACCGGCGGTCAACCCGCCGATCGAGGCGAACTGCGCCTTCAGCAGATACCCGCCGCCGCCGGTATCGGCCCGCCCCAGCGCATAAACAAGAAACACCGCGGCAATAATAATAACCGCCAGGCCGGTGAGCAGTTCGGGAAGCTTGCGGGTCATGCCTTAAGTATCCGGGGTCCAGGCTTCATAATCGCTCGAATTGGCGGCGCGTTGGCCGCCGCGGTAGTCGTGGCCGGCCGGCCGATAACCGGCGGCGGTCCCGGTCAGGTTCGGCTGGTGCGGCAACTGCCAGGGCCGCCGTTCGGTTTCCGCCAGCGGCGCCGCCGTCTCGTGGCGCAACCAGCCATACCATTCCGGCCCGACCGCCGAAGCTTCGGGGGCGCCGGCATACAGCACCCAGCGGCGCTGCCGGCCCTGCTTCCCGGCACGGCTCTGGTAGTACTGATTGTTCAAGCCATCGCTGCCGGCATGGGCGCCGGCCCGCCAGGTATGCAGAAACAGGCCCGGATTGCGGACCAGCCCCCGCCAGCCGCCAAGCTGGCGCAGAGACGGTCGGCTACTGGCTTTCGTGCTCATGGCCCAATCTTAGGTGAAGCCAGCGCGGCGGTCCATCGGCAGCCGCAATCCAACCATCCACAGGATTTTGTGTCTCCCACGCCATTTTGCCACCAAATCTGCTTTCCGTTTCACCCCAACTGGCATAGCTTCCCGCCATGAACAAAACCGACACCGCCTGGCGCGGCATCCGCCAAAGCCGGTTCGAGGCCCAGGCCGATCCCGAGGCGCCGCCGGTTCCGGTAACCCTGCCGGTAGGCTGGGGCCAAAGCGCTGCCGACGCGCTGGCGGCGCTGCTGCCCGACCAATCCGAAATCGCTCTGACCCCGGCCGCCTCGGCCTGGATCGGCCCGATCGCGGCGCACGCCACGGCGGCCGGCCTCGGCAACATCGGCCCGGCGCTGCACACGCTGCTGGCCACCCGCCGCGGCGCCCCCAGCGCTGCCATCTGGCGCAACGCCGCCACGCCCGGCTTCGTGCTGAACCCAACCGCCTTCCTCGACAGCGCCCACGGCTTCGACACCGCCGCCTTCGGCGCCGCGGTGCGCCTCGCCGTCACCGCCCTCACGCTCGCGGCCCCGGCGGCGCACCGCCTCCAGGTCGGCTTCACCGACCTCAACCTGCTGCTGGCCCGCCTCGGCCTGGACTACGACAGCCCCGCCGCGCGGGACGTGGCTTCGCTGCTGGCAGCCCTGCTGGCCGCCGAAGCGGACGCCGCATCGGCGGCACTGCTGGCGCGCGGCACCGCCCCCGGCTACCCGCTGTCCAACCCAGCCGCCCTGCCGGCCAGCTGCGCCATCCCCGGCCTGCGCGAGGCCGCGCTGCAAGCCCGCCATGCGGCGCTCGACCTGGGCCGCCGCCGTCACGAAGCCCTGACCGGCTTCGCTGAAGACCACGCCGCCGAGGCCCTGCTGGGCGCCGCCACCATCAACTTCGCGCCGGCGGCGGCGGCGCTGGACGAAGCCGGGGCCTTGCTGCCCTGGGCCCACACCCTGCTGGCGGCGCGCGGCATCTCAATCGAAGCGGCGCTGGCCAAAGCGCTGGCCGGGGAGGCCCTGTTCCCGCCGATCCGCATCGCCGCGCACCGCGCCATGTTCGAAGCCATCGCCCCACATCTGGACGCCATGCCGGCCCGCCCGGCCTTGCCAATGCCAGCCTCCCGGCCCAGCCAGCGCGAGCCACTGCCCGCCCGGCGCACCGGCTACACCCAGAAAGCCAGCGTCGGCGGCCACAAACTGTTCCTCTCGACCGGCGAATACCCCACCGGCCGGCTCGGCGAAATCTTCATCGCTTTGCACAAGGAAGGCCCGGCCTTCCGGGGCCTGATGGACGCCTTCGCCATCGCCGTCAGCCTCGGCCTGCAACACGGCGTGGCGCTGGAAGAATTCGTCGAAGCCTTCACCTTCACCCGCTTCGGCCCGGCGGGCGGGGTCGAAGGCGATCCGGCGGTGGCCCAGGCCACCTCGATGATCGACTACGTCTTCCGCAACCTCGCGGTAAACTACCTCGGCCACACCAACCTCGCGCCCGCGCTGCCCGAAGCCGCGGACACGCTCGGCGAAGGTGCGGCCGAGCGCGCCCCCTTGCTGCCGCTCGACCTACCTTTGCCGGCGCCGCGCGAACGCCGCCGCGCCCTTAAACTGGTCAGCGGCTGATGGATGTCCTGGCGCGCCTCGCCGATCTCGGCATCGTGCTGCCCAAGCCGATGCCGCCGGTCGCCACCTACGTGCCGCTGACGATCGCCGGCCAGCTGGTCACGGTCAGCGGCCAGCTCCCCGCCATCGACGGCAAGGTCGCGGTCACCGGCAAGCTGGGCGGCGGCGTCACCATCGAGGAGGGCCAGCACGCCGCCCGGCTCTGCCTGATCAACGTGCTGGCGCAACTGCAAACCGGGCTGCCCGGCGGCCTCGCCAGCATCGCCAAGGTCATCCGCCTCGGCGGCTTCATCGCCTGCGCGCCGGACTTCACGCAGCTCGCGGTGGTGATGAACGGCGCCTCGGACCTCACCGTCGCGGCCTTCGGCGAGGCCGGCCGCCACGCCCGCTCCACCATCGGCGTCGCCGCCCTGCCGCTCGACGCCGCGGTCGAGGTCGAGGGGATGTTCTGGCTCGGCTGAGTCGATTAGAACAACGCTCATGCGGCGGCGGCTGAGCACAAAACTGGACCCAGGCTTCGTGGCGCGTCTATCGCTCAACATCGCGCTGGACGGAATGCTGGCGGCGGCGGCGGTGGCGGCGGCGTTCTGGCTCGCCAACCCGCAACACCCCTGGCCGGCGCCGCCCACCCTGCCGCTCGCCGGTGCCGCGGCGATCTGGCTGATCGGCGTGCCCTTCGGCCTGTCCCGCCTGCACTGGCGCTTCATCTCGCTGCGGGATCTGAGCCGGGTCGGCGTCGCGGCGCTGCTCACCGCGCTGATGCTGACGCTGCTGCTGTTCGGCGCCGGCCTGGCGCTGCCCAGCCCCGGCTTTCCCATCATCCTCGCCCTCTGCCTGATCGTGCTGCTGACCGCGCCGAAACTGATCTACCGGCTGGCCCGGCAAGCCCCGGCGCCACGGGCCGCCACGGCGGAACAGACCGCCCTGCTGGTCGGCAACGGCGAAAGTGCGGAGCTGTTCCTGGCCGCCATGGCCCGGTTCGCCGCAGCGCCGTACCGCGTCACCGGCCTGCTGGCCCTCTCCGCCCGGCACACCGGCCGCCGGGTCCACGGGCTGGACGTGATCGGTGCCGCCGAACAGGCCGGGCCGGTGCTGGCGCGGCTCGCCGCCGCCGGCCGGGCGCCGGACCTGCTGATCGTCGCCACCCCCGAATTCGCCGGCGACGCCCTGGCGGCCCTGCTGGCAACCGCCGAGACATATGGCGTCCGGGTGCTGCGCGCCCCCAACCTCACCAATCTCGCCCCTGCCAACGCCGCCGAAAAAATCGCGCTGCAGCCGATCGCCATTGAGGATCTGCTGAACCGCCGGCAGGTGGCGCTCGACCGGGGCGCCATGGCGCGGCTGGTCACCGGCCGGCGGGTGCTGGTCACCGGCGCCGGCGGCAGCATCGGCGCCGAACTGGCCCGGCAGGTGGCGGCGCTGCGGCCGGCCGAGCTGCTGCTGCTCGACAACGGCGAATACGCGCTCTGGCAGATCGACCTCGAACTCGCCGAACTGCACCCGACGCTGCCGCGCCGCGCCGTCATCGCGGACGTCCGGGCAGCCCCCCGCCTCGCCGAAATCTGCCAGGACTTCCGGCCCGAACTGGTGTTCCACGCCGCCGCCCTGAAGCACGTCCCGATCGTCGAGGCCAACCCGCTGGAAGGCCTGCAAACCAACGTGCTCGGCACCCGCGCGGTGGCGGACGCGGCCCGGGCGGCGGGGGCCAAGCTGATGGTGCTGATCTCCACCGACAAGGCGGTCAACCCCAGCTCGGTGATGGGTGCCACCAAGCGCCTCGCCGAAATGTACTGCCAGGGCCTGGATGTTTCCGCCCGGCACGACACCGCGGCGATGCGCTGCGTCACCGTCCGGTTCGGCAACGTCCTCGGCTCCACCGGCTCGGTGGTGCCGCTGTTCCGCCGCCAACTCGCCGCCGGCGGCCCGCTCACCGTCACCCACCCGGACATGCAGCGCTACTTCATGACCGTGGGCGAAGCGGTCGGCCTGGTGCTGCAAGCCTCGGCGGTCGGCGCCGACACGCTAGAGCGCGATCGTTTCGGGTTGAACCAGCCATGGTTCGACCTGAAACGTGAATCGCCCTCTCAAGTAAAGCTAGAGCATGACTCTGAGGTTGAGGGGGAAGCGCGAAGCGCTTCAACCTCAACCGATCATGCTCTAGCCATCCCGGAGGGCGGCATCTTCGTGCTCGACATGGGCGAGCCGGTAAAAATCGTCGACCTGGCCCGGCAGATGATCCGCCTCGCCGGCTTACGGCCGGAGCAGGACATCGGGATCCGCTACACCGGCCTCCGGCCCGGCGAGAAACTCTTCGAGGAGCTGTTCCACGGCGGCGAACAACCGGCGCCCACCGGTTTCGCCGGCCTGCTGATGGCCCGCCCCCGGACTGCCGACATGCGGGCGGTCACCGCCGCGATCGATGCCATCGCCACCGCCGCCCAAACCGGCGACGCCAAGGCGGCGCTGGCGGCGCTGGCCCGGCTGGTGCCGGAATACGGCCAGCCCACAGCCCCGGCGCCAGCCCTCGCGGTTCCAGGCGTGGCAGGGTAAGCGCATCGCATGGACGCCCCGACCCACCCGCCGATCCCGTTCCTCGACCTGAAAGCGCAGCAGGCCCGCATCGGCCCCGCCCTGCGTGCCCGGCTGGAAGCGGTGCTGGCGCACGGCCAGTTCATCCTCGGCCCGGAAGTCGCGGCGCTGGAAGCCCGGCTCGCCGCCTTTTCCGGCGCCGCCCACTGCGTCACCGTCAGCTCCGGCACCGACGCCCTGCAGATCGCCCTGATGGCGGAAGGCATCGGCCGCGGCGACGCCGTGTTCCTGCCCGCCTTCACCTACACCGCCACCGCCGAAGTGCCGCTGCTCCTGGGCGCCACGCCTGTCTTCGTCGATGTCGATCCCCACACCTTCCAGATCGACCCGGCCCACCTGCAAACCCGGATCGACACCGTCAAGCGCGCCGGCAAATTGCGCCCCCGCGCCCTGATCGGCGTCGACCTGTTCGGCCAATCGGCCGATTGGCCCGCCTTGCGCGCGCTCGCCGCCACCGAACAACTCTTCACCCTCGACGACTGCGCCCAGAGCTTCGGCGCCAGCCTGCACGGCCAGCGCCTCGGCACCGCGGCGGACGCCACCGCGATCAGCTTCTTCCCCTCCAAACCTTTGGGCGCCTACGGCGACGGCGGCGCCCTGCTCACCGACAGCGCCGAGCGCGCCGCCCTGTATCGCTCGTTGCGCAGCCACGGCGAAGGCACCACCCGCTACGAAGTCCTGCGGATCGGCATGAACGGCCGGCTCGACACGATGCAGGCGGCGGTGCTGCTGGCCAAGCTCGACGTCTTCGAAGCCGAACTGGCCCGCCGCCAGGCCATCGCCGACCAATATGACGCCGCGCTCGCCGACATCCTGCAAATCCCGGCGCGCGTACCAAACAGCGCCAGCGCCTGGGCGATCTACCCCGTGCTCCTGCCGGACGCCGCCGCCCGCGCCGCGGCGCAAGCCGCGCTGACCGCCGCCGGCATCGCCAGCGCGATCTACTACCCCCGCCCGCTGCACCACCAACCGGCCTACGCCGCCGTGCATGACGGCGCCGCCCTCCCGGTCTCCGAAAGTCTCGGCGCGCGCATCCTCGCCTTGCCGATCCACGCCGACCTCACCGACGCGCAAGCCGACCGCGTCGCGACAACCCTGCGCCACGCACTGTCCCGCTGATGCCGCGCGGCGACCTGTTCCCCGAAATCGGCCCGTTCGAGACCGGGTACCTGCCGCTCTCCGACGGCCACGTGATGTACTGGGAGCAGGTCGGCAACCCGCGCGGCAAGCCGGTGCTGTTCCTGCACGGCGGCCCCGGCGCCGGCGCCGGCGCGATCCACCGCCGCTTCTTCGACCCGGCGATCTGGCGGGTGGTGATCTTCGACCAGCGCGGCGCCGGCCGCTCCCGCCCGCTCGGCGGCCTCACCGCCAACACCACCCCGCATCTGGTCGAGGACATCGAGGCGCTGCGAAAATTCCTCGGCATCGAGCGGCTGCTGCTGTTCGGCGGCTCCTGGGGCTCCACGCTGGCCCTGGCCTACGCCCAGGCCCACCCGGAGGCGGTGATCGGCGCCGTGCTGCGCGGCATCTTCCTCGGCCGGCGCGCCGAGGTCGAGTGGTTCCTGCACGGCCTGGCCCGTGTCTTCCCGGACGCCCACGCCACCTTCGCGCAGTTCCTCCCGGAACCGGAACGCGGCGACCTGCTGGCCAGCTACCTGAAGCGCCTGATCGACCCGGACCCGCAAATCCACGGCCCCGCGGCCCGCAGCTGGAGCGTTTACGAAGGTTCCTGCTCCACCCTCCTGCCCAGCCTGGAATCCGTCTCCGCCTTCGCCCAGGACCGCGGCGCCATCGGCCTGGCCCGCATCGAGGCCTTCTACTTCGACAACGATCTGTTCCTGCCGGAAGGCGGCCTGCTGGCCCACATGGCGCCGCTCCGCCAGATCCCCGGCGAGATCGTCCAGGGCCGCTACGACATGATCTGCCCGCCACAAACCGCTTTCGAACTGGCCGAAGCCTGGCCCCTGGCCCGCCTCACCCTGGTCCCCGACGCCGGCCACTCCGCCCTGGAACCCGGCATCCGCGCCGCCCTGATCGCCGCCCTAGAACGCTGCCGCACCCTAACCTAAACCCTCTAAAAACCCGTCATTGCGAGGCGCGAAGCGCCGAAGCAATCCAGAACCAGACCGCCAAACAACCTCAAGCGGTTGGCGTCGCACCCACGCCCGATCAATCTCTAGGCAAGAGGCCCAGAGACTGTTTCAGAAGTCGCTCTGGTGAGTCGGATAGGGGTGATTTTCGAGCACCGGAGCGGAGCGTACTTAATGTACGTGAGCACCGGAGCGCAGAAAATCGCGCCTAGCCGGCCGCCAGAGTGGCTTCTGGAATAGTCTCACTCTTCGGGCTCGGTCGTGAACAACAACGGATACCCCATCTTCCGCGCCATATCCGTCGCCCGCGTCGCCTTGGTCTCCGCAATATCCTGCACGAACACCGCCACAACGCACGCCCCCCGCTTATGCGCCGTCAGCATCACCTGCTGCGCCTGCGAGTCATTCATCCGGAACTCCGCCTTGAGAATCTGCACCACAAAAGCCCGCGGCGTAAAATCGTCGTTCAGCAGCATCACCTTGTACAGCCGCGGCCGCTCGACTTTCAAAATCGTCCTGGTCCGCAAATCGGTATCGTCGTCGCGCATTCGGAACCTCCGGAGCGGTCTCGTATAAAAATCATTCATGGCCGCCGGGCATCCCAGCGTAGCGCCCAATGCTGCCATAGGGGCGCCGAACGGTTTACACGAGCCTGCACGAATGAAAAAGCCATGAACCAGCGCACGCCGAACAAGGGCGCCGACAGTTGAGCCAGGCCGCCCCCCATTGCGACGCCGCCGCCGCGCGCCTGTGCCCGCCGGGGCCGCAAGCCACAAACCCCTGGCTGATCCTCGCTGTCACCGTCCTGGCCTCGGGCTTGGCGTTCGTGGACGGCTCGGTCGTCAATGTCGGCCTGCCGGCGATCGGCCGCAGCCTCGGCGTCGCCGCCGGCCTGCTGCCCTGGGTCGTCAACGCCTACCTCTTGCCGCTCAGCGCCTTCCTGCTGCTCGGCGGCGCCGCCGGCGACCGCTACGGCCGGCGCCGCCTGCTGATCATTGGCATCGCCGTCTTCGCCGCCGCCTCTTTGGGCTGCGCCTTCGCACCAGACCTGAACACGCTCCTGATGGGCCGCTTCCTGCAGGGCGCCGGCGCGGCGATGCTGATGCCCAACAGCCTGGCCCTCCTCGGCCAGACCTTCTCCGGCCAGGCCAAGGGCCGGGCCATCGGCATCTGGGCCGCCAGCGGCGCGATCATGGGCGCCGCCGGCCCGGTGCTCGGCGGCTGGCTCATCGACACCGGCGGCTGGCGCGACATCTTCCTCATCAACCTGCCTCTGGCCGCCGCCGCCATCGGCCTGGCCTGGCGCTACGTGCCGCACGACCCGCCGCGCGGCGATCCGCCGGGTGGCGAGCAGCGCCTGGACATAATCGGCGGCCTCCTCGCCACCATCGGCCTCGGCGCCCTCGCTGCCGCCCTGACCATCGGCGCGGGCCGCGGCGGCTGGACCGCCGGGGCCATTGCCGGGATGCTGGCGGCGGCCGCCATCCTCGCCGGCTTCGTGCTGGTCGAAAAACGCGCCGGCGAACAGGCGATGATGCCGCTCGCTCTGTTCGGCTCCCGCACCTTCGTCGGTCTGACTCTGCTGACGCTGCTGCTATACGGCGCGCTCGGCGGCCTCTTCGTTCTCATCCCCTACGTGCTGATCAGCGCCGCCGGCTACGCGGCCACGGCGGCCGGCGCCGCCTTGCTGCCGTTCCCGCTGGTCCTCGCCGTCATGTCGCCGCTCATGGGCGGCCTCGCCGCCCGCACCGGCGCCCGCCTGCCGCTCACCATCGGCCCGCTGATCGTCGCCGCCGGTTTCCTGCTGGCGCTGCGCATCGGTGCCGCCACCGGTTACTGGGGCACCGTGCTGCCGGCGATCCTGGTCATCGCGTTCGGCATGAGCTTCGCCGTGGCGCCGCTCACCACCGCGGTGCTAAACGCCGTCGACGCCCGCCACACCGGCTCGGCCTCGGGCTTCAACAGCGCCATCGCCCGCTCCGGCGGCCTGATCGCGACGGCACTCCTGGGCGCCGTCTTCGCCACGACCGGCAGCCACCTGATCGGCGCCTTCCACACCGCGATGATCGCCGCCGCCGCCACCTGCCTCCTGGCCGCGCTCAGTGCCTACACACTGATCGGCCCGGCCAGGCCAAGCTGAACCTGCGGCCTCAGAGCATGATGAGTCATCACTCACCATGCTCTACCCTTACTTGGGCGCGCAATTTCACGGCCCAGTCGCATCGCTTCGCGATTCGACTTCGAGCCCTATTGCTCTAGCCGGCCAGGGCAGGCGGCCTTGGCCCCCCGGTCGCCCAGTCGAGCAGCTCGGCCGTGTGAACCACCGGCAGCCCCGTACCGGACGCGATCTGCGTGATACAACCGATGTTCCCGGCCGCGATAAAATCCGGCGCCGCGCGCCCGATATTCGCCACCTTCAAATCACGCAGTCGCGTCGCGATCCCGGGCTGCAAAATATTGTACGTGCCGGCCGACCCGCAACAAAGATGCCCGTCCGGTATATCGACGACGCTGAACCCGGCCTGCGCCAACAAATCCTTCGGCGCCTGCTGAATTTGCTGGCCATGCTGCAACGAACAAGCCCCATGATACGCCACCCGCTGCCCGGTCGAAATCACCGGCGCCCGCAGACCAAGCTCGCCCATGAACTCGCTGACATCGCGCGCCATCGCGGCGATCGCCGCGGCCGGTCCGCGCAACGCCTCGTCGTCCCGAAACATGAAGCCATAATCCTTAACGGTCGTTCCACAACCGGAAGCATTGATCACCACCGCGTCCAGACCGCGCAGCATCTTCTCCCGCGTCCAGGCCGCGATGTTGGCGCGGGCCTGGCCCCTGCCATCCTGGCCCAGATGTTGCCGCAACGCCCCGCAACACCCGGCCCCACCCGCCACCACAACCTCGCAACCATGCCGCGTCAAAAGCCGGATCGTCGCCTCATTGATCTGCGGCGACAAAACCCGTTGCGCGCAACCGCTCAGCACAGCGACGCGCTTTCTCCGTTCCCCGACCGCCGGAAAAACCCGCGGCAGATCGGCCTCGCTCGGCGCGGCAACGCGCTCCGGCGCCAGCGCCAGCATCGCCTGCACCGGCGCCGGCAGCCAAGCGGCAAACGGCTTGAAAATCCCCGCCCCCAGCAACGCCATCCGGAACAGCGCCGGACGCGGCAGCACCTCGCCCAGCACCCGGCGCAGCACGCGCTCCGGCCACGGCCGCCGCCAGGTCCGCTCGATATGCTGCCGCGCATGGTCGATCAGATGCAGGTAGTTCACCCCGGAAGGGCAGGTCGTCATGCAGGCCAGGCACGACAGGCAGCGGTCGATGTGTTTCACCTCGACCGCCGTCGCCGCCCGGTCGTTCTCCAGCATCTCCTTGATCAGATAAATCCGCCCGCGCGGACTATCCAGCTCGTCGCCGAGCAGCGTGTAGGTCGGGCAGGTCGCGGTACACATCCCGCAATGCACGCAGGACCGCAGCACCTTTTCGGCCTCCCTCGTGTCGGGGTCGGCCAGCTGCCGCGCCGAGAAATTCGTCTGCATCGCTGTTACCTCCCCTCCCGCAGCCGTCCGGGATTGAGAATCCCGCGCGGGTCGAACTGGTCTTTGATCCGCTTCGTCAGCGCTTCCAGCGCCGGCGGCAAAGGCGCGAACACCTCTTCCCGCCGCCGCGCCGCTTCGGGCGCCCGCACCAGCGTCGCATGACCGCCAACCTTCGCCACGGCGGCCCGCACCACGCCGCCGCCGCAATCCGCCCCAGCCTCGGCCTCGTCCAGCCCGACCCACAACAACCCGCCACCCCAATCGTACAGCGCCGCGGCCGACGCCAACCGTCCCACGATGTCGGCAAAAACCGCCGCCGCCGCGGCCGGCGTCGGGCAGAGCCGCCAGACGCACCGCCCCTGCGTCGCCAACAGCGGCGCCACCGCGCCGATGTTTTCCCAAAGTGCGGCACTCTCCACGGCCGCAAGCACCGGCCCGCCACCCAACAAGCCCCGCAGCGCCTCCAACCGAAACGCCACCGATGGCGCCGGCCCCTCCAGCCGCAACGCCGTCACCGCCGCACCACCCGGCGCCATCCCGGCCGGCAGATGCGCCGCGGCGGAAACTTCAAAAGGCGAATTGAGCGCCTCGGCCAGACATCGGATGGCGGCCGCATCGGTCAGCCCCGTCAGCAACAACGTCGCCGCCGTCTCCGGCCGCGGCACCACCTTCAGCGTCACCTCGGTCAACACCGAGAGCGTGCCGAAAGCCCCGCATTGCAGCTTGCACATATCGTAGCCGGTGACGTTCTTCACCACCGTTCCGCCGGCCTTCCAAACCTCGCCCCGCCCGTTGATCGCGCTGAACCCCAGAAAATGATCGCGCGCCGCCCCGGCCCGCACCCGCCTCGCCCCCGCGAGATTACACGCCAACACCCCACCCAACGTCGCCTCGCCCTCGCCGCCGAGCAACGCCCGCCAATCCGGCGGCTCGAACGCCAGCATCTGGCCGCTTGCCTCCAGCGCCTCGACCACCTCCGCCAGCGGCGTCGCCGCTTGCGCCGTCAGCCGCAACTCCGCCGGCTCGTAGTCGATAATCCCGGTCAACCGCGAAAGATCGAGCCGCGCGGATGGCCCCGCCGGCCGGCCAAGCCCCCGCTTGCTGCCACCACCGACAATCTCCAAAGCCTCGCCATCGGCAAAAGCTTGGCCAACCATCGCCGCTGCCTCGGCGGCACTCCCCGGCCGCGCCACAGCCCCATCCACGGCGCCTAAAACCGTGGCAGTTCAGGAAACCGCATCGCGCCGCCATGCACATGCACCCGGCCCAGCTCGGCGCAGTTGCAAAGCTCGGGAAACACCTTGCCGGGGTTCAGCAGCCCCAACGGATCGAACGCGCATTTCAGCAGCAGCTGCTGGTCCAGATCGGTCTTGTCGAACATCGTCCCCATCAGGTCGCGCTTCTCCACGCCCACCCCATGTTCGCCGGTCAGCACCCCGCCCACCTCCACGCACATCCGCAAAATCTCGTGGCCGAACGCCTCCGCCCGCTCCAGCTCCCCCGGCCTGTTGGCGTCGTACAGGATCAGCGGATGCAGATTGCCATCCCCGGCATGAAACACATTCGCCACCCGCAACCCGAACCGCGCCTCCATCTGCTGGATGCGGCGCAACACCTCGCCCAGACGCTTGCGCGGGATCGTCCCGTCCATACAGAAATAATCCGGCGCCAACCGGCCGACCGCCGGAAACGCCGCCTTGCGTCCGGCCCAGAACAGCAACCGCTCCGCCTCGGACTGGCTGACCCGCTGGCTGCTGGCGCCGAACCGCACCGCAAATCGCTCAACCACCTCGATCAGATGGTCCACCTCGGCCTGCACGCCATCCAGTTCCACGATCAGCAAAGCCTCGGCATCCAGCGGATACCCGGCATGGACAAAAGCCTCCGCCGCCTGCACCGCCAGCCGGTCCATCATCTCCATGCCGCCCGGTATGATCCCGGCGCCGATGATCGCGGCCACGCAGTCGCCGGCGCATTCGATGCTCGGAAAGCCGATGAGTATGGCCCGCGCGCCAGGCGGCTTCGGCAACAACCGCACCGTCACCTCCGTCACGATGCCGAGCAACCCTTCCGAACCAACCATCACCCCCAGCAGATCATAGCCGCCGGCATCGGCATGTTTCCCGCCCAGCCTGATCACATCGCCATTCATCATCACGAACTCGACGCCGATCACGTTGTTGGTGGTCAGGCCATATTTCAGGCAGTGCACCCCGCCCGAATTTTCCGCCACATTACCGCCGATCGTGCAGGCGATCTGGCTCGAAGGATCCGGCGCGTAATAAAACCCCTGCGCCTGCACCGCCTGCGTAATCGCCAGATTGGTCACCCCAGGCTGCACCACCGCACAACGATTCGGAAAGTCGATCTCCAGTATCTTCTTGAACTTACCAAGCCCCAGCAAAACCCCATCGGCCAGCGGCAACGCCCCGCCGGAAAGCGAGGTGCCGGCGCCGCGCGGCACCACCTTGATGTTCTCCGCACTGCAATAGCGCAGGATCTCGACGATCTGCGCCGTCGTCTCCGGCAGCACAACCACCATCGGCAACGTGCGATAAGCGGTCAGCGCATCGGTCTCATAAGGCCGCCGCCCCGCCTCGCTGTCGATCACGCCTTCCCCCGGCACGATCTTCCGCAACGCGCCGACGATCTCCGCGCGCCGCGCCAGCACCGCCTGGTCAGGTTCCGGCATCGTCAGCATGGAGCGCGCTCCAGCCGCCACGCGGCACCGTTGCCAAAGGGCCTTCCAGGCCGCATCCTCAACCCGCCCGCTTAATCGCCAGCGGCCCACTGGCCTGACAAGTTGGCATCAGCTCCATCCGGTTGACGTTCATATGCGCCGGCAACCCCACCACCCAAGCCGCCGCCTCGGCAATATCCTCCGCCGTCAGCGGCACGGTGCCGGCATATACCGCGTCGGCCTTCGCCTGGTCACCGCCAAAGCGGACCTTGCTGAACTCGCTGCCCGCCACCAGCCCCGGCTCCAGATCGGTGACCCGGATGTTCCTGCCCACCAGATCGGCCCGCAGATTGAGCGAGAACTGCTTCACGAAGGCCTTGCTGGCGCCGTAAACATGGCCGCCGGGGTAGGGGTAGTAATTCGCCGTCGAACCCAGATTGATAATGGTGCCGCGGTTGCGCGCCACCATCCCCGGCAGCACGGCGTGCGTCATGTGCATCAGCCCGGTGACGTTGGTGGCAACCATCCTGTCCCAGTCCTCGAGCTTGGCTTCCCAAGCCGGCGAGAGGCCAAGGCCGAGGCCGGCATTGTTGATCAGCACGTCCGGCTCGCGCCAACCCTCCGGCAGACCGCTCAAAAATCCCGCAACCGCCGCCGCGTCCGTCACGTCGAGCCTGGCCGGCAGCAGCGCCTCTCCCAACTCGCGCCCGAGTTTTTCCAGCCGCTCGACCCGCCGGCCGGTGGCGATAACCCGATGGCCATCCTTCACGAAGCGCCGCGCAAAAGCGTCGCCAAAACCGGAACTGGCGCCGGTGACCAGGACTGTAAACGCCACGCTCAAGCTTCCTTGATGTTTTCGCGGGTGAAATCGATCCGCCGCACCGTCTGGCCGAACCGGATCGTGCTCTCGGCCGCCGGCGCCTCGGCCAGCACCCGCCCGCGCCGAAACACAAAAAGCCGCGTCGCGTGCAGCCGCACCGCCTCGATCGCATCGGCCGCCTGCAGCACCAGAAAATCCGCGTTGCACCCCGGCGCAATCCCATAATCCGGCAGATGCAGCACCTCGGCGGCATTCGTGGTCACCGCGGCGAAACACGCCTTGATGTCCTCCACCCCGGTCATCTGCGCCACATGCAGCCCCATGTTCGCCACCTCCAGCATGTCGTGGCTGCCCAGCGGATACCACGGGTCCATCACGCAATCATGGCCGAACGCCACCGGCACGCCGGCCGCCATCAGCTCCTTCACCCGCGTCATGCCGCGCCGCTTCGGATAGGTATCGTGCCGCCCCTGGATCGTGATGTTGATCAACGGATTGGCGATCGCCGCCACCCCCGCCTCCACCATCAACGGGATCAGCTTGCTCACATAGTAATTGTCCATGCTGTGCATCGAAGTCAGATGCGACCCCGCGACCCGGCCCTGCAACCCATGCCGTACCGCCTCGGCGGACAGCGTCTCGATATGCCGGGACAACGGATCGTCGGTCTCGTCGCAATGCATGTCCACCAGCAGCGCGCGCTCGGCGGCAATCCGGGTCAGCGCCTTCACGCTGGCCGCACCCTCTTCCATGGTCCGTTCGAAATGCGGAATCCCGCCCACGACATCCACGCCCTTGTCCAGCGCCCGGATCAGGTTGTCATGCGAATTGCCGGAACGCAGATACCCATCCTGCGGAAACGCCACCAGCTGGATATCCAGATACGGCTTCATCTCGTCCCGCAGCGCCAGCAGCGCGTCCACCGCCAGCAGCCGGTCGTCGCAAATATCCACATGGCTGCGGATCGCCAGCGTGCCCCGCGCCATCGCCCACATGCAAAGCTTCCTGGCCCGCTCGTAAATCGCCTGCTGCGTCAGCAACGGCTTCAGCTCGCCCCACAGCGCGATCCCTTCCAGGAGCGTGCCGGACACATTCATCCGCGGCATCCCCAGGCTCAGCGTCGAATCCAGATGCACATGGCTGTCGATGAACGGCGGGCAGACCAGCCGCCCCCGCGCGTCGATCTCCTCGCCGGCCTCGGCCTCCAGCCCCGGCTCCACCGCGACGATCTTCTCGCCGACGATGCCGATATCCATCCCCTCGCGCCCGTCCACCAGATTGGCGCCGCGAATGATCGTGTCCAGCATCGTGCCCGCTCCCGCTTTGCCGCTCCAAGATGCAAGCCGGCTTGTTGCGGCGCAAGCGCGGGCTGTCTAAACCGGACCCATGCGCATCGTTTTCCTTCTTCCGCTGGCGCTCGCCGCCTGCGCCCTGCCGAGCCGCCAGAGCTTCGCGCCGAACCCGGTCGGCGCGGACACGCAGACCATCGCCGCCGCCCAGGCCTTCGCCGGCCGCATCCCGCTCGTCACCATCCTGCCCGGCACCACCGATTTCGCGGGCCCGGTCGCCAGCGCCGTGCGCCAGGCCCGCGCCATCAAGCCCGCCGCCCGGTTCGAGGTGCAGGCGCAATCACCCACCGCGCCGACGCCGGACGCCAGCGCCGCCACCCTCGCATCGCTCAGCGGCACCGCCAGCGCCGTCGCGCAGTCGATCGTCGCGGACGGCGTGCCGCAAAGCCGTGTCGCCCTCACCGCCGCCACCGCCGGGCTGAACGCCGTCATCAACGTCTATGTAAAATGAGCCTGCTCAAATGAGCTGGGCCACCGCGGCGGCACAACCGCTGCTGCGCCGCCTCGACCCCGAAACCGCCCACAACCTCTCCCTCACCGCCCTGCGCCTCAACCTCGCCGGCCACGACCCCACGCCGGACGACCCGATCCTCACCGTCCCCGCCTTCGGGCGAACCCTGCGCAACCCGTTCGGCCTGTCCGCCGGCTTCGACAAAAACGCCGTGGCCATAAACGCGCTCGGCCGGCTCGGCTTCGGCTTCATCGAGGCCGGCACCGTCACGCCCCGCGCGCAACCCGGCAACCCGCGCCCCCGCCTGTTCCGGCTGCCCGAGGACCACGCCGTCATCAACCGCATGGGCTTCAACAATGCCGGCCTCGCCGCCTTCCTGCCCCGCCTCGCCGCGGCCGACCGGCGCCACATCGCGGTGGGCGCCAACATCGGCATCAACAAGGATAACGCCGTACCGGCCACCGACTACCCGGCGCTGGCGGCGGCGGTGGCACCGCACGCCGACTACATCGCCATCAACATCTCCTCGCCCAACACCCCCGGCCTGCGCGCCCTGCAAAGCGCCGCCCCGCTCGCCGCCATCCTGGACGCGATCCAAACCCCCAAGCCGATCTTCGTGAAGATCGCCCCCGACCTCGCCGAGGACGATCTGGCCGCCATCGTCGAAACCTGCACATCGCGCCACATCGCCGGCCTGATCGTCGCCAACACCACAACCGCCCGCCCGCAAACCCTGCGCGGCCGCCACAAAACCGAAACCGGCGGCCTCTCCGGCGCGCCCCTTTTCGCCGCCTCCACCGCCATGCTGGCCCGCGCCCACCGCCTCGCCGCCGGCCGCCTGCTGCTGATCGGCGTCGGCGGCGTCGCCTCCGCCGAGGACGCCTTGGAAAAAATCCTCGCCGGCGCCACCCTGGTGCAGCTCTACACCGGCTTCGCTTTGCACGGCCCGGCCTTGCTGCCCCGGCTCAAATCCGGCCTCGCCGCGCTGCTCCGCGCCCGCGGCTTCGCCAGCGTCACCGCCGCCATCGGCGCCGCCGCATGACCGGCTTCGCCCCCCTGGCATCGCACTACGACGGCTTCATCGTCGACCTCTGGGGCGTGGTGCATGACGGCGTGCGCCCGCTGCCCGGCGTGCTGGACTGCCTGCGCCACCTCCAGGCAGCCGCCAAACCGGTCGTCTTCCTCTCCAACGCCCCGCGCCGCGCCGCCGCCATCGCCCAGGGCCTGGCCGCCATGGGCATCGCCCCAGCTTTGTACACCGGCATCATGTCGAGCGGCGAAGCCGTCCACCAGGCCCTGCGCGACCGCGCCGACCCCGCCATCGCCGACCCTGCCATCGCAGCCCTTGGCCAGCGCCTGTTCCACCTCGGCCCGGCCCGCGACCGCGACGTCTTCGAAACCCTGCCGCTGATCGAGGTCGGCACCCCCGAAGACGCCGACTTCCTGCTCAACACCGGGCCGGACGACCATCTCGGCCCCGACGATCCAACTTTTTACGCCCCCACCCTGAACGCAGCCCTCGCCGCCGGCCTGCCGATGCTCTGCGCCAACCCGGACCTCGAAGTGATGCGGGCCGGCCAGCGCATCATCTGCGCCGGCCTGCTGGCGCAGATCTACGCGGCGCAAGGCGGCGCCGTCATCATGCGCGGCAAACCGGACCCGGCGATCTACGCCCCCACTTTGGCGCTGCTCGGCACCGCAAAACCCTGCACCCTGGCGATCGGCGATTCGCTCCGCACCGACATCGCCGGCGCCAAGGCGGCGGGGATCGATTCCTGCTGGGTGCTCTCCGGCATCCACGCCGCCAACCCGCCGGACGCGGCCGCCCAGGCCGCCGCCGCCGGCCTCACACCCCGCGCGATCCTGCCCGGCTTCGCCTGGTAACCCGGCCGCCCCGATGATCGTCAGCGAAACCCGCCGCTTCGTCTTCATCCACAACCCCAAAGCCGGCGGCACCACCGTCCGCGGCGCGCTGATGCCATTCGACACCACCGGCCATTTCTTCTGGATGTTCGCCGAAACCCACAACGCCAGGATCGACAAGGCGCATCTGCCGATGCACGTCCTGCGCCGGGTCTTCCCCGAGCAGTTCGCGCAGCTCGCCAGCTATTTCGTCTTCATGCTGGTCCGCGACCCCTACCGCCGCGCCATCTCCGCCTTCAACGAAACCCGGCCCGAGCTACTGAAAGCCATGCACAAGGCACAAGCCGCCCCGCAAGCCGACGTCGTGCCGCAAGCCGGCGCTCTCCAGACCGCCAGGCAGACCTACAAGGACACGCTGAACGGCTTCATCTCCCAGTTGCACGCCCAGCACCTGAACGGCTGGAGCTTCGACCACCGGCACTGGGTCCGGCAGCGCGACATGGCCTATCTCGGCCCGAAACGCATGGTCGACCTGGTCCTGAAACTGGAAGACTGGCCCGCCTGCGTCACCGCCCTCGGCGCCTTCGACCCAACCCTGCAAACCGCCCTGCAAAACCTCGCCCCCTTCAACGTAAAACCGCTCCCCTTCACCCCAATGGACAGCCTAACCCCCGCCTCGATCGTCAGGATCAACGAACTCTACCGAGACGATTTCCTGATCTTCAACTACAAGATGCTCTGACGGCCGATTGGACAACCGCCGCGCCGCGCTTGCCCTGAAGGCCAAGTGTCCCGCATTTAACAGGCTTGTTACTTCCTGATACACTGCTACACGATAACCCTTGAGCCGGCCTGGAACCGCCGGCGCGTGGCAAGGATGAGGTGGGCTGTGCGTTTCAAGGAAATGCAGTTGAGCGAGCCAGGCCTCGATCAAACGCCGTTTTCCGGCGAGCGCAAAAAGGTCATCATCGCCACTTCGCCACGCTCCGGCAGCTTCATGCTTTGCAGGTTAATGATCAACGCCGGCCTCGGCCTGCCGCATGAATATTTCAACCCGATCCATTTCAGATTGATCGGCCCGCGATTCGGTATCGGCAATCTGCGGGGCCATTTCAAGGACGAAGAGAAATCGGCACTGTTCGGCCGCTACAACGACCAGTTGCTGTCCCGGCGCACCCTGAACGGGGTCTTCGTGGCGAAGATACAATACTGGCAATTCCGCAATTTTCTGAACAACCAGGCCGGTGCGGCGCTTTTTTCCGGAGCGCATTTCATCCATCTGTACCGGCAGGACATTCTCGGCCAGGCGATGTCCTTTCACAACGCGCAGGTAACCGGCCGCTGGGGCTTCGACGACACCGTCACCACGGCGCCCAATCCAAAAGGCGACATTGCCGACCCGGAAGGCATCAACCACGCCCTGAACGAGCTTCTGAACGAGGACCGCGAATGGCGCCGGATTTTCGCGCAAAACGAAATCAAGCCGCTGTCCATCTCCTACGAACGCCTGGTCGCAGACCCAAAGCAAGCCATCCTGGATATCGCCAAACATATCCATTACGACGGCGAGCTGAAACTCGGCTATTCCGAATCGCATGATGGCCATAGCGCCGGCGCGCCGGACAGAAAGGTCATCAGGCAGAAATATCTGCTGAAGAAGGGCCTGAGTCCGAGCACTTAAAATTGCTCAAATTCTGCCTCCATCACCCTCGCCACGGCCACCAGTCGCAGACGGTGTGCAAACCGGTCGATTTACCTCTATACGCCCGAAAAGTGTGAGTGATCCAGAGGTATTGCCTTGCTCGAAGAACAGCCGGTTTTCGCTTTTACGGTTCATCGTTCCGGTGGAACCCTGCTCGGCAGGCTTTTGAACTGCCACCCCGATCTCGTCGTCTGGGGCGAGCATTCGGGCTTCGTGGAAAATCTGGCGCAGATCGACTTTCTGCTGAAGAAAAACCAGGAACTTCTGCGCTCGCAAGGTGGCGACGAGGCCTGGCTGAAAACCTTCGCGGCCGATCCTGTCTTCCGGTCGAGCCACATGCAGCCCTGGACCATGCCGCCGCATCTCGACGAGACCAGAGACCACGCCAGACAGATGATCCGAAGCATTTTCACGAAGTATCTTCGCCCGGACCAACGCTGGGGCTTCAAGGAGATCAGGTACCAACGGCCTTACATGGCGGACTATCTGCTGGAGCTGTTCCCCGGCGCCCGCTTCGTGCTGCTGTCCCGGGACGTGGAGGATGCAGCAGTCTCCAACATCCTCTCGGACTGGTCACAGGACGGGATCAGGGAGTCGGTCAGCGCCGAAACCGAAGAATCCGCCGACGAGATCATCAGCGATGTCGTCTATGCCCTGATCGCCGCCAAGGTCGGCCTGCGCTGGATCAAGACAAAGCATCCCGAGCGCTGTTTTGAGGTCAACTACAAAGCGTTGAAAGGCAAAGACATCCCCGCGGCTCGCGCCATGCTTGAATTTGTCGGGCTTGAGGTGACGCCCGATGTCGAACAAAATCTTCGCAACACGTTCGAGATAAAGTTCAACGAAACCCGCAAGATACCAAAGCTAAGCAAAATCCTTACAGCGGATTACATCAGGCAAAGAGCCGGCGAAATTGCCCCCGCCATCCGCGCTGAAATCGCCGCCAAGGGCGTCGACAAGGCCCGGCTTATATCCACCGTCGCCCCGGGCAAATATTCCTTTCTCACCGGCACTAACCGTTCCTCTTATATGAGATTCTAGAGCAATATGGCTTGAAGTCGAATCGCGCAGCGATCGACTGAGCCATGAAATTGCTCGTTAAAATAGGAGTAGAGCGTGGTGAGTGATGACTCGTCGCGCTCGGATACGCCCAACGCGCCGGATCGGACCAGTTAAGCGTTACCTACCTGTTTAGAAAGCCGGTCGAACCCCATCAACCTCTCCACCAACCCCGGCATCTCCCGCAACGGGATCATATTCGGCCCATCGCTCGGCGCCTGGTCCGGGTCCGGGTGGCACTCGATGAACACCGCCGCACACCCCACCGCCAGCGCCGCCCTCGCCAGCACCGGCGCAAACACCCGCTGCCCGCCGGAGGAACCACCCAACCCGCCCGGCTGCTGCACCGAATGCGTCGCGTCGAACACCACCGGATACCCGGTCTCCGCCATGATCGGCAGCGCCCGAAAATCCGAAACCAGCGTGTTGTAGCCAAAGCTGGCGCCGCGCTCGGTCAGCAGAATATTCTCGTTGCCGGTCCCGGCAATCTTCGCCGCCACGTTCTTCATGTCCCACGGCGCCAGAAACTGCCCCTTCTTCACGTTCACCACCCGCCCGGTCGCCCCGGCCGCCAGCAACAAATCGGTCTGCCGGCACAAAAACGCCGGGATCTGCAACACGTCCACCACTTCCGCCACCGGCCCGCACTGCGCCGCCTCATGCACATCGGTCAGCACCGGCAACCCATGCACCTCGCGCACCCGCGCCAGTATCTCCAGCCCCCGCGCCAGCCCAATCCCCCGCGCCGCCCCGCCGGAGGTCCGGTTCGCCTTGTCGTAGCTCGACTTGTAAATCACCCCGATCCCAAGGTCCCGCCCCAGCGCCGCCAACGCCGCCGCCACCTCCAAGGCATGGCCCTCGGACTCGATCTGGCACGGCCCGGCGATCAGCGTGAATGGCAGGTCATTGCCCACCACCAGCCCGCCCACCCGCACATGCCTCATACCAACCTCGACTGCTTCACCGCCGCGGCAATGAAACCCTGAAACAGCGGGTGCGGCGCAAACGGCTTGCTCTTCAACTCCGGATGATACTGCACGCCAATGAACCAGGGATGGCCGGGATACTCGATGATCTCCGGCAACACCCCATCCGGCGACAACCCGGAGAACCGTAGCCCCGCCGCCTCCAGCGCCTCCCGGTAAAGTATATTCACCTCATAGCGATGCCGATGCCGCTCGGACACTTCCGCCACCCCCGCATACATCTCCCGCACCAGCGAACCCTCCGCCAGCATGGCGCGGAACGCCCCCAGCCGCATCGTCCCCCCCAGCTCGCCACCGGCCCGCCGCCGCTCGATCTCGTTGCCGCGCGCCCATTCGGTGAGCAAGCCAACCACCGGCACCGCGCACGGCCCGAACTCGGTGGAGGACGCGGTCGCCATCCCCGCCAGGTTCCGCGCCGCCTCGATCACCGCCATCTGCATCCCGAAGCAAATCCCCAGGAACGGCACCCCCCGCTCCCGCGCAAATCGCACCGCCTCGATCTTGCCCAGCGTGCCCCGCTCGCCAAACCCGCCCGGCACCAGGATGCCATGCACCCCATCCAGCAACTGCACCGAATTGGGCTGCTCGAACACTTCCGAGTCCACCCAGTCCAGCCGCACCTTCACCTGGTTGGCGATCCCGCCATGCGCCAGCGCCTCCGCCAGCGACTTATAGCTGTCGAGCAGGTTGGTATATTTCCCCACCACCGCAATCCGCACCTCGCCCTCCGGCGCCCGCACGATCTCGACGATCCGCCGCCAGCGCGAAAGGTCCGGCTCAGCCTCGAACGGCAGCCCGAAATGCCGCAGCACCTCGCGGTCCATCCCCGCCTCATGATACGAGATCGGCACCGAATAGATCGTCCCCACATCCAACGCCGGGATCACCGCCTCGGTCCGCACATTGCAGAAACTGGCGATCTTGCGCCGCTCCGCCTGCGGTATCGGCCGGTCGCAGCGGCAGATCAGCATCTGCGGCTGGATCCCCACATTCTGCAGCTCCTTCACCGAATGCTGGGTCGGCTTGGTCTTCAACTCGCCGGCCGAAGGAATATACGGCACCAGCGTCAGATGCACGAACATCGCGCTGGCCGTGGTCAGCTCGTTCCCAAGCTGCCGGATCGCCTCCAGAAACGGCAGGCTCTCGATATCGCCCACCGTGCCGCCGATCTCCACCAGCACGAAGTCGAACGCCGCACTCTCCCGCAGCACCACGTCTTTGATGGCGTCGGTGATATGCGGGATCACCTGCACCGTCGCGCCCAGATAATCGCCCCGCCGCTCCTTGGCGATCACTTCGGAATAGATCTTCCCCGTCGTCGCATTATCCAGCTTGCTGGCCGCCACCCCGGTGAACCGCTCGTAATGGCCAAGGTCGAGATCGGTCTCCGCGCCGTCATCGGTCACGAACACCTCGCCGTGCTGATACGGGCTCATCGTCCCCGGATCGACGTTCAGATAGGGGTCCAGCTTGCGCAGCCGGACCGCATACCCCCGCGCCTGCAACAGCGCCCCCAGCGCCGCCGAGGCGATGCCCTTGCCCAGAGAGGAAACCACGCCGCCGGTGATAAAGACAAACCGCGTCATGGAATCCGATGATACAGGAGTCGCGGAAAAAGCGTGAGGGGCTGTGGCGCCTTACGGCGTGCCAGATTTCGCAGGACTGGCCGGTGCCGGCATCGGCACTGCCAGGTTCGGCACCCCCTGGTTCGGCACCCCCTGGTTTGGCACGTTGGGCAGCGGCCCGGTCGGGATCGTCGGGTTGGAGGGCCTGGCGTCCGAGGGCGTCGCCGGCAGCGGCTGCGGGTTGGCGGTCCCCGGTATGTTGGCGGGCGGCGGCGCCGCCAAAATCGTCGCCGCGTTCTCCCCGGTGCCGCCCCTGTAGAGCAACGCCAGAGTCAGCGAGAGCGCAAAGAACACGGTGCCAAGAACGGCGGTGGTGCGGGTCAGCAGGTTGGCGGTGCCGCGCCCGGACATGAAGCTGCCCATGCCCTGCCCTGCGCCAAGGCCAAGCCCGCCGCCCTCGCTACGCTGGATCAGCACCACGCCGATCAGCGCCAGCGTCACAAAAACATGCAGAACCAGCAGAACCTTGATCATCCGGCCGCGTTCTAGAGCAATATGGCTCGAAGTCGAGTCGCGCAGCGATCGACTGAGCCATGAAATTGCTCGCTAAAATAAGCTAATCGCGGGGCGCCGCCGCCGCAATGGCCAGCAGGTCCTCCGCTTTCAGGCTGGCACCCCCCACCAGCGCCCCGCCGACCTCCGGCACACCCAGCAGCGCCGCGGCATTCTCCGGCTTCACCGAGCCACCGTATAGTATCGGCATCGCAGCACCCCCGCCGAACCGCGCCACCAGCGCCGCCCGGATCGCGCCATGCATCGCCGCGACATCGCCCACCGACGGCATCCGCCCGGTCCCGATCGCCCAGATCGGCTCATAGGCGACCACGCCGTCGAACCCTTCCGGCAGGCTATGGGCAAGCTGGGTCCGCACGAACCTCTCGGCCTCCCCGGCATCGCGCACCGCCTCGTGTTCGCCGACACACACAATCGGCGTCAGCCCCGCCGCCCGCGCCGCCACCACCTTGGCCGCCACAACGGCATCGGTCTCGCCATGGTCGGCCCGCCGCTCGGAATGCCCCAGGATCACATAGGTCGCGCCCACCTCCCTCAGCAGCGCCGCCGAAACATCGCCGGTATGGGCGCCGCCCGCGCCGGCATGGCAATTCTGCGCGCCGAGCCGAATCGTCCCCCCGGCCAGCGCGTCGCGCAGCGGCGCCAGCAGCGGGTCCGGCGGACAGATCAACAGCCTGGCCCCAACCGGCGCCCGCAGCAGCGCCCCGGCATACGCGGCCACCCCCGCCAGGCTGCCGTTCATCTTCCAATTCCCTGCAATTAAACGTTGCATCTCAGCGCCTTCTAAATATTCATTAAGGTTTTAACCGGCATCGTGGCCGCATTGCTGCGATGCAACAAAAAACTTTGACATTTTTTGCTGCGTTGCAACATGATGTGCTTGAAGAGACAGGAGTTCTCCATGTTCGCGTTTCTTGCCGTTCTTGCCGCCGCTGTCATCGCCCTGGTCGTGTTACAGGAGATGGATGTCGAATGCGGCTCCGCCCCCCGCCGCGGCGGCGCCAGCGTCGGCTTGTTCGACCTGCGCCGCAACAACCTCGCCGAGATGACCCAGGCCCGGTAACCCAGCCGGCGCCACCGGCCCACAATTGCCCCGCCAACATGCCATAGCTATAGAGGCGCTGGTCGGGGGTGAAGCCGGAATATGTTGTCGTCGCTCAGAAAGTTGCTGGACAATTGGGTGGCGCGGGGCTTTTTCGTGCTGCTCATCGTGGTCTTCGTCTTCTGGGGCATCTCCAACGTACTGACCCTCGCCGGCGGCAACAACGCGGTGGCCACGGTGGGCGGCAAGCCGGTCGACGCCGCGGTGGTTCAGGCCGCCTATCAGGCGGCGCTTGATCAATCCCGCCAGACCAATCCGACGCCGGATTTCGCGGCCAGGCAGCAACTGGCCGGCCAGGCCCTGGGCACCGTGCTGCGCCAGCAAACCCTGGCGCAGGAAGCCCACCGGCTCGGCGTCGCCGCGCCGGACACCGTGGTCCGCCAGATCGTCTACGGGTTGCCGGCCTTCCAGAGCAACGGCGTCTTCAGCCAGGCCACGTTCAACCAGGTCCTGCAGGCCAACAACCGCACCCCGGACCAGTTCCTGGCCGAGGTCAAGCACGACCTCGTCAACCGCCAGCTGGTCCTGCCGGTGGTCTCCGGCGCCGGCCCGCCGGCCGAGCTGGTGAAGCAGATTTTCGCCTTCATCGCCGAGCAGCGCTTCGCCGAAACCGTCGCGGTCCCGTTCGCCGGCCAAACCCCCGCTGGGCAGGCCGTACCGCCGCCGCCGACGGACGCGGTGCTGGCCCGCTACTGGCGCAACCACCAGTCCGATTTCATCGCCCCCGCCACCCGCGCCATCAAGCTGGTGCTGCTCTCACCGGCGCTGCTGGCCCCGAACGAGGCAGTGAGCGACACCGATGTCGACGCCGCCTACGCCCGCGCCGTGGCGGGCCAGCCGGCGGCGCAGTTGCGCAGCGCCCAGGTCATCACCACCGGCGACGCCGCCGCCGCCGCCCGCCTGGCCGCGTCCTGGCGCAACGACGCCAACTGGCCCCACATGCAGGACCTCGCCAAAGCCGCCGGCGCCAACGCGGTCGAGCTGGACGACGCCCGGCAGGTCGAATTCCCCTCGGCCGCCCTCGGCGGCGCGGTGTTCGCGGCGATGCCGGGCGAAGTCACCGGCCCGGTGCAGGGCCCGCTCGGCCTGTTCGTCTTCAAGGTCACCGATAGCGGCAGCAGCGCGCTGCCGCCGCTCGCCGCGCAGGCCCAGATCCGCGCCCAGTTGCAGTTGCAAAAGGCCCAGACCGACGTGGCGCAGGATGTCGACAACCTGCAGGACGCGCTGGCCGGGCAGACCCCGCTCGACAAGCTGCCCGGCAATCTCGGCCTGATCGCGCTGCAGGGCACGCTGGACGCCAACGGCAACAAGCCGGACGGCACCCCGGTGCCGATCCCCGGCGGCCCCGACCTGAAAGCGGCGGTCGTCAAGGCGGCTTTCGCGGCGGCGCCGAACGCCCCGGCGCAGCTGATCCAGGGCCCGAACGGCAGCTACTTCGCGCTGACGGTGGACTCGGTAACCCCGGCCGCGCCGCAACCCTACGACCAGATCGAGGCCAAGGTCCTCGCCGCCTGGACCACCGCGCAAATCCAGCGGGCGGCGGAGACGAAGGCCGCGGCACTCCTGGCCGCCGTCAATTCCGGCCAAAGCCTGGACGTAGCGGCCAGCGCCGCCGGCCTCGCGGTCACGATGAGCCCGCCGATCACCCGGGGCGCGCTGCCGGCCGGGGTGCCGGGCCCGCTCGCCAATCTGCTGTTCAGCCTGAAGCCGGGCCAGCCGACGATGCTGCAAACGGGTAGCGGCTTCATGGTCGCCGTGCTGGCCCGCATCGCCACGCCCAGCCCACAGGACGACCCCGCCGACTACGCCGACGTGCAGAACTCGATGACCAAGGCGGTGCAGGACGATGTCGGGCAGAGCTTCATCCTCGGCCTGCAGAACCGCGCCAAGGTCACGATCAACCAGAAACTGTTCGCCCAGATCTACCAGTAATCAAAATGAACATGGCCGCCCTGTCCCGCTACGAAGCTTTCCGCGCCGCCTACGACTCCGGCCGCGGCGCGCTGGTCTGGCGGCACGACATCGCCGACCTGCTGACCCCGGTCGCCGCCTTCCTCAAGCTCGCCCACGGCCAGCCCTATTCCTTCCTGCTGGAGAGTGTCGAAGGCGGCGTCACCCGCGGCCGCTACTCGGTCATCGGCATGGCGCCCGACCTGATCTGGCGCTGCGACCGTGGCGTCGCCTCCCTCAACCGCGACGCCGCGCAGGACCTTGGCACCTTCACCCCCGCCGGCATCCCCCCGCTCGACAGCCTGCGGGCCTTGATCGAGGAGACCAAACTCGACGTGCCGGACGGCCTGCCACCGATGACCGGCGGCCTCTCCGGCTATCTCGGCTATGACATGGCGCGGCTGATGGAAACGCTGCCCGACACCAATCCGGACGTGCTCGGCATCCCGGACGGCATCCTGGTCCGCCCCAGCCTGTTCGCCATCTTCGACGGCGTCACCGACGAACTCACCCTCGCCGCACCGATCTACCCAAGGCCGGGGCGCAGCGCCGAGGCAGCCTACGAAGCGGCGCAAACCCGCCTCGCGGCGGCGGCGGCGGCACTGGAACAGCCGGTCCCCAAACTGCCGGGCATCGCCCAGCCGCCGCTCGCCATCACCTCGAACATGACCAAGCCCGAATTCCTCGCCGTCGTCGAAACCGCTAAGGACTACATCCGCGCCGGCGACGTCTTCCAGGTGGTGCCGAGCCAGCGTTTCGCGGCGCCGTTCACCCTGCCGGCCTTCGCGCTGTACCGCAGCCTGCGCCGCATCAACCCCGCGCCGTTCCTGTTCTACCTGGACTTCGGCGACTTCACCGCCGTCGGCTCCAGCCCGGAAATCCTGGTCCGGCTGCGGAACGGCACCGTCACCATCCGCCCGCTCGCCGGCACCCGCCGCCGCGGCGCCGACCGCGCCGAAGACGCCGCACTGGCCGCCGACCTGCTGGCCGACCCGAAAGAGCGCGCCGAGCACCTGATGCTGCTCGACCTCGGCCGCAACGATGTCGGCCGGGTCGCCACCATCGGCTCGGTCCGGGTCAAGGAGAGCTTCGCCATCGAGCGCTTCAGCCACGTCATGCACATCTCCTCAACGGTCGAGGGCACGATCCGGCCGGAGTGCGACGCGCTGGACGCGCTGATCGCCGGCTTCCCCGCCGGCACCCTCTCCGGCGCGCCCAAGGTGCGGGCGATGCAGATCATCGAGGAGCTGGAGCCGTCGCGGCGCGGCCTGTACGCCGGCTGCATCGGCTACTTCGCCGCCAACGGCACCATGGACACCTGCATCGGCCTGCGCACCGCCCTGGTGAAGGACGGCGTGATGTACGTGCAGGCCGGCGTCGGCGTGGTCGCCGATTCCGATCCGGAAGCCGAATACGCCGAGAGCGTGCAGAAGGCCCGCGCCCTGTTCCGCGCCGCCGAGGACGCCGGCCGCTACGTCACGGACCCCGCCCCGGAGGCCCGGACGCCATGATCCTGCTGATCGACAACTACGACAGCTTCACCTTCAACCTGGTCCACGTCCTGGGCGACCTCGGCGCCACCTGCGTCGTCAAGCGCAACGACGCCCTGACCCCGCAAGAGGCGCTGGCGCTGCGGCCCGAAGCCATCGTGCTCTCGCCCGGCCCCCGCACCCCGAACGAGGCCGGCATCTGCCTCGACCTGATCGCCGCGGCGGCGGGTGCCCGCGTGCCGCTGCTCGGCGTCTGCCTCGGCCACCAGGCGATCGGCCAGGCCTTCGGCGGCCGCGTCGTGCGGGCCCCGGAGCCGGTCCACGGCAAGACCAGCCCAATCGAGCACGACGACACCGGCATTTTCGCCGGCCTGCCCAATCCTTTCACCGCGACCCGTTATCACTCGCTGATCGTTGCGCAGGAAGGCTTCCCCACGACATTAAAGGTGATAGCAAAGACCTCCGATGATATCATCATGGGGCCTGCAACACCGCACCCTGCCGCTCCACGGCGTGCAGTTCCACCCCGAAAGCATCGCCACCAGCCACGGCCACGACCTCCTCCGCAACTTCCTCGATCTCGCCGCCCGCTGGAACCGCACCGGCCAGGCCGCATGAACCTTTCCCTCAAACCCGTGCTGGCCCGGCTCGGCCGCGGCGAGACCCTAAGCGCCGCCGAGTCGGCCGCCGCCTTCGGCGTGGTGATGGACGGCCAGGCCACCCCGGCCCAGATCGCCGGCCTGCTGATGGCGATGCGGGCGCGGGGCGAGACGGTGGCCGAGCTGACCGGCGCCGTCACCGCGCTGCGATCCCGGATGACCCGCATCGAGGCTCCGGCCGGCGCGATGGATGTCTGCGGCACCGGCGGCGACGGCGCCGCGACCCTGAACGTCTCCACCGCCGTCACCTTCGTCCTGGCGGCTTGCGGCGTGCCGGTCGCCAAGCACGGCAACCGCGCGATCTCGTCCCGCGCCGGCGGCGCCGACGTGCTGGCGGCGCTCGGCGTCCCGGTCGAGCCGCCGCTGGAGCAACTGCCGGCGATCTTGCAAGCCGCCGGCTGCGTCTTCCTGTTCGCGCCCCGCCACCACCCGGCGCTGCGCCACGCCGCCGCCGTGCGGGTCGAGCTCGGCACCCGCACCCTGCTCAACCTCACCGGCCCGCTGGCCAACCCGGCCGGCGTCCGCCACCAGCTGATCGGCGTCTTCGACCCGATTTGGGCCCGGCCGATGGCCGAAACCCTGGCCCGGCTCGGTACCGAAGCCGCCTGGATCGTCCACGGCAACGGCCTGGACGAGCTGACCCTGGACGGCGACAACCAGGTGGTGGCGCTGCGGCACGGCGAAATCACCGAGTTCACTTTGAACGCCGCCGATGCCGGACTGCCGCCCGCGCCGATCGCCGCCATCGCCGGCGGCGACGCCGCACATAACGCCGCCGCCCTGCTTGCATTGCTGCACGGCGCCCCCGGCCCCTACCGCAACACCATCTTGCTGAACGCGGCGGCGGCGCTGATCGTCGCCGGCCGCACCACCAGCCTGGTCGAGGGCGCCGCCCTGGCCGCCACCGCGATCGACACCGGCGGGGCCAGCGCCGCATTGGCAAGGCTGCGCGAAGCCTCGCAAGGAGCACCGACAGCTTGAGCACCGACCAACTCACCCAGCCCAACGTGCTGACCCGCATCTGCACCGACACACGGGCGCAGACCGAACGCCGCAAACAACGCACGACCTTGAACGAAATCCGCCAGCGGGCGCGCGACGCCGAGCCGCCGCGCGGCTTCGGCCGGGCCTTGATGGACGCGACCGCCGCCGGCCGCCCCGGCCTGATCACCGAGATCAAAAAAGCCTCCCCCTCCGGCGGCCTGATCCGCGAGGATTTCGACCCGGCGGCGCTGGCGCGGGCCTACGAAGCCGGTGGCGCGGTCTGCCTCTCGGTGCTCACCGACGAGCCGCATTTCCAAGGTTCCGCCCGCCATCTGCGGGCCGCGCACGGCGCCGTGCCGCTGCCCGTGCTGCGCAAGGACTTCATCCTCGACCCCTGGCAGGTTTACGAGAGCCGGGCGCTGGGGGCGGACTGCATCCTGCTCATCATGGCGGCGCTGACCGACAGCGAGGCCCGCGACCTCGAAGACCTGGCGCGCGGCATCGGCCTGGACGTGCTGGCCGAGGTGCATGACGAGGCTGAGCTGGAGCGGGCGCTGGGGCTGCAAACGCCGCTGCTCGGCATCAACAACCGCAACCTCAAAACGTTGGCGACCGATGTCGACACCACCGCCCGCCTGGCCCGGCTGGCAACGCCGGACCGTTTCCTGATCTCGGAATCCGGCATCAAAACCCAAGCCGACATCGAGGCGCTGCGCAAGGTCTGCGTGCAGGGCTTCCTGGTCGGCGAGTCGCTGCTGCGCGAGCCGGATGTAACCGCCGCAGTGCGCCGGCTGCTGGGCACCGCGTGAGCGGCCTGACGCATCTGGATGCGGCCGGCGCCGCGCGCATGGTCGATGTCTCGGCCAAGCCGGAAACCACCCGCGAGGCCACTGCCAAAGGCCGCGTCGTCATGCGCCCGGCCACCGCCGCTTTGATCGGCACCGGCCAGGCCGCGAAGGGGGACGTGCTGGCGGCGGCGCGGCTGGCCGGCATCATGGCCGCCAAACGCACCGCCGAGCTGATCCCGCTCTGCCACCCGCTGCCGCTGGCCTCGGTGGCGGTCCAGCTGGAGGTCGGCGAAGACGCTGTCGAGATCGCCGCCACCGTCCGCACCACCGGCCGCACCGGGGTCGAGATGGAAGCGCTGACCGCGGTCAGCGTCGCGGCGCTCACGATCTACGACATGGTCAAGGCGGTCGATCGCGGCATGACGATCGAGGCGATCCGGGTGGTCGCCAAATCCGGTGGCAAATCGGGCGATTTCAGCCAGCCATGATCTCGGTCGAGGCGGCGCGCGAACAGATCCTCGCCAGGCTGAAGCCGACCGGCGTGGAGACCATCCCGCTCGCCGAAGGCTGGGGCCGGGTGCTGGCGGCACCGCTGCACGCCAGGCTGACGCAGCCGCCGGCGGACGTCTCGGCGATGGACGGCTACGCGGTGCGCGCCGCCGATGCCGGCCTCGGCGCCACCCTGCGCGTGATCGGCGCGGCGCCGGCCGGCCACCCGTTCGCGGGCGCCGTCGGCGCCGGCGAAGCGGTGCGGCTGTTCACCGGCAGCTTCATCCCAACCGGCGCGGACGCCGTGCTGTTGCAGGAAGACGCCGTCCTCGACGGCAGCCGCGTCACGGTGAACGAAGCTTGCACCCCCGGCCGCCACGTCCGCCCCGGCGGCCAGGATTTCGGCCATGGCGAAATGCTGATCCCCGGGGCCAAGCCGCTTTCGGCGCGCGACATCGGCCTGGCCGCCGCCGGCAACCACCCCTGGCTCACCGTGCACCGGCGGCCGCGCATCGCCATCCTCGCCACCGGCGACGAGATCGCGCTGCCGGGCGAGGCGATCCCGCCCGGCGGCATCGTCAGCTCCAACGCCCACGCGCTGGCCGCCTTCGTCACCGCCGCCGGCGGCGCGCCCGTGATCCTGCCGATCGCCGCCGACGACCTGGCCGCGATCGCCGCCGGAGCCGACGCGGCCCGCGGCGCCGACCTGCTGCTGACCACCGGCGGCGCCAGCGTCGGCGACCACGACCTGGTGCAGGCCGGCCTGCAATCGCGCGGTTTCACCCTGGATTTCTGGAAGATCGCGATGCGCCCCGGCAAGCCGCTGATGTTCGGCTGGGTCGGCGGCATGCCGGTGCTGGGCCTGCCCGGCAACCCGGTTTCGGCCTTTGTCGGCGCGCTGTTGTTCCTCGGCCCGGCGATCGCGGCGCTGAGCGGTCGGCCGGCGGCGGCACCGCAGGTTCATCCGGCGCTGCTCGGCGCCGCCCTGAAAGCCAACGACCAGCGCGAGGACTACGTGCGGGCGACCCTGCGCCGCCAGCACGGCGGCTGGCTCGCCACACCCTTCGCCAAACAGGATTCCGGGATGCTGCGAAGCCTGGCCCAGGCCGACGCCCTGATCCGCCGCCCCGCCTTCGACCCGGCCCGGCCGGCCGGCGACCCCGTGGAGATCATCCTGCTCGACACGCTCTGAACAGTACGCTCCGAAGGTGGATGCTTGACGCGGCAACGGGAACCAAACTAGAACATCGGTCTGTTGGTGGTTTGTTCTAACACCGCTGGAGGACCCGATGCTGACGACCAAGCAACACGAACTGCTGGTATTTATCGACAAGCACCTGCGCCAGACCGGCTGCTCGCCGAGCTTCGAGGAGATGAAGGACGCGCTCGACCTGCGCTCCAAATCCGGCATCCACCGCTTGATCACGGCTTTGGAGGAGCGCGGCTTCCTGCGCCGGCACAAGCACCGGGCCCGGGCGCTCGAAGTGGTGCGGCTGTCGGAAGACCTCGCACCCCCGGTTCGCGAGCTGCGGCGCTTCGCCCCCAACGTGATCCGCGGCGACTTTACGGGCAAGCTGCCGGCGGTGCGGGCGGCGAACGAGGCGGGTGCCATTTCCCTGCCACTTTACGGCAAGATCGCCGCCGGCCTGCCGATCGAGGCGCTGCGCGACAATTCCGCCGAAATCGAGGTCCCGGTCGCCCTGCTGGGACCCGGCGATCACTTCGCTTTGGAGGTCGAGGGCGATTCGATGATCGAGGCCGGCATCCTGGACGGCGACACTGTGATCATCCGCAAGGACGAGACCGCGGAGAACGGCCAGATCATCGTCGCCTTGATCGACGACGAGGAGGTGACGCTGAAGCGGCTACGCCGGCGTGGCCAGTCGATCGCGCTGGAGCCGGCCAATGTTCGCTACGAAACACGGATCTTCCCCCCCCGAGCGGGTCAAGGTGCAGGGCCGGCTGATCGCGCTGCTAAGGAAATACTAACTAAGTTTTGGGGTCACGATTTCGGGATTGAAGGGGAGGCGACACTGCCTTATGCTGGCCTGGCCTCGACAGGTTCGAGCCCGGTTTCATAATTCGTAAGGACTGTTTTCATAGTGCGACCCCCCAAGAACGACCGCCAACGGCAGCCACGCCGCCGCGGTTTCGATGACGATAATTTCTTTGGCAACACCCCGGCGCCGCCCTCCTTCGCAGGGTTCGGCGCTGTCTCTTCCGCTCCCGAGGCCAAGGCCACCGTGAAGTGGTACAACTCCGAAAAGGGTTTCGGCTTCGTCGAAATGGCGGATGGTTCGGGGGACGTGTTTCTGCACGCCAACTCCCTGCAGAATGCCGGCTTCCAGGCGGTCTCGCCCGGCTCGATCCTGCAGGTGCGGGTCGGCCAGGGGCAAAAGGGCCGGCAGGTCGACCAGGTGATCTCGGTCACCGAAGGTGAAGCACCGCCGCCCCGCAGCGGCGGCGGCTATGGCGCCGGCGGCGGCGGTGGTGGTTTCGGCGGCGGCGGCGGCGGCGGCTTCGACCGGCCACGCACCGGCCCGCGCCCGCCGCGCCAGCAGGCCAGCGGCCCGGCCGTGGAAATGACCGGCATCGTCAAATGGTACAACTCGACCAAGGGCTTCGGCTTCATCAGCCCGCAAAGCGGCGGCAAGGACGTGTTCGTCCACGCCACCGCGCTGGAGCAGGCCGGTCTGCCGCCGCTGCAAGAGGGTCAATCCGTGCGGATGAACGTCGTGCAGGGCGCCAAGGGCCCGGAAGTCAGCTCGATCAGCGTCGGCTGAACCGATGCCCGCGGCGGAAGTCACGGGCATTTCAACCGAGCCGCGGCCGACGCTTCATTTCCAGTGCAGCGCGATCAGGCCGATACCGAGCCGCCGTTGGTCGTTAGCCGCCCTGAAAATGACGGTGCCGCCGGATGCCTGATCCGGAACGAGACCAGCAGGTTGCCGGCAGCACCCGGCGGCACAGCGAGCGCCAGCGTCGAGACCTGCCGGCTCGACACGAAGTAACGCCCGGCCGCCACCCCGTTCAGAAACACCGCGACGCTCTGCCGGTCGCGCGGCGAGAACGCGATGAGGGTGACTTCCAGCCGCTGGCTGCCGGCGAGCACGGGCAGTTCGAGGCTGGCGACCCGGCCGTCGCTCCAGACCCCCCATTTTTCCATGTCGCTCCAGCCGCCATCCAGAAGGAAACAGGCAACGTGCGGGCTGAGTGCCGCGACCTCGATCCTGGCGGCAAGCAGGTCGGTAATCGCCGCCTTGGCCTGGCCGTCCTGCAGCCAGCAATTCCGGTCGCCGGTAATGTAATAGCTCCGATAGTAGGCATCGACGCGCGGGTGAAACAGGCTGAGGCCGAGCACGCCAAGCTCGCCCAGTAACAGCACCAGGCCGAGTGCCGCCAGCAACACGGCGGCGCGCGGCGCGGGGTCAGTGCAGGAAGGCATAGTGCTGCATCCAGAGCCGAACCAGGAAAAGCTGCAAGGGCACCGAAAGGCCGATGACCCCCCAAAACAGCAGCCGGGACCGAGCCGCGGCAATCGCGTCGAATAGGAAAACCATGAAAAGCGGCTGCGCCAAGGTGTAGCGGGCCAGGCTGTCCAGGCCGTGGCTCGCGGGGATGACGATCGACAGCGCCAGGAACCAGGTTTCCGCGTAGCGCCGGCGGACCAGCAGCCAGGCCGACAGCGATAGTCCGGCCACGGCGCAAAGCACGTTCAGGGTTTGCGACTCGCCGGCACGCGGCTTGAAGCTGAACAGGTCGAACTGCGTCAGCCCCTGCCACAGCGCCATGATCGGGTCGCCGCCGGCACGGTTCCAGGCCCGCTGGATGTGCAGAAAGGCCAGGCCGTCGCCGGTGTGGATGTACAGATACAGCATGAACAGGAACAGCCCGAGCGGCGCCAGCCCGACCGGCAGCAGCGCCGCGGCAAAAGCGTTGCCGGCGGCGCCGCGGTCGCCGCGCCGCAACGCCCGCCACATCGCCAGCAGGTATGGCCACGCGATGGCCGGCGTCAGCAGCACGCCGGTCACCCTGGTGGCCGAAAGCACCGCCGCCACCCCGCTCGCGGCGAGCGTGCGGCGGCTGGCCAGGCACCAGAAGGCCGCCATCGCAAGGGCGGCGTAAACACTCTCCGAATACGGCAGCGATAAGAAGAACGAGTACGGGAAAGCGAACAGGAAGATCGCCAAAGCCGGCCCGCTGGCCGCCGGGCTGACCAGCCTGAGGTACTTCGTGGCGATGAACGCGAAAACACATAAGGCGGCGTTCGCCACGCCGATGGCGGCGACCAGGGCGGAGACGCCGAGCACCCTGGCGGTGCCGGCGATCAATCCCGGATAGACCGGGAAAAACGCCCAGCTCGCCTGCCCGAAGGTCGCATCCAGCGCCGTCTTCGGGTGCCTGGCGTAGCCGTCGACGGCGACGCCCCTGTACCAGTCGCAGTCCCAGTGGCACAGCGCGGTGGGCAGGGCGGCCACGCCACCGGCCAGCCAGCCATACAATGCCAGCCGGATCAGCAGCAGCCCGGCGATGAGCAGCGCCAGAAGCTGGCTTTCGGTAAGCCAAGCGGCCCGCGGCACCGCCACCGTGCCGTTCCGCCCGGAATTGTGCCAACGCCACATTGCCGGCTTCAATAGTGGAGTTTCGGTTGCACGCCAAAATTGCCGTTCGGGGGAATCGTTCAGGTCAGATGTGGCAGCGCCAGATATTCGTCGCTCTGCATTTCTTCCAGCCGCGACGCGGTACGTTCGAAGATCGCCGCACCCTCGCCGCTGCGGTACAGTCCATCCGGCGGCGCCGCGGCGGAGGCGTATAGTTTCACCCGATGTTCATACAGCGCGTCGATCAGCGTCACGAAGCGCCGCGCCTCGTCGAAATTTTCCGGCGAGAGCCGCGGGATGCCGTCGACCAGCAGGGTGTTGTAGTGGGTAGCGAGCGCCAGGTAATCGCCGGGGCCGAGCGGCACGCCGCAGAGGGCGGCAAAGTCGAACCGGGCGACGCCGCACGCGGTCAGCGGCACCGCCAGCGTCCGCCCGCTGATGGTAAGCGAGCTGGCATGCGGCGCGGTGCCGGCGGTCAGCTCGGCGAACACATGGTCGAGCGCGGCATCGGCGCGCCGGTTTGGCGGCACATGCCACGCGTCCAGGCCATGCACCCGTTCGCGCCGGTAATCCCGCGCCGCGTCCAGCACCAGCACGTCCAGGTGCCGCTTCAGCAACGCGATGAACGGCAGAAAGGCGTCATGTCCGGGCTTGCCCTTGTACAGGTCGTCCGGCAGCGTGTTGGAGGTCGCGACGACGACCACCAGCCGGGCGAACAGCGCCTCGAACAGCCGGCCCAGGATCATCGCGTCGACGATGTCGTGGACCTGGAATTCGTCGAAACAGAGCAAGCTCGCTTCCTCGGCGATCAGGTCGGCGAGCGGCGGGATCGGGTCGTCGACCTCCGGATTGTCGCGTTTGATCTGGTGGAAGCGCCGGTGCGCGTCCTGCATGAATTCGTGGAAGTGGATGCGCTTCTTGCGCGGCACATCGGCGGTCTCGAAGAACAGGTCCATCAGCATGGATTTGCCGCGCCCGACCTCGCCGACCAAGTACAACCCGTTCGGATGCTGGCCGGCTTCGTCGACATGGCGGCGCTGCAACAGCCGGCCCACCCAGCCATTCGGTGCCGCCTTGGGGTGCGGGTCGTAGCCGCGCAGTTTGGTCCAGAGCTCCTGCAGCCGTTCCGCCGCCCGGGCCTGCGCCGGGTCGGAGGTAATCATGCCGGCGGCGATCCGCGCCCGGTAGGCGGGAATGACGCCGGGCGCTGCGGCGTGATCAAGCATGGACGCGCTGTACCGCAAACCGTGCTGCGGTGCAACAAACCGGCTGTTTGACGGCGGTCCCGGCCCTGGCTAGTCACTCCGCAATGGACCCGCTCGACTTCGACCGGCTCGCCGCGGCGCCGGTCGCGCATGATCCGTTCGACCACATCCTGGTGCCCAGCTTCGTGCGGCCGCAAGCCTTGCCCGCGGTGGTGGCGGCGCTGCCGGCGATGCGCGGCCGCGGCAGCTTTCCGGTCGGCGCGCTACGGCTCGGTCCGGCGGCGGCGGCACTGGTGGCGGGGCTGGAGGGGCCGGATTTTCGCGCCGCGATCGCCAAAAAATT
This sequence comes from uncultured Acidocella sp., assembly GCA_963693045.1. Classification (GTDB taxonomy): domain Bacteria; phylum Pseudomonadota; class Alphaproteobacteria; order Acetobacterales; family Acetobacteraceae; genus Acidocella. The sequence goes on from OY843765.1 coordinate 1,839,360, forward strand.
CGCTTTGGACCTCACGGCCGCGCCGGTGATGACGACGCTGCGCGGCAATTCCGGCGCCAAGGACGGCCGGATCCACACCGATTCCGTGGCCAAGCGCGTCACCATCCTGTTGTACCTGAACCCCGGCGCGGGCGCCGCCTGGGCCGGCCAAGAGGGCCATTTGCGGCTGCTTCGGGACGGCGCCGACCTGGACAACTACGCGGTCGAAGTCCCGCCGACCGACGGCACCCTCCTGGTGTTCCCGAACAGCCCGCGCAGCTTCCACGGCCACAAAACCTTCATCGGCCAGCGCTACGTGATCCAGATGAACTACATGACCACCGGCGCCAAGGCGAAGGCGGAGATGCGCCGGCATCACATTTCGGCTTTCGTAAAGCGTCTGACCCGCGCCGCTTGATCGCCTGGCGTCAGCCCGCCAGTGCTTTCAGGCGCGCTGGCGGAAACCGCAGGAAGATCCGCTGCCCGGCTTCGTAGCGGCCTGTCTCCCCGTCTTTGACCACCACGACGAGCGGCCCGCAGTCCAGGCGCAGGTCACGCCCCTGGTGCCGTACCGAGGCAACCGTCGCCGGCAAGCCCGCTTCAACAATTTCGATATCGGCGGCCCGGATCGCGCGCAATCCGCCCGCCTCGCGCCAGATGTTCTCATAGCCCAGCAGCTCGGCGGCGGCGGCGGTTCGCGGGTCGTTGAACACCTCGCGAGGCGTGCCTTGCCGGATGATCCGGCCGCCGGCGAGCAGCACCAGCCAGTCGGCGAGGCCGGCGACCGCCGGATCGTGGGTGGCGGCGAGCGCGGGCAAGTCCCGGCCGTCGATGGTCTCGATCAGCCAGAGCAGGATCTGGTCGCGGGTGCCGGGGTCGAGCGCCGCGGAAGGCTCGTCCAGCAGCAGCAGCGCCGGGCGCCGGGCCAGGGCGCGCGCCAGCGCCACCCGTTGCGCCTCGCCGCCGGAAATCCTGGCCGCCGGCCGCGCCGCCAGCGCGCCGATGCCCAGCTCCTCCAGCAGCGCCAGCGCCTCGGCCAGCCGGCCGGCACCGCGTAGCGCGTAAGCGGCGTTCTGCAGCACCGTCAGATGCGGAAACAGCGCGGCACCTTGCGGCAGATAGCCGACCGGCCGGGCCTCCGGCGCCTGCCCCTCCCAGGGCGACCCGGCCGACGGCAACAGCCCGGCCAGGGCCTTCAGAATCGTGGTCTTGCCGGCGCCGGAGCGGCCCAGAAGCGCCGTGAAGCCGCGTATCTCGAACCGCGCTTCGAGCGCGATCGGCGCGTTCAGACGGACTTCGACGCTTACTGCTCGCATCGTTTCAGGTTAAGCGAGGGCGCGGCGGCTCCGCAAACCGAGCCAGAGCGGCAGCGGCAACGTCACCAGCAGGAACGCCGCCAGCAACGGAAACACCGCAGACACGCCGGCATCCTCGACATCAACCCAGAGCCGCACCGGCATGCCCTGCGGGTAGTAGGCGATGATCAGGACGATGCCGAACTCGCCCATGGCGCGCACCCAGGATAGCGCCAGCGCGGCGGCGATGCCGCGCCGGGCCAGCGGCAGCGTGACCCGGAAGAACACCCGGCCCGGCCTGTCGCCCAGGGTGCGGGCGACGTTCTCGAGCTCCGCGGGCACCTCGGCGAAGGCGGCACGCGCGGCGATGATGTAGGTGGGCAGTGCTGCGTAGAGGGCGGCGAGGACAAAGGCGGCGGGGCTGTTGGTCAGCGCGACGCCGAACCTCGCAAACAGAACGCCCGCCGGCGCCGCCGGCCCGTAGAAAGAGGCCAGCAGGATGCCGATCGCCAAGGTCGGCATCAGCATCGGGATCAGCACCAGCGCCTCGGCCACGCCGCCGAAGCGGCCCCGGCCGCGCGCCAGGTAAAGCGCCAGCGGCGTGCCGGCGCCAAAGATCAGCAGCAGCGCCACGCTGCCGCCGAGCAACGAGGTGAGGATGGCGGCGAGGTCGGCTTTCGAGAGTGCCGCGTCCGCCCAGTCACCGCCGGTAGCCAAGCCGAACAGCGGCACCGTGAGAAACGCCAGGACCGCAATCAACAAAACCGACCCGAAGCGGCGCATTCAGATGGCGGCGCCCTTGGCCGGGCCATAGCCGTATTTGGCGAACACCGCCTGGCCGTCGGCGCCGGTGAGGAAGGCGAGGAACGCCTGGGCCGCCTGCGGGTTCGGCGCGTTCTTCAGGACCGCGGCGTAGAACACCAGCAGGCCCGGATGCACCGTCTTGGTCACACCTTTGACGGTCAGGGTCAGCGCCGCCTTGGCGTACCAGGTCTTGGCCAGCGCCGGGTCGCCGAAATTGATCTCGGCGGGCAGCGCGATGAACGGAAGTTTCTGCGACAGGATCGCGCTCTTGTAGCCCAACGTGGCGTCGATCTGGCCCTCCTGTAGCCGCGACAGCAGCGACGGTTCGGCAAAGATCTGCGTGCTGTTCTGTTGCGTCCCGGTGATGCCGGCCGCCAGCGCCGCCTGCTTATAATACAGCGCCGCCAGTTGCATGGTGTACAGCACGTACTGACCCTGCGGGTCGGCCTCCGGGTCGGTGCGGCCGAAGCGCAGGCCGGGCGACTGCAGGATCTTGAGCCAGTCGTCGCCCTTGGCGGCGGCGAATGCGGAGGCAAATTTCGACTTCGGCGAATAGGCCAGCACGATCTCGGTGCTGGCGACCGGCGCCCCGGCACCGGCGGCGATCAGCCCGGCCTGCTCGACGATTTTCATCGGGCCGGGCGAAACCGGGACAAACACGTCGGCGACGATGGTTTTGGCCGCCAGCAGATGCGCCAGCGCCAGCGCCGCCTGGCCCATGCCGTGGAACGTCGTGCCGGAATTCGCCTGGAAGGCCGGTCCGATGCCCTTGTCCATCACCACGCCCATCGAGCCGGCATACACGGCGGAGAGCGTGCCGGCCGCCTCGGCCGGGCCGGCCAGGCTGAGTGCCGCGAGCGCCGAAGAACCGGCAAGCATGTGGCGGCGGGAGATGGACATCGTCGTTCCTCGAAATGGTTTGCGTAGCGATATAGCCGACGGGATATATCGTCAATCCGCCGGCTTCGTGCTCATTTGCCGCGATGGGCACACAGATCGAGCTTTCGTTGCGTATCCGCGTCGCGCAGGCCGGCCAGACGATCGTCGGGCCGGGCCGGGCCGACCTGTTGATGCATATCGCCGCCACCGGCTCGATAGCCGCCGCCGGCCGGCAGATGCGGATGAGCTACAAACGCGCCTGGGCGCTGGTGGAGGCGATGAACACGGGCTTTCCGGCGCCGCTGGTGGAGGCGGCGAAGGGCGGCGCCGGCGGCGGTGGCGCCCGGCTGACGCCCAGTGGCGAGGCGGTGCTGACGGCCTACCGGGCGTTGCAGGAAACGGCGGCGCAGGCCGGCGCCGCGCCGCTCGCCGCGCTGGCCGCCGCACTCGCCGTTCCGCCGCGCCGCAAAAGAAGCTAGAGCGGGGCGATATGCTGACCGACCTGCCCAACATCCTGACGCTGTCGCGGATCGCCGCCATACCAATACTGGTGGTGCTGGTCGCGGTCGGGGTGCCGGCGTGCAATCTGGTCGCCTGCCTGCTGTTCGCCGCCGCCGGCATCACCGATTACCTGGACGGCAAGCTGGCGCGGGAGCGGCTGCAACTCTCCGACCTCGGCCGGATGCTCGACCCGATCGCCGACAAGCTGCTGGTCGGCGCCACGCTGATGTCGCTGGTCGGTTTCGGCCATCTACCGGCCTGGGGCATCTATCCAGCGATCGTCATCATGCTGCGGGAGATATTGGTCAGCGGCTTGCGCGAGTACCTGGCGCAGATCCGCATCGGGCTGCCCGTCACGCGCCTGGCAAAATGGAAGACCGGCGTGCAGATGACCGCCCTCGGCGTGCTGTTGCTGGGCGGCCCTGGCGCCAGCCTGATCGGCCTCGGCGGCTTGCCGATGGCGTGGCTGGGCGGCGCGCTGTTGTGGATCGCGGCGGCGCTGACGCTGGTGACCGGCTGGGATTACCTGAACGCCGGCCTGCGCCATGTCACCGCGCCTCGCCCGACTGCCTGAAGGACATGCAGGCAGTCAGCGTGGTCGGCTGGTCCGGCAGCGGCAAAACCACGCTGCTGACGCGGCTGATCCCGTGCCTGGTCGCGCGGGGCTTGAGCGTTTCCACCATCAAGCACGCCCATCACGACCTGGCGCTCGACACGCCGGGCAAGGACAGCGCCCGCCACGCCGCGGCCGGGGCGGCGGAGGTGGTGCTGACCACCGCCAACGGCTTCGCGCTGTTTTCCGGGCGGCCGGCGGGGCTGCCTGAGCTGCTGGCCCGGCTCGCGCCGGTGGACCTGGTTCTGGTCGAGGGCTTCAAGGAAGACGCGCTGCCGAAGCTCGAAGTCTATCGTGCCAGCCTCGACAAGCCGCCGCTCTGGCCCCGGCTCGACGTGCTCGCCGTGGCCTCCGACGAACCGTTACCGGGCTGTCCGCGGCCGGTTTTCCGGCTCGACGCCGTAACGGAAATCGCGGTTTTCATCTGCCGTACACTTAGTCTAAACACGCCACGGCGTGATGAGGAGTGATCGTATTGCGGCACCGTCTGGCCCTCGGGCTCCTTTTGCTGTTGTCCGGCTGTGTCAGCGAGCGGCATTTCATCCACGACTCCTGGCCCTTCGGCAACCCGAACGCGCCGCCGCCCCAAAGCGAGACGGCGCTGCGCGCCCTGGGCAAGCCAAGCGACGTGACGCCAATCGTGCCGCAGGCCGGCAATGTCTGGCCGGGGCCGGTGCAGCCGATGCCGACGATCGGACAAGTCGAGCAACAGATGAACCTGCCCCTCGGCCAAGGCTACACGCCCTCGCTGCCGTCGCCCTACCCGCCGGGGATCGACCCGAATACCGGGGCGCCTTATGCGGCCTTGCCTCCGGGCAGCCTGGCGCCGGGCAGCCTGATCCCGAGCAGTGGGGTGCCGGGTGCCGGCTTGGCACCTTCAGTGGTCGTGCCGAACGCGGCACCGCTTTACAGCGGCACCGGCGGCGCCACGCTGGACAACGCGGTGCCCGGACATATCAGGAATGGCGGGGCGGGACCCTGAACAAAGCCGCCGCCGCGACCATATCCGGCTGATGCGAATCCTCTATTTCGCCTGGCTGCGCGAGCGGATCGGCGCCGCCGAGGAAAACTTGAGCCTGCCGGCGGAAGTGGCCACCGTCGGCGATCTGACGCTCTGGCTGCGCGGCCGCGGGCCGGGCTATGCCGCCGCTTTCGCCAGCGAAAACGTCGTGCGCTGCGCGGTCGACCAGGAATTCGCCTCGGCGGCGGCGCCGCTGGCCGGGGCTGCGGAGGTGGCGTTCTTTCCGCCGGTCACGGGCGGTTGATGCCAACCCGGATCGCCGTGCAGCCAGAAGATTTCGACGCCGGGGCGGAGCTGGCCCTGTTGAACGGCGAGAGCACCGGCGGCATCGCCAGTTTCATCGGCGTGGTCCGGGTCGGCCAAGCCTCGGCGCGGCGGGTCGTGGCGCTGACCCTGGAACATTATCCCGGCATGACGGAACAGGCACTGGCCGCCATCGCCGCCGAGGCCGGGCGGCGCTGGCCCCTCACCGGCTGCACGATCATCCACCGGATCGGCCGGCTGAAGCCCGGCGACAACATCGTTTTCACCGCCGCCGCCAGCGCGCACCGGGAAGCGGCACTCGCCGCCACCGCCTTTTTGATCGACTGGCTGAAGACCCAGGCACCGTTCTGGAAAGCCGAGGAATATGAGGATGGCGCGGTCGAATGGGTCGCCTCCCGCCCCGCCGACGAGGTGGCCGCGGCGGCCTGGCGAACTGACCCCGATGCGTCACCGCCCCCGATCCCCGGCGTCGAATGACCGCCAGCAATGCTTGACCTGACAGCCAACGCCTGACAACTGACGACCGCGATGGACCTGAAAGATCATATTCGCGGCGTTGCTGATTTTCCGAAGCCGGGGATCCTGTTCTACGACATCTCGACGCTGCTGGCGGATGCGGATGCCTGGCAGGTCGCCATGGGCCGGCTGTCACGGCTGGCGCGGGCCTATCATCCGACCGTATTGGCAGGGGTCGAGAGCCGCGGCTTCCTGCTCGCAGCGCCGCTGGCGCTGAAGCTCGGCTGCGGCTTCATCATGCTGCGCAAGCGCGGCAAGCTGCCGGGCCCGACGGTGGGGCTGGATTACGGGCTGGAATACGGCACCGACCGGATCGAGATCCAGGCCGATGCGGTCAAGCCCGGCACCAGGGTGGTGGTGGTCGACGACCTGCTGGCGACCGGCGGCACCATGGCGGCCGGGATCGAACTGCTCCGCAATGTCGGGGCCGAGGTGGTGGCGGCGGTGGCGCTGATCGAGCTGAGCTTTTTGAACGGCCGGGACCGTTTGCCGGTTCCCTTCGAGGCGCTGATTCGTTACGACTCGTAAGAAAATGGGTGGAACGAGATGAGATCGACGACGCGGCGTACCGCGTGACAAGCCATTTTATCGACCGCCGGCGGATTTTGCTCGGCCTTGCGGGGGCGGCGCTGGCGCCGCTGGCGCCGGCCTTTGCCGCGGCGCCACCGCTGACCCTGCTGGTCGCCGGGCCGCAGGGTGCCGCGACCAGCCGCTGGGGCGACGCCTGCGCGCTGGCTTTGGCCGACTGCTTCCCCGGATTGCCGGCGGTGCAGACCCAGGCCGATGGCGGGCTGGACGGCGTGAGCGGCGCCAACCGGCTGGATGCGCTGGTGGTGGGCGACGGCCGCACCGCGGCGATTCTGCCCGGCCTCGCCTTGATTGCCTGGTTGACCGGCGACGACCGGGTGCATTTCGACCCGACCCGCTGGGTGCCGGTGATGGCCGGGGTCGGCTCCGGCGTGCTGGTGGCGCGGCTCAATGGCAACACGCCCAGCCTCGGCGCGCTGCGCGCGATGGCGCCGCTGCGGCTGGCCGCCGCGGCGCCGCAAAGCAACGACCTCGCGGCCCTGCTGGCGTTGCAGCGCATGGGGGTGAAAAGCGCGCCGGTGTTCGGCCTTTACGACACCGCGGCGAAGACAGACGCCTTCATCTCGGGCGCGGCGGACGCGGTGTTCCTTTGTGGCGAGGGCGTGCCGGAGGATATCGCGCCGCTCGCGGCCAATGGCGGCGTACCGGTGTTCTGCCTGGGCCAGACCGACCCGGACGGCACTGTGCTGCCGGACCCGCTATTCCCGGGGCTGCCGGACGCGGTCGGCTTTTCCGGCGTCGCCACGTCGCCGCTCGACGGCGCTTATCGCGCCGCCGCCGCCGCCGCGCGGCTGGATTTTCTCATGGTGCTGCCGAAGCTGACCGATCCGGGCGCGGTGGCGCAGTGGCGGTCGGCGGCGGCCCAGGCGATCAAGGTTCCGGCTTTGGCCGCTGCCGCGCGGGCCAGCTCGATCGGGCTGCAGCCGGCGCCGGAAGCGGCGGCGCAGCTGAGGATGCTGGCCCTCGGCGGCGAGGTGCAGGCCGGGCTGCAGGCGTTCCTGTCCAATCGCTTCGGCTGGCAGCCGGGCTGAACGGCGCATTGGCCAAGCCGGCGACCCAGTATGTCTGCGCCGACTGCGGCGCCATGTTTCCGAAATGGGCGGGCCGCTGCGAGACCTGCGGCGCCTGGAACACCCTGGAAGAGGAAGCCGTGGCACGCCCGGTGCCGGGCGGTGCGAAGGCCAAGCCGGCGCGGCGCGGCCGGATCGAATTCGTCGGCCTGCAAGGCACCTCCCCGCCGCCGGCCCTGGTGCCGACGACCATCGCCGAGTTCGACCGGGTGCTGGGCGGCGGGCTGGTCCCGGCCTCCGCCGTGCTGGTCGGCGGCGATCCGGGGATCGGCAAATCCACGCTCCTGTTGCAGGCCGGCGCCGCGCTGGGCGCCGCCGGGCGGCGGGTGCTGTACATCTCGGGCGAGGAATCGGTCGACCAGATCCGCCTGCGCGCCCGCCGCCTCGGCCTCGGTGGTGCGAAGCTGGAACTGGCCGCCGCCACCGAACTCGCCGACATCCTGGCCAGCTTCGGGCAGTTTCCGGACGCCGCACTGGTGGTCATCGACTCGATCCAGACGATGTGGGCGGAGGGCGTGGATTCCGCACCCGGCGGGGTGAGCCAGGTGCGGGCGGCGGCCTTCGAGCTGATCCGCGCCGCCAAGACCCAGGGCTTCGCGCTGATGCTGGTCGGCCACGTCACCAAGGACGGCGCGTTGGCCGGTCCCCGCGTGCTCGAGCACATGGTAGACGTGGTGCTGCACTTCGAGGGCGACCGCGGCCACCAGTTCCGCATCCTGCGCGGCGTGAAGAACCGCTATGGCGCCACCGACGAGATCGGCGTGTTCGAAATGACATCCGCGGGCCTTGCCCAGGTCCTGAACCCCTCGGCGCTGTTCCTGGCCGAGCGGCGCGGCAATGTCTCCGGCAACGCGGTGTTCGCCGGCATGGAAGGCTCCCGCCCATTGCTGGTGGAAATCCAGGCGCTGCTGTCGCCCAACCCCGCCGGGTCGCCCCGCCGCTCGGTCATCGGTTGGGATTCCAGCCGGCTCGCCATGCTGATCGCGGTGCTGGAAACCCGCTGCGGGCTGAAACTGGCGATGAACGACGTCTACCTGAACGTCGCCGGGGGCTTGCGGATCGGCGAGCCTGCGGCCGACCTGGCGGTGGCGGCGGCGCTGATCTCGGCGGCGTCCGACATTCCCGCCGACCCCGCCATGGTGTTCTTCGGCGAAATCGGCCTGTCCGGCGAGTTGCGGCAGGTCGCGCAGGCAGACCTGCGCCTGAAGGAAGCCGCCAAACTCGGCTTCACCGCTGCCGCCTGCCCACGCCGCGTCTCCGGCGGTGCCGCCAATCTGGCGGTGCCGGCCGGGCTGAAGCTCAAGGAAATCGGCCACCTCAGCGACCTTGTTGCGCTCGCCGCCGGCGGTGTAAAAGCCGGGGCATGATCAGGTGCGAAGAAGCGGCCTCCGGCGGCCGGGGCCGGGAGGCCCCGGACCCCATGATTGGGGTCATGGGTTGGCCACTCAGAAAATCGGGCGCGAAGCGCAAGAAAATTTTTATGCTTCATCCTACGAGTGACGAACCCATGGCCCCAACTCACGGGGTCCGGGGCCTCCCGGCCCCTGACCCCGGAGGGGCTTCCTTCTGCTAGACCACGCCGTATGACCTGGGTGGATGCGGTGGCGCTGGTCATCATCGTGCTGTCGGCGCTGTTTTCGATGGTGCGTGGTTTCGTGCGCGAGGTGTTGAGCATCTTTGCCTGGGCCGGCGCGGTGCTGGCGGCGTTGAAGCTGTTTCCCTACGTGCAGCCGGAGGTGGCGAGCCTGCTGCCGCAGAAGAACCTGGTGGTGTTTGTCTCGATCGCGGCGGTGTTCATCGTCACGCTGATCGCGCTCAGCATCGTCAGCGCGGCCGTCGGCGGCCTGGTCAGGGGCTCGGCGTTGTCGCAGCTGGACCGCACGCTGGGCCTGGTGTTTGGCGTGGTGCGTGGCGGCGTGATCGTCTGCGTCGCCTATATCGGCCTCTCGATCGGGCTGCCTCGGGCGGAATGGCCGCTGCCGGTGGTCAATGCACGGCTGCTGCCAGCCGCTTATAGCGGGGCCAGCCTGCTGGCCGGGCTGCTGCCGCCCGAATACCGGCCGGATATCGCGGCGCCGCCGAGCACGCCGGCACCCTCCGCGGGGGCGCTGATGAAGCAGCCGGTGGCCGGCAGTGCGCTATGAGGGGAGGGGAGTAGCGTTGCAAACTGTTTTCTCGACACGGAACTGTCATACCCCTAGGTGAAACCCGGGCAGCCCCCTCAAGGGATTCGCATATGATCGACGACGACAGGCCGCACGAGGAGTGTGGCGTTTTCGGCGCCTGGAATATCACCGACGCCGCCGCCATTACCGCACTTGGCCTGCACGCGCTGCAGCATCGCGGCCAGGAGGCGACCGGCATCCTGACCCATGACGGCGTGCGCTTCCACATCCACAAGGGCCTAGGCCTAGTCGGCGACAACTTTGGCGACGCCAAGGTGATGGCGGGGCTGCCGGGGGCGCGCGGCATCGGACATAACCGCTACGCCACCACCGGCGAAACGGTGCTGCGCAACGTCCAGCCGCTGTTTGCCGAGTTCGAGTTCGGCGGCCTCGGCGTCGGCCATAACGGCAACCTCACCAATGCCCATTTGCTCCGCAAGGCGCTGACCCGGCGCGGTTGCCTGTTCCAGAGCACGATGGACTCCGAAGTTTTCGTGCATCTGATCGCGACCAGCCTGTACGCCAACGTGATCGACCGGCTGATCGACGCGCTGAAGCAGGTGCAGGGCGCCTATTCGCTGGTGGCGCTGACCAACGAGCAGATGATCGGCGTGCGCGATCCGCTCGGCGTGCGGCCGCTGATCCTGGGCCGGCTGCCGGGCGCGGACGGCAATGCCGGCTGGGTGCTGGCCTCCGAGACCTGTGCGCTCGACATCGTCGGCGCCGACTTCGTCCGCGATGTGGATCCCGGCGAGATCGTGGTGATCGACGACGCCGGCATCCAGAGCATCAAGCCGTTTCGCGCCGAGAACCCGCGGTTCTGCGTTTTCGAATACATCTACTTCGCGCGCCCGGATTCGGTGATGGAGGGCACTTCAGTTTATGCCGCCCGCAAGCTGATCGGCGGCCAGTTGGCCCGCGAATCGCCGGTGCAGGCCGATCTGGTGGTGCCGGTGCCGGATTCCGGGGTACCGGCGGCGATGGGCTTCGCCGAGGTCAGCCGCATCCCGTTCGAACTCGGGATCGTGCGCAACCACTATGTCGGCCGCACCTTCATCGAGCCGACCGACCAGATCCGCCACCTGGGTGTGCGGCTGAAGCATTCCGCCAACCGCGCCATCATCGAGGGCAAGCGGGTGGTGCTGGTCGATGATTCCATCGTGCGCGGCACGACCAGCCAGAAGATCGTCGAGATGATGCGGGGTGCGGGCGCCGCCGAGGTGCATATGCGCATTGCCGGCCCGCCGACCACGCATTCCTGCTTCTACGGCATCGACACGCCGGAGCGCAGCAAGCTGCTGGCGGCGCGCAACAGCATCGAGGCGATGGCCAAGGTCATCGGCGTCGACAGCCTGGCGTTTATCTCGATGGACGGGCTGTACCGCGCCCTCGGCCGGCCGGGACGCGACGCCAAGGCGCCGGCGTTTTGCGATGCCTGTTTCACCGGTGATTACCCGATCCCGCTTGCCGACAATATCGAGCCGCGGGATCCGCAGCTGAGCCTGCTCGCCGAACTGAATTAACCAATGGTCAGCGGTCGGTGGCCAATGGTCGGTTTCTCTTGAGCGCTTATCTTTGGGTGGCGGTGGGTGGGGCGCTGGGCAGCGTCGCGCGGTTCTGGTTGGCGAGCACGCTGGCGGTCGCCACCGGCTCAGGGTTTCCCTGGGGTACGCTACTGATCAACGTCATCGGCTCCTTCGTCATCAGCTTCTTCGGCATGTTGACCGGCACGGTACCGCGCTACGCGGTGCCGTATGAAGCGCGCGTGTTCGTCACAGTAGGGTTGTGCGGCGGCTTCACCACGTTTTCCTCGTTCAGTCTGCAAACCATGGAGCTGGCCCGCACCGGCCAGCCGGGCCGCGCCGGGCTCTATGTCGCGGTCTCCGTCATCGCTTGTCTTGCCGCCTGCGCCGGTGGCTTTTTGGCAGCGCAGGCCTTTGGAGCGCCCGCGCCGACGCGACGCTGATCGGACTGCGCGGGCGCCGCAGCTTTGTGTCATTTACGCAACAGCGATGGTGCAAAGCAAAAACGTCTCCGCTTTCGGCTGGCCCGTTCACGGTAATGGCATGTAGATTGCCAATTCGTTAGCGTTGAGACGGCGTAACGGCCTTCTAAGAGGTCAGTTAGCGACACTTGTGACTATACTTTGGGCGTTTGCACTAACTAGCTGCGAATTAGGAGGCAGAATGAGTACCTTGCGTCGGCAACTTTTAGGTCTGGGCTTTGTGGCGGCATCTTCGCTGTTTGCGTTGCATGCGGCGCAAGCGATGAGCGGCCCCACCGCGATCAAGATCGACGGCGGGCCGTTCGGCCAATTGCAAATCAGCGGCGGCGTTGACGGTTATGGATATTACCTGGGCCAGACCAACGACCAGGGCAATCTGCCCTTCAGCAACAAATCGAACGGCGCCTATGCCGGCAGCGCATTGATCGAGTTGCAGAAGACCGATGGCGAACTGCAATTTACCGTTGAGGTCGGCCCGAATGGTGGCGCGGTGACACTTGGCACCGCTCCCACCGAGACCTCGGTCAACACCCTCACCACCGGGCCGCTCTACGCCGGCTATCTGACGGTGGCGCCGACGAACTCGCCGATCACCGTTTCCGCCGGCATGCTGGGCTCGGTCGAAGGTTTTGAATCCGCCATCGACTGGAACAACTCCAACCAGCTGGTGACGGAAATCTTCTACGTGCAGAACAGCCAGAACCGCGGCGTGTCGGCGAACTACACACAGGGTCCGATCAACGCCACCGTGATCTTCGGCGATGGATATGACACCGGCGTGTTCAACTTCATCCAGGCACTGGTGACCTACACGATCAACCCGACCAACTCGCTGTCGGTTTATGGCGCGGCTAATCTTGGCACCACGGGTCTCAACACCTTCGGCTACGGCAACACAACCACCGGTTCGTACGGCGCTCAGTTTGCAAACTCAAACATGGGCGGCGCCTATTACAGCTACACGATGGGCAACCTCAACCTAGTGCCCGAGGCGCAATACCAATACGCCAAACCCAATCATCGCGTCGGCATCACAAAGACTTCGTACAACTTTGGCGCTGCTTTGTTCGCCGACTACACCTTCGGCACCTCGCCTTATTCGGTCGGCGCCTGGGGTGAATACTGGACCTCGAAGACCTCCTCGCAAGACAACCTCAACTGGTTCATCGGACCGGATTCCGCCGGCTTCGGCGCCTCGGTCACGCCGACCTGGCAGTACAAGGATCTGTTTGCGCGCGCCGATGCGGGCTATCTGTACCTGACCCGCCGCACCGACGGGAGCGGGGATAAATACGGCTATGGCGCCGGCGACCACCACCGCGGCGTGTTCACCGGGCTGCTCGAAGCCGGCGTTCTGTTCTAGACTGATAATCTTAGCGCTACCGAAAAGCCGGGCCTTGTGCCCGGCTTTTTTATGGATCGGAGAGCCGATGCAAGCTGGCGCGCGGCAAAATCCGCTGTGGGCGCGGCGTGGCGGTCTCTGGTTCTGCCACCGCCCGCCGCCACACCTCGTTGCGTAGCCGGGTCAGCAACGATCCCCGATGCTGCGCGTCGTGCCGCGCCAGATAAGCCCGCATCGGCGCGCTTATCCGGTATCGGGTTTGACCGGCGTCATGGCGCACCGCGCCGAGGATGCCGGCCAGCGTCGGCAGCAGGCGGCGCTCGCGGAGGCCGCGGATCAGATAGCCGAGGATGCGCGGCAGGAGTGCGATCCAGCCGGCGTGCCAGCGGCGGGCGATCAGCAGGCGGTTGCGGACGAAGTAGCGGCTGCGCTCGGCGCTCCAGGAGATACGAGCTTCCGGCGCCACCTTGTGGATGACGGCGAGGCCGCCGTCGTAATTGATCAACCAGCCGCGGGCGATCGCCTTCAGGCAAAAATCATATTCTTCCCAGGTGAAGAACAGCGCCGGGTCGTAACCGCCGGTTTCGTTCCAGGCGGCGCGGCGGATGGCGTGGCCGGCGCCGACGAAGGTGACCGCGCCGAACGTTTCGTGGCCGTGGGCAAGCAGCCGCGCGGCACAGCCCCAGCTGAAGCGGTCGAAGGAAACACCGTCGCGCGCCATGATCCGAAAGCCGGTGGCACCGAGCGCCGGCGCCCGCTCGAAACCGGCCAGCGCGCCGACCACCACATCGGCATCGGCGAACACCGCGTCGTTGTCGAGCGCCACGATCATGCGGCCGTGGCCGCAACCGGCCAGGAAGTTGCGGCCGCCGCCGACGCCGAGATTGCGCTCCGCCAGGTAGAAGGAGAGGTCGTCGAGGCCCCGGAACGCGGCGGTGAAACCGTTGCGGATCTCGGGCGCCGAGCCCTGGTCCAGCACCCAGATATAACAGGACGCGCCGCGCTGGCAGCGGGCCGAGGCGACCGCTTCGAGGGTCTCGGAAAACCGGTTCAAGGCGAGGATGATGATGTCGGCGTCGTAAGCGCCGACCGGGTCTTGGCCGTGAACCCGCCGCGGGGCTTCAATGGGCATTGCGCTGCGTGATCAGGGTCGGCAGGGTCCGCAGGATTATCGAGATGTCGAGCCAGATTGACCACTTGGCGATGTATTCGAGGTCGCTGGCGATCCGGTTCTCCAGCGTCGCCACCTGCCTGGTCTCGCCGCGATGGCCACGGACCTGCGCGAGGCCGGTCATGCCGGGCTTCACCCGATGGCGCAGCCGGTAGAATTGCACGGCTTGTTCGAAATCGATGCCTTCGACCTGGGTTTCCGGGGCGTGCGGCCGCGGCCCGACCAGCGACATGTCGCCGCGCACCACGTTGACCAGCTGCAGCAATTCGTCGAGCGAGGTGCGACGCAGGAAGCGGCCGGTCCAGGTCACGCGCGCGTCGCCGGGGCCGGCCTGCGCGAAGGCCGCGCCGTTGCCGTGGATCATCGTGCGAAACTTCAGCACCGTGAAGGCGCGGTCATGGGCGCCGATCCGCTGTTGCCGGAACACGATCGGGCCGGTCCCGCTGAAGCGCACCAGGGCCGCGATGGCGCCCAGCAACGGCATGGCGAGCGTGAGCAGCAGCAGGCCGACCGCGATGTCGAACAACCGTTTGCCGAGATTCAGCGAGTTGAGAAGGCCGTCATTGGCGACCGGCACCAGCCGGCAGCGCCCGTAGCCGGCGAGCAGCGGCACCGGCAGTTCCGGCGGCACGCTGAAGGCCAGCCAGATGCGAACCGGGAAGGCCAGCAGGTCGGACAGCAACGCCTTTTGCAGTTTCCAGCTCAGCTCTTCGAGTGCCGGATCATAAACGAAAACGATGTCCCGGACTCGCCGCCCTTGCACGATCCGCAACAGCGCGCGGATGTCGGGCACCACCGGCCAGGGCGAATTTACCGGCGCCGCGCCGGCTTCGGCGAGGAATAGAACACCGGACGGGCGCGCGGTGATTTTCTCGTCGGTCAGAGCCTTTGCAAGATCGCGCGGGCAGCGGTCGAGACAAACCACCAGCGGGCCCTCGCTCGGCGGCGCGGTCACCAGGCTGGCGGCCGTGACGGACCGGGTGAAGACCAGGAGCAGCGGCGGCAGCACCAGTTCGGCGGTCGTCCAGTAGTGGCTGACCGCGTGTTGATGACCGAACAGCAGCGCCACGGTCAGCGTCGTTATCGCGGTCGCGATGAAGCAGCGCACCGCGAGCTTGGCCGTCTGCCCGCGATTTTGCTCCCAGGAACGGTAACCGCCGTAGGAGTTGATGAGCAGGACGGTGGCCAGCGCCAGCAGAGTCCAAAAGCCCAAATATTGCGAAGGATTTTGCAGAACCGAAGAGGCCCGGCTCTGGCAGAACGGAACCACCAGAATACAGAGGATATCCAGGAGCGGCAGCAAGAGGCGGCGCGACAGCTCCATGACGTGGGGTGACAGCGGGATGGCCGTTTCAACCAGGTGGCCGGTTGTTCCGGCAAACTTCCCTTCTTTTTGCATGGCACTCCCAGGTGTGGAGAATTTCCTGGTACTCTACTTAAAATTGCCTTTATTGGAATACAAATTTTCTCGAAAGCAAATAATTAAACACCAATCCGGCAAGCGCGCCCGCCGCGATCGGCAGGATGGGGTTGGCATGGCAAATCGGGCTGACCGTGATCAGCACGAAAAACAGCCCGCGATTGACGACGAAGCCGATCAGGTTGGCGGCCAGGTATCTCAGCCATTGTTTATGTGCCGCAGCATGGACGTGGTGGCGGAAAGTCCAGAGCCGGTTCATCGCCCAGTTGGCCGTTGCCGCCACCAGGAAACCGCAAACACCGGCCGCGTACAGGCCAAGCGGGCCGCGCAGGCTGTAAACAGTCGTGGTGTCCACCACCAGGCCGGTGACGCCAACGAAGCCGAAGCGCAGCAGATCGGCGCTGACGCCGGTGCGCGCCAGCAGCTCGACCAGCGAGTCGAGGAAAAACAGCAGCCTTTCCGGAATGGACCGCGCCATATAGAATGCGCTAGCGAACCAGGCGGCGGTCGGCAAGCAGTGTGCCGATAAACGCGCCTTTGACGAGGAAGAAGCATGACCGAGATCACGTTGACGGTGAACGGCAAGGCAGCGACGCAAACCGTGGAGCCACGGACCTTGCTGGTGGAGTTCCTGCGCGAGGGCCTCGGCCTGACCGGCACCCATATCGGCTGCGATACCAGCCAGTGCGGCGCCTGCGTGGTGGAGTTCAACGGCACCTCGATCAAATCCTGCACCATTTTGGCGGTGCAGGCGGACGGGGCCACAATAACGACGATCGAGGGTCTGGCCGGACCGGACGGCACGCTGCATCCGATGCAGGCGATGTTCCGCGAGCACCACGCCTTGCAGTGCGGTTTTTGTACGCCGGGCATGGTGATGAGTGCCGTGGACCTGGTGAAAACCCATCCCGAGGGGCTGACCGAGCAGGAAATCCGTGACGGTTTGGAAGGCAATCTGTGCCGCTGCACCGGCTATCATAATATCGTCAAGGCGGTCGCCGCGGCGTGGCCGCTGATGCACGAACCAGCGCGGGCGGCGGCTTAAGGAGCTTCACGATGTACGCATTCACTTACACCAAGCCGTCCAGCGTGGCCGACGCCGTGCAGGCTCTGACCGGCGATCCGGAGGCGAAGGCGCTGGCCGGGGGCATGACGTTCATCCCGGTTCTCAAGCAGCGTCTCAACAAGCCGTCCATGATCGTCGACCTCAACGCGCTCAACCTGCGGGGCATTGCGCTGGAGGGCGGGATGTTGCGGATCAAGGCGATGACGACGCACGGCGCGATTGCCGCGGCACCGGAGGTGAAGTCCGCCTTTCCGGCGCTGGCCGATCTGGCCGGTAAAATCGGTGACCGGCAGGTGCGGTATCGCGGCACCATCGGCGGCTCGCTGGCCAATAACGACCCCTCGGCCTGCTACCCCGCGGCGGTGCTGGCGACCGGTGCCACCATCGTCACCGACCGGCGCGAACTGACGGCGGCGGAATTCTTCCAGGGCATGTTCACGACGGCGCTGGAAGAGGGCGAGTTGATCACCGAAGTGGTGTTTCCGGTGCCCGAGCGCGCCGCCTACATGAAGTTCCCGAACCCGGCCTCGCATTACGCGATGGTCGGGGTGTTCGTGGCGAAGACCAAGGACGGCGCGCGGCTGGCGGTGACCGGCGCCGGCCAGAACGGCGTGTTCCGTCACCCTGCTATGGAGTCGGCGCTGGACCGTTCCTTCACGCCGGAGGCCGTCGCCGGCATCGAAACCGACCCCGACACGCTGAACGGCGACATCCACGGCAGCGCCGCCTACCGCGCCCATCTGATCGGCGTGATGGCGAAGCGGGCGGTGGCGAAGGCTTTGGCATAGAAAGCGCAGGGCTCTGCCCTGCACCCGCCGGGGCCGTGAGGCCCCGGACCCCTGGACGGGGTTGGCCACTTTTAGAGCCCGGCGCGTGGGTTCATTGATGCGCTTCGCGCGCGAGTCTGCCCCGCCGGACGCCTACGCCGCGAGCGCAGCGAGCTATAACAGTTCCACTCACGGCTCGCAAAGTGAGCCATCGACCACGAGACCCAGATCTATGAGTGGCCAACCCCGTCTAGGGGTCCGGGGCCTCACGGCCCCGGCCGCCGGCGGCTCTTCTTAATCCGCGAACGGATCCTGCATCAGTATGGTGTCGTCGCGTTCGGGGCTGGTCGAGAGCAGGGTGACAGGCGCCTCGACCAGTTCCTCGATGCGCTTGATGTACTTCACCGCGGCGGCCGGGAGTTCGGCGAAGGAGCGGGCGCCGCGTGTCGAGTCCGTCCAGCCTGGCATTGTCTCGTAGATCGGCGTGGCTGCGGCCTGGGCGGCGACCGCGGCGGGCAAATGGCGGTGGGTTTTGCCGTCGATCAAGAAACCGACGCCGACTTTCAGCTCCTTGAAACCGTCCAGCACGTCGAGCTTGGTGAGCGCCAATCCCTGGATGCCGCCGACCTTCACCGCTTGGCGCACCAGTGCAGCGTCGAACCAGCCGCAGCGGCGTTTGCGTCCGGTGACGGTGCCGAACTCGTGGCCGCGTTCGCCGAGCAGGCGGCCGGTGTCATCGTGCAGTTCGGTCGGGAACGGGCCGGCGCCGACCCGGGTGCAATAGGCCTTGGCGATGCCGAGCACCCGGCCGACGCCATCCGGGCCGATGCCCGATCCGGCGGCGGCGTTGCCGGCCACGGTGTTGGACGAGGTGACGAACGGATAGGTGCCGTGGTCGACGTCCAGCATCACCGCCTGCGCGCCCTCGAACAGGATGCGGGCGCCGGCCTGGCGGGCGGCGGCGAGGCGCTCCCAGACCGGCTCGGCGAAGGGCAGCAGCTTGGGCGCAAGCTCGAGAAGGCTGGCGAGCAGTGTTGCTTTGTCGAAAGTGGCGGCGCCGAGGCCGGCGAGCAGGGTGTTGTGGTGCAGCAGCAGCTCGTCGAGCTTGGCCGAAAGGGTTTCCGGTTCTGCGAGGTCGCAGACCCGGATGGCGCGGCGGGCCACCTTGTCCTCATAGGCCGGGCCGATGCCCCGGCCGGTGGTGCCGATGCGGCGGTCGCCGCGCGCGGCTTCTCGGGCGCCGTCCAGTGCGGCGTGCAACGGCAGGATCAGCGGCGCGTTCTCGGCGATGCGGAGATTTTCGGAGTTGACCGGCAAGCCTTGCGCGGCAAGCCGGGCAATCTCCGCTAGCAAGGCCGTGGGGTCGATGACGACGCCGTTGCCGATGATGCCGAGCTTGCCGCGCACCAGGCCGGAAGGCAGGAGCGAGAGTTTGTAGGTCTGGTTGCCCACTACCAGGGTGTGGCCGGCGTTATGGCCGCCCTGGAATCGCACCACGATGTCGGCGCGGCTGGCCAGCCAGTCCACCACCTTGCCCTTGCCTTCGTCGCCCCATTGCGCGCCGATGATCGTGACATTGCTCATTATGCGTCCTCGCCCGCCGGGGTGACGGCGCCATTCAGAAAAACATGGCCGCAGCCGAGCCGGGCGGCTTCCGTTGCTGGTGCGGCGTGTGGGGCCAGGCCGGCGACGGTCGCGTAGCCGCGGGCACGTAGCGCCGCCGCAACGTCGGCGCTGACGCCGTGCGGCAGATAGAGCCGGGGCCGCAGCGCGGCCGCGGGTGCGGCGCGCACGATGGTGTCCGGGTACAAAGTGATGCCGGTGGCCGGTTCGGTGTCGCCGCAGAGATACCGCCCGCCGCGGCCGAGCTCGGCATTCTGGCCGGGCGCGAATAGCGTGAAGCAGAGGCCGGTGTGGTAACGGTAGCCGCGATATTCCACCGGATCGACGGTTAGCGGCAGGTCCGGTTGGCGCGCCTGGATTTCGGCGGCGGCTTCGGCCAGGCGCAGGGCCTGGGCTTTTGCCGGCGCCGGCAGGTCGATGCCTAGCAAAGCGGGGATGGCGCGGCCGGCGGCGCCGCAGGCCTGTAGCAGCGCCAGCAGCGGCGTTCGCGGCCCGGCGAGCCGCGCGACGGCCGCGGCGTCCTTGCGCTCCAGCGCGGCGGCCAGCGCCGGCTGGTCGGCGGCGGGGAAATCTTCCAGGAGGTGCAGCGCCAGGCGGGGCACGGTGAGGTCGAAGCTGATTTCGGTAAGGCCGATGGCGGCCAGCGCGGCGGCGGCGGTGAGGATGATCTCGGCGTCGGCGGCGGCGGTGTCGTCGCCGATCAGCTCGATCCCGGCCTGCGCCACCTGCCGCTCCGGCGCCAGATGGGTACCACGCACCTTCAGGCACGGCCCGGCATAAGCCAGCCGGAGCGGGCGGGGTGCGGCGGCCAGCCGGGTGCTGGCGAGCCGGGCGATCTGCGGCGTGGTGTCGGCCCGCAGGCCCATCATGCGCTGGCTTTCGGGGTCCATCAGCCGGAAGGTCTGCTCCGCGGTGGCGGCGCCGGAGCCGGCGAACAGGCTGTCCTCGAATTCGATCAGCGGCGGGTTGACGCGCTGGTAGCCGTGCGCGGCGAAGCACTCCATCAGTGCCGCGATCGAACGCGCTTCCAGCTCCGCCTCCGGCGGCAGAACGTCGCGCAGGCCGGCGGGCAGAAGCGCGGGATGAGGCGGCGTCGTGTTCATCGGACCCTTGATGGTGGCGCGGCGCTATAGCATCGGCGCGGCGCCGGACCAATGCGGGCTATGGTCATGGCGGGTTCGCAACGTTAGCGTGCGGTTAGCCATGCTGTTCAACACGCCGGTGTTCATCCTCGGGTTTTGCCCGCCGCGCTGGCCGGCTTCTGGGTGGCGATGCGGCTGGCCGGACGGACGACGGCATTGTGCTGGGTGCTGGCGGCCAGCCTGTTCTTTTACGCCTGGTGGAAGCCGGTGTTTCTGGTCCTGCTGGTCGGCTCTATCTTGGTGAATTACGCGGTGGGGCAGCGTGTGGCGGGCAGCCGGCGCTGGCTGGTGGCGGGGCTGGCGTTCAACCTCGGCCTGCTGGGGTTTTTCAAGTATGCGGATTTCCTTGCCGGTGCGGTAGGGGTCGCACCGCTCTGGGGCGGCGTGTTTCTGCCGCTCGGGATCAGCTTTTTCACCTTCCAGCAGATCATGTTTCTGGTCGATGCCTATCGGGGCGAAGCCGGCGCCATGCGGTTTCTGCACTACGCTTGTTTTGTTGCGTTCTTCCCGCATCTGATCGCCGGGCCGATCGTGCGGCCGCGCCACATCATCCCGCAATTCGCCGGCCTGACGCTGGCGCATTGGCGGCGGAATTTTACCGAGGGGCTGGAGATTTTCCTGCTCGGGCTGGCCAAGAAGGTGGTGCTGGCCGACGGGCTGGCCCGCTTCGCGGATCCGGGCTTCGCCGGGGCGGCGCGCGGCGATCCGCTGACGCTGGTGGAAGCCTGGGTCGCGCTGCTGGCCTATGCGTTGCAGATCTATTTCGACTTTTCCGGATACTCTGACATGGCGATCGGCCTGGCGCGGCTGTTCGGCATCCGCTTCCCGCTGAATTTCAACAGCCCCTACCAAGCGACCGACATCAGCGATTTCTGGCGGCGCTGGAACATCACGCTGAGCGGATTCTTGCGGGATTATCTGTACATTCCGCTTGGCGGCAACCGCCGCGGCGAAGGGCGGCGGATCGCCAACCTGATGATCACGATGCTGCTCGGCGGGCTGTGGCATGGTGCGGCCTGGCGGTTCGTGCTGTGGGGCGGGCTGCATGGGGCGTTTCTGGTCGTGCATGGCTGGTTCCGGCGCGCCGGGTTGCGGTTGCCGGCGGCGGCGTCCTGGGCGCTGACGCTGCTTTGCGTGGTGCTGGCCTGGGTGCCGTTCCGCGCCACGAGCTTCGGCGCGGCACAGGATTTTTACGCCGGGCTGGCGGGGGTGCATGGGCTGGCGCTGCCGGAGATTTTTATTCGCGCGGTGCCGGTGCTGGGCGACGTGGCGCGGGCGGTGCCGGTGCTGCCCGACCTCGGCGACGCGCGGACGCTGAGCCTGCCGCTGGCCTTGTTGTTTCTGGCGCTGGGCTGGAGCATCGCGCTGGGGCTGCCGCAGCTGCACGGGCTGGGGGCGCGGCGCCGTTCGCTGGCGCTGGTCCTGAGTTTTGCGTTCGCGGTGCAGGCGGTGTTCTTCGCGCCGTTGACCATTCCGTTTCTGTACTTCCAGTTTTGAAACGAATTCTGCTCTGCTGCGCGGCTTCCATCGCACTTTATATCGGGGTGTTCGGGTTTGTGATCGACCGGCCATTGTCGCTGGGGCTGCTGCGCCTGGAGATTTTGCAGAAGAGCGCGCGGCTGGCGGCTTTGGCCTCGCCGAAGCTGGTGATCCTGGCCGGTTCGAACGGACCGTACTCGCATACCTGCGCGGTGCTGGGGCCGATGCTGGGGATGCCGTGCGAGAATGCCGGCATCGCGGTCGGGATTGGGCTGGACCAGTTGTTCCTGCGCTATCGCCCGGATTTGCAAGCCGGGGACGTGGTGTATCTGCCGATGGAGCTGGAGCAGTACACCGCGACGCCGGCCAGCGTCCGCGGCGGCGCCGATGCGGCCATGTTGTTGCGCTGGAACAAAGGGCTGCTGGCGCGGCTGCCGCCGGGGCGGGCGCTGGGCGCGTTGTTCTGCTGCACGCTGGCGGATTTTCTGGAGGGTGCGGCCGAGATGCCGATCGCGGCGGCCGGGCTGATCCGGCCGCGCCAGATGCTGGCGCAACAATACGATGTGCAAGGCGACCGGATCGGCACCACTTTGGCGACCGCGGATGCCGCGCTGCTGCGGCAGCCGGTGGCGCCGGCGCCACCGGCTGCCGCGATCACCGATGGCTACGGCGCGTCGCTGATCCGGCGCTTCGTTCAAGCCGGGGCGGCGCGGGGCGTGATCATGATCGGCGGGTTGCCGACGCAGTTTCAGGACGTGGTGTTGCCGGCGGCGACGATCGCGGCGGTACGGCAGGTTTATCTGGCCAGCGGCGGGGCGTTCCTGCAACTGCCCGATGACAGCGAATATCCGCGCGCCGACTTTTACGACAGCAAGGACCACCTGGCGCAGCCGTGCCAGATGGCGCACTCGATCATGCTTGGCGAAGTGCTGGCGGTCCGGCTGCACCGAACCGCGCAGCCGCCGCCGGCAGCAACATCAGTTGCCGCGGCAACCTGCCCGGGCCGTTAGTTAAGCGGCTGCGGGTTGCTCGGTGGCGAAGCGGGCCAGCCGGGCTTGCAGCATCCGCCTGACCGCCGCCGGCACCTGCCGCGCCGCCTTGGCGCGCGGGTACGGCATCTCCTCGATCGGCGCGAGCTCGCCAAGGGCTTCGTGTTCCGCCCAGTTTTCGAAGTGCATGCGGTCGACGTTGTCCACGAAGCTCTCGGTCGCCGCACCCTCGGCGAACAGCAGCTCGTGGCTGGCCAGTTCGACATGGTAGTAGGTGAACATCTCCGGCACATCGGCCTCGCGGACGATCGAGACGCCGTTGACCAGCGCGCCGGCCTGGACCAGCACGCCGCCCAGGAACATCGCGTGGCAGGGCGAGACCAGCAGGTCGCGCGCCGGCAGGTCGTTGGCGAGCGCGCCGGCCTTGATGCGGATCGGCAGGCTGCGCAGCGGGTCGGCGAAGCGGGTCGAGGTGACGGAGCGGCCGAGCCAGCGCACCTTGGCAGCACCCGTTGTTGTGCTCAGCACGGTGCCGGCAACGATTTCCTCAACCGCGATTTCACCCTCCGGCGTCGCCAGCATGGTGCCGGGATAGAAGCAGGCGACCAGCTCGACATGACCGTTGACGACCTTGGCGTGCAGGTCCGCGGCGGTGGTGCCGGCGGCCAGCGAGAAATTCGTGTCTTCGTAAACGATGTTGGGGTCGGTGTAGTAGGGCGAGGTCTGGATCGACAGATCGCGGATCGTCAGCGTGCCGTTGACCAGGCTGGTCGTCAGCGAGGCGTTGCTGGCGTAGGTGCCGAGGATCAGGCCGTCGCCCTTGGCGAAGTTGCTGATCGTGTAGTTGTCGCCGTAGCGGTTGTCGTTCAGCAGCTCGACCAGGCCGCCGCGGACGCCGCCGTAGTTGAAACTGTCGGTCGAATAGGGGTCGGAGGAGCCGATATAGGTGCCGCCGTTGATGACATAGCCCTGGCCGTAGCTGTCGTTGCCGGCAACCGACACCGTGCCGCCGGCGTTGATCGTCACATGGGCGCCGTTCAGGCCGTCACCGGCATAGGGCCGGTTGAAAGTGAGATCGCCGTTGACGATCAGCGTGTCGGAGCTGTCGGCGGCGATCTGGTTGGCGATCAGGCTGCCATGGCTGCCGATGCTGATGGTGGAGCCGGTAAGCCCGTTGATGCCGCCATTCGCGGACAGGCTAACGTTACCCTCGATGTCGAAGCTGGAGTTCGCGACGTTGGCGATCTGCTGAGCGGCGAGGCTGCCACCGGCGGCAATGGTCACGGTGTCGTTGTTGAGACCTTCGAGGCCGCCGCCGCCGGACAGGCTGATCATGCCCTTGATGTCGATGGCCGAGCTGGAGACGTTGGTGATTTCGGGCGCGAGAAAGCTGCCGCCGGTTTCGATCGTGATGGTGGCGTGGCTGACATTGCTCAGGCCGCTGCCGAAGATGTCCACCGTGCCGAAATCATCGAGGATCGACCCCGAGAACGTGGCGATCGCCGGAGCTTCCAGGGTCGCATTGCTGGCCACGTCCACGGTGAAGTTGGTAATCTGATGGATACCGGCATTGCTGTTCGAGTCGATCAGGCTGCCGGTGATGTCGATCGTGTTGTGGCTGCCACCGGCCGTGCTGCCGACCGCGTCCAATTGCGCGAACACATCGTGACCCGCGGCGGTCACCAGGCTGACCGAGGGGCCGATGGCGACGGTTGTCGCGGTGTCCGGAATGCCGTTCTGGCTCCAGTTCGAACCTGCGTCCCAGGTCCCAGACGTCGAGGTAAAGCTCTCAGAATAGATCGGCATCTTGCTAACTCCAGGCAATGTCGCAAAATTAAGATACAACCTCACAAAGAAGATTGTTTTGATGCGACGCTGGATAGCAGAAATCTAAATTAATACAATTATCAATTTAAAATATTTGTAAAATAATTTAGAAAACCCTAACCATTGAAACCGTTGGGTTTTCCTGGTTGGACGCTCGGATATACCTCAAAAAAACTTGTTATTTACCGAGCATGGCAGGCCTGCTCACGCGTAGAAGCTGCGACAAGCCGGAACGAAATGAAGGTAAAGCCGGCGAAGACTTAAAAGCTGGCTTCGTCCCAAATTCTAGCGGTTTGGCCAGCCCAGGCTCCGCTGTAGCGCGCTAACCACATTTCGGCCTGGGTAGGACCGCCAGCTACGATCTCCTGCAAAGGCGCCAGATAGCGATGTTCGTCGAGGCCGTTGGCATCCAACCGAGACCGTGCTTTGAGCCCGTTCAGGGCGATCGCCACGGCCTCGCCGGCCAGGTCGCGCAACTGGCCTGGCCCGACAACCGTCGCTAGCCCCTGCCGTGGCACCGCCCGGCGCAGCGCCAGCAATGTCGCATGGTCAAGGTCGCGCGTCAGTTCGGCCGCGGCGTCCAGGGCGGCGGGGTCGTAGAACAGGCCGGTCCAGAACGCCGCCTGCGCCAGCATCATCGCGGGCGAACCGGAATCGGCGCCGCGGGTTTCAATGTAACGCTTCAGCCGGACGTCGGGAAAGGCGGTGGTGCTGTGGTCGGCGAAGTCGCCGACGGTGGCGCGCTCGCCCGGCAACGCCGCCAGCCGGCCGGCGATGAAGTCCCGGAAGGAGGCGCCGGCGGTGTCGTGATAAACCCCGTCCCGGTAGACAAAGTACATCGGCACGTCGAGCAGCCAGTTGGCATAGGCCTCGAAGCCGAAGCCGTCTTCGAACACCATGGCGGGGATGCCGGAACGGGCGTTGTCGGTGTCGCTCCAGACCTCGGCGCGGTTGGAAAGCAAGCCGTTCGGCTTGCCTTCATAAAACGGTGAATTGGCGAACAAGGCCGTGGCCAGCGGCTGCAGCGCATAGCCGACCCGCAGCTTTTTCACCATGTCGGGCTCGGACGAGAAATCGAGGTTGACCTGCACGGTGCAGGTGCGGAGCATCATGTCGAGGCCGCGGGTGCCGACCTTGGGCATGTAATCCCGCATGATCTTGTAGCGGCCCTTGGGCATGAAGGGCATGTCATGCCGCCGCGCCAGCGGGTGGAAGCCGAGCGGCGCGAAGCCGAGGCCGAGCGCCGGGGCGATGCGGCGGATCCGGGCGATATGTGCGTCCAGCTCGGCCTTGGTGCCGTGCAGATCCTTAAGCGTGGCGCCCGAGAGCTCGAACTGGCCGCCGGGTTCGAGCGAGATCGAGGCGCCGTTGCCTTTCAGGCCGATCGGGTTGCCGTTGTCGATGATCGGGATCAGGCCTTCGTCGTCGGCGACGGCGCGCAGCATCGCCTCGATGCCGGGGCTGCCATCGGCCGGCGCATAGGCCGGCGGCGCCTTGTCGCTCAGCCGGAAGCCGAACGCCTCATGCTCCGTGCCGATGGTGAAATCCGCGGCCGGTTTGCAGCCGCCCGCCAGATAATCGGCGAGGTCGCGCAAGCCGTTGACGGTGGTCGCGTCGGCATCGCCTGGGTTCGACAAACTCTACTCCTCAAGAGGGCTCGGATGCGAGAAGCAGCGCGAGCCCGGCGATGGCGGCAGTTTCGGCCCGCAGGATGCGCGGGCCGAGTGACACGCGGGTAACAAAGGGATGCGCCGCCACCGCGTCAAGCTCCGGGCCGGCGAAGCCGCCCTCCGGGCCGATCAGCAGTGCCGCCGGCCCGGCGATCGGCGCCAGCAGCGGCGCTGTCCGGCGCTCGTCGGCGAGGTGGAGGGCGCGGCCGGCGGGCCAGGCGGCGAGCAAGGCGGCAAGCGGCAGCGGCGGCCGGATTTGTGGCACGGCCAGGCGCTCGCATTGCTCCGCCGCTTCGGTTGCGATGGCGCGGAGCCGGTCGAGATTGACGTGGTCGGCCTGGGTTCGCGCGGTGATCAGCGGCTGGATCAGGCAAGCGCCGAGTTCGGTGGCTTTTTCGACAACGAGGTCGGTTTTCTGCCGCTTCAACAGGGCGAAGCAGAGCCAGCAATCAGGGTCGCGGATTTGCTCGCGCGTTTTGGTATGCGGCTGCAACGTGGCTGCCTTGCGCGAGAGCGACGCGAGGCGCGCTTCCCATTCGCCGTCGCGGCCGTTGAAGACCCGCAGCGTGGCGCCGACCGCAAGCCGCATGACGTTGCCGAGATAATGCGCCTGCTCCGCCGACAGCGGCACATCGGCGCCGGCGAGCAGTGCCAACGGCGTGTACAGGCGGATTGACGTTGTGGCCATCGCCGGCTGATTAGCATTGATGGACGGTTTTACCGATATACGCGCCGGCGGCTGGGTGCGGCTGCTGCCGGGGCGGCTGGCGCCCTATGCGCTGCTGGGCCGGTTCGACCGGCCGATCGGCGCTTGGCTTTTATACCTGCCGGGGTTGTGGGCGATCTGCCTGGCGGGGCGCGGCTTCTGGACCGGCCTGCGGCTGGCGCTGCTGTTTCTGCTCGGCGCCTTTGCGATGCGCGCCGCCGGCTGTGTGGTGAACGACCTGTGGGACCGCAAGATGGACGCGCTGGTGACGCGGACCGCCGGGCGGCCGCTCGCCTCCGGCGCCTTGCGGCCGGGCCAGGCGCTGGTGTTCATGGCGTTGCTGCTGGCGATCGGCCTGACTGTGTTGTTGCAGCTGAACGACGCGGCGCGGTGGCTCGGCATCGGGTCGCTGGGGCTGGTGGTGCTGTACCCGTTGGCCAAGCGGGTGACCTGGTGGCCGCAGATCGTGCTGGGGCTGACCTTTGGCTGGGGCGCGCCGATGGGTTATGCCGCGGCCCATGGCGGGATGGCCTGGCCGGCGCTGCCGCTTTACGGCGCGGCGATTTTATGGACCCTCGGCTACGACACGATCTATGCGCACCAGGACCGCGAGGATGACGCGCTGGTCGGCGTGAAGTCGACGGCGCGGCTGTTCGGTCGCCGCACCGGCGCGCTGCTTTGGGTGAGCTACGGCGGCGCGATTGTATTGCTCGGCATCGCGATGGCGATGACGGGGCTGAGCGTGATTGGGCAGGCGGCGCTGGTTTTGCCGGCGGCGCTGCTGGTGCGGCAGATCGTGACGCTGGACATCGACGATCCAGCGCGGTGCCTGGCGCTGTTCAAGTCCAACCGCGAGGCGGGGCTGGCGATCGCGCTGGCGATCCTGGTTGGAAGACTAACCTAAAACAGGTTCAAGAAGCGCTGGAAGACGCCGGGTCGCTGGTTGTCGTTTTGCGGGGTAGAGCCGTTGGTCGCCGGCTGGCCGAGGGCGGCGTTTTCCTGCAAGCGGCGGGATTCCGCGGCGGCGTCCACGGTCGGCGGCGCGCTCGGCGCCGTACCCATCAGGTTGGCGACGAAGCCGGGCGGCTTGGAGGCAAGGAGGGCGGACTGGTTGACCTCGGCGCGGATGCCGGAGGGCGGCGGCGGCCCGGCCTGGTCCAGGAACGATTGCTCGCCGGCAGTGGCGCTGCCGGGCGCGCCGCTTAGCGCGGACACGGGCGAGAGCACATCCTCACCGGCTTGGGCGGCATCTTCCTGCTGCGGCCGCGGCTCGCCGGGGTTCGGCGCCGGCAGCTGGCCGAGTTCAGGTGGCAGCGAGAGCGGCGCCTGGGTGCCGACGTCGAAGGCGTCCGGCGGGTCGGCTTCCAGCCCAAAGGTTTTCTTCACGTTATCGCTGCAACCGGCAAGGACGAGCACGGCGCCGAGCGCCGCCAGGGCAAGGAGGGGCGGAGCGCCAAGGGGCCGTTGATCTGGGGTCATGGCGCCTTCCTATCGCCCGCCATGGCCGGCTGCAACAGGCTCCCGCCGCAGCAGGCTTTCGGCCATCAGCGCGATGACGCCACAGACGATGGCGGCGTCCCCGATGTTGAAGACGTACCAGGACCAGGCGCCGAGATGGGCCTGGATGAAATCCACCACCGCGCCGTAGCGCAGCCGGTCCGCGACGTTGCCGATGGCGCCGCCGGCGATGGCGCCAATGCAGAGCGTGGT
This sequence comes from uncultured Acidocella sp., assembly GCA_963693045.1. Taxonomy (GTDB): domain Bacteria; phylum Pseudomonadota; class Alphaproteobacteria; order Acetobacterales; family Acetobacteraceae; genus Acidocella. The sequence goes on from OY843765.1 coordinate 1,867,972, forward strand.
GACGAGGCTGCGGGAGCGCCAAAGCCAGACCAGGAGCGCAGTGACGACGATGAGGGCGATGGCGGCGAGGATGAGTTTGGCGGAGGCGCCGTTGCTGGTGAACAGGCCGAAAGTGATGCCGCGATTCCAGACCAGGACGAAGTTGAGGACCGGCAGCAGGATGAGGATGTGGCCGTCATCGAGATGAGCGACGTGCAAGACCCAGTATTTGCTGGCCTGGTCGGCGAGGAGGACGAGAGCGGCCAGGGTCAGACCGGCGGCGCGGTGGTTCACGCGACGGCCTCGACGCAGCGCAGGCAGAGGGTGGGGTGGTGGGGGTTGCTGCCGACTTCCTCAAGAACGCGCCAACAGCGCTCGCATTTTCCCCCATCAGTAATCCAAGCAGCATCAAGAGGCCCGGTCGTGGCTTTTGAAACAATGCAAACGTCGGCCCATTGGTCGGCGGGCAACAGGTTGAAGTTTTGTTCGGCGATTATCGCGTGGGCTTGCAATGAAGACCCAATTTTCTTCGCCCGCCGAAGGTCTTCAATAGTGCGCGTAATAACGCTGCGCACCTCAAATATTTCTGTCCACTTCTCCGCCAGCGCCTCGTCCTGCCAAGTCGCCGGTACTTTAAGGAACGCCGTTAAATGCACCGACGTTTTTTCGCCGAACCGCAAAGTCCAGGCGTCCTCGGCGGTGAAGGGCAAAGCGGGGGCGAGCCAGGCGGTTAGGGTGCGGTGCAGGATGTCGAGCAACGTGCGGCAGGCGCGGCGTTTGGGGGCGTCGGGGCGGTCGCAGTACAGGCTGTCTTTGCGGATGTCGAAGTAGAACGCGGAAAGATCCGTGGCGCAGAAATTGTGCAGGGCCGGGTACACGCCGGTCCAGTCGTGGCTGTCCAGCGCCTTCTGAATAAGACCGTTCAGCTCCCAGAGGCGGTGCAGGATCAGCCGTTCGAGTCCCGGCATTTCGGCTTCCGGCAGCTTTTCGGCATCGGTGAAACCATCCAGCGAGCCGAGCAGCCAGCGCAGGGTGTTGCGCAGGCGGCGGTAGAGTTCGGCTTGCTGCTTGAGGATTTCGGGGCCGATGCGCAGGTCCTCGGAGGTGTCCGAGTTCATTACCCAGAGGCGCAGGATGTCAGCGCCGTATTTGTCGTTGACCTCCTGCGGGGCGGTGACGTTGCCGAGCGATTTCGACATCTTGCGGCCGTGCTCGTCGAGCACGAAGCCGTCGGTGACGATCGCCTTGAAGGGCGCGGCGCCACGGGTGCCGATGGATTCTAAAAGCGAGGCCTGGAACCAGCCGCGATGCTGGTCGGAGCCTTCGAGGTAGAGGTCGGCAGGGGTGGGCAGGCCGCGGGCTTCGAGGACGAAGGCGTGGGTGGAGCCGGACTCGAACCAGACATCGACGATGTCGAAAACCTGCTCGTAGTCGGCGGCGTCGTACTGGTTGCCGAGGAAGTCCTGAGCGGGGCGCGCGTACCAGGCGTCCGCACCTTGCGCCGCGAAAATCTCGACGATGCGGGCCATGACGGCGGGGTCGCGCAGCGGTTCGTGCGTGGTTTTATCGACGAAGATAGCGATCGGCACGCCCCAGGCGCGTTGCCGGGAGACGCACCAGTCAGGCCGGGTTTCGACCATGGAACGGATGCGGTTGCGGCCGATTTCGGGCACAAAGGCGGTGGCGTTGATAGCGGTCAGCGCGTTGTCGCGGATGTGCTCCGGCCCGTCCATGCGGATGAACCAATTTGGCGTGGCGCGGTAGATAAGGGGGGCTTTGGAGCGCCAGGAATGTGGGTAAGAGTGCATGAACTCGGCACGGTGCAGCAACGTGCCGGCACGTTCCAGCGCGGCGCAGACCGGATCGGCGGCTTTATAGACGTGGAGGCCGGCGAACAGGGGGACGGAAGGGTAGTAGGTGCCGTCGCCCTGCACCGTGTCCGGCACGGCGATATTGTTGACGCGGCATAACGAAAAATCGTCCTCGCCATGGCCGGGGGCCATGTGGACCAGGCCGGTGCCGGCCTCCGTGGTGACGAAGGCGGAACCGTCGAGCACTGGAACGTCAAAGGCGTAGCCAGGGTCTTCGTGTTGCAGAGGATGGCGGCAAATGACGCCTAACAGATCGGCGCCGGGGAGTGACCGCACGACATCGTAGGAGGTGATGCCGCAGGTTTTCGTGAAAGGCTCCAGCAGCGCCTCGGCGACGATCAGCAGGTCGCCGCGTTGCGCGTGCCCGGGTTCCAATGTTTCGTTGACGTTGATCAGGGCGTACGTGAATTCGGCGCCAACGGCGATGGCGCGGTTGCCGGGGATGGTCCAGGGCGTGGTGGTCCAGATCACGATGCAGGCGCCAACGAGATCGGGCGCGTCCGCTGCCGCGACGATCGGGAACTTCACGTAGATCGCGGTGTCTTTCTTGTCGTGGTACTCGACCTCGGCTTCCGCCAGGGCGGTTTTTTCGACCGGGCTCCACAGCACCGGGCGCAGGCCGCGATAGAGCGCGCCGTTCAGCAGGAACTTGCCGATCTCGCCGGCAATCGCCGCTTCGGAGGCAAAATCCATGGTGGCGTAACGGTTGGCCCAGTCGCCGGCGACGCCGAGGCGCTTGAATTCCTCCGCCTGCACGTCGAGCCAGTGCTGCGCGTACTCCCGGCACTCGCGGCGGAATTCCAGCACCGGCACCTCGTCCTTGTCGCGGCCGGCGTTGCGGTACCGCTCTTCGATCTTCCATTCGATCGGCAGGCCGTGGCAGTCCCAGCCGGGGATGTAGTTGGCATCGCGGCCGGCCATCTGTTGGGCGCGGTTGATGACGTCCTTGTGGATTTTGTTCAGGGCGTGGCCGATATGTAGGTTGCCGTTGGCGTAGGGCGGGCCGTCATGCAGGATGAAGGGCGGCCGGCCCGCCGCCTCGGCGCGCAGCCGTGCCCACAATCCCATCTCCTCCCAGTGTCGCAGCAGCGCCGGCTCGCGCTTCGGCAGCTCGCCGCGCATCGAAAAGTCGGTGCGCGGCAGAAATACCGTGGACTTGTAGTCGGTCTTGGTGTCGCCTTCGCTCATGGGCGGAGGGGATTGGCGGGAACGCCCGGCTTGTCAAGCAGCGCCCGCGCCGCCGTGGCGTCCGCCACGATCTGCGCTCGCAGCGCCTCGAAGCTCGGAAATTTCTGCTCCTCGCGCAGGAAATGGTGCAGGGCGACGACCAGTTCGGCCCCGTACAGGTCGCCCTCAAAGTCGAACAGATGTGCCTCCAGCCGGGACTGCTCGCCGCCCACCGTCGGCCGCTGGCCGATATTGGCGACACCTTTGACCGTGGCGCCGTCCGGCAGCCGCGCGGTGACGGCGTACACCCCGCGCGCCGGCTCCAGATGCTGCTTCAGGTAGATGTTGGCGGTCGGGAAGCCGATGGTGCGGCCCCTGGCGTCGCCATGCATCACCTCGCCCCGGATGGTGTGCGGCCGGCCCAGCAGCACCGCCGCCCGCTCCGGGTAGCCGTCCTGCAGCAGCCGGCGGATGCGGGTCGACGAGATCGGTCCTTCGGCGTCGGCCAACCGGGGGACGATGGCGATGCCCATGCCGAGGGTTTCGGCGCGCGCCGCGAGGAAGGCAGTGTCGCCGCCGCGGCGGTGGCCGAAGGCGAAGTCCGGCCCGCAGGCGAGTTCCGCCGCGCCAAAGCCGTCATGCAGCACATCGGTAACGAACTGCGCGGCGGTGAGATGGGAGAACGCTGCGTCGAACGGCATTTCGTAAAGTAAGGTGACGCCGAGCGCGGCCAGCGCCGCCGCCCGCTCCGCCGCCAGCATCAGCCTGAACGGCGGGTCCTGCGGCCTGAAATATTCGCGCGGATGCGGCTCGAAGCTGAGTACCGCGAGCGGCCGGTCCGGCCGGGCCGCGTGCGCCGCCCGCAGCACCGCGGCGTGGCCGAGATGCACGCCGTCGAAATTGCCGAGCGCCACGGAAGCGCCGCGCGCCGCCGCCGGCAGCCCTTGCCAATTACGATAGATTTCCATGCGCTCGCCCGGTTGCACCACCGCCAAAAGCTCCGAGCCTTGGCCGCCGGTCAAGAGCAGGGCATTAGGGGCCCAGTGCCGGCGCGGACCGGCTTTCAGCGGAAGTTCCCATGCGATTTTTCCTGCGGTCCTTGATCGGCCTTGTCATCCTTCTCGCCATCGCCTGGTTCGGGCTGTGGTGGTACGCTGAGGGGCGGATGCAAAGCGGTTTCGCCGCCTGGGCAGACCAGGTCGCGGTCGAAGGCGGGCAGGTCAGCTATGACAGTCTGCGGCGCGGCACCTCGCCCGCCGCCGCCGTGATCACGCTCGGCAATGTCCGCATCACCCTGCCGCCGGCCTCACCGGGCGGCCAGAGCGCGGTGCTGACGCTGCCCAGCCTTGGCTTCCGGATCGAAATGTTGCGGCCGCTGTTGCTGCATGTCGATCTGCCGAACCGGTTGAATGCCGGTTTCAACGGAGTCGACGCAGTCGTCAGCTTTGGCAACGTGATGCAGACCGAGGAACTCGACCCGCATGTGCTGTTGGGGCACGGCAAGGCGCCTTTGCGGAGCGGCGATTTCGTGGCGAGCGATGTCGATGTGCTGGCGAGCGGGGGCAGCCTGCTGGTTTTGCACATGGACGGGGTGCAGGCGCATGTCCGGTTCGATAGCCGGGCCGGGGCCACTGGCGTGGCGCTGGATGCGAGGTTCAGTGCGGACGGAATCGCACCGTCGCCGCTGGTGGCGCGGCTGCTCTCGGTGCCGTTCGGCGGCAAGGTCGCGCATCTGGCCTATGGCGTGCGGCTTTCCGGGCCGGTGCCGGCTGACCTGCCAGCGTTAGTGAGCCAGGTGGACAGCCTGCCGCCGGGTGACCTCGCCGGCCGGCGCAAGCTGCTGGCGCCGCGGCTGCGGGCCTGGGCCGCGGGCGGCGGCAACGGCACGCTCAGCGCCGCCGTGACGGTAGGGCCGACCACCGCCAATGCGGGCGGTACGGTCAAGTTCGATGCCAATGTGCAACCAGAGGGCACCGCCGACCTCACGGCCGACCATCTCGACCAACTGACGGCGGCGCTTACCGACGCTTATCCGCAATTGCAGGAGGCGATAGCAGGGCTGGAAGCGCGGCTTTCGCCCTATCTGACCAGCAGCGACCAGGGCGGCCAAAGCCTGGCGCTGCATGCGGTTTACGGCGCCGGCGCGGTGACGATCAACGGCCAGAAAGCCGGCGCGATGCCGGTGCTGGACTGGAACGCGCTGGAAAATCCCGCGCCCGTAGAGAGGGCATCCCGCCGGGCTAGGTTAACGGGAGTCCGGTAGGAGCAGGCGGTGCAGGTATTGGTGCGTCGGCGCCGGCAGGCCGGGGGTTGCATCCTCCCGGATGATCCGTTGTTGGACCGCGTCGGCTGGGTTGGCCGAAGGCAAGATGAAGCCGGACGGATCTTCGTCCGGCGCGCCGTTGGCACCCTCCGGGCCGCCCGGTAATGTGCCGCTGCCGGCTTCAACCGAAAGCGCCCGGCCCGCCGCGGCCTGCAGCGCGGCGGCGGCTTTTTGCAGCGCCATGATGGCTTTGGATTCCGCCGCTTCGGCGGCCGGGCCGTCGGCGCGGCTGAGGGCGCCCTGTGCCGCCGCCATCGCCTGTGCGGCGGCGCCGAGCGCCGGCTGCGGTAGCCCGGCCTGGCTCAATTCGCCCTGGGCGGCTTTCAGATTGGATTGCAGAGCGCCCTGCTGGCGTGGCTGAGCGATGCCGCGATGGGTGTCGTCTCGCAATGCCGCCTCGCCGGTTGTGAGATTAGCCAACGCCGCCGCACCCGCCGTCGCGGCTTGTGCCCGTGCCGCCGCCGCGGCGGTCATCGGCTGCGCCGACTGCAGCGCGTTCAGCGCCGCCCGCAACGCTTGCAACTCCTGCGCCGCCTGCTGGGTACGGCCGGCGGCTTCATCGGCGGCGATCTTCCGGGCCAGGCGGTCCAGGGCCGAAAGGTCGAACGGTTTGCCGTTCGTTGCTTTGGTCGGCGGCTGGGCCGCCAGATGGTTGGCCAGCGCGTCGTGCATCGCTTGCAGCAGCTTTTGCAGCGCCGCTGCGGTTTCGGGCGCACCGGCCAGGCCCTTTTGCAGCGCCCGCGTCAGCGCGGCGTTGGCTTGGGCCAGTGCCTGGGCGGTCTGGTAGCCTGGGCCAGCCTCGATCTCCCGGATCAACAGGCCAAGGCGGCGCACCGCTTCGGTCGGCGTCGCCAACCGCCAGGTCAGGGCGCCGGCAAGCCCCGCCAGCTGCACATCGGCCCGGTCGGAGATGGCGCTCGGCGGCGCCGCCGCGACGCGGCCAAGGGCAACGGCGACGGCCGGCGCCTGGTCCGGTTGCAGCGCCAAATGCTGCCGCAGCTTGAACAGCAGGTTGGACGTTGGGTCGTTCAGGGCCGGCGCCGGCGGTGTGAATGCCAGGTCCGGCGCCAGCGTGGCCGCCATCCCGGCACGGTTGACGGCGGTCAGGATCAGACGCGAAGGCAAACCGGCGAGCGGATCGTCCCGCAGGTCCAGCAAGGTGGACGCGTCGCCGCTGGCGAACGGTAGCGCCCGGATTTGCGGCAGCGCCTGACTAAAGCCGATGGGCGCGACCTGGGCGGTCAGCCTGGCGATGCCGTAGGGATCGTCGATGTGCCAGGCCAGCCACAGCCGGCCGTCGATTGCGACGCTCAAGGTCCGGAGGCGGAGCTGGGGCGTGGCCGGCGCCTCCACGTCGATGCGCCAGCTGCCGAGCCGGTGCCACCAGGCGCCGATGAGCAGCCGGCCGGAGGCGGTGACCACGGCGTCGGCGCGGTAGCTGGCCTCGCTCAGGGCCGTGCCGTGCAGCGGCGCATGGTCCAGTTGGAGCCAGGGCAGCCGACGCGGGCCGTTGATCACGACCGTGATCCGGCTGCCGCGCAAGGTGGTCACGGCGGCGCCAGGGCCGAGCAGCCGGGGCGGAGCGGCGGCGTAATCCGGCGGCGTGATCCAGATATCGAGCTGCGGGCCTTTGAACGGCCAGGCCGGCAGCGCGAAGGCACCTGCGATGCGGCCGGGCGCATCCTGACCAGCGCTTACCACCGCGGTCAGCAGCAGCAGCAGCAACAAGGCGCGCAAGGCCCAGGGGTCTTGGGTGCCCGCCTGCGGTGCCGCCCAGCCGGCGCGGGCGCCGCCGAGCGCCAGCGCCGCCCGCCGCCGGTGCGCCAGCCAAAGTGCCCGGGTCAGCGGGTTTTCCGCTTCGAGCTGGTCGTCGAGGGTCGCCAACGGCCGATGCGGCAGGGAAGACGCGGCCTCGATCCGGCGGTCGATTTCCGCTGCCAGGGGCCAGCGGCAACGGACCATGCCAAATGCCAGGGCGGCCGCGCCGAGCAACAGGAACGCCGCGAACACCAACGGGTTGCCGAGTCCGAACAAAGCCAGGACGACATAAAAGAAGAGAATGCCGGCGGCTGGTGCCACGGCGCGCGCCAGCCGTTCGGCGCGCATCAGCCGCGCGGTGCGGCGCCGGATCAGCGCGGGATGATTTCGTGCGCCCATAATTCGTCGAGAGGCTGCCGGGGCGTGATGAGCCGGGCGCGGCCAGCCTCGACCAGTACGGCGGCGGCGCGGGGTCGGGCGTTGTAGTGGCTGGCCATCACCGCGCCGTAGGCGCCGGCATCCAGGAGCGCCACCCGGGCGCCGGGGGCGAACCGGGGCAGGATCCGATCGACGGCAAAAGTGTCGCCGGTTTCGCAGACCGGGCCGACCACGTCCGCCGCACTTGCCGGCGCCAGAAAATCGACCGGGCTGAGCGGCAGGATGCCGTGCCAACTATCATAAAGCGCCGGGCGGAGCAGGTCGTTCATCGCCGCATCCAGTACCACGAAGCGCCTGCCCCCGCCATCTTTCTCCAGGATCACCGAGGCCAGCAACAGGCCGGCCGGCCCCACCAGGTAACGCCCCGGCTCGAGCAGCAACTCCAGGCCGAGGCCGCCGACCTCACGGCGCACGGTGCTGGCGAAGGCCGGGAGCGAGAGGCCTGGTTCGGCGCCGTAGCCGATGCCGAGGCCGCCGCCGAGGTCCAGCACGCGCACGCTCTGGTCGGCCTCGCGCAGCGCCCGCACCAGCGCCGCGGCCTTGGCATAGGCGGCGGCGAAGGGCGCGGGGCGGAGGATCTGGCTGCCGATGTGCAAGGCCAGGCCCACCGGCTCGATGCCGGGCAGGGTCGCGGCGTGGCGGTATAGAGCCGGGATATCGGCCGCGGCGATGCCGAACTTGTTGTCGGCCCGGCCGGTGGTGATCTTGGCGTGGGTGCCGGCGTCGACGTCCGGGTTCAGCCGCAGCACGATCCGCGCGGTCGCACCGGCGGCGGCGGCAATTTCGGAGAGCATCGCCAGCTCCGCGGCACTTTCCACGTTGATCTGGCCGATGCCGGCGGCCAGCGCCGCCGCTAGTTGGGTGGCGGTTTTGCCGACGCCGGAGAACACGATGTGGGCCGGCGCAATGCCGGCCTGCCGCGCCCGCCGCAACTCGCCGAGGCTGACGACATCGGCGCCGGCGCCGGCCTGGCGCAGCGTGTCGAGGATCGCCAGGTGGTCGTTGGCCTTCACCGCGTAGTGGATGCGCGGCGCCAGCCCGACGTCGGCAAAGGCGTCGTGCAACGCGGCGAAGCGGGTGCGCAGGGTGCCGGCGCCATACACCCAGACCGGCGTGCCGTGGGCGTCGGCGATGGCGTGCAGCGGCACGTCCTCGAAGCACAATCCGTCCGCCGCGTGCATGGCGAGACTGGGGCGGGCCGCCAGCAGGGCCGCCAGGTCCGGCTCGGCCTGGTTCATGTTGCGGCCGCGCTCTACTCGGCGGGGTAGACGTGCGGGTAGGTCACGTCCGAGGCCGGGCCGGGCGGGCTGGGGGCGCCGCGCCGGCCGCAGCCGGCCAGGGCCAAGGCGATCGCTAGGATGAGAAAAGCCGCCTTCACGTCAATGCCTCCAGCCATTTCTTTGCCTGCGCCGCCACATTGGCCGGCGCGGTGCCGCCGTAACTGGTCCGTGAGGCGACCGAGGCCTCGACGGTCAGAACGCTGGAAATCGCGGCGGTGATCCGGGCCTCGATCGCCTGCATCTCGGCGAGCGGCACGTCCGGCAGGCCGAGGCCGCGCGCCTCGGCGTGGGCGACGATGCGGCCGGTGACGTGGTGAGCGTCCCGGAACGGCATTTTTAGAGTCCGCACCAGCCAGTCCGCGAGGTCGGTGGCGGTGGCGAAGCCGCCGCCGGCCAGCGCCTCCATCCGTGCCGTGTCGGGCGTCATGTCCCGGACCATGCCGGTGCTGGCGGCCAGGCAAAGGGTGATGGCGTCGATAGCGTCGAACACCGGTTCTTTGTCTTCCTGCATGTCCTTGGCGTAGGCCAGAGGCAGGCCTTTCATCACCGTCAGCAGGCCGGTCAGTGCTCCAAAAATCCGGCCGGTCTTGGCGCGGGTCAGTTCGGCGGCGTCAGGGTTGCGCTTTTGCGGCATGATCGAGCTGCCGGTGGTGTAGGCGTCCGAAAGGGAGATCAGCCGGTAGGGTGACGAGCACCAGATCACGATCTCCTCGGCGAAGCGGGAGAGGTGCATCGCCAGGATCGAAAGCGCGCCCAGGAACTCCAGGGCGAAATCGCGGTCGGAGACTGAGTCGAGGGAATTGGCGGTCGGCCGGGCGAAGCCGAGCGCCGTGGCCGTCATTTCGCGGTCGATCGGGAAGGAGGTGCCGGCGAGGGCCGCGGCGCCGAGCGGGTTTTCGTTCAGCCGCCGCCGGGCGTCGGCGAGGCGGCCGCGATCGCGGTTCAGCATCTCGACATAGGCCAGCAGGTGGTGGCCGAACGTCACCGGCTGGGCGGTTTGCAGGTGGGTGAAGCCCGGCATCACGCTGCCGGCATGCGCCGCGGCGCGTTCAGCCAGAGCCCGCATCAGCGCGGCAATCTGGGTGTCGATGCCGTCGATAGCGGCCCGGACGAACAGCTTGAAGTCGGTCGCCACCTGGTCGTTGCGGCTGCGGGCGGTGTGCAGCCGGCGGGCCGCTTCGCCGATGCGCTCGGTCAGCCGGACCTCGATGTTGGTGTGGATGTCTTCGAGCCGATCCTGAAAGGTAAAGGCGGCGGTCTCGATCTCGGCGGCGATGGCTTGCAGGCCGGTGTCGATGGCTGCCGTGTCGGCGGCGGCGATGATACCGGTGGCGCCGAGCATGGCGGCATGGGCGCGGCTGGCCGCGATATCTTCCCGCCAGAGCTTGCGGTCGAAGCCGATCGAGACATTTATGGCTTGCATCACCGCATCCGGGCCGGCGGCGAACCGCCCGCCCCATTGCAGTTTCACCTCAACCGGAGCGTCGCCTTTGCCTTCCAACCGAACCCGCCTGTTGCTCTCCCGGCGCTCGATCCTCGCCGCTGCGGCTGGCTTAGCCGCCGCCGCCGGTCGGGGCAAATCCGCGGCCGCGCAGATGGGCGAAAGCGATCTGCCGGAAGGGGCGCAGGCCTTGAACCAGGTGATGCCGACGGCGCCGCCCGCCTTGGCGTTCACCGACGCCGCAGGACGCAAGCTCGGCCTGGCCAGTTTTGCCGGGCACGGGTTGCTGGTCAATTTCTGGGCGACCTGGTGCGGGCCTTGCGTGGCCGAGCTGCCGTCGCTGGTGGCGATCGCGCCGGTGCTGGCGAAAGCCGGCATCCTGGTGCTGCCAATCTCAGTCGATCTGAACGGCGCGGCCGCGGTACGGCCGTTCTTCGCCAGCCACAGGATCACCGGCCTGCCGATCCTGCTGAACCCGGACGGCAGCGCGCTGGATGGGCTGAATGCCGGCGGGATACCGGTGACCATCGTCATCAACGCCGTCGGCCAGCTGGTGGCGCGTTACGACGGCGCCGCGAACTGGAACACGCCGGATACGATCAAGACGCTGCGGCAGCTTGCCCATGGCAAGGCCGCTGCCAGTCTGATGCAGCAAATTTAGTTGCTGGGGAGATCGTTGGCGGCCGGCGTGGCCTGCTGCGCCCGGCGGGTCTGCCAGAGGCCGACGAAATCTACCGGTCCAAGCATCACCGGCGGGAAACCGCCGTCCCGGGTAACGTCCGCCAGGATGTTGCGCGCGAAGGGGAACAGCAGGCGCGGGCATTCAACCAGCAGCACCGGCTCCTGCTGGTTTTCGGGGATGCCGTTCAGCGTGAAGATGCCGGCATAGGAAAGGTCGGCGATGAACACGATCGTCGGTTTGTCTTCGCCGTTCTCGGCGCCGCCGGTAGCCGGCATGGTCGCTTCGGCGCGGGTCGCCAGAGTCACCTCGAAGACCAGCTGGTCTTCCTGGATGCGGCGGACCTGGACGTCCAGATTGATGTTGACCTGCGGGGCCGAACGCAACACGGTGTAGATGCTCGGCGCGTTCGGCACCTCGAAAGACAGGTCCTTGGTGTATTGGATGTTCAAGACCAGCGGCGGTGTGGCCGGTGCTGCGGCGACTTCTGACCTGGCTTCTGACATGGGCGATTTCCTGTTACATCGTTCGGGTCCGCCTAGCACGGCGGCCCGGCGATGGTAAGGGAGCGGCGGCGGCCTTGAAGATTTTCATCGACGGCGAGGCGGGGACGACTGGGCTCGGCATCGCGCAGCGGCTGCGGGCGCTGCCGGACGTTGAATTGATCAGTTTGGACGAATCGCGGCGCAAGGACGCCGCGGCGCGGGCCGAGGCGATGGCGGCGGCGGACCTGGTGGTGCTTTGTCTGCCCGACGCGGCGGCGCGGCAGGCGGCGGCGCTGCTGCCGCCGGGCTCAAAGCTGCTGGATGCCAGCAGCGCGCACAGGGTTGCGCCCGGCTGGGTTTATGGCTTCGCCGAGCTGAGCGACGGGCAGGCCGGGCGGATCGCCGCGGCGCGGCTGGTGGCCAATCCGGGCTGCTACGCGACCGGGGCGATCGCGCTGCTGCGGCCACTGGTCGAGGCCGGGATTTTGCCAGCGGGGCAGGATGTCGCGATCAACGCGGTCTCCGGTTATTCGGGCGGCGGCAAGGCGATGATCGCGGCCCACGAAGCCGATGCCGGGCCGGCTTTCGAGCTTTACGGGCTGGGGCTGGAGCACAAGCATGTGCCGGAGATCGTGGCTTATGCGGGGCTGAGCCGGCGGCCGATATTCGTGCCCTCGGTCGGGCATTTCCGGCAGGGGATGCTGGTCTCGATCCCGTTGTTTCTGGACCGGCTGCCGGGCCAGCCCAAGCCGGCGGCGTTGATCGAGGTTTACCGGGCGCACTATGGTGGCGCGGCCCGGATCGCGGTGCGGCCGGCGGCGGCGGCGCTGGCGCCGCAGGCGCTTAACGACACCGATGAGATGGAGATTTTCGTGCATGCTGATCCGACGGGAACCCAGGCCGTGCTGACCGCGCGGCTGGACAATCTGGGCAAGGGCGCGTCCGGCGCGGCGGTGCAGAACATCGCGCTGATGCTCGGCCTGGCGTTGCCGGCGGCGGCGCGGGCGGCGGCGTGATGGACCAGGCGGCGCGGCCGGCCTCCGGCGGCATGTTGTACGCCTTCGAGGGCAAGACGCCGCAGATCCACCCCAGCGCCTGGGTGGCGCCGACGGCGGTGCTGATCGGCGATGTGCGGCTCGGCCCGGAAGCCAGCATCTGGTACCATTGTGTGCTGCGCGCCGACAGCAACCCGATCATCGTCGGCGCCCGCAGCAACATCCAGGACGGCACGATCGTGCATGTCGATCACCGCGATCATCCGGCGCTGATTGGCGACGACGTGACGGTGGGGCACGCCGCGATCATCCACGCCTGCTGCCTGGGCAACCGCGCCTTCATCGGCATGGGTGCCACGGTGCTGGATGGCGCGGTGGTCGAGGAAGCCGGGATGCTCGGCGCGCGCGGGCTGCTCGGGCCCGGCAAACGGATCGGGCGGCAGGAGCTGTGGATCGGCGCGCCGGCGCGGCTGGTGCGCAAGATGAGCGACGCCGAGCGCGCCGGCTGGGACGAGACGGTGCCGCATTACGTCGAACTGGCGAAGCGGCACCGCGACAGCGCGCTTTGACCATGATTGCCACCGCAAATCCGCGGTCCTAGACTACCGGCATGACGGACGACGAGTTCGACGCCGCGCTGATCGCTGCCGCTTTCGATTTGGGTGCCGAGCAAGGGTGGCGCGCGGTCTCCGCCGCGGCGGCTTGTCAGCGCGCCGGCCTCGATATTGCAAAGGCACGCCGGCGCTTGCCGACGCGGCGCGCGATCCTGGCCCGGTTCGGGGCTTTGGCGGACGCCCAGGCGCTGGCCGGCACCAGCCAAGATGGGGTGGCGCGCGACCGTCTGTTCGACATCCTGATGCGGCGTTTCGATTTTTTGCAGAGCCACCGGCCCGGCGTCGCGGCGCTGATGAAGGCGCTGCCGCTGGAGCCGGCGCTGGGACTCTGGCTGGCGCGTGAAAGCCTGGCTTCGATGGGTTGGATGCTGGAAGGCGCCGGGCTTTCGGCGGGCGGCGGCCGCGGCGGCTTGCGGCGGCAGGGGTTGCTCGCGGTCTGGGTGTGGGGGATGCGGGCGTGGCTGGGCGATGAAAGTGCCGATCTTTCGGCGACCATGGCCGCTGTCGATGTCGCGTTGAACCGGGCCGATCAGGTTGCCGCGCGCCTCCAGCCAGGTGCCGCGCCGGCGGAGCCACGGTCTGCCGATTTGGAATTGCCTTTGACGGCGGAAGCGAGCGTTCCGCCGGTCTAACCTTGCGTTGTCCAGCCAGATGCTCCTGGCAGCCCTGAAAAGGAACATGCCGATGTCCGACCAAAGCAAGCCGCGCCCGTTCACCGATGCGGCGTCGATGCTTCCGACCTTCCCGAAAGAGTTCGATTTTACCAAATTTTTCAGCGAGATGAAGCTGCCGGCGATGCCGGACATGGAAGAGGTGCTGAACGCCCATAAACGCAACCTCGAGGCGCTGTCGGATGCCAATCGCGTCGCGCTGGAAGGTGCTCAGGCGGTCGGCCGCCGGAACATGGAGATCATGCAATCGACGGTGGCGGGACTGACCGCGACGATGCGGGAAATTTCGATGAGCGATACACCGGCTACCCGGGTGGCAAAACAGACCGACCTGTTGAAACAGGCCTACGAAAACGCGGTCGCGAATACCCGCGAGCTGGGCGACCTGATCCAGCGTTCTAATGCCGAGGCGATGCAGAGGTTGAACAACCGCTTCTCGGAAGCGATGACGGAGATGAAGGCGCTGTTCAGGAAGTCCTGATCGAAGGCGCGCAAGGAATGCTGGCGGGGCGGCGCCGGCTGAATATATAGTCTGTCATGTCCAACACCTTGATGCGGCCGCCGCCGATCCTGTTTACGCCTGAAAAGCAGGCCCCTCGCCCGCCCCTCAAGCCGTTGCGCGTGGTCTCCGACTACGAGCCTGCCGGGGATCAGCCGGCGGCGATCAGGCAACTCCTGGCAGGGATCGCGACCGAGGATCGGGACCAGGTGCTGCTGGGAGTTACCGGCTCCGGCAAGACCTTCACCATGGCCAAGGTGATCGAAAGCATTCAGCGGCCGACCCTGGTACTGGCCCCGAACAAAACGTTGGCGGCGCAGCTTTACGCCGAGATGAAGAGCTTCTTTCCGGATAACGCGGTCGAGTACTTTGTGAGTTACTACGACTACTACCAGCCGGAAGCCTATGTGCCGCGCTCGGATACCTACATCGAAAAAGACAGCGCGATCAACGAAACCATCGACCGGATGCGGCACGCCGCGACGCAGGCGCTGCTGGAGCGCTCAGACGTGGTGATCGTCGCCTCGGTCTCCTGCATTTACGGCATCGGCTCGGTCGAGACTTATTCGAAGATGGTGGTGCGGCTGGAGACCGGCGGCAAGATCGACCGGGACACCTTGGCCCAGGCGCTAGTGAATTTGCAGTACCGCCGCAACGACGTGGCCTTCGCACGCGGCTCGTTCCGGTTGCGGGGCGAGGTGGTGGATGTGTTTCCGAGCCAGTTCGAGGATCGGGCCTGGCGCGTCACCCTGTTCGGCGACGAGGTCGAGAAGATCTCTGAGTTCGACCCGCTGACCGGCGAACAGACCGCGGTGCTGAACGAGATCAGCATCTACGCCAACAGCCACTACGTGACGCCGCGGCCGACGCTGACGCAGGCGGTGGGGCGGATCAAACAGGAGTTGAAGGAGCGGCTGGACCAGTTCATCGCCGAGGGTAAGCTGTTGGAGGCGGAGCGGTTGCAGCAGCGCACGACCTTCGACATCGAGATGATGGAGACCACGGGGCACTGCAAAGGGATCGAGAACTACTCGCGGTATTTGTCGGGACGCGAGGCCGGCGATCCACCGCCGACGCTGTTCGAGTATCTGCCGGCGAATGCGCTGCTGGTGGTGGATGAGAGCCATGTGACGGTGCCGCAGATCGGCGGCATGTATAAAGGCGACTTTTCGCGCAAGTCGATCCTCTCCGAGTTCGGCTTCCGGTTGCCGAGCTGCATCGACAACCGGCCATTGAAGTTCGAGGAGTGGGAGCGGTTCCGGCCGCAGACGGTGTTTGTCTCGGCCACACCGGGGCCTTGGGAGCTGGAGCGCACCGGTGGCAGTTTCGCCGAACAGGTGATCCGCCCGACCGGGCTGGTCGATCCGGTGACGGAGATACGCCCGGTCGAGCACCAGGTGGACGATCTGCTGGCGGAATGCCGGAGCATCGTGACCAAAGGCGGCAGGGTTTTGGTGACCACGCTGACCAAGCGAATGGCCGAGGACCTCACCGAATACCTGACCGAGCAGGGAGTACGGGTGCGGTATCTGCATTCGGATGTCGATACTCTGGAGCGGATCGAGATCATCCGGGATCTGCGGGTCGGCGTGTACGACGTGCTGGTGGGGATCAATCTGCTGCGCGAGGGCCTGGATATTCCCGAATGCATGTTGGTGGCGATCCTGGACGCCGATAAGGAGGGGTTTCTGCGGTCGGTGACGTCGCTGGTGCAGACCATCGGGCGGGCGGCGCGCAATGTGGATGGCAGGGTGATCCTGTACGCCGATGTGATGACGCAAAGCCTGAAGCGGGCGCTGGATGAGACGTCGCGGCGGCGGGCCAAGCAAACCGCCTGGAACGAGGCCAACGGGATTACCCCGCAAAGCATACGCAAGAATATCGGCGAGGTGATCCATTCGGTGTTCGAGCAGGATTATGTCACCGTCGCGCCGATAAAGGATTCCGGGATCGACGAGTTCGTCGGCAAGGACCTGAAGGCCAGCATCGCCACGCTAGAAACTCGGATGCGTAATGCCGCGGCCGACCTTGAGTTCGAGGAGGCGGCGCGGCTGCGCGACGAGATCAAGCGGCTGGAAGCGCTGGAACTTGGGCTGCCGCCGCCGCCCGCGGTGCCGCGCCGGCCGGAGAAAATGCGCACGCCGACGCCGCTTGGCCCCGGCGGCGGCGGCTATGATCCGGCGTTGCGGCGGGGCAAGCGGAAGGGACGATGAAGGTCCTAGGGGGCTTTGCCCCCTTGACCCCCACCAGGAACTGAGTTCCTGAACCTCCATTAGAAAGCAATGATGATGAAGTTCTGGTTTTACTCGTTGTTGATGGGCGTGGCTTTGCCGGGGATTGGCCATGCCGCTGGGATAACCGGACAGGATGCGCTCTATGACCTGACGCTTGCCAAGGTGCGGACCCATGATGTGACCGGCGCCGCCGGGCAGATGCGGTTCGCGGTTGTCGATGGCTGCACCGGCTGGGGGACGACCCAGCATATGACGCTGCTGATCCGCAATGCTGACGGCTCGCTGAACAAAAGTGTGACCGACTACATCACCTGGGAAACCAAGGACGGCAAGACGTTCACCTTTACCCTGCGGGAGCGGGACAATGACGGCAAGCTGACGGTGGACGATGCCGGCACTGCGACGCATGATGGCAAGGACGGCTCGGGCGCGATTGCTTATACCACGCCTAAGGACACAACCCTGTTGATGCCGCCGGGCACGCTGTTCCCGATGGCGCATACCGAAGCGCTGATCGCGGCTGGGCGGGCCGGAAAGAAATTCATTTCGGTGCCACTGTTCGACGGAACCAGCAGCGACGGCGCCCAACATACATTTGTGGCTGTGCTCGGCACGCAGGGTCCGGGGCCAAGCGCTTTCGCTTTGCTGCGCGCATTGCCGAGCACCAATGTGGACATCGCTTTTTATGACAGGAAGAACGACGACGAGACACCGGATTTCCGCAGTCAGATGCGGTATTATGACAATGGTGCGGCGACCAATATCATGCTAGATTTCGGCGATTTCGTCATGAAGGGCAAGCTGGAAAGCCTGTCGGTGCCAGCCGCCACCTGCCCAAAATAAAAAACCCGGCGCCGCAGCGCCTGGTTTTGGCAACAATTCAGGCCATGCGAGCCTGGACTGCCTGTACCGCCTGACGCTGCTCGGCGACCTGCGCCTTCATCGACTTCTGCAGCTTCTCGAAAGCCCGGACCTCGATCTGCCGGACCCGCTCACGCGAGATGTTGTATTGTTGGGACAGTTCTTCTAGCGTGGTCGGGTTGTCCTGCAACCGGCGTTCCACCAGTATGTGGCGCTCCCGCTCGCTCAGCGTTTTCAGCGCCGTCGTTAGCAACGCCTTGCGGCCGGTGAACTCTTCGCGCTCGGCCAGCTCGGTTTCCTGGCTTTCGCCTTCGTCGACCAACCAATCCTGCCATTCGCCCTCACCGTCCATTTTGATCGGCGCGTTCAGACTGTTATCCGGCGAGGACAGGCGGCGGTTCATGTTCACCACATCCTGTTCCGGGACATCCAGCAGGTGGGCAATTTTGGCGACATGCTCCGGCTTCAGGTCGCCGTCCTCGATCGCCTGCATCTGGCCTTTCAGGCGGCGCAGGTTGAAGAACAGCTTTTTCTGCGCGGCGGTGGTGCCCATTTTCACCAAAGACCAGGAATGCAAAATGTATTCCTGAATCGCGGCGCGGATCCACCACATCGCATAGGTCGAAAGCCTAAAACCGCGATCCGGATCGAACCGCTTGACCGCTTGCATCATCCCGACATTGCCTTCGGAAATCAGCTCGCCGACCGGCAGGCCGTAACCGCGGTAGCCCATAGCGATTTTTGCGACAAGGCGGAGATGCGAATTAACCAGTTTGTGGGCGGCACTCTGAACACACCTGTCGCGCCAGTCGCGCGCCAAGCGCTCCTCTTCCTCGTGAGAAAGCATCGGATACTTGCGAATTTCTTGCATATAACGCGTCAGACTGACATCCGGCGCCATCGCTGAAACATTGGAGGCCATGAAAACTCCCCTACTCTTTTAGCCGCTTACCACCGCCAAATCATTCGGCCGGTTGGAGGCGGGCAACAACCCTGGCGAAACAACGCCCTCTCGGGAGCACTTGTAGCATTGCGTCCGGAAGATACCCCTTAAAAGGCGGTAACGTCACGGAAAGGCAAACGTCGTTTGTCCAGATGAGGGATGTAGCAGGCCGGTTCGTTCCAGGCAAAGGAATTCGGACTAAGCAAGTCCGGTTTGCAGATCGCGCAGTAGTTGCTGAAAGTCGGCGGGCGCGGGTGCCGCAAAGTTTAGTGCCCGCCCGGTCATCGGGTGGACGAACCCGAGGGCTTCGGCGTGCAGCGCCTGCCGCGGAAAATCCAGAGCAGCGTTCCGGACGTCCTTCAACAAAAACTGGGCGGCGGCGGGCCGGCGCTTCAGGTAAACCGGATCGCCGATCAGGGGGTGGCCAATCGACGCCAGATGAACCCTGATTTGATGGGTACGGCCGGTGGCGAGGCGGCAGCGCAGCAGAGACGCGGCGGCGTCGAAACCCAAAACGACCTGATAGTTGGTGAGGGCGAACTTGCCGTTCCTGGTCACCACCGCCATGCGCTTGCGGTCCCGCGGGTCACGGCCGATCGCGCCTTCGATGCTGCCGCTGGCCGGGGCCGGCAGGCCCCAGCATAGCGCCAGATAGGCACGGTCGATGTCACGAGCGGCGAAGGCGGCGGAAAGCCGAGTGTGGGCCAGTTCGGTTTTGGCGACGACCATCAGGCCGGAGGTGTCCTTGTCGAGCCGGTGCACGATGCCGGGCCGCCGGGCGCCGCCGATGCCGGTGAGGCTGGCGCCGCAATGCGCGATGAGCGCGTTGACCAGCGTGCCGTCCGGATTGCCGGGGGCGGGATGGACCACCAGCCCGGCCGGCTTGTCGAGCACCAAGAGGTCGGCGTCCTCATAAACGATGGGCAGGTCCATGGCTTGCGCGGCGGGCGCGGCGGGGGCCGGGGGCGGCTGCGACAGCGTGTAAGCCGCGCCGGCCTGCACCGCCATGGCCGGATCCGCCGCGACTGTGCCCTGCCGCAGCACGAAGCCGTTCAGGATCAGCCCCTTGACGCGCGAGCGGGAGATGGTGCCGATGCGGTCGGCGAGAAATTTATCGAGCCGCTGGCCGGCTTCCTCCGGCGTTGCTGTAACCACGATGGGAGCGCCAGGTGCAGGCTCAGCCACCGGCAAGACCGGATTTGAGGGCGCTGAAGGCGCTGGTTGGTGGCATGGGCGTGCTGATTGTCCTGGGGACGGCGGTGGTGATCGCGGTGGTGGCGCTGCGGCTTTACGCGCGACCAGCCGCGCCGTCGACCGCGGCGGGTGCCGCGCAGGTGCCTGGGGCGCTGCCGTTCCTGCTGCCAGCGGGCGCCCATGTCGCCGGCATTGCGGCGGCCGGCGGCGCCATCGCGGTTTGGACCACCGGCCCGGCGGGCGACCAGGTGCTGCTCGTCGACCCGGCGAGTGGCGCTGTGACGCGGGTAATCGCCAGGTCCAGGTAGATGGTTTCAAAGCGGCTTGAACTAATGGCTCGCGTACCGTATTGCGCTCCTGCCTCGTCCCGTTCGTCTAGAGGCCCAGGACACTGCCCTTTCACGGCGGCGACAGGGGTTCGAATCCCCTACGGGACGCCACCAGAAGTCAGTGTACTTTATCGGATCCGGCTCATGTTGTGCCGGTACGTCATGTGTACGGCAAACTGGTTGCTCTCAAATCCAGTACAGTTTTCGGGACTCGACGATCACCGTGGCGGTCGAGGGAGCGCCGGAAGCTGTACTTCTTACAGTTCATAATTTCGGAACAACAATTGCGGCCGACAAAATGCGAACAATATTTGATCCACTCACACGCATTTTGTCAGGTGAGAACGCTCTTCCACCTTCAGGAAATTTGGGGCTTGGGCTCTTTATTACGAAAGAGGTGGCCACCGCGCATGGTGGTGCCATTCAAGTCAAGTCGTCCGATACCGAAGGCACCGTTTTTTCCGTCACCTTACCGAGACATGTTCCGTCACCATAAGCATTCATCGAGGTTCTTTTTATTTTAGCCAACTCATTTCCAGAAGCGGCGGATCACGCTGACATCGAAGGCTCCCGGCGCCGAGAAGGCATAGCGATAGCTGCATCAGGATCCAAATCACTGGGAACTCGTAGCCGCCGTGAAAGGCCCAGAGCCCGTTGGGAAAATCCACTGCTCCAGCGCGGGAAGCAAGATAACCAACAGCAGCAGCGGTATCGTGCGGACGTAAAACCCGAACACAAGAGCGACGACAGCGACCAGCTCGAAAATCACGTCACCCCAGGCCAGCCACGACGGGAACCCCAGACTAGTGAAAACGGCTTCGGTGACCCTCATACCGCCGTGAAACACCTTGTATTCCCAATGCACCCCCCAATACGCAGCAAGGCTGAGACGTAGGAGCAAAGCGCCAAACGGTACCAATCAGTCCGTTGTTCCCAATCCGCTAGCGTCCTCCAAAGGTCTTCATCAGCGGGACGTGCTGGTGAAAGGTGCACGGTTACTTTCCCTCACCAGCGTCCACCACCGTCAACTCATTTTCTCCAGCGCCCGAGCGTCTAAAGGATGCCGCTTCCACATATTCAGGAGACTGGAAGCAGCGTTTGGCCGCCTCGTCCGAGCCGAACTTCAGCAACACGAAGCGATTAAAATGGTCCGGGCCTTCCAAAGTCTCATAGCGGGCGCCGCGGGAGAGCACTTCGCCGCCGTAGCGCTTCAAAACGGCTGGAACGCGATCCGTGTAGCGTTTGTAGGCGACAGGATCGATAACCTTGGCGCGAGCGATCCAGTAGCCGGGCATATGACCTTCTACCTGGGTGAACTTTTCGTCGCCCGCGTCGGGCACGACCTGGTCGGACGAGGCGGTCGCGAAAGCAAGCAGGCGATCCACGAGGTCCTCGGGCGCCTCTTCGGGAAGATAGTGACCAATTCCTGGCATTACGGCGCCTTGCGTTTGCGGCGCCACAGCCTTGATGGCTCGAAAGAGGCTGTCTCCCACCGAGCCCTCCGCACCCAAAGCGAGCAAGGGCATTTGGGGCGGAAGAGCGGCTGCGTTTTGCTTCATCGAGATCGGCACGGCCCGGTAGTATTTGAAGCCCACGCTCATCCGTCCGGGCCTGCTGTAGCTTTGCGTGTACTCGTCGACCTCGACCGCGCCTTTGACCCAGGACTTGTTCTCAAACAGCCACTTGAAGAACTCCCGCTCCCGGCCTTGGGTCAAAATTTCGGGCAGTTCTTCGACCGCGCAGAAGTAGAACTGAAAGATCTTGGCTGCGTTAGCGATGCCGAAGGCCGCGTCCGGCGTCACGCCTGGTACGGCGGCCTCGGTCAGGCACAGCCGCGCGATCCCCTCGGGGTGGCGGGTCGCCCAGGCGTAGGCCGTCCAAGTCCCGACGTCGTGTCCGACGAGAGTGTAGCTCTTGATGCCCGCTGCCGCGACGGCGGCTGACAAGAGATCCGCGACGTGACCGGTATCGTAGGCCACGCCCTCAGGAAGAAAATCCGAATCACCCATTCCGGGCAGGTCAATAGCGATCGACCGATAGCCGGCAGCGGCGAGAAGCGGCTGGACTCGGCGCCAGGCGAGCGCCGTCTGAGGCCAGCCTGGCAAGAGGATCATGACGGGGCCGTCAGCCGGGCCGTCTTCGTAAGAAGCGATGCGGAGCCCGCCTGGAGCGATGAGATAGACCGGCCGTTTCAATGCTGTGTTCACGACGATCTCGCACTGTCAGGTTCTTGACGAAGGTAATCAGGCTCAGGAGGCATGCGATCCGCCCGGCTTACGCTGCTAGCGGGAAGTCGAGGAGGGCTTTTTGAGGGAAACTGGCGAAAGAACGTAGGCTGGTTTGCCATCGACCAGGGGGGCATGCGGCCTCCGGCTGCACTCGTTGGAGTTGGTTGCGTAATCTTTGACATGAATATGACTAGGCTCCTTGGGCGACTCAGGCGATGGTTCCGCCGCCGTCGACTACGATGGTTGAGGGGTGTCGATTAGACCGGGAGAAACGGCATTTACGCGGGTTGGCTCTCGCTCTAGGGCGAGCCCGCGGGCCAAGCTCTCGAGCGCGGCGTTGATAGCGCCTTGGAGCACTGATGCGGCGCTAGGCCGACGCGCCAAAAAGCCCGAAACGAATGTGAGTGAGCCGCCTTCTTTGATTTTGGCAAAACGGGATACGCGATAGGCACCCCAGAACTTGCTGTCCATGGCAGCTTTTGCGTCCACAAGCGCGAGACTGGCGACCGAGCCGGTCTTGGTAGAAGAGGCGGCGACGACCACGTGCTCGAATGGGCCGCGGCCCATGAAGAATGCCTCCGCTGCCTCGGCGTCGAGAATGTCGAAGGCCGCGAGCTCAGCACCAATTTTTCCCGCTGCAGCGTCGAGCCCGGGGCCGGGGTGACCGGCGGCCGTGAGCAGCGCGCCCGACTGTGCGAAAGCTCTCGCAGTGGAATTTCGGATTCCGCCAGCAGCTCCAATAACCAAGACGCGCTGTGCCTTAAAGCTGATGGATATAGTAATTCTCCCTGGCATGGGCGCAGCAGCATATCTTACAGACGCGAAAGCAGCTCGGACCCGCGGTAAGCACTGTTATGTCACGCCGCAGCGGCCTCGAAATTGATCAAGATCAAGTTGCGGAGGTTCTCCGTGCTACTCGCGGCAAAGTGCCACGGTACCACCGATGTCCGAACTGGTCGGGCCGGTAGTCGCGGCCGGCATCCGCAAGAGCGGGTTGCGACATGGGGATGCGGGCTCAGGCGCCTGGCGTTGACGCCTCGAGCGCGCTCCGAGACTTACGCAGCTTTGTTTAGCACTCCGGTACTGGTTTGAATGGCTTCGAAGATCGAGTTTTCGGCGGCCGTCCGACCAGTTGACCTGTTCAGCGCTTCAGTCGCCGGGAAAGCGCCGGACCCTCCCTCGTGGAGAGTTTCATAGCGACAAATCGTCGCACATCGGCGGCGTAAGGCTGACGAGCGCTCTTGTATAAAGTGTTTCGAGTCGTAGCATGCCCTTTTTGCCCGAAATGCGGTCCGTCCTAATCGAGATCAACATAGCGAGCATGAAATGGGTGTCTAACCTTCCAGTGGTTCCGTGAAACAGAAGGTTGTGAGGCTCATGACGGTTCAGACCCCGAAGTCAAAGTTTCAAACTACGCCGAGAGCAATTGGTACTTCCTTATCTTCCGGACGTTTAGTTGGATCCGACCGGGGGTCCCTCTCGGATATGGCCGCGGCGTCTTCGCCATGACCGGAGCGGAGATGGCCGACCCCAACTTCCTTAGCGGGAGCAATGGCCTCATCGCCATCGACAAGGTGGGCAATCAGGTGCTGTTCCTCGATCCAGATAGCTACGAGACCTTGCTCACGCTCGATGGCTTCGCCCCCCGCGTCCACGAGTTGCTGATCGCGCCGGAACGGGACATCGCCTACGTCCCGATCTATGGCGATGGCATCCACGGAAAGAACCCGCATCCGGGACACCTGATCGCGCTGTTCGATCTGAAGGCCCGCCGACACATGGGCGATTTCAGCACCTATCCCCACGTGGCGCCGCATGGGCTGCGCTGGGGTCGGCGGGGACAGCTCTACTGCGTTTGTGAGAACAGCGGCGTGGTGCTGGAGATGGATGCCGGCAAAGGCAGCATAGAGCATGTCATCGAGGTCGGCTCCAATAAGGCGCACCGGATCGAGGTCCTGCCGGATGGCAGCAAACTTTACTCCGAGAACGAGGAGGATCCGTTCGCCTCCGTCATCGACTTGGTTACACGCAAGCGGATCGGGACGATCCCGGCGCCGGGCGGCCTGGCCGGCATCGGCCTGTCGCCCGACGGCAAGACGATCATCCTCGTGGACGCGCAGAAGCCGCAAATCATGGTGGTGGACACCGCGACCGATGAGGTGGTTTCCACTATCGCTCTGGAGGGGCACGATAAGGCGGCTCAGGTCGCGCGCTACAGCCCCGATGGCAGGTATTTGGTCGTCACCAGCGTTGATGCGCCGTTCGCGACCATCTTTGATGCGGACCTCAAGATGCAGCGTCTGCTGCATCTCGGCCAGGGCCCGATGAACATGGCGTTCCATGCCGACGGCCGGACCGTGCTAATCGCCAACCAGAACGAGGGCACGCTCGCCGCGTGCGACCTGGAACGGGCCGAGGTGCTGCGCACCATCCGTGCTGGCGTGGGCGTGGAAACCCTCTCGTTTTTCTGAAGTGACAGATGCAGCCGCCTTCGCGTTGCTCAAGCTGAACCCCTCTTACGGAGCGCGTTATGAACTGGCGAACTACGTTGCACGAAGACTCCTTCGTGGCGAGAGACTTTCTGTTCGCCGATGGCGGACAAATGGACCTGCGGCTTGCCTACCGGACGCTCGGCAGGCTGGCGTCGGACAAAAGCAATGCGGTCCTGCTCCTGCACGGCACGGTCGGCAGCGGGCAACAATTTCTTCAACCGGCCTTTGCAGATGCAATATTCGACGCCGGTGAACCGCTCGACGTCGATAAGCACTTCGTCATCCTGCCGGATGCGATCGGGCATGGAAAATCAAGCAAGCCGAGCGATGGCCTGTCGCAAGATTTTCCCCACTATGGCTACGGCGATGTTGTGGAGGCGCAACACCGTTTGGTGACGGAAGGGCTTGATCTGCAGCGGCTCCACTTGGTGATGGGCACTAGCATGGGTGGGATGCAGACCTGGATGTGGGGCGAACGCTATCCAGACATGATGGACGCGCTGATGCCGGTCGCCAGCCTTCCAGAGCGTGTCACCGGACGCAACCTGCTTTGGCGCCGGCTGCTGCTGCAGATTGCCCGGCTCGATCGGCCCGGAGAGGCTGAAACGTGGCCGTGCGGCCTGGGTTTGGCTTGGGTCCTGTTCCAGATGATGGCCGGAAGCCCGGCGCGATTGGCGGGAAGCCTGGAAAGCCCGGAGCAGGCGGATGCCTACATCCGATCCGTGGCAGAAGAGGCAATCACGCGAGAGAATTTGCTCGACGTTGTCTGGGAGTTTGAGGCCTCTCAGGATTACGATCCCGCGCCGCATCTCAACCGCATCCGCGCACCGTTGTTCGCCGTGAATTTTGCCGATGATGCGGTCAATCCGGCAGAGCTGGGCGTGATGGACCGCCTGATTGGCCAAGTGCATGGCGGCCAAAGCGTGCTGCTGCCAGCTACCGACACGTCTAAAGGACACCAGACACTGTCGGATCCTGCATCGTGGAAGGAATACCTACGTGGATTGCTCGGTCGAGCAGGCGTTCGGGCCGATGCAACCTGACCGAAACAAGAGCGAAAGCCATTTCCCAAGAAGCGAAACCATGATCCTCAGGGATGAAGCCCTGCTTTCCGAAATCTCCACATTGGAGGATCGTCGCTACGACGCGATGATCCGGGCCGACGTCACCTATCTTTCAACGATCTTCGACGAAGGGCTGGTCTACACTCACGGGAGCGGTAAGCGCCAAGACGGTGCCGACTACCTGCGTGGGGTCGCCGCCGGCGAAGACGTCTACCGCAAAATCACACATGGGATTGATAGGATCGTGCGGCTTGAGGACAGCCTGCTGGTCTATGGCTGGGCCCGGATGAGTGTAGAAACCGGTGGAGTAGTGCGTCAACTAGACAACCTGTCTCTGGTGGTGTTGTCCCGGCCGGAAAATGACTGGAAGCTTGCGGCCTACGTGTCGACCCCAAGGGATAATGTTCCCGCCCGGGAGCATTGAAGCGAGATGCCGGTCCTGGACAACCTTGCTCATCTCAACGGTTACGGCCTGCTCGTCGCTCGAAGCCTTCTCTCGCTGGTATTTGTCGCGAGTGCCTACGACAAGTTCAGAGCGCCACCCTGTGAATCGGCGTGGAATAAGGACCCCGTTTTAGGGGTAATCGGCGTCCAATAGGGACCCCTCTGGAACGGGGTTCACAGTGGCTTCCATGGAACATGGGAGCCGGTTTGAGGATGCTGATTGTGGAGACGCTAGCGAAGATCCGGCGGGCGTATTTTGTTCAGAAGAAGCCGATCAAGGTGATCTGCCGGGAGCTTCGGGTATCGCGCAAGGTGGTCCGGAAGGTGATCCGGACGGAGGCGACGGAGTTTCGTTACGCGCGGAAGGCCCAGCCACTGCCGAAGCTTGGTTCTTGGATCGGTCCGCTGGATGCCTTGTTGCTGGCGAACGAGGCGAAGCCGGCACGCGAGCGGCTGACGCTGATCAGGATTTTCGAGGAACTGCGTGGCCGGGGTTATGATGGTGGCTACGATGCGGTTCGGCGCTATGCCCGGTCCTGGTCCAGGGAGCGCGGCGCCGTAACGGCGCAAGCCTTTGTGCCGCTGAGCTTTGCTGCCGGCGAGGCGTATCAGTTCGATTGGAGCCACGAGGTCGTGGTGATCGGCGGCGCCACGACGACGGTGAAGGTAGCCCATGTCCGGCTCTGCCACAGCCGAATGTTCTTTGTGCGGGCCTATCCGCGCGAGACACAGGAGATGGTGTTCGACGCGCATGACCGTGCCTTTGCCTTCTTCAAGGGCACATGTACGCGCGGCATCTACGACAATATGAAGACCGCGGTTGATTCCATCTTCATTGGCAAGGACCGGGCGTTCAACCGGCGCTTCGCCCAGATGTGCGGTCACTATTTGATCGATCCGACGGCCTGCACGCCGGCCTCGGGCTGGGAGAAGGGGCAGGTCGAGAACCAGGTGGGGCTGGTGCGTGAGCGGTTCTTCACGCCGCGCATCAAGATGGCGAGCTATGAAGAGCTGAACGCCTGGCTGTTGGATCGCTGCGTCGCCTACGCCAAGGCTCACAAACATCCGGAACTGACGGAGCAGACGATCTGGCCGGTGTTCGAGGCGGAGCGGGCACATCTGGTGCCGATCGCCGGGAGGTTCGATGGCTTCCACACCACCACGGCCGCGGTCTCCAAGACCTGCCTGGTGCGGTTCGACAACAACAAATACTCGGTGGCCTCGCGTGCTGTCGGCCGGCCGGTGGAGATCCAAGCGTATGCCGATCGCATCGTGCTGCGCCAGGACGGCGTGATGGTGGCCGAGCATGCCCGCTGCTTCGGCCGTGGCGAGACGATCTACGATCCCTGGCATTACGTCCCGGTGCTGGCCAGGAAGCCTGGCGCGTTGCGCAACGGAGCTCCGTTCAAGGACTGGCTGCTGCCGTCGAACCTGGAGCGCGTCCGGCGCAAATTGCGTGGCTCGGACGATGGCGACCGGCAGATGGTGAAGGTCCTGTCCGCCGTGCTGACCGATGGCCTCACCAGCGTGGATGCCGCCTGTGCCGAGGCGCTGGCCCAAGGCGTTCATTCCGCCGATGTCATCATCAATATTCTGGCGCGCAGCCGTGATCCGGAGCCAGCGGTGACGATCATGACACCTGATGCACTGAAGCTCCGTCACGCCCCGATCGCCGATTGTGCTCGCTATGACAGCCTGCGGAGGAGTTTTTAATGGAACGCGCCCAGATCTTCGACATGATGGCGCAGCTGAAATTGTTCGGCATGCGCGCCGGCTATGACGAGGTGATGTCCGTCGGCATCAAACGTCAGCATGAACCGCCGCATATCGTCGGCGATCTGCTGCAGGCGGAGATCGCCGAGAAGCAGGCTCGTTCCATCAAGTATCAGATCACCATCGCCAAGCTGCCGCTGGCCAAGGATCTCGAGGACTTCGAGTTCGCCGGGACGCCGATCAACGAGGCGCTGGTGCGTGATCTGGCCGGCGGTGATTTTATCGCGGCACAGCGCAACACCGTCCTGGTCGGCGGCACCGGCACCGGCAAGAGCCATCTGGCCATAGCCATAGCACGAGCCTGCATCCGCGGTGGCGCTCGTGGCCGGTTCTTCACCGTCGTCGATCTGGTCAACCGCCTGGAAGCCGAGGCAAGATCCAGCCGGCAGGGGCGGCTCGCCGACTTTGCCATGCGCTTGGACTTCCTGGTTCTGGATGAACTCGGCTATCTGCCGTTCGCCCAGGCCGGTGGCCAGCTGTTGTTCCACCTGATCAGCCGGCTCTACGAGAAGACCTCGATCATCGTCACCACCAACCTGGCCTTCGGCGAATGGCCGAGCGTGTTCGGCGACGCCAAGATGACTACGGCACTTCTCGACCGCCTGACGCACCATTGCGACATCGTCGAGACCGGCAACGAAAGCTGGCGCTTCAAAAACCGCGCCTGAACCGGCCGCGCCTGACCGGCCGCGCCTGATCAAACCCCCTCCCCGGACCCCACCCCCGGGCTTGCCCAGGTGGGCAAACAGGCACCTCCCACGCGCCCGCTACGCCAGCGCATTTGAACCGCGCTCCTCGGGCGCGCGGGGCCCTCCTGTTCGCTACCTGGACAAGCCCATCCAGCATGACCCAGGGGTCCTTTTTGCACGCCGATCGGGGGTCCCGTTTGAATGCCGATTGACAGTTCCTTATCCTTATAGGCTGTAGCGCGACAATCTGGATGAGAAAGAGCGGCGATCTGGAGGAGAATTATTGGGCCGCGATGTAACCGAGGTTATCGTGTTTTTGGATTAGCGCAAGCACTGATTGACGTTGATTTGTCGCGGCGCGTCAATCAACTGGTTCGTCCTCCAGCACCGTCTTTGGTGTTGCCGGGACGCTGGGCGCCCAGCGGTTTGTTTGCGGTCGAGTGCTGCGCGGCGCCGGTAGCTTTCGACGTTCATTTCGAGAATGGTTGAATGATGAACGAGGCGATCGACGGCGGCCAGTGTCATAGCCTGGTCCGGAAAAATATGACTCCATTCGCCGAATGCCTGATTTGCGGTGATCAAAATGGATCGATGTTCGTATCTGCGATGCTAACCGGAGAGGCAGGAAAGGCGCTAGAGGATGCTTTTCCGCGTTTTGTCGCAGACCTAACCTGGTGGGCCGAGGCTGCTAAAGCCCAGCATACGAAGCAGGCCCCGCCCCATTAGAACCAGAGGAATGGCTGCTTATCGAGAAGACCGGGATCGCCCGGAAACGACGGGATTGCGCGCAGAGCGGAAACAGGCCGACCGACGGGCTTGGCATACAAGCCGATCAAAGGAGTTCGCGCCTCCCATGAGGAGCTGCGGTTTAGCACGCGAAGGAGGGCGGCGTCGGGGGCTGCCGCCCGCCATTCTTGAAGTCAAAGCACCGCAATCAGGATCGCTATAATGACCAAGCCGGTGGCTAGCATGCTCAGAAACTTCTGCACCGGTATGCCGAGCGGTCTTGGATTGGCTGCCTCGAACTCCGGATCGCTCCAGGCAGTGCCAGGAAAAAGAGGCGCCAGCAGCATGCAGACAAAGTAGAGCGCCGCAAGCGCGGCAGCTACCAGAAGTACCGGGAGGGTTAGAGGCCGCAGCGCGAAGAGCATTACCAGCGTGGCGATCGCGTTGAACAATCCCATAAGCATTGTCTGCACATTGTGGAACTTCGCGTGCGGCAGCCAGGCGGGATTCCATAAATGCTGATGCGATGTCGCCGGAATAACGGCATCGAACATAATGCCACCAAGACCGCCGTAAATCGCTACGAAAGCTATTAACCATTTCGAGGTTTCCATAGCACACACCTTTCCTATAGTTGGAAAGGACGTGCTGGTGGTTTCTCCCTGAGCAGGCGGGGAAACTCGCACGAGCGTAATTGCCACCCGGACTACCGACCGGGCCATGACTTTTACACGTCCACGAAGAAAAGTAGGAGGACCAGCAAGGGATGTCAATTTGTCGAAGCCGGACCGAGTGAAATTAGCGCATCGGCTTCATCGCTAAGCGGCGTGGTTACGTCCGCTTTCAGCGCGTGTTCACGCCCACCTAAATGAGTGGAATGGCGCACAGCTGTCCTCTCGGCCAAGGCATGGCCAGCGGCTAATCGGGACCGCCCGCATTCAATGTGGCCGACAGCAGAACGACAGCTTTCGATGGTATAAATAGAGCCAAGCAGACATGCAGACAGAACTTTTGCGCAGTTACTGGTTGGTGTTGTGGTTTCGCAATCCGCAGGAACGTGTTTGGCTGACCTGAAGGCAGAGTGATTAGGCTTGCGATTTCATGTACGTTTCAAGTTCCTGTCAAAATGCGCAGCTTTGGCGCTGTTGCGCGATGCCGGCTGCAGAGTGCGTTCACCTCTATCGCTTCGCGTTCCCAACCCTTAAGAACGCGAACCAACCGACCCGACTCAAGAGATGGCTTGGCGAGAAACCACGGCAGACATCCAAGACCCGCTTCGCCTTCCAGCATGCTGCGGCAGGAGCTCGCATCTTCAACAAGCGCGCGCGCGGTTACCTCGATCGTCTGATGCGACGCGCCATTAAAGAAGGTCCATCGACTGATCGAATTTCGCGCAACAATATCATGGCCAATCAGGTCCTGTGGTTTCCGTGGTTGACCGCGATCACGCAAATAACCAGGAGCGGAGCTAAGCCAAACTGCCGCCGAGGGAAGGCGTTTGGCGATATAGTCGGAATCCGGCGGCGCACTGGTATGTACTGCGAGATCGACGCTAGATTTCGCAAGGTCGATGCGCTGCTGATCGACGATCAGCTCTATCGTCATTCTTCGACAGCGGTTGAGATGAGACGGCGTCATTGGCGTAATGACACCCTGCACGAAAGCCGGCGTACTGGCCACGCGGAGGAGGCCCTGAGGCTCCGTAGCGAAGCCATCGACCGTCGAGCGGGCCTGTTCCACCTCCTCGACAACCCGCTCGGCATGCGGCCGCAACATCGTGCCTGCATCGGTTAGCCTGAAGTGAAGCGATGAGCGGTCAAACAGGGGAATTTTCGCTGCCGCCTCCAGCCGCGCAACTACCCGGCTGATCTTCAATTTGGGCACACCAAGCGCGCGTGCCGTGACCGAGAGACATTTGTTATGGGCAAGCCGCAGTAAAATTGCCAAGTCATCTGCCTGCATGCGTTCTGCTTCTTGGTACGAGATGTTCCAGATCGTACCACTTATATCGGGCGGCAGTCGCTCTAAATTAGCCAAGCGCCGAGGAGGCCGCGCATATGTTGAAGGAGCATCAATGTTCAAAGTACTAGTTATTGGCTACGCGCCCGACGCAACCGATTTTTCAGATCCGCTCCTCCCGCAGGGGCTGAACGCGGCGGTGGTGGCCGAGGGCCTCGAGAAGGACCAGCAACAGATGCGCGACAGGGGCTGGGAACCGGAGCACCTGCCGATCCGGTCTGACGAAAATATAAGCCGGCGGATTTTGGATCACTTAAGCGGCAAATCCTACGATTGTATCGTCATTGGCGCTGGCGTTCGCATAACAACCAAGCATGTGCCGGAATGCGAGCAGGTCATTAATGCAGTGCGGCAAGGTGCGCCTCACACTCCCATCGCGTTCAATTCCAGCCCTGACAGCAGCGATGAGGCAGCCGAGCGATGGCTGGCCGCCGATAGAAAATAAATCGAAACACCGCACTATTCCCTCCACCACTCTACGAAAGGAAAGCCATGTCGGTACCCATCCGAACTGCTCTGTCTTTTATCAGATCTAATTACAAGCTGTCCGATTTCTTTGCTCTGCTAACCTCTAGCCCTCTCCGCGGCAGATTCCCCTTATAAGTCTCTTTCAGCAGCCGTCGTCTTCATTTCTGATGAATGCGACAAAGATCCTGTGGGGCCAAGTTCTCACCGTTAGAGCGGTAGTGATGGCTTTCGTCTGGAGCGCGACGGAGTGGGTGGCGTGGAAGCTGGCCTTTCAGCCTGAGCTTGGGCCACCCATACTCAGGCTTCTCGGCTGGCCGATCTATCTGCCACCGGCGTTCTTCTGGTGGTGATTCGCCTATGACGCTTATGCCCGCGATGTTTTCATAGAGGGTGCCTATGTCGCGGCGTCGGGCGGCGTCGCTGCGGTCGTCGTCGCTGTCGGCATGTCGGTCTGGCGCGCCCGGGAAGCAAAGCGCGCCACCAGCTACGGCTCCGCCCGCTGAGCCGAAGTGACTGACGTGAAGAACGCGAGTCTTCTCGGCACGGACGGTGTGCTGCTCGGCCGCTGGACGCGTGAATATCTTCGCCATGACGGGCCTGAGCATGTTCTCTGCTTTGCGCCGACCCGGTCCGGCAAGGGAGTCGGCCTGGTCGTACCGACGCTGCTCACCTGGCCCGGATCAGCGCCCGGATCAGCGATCGTCCATGACATCAAGGGCGAGAACTGGGGCTTGACCGCTGGCTGGCGTGCCCGCTTCGGGCAAGTGCTACTGTTCGACCCGACCAACGCCGCCAGTGCTGCCTACAATCCGCTGCTGGAGGTCCGGAAAGGAGAATGGGAGGTTCAGACGTGCAGAATATCGCGGATGTCCCGGTTGATCCCGAAGGCGCGCTGGAGCGCCGCAATCACTGGGAGATGACCAGCCGCTCGCTGCTGGTCGGCGCCATCCTCCACGTGCTGTACGCCGAGGCCGACAAGACTCTCGCCGGCGTCGCCAACTTCCTGTCCGATCCGCGCCGGCCAATCGAGACGGCATTGCGCGCCACGATGACCATGCCGTTGCGATCATTCAGAAGTGGGATGACCGCGATTCTTCTTGTCAGAAGTCGGCTCCCGATGTTGCTTTAGCGCTCAACAATGAGTCACGCGGCGACATCGCTATCGCTGTCCTGGACCAGGCAAGCGTAACCTGCTGACGATCTACCTGAACATCCAGCGATCGACACCATTCAGAACTTCGATACTTATGATTGCGCGGGGCGTGTATGCCTAGACTTCGTTTAGCGCGGCGCGCAATTCGGCGGCAAAGGTTGCGGGATCGGCAAGGTGGGCAATGTGGTTGCCGGACATGACGCGGAGTGGGCAGCCGGTCCGTTCGCTGACGATATCGGCCGAGCGGGCGTAATAGGCGTCGGCGCTGAGCCGGCCCTTGCTGGCGATCAGCCTGGTGCCGTTGCGCCGGATCCGTTCGAGATCGGGCTGGTAATAGCACAGGCTCATGAGTTCGTTGCCGAGGAAGAAATCCATGTCGTCGGTGCCGGGGCGGGGCGGCTGGCCGCCCGGCGCCATGCCGACCATCGAGCCCGCCAGCAACGCCATGGCGGGTCCGACGCCCTGGCCGCGATAGGATTGTTCCACCTGCATGTTGAAATCGATCCAGTGCTGCCGGTCCGGCAGGATCGACGGCGCCATCGGCTCGTGCGCCACCATGCCGGCGACGGCTTCCGGAAAGAATTCGGCCAGCCGCAAGGCGATGCTGGCGCCGGCGCTGTTGCCGAAGATGTAGGCTTGGGCAGCGCCGAGTTCGCCGAGGATGGCGAGCGCGTCGCGGGCCTGCTGCGTCAGGTCCATCGGCCGGGTCTTGTCGCCGGTGCTGCGCCCGCAGCAGCGCCGGTCGTAGCGGACCACGGTGTAGGTATCCCGCAGGATCGCCGAGATCCCGGCATAGCGGGGCGCGGTGCCGCCGCGGCCGGGGATGGCGAGCAGCAGCGGGCCGGAGCCTTCAACATCGAAGAAGATATCGGCGGCGTCGGTATGCACGGAGGCGGTTGTCATGGCGCGCTTCTTCCCAAGGATGTCGCAGGCGACGGTGTGCGGCCCAGCAGTGCTGATGGCCTTAGCCTACCAATAGTCCACGTTGCAGAAGCGACACGCCGTTGCGCCCGATAACGAATGTACCGATTATTGCGTCGTCAGCCGGCGGCGGTGGACCTGCCCGATCTTGTCGCATACGCTTTTAAGCGCTGTCAGACAGTGGCGGCAGCCTCTTCCACGGCGCGTCGATTCAGCTTCCTATGCATCTGCATCGCCGGCATATCGCCAAGCATCCGGCGCTCGACGATTTCACCCCGACGATCATTCATAATGGCTTCCATCTGGTAAACTACAGCTTCGAGATCCTGAACGAAAATCTGGTTGATGATGATATTTTGTGCCTCGTCGGGAGATATCTGAAGCGGCGTGCCAAAACTAAAATAGAAAAATTGATGGGTTTGGTAGAGTCCGGCAGGCGTAATAGCATGTAGTACGCGCATGCTTTTCATCCGCAAAGGTTCGTCGGGTCGATCGACCGGCAACATCGTCCCCACATAATCAACCAGCGAAGGTCCAATAACCCGATTTTCCTCCTCCTTCCAGATAAGGCGATCCGGATCGTCGCCGCACCATTCGCCGAGATTGCTGGCGCGGGTCCGCTCGGTGATCTTCCGGGTCCCGACGCCGCCCTCCACCTCGAAAACTTGTGACGGCTCATCGGCATAGGCCTGGTCGGCAGCCACCGGCCCGTGCAGATAATGGATGTGCGTAAGATCAAGCAGATTTTCTATCACCAGCATGTAGTTGCACTCGTTCAGAACATGGCCTTGGAACGAGGAAAGTTTATCGACCACGAAGTCTTGTAGCGGAATATCTTCCGGATCCGCCGCGGTTTCGTCGCCCATCCAAACCCAAAGCCAAGGTCCACGCTCGACCGCCGGATAACGGCGAAGAGCGAAGTTTGGCTTGTGTGGACTTCCCGGAACGAATGTACATTGCCCGGCCTGATCGAAGGTAAAGCCATGGTAGCCGCAGCGAATTGTGTCGCCGATTAGGTGGCTCTTAGAGAGAGGAAACATGCGGTGCGGACAACGGTTGTCAAACACCCGGGGAGTTCCATCTTCCGCGCGATAGTACACGAGCGGATCTCCAAGTACCAAGATGCTCTTGAGCGTCCGGTCAACATCCTGCCGGGTTGCCAGCACGTACCAAGCATTACGGAGCAAGGGGGCAAACTGCCGCGGCATCTCACGCGGGCTTGGCAGACGAGAAGCGACTCCCAAACTTGAAGAGCTGTCGGTCGCTTTGACTTCTACGGTGTGCGGGATGTTATCATCCATCGGGTTTACTCCTTTTGGCCCGTTGTTGATGCAGACAAACATGAGGGCAGCTGCGGCAGATTTTATCTCGAAGGCCGGCCGATCGCCGGTAGCAGTATACCCGCCTCACTGGACGATCTGCTACCCAATTTACTGGGCCGGGCTTTATTCAGCGGCATCTCGCACATCCACTGAAACTTGCTCTCCATGATCTTAGGTGATGAATGTGAGCAGCACACTTTACTTTTATTTCGGCGAGTAGCTTGTGGCTTGGTCATATCGCTGCGCAATTCGACTTCAAAGTCATGTTGTTAAAGTGAGGCAGGCGACTCTTAAAGCGGTGGAAGCCCTCCTTCTGGCCTATCGAGCATAAAAGGCTAGACCGCCATTTCTAGCGTCGGGACGGGCGGCGCGATGTTCCAGTCCGTGACGGGGTCGAAGCTGAGCACCCAGTCCATATTGCCGTCCGTGCCGCCTTTGCCGGACGCTATTAGCGCTTTTTGCGCCGCCGAATCCTGCATGTGCTTGAAGCGGGCGTTCATCAGCGACAGGCGCTGCACGGCATGCACCCGCGGGATGCGGACGCGGCGGAACGCGGCGAGGGCAGCGGCCGGATCGTTGGGTTCGGCCTGCAGCCAGCGCGCCAGGATGTAGGCGTCCTCGAATGCCTGGCAGGCGCCTTGGCCGGCATTCGGCAGCATGGCATGGGCGGCGTCGCCGATCAGCTGGATGCGGCCGCGGCCCCAATTGCCGTTTAGCGGCCGGGTGAACAGGCCCCATTTCGTGCATTCGTCGATCAGGCCGAGCAGCGTCTTCAGCCGCGGCTCCGGATTGGGAAAGCTGCGCCGCATCTCTTCCGGATCGCCACGGGTGGACCAGCCTTCATCGACCCATTGGTCGGTGTCCTGCTGGGTGACGACGTTCACCAGCTGCTTGCCGCGGATGTAGTAGGCGATGAAGTGGCAGCCGGGACCGATCCACTGGACATGGCCGTTCGGCTCCAGGCATTCCGGCGGCACGTCGCTGCCTTTCAGCAGTGCTCGCCACGCCATCTGCCCGGTATAGCTCGGGTTGTCCTCGCCATAGAGTGCCCGTCGCGTCACCGAGCGCACGCCGTCGGCGCCGATCACGACGTCCGCGTCCACGGTGACGCCGTTGGCAAAGCTCAGGGTGACGCCGGAGGCGTGTTCCTCAACCCCTGTCAGGCGGTGGCCGAGATGTATCGATCCAGCGTCGAGGCCGCTGGCCAAGGCGTCTACCAGGTCAGCGCGGTGGAAGGTGTAGAACGGCGCGCCGTAGCGCGCCGCGGCTTCCCGTGCATCCCGGAACTCCAAAAAAGCGCCGGTCTGCATGTCGCGGGTGTACATGCCGGGCGATACGTTAGCGACGGCGGCGATTTTTTCACCTAGGCCGATGGCCCGCAGCGCCTTGTTAGCCTGTGGGCTGGTGCTGACGGCGGCACCGATTTCACCCAGCGCTGCCGCGTTTTCGAAGACGTCCGCCCGCAGCCCGCAGGCGGCGAAGGCGTGGGCGGCGGCCAGGCCGCCGAGGCCGCCACCGACAATGGCGATCGAGCACTTCATACCGGAAACCTTCCTTAGTCGAGCGGGTAGGTGTCGCTGGGCAGCGGCGGCAGGCCGAGCGCATCGCGGCCCGCGATCTGCAGGGACGGTGCTGCCCAGGCGGCGTGGTGGCCGATGGCGTGCAGGTCCCGCCAGTGCCGCTGCAACGGATGATCGGCCTGCAGGCCGCGGGCGCCGCTCAAGTCGAACAGCCGATCGACGGCGCGCTGCAGCAGCTTCTGGATCAACATGAAGTCGCGGCGGTGGCGCACCGCGTCCACCCGCGTGATCTTGCTGTCTTCCAGCACCGTGGCATTGAGCTTTTCCGTGATCATGTAGGCGAGGTCGATCTCCGCCTTCGACTCACCAATCGCGATCTGGATGTCGGCGCGGTCGGTCGGCTTGCTGCCGAAGCCGTTGACTTCGCGGCCGGAGGTAAACTCGACGAAGGATTCATAGGCGCCACGGGCAATGCCGTGCATCGGCGTCATTACCGCAAAGCCGGAATTCAGGATCAGCGGGGCACGGTAGACCACGCCCTCGTTCACCGACTGCCCCGGCGCCCGGCCTACCAGCGCCTCGTCGTGATCGTAGACAAAGGCGTCGGAGACGAACGTCGGCTCGACGATGACATCGTTGCTGCCGGTACCCTTGAGGCCGACGGAGTTCCAAACCCGGTCGATCTTGAACTGGTCCGGCCGCAGCAGGAAATTCAGCTGCCGCTTGATCCGGCCGTCCGGGCCGCGCTCGGCGCCGCCGACGATGCCCCACTTGCAGTAATCGGCGCCGGAGGCGAAGTGCCAGCGGCCGCGAATTTCATAGCCGCCGCTGACCTGCTTGATCTCCCCGCCAGGGTTGAAGAACGAGGTGAGAATGGTGGGATCGGCCTGCCGCTCGTAAACGAAGCACTGCGCCTCCTCGCTAAACAGGCTGAGGAAGTACTGGTGCTGAATGAAGAAGGTCATCACCCAGCCGGTGGAGCCGCAGCAGCGCGCCACCTCGCTGACGCAGTCGAGCTGGGTCATCCAGTCGCCCTCGTAGCCGCCGAAGCGCTTCGGACGCATCAGCGGCATCAGGCCGGAGTCGAGGATCGCCTGGACGTTTTCCTCCGGCAATCGGCGCAACTCCTCGGTCGCGGCGGCGTTGCGCCTGGCGATGGGTGAGATGGTGCGGGCTCGCTCGATCGCTTCCTCGTAGGGAATCGTCATGCCGCGATACGCCGTGTAAAAGCGCGGGCCGGTGACGAAGTGCGGACTCGCCATTGCGTAATCAGCTGTTGCCGTGTCCAAGCTCAACCTCCTTAGTTGGCAGCCGGATGAACTTTTATGATCCCGGCGCTCGATTATTTTAGTTGCGGCGCGTAGCGCAGAACCTCATCCACGGTTTTACGGATATGTTGTTCCGCGAGTTCACAGGCGCGCCCGGTATCGCGGGCGAGCACGGCTTCCATGATCGCCCGGTGTTCGCCTTTACGGGCGCTGGTAGGCGGCCGATGGCGCAACGACAGCAAGCGGTAGCGTTCGGCCTGATCGAAGAGCAGCGCGCGGAAATGCAGCAGCCAGCGGGAGCGGCAGCCTGAGACCAGGGCCGCATGATAGTCGCGATGAAAGGCTGTCCAGCGGCTGGCCTCCCGCAAACGGTCGCGCGCGGGCCGCTCGGAAAGCTTCTCGAGCAGGTGAAACGAGGAGATGATCCGTACTTCCCAGGCGTCGTCGCCATGGGCCATCGCATCCAGCAAAGCGCGCTTCTCGAAATCCACCCGCATCTCGGAAAAATCCAGAAGATCGGTACGCGACACCGGCGCCACGCGGAAGCCGCGGCCGGCGTCCAAGGTGACCAGCCCTTCCGAAACCAGGTGCGACAGCGCCTCGCGGATCGTGCCGACGCTGACGCCGTAGCGCTCTTGCAGCGCCGCAAACGGCAGCTTGGCCCCAGCTTCGAACGCACCATCCAGGACGTCCACGCGCATTTTCTCAAGAGCTTCGCGGCCGAGAAACTGAACCGACGATGATTGAAGGGTCTGCAGGCCTGCCAACACGGCGCTATCCAGCTTGTTAGTACGACCACAGTCGGCCGCGACAGAGGAACTAGCATTGACACAAAGTTTCGTCAAGACTTGTATTTTCGAAAATTTATGGTAATTCAAATTTATGGACATGCAAACAAAGACAGATGAGGGCGCCATGTCAGCGCCGGCGCCGTATGAAAGCATCTGGAGCCACCTGAAGACAGTGGCTTTCCGGCAGGATTGGGTAGATGCCGGCGGGGTCCGAACGCGATACGCGCAGGCCGGATCGCCGGACGCGCCGGCGCTGATCATGCTGCATGGCACCGGCGGCACCTGGGAAGCCTATATGGCGACTCTTGGACCGCACTCCGAGCATTTTAATTGCTTCGCTTTTGATTTCGTCGGTAGCGGCTACAGCGAAAAGCCGCCGCACGATTACGAGATCGCCGACTATGTGAACCAGGTCATCGGCTTCATGGATGCCGTCGGCGTCAAGCGGGCGTCGGTGATCGGCATCTCGCTCGGCGCCTGGGTGGCGGTGCGGTTCGCCTCCACCCATCCGGACAAGGTGCACAAGGTGACGCTGAACGCGCCTTTCGGCCTGGCCGACGACGCTGAGGAGATCGGCGGTATCATTAAACGGCGCGGCAAAGCCTATGACGATCCGAGCTGGCAGAACATCAAGGCGATTTTCGATTCGCTGATGTACCGGCCCGAAAAGCGCATCGACGACCTGATCGCGCTACGGCAGGCGACGTATCGGCAGCCGGATGCAAAAGCCGCGGCCGAGCACGTGCTCGCGGTGCTGGGGCCGAAATACCTGCACAAGAACCTGATCACCGAAGAGGAGTGCCGCGGCATCCGGGCGCCGGTGCTGGTGGTGGAATCCTTGAAGGACCGGCCGCTGTTCCTGAACACGGCACGCCGCATGCTGGAGTTGCTGCCGAACGTTTCTCATCTGCAACTGAACGATGTTGGCCATTGGCCGCAGTTCGAGGCGCCAGAGCAATTTAACAAAGCGAATATCGACTTTCTGCTGGCAAGTTGACGCTAGCACCAGGCGGCGAGACGATTTGGCTCCGTGCCAGATGTTAAAGATAGCGACGTCTTTCTCGAAGCTCCGCGCGAGGTGATTGCGTGGCTGAAGCTTGAGCCTGAACGCCTACAAGAAATGGGTGGAGGAAATGTTGGATTATGCGATGCCCAGCGACCGACACAGCCGCGCCGGCGGCCGGTGCCACGGCACGTGGCGGCCGGAGATTGCTGTCATGAAACCGAACCGGCCGGAGCGACACGAGTCGAGTCGCAAGCCATGCGGTTGAACTATAAAATTGCGTGTCCAGCAGAAACAGAGCGTGATGAGTAATAAATCATCACGCTCTGACACGATGAGCGACGTGCGGGAGCGGACTTACGACGCTGGCGATTTGCAGGTGCCGTCCGGGCGGGCGCTGACTTTGGAAGAGACGCAGGTGCTGATCGCGCCGTGGGAAGGCCCACACGATCCGCTGCCGGCCGCGGTGGATGTGCTGGTGGTCGGTGCCGGGCCGGTCGGCCTGACCGCGGCGAACCTGCTCGGTGCGCTGAACGTGAGCTGCCTGCTCATCGAGCAGAAGCCGTTGACCTCCGATATGCCGAAGGCGATCGCCGTGGACGACGAGTACATGCGGGTGCTGAACGCGCTGGGGCTTGCCGGCGCGCTCGGGCCGCACACCTCCCGGCCGTTCGGCGTGCATTTTATCTCGCCGCTCGGCTATGTGCTGGTTAAGGTGCCAGGCTTCATCACCGCGAACGGCTTCGGCAACCGCAACGCGGTGCTACAGCCGGTGTTCGAGAAGATCCTGCTGCGCGGCAGCCAACGCTACGACAACGTGCGCTGCCATTACGGCGCCTCGGTGGCCGCGATCACCCAGGGCGACGAGGACGTGCGGGTCGATCTACAAACGGCGGACGGGCCGCAGACGGTCCAGGCCCGCTACCTGCTGGCCTGCGACGGCGCCCGCAGCTTCGTCCGCGCCGCCCTCG
Source organism: uncultured Acidocella sp. (assembly GCA_963693045.1). Taxonomy (GTDB): domain Bacteria; phylum Pseudomonadota; class Alphaproteobacteria; order Acetobacterales; family Acetobacteraceae; genus Acidocella. Next base: position 1,908,585 of record OY843765.1, read on the forward strand.
GCATCGACTTTCCCGGCACCCGCATCGACGAGCCACATCTCGTGATCGACCTCGCCGATTTCCCGGACCAAGTCGATCACTCGAGGTTCTTCTGCAACCCGAATCGGCCGATCAACAGCGTGCCGGGGCCGTATGGCGGCCGGCGGCTGGAATTCATGCTGCTGGCGGACGACGACCGCGAGGAGATCCAGACCGATGCCGCGATCCGGCGCCTGGTCGACCGGCACACGCCCTACAAGGGAGTGCCGCTGCACATCATCCGGCGCACCGTGTACGGCTTTTCCGAGCGGATCGCGACGCATCTGCAAAAAAACCGGGTGTTTCTGCTGGGTGACGCCGCGCATGTCATGCCGCCCTTCGGCGGCCAGGGCATGAACACCGGCGCCCGCGACGCCGCCAACCTGTGCTGGAAGATCGCGATGGTGCTGAACGGCGAGGCCGCGCCGCGCCTGCTGCCGAGCTACGAGACCGAGCGGCGCGACCATATCCGCGCGATCGTGGACTATTCGGTGCGGGTCGGGCGGCTGGCCAATATCCGCTCCCGCGGGCTGGCGTTCCTGCGCGACATTGCTTTCGCCGCGGCCAACCTTCTGCCCGGCATTCGCCGCTACTTCCGGGAGATGCGGTATATGCCGAAGCCGCTGTTCCGGGGCGGCCTGATCGTGCGGCGCGCCGACGAAGCCGCCGATAGCCTGACCGGGCGCATCATCCCGCGGATCGGCTTGCGGCGGCGCGGCGGCGCGCCGACTTTTGTCGACGACGTGGCCGGGCCGGGCTTTGCGCTGCTTGGCCTCGAGGTCGAGGCGGCGGCGCTGGCCGAGGCAGCGGCGCATCCGCTCTGGGCGGCGCTGCGGCCGGAAACGCTGCTGATAACCGAGAAACCCGAAACGCCGGAGAGGGTGGCCGGGTTGCTGGTCGTGGACGACGAGCCCGGCCGAGCGCTGCTGGCCAAGTATCGCGGCAACATCCTGGTGCTCCGCCCGGACCGTTACGTCGCGGGCATCGCCACCCCGGCCGGCTTCGGGGCGCTTTCGAACCGGCTCGACGAAATCCTCGGCACCACCGCCACGATTAAGGACCAGGCGGCCGGGCGCGCCGCCCGCCACGCTTCTCCCACCGACCTCACCAGGACGCTGCCATGATCAAAGTCTCCCGCATTAGCCACATCACGCTTGAGACGCCGGATCTCGAGCGCCAGCTCGACTACTACCAGCGCGTCATGGGGCTGCATTTGATCGAGCGGGAGAACGGCACCGCTTATCTCGGCACCCGCGTTGGGCAGCTTGCCGTGGTGCTGAAACAGGCCGCGGCGCGACGGTGCGCGCAGATGGCCTTCCAGGCGCCGGCGGAAACCGATCTTATCGCCGCCGCCGCCGCGTTTTCCGAGGCCGGAACCGCCGCCGCGCTACGCAGCGATGTGACGTCCGCCGGCGGCCAGACGCTGGTTTTCACCGACCCAAACGGCACCGAGGTGGCGGTTTCCACGCAAGCGACCTTCAGCCCGCCAGTGAGCGTGACCGGCGTCGGGCCATTCAAGCTCGGCCACGTCGCTTTCGTGGTCGACAATGCCGAGCTGATCGCAAGCTTCTACGAACGCTTTCTCGGCTTCCGCGTCTCCGACTGGGTGGAGCGGTATTTCGCCTTCATGCGCTGCGGGCCGGATCATCATACGGTAAACTTCCTGAAGGCGGAGGGGCGGCGGATGCATCATTTCGCGTTCGAGATGCGCGACGCCGCGCACCTGACGGAATCCTGCGACGTGCTCGGCCGCGAAAAGCTGGAGATCATCTGGGGCCCGGTGCGCCACGGCCCCGGCCACAACATCGCCACCTACCACCTGAACCCCGACAACCTGATGATCGAGCTTTATGCCGAACTGGACCAAATGTCGGTCGAAGACCTCGGCTACTTCGAACCGAGACCCTGGCACGAGGACCGGCCGCAACGCCCGAAAACCTGGCCCGGCCGAACCCGCCGCGACGTCTGGGGACCGGCCATACCGAACAATTTCCTTTTGCAGGGCTACTGAGGCGCGGCAACGCGGCAGACTGCTGCTGGATTGAACAAAAACTGTCAGGGAAGCTCCAATGACTGTACGCAAGGTCGAAATTCCGTCGGAAGGCCTGCGGTTGGCGGGCCTGCTGCACCTGCCCGAAGGCGATGCTGCGCGGCCAAGGCCCGGCGTCATCGTCCTGCATGGTTTTGGCGGCTCCAAGGACGCGCCGACACACCGGCTGGAAGCGGAGATGTATGCCGGGTGGGGCTATGTCGCCCTGCGGCTAGACTTCCGCGGCTGCGGCGGCAGCGAGGGACAGCGCGGGCGGATCCTGTGCCAGGATGCCGTCGCCGATGCGAAGAACGCGCTGACCTGGCTGGCGGCGCAGCCGGAGGTTGACGCAAGCCGCATCGCCATCAGCGGGCAAAGCTACGGCGCCGCTGTCGGCATCTACACCGCCGGCATCGACGAGCGGGTAGCAGCGGCGATTTCGTTCGGCGGCTGGGGCAACGGCTTCACCAAGTTCCAGGGCCAGCATAAAAGCGCCGAGGCCTGGGGCCGCTTTACCGCCATGCTGGAGGAAGGGCGGCACAAGCACGCCGCTGGAGAGACGATGATGGTCTCCCGCTGGGACATCGTGCCGATCCCGGAACACCTTCGCTCAAACCTGCCACCTGATGTCATCATGGAGTTTCCGGTTGAAGTGGCGCAGAGCATGACGGATTTTCGGCCTGTCGATGTCGTCGGCAACATCGCGCCGCGACCGCTCCTGCTGGTGCATGCCGCCAACGACAGCGTGACGCCGAGCGAGCAATCCATCGAGATGATGCGGCGCGCCGGCCCCGGTGCCGAGCTGATGATGCTCGGTGGCATGGATCACTTTCCATTTGCCAATGAGCAGTCCCGCCTCCGCGGCCTGTTGCGCGGCTGGCTAGATCAGTATTTGCCGCTTCTCAAGTAAGAAAAGGCCGATCTTCCTCGGAGCAATCGTTCAAGCTTCTGTCGGCTGGAGGTGATTTTGCCCGCGACCGCGCGAAACTTTTATCTCAGGCGTCAAGAAGCGGCGGCAAAGACCGCTAGCAGCCTGTAAGAGGAGGACAAAGAATGATCGGCTATGAAATGATTGGTCGAGGGCCGGAGAAAGTTCTGGTGCTGCACGGCTGGTTTGGTGATCATACGGTCTGGGCGCCGACGTTTCCGTTCATCGACAGGGAACGATTTTCGTTTGCGTTCCTCGATTACCGTGGGTACGGCAGGTCGCGCGGCATGTCCGGCGATTACTCCATCAAGCAGATCTCGGCCGACGCGATCGAGCTCGCCGACCACCTCGGCTGGGACGATTTCTCCGTTGTCGGTCATTCGATGGGCGGCCAGGCGGCGCAACGTGTCGCGGTCGACGCGCCACGGCGAGTCCAGGCTTTGGTCGCGGTGACACCGGCGCCGGCGACGGGTATGCAGATGCCGCCAGAGGCCGAGGCAATGTTCGCGGCGGTCGCCGATAGCGACGAGGCCGGGCAGCAAATTCTGGGCTTGTCCCTCGGCGGCCGGCTGAAGCCGGAAGTCGCGAAGCACATCATGCGCTTTACGCGCGAAACGACGGAGATCGAAGCCTTTCGCGGCTACGGGCGCGCCTTTATCGAGACGAACTTCGCTGAGGCGGCGAAGTCGATCAAGGTGCCAATTCTCATCCTGATTGGCGAATACGATGGCGGGGTCACCGAAGAATTTGTTCGTGCCGTTTTCCCGCCGCTTTATCTGCATGCCGAGATCGAGATCATCCCCAATTCCGGCCACTACCCGATGCTTGAGACACCGGCATGGCTGATGACCCGGATCGAGCAGTTTCTATCCCAGCGGGCGCGCTGAAGGGGCTGGAGCGCGCGGAGCCGATACCAAGAGCCTGCTCCATTGCCGCCCGCCCGAGCCTTGCTGGTCATGCTGGGCGTGGAAGACTGTGATTCCTAACGGCAACTACGCTTCGGGTCAGGCGCCCGATCAAGACATATCATGCGGAAACCCCTAATCAGCTCATCGGGCTTGCTTTTTCGAAACTTTCCATTTAATCGAAATAATGGCGCCACCTTAAAGGGTGAACACTTGCCGCTGATAAGACATTGGGGGGGCGCTAAATGCCGCTGAAGCAACGAATCGTAATTGTCGGAGGCGGCCTTGCGGGGCTTTCGGCCGCGCATGCGCTGGCAGCGTTTGGTATGAGGGCGGATGTTTATGAAGCCGCGCCGGCCCTCGCCGAGGTCGGCGCCGCCATCGCTACCAGCCCGCAGGCCAACAAGGCGCTGGAGGCAATCAACCTGGGGAAGACGATTGCCGCCGTCGCAACCCCCTCCCCTGGAATCTGCACCCGGAACATGCAAACCGGAGAGCTTCTTGAGTTCATAGACAATCAAAAAGCCTCGGCTCGCTTTGGCGGTCCGTTCTACACATTTCACCGCGCCGATCTCATGGAAGCGCTTGCCGGCGGTTTGGATCCGGCGTCGATTCACCTCGGCCATCGCCTTGCCGGTATGGAGGAGCGTGACGATGGCGTCATCCTCTCCTTCGCCGACGGCACGACGGTCGAGGCCGATCTGGTGATCGGCGCGGACGGCGTGCGCTCGGTCGTCAGGCAGGCGCTCTACGGCGATGATCATCCTTCCTACACCGGGCAGATGGTGTGGCGCGCGCTGCTGAAGGGCAGCGAGGTGCCACCCGAATGCCTGGAGCCCAGCGGTTGGACGCAATGGGTCGGCCCGGGTTGCCACTTCATGGCTTATTACATGCGTGGCAAGGAACTTGTGACCGTCGTGACGCAGGAGGACACGGATAAGTGGGTCGCCGAAAGCTGGTCCACGCGCGGCGACCCGGACGAGATGCGCCGAAGTTTCCCCAACCCCGAGCCCCGGCTGAAGACGTTGCTAGGCCTCATTACCGAGTGTTCCAAATGGGGCCTGTTCACGCGACCGTTAAACGGGAACTGGGGTCGCAGGCGGGTTCAACTTATCGGTGATGCGGCGCACGCGATGCTGCCCAATATCGGCCAAGGCGCGTGTCAGGCATTCGAGGATGCCTACATCCTGGCGCGCTGGCTGGATGCACAGCATGAGGACCCTACTGAAGCCTTCCGCAATTTTCGCCGCGTTCGCATCCCACGCGTTCACGCGATCCAGCGCCGCGCCATCCACGCTTCCCGCGTCAAGCATATGCGGGACGCCGACGCGCAGAAGGCGCTGCTCGGTTCGGAAAAGGGAGGATCGGAAGGCGACCTAGGATGGGTCCTCGGCTTCGATCCGGTAGCTGACTGGCAAAAGGAGCCGGTGGTGCCGGAGGAGTTGGCGATCTAGATAGCCTTTAAGAAAAAATGGCGCTTTGCGCGAAATCAACCCGGTCAGGAGGAGCAAAAAATGAATAGCATAAATCGTCGTCGGATGCTGAAGTCGTCGGCGGCCACGGTGGCGGCGGCTTCACTGCCAAGGCTGTCGCAGGCACAAGCAGACTTCACGCCGCCGAGCTATTCACCTGACGACCTGAAGGGCAACAAGCTGACGCCGTTCGGCGCGGTCCGCGCGGGCAATGCGGATGGCAGTATTCCCGCCTGGACCGGCGAAAACCTGCCGATACCGGCGGACTTCGACGGGTCGGTGACGCCACAATGCTTCACCGACGAGAAGCCGCTTTACAGCATCACCGGCGCCAACATGGCGCAGTACCAGGACAAACTGGCGGCCGGCGCGCAGGCGCTGCTGCAGAAATATCCCGATTTTCGATTGGACGTGTATCCGACGCACCGCACCGCCATCGCGCCGCAATATGTCTATGACTACATCTATAAGAACGCGACGAACGCGCAGCTTTCGCAGGACGGGAACTCGGTCACCGGCGCTTATGGCGGCATTCCCTTCCCGTTCCCGAAGAACGGCCATGAAGTGATCTGGAACCACGAACTGGCGTGGGCGGCAACGACGGTCTATTACAGCGCGGCGGCAAATCTGGTTACCGCCTCCGGCCAGATCGTGTTCGAATCCCTGGTAAAGACGTGGCAGCAATTTCCGTACTACTTCGAGAACGGCGAATCCAGTTTCAACGGGTTTTACAATCAGGCGTTCATCGTCGCGATCGCGCCACCGTATCAGGCCGGCACCAACATCCTGAATCTGATGCCGCTCAATCCGGAGATCACGCCGGTCGAGGCCTGGGAATACCTGGTCGGCGAACGGCGGGTCCGGCGTGCCCCGGAGCTGCAATACGACACACCGAACTCGATCACCGGCGGCACCTCGAACTGGGATGAGGCCTTCATCTTCTCCGGCAAGCTCGACCGTTACGACTTCAACTACACCGGCATCAAGGAGATGATCGTTCCCTATAACTGCAACAAGTTTTACCCGGCGGCGGTCTCAGACCAGTTGCTGCCGCATTTCATAAACCCGGAGCTGACCCGTTGGGAACTGCACCGGGTCCGGGTGGTGGAAATGACGTTGAAGCCGGGCGCCCGCAATGTCGACGCCCGCCGCGTCATCTACTGCGACGAGGATACCGGCTCCGCTGTTGCAGCAGACGTGTACGACGCCTCCGGCACTCTCTGGAAGTTCCAGCATACCCTGCCGGCGATCTATCCCAACGTCCCGGCCGTTGTTGCCATTCAAAACTTCAGTCTCTACGACCTGCACGTCGGCGACTATTCCTGCAGCCTGAACGTAAACAACGAATGCCATCCACAGTGGAAGCCAATCCCCGAGCTACCTGTCTCGTTCATGACGCCAGGCAAACTAGCCGCTTCAGCCGGCGGGTTTTAACCGTCTCTGGTCTTAATCCAAGCTTTCAGAAGGGGCGGAAGTAACCAGCAGTGGGCATTTGAGGATTAACTCGATTATACTGACCTCAATAGTCCAAATTTACGCAAGATATTCGTTCAGTAAAAAAAACGTCATGGAGAATACGATGCCGCTGAAAGTTCTCAGGATCGGCTTTCTTGGCTTGAATTGCGCCAGGTACACGGACACCAAAAATTACTACACGGACCTCATGGGTTTGCCGTTGGTCGCCGAGTCTGGCCAAGAAGCTTATCTCGGCTGCGGCTTTGGTAGCCATGCCCTAAGCCTGCACGCCGCCGAACAAACGGGCTTCCGCCATCTCGGCCTACAGATTGCGGGAAGCGGTCCGCTCGACGATGCGCTTGCGGTGCTCCGCGCTGACGGTATTGAAGCCAGGATCGAGCCCTGTTCGTTGCACGGCGTCGGAGATGCGATCGAGGTCGCCGATCCTGATGGCTTTCGTCTGTTCCTCTACCGTGACGAGGTATCTTCAGCGAGCCATTTTCCGGTTCAGGGAATCGGTCCGCAGAAGCTTGGGCATGTCGCGTTCTGGGTGGGTGAAGCAAAGCGCTCGGAGCGCTTCTACGCCGACACGCTCGGGTTCCGTACCTCTGACTGGATCGAAGACGTTTTCGTGTTCATGCGGTGCAACACCGATCACCACACGGTGAACTTCCTTAATAGCCAGCGTCCAGGCTTGTTCCACCTGGCTTTTGAGCTTCGCGACGCGAGCCATTTGATCCAGAGCTGCGATTTGCTTGGCAAGGAGAAATTGCGGATAGACTGGGGCCCAGGGCGCCACGGGCCAGGCCACAATCTCTACACCTACCACCGCGACCCTGAAGGCAACATCGTGGAACTCTTTGCCGAGCTTGATATTATGAGCAGCGAAGATCTGGGCTATTTCGATCCTCGTCCCTACCATCGCGATTCACCACAACGTCCTAAGACCTGGGTTTTCTCTCCGGAGATCGACATTTGGGGAGCGCCGCCTCCCCCGGATTTCGCGCCGTCTCAGGGCTAAAAGCTAGGGCTGATTATCGTTGCCCTCGCTGCTACCGGCGGCGAAGCCGGAGGGCCAGACTTCGGTCTGCCGGCTGGAGTCCTCGAACGCTCGCCTCCTATTAGAGGCGCAACAGCTTTTCAGCGTTGCCATGCGCGATGCGTTCCCGGTCCGCCTCACTGACCGGGATGTGTTGCAAGAACGCAACCGATGCCGCCATCGTCCGATAGGGATCGTCGGCGGAGAACATGATCCGATCCACGCCAACCTCCAGCAGGAGGTTAAGGAAGGGAGCTGGAAAGTTATAGCCGCTGGATGTGTAGTGAAGGTTTTCGCGTAGGTAAGCTTCGATCGGCCGTTGCAACTTCGTCAGCTCCTGCGGCATCGTCTCGCGCATTCTCGACAGGAAGAACGGGATGCCCTCGCCCATGTGGCCGATGATCACCTGCAGCTTTGGGTGCCGGTCGAACACGCCGCCGAGGATCATGCGGATGACGTGCACCGAGGTCTCGATATGCCAGCCCCATCCGGCGATGGCGAATATGTTACTGACGCCAGGAGAAAACCCGGCGTAATACGCTTCGACGACCGGCTTCGGCGGCATGGTTGGATGAATGTAGATTGGAACGTCGAGCGCCTCGGCGCGCTCCAGGATCGGTGAGAAGAATTTATCGTCCAGGTAGCGGCCGCGGGTGTGGCCATTGATCAGCGTACCCTTGAAGCCTTGCTGCGTTACCCTGCGTTCGAGTTCCTCGGCCGCTTTCTCCGGCGCCGCGATCGGCAAGGCGGCGAAAGCGGCAAAGCGCGTTGGGTTTTTCTCTACCCCCTCGGCGAGCCAATCGTTCATCTCACGAGCAGCCGAAATCTGCTCTTCCACGTCTGCCTGCTCAACACCCGGCGCACTGAGCGAGAGCACCTGCATGTCGATACCGGCTGCGTCCATCTCCGCGATGCGCTTATCCCCGATGTCCTGTAGCATCTCGTAAACCTTGGTGAAGTAACCTCCCTGGGCACGAAGCCGGTCCATGAAGTCCCGGCCCGGTCCGGCTACGAAACCTGGGCTGGCACAATGCTCTTCAAGAGTAATGGTCCGCATCGTTACTTCCTTCTGGTTCTGTGCCCGCACCCCGATGCCTCGCCGGGTTGGGCCTTGATCTCAAAATCTAGCGAACTCTGGCGGTAGATGGGCTCGACGCGGAATCCTCGGCTGTCGGAGCCTGGGACACCAGCAAGCCGATGCGGCGACCTCCGGTGCGTCATGTCGCTGGCCTATCGTCAAGCATCATTTCAGCCTGGTCTTCATAGGTTTGGCTGGGGGGGTGGCGTCCGAACCGGCCGAGAAAGAGCACCAGGGTCTGAACCAGAATGATGAGACCGATGCCTGCTAAAGCGCCGCGCAGCCCGAAATACGCGGCAAATGGCCGCCCCACCAACGGGTTGAGAAACTGCCCAAGCCCGAGGACGCTGAGAATCAGCCCGACGCTAGCTTCGCGGGTGCCCGGTAGCGCACGGCCCACGACCATGGCGATCGCGGTCGGGATCATGAGGTTCGTCGCCAATCCAATAACCACGTAAAGCCCTGCAACCTGTCCCGTGCCGCGCGATGCGCTAAGGCCAAGGACAGCCAGCCCGATGGTCAGGTTGACGCCGATGATAATCCAGCGCTCCGAGACACGCCTGTGCAGCCAGCCGACGAACAGGCCAGCAACCATGGCGCTTGCGATGGGAATAGCGGCGAACGTCCCTTGCGCCGAGGCTCTCGTCACACCGAAAAGGCCAAGCAAAAACGGCCCTTGTATGACATAGGTGAATTGACCCAGCGCGAAAACGAGCAGCACCAGATAGACCGGATAAACCGGTGCAAGCCCCTCCATCGAGAAGATTTTGCGGGTCACAAGCGGCGAGCGCTCAGGCGGCGGCTCGATGACGAAGGCCCAGGCGATGATCAAGGAGGCAAGGCCGAGGAACAAGAATACGTAGAACGCGGCACCCCAGCCGAACTTTTCAGCGAGCCAACCACAGAGCAAAACCGCGATGATGCTGATGATCATCTGCAGCGTCGAACTTATTCCGAGCAGCGTGGAACGCTGCGGCCCCTTGTAGTAATCCGCGATCAGGGCAAGGCAAATGGTGCCGACGGCGCCGCTCGCAAAACCGAGAATGACCCGCGAGGTGATCAACACCGCGAAGCCAGGTTCGAAGACCCCGACGCCCCCGGAGAGCGCGTAGACAGCCAGCAGCGCCAGCAGGCTGTGCCGCTTGCCGAACTTCCGAGTTACCAAAGAGACAGCCGGGGCGCCGACGATGCTGGCCAGCCCGGCGGCGATAACAGCCATCTGCGCCATAAACCGTGCATCAGCCGGGGCGACGCCACGCAGCACGAAACCGTGCGTCAGCGCCGGCAAGATAGAGGCCATGGCAAGCAGCGCGACGATGAAGATTCCGGTGCCGCAGAGCGGCACGATCATCCGGCCGAACGCGTGGCCGCTAGATTCACCGGGATAAGGCGCTAGTGAAATCATGGTGTTCCTGTCGATTTTTATGCGCGGGCCTGTTTTCTTTAACTCGCGCTGTCAGCACGAAATTTATTCTCTCAACTAGGAGGTCTTTTGCTTTTTCGAAAAGATCTATTATATCGAAAAACTTGCTGGGGCAAGCGGACAACGCATTGGACGAAACGGAGTGAAGCGTGGCAAATTCAAGCCGTGACGATCCAATGGCATCCGGTTCGCCAGGCGCCCGCAAGATCGCACATGACGAACTAGGTCGCTTTTTAGCTGCGGTTTTTCGGGCGTTGGGTATGTCAGAGGCAGACGCCGCGATTGTGGCCGAGACGATGGTGTGGGCTGACCTGCGTGGCGGCGAAGGCCACGGAATGTCGCGCCTTGGCCTCTACAAGTCGTTCATCGAGTCCGGCGACCTTGATCCGGCCGCATGCCCGGAGGTGACGATCGACCGACCTGCGATGTTCTTGCTCGATGGCCACCGCTGCGCGGGTGCCGTCGCAATGGCGGCGGCACTGGCTGAAGCAGCACGGCGGGCGCGTGGTGCGGGCATCTGCGTGGGCCTCGTGCGCAACATGACGCATGCCGGCGCCATCGGCCGCTATGCTCTGGCTGCCGCCGAGGCCGGCTTCGCCGCAATCGTGTTCGCCGCGGCGAAGCCGATGATGGCCTATCATGGCTCGCGCGCGCCCTCGGTTGCCACAAGCCCCATCGCTTTCGCGGTGCCGACCGATCGGCATGGACCTATCGTGCTGGACATGGCCACCTCGGTGGTGGCCATGGGCAAGATCATCCGCATGCGCCAATCGGGCGGCCGGATTCCGGAGGGCTGGGCGTTGACGTCAGATGGCGAACCGACGACCGATCCTGCCATGGCGGCGACCGTACTGCCAGTGGGCGGCGCGAAGGGCTCCGGGCTATCGCTCATGTTCGAGCTGCTGACGAGTGTTCTGGGCGCGAACCCGATAATCGTTCCGGAGATTGGGCAGGGCGACACCCGGAACCGCCAGAACGCAATGCTGATCGTGCTGGAGATCGAGGCGTTTCGTGCCGATCCCGAATTTCGTCGCGATGCAGACGAACTGGCGGATTTGATCAAGTCTCTGCCGCCGCAATCGGGCGTAGACGAGATCCTGCTGCCGGGCGAGCGCGGCCGCCGTATCGAAGCCGTGCGGCGGCGCGACGGCATTCCACTGCCGCCTAAGTTATGGGCAGAGCTCAAGAAGATCGCCGAGCACCTTGGGGTCGAGCCGCCGGCCGTCGAGGTGTTTGCTCCCGGACTTTGATACTGCGCTATTTCCCTTTGAATGGAGGGAGGCACTATGGGCCATGGTTCTTCATGGCAGCGCCACAACAACAGAGGCGGTCCGTCGGGCGATACAGCATAGTCAATAGAGCCTGAGAGTTCCGGCGAAGCGCTACAGCACCAACCAGAAGACCGTTGTCAAATGGAAGAGGCGTACTTCAGTTGCCGATGTTCCGACTGGCTCGATTGGTGGTTCGTGTGTGCGTCAGGGCTAGAACCCAACCTGATCGCCACCCTTCAGGCTCAACATCGCGCGCGCTTCTTCCGGCGTCGCGATTTCATGGCCTAGCGCCTCGAGGATGGTTCGTATTTTGCTGACCTGTTCGGCGTTGGAGGTCGCGAGTTTGCCTTTGCCGATGTACAGATTATCCTCCAGCCCGACACGCACGTTGCCGCCCATCATCGCCGCCTGCGTCGCGAAGGGGAGCTGGAACCGGCCGGCGCCGAGCACAGACCAAACGTAATCGGTGCCGAACAGTTTGTCGGCGGTGTGCTTCATGAAATGCAGGTTGTCCCAGTCCGCGCCGATGCCGCCCAGGATGCCGAAAATGGTCTGCACCAGGAACGGCGGTTCGATCAGCTTCTTATCGACAAAGTAGGCGAGATTGTAGAGGTGGCCGACATCATAGCATTCATGCTCGAACCGGGTGCCGTGCTCTTTGCCGAGCAGCTCGATGATGTGTTTGATGTCGCGGAACGTGTTGCGGAAGATGAAGTCGTCGGTGCCGCGGAGATACGGCTCCTCCCAATCGTGTTTCCAGGTCTTGTAACGGTCGGCGAGCGGGAAGATGGCGAAGTTCATCGACCCCATGTTAAGGGAGCACATCTCCGGTTTGGCGACCAGCGGTGCCGCGAGGCGGTCCTGCACCGTCATGTTCAGGCCGCCGCCGGTGGTTACGTTCAGAACCGCGTTGGTTTGTTGCTTGATGCGGGGCAGAAACTGCATGAACACCGCCGGATCCGGCGATGGTTTGCCGCTGGCCGGATCACGGGCGTGCAGGTGCAGGATCGAGGCGCCGGCTTCCGCCGCCTCGACGGATTGTTTGGTGATCTCGTCAGGCGTCACCGGTAGCGCGTCGGACATCGTCGGCGTGTGGATGCCGCCGGTGATGGCGCAGGTGATGATCACTTTACTTGATTTTTGGCGTCCACTCATCTGTGCGTTCCCGTTCCAAAATCCTCGCCTATGCTGCGCGAGGTAAACCTGCCGACCAGGTTTTATACAGGCCCTAGGAGATCATTGCAAAGCTGCGCCAGGTTTAGGTCGCGGAATTCTCAACCCGGCGCGCCGCCCGGATGGCACAAAGCTCGATCAGCCCGGAGACAGAGGTTTTTCTTCTTCGTTCACAACCGGAGTTGGGCTTTGCGGGCAGCGCCAGGCGCCAGGCCGAAGCGACGACGATAGGCTCGGCTCAAGGCACTTTCGGACTGATAGCCCACGGCCTCGGCAATTTCGGCGATGGAGGCTCGGCTTGAAAGCAGGCGCCGATGCGCCAGGCCAAGCCTGAGTTCGCCTAGGAAGGCAAGCGGTGCAGCACCTCCGATCTTCTGGAATAAGCGCACGAAGGTTGCCCGTGAGGCCCCGGCAACGGCCGCCAGTTCGTCGAGCGACCAGCCCCGTGCCGGATCGGCCAACATGGCAACAAGAGCCCGCCCGGTCTGGCGATTCGTCATAAGCGCGATGACGCCGGCGCCAGCCTCCATCCTTTCGAAGTAAACCCGCAGCATAATGGTGATAACCGCTGTTGCCAGATCGGCAGAGACAGCGACCGCGCCTGCCCCATCCTCCTTGAGCTCATCCCGCATCATGGCTACCAGCCGGCGGATCCTGTCAGCTTGCGGGGCTTTTTGGGGCGTCTTCCACCACCACGATCGGCGGCAGCGCCGCCAGCACCATGTTGCCCTGAGCCTGTTCAAATCTCAACCGGCCACAAATGAGTTGGGTGTCGGCCGCCCCTGAGACGTTGCTCTTTAGCGTTAAACCATTGTCGAGGGGCCGAGCGACCAACTGCCCGGCGGCCGCCGTGATGCCGTCTCGCGCCCGCACCGTGTGGCGATCACCATGCGGGAGCAGAGCGACATCGCCGGTTCTCAGGACGATGCCTTGGCGGTCATGCGTGTCCAGCTGGCACTCACCATACGTAACGATGTGGAAGGGCGCCCAACCGTCCTCCTCCAGGTCATGCGGGGAGGTCCATTGGGCGCCAAAATTGCAGAGTTGCTGCAACTCTGGCCGCACGCGGAGCAGCGGCGCCAAACCGGCGAATACGTCTGCTCCGGAGCTCATGGCGCCGGTTTGATCCGCATGAACATGATCCTGCTCCGTCCTGACATCTCAAGCTGAACATCTTAAGCTGAGCTCCGCCAGGCTATCTTGTACCGGCGAACAATCCTAAAACCATGCCCAGGTCGGGTTGGAATGTCCACCGTCCGTCTGCGCTCGCCGTGGCGTAACGCTCATTCAACCTAGCCAACCAAACATGGCGGCAATGACGCTGGACTTGCCCAATGCGCCATTCCAGCTTGTGGATGTCACCCGGCAAAGCTTGATCGGAATATCTTCGCAATCCACGATGCCGAGGCAGCGCGTCATGCTCTCGCCGCGGGATCAAATGGCAAGTGCGTCATCGGCAGCGTGTCGTCGCCGGCCTTTTTATGGAAAGGAGCCTTTGTTGTGGAAGATTCTTGTGGTGGGAAGCTTGTCGAGCAGATCAGCCGGTATGGTTTTTGAGATCACGCTATCGCAGCTCGAGCGGGCGATCGCGGAGGCGGAACTGAAGGTGTTTGCGCGCATCGATCATGCCGAAGCGGCGCGGCAGAGCAGCATGGAAATGCCGCCGACGATGGTGCTGATCTACGGCAGTCCGCGCGGCGGAACGCCGGTGATGCTTGCCCATCCGGACGCAGCACTTGACCTGCCGCTCAAGCTGCTGGTTAGGGAAAAGCCCAACGGAACAACCAGTGTGGTTTTTCGGCCGATTACGTCCGCCCTGGCGGCATCCAGTGTGCCGGCAGACCAGGCTTTGAAGCTGGCACCGGCGCAACGCCTTGTTTCCGTAACCATCGGCCGCGGACTACCGGGACGATCCTCATAAAAGTCATCCGGCACTTTGAGTGCAACCGTGCTTCACCGCCGCTCGCGGAGATATCCCGGCATCTAGCTGCTCAGATGGCGCAGTTCGCCCTGCAGAATGCCGAAGATGGTCCGGGCAGACAGGCCCGCGATCACCAGCGAGGCGAAGCCCAGCAGCAGGACCGCGACGCTGTTCGTAAACCAATTTGACTGCGTGCCGGCGTAGCGAAGGGCTGCGACGGCGGAGGCTGCCAGCGGAAAGCTGACCGCCCACCAGGACACGCGAAATGGGCAACAAGAGAGCAGATTGCGTAGCCGCCCCAGCAGCACAGCAAGCAGAAACAAGGTCAGTATGTAAAGAGATTCGGCAAAGATGTCGGTCTGCCCGGTCGTCACCACGTAAGCGGAAAAACCGACCGCGAATGGTGCCAGCAAAATCAGCAGCGAGGGGAGCAATGCATCCGGCATTGGCGGCTCGAAAACGAGGCGCGAAAGGATGAGCGTAAAAAGCGGCATGGCGAAAAACAACCCAACCGCAAGGCCCAACACCATCACGCCGTGCAGCCCGGGCAGATGTAGTATCGGCAATGCCAGCGGGACGTCCAGCATGCCGACCATGGGAATGATCCAGGCCGGCGTTGCGTGTGCAACCTGCTGGCGGTCACTCATCCAGCGGTTGACAATTAGCCACGCAAAACCGGTCATGGTCACCGCGCCGATGACCCAGATGCCTCGTGCGAGTGCAAGGCTCAATGGCGTCAGGACAATCGGCAGCAAAAGCAGGCTGATCGGTATCGTTCCAAACAGATTGCCGGCGATCGGATGGCGAAATTCGGCGCGAACGGCATGCGGCGCCGCCACCAATTTAGTGACATAGCCGATGCCGATGGCCACGAACGCGGCCACCGCGATGCCGCCGATAAATGCCGCGATCCAGGACGGCGCGCCATAATGCTCGTGCGCCAGGCGCCAGGCCAGGCTCAAACCAGTCAGGCCCATGACGGAGCCGAAAGGGCCGACCGGCAAATAGTCAAACTCGGACTTGGGTGGGATTGTGTCGGCCAATGTGCCGCCACCTGCCTGAATGGGAGCGGCCGAAAACTCTTGAACGTCGTTCATGATGGATCTCCTTCCGTGCTCAGGGAGTAATCCTGACTAGACCGGCGCGGAATGCTCCGCCGGCTCGTTCGTATGACACAGAGGATCAAACCGAGCATCCGAAGCTCCCTAAGATCGCCGACATTCAAAGAGGTCGCGGCGACGACGTGGTTGCTCACCCCGCAGTTCGACAGCCTTGTTACCAGAAGGCTCTTCCTTCTCAACCTTGCTGCCTGGCGAGGTTCCGTGGATGATTTGGGATGATAATTTGGCGCCGCCTCGCGGCTTGTGGGTTCCTTGCCCTGTTTCCGGGGCTGCAAGCGCGCGCGGCGGACCCTGTGGAATGTGGGGCGGTCGTGGTGCCACCGGGGATCGGGATTGGGCCGAGTGAAGATATCACGTCGCTCAATCCGCTCTTCGTGGATTCGATTTACAATGAGCAAGCCGCCTGGCTTTTGTATCCGGAACTGGTTTGGGTGAACCGGTATCATCGGATCGATTGGTCGCGTAGTCTGGCGAGCGCGATCACCTCGCCGGATGGGGGGCGGACCTATGAGGTGACGTTGCGGCCCTGGCACTGGTCGGACGGGGTGGCGCTGAGCAGCCGCGACGTGGCTTACACGCTGGCTTTGATCCGGAAACTGGGAGAGACCTGGCCGGGCTTTGGCGGCGGTGGAATGCCTGGGATCATTCAGAGCCTGACGGTGACGGATGCGACGCATTTTACGGTGTCGCTGAAGCATCAGGCCAATGCCGAGTGGTTTATTTATAATGGGCTGGGCCAGCTGACGCCACTGCCGGAGCACGCCTGGCACCGCTACAGCATCGACCAGCTTGAGCAACTGCAAAGCTCTCCGAAGTTTTTCGAGGTTGTCGATGGCCCGCTGAAGATCTCGAAGCTGCGGATCGGGCAGAATGCGGTGTTTGTCCCCAATCCGGCTTATGAGGGGCCAAGAATGCATTTCAGCCGGCTGGTGTTTCGGTTTCTGGAAAGCGATGGCGTTGGTCTGCAGGGGGTGGAATCGGGCGACCTGGACATGGCGAATTTACCGTTTTCGCTGTGGGGCGCGGTCGCGCATCTTTCGGGGATCTACAGGGTCGTTATGGCGCCACAGGAAAATTGGTATTTCATCTCAATCAATTTCAAGAATCCGGCGGTGGCGTTCTTTCGCGACGTGCGGGTGCGCCAGGCAATGGCCGACGCGATCGACCAGAAGCAGTTGAGCGCGCTGGTTTATCATGGCCAGGGCATCGAGATTTATGGCCCGGTGCCGCCGGACCCACCGGATTTCCTGTCTCCGGCCATGCAAGCGGGCCACTATCCAGTGGGCTACGACGTGGCGAAGGCACGTGCCCTTCTCAAGGCCGCCGGATTCACTCCCGGGTCAGACGGCGTCATGATAAGAAATGGCAAAAAGCTTTCGTTCGAGTTTCTGATACAAAGCGGCGACGCGGCATCCG
The DNA here is from genome assembly GCA_963693045.1 of uncultured Acidocella sp. Lineage (GTDB taxonomy): Bacteria > Pseudomonadota > Alphaproteobacteria > Acetobacterales > Acetobacteraceae > Acidocella. The sequence continues at coordinate 1,925,834 of OY843765.1, forward strand.
AGCTGGTGACCAACATGCTGGATGCCGAGTTCCGGGCCGCGGGAATCGAAATCAAGGTACACGAGATGGAGTTCAACCAACTGGTGGCACGTATCGACGGGCCGCCAAATGGCTGGGAGAGCGCCTATATATACATGAATCTTAGCCCCTACCCATCGGGTGAAGGCCTGTTCCGGACCGGAGCATTTCAGAATAATGGCGACTACTCCGATGCCACGATGGACGCGGTGATCGGTGCCAGCGTCAATAAGCCAGGCTTGGATGGGCTATACGCTTACGAGACTTATGCAAGCGCGCAACAGCCCGTGGTGTTCGTCGGCGGACAGAGAATTACCGTGCTGGTCAGAAACCGCATCCACGGGGTCAAGAACTTTCTGGATCCGGTCGGACAGTACGCTCCGGAGCAGCTCTACTGCACACGGGCGGAGAAGTAGCGGTGCCCCTTGGGCCGCGTTGCCGCCGCGAGATGCAGAGTTTATTCGAATCGGTTGATCTCCGATGAGGATGGGTCATTATCGAAGCGGTCGGCGATGGGGATTGGGACTTGCGAGGCCTTGGCAGATTTCTACGGCGGCACATGGTTGGCACGGCCGGCGGCATCGTCTTGCTTTGCATCATCTTCGTCGCGGTTCTGGCACCATGGGTGGCGCCATATTCCCCTGACATCCAGTTTCCAAACGGGCTCGCGGATGATGGGAGTCCACTGGCGCCGTGCCGGCAGTTTCCGCTGGGCACCGATCTCCTGGGGCGGGATCTGCTGTCCCGGCTCATCTACGGCGCCCGCACCTCGCTGCTCATCGGCATCATCGCCAATGGCGTTTCCGTCGCGGTCGGCGCGGCACTCGGCATCGTCGCGGGCTATGTGCGGGGCAGGATCGGCGGCGCGATCATGCGCTTTACCGATCTGATGATGGCATTTCCGGCGCTGTTGCTGGCCATCGCGCTCGCCGCCATTTTCCAGCCTTCGCTCTGGATCGTGGCGATGGTGATCGCCATGGTGAACTGGGTGCAGATCGCCCGCGTCATCTACACCGAGACGACGGCGCTGGCGGAAAGCGAGTTCATCCTGGCGGTGCGCGGCCTTGGCGCCGGCAACGCCCGCATTCTGTTCAGGCATCTTCTGCCGCATCTCTTGCCGACGATCCTGGTCTGGTCGACGCTCGGCATCGCCACCACCGTGCTGCTCGAGGCGACGCTTTCCTTCCTCGGCGTCGGCGTCCGGCCGCCAACGCCCTCCTGGGGTAACATCATCTTCGAGAATGAAAGCTATCTTACCAGCGCGCCCTGGCTGGTGATCGGGCCTGGCGTCGCGATCATTGCGTTGGCGCTCTCCTGCAACCTGCTGGGCGACAGCCTGCGGGATGCCCTGGACCCCAGGGCGCGCGAACGTTGAGCACGCGAAGTTGACTCCGCGCTACATCGCGCGGCGGCTGCTGCAGGCGGCGCTGACACTTGTGGGTGTCGTCGCCATCACCTTCGCGTTGTTGTTTCTGGTGCCGGCGGACCCGGCGCGGGAGATCGCCGGCAAAGCCGCCTCGCCCACGGAGGTGGCCCAGATCCGCCACCAGCTCGGGTTGGACCGGCCGCTGCCGATCCAGTTCGCGGAATATCTCGGCCGGCTGGCGGTGGGAAATCTCGGCCGCTCCTATATCGAGCGCACCGATGTCACGACACTTGTCATGTCCCGCCTGCCGGCAACGCTGGAGCTTCTCGCCGGCGCGATCCTCTGCGAGCTGGCCATCGGACTGCCGGCCGGTATTCTGGCGGCGGCGCGGCGCGGCCGGATGGCGGACCGCATGGTCATGGCGGTCTCCTTCCTCGGCGTTTCCACCCCGCAATTCATCATGGCGCTCGTGCTGCTCCACGTGTTCGCGGCCTGGCTCGGCTGGTTTCCCATCGGCGGCTATGGCGGCATCCGGTATCTGGCGCTGCCGGCGCTCACGCTGGGGCTGCTGGGCGGTGGCTGGTACGGGCGGATGATGCGCTCCGGCATGGTCGATGTGCTGCGGCAGGATTATATCCGCACCGCTCGCGCCAAGGGTGTTCCGGAATGGCGGGTCGTTCTGGTCCACGCGCTCCGCAACGCGCTGTTGCCGATCCTGGCCATGATCGGGCTGGATATCGGCACCTTCATGGGCGGCGCAGTGGTGGTGGAGTCGGTTTATGGCTGGCCCGGCATTGGCCAACTGGCGTGGGAGGCGATACAGCAGATCGATATCCCCATCATCATGGCGGTGACGCTGCTGGCTGCCGTCGGCATCGTTCTTGCTAACCTTCTCGTCGATGTCCTCGCCCCGTTCATCGATCCGCGCATCAGGCTGCGCTGACGATGCTTACTCAAGAAAGGTAGCGCCATGCGTCCTTCCGCTCTCAAGAGGTTTCGTAACGCTTTGCTTGGCGGCCTCGCCGCCTTGCCGCTCGTCACCGCCGCGTCCGCCGACGCGCCGCGCCAGGGCGGCGGCATGACGATCGCCTTCAAGGACGACGTGGCGACGCTCGATCCCGCGATCGGCTATGACTGGCAGAACTGGGCGCTCATCAAGTCGATGTTCAACGGGCTGATGGATTACGTGCCAGGCACGACCCAGCTGCGCCCGGAACTGGCGCAGAGCTACACCGTATCGCCGGATGGCAAGACCTATATGTTCAAGCTGCGGCCGGGCGTGAAATTCCAGAACGGCAGGCTGATGACGGCGGATGACGTGGTCTATTCCATCACCCGCGCCGTCGATCCCAAGACGCAAAGCCCGGGGCAGAGCTTCTTCTCCGCCATCGACGGGTTCGATGCCTTCACCACGAACAAAGCAAAGACGCTGACCGGCATCTCCGCGCCGGACCCGCGGACCGTGGTGATCAAGCTGTCGCGGCCGAACGCCTCCTTCCTGCAGGTCCTGGCGCTCAATTTCGCTTTCGTGGTGCCGAAAGAGGTGATCGCGCAGCCCGGCTACGATTTCGGTAAACACCCGGTCGGCACCGGCGCCTTCGAGCTGAAGGAATGGGATCTGGGCCAGAAGCTGGTCCTGGTCCGCAACCCCACCTACTTCGAGAAGGGCATCCCGCATCTGGACATGCTGACGGTCGAGGTCGGGCAGGACCCGCTGACCGCGTTGCTGCGCCTGGAACATGGCCAGCTGGATGCGCTGGGCGACGGCATTCCACCGGCCAAATTCGTGGCTGTGATGAAGGACCCGGCGATGCAGCCGGACATCATCACAGGCAGCCGCCTCGCCACGACCTATGTGACCATGAACACGCAGATCAAGCCGTTCAACGATCTGCGGGTGCGCCAGGCGGTGAACATGGCGATCGACAAGGCGCATATCGTGCGGCTGATCAATGGCCGGGCGACGCCGGCGGACCAGGTGCTGCCGCCCGGCATGCCGGGCTATAATGCTTCCTTCAAAGGCTACGCTTATGATCCTGCCAAGGCGAAGGATCTGCTGAAGGCCGCCGGCTACCCGAACGGCTTCTCCACCACGCTATACGCCAACAACACCGACCCGAACCCGCGCATCGCGCAAGCGCTGCAGCAGGAACTGGCCGCGGTCGGCATCACCGCCGACCTGAAAACCCAGTCGCAGGACACCGTGATCACAGCCGCCGGCACGCCCAAGACCGCGCCTCTGGTTTGGTCCGGCGGCATGGCCTGGTCCGATGATTTTCCCGATCCCACGGATTTTTACGTGCCGATCCTGTCCTGCTCGAGCGCCGTACAAGGCGGCTGGAACTGGTCGTTCTACTGCAACAAGCCGCTCGATGTGCAAGCCGATGCGGCGGATGCCATCACCGATCCGGCGAAGGCGCCGCAGCGGCTGGCGGCGTGGAAAAAGATCTACGCCCAGGTCATGGCGGATGCCCCTTGGGTGCCGGTGTATAACGAGAAGCTCTATGTGCTGAAGTCGCCGCGCATTGCGGGTGCCAGGGCGCTGTTCGTCGACCCGATCTACACGCCGATCAACTACGCCTATGTCTATGCCACCGATGGCAAGTAACCACACGATCCATCGTCACCACCATCACCACGGTTGGAACAACGCGTTCCCGCCGGTGCTGACAGTGGCGCCGGGGGAGACGGTCACGTTCGAGACGGTGGATAGTTCCGGCGGCCAGCTCTCGCCGCAAGCGACGTTGGAGACGCTGCGGGCACTGGATTTCGGCAAGGTCAATCCGGTCACCGGTCCGGTTTTCGTCGACGGCGCGGCGCCGGGCGACGCTCTGGCGATCACCATCCAGCAATTCGAGCCTTCCGGCTGGGGCTGGACGGCCAACATCCCCGGCTTCGGCCTACTGGCCGACCAGTTTCCCGATCCCGCGCTGCATTTGTGGAAATACGATCCCGCGGCGCTCGCGCCCGCCGCCTTTGGACGCTTCGCGCGCGTGCCGCTAAAACCTTTCGCGGGCACGATCGGTCTGGCGCCGGCCGAGGCCGGGCTGCATTCGGTGGTGCCGCCCCGCCCCTGCGGCGGCAATCTGGACATCCGGGACCTCGCCGCGGGGGTGACACTCTACCTGCCCGTGCAGGTCGTTGGCGGGCTTTTCTCAATAGGCGATACTCACGCCGCGCAGGGCGATGGCGAGGTTTGCGGCACCGCGATCGAAAGCCCGATGACGGTGAGCCTGACCTTCGAGCTGATCAAGAACGCCGGCCTGAAATTCCCGCGCCTGACGATCCCCCGGCCGCCGACGCGCCACCTCGATGCAGAAGGTTACGAGGTGACGACCGGCATCGGCCCCGACCTGATGCAGGGCGCCCGCGACGCGGTCTCCGGAATGATCGACCTGCTTGGCGCGCAACACGGCATGAGCGCGGTCGATGCCTACATGCTGTGCAGCGTGGCGGGCGATTTGCGCATCAGCGAGATCGTCGACGTGCCGAACTGGGTGGTGAGCTTCTACCTGCCGCGCATCGTCTTTACGTGACCGGCGCGGCGGCCCCGCTGCTCTCCATCGAGGGGCTGCGGGTGGAAGCGGTGTCGGGCCGTGGCGCGGTAGCGCTGACGGAGGATGTCAGCCTGCACATTGATCAGCGGGAGATTGTCGGCCTGGTCGGCGAATCCGGCTGCGGCAAAAGCGTCACCGCCATGTCCATCCTGCGGTTGCTGCCCGCGCCGCCGCTGCGCACGCATGGCTGCGTGCTGTTCCGTGGCGAGGACATTCTGCGGATGCCGCGCCGGCGGCTGCGCGGCTTGCGCGGCGGGCGGATCGGCATGATCTTTCAGGAACCGATGACCAGCCTCAATCCCAGCTTCAGCATCGGCTGGCAGTTGGCGGAAGCGTTGCGCCTGCATGGCGGCTTAAGCGGCGCCGCGTTGCGTGAGAAGATGGTGGAGGCGCTGACCCGCGTCGGCATTGGCGGCTCGGAGCGGCGGCTGGCGCAATACCCGCATGAATTGTCCGGCGGCCAGCGCCAGCGGGTGATGATCGCGATGGCGCTCGCCGGCGCGCCCGAGCTGCTGATCGCCGATGAGCCGACTACGGCGCTCGACGTCACGATTCAGCTGCAGATTCTGCAATTGCTGGCACGGCTGCGCGCGGAGATCGGCATGGCGGTGCTGCTGATCAGCCACGATCTTGGCGTTATTAGCAACTTTGCCGACCGGGTTGCAGTGATGTATGCCGGCCGCATCGTCGAAGCCGGCACCGCGCGGGAGATTTTCTCGGCGCCGCGCCATCCTTACACGGCGGCCTTGCTGTTGGCGCGGCCGAAGCTGGACGGGCCGCGCGTGGCGGCGCTGCCGGCCATTACCGGCGCGGTGCCGCCGCCCGGCGCCCGTCCGCCCGGCTGCGCCTTCGCGCCGCGCTGCCCACGCCGCCTGGAAAAATGCTTGGAGCAACCACGGTTCGAGAACGGCGTAGCCTGCTGGAACCCGTTATCGTGACCGAGCCGCTGCTTCGCGTGCAGGGCGTCTCGATGGACTTCCCGCTCCGCGGCGGCGGCGTGCTGCATGCGGTGCGCGACGTCTCTTTCAGCCTTGCGAATGGAGAGACGCTCGGTATCGTCGGCGAGTCCGGCTCTGGCAAGTCTACCCTGGCGCGCATGCTGCTGCATCTGGCGCCGCCAACCGCCGGCGCCGTAATCATGGCCGGCATCGCGCTCGCGGGGCTCTCCGCGGCGGCGCTGCGCCGGCAGCGGCGGCATATGCAGATGGTGTTCCAGGACCCGATGGCCGCCCTTGATAGCCGCATGTGCGTCGGCGACATCATCGCCGAGCCGCTGCACATCCACGGCATCGGCACGAAACAAAGCCGGGCGGCGCGCGTTGCCGAACTCTGCGCCATGGTCGGCTTGCCGGCAGCGGCGCTGCAGCGGTTTCCGCATGAATTCTCGGGCGGCCAGCGGCAGCGCATCTCAATCGCCCGCGCTTTGGCCCCCTCCCCCACACTGCTGGTTCTGGATGAACCGGTCTCCGCCCTCGACGTCTCCATCCAGGCGCAGATCCTCAACCTGCTGGTCCAGATCCGGCAAGACCTGGCACTGAGCTATGTGTTCATCTCGCACGATTTGGCGGTGATCCGTCATGTCAGCGACAGGATCGCGGTGATGTATCTCGGCCAGATCGTCGAGACCGGGCCGGCGGAGGCCGTGCTGCGCAGGCCCCGCCACCCCTATGCCGAGCTGCTGCTTTCGGCGGTGCTGGAACCGGGCAGCCGCCATACGGCCGCCGCGCCGAAGGGCGAGCCGGCAAACCCGGCAGACCCGCCCAGCGGCTGCGCCTTCCACCCGCGCTGCCCGCGGGCCAGTGCGCGATGCGCCGCCGAGTATCCGCCGCCGGCGACACTGGATGCTCAGGAGTTCCGGTGCTGGCATCCGGCCGTGTAGAGCCCGATCGCGAGCACAATTAGGTGTTCAGGCGGGACGGCTCGATGCATCGCTTCGCACGAGATTTTCGCGGGTGATTGCTTCGACACCACCCGTGCCGGTCAAAGTCAGTGCCACCCGCATTTCGTCCGCGATGAGGGACAGGAGATGCGTCACCCCCTTTTCTCCGGCCGTGGCCAAGGCATAGACGTAGGCGCGGCCGATCAAAACGGCACGGGCGCCGAGTGCCAGCATGCGCACCACGTCCAGCCCCGAACGAATTCCAGAATCAACCAGCACTGCCAGCTTGTCGCCCACGGCGTCGGCGATGGCGGGCAACGCGCGCGCCGTGGAGAGCGTGCCATCCAGCTGGCGGCCGCCATGATTGGACACGACCAGTCCGTCGGCGCCAAAGCGAACCGCATCTTGTGCGTCCTCTTGGTCGAGTATGCCCTTGATGACGAGATTTCCCTTCCAGAAATCGCGTATCCACTCCAGATCGCTCCAGCGAATCGCCGGGTCGAAATTGCCGGCGAGCCAGCCGATGTAGTCGTTAAGGCCCGTGCGCTGGCCTCGATAGACGGAGATGTTGCCGAGGTCGTGCGGCCGGCCGAACAGGCCGACATCGAATGCCCACCGCGGATGCAGGATCGCCTGACTCCAGCGGCGAACGGCGGCGCCGGGGCCGGAAAGCCCCGAATGTCGATCTCGGTAGCGCGATCCCGGAACCGGCAAATCGACCGTGAACACCAGAGTGCGAACGCCCGCGGCTTGAGCCCGCTCAAGCGCGTTCTTCATGAAGCCGCGGTCCTTCAAAACGTAGAGCTGGAACCAGATGGGCCGTTCTACGGATCGCTGGACTTCCTCCATGGAGCAAATAGAGACCGTAGATAATGTGTATGGGATGCCAGAGGCCGCCGCCGCGCGCGCGGCCTGAACCTCGCCGCGTCGCGCATTCATCCCGCCGATGCCAATGGGCGCCAAGGCGACAGGCATCTCCCATCGCTCGCCGAATAGCTCGATCGCCAGATTGGGCTTTTCCGAGCCATTCAGGACGCGCTGTCGCAGCGCGATGTCGTTGAGGTCTTCCATGTTCCGGCGCAGCGTGTGTTCGGCGTACGAACCTCCATCGACATAGTCGAAGAGGAAACGCGGCAAGCGGCGCCTGGCCGCCTCGCGGTAATCGAGCGGGGACGAGATGATCATCGAGGACATCCTTTGGCATCGAGAGCGGATGTGAACTGGGTTGTGGAAGAGCCTTAAACAATCAGGCCGATCCGAACGCGACAATTCCAAGTTACCTGGTTCGTATGTTGGTGATAACGGCTGCCAACAAAGGTCTTCTTCCCAGGCTTGGGCGTTCTTGCCGATGTAAACTGACCATCGCGCGGGTAAACGTCCCGGTAGTCACGTCGCCGATATGCGCATGCTCGGCATGACAGATGCCGCGTGAGGCCGCGTTAAATTGTCCTTTGACAGCCTGGACCGTGGACCGCGCTCATCCACGGTGACGCAGGCTGGTGAGGTCAATTGGCGGCTGATCGTAGTCTATCGTAATTGCGGCGAAAGAGCGCCACCGCGGCATCAACGCCTAAACGGCTTATGCTGGCCATCGTCCATCCCCGCGCCCAGGGGAAAGGCCGCCCGAGCCCGCTGGCCACCAACTCTGCCCCGAGCTTTGGCGTTGTGGCCAGATGAATCGATCCGTCGAGATGGATGTGGCCGAGCTCGTGCGGACCGACATAGAAGTCGATCCCGTCGACCTGATCGCGGTCGCGGAAGTGCCAATGGGTGGTGGCCTCGACCTCCGGCCATGCGGCAATCGCGTCAGCCACCTCCCGTAGCGGTCCGTGAAGCGCGGGTGGCGGAGCGAGCGGGCCCTTGGCCTGGCGTGCAAGCGTTGAAAGCGATTGCTCGGTCATGTTGAACTCCTGTTTGGGCGATTAGCGTCGAGCCGCCGGTATTTGCCCGCCAGCGAAAGCGCGAACGGACCGAACCTCATGATTTGGCCGCACCGTAATCCATGTTCCGCAAATCTTCGATGAGGCCCGGCCCTTTGGGCTCCCAGCCGAGCCGATTGCGCGTGAACGCGCTCGAAGCCGGCATGTCTATGCCCGCGAAGGGGCCGAGCCAGCCGAAATGCTCAGCCGCCTCGCTGCTCGACAAAGAGCTGACCGGCAGGCCGAGGCCGGCGCCGATCACCTCGGCGATGTCGCGGACCGGCACGCCCTCCTCGGCGACAGCGTTCCAGCGCGCGCCCGCCTCGTGCTGGTCCAGCGCCAGTCTGTAGAGCCGCGCGACGTCGGTCACATGCGCCGCCGGCCAGCGATTGGCGCCGTCGCCGACATAGGCCGACACGCCCCTCTGGCGAGCGATCTCAATCGCCGGCGAGATCAGTCCCTGCTTCTCCGTATCGTGGACCTGCGGCAGGCGCACCACGGCGACAGACACGCCCCGTTTCGCGACTTCCTCGCCAGTCAGCTCGGACAGCCGGCGCGGATTCGGATTGTCGCGGTCGAATATGGTCTCGACTGCAAGCTGACCCGCTCCAGGGCTGCCCATACCCGTGCCGGAGGTGATGATGAGCGGCCGGTTCGAGCCGGCGAGCGCGGCGCCCATTGCCTCGATCACGCGCCGATCCTTCTCGCAATTTTCAACGAAGCGAGAGAAGTCGTGATCGAAGGCGGTGTGGATCACCGCGTCCGCCTGCGCCGCGCCGCTGGCGATGCTGTCCGGATCCTCAAGCGTCCCACGATGCGCCGCCGCGCCGGCCTGCTCAAGCCAGCGTGCGCCGGCATCGGAGCGTGTCAGCCCGAGCACCTCGTGCCCGGCATCGATCAGTTCGGTCACGATCCGGGAGCCGATGAAGCCGGTCGCGCCGGTTAGGAACACGCGCATAAAGATCTCCACTGTTGTACGAGGCGGCATATCGGCCCATATTTCGTCATGTTAAAGTAGTGAGCTTATCCTGGTATAATTGGTAATAGGATTGCTATGACCGTCGATACCGCCGCAAGGCTCGGCACGTATCTGCGTGACCGTCGCACCCGCCTCGATCCCGCCGCGCTGGGCTTTTCGTGCGGCCGCCGGCGCACGCCGGGCCTCAGGCGCGAGGAGGTGGCCCAACGCGCCAACATCAGCCCGACCTGGTACACGTGGCTGGAACAGGGGCGCGGCGGCGCGCCGTCCGCCGATGTTCTCGACCGCATCGCCACCGGGTTGATGCTGACGGAGCCCGAGCGCGAGCACCTGTTCATGCTTGGTCTCGGGCGCCCGCCCGAGGTCCGCTACAAACCCGTGGACGGTGTGACTCCGCGCCTGCAGCGCGTGCTCGACGCGCTCCAGGAAAGCCCCGCGATCATCAAGACCGCGACCTGGGACGTCGTCGCCTGGAACCGCGCCGCCGCCGTGCTGCTGACCGATTATGCCAAGCTGCCGCGCGGGCAACGCAACATCCTTCGGCTCATATTCGCCGACTCGCGCGTGCGCGCGGCGCAGGAAGACTGGCTGGGTGTCAATCGGCATTCAAACGGGACCCCCGATCGGCGTGCAAAAAGGACCCCTGGGTCATGCTGGATGGGCTTGTCCAGGTAGCGAACAGGAGGGCCCCGCGCGCCCGAGGAGCGCGGTTCAAATGCGCTGGCGTAGCGGGCGCGTGGGAGGTGCCTGTTTGCCCACCTGGGCAAGCCCGGGGGTGGGGTCCGGGGAGGGGGTTTGATCAGGCGCGGCCGGTCAGGCGCGGCCGGTTCAGGCGCGGTTTTTGAAGCGCCAGCTTTCGTTGCCGGTCTCGACGATGTCGCAATGGTGCGTCAGGCGGTCGAGAAGTGCCGTAGTCATCTTGGCGTCGCCGAACACGCTCGGCCATTCGCCGAAGGCCAGGTTGGTGGTGACGATGATCGAGGTCTTCTCGTAGAGCCGGCTGATCAGGTGGAACAACAGCTGGCCACCGGCCTGGGCGAACGGCAGATAGCCGAGTTCATCCAGAACCAGGAAGTCCAAGCGCATGGCAAAGTCGGCGAGCCGCCCCTGCCGGCTGGATCTTGCCTCGGCTTCCAGGCGGTTGACCAGATCGACGACGGTGAAGAACCGGCCACGAGCGCCACCGCGGATGCAGGCTCGTGCTATGGCTATGGCCAGATGGCTCTTGCCGGTGCCGGTGCCGCCGACCAGGACGGTGTTGCGCTGTGCCGCGATAAAATCACCGCCGGCCAGATCACGCACCAGCGCCTCGTTGATCGGCGTCCCGGCGAACTCGAAGTCCTCGAGATCCTTGGCCAGCGGCAGCTTGGCGATGGTGATCTGATACTTGATGGAACGAGCCTGCTTCTCGGCGATCTCCGCCTGCAGCAGATCGCCGACGATATGCGGCGGTTCATGCTGACGTTTGATGCCGACGGACATCACCTCGTCATAGCCGGCGCGCATGCCGAACAATTTCAGCTGCGCCATCATGTCGAAGATCTGGGCGCGTTCCATTAAAAACTCCTCCGCAGGCTGTCATAGCGAGCACAATCGGCGATCGGGGCGTGACGGAGCTTCAGTGCATCAGGTGTCATGATCGTCACCGCTGGCTCCGGATCACGGCTGCGCGCCAGAATATTGATGATGACATCGGCGGAATGAACGCCTTGGGCCAGCGCCTCGGCACAGGCGGCATCCACGCTGGTGAGGCCATCGGTCAGCACGGCGGACAGGACCTTCACCATCTGCCGGTCGCCATCGTCCGAGCCACGCAATTTGCGCCGGACGCGCTCCAGGTTCGACGGCAGCAGCCAGTCCTTGAACGGAGCTCCGTTGCGCAACGCGCCAGGCTTCCTGGCCAGCACCGGGACGTAATGCCAGGGATCGTAGATCGTCTCGCCACGGCCGAAGCAGCGGGCATGCTCGGCCACCATCACGCCGTCCTGGCGCAGCACGATGCGATCGGCATACGCTTGGATCTCCACCGGCCGGCCGACAGCACGCGAGGCCACCGAGTATTTGTTGTTGTCGAACCGCACCAGGCAGGTCTTGGAGACCGCGGCCGTGGTGGTGTGGAAGCCATCGAACCTCCCGGCGATCGGCACCAGATGTGCCCGCTCCGCCTCGAACACCGGCCAGATCGTCTGCTCCGTCAGTTCCGGATGTTTGTGAGCCTTGGCGTAGGCGACGCAGCGATCCAACAGCCAGGCGTTCAGCTCTTCATAGCTCGCCATCTTGATGCGCGGCGTGAAGAACCGCTCACGCACCAGCCCCACCTGGTTCTCGACCTGCCCCTTCTCCCAGCCCGAGGCCGGCGTGCAGGCCGTCGGATCGATCAAATAGTGACCGCACATCTGGGCGAAGCGCCGGTTGAACGCCCGGTCCTTGCCAATGAAGATGGAATCAACCGCGGTCTTCATATTGTCGTAGATGCCGCGCGTACATGTGCCCTTGAAGAAGGCAAAGGCACGGTCATGCGCGTCGAACACCATCTCCTGTGTCTCGCGCGGATAGGCCCGCACAAAGAACATTCGGCTGTGGCAGAGCCGGACATGGGCTACCTTCACCGTCGTCGTGGCGCCGCCGATCACCACGACCTCGTGGCTCCAATCGAACTGATACGCCTCGCCGGCAGCAAAGCTCAGCGGCACAAAGGCTTGCGCCGTTACGGCGCCGCGCTCCCTGGACCAGGACCGGGCATAGCGCCGAACCGCATCGTAGCCACCATCATAACCCCGGCCACGCAGTTCCTCGAAAATCCTGATCAGCGTCAGCCGCTCGCGTGCCGGCTTCGCCTCGTTCGCCAGCAACAAGGCATCCAGCGGACCGATCCAAGAACCAAGCTTCGGCAGTGGCTGGGCCTTCCGCGCGTAACGAAACTCCGTCGCCTCCGTCCGGATCACCTTCCGGACCACCTTGCGCGATACCCGAAGCTCCCGGCAGATCACCTTGATCGGCTTCTTCTGAACAAAATACGCCCGCCGGATCTTCGCTAGCGTCTCCACAATCAGCATCCTCAAACCGGCTCCCATGTTCCATGGAAGCCACTGTGAACCCCGTTCCAGAGGGGTCCCTATTGGACGCCGATTACCCCTAAAACGGGGTCCTTATTCCACGCCGATTCACAGGCTGGGCGTTGCAGGCTTCGTCGTTGGCGCGTTCCGGGCAGACGTGGCGCGGGCCGGCGCTACAACGGAGATCACTCAGCTGGTCGATGAACTCTCCCGGATGAGCCCGGAGTTCGACGCCTTGTGGCGCGACAACGACGTGGTGGCGCATGGCGAGGGGCTGAAGCGCATCCGGCACCCCGAACTTGGCGTACTCGATCTCGAATTCTCGGCCTTCGCCGTGGACGGCAGGCCGGAGCTCGGCATGGTCATCTACAATCCCGCGACCGAAGAAGTCGCGGGCCTGATCCGCCGTTACCTTAAACATCGTCGGCAAATTTAACAGCGCAACGGCCGTGTTAGCCGTTGCGGAGTCTTGGCCGACTGGCGCGGCACTATTCATATCAGTTGGCGGCGTCGGGGCTCATATCTAAGCCAGTCGTTGCCAGTTGCGCTCCGCTGCACGGCTGGTCAGCAGGTTAAGCGGCACGCCGTAACCGAGAGCGTCGAACACGAGGCGATGGCGACGATAAATGCGCCAAGCGAGGTTCGGCGTGATGAGCTGCCGCCACAACCCGGCTTTTCCATGCCAACCGTGACGGTTCGGGGTATCTTGGTAGACCTTCAACCAATCGATCTCCAACGCCCCCTCGAGCAAGCTGTCATCAAAGGACTGTCCAGAAAAAGCTCTTACCAGCTTCGCGAAGCCTTCGCCGGGCGCCTCGACAAGATCCTCAAACCGGGCGGTTACCGCTTCGGGCTCGTGACACCATTGATAGCTTACGCTCAGCAGATTTTCGGCGCCGAAGCTCGTCGCATAGGCGGCGAATTCTGGAGACACCGGCGTGAGCTTTGCCAATCCTGCCGGCAGCCCTGTATTGCCCTCAAGCCATCTCGCCACCCCTGGCTCGCGCTGCACAAAGCTCAACACGGATAACAAGACATCGAGAGGATGCCTTCGCAGAACTAACACCTGAAAGCCCTCATTTCTAAGGAAGGCCTGGAAGTTCGGCTCGCGATACCAATGAACTTGCAATATCAGCCGCTGTGGCAGAACATCCTGTATATCGCGGGGATTGTGGACCGCGATCTCCTCTAGCGTGAGAGCGTGAGCCAAAACCGAGCGTACCCACGTATTGCCGGACCGTGGGGTACTGATGATGGCGATGCGTGTCATGCTTGATCATCATCGGCATGCTGGCGATCACGGTCAACCGAAAGCAGGCGCGCAAAAAGCGGCTCCATTGCGATGATCGGGATTCCTTCCAGCACATCGCAGATGCATATGCCGCAAATGCACTGCTCGCACGCGACCGACACATCCAGCCCTGGCGTAAGCAGAACCTCGGAGATCGTCTGGTCGGCTGGGATGACGAAGCTCTGCCGGCTTCTTGCGGCAACACCCTCGAAGCTCTTGCCCGCCTTGTTGACGTCAGCGTCGAAACGCTCCGAATGTATCTGCGAGTCGGGCCAGCCCCAGCGGCGAGCCTCATTCGTGACAAAGTCGATGAAGCCGGCGGGGCCGCAAGCAAAATGCAGGGGATGACGACCAGATCGTGCCTTACCCCGACGCTGGCAAGCTGCAGGCGGAGCTGGTGAAGCGCGCGGTGCTGAAGGTCTACCCAGGCAAACCGCACGGGCTGACTGACCCGGAGGAGATCAACGCCGATCTTCTTGCCTTCATACCGAACTGAGTGCGAGTACGATCGCGATGGCTTGGTAGGCCGCCCGACCGGGAGCCTACACACATCCACAATGCCGAAGGGAGCAAGCATGCTGTACGCGGTGACGCTGTTGATTGGGGTCGTCGCCGGATTACGGGCGATGACGGCGCTGGCCGCGGTGAGCTGGGCTGCCTGGGGCAATGTGCTGCCGCTTGGCGGCTCCCTGCTTGCCTTCCTTGGCGCGCGCTGGACACCCTGGGTCGTGACACTCCTGGCACTCGGCGAGATGGTGACCGACCAGTTGCCGAAGACGCCGAGCCGCAAGGTGCCGATGCAGTTCATTACGCGCCTGCTGGTGGGGGCTGTGTGCGGCGCGGCCCTGGCGTTACCGTCCGCCAGCGCGCCGGTGGGGGCGGCACTCGGCGCTGTCGGCGCGGTTATCGGCACGCTGGGCGGCGCCGCCGTGCGGGCGCGCCTTGCCGCAGCCTTTGGCCGTGATTTACCGGCGGCCTTGATCGAGGACGCAATTGCGGTCGTGGCCGCCCTGCTCATCGTTCTGTCGGCATGAGCCGGCGCTTCGACGCGATCGTCATTGGCGCCGGGCAGGCGGGGCCGTCGCTCGCGGGGCGGCTCACCGCCGCCGGCATGACGGTGGCCCTGGTCGAGCGGCATTTGTTCGGCGGAACCTGCGTCAATACCGGCTGTAAGCCCACCAAAACCCTGGTCGCCAGCGCCTACGCCGCGCATTTGGCGCGCCGCGCCGCCGATTATGGCGTGATGACAGGTGCGGTCGCCATCGACATGGCGCGCGTCCACGCCCGCTCGCAGAAGATCTCCATTGATGGCCGCGCCGGCGTAGAGCACTGGCTGCGCGGCATGGCGGGCTGCACCGTGCTTACCGGTCATGCGCGTCTAGAAGGGCCGGGCAAGGTACGCATCGACGACGAACTGCTCGAGGCAGAGCGCATCTTTCTCAATGTCGGCGGGCGCGCGGTGGTACCGGACATGCCTGGCGTGCACGACGTGCCCTTCTTCACCAACAGCTCGCTGCTCGCCACCGACATCCTGCCGGAGCATCTCGTGGTGGTCGGCGGCAGCTATATCGGGCTGGAATTCGCGCAGATGTATCGCCGCTTCGGCGCCAAGGTGACGGTGGTGGAGAAGGGGCCGCGCCTGATCAGCCGCGAGGACACGGAGGTTTCGGATGCGGTGCGCGACATCCTGGAGCGCGAGGACATCGCGGTGCGCACGGGTGCCGAGTGCATCCGCTTCTCGCGCCGCGAAGAGGGTGTCGAGGTGCATGTCGATTGCGCGGAGGGGGCGCCGGCCGTTACCGGCAGCCATCTCCTGCTTGCGGTCGGGCGGCGGCCCAACACCGACGACCTCGGGCTCGAGGCCGCGGGTGTGGCCACCGATGGGCGCGGCTACATCAAGGTTAACGACGGACTGGAAACTAGCGTCCCGGGCATCTGGGCGCTCGGCGATTGCAACGGCCGCGGCGCCTTCACCCACACTGCCTACAACGATTTCGAGATCGTCGCCGCTAACCTACTCGACGGCGCGGACCGCAAGGTCAGCGATCGCATCCCGGCCTACGCGCTCTACATCGACCCGCCGCTTGGCCGGGTGGGCATGACACAGGCCGAGGCAAAGGCAGCCGGCCACCGGCTGCTGGTCGGTAAGCGCCCGATGACGCTGGTCGGCCGCGCCGTCGAGAAGGACGAGACGCTCGGCTTCATGACGATCGTCGCGGATGCGGACAGCCACGTAATCTTGGGTGCCGCGATACTCGGGACCGGAGGCGACGAGGCCATCCACGCCGTACTTGACATGATGGCAGCAGGGGGCACCGTCGACACGCTCGCGCGCACCATGCACATCCACCCGACCGTCTCCGAGCTTCTGCCCACGGTTGCGAGCGAGCTCCAGCGGGTCACCTGAGACGGAACGGACAGTAATGCGCGGCCCAACTATCCGATCAGCGTCCAGACCGCTTCCAGCGCACCATGACGGTCTCTAGTTGCGCGCAGCGCCACGTGCAGCTCATCGAGCTTCTCTCGCCACCATCTCCACGATCTCGCCGGTCAGAGTGATCTCCAGCCGAGCCGGGCGCAGCTTGTTGCCGTTCACGCTGCCGCAGCCACCAACTTTATTAGCTGCCGTTCTCCTTTCGGCCAGACCGCGTCATTGCCGCGGGCAAGCTTCGAGCCAAATGTTTGATTGATGGATTATGCCGTCGAAGCCGGCGAATAGTTCAACTTTGACCTGTAGGCTCAGCCGATCGCGAGGCGCTGTCGCAATGTGTCCAGCAGCCAGCGGCCAGCAGGGCCTAGCACGCGGTTCCGCTGGTGCGCTGCATAGATGGTAGGTCCTTCGAGGGGCGTTTGATCGTCTTCAATCTCAAGCGCTACCAGCTTAGCTTCAGCGATCGGGGCAGCAACAAGATGCTCTGGCATGCGGCACCATCCGAAGCCGGCGAGTACAAAATCGAGTCGCCGGCCAAGATCCACAAACCTCCACAACCGTGCGCTCAAAAGACCATAGTCCGCGCCGTCAGGAGCAACCGGATCTGATAGCACGAGTTGGACATAAGGCTCCAGGTCGCCGCGTGTTGCCGGGCGTCCGAGCGACGCCAACGGATGATGAGGCGCCACCACGGGCTGCATCGCGATCCGCAAGAGCGGGTAGGCAACAATGTCATCAGGAACGTCCGGAAGCAGCAAGCAGATCGCGAGCGCGGCGGCGGCGCTACGCAGCCGCCGCAGCGAGCCGCCCATCCCTTCTGTCGAGAAGCTGACCGGCAGATCCGGAAAGCGATCGCGTAGCGCGCGCAGGCTGTCGATCAGCGGGGCGGTCGGCACCAACGGGTCGATCGCAAGCGTCAGTTCGGGTTCCACCCCTTGGCGTGTTCCCGCCGCGACGGCTTCGAAACGTTGGGCGCTGGCCAGAACCAGTCTGGCCTGCTCGACGAGCACGCTCCCGACACTGGTCAGCTGCGGCCGATGCTCGCGGCGGTCGAACAGCGCAACGCCTTGCGTCGCTTCCAGTGTCGCGATCGTCTGGCTGATCGCCGACTGCACACGTCCTAGCTTCCGTCCAGCCGCCGAGAAACTGCCGGTATCAGCGATTGTGACAAGAACGCGCAACTGGTCGAGACTAAGGTTGCCGATCACGATCCATCACCTCCGCCGATGATGACGATCACAATTTGATCACTCCCGCAAGGTGAGCGCGAACCCTAAGTCCCTGGCATGCAACCGACCTATTTCATTAACCACGGGGGCGGCCCCTGCTTCTTCCTCGATCCGGGTCCGATGCGGGACACGTGGAGGGAGTTGGAAACCTACCTCCAAAGCTTTGCTGGCGCGCTCGACGAATGGCCGCGCGCGATCCTCGTCATCTCGGGCCATTGGGAAGAGGCGCACCCGACGGTCAACGCCGGGGCCGCGCCGCCGCTGCTGTTCGACTACAGCGGCTTTCCTGCGCATACCTATCAGTTGACCTGGCCCGCTCCCGGAGATCCGGACCTCGCATTGCGGGTTCGCGAGCTGCTCGATGCAGCGGGGATTGCGAGCGGCACGGATAGTGCGCGCGGCTGGGACCACGGCGTGTTCGTGCCGCTGAAAGTCATGTTCCCTCGCGCCGACGTGCCCGCCGTCCAGTTGTCGCTCCAACGCGGACTCGATCCAGCGACACATCTTGCCATCGGCCGCGCGCTGACGCCGCTCCGCAAGGAGGGCGTGCTGATCATCGGCAGCGGCCAGACCTACCACAACATGCGCGGCTTCATGGGCGGGCGCAGAACCGCCGATCCTGCTGCCGAGGCTTTTGACGCATGGTTGCGCGCGGCAATGACGGACGGCAGGAGGCGTGACCAAGCGCTAACGGCTTGGGCGCAAGCACCGGGTTCCCGCGACGCCCAGCCGCGCGAGGATCATTTGTTGCCGCTGATGGTGGCCGCCGGCGCCGCGTCTGGCGAGCCCGGCCGAATCGCTTTTCACGGCCAGGCATTCGGCAAGCCGATCTCCGGCTTCCGCTTCGGACAATTATAAGGAGACCTGTTATGACCAAGCTTCTCGTTGTCGAAACCAGCTCGCGCGGCGAGCATTCGATCTCGCGCAACATGACCCGCCGCTTTGTGGCGGACTGGCGCGCCGCCCATCCGGACGGCGAAGTGACCGACCGCGACCTCATGGAGACCGACCTGCAATTTGTTACCGCACCCTGGCTGCAGGCCTATTTCACGCCCGCTGAGCAGCACTCGCGGGAGATGAAGCAAGCGCTGCGCCTGTCGGATGAGCTGGTCGGCGAAATCCTCCGCGCCGATCACATTGTCATCGCCACACCTGTGTATAACTACAACATCCCTGCCGCGCTGAAGGCATGGGTCGACCACATCGTCCGCAAGGGGATGACGCTCGGCTTCGACGGCAGCGGCCTTGTAAAGGGCAAGAAGGCGACCGTGCTGATCGCCTCTGGCGGCATCTATACCGAAGGGTCGCCAATCCGCGACCGCGACATCGCAACCCAATATCTCCGCCTGATCCTGAACGTCATCGGCATTACCGATGTCACGATCGTCGCCGGCGGGGGTGCGAAAGTGGTCGATATGGGCGCTCAAACCATGGACGGCTTCATCGCGAGCGTCGAACCCGCTATCGAGCGCGCTGCCGCCGCGTGAGCCGTCGGCAAAAAAGGTTCACGTAAGAATGCTTCATCTTTAAGCTTCAGTGCTTCAGTCTGATTTCCACTGCCGTTTCAGAAGATGGCATGATCCCCACGCTCGGGCGCGGGCGCTCCAGCCAGAACTGAGCGATAGAAGTCAAATAGGGTCTGGGTTCCTGTAGAAGGTGTTGCGGTTGCGTCGTATCCGCCCGTTTTCGGGTCCAATACGAGCATGGATTCAGTGGCGTAATAGCGGCCGATCCGGGCCAGTTCCGCCTTTTCGGCCAGCGACGGCGAAATTCGGCCGAGGGCTCCGAGACCCCCCACAATTACGTCGAGGAGGGCCACCGGTACAGACCGAAATTTGGCCGGGCGACCTAGCAGCGCGAACAGGGCCTCGCCCTGCTGACGCGGGGTGATTGCCTCACCGGGCCCGCCGATCGGCAGGATGCGGTTCAAGCGGCTCTCCTCCTGCAGGCAGTCGGCGATGTAATCAGCCAGATCGTCGTCACTGATGGGCTTACAGGCGGTCAGGTTACCATTGCCGAAGACCAGGAAGGACTGCCCCCGCCGCACGCGCTCGATTTGGCCCGACAGCGACTTAAAGAAAGCAGTCGGTCGCACGATCGAATAGCTCAAGCCGGACTCGATCAGCACCGCTTCGAAGGCAAGCTTGGCTTGCTGAAAGGCGAGGAGCGGCTTTTGTACACAGATGGCGGAAAGCTGCACGAAATGGCCGACGCCGGCTTGCCGCGCGGCATCTAGAACGTTGAGGTGGGCGCGATAGTCGATCGCCCAGGCGTCTTTGGGTGCGCCTGTGCGCGAGGCCATGCAGGACACCAGGGCGTCGAACCGCTCGTCTGCGAATCCGTCGCGAGAAAGCGACATAGCATCGGTCGGATCCAACACCCTTACCGTTGCTCCCTCTAACACCCTGGCGATCTCCGCTTGCCCAAGCGATCCGCCAACGCCAGAACGCTTCCGGACGAAACAGACAACCTCATGCCCACGCCGCACGAGTGCTGCGGCCGTCGCGCGGCCGATGGTGCCGCTGGCTCCAAGGAAACAGACGCGTTGGCGCGCCTTTGCGCGAGGTGCGTTCGGCGTAGCCGCTGGTCCGTCAGTGCGGATGAATCTCAATTCCGGCACAGTTGCCTTATGCCCTTCAACATGTTCTCATCAGCTGTCCAGCTCTTCCTCTGCAGCCACCTTAGAGGGTTGAGCCCACGCCGGGATGGTGGATTTGGCGATGGACGAGCCGGCGTGTTTTGGCGCGGCTGGTCATGATTTAGGTTTGGTTGCGGGGACACGCAACCACCGACAGTTAACGATCAGAGCATGGTGCTAGCGAAAGTCACAGAATTCGCAACTCTGATGGCTTCTTGAGCGTTGAGGCGCGCCTTTTCTAAGCGCCACCCCTATCCATGACGTGCCCACGCCAGATCCAACGTGGCCCTAGGTCGTGCACTCATAAACTGATTCCCATGTTACGATTGTTGTGATTCAACCTCCCTAGAGGTGTTTGATGACGATTCGGCGGTACGAGATTTCGGATTTTGAGTGGGCGATCAATTTGCCATTGCTGCCGAACAAGCCGCGCGGTGTGGCACGGGTTGATGATCGGAAGGTCCTGAACGGCATTTATTGGCGGCTGCGAGCCGGCGCGCCCTGGGCCGATATTCCAGAGCGCTATGGCCCGTATACGACGTGCTACAATCGCTTCGTGCGGTGGCGGAAGCTGGGCGTTTGGGATGCGATTTTTGCCACTGCCATCGCCGAGGACAACCCGGAGGAGTTCCACATCATCCGGATCATCCTCGGCCACGCGACCAGCGCGACCGCGCAGAAACACTACATCGCGACCCGGAACCGCCAGGCCTTCCGCAAGGCCCAGGACAACATCATCGCATTGACCAGAAAAGGAGAAGGTCGAAGCGAACCAACGCACAGCCTGAACAACGAAGGACGCGACATGCCGATGCCGGTATGGTGCATTCGGCGTCAAAGCCCTGAACGAGAGGATCAAGCAATGACCTATACCGACAGCATCGGGCGGAAGTGGCGGCATCTGGCTGATGCCGTCACCTACGCCCTGGACATCCATGCTGCCCAGCTCCGCAAGGGGGCCGAGACACCTTACATCGGCCACCTACTCGGCGTGGCCGGTCTGGTGCTCGAGCATGGCGGGGACGAGGAGCAGGCGATGGCGGCGGTCCTGCACGACGCCATCGAGGATTGCGGTGCGGAGCAGGAGGCAATCATCGCCGAGCGCTTCGGCGCCCGCGTCGCCGGCATCGTCCGCGGCTGCACCGATGCCGACACCTTGCCCAAGCCGCCCTGGCAGGCACGCAAGGATGCCTACATTGGTCATCTCGAGCATGCCGCCACCGACATCCTGATCGTCTCCTGCGCCGACAAGCTGCATAACGCCCGCGCCATCCTAACTGACCTGCAGACGCATGGTAGCAGCGTCTTCAGCCGCTTCTCCGCCGGCCAGGACAAGACGCTCTGGTACTACCGGGCGTTGGCTGACGTCTTCAGCCGGAGGCTGTCAGGCTCGCTAAGCCGGGATCTGGCGACAACAGTGGAACAGATCGAGCGAATTAACGGCATTCTCGAAGAGCGCAAGGACCCTCACTAATTGCCGCTTTCATTATTTTTGTAAAAGAAGACGTCGACCTCCCCCGCTGATCGCAAAGGCCTCATCCTCTCAATCCTTATGACCCGTCTCCCGCGCGAGCCTAAAGGGCAGTGTCCAAGCAAGACAAATATCTCAAGCCCAGCCCCGGCTCCGTTCAACGGCATCTGCAAAGCGCGCGCGCACCTTGTTAAAGTCTGATATGTTTGGTGCGACGGCGTGCCAAACACTCTGCAACGGAAAGACGACCTCCGCGGCAACAGCGCATAGTTTCAGGATGCCTGCCGCGGTTAGATCCGCTTGTTGCGACACCGCAAGCTCCCGGCCAACCGCATTGGCCAAAAATTGGGTGAAGTAGCGACTACGGCTCAGACCACCGTCGATGGAGAGTCGGCCAACGACGAAACCATCGGCAAACGCATCGACCAGTTGCGCCGCGCGTAGGGCGATTCCTTCGACGACAGCTCGCGTCAGGTCTTCGCCCGGCGTGTCCAGGCCAATGCCGATCCAGCTCGCGCGCGCGGTCCGGTCCCAATAGGGGCAGCCAAGCCCTCCTTGCGCCGGAACAAAGAACAGGCTGGCTTCCGCCGCACTAGGCCCGTGCAGGCGATCCAGGGCTGCGAAATCAGCCAGCATCCCGATCCGTTGCAGCCAATCCATTGCTGACCCGGCAGTCAAAATGCCGCCTTCCAGAGCGTAAAGCGGTTCCCGATCACGGATCTGCCAGGCAACCGTCGGCAGCAATCCGCCCGGGTGGCCGGTCACCGTCGCGCCGCCGGTCAGGCCCAGTGCAAAAGCACCGGTGCCGAAGGTAATCTTGATATCGCCCGGCCGCTCGCAGGCATGGCCATGCAACGATGCCTGCTGATCGACCAAGCTGGCAACGATGGCGCCGCCGCCGGCAACGGCTCCGAAGTCTGCCACGGAGGGACGGATTTCCGGCAGGCACTCCATGGGCACGCCGAACAGCGCGCATAAGGTTTGATCCCAGGCCAGGCCGCGCAAGTTCATCAACCCGGTGCGCGAGGCGGTCGAAACATCGGTTGCGAAATGACCAGTCAGGCTATCGATAAAAAACGCGTCGCTGGTGCCGAGCCGAAGCCGGCCCTGGCGGCGTAGATCTTCGGCGCCCGCGGCGTTATCGAGCAACCAGCGCAGCTTGGCGGCGGAGAAATACGGGTCGAGCGGCAGGCCGGAACGCGCCAGCGTCACCGCCTCCAGCCCATCCGCCCGCATCCGCTCGGTGACGTCCCGGGTGCGTTCGTCCTGCCAGACGATCGCATTACCTAACGGGCGCTTGCTGGCCGCGTCCCAGGCCACGACGGTTTCACCCTGATTGGCGAGACCGATGGCGGCGACCTTGCCGGCGCGGTCCAGCAAGGCGCGGATGTTGCCCAGGATCTCCACCGGATCGTGCTCCACCCAGCCGGGCCGCGGATGGATCTGCCGGTGGGTAAGGCTGCCGACCGCGGCCATTTCGCCGGCAGCATCGGCACGATAAGCTTTGGTGGAGGTGGTGCCCTGGTCAATGGCGAGAAGCGGGAACATGAACCGGCCTGTCAGTCGAGCACGAACGTCACGGCGCCGCGACCCGCGAGCTGCTCCGGCCGGAGCAAGGCCGACATCCGCCGTTCCGGCAGTACGCTGATTGCGCGTTCGTATACAGTCTCGCCGTCAATCAGCAGGCGGAGGCGGCCGGCGTGACGGCGGCTGGCGCGGCCGAACAGCCGGATCGGGCGGCCGTCCGGGACGACCCGTTGCGGATAGACGTAACGCAAGGCGCCGGCCACCGAAACCGGCAAGGCCGGCGCCGCCGGAAGCGCGCCCCGCAGCGACCGCAGGATCGCCGCCGCGGCGTTCATGCCCTCCCGGGCGGCGATCCCGGAATGCTCAACCGGCCGAAGCACGTTGCCAGCGGCGAAGACCATCGGGTTCGAGCAACGGAAGAAATTATCGACCGCCGGGCCGCCTGTGCCTGGGTCGATAGCCAGGCCGGCATCGCGGGCGAGGACCGCTTCCGGAACGAATCGGCCGGTGAAAATGACGCCGTCGCAAGCGATCGTGCGGCGTAAGCCGTCACGCTCGATGACCACGCTCTGCACGCGTTCGGCGCCCTTGATCTCAAGCAACCGGGTTCGGGTCAGCACGGGTATGCGAAAAGCGTACCTGGCGGCCGCATCGGCCGGCCGGCGCGCCGTGATCCGCGGGCCGGCTTCCAACATCGCCACCGGCCGAAGCCCGGCCTGCCGCGCGGTGAGCAAGGCGGAAAACGCCACCAGTTCGCTGCCGATGATCACGGGGCGGCGGCATGGCGGTAGGCCAGCCTGCACCATCTCCTGGAAAGCCCCAGTGGTGGTGACCCCCCAGGGCCTGGTGCCGGAGACAAGACGCGGCCCGCGCGGCATTTCGCGGATACCAGCGGTGAGCAGAACAATGCGGCTGCCGATCGCCTCCGTTCCGGCGTGGCTGCTGATGTCGACACCGCCGTCCCCGCGCAGGGCAAGAGCCGTCACGTCGGTCCTGATCTCGGCACCGGCGGCGCGCCGCACCAGTTCCGCGGCGTAGCGCGGGCCGTCCCAGAACCGGTGCAGATCCTGCAGTCCCCAGCCCAGATGCTCGCAGAAACGCGGCAGGCCGCCGGCAACTGGATTGCGTTCCAGCACCAGCACGTCCCGTAGCCCGGCCTCGGCCAGCGCGCGCGCCGCTGTGAGCCCGGCCGGCCCGGCGCCGATGATCGTGACGCTACGCAACGAGGTTTTCGATGTGCCCGGCGGCCAGTTCCACCACCCGCCGCGTGCAGTAAAAACCTTGGCAACGGCCCATCATGCAGCGGGTGCGGCGGCGCAGGCCGCCGATCGTGCCGGCCGGTAGCGGCCCCGCCAGCGCCGCCACGATCTCGCCGCGCGTCACCATCTCGCAGTGGCAAACGATCTCGCTGCGGCCAGGCTGCATGAACGGCCGCGGCAGCGCCTCGGTCAGATTAGGCACCGTTGGCCAAACCGGATCGTTCAGCGGGGCCAGCGCGCCAAAATGCTGTTCGTAAAGCGCCAGTACGTGCTGAGCGATACCGAGCGAACCGGTCAGCCCAGTGGAACGGATGCCGGAGACGGTGATCCAGCGCCGCTCGGGCAATGCCTCGATCTGATAGTCCTTGAACTGCGTCGCCGGCCGAAGTCCGGCATAGGCCGTAGTGACCGGCACACCGGCCAGCGCTGGCACCATCCGCTCGCCGGCTGCCGCCAACGCCTCCATCGCCGCGGTTTCCACCTTCGCCTGCCCACGCTCATCCTGGTCTTCCGCGGTCGGCCCGACCAGCAAATTGCCGTAGGCGGTGCGGGTGACCACAACGCCCTTGGTGCGCTCCGTCGGCACCGGTAGGATGATGGAGCTCACTAGGCCGTAAGCCGGCTTGTCATAGACCAGAAACTGCCCCTTGCGCGGCTTGATGGCGAATGGGCTTGGCCGCGCGATCGCCTCGACGATATCGCCGTAATTACCTGCGCAGTTGACGACCACCCCGGCCCGAAGCAGCGGCGCAGCTGTGCAGTCGAGTGTCCAGACGTTGCCGGAAAGCGTGCCGAGGGTGACCTCGGCGCCGAAGCGGACCTCGCCGCCATTTAGTTTGCCTTGTAGGGCGTAGGCCAGCGGCGCCGACCAGGAATCGATGACCGCCTCCGCCGGTACCAGCACGCCGCCTTTGAGGTGAGAAGCGAGGCCCGGCTCGCGCGCCCGGACCGCGGCTGCGTCGAGCTGCGCGACGTCAGGGATACCATTGCTATGCGCCTGTGCGACAATGGCGGGGAGCTTGGCCAGCTGCTCATCGGTCCAGGCCACGACCAACGCGCCAACCGGTAGCAGGGGTAGATTCAGGCGTTCGTGAATTGCTTCATAAAGCCGTTGACCGGCGCGTACACAGGCCAGTTCCAGGGTGCCGGGCGCCGCGTCGAAGCCGGTATGAAGCAGCGCGCTGTTCGCCTTGCTGGCGCCAGAGATGATGTCGGCGTCTCGTTCGAGCAGCACGCAGCGCAGGCCGGCCAGAACCAGCCCGCGAAACACCGCGCAACCAACCACACCGGCGCCGATAATGGCGACATCAAATGGAGCGGCGGGCTGGTTTGGCATCGGTGGGCTCTCGAGCAGTGCAGACGACGAACATAGGGCCGCTTCGGCACCGTTGCACGCATGCCTGCAAGGCTCTCCGGAAGTTAGGCTTGTCCCACCGCGCGTTCTTCGGCGGCAATCTCGGCGGCTCGGGCTGCGACGGCCGCCGTGCCAATGGGCGGTCCGGGAAACAGCCGGCGGGCCACCGCGAACCAGAGCACCAGCATCAAAACGATTAGGCCGAGGCCGTAGCTAATGAGGATGTTGTTCGGCGGCTGGATGCCAACGTATATGACCACCAGCGTCCCCAACACGGCCAGGACGCCGACCGGCTTCGACCAGACGCCGAGCCTGAACGGCCCGAACTCGGTCCAGCTTTTACCTTCGCTAAACAGCCCGGCCAGGATCGGCATGGCGTAGGACACATAGAGAAACATCGCGCAGCCGGCGGCCAGAGCGCCGAAGGCCGGCGAATACAAGGTGGACAGGATCGCCAACACGGCGGCAAGCCAGATCGCGTTTACCGGGGTGCGGTAGAGCGGGTTGACGCGGCGCCAGATACGATGGCCCGGCAGGCCGCCGTCCCGCGAGAACGCGAAGATCATCCGCGAGGTGGAGGTCACGCCCGCCAGGGCACATAGATAATTCGCCAGGACGATGCCGATATAGAGTAGGTCTTTCAGCGGCACCGGAACGGCGAGGCTTGCGAAAAGGCTGAAAAAGACGTTGGCGCCATTGGCCGCGGCCTTGTTGATGTCCGGCATCGCCAGGACGAACGAAGAGACCATGACCAAGCCGAAAGCGAACGACCAGAATACGGCGTTGAGCATGCCGCGCGGCACTGCGCGTCGTGCATCCTTGGTTTCTTCGGAGGTGTGGGCCGAGGCGTCATACCCGGTAATGGTGTAGATCGGCAGCAACAGGCCGAGCAGGAAGACGTAGAGATGGCCATGGCTTTGCGGAACGACGCCGCCGCCGGGCGCGCCTGAAAAATTGGTGAAGGTGACCAGCCTGCTGAAGTCCAGATGTTGCGCGCCGTACAGCATCGTGCCGGTGAGTAGGACGGCGACAACCAGGATGAGGTAGCCAGAAAAGTCGGTGAGGATGGTGGTGACGCGGATGCCGCGATGGTTGAAGGCGGCCTGGCTGCAGACGATCAACACGACCGACAGGGTCTGCTGCCAGAACCCCCATTTCGAAGTATCAATGCCGAAAATGTTTGTCAGGATCAGGCTGGTGAACAGCAAATACACCCCGACATCGACTGAGGAAACGACAAAGATCAGTCCCAGCAGGTTGACGAAAGCGGTGGCCCAGCCCCAGCCACGGCCGCCGAGGATTGACGACCAATGGTACAATCCGCCTGCGGTTGGATAGGCGGAGGCGATCTGTGCCATGCCGAGCGCAACGATCATTGCGTAGATGGAACCAACAATCCAGCCGACAAACACCCCGAAACCGCCTCCGGTGGAGAACCCCACCTGAAATGCGGTAATGCCGCCTGCAAGAATACAGATGATCGAGAACGAGATTGCGAAATTTGAAAATCCGCCCATCCGCCGCGACAGCTCCTGCGCATAACCCATCTTGTGCAGCGTTGCAGCATCGGATTCTCTGGTATCTTCCGTAACGACGGGCGGCATCTAAACCTCTTTCTTAACTTTTCGATACTACCCGCTTGCTTAGCCATGACTTTGTGGCGATTTCAACTAAAATTTTGCGACTCTGCAAACGTGTCGTGTCGCCGAAGAACCTGTTTGCTTACGGGATCAAGCTGATCAAGCAGGCGGAGGCAGCAGCGCCACCGGTCGACGCGCGGGCGGATGTTGCGCGGCGATGAGCAACTGCTGCGGGCGGAGCTGTACCGCGACGGTCTGGTGATCGCTTTCCTCGCGGTTCGGCCACTCCGGCTGAAGAACATGATGGGCCTGGAGATCGGCACGAACTTCCTGTTGACTGCCATCGGCTATTTGGTCGATCTGGCGGCCGAGGAGACGAAGACCCATGCTTCTCCCGCCCTCCCCATGCCCGTCAGGCTGGCGCCGTTCATCCGGCGCTACCTTAAACTCGCATCTGCCGCTCCTGGCGGCGGGACTGCAGGGCGCGGTGGCCGGCCAGACGGACCAGCCAGTGTCGCACTGACTGGCACGCAGCGGCCAGCGGCTGCCTGCCAACAGCTTCGCGGACATGATCGCCAGACGAACAACCAAGCAACTCGGTGCCCGGCTAACCCCGCATCGCTTCCGCCACTGCGCCGCCACCACCCACGCCGAGGACAGCCGGAGGACTTTCACATCATCCGGATCATCCTCAGCACACGACCAGCGCCACCGCGCAGGAATACGTTATCAAGACCCATAACCAGCGGGCCTTCCACAAGGCCAGAACAATATCATCGCGCTGAGCGAAGCAGCTATACAAAGGGCAGACGAATCTGATGGGGTATTAGTGCCCAGTCTTCGACATGTTGACAGGCCGTTTGAGCAGGTCACTTGCCTCGACATCCAGAACCTTTGCTAATCGGTCAAGCACGTCAATGCCGGCAGCATAAACGCTTCGTTCAAGGGAGCTCACATAGGTGCGGTCGATATCGGCCCGCTCCGCTAGCTCTTCTTGCGATAGGCCACGGGCCCGCCGCAAACGCCTCAAGTTTTGGGCTAGTACCTGCCTGAGCTCCATCCATTAGGATGAACGGAATTGACGAGTTTTCGTCTACGGAGTATTTTCTACAACACTTTCTTCTGACGCTTGCGTTTGTATTCACATTAAGTTCGCGCGTGCTGGCTCAGACACAGGCTCCCGTCGACGACGGTGATATATCGTCGCTGCCCCCACCAGTAGAAGAAAATCAGGGTGATAGCTGCGCGCGCTGGAACATTTACTGGAATTCGAAAGATAACTTGTTTCAAGCCTTTGCTTTAGCCGATGGAGAGTGGCTCGACGGATACGCTTACGGACGCGCCCAGTATACGGGACAGTTCGCCCGTTATATCGCCGGCGGAGAAATGAGTGATCTAAGCTTAGATGTGTCCCAATACTGCTCGGCGAATCCGAACTCTACTACACGACACGCCGCTGACACCATAATAGACGTAGCTTATGGCGCCGGCGCTGGTCCTACATCGGAAACAGCGACATCCCCTTTGCCTCTACCGACGGCCTTGCCACTGCCGCCAGCCGACTGCGATATCGACGCCAATGATCGGGGTGTGTCCGCGCTCCCCGTCATGCAGCTTGGTCAACTAATTGATCAGTTGTTGCCGGAGAAAGGGTTTGAGACAGTCGATTGGAGCTACTTGAGTGACCAAAAACACCTACTCTCAAGGGGTGAGAACTTGAACGTGACCGAAGGCGGCGAGGTTTGCAGGCAAGCATTGGCTCGCGTCTCAGTCGGGAAAACACAGTCAAAATTTCTGCTGCAACATTGGAATGAGCTCCCGTGGAGCGTATCGGTCGAGTCGAATAAGAGCAAAGCACCTCATCCCGATTATATCGAGATCACTCCGGGAGGAGAGAATTCCACTACTAGGTGCTTCGGCGACAACTTTCACGGATGCTCTTTTGATATAAAGGAAGTGCTCGAATCCGCTCCCTTCAAAGCAACGCTGTTTGCAGCCCTCCTACGTTGGGCGGCGCAACCAAAGTCTTCGAGATTTCTGCTCCTGGCAGACCTTCCGAATTTCTCGTGTATAACGAGAGCGATGGAAGCGGGGGCGCCAGTGACTGGCTCGACATAAGGCCACCGGTTGATAAGGCTCAGGTCTGTCAGCCACCGGATTAAGAGCGTCGGCTTACGACAACATGGCGCAGCAGCGCCACGACAAGTCGTCAAACCGATAAAAGCGAGGCGAAGCCGCGCAAATCGTTGTTGCGGGGCGAACAAATGGCAATTGGACCGGGGATCGGCATTCAACCATTGACGTCGCTGATTAAAACGTAACGATGCTCACACGATTTCGTCTTCCCTCGCCCTACAGCATTTCATCGGCCGCTCGACCTTTTCAAGCGCGACGTCGATGCCGGCCTGCTTCAGGAAGCGTAGCCATTCGAGTTGAAGGCCGGCCCAGGTCACTGTACTAAGACCGCAGATAATCGCGAATGCCCGACAGATCCACGAACCTGTCTAGAGAGCGCAGAAGATGGTCCGCCGGCACATGCCGTTCTACGCTGAATGCGTAGAACTGCGGCTCCTGCGTCACCGTCCGCTCTCCCATCATCAGCCCGCCTCCGAATGCCCCAAGATGGTTGAATCAGCTCCTCACCTCGCTCGCAAGACGACTTTTCGACAGCATTTGGCCGGAAGCAGACAGACAGCTTTTGGGCAGCAGGATAGAGAAGCGGACGCTCCCGCCAGCTTTGTTGGACTTGGCAACACGACAGTCGCGACCGGTGGCCGTCACTAACTCATCCCCTTGCCTGCCCAATGTTGAGCAGCCGGACTCTTATGGTACCGAGACACCGCGGGTCTGCAGGTCGATGATGAACTTATCAGCAGGGCTGACGACGGGCGCTGAACCTACTTGGTAGGGAGCAGAGTAAAAAGTTCCAATGATGCTGGTCTTGGTGACCTCAAACCGCATGAAGCCGAAGTTGTCTTGGTCGTAGCTCTCGAGCGTGACGGTTTCGGTAAGCGGCAGGGGTGCTACGGGCGGGTCGCCGTGCAGACTCTGCAGCTTGCCGATATTTGTATAGCCGCCATCGCCGGCGACTACGAAGACAATATCGAAGTTCTCGCCCGAGGCAACCTGTTTGACGGTGAAGCGCTGATAATTGTGGACATGCCCCGAGAGAACGAGGTGCGGGTATTTGCCCGTGGCGGAAAAGCTCTGAAAAAGAATTCTTTCAGCTTCGGTGCTTCCGGCATGCTCGGTGTCGCCTGAATATGGGGGGTGGTGAATGGCGACGATGAGGGCTTTATCAGGATCAGCGGCCGTTAACTCGCCCTTGAACCAGTCGAGCTGATCCTGGCGGATTTCGGCTTCAGTTTCGCTGACGTTCGAAAACAGGCCGATGATGGTCGCCAGGGGGGTGGTAAAGGTCCAGTACACATTGGGTAGGTCCATCTGAGTGCGGGTCGAGTTGGTCTTGAGTGAGCCCAACTTGTCGGGCGTCGGCGACATAAAATTTTGGACCTAGCCGTCTAGCGGCTTTTTATTGGGATCGATCGGGCCGTCTTGCGGGTCGTCTGGCTGGCAGTCATGATTGCCGGGAATCGAGACGATGAGGGCCGGGTAATTGGCGTATGTCTCATAGAAAGTTTCGCCGTATTTATCGACGTCACCGGCAAAATAAACGACGTCACCAAGATGGTAATAGAAGGCCGGGACTTCGCCGTCCGGACTGTCATCGTAATCCTGCGTCATCATGGCGGCGACGAAATCCATCTGCCTGCCGCGTTCATCGCCGGTATCGCCGACGCTGTGAAAAACCATCCTGCCAGAGTTGGTGATTTTGGTGACTTCCTCCGAGTGGAGAAGCTGGCTCAAGTCAAAACGGTAGGGCGGGGCGCCGAGTGGAGTTGGCAGCGGCTGGAAAGGGTAGTGCGGGGGGACGAATTTCTTTGATTGGACCGGTATTTTGGCGCCAGCTGCATGGGAGGTAAAAATACCGCCGGCGTTTCCAACGGATTGGTGATGATGGCGGTTGCCGGCGCCGCGGCCGGGCGCAAGAATGTGGCGCGTCATGCTATCTCCCAGAGAACGAATTGGGGGGATATTAACCGCTGCAGCGGCTGGCGCTTGTGAAGTGTTGGTGGCATACGAAGTGGAATAGGCAGCATGTGGCGCAAAGCGGCCGATTAGGTAAGACGGGATCCGGTCATGCGCGCTCAGTGTCAGCAAAATTGCTGGCGTATATGGCCCCCTCAATGCCGCGGCCTCGGTGGCTGTACGGCAAGTCGCCGCTCCGGACACCGTTCCGAGCGCGGGCCGGGCTTGTGACGACGGTCAGTGCGGCCGGCCGGCGTCCCGGCCACGCGACGATGCAGTGCGTCACGCAGACAATCATGGCGACAAGTGAGATAATCATCGCCGGGAAATAAATGATGATCGGGCAGAGTATGGCAAAATTGGGCATGACAGAGTGTCTCCTCAAAAGGAAATGGCGGTTACCGACGGCTAAACCGAAGAGCGGCGAAGTGGCTGAGTATTGACAGTGAAAGCCATAATGGCAGTTATGTGCCGTTATGGCTTTCACTGTCAATAACTTTTAGATCGCTCTTGGACGATCTTGGGTTATAGATTTTGCAGACTTCGCGTCACATCTGTGCCATCAAGGTCCGATGAATGAGACAGGCTCAGGGCGTGTTGACCAAAAGGAGCGTACCCGTGCGGCACTGCTCGCCGCTGCGGCCGAACTGATCCGCAAGGGCAAACAGCCGACCGTGGAAGAGGCTGCGGATTTCGCCAGAATCTCAAAGCGAACGGCGTACCGGTATTTTGTTTCCCAGGCGCATCTCCTCGCCGATGCATCACTGGAGGCGCTGCGGCCCGTGATGGGTGCCGCGATCGGCAAGGCCATATCCTCCGGCGATGCCCGGCACCGTCTCGCCGCGCTGGCCGCGGCCATGAACGAACTCGCGGTCGCTTATGAGCCGGCTCTGCGCATGATGATGCGCGCCGCCCTGGAACGCGGCATGGGCGGAGAGCCGGTCGGCCCTCGGCAGCGGGGCCAACGTAGGCTGGATTGGATCCACACCGCTCTCTCGCCGGTGCGCGACCAGCTGACAAAGCCGAGTTATGACCGCCTGGTCGCCTCACTGGTGGTGAGCCTGGGCGTCGATGCCCTGATCGTATTGCGCGACATTTGCGGCCTGGACGCTGATCAGGTCCTGTCTGTCATGGTGTGGACCGCCCACAGCCTCTTGGATTCGGCACTTGGTTCAGCCAACGCAGGCGGGCAGGATGCTCAACCGATCGAATGTTAGGGCATCTATATAGTCTCGAGCCGAACAGCAGCTATCAAGCAGATTGAGGTTGCTCGAAGATGGCCGAGATGGGCGCAAATCAGAAGGGCCGCCTGCGGCCGAAGTTGGCCGAAAGCTGCCGGTCAGCTTTAACGAGCCAACTTCCATAGCTGACATTTGAACCGGACTTCTGCACCACTTAAGCCGCTGAATAGGGTAGCCGCCGCCTGTGGTGCATAAATCTTGAATTCTACACGAGGACAACATGTGATGCTAGCTCGGCTTTGCGCGCATTATCATGGTGCAACGGCAGCCTTCAATTCAGCCTAACCAATCCTTCGGCATGCAATTGACTCTACGCTTGCTCTTGTCGGCTGATTAAAACGCCAAGGCTAGCCAGGCAGTGCGGCCCCATTTTGATCTCCGCCATATCGGTTAAACGGCGAACCTGAACGTTGCTGGATGCCCTGAATGGCATTTCCGCAGCCGCATCGAAAGCAAAAGCGCAACAGCCTTTACCGAGCCCGGCAGCCGCAAGATCGACGCGATACTCAAAGGCAAGGGTCCTACCTCGCTTTTCGCCGCTCACCATCAAGTCCAGCAGTACAGGCAATTCCGGATTCTCAGTATCTTGCGCCCAGCCTTCCACCCGTCCGGACGTATCCACTATATCAATCCATCCGCGCAGAGGCCCGGGAACCGCAAGAGCCGTTGCGCGCTGAACAACCGGCAGCAAAGCTGCCTTCAGCATCGGCCCGGCTTCTGGTCGCGGCGCGCACATACGATGTTCATCCGGCGTCACATGATCAGGGTACAGCCGGTAAAAACCGCCAACGTTGTGAAACTGATTGCGCAGCCCGGCATAATCGCAAAAACTTTCGCTCCATGCTCCTTCCGCCAAGACGCAGTCATGACCCTCAAACTCCAGTTGGTAATATTGAATTTCCTCCGGCAAATCATCCTGCGTGATGGTGATACCGTTGATGAGATTTCGTGCAAGCACAAGTATGTCGCCGATCAGCATGGAATGACCGGGCGAGACGAAAAGATCACGCTTCGGCAAGCTTGGACCTAGTGCGCCGGCAGCGATACGAATCGGAATTTGATCGCAATTGCTTTTGACAAAGCGCGCAGCGAAACTTTGCCGGCCAATCCATTTGATCTTCTGGTAACCGCCAAACCGAGTGATGACAGCGTTGCCTATCTCCAACCTCTCGACCGGAACCTCGCCAACTGGAGTGGCAATGCGGGTGCCACCTAGATAACAGAGAAGCTTTACTTCCGTCTGATCGCCTGTGGAGGTAACAACAAATGAGCCAGTGCTGAAACTACCGATAATATCAAGCGTCGCGGTGGCAGTGCCGTCGGAAATTTCCAAGCTCGTATCGGCGACATAGGTCTCCAATGTGGCGGCAAAGCCGCTCAGAAAGATCGTGTCATCTAAATTGAATCCATTGATGACCTGGCCGGAATCAAAAGCAGTTACCGTACCCTCAATCGTCCAGGCGGCGTCCAGATTAAAATCGATCGTATGAAAATCCAGAAATTGCGTACCGATGCCGCTAAGCATGACTGCGGAGGTCCCGGAAACTTGCAGAACGTCTCCCAAGACGTTGCCGATGAACACGCCTCCAGGATCGACAGCACCAGCCGCCAATCACCGGTTAACGACCAGCAAGACCCGCCGGAGGACGATTGCTGAGAGCTACCCCAAATTTCAGCCCTGGGCTGGAAAAAGCGAGTTCGCATAAATCTTGATTTACGCACCTTTGGGTGCTTTGCGTCGATTCCGGCCTCGCAGAACGGCTCGATCAGACGGGTGCATTGCGCCCGCGCATCAGAAGCGGCGTGGGTTGTGGCTGCCCCTCGTAATAATCGGCCACGCGCAGAAATCCGTGGCGACCGAGGGCGTCGATAACCAGCGCTCCGCTATCAGGATAGGTGCAAACCTCCGCGGGCGGCTCGGCACCGATCGCGAGATAGACCAGGTCGCCCGTGTCGTCTGGGGTCGCAGGATTGGCGATCTGGTGGGCGATCCCCGTGTCGGCCGGACAGGAAATGCAGTCTCCGGGGCGAATCTCTTGCACGCGATCGCCGTAACGGAACAAACCTTGTCCTTCGAGCACGATGAAAATCTCGTCGGCCATAAGGTGCGTGTGCGCCGGGCACGCGCTGTGGCCCGGGGGCAGACGTACCACGTTCATGCCGAGGCGGCCCACACCGAAACGCCCCGGGCCCGCATCCTTCATCGCAGGCGTCAACTCGCGCCGGAAATGCGTCCAGGCAGCGGGCACTTCGGCCTTGATCTCCGGCGCCGTGTGCATGTTGACGATGTTAGATGCCTTCTCTGTCATGTCCGTCCTCCTGTATTCGCGCCAGCCAAGCGCGGGCCTAACTTACGGCATGCGCACCGCGATCACCACGACGTCGTACCTGGGAAGAAGCTGATTGCTTCGTTGGGTCGGCACCAATCCGCCGAGGCGGGTTCGTTCTTCGGCCAGCTCTCGCCGGTGCATAATTCTTGATTTATGCCCACTGCGAGCGTCCGCTTTTGGGTCCAGTTGAGACGACCGGCAAT
The DNA here is from genome assembly GCA_963693045.1 of uncultured Acidocella sp. Lineage (GTDB taxonomy): Bacteria > Pseudomonadota > Alphaproteobacteria > Acetobacterales > Acetobacteraceae > Acidocella. The sequence continues at coordinate 1,961,251 of OY843765.1, forward strand.
AACCGGAATGAGCGCAAATCAGAAGGGCCGCCTGCGGCCGAAGTTGGCCGAAAGCGGACAAGCCGCTTTGGGTAAGCAAGAACTTGAAGCAGACAGTAATCATTAGGTACATGCACCTGATCCGGCCGCTTGATCGCTTACCATGTCGATGAAGGCCCGTAGTGGTGCTGGAACCTGTCGACGGCCGGGATAGTACAGATGAAATCTTGGTCTGATCGGACAGCAGTCTTCAAGAACGCGGATCAGTTGGCCGTTCGCGACGTGACGACTGACGAGTTCTTCGAACACGAACGCCAAACCAACGCCTTCCAGCGCCGCCCGGATCATCAGTGCGGTGTCGTCCACGACCAGCGGGCCGGTGGTCTCGAGTTCCATCGACACGCCGTTCTGTTCGAACTCCCAGGCGTACAGCGACCCGTTGGGATAACGACGCTCGATGCAGCGGTGTCTGGCCAAGTCATGCGGTACCAGCGGTCGCGCATGCTCGGCGAAATAGGATGGCGCGCCGACGACCGAGAAACGGCGCGCTGGCCCGACCGGCAGGGCCATCATGCCTGGGGCCAGGCGACGGTCACGGCGGATGCCGGCATCGAAGCCCTCGGCAACGATGTCGACCAGGCCGTCGAAGCTGACCACGTCTAGCCTGATGTCTGGATAGGTCGAAAGGAACCGCCCGATCATCGGCTCGATGATTAAAGCGTTTGCAATGCGCGGGACGTTCAGGCGCAGCGCGCCGGAGGTCTTCCCGCTCGATGCGCGGGCTTTGCCGAGCGCTTGCGCGACCTCTTCGAGAGCGGGTCCGATCCGTTCGAAGAGCTCGCGACCAGCTGCGGTGAGGCCGACACTGCGGCTTGTTCGGTGGAACAGGCGGACATCCAGCGTGTCCTCAAGCCCGCGGATGACGTGGCTGAAAGCCGATGCGCTCACACCTCGCTCGACAGCGGCGCGGCGGAAGCTGCCGTAATGGGCGACCGCTGCAAAGGCCTGCAGGGCAGCCAGACTTGGCTCGCGCGATGATGAGTCATCATTCATCTATGTAATGAGGTTGTAGACAATCTTCTCAGTAATCGCAATCGCCCCACTTCTCGAACAACGCCGCCTTGGTCGCGGCTTAGACACGGAAAGGAGCGAACGATGGCGAAAGTATTGAGGGTCGGGATGATCGGTGCCAATCCAAAAGGGGGCTGGGCTCGGGAATCTCATGTCCCAGCCGTTCAGGCGCTTGCCGGGCTTGAGCTCGCAGCAGTTGCCAGTAAGACCCAGCAGTCGGCTGACGAAGCCGCGCGGGCCTTCGGCGTCGACAAAGCATACGGCGACGCCGCGGACCTGTTCCGGGATCCGGACATCGACCTGGTCGCCGTCGCCGTCACGCTGCCGGCCCATCGCGAACTTCTTCTATCCGCGCTGGCAGCCGGCAAGCACATTTACTGCGAGTACCCACTAGGACTCGATGTCGCCGAGAGCCGGACACTGGCGCAGGCAGCGGGGTCGGCGGGCGTGCATGCCGCGATCGGCCTGCAGACCCGGGCGAACCCGGCCGTCCGCCAAGCCCGCGGTCTCCTGGCGGCGGGCGTGATCGGCCGACCGCTAACCGCGAGGATCATCTCGACCACGGCCGGCTTCGCGCCGAGCACCGATCCGGCTGTCGCCTATACCGAGGACCCGGCGAACGGCGTCACCGTCATCACCATCCAGGCGGCGCATACGATCGACCTGGCGATAGCTCTGCTCGGCGGCGTCGAAGGTTTCTCGGCACTGGCCACCACCCAATATCCAGAGATCCGTATCGGCGATGGGCTACCGCAATTGCGGAAGATCTACGACCACCTGCTGGTGCAGGCTCGGCTCGCAAACGGCGCGGCACTTTCGGTCGAGGTGGCGGGGGGCCGTCCGCCCGAGGCGCCGTTCCTCTTCGAAATCATCGGCGAAAATGGGATTCTAGCACTCGAAGGCGGGGCGCCACGGGGCTTCCAGTCAGGACGGCTACGTCTGCTGGTCAACGGTGAAGCGCAAGCTGTGGATGAAGGCGAACTGGCAAGCCTGCCCGATACGGCGCTGAACGTCGCCGCCACCTATGCCGCTTTGCGCGACGACATCGCGAGCGGGACGATGACCGCCATCGGCTTTCCCCACGCCGTCCGCCTCGCGAGGTTTATCGAGGATGCAACAACCTCTTCCCAGACCGGACTTCGCAAGACAGCCGGCGACTGGCCATCAGTTTGAGCATGCCCGGGGTAGCATGAACGAGCGCAGCTTGAATTAGTTCCTTCGCCGCAATGCCTAGCTGCCTTCCTATGCAACATCCGCAAGGAAGGCCAGAAGGTGCTTGTTTATCTTCTTCGGCTGCTCGAGCGGCGTCATGTGAGCCGCATCAGGAATAACGTGGATTGTAGCCCGTAGGATACCCTGCTGAAGTTGCCGTGCAGAGGCGGGTGGCGAGCTGGAATCGTGTTCACCGACCAGGATCAGTGTCGGAGAGACTACGCGGTGAAGGTCCTTTACAAGATCAACCGAGGCGATCATTTCCCACATAGCGGCGTGGACCATCGGATCGTCCTTGAGCAGTGTCTTCGAGACGCGGTCGATTATGTCGGGTCGTTGATCCATCGTCGCTGGCGTGAACCATCGTTCGAGCGTCGTGCGGAGCACCGCGGCCATCCCGCCAACGCGCGCCACATCAGCGCGAGAACGCATCGCCAGCCGGCTTTCGTCTGAAAATGCCGAAGCGGTGTCGATCAGCGTCAGTGATCGCACGGCCGCCGGCGCAGCAAGCGCCAAAGCCTGCGCGATCATGCCGTCGACGGAAAGCCCCACTACATGCGCGCTTGCCAGGCCCGCGTCGCGGAAGACACCCGCCAGAACAGCCGCCGCCTTGTCCACCGTCCAGTCCTCCGGTGATCCAGGGCTGCGGCCATGACCTGGCAGGTCGAACGCGATGACGTCATGAAGTCCGCAGAGCGCGGCGATCTGTTGATCCCAATAGCTGAGGTCCAGGCCAACGGAATGGACCAACACCACAGGCGTGGCGCCGCGAGGTCCGCAACGAACAACATTGATGCCTGGTAAAGTAAACCGTCCTGATTAGCCAAGGAAATCTCCCAATGGTGATGGTGACGGTGATGGTGATGGTGATGGTGATGGCGAGCAGTGTTGGATGGATCTTAGATTTCCCGCGGTTAATGCTCCGACGACCAAGCGTCAGGCTTGTCATCGAGCTCGATTTCGAGGGTGGCAGTGAAACGGGCGACCATCATGTAGTGGCCGACCAGCAGGATCAGAGTTGCGATATCCCGATTCGACAGGAGCTCACGGACTGCCGCGAAGGTCGGATCAGAAACTCGGGGATCGGCAACGCATTCATCGACGAAGCGCAACACAGCTCCGACATCACTGGAAAGTAAGATGAATCTTCCGGCCTCAATTGCGGCGATCTCGGCAGCATTCCAACCCGTCCTTTTGGCCTGGCTAAGATGCTGCATCCGCTCATAAGCGCTGTGGCTCAGCGCCGCGACCCGCAAGATAACCGCTTCTCGAAGGCCAGAATCGAGCGTCGATGCGCGGAGCGAATTGGCGAGGTTGGGAAGCGCTTCTGACAGCCGTTGATCGGCGAGCAAGAGTCCCCGCGTAAGGTTAGAAGGAAAGCGATCATACTGAGCACGCTGTTCCGAATTCATCTCCTCGAGTAGCAACTAGTGGGGTACGCGACATACATTCTCCACGTTAGGCGAGGGTTTATTGGCTGTTCGTTTACCAAAGCTCGCGACTCTGAAGCCGATCTGGTAGGACGCTCGGCGCGATAACCATTAGTCCGAAAGGAGGAGAGATTGGATCGTTTGGCCGCGATGGAGGCATTCGTTCGTGTTGTTGAAGCGAACTCCTTCTCCAGGGCGGCTGTAGAACTACGCAGGACGCAGTCGGTCGTTTCAAAGGCGGTGGTCCAGCTTGAAGGGCGACTGGGCGTGCGTCTGCTGCTTCGGTCGACGCATGGGCTGACGCCAACCGAAGCGGGGCAAGCCCTTTACGAACAGGCAAAGCTTGCTGTTGAAGCGGCGGAAGCGGCCGAACTGGCGGCGCGAGGCGCAAATGCTGGCATGATAGGCCATCTGCGGGTAGCGGCTGCAGTTACCTTCGGCCGGCTGCACATTATGCCGTATCTCGGACTTCTTCTTGCCGATCATCCGGCGCTCGAGATCGAGCTACTGCTTGATGATAGCGACATCGATCTAAGGAAGGCCGGCATCGATGTCGCCTTTCGTTTGGGCAATCTCGCTGACTCCCCAATGACGGCGCAGAGGATCGACCAGGCGCGGCGGCTGGTGGTCGCCACGCCCGCCTACTACGCAACCGCGGGGTAGCCACTCGTTCCGGGCGATCTCGCAGCGCATCGAGCCATTCTATACGACCAGGCTGGAGGCGGCAGGGCCTGGACGTTTAGCCGTGCTGTAGAAACCGCGGTCGTCAATATCAACGGTCAGATCAGTACTACATCAGCCGAAGGGGTACGCGCGGCGGTGCTCGCAAATCTCGGCTTTACCATTGCGTCGGAGTGGATGTTTGGACCCGAATTGCGCAGCGGCGAGGTTCGGGTGGCGCTACCCGACTGGACGCTGCCGCCGCTCGATCTGTGGGCGGTTTATCCGAACGGGCGCCAAGCCGGCGCGAAAGCTCGCGCCTTTGTTGATTTCATGCAGCAGCGATTGCCGCGACTAGCCTAATCACGAAGCTCGGTTGCGTGAGTATCATTCTGAATTCCCTTAACATATCCAATAGATAGCGGTAGGCATGGGCAGTGGTTTGTGCGGAGCTTTGCCCATCATGTTGTCCGCTTTCGGGCAGCGTCAAATTATCGCCCCACGTTCGACGTGGGCGCAAATCAGAAGGGCCGCCTGCGGCCGAAGTTGGCCGGAAGCTGCCGGTCGGCTTTAAGGAGCCCAACTTCCATAGCTGACATTTGAACCGGACTTCTGCACCACTTAAGCCGCTGAATAGGGTAGCCGCCGCCTGTGGTGCATAAATCTTGATTATTGCACCACCAGCTTTGGGCGAACAGTTGACAGCGGCGCGGCCCGGGGCAGGATGGCGAATGCAACCTTGTGAACAACAGTGGGATTTGTGCAGGCGTTACGGAGCAGCTTTTCTCGAAACACAACTTGCGCTGCATGTTGGCATTAATCGGACGTTTGACCTAGACGTTCTGCCACTGAACGGCCTTCGTCACCCTCCGCATGCTGGAACCTCCGGCTGGTATTTTTGGACTGGCGAGTTTTCGTCGCAGCCGGATTTTTTCGTTTCTCTATGCGGAAGTCACCTTGCAGAGAGATGCCCGGAGATAATGCGCTTCCTCGGCTTGGCACCGGGCTGGAGGTTCTTATTAGCTCCGAACCACGAGGACGTATGGTTCGACGCAGCGTTACTTGACGGATAAACGGCTGACTCGGTTGGTTGGTGCATAATTCTTGATTTACGCAACACTGCGAGCGTCCGCTTTTGGGTCCAGTTGAGACGACCGGCAATAACCGGAATGAGCGCAAAGCCGACGGTTCCATCTGGCGGTGAGCGGAATGTCATCTCTGAATTGAAAGATTTAAATAGCGGACATTTGCCTTTGGATCGCCGGAGCGAGCCGGACTTCAGGCATCTGCGCGGTATCATGAAACCAAACGCATCGGCCGCAATTTGGCTCATTCTTTGCGATTGAACATTTGAACGAGCACATTCAAGCGAAATTCGCCGCCTGTCGCTGGGATACGTTCAGATTGTACGAGGACAGCCATCCCATGCAAAGAGCTCCATAGCACCTCGGCCGCAATGGCCGGCATTTCGCGCTTCGGGCCGAGTGCAGCGACCAGCTCCGCGAAGGCCGCACGCAGCGCGTCCGGGGTTTCCTCGCTTGCGAATTTCAGGCTTGTCGGCAACAAAAACATGGCCTCGTAGATCACCGGCCGGGAGCGGGCGAAATCAAGATAGGCGGCGCAAACATTGCGCAAGATGTTTGCCTCCCCGGCGGGGCCCGCCTTTGAAATTTTCAGCCGCTCGGCAAGTTCCTCAAATCCTCTAATCGCAACTGCGCCCATGATTTCGGTCTTGCCACTGAAATGGCTGTAGAGAACCGGCTGGCTGTAATCGATCAATCCGGCGAGACGCCGTGTAGTTACAGAATCCCAGCCCTCGGCTTCGGCCAGTTCGCAAGCCGAGGAAACGATAAGTTCATAGCGTTCAGCTCGCTGGCGCTCTCTGCGTTCAGTGATCGACATGCCGGCAATATAGCGACGACCCTATTTCTGTCAAAGCTAGAGATAATTGACCGAATATTTTATCAATGCTAGATACTGTTTCACCGACCCATTTTCTTTAGTTGACAGAGGTTTATCATGTTGTTGATCGGCTTTTCGCTCTCTGGCCTGATCGCGACTGCCATCCTTCTTATCGGGGCACGCTTTGATTGGGATCCTGCGGCCGCATCCCGCGACTTTGGCATCGCAGATCCTCCCGCCCCATCGCCGGGCTTTACCGCCTGGCTGTCCGTGAAGGGCACGCGCGACATCGTCTCCGGCCTTTTTGTGGCCATGCTGATGGCGAACGGCTCGCCGCTTATATTGGGCGAGTTTCTGGTTGTTGCGACCCTCATCCCCCTAGGCGATGCAGCGTCCGTCCTTCGCTCGGGCGGCAAAAAAGCTGCCGCCTTCGGCATTCATGGCACGACGGCTGTGGTCATGCTCGCAACCGCCGCGATCCTTACCGCAGCAGCAAAGTAGCGGGAGTTCATTATGTCGATCCTTCACGTCTCTACGGTCAATGTTGCTGCGTGGCTGCTGGCCCTTGCATTCACCGGGGCCGGCATCGGCAACGCCGTCGGCGGTGCGGCGATACAGGCACAGTTTAAGCGCTGGGGTTACCCGGCCTGGTGGAATTTTGTGACCTCCGCGCTGGAGGTGCTTGACGCCGTGCTCACTGTACTTCCCGAAACGCGGATCTTCGGGTTGGTGCTCGGGGCGGTGGTGATGATCGCCGCGACCGCCACCATCATCTCGCGCCGCGAGTACAAGCATTTGCCGCCTTGCATGGTGTTTCTGGCACTCATCGGCATCAACGTGGCGCTCCTGGCCGCACATTGAGATATCGAGCAAGGCACCATTTCATCTATTTCGCTTCCGCAGCGAGCAGCGACCTTGTCGGTCGAAGAAGCCTCACCGCGAAGAGAATATTGAATTCGGACATATTCGTCCGCGGGCACGGCCGATCGCGAGTTATGAGCCCCAGTCTGGGAACGGCAAAAATTGGCGCAAAGCCGCCGGCAGTTCGGTAGCACTTCTGGACAAGTTAGCTATCGTGACGGCTGGTGTGCGCCATGAGAGTTCGACAATCTCAACTGACTTTGCCGAGGCCGGTAGTCCCGCACGGTATTTGTGTCCGCTGCCATGCGAAGCGGCAAGATTTACATTGCGTGGGCCACTGGGCGCGGACATGAATATGCCGCCTTTGACACCTACGGGAGCCTGAACCGATGCGCGCCGTGATCTACGCCCGTTACTCCTCCGACCTGCAGCGGCTGGCGTCGATCGAGGACCAGATCGAGGTTTGTCGCCGCTATATCGAGCGGCAGCCTGGCTGGAAGCTGGTCCAAACCTATGACGACGCCGCGATCAGCGGGTCGAGCACGCTCCTGCGGCCCGGTTTCCAGAAGCTGCTTGCGGACGCGCAGGCTGGCGGGTTTCATGTCGTGGTCTGCGAGGCGCTTGACCGGCTGGGCCGCAACCTGTCGGACGTCGCCGGCTTCTTCGACAAGCTGGCGTTCAAGGGGGTTCAGGTTCACGCGGCAAGCGTTGGCCAGCTGACGGCCTGGCATGTCGGCGTTATGGGCACCATGGCGCAGATGCAGGTGGCCGACATCCGGGACAAGACCCGCCGCGGCCTCGCGGGCCGCGTCCGCGCCGGCAAGAGCGCCGGCGGTCTGGCATACGGCTATGATGTCGTCCCGAACCCCAACAGCCGGGATTGTGGCGATCGCCGCATCAATAAAGCTGAGTCGGCCGTGGTCGCGCGCATCTTCCGCGACTATGCCGCCGGGAAGGCACCCCGCCGCATCGCTGCCAATCTCAATGCCTAGGGGGTGCCCGGTCCAGGCGGCAGGCTATGGGGTGACACGACCATCCGGGGCCAGGCCGACCGAGGCACCGGGATCCTGAACAACAGCCTTTATATCGGTCGGCTCTCGTGGAACCGCTGCAGCTACGTGAAGGACCCGTCGACCGGACGGCGGGTGGCACGTCCGAATCCGGTCGAGCAACACGAGGTCGTGCCGGTGCCCGAGTTGCGCATCATCGACGACCTCACCTGGGCACAGGTTCGGGCACGGCAGGCCGAGGTGCGGACAGAGATGGGCAAGGACGAGGACGGCAATGCGCTGAACCGGGCACACCGTCCCAAGTTCCTGTTGAGCGGCTTGCTGACGTGCGGTGGCTGCGGCGCTGGCTATACGATCGTTGCTCAGGATCGTTACGGGTGCGCCACGCGGCGCTCGAAGGGCACCTGCGACAACTCCCGGACAATCACGCGCCAGCAGATCGAGGCACGCGTCCTGGAAGGGCTGAAGGACCGGCTTCTGACACCCGAGCTGATTGCGGTGTTCATCGATGAGTGTGAATCGGCGTGGAATAAGGACCCCGTTTTAGGGGTAATCGGCGTCCAATAGGGACCCCTCTGGAACGGGGTTCACAGTGGCTTCCATGGAACATGGGAGCCGGTTTGAGGATGCTGATTGTGGAGACGCTAGCGAAGATCCGGCGGGCGTATTTTGTTCAGAAGAAGCCGATCAAGGTGATCTGCCGGGAGCTTCGGGTATCGCGCAAGGTGGTCCGGAAGGTGATCCGGACGGAGGCGACGGAGTTTCGTTACGCGCGGAAGGCCCAGCCACTGCCGAAGCTTGGTTCTTGGATCGGTCCGCTGGATGCCTTGTTGCTGGCGAACGAGGCGAAGCCGGCACGCGAGCGGCTGACGCTGATCAGGATTTTCGAGGAACTGCGTGGCCGGGGTTATGATGGTGGCTACGATGCGGTTCGGCGCTATGCCCGGTCCTGGTCCAGGGAGCGCGGCGCCGTAACGGCGCAAGCCTTTGTGCCGCTGAGCTTTGCTGCCGGCGAGGCGTATCAGTTCGATTGGAGCCACGAGGTCGTGGTGATCGGCGGCGCCACGACGACGGTGAAGGTAGCCCATGTCCGGCTCTGCCACAGCCGAATGTTCTTTGTGCGGGCCTATCCGCGCGAGACACAGGAGATGGTGTTCGACGCGCATGACCGTGCCTTTGCCTTCTTCAAGGGCACATGTACGCGCGGCATCTACGACAATATGAAGACCGCGGTTGATTCCATCTTCATTGGCAAGGACCGGGCGTTCAACCGGCGCTTCGCCCAGATGTGCGGTCACTATTTGATCGATCCGACGGCCTGCACGCCGGCCTCGGGCTGGGAGAAGGGGCAGGTCGAGAACCAGGTGGGGCTGGTGCGTGAGCGGTTCTTCACGCCGCGCATCAAGATGGCGAGCTATGAAGAGCTGAACGCCTGGCTGTTGGATCGCTGCGTCGCCTACGCCAAGGCTCACAAACATCCGGAACTGACGGAGCAGACGATCTGGCCGGTGTTCGAGGCGGAGCGGGCACATCTGGTGCCGATCGCCGGGAGGTTCGATGGCTTCCACACCACCACGGCCGCGGTCTCCAAGACCTGCCTGGTGCGGTTCGACAACAACAAATACTCGGTGGCCTCGCGTGCTGTCGGCCGGCCGGTGGAGATCCAAGCGTATGCCGATCGCATCGTGCTGCGCCAGGACGGCGTGATGGTGGCCGAGCATGCCCGCTGCTTCGGCCGTGGCGAGACGATCTACGATCCCTGGCATTACGTCCCGGTGCTGGCCAGGAAGCCTGGCGCGTTGCGCAACGGAGCTCCGTTCAAGGACTGGCTGCTGCCGTCGAACCTGGAGCGCGTCCGGCGCAAATTGCGTGGCTCGGACGATGGCGACCGGCAGATGGTGAAGGTCCTGTCCGCCGTGCTGACCGATGGCCTCACCAGCGTGGATGCCGCCTGTGCCGAGGCGCTGGCCCAAGGCGTTCATTCCGCCGATGTCATCATCAATATTCTGGCGCGCAGCCGTGATCCGGAGCCAGCGGTGACGATCATGACACCTGATGCACTGAAGCTCCGTCACGCCCCGATCGCCGATTGTGCTCGCTATGACAGCCTGCGGAGGAGTTTTTAATGGAACGCGCCCAGATCTTCGACATGATGGCGCAGCTGAAATTGTTCGGCATGCGCGCCGGCTATGACGAGGTGATGTCCGTCGGCATCAAACGTCAGCATGAACCGCCGCATATCGTCGGCGATCTGCTGCAGGCGGAGATCGCCGAGAAGCAGGCTCGTTCCATCAAGTATCAGATCACCATCGCCAAGCTGCCGCTGGCCAAGGATCTCGAGGACTTCGAGTTCGCCGGGACGCCGATCAACGAGGCGCTGGTGCGTGATCTGGCCGGCGGTGATTTTATCGCGGCACAGCGCAACACCGTCCTGGTCGGCGGCACCGGCACCGGCAAGAGCCATCTGGCCATAGCCATAGCACGAGCCTGCATCCGCGGTGGCGCTCGTGGCCGGTTCTTCACCGTCGTCGATCTGGTCAACCGCCTGGAAGCCGAGGCAAGATCCAGCCGGCAGGGGCGGCTCGCCGACTTTGCCATGCGCTTGGACTTCCTGGTTCTGGATGAACTCGGCTATCTGCCGTTCGCCCAGGCCGGTGGCCAGCTGTTGTTCCACCTGATCAGCCGGCTCTACGAGAAGACCTCGATCATCGTCACCACCAACCTGGCCTTCGGCGAATGGCCGAGCGTGTTCGGCGACGCCAAGATGACTACGGCACTTCTCGACCGCCTGACGCACCATTGCGACATCGTCGAGACCGGCAACGAAAGCTGGCGCTTCAAAAACCGCGCCTGAACCGGCCGCGCCTGACCGGCCGCGCCTGATCAAACCCCCTCCCCGGACCCCACCCCCGGGCTTGCCCAGGTGGGCAAACAGGCACCTCCCACGCGCCCGCTACGCCAGCGCATTTGAACCGCGCTCCTCGGGCGCGCGGGGCCCTCCTGTTCGCTACCTGGACAAGCCCATCCAGCATGACCCAGGGGTCCTTTTTGCACGCCGATCGGGGGTCCCGTTTGAATGCCGATTGACATCGATGAGTTTCAGCAGGAGGTCGCGCGGCTGCGTCGGGACTCGGCTGGAGCAAGCGTACGGCTACCGATCAGCTTGTCGCGGTGAAGCGCAAGCTCGAGAGGGTGCTAAGGGCAATCGAGAATGGCGCCTGGAGCGACACGTTGAAACTACGTCTGCACGAGTTGGAATCCCAGAAGAAGGAGCTCCAAGTGCAACTCGAGGCTTGTTCTCAGCCGGTGGTTCAGCTGCACCCTAACGCCGCGCAGCTATATGCAGCCAAAGTGGCGGATCTGCAGTCGGCGTTGAACGAGCCGGACGTTCGGCCGGAGGCGGTCGACGCTCTTCGCCTCCTGATCGAGCGGATCGTGCTCAAACCCGACGATATTGCCGAGGATGGGCTGACGGTAGAGCTGCACGGCGATCTAGCAACGATCCTGAGTCTGGCGGCCTCGCCTGATGGGACAAGGGGCACAAGCGGTCTAGGCACTAGGGCAAAGAAGAACCCTCCGTCCCTTGCGGGTCCGGAGAGCTTACTATCGGTGGTTGCGGGGATAGGATTTGAACCTATGACCTTCAGGTTATGAGCCTGACGAGCTACCGGGCTGCTCCACCCCGCGTTGGTATTGTTTGGTGATTGGTTTTGGAGAGTTTTGCTACTGACGAGTTCTAAGTTGGCATTGTTTGCAATGGTTTGGAGGACCTGGCGGCGACCTACTCTCCCGTGCCTTGAGACACAGTACCATGGGCGCTGGGGATTTTCACGGCCGAGTTCGGGATGGGATCGGGTGTAGGCTCCCCGCCAGAGCCACCAGGTCGTCCAAACCATTGGGCGAATGTGGGTGGGGTTGGTTTTGGTGCGGCACATGATGTTTCTAACATCTGTATAAAATTCGTCATGGCGGGTTAGTTGGCGTGGTTTGGTGAGCATCGGAGCGGAGCGTACGTGAGTACGTGAGCACCGAAGCGGAGCCAAAGCACGCCAAATGACCCGTCATGGCGGATTTTGATGGATGATTGCTGTGTATGGGGGCTGGTGAGGCCTGTTTTGTATGTTGGTATTGAGTTCTATCGGGTGATTAGGACCGGTTAGCTGCGCGCGTTGCCGCACTTCCACACCCGGCCTATCGACGTGGTGGTCTACCACGACCCTCTGGGAGACCCAGTTTTGAGGTAAGTTTCCCGCTTAGATGCTTTCAGCGGTTATCTTTTCCGTACATAGCTACCCGGCTGTGCCGCTGGCGCGACAACCGGTACACCAGAGGTACGTCCATCCCGGTCCTCTCGTACTAGGGACAGATCCTCTCAAGTCTCCAACACCCACGGCAGATAGGGACCGAACTGTCTCACGACGTTCTAAACCCAGCTCACGTACCACTTTAATCGGCGAACAGCCGAACCCTTGGGACCTGCTCCAGCCCCAGGATGTGATGAGCCGACATCGAGGTGCCAAACCTCCCCGTCGATGTGGACTCTTGGGGGAGATCAGCCTGTTATCCCTAGAGTACCTTTTATCCGTTGAGCGATGGCCCTTCCACGTGGAACCACCGGATCACTATGGCCGACTTTCGTCTCTGCTCGAACTGTCGCTCTCGCAGTCAGGCGGGCTTATGCCATTGCACTCAGCAGCCGATGTCCGACCGGCCTGAGCCCACCATCGCGCGCCTCCGTTACTTTTTGGGAGGCGACCGCCCCAGTCAAACTGCCCACCATGCAGGGTCCCGGTCCGGGATAACCGGACGCGGTTAGATATCAGAAGAGTTCAGGGCGGTATTTCAAGGGTGGCTCCACACAAGCTAGCGCCCATGCTTCAATGCCTCCCGCCTATCCTACACAGCACTCTCCTAATACCACTGCAAAGTTGCAGTAAAGGTTCATAGGGTCTTTCCGTCTGACCGCGGGTACCCCGCATCTTCACGGGGAATTCAATTTCGCTGAGCCGATGCTGGAGACAGTGGGGAAGTCGTTACGCCATTCGTGCAGGTCGGAACTTACCCGACAAGGAATTTCGCTACCTTAGGACCGTTATAGTTACGGCCGCCGTTTACCGGGGCTTCAATTCAGTGCTTGCACACCTCCTCTTAACCTTCCGGCACCGGGCAGGCGTCAGACCGTATACGTCGTCTCTCGACTTCGCACAGCCCTGTGTTTTTACTAAACAGTCGCTACCCCCTCTTTTGTGCCACCCAATCATGGTTGCCCACAATTGGGTCTCGCTTATCCCGAAGTTACGCGAGTAATTTGCCTAGTTCCTTCAGCATCGTTCTCTCAAGCGCCTTGGTATGCTCTACCAGTCCACCTGTGTCGGTTTAGGGTACGGTCTATAAGCTGGAGCTATTTCCTGGAATGCTCAAAAAGCCCGGTCAATCCAATAAGACCGAACAACATCTCGCATTCGTCACTTCCAGCAGGCACAGGAATATTCACCTGTTTCCCATCGACTACGGCTTTCGCCCTCGCCTTAGGAGCCGGCTCACCCTGCGCGGATTAACCTTGCGCAGGAACCCTTGGACTTACGGCGACAGTGTTTCTCACACTGTTTGTCGCTACTCATGTCAGCATTCGCACTTCCGATACCTCCAGGACCTCTCACGAGTATCCCTTCACAGGCCTACGGAACGCTCCGCTACCGCACAAATTATCCGAAGATAATCTGTACCCACAGCTTCGGTATATGGCTTTAGCCCCGTTACATTTTCGGCGCAGGATTTCTTAATTAGACCAGTGAGCTATTACGCTTTCTTTAAAGGATGGCTGCTTCTAAGCCAACCTCCTGGTTGTTTTGGAATTCCCACATCCTTTCCCACTTAGCCATAATTTGGGGACCTTAGCTGGTGGTCTGGGCTGTTTCCCTCTCGACGATGGACCTTAGCACCCACCGTCTGTCTGCCGTACTAAACGCTTCGGTATTCGGAGTTTGGTTAGGTTTGGTAAGTCTTTGGGACCCCCTAGCCCATCCAGTGCTCTACCCCCGAAGGTATACATACGACGATCTACCTAAATAGATTTCGCGGAGAACCAGCTATCTCCAAGTTTGATTGGCCTTTCACCCCTAGCCACAGCTCATCCCCGACTTTTTCAACAGGCGTGGGTTCGGCCCTCCAGTGGGTGTTACCCCACCTTCAGCCTGGCCATGGCTAGATCACTTGGTTTCGGGTCTTCTGCCCGCGACTGAATGCCCTATTCAGACTCGCTTTCGCTGCGCCTACGCCTATCGGCTTAAGCTCGCCGCGAACAGAAACTCGCTGACCCATTATACAAAAGGTACGCCGTCACCCCAAAAAGGGCTCCGACTGCTTGTAGGCATCCGGTTTCAGGTCTCTTTCACTCCCCTTGTCGGGGTGCTTTTCACCTTTCCCTCACGGTACTTGTTCACTATCGGTCACCAGGGAGTATTTAGGCTTGGAGGGTGGTCCCCCCATGTTCAGACAGGATTTCACGTGTCCCGCCTTACTCAAGTCCTCTGACATCGCCTACGCATACGGGGCTATCACCCATATCGCCGGAGTTTCCAATCCGTTCTGCTAACAATATCAAAGGCACTGGCCTGTTCCGCGTTCGCTCGCCACTACTAGCGGAATCTCTGTTGATGTCTTTTCCTCCAGGTACTGAGATGTTTCAGTTCCCCGGGTTTGCCTCGTAAGCCTATGTATTCAGCTTACGATCCTCATTGCTGAGGGGGTTGCCCCATTCGGACATTCTTGGATCAAAACCTGCTCGCGGTTCCCCAAGACTTTTCGCAGCGTGCCACGTCCTTCATCGCCTCCTGGTGCCAAGGCATCCACCGAATGCCCTTCATTCACTCAATTCCTACAAAATATACCTCACCACGTTGAGATCCTAAAACCTCAACGCTTACCCACCATGCACAGGAACCATCCATCGGAACCACATAAGCATCGCCAAACCAGCCGCCGCACCGCCCGCTAGGAACAGACAACACAACAAACCAACCATAACGAAAATTCCAACAAACTCGCCCAAGCAATGGCAAGTCATCCACGGAACACGCACGGTTCATCACAAACCGACGTTTCCGTCACATGCCTCTGAACACTCAAACCCCGTGCAATTATGGCTCATGCTCGCGCACTCCCCAGGTCAGACAACCCATTGCAACAGAACCCGGACCAACTTCCAAAGAAGCCAGTACACGCATCCAGACGCACCAAAACCTATTCACCCTGACAAAAGAACATCGCTGCCCCTCGACAAAACCAGCCGGGAACAAACCTCCAACCAGCACCGCGCATCCCCTTCGCAGAGTGATGCGCATTACCGACCGAAACTCAAATTTTCCCCATACAAATAAGTGACCAAGAACACAGGGCTCTGCCCTGCACCCGCTGGGGCCGCCCGCGCGCGGAGCGCCCTAACTTACGATTTGCCTCCGCAGGCAAACCCCAGACCCCGTTAGTTAAACCAACTGGTGGAGATGGACGGAATCGAACCGACGACCTCCTGCTTGCAAAGCAGGCGCTCTACCAATTGAGCTACACCCCCAACTGTAAAATCCCGTCGACTTCAAACCCAACCCAGCGTCCTGATGACGTAGCGCGACGCGCCAAGTCTGAATCAGGCCGCTCTCAACCATGGTGGGCCAGGGAGGACTCGAACCTCCGACCCCACGCTTATCAAGCGTGTGCTCTAACCAACTGAGCTACTAGCCCAAATCAAACCTGGCCACGCGATCAACCACCCACGCAACCAGCTCGCGCCGGTCACCGCAACAGTGATCGCTCTTGTATGGGGAAGGGATACGTTGATGGCGCTCCGTCGTGAATTCATACCAATCCATCGGCGCCAGGCCAATCGCCCACGGCATCCGCCGCAGGACTTTTTAATTCTCGGATCCTCCAAATGCGCCCCCAGCCAAAGCCAAGAACAACATGCTCGGAGAAAAATCCTTGAAAGGAGGTGATCCAGCCGCAGGTTCCCCTACGGCTACCTTGTTACGACTTCACCCCAGTCTCTGACCCGACCGTGGTAGGCTGCCTCCCGTTGCCGGGTTAGCGCACCTGCTTAAGGTCAAACCAAATCCCATGGTGTGACGGGCGG
>OY843765.1:1980000-3538773 GCA_963693045.1 uncultured Acidocella sp.
CCTTCTCGACCTCGTCGAACAAGATCACCTGGTACGGCCGGCGGCGCACCGCCTCGGTCAGCACCCCGCCTTCGTCGTAGCCGACATAACCGGGGGGTGCGCCGATCAGCCGGGAGACGGCGTGCTTCTCCATGAACTCGCTCATGTCGATCCGCACCATGGCGCGCTCGTCGTCGAACAGGAACTCGGCCAGGGCTTTGGTAAGCTCGGTTTTCCCGACGCCGGTGGGGCCGAGGAACAGGAAGCTGCCGATCGGCCGGCTGGGGTCCTGCAGCCCGGCGCGGGCGCGGCGGACGGCGTTGGCGACGGCCAGCAGCGCTTCTTCCTGCCCGACCACGCGTTTGCGGAGCTGGTCTTCCATCCGCAGCAGCTTGCCGCGCTCGCCTTCCAGCATCTTCTCGACCGGCACGCCGGTCCAGCGGGAGACGACCGCGGCGATGCTCTCCTCGGTCACCGCGTCGTTGACCAGCCGGGTCTCGCTGTTGGTCGCCAGTTGCTTTTCGAGCTCGGGGATGGTGCCGTAGAGCAGCTCCGAGGCGCGGGCCAGGTCGCCTTTGCGCTGCGCCAGCTCCACCTCGTTGCGGGCGTGGTCGAGCTGTTCCTTTAGTTTTTGGGTCTCCGACAGGGCGTCCTTTTCGGCGCGCCACTTCGCGGTCAGCGCGTCGGACCGCTCCTCCAGCCCCGCCAGTTCGGCTTCCAGCTTGACCAGACGGTCGCGGGAGGCGGTGTCGTCTTCCTTGCGCAGCGCCTCGCGCTCGATCTTGAGCTGGATGACGCGGCGGTCCAGTTCGTCCAGCGCTTCCGGCTTGCTGTCGACCTGCATGCGCAGGCGCGAGCCGGCTTCGTCCATCAGGTCGATCGCCTTGTCGGGCAGGAAGCGGTCGGTGATGTAGCGGTTGGAGAGGGTGGCGGCGGCGACCAAGGCGGCGTCGGCGATGCGCACGCCGTGGTGCAGCTCGTACTTCTCCTTGATGCCGCGCAGGATGGAGATGGTGTCGGCGACACTCGGCTCGTCCACGAAGACCGGCTGGAAGCGGCGGGCCAGGGCGGCGTCTTTCTCGACGTGCTTGCGGTATTCGTCCAGCGTGGTGGCGCCGACGCAGTGCAGGGCGCCCCGGGCCAGTTCCGGCTTCAGCAGGTTCGAGGCGTCCATGGCGCCGTCCGCCTTGCCGGCGCCGACCAGCGTGTGCATCTCGTCGATGAACAGGATCACCTCGCCCTGGGCGGTTTCAATCTCTTTGAGGACGGCTTTCAGACGCTCCTCGAACTCGCCGCGGTATTTGGCGCCGGCGACCAGGGCCCCGAGGTCGAGCGCCAGTACGCGTTTGTTGCGCAGGCTCTCCGGCACGTCGCCGTTGACGATGCGCAGCGCCAGGCCCTCGACGATGGCGGTTTTGCCGACGCCGGGTTCGCCGATCAGCACCGGGTTGTTCTTGGTGCGGCGGGCCAGGACCTGGATGGTGCGGCGGATCTCCTCGTCGCGGCCGATCACCGGGTCGAGCTTTTGCTCGCGCGCCAAAGCGGTGACGTCGCGGGCGTATTTCTTCAGGGCGTCGAAGTTCTGTTCGGCGGTGGCGCTGTCCACCTTGCGGCCTTTGCGGATCTCGGCGACGGCGCGTTCCAGGGCCTGGCCGGTGGCGCCGGCGGTCTTGAGCATGCGGCCGGCCTGGGTGTCGCTGGCGGCGATGGCGACCAGCAGGCGGTCCTGCGCCACGAACTCGTCACCGGCCTTGGCGGCGCCCTGTTGGGCGGCGTCCAGCAGCCGGACCAGCTCCGGGGTGATGTTGGGTTGGCCGGCGCCGGCGCCCTGCACTTTCGGCAGGCGGGTGACGGCGAGGTCGACGGCCTGTTTGGCCGCCGCGGGGTCGCCGCCGGCGGCGCGGATCAGGCCGCTGGCGGCACCTTCCTCATCGTCCAGCAGGGCTTTCAGCAGGTGTTCCGGGGTGATGGTCTGGTTGTATTCGCGCAGCGCGATGGTTTGCGCGGCTTGCACAAAACCCCTTGATCTTTCAGTGAATTTTTCGAAGTCCATGTTGGTCCCTTTCATAAGGCAACCCCCCGCGCCGCCCCTCATCAGGCAACGGCCGGGCTTGCCAGTGGGATATGGGCAGGGCCATGATTTGCCTCAAGAGGTTGTGAACCATGCGGATTGAATCGCTGTATCGCTATCCGGTGAAGGGGCTGACGCCGGAGCTGCTTGACGAGGCGCGGTTGACGCCGGGGCGGTCCATCCCGTGGGACCGGGCGTTCGCGCTGGCGCAGGGCGATGGGGTGTTCGATCCGGCGCGGCCGGCATGGGTGCCGAAGAGCAACTTCATGTGCCTGTTGCGCAATGCGCGGATCGCGTTGCTGGACACGCGGTTCGACGAGGCGACGGGGCTGCTGCGCCTGACGCCGCCGGCGGGGGATGGGCTGAGCGCGGACCCGATGACGGCGGGGGGCCAAGCGGCGCTGACGGCGTATCTTGTTGATTTCCTTGGCGATGAGGCACGGTATGGCGCCGCGGCGCCGCGCTTCGCGTATGTGGAGGGGCATAGTTTTTGCGACCACCGGACCCAGGTGGTGAGCCTGATCGGGCTGGGGTCGCTGCGGGCGTTGGAGGACGCGGCGGGGGCGGCGCGGGACAAGCGGCGGTTCCGGGCCAATGTGTATGTGGAGGGGTTGGAGGCCTGGGCGGAGTTCGGCTGGATCGGCAAGACGCTCAGCATCGGGCAGGCGCGGCTGGTGGTGCGGGAGCGGATCGACCGGTGCGGGGCGACCACGGTGAACCCGGACACCGCCGCGCGGGACGCCAACCCGGTGAAGGAGCTGCAACGGGGGTTCGGGCATGTCGATCTAGGGGTTTTTGCCGAGGTGGTGGAGGCGGGGACGATCCGGCCGGGGGATGCGATAGGGGTGTGAGCAAGTGCTGAATGCAGCGGGCTGGAATGCGGATTTTCGAAAAAAGTGATATCAAGTGGGGGGTTTGATATCAGTTGAAAGTCGTTGCGTTTTAGCTTGGGCTTTTGGCGCGGTGCTTCTGCTGATCCTTGGATCGGGGGGTGGAGACCGACCTATTTGGACCGCTAGTCTTTTTTGGGCCGAGCAGTTCGTCCAGCTTAGCCACGACCGCCCATCAAGCCCGCCCCTGGGGCGCCCAATACGCTTGACGTAGTATGGTTAATGTCATATGCGGTGCCTACGTTAACATGAGCGATCTTGGCGAGAGCAATTCGAACGGACGAATTTATTTGGCTGGTAAGAGGCCTGTTTGATCAAGTCGATTTCTGGGACCGCTACCAGGCAGTTTATCGAGCTAGGCAAGTCTAAATTTTCTGGGCTGGACGAGGACCTGGCTAGACAGCGGCTTGCCGAACTACATGCCGCGTCATCGCTTGGAAGCTTCGGCAAGCTGAATAGCATTGGCCTTCACAAGCTGAAGGTTCCGTTGCGGAATTTTTGGTCGATCGACGTGAACGGGAATTGGCGGATCATTTTCAGGTTTAGCGATGGTGACGCTTTCGAGGTTGAAATCGCTGACACTCATTGAACGGATTCAGGACATGGCGAAACTTAAGAAGGACGAGGTTTTTGAGTATCCTGGCGGTGTGCGGTTGTCTCCGGTGCATCCGGGGCGGACGCTTGCCTCGGAACTTGCCGCGCGTGGCCTTACCGCGAACGCATTGGCGCTCAAGCTGCGCGTGCCTGCGAATCGGCTGACGGATATTGTGCGTGGCAATCGTGCGGTGTCGCCGGACACGGCGATGCGGTTGGGACGGTATTTTGGAACTGGGGCGCAGTTCTGGATGAACTTGCAGTCGAATTATGACTTGGCGCTTGCTGAGCGGGAGCTTGGGGAGGTTGTTGAACGGGAGGTTGAAGTTGCTTAGTTCTGTCGGAATTTTTCTAAACCTCCAGTTCTTCCGGCCTCAAAAATAGAGTAAAGGCCAAGTTCCTCTTGTAGGGATTTGAGAGCCAAAACGTCTCGCTCGTGGTGGACACTTAGAAGTAAGTCTAGGTCCTTCTGAAAAACCTCCACAGTCGCTGCATAGTTTCTAACTAACTCTTTAAGGTCAATCCGTTGGCCACACTCGAAAAGGTACTCTCTAGCAGGTTTTGTCCAACTATCCCACTTGCTTAGTGCAGCGACGTCCAGATAGTATGATGATGCAGCGTTGAATGTGTCAGAACCGTTACTTGGATTACTTTCCAGCTTCAGTTCATTTTTCGTTGCCGGAAGCCCCTTATGTACGAAATAGTTGCGCAGCTCGTGAACAAATCTTGTGAGCTGATTTTCGGCAAAGTCTCGATTTACCCGCGCAGTAAATTGTTGGTTAATCCTTGAGCCAAGGTAATTAGACTTAACCATATTTCTTGTGTGTTCAACTAAAGTGACTGCCGAACAGACAAAGTTATGAAGAAGTCGGATAATTTCTCGATGTGCCTGCCGCCCTTTCTCCGCATTTTTTTGATAGAATAATTCCAAGTGATGGTCTGGATGCGTATAACCAGCAAGGCGACGCTGCAATTCAAAGGTGTTGCCGCGAAAGATATTTAAACTGAATGTACGTTCGTGAGCCCGGTTCAAGTATTGTGCCCCGGGATGATCGAGAATTTGATCTATGCCATTGGCAGCTTTGGTTCTCATTTCAGAATCCTCCTGCTACTTCGCAGTCTCTTGGAGCGCAGGCCTAATAGCAGATGACATAAACAAGACTAACGGTGCAGCCACACCGGCTCCTTCAACCGCTCTACAAACGCTGCGTGGGCTGCCAGCACTGCCGACGGCACAATGATGAGCCGCGGGGTTCGTGCCTCGGCGCGGGTGTATTGGGCGAAGGCTAGGCCTTGGGGGGTTTCTAGGACCAGGCCGCGTTGGCGGCCGCCGGTTAGTTCTACGTAGACTTCGGCGAGGAGGTTGCAGTCCAGCAAAGCGTTGTGGGTGGTGCGGGCGGAGAGGTCTATTTCGTAGCGGCGGCAGAGCGAGTCCAGGCTGTTGGGCATGCCGGGGAAGCGGGTTTTGGCGAGCGCCAACGTGTCGATCATGCGGGCCGCGCCCAGAGCGGGGCGGCGGAGGCGGGCGAGTTCGGCGTCCACGAACGCGAAGTCGAACGGGGCGTTGTGGGCGACCAGTGGGGCCGTGCCGATGAAGTTTAAAAAGTCCTCGGCGATGTCTGCAAATTTTGGTTTGCCTTCGACATGGGCGTTGGTGATGCCGTGGACGCGGGTGGTCTCGGCGGGGATGTCGCGTTCGGGGTCCAGCAAAGCGTGGAATTTGCGCCCGGTGGGCAGGTCGTTGATCAGCTCGATCGCGGCGATCTCGATGACGCGGTCGCCGGTTAGCGGATCGAGGCCGGTTGTTTCGGTGTCGAACAGGACGGCGCGGGTCATGGGCGGAGGTTCCGGTGCGACCGGAGCGCCCGGAGCAGGCGCAGCGTTTGGCGGTGGGTGTGGTGGCGGGACAGGCCGGTGCGGATGACGGTGTCGGCGCGGGCGCGCTTTTCGGCGTCCGGCATTTGTTTGGCGATGATGGCGGCGATCTGCGCCGGGCGGAGGCCGCGGCGGCGGACGCGGGCGATCTGCACGTCGGGCGGGGCGGAGACGGTGATGGTTTGGTCCACGCGGCGGTTTGCTCCGGTTTCGAAAAGGAGTGGGATGTCCAGGAGGATTATGGGTTTGCCGGCGCGGCGGGCGGCGGCGCGGAAGCGGGCTTCCGCGCGTTGGACCAGCGGGTGCATCAGGCGCTCCAGGCGGTGCAGGGCGGTGGGGTCGGACAGGACGCGGTCGCGCAGGGCGGCGCGGTTCAGGGCGCCGGCGACCACGGTGCCAGGGAAGGCACGCGAGAGGGAAGGCAAAGCGGCGCCGCCCGGGGCTTGCAGGCGGTGGACCGCTTCGTCCGCGCTGAAGACCGGGACGCCGTGGCGGGCGAAGATGGCGGCGACGGTGGATTTGCCCATGCCGATGCCGCCGGTGAGGCCGAGCACCATCACGGCGCCGCCGCGATGGCGTACAAGGCGGCGTCCACCACCGGGGTGACGCCGAACCAGGCGGCGAAGCCGGGGACGGCCTGGTGCAGCAACATGCCCAGGCCCTCGACGGCGATCAGGCCGCGGGCGACGGCCTCCGCCAGCAGCGCGGTTTGTAGCGGCGCGTAGACGATGTCCGCTACCGCGAGGCCGGCGGCGGCGTGGGTGAGCGGCATTTCGAGCGGCGGCTGGCCGGTCATGCCGAGCGAAGTGGCGTTCACCAGCAAGGCGAAGTCGGCCAGGGCGGCGGCGCGGTGGTCCCAGGGGACGGTTCGGGCGGGGGGCAGCATGGCGGCCAATGCCTCTGCCCGCTCGGCCGAACGGTTGCAGAGGGTGACGGGTGTGCCGGCGTCCTGCAGGGCGGCGGCGATGGCGCGGGCGGCGCCGCCGGCGCCGAGGATGAGGGCCGGGCCGCGTTCCGGGGCGACGTTATGGGCGCGCAGGTTGGCGAGGAAGCCGGCGCCGTCGGTGTTCAGGCCGGTGATGCCGGTAGTGTCGAAGACCAGCGTGTTGACGGCGCCGGCGCGGGCGGCGCTGGGGTGCAGGTGGGCGCATAGGGCCAGCGCGGCCTGCTTGTGCGGCAGGGTCAGGTTGGCGCCGACGAAGCCTTCATCGGGCAGCGATTGCAGGCGGGCGGCGAGCTGGTCGGGCGGGGTGGGGAGGAGGAGGTATTCGCCGTTAATGTTGTGGCGCCTCAGCCATTCGCCGTGGATGCGGGGCGAGCGGGAATGGCCGACCGGCCAGCCGATGACGCCCGCGCGCTTGGGTCCGAGTCGCATGCGGCGAGGCTACCACGCGAGAGGGCGCTTGCCAGGAGCAGTGCCAGGAGGATGGGCGTGAAGGGGGCGAGGTGCGGCAGCCATGGCAGCAGGCCGGGGGTGGCCCAAGCTAGCAGAAACAATGCGGGCTCGCCGGGGGTGAAGCCTTGCGCCAGGCGGTCGCGCAGCAGCAGAGCCACGGCGAGGGTGGCGCCCAGCAGGTCGTAATTGTGCAGGTAGGGGCTGGCGAGGGCGGCCAGGATCAGGATGGCGGCTGGGTTTTTGGTGCGGGCGGCGCAGGCGATGGCGGCGGTGGAGATGGTGGCTTGGGCCAGGAGGGCGGTTGGGATGCCGAGGGGGTGGGCCAGGGCGAAGACGCTGGTGAGGCCGGCGGCGAAATCCCGCGGTTGGCCGGTGAGCAGGACGGCGCTCATGGCCGGGCGGGTGACGCGCCAGAAGCCGAGCCAGGCGGCCGGGCCGAAAGCCAGGAGGGCGGCGGCGGCAAGCGCCAGGGCGGTGAGGGTGGCGACGAAAAACGCCGGGGGGGAGCGGCGGAACAGGTTGAGCGGCAGGACCAGGCCAAGCTGGGGTTTGATGCTGGCGAGGCCGATGAGAGCGCCGGCGAGGATCGGGCGGCGCGGCAGGAGCAGGAGGCCGCCACCGATGAGGGCGGTGAGCAGTGCCGCGTTCTGGCCGGATAAGAGATTTTCCAGCGCCGCCGGGCTGGCGGCCACGGCCGCGACGAGCCACCAGCTTTGGCCGGCGAGGCGCAAGAGGGTGGCCAGCAGGAGCAGGCTCGCGGCTTCGAAGGCCAGCGTGGCGTGTAAGGCGGTGAGGCCGGTGAAGAGGCGGGTGAGCAGCAGGTAGTTGGGCGGGTAGCTCCAGAGGTGGGTGGGCAGCGGCCCGTACAGCTGCTGCAGGAACCGGTTGTAGGCGGCGGGGTCGAACAGCAGAGCGAGGCGGCCCTGGGCCGGCAGAGTGGCGCCGGCCCAGAAATCCAGCCCGTCCCGCAGGGCGCGGCCGGTGTAGCCGTGGCGGGCACCCCAGAGCAGGGCGTTGGCTTCGGCGAGGCAGGGGAGCGCGGCCAGGGCGGCGAGGAGGGCAAGTACGGCGCGCTTTGGGTTTGTTTGACTTGGGCGCTTCATCCTCGCCATAATCCGCGCCTTCCGTGGCAAGAAGGCCCCAGTTTTATGATCCCCGCGTTAATGCCGAACTACAATCGGGCGCCGTTGGCGTTTACCCATGGCGAGGGGGCGTGGTTGTTCGATGCCGAGGGGCGACGGTTTCTGGATTTCGGGGCGGGGATTGCGACGTCGAGCCTCGGGCATGGGCATGCGGGGTTGGCGGCGGCGATTGCCGAACAGGCCGGGCGGGTGATCCATGTGTCCAACCTGTACCGGATCCCTGGGGCGGAGCGGCTGGCGGGGCGGTTTGTCGAGGCGAGTTTCGCCGATACGGTGTTCTTTTGTAATTCGGGCGCGGAGGCCAACGAGGCGCTGGTGAAGGCGATGCGCAAGTCCATGGCCGATGCCGGGCAGCCGGAGCGCAACCGGGTGATCTGCTTCGACGGGGCGTTCCATGGCCGGACGCTGGCGATGCTGGCGGCGACGGGGAATGCCAAGTACCTCGCCGGGTTCGGGCCGGAGGTCGAGGGGTTCGACCACGTGCCGTTCAACAACATGAACGCGCTGCGGGCGGCGATCGGCCCGGCGACGGCGGGGGTGTTGATCGAGCCGGTGCAGGGCGAGGGCGGCGTGCGGCCGGCGGATTTGCGATTTTTGCGGGAGCTGCGGGCGACCTGCGACGAGTTCGGGATCTTGCTCGGGCTGGACGAGGTGCAGTGCGGGATGGGGCGGACCGGCAAGCTGTTCGCGCATGAATGGGCCGGGATCGAGCCGGATGTGATGTCTCTGGCGAAGGGGATTGCCGGCGGGTTTCCGATGGGGGCGGTGCTGGCCAAGGAGCGGGTGGGGAAAGCGCTGGTGCCGGGGAGCCATGGGAGCACGTTTGGCGGCGGGCCGCTGGCCTGCGCCGCGGGGAACGCGGTGCTGGATGTGGTGCTGGCGCCGGGATTTCTGGACGAGGTGGATGCGACGGCGCGGCAGCTTTGGGCCGGGCTGCTGGGGCTTTGCGCGCGGTACCCCGAGGTGTTCGTGGAGGCGCGGGGGGCTGGGCTTATCGTGGGGCTGAAATGCGCGGTGCCGAATACGCAGGTGCAGGAGGCGGCGGTGGCGGAGGGGCTGCTGACGGTGGCGGCGGGCGACAACGTGCTGCGGCTGGTGCCGCCGTTGATCGTGCGCGCGGCGGAGTGCGAGGCGGCGCTGGCGTTGCTGGACCGGACGGCGCGGCGTTGTTTGCCGGTTACCGCGCAGGTGGCGGCGAAGTGAGCGCGGTGGTGGAGTTGCGGGGCGCGGGGCCGCGGCATTTTCTGGAGCTGCGGGATTTTTCGGGCGCGGAGTTGCGCGGGCTGCTGGATGACGCGGCGCGGTTCAAGCGGGCGCGGCGGGGCGGGAAGAAGCCGCTGGCCGGCAAGACGCTGGCGATGATTTTCGAGAAGCCTTCGACGCGGACGCGGGTTTCCTTCGAGGTGGCGATGCGGGAGCTGGGCGGCGACGTGATCGTGCTGTCGGCGCGGGACATGCAGATCGGCCGGGGCGAGACGATTGCCGATACCGCGCAAGTGCTTTCGCGCTACGTCGACGGGATTATGCTGCGGACCGATTCGGCGACCAAGCTGACGGAATTCGCGGCGGCGGCGACGGTGCCGGTGATCAACGGGCTGACCGAGCTTTCGCACCCATGCCAGGTGATGGCGGATTTGCTGACGTTCGAGGAGCATCGCGGGGCGGTGGCGGGGCGGCAGGTGGCCTGGCTGGGCGATGGCAATAATGTCGCGGCGTCGTGGATCGAGGCGGCGGCGCTGTTTGGGTTTGGGTTGCGGCTGGGCTGCCCGGCGACGTGCGCGCCGGCGGCGGCGGTGCTGGCGTGGGCGGCGGGGCGGGGGGCGGCGGTTAGCGTGACCGACGATGCGGGGGCCGCGGTGGATGGGGCGGTTTGCGTGGTGACCGATACCTGGATCAGCATGGCCGATACCGAGGACCAGGCGGAGGCGAAGCGGGCGGCGCTGCTGCCGTACCAGGTGACCGCGGCGATGATGGCGCGGGCTGCGCCGGACGCGGTGTTCATGCACTGCCTGCCGGCGCACCGGGGCGAGGAAGTGGCGGCGGCGGTAATCGATGGGCCGGCTTCCGTGGTGTTCGACGAGGCCGAGAACCGGCTGCACGCGCAGAAGGCGATTTTGGCGTGGTGCCTGGGCGGCTAACGTGATGCCGGCGTAAGAAAATCTTTGACAAACGGACTTGGTGTTCGTAGTTTGTTCCTACATGGTTCGGACGTGAAATGACGTTAATGAATTGTGAACGGAGCGTGAACGATGAGCGCGATGATGTTGCAGGTTGGTGGCGGGGCGAGGGTTGACCGGCTGAAGGGGCGGGGGACGGCGCTGCAGCCGGCGGTGCGGTACGACCGGCAGAGTGTGGAAGCCTTCGATGACGGGTGGGACCGCGAGGAGGAAGCGGCGGCGCCGGCGACGACGCTGCTGCGGGATGCGACCCGGACGATTATTGCCCGCAACGACAGCCCGGATCTTGGCTTCGACCGGAGCATCAACCCGTATCGGGGGTGCGAGCATGGGTGCATTTATTGTTTTGCGCGGCCGAGCCACGCTTATCTCGGGTTTTCGCCGGGGTTGGATTTCGAGACCAAGATTGTTTTCAAGCCGGAGGCGGCGCGGTTGCTGGAGAAGGAGCTTTCCAAGGCGCGTTATCGGCCGGAGCCGATGGTGCTGGGGTCCAACACCGACCCGTATCAGCCGGTGGAGCGGACGCTGAGTTTGACGCGGTCGATCCTGGAAGTGCTGGAGCGGTTCAACCATCCGGTGAGCATCGTGACGAAGTCCGCGGGGGTGTTGCGGGACGCCGATATACTGGGGCGGATGGCGGCGAAGAATTTGGCGCGGGTGTATCTCTCGATCACCACGCTGAACCCGGCGCTGGCGCGGGCAATGGAGCCGCGTGCGGCCTCCCCGGCGCGGCGGCTGGCGGCGATAAGCGGGCTGGTGGCGGCGGGGGTGCCGACCGGGGTGCTGGCCAGCCCGATGATCCCGGGGCTGAACGACGCCGAGCTGGAGAGCATTTTGGAGGCGGCGGCGCGGGCCGGGGCGAGCGGTGCCGGGGCGCTGCTGCTGCGGCTGCCGCACGAGCTGGGGGCGCTGTTCAGCGACTGGCTGAACCGGTTTTTGCCGGAGCGGGCGGCGCATGTGCTGAGCCTGATACGGCAGAGCCGCGCCGGGCGGTTGAACGATTCCAGTTTCCACGGAAGGTTCACCGGGGAAGGACCTTATGCCGAGTTGTTGGGCAAGCGGTTCGAACGGGCGGCGCGGCAGTTCAAGCTGGATGGTGGGCGGCCGGCGCTGGATACGACGCTGTTTGCGGTGCCGGGGCGGGAGGTGGTGGGGGTGGGGCAGATGTCGTTGTTTGGGTGAGGTGGTTGTTGAAAGCTCTTAAATGCTTCCGAGCTTTGTGCAAATCGTTTTGCGCCTAAACAAGACAAAGGGCAGTATTGATACGCCTCCGTGTCAAAACCGCGATCCAGTCAAGAGTTCTAGTCTCTTCGTCTGCGCTGCTTCTCGTAATAAAAAATTAGAGTATTACAGTGTCGAGCTTCCAGTCCGCAACTAAGCTACACTTGGCGGGTTGCGTGCCTGGATTTTAATGAGCCAACGACTATTATCCTGCACACAACAATTTTTCGCGATCGAGAATACGTTGAATAGCTATCTGGTCTCGAAGGTCCCTTCCTACCTAGTCCGCCTACATCTCACCTACCAGAACTCTGGGGAGACACGCCTTGCAAACCTGATTAAGTCTTGCCGCTACGCCGTGATCGAGGACACCTCTTACAACAACTGGAATGGAGGCACTTGCCTACACGATGTGGTTCTATTTGCACCTCTTACGGTGATATCAACGATTGCGCTCGACGAGATTGCACAAGTCACGTCTCGTATTTGCGAAGATCTCGGCAAGCTCGCACACGGTGTGGAGAACGAGGGGTTTCACGCCGTCCGGCTAAATCTAGATGACGAAAAGGACCCTGATTGTCAGCGCGCCACTCGGTTCTCAGCGAAGCTTCCTATGAACCCCAATTCTGTCGAGTTCTGGAAGCCGGCCTATGCACGCATATTTATCAGCCACCGCGATGCTCATAAGCGAGACGCCCGTTTGCTCGGAAACGCCCTAGAAGGGTTTGGCCTTTCATGTTTCGTTGCTCACGACACGATTGTCCCTCGGTCAGAATGGCGAACCGAGATCATGAAGGGCTTGGAGACCATGGAGATCATGCTTGTCTTCCTAACGGACGATTTTGAGCAAAGCCCCTGGTGTCAACAGGAGGTAGGATACGCATTAGGTAAAAGCATACCGATCATCTCAATCAAGTTTGGTCACCGTGACCCACCCGGCTTTATCTCGAACTTCCAAGCTTTCCGAGGCAGTACGGAAAACATTGCTTTAACGGCACGGGGGCTGTTTCCGTTCATTGACGAGGCGTTGGGAAAGCCAGAGCGGCTAGTTGACATCCTAATATCTAAGCTGATCGAATCGCCGAATTGGAGCGAGTCCAAAGAACGGTTTGAACGGCTAGAATCTGTTGTGACAAAGTTAACTGACGCTCAAGTGGCGATCCTCCTTGAGGGGTTCCGGATCAACGACCAGTTGCACGACGCCTACTATCTCACGAGTTCGGATCGATTTAACAGGTTTTTGAAAAATGTGACCGGCGAGTCATTTGTCCGTCGAGGGGCTATCATTAAAAAGGTCACTCTAGACGATCTAAGACAGCCAGAAACAAAGTGAGGGTAACTGTTATAAAGTGCCTTGTGGCTCTACTAGCTTGTCAAGCATTTCGCTACATCGACTAAAAATTGTCTCTCGCCGAAGTAGAATGATTTACGCCCGCTTATCGAGCAACGTTATAAACTTCTTCTCAACCGCGGGGTCTACAAGCGCATTAAGAATGTCTAGGTCTGTAAATTTCGTGGACACCTTTTCCAAGACAATCTTTCCCAAGCTTCGTAGCCGAGTCATTTTGGACGGGGTCTTTATGCGGTTTCTAAGTTCTGTGTTCCCACGCATTGCGGTGATGAAAGCCGCCGCCGCTTTGTCATCGAACGTCTGAAACATTTTTGGAATACGGAGTGCCGCGCCGTCTGCATAGAAATCGGTTCGGCTAAATCTAGCGCTTCCACCCACATAACCAACATATGTCATCGTCAGCGCCTTTACATAGGCATCAAGAATACGCTCGGGTATATAGGCAGCATATGGAACCAACTCTCTTACAAGAGCATTCTCTTTGTCCCAGTCGTCTTGTGCCTTCCTCAAATCGCTGACAAGAGGTGCGATTTTATACATCCGGGAATGGACAGATAAAAATCTCTGGCCATCCACATGCGAAGCAAATTCAAAAGACAATGTTATCTTGTTGACGTTTCCGGCAGCTATCTCTTGGTCAATTCGCCTTATAACTTGTTGTTTGATATCTTTACCAAGAAACTCCCAAAGTATTGGAGCAGAGAATTCGATGTTGGAGCGGAGAACAGAAGAGCTTCCTTCGTTTACGTAGGCGGAGAAAAGCCTGTTAGCGAGCTCGTTTTTGTAGATGTCGGGTAGATCCGAGAGAGCATTCTCAATACCGATTTCATTTCGATCATACGTGCTGGCAGCCATCTGGCTCAGGTAATCGGTAATGTCGATTATCTGCGATGGATAGGGTTCGGAGAGGACATATTTCACGCAATCCTCAAGCATAGAAAGAACCTTCACAATTGAAGGCTCGCTGCTTCTTGGATGACCGTCAAATACGTGTCGGGTCTCTTTCGCTTGCTTGAGCATTTTAGAGGCTTCCCAGCCGATTACGCCGGTCTTATATGCCCCTTCGATGAGAACATCATCATTTACGAAGTTTTGAAAGTCCTCATACTCCTTGATTTGCCTCGGCAAATTAACTGACTTGTTGAATAGTTCGACACTGCGGTAAATAATTTTATTCCGAAGATCGTCGACTACTGCATTCCAGACAGAGCCAATGGCGCTTCGATAGCCGCCTACAGGTAGAACACGCATGGCCTCTTCAAGGTACTGACTGTCCTGTGCATCTTCCCGGACTTGTTCTAATGCTTTTGTGAACAGTGGGACGATCGTCTTAGCATCGGTGACCGGGACGACTGATCCGCGGGGAGCCTCTTTCTTTGCCATATGCAGTAACCTCTGCTTGACTACGGCAGAATTGGAGCGAACATGCAACCACCTGACAGATGCGCGAGTAGAAATCAGGATTAACTCGGCCGCTGCGTCGATGAATTCAGTAACTTACTGATTTAAACGTAAGGTACGAAGATCTGCTCCGGCAAGGCATGCTCCCGCAAGTGACCGGGCCGCTTTAGGCCAGCTTTGGAAGTTAGACTAACTCATAAAAAGTTTTTGCTTCTTTTTTCAAAAAGAAGTTCTTCCTTCCTCTCCTCTACGCGACGTGGGCGCGGCGGTTTTGGAGGGATTGGGGTGGGGGGTCTTCGGTGGCGGGGGTTAGGGCGTCCAGGAGGGCTTGGCGGAGTTGGGTTAGTTTGCGTTCGTTTTCCACTTTCATGCCGAAGACGTCTTTGACGTAGAACACGTCCACCGCGCGGACGCCGTAGGTGGTGACGTGGGCGGAGGCGATTTGCAGGCCTTCGTCGCTGATCGCGGAGGTGACGTCGTGCAGCAGGCCGGGGCGGTCGCGGCCGTTGACCTCGATGACGGTGTGGCGGTTCGAGGCGCGATTGTCGACGACGACGCGGGGCGGCACGTGGATGGCGCGCATCCGGCCGGGCAGCAAGGTGCGGGTGGCCTTGCGGATTTCGCTGGAGAGCCGCAGCCGGCCGGAGAGGGCCTGTTCGACCAGCGAGGAGAGGCGGGCGAGGCGGTGCGGCGCCTCGAACGGGCCGCCGGCGGCGTCCTGAATCCAGAAGGTGTCGAGCGCCATGCCGTCCGTCAGGGTGTGGATGCGGGCGTCGACGATCGAGGCGCCGGCGATGGCGAGGGCGCCGGCGATGCGGCTGAACAGCCCGGCATGGTCGGCGGTGTAAACCAGAACCTCGGTGACGGCGCGGGCCGGCAGCGGCTCGGCGTGGATGGTGAGCGGGGCCTGGCGGGCTTTCGCGTCCCGGATCATGCGGGCGTGACGCTCGATGCTTTCGGGGTCGAAGCCGAGCCAGTAGCTGGGATAGCCCAGCGCCAGGAATTCGTCCCGCGCCGGGGCCGGCCAGTCGGCCAGCAGGCCGCCGACGACCTCCTTGACGCGGGCGATGCGGGCGTCCCGCTCGGTGGTGGAGAGGCCGCCTTCCAGCACTTCGGCGACGCGGGCGTAGAGCTCGCGCAGCAAGGTGGCTTTCCAGCCGTTCCAGACTTTCGGGCTGACCGCCCGGATGTCCGAGACTGTGAGGATGAGCAGGAGGCGCAGCCGTTCCGGCGACTGGATGGTGTCGGCGAGGTCGAGGATGGTTTTCGGGTCGTCGATGTCCCGCGAGAAGGCGGTCTGGCTGAGCAGCAGGTGATGCAGGATCAGCCAGGAGACCATCTCGGTCTCCTCGGCGAGAAGGCCCAGAGCGGGGCCGACGTGGAGGGCGATTTCGGCGCCGAGCTCGGAGTGGTCCCCGCCCCTGCCCTTGGCGATGTCGTGCAGCAGGAGGGCGACGTACAGGGCGCGGCGGGATTGAATCTGCGCCATCAGGCCGCTTGCGACCGGGGCGATCTCGGCGAGCTCGCCACGCTCGATCTGGTTCAGCACCTTGATCGCCTGCACGGTGTGAACGTCCACCGTGTAAACATGGTAGCTGTCGAACTGCATCTGCCCGACGATGCGGCGCCAGTCCGGCAGGTAGCGGCCGAGCGCGCCGGTTTCGTTCAAAAGGGTGAGCCAGCGGGCGCTGTCGGCGCTGTGGGTGGCGGCACCCTCTTCGCCGCCGCATAGCAGGTTGAGGAACAGCGCCGCCCCCTGCCCGTCCCCGCGCAGGCCGGCGGCGAGCGGGGCGCCGCGGATCAGCCGGCGCAAGGCGAGCGGATGCAGCTCCAGGCCACGGTCTCGCGCGGTGAGCAGGATGCGGAAGAGGCTGGTGGGATCGGATTCCGGCTGGCGGCCGGGGGCGAACAGGATTTTGCCGTCGGCCAGCAGGAAGCCGGCTTCGAGCAGCGCCGCGTCGGTTTGCGGCACGATCGCCGGGGGGCCGAGGGCGGCGCGGATCAGCGCCGGTTCCAGCACGCCGGTGACGCGCGCGACCTCCCGCACCACCAGGAAATAATGCCGCATGAAACGCTCGACGCCGTCCTGCCGGCCGTGGCGGGTGTAGCCCATGCGGGCGCCGATCACCGGCTGGAAGTCGAAGCTGAGGCGCTCCTCGGCCCGGCCGGCGACGTAGTGCAGGTGGAAGCGGACCGTCCAGAGGTATTCCCAGGCGCGTTTGCTGGAGCGGGCCTCGGTCTCGGTGAGGATGCCGCCGCCGGGGGCGTCGGCGCCGACCAGCTCGGTCATCGCGAAGGTGTTGAAGACGTAGCGGGACAGCCAGTACAAAGTTTGCAGATCGCGCAGGCCGCCCCTGCCCTCCTTGACGTTCGGCTCGACCATGAACGGGGTCTCGCCGAAGCGGCGGTGGCGGGCGGCGCGCTCGGCCTGTTTGGCGGCGATGTAGTCGCCGGGGCCGTTGGCGGCGCATTCCTCGCGGAAGGCTTTCTGGAAGACGACGAACAGAGCGCGGTCGCCGGCCAGGCAGCGAGCGTCCAGCAGCGAGGTCATGATCGTGACGTCTTCTTTCGCCTCGGCCAGGCATTCCGGGATCGAGCGGGTGGCGTGGCCGACCTTGAGGCCAAGGTCCCAGAGGAAGTACAGCACGAACTCGACGGCGCGTTCGACCCGCGCCGGGGCTTTGCCGTCGGTCAGGAACAGCAGGTCGATGTCGCTGAACGGCGCCAGGGTGGCGCGGCCGTAGCCGCCGGTGGCGGCCATCGCCAGGCGGTCGCCGGTTTCGAGCGGCAGGATTGTCAAAGCGTAGTCGAACAGCGCGCTCAGCAGCTCGTCCATCAGCCCGGCGTGCAGGCGGGCGGCGCCGAGGCC
This sequence comes from uncultured Acidocella sp., assembly GCA_963693045.1. Taxonomy (GTDB): domain Bacteria; phylum Pseudomonadota; class Alphaproteobacteria; order Acetobacterales; family Acetobacteraceae; genus Acidocella. The sequence continues at coordinate 1,996,967 of OY843765.1, forward strand.
GGTGATGCCGTCCCGTTCGAAGCGCTGCTGCACATGGGTTTGCAGCCGGCCGAGCTGGCGGCGGAACGCCGCCAGGGCGAGGTCGCGCGCCGGCGGCAGATCCGACCCCAGTATCTCGGCCAGGGCGGCGGCGACTTGCGGCGGGTGGGTCTTCGGGATCGGCAAATCCAGCATCATTTCACTGTTAGACATCTTCATCACGCCGCGCCATCAATTTGCCCCGCAACATATACAATGCTGCCAGGGCTTCGCGCGGGCTCATCTGGTCCGGCTCCAACTGTTCGAGCGCCTGCGCGATCGGGTCCGGGTCCGGCGGCGGCGGGCTGGCCACGGCGAAGAGTGGCAGAGGTGTTGTTACCGGGGCATTGCGTTCAGCCGCTTTCAGCAGAAAATCGGCGCGGCGGGCCACCGGTTCCGGCACGCCGGCGAGCCGGGCGACGTGGACGCCCCAACTGCGCTGCGCCGCGCCCTTCACCACCTCATGCAGAAACACCACCTCGCCCCGCCACTCCTTCACCCGCATCGTGTTGGCCGAGAGCCTGGGCAAGGTTTCGGCCAGCATCAGCAGCTCATGGAAATGCGTCGCGAAGATGGCGCGGCAGCGGTTGCCGTTGTGCAACGCTTCCAGAACGGCCTGGGCGATCGCCAGGCCGTCGCGGGTGCCGGTGCCGCGGCCGATTTCGTCAACGATCACGAAGCTCTTGGGGCCGGCCTGATGCAGGATCGCCGCCGTTTCGATCATTTCCATCATGAAGGTGGAGCGGCCGTTGGCGAGGTCGTCGGCGGCGCCGACGCGGGAGAACAGGCGGTCGACGAGGCCGAGGCGCATCGCTTCCGCGGGAACCGGCAGGCCGGCCTGGGCCAGCACCACCAGAAGGGCGTTCTGGCGCAGGAAGGTCGATTTGCCGGCCATGTTCGGGCCGGTCAGCAGCATCAGCCGCTGGTTGGGCGAGAGGTCGCAATGGTTGGCGATGAAGGTGACGCCGGGCGGCAGTGCCGCCTCCACCACCGGGTGGCGGCCGGCTTTGATTTCGAGGGCTTCGTTCTCGGTCAGACGCGGCGCGCACCAGCGGCCGGTGGCGGCCAGCGTGGCGGCGGATTGCAAGACGTCGAGCAGGGCCAGCGCCGCGGCGCAGGCGGCGAGCGGTTCGGCCGCCGCGATGATCTGTTTGATCAGCCAGCCGAAGACCAGGCGTTCGCGCGCCGCGGCGCGGGACGCGGCCTCGGCGATGCGCTGGTCGAGGGCGGCCAGGTCGGGGTGGGTGAAGCGGGCGCCGTTGGCCATGCCCTGGCGCAGTTGCAGCTCCGGATGGGCGCGCAGCTTGTCGACGGCGGCGGCCGGGACCTCGACGATGTAGCCGAGCTGGGCGTGGTGGCGGATTTTGAGCGCGGCGACGCCGTAGCGCTGCGCCAGCTCGGTCTGGAAGGCGGCGATGACCTGGCGGGTTTCGTCGCGCAGCCGGCGTTCGGCGTCGAGTTCCGGGTCGAAGCCGGGCTTGATCGCGGCGCCGTCCTCGAGCTTGAGCGGCGCCGGTTCGCTCAGCGCGGTGTGCAGCAGGGGGCCGAGTTCGGGGGCGGGGGCGAGGTCGCGGGCCAGGCGTTCCAGCAGGGCCGCGCCGGGCGGCAGCAGCGCGGCGGCGGCGGTTGCGACCGCAAGGGCGGCGGCGACGGCTGCCAGGTCGCGCGGGCCGGCGCGGTTCAGGCTGATCCGGCCCAAGGCGCGGGCGAGGTCCGGAGCGCCGCGTAGCGCGGCACGCAGCGATGCCAGGCCCGCCGGCGCGTCCCGCAGCGCCAGCCAGGCGGTTTGCCGGGCGCGCAATGGCTCGAGCTCGGTGAGCGGTGCGGCGAGCCAGGCGGCGAGGCCGCGGCCGCCGGCGGCGCTGACCGTGCATTTGGCGGCGAACAGCAGACTGCCGGCTTCGCCGCCGCCGCGGCGGCCGAGGATTTCGAGGCTGGCGCGGGTCTCCGCGTCCATCGCCAGCTGGCCGGCGGCGCCGGCGCTGGCGGGGCGGGAGAGCCGCGGCATCGCGCCCATTTGCGTCGCCCGGACGTAATCGAGTGCTGCCATCGCGGCCAGGACCTCGGCGTCGGTGAAGGCGCCGAAGGCGTCCAGGCTGGCGGCGTTGAAGGCGGCGGCGAGGTCCCGCCGCACCGTGGCGGCGCTGCCGGGCAGCTTGATGGGCAGGCCGGCGGCGGCGACCCGGCGGGATTCGTAGCCGGCGAGGTCGAGGTGGTCGGGCGCCAGCAGCTCGACCGGGTCGACCCGGCCGAGCAGGGCGGCGAGATCGGCGGCGGCGCAGGCCTGAGTCTCGAAGCTGCCGGTTGAGATGTCTAGCCAGGCGAGGCCGAGGGCGGCGCCGGACTGCGCCAGTGCCGCTAGGTAATTCGGCCGGCCAGCTTCCAGCAGCGCCTCCTCGGTCAGCGTGCCGGGGGTGACCAGGCGGACCACTTCGCGCCGCAGCGGGCCCTTGGCGCCGCGGGCTTTGGCCGCCGCCGGGTCCTCCATCTGTTCGACGATGGCGACCTTGAAGCCGCGGCGGATCAGCCGGGCGAGGTAGAGCTCGGCCTGGCTGACCGGGACGCCGCACATCGGCACCGGGGCGCCGTTATGGTTGCCCCGCGCGGTGAGGGCGATGTCGAGCGCCGCGGCGGCGGCCTGGGCGTCGGCGAAGAACAGTTCGTAGAAATCGCCCATGCGGAAGAACAAGAGGGCGTCGGCGTGCGCCGCCTTGATGGCGAACCATTGCGCCATTGCCGGGCTGGCTCCGGCTGGGTCGTTCGCTGCCATGGGTGTCAAGCGGGCGTCAAGCGGGCGTCAAGCGCGGCCGGTGAGCAGCCGGGCGGCGGCCCTCAAGCCACGTCGCGGGCGGGCGGGGCGTTGTCGGCGGCCAGAACCGGGAGGAGCCGGGCGCTGGCGATGGCAGCGGCCGCCACCTCTTCGGCTTTCAGCGGCGGGTAGAACAGGAAGCCCTGGCCGCGGGTGCAGCCGAGATCGGCCAGCATGACCGCCTGTTCGCGGGTTTCCACACCCTCAGCGGTGACCGACATGTTCATGTTATCGGCGAGGCCGATGATGGCGATGATGATCGACGAATCGTCTTTTTCGTAGCCGAGGTCGCGGATGAAGGAGCGGTCGATCTTGATGGTGTCGAACGGGAAGCGGCGCAGGTAGCTGAGCGAGGAGTAGCCGGTGCCGAAATCGTCGAGCGCGATCTTCACGCCGCGGCCGTGCAGCTTCCACAGCGCGTCGACGGTCTGGCTGTTGGTCTCCAGCATCGTCGTCTCGGTGATTTCGAGTTCCAGCCGCTCCGGCGCGAGACCGCTTTCCAGCAGCGCCTCGTCCACCACCTGGACCAGGTTGCCGCCCCTGAATTGCAGCGGCGACAGGTTGACCGCGACCCGGATCGGCGCCGGCCAGACGGCGGCGGCGCGACATGCTTCGTTCAGCACCCAGGTGCCGATGGCGCCGATCAGACCGGCCTCCTCGGCCATCGGGATGAACTGCGCCGGGGACAGCAGGCCGCGTTCCGGGTGGCGCCAGCGCAACAGCGCCTCGGTACTGAGCACCCGGCCGGTCGCGAGCTCGACGATCGGCTGGAACTCGACGAAGAACTCCTGGCGCGCCAGGGCCTTTCGCAGGTCGAGTTGCAGGGCGCGGCGGTCCTGCAGCCGCTCGTCCATGTCCGGGTCGTAGAGCCGCCAGACGCCGCGGCCGTCGGCCTTGGCGCGGTACAGAGCGAGATCGGCGTTTTTCAGCAGCCCGCTCGGCCCGGTGTGGTCCTGCGGCGCCAGCGCGATCCCGATGCTGATGCCGATGGTGACCAGCTGGTTGTCGAAGTAATAGGGCCGGTTGACCCGCTCGATGATACGGCGGCCGATCGCCGTCGCCTCTTCGACGTCATCGGTCAGCAGGATGATCGCGAACTCGTCGCCGCCCAGCCGGGCGGCGACATCGCCCTCCCGCAGGCAGCCGCGGATCCGTTCGCCGACGGCGATCAGCAGGCCGTCCCCGGTGGCGTGGCCGTAGGTGTCGTTGACCAGCTTGAACTCGTCGAGGTCGAGGCAGAGCAGCGCCAGCCCTTCTTCGTGGCAGCGGGCGCAGGCCTGGTGCAGCACCTCGTTGAACAGGACCCGGTTCGGCAGTTTGGTCAGGCTGTCGTGACGGGCCAGGAAGGCGATCTGCTCCTGGCTGCGGCGCTGCGAGGTGATGTCCGAGCCGACGCCGTGATAGCCCGCGAAGGCTCCGGCCTTGTTCAGGATCGGCTTGCCGGTCAGCGACCAGCTGCGCTCCTCGCCGTCGATGATCACCGGCACCACCAGGTCGCGGAAGGGCGAACGGTCTTCGATGTATTTGTTGAGGCGGTAGACCGGCGAGCCGACCCGGTGCTCGAACCGTGCCACGTCGCCCAGCAGGGCTTGCGGGAAGGTGCCGGTGACATCCTCCGCCCGCTTGTGAACAACCTGAGCGAGCCGTGACGAGACCGGCTGCAACTGCAAGGCGGCGTTGGTTTCCCAGAGCCAGTCGCTCGCACTTTCCTCGAAGTCCCGCAGCAGCAGCTTGATGACCTCGCCATGTTCCTCGATGCGGATCGTGCTGATCGCCCGCTCGGTCATCCGCTTGTTGAGAAAGACAATGCAGAACGCCGTCAGGCTGGTGAAACCGATCAGACACACGACGGCGAACGGATCGACGCGCTGCCACATGAAAAGTGAGACGATGGCGCCGAAGGTCAACGGCAACCAGAAAGCCACGGCGCAGGAGATTGGGCGCACCAGAACCGGCGTGGCCATGCAGCCGACCATGATCCCGTAGAGCAGGCTGCGTTGGTCGCCGTCGGCGTGTTCCATCGACCAGATAAGCAGCAAGGCCCAGAGAAGTCCGAGGACGATGTCGAGGCCGCGGATGTCGTCGATGAATCTTTTGGCGTCGCGGCCCGTCGGCTTCGGCGTGCGCAGCCATATGACGCCCCGCCAAATGATCGCGCCGTAGACGCCGAAGAGCAGAAAGAAAAGTAGCTTTTGAAGCTCGCCGCCGCTGGCGCCGCGATATTCGAAGAACAGTAGAGAAATGGTGTTTGCACCGACGAGCGCGATGCCGCGCATGATGTAGACAAGATCGGAAGCCTGATCGAGGTAAAGCCGGTCCGCCAGATCGGGCGAGACTTCCACGATTGCGACAGCCTGGAAAAATTTTCGCATGGTCGCGAGGAGTGTTTGCCGGAACTTTTCCAGCTTAACAAAGCCTCTCGATCGGCCCTCAGGCTGTGCCGGCCGTATCTGGATGGGGACCTCCTTCGCCACAATAACAGAATGATCCTATGCCGAGCAAACACAATATAGCTGAGCCACCTTACACAGTTTTTCAATGTTAGGTTAGGCTTTCAGCTGTTCGGCGCGGGCTGGCGGCCGGCATGCGCGTTCGATCGTTCGTTGGGGAACGATGCAAGCTCAGCTTGTTTCGAGGTGCTGTAACAGCTTCATCGACTTAAAAATTCAAAACTTAGCACAGGTTTTGCGACAAATTAGCCTGCATTGCCGCCCTTACAGCCATTTCAGACTTAATTATGCCTAATCAACAAAATTAGGGCCTGTAACAGCCTCATTAATTTGTTAATGCTTTCTCTCGTTCTGGTTGCGCGATGGAGAAACTCAATGAAAGCTTTACAACTTAATACGGTCGGCTTTGTTCGGCCCGAGCGGCCCGAGGGCCGTGCTGGTTCGAAGCTGGAGGATCTCACCGCCCGGTTGGCGATCGACGAGCAGACGCAGAACGACGCCTACGAGGTGCGGTACAAGAGCTATCTGTCCGGCGATTATATCGACCCCAAAGCTTCCGAGACCTTCTCCGACCCCTATGACGAGATGCCGAACAGCCAGTCGATGGTCATTTACAAGAAGCAGCGCCCGGTGGCCTCGGTGCGGGTTTGCATTCTCGACACCGACCCGGCGCTGACCGGATGGAGCGATATCCCGGCCGCGAACATTTTTCCCGACGAGGTCAAGGCGTTGCTCGCCGAGGTGCCGAACAGGACCGGCAACACCGCCAAACCGGCGCGGGCGATCGAGATCAACCGCCTGGTCCGCCACCCCGACTTCGCCACCGACTACTCCCTGGTGTTCGCGCTGTTTCGGCTGGCGACCTTCATGGTTTATTACCATGAGACGGACTTCATGATGTCGTGCGTGCGCCGCAATCACTCGGGTTTTTACAAGCGTCTGCACTTCAACCACGTTGCCGGCCCGCGCCGCTACGCGGGTGTCAAATTCGAAACCAACCTGATGGCCTGCTACCAGCCGCAATACGGCAACGTCCTGCGGGATGTGCCGATCGTCGATTCGGGGGCGATGACGAACGGCTGCTATGATGGGTTGTTCCGCGGCGAAACGGTGCCGGTGTTCGCGGAGGATTGAGCGGTGACACCGACCGGCGTCACGGTGCTCCTCCTTGGGATGATTCCGTTCGCCGCGTTTTCCTGGGCCTTGAAGGGTCATTTTCGGTCGACGGGAGCGATGCCTGCGGGGATGAAGGTGATCAGCGCCTTAAGCCTGGTGGCCCAGCTTTGGTTCGCGTATCGGCTTTTGGCCGGCCCGCCCTCCGGGGCCTGGCCTCTGGCGGTGTTGCTGTTCGCGCTGGCCCTGGGGATTTTTGGGTGGGCGGTTGGCACGACGCGGCGTAGGCCACCGACTTTGGCGTTCGATCGGGACCAGCCGGCGCTTTTGTATCGCCACGGGCCTTACCGGTATGTGCGGCATCCGTTTTATCTGGCCTATCTCACCTTTTGGGCCGGCACCGCGGTTGCGACGCCCGGGCTGCTGGGCTGGGCCGCCCCCGTGGTCATGCTGCTGGTCTATGCCGATGCGGCGCGGCGCGAGGAGCGCAAATTCGCCCGCTCCGGGCTGGCCGGCGCCTATAACGATTATAAGAAGCAGGCCGGGATGTTTCTGCCCCGGCCCTGGGCGCTGCCGCGCTAGCAGGCCGCGCCATCATTTGAGCTTTTTTGGCTGACACTTCGGCGCGGTGCCGAGAGCAGGATCCATATTCGCTTCCCGACTGCGCGCCGCCTGGCCGGAAGCGGCGTTATGCGCCGGGTTTGTCGCGGTGTCCGGGCTGAGCCGGGTTCCGGCGTTTTTCTGCACTGTGATGGATTGGGACGAGAGCCTGTATTTTCTGGTCGCCGCGCAGTGGCGGGCCGGGCAGCTGCCTTACACCACGATCTGGGACAACAAGCCGGTCGGCATCTATGCGATCCTCGCGGTGTTCCAGGCGCTGTTCGGCGAGCGGGTTTTTGCCATGCGGATCGCCAGTGCGGTGGTCGGCGGGCTGACCGCCTATGTGGTTTACCGGATCGGCCGGCAACTGAACGGGGCGGGGCGTAGGGGGCCGGCGTTGCTGGCGGGCGGCGCCTATCTGGTTTGCTCGCTCAGCAACGATGGGATGGCCGCCAACACCGAACCTTTCATGGCGGGGTTCACCGCGCTCGCGGTGCTGACGGCGGCCGGGCCAGGCTGGCCGTGGCGGCGCGGGGTGCTGGCCGGCGTGCTGGTCGGCGCGGCGTTCATGGTGAAATACGTCGCGGTGTTCGAGGCGCCGGCGGTGCTGCTGTTGCTGCTGCTGCGCCACCCGACCCCGGGCTGGCGGGGCCGCATCGGGCTGGCGCTGGCGTTCGGCGCCGGGGCGGCGGCGCCGCTGGCCGCGACCATCCTGCTGTACTGGCACGCCGGGGCGCTGGGCTTGTGGTGGAGCGCCAGCGTGGCCTCCAACTTCCGCCGGGTGGGCGGCGCGGTGCCGCCGGGCGCGCTGGCCTATGCGGCACGGCTGGAACTGCTCCGGCTGGGGCCGCTGCTCGGCCTCGGCCTGTTGGTGCTGGCGGCCGCGGCGCGGCTGGCGTGGCGCCGGCCGTGGCGGGCGGCGGATGGGGTGACGCTGTTTCTGGCGCTGTGGCTGCTGGGCGGCTGCGTTGGCGTGGCTGCGGCGAAGTCGTTTTACGACCACTACTTCCTGCAGCTGCTGCCGGTGCTGTGCGTGACCTTGGGCTGGTGGGCGAGCTGCCTGCCCGGCTGGCGGCGACCGATGCTCGGACTGGCCGCCGCGCTGGTTCTGGCTTTGCCGGCCTGGGCGGCGGTCGTGGCGCTGCGGCAGGCGGCGGCACCGGTGCTGGCGTGGCAGGGGACGCATTTTGTGATCCGGCCGGACACGCCGCGGCTGATCGCCCGCGACCTGGCGCCGGCGTTGGGGGATGGCGGCCTTTATGTGTTCGATGGCCAGCCGATCCTGTACGCGCTGCTGCGGCGGCAACCGCCGACGCGCTACGTGTTTCCGTCGATCCTGACCACCGGGTTTCTGGCCCATGTCGCCGAGGTCGACGCGCCGGCGGAGGTGACGCGCATTTTGGCCGGGCGGCCGCGCTTTATCGTTCGCAGCCTGATGCCGAGGACCGACCCCAAGGTGATCGACCCGCTTGTCTATGCGCTGCTGGATACGGCGCTGGCGAAGGATTACCGGCTGTGGCGGCGCTACCCCGGCAGCGTTGTGTACCGCTTGCGCTAGAGCGATCGGCTCAAGGTGACGCGGAAGGTGGCGGGTTCGAAGAATTCGATTTTGTGCGAGGCGCCAGTCGCCTGGAAGTGTTTGTCGGTCTGGTTCTGGATTGCTTCGCTGCGCTCGCAATGACGTGGTTGGTGAGTCGTGGCTCCCTCGACCTCAGCGTCATGCTCTCGCTTTACTTGAGGGGGCGATTCACGTTTCAGCCGCCTTGCAGGATTGTGGTGAATCTGGCCATCGCGTCCTCGGCTTCGGTTGCGGCGCGCCGCAGTTCGTCATGGTCGAAAAAACGTGCGGCCCGCAGCGTTCGCACCGCCGCGCCGAAACCCTGGGCCTGCAGCAGTTCGGCGATCTTGCGCATCCGCGACGCGGTTTCCTCGCTGACCAATTGGCCGCTGGTGAATTCCAGCCCGACTTTGGTTCCCGCCGTCCAGCAGCGCCGCGCCAGGTAGGTGGCGCCGGTGCCGAACTGGATGGTGAGGTCGTCCGGCAGGTCGATGACGGCGCCGAGATCGACCTGCACGCCGCCGGAGGATTCATCGAGGACGTAGCAGTTGAGCACCGAGCCGAGTTCGTTGAAGATGATCTTGGCGCTTTTGATGACCGGCTTGCGGCGGTCGCGCCGCCGTTCGTCCGATCCGGAATCGTCCAGCAAAAGGTCGTCTTCCGGCGCCGCGGTTGAGGGCGTTTTGTGTTGCATTTCGGTCTGGCCGTGGCTTTCTGTCACCACGGCAGGATGACGGGAAAATGTTAATGAAGGACGAAGAAGGCGCGGCTCTCCCGTAAGGGTTACAGGTGTTTTCGGGCGTGGGTGAGACGGGTTGCGCGGCCATTCGCCTGAATTGTTTGGGTTTCATTCTGGATTGCTTCGTCGCTTCGCTTCTCCCAATGACGGGGGCGCTTCGCAAATTGACGTTTTGGCGGCGTGTTGTCACGATGCGGCAAAGCAAGCCGGCGCCTATGCGGCCTGGCGGCACATGGGGAGACGGCGGTGAAAGCGCTTGAGAAGAGCTATGACGGGATCATTATCGGCGCCGGCCATCATGGGCTGATCCTCGGCACTTATCTGGCGAAAGCGGGCCTCGATATTCTGCTGGTGGACCGCCGGCTGATGTATGGCGGCGGGCTGACGACGCGGGAAGTCACCAAGCCGGGGTTTTACCACAACCTGCATTCCATCAATCATTTCCAGATTTCCGACGCGCCCTGGTTCAAGGACCTGAACCTGGGGGAAAAGGTGACGTACATCACCCCGCCGCATGAGTTCGGGCAGGCCCACAGGGACGGTACCGCGCTGGTGTTCGGCCGGGATGTCGAGGCGACGGTGGCGAGCATCGGCAGGTTCTCGGCCAAGGACGCCGCGACGTTCAGAGAGTGGAACCGCAAGGCCGAGGAGATGACGGCGCAGATCCTGATCCCGGAGCGCTACGCCGAGCCGTTGCCGCGCGCCGACCGCGACGCCCTGCTGGAGCGCACCCAGACCGGCCGCGATTTTCTGGAGGTCAGCCGGCAGCAACCGCTCGACGTGGTGCGGACTTTGTTCGAGAACGAGCATGTACGGCTGCTGTTCCTGTTCAAGGTTTCGCTGTTCGGCACCTGGCTGACGGACACGTTGTCGAAGAGCAGCCCGATGGGATCGGTGATCCGGGCTTTCGATCTTAACAGCGGCTACCAGCTTTGCCAGGGCGGGTCCTGGAACCTTGCCCGCGGCCTGATGGAACGATTTATCGAGGCCGGCGGGACTTATCAGCCGCAGGTTCTGATCGACAAGATCGTGGTGGAAGGCGGACGCGCCACCGGGATTTCGCTGCTGGATGGGCGGACGGTGCGGGCCAGAAGCTTTGTCGCGAGCACGCTCGACGTGCATTCGACGTTCGAGAACCTGCTTGGGCGGGAGCAGTTGCCGGCCAAATTCATCGATAAGCTCGACCGGTTTTCCTATTCTAGCTGGACCTTGTTCGGGGTGCATCTGGCGCTGCATGAAAGCCCGCGTTTTGCGGCGGAAAGCTTCGATCCGAACATCAACAAGGCTTTGAAGTGGAGCCTGGGCGCGGAGACGATGGAGGATCTGTTCTCGGCGTTCGAGGACGTTTCGGCCAATCGGGTGCCGCGGATCATCCAGTTCGGATCGGGGCCTTTGAGCAAGCTGGACCCAACGCAGGCGCCGCCGGGCAAACACACGACCTATGCCTGGCATGTGATGCCGAACAACCCGGATATCGGCGAGCGCAGCATCGATACGTTCAAGGAGGAGTTCTCCGAGAAGATCATCGAAACGTTCGGCAAATATTGCCCGAACATGACGCGCGACAACATCATCGGCAAATATGTCTATACGTCGAGCGATTATGTGGTGGAGCTGCCGAACATGCGGGAGGGCGACATCATGATGGGCGCCTTCAACGCCGAGCAGGTAATGTATAACCATTTCGGGTATCGCACGCACATTCCGAATCTCTATCTGGCGGGGTCTTCGGGCCATCCCGGCGGCGGCGTGTCCGGCGGGGCCGGTTATATCAGCGCCGGGCTGATCGCCGAGGATCTGAATGTTGAAAAGTGGTGGACGGCGCAAGGGGCGCGACAAGCGCTGGAGGCTGTGCAGGACCGTTATTGAGCTGCGCTGGATGAGCGAAAGTGCCCCTCCAGAATGATTAAATTTACGTGAGCCGGGAACCGCCAAGGAAACTTGACAGTTTGGGAGTGGTTATTAGAGTCCGCCGATCATGGACATCGAAAAGATATTGCAATCGATCGTGACCTTGCGTTGTTCGGTCCCGGACGATGCCTTCACGGCTTCGGCGCTGGGGACGCGGCGGGAAGGTAGCGGCGTGGTGATCCGCGAGAGCGGGCTGGTGCTCACGATCGGCTATCTGATTACCGAGGCCGAGGAGATCTGGCTGACCAGCCATGACGGCCGGGTGGTGGCGGGCCACGCGCTCGCCTATGACCAGGAGACCGGATTCGGGCTGGTGCAGGCGCTTGGCCAGCTCGGTCTTCCGGCGTTGAAGTTCGGCGACGCGGCGAAGGCCAGGGTTGGCGACGACGTCATGCTCGCCGATGGCGTGGGCCAGCATGTGCAAGCCAATATCGTCGCGAAGCAGGAATTTGCCGGGTACTGGGAGTACCTTTTGGACGAAGCGATTTTCACGGCGCCGGCGCATCCGTCCTGGGGTGGCGCGGCACTGGTCGACGCCAAAGGCAGGCTGCTCGGCATCGGCTCGCTGCGGTTGCAGATGGACGCGAGCGAAGGCCGCGCCGATGTGAATATGATCGTGCCGATCAACCTGCTGACGCCGATCCTGGATGACCTGCTGACTTTGGGGCAGCCGAACAAGGTGCCGCGGCCGTGGCTCGGCATTTACGCGGCGGAGAGCAACGGCAGGGTCGTGGTGATGGGTGTGGCCGAGGGCGGCCCCGCCGCCCGCGCCGGTTTGCGGGAAGGCGACATTGTTCTGGACGTGCGGGACGGCGAAGTCGATGGACTGGCCCAGTTCTACCGCAAGGTCTGGGAAAGCGGCCCCTCGGGCGCCGAGGTGCCGATACGGATCGTGCGGGACGGGCGGGATACCTGGCGGCGCATCAAGTCCGTCGATCGCGGCAAGTATTTACGAAAGCCGCAACTGCAATAGCGGGCGCGGCTGGTTGCGGTCCGCGATGGTCGTCGGCTCGTGGGTCTGCTCAACCGCGGTGGTAGCGTTCATTTCTCATGAAGGATCGGGCCGAGTATTTTCTCGATGTCCTTGAGCGCGCCGGCTTTCGGGATTTCGCCGCTGGCCGCACGGTCGATCCCTTCTCCGACGTGCTGGATCACCAGCATCCGCATCACCGCGCGCATGGCGGCGAGAATGGCGCGGGCCTGCTGAAGCTCGTCGCCGCAATATCTTTCCTGAACGATCATCTCGTGCAAGCCGCGCACTTGTCCCTCTATGCGCTTCAAGCGTCGCAGCAGGGGGGTTCTTTCTCCTTCCGTTCTGTGAAGATAAAGCCTGCCATTCTTGAAACTCGATTCCAACGACCTATACTCCTAAGCAGTATGTAGGCGGCATGGGGTAGCTCCAATCAGAATCAGGCATCGTGTTGCATCTTCCTGCGAACCATGCGGCAACGCCATCATATGTCGGGTCAATCAAAGTTGAAAAGGACACAATGAATGTTTATCCATCGCAAGGAATTGTTTCGCCCCGTTAAGGTCGATGTGCCGGATGCCCGGTTTGGCCAGCTGTTGCTGGAGCAATTCGGCGGCGCGACCGGCGAGTTGAAGGCGGCGTTGCAGTATTGGGTGCAATCTTTCCATTGTACCGATCCCGGAATACGCGACATGCTGCAGGACATCGCGATCGAGGAGTTCAACCATCTGGAGATGGTCGGCAAGCTGATCACGTTGCACACGAGCAAGGTCGATCAGACCGATGTTTACGATGCGCCGATGTTCAAGATGAAGGGGATCGGCCCGCATCTGGTCAATAGCTGCGGGGAAGCCTGGACCGCCGCGTATGTCGACGAAGGTGGAAACATCGTGCGGGACTTGCGGGCCAATATCGGCGCTGAGGCCGGCGCGCGGCAGACGTACGAAGCCCTGATAAAATGCACGGACGATGCCGGCACGATCGAGACGCTCACGCATCTGCTGACGCGCGAAGTGACCCATACCAGCATGTTCATGAAGGCGCTCGACTCGCTCGGCAAGCTGGACGATCCGTTCTTTGGCACGATTGCGCCGGACAGCACCGTGGACATCACTTTCAACCTGAGCCAGGGCGAGGATTTCCGCGGCGCCTGGAACTCCGACGGGCTGCGATACGACGCCGATCCGCAACCGAAGGGCGGCATGCCGGTACCGCCGGTGAATTCGGATGACGAAAAGGCCGTTTCGGCTGGCGAGAAGAAGGTGCGCGAGAAAGTCTGACCTTAGTGAGCAGGCGGCTTTTTTTGCCGCCTGCTCTATGGGTGGATGGCATTGGGTTGCGCCCGCGCTGTTAGAGTGTGAATCGGCTCAGCTTCGGCGCTTCGCGCCGCGCAATGAAGGAAGGGTGAGTCGTGGTCGCGTCAGTACAGATCGAAATATTCGTTGGTCTCGGCCGCGGGGATTTCGTCGCGCAATCTTAGCATCTCGGCGGTTTTTACTTTGATGAAGACGTTGATGAATTCGGCGCCCAGCCTTTGCGTCAGCGCCTGGTCCGTTTGCAGAGCGCCAAGGGCCTCGTGCATTTCGGTCGGTAGCTTGGCGAAGGAGGGGTCGTTTTCCTTGAGGCCCGCCCGCTCCGGCGCCAGGACGGCCTCGGCCTCGATGCCGAGCAGGCCGGAAGCGATGGTCGCGGCGGCGGTAAGGTAGGGGTTGGAGAGCGCCGAGGGAACCCGCACTTCGAGATGCTGGCGCTTGTCCTTGCTGGCCTTGATGCGGACCGAGGCGGAACGGTCCTCGACGCCCCAGGAGATGTTGCTGGGTGCGAAGGTTGCCGGCCGGATGCGCCGGTAGCAATTGGTGGTCGGGTTCCAGAGCGCCTGTTCGGCCGGCGCATGATCGAGGATGCCCTGCACGAAGCTTTGCATGAGGGTGCTCATGCCGTCCTTGTTGGCGGTGTCGAGAAACAGGTTCTCGCCGGATTTCAGGTCGAACAAAGACACGTGGAAATGCGAGCAGGAACCTGAGAGGCCCTTGTAGGGCTTGGTCATGAAGGTGGCGAGCAGGCCTTCGGTGCGCAGGTATTCTTTCACCGTGTTCTTGAACACGAAGGCACGATCGGCCGCGGCGATATCGTCCAGCGCCGCGAAATTCAGCTCCCACTGGCCTGGGCCGTGCTCGCCGTTAGCGGTGATCATGTCGACGCCGCTGGCTTGCAGGACCCGCAACAGCCGTTCCATTTGCGGAAAGCGGTGCGTGGCGGCGGTGACGAAGATCGGCTGGCCGCCGTAGATCGGCTTGCGGGTTTCGAGATCGACCACGTAGAACTCGTATTCGTGGCCCATTTTCACGCCGTACCCCATGGCCTCGGCGGCGGCGATGACGGATTTGAGCACCATGCGCGGCGCGGCGAGCTGGGCCCGGCCGTCGTACCATTTGGTGTCGCAGATCACCCGCGCGGTGTTGGCGAGCCAGGGGACGCTGCTGACGGTGTCCGGGTCGGCGACCATCAGGCAATCGACGAAATTGATGTCCTCGTTATAGCCGGTGCCGGCGATGGGGATCGAGTTGGTGTCCAGCGTCACCGTGCCGCCGTACAGGTTCAGGCCGTTCAGCACGTAGCTTTCCACATGGTCGATCGGCACCGTCTTGCCGCGCGAGAGGCCGGCGAGATCGGGCAGTTCGAAGCGCAGGAATTCCACGCTGTTTTCGCGCAGCGCATCGGCGAATGTCTTGGCGGACTCGGCGGTGTGGTGAAACGTGTCGGCGGTCATGGCGTCACCCCGGCTCGGCAAAGGCGGTCTGCGCAACGGCGGTCGGCGCGGCGGCGATCTTCGCGATGGCAGTTTTGGCGATCGCCAGGAAGTTCGAGAAGATTTGCCGTGCGGCGGTTTGCAGGGCGGCGAGGTTGGCTTCCACGTCGGTCTGCAGGTGGTCCATCGCGCCTGGCCCCTTCGCCGTTTCCAGGGAAGCGGCGTAGGCCGGCAGCGCGCCCCATTCGGCGACGGTTTGCGCGGTCAGCTCGAGGTGGAATTGCAGCCCGTAGGCGCAGCTGCCGAGGCCGAAGCCCTGGACCCGGCAGCCGGGGCTGGTAGCCAGCAACCGCGCGTCCGGCGGCAACGCTATGACTTCGGCGCCGTGCCATTGCAGACAGACGCAGGGGTCCGGCACGCCGGCGAATAGCGGGTCGGCTTCAAGCTGGCGGACCTGGCTCATGCCGACTTCGGGCGGCGCGGTCATCAGGCCGACGGCGCCGCCCATCGCGGCGGCGAGCAGCTGTTCGCCGAGGCACATGCCGAGATAGGGCCGGCCGGCGGCGACCCAGGCGCGGATGGCGGCTTTTTCGGTGGCGAGCCAGGGGTGTTGGTCCTCTTCCCAGACGTCCATCGGGCCGCCCATGACCAGCATGATGTCGAACCCTTCGAGCGGCGGGATGGCGTCGCCTTCGTCGAGTTCCACCTGGTGCATGGTGTGGCCGTGTTCGGCGATGACATCGCGGAAACTGCCCGGATGTTCGACCGCAATGTGCTGGAGCACCAGTATCTTCATTGCCTGACCAACGACATGGATGAACCTGAACCCCCGGCCAACAAAGACCCTAAATTTGAACAAGACGCGGCGGCGACGGCATTTGAGAAAATGGCGGGCTTTCCGAGGCCATTAAGGCGGCTGGAAGGCAGGGCGTCAACTGGCCGGCGGCGGCCGCAAAAACGGTGGCCAATGGCATTTTTGACGGCGCGCCTGCCCATTGCCGCACCGGGGCAGGACGGATAG
The DNA here is from genome assembly GCA_963693045.1 of uncultured Acidocella sp. GTDB lineage: Bacteria > Pseudomonadota > Alphaproteobacteria > Acetobacterales > Acetobacteraceae > Acidocella. The sequence goes on from OY843765.1 coordinate 2,012,905, forward strand.
TTTGCGGCGGAATGACGCACGGCGGATCGCCCTGCCGAGGAAACCACAACCGGAGGAATAGAAAATGTCGCAAGAAAGCGTCGCAACGAAGCCAAGCCCGCCCAGCACGCAGCCGACGGCGCGGCACTGGATCGGCGGGCAATGGCTGGCGACGGGGGGTTCGTTCGAGAACCTCAATCCGGCGAACGGCCAGGTGTTCGGCAGGTATCACGATGGCGGCGTCGCGGCGGCGCAAGCCGCGGTCGAGGCGGCTGACAAAGCTTTCAAGTCCTTGACGTGGAAGCTCGACACCATGTTGCGCTGCACCGCGCTGAACCGGCTTGCCGAAGCCTTCGACGCCCGCCAGGACGAAGTTGTCGACACGCTTTGCCTGGAAAACGGCAAGACGCGCGGCGAGGCCTCGTTCGAGGCGAGCCTGATCGGGCGGGCGCTGCGGTTCAACGCCGGCCTCGCCACCCAGAATTTCGGCCGGGTGATGGATATCGGGCCGGGCCGGCAGGCGATGTCGATCCGCCAGGCGGTCGGCGTGGCGGGCTTGATCATTCCGTGGAATTCGCCGGCCTATCTTTGCATCCGGGCGCTGGCGCCGGCGCTGGCGGCCGGCTGCACCGCGGTTGTGAAGTTCAGCAACCAGGCGGCGCATACCGCGGCGCTGCTGGGCGAGATTATTTCGACGGTGGCGGAGCTGGGCCACGGTGTTGTCAACATCTTTATCGAATCCGGTGCGGACGGCGCGCGCATGCTGGTGGACTCGCCGCGCGTCGCGGTGATCAGTTTTACCGGCAGCACGCATACCGGGCGGCTGATCGCGCAGGCGGCGGCGCCGCGGCTGAAGCGCGTCGGCCTGGAGCTTGGCGGCAAGACGCCGCATCTGGTGTTCGACGATGCCGACCTGAATGCGGTTTTGCCGACGCTGGAAAAATCCTCGACGATCTTTGCCGGGCAGTTCTGCATGACCGGCAGCCGTATCCTGGTGCAGCGGGGGATTGCCGAAAAGCTGAAGGCCGGACTTGCCGAGCGGCTCGAAAAGGTGCGGCCGGGGCCGGCCTCGGATGCCGCGAGCGACATGGGGCCGCTGATCGACACGGCGGCGGTCAAGCGCGTCGACGCGACCGTGGAGGCGGCAATCCAGGCCGGCGCCAAGGTGCTGGTGCGGGGCGGGCCGGCGCGCGACCCGGCACTGGCCGGCGGGGCGTTCTATCATCCGACGCTGCTGGAAGTGACCGACAACTCGTTGCCGATCGTGCAGGCGGAAGTGTTCGGGCCGGTGCAGACCTTGCAGATCTTCGAGACCGAGGATGAGGCGGTGGCGCTCGCCAACGACAATGAATATGGCCTGCACGCCTGCGTCTGGAGCCGCGACGTCGACCGGCCGACGCGGGTGGCGCGGCGTCTGGAGGCCGGGCTGGTCTGCATCAACAACTGGGCCAATATCGCGGTCGAGTTCGAGGAAGGCGGCTTCAAGTCGAGCGGGCTTGGCCGGCTGGGCGGGGTGGCGGCGCTGGAGGATTTTCTGGAGTACAAGCAGATCACCCAGAACTACGATGGCGGCGGCCACTAGAGAGTTCACGGTGATGCCGGGGTGACCGACTTGCTTCGCTGACACCGCGGCCAGGAAGCGCGCCTGGTCGAGGTGCCGCCCTGCCGCGGGCCGACACCGCCCACGCTCTGGACAATGCGCGGCGATGCGGGAGAGGATGGCGCGGAGCCTGGAGGTGACCGCATGAGCCAGCCACAGACGCGGAGCGATCTGCCGCGCCATTGCAGCTTCGATCCGCAGGATTGGCGCATCCTTGCCCGTAGCTGGTTCCCGGTGGCCATCGCCGCCGAGGCCGCCGCGGGGCCGGTGGGCGCGGTGCTGCTGGACCAGCCGCTTGTGGTGTACCGCAGTGGCGCCGCGTTTGTCGTGGCGGACGACCTTTGCCCGCACCGTGGCGTGCCGCTCAGCATGGGGTTCCAGGACGGCGACGGGATCAGATGCACTTATCATGGGTTGCGGTTCGGCGCCGGCGGGAAATGCGACCATGTGCCGGCGAACCCGGAGATGCGGATACCGGACCGGCTGCATCTGAAGACCTATCAAGCCGAGGAGCGATACGGTCTGGTCTGGACCAGGCTGCGGGCCGCCGAGGAAACCGGCGCCGGCAAGCAGGCGCTTTATGGCATTCCCGAGATGCCACATTGGGATGACCCGGCGTTTCAGCAGATCGTCTGCCCGACGATCGACATCGCAGGGTTTGCCGGCCGGCAGGTGGAGGGATTTCTGGATGTCGCGCATTTCGGCTTTGTCCATCTCGACACGTTCGGCGACCCGATGAACACCCGCGTGCCGTCTTATGTTCCGGTGACGAACGAAATCGGGTTCAGCGTCGATTACCGGAGTTCCGTTGCCAATTATCCGATCGGCGTGGAGAACAAAGCGCCTGAAGGTTTCGAGTGGTTGCGGCACTTCGAGGTGCATCTGCCGTTCACCGCCTCCATCACGGTCCATTTTCCGGATCAGGCGCGGCTGGTGGTGATGAATTGCGCGTCGCCGATGACATCGCGGATGACCCGGCTGTTCGCGCCGATTGCCCGGAATTTCGACAAGCATATTCCGGTTGAAGCGGTGCATGAATTCAACCGCCGGGTGTTCGAGGAAGACCGCCGGGTGGTGGAAGCGCAGAAGCCGGAATTTCTGCCGCTCGACCCGCTGCTGGAAGCCCATATTTCGGCGGATCGCAGCTCCTTTGCCTATCGGAAGGGGCTGCGCGCGATGGGCTTCAGTACGGTTTTTGCGGCGTGAGGCGGCTTATCGTGCGGCGCTGGCGGGCGCGTTGACGGGTGCCGCGGGCGATGCGAAGTTGTCCGACAGGCGCCAAAAAATTCGATGATCTCGCCCCGATCGGGCGGGTTACGTTCGCCACGGGGGAAACAGAATGGCTTTTGCGGTGATTTGCCTCGATCGGCCCGATACCGGCCAATTGCGGGCCGCGACCAGGCTCGCGCATATGGAATACATCAACCCGTTCCGGTCGAAAATTCGCATCGGCGGCGCTCTTCTGGATGACGAGGGCGCGAACCGCGTGGGCATGACCCTGGCGATCGACCTGCCCTCGCGCGCGGCGGTGGAATCGTTCATGCGCGACGAGCCTTACAACAAGGCGGGGGTGTTCGAGACGGTGCTGATCCGCCGCATGCATGTGGTTTTTCCCGAAGCCGATCCGAAGATCTATGACGACATGCTTGCCAGTGAACGGCAGAAGGCAAGCGCCTGATTTTCAGGCCGTCGATGGCGCGGAGCCGCCGGCGATCGCGGCCAGGGCGATGTCCGGCCGATCGGTGATGATGCCGTCGATCCCGAGCGCGATGAGGCCGGGCAGGTCGGCATCCGGAGCGACATCCCATGGGATCACCTTCATGCCGAGCGCGTGCGCTGTTTCGACGGCGTCTTCGTTCAGTTCCTTGCACTGAGGTATCCAGAGCCGAGCACCTTCCGCGGCGACGGCTTTTGGCACGGAACCGCCGAAATCCGCGGCCGCGACGCCGTTCCACCAGAGCCGCCGTTCGTGGTCCGGTTGATCCTTTGTCAGCCAGCCGAGCGAGATGTCCGGCCGGATGCGGCGCAGGTAACGCAGGCACCGCCAGTCGAACGACAGGACGACGAGCCGTTGCGTCACCTGCGCGGCGGCGGCGACGGCGAGCACGTTGTCGACCATGGTTTCGGGGGAGACGGTAAGCGCCGGTTCGGCCGGAAAGGTCTTTAGTTCGACGGCGAAGCGCACAAGCGGGTCCAGGGCGAAGACCTCCGCAAGAGTTGGGATTTGGGCGCCGTCTTGCGGTTGTTGTTGCGCGAAAGCGGCGGCGTAGGCTGTGCCGGGATTGATACGCCCGACATCGTAGCGGCGGAGATCGGCGCGGGACAGGGACGCGAGCGGCGGACCGGGATCGCTCAACCAGGCGCCGCTTGCGCCCCGGGTGATGTCGGGGTTCAGCCGGGGTTCGTGGCTGACGACGGCGACCCCGTCCGCCGTTATGGCGACGTCGAGCTCCACGGTGTCCACGCCCAGCGCGATTGCCGCGGCGAAACCCGCGATGGTGTTTTCCGGGAACAGGCCGCGGGCGCCGCGATGGCCCTGGATGCTGACCGGATGGTGAAGCCGCGCGGGCGGCCCGCTACCGGCCACGTTTTGTGAAAAACCGCGACAGGATCTTATGCGTCGGCAAGATGACGAGCGTGGGGATGACCAGCATTTCGAGAGCGAGATACAGCAGTGGCGGCAAGCGGCGCTGTGGCCGGATGCCGGGGCCGTACACCCAGTTGATGTTCTTTTCCGGTTTTGTCAGAGCGTAGGTTAGCGGCAGGACCGCCACTGTGACGGCGGTCTGCAAGGCGAAGGCCCGACGATCGTAGCCCAGCCGCCGCATCAGCCACAGCAGAGTGGGCGGCAAGGCGAGATGAAAAAGCGATAGCGCGCGCCGGCCGCGTGGGATTTTTTCGTCGAACATGTAATGGGCGAGGCCGAAGGTTTTTCCGCCGGTTAAAAAATCCGCCGTCCAGACCAGTTCCAGCGGCAGCACGCCGACGGCGGGCATGCTGGCCAGCAGCGGGCTTTCGGTGATGAGGGCGACTGTGGTGGTGGCCAGCGCGATGTCCGACAGCCAGAGAAAGTTCTTCGGCCCGTAGGTCCGGGCGTAGATGGCGGCGATGACCGGGGTGCCGATGCCGAAACTCAGCTTCAGCCAGGTGGGAACGCCGAGCGATGCGCCGGTTTGGCCCACGGCAGCGGTGCCATTTTCAGGCAGCGGCGGTTGTGCCCAGTGCCTTGGTGTAGGGCGCGCCCATGGGGCCTGCGTTGCCGGCAAGCGAGCGGCGGACGAAATCCTCGAAGGTCCCTGGCTTGCGGCCGAGCAGCCAGGTCAGCACGTTCGCGTTGCCGAAAATGCCGTGGCGCGCGTAATAGCCGAACAGCCGGTGAAACGCATCGATGGTGTAATCCGACATCGGCTCGCCCCAGTGTTTGCCGATCGTTGCGATGACCGCGCCGGGGTCGAGGGCGACCGCTTCAACCGGCTTTCCGGCGGCGCTGGAGATGATCTCCGCCATTTGCAGCGCCGACAGATGCTGGTTTCCATCGACGTCGTAAGTGGCGAAAGCGTGACCGGGTTCCATGGCGACTTTCGCCGTTGCCTCCGCCAGATCCCGCATATCCACATGGCCGAGAACCGTTTCGACGGGATAAGGAAAGCCGATGCGACCCTCGTTGACGACGCGATTGACGTCGATGTTTTGCATGTAATGCTGCGGCCGCAGCACTGTCCATTCCATCCGCGAATTGATTAGATAGGCTTCTATCGCGAGCTTGGCCTGATGGTTCATCAGGTCGTCGATCTCGGGGTGGATGACGGACACAAAGATGAAACGGCGGACGCCCGCGGCCTGCGCGGCGTCGATCATGTTCATCCCCATGGCCACCTCGCGCTGGCCCAAAGGCGGCGCGTAATGGATCACGGTGTCGACATCTCGCACAGCCGCGGCGACCTGGGCGGGCTCGGTCAGATCTCCATGCACCTGAACGACCCCCTCGGGGGTTTGCCCGGGCGTTCTCGAGAAGGCACGGATTGTTGGTGCGTCGCCGCGCGCCAGCAGTGCCGCGATCACGCTTCGGCCGGTTTTGCCATTCGCGGCGCTGACCAGAATCGTCACTTCTTTTCTCCCGTCCGGCCGCCGGCTTTTTTTGCGGCTCCGTACTTCATGCGGACGATGGCTGCGTGTCAATGCTATCTCTCCACCGCCTTACGCCAAGCGCTTCAGTGCGTTATTATCCCAGGAGCTTAAGTTTTCGGTATGAACCTGTCTTGCAAAGACCGTTATGCGATGGCGCTCCGCGCCACCGCTTTGGCGTGCTCGATCAGGATGGGGGTCCGGCTCAATTGGTTGGCACACAGCGCGGACTGTGACTCAAGCGGGTGTTTTGCTCGAAGTTCTCAGGCGTCTTTCTTGGCTGCCCGGGCGGTGCGTTTGCCTAGGTCGGACGCGTACTCATCGGCCTTATAGATGTCGGACACGATGGCGGTCAGGGCGGCGTGATCGTCTTTTAGCTTTAGAGCTTTTGCATAGGACGCGGCCGCACCGAAACCTGCAAGGCCGTAATGGCACATGCGCTGGTATTGCGAGATGATCACGATGTCGAGCAGGCCGCCATCTTCCGGGGCCTCGGCCGTGGTGTGTTTGGTGGCTTCTTTCACCAGGCCTTCCATGCCCTTGCAGTGTTCTTTTTTTACGGTCTCGCCAGCCTTCTCAAGCAACCCTTTAAGGGTTTCAACATGCTTGTTGATGCCCGCCACGGAAGCCTGAAGGTTTTTCTTGAGCTTCGGATCATGCACCTTATCGGCCATTGTTCCGACGCAGCGCGCCATCTGATCGTTCGCTGACCAAAGATCCTTGATCTCGTCGGCATAAACGTCTTTTAGACTTTCTGGTGCGGACATCTGAATTCCTTCTGTTGGTCACAGCAGGGCGGGCATTGTGGGACGGTTGTCAATACAATAATAAGCAATCGTGCAGTAAGCGGAGCATGACGCCCCACAAGTGTCGCCAGAGCCGCAGCTAGATCCGTTAGGCGTGTCGAGTGCCGCGTTTCATGGCTCAGTCGTATCCTTCGTAATTCGACTTCAAGCCATATCGCTTTAGCTCGTTGGCTTCCCCGACGACCGCTTTATCCGCGAGAGTTCACGCACATCGGTCTTCCCGATACCGTAGCGCGCCAATACACTCTGCTTCTCAGTCTCCGGGTCGATGCCGAGATCTCCCAGGAGCTTGTAAAGCTGTCCCTCCCGCATGGCGCGCGTGTGGGTTACACATATGTCATCGATGACGGCAAGCTTCCACCCGCGCGCCATAAGCAGCTTCGGCCATAGATGGTTCAGGCCCCAACCGGAAACACTTTCGGCAAAGCTATCGCCGCAGACGGCAAGCGCCCGTTTCGAAAAAACCGGGCACATGTTCTCGACAAACGTGGTGAGGCGGTAGAGGCAATCTTCCACTGGCGCGGTTATGGGGTAGCTGATCGGACCAAGAATCGCGGGCTGCGCGAGGTCGAGATTTTTGTCCTCGCAAAAGTGGAACAACGCGTTCCATGTGGCAGCATCAGCGTCCAGGTCGTCGCAGGCGAAGCAGACGTGTTCATAGGTATCGAGCAGTGCCGCATTTGCGCGAACGATCGCGTGGTGCGCGGGCCAGCGCGCGCCCCCCATAACGTGATAATGATCCGCATCCTTCCAGAACTGCTCGGGCGTGTCGCCGTAGTAGGACACCAGCAGATCGAAATCTCGCTTGCCTGCCCCCGCGATCCAGTTTCGATGCAGCGAGTCGTCCCCGGCTCGAACGACAGCCAGGAAGCGGCGGCCGGTGGCCGGCTTCGAGCGGATCGAGCCGTCAGAGATGCTCAAGCGACTGGCCTTGGGGTTGATCGGATGCAAGAGCACGCCCAGTGGCAAGGCCGCGCGCCAGCGCTTCGTCGGCATTTATATAGGCCCATTCGGCGAAACGGCCGCAGATATGGATGTCGTGTTCGGCAAGCCAAGAACGTGCTTCTCCGATAATCCGCCCGCGCGAATGGGTTGGCGCCGGATAGCCATATGGAAGATGCACAAGCTCGGTGCGGCGAACATCGCTCGGCGCGCCGATCAGGCCGATCCGCAGCAGATTTTCGATCACGGCAGCAACGAGGTGCGCGGACGCGTTCGCCGCGTGGCCCGAAACCTCGACCTCGATACCATGCCGCGGTTGGTTTCGAAGCCAGTCGGACGAGGTATGGTTCAGGACGATCTTGTGTCCCGGCATGTCGGGGTCAGGACAGTAAACGCGCTGGCGGTCAGTGGGACCGCGTCCTTCCAGTACGACCATCACCAGATTGACCGGAACGGTCTCCAGCAAGGCGACGTTTTCGACGATTTCAAGCGGCACGTCCGGTATGGTGGCGAGAAGGGCGGGAAGTGACAGGGTCGAGACGATGCTTCGCCAGCCAACGATCCGGCCGGAGCGCGTTGTAAGTGTTCTTTGCCGCGTATCGATACCGACCACTTCGGTCCCCAGCCGCAAATCATGGACTCCTTGCGCCAGTGCCTGGAAAATGCCGCCGAAGCCGCCGCGCGCGGGATAGGCGACTTTGGTCTCGGCTTGCAGCGGTGTCCGGCTGCCACCGTGTTCCAAGAATTCCTCGCTCTGGCCCAACGGGCCCGCCACCCGTTCGCCGGTCCAGTCGAGGGCGAGGCGGCATAGCTCCCGTCCCCACAGTTTTTGGTTGTATGGACGCATAAAGGCGTCCGCCACGGCGCGGCCGAAGCGCTGGTCTATGAACGCGTCGAAGTGCGGAGCGTCGAGCCCGTCGCCCGCGGCCGCCATCCCGGCAAGGCATGCGGCCCGCAGCACCGGGTCCGCAAGATCGGACACGTGTTTCTGGAAAGGGTAAGCGATCCATTCATCGTGGGTCCAGCACCAAGCTTCCCGCCGTTGTTCCTCCATCTCCAGCGCGTTGAACACCAAATCGCGGATCGGGCCATGCGGCGTGTGGAACGAGTGACCGCCGAGGTCGAACACCGCCCCATCCAGCACAATTGTCCGAGACAAGCCGGCCACCTCACCGCTACGTTCAAGTACCGTCGCGTCCACGCCAAGGGCGAGTGCCGCCCCGATGCCAGCCGGGCCGGCACCGAGGATGACCACGGGCGCGATCATCGCAGTTCGTCGTGCTCCGGAAACAGGAACGCGCCGTGGCGGGCGCGGATTTGGCCGGCCCGTGGCGTCGAAGCCACGTGAACCCAGCCGTGGACGTGCGGCCAGCCTTGGAAATGCCACACAAAGGCCGGCCCTTCGATGCGCCACACGTCCCAGAGCGGCGCGCTTATGCGCGGCGCCCGCGCGAAGGCAATATGCAGGCAGTCGATACCGCCCTGAGCGTCGAGGCAGGCGAAAATTCGCGCGCGGTCCGCGGCACGATAAGGTTGAACGAGACATTGGAGCAAAGCCTCAAAAGCCGCTCTGGCCTCAGGCCCGAATGACGCAACGGGCGCCCCCGACGGATGATCGCGAAAGGCGATTTCGAATTCTGCCGGCAGTCGATCGACTTCGGCTTGTGCCTGGCAGCGCGCGTCGAGCAGCTCACGCACATGGGCAGCCGCGATCGCCTGCGGCCAGAACACGTTGCCGGGATGCCCGGGCCTTTCATGAAAGCCCTCGGACGTATGGCCATACACAACAGGAGCGCCAAACACGAAGGCCGAGGAACCCTGACCTTGCGCGCGCAGCGTCAAGTGCCTGCCGGTGAACAGGAACTGCCAAGGGCCCCGGCCGGGCGTGCCGATGAAAGCGATGCTTTGATCCTGGCCCCAAGGATGGCCCCTGGTATCATCCGACAAAGCTTGCAAAAAACTGGCGTGCCAAGTGGGATCGAGCAGGCGGCCGAAGATGTTGAATATGGCATCCTGCTGCTCGTTGCTGAAAAAGTCGCTCCGGACGCAGGGACGCGTTACCTGCCAATGGTTGGCGATGAAGCGGCGTAGCAAGCCGCGTGTTTCATCGGCGTAGTCCCAGGGCAGGCAGATCTCGGCACGCTGGCTCGCCGACAGGCTCGCATGGAAGGTCTGGATCAAAGCCTCCGCATCCGGCTCCGGGAGGGCAAACCACTTCCGAAAGTTCAGCTTCACGCCTCGGCTCCGCCGTTGGGGATTAAAGGCTATCGAATCCGACGCCGAAACGGAAGAGACGTCAGTCCGAGGCCGGCAACCGGCTTCTTGATGAGGTTCGCGTGCAATCACCACGCTGCAATCACACGCTCTGGATATATTTCGGGCGAGCAATTTCATGGCCCAGTCGTATCGCTGCGCGATTCGACTTCAAGCCGTATTGCTCTAGATTATAGAATAGATAGACGCCGAAGCGGAGCGCTGCGCATGACCGGTAAGACCATCACCACCACCATCGCCCATACGGTGACGCTCGGCAGCGCCAGCTACGCCAGCCCGCTCACCATTGCCACCACCGGCGAGATCGCGCCCGCCACCACCGGCGCCATCGGCATCGACCTGCCCAGTGACGCGGCGTTCGATACCATCGTCAATCACGGCCAGATCTTCGGCGGCACCGGCGGCTATGATCCGGAGAATTTCGCGGGTCTGACCGGCGGCACGGCTGTCGATCTGCTCTCCAGCGCGTCGCTCAACAACACCGGCAGCATCATCGCCGGTTCCGGCGGCTCCAGCGACACCGGGGGGTACGGCGGCATCGGTATCGACGTTCTCGCCAGCAGCACGATCGTGAACAGCGGCCTGATCAGCGGCGGTGCCGGCGCTTATGGACATTACGGCGCCGGCGCCGGTGGCATCGGGATTGCACTCGCCTTCAGCACGACGCTCACCAACTCCGGCACCATCAGCGGCGGCGCCGGTGGCAATTCTTACTTTAACCCCGAAGGTAACGACAGCGCCGGCGGCATCGCCGTCAGCGCCGCTTCGGAGGCCTTCATCACCAACACGGGCCTGATCGTCGGCGGCCTCGGCGGCACCGGCGGCAGCTACCAGCAGCAGAACGGCGCCCTCGGCGGAGACGGCCTGATCTTGCGCAACGGCGGCACGCTTACCAACAGCGCCACGATCATCGGCGGCGGCGGCGGCCTAAGCGTGTTGGGTAGTCTTGGCGGCGTCGGCGGCATCGGTGTTTACGTGGCGGCGGCGAGTGTCACCAATACCGGCACGATCACCGGCGGCTACGGCGGCCTGGTTGCCGCCGAACGGTATTACAGCACGGGCGGCGCCGGCGGCGCCGGCCTCGCCGCCACCAATTACGCGGCCGTCACCAATAGCGGCCACATCACCGGCGGCGGCGGCGGCCCGGTCGAGGCCGGCGGCGCCGGCGGCACCGGGGTCACCATCTCGGGTTACGCCACGCTCGCCAATACCGGCCACATCACCGGCGGCGCCGGCGGCTATGGCGGTGTCAATCTCGACCTTCTTGCGGGTGACGGCGGGGCCGGTGTCGCGATCAGCAGCGGCACCTTCGTGAATCATGGCACCGTACTGGCCGGCGCGGGCGGCTACGGTAACGCGACTCCCGCGACCTACGGCCCTTCCAGGCAGAATGGCGGCGATGGCGGCGTCGGCATCCTCGCCACCTCCGGCACGCAAAACGGCGTCTCGCTGGCCAATTACGGCGCCGTCACCGGTGGCGCCGGTGGCTCGCTGACCGCTTACAGCACCTACGCCTCCTACGGCACGGCCGGCAACGGCGGCGTCGGCGTCCTGATTGTCGATGTGAGCTTCGCCAATCACGGCACCATCACCGGCGGCGCCGGCGGCATCTCCGGTCCGGCCGTGGGACTCACCGGCACCGCCGGTATCGGCGGTTTGGGCGCCTTCGTCGGCCTTGGCGCCAGCCTCACCAACAGCGGCACCATCACCGGCGGCACCGGCGGCACCAGTGTCGAGGTCGGCGTCGCCGGCGGCGACGGCGTGCTGATCGTCGGCGGCACCGTCTCCGATACCGGCATGATCCGCGGCGGCGCCGGCGGCGTCTCCACCGATGACGGCCCCCGCGGCGACGCGGTGTATTTTGCAGGCTCGATTGCCGGCACCCTCATCCTCAACCCCGGCGCGGCACTCGGCGGCAGCGTCGCCTCAGCCGAAGGCGTGGCCAACGTCGTCGAACTCGCCGGCACCTCCACCACCACGCTCGGCGGCTTCGGCACCGAGTTCATCGACATCCCGATCCTCAGCTTCGCCAACGGGGCGCAGCGCATCGCCGAGGGCAGCATCGCCGGCTTTTCCACGATCGACGGTTTCGCGCCTCACGATGTCATCGTACTGGACGGCTACACCGCCCTCTTGAGGGAAACCGAAATCAATGCCGACAGCTTCGTCCTGTTCAACAGCCTCGGCGGCACCACGCTCGATATCTTCCATCCGGGCGCGCAGGATTTCATCATCACCGATGGCGGCGGCAAGACAACGCTGACGCCGGTTCTGTATACTTACGCCCACACGCTGGGTTCCAACGCCGCGCAGTTCGTCCTCTCCAACGGCACCGCCACCGCCACCACCATCGATAGCGGCGGCTATGAACAGATCCACGGCGGCGGCACTGCCGCAGCCACCACGATCGCCGGCGGCACTCTGGAGCTCGAGATCGGCGCCAAGGTCACCGGCGGCATCAGCTTCTCGGCCGCCAAGGGCGGCAAGCTGACGATTGATTCAGTTACCATGCCGGCTGCCACCATCTCCGGCTTCATCTCCGGCGACACCATCGCGCTCGCCGGCGTCGCCTATAACAAGACCGACACAGTGGCGGTCGCCAAAGCCGGCGTTGTTACGATCACCGCTCCGGGCAAGGCTTACAACCTCAACATCGCCGGCGCGACCGTGGGCGAAACCGACTTCCATTTCGGCACCGGGTCGATCCTGACCAGATCGGCCGCCCCCGCCAAGATGCAATTCCTCACGCCTGCCGCCGCCGCCACCGCATCCAGCCTGCCGGCGCTCGACACCATCAAGACGGCCGAGCAAGGGCAAGCCGACACATCGAGGGCCGGCGCCATGTCGTTCACACTCGCCAGCAGCGGCGGGACAATTCCTTTGTTGTCCAGCCCCGAACACTCTCTGAGTTTTATACCTTCGGAAAAATCCTGGTTCGCGCATCTCGGCTGATCATGCCATTCGGCTGTTGATGCCGGAACGGTTGCGGATCATTCTGAAAGCCTGTGCGGAACGCTCGTCCACCGCCCAGGCGGTGCTATCACCGGCCCAAAGCCGCAGTAGTGCCTAGTTTTGTTCGAGCATGGCGTCCCATACAAGATAAAACTGGGCACTGGAAGCTATTGATTTCCTTCGTATAAGGACGATGCTTCTCTGCAGCATTACAATACTAGATCATCGCCAACCACCTTCAGACCAGCAAGCTTTTGCCGGCATTGGTTGTAATGTCTGCAACTTCAGTGACACTATAAGCATGAAAAGCTTTAAGGGTTAGTTTGATTTATTGTCGCATTGCGTTGTGTTTGAGGAGGTCGAGAGGAGACAACATGTAGCTTATTAGCATACGCCGCCCGATCTTTATGTCGGCAGTCAGTTGCATCCCAGGACTTAGCGCAACCTTCCCCTGGTCAGTATCAATTGCGTCTTATCGAGCACGACTGTTGCGACATAGCTACCAGCCCGCGCAGCTTGGGCCGCCTCGGCTAAGCCGCGGCCTTGATCACTTGTCGATTGAAGAGGGTCTATCGCCACCGGATCAGGCGCTTCGATGGCATCGCCCCCTCAACATCTCGGCTAATGTCGGTGATCTTGCCCGCGATCGTCCCGTAGCGAGTAAAATCGCACGCCGCAATCTTCATCTGGACGGCCTCACCGAAATGGACGAAACCAATTGTCCTCATTCTTGGATACGGATCTCGGTGGTTATTTTGGATTGTTCGGCACGACCACCAAATTACGTGAGCGCCTAGGATTGAGCCAGCTTGAACAGGATCAGCTCTTCAAAACCGACGGACGTTTCATTCTACTTTGCATGCCGAAAAACATTCGTATCGTGGCGCGGGATGCTACAGAGCCAGTAAATAGCGCCAAAAACAAAACCAGATAACAAAAATACTAGGCTCTGACGCTGAACAGCAAGCCCTAAACATTCCCTATACGTCGCCGAAGACATGACCATGATCGTTCGAGCATAAATCAAGCACCCGGAACATAAAAACGAAAGTGATCCTACCATAGCAAAGAAAAGTAAATTAGAACGCTCTAACTCCTGCAACGTACACACAGCAACGTACCAAGGAAGAGCGAGTAAGATAAGACTAGGCATAAAACCGGTACCAAAGTACATTATGAGAACAAAACCTATTTTATCAGCATTGTAAAAGCTTTTACTTAGGCCCGGCTCAAAGCATAGGAGAAGGTAATTCAGCATGAGAAAAACGCCTGAACTTACCGCGGCACTACAGAGATACGCTACTGGCGGCCAAATTACGGGCCGAGCTAAATTAGCGATCAACTTCTTTGCTCCAGATCATAGTAAACTTGCCCAACCAAGTATCTCGTATGAGCTCAATGCGCAGGCGTGAACTTGCCGCTTTCAGCCGCGTTATATCCCAAATTGATTAAGCTGAGTCGAGACGCGTTATCTCCAGTTGAAAAGAAGCTTGCAAATTGTGATTCTATTGCATCAGTTTGAGCTTCAGTATATCCGGCGCCGGCCATATAAACGCCCACCCCATAATTCGAGGCGTTTGTATAAAATGGGTAAAATATGCCGTCACTTCTTTGAAAGTCAAAGGTTCCTGTTGGCCCTACGGCTTCTCCAAGAATCCCAGCGAACTGGAGGTCGCTACTCGTGCCATTAAGGCCGCTTGCTTGACCCGCGGCATATTCCGCTTGAAAAATAGCACCGGAAGGAGCGAAGAATGATGTGTTGCTAGACGGATCAGTAAAAAAAGTAGCATTTGGAGGTATATTCCCGTCAGTCACGTATTGGGACAATTCATATTGTGACATCTGAGTGATCAATACGAAATCGGCCGCGATCACTTCACCAACTGCTGGATCGGACGCTGCAGTTGTAAAAGCTGCAATCGCTGCAAGTATATCGCCATGAGAAACTGCTACGCCAACCGATGCTAAACCGGCCCCAATTGCGGCTCCCACGTTGAGGTCTGTGAGATTATTAACGCCTGCGGTGCCACTGGTGAGACCGCCTAAAGCAGATGCTATAGCCGTCAAAATCTGGCCTTGTTGGACACCGGAAACTATCCCGTTCAGAGCTTGAGCTGAAGCTACTCCTTTTGACAACTCCGAGGCGAGCTCGCCTTCTTGCAAACTTAAAAGTGAATGAGCTTGTGTGAGCCCGCCCGCAATGCCTCCCAACACGCTAAGTACCCCCCCCAAGTCGTTGCCGGCTGCGAAGTCTTGCCCGCCTTGAACAAAATTCAAGACTGCAGCAGCTGCCAAAAATGCCGGTTGGAGCGGCTCGGGAATAACAGCTGCGATATCAATAATTGGCGTAACATAATTATCGACGTCGCTAAGGATTTGGGTAATTAGCGGTGTACCTTCCGCCTGCATTGTTAACGCTGCACCGGGCTCAGTGAAGATAACCTTCCAGTGAGCACTTCTGCCGGGCGTATACACGAGGTCGCTAAAACTAGTCCCACTTGGATTTTCGGCGCTTTCAAGCTCGAGCTTCGCCGCCGTGTCATCCAGTAATGGAGTTTGGCTACCACCGGCAGCGCCCGAATTACCTGTCTGCAGCAGTACGATGGCTGCAGACACAAGGCTCTCTGTTGTTGGATTTGAGCTCAGTAGGGCCGGCAAAAGGTTTTGTATAACTGAAGCAAGACCATCGACCGGAAAACAAGGATTTCCGTTCGAAGGGTCGAGATAGGCACTCTCAACCCAATTAAACTGTTGCTCTATATACGCTTGCTTCGACAAATCTGTATCGGGAACGCCTGTAAGAGCCATGTAAACGCTGCTGTAGCCGTCTAACATTGCCAAAATATTTGACGGCAACGAGGTCGGAACTCCGTACAAGTTCGTGTTGCTAAGAAATGTCTCTAAGTTTGCTTGATAATTCGTGTCACTTTCGGCTGCGGCAATCTGGCTTTAAGATAGATTTGGGTTATTTACGAAATAGCTAACCAACTGTTGGATATTACCCGCGTTGTAGACAATAGCGGGAGTTGTAGTGATTGTCTGAAGTGTGACGGTCCCGCCTTGTCCAACGATCTCAATGATCTGAGTCGAAATCGGCCCGGCCAATGAAGCGCCGGCGCCCGCGATGTCGTCGCCAGTGCCGTTAATGATAATATTGCTTACGCTATTGCTAACGATGATCGTGCCACCAAAAATATTTATTGTGTCACCGCTATCACCAGCATTGAGAACAAGTGTACTTCCGGAAGCTAAATTAAGGACGTCGTTCGAGCCTGAGAGCCCAAACTGGCTCCCTGCATCTCCATTTATCGTATCGGACCAGCCGGCTATTGCTTCTCCAGTTGAATTTGTTCCAATTACGATAGCAATCTCAGTGCTGGCTGCTATCGTATCATTTTCTCCGTAGATAGTGTTTTCTGTTGCAGCGGAGCCTAGGGTAATGCTGCTCTCGGACGAAGACTCAATTGTGCTTCCGCTGCCGGAAAGGCTAACTTGATCGTTCGAACCCATGGAGATCAATTCCTGGCTGCCAATAATGATCATGGCGCTGTTCGAGTCTATGCCAACCGTATCAGCCGAGCCCTGTAAAGTGTTTACCGTCGAGCCTTGAGTTGTCAGCGTTCCGTTGCTCATAAAAATGTGATTGCTGCTGCCGATAATACCAATGACGCTTCCACTTGTTCCGCTAAAAATGTTATTATTCCCGTTTGCTGTAAGCGTACCCCCGGCCAGGACGCCAACGGTATTTTGAGAGCCTGCTAAGCCGGTTGCCGCGGCGTTGGCTGAAACAGTCAGTGTGCCGTTGCTCATGTTAACTTGGTTGCTATTTCCGAGCACGCCAATGACGTCGGCCGACCCCATGCTAAAGATGTTGTTGTCGCCGGAAGCCGTAATAGTGCCTTCAGAAAGAACACCTACCGAGTTGAATGATCCAGTTAAGCCAAAAGACGTGGCGTTTGCGCCAATGGTCAGTGTTCCGTTATTTGAATTTACGTCGTCGCTATTTCCGGTTACTCCAATAGTATCCGAGGTTGCACCGGAAGCGTTTACGATGTCGTTGTTCCCGTAAACACCTAAAGCATCATAATTAGCAAGACTGAAAGTGTTTTGATTGCCACTCGCCGTAAGGGTGGCACCGGCCACAAGTCCGACTGTGTCCAACGATCCTGATAATTTGATAGATGTAGAGTTTGTGCCGACGGTCAATATACCATCATTAAGATTGACGGTGTCGTTGCTTCCGGTTACACCGACAACGGCAAAAGTCGTACCAGAAGCATTCACGATGTTATTGTTGCCGTAGACGCCGAGAGCATCTGAATTAGCAAGGCTGAATGTGTTTTGACTGCCTTGAGCTGTAAGGGCAGCATTAGCTAAAAGATTAACGACACTAAGCGATCCAACCAGCGAGCCGGATTTTGAGTTTGCACCAACCGTCAATGCTCCACTACTCATGGTCAAGGCGTCGCCATTGCCGATCACGCTGAAGGTATCTGCGGTTCCGGACTGGCTTAAGGTGTTATTGCTGCCGTTGATGGTCAGGATGTCGCTGTTTCCAGTGGTTATTGTGTTTCCTGAGCCGGCTAAACTAGCGGAAGTGATACTATTTGCGAGAGCTAACGTCCCGCTGCCAAGGGTAACTGTGTCATAGCTTCCGCTAAGCAGTCCGGCATAACCCCCTAAAGTAGTCATAACAACAATATCGCTGCTACCGCCGATGTTAATTTGGTCACCTGCCCCAATCCCACAGATGTCATTTGACCCATTGAGGGACTAAGTTGGTAACTGCCGTGAGGGCGTTCAGATTGCCGCCGCTTAAGTCAACAATATCATTGTTTCCGGCCAGGACCCCAACATAGTCGCCGTTACCCATGCTGAGCAGATCACCGCTGCCGTTTATATTTATCCCGTCATCAACTCCTATGCCGCAGAGATCATTTGAGCCGGCTAACAGAATGTTCGATACGGACGACAACGCATTTAACGTTCCTCCAGACATCACCACCGTATCGTTGGTTCCGCCAAGTATTCCGACATAACCGGCTGAGCCGATCGTGAGATTATCGGCGCTTCCACTGAGATTTATTTGGCCGCCAGCGCCAGCGTTGACTTGATCACTAGACCCGATTAGGAGAAGATTTGCCGCGTTGCTTGTGAATGTTAATTGGCCGCCGGATAGCCACAAATCGTCGTTGGTGCCACTGATTAGGTTTACAAACCCTCCGGAGCCGGAAAATACTATACTGTCACTGCTTCCGGTGATTGATAATGATGTTCCAGCGGTTTCGTTGAGCGTTGCATTTGAACCGCTAAATGTAGCTGTCATCCTCTGTATCCCGAGCTTTAAGAATTGTTAACAATTCTACCTCTCGTTGTCTACAGCTGATTACCTCGGCGATTAGCTAGTCGTTTCATGCATAGTGCAGCGATTCAGGTATGCTGAGACAAGCATGTTTGAGGCCAAGCATTACCGGGTACCCCTCAATTTGAAACAGCTTGCGGTCACGGTAATAAGTCGAATTTGTCAATAGTTCCACGTTCGCGCACATACCGCTGGCGCCATTCATCTGATACCGAATCCGCTTGCTGCCGGATTGAACGCACGGCGGCAAAGTCACGCCACCAGATACGCTCGCCCATGCTGTCGGCAATGCGCCGAACTACGCCACGCGGGTCGGCGCTTAACTCCTCGTAGCTGAACATGAGCGGGGTCACGCCTGTGCGGGCAAAGTACATGTCCCACCGGGCTCGGTTGAAAGCCAAATTTCGGATCAGGCCTTCGATTGCGTTCGCATCAAACAACCCATCCCGGGCCGGCGCGATATGTGCATGGTAACTTCCAGTCTGCCGCGCCCGATACAGCGAGATTGCCTGTCCCAGCAGATCTGTCCGGATCAGCCGCACGAAGGTAGCACCAGGAAATGTGCCCGAGACAGTGGCCGCCTGCAGCAGCCGCTCAAGGTGCCATGGATGTACCTTCATGGAGAAGCAGTGGTTGGCGGTCGTGCCGACTTGATGGGCGATAGCAACCTGCGCCGGCACCTTATCAGGATAATCTGCGATGAACCGTCGCATCCAAACGGTGTTCAAATACTCCGAGGGCCGTCCAAGCCGCCCCGTTGCGCCGAGGAGCTGGCATAGCCACTCGCTCCCGGTCCGTTCATCCGTCGCAAGGATGATAGACCGCCGGGGGGGGCCGTGGTCGGGGAAGCCGCTCAGCCAACCGGCCAGATCGTGGCCGGCAAGGCTACCAAAATGCGGGTGCCATCGGTCGTCCGGCAAGGCCTCGGTCGAGCGAGCACGATGCGGCCACGGCCACATCTTTTTCTTGAGCAAACCCCTTGGTCTATCAGTCGCGATCACCCGAGTGCCTCCAGGGATAGCCTAATCCGCAATCATGACGCCTCGCAACCGCCAATGTACCGAAGACACGCTTTCAGGTAACGAATCTAAAGGTCCATGATCCGACAGCACAATATCTCATCGGCTGCACAGCCTGTGGCGGACCGACTGCCACATCAAGCGCTCGAGCGAATCCGGCATTCCGTCTAGTAGCGTCAAGAACCTGCCCCGAGGAAGTCGCGCATCCGCTGTACGCTGCGCTCAGGAAATGCGTCGTCCCAATCAGTCGGCCAGTTTAGCCGTGCTCCCGTCAATCGCTCTTCAGTCGCGGCCACGCGCTTGATCGCTTCCGCCAGCCCGTCTTTTATCCCCGGAACCGAAGCTTCGACGCCGATCAGATTAGTCGAGATCCTGCGCAGCTCAGCGGCGGTCTTGTTCGCAAAAATGTTGGTCACCGTCCACATTCCCGCCGCAGCCATCTCGAGCGGTACGAGGCTTGGATGCGGCGTCAGCATTAGTGACAGGCCAACATCGAAACTCGACATCATCCGGGTGTACTCTTCAAGACTGGTCTTCGGCACCAGCTCCAGCGGCACGCCTGGCGCTAGGTCCAGCGTCTTGCCGTCGCCGACTGAACCGATGCCGTGGAACGACCAGTTGGCGAGGTCGATTCCCGGGTCGCGCACGAGTTCGGCCAACGCCAGCAGCCCAAGCTCGAACAGATTGCGCGCAGCGTGCTCTTCCGGCCGCGCGTAGAAAAGCAGCCGATGGTTTGACCGGGACAGCAGCGCCGGCGTCGGATAAAATTTCTGAATCGCGTTGTTGAACACCGCAGCATTTGCCTCGCCATGCTCATGCGCGAACACGCCAATTTTCTCGCGCCGGAAATAGTCTTGAAGCAGTTCAGTTGAAAATAGCGCGATCTGCGGAAACCTGTAAGCCTGCTGAAACAGCGCGCTGATCGAGTTCATCGGAAGAAAAAAGGGCTCATATTCCTGCACCATGAAGAGGAAGCGCGTCTCCTCCAGCTGCGCCGCCGTGTGGTGCGCGATATGCGCCGCCCAACAATTGGCGGCGACGAAACGATCTTGCGGATGCACTTCAATCGGGATTGTCCGGTCGAACCGCAAGGTGATCTCCACCTCATCGAACAGGGTGGTGACGCCGGGATACTTTTGGATCTTGCGCTTCCATTCGCGCGGGTCCCAGTCTGTCTCTTCGTGCAGGACGATCCGCACTCGGTAGCCTTCTCGCCCGAGCCGTAACGCCAAGTTGAACATACCGATATAGCCGCCGAACACGTAGTCGAAGTTTATGGTCGCAAGCAGCAGGTTAACGCGCCGCGGGTGGTCCTTTGATATATCGAGTGTCAGCGGCGAGATGTTGTGGTGAATTGCTCGCACGGTGCCGAAGTCCAACACCGACATGGCGTAGTGCTGCTGCTGCGCCGGCTCCGCCGGCTCGGGCCCCGGCGGCAAGCTGGTGATCACGGCATCCAGCAGCCGCCGGCCCGGAGAGCGGGTCTGGATCGTCACAAGGTCGCGGCGTTTGAAGCGGAAGACGAGGTTGCGCAGCCGCATGCCGGCCGCAGCCCAGAACAGCATGGCTTCCAGGTTCAGCGTCGGCCGCGCGGCGCGCTTCGCGGCTGCCTTTTCCTGATACACCGCCCGCAGAGACGTCTCGAACCGCGCGAAGCGTTCCACTGCCGCCCGCTTCTCCGGCGCGGCCTCGGGCTCGCGCAACATCAGCGTGCGCGCCAGCAGGATCTTCTGCAGGACGAAGACGTGGTCCTCGGTCAGCTGTTTCAGGATCGTGGTGGCGGTGCGCGCCATATGGCCAGGGTTCGGCGCCACCCGCACCACCTGCCTCAGGATTGGGCGGATCCCGGGCCAGCCGAAGTAGTTGTGGCCGATCACGCCCTCGGCGTGCTGCATATAGCTATAGAGCGGCCGGTCGATGTAGCCGATACTGCCCTTGTAAAGCGCAACCAGGCCAATCCAGTGGTCGTGGAAGGCCGGCCCCACCGGCGCCGGCAACGGCAGAATGTCCGGCAGTAGCGATGCCCGGATCATGCTGGCGGCGCCAGTGATGGTGTTGGCGACCATCAGCGTCGGCAGGTCCGTAAAATTGTTGCGGCGGTCCTTCCAGAACGTCTCCGAGCGGACCCGCCCGTTTTGATCGACCACCCGGGCGTCGCCATATACCAACTGGTCCGCGGACCCGAAGCCGTCCAGCAATGCTTGTAGCTTTTCCGAGTCCCACACATCGTCCTGGTCGCAAAGGGCCACGAACTCCGCATCCGCCGGCACCCGCCGCAGGCTCTCCTGAAAATTGTAGTAAAAATTCAGCCGCTCTTCGTTCTGGAACAGGATGAAGCGCGGGTCGCTCTCCACCAGGCCGCGGACGCGCTCGAAATGCTCTCGCTCGGTGCCATCATCGATGATGATGCAGACGAAATTTGCGTGCGTCTGCGCCCGCAGCGATTCGATCTGAGCCTTGAACAGCGCCAGCGGCGGCTTGTAGGTCGCCATGCAGATGGCGACGCGCGGGCCGGTGCCTGGCCAAGTGACGGCGGTCGGCATGGCGCCATAGCCAGGTTGCAGTCGCAGCGTCCCGAGCGGCCGCTCCACGACGCCGCCGCGCTTCAGCGTCGCCCGTAGAGTCAGCGCCACCTCCTGCGGCGTCTCGACCGCGGGGAAGGGCAGAAATGCGTCGAAGCCGCTAGTCAGGCTGTAGCCGCCGCGGTCGTTCTCCGGGCATTCCTTGGCAAAAACATCAGTACGCGCCCAGGAATGGTTCGAAATCGGCAGCAGCCGGTCCCCAGCTAATACGTCGAGCCGACGCAGCAGACCGTTCGAGGAATAGCACCAGCCGCGCAGGTACAGCACCACGCCCTTGCCGACGAACAGGCTTTCGGGAAGCTCCGCGTCAAGACCAAAAGCGATTGGATCCGGAGCGGAAGCAATATTGTTCATCGAATTGAGCGTCCGAACGCGTGCCGACGGCTCAACCAAACTTCGTCCGCGGCGGAAATGCCAGCTGCCATTCCGAATTTGGCTTTAGCGATAGGTTTGGATTGTGAAACGGATCGTTCACGAAAGGACCAGCCCATTGCGTACGGAACCTCTCAATATCTGGATTGTCGTGATCGTTGACTTCGTAATGCCGGACGAAGGTAAGGCTTTCATGATGAGTCATTTCGACACTTCCGGCATACACCACGCCAAATCCACGCTGGCGCACGCGCAGGCAGAAGTCGATATCGTTGAACGCGATCGGGTAAGTTTCGTCGAGCCCACCAACCATGTCGAAAGCCGACCGCCGCACCAGGAGGCAGGCGCCAGTTACCGCAGAGTATTCTTGGTCCAATCTGGCCCGCCCGGCATAGCCTGGCGCATTGTGCGGCAGGAACCGATTGGCATGGTCCACGAGGCCTGCCAGCCCGACGATCACTCCGCCGTGCTGCGTCAGTCCGTTGGGATAGAGCAACCGCGGCCCAACAATGCCGCAAGTTGAATCCTGAAAGAAGGCAAGTAGTCGGTCCAGCCAGTCATGTTGGAGCGGCGCCACATCGTCATTCAGCAGGCAGATAAAGTCGCCTTCCGTATGCGAAGCGGCCAAGTTATTGACTGCAGAATAATTGAATGTGGACTGCTGCACCAGTTCGACCCGTGCATTTGGAAATGCCCTGATCTGCTGCGCCGCATGCGTCTGCAAGGCGCTGAACGGAGAGGCCTGCGCCACAATTACCCGCATCTCGAAGTTCGAGTGGCTTGTTTTTTCTAATACCGCCAGCATGCAGCTAAGTTGCGTCTCGCCTAACAGCTTGGACGGAACGAGCAGGCTGACCCTTGCGGCCGTCAACGCACCAGGCTGCCAGTGCACCCGTAACGGTGCCGCCGGCACAACATCGGCACTGAACCCGGCTTTTGCCAGGAACGCCTCCACCACCTCGGACAGCAAAGCTGCCGGCGCTGTTTCGGCGCAGGCGGAAAGGTGAGTGAGTACTGCAGGCACGCGACGCGTCTGGTCCGCGCGGCCCGTAATATAGGCGTGGAACCAGGCCTGTAGCCGCAGGCACTCGGCCCAACCATTCGTGAGCGGGCCAAGCTCTTCCAGGAGGTCGCGCCGGATCAACCAGACGCCACGCGCCAGCAGGCCGGAACACATCATCGTAAGACTTGGCTCCGGCTTGAACAGCGGGTCGGCGCGCGCGCCGTCCGAAGTTAATCGATCCTCGTCGGCGAGCAGGATCAGCGGTGGCTCCGGGCAGCAGAGCGCTTCAGCCAGCACAAGCAGGCCGTGCGGCGGCATGATCTCACCGGCTTGCAGGATCGCCAAGTAAGCCGCGCTGCTAGGGGCCGCGCCGGCGCCGTCTGGCCCAGCGACGGCCACGCCGCCGCTTGACGGCAGAATTTGCGCACGCAGCGATTCTAGCGTCCGCTCCAGCGCCAGACCTGGCGCGCCGGCACGCAGGACGACCACGCCGATCGCGGGCGCCCTCGCATGCCCCAGCGCTTGCAGACGTTTGGCCGCCCGGCCGGGCGGCCAAACGTCGAACCAAGAGATCCAATCGGCATAGGCCCGCGAGAAATAGGGCCCGCTATCGCCTACCCGGATCAACGCCGCCCGCAGCCGCGCCGCCAGCGCGCCACGCCCCGTGGCCAGCGTCTCCCGGAACACGGGGAAGTTCTGCAGCGGCAGCAGCAAAGGCGCCAATAGGCGTGGCAAGCGCACGAAGGTAAGCACTAGCAGGTCCGGCGCCGGCCATTGACTGTGCAGATCGACCCGAAACCGCTCCTGCCCAGGCGGAACATAAAACACCCCGCCCTTAAAGCAGAAGAAATTAAACGTCGCTGGTTTCGCCAGTACGTATTCGTTTAGAAGCCGCGCCGCCTCAGCCGCCCCGCTGCGCAAGCTGACCATCCAGTGCGTTTTCTGCCGCGCGACATGGACGAAGATAAGATACCATCCAGCCGGCGGCCCGCCGGCAAGAAAGCCGGTGAAGACGCCGTCAACTTCGGCGCGGCAGGAGACACGTGTGGCCGCTCTCAATTTTTATCTGCTGGACCAGGGAGAGACGGTGTCGCCCAACGGCAACGAGCATCAGGGTCCACCGTGAGTCCGCGATCCATCAAATCTTGTCACCAAGTGCTCCGGCTTGCTACCGCCGGCCCACGGTTTTGGCAAGCAAAGGCATGGCCCGCGCCACCCTACTGACCACGCCTCTTGCGTTTAGGAACGGCCGTGTCACTGCCAGCACGATCATCAGCGACAGCAGCGGAAACCCCGCCCCCCAATAGGACTGCGTGATCGCTGGGAACGACGAGATGTCCACCAGCACCAGGATGGCGGCGCGCCCAAGCAGAAGCGTGCCGATCCCGGTCAGGATTATCAGCTGCGCGTCAAAACGGCGCCGGCGGTCGCGCAAAAGCGCCCGAACCAACGAGACGGCATAAACGATTAGACTCAGCACGGTCGCGGCCGGGATGATCCGTCCATAGAAATGGCCGAGACGCCGAAGAGTCCCGAGCGACATCTGGCCTCTGCTGCCCGGTGTGCCGGGGCTCAGACTGTCAATCGACAACCTGCCGCCCGCATAATCGGTAATGCCGACGTCGATATTGCCGAAACTGAGAAAATCCTCATAGGGCAGCGCCGGAACCGGCTCGAAGCCACAGCCCATGATCGACGGCAACGTCACGTCAAAGCGCTGGTCGGCGGCGTTGTGAAAGATCTTCATAAGGTCAGCACTCGGCTGCCGGAGCACAGGCAGGATGACGGTGCCCTGCACACCGCTGCATCGCACCCGCAGCCATTCACCGCTCGGTCCCCAGAACCAGCCCGTGACGGTCGAGGACACGACCTGGTCCGGCGCCGGCGCGGCCAGCGGATTGCCCAGAAAGCTGCTCATCGCCTGAACCTGGGTGCTGCCGCCAGTGCTCCTCAGCAGCGCCCGCTCATAAACCAGCCAGTTCGCTTGTCCGAGCTGCGAAGTCGCGAGCCCGTACATCCGCTCAAGCTCGGCCGGCAGCAGGTCCCACTGGTCCGGCCGCATCGCCGGCATGAACGGGAGGACATTCTTCCGGCATTGGAGCCGTCCGCTTTTGCAAGCGTCATGTACTTGCGCCCATAAAAGGCGGTAGAAGCCAGCCGCCGTTTGCGGCGTGCGGTAACCGCCTTGCGATGCCACCGCATCGCGCAGCGCCCACATGAACCAGCCGCCGGCGAAGTCGTGGCAGGTCGCGGGATATACCGCGCAGCCGGGCTGCATCCAGAATTTGCCCGGCCCGTGAAGATAAGGCTCCAGACTGGCAAAGGCGGGGCTCACAATGTCCAGCTGCTGCCGGACTTTCGTCGGCACCGGCACATAGGGCACTGGCTCCCCCACCCGGACCGATTGCAGGATGTCAAGCGTTCGGGTGAATTGCGGGTTCTTGAAATCGACGATCGTAAAGGTGCCGTAGATTTTCAGGTTAATGGTCGCGACCATTGCCAGCGTGCCAAGCGCCGCAACGCCGAACACCGCCACTGTGGCGGCCAGCCGCCTCACCTCCCGCCAGGCGGGAAGCAGCCGCAAGCCTTGCAGCAGGCAAATCACGGCAAAGCCGGGAAGAACCCAAAGCGCATCCTCCCGCGTCATCCAGAACCAGGCGAGGCAAACCCCTCCCACCGCCGCCCATGATAGCCGGTTGCGCAGGCGCGTTGGCAGAAACACGACATGGCACAAGCAAGCAAGAACGAGCAGAACCTGCGCCGCCGACAGATCATCCCGGATGATGCGGACCGGGAACAGCGACGGGTGCCACTGCATGAGCAGGAAGCCCAGCAGGCCGACCCACGCGGAGCCAAAAATGCGGAAAACGGTAACCGCCAGCAGCGCGCAGGCGCCGCTATAGAGCAGCGCCTGGGTGAGCGTGACGGGCAGGCCGAGGATGGCGTTGAAGGCGAGGAAGAGCGGGTAGCCGGGCCCCTTTGCCAGGGTCAGATCGCCATAGGTGCCGAGCCAGTGCCCCGCGACGATGCTGGCCGCGTGTTTTACAAAAATCGCGTCGTCGAAACTTGCATCGGCGAGCAGGCCGACCGGCAGATGCATGCTCAGCGCAACGAAGCCGATTGTCGATGCCGTCATCGCAAGAGCAAGCAGATTTGACATCCGATAATACGGCCGGACGGTCGCCGCCGCGTCTTGCGTCATCGGCCGGGGTGCATACGCATCCATGAACTTAACCTATCGTATGGCTCGTCAAGCGGCATCCGGTCAGACGTCGAGCTTCAGCAGGCCTTTAAGGAAAGAGAAGAACATCCACTGCACGCCCACGACCATAAGCGTAGTTGCCGGAATGATCGAGCGGAGCGTCTCCGGTTGTTTCAGGGGGCCGAAATTGCCCACACCCCAGCTTGTCACTGCGGCAAACGACCAAAGCAGGCCGATTAGCGCCACCATCCCGCCCATGATGAGAAGGATCTCGAACGGCATCTGCCGCCACCATAGGGTGATCCGGTCAGGCGGCCAGAAACCCTGCGCCGCCGAATAGAGCTTGGCGAGTAGCCCGAAGGTAAGGATCTGCGAGCCGACGCCCGCCGCATCCCCGGCATAGAGCAGGGTGTTGATGTCGAGGGTGACGCCGGCAAGCCGGAGCGGGCCGTGGCGGAGCGCAACCAAACCAATCAGCCCCAGCAGCAGGATGATGGCGCCGGGATACACAAAAAGCCAGTTCGGACTGAACATCAGCA
This sequence comes from uncultured Acidocella sp., assembly GCA_963693045.1. GTDB lineage: Bacteria > Pseudomonadota > Alphaproteobacteria > Acetobacterales > Acetobacteraceae > Acidocella. Next base: position 2,039,662 of record OY843765.1, read on the forward strand.
TGAAGCGCAGATGTCGCCAGCCGTCGCGCCAGCTCCGTAGATGTGGCGGCCGGCCGCGTCCATCCTTCTTCAGCCGCGTCGGCACCTCGGCAATCCGCAATCTGTACAGTGCTGCCTTCGCCACCATCTCGCTTGCGAATTCCATGCCCGTGGCCGCGAGCCCGATCGACAGGATCGAATCCCGGCGGAAGGCGCGCAGGCCGCAATGGAAATCCCCGACGCTCCTGTGGAAGAACAGGCGGCCGATGCCGGTTAGCACCGGGTTGCCAACATAACGGTGCAGCGGCGGCATTGCCCCGGCCTCAATCCCGCCACGGAAGCGGTTGCCCATGACAAGGTCGGCACCCGCCCGCAACTCCGTCACGAAAGGCCCAAGATTTAGGAAATCGTAACTGTCGTCAGCGTCGCCCATGATGATCAACCGGCCGCGCGCGGCTTCAATGCCGCCGATCAGGGCGGCGCCGTAGCCTCTCTGCGGGATGGAGACGACCTTGGCGCCGAGCCTCGCCGCAATCGCCTGCGAACCATCGGCGGAGCCATTATCGGCGATCAGAACCTCGCCGCGGATGCCGGCTTTCATCAAAAAGCTTTGCGCTTTTTCGATGCAGGTGCCAACGGTCAGCGCTTCGTTGAGGCAGGGCATCAGGATCGTGAGCTCGATCTCCTCGAGCTCTTCATTCAGCGACTCTTCGACACTTACGTTTCCCTGCATCGGTGTTCCTGCGCCGCGGTTCAAAGAAGCGGCTCTTAAAGCAAGGGTGGCATCGACTCAAATCGGGTTCTGGCGGACGCCGATCACGGTGTTGAGCCGGACCGCGCTTGTCGCGTGAAGCCTTTCGATAAATCCTGCGACCTCACCGCCGGTCTCGCCGGCCTCGAAAACCAGCCCGTTCGACGGCACCCGGTGCCGGTCCAGCATGAAGAGCGCAGCACCTTCCGTGTCCGCATCTGGGCCAGGCGCCGCGGCAACAAAACTGTCCGCCCACCATTCAACTTGCTGCTCCAGCAAATCACCGGTAACGATCGCGGCGCCGGCGCGCAATCGGCCGAGAAGCGTCGCGAAAGCGCCGGCGTAAAGCAGGTCCGAGGTCTCGACGACGGTGAGATAGCGGCTCGCTGCGACTTCCAGCCCCCAGTTGAGCAGCGGTACGCGAAGATAGAGCGGCTTCGGCAGCTGCCAGTTATGGATCAGGATCGTCGTGCTGTCGGAAAAGTCGCGGAGAGGCTCTGTCATCTGTCGAAGCCGCCGCAGATCCTCCGGTGAGAGGCGCCCCGCCATCAGATGCACATGCACGGGCAGAGGCGGGTTTTGACACAGCACCGTGAACAAGGCCCGATCCAGCCGGGGCAGCTCGCTGACGTCTTCGAGCCGGATGATGACGTCGAGGCCAACGTCACCACGCTCTTGAACGTCGCCCGGCAGGCCGCTCGTCAGGAAAAACAGCGCGCGCGGGCACTGCTTGAGGCTGAACCCGCCGGCGGCGGCCCGCGCCGAATAATTTTGCCAAACAAGCTCTACATCCGGCGTTTCCAAAAGGGCGCCTACCGCTTCGAAAACCGTGCGGGGCACCGCGAGTGCCGCGCCATCTGCCCGCTCAATCGCAAATGAACCCGGCTCGACAGGCTTCGGCGACAGCTGCGGGATCAACGCCATCTCCAGCAACGCCCGCCCGCCTTGCGCCTGTGACATCTGCAGCAACGCCTCCAGAGCCCCGGGATGCAAAATTCCCGGCTTGTTCAACACCAACACCAGATCCGCGCCGGCGGCGAAGCAGTCGCGCAGCGCCTTGTTGATGCTCCCCATCGTGGCATCCGGCGCCAGCGTAACGGGCCATGCTTCCACTCCATTTGGCGGTCGCCCAAACTCCACGACGGATCCCGCCACCGCGATCCGCCCAGTAGCGTCCAAACCTTCGCCCAGTGCCGCCCGCCAGATAACGTGCGAAGGGCGCAGCGGCCGTGTCGGCAGGGTTACGATCCGGGCGTGGTCCCCGTAATCACGTTTCTCTTCCCGGTGATCACTGAGTCGAAACTTTACCCGCGCCACGAATCGGCGCAGCGCGAGCGAGCTTAAAACCTCGGTCACGCCTCGCTGATCATTCAACAGCCCCGCCGGCGCGACCTTCATCCAGTCGAAGCCCGCCTGCTCGCAGACCAAAAAATACAGACGCTCAATGGCATGGGCTAGCGTGCCGTCCGTCTGCTTCGCCTCATCTGGGAAGTCATCAAAACCTAGGCCAAGGTCGAGCAGCGGGCGCAGCGCCGCCGGCCGGGCCCAGAACATGGAACCGGCCGGAAAATCGAGCGGCGCCGCGCGAGCCAAAGCCAAGCCCATCCGCCCCGCCAGCGCCTCGGCGAGAGCAAAATTTTCGCCCCAGCGTATCCAGGGGCGAAGCATGTCGATCTGTTGCGGCGCCAGCATGCCGAGCGTGGGCACCTGCCGGAAGGTTTCCAACGCGCCGCGCACGGTCTCGGCCGAACCCAACAGCGCCTCCAGCAGATAACCGCGCCAGCCCGCCAGGCCGGATTCGTGCACCGAGCGTTTCGTGTGAAGATGGAGAACCAGATCGTAGCCAGCATGCGCGGCGGCAAATCCCACGAGCTTCGGCGCCACGTCCCGCCCGCGGTTGGGCGTGCAGCGGGTTTGCACGCCGCCCTTCGGCCAATTCGCGAACAGCCGCTCAAGTGCCGCGCATTTCTCCGTGGTGTCGCTGCTGATGAACAGGTCGGCAGGGACAGGGATGTGATTGAGATAGGTGCGAAACTCCGGCATCAGATCGTCGTGGAAAGCGTGCAGCATGACGGCGATGCGCGGTGGCGGCTCAAACGGCTCCGGCGCATAACAAAGCGGCAGCTGCAGGCTATATTCTTGCTCCAGCGGATACTCTCTCGGCCAGTCAGGCGGGACCGGCAGCGCCGCGGTCATCGCCGCTTCCGTGGCATTGAGCGGCTGGTGCCGCTCATGCCAGCTTTGCTTCGTCAGAGATTGGTGCGAGGTGCATCCAGGGGTGCCGCATCGTCATCTCGATAAACATGCTGTCATAGGAGCGCGCCGACTCGGTGCGAAGCATGGACCGTGAATGCACCCGGTAGCGGCACAGTATTTCTGGCACGAACACGGCCTCGTAACCCTGTTCAATGAACTTACACCAGAAATCGTAATCTTCCCAGCCGCCCTCGATATGCGAGTAGCCGCCGACGTCGCGCCAGGCGCGAGCCGAGACGAGCGCCATGGCGTCGATATAGTTGCCGGTCTTCAGCCAGTCCGTCTGCCAGACATCCGCTGCCCCCAGCGCGCTTCGCGCTCCGAAAATCTCCAGCTGCGCGTACGCGGCCGCCGCGCCACTGCCGCGCACCGCCTGCAGCAGCCGTGCGATCGCCCGCGGATAGGTCGCGTTATCCGCATCCATAACGAAAACGTACGGGGCGCGGGCATGGGCAAACGCGGTGTTCCTGCACCTCGCAAGCCCTTGGTTGCGCTGGTGCCGCAGCAGCAAGACGCGGGCGAAGCGCTGCCGGTTGGCTTCCAGCCACGCTTGCGCCACCCTGACAGAATCATCCTCGGTCGAAACATCGTCCACGATGATCAACTCGAGCGGCTGGTGCCTCTGCGCCGCCACCGACTCCAGTGCCGCCGGCAAGAACTGCGCGTAATTGAACAAACTGATCGCAACCGTCACCAGATCAGGATGCGCCGCGGTCTCCTGAACGCTCTCGTAAACAACGTCACTGGCGGCCGCTTCGAACATACTTAATTCCCGTCCGCGTTCTGTACAAAAAAGCTTAGCAGTTTGGTCATCGTGCGGCGCGTGTCGAAAACGTTGGAAATGAGATCATCAACATTGGCGCGTATCCCTTCCGCCTGCCGCTCACCGTCCTCGGTCCTGAGCAAATACTCCAAAAGGTCGGGAATATGCCGCGCCTGCTCCTGAAAATAGTGCTTGCCCGCCACGAAGTCCGGATGTGGCAGGCAAGGATCGGACACTACGACGCTGCCCGAGCACATGCCGAGCCGCACCATACGATGCCATTCAAAAAAGCCCATGTCGTCACGGTGGATGTTGAGCGTGATCTTGCTGTGGCCGGAAACATGGGCGGCAAGGCGGGTCAGTGCGCTTTCCTGCCCGCGCCCGAGCAGCGGCCCGCGTTCCGCGTTCCGGCAGTACAGAAAGGTCTCGTATTCCGAAAAGAAAGCCGCGTTGCGGGCAAAGAAGCGGTTGCGTCGCGGGCTGCCGTTGCCGAAAAAGTTGACGTCGAGCGGCCGGGATTTGAAAGCGCTGCCAGGCTCGGGGTCACCTCGTGCCGCCGGCGGCAGAACCCGGAACAACGGGTGCTGCCGGTCGCTCTGCGTAAGCGCCGACGGGTGCAGCCGGCAGCCAGGCAGAACGTGCAGCGCCGGCATGCCCGCCTGCCCGAAGATCATCGCGGTCTGGGCGCAGATATCCAGAACACCGCGCGACATCAGAATGAACGGCAGAGCGAGGTTGAACCATTTGGTCTGCACCTGCTCGGTGCCGAACATGAAGGCGCGGGACAATACGTCGTTGCTCGCCCAGCGCCGCCCGCCGCCGAGGGTGAAGAACTCGTGCGGTGCGACGAACAGGCAGAGCGGCGGCCGGTCCTCGATCGGGCTCGTCTCGTCCAGCACGTCGGCCCGCAGGCCGACGCTGCGCAAATCCCGCGCGAGATCGCCCGCGATGTCTTCCATGAAAAGATTGCCGAAGGAGCTAACATAAATGCCGATATGCGGAATCTGCTTCACCAGCTCAGGGAGAACCGAAAGCTCCGCTGGCGCCGCCTGTGCTCCGTGCCCCAGCAACATGAAGCTGCCCACGACGCGCGCCAGCTCTTCCGGGTCGATCCTGCCCCGGTCCTCAAATGCGCCCGATTGCAGGAAGTGGCGGTAGGGATCGAACCCCGCCTCCGCCACGTCGGAGTTGCGCCCAAGATAATTCGCCGCATCGAACAGCTCGAAGCGGCGGAGCCGGGCCACGCCCTGCGCAAGCGTCTCGGCGCTCACGGACCCGTAGGTCTCTTGCCACTTGCGGAGTGGCACATTGCCAAGCTCCGGGGCGACCGGCACGGCTTCGGGCAGCACCTCCTCAGTCGGCTCTTCCAGTGCGGGAGCCGCAATCTTTACCAGCGGCGGCCCGGCCTTCGGTCCGCGCGACATCCGGCGAGCGATTCCGGCGCTCCGCCTGATTGCGCGTCGCACCGGCTGGGGGATCCGTCCCGCTGCCGCCACAATCGCCCGCGTCAGCTTTTCCTCCAGCAGCGGCGGCGTTTCGACGATCGGCTCAGGAACGGGAACGGGCCGTTGCTCGAGTTCCCGGAACTGCTCCTCCCAGTAGGCCCGCTCGCCGTTCAGCCGATCTACCTGCCCGAACAACTGGGCGATCCTGCCATGGGCCTCAATGAGCTTTTCCTCCAGCAGTAGCCGGGATTTCTCGATCGCCGCGATATGCTCGCGTGCATGCTCGTAGGAGCGCTCCGCGTTTAGGAGGTACCGGCCCACGTCGGCGATCTCTTGCTCCGGCGAATAGACCTCCATCCGCGTCCAGGGGAACACGTCGCGAGCTTTGGGTGCCAGGGCCTGCGCACGCATGACGGCGGCAAGCGCCGGCAGTGGCTCATGCTTGGCATAAGCGACCTGCAGCGCCTCGAAATCCGCAAACTCCTCCGCCGCCGCCTGCTGCCGGTAACGGCGCGGCAAACTTAAAAGATTCACTAGAAAATTCTGCGGATGCACCCGCGCCAAGCCGCCCTCCGCCCGCGCCGCCGCCGGCAAACGCGCCGCCGCGTCGGAGCCCTCCCGCGCAAAGACGAACGTGTTCTGGGCATACCACCACTCGACGGCCCGATTAGACCAAACCCGGTCACGGAGGCAGTCAAAACAGCGAAATCCACGCTCGCGGAACAGGAGCGCCCAAAACTCCGGCCACTGCTCGTTCACATGGTGCTCGCCGAACTGGAACGGCACGGCAGCGGAAAACAGCACGACATCCGACAGCGCCGTCATTTCCTCGATCAACGATCGGGACCGCTGATGCGGCAAATGTTCCGCGACCTCCATGCAGATGACGAGATCAAACCGGCCCCCATTTGACCCCAACGCCGCCGGGACCGCGGTGACGGCAAGATCCGCCGGAATGAACTGCCGCGCATCAATCTTTAGCGCGCTCTGATCCACATACTCGCCATCGATGCCCAGAACATCTGGCACGCCAAGATCGAGCGCTGCGCTCAGCCAGGTGCCGACGCCGCAGCCAATGTCCAGCACCCGGCGCGGTTCCAGCAACGGCAAAATCTCGCCGAGGATGATGCGCGCGGATTGCAGGCTGCCGCCCGACTGCTGCTCAAAAAACGCCTGATCATAAGCTTCAGCCGGCATTGGCGGGCATCCGGCTAACGCCGACGCAGGACGACAAAATCCTGCGGCGTCGCAATCGCATCCACGATGTCCAGCACTTCAAAAAACTCGCTCCAGCGCCGCAGGATGTAAGGGCGGGATTGCATCGCGGCGCGGTAATACTCAGTGTCGGCGATGACGCCGTCGAGTGCCGGGTCGCGGCAGAGATCAACATAGCCGTCCTCCTCCACCCGTCGGTAGAGATGCGGCGGAAACCGTGTGTAACAGAAATGCGTCGGCCCCTGCACGGAGAGGAACAGTAGCGCGCCCGGCCTGGTCACGCGCCGCAATTCGTCGAGCCAGAGGAATTGGTCCTGCTCCTGAAGATGCGTCAGCACCGACAGCCCCAGCACCAGGTCAAAGCCGCCTTCGGCAAGCTCGCTCGGCGGCCGCAGCGGCCCGGTGATGAAGGTGCCGCCCGGGTAATTCTCCCGGCACCAGCAAATATTATCTTCGTCTATATCCATGCCAGTCACGGCACAGGATGTCTCGCCGATCAGGTAGCGCGTCACCCGCCCCGCGCCGCACCCCCAATCAAGGATGTTCGGGAAATCGTCCCAGCTCTGCATCGTCTCGCGCAGATAGTTGGCGACGTTGTTAAAGATCGTCGCCCCGCCCATAGCAAATCGCTCGGGTGAGGTATCGCCAATCACCCGTTTCATGTTCGCCGCCGGCGGGAACGCGAACCGCTCGTTCTCCGGGGTCATATAGTGGATGGCGCGGCGCCAGGCGGCTGGCTGATAATGGCCGGTCGGTGCCGCGTCGAGCCGCAGAAAGCGGGCATCTTGCATCTGCTCCCGAGGTATCCGAGCCTGAAATCGCAAGCCCATGCCGGGCACGTCGAAAAACCGGGCGTCGGACACCGCGTCCCGTATCGGATAGTCAGCTTCCTCGATCTTTCGGCCATCGACGAAGAACGCCATCTGTGACGTAATATTTGATGGCGCACCGCAATACCCCCCGATAGTCAGTCCGTGATCGTCAGTTTCGAACACGCCCGGCAGAAACGGCAGGTTATGCAACGCTGCCTCGCCCAATTCGCGCAACGTCGTTCGGTTCAGCTTGGCTTCGACCTGCCTGACAAAGCTGCGCTCGGGGTCAAATGGTGGCCGCCCTTCCTTCCATCCGGAAGCAAGAAAATGCGTAAGGCCGGAGCTGATCATGTCTTCTTGAACGGCGGCAGCGACGTCGGTGAAGGTATGGAGATACCAGGCCTCGTCGAAACCTGGAACGCTGTCTTCGTCCTGCAGCGCCTGCTCCGCCACCGACGGCGAAGGAGCCAACGCGCGGGCAAAGAAAGGGTACGACAAATTCGATGGTTGGCCGCCGTAATCCATGTGCACGCCGCGCAGCACGAGGACGTCCTGATCACTGTCCCAGCCGCGCTCGCAGTACGATTGCAATACCAGATGGCTGCCGGCAAGGACCACGTCATACCACGCCGGCGATGCCAAGGCGACGCCGACATCGGAGCTTCCATCATAACCGCGAAAGCCGTACCCGTAATTCAGAAACTGTACGATTAGCCCGCGCGCCGCCGGTTCACTCAGTCCATACGACACGTCTCGCAGCCGATCGGCAACATGCCCGCCATAACCGGTTGCGATAAGCCGCGAGTCTTGGCCCATGTGCCGAACCGCAAAGTCCAAAAAGTCGCGCATGAGGCGTTCGGGGAGGTGCGCTAGCAAAGAGCCCGCCCAGATCAGATCAAACTGCTCGCCAAGTTGTAAGTCCCGTAAGTTGGCTGTAGCGTACACGCCACGCGCGCCAAAAGTGGCTGTGGCAAAATCCACGGCCCGATGATCCAAATCGCAGGCAGTAATTGCCGCGGCTGGATATTGGGCGCGCAGCATCCGTGTAACCCGCCCGAACCCGCACGAAAAATCAAGGATGCTTTGCGGTGCTTTAGCACCAAGCAAGGACAATTTAATATTGTCGAGTGCCGAAATGCCAACTTGAAGATACTGCTCAAGATCGCCGGCAAACAGAGGATCATCCGGCGCCACCTCCAGATTCACGTTTGCAACGGCAACGCAGGAAGATCCTGCTACGGCTGGCACAGTATGGACAAACAGATCATAAGATTTTATAACATGCCGCCGCAGCTAGTCAAAGATCGCTTAACTGAGGAGATCAACCTTTAGTAGAAGCTGCGGCGCATTGCGCCGTTCGTCGTTACATTGTACTGTATGTGTCTAAACAAGAAGGTCGTGACGGTCAATCGAGTAAAGCGTACTATTGTACTGGAGGACAAGAGAGCAAGTACAGGGCCAGCTAGCAACATCACCTGTCAACGTTGCAGCTATTTATACTTCTGAATTCGGCCAACTCCAACCGCAAAAGTTGTCACTTCCCAACCTTTTTTCTTAGCACCATGTAAATATCGTAGATACCGCGCGCGCGTTGCTCTGGAGGAAGTGAGTAATCATACAATTCGTCATCTTCTTTAAATTCGCAAAGACTGTACGACCTGTGATCAAGTGACGATTCAAGCTCCGTCAAAAGCATTTTGGAAGTGTAAGCTTTTAGCGGAAGACCACCATTTCTAAAAAAAGTTAACGAAATACTCCGGTTTTGGAACTCTTTATGAGAGACCGCAATTACTAAATGACCACCGATGCGAACAACCCGAAACCATTCGTTTAGCGTTGCACTGAAGTCTTTAACATGTTCAAGAACATACATGGCCAGGACTAGGTCCTGGCTTTGGTCTTCAACAGGCAATTGGTGGTTCTGAGCTTCAGCAAGCTTAACATTAACAACAACCGAGTCTTTGATTAGCGATAAAGTAGATGGCGTTTGATCCGTCCGTACTTCAAGAACATTAGAACCGGTCGCGTACCTTTTCAAAAGTCGGTTTCGTTCTAGTGAACTCACGACTCTCGATAGTTGTAGCTTCTCGCTTACAGGTTCGTCGCTTTGTCCCGCCTTCACTAGTCAGTTCCTCTACAAACTGAGATCAGACTAATGCGGCTGTATACAACAACCTAAGTCAAGCGTACAATACCCTAAAAGATCGCCGTTGCCGGAGGAGATCAGACCAGTGTTGCCACAGTCGATATCCCCTTGGCGGAAATAGTCGATCGATTGACGGCGCGGGGCTTTGTGGTTGCGGGCGAGGAAGACCTAAAGTGCCGACGAAACGGTCTTTGGAAGGCCCGCATGAAAGATCAGCTTGTTCATGTTGATGTAGGTTAGGGGTGGAGCGACCCTTTTGTATAAAAACCCAAACTTGTGCGATAATGCGGAAGTAAATCTATGCTTCCTGGCACGTGGTCAGTCACGCGATGCCTGCCGCTATCAAACCCTTAAATAACACGAGCAGAATGATCGCGAACATTGCGCGCCAAGTAGCGCCAAGTGTTAAACAGCCGGTCAGCTGTGACCTGCGCATGAACTCGTTCGCCAAGTGCCCCCATTGCGACCGTTAACTCCCAGCGACGAAGAGCAACTGGCTCAATTCGTCAGCACTTGCTTCCCGTAACTCCGATCAATTCGTCATTATCAAAGCTTCCAACTAATGAGAACAAGATAGGACCATCTCACCGGCGGAGTCGAGTAAGTATAGAACGATGATTAGCACTTAGGCATCTAAAATGCATCCTGCGCAAATAACCCGCCGGTCGCCATGGCTCGAAAACGAAAGTCTGTGCCGTCATCTTCGCAAGCTGCGCGGCCACTACGAGCTGCTTATGCCATTTCAATCGCCGACTGAGATCCCTCTGAAGATTCGTTGCCACCGCCACTGTTGTCAACCTTTGGCATCGCCCTCCTCCGCAGATAGGTGATGACCTTTTTGAGCCCTGATCACCCTTGCCGCCGATGATGACAACCCGCTCCCGCCCCTGCTCGTCCAGCAGCGGCGACCCATCCTCTGCCTGTTCCGCAATCCCGATCATCCCGAACCAGTCCCGGTTGGTGCGTAACCAGTCGACCTCCGCCAGCGCCGCGATGCATCGTTCCAGCTGGGGCCCCGTAAGCCGGCTCTTGATCATTGCGTCATGCGCGATCATGCCGATCGCCTCCCAGCCCAGCCGGGTCAGGTGGATGCTGGTCGGATCGGTAAACCGCTCGCCCATGGCCGCGGCGAACCGGGTCAGGAAGTCGCCGATCGCCTCCCGCACCTCGACGAGGCTGTGCTGGTTGGTCCGCGGGCTGCGGATATCCGCCGACTTCGACCCCTGCAGCGCCTTGTCGCCCTCAGCCGCAACGGTGACGAAGCCATGCAGCACCCGGCGCACCACCAGCGCCGTCGACTTCTTGCCCAGGCTGTTGCCGGAGAACTGCATGCCGCCGTTGTCGGCGATCACCGGTTGCAGCTTCAGCCACTCGACGATCTGCGAATAGACGCTGGCCTGGTCCATCTCCAGCGCCACCGAAGGCGGCACCCGGGTCAGCCGGTAGTTGTAGTCGAAGAACAGCTGGCCCAGTTCCGCCGGCGTCAGCCGCCCCCGCGCTTCTGTCGGCGCCACGATGGTCAGCGCAAAGGAGAACCAGGCGTCGACGTCCTCACCCTTGTTGACGTAGTCCATGGCACCGGTGAGCCGGGCCAGCCCGTCCAGCAGCATGCGGACGTGCTTGGCGCCGATGTCGAGGTAGAGCGTGCCGACGCTGTCATCCAGCAGCACGCCATCTGCCAGGGTGACACCAGCCCGGCTGCGCAGCGGCTCGAACAGCGGCACCTCGGTCAGCCCGATGCTCAGGCTGGGGAACCCGCCGACAAGCCGGGAGTTGGGGGAGAGCCGGTCACCGATATAGGTCTCGATCGCCTCCGCCCGTCCGGGCTTCGTCTTGCGCTGATACTCTTGATAGACCTCGCGCAACGGCGTCGGCAGGAACTTCCAGTTGCTGGAGCGCGGGTCGTGACCCAGCAGCGAGATCAACTGGCTGGGCAGGCAGACGGTCTGGAACCATTGCAGGTTCGGGCCGGAGCGGCCGCGGATGCAGGCAATGGGCAAATTGATCGAGTTGATCGAATTCATCATGGTCCTCGTGTGACTACGAGCGGGGAAGCTTCCGAGGGCATCCGCTCTGGTTGCTGGGGCTGCTCCACCGCGAGGTGGAGCAGCTTTTTCTTTCCATAACCCTCACGGTTTAGGCAACTGCGAAATCAGCGCCCCGCAAACTTTCTCTGCGGGGACCGTGCCGGGGCAATCTGATCGAAGAGTGATCCCAGGCGCTGATCCGCTGGTGTCGACGTTCTTCTTTGATGCGCTCCCTTCGCTCGCGAGTCTTTACTGTCCGGAGAACTTTCAGTGCAGGACATTTGGTGCCATTTCTTGTTACGAAATCGGATTAAATTCAGCTATGTCAACAAAATTCTTTTGTTCTAGATCAATAGATTAGCTTTCAGAGAGCTGCCGAACGTTAGACTTAGTATTTTCAGATCGGCGTCGTGACAGCGTCCTTAGGTCATGGAACGCGCACCTAAACCGCACCGGCCTTCTCGAGATCTCGCTTCGGCAATCGTAACCGAAGCCTATCATGCTGTGTCCGGCACGGCCGTCGAAACGCGCGTTCCTTTCTCTGCACTGACAACCCTTGCGCGCCTTCTGGCACGCCAGGCAGCAGTGGAACGCCTCGGCGCAGGGACCTTTCCATACCCAACCGCAGGAACACCGAAATGACGAACTCACGATCTGCGTCCTCAAAGCCGCAAGCGCGCATGCTGTCCATCCGCGACGTCGCCAACCGGTTCGACGTCTGTCCAAAAACGGTTTCGCGCTGGATCAAGACCGAGGGTCTCCGTGCCCACCGCGTGAAGCGCACGTTCCGCATCGCCGAGGAGGACACGGTTCTCTTCATGGCAATGCACCGTTCGTGATGTCTGCAAATGTCCAGTCAAGTCCCTGATTTTCCCACTGATGCGCAAGCTTGCGCAGAACTCGTCGTGAGAAAGCTTATCCAATTCAAACCAGGAGTTATTCCGTATGTCTGCTTCCGTTCCCTCTAGTCCCCAAGCGTCCCAAGGCGTCCCCTATCAACGCCATGCCGAAGCCGCTGACGATGCTGAGCGGGCGCCGGTCTACGCGATCGCGCCGGGCGTCCCGCACAAGGCGTTGGCGGTCCCCGAGTGTCAACAAGCTGAGGCTGGCGGATGGCGAACTGACTCCGGCCGACCTAGGTCCGGCGCCTACAACGATACATCGGAAGGGCGCGAACGGAACGGCGAAGCCCGTCGCGACATCGAGCTGGTCCCACCTTCGCGGGCCAAGTGGGCCAACCGGTCACTCGCGAAGCCGGCAAATCTCGCCGAGGTTTTCGAAATGCTTGGTCGGGTGGAAACTTTGACTCTCCGCCAGCATCACGACATGCGCTCGGCGCCGAAATGCGTGGCACGCGTGGTCGGCCGGCCGCTCTACGATATCAGCACCGATATCGGCGCGCTCCGAGCGCTCTTCGCCGATGCGGCGCCCGCCAATGGACGGGTCAGCGTCGGTCGCTGGACACGGGTCCGCAGCGTGAGCCTTGCTGCCCTTCAAATGGTCGGCGTCCCTGTCATGCCCGGCCGGATGCCGAATGGGTTGAGCCCAGCCTGGCAAGATCTGTTCGAGAGGCTGCCCGACCGGGGATCCCGTCATGGCCTGTCGCGCCTGCTCAAATTCTGCACGCAGCAAGGGATCGAGCCAGAGCACTTCAACCTAGACACATTTTCACTATTCGATGCGGCCGTGACAAAGACCAGCCTTCGCCTCGGCAACAAGGAAACGCGGAACGTCGCCGCTCGACTTTGGAATACCGCCGTGGCGTCGGTCCCGGGCTGGCCGGCCGTGACCGCGCCGATCAAGCCCGACACACGCAAGTACTCCGTACCCCGCGACAGCTTTCCCGCGTCTTTTCACGAGGACGTCGAGAGGTTTCTGGCAAACGCCGGAAATCCTAACCCTTTTAGCAAAGATTATGCCCAGCCAGTCAGGAGCAGCACGTTGGAAGTACGTCGCCGGATCGTCATGCAACTTGCAAGCGCGCTAGCGCATTCCGGGAAGCCCTCAACAGAAATTATCGGGCTTGCTACCCTGGTTGAACCGATGAATGCCGAGGCAAGCCTGCAATACCTAAGTGACCGGCTTGCCGGTAGAGAAACGACCCACATCGGCGCGCAGGCAAACTTGCTGGTTATGGTCGCAAGGCACTGGGTGAAGGCGGACCTCGAATGCATCAGCCGGCTAAGTGGATTTGCAAAGAACCTGACACCGAAACGTCCGCAGGAGATGACTGAGCGCAACCGAACCCGCTTGCGACAATTTGACCTGCCCAGCAACTTGAAAAACTTGTACAGTCTTGGCACAAAAATCCGCAAAGAAGTTGAAGCGCACGATGATGGCACGCACCGGACCTCGCTTCGGGTCATGTTCGCTCTGGCAGTCGAGTTTCTCTGCTTCGTCCCGATGCGCATCAACGATCTATGCGGTCTTCAGCCCGCGCGTCACATAATTGAAGCCGGCCATGGGGTTGAACGGATACGGTTCATCAGGATCGCCGCCCGCGAAACCACAAAAAAAGGTCCCGCGATCGAGAGCCAACTTGGCTCGTCGACGATCAAACTGCTGGACCTTTACTGCTCGACACATCGCGAGCGCCTGTGCGCGAGCTCCGGCGACTTTCTGTTTCCCGGCAGATCTGGCGGCAAACGCGCCGTCACTACGTTCTCCTCGGATCTAAGTGCCTTCATTTACCGCGAGCTGGGGTTGAAGATGCACAGTCATCTGTTCCGCCATCTCTACGCCAAAGTGACACTGGATGTGAATCGGCGTGGAATAAGGACCCCGTTTTAGGGGTAATCGGCGTCCAATAGGGACCCCTCTGGAACGGGGTTCACAGTGGCTTCCATGGAACATGGGAGCCGGTTTGAGGATGCTGATTGTGGAGACGCTAGCGAAGATCCGGCGGGCGTATTTTGTTCAGAAGAAGCCGATCAAGGTGATCTGCCGGGAGCTTCGGGTATCGCGCAAGGTGGTCCGGAAGGTGATCCGGACGGAGGCGACGGAGTTTCGTTACGCGCGGAAGGCCCAGCCACTGCCGAAGCTTGGTTCTTGGATCGGTCCGCTGGATGCCTTGTTGCTGGCGAACGAGGCGAAGCCGGCACGCGAGCGGCTGACGCTGATCAGGATTTTCGAGGAACTGCGTGGCCGGGGTTATGATGGTGGCTACGATGCGGTTCGGCGCTATGCCCGGTCCTGGTCCAGGGAGCGCGGCGCCGTAACGGCGCAAGCCTTTGTGCCGCTGAGCTTTGCTGCCGGCGAGGCGTATCAGTTCGATTGGAGCCACGAGGTCGTGGTGATCGGCGGCGCCACGACGACGGTGAAGGTAGCCCATGTCCGGCTCTGCCACAGCCGAATGTTCTTTGTGCGGGCCTATCCGCGCGAGACACAGGAGATGGTGTTCGACGCGCATGACCGTGCCTTTGCCTTCTTCAAGGGCACATGTACGCGCGGCATCTACGACAATATGAAGACCGCGGTTGATTCCATCTTCATTGGCAAGGACCGGGCGTTCAACCGGCGCTTCGCCCAGATGTGCGGTCACTATTTGATCGATCCGACGGCCTGCACGCCGGCCTCGGGCTGGGAGAAGGGGCAGGTCGAGAACCAGGTGGGGCTGGTGCGTGAGCGGTTCTTCACGCCGCGCATCAAGATGGCGAGCTATGAAGAGCTGAACGCCTGGCTGTTGGATCGCTGCGTCGCCTACGCCAAGGCTCACAAACATCCGGAACTGACGGAGCAGACGATCTGGCCGGTGTTCGAGGCGGAGCGGGCACATCTGGTGCCGATCGCCGGGAGGTTCGATGGCTTCCACACCACCACGGCCGCGGTCTCCAAGACCTGCCTGGTGCGGTTCGACAACAACAAATACTCGGTGGCCTCGCGTGCTGTCGGCCGGCCGGTGGAGATCCAAGCGTATGCCGATCGCATCGTGCTGCGCCAGGACGGCGTGATGGTGGCCGAGCATGCCCGCTGCTTCGGCCGTGGCGAGACGATCTACGATCCCTGGCATTACGTCCCGGTGCTGGCCAGGAAGCCTGGCGCGTTGCGCAACGGAGCTCCGTTCAAGGACTGGCTGCTGCCGTCGAACCTGGAGCGCGTCCGGCGCAAATTGCGTGGCTCGGACGATGGCGACCGGCAGATGGTGAAGGTCCTGTCCGCCGTGCTGACCGATGGCCTCACCAGCGTGGATGCCGCCTGTGCCGAGGCGCTGGCCCAAGGCGTTCATTCCGCCGATGTCATCATCAATATTCTGGCGCGCAGCCGTGATCCGGAGCCAGCGGTGACGATCATGACACCTGATGCACTGAAGCTCCGTCACGCCCCGATCGCCGATTGTGCTCGCTATGACAGCCTGCGGAGGAGTTTTTAATGGAACGCGCCCAGATCTTCGACATGATGGCGCAGCTGAAATTGTTCGGCATGCGCGCCGGCTATGACGAGGTGATGTCCGTCGGCATCAAACGTCAGCATGAACCGCCGCATATCGTCGGCGATCTGCTGCAGGCGGAGATCGCCGAGAAGCAGGCTCGTTCCATCAAGTATCAGATCACCATCGCCAAGCTGCCGCTGGCCAAGGATCTCGAGGACTTCGAGTTCGCCGGGACGCCGATCAACGAGGCGCTGGTGCGTGATCTGGCCGGCGGTGATTTTATCGCGGCACAGCGCAACACCGTCCTGGTCGGCGGCACCGGCACCGGCAAGAGCCATCTGGCCATAGCCATAGCACGAGCCTGCATCCGCGGTGGCGCTCGTGGCCGGTTCTTCACCGTCGTCGATCTGGTCAACCGCCTGGAAGCCGAGGCAAGATCCAGCCGGCAGGGGCGGCTCGCCGACTTTGCCATGCGCTTGGACTTCCTGGTTCTGGATGAACTCGGCTATCTGCCGTTCGCCCAGGCCGGTGGCCAGCTGTTGTTCCACCTGATCAGCCGGCTCTACGAGAAGACCTCGATCATCGTCACCACCAACCTGGCCTTCGGCGAATGGCCGAGCGTGTTCGGCGACGCCAAGATGACTACGGCACTTCTCGACCGCCTGACGCACCATTGCGACATCGTCGAGACCGGCAACGAAAGCTGGCGCTTCAAAAACCGCGCCTGAACCGGCCGCGCCTGACCGGCCGCGCCTGATCAAACCCCCTCCCCGGACCCCACCCCCGGGCTTGCCCAGGTGGGCAAACAGGCACCTCCCACGCGCCCGCTACGCCAGCGCATTTGAACCGCGCTCCTCGGGCGCGCGGGGCCCTCCTGTTCGCTACCTGGACAAGCCCATCCAGCATGACCCAGGGGTCCTTTTTGCACGCCGATCGGGGGTCCCGTTTGAATGCCGATTGACACGCCTGCTGGCCCTTGGTGACGCTGTAGAGGTTACACATGCATAACCGCCCCAGCTCCATATGCCGATTTCATGCTGTCGGCTCGCGGCCCACATGGGCCGGCAAAGGCCGCTCGACCTTCTCAAGCGCAACCTCAATGCCGGCGTTCTTCAGGACCCGCAACCACTCGTACTGATGGCCCGCGAGATGGTCGTTCTCCGCCTTGATCTCGACAAAGCGGTAGCCGCTATCGTTCCACAGGAACAGGTCGGGCAGGCCGCGCGAATGCCGCCGGACATCCTGCGCCAGGTGCCGAAGTGCTGCGGCATGTCCGGCTGGCGGCAAGCGGTGCACCATGACATCGAGCAAATCCGGCAGCTCGTCGCGCCAATAGGCGAACGGATTGGCGATGCCCTTCTTTCCCTCAAAATGCTGGCGCATCAAGGCAAGCGCTGCGTCCGGCTCCGCCAGCATCGCGAGCCGCGCCTCGATGGCCGATCGCCGCCGCGGGTAAAACATCGGCTCGTGCAGGTCGGATGGCGCAAGCTGCAGAGGTGAATGGAAGGTGCCAATCGCCGGATCGTAGATGATGTCCCAAAGCAGCAGCCCGAAGCTGGCATTCCACAGCCAGTTCTCAGAGTGCACGCCGTTCCACCCCTGCCTCCGGTAATGCGCCAGCACCGCCGCCTCTACACCGTCATCCGGATAATCCAACACGATGCTCCGGCTCACCTGCTGGAGCGCCCGCGCCTCACTGCGCTCCGTCGTCTTCTCCAGCCGGCCCAGCATCTGCCGGGCTACGTAGGCCTCCTCGGCGTGGCAGGGTGTGGCCCGCATCGCATGCAGGAGAGCCATCGCCTCGTCTTTCTCACCGGCCTTGATCAGCAGGCGCACCAGCCGCTCCCGCGCCGGCGCTACCGGGCTCGTCTCGTACAACCGCCGCGCCGCCAGCGTCTGCTGCTCGCGTTCGAGCAGACGCCCCAGGCGATCGACAACGCGATCGAACCATTCGACGCCGGCGCGCAAGCTGACACGGTCGACAGCCTGGTCCTGCCACCAGGCCAGCGTCTGCGTCGCTGGGCCAGCGTCTCGGATGCTCCGGAACTCCACGTAGAGAACCGCCATACGGTAGGCGTCTTCCGCCTGACCGCGGCTGGTGAACTGCGCGATCAGCTGGCGCTCGTCGATACGCTCCGGCACCACATGCCCAAGCGCGCTGGTCACGAAGTCCGACAGACTGTCCCGCAGTTCGCCAAAGAACAGGAAGCGTAGAAACGGCCACGGGTCAGCCTGTGGAATACGCACCACCGCGTGCTCCGCAAGAAACTCCGCTAGCCACGTCGAGCATCGATCCCACGCCGCCAGCCACGCCAGAAGCTCTTCTTTCCGCGCATGTCTGGGCATGCCCTGGCTCCGCAGCCGGGCCTTTAGTTCGCTATGGTTGAAGCATGCGAGTAACCGGGGGCGGAGTGCCGGATCGAGCCGTTCGTCACAGGGTTCAAGCAGCCCGGCCAGGAGCAGCTCCGCGACCGGCAGATCGAGCGCGCCGATCTCGAGGTACTGGAGCCTGTCCAAACGGAAGCAAGGTCCTCGCCGGTTGACCAGGCGCGCGTACAGCATGCGGGCGGGGTCAGTAAGGGCTTCCACCGCTGCGAGGTGCCGCCGCTCATGGTCGCTTAAAAGGAAGTTGTAACGCGCACGAACACCTTCGACGACTTTCGAGAAGTGGTCGAGGTAGTAGCGCGGCCGCAGACGAGCGACCGGTACCCCGGCAACCGCTGAATGATCCGCTACACTGACTTCAGAGCGAGAAGCGACATTCGCCGCCACCATTAATTTAACTCCAGACGACGATCCTCAGGATAACTGTTCTTCTTATGTTCGCAAGAGCTTCCGAGCGGATCTTGATGCAGTTTGCGCGGCTGCAACTGGCAGCAGAAAGTTCCGGCACGCCCGGCATCGCGATCCGCCGCTGGCGCCGGCAGAGCGACGCGGCCGACTTTGGCCAACCGACGGCGGCGGTGACGCGATGGCGGGTCTCGGTGCTGCCATCCGTGGCGCTGCCCGTACCAGGCGTCGGCCGTGCCCGCTGGCAGGTGGAGTTGATCCGTTGCCGCGCCGGGGAGAGTGCGGACTTTGAAGTGGAGGCGTGTGATGCCAAGGGTCGTCTCGGTCTTCCTACCCAGTTGGCCGACCGACCGGCTCATGCGCAAGCAGGCCACCGAGCTTCGGCCCTCCACAGGGCTGCTAATTGACCGGCTTTCTGTCAAAGGTGCGCGGCCGGTTGAAGAGCAACTGGGTGCTGCTGCAGGGGCCGGGACGTCAATGCCTCCTGCCGCTCGATCTGCTGACGGAAGTGAGGCCCCAGTCCCCCTCATCCTGACCAGCCGGAGCGGCAGCCGCAGGGACGTGTACGCCCTGAACGCTGCCGCCCGAGCTTGCGGACTTAATGTCGGCATCCCGGCAACTAAAGCCCAGGCGCTGGTACCGGACCTGATCATTCGCGATGCCGAACCGGCGGCAGACGACGCGGGCCTGCAGAAGCTCGCCCTCTGGGCACTGCAACGCTACTCGCCCGTGGTCGCTGCCGATCCACCGGATGGTCTGGTGGTCGACACAACCGGCGCCGCTCATTTGCAAGGCTTCGAGGCGGCGATGCTCGAGGACATCGTGAACCGCCTCGCAGCAGTCGGCGTCACCGCCAGAGCCGCGTTGGCCGGCACCTGGGGTTCTGCCCGCGCCTTCGCGCGATATGCCGCAGGTGCCTCCCGGCCGTGCATCGTGCTGCCGGTGGGCCAAGGTGCTCAGCAATTGATGCGGTTGCCAATCACGGCTCTTCGTTTGCCCGCCGGCATGGTTGCCGGATTACGGAAGCTGGGCTTCGACCGCATCGCCATCAATGCCGGATCGTTCACTTGCACGGGTGGCAACGTCGCGGGGATCGCGGTGCCGATCATTGGCAATTCAACCTTCAGGGCCATGATCGCCGCCCAGGTGCCGGCCTTCGGAGCATCGCCGAACCTGGCCCAGCTGCTGGGGAACTCCAACGGATCTAACGGCTCAGGAGTGAAGTTCGAGCTTGATGCCTCCTCCCTCTACGGCTTTTTCGGCAACGCTTATGGATCAACGCCCGATAGCCAGGGCTACCTGAATGGTGCACCAGAAGCGTGGAAGATATATACTCTGTAGGTCACGCCAGCCGCCTCCGGTAGCTCGTCCGTCATTTCGCTCGGTCAGATCACCGACGTGCCAATGCTGGTAAGCAATACGGGTATAACGGTGCCGGCTCGATGCAGGCGACGAGTCTTCAGATCGGTACCTATAACAGCTCCGACATCACTCATCAGGCGCCAATCAATATAGCGGGGGCGCCTTTCTAGATATCGATCCTGAGATCAAGCGTCTGCCAAAGCGTGGCTGCAGGGTCGACTTCTCAACTATAGCGGCATCATATCTTAGCTGATTTCGCAGCGGCGAACGACACGACCCGCAACTGCACGCCGGATACCGGCGGCAGCATCGTCGACGCCAACGCCGTTGGCGGCGTGGATTACACCTATCAGCAAGTCGATCATAACCATCCAACTGTCTGCGGCGACGAGCTGTTGGCACACATGAATCTCGCGGTGCTGGAGTGGCTGATAAACGCCCCGGCCACGCCCGAGTTCAGCGCGGCAGCCACCTATGTCAGCGGCCCAACGACTTCAATCCGACGCTGATCCTGGACGGCTCCGCCGCTATCACCGTGACGCTAAATCCACCGGAGGGCTTTGCACCAGGCGTTGGGGTGCAAGTGGTGAAAAACGATACTGCTTACACCGCCACGGCGAACGCCGCGGCGTCCTATAATGGCGGAGCCGCCACTCAAATCGGCGGCCAGACAAGCGTCAACATCCCAGCCGGCGGCTCGGCAACGTTCTACGCTGTCGATTAAGGCCCCGTGCTCGGCGGCGCCGAATACACGGTGCACTGAGCCACGGTAGCTCTCCATGTACAGGCAGATGTTTGCCGTGTTTAAGTCGGTAACGTGCGGAGCAAGCAAGTTAGGTGAAGGCGGGTTAACTTCGAGATTAGACCGCCTTCAAGAATGCCTCTATGAGTCCGGCCGCATCATGGTGATAAAAATGTGCACCGACGGCTAAGATGACTAGTTTCGGCGCCGACTTTCCAAAAGCTTTGCCTCCTTCAGACATGAGACCTTCGGAGAAGGTAGCGATCTGCGCTGCTGACCATGCCCCGATTTTCAGCAAGGCTGGCTGGAGCGCAGACCAGGCGTTCTTCAATTTCGGAGGATCTTTAATCGCCGCCTTGGCTTCTTCTATGGTCTGCAAAACCTCAGCCTGTTCATCCGGCGAGAGCGGCACGTCGTTAGGCGGATGATTATGTCCGATGCCGCCAAGAGGCGGGTATAGGCGCTCGATGTTGGCTGAAAGCTGTCCTAGAGCCTTTAAGAGTGCAACTTCAAACTGATCTTTGTTTTCTGGCTGAGGTCGCTCAAATGGCGGCTCGTCAATCCACATCCAGTTGTTGCCGAGCGTCGAGCCCATTGTAAGAATTAGTTGCTCTGGTAGGATGCCCTTGAATTCGCCATCCAAAGCATGAAAGGCGCGAACTGGCGAGGGAGCATAGGGGCCAAGAGCGAAATTTAAGGCGCCATAAGGGCCGCTTCCTGAAAGATCGTATGGTTTTAGATTTGCCAAGAACCAAACCAGGGCCGTCTCTTGTTGCACGGCTATGTTTGCCGTTCTTAAGGTAGAATTCGGAATGCCGTCTGGAAATCGCGGCGTCACATGTGCCCACTCAGCAAGAGGGCGACCCAAAGAGTCGCTAGCTTCAAGCTTGCGCCAGGCAGTGCCGCGGCTCGGTCTCCTGGACGATACGTTCTCACCCATGGGGGACATTCTAGTCGGGCTTTAATCCGGCTGCCAAGCAACAGCCGAATTAGGGCAACAGATCCTCTTCTGACAAAGGCACAAAAGCTGGGAATGCCGCTAGGGGCCTGTAGCTTGGATGGCCCTCTGTGCCAGCCTCGAGTGACTCGTTTATTCCATAGGTCAAAGCCTCTCGGACAGACAGTTCGCCATATTATGGCACGAAGACTGTAGTGGCTAAAACTGAACGAAGTGGAAAGCGGAACTTATCGATGTTGACCACGTTGTCAAAGCTGTCTTTGAACGCAGTCGCTAGAGATAATGCGATTATGGGCGAAGATCCGGGAACAATATCCTGCAGCGCCGTACTGGAAGAACAGGCGCGGCGTTCTCGCCTGTTCTTCCGTAGAGGCTGACTGATCAGGCCTTAGATCCGCCGCCGCCCTACGACGGCGTGATAGATAATGAGAACCACGATCGCCCCGATTATAGCGACGAACATGCTGTAGAGGTTGAAGCCTGTGACCGGAGCGGCGCCTAGGAGGGTAAATAGGTAGCCGCCGACGATAGCCCCTACGACTCCAAGGACGATATTGAGTATCAAACCTTCACCTGATTTGTTGATGATCTTGCTGGCAACAAAACCAGCAATCAAGCCTAAAACGAGCCAGCCGATGATTGACATGTCTTTCCCTATTTAAGCGGCAAGATTTACCGGTAATTTCGTGACTTAGACGATCGCGCGTTCCGTGGTCAGCAGACGGCGCTGCACAGCGAGCGAGCCTCCGATGGCCGCAAAGATCGCGCCGAGCAGCAACATACCAAAGGCCGCGAAGGAGGTGACAGAAGCCGCGGCTGCGCTCGCATCCGCCGCATTCTTGGCAGCCTGCTCGGCTTGCGCCTTCTTCTGCTCGAACTTCGCCTGATCGTTGTTGAACTGTGTCTCAGCATCGGCCGGGCTGATCTTCTGCTGTGCCGCCATGATGGCGATCACCCGCGTCTTGGCAGCCGGCGCATCGCTACCGCCTTGCTCGTAGGTCACTAGGTTGGTGGCAATCTCCTTCTGGGCGTCCTGCGGGCTCATCGTCGCGGGATCGGGGTCAGCCGGCTGCAGATAGGCTTTGGCCTGGTCCTGCACCATGTTTGGCGTGACGCCCGAAGCCTGCACGGCGGGCCCAGCGGCAGCGGCAATGCCGTGACCGGCGGTCGAGGCGACGCCTCCCAGCATGGAAAGACCGCCGCCAATGATGCCGCCGATCGCCGAGGTCAGGAGGTAGACGGTTAGCAGCGTGGCGATGCCCCAGGTGATGAGGCCGTGCAGCATTCCGTCGAACCGAAGCTCGATCCCGGCCAGCCAGGCCGCCACGTAGCCTCCAAAGAACAAGGCAATGCAGCTGCTGGCGATCCACCAGATCCCTGCGCCCATGCCGAGGCTGCTGGCGTCCGGTGTGGTGCCAGCGTTCACGTGCACGGTGCCAAGTCCGATGCCGGCACCGAGCGTGGCCAGCAGCAGCTGCACGACAACAACTAGCACAACGCCACCAAAGATCGCCGCCCAAGAGATGCGGCGGTGCGTGTGAGAACCGCCAGAGAGAAGCGTTGTCTTTTCCGTGCGACTTTCTGCCGGCACTGCGCCGGCATAAACTGTATCAACCATGTGTGGCTCCTGATAAATTATAGCCCCAGGCCGACCAGCGACCCGGGGCAGTTGTTTGGTGCTTGAAGTAGACCTTAGACTTTAGATCTTCGACTTGATCTTATCGACGAGCGGGGTGGTAGTTGTCGCACTTGTGGTGACGCCGGGCTCCTTGGCGATCTCGACCTCATCCCGGCGCAGAGTGTCCTTGACCGTCTCGACCCGCTCGGAGACTTCCTTCTTGATAACAACCTCTTCCACGACGCGTGCCGTCTTGCCGACCACGACCTCCTCATCGGTCTCCGTCATCTCGATGACCTTGTCGGTGAAGGCAGTGGAAGGTACCGCGGTGCCGTCGGTGACCGGGCGGCGCACGACCGACACGGTCTCATCCCGCAGCGTCACGTCCTCGGAGACCGGGGTCTCCACGACATAGCGACGCACCCGGGTGGTGCCGCGATTGACCGCACGCTTGCCGACCGCGAGGGACTCTTCCGAGAGCTGAATGACGCCGTCATCAACGGCCGGCGCTGCAGCGAAAGTGGATGTCGCTGTCGAGGCCGCGTAGCTCGTCGAAGTAGTCTCGACATAGCCAGCCGCCCGCTCATCGATATCGACCGGATTATGGCGCTCCAGGATGTCCGTGACATCGTCCATGTTAGCTTCGGACGTCTTCACAGTAACCACAGTCCCGCCGGATGCCATGCTGCGGTCGTAGACGCTGGTGTCATGGCCATGCTCCGGCTCGGCACCAAATAAGCTTGACCAGAACCCAGGTTTCTCGCCACTTGTGGAAGTGGTGGTTGTCGCCGCAGTGCCTTTGCGGTGCTGCGAGATGTTGCTTTCGGCGACGCCGGCGTTCATCAGGTCGGCAACAGCCGCGGCGGCGTGTTCCGTCGTGTCGAAAACGGCAACAATCGTTTCATTGGTCATATTTATGTTCCTTTGGATTGGGTTGATCAGCGCTTGTGGCTTGAACGGTATCTAGACTTTCCGGCGCTGCTCGGACAGTCCGTTCAACAGTAACCTTCTCTTCCCGCAGAGCAACGGACTTATCGTACGTCCGGGTTGTACGCACTCTGCGAAGATGTACCTCTTCCTTCAGAATGAGGCGGCGCTCGATCACCTCCTCCACAAGCGAGATGATCGTAGTGTCGCCTTCCTGCCGAACCGGTGGCGCCGCCTCCACATAACGGCCAATCAGTACATGCTCTACTTCTACACGATCGTCCGTCAGCAATTCCTTGACCGGCACCTGTCGAACGATGGTGCCTACATGGACGCGCACGTCCGCTGTCACGACCTGCCGCTTTTCAACGACAAGCTCTTCGGCGCTCAGTGGGATCAAAAGCTCGGATGTTTGTAATGGCGTGTTCATTGGTGATCGATCAACCTCATCTGCAAGAGCTGAAGCTATGGGAGCTTGTAACTGGTTGAGTGGGGGCTCCGAACTGTCGCGCAGCAGCAGTGATTGCTCAACGACTCACGACGAGGTTTTCGACATTCACTCGAACAAGGCCGTAGGATGTCGTGTCGTCGACTACTTCTTAAGACTGTCTTTGGCGCCGCCGACTGCGTTCTGGACCTTGCCGGCAGTCTTCTCTGCTGCTCCTTCGGCCTGGGTTTTGGTATCACCGGTGATTTTGCCGATCGCCTCCTTAATCGAACCCTCAACCTGCTTGGCAGCGCCTTTAACGCGATCGTCATCCATAATGGGATATCTCCTGCGGCTAGCCCCATTGGGCACGAACTATTAGATCACAGTTCCTTGAGCACGCAGAAGCATTATTACAGGGGCGGTTTCAAAGCGACGGTGCAAATGCACTAGTAGACCTAGCGCATTTGCACCTTTCCCTTCCCTTTGGTGACGGATTTCTCCTTGTTCGTCTGACAGAGCCCACGTTCACGTCCCCAAACCACCGCTTCACCGCGGCGATGGACGTTGATCTTTCTGTATACTGTGGCGACGTGGTTCCTGACGGTGTTTGGAGCAAGCTTCAGTTGAGTGGCAATCTGCTTGTCAGCCAGACCTTCGCAAATCAACGTCAGGATCTGGGTTTCTCGGAAACTCAAATCCGCTAGAACGGAAGCGGGTTTGTTGGTGCCGTAAGGCTGCCGCATCGCGGCGATCTTTTCGATAATCGTGCGGCTGAACCACGTCGCGTCTTGCATGACGGCTTCGATTGCCTCGAAAAGTTCCATTTCGGACTGACGCCGTTCTGTAATGTCTTGAAGAACACTCAGGATGCAGGGCTCACCGCTAATGGTAACCGTCTCTGACGAGACTAGGCAATCCAACTTGACGCCAGCCTTAGTTCGCACCTGGATCTCGATGTTCCGCATTCCGCCGGTCTTGGCCATATGCTCCTCGAGCCTCGCGGCAGCTTCCAGCTCGTTCCAAAGCTCCAGCTCAACCGCGCTGCTGCCTACGGCATGAATCCGTTGAAAGCCCGTCGCAGACGCAAAAGCGTCGTTTACGTCGAGGATTAAGCCTGTCTTTGCATGGCATATAAAGGTCGGTACAGGCGCCAGTCGAAACGATTTCGCAAACCGCTCTTCGCTCTGCCGCAGCGCATCCTCCGCCTTCTTGCGGGGCTCCATGTCCATAAAAGTGAACAGCATACAGCCATGATCGCTTATCTCTATTGGTTGCCCCGCAACGACCACTGCTTTGGTGCCACCGGAAGGCAGGTTCAGGTGAGCCTCCATCTGGGGAATCGTCCGCCCCTCTTGGAGGCGCTCAATGCCGATCTCCTTCTTGTCGGCATTTTGTAGAACGTCCACTTCGTAAACCGATCGGCCGATGATCTGATGACGATCGTAACCGGTCATCTCCAGGAAGCCTTGGTTGACCTTGACGTAACGGAGATCGGAGAGCCTCGCGATCACGGCAGGTGCCGGGTTCGCATTGAAGGTCTTCTCGAACCGCTCCTCCGCCTCGAAGTGATCACTCGCATCCTGGATAATCAGGACCAGGCAATCCGGATGGTCATTTTCATCGGTCAGGACAAGGCTGCGAACCCGATGTACCCACTGAAGTTCAGGGTCGGCGGCAGAGGTCACCTCTACGATTACGTCTTCAAATGCTTCGCCTGCAACCACGCGTTCTATGGGATAATCGCCAAGCTCCAAGGCGTGGTTATTGCGGTACTTCAAGATGAACCGCTTCCTGTACTCGGAGATGTCGGCGCCGAGATCCTGCATTACGGTGATCCCGTGCATCTCGAGGGCGGCCTTGTTGGCCCACACGATACGTTGGTCAGGATCGACAAGAATCACGCCCTCGCCCAATCCCGCGATGATCTGCTCGAGTTGCCGATACCTTGCCGGCTGAGCCGGGAGCGTCTTTGCCATCGGCGGATCATATGTGAGTTTCCCCGTGAACCAAAACCGTCTAGTTGCACGAAACTGGTGGGGGTTCCCCTTGCTCTTCGGTCGGCTTAGCCACATCAAGCCCAACACGCACGAAAAAGAAATGACCGAGCTCGAAAAAGACCCCGCCGCACCTGCTCCGCCGGGTGCCCGTCATGTGCCCAAGATCCCTGATCGGACTGGCCACTACGGCCTCCAACTCCGATATGCTATGGTAGCTCAACGCCACTGAGCTACTAGAAGTAGCGGCAGCAACCGGTTGCAGGGTTGGGTATGCTGTTGGACTTCAATGAATTCAGTAGCTACTTAGGACGGGAACAATGCAGATAAAGGCAATCCTCTTCGATATCGACGGTACTTTGGTCGACAGTAACGACTTCCACGTGCTCGCTTGGAAAGAGGCGTTCGCCGGCATAGGCGCGGCTTTCGAGCACCGAATCTTGCACGATCAAATCGGAAAAGGGACGGACATGCTGGTCCCGGCCGTGCTGCCGAACGTCGACAAGGCAACACTAGAGAAGCTTGGCAACGCGCACGGCCGGATATTCAAGGCAAACTTCCTGTACAAGGTAAAGCCGTTCCGCGAGGCTCACAAGCTGCTTGCTCACGCTCATGGCATTGGACAGCAGGTCGTGCTGGCATCCTCAGCTTCAAAGGCGGAACTTGATCACTATCTTGATTTACTTGATGCACGTAAACTAGTCACCGCGGTGGTAAGCGGCGACGATGTGCAGAACACAAAACCAGCTCCCGACATATTTTCGACAGCTCTCGCGAAGCTGCATGGGGTAACGGCGGATCAAGCGTTGGTCGTGGGAGACACTCCCTACGACGTAGAGGCTGCCAAGAGAATCGGGATCGCATCGGTGGCCTTGCGGTCTGGAAAGTTTTCGGATCAGGCACTGCGGGACGCGGGCGCCGACGCTGTCTATGACGACGCAGCGTCACTCCTCGGCGATTATCTTAATTCTCCTCTAGGTCGTTAAGCGTGCCAGCGGAAGCGACGATAAACGGTGTTGCCGGGCAGGCTGTCATGGTCGCCCGGGAGACGTAGATTCTGGCGGCCGACGACCGCAAAGGCAGCTTCAAACCCGGTTTAAGAACGTTTTGTGATTGCGAGAACACTACTTTGGCCTTAGTGATCAAGCGGACCGGGTTCCGCTCTGGTGGCTGGACGGGCTTGTATTCCTAATAGTTCAACCCCCTCCTGACCGAGATTTCTGACATGCTGCTTTACCAATTTCGTTTGGGCACCAATCCTCGTCGCGTCATCATCTATCTTGCGGAAAAGGGACTCAACGTCCCCCGTTATGAAATTGACTACAAAAGGGGTGAGCACCGATCCCCCGAGTACCTTCGCATCAACCCGGCCGGACGCGCGCCGGCACTTGTAACCGATGACGGCACCGCGCTCACGGAGGCGGGCGCTATCATGGAATACTTAGAGGAGTTGAATCCGCAGCGGCCGATGATTGGCACCGACCCTCTGTCACGGGCAAAAGTTCGCGCCGTCGAGCGGGTCGGCAACGACCTTTGCGTCCGTTCCCAGGCATGGCTTTGGAACCTGACGGATGCCTTTCTCGGAAAGGAGCCGCGACCTTCGAAGCCCGTGGCCGATCATGTATACCGCTACGTCGCGGAACTCCTCGACATACTAGAGGCGCTTATCGGCGAGGCCGAATTTCTCGCCGGTGACAAACCGACGATCGCTGACACCAGCGCGTTCGCGATATTTCAGACTGCAAGGGAGCGATTTGACCAGCCGCTTGGGAGTGATCATCCCCGGCTGGACAGGTGGTACAAGAACTTTCGAAAACGGCCTAGCGCCGAGTATTGAACGATTATCCGTCCTACTTACCTTGTCGCTCGACCAACACCCGCAACGAACGCCGCGCCATGATCCGCACCTCCGAGCGACGTTGCGCCGAACGGGCAGGATGTCTGCATCAACAACTGCAAGTAGCGCGAAAAGTGGTGGTGGTTGTTCCAGTAGATGGCGACGTAGACGAAGCTGAGGACGTAGCTCAGAACACCGGCACAACTTTCTACTAGCGCATTCAATGTAAGGAGATCACGTTGTCGAACATCGGCGGCAAGCGGGCTGGGAGGGGTTCCAGAGTAACAAAGTTCACGAGCGGCCAGCCCGCTAGTCAGCCAATCCTCATGTGACGGACTGAGTCTTAAAGTCGTTTAGAGCCGTAATGACTTTCTGTATCTCCGCCTTATCCCCATCGGTTCCGCTACTGCCCATCTTCAACACCAGATCCTGCAGAACAACCTCATAGGCGATCTCGATCGGCGGCAACTTCATCACGTCTTTGGCATGGAGAACTTCTTTAAGACCTGTTGCTTCGCCATCCGACATACCTTCGCCAGACGCTATCGCAAGCTGCCGAGCGTCTTGTTCAAGGCTATCAAGAGCTTCGATCTTCTCCTCTTGAGACAATGCGGGATCGACGACGACCTCATGGGGTGTATCGAAATGGGCGTGCGGTCGCTCAGTCTTATTTACCTTCTCAACATCGTCGCTCATGTTTGATCCTCCGGTTTCTTGTGTGTTCCTTTAGACACTTAGGTGCGGCAGGAATGAATCGCTACCCCGCCGCACGGTCTCCACCGTCAACGCCCCCGCGGGTAAGGGCTGAAGCAGCTCAGCTGCCGGCTTCGTCAGCAGCCGCAGCCACTCTGCCCACTCTGCCGGCCGCAGGCCCACGATCTGGCGGTTGTGGTAAGGCAGCACGTCCGAGCCGGGCTCGGTGGTGAGCATGGTGAACGCCGGCGGCTGGTTGCCTTTGCCTTCGCGCCAGATCCCGGCGATGGCCAGGAACGGCGCATCGTTGAGCGTGAAGCGGTGCTTGGTCTTCGGGTACTTGGTCCCAGAAAACTCAAAGAAGGCTGAGGCTGGGATGAGGCAGCGGTTGCTATCGGCGAAGCGGCGGCCTTCTGATCGAAAGTTGAACACCGGCCCGCCCTTGGGGCTGAGCGGCGGGAAGCCGAACTGCATCTGCGCCAGCTCAACGGCCTCGCCTGCGAGCCGCATCACCGGCGCTGTGTCGCTGATCCGCACGAGGTCGGACTGCGGCAGGTCTGCCTCGCCGTTCCAGCCAGCGATCTCCATCTCGATCGCCAGCATCGCCGCCTTGTAGGCAGCCCAGCCAACCCGCTGTTCATAGCTGTTGCACATGACTTAAGCTTACCCTGCCGGCGGCGCCACAGGAAACAGCACCCACCCGATCTGCGACCCGCCCCAGCTCGGATGATAGGTCAGCGCCCCGCGGCCGCCGCACTTCTGGCAAACGGCACTTTGCCGCAGCCGCTCGCGGTGGTGTTCGGTCCCCAGCGGATCACATACGGCGCAATGGCGACGGAGCGGGCGTGGCCACACTGAATCCGCCGGCACGTCAGCCAAACCCAGCCGGGGGCTTTCTGGTAATCCCCGATCGTCGATGCCGGGCCAGGCTTACCGCGCATCCCAAAGCACAACCGTCGTCGGTCCCTTCTTCTTGTCCTCGTTATGCCACTGGTGCGTGCCCTGCGCCCGCGTATCAGTTGTCACCATCGCGCCATCGGGCTTGCGCCGGCATCCCTGGCACCGCAGCCGGGCCAGCAGGTCGCCCAGCAGCCACGGCACGGGGTAGGCGCCACGGCGGATCGCCACGGCGCGCTGGCGCTGGCAGCAGGTGCATTTCAGGTACAGCCGCCAGCCGTGGAGGTCGTGCAACCGGAGCCGGAGAGCCTGTTCGCAGGAGAACATAGGCGGAACATGACGCGGGCTGAGAAGCGAGTCGACTCGGTGCCTGATTCTGAATTATCGTAAGTCATAACGGAGATGTTGTTATGGCCGCTCGTCCGATCTGGAGAGGACATCTGCGCCTCGCCCTGGTTTCTTGCCCAATAGCGCTCTTCAACGCGCGCCACGACCGCAACTCGATCAAGTTCAACATGATAAACCCGGAGACGGGCAACCGGATCAAGATGGTGACGCAGGACGGCGAGACCGGTGCGGAGCTTCAGCGCGGCAACCTCTCCAAGGGCTACGAGATCTCTAAGAACCGGTACCTGATCCTGACTGACGAGGATTTCGACAGCGTGAAGGTTGAAAGCTCCTCCATCATGGCGGTGGAGAAGTTCGTCGATGCTGGTTCAATCGACCCGATGTACTACGACGCCAGCTACTACCTGGCGCCCGACGGCAAGGCCGGCGAGGATGTGTACGCAGTGCTCCGGGAAGCGATCGCCAAAACTGGCAAGGTTGCCCTGACCCGCGTCGTGATCTCGCAGCGGGAGCGTGTGGTGGCGCTGCGGCCGATGGGCAGCGGCCTAATGGCCCATACGCTGCATGAAGAACGCGACCTCAATAGCGCGGAAGCATATTTTGAGGATGCGGCTGGTCTGAAGATCGAGCCTGAGATGGTCGATTTGGCGGTGCAGCTCATCAACCGGCAGTCGGCGCAATATGATCCAGCGGACTTTGAAGACCGCTACGAGACCCGGCTGCGGGCTATGATCGATGCTAAGATCGCCGGCGGGGCCCTACTGGCGGAGCCCGCCGAGGCACCGGCCGGCGGCAACGTCATTGACCTGGTGGCGGCTCTGCGGCGAAGCGTGGCGGAGGCGGAAGCCAAAGAGAAGCCGACGGCGAAGAGCGTTGCACCGCGGCCGCCCGCGGCCGAGAAGCCGGCCGGAAAGCGGCCGCAGAAAGGGCCGACGCCCGACGAGATCAGGAGCCAGCCCAGCTTCAAGCTGCCGATCAAAGGTGGCGTGGAAGCGGCCGGCCGTAGTGCCTCGGCCGAAGCAGCTAAACAGTCCTCAGCGGCGCCCGTAAGCCCCAAGCGGGGTGCCAGGCAGGCCTAGAGCAAGAGCGGCTTCGTTGTGATGAAGAAGCCGCCAGTCGAGGCACCCACCATGTTCGTTAACCAAGTCTTATGGCCGGCGCCCCGATCGCAAGACCGGTTCGCAAATGCAACGGCATAAGGTCTGATGAACTTATGAAAAGTTGAACTTGTAACGGTTCACGGCAAAGTGCGTCGACAGGCGCCAAATGTCGCCAGTCCTACTGAACAACGATCGAGGAACAGCACCGTGAGCGAAAACATTGACCAACCGCCGGCGCCCGCGGCCGCCGGCATGGCTGTCGAGGCGCGGACCGAGGTGCAGAACGCAGCCAGCCAAGCCAGCGACATCGGTGCCCAGGCCGCCGCCGCGGCGAGCGATCTAGCCGGCCAGGCCAAGACCAAGGGTGCGGCGATTGCGGGCCAAGCCAAGGAGCAGGCGAATTCGGCGGTGGAACAGCAGAAAGGCGCACTGGCCGACCGCTTGGAAGATGTCGCGCAGGCCGCGCATAAATCGGGCGAGCAGCTTGAAGGCCACCAGGATTTTGTCGCCAAGCTGATCGAGCGCGGCGCCGACGAACTGGGGAATTTCGCCGCCACCTTGCGCAACAACGACCTGAACGGTCTGCTGGGCAACATGCGGGATCTGGCGCGCCGGCAGCCGGCGCTCTTCACCGGCGCCTCGATTGCCGCCGGCTTTGCCCTCGCCCGCTTCGGCAAGATCGCCGTCGCCGGCGCGTCGCGCGATGACCTGCCGACCATGCCGGGCGCCAAGCCGGACGGCAGCCAGTGAGCGGCGAACGTCTCGGCACCACGCATAGCCTGGGCGAGGTCGTCGGCGGCCTTGCCGGCGACGTGCAGGACCTGGTGCGCGGCGAGATCAAGCTGGCGCGGGCCGAACTGGACCAGAAATTCCACCGCGTTCTGATTGCGGCGATCTGGCTACTGGGGGGCGCCTTGCTGGCCTTTGCCGGCCTCGTCGTGGTGCTGCAGGGCGTTGCCTTCGCGCTGGCGATCGTGCTGCCGGCCTGGGCTGCGTCCTTGATCGTCGGCGTCGTGATCGTCGTCATCGGCGGGCTGTTCGCCCGGTCCGGCCTGGCGATGCTGTCGCTGAAAGCGCTGACGCCTGAGCGCGCCGCCGCCAACCTAGGGAAAGACGCCCAGATGATAAAGGAACGCAGCTGATGTCGGAAAGCACCATGGAGCAGGACCGGATCGAGGAAGACCTGCAACGCACCCGCTCCCGCATGGACCGGCGCCTGAACGAGCTGCAGGGCAAGCTGGCGCCGGGGCAAATCTTCGAGGACCTGCTGGATTATGTGCGCGGCAACGGCGGCGCCGAGTTCGGCCAAAAGCTGATGGCGAGCGTGCAGAAAAATCCGCTGCCGGCGGTGGTTGCCGGCGTCGGCATCGCCTGGCTGATGGCGTCGGATTTCCGGCCGCAGCCGACGGTGGCGACTGTGCCCGCCAGCAGCGGCGGCGTTGCCGGCTACGAGCCCGATACATCGGCGAGCTATGATTTCGAACAGCGGATGCGTGACGCCGAGGCCTGCGTGACCCGCGGCGGCGACGATACCGACCAAAGCTACGCCGACCGGCTGGAGGACGCCCGCGCCAAGGTGGTTGGCGTCGCCCGCCAGGCGCAGGACACCGCGGCCTCGTTCGGGCAGCGCGTGCAGGCGGCGATGGCGAGCGCCAGAGACAGTGCCACCCGCGGCAGCCACAACCTGCGTGACCGCAGCAGCGGCATGGCCTCGCAGGTTAGCGGCTCCGCCCAACAGATCGGTGGGCAGTTGCGGGATTCCGCTCAGCAGATGGGCGGCCAGTTGGCGCAGGGCGCGCGCTCCGCGCAGCAGAGCGGCAGCGACATGCTGGCCTCGCTGACCGCCAACCCGATGGCGCTCGGCGCCATGGGCCTAGCCGCCGGCGCCTTGATCGGCTTGCTGTTGCCACATTCCGAGCAGGAGGAAGCCGCGTTCGGCGGCGCCGCCGGCCAGGTACGTGACGCGGCGCGCGGCGTGGCGCAGAGCGTGGTCGATCAGGGCGGCGGCCTCGCCAGGCAGGTGATGGACACGGCGCGGGAAAGTGCCGCCGCTCACGGCTTCACGACCGACAAGTCGCTGGACGACGTGGTTGGCGACATCAAGAGCGGCAACATCATCGACAACGCTAAGCAGGTGGCTCAGGAAGTGTTGAACGCCGGCGAGCAGGCGCTGCATAAAGGCGACACGGCAACCGCACCGCCGGCCGCACCCCCGGCCTGACCAGGCGCCGGCGTAGACGTTGCCTTAGCAGGCCACGTCGTGGCCGCGCCGCGGCAGTGTTACCCGGTTGCTGAAGCGCAGACCGAACAGCCGGACGCAGTTACAAAAAAGCTTGAGCCCCGGCGGCAGGGTTTTGCTAAAGTCTCCATGCCCGGCGAGACGTCCATAGGCGGCATCAGCAGGCTTGGCTCGGCGGGAAACGCACAGGTTCGGCGACGGCGTGAGCCAGATGCTGACATTGGGTTTGCGCCCGCCGGGCGCAGGCAAGATGAACCGGCGGCGCATTCCCGGCATAACGCGGCGTTGCCAGGCCGACATCGACAAACCCGCCGATTGCACCTATTGCGGCTCCACGGCCGCAGGACCAAGACGCTCCAGGTCCGCCTTCTCCATGATCCTGCCTCCGATTAGCACCACCCGAACGACATTTGGGCTTTCTAGCGCTGCCTTTATGGCCCGATCGTTGTCCTTGTAACTAGCGGCGACCTCTTGGCCGGACACGATGCGAACAACGTGAGCAAGAGTAACTTTGTCGGGTTGGCCCTTATTCATTTCCCATCCGTCCTGACCTCTCGAGCCGAACACCTGCCCCGCCGCCGTTTTCGGCGATGAACTCGACGCCGGCGGCTTTTGGGGCAGCGCGGGTTGGCGCGGAACAAATCGTTAACGTCTTTGCGCTCTATTTGCACCAGATCGCGCCGGCCGCCGCGCCTCTCCGCGACGGGCGCCGTAGGTGACGGAGGATTATCTTCTTCTCTTGCGTTGCCGAAGTCCCGCTGGTGACCAGACTCACAGGCGGGCACCCTCAGGGGCTGGCAGGCGCCAGAAACGCAAGCGCTGGCGGCTCTCCTCAAGAGCCCTTCTTCTCGGGCGGCCAGCCTTCTGGCCAGGCAGTCGATGTGCTGGTTTGTGGTTGGGGCTTCAGAGCCGACCAAACGGTGGCAGGCAGCGGATTGTCGTATTGCGTGGCGCGCGCCCGGGTATGCGGATCCGAAGCGGTTGCCTCCAGAGGCTTGTCGGGTTCAATTGATGCCTCGCCGCGGTAGATGACAACCGATCCAGCCCGCGTCGCCCACCCACTAATTGTCATGGTAAAGCCAGCCTTTTGGGCTTGATCGCCACCTTTAACGAGATGCTTGTCAGCCTTTGCGAGCACGTCTTCCTTAGTCGTCAGCGTCACGACCTGACCAGAGCCCACCACAACATTTTCAGGAACGCCCGGCCCAACCGAACCTGTCGGTCCAAATAACAGGAACACGGCGACGGGCGCGCGGTTGATCACGTGAACATCCGGATTGGCTGGATCAATCACCGGCAGCATGATTCGTGCCGCCTTGCCCGCTGGAATGTTCAAGATGACTGGTTCGCGCGACACTCTAAACGACGGTTGCATCGCGATTCCGATAGCACAGCGTCAAGGTTTGGCCAGCTTTGGCGTCGCCACCTTTAGCCCTAGATCGATCAGCGAGCGCCTGCAAAGCCAGGACGGCGCGCTCCAGTTCCGTGACCTCGGTCACGAGCGGGTCTCGACGATCCGCCAGGAGCGGACTGAGCCAGCTTCTTGGAGACGACCGGCAAGTCCAGCTTCTTTTTGATAGCGCCGGCCATGGCGCCGCGCACCGAATGTGCCTGCCAACCTGTGGCCGTTACCATGGCAGCCAGCGTGGCGCCCTCAGGCTGGCGCAGCAGTCCGATTAGGAGGCCGAGCTTGCCTTGCGCTTCTCGCGCCGCCGGTTGCGGTGAGGCAGCCTCCACCTTGCGGCTCTTGGGCATCGCTGCTCGCGACATCGGCTCCGACGGGCGCGCCTGCTTTGGCTTTGCCACGCGCAGCGACTTTGGCTCAGGAGCTTGAGCCACTCGAGCGGGAGACGGCGGCGTGGTTTCTGAGGTGTCCGCCATGCTAGCCCGCTCCCTTAGCCGCGCCACTCCGGCCGGTGTAGCGACCAGACTGTGCTTGTCGCCGCGACTGCGCTTCTTAGAGATCAACTCCTGCTTGACCAGGCTGGCAACGGTGCGGTTGTGCACGCGCTCGGGTGATGCGCCGCCGGCCTTTGCGGCAGCTTCCAGCACCTGCATCTGCGTCTCGTTCAACGTCCTCATGATTACGCTCCTTCCGATTAGCCAGGGTAGCGAAGTCGCTGCCCTGTACCGGTATCGGCCCGCACGACCGGGCCTGGAGACAAACACACCAACGCTCTGCCAACGACCGAAGTCCAGTGGGAACTAATGGCCGG
The DNA here is from genome assembly GCA_963693045.1 of uncultured Acidocella sp. Classification (GTDB taxonomy): domain Bacteria; phylum Pseudomonadota; class Alphaproteobacteria; order Acetobacterales; family Acetobacteraceae; genus Acidocella. The sequence goes on from OY843765.1 coordinate 2,075,576, forward strand.
GAGCTGTCAGTCCGCTCCGAAGATGGACTGCGGGAAAGCAGACGTCCGTGGCAGAAGGAAGGCGGCAGCTACCGACCCATGTCGGTCATAGCGCGCCGTCATGCGGACCCCGGAAGCGGACCTAATGCTTGGTGCAAGATCCATGAAAAACACACCACTCATTTTTATCAAATGGCATCAAGGGTTTACTTGGTGCAGAAGTTCAGTATGAATGTCAAGCGAGCAACTAGCGCCTAAATGGGATAGTGTTGTTCACCAAAAAATTCTCGCCGAGAAGGTCGTTGGCCGACAGTGCCCAGCGTATATGCACGTGCTCCGTCAGCCGATCCTTAACCGAGCCCACAAAGGAGCGCACCCGGTCGCGAAGAACTTCAATTTGCGCCGCCGTCATGACTCTCATGTTGGCCGGGGGTGAAGCCAGTCTATCCAGTGCCGCAGAGGGATGAATGATTACAGGCGTGGCCGTGAACGGCTGGTCATATACACCAGCAAACCAGTTAGCTGACCCGCTGACTTCATCGCTGTAGTGCTTTGAGATGGTCCCCGACACCGCGCCGCTTTTGCATGGCAGCAGCAAGTAGGAGCCGCCGCCGATGCCCCAAAGAACGTCGAGATTTGAGATACCTTCCTTCTCCGGACGCTGAGCGCGAAACCCGATGTGCTGGCCGAGATCGAACAGGGCTTGCTCGAACTCCTCGGATTCATCGCGTACGAATGCCAAGTCACCGAGGATTCCGTTGATGGCGATCATCAGCTTGTTGCCATCGCCACGATATTGCTCAGCGAGAAACTGTGCAGCTTGACGAGCTTGGTCCATGCCTTTGGTCTCGACACGCTTATAGGCGATGCCGCCTATAGGCTTCGTAACAAGGCTGTTTTTATCGACAGCAGAATGGAGAATTTGCTGGCTTCTCACCTTGTCCAGGTGGTGAACGGCTGAGGCAATCTGATCGAGCAGCCAACCTTTCACTTTGCTTTCCGTCTGCGCTGCCTCGGCAGCCCGCAGAGCTGCCTCCGCTTTGCCAGCTTGGTGGATACGCATAGCTTCAAACGCGGTTCGCTGCGCCGCTGCGATGGGGTCAATGGTAGTCTGATCCGGATAAGTGACGGGAATAAGGACGTTTCGAGCTGCGGCGACCCAGCCGGGATTACGTCCCCACAGGTCTTGGAAAGCCTCATGGACCGCTGGCATGCCTCTATTAGCCACCTGAGTGCTCACTTCAAGAGAGAGAGCCACCTGCGCCGCAGTGGCAGGTGAGAAGTGCGCGGATGCTCCCGTGGCGTACAGGGAGCGGATGAGCCCAGTGCCCATAAGAAGCACAGCGCAATAGTCGTCATTTGAGCGAATACCCCGCCCCATTCCCTGTTCGATACGTTGAATGTGGCCAGCGAGGGTGCGGTCGCTATGGCGAAGGGTGCTCTGGTCATAGCGGTCAAGTATACTGCGCACATCTGGCACACCGTCGACTACCAAAAGCCGACAAGCATTCTCAGGGAGATCAACCCCGTCATACTTGTTGACTAATACGGAGAGGTTACCCGTCGAGGTTCGAAGACGCTCTACTCCTTCCTCCAGGTTTTCGGCCTTCAAGGTCATCCCAGGCGTTACCACGTCCGCCCAATACCCCGCCCTCTTTTCGGAAGGCACGATGACCACAACGTTAATGTGAGGCTTAAAATTGGCGACGATATATGCCTTGATATCGTCGTCCTTGAGCCCTGGGTTGAGCTGCTGTGGCACCAAGATCATGCGTTCGCCAAGGTCGCTCGCAGACCGGGGTGTTATCGGCCTAGACACACTAGCAGGGTCGGCGCCAAAGTGGCTCACTAAGATCGAGTCATCCGCGAGCGTCGCCGTCATGTAGATGCGTCGAGTGGCCAGCTCGAAGCCGGGCAGTACGCCGATAGGGAGCGAGCGGAAGGAAATCTCAAACTTTTGCGGCGTAAAGAAGCACCGGCATTGCGCTAAGTCTTCCTTGATCAGCGGCCACTTGTACTCGAACGCATGCTCCTCCGCATGCGGCGACAGCACGCGTAGAACCGCTGCCTGCTTTTCGATCCAGGCGTAAAATGGGACCTGCACTAAACCACCGCCGTGGCCCTGCTCGATCTCGATAGCACCCGTTAGGGACTGATTGCGCAGGTCTTCCTCTAAAATCCTTCGCAGCTGTTCGTAGACATCGTGCGACCGCGGCAAGGTAAGTGAAAACTGTTCCTCAGCGATGTTGAGACAGGCGTGTGCATCATCGATGACAAAAGCTCCGAGCCTGATGTCTGATGACGCACCATAACCAACGCCGAAGCGGCATCTGCCATTAATGAGAACGTGAATAGGCGCGACCAGGATTGCTTGCCCAGACTGGTAGGCAACGGTGCGCGGATCATCCACCGTTTGGATGCCAAGGTTATCAGCTTCGCGGACGACTTGGGAACACAAATACCAATCAGGGCAGAAGTAGGCTGCCGGGCGCACGCCCTCGTTGAGGCACGACTTCAGCATGAGAAGACCGACAGTGGTTTTTCCGCCGCCGGTATTCATCTTGATGACGACATCGCGCTGATGCGTGCGTAGGCGGTGCCATGCACCAAGTACTTCACCCTGGACGTCGCGCAGATAGGAGTAGGCCCTGGCCTTATTGGGAAGCGCTTGGAAAAGCCTCTGCGGATCGGTGACCGTATTCACGGAAGGGCCAGCGCCCATTCCGGAGTAGTTCAGAGCCATCGAAGGTCCTCGCATTACTTTTGAGACGGCAGGCAGACAAGCAACTGATCTTGGAGACTGACTACACCGACTACGATACAAACGCTAGACTGCTAGCCAGGTCGGGAGAGCGGTGTATGATTTGGAAGGACAGGACGATCAAGGCCATAGCCGAAATGATTGCGGTCCACCCCAACTACCCCACTCCGCACTTTGTCTACCGCAGCAGCTCGCACCTGACCCGCTTCTTCGAAGACGCTGGAACCGATTACGTCCATGACGGGACCACCAGGGGCGACTGGACAGCCGACACCCTCCGCAAAATCCTTGAGGAGCCACACACAGACGACCTGACGCCGCCGGATGCGTTCTGCCGTGTCATCGCCCGCCTCATGGATCAGGCCGAGGCAAAGGACGAGCAGGAGGAGCGACCGGCCGCTCTTAAGGCACTCAACGTGGCGCTAGGACGCGAGGGCTTCGAAGCTTTCTACGCCGATGATAAGCAGTGCTACATCCGCCATGTCGGCACTCAGAGGGTCGCCGGCATATCCACCAACCCACATCGCCCGCTCTCAGCTCTAGAAGCAGCTAGGCGCTTGCAGCTCGCAGCCTATCTCGACAAGTGCTCGGAAGATGACCTGATAGGCGAGGTGCTGATGCCGCTGCTCAAGCACGCTGGCTTCCACCGCATCACCATTGCCGGTCACAAGGACAAGTCCAACGAGTTCGGCAAAGACATTTGGATGCGGTACCAGCTACCTACTCAGCACTACATCTACTTTGGTATCCAGGCGAAGAAGGGAAAGCTAGACGCTTCGGGTGTGACCAAGGCCGGCAATGCCAACATGGCCGAAATTCACAATCAAGCATTGATGATGCTAGGCCATGAGATTTTCGACCCTGAGACGAACCGGAAAGTGCTAGTGGACCATGCCTTCATCGTAGCCGGAGGCGAGATTACCAAGGCGGCGCAGCAGTGGCTCGCCGGTAAGCTCGATGCGAGCAAAAGGAGCCAAATAATCTTTATGGACCGAGAGGACATCCTCAACCTGTATGTGGTGCGGAATGTGTCCCTACCGGCGGGTGCGCTACCGAAGGCACCTTCTGACGTCGATGACGACATTCCATTCTAAGATAGGCAGGATCATTTATGGCCAGATTGCCACAAGCGTCCGCTTTTTGCCTCCACACGCAAGCGGACGGGCAGCTTTCCACCACCTCCGGCCACCGTGCTCCTGGCAAACTGCGTCCTCTTTCGAGCCGCAAAAGTAGCGCAGGAACGGCCGAGATGGGCGGATATTGTTGAAAAAGGAGCTTTTTCGTTGCTCGTACTGCTGCGGCTGTGATTCACTTTGCCTGAGCGTTGGTGGAGGCAGGTCAATGATGGGCAGGCAGGAGGCAGTGCCGGAGCTGTTTTATGACTTTCGGCTGGATGACCATGTTCCCGCTGATCACATGCTGCGTGAAATTGACCGTTTTTTGGATTTGTCTGCGCTGCGCGCTGAGCTTGCGCCATTTTACAGCAGCATAGGCAGACCGTCGATTGATCCGGACTTGATGATCCGGATCCTGGTCGTCGGCTATAGCATGGGGATCAGGTCCGAACGGCGGCTTTGTGAAGAGGTGCATCTAAATCTTGCCTATCGTTGGTTTTGCCGCCTTGGCTTGAATGGCAAAGTGCCTGACCACTCGACCTTCTCGCACAATCGGCACGGGCGGTTCCGGGACAGTAATATCCTTCGGCGTCTGTTTGAGAGCATTGTTGCCCGTTGCCTCGCCGAGGGGTTGGTCGGCGGTGAGGGCTTCGCAGCTGACGCCAGCCTGATCGCAGCAGACGCGAACAGACAACGCTCGGTCCCGGGTGATCACTACGATTCTTCTGCAGCAAAAGAAGCCGGGCGCGCCGTGCAGGAGTACATGGCCAGGCTCGATGATGCCGCGTTCGGAGCAGCTTCAGAGGTGACGTCAAAGTTCATATCATCGACTGATCCGGCTGCTCAGTGGACCGGCGCGCTCAAGGGCCCAGCCTTCTTTGCCTACGCCACCAACTATTTGATCGACACCGAGAACGCCATCATCCTCGACGTCGAAGCCACGCGGGCAATCCGTCAAGCCGAGGTCGGCGCATCACGCACCATGCTGGACCGGGTGGAAGAACGGTGGGGTTTAAAGCCCGAGTGGATCGCTGCCGACAGTGCCTATGGTTCGGCCGCGAACCTTGCCTGGCTGGTGAAGGAAAAGCAGATCGCGCCGCACATCCCGGTCTTTGGCAAATCACAACGCACCGATGGCACCTGGTCACGCGAGGACTTCACCTGGGATGGTGAGAACGACCGCTACATCTGTCCAGAGGGCAAGGAATTGGTGCAGTACCACAGGTCGTATGCCACGCCCCGGACGGGCATCGACAAGGATGGCTGCCGTCGCTACCGCGCCACCAAAAAAGACTGCTCGGTGTGCCCGTCGAAACCCGTCTGCTGCCCGAACGCGCCAGCCCGCAAGATCCCACGCGACTTAAACGAGGACAGCCGCGACGTGGCACGTGCCATTGCAAAGACACCAGGTTATGAGAGGAGCCAGCATCGGCGGAAAAAGGTTGAGATGCTCTTCGCCCACCTCAAACGCATTCTTCATCTCGGCAGGCTGCGACTGAGAGGACCATTGGGTCCCGTGATGAGTTTTTGCTCGCCGCTACCGCCCAGAACCTACGAAAGCTGACAAAACTCAGACCACTCAAACCCCGCGACAGCATGGCGATGCCCGCATAAGCAAAACTACGTGAGAACGGCGAAAAGATAATGCCGCAACTTCCTGAGATGAGAAACAGCCAACCGGCCTCAGAGGAGCGCGCCAGCAGCCGGACTAAATCAACAATATCGGCGCAAAGCCGACGGTTCCATCTGGCGGTGAGCGGAATGTCATCTCTGAATTGAAAGATTTAAATAGCGGACATTTGCCTTTGGATCGCCGGAGCGAGCCGGACTTCAGGCATCTGCGCGGTATCATGAAACCAAACGCATCGGCCGCAATTTGGCTCATTCTTTGCGATTGAACATTTGAACGAGCACATTCAAGCGAAATTCGCCGCCTGTCGCTGGGATACGTTCAGATTGTACGAGGACAGCCATCCCATGCAAAGAGCTCCATAGCACCTCGGCCGCAATGGCCGGCATTTCGCGCTTCGGGCCGAGTGCAGCGACCAGCTCCGCGAAGGCCGCACGCAGCGCGTCCGGGGTTTCCTCGCTTGCGAATTTCAGGCTTGTCGGCAACAAAAACATGGCCTCGTAGATCACCGGCCGGGAGCGGGCGAAATCAAGATAGGCGGCGCAAACATTGCGCAAGATGTTTGCCTCCCCGGCGGGGCCCGCCTTTGAAATTTTCAGCCGCTCGGCAAGTTCCTCAAATCCTCTAATCGCAACTGCGCCCATGATTTCGGTCTTGCCACTGAAATGGCTGTAGAGAACCGGCTGGCTGTAATCGATCAATCCGGCGAGACGCCGTGTAGTTACAGAATCCCAGCCCTCGGCTTCGGCCAGTTCGCAAGCCGAGGAAACGATAAGTTCATAGCGTTCAGCTCGCTGGCGCTCTCTGCGTTCAGTGATCGACATGCCGGCAATATAGCGACGACCCTATTTCTGTCAAAGCTAGAGATAATTGACCGAATATTTTATCAATGCTAGATACTGTTTCACCGACCCATTTTCTTTAGTTGACAGAGGTTTATCATGTTGTTGATCGGCTTTTCGCTCTCTGGCCTGATCGCGACTGCCATCCTTCTTATCGGGGCACGCTTTGATTGGGATCCTGCGGCCGCATCCCGCGACTTCGGCATGGCAGATCCTCCCGCCCCATCGCCGGGCTTTACCGCCTGGCTGTCCGTGAAGGGCACGCGCGACATCGTCTCCGCCCTTTTTGTGGCCATGCTGATGGCGAACGGCTCGCCGCTTATATTGGGCGAGTTTCTGGTTGTTGCGACCCTCATCCCCCTAGGCGATGCAGCGTCCGTCCTTCGCTCGGGCGGCAAAAAAGCTGCCGCCTTCGGCATTCATGGCGCGACGGCAATGGTCATGCTCGCAACCGCCACGATCCTCATCGCAGCAGCAAAGTAGCGGGAGTTCATCATGTCGATCCTTCACGTTTCTACGGTCAATGTTGCTGCGTGGCTGTTGGCCCTTGCATTCACCGGGGCCGGCATCGGCAACGCCGTCGGCGGTGCGGCGATACAGGCACAGTTTAAGCGCTGGGGTTACCCGGCCTGGTGGAATTTTGTGACCTCCGCGCTGGAGGTGCTTGACGCCGTGCTCATTGTACTTCCCGAAACGCGGATCTTCGGGTTGGTGCTCGGGGCGGTGGTGATGATCGCCGCGACCGCCACCATCATCTCGCGCCGCGAGTACAAGCATTTGCCGCCTTGCATGGTGTTTCTGGCACTCATCGGCATCAACGTGACGCTCCTGGCCGCACATTGAGATATCGAGCAAGGCACCATTTCATCTATTTCGCGTCGGCGGCAGGTAACGACCTTATCGTCGATGAAGCCGTACCGCGGTCCAGATACTGAATTCGGACATATTCGTCCGTGGGCACGGCCGATTGCAAGTTATGAGCCAAGTCTGGGAACGGCAATATGAGCGCAAAGCTGCCGTTAGACTTCTGGATCTACCTCTGTTTCAAGCTGATATCTGATTGCCCGGGCCGTGTCGTGACGGCGTCTTGTTGGCATGGACGCAAGCCCAGCCACACTAGCGAAACATGGAGCCGAGCCGGCAGACGGCTTAGCGTCCGAAGAAGTTTTTGCGGCTGGCGGCACGCGCCGGGGGGGACAAGGGCGCCATTTAGTATCCACGCCGCCATCTCTTGCCATCAAATCAGCCTTGAGCCCCGCCGAACCGGTCACACAGGCGGAAATTGAACTAGTCCTGGCCCTTCTGGGTGTTAACATCGCCGAGATCATGAGGAACTGACATGAACAACAGCAGCATCAAAATGCAGAATGCCGCCTCTGATGTCGTGGTGCCGGGCCGCCGGGTCGCGGTCTACGCCAGGGTCTCCACCACTCGGCAGGCCGAGCAGGACCTGTCCCTGCCGGACCAGCTCGGCCAGGCGAGCGCCTTCAGCCTGGGCAAAGGCTGGCAGGTCGTGGAGCAGTTTGTCGAGCCTGGCGCGTCGGCCACAGACGACCGCCGGCCGGAGTTCCAGAAGCTGATCGACTGGGCAACTGGGGCCGATCGGCCGGTGGACGTGGTGCTGGTGCACTCGATGTCCCGCTTCTTCCGGGATCAGTTCCAGTCCGAATTTTACATCCGGAAGCTGCGCAAGGCTGGGGTGGAGGTGGTGTCCATCACCCAGCAGTTCGAGAATGACCCGACTGGTAACATGATGCGGCAGTTCCTCGGCCTGTTCGACGAGTACCAGTCGAAGGAGAACGGCAAGCACACCTTGCGGGCGATGCGGGAGAATGCCCGGCAGGACTTCTGGAACGGCTCCCGGTCACCCTTCGGCTACCGGGCCGAGGAGGCGGAGCGCCGCGGCGCCAAGAGCAAGAAGCGCCTGGTGATCCACCCGCCCGAAGCCGATGTCGTTAAGCTGATCTTCGACTACGTCCTCGGTCGGCAGGGCCCCACCCTCGGCATCAAGGCCATCGTCAACCGGCTAAACGGCGATGGCATCCAGTTCAACGGCAAGCCGTTCCACATCTCCAGTGTGCACCGGATGCTGAGCAGCCGGACCTATATCGGCCAGCACGTCTTCAACCAACGCTGCGCCAAGACTGGCGCGGCCAAGCCAAAGGACCAATGGGTGCAGTCGGCGGTGCCGGCGATCGTCTCGGAAGCCGACTTCGAGCAGGTGCAGGAGAGCCTGAGTTCACGCAGCCCACGCCGGACGCCGCCTCGTGTGGTCAGCGGGCCGACCTTGCTGACCGGCCTTGCCCGCTGCGGATCCTGCGACAGCGGCATGACGATCCGCACCGGCAAGTCCGGCCGCTACCGCTACTACACCTGCGCCGGCTGCGCCCAGAAGGGCAAGAGCTTCTGCACCGGCCGCTCGATCAGCATGGCGGCGCTGGACGGGATGGTCATCGAGCACCTAACCGATCGGCTGTTCACGCCGGAACGGTTGCGGATCATCCTGGAAGCCTACGTGGAACGCTCGTCCACCGCCCAGGCAGACCGGCAGCGTAAGCTGGCGACGGCGAAGCAGCGGCAGACCGAGATCAGCGGCAAGATGGGCCGGCTACTGCAGCTGGTCGCCAACGGTACCATGGACAACGACGATCCGGATCTGACGGAACAATTGCAGGCGCTGAAAGCGCAGCGCGGCCACGTCGGCCAAGAGATCGACCTGCTGCAGCAGGCTTCCTCGACCGTCGGTTCGGCGATTACAACCGACAAGCTGACGCGCCTTGCCGACCTCATGCGTAAGGCGATGGCGAGCAGCGATCCGAACTTCCGGAAGGCCTATCTGCGGCTCTTCGTTGACACCGTCACGGTCACTTACTCGGAGGTTGCTATCACCGGCCCAAAAGCTGCTCTGGCCAAGGCATGCGCCTTGGATGAGCTGCCACCCGCCGCTGCAGTAGTGCCCGGTTTTGTTCGAGCATGGCGTCCCCGGCGGGATTCGAACCCACGGCCCCAGGATTAGGAATCCTGTGCTCTATCCTGCTGAGCTACGGAGACGGCGGCGCGGGTTTAGCCGATCTTTCGGGAGTCTGAAACCAGGGGAAGATCCGCGGCGTTCAGACGGTAGCCGCCGCCTTCGGTCAGTAGCAGGCGGGAGGCGGTGGGGTCGGCTTCGATCTTCTGGCGCAGCCGGTAGACGTGGGTTTCCAGCGTATGCGTGGTGACCGCGGCGTTGTAGCCCCAGACTTCGTTCAGCAGAACCTGGCGGGCCACCGGCTTGCCGGCGGCGCGGTACAGATATTTCAGGATCGCGGTTTCCTTGTCGGTTAGCCGGATCCGGCGGTTCTTTTCCGGCTGCTGCAACTGCCGCACCGCCGGCCGGAAGATATAGGGGCCAATGTTGAACACCGCGTCTTCGCTGTTCTCGAAACTGCGGAGCTGGGCGCGCAAGCGGGCCAGCAGCTCGTTCAACCGGAACGGCTTGGCGATATAGTCGTTGGCGCCGGCGTCCAGCCCGCGGACAACGTCCGCTTCCTCGGCCGAGCCGGTCAGCATGATGATGGGCAGTTTGACCCCCTGGCGGCGGAGCTTCCGGCAGAAATCCGTGCCGTCGCCGTCCGGCAGGCCGACATCGAGCAACAGGGCGTCGAACCGGGCACTGGCGCCGGCGAGCTTGGCTTCGGCCTCCGCCAGGGTGCTGGCTTCGGCCGGCTCGAACTCGCCATTCTGAACAAGCTGTTCGAGCAGCGCGGCGCGAAGGGCGTCGTCGTCATCGACCACAAGGATCGGGTGCTGACCGGGCATGACAGCGTCTCTCCACTCTTCCGGCTCCGATATGGTGTCGAAAGGCCAAACTGTTAGCGGCTCGCCCTGGCTTTGCTGGCCGGCGCACTTATTTAGCAACGATGAGCGCAGGTTTGAACGCGGCGGCGGCTGGCCTGGGCACGCCGAGGACCCGCGCGGTGCACCGGGCGATTGCCGAGGCCAGGCGCGGTGTGCCGGTGGTTCTGGCGGCGCCCCGGCCGTTGATCGTGGTGCCGGCCGAGACGGTCGGGGCGGAAGGGTTGCGGCTGGTCGATCTGCTGTCCGCCGGCCCGGCCTGTTTGCTGCTGGCGCCGTCCAGGGCGGCGGCGGTGCTGCAGCACGAGGTCGAGGCGGCGGCGCCGGCGATCGCGCTGAAGTTGGCGCGGCCGTTGATCGACGCGGCCACGCTGAAACGGGCCGCCGACCCGACGATGGAGCAGATCCTGCCGGATTTCGAGACGACGGCGGCGCCAGCGGCGGCGGCGGCGGCATTGGCGCTGGGCAAGCTGGCGCGGCTGCTGCCGGCGATGGTGGCGGCACCGGTGCGGCCCGGCTGGGCCAGCCTGCCGGCCGGCGCCGACCTGCTCAACGTGCCGGCGGAGGATTTGCTCAGCTATCCCCGGCTGTTGGCCGCCTCTCTCAGCAAGGTGGCGGAGGTGGCGGTGCCGCTGGATGCGGCGCCCGATGCCAGGCTGATCGCGTTCCGGGCACTGGATCAGGGCATCGAGCACATGGCGATCATGGTCGGCGACCCGACGGCCGAGGCGGCGCCGCTGGTGCGGATCCATTCGGAATGTTTCACCGGCGACCTCCTGGGGTCGCTGCGCTGCGATTGCGGGCCGCAACTGCAGGGCGCGATCGTCCGGATGGCGGCGGAGGGCGCCGGGGCGGTGCTTTATCTGGCGCAGGAAGGGCGGGGGATCGGCCTGATCAACAAGCTGCGGGCCTATACGTTGCAGGATGGCGGGCTGGACACGGTGGATGCCAACCGGGCGCTGGGCTGGGAGGCCGATGAGCGGAACTTCGAGATCGCGGCGGCGATGCTGCGGGCGCTGGGCCTGCCGCGGATCAGGCTGCTGACCAACAATCCGGACAAGGTTGCGGGGTTGCTGGCCTGCGGGATCGAGGTGCTGGAGCGGGTAGCGCACGAGATGACGCCGAACGGGATCAATGACGGCTATCTGAGCACGAAGGCCCGGCGGTTTGGCCATCTGATTGGTTGAATTCCTCTACCGGGCGGGGTTTCTGAGCGGCGCCGGGCTGCGATTTCGCGCGGTGTGCGGGCGGGCCGGCGTAACCGAGACAAAGCGGGAAGGTGACGAGGCGACGCCGGCCGGGCCGTTGCCGTTGCTGCGGGTGCTGTACCGGGCGGACCGGCTGGCGGCGCCGAGATGCACGGTAGCCGTAGAGCCGATCGGGCCGGCGGATGGCTGGTGCGACGATGCCGGCGACCCGGCGTACAACGAGCCGGTGCGGCTGCCTTATGCCGGGCGGCACGAGGCGCTGTGGCGGGCCGACGGCATTTACGACGTGATCGGCGTGCTGGGCTGGAACATCGCGCCCGTGCGGCCCGGCCGGGGCTCGGCGATCTTCCTGCACGTGGCGGCGGCCGATGGCGGCCCGACCGCAGGATGTATCGCACTAGCGTTGCCGGACCTGCTGACCGCCCTGGCCGCGGGCCTGAGCGCGATCAATGTCGCCGCCTAACCATGTGCCCCGCGAGCTAAACTCATAGGGTCCGGGGCCTCACGGCCCCGGCCGCCGGAGGCTTCTTTTCTGACTCTGCTTTTGGCATGATGGCGCACCGCCGGAGTCCCTGATGCCGCACGCCGATTTCGTCCATTTACGCGTTCACTCGGCCTATTCGCTGTCCGAGGGCGCGATCAAGGTCGAGCGGATCGCGGCGCTGGCCCGCGAGCTGGCGATGCCGGCGGTGGCGATCACCGACACGTCCAATTTGTTCGGGGCGCTGGAGTTTTCGCAGTATTGTGTCGGCCAGGGGGTGCAGCCGATCGTCGGCTGCCAGCTTGGACTGTCCCGCAAGGGGATGAACCTGGCGCCCGACCCGGTGGTGGTGCTGGCGCAGACCAAAGCCGGGTTCGCCAATCTGCAGAAATTGTCGTCGCTGAGTTTTTTGCGGACGGAGGCCGGGGCCAGGCCGCAACTGACGCTGCAAACACTGCTGGACCATGCCGAGGGGTTGTTCCTGCTGACCGGCGGGCCGTGCGGGCCGATCGGGCGGTTGCTGGCGGAGGGTCAGCGGGCGGAGGCGGAGGCTTATCTGCAAGCCTTGGCGGAGGGCTTCACCGACCGGATCGGGATGGAGTTGCAGCGCCATGGCGAGCGGCTGGAACTGGCGATCGAGCCGGGGCTGATCACCCTGGCGGATAGCCTGGACATCCCCCTGGTGGCGACCAACGAGTGCTTTTTCGCGACGCCCGCGATGTTCGAGGCGCATGACGCGTTGCTGTGCATTGCCGATGGCCGGGTACTGGCGGAGCCGGAGCGCCGGCGGGTGACGGCGGAGCACTGGTTCAAGCCGGCGGCGGCGATGCGCGAACTGTTCACAGACCTGCCGGAAGCCTGCGAGAACACGCTGGCCATCGCGCGGTCCTGCGCGGTGATGGCGGAGACCGCCAAGCCGCTGCTGCCGAACTGGCCGAAGGTGCAACCCGGCGTCAGCGAGGCGGCGACCGTGCGGGCGATGGCGGTGGCGGGCCTGCAGGCGCGGCTGGACGCACTTCGGCTGCCGAACGCCGAGCGGGCGCCGTACCAGGCGCGGCTGGAGTTCGAGCTCAATGTCATCATCCAGATGGGCTATCCGGGCTACTTCCTGATCGTCGCGGATTTCATCCAGTGGGCGAAGGACCAGAAGATCCCGGTCGGGCCGGGGCGCGGCTCCGGCGCCGGCTCGTTGGCGGCCTGGGCGCTGTCGATCACCGATCTCGACCCGATGCGCTTCGGCCTGCTGTTCGAGCGGTTCCTGAACCCGGAGCGGGTCTCGATGCCGGATTTCGACATCGATTTCTGCCAGGAGCGGCGGGACGAGGTGATCGCCTATGTCACCCGCGAATACGGCGCCGACCGGGTGGCGCAGATCATCACCTTCGGCAAGCTGCAGGCCCGCGCCGCGGTGCGCGATGTCGGCCGGGTGCTGGGCCTGCCGTATGGGCAGGTCAACCGGGTGGCGGAGCTGATCCCCAACAACCCGGCCAAGCCGGTGACCCTGGCGCAGGCCATCGCCGGCGAGCCGAAGCTGCAGGAGTTGCGCGATGGCGACGAGGGCTTGCGGCGGCTGATGGAGATCGCCCTGCAACTGGAGGGGCTGTACCGGCACGCCAGCACCCATGCGGCGGGCGTGGTGATCGGCGACCGGCCGCTGATCGAGCTGGTGCCGCTGTACAAGGACGCGCGCTCGGACCTGCTGGTGACGCAGTATTCGATGAAGCCGGTGGAGCAGGCCGGGCTGGTGAAATTCGATTTTCTGGGATTGACGACGCTCACTGTTCTGGACCGGGCGGTGAAATTTCTCGCGGCGCAGGGGGTGCCTCTTGATCTTGCAACCCTGCCGCTGGACGATCTTAAGACTTACGAGATGATCGCCCGCGCCGACACCGGCGGGGTGTTCACTTTCGAAACACAGGGCTATCGCGCAGCATTGTTGCAGATGCGACCGGACTCGTTTGAGGACTTGATCGCGATCCAGGCGCTGAACCGGCCGGGGCCGATGGCGAACATCCCGGATTACTGCGCCCGCAAGCACGGCGCCGCCTGGACCGCGCCGCACCCGTCGATCCACGACATCCTGGCCGAGACCTACGGCATCATGGTCTATCAGGAGCAGGTGATGCAGATCGCCCAGGTGATGGCGGGCTACAGCTTGGCCGGGGCGGATTTGCTGCGGCGGGCGATGGGCAAGAAGATCCGCGCCGAGATGGATGCGCAGCGGGAGACGTTCACGCGGGGTGCGCTCGGCAACGGTTTTACCCCGGAAAAAGCCGTCGAGGTGTTCGACCTGATGGCGAAGTTTGCCGATTACGGCTTCAACAAGTCGCACGCCGCAGGGTACGCGCTGGTTTCCTACCAGACCGCGTTTCTCCGGGCGAATTATCCGGTGCCGTTCCTGGCCGCCAGCATGAGCCTGGCGATCGCCAATACCGACAAATTATGCATCCTGCGGCAGGATGCCATCCGGCTCGGCATCGCGGTGCTGCCGCCCGACATCAACAGATCGGGCGCGGACTTTACGGTGGAGACGATGCCGGACGGGGCGCTGGCGATCCGCTACGCGTTAGGGGCGATCAAGCGCGTTGGCAGCGAGGCGATGGCGCAGATCGTGGCGGCACGCGGGGAAAGGCCGTTCGCCAACCTCACGGATTTTGCTCTGCGGGTCGAAGCCAGCGCGGTCAGCCGGGGGCAGATCGAGGTGCTGGCGAAGGCCGGCGCTTTCGATACGCTTCTCGCCAACCGCGCCCAGGTTTTCAATGCCGCCGAGAGCATCTGCCGGCGGGCGCAGGCCGAAGCCGAGGAGCGCGGCACCGGGCAGATCGGGCTGTTCGGCGGCGGCGGCCCAGAGCCGATCCGGCTGCCCGCCCTGCCCGACTGGCCAACAACCGAGCGGCTGGCCTTCGAGGCGGAGGCGATCGGCTTTCACGTCAGCGCCCACCCGCTCGACATGTACGGGGCGGTCCTGAAGCGGCTCGGCGTGATCTCGTCGGCGCGGATCGACGCGCTGGCGCAGGGCGGCGGCGGGCGGGTGAAGCTCGCCGGCATCGTCAGCGCCCGCAAGGAGCGCGTCACCCGGACCGGCAGCCGGATGCTGTGGGCGACGCTGTCCGACCTCGACGGCAGCTTCGAGGTCACGCTGTTTTCCGAGGTGCTGAACCGGGTGCGCGACATCCTCGGCGAAGGCACCGCGCTCTTGGTGACGGCCGACGTGAAGATGGAAAGCGAGGCGCTGCGCATCACTGCGACCGATGTGTGCCTGCTGGACGAAGCCGCCGCCAAGGCGGGCGCCGGGATGCGCATCTGGCTCGACCGTACCGAGGCGCTGCCGCACATCCGGGCACTGCTGGACCGCGAGGGGCGCGGCCGCGGCCGGGTGGCCCTGGTGCCGAAAACCGGCGGCGAACGGACGCTGGATGTGGTGCTGCCGGGCGGCTTCAATGTCTCGCCTAGGCTCGCGCAGGCGATGATGCTGGTGCCGGGGGTGGAGCTGGTGGAGGATTTGTAAGGCGGGTCAGCCGGCTGGCGGCTTCCTTGCCTCGAGCAGCACCTGGATTTGCCCGGCTTTCTGGAACGTCAGCGTGCAGGGGATGACGCTGCCGCGCGAAATCTGGAAATGAGTGCCCTGCAAGGCCAGATGCGGGCCGCCCACCGCCAGCGTGGCCGGTTTACCCGGCGCGACATCGACTTTCTGGATGGTTTTGCCGTCCGCGCCGACCAGCGTTGTAGTGTCGGCGATCGGGCAGGAAAGGCCGGTCAGCGTGTCGGCGGCGTCGCCCTGATTATCGATGGTCATAAAGCCCTGGGTCGGGTCGCCGACTTTCGCGGTTTCGTAAATCTTGCCTTGATGGGTGGCGATCGCGCCGCTGTCGCCGATGGTGCCGACGGTGCCGACCAGAGGTGCCCCGGCGCCTCCGGGTGCGGCTGTGGCGCCGGGGGCGGCCATACCGACCAGGCCAGGCGGGGCGGCCGCGGCGCCGCCGGAAAGCCCCGGCATGACGGCGCCCGGCATGGCGCTTGGCGTGGAGGCGCCGCTGGTGGATGGGCCGGACAGGCCCTGCGCGAGGGCCGGCAGCGGCGCCAGGAGCGACAAAACCAGCGCGGCGCGAGGAAATGAGGTCATGCGATGCTTTCGTATTTGTCGAGGCGCCAGGATGCCGGCTCTTCTGCCGCCAGTCGATACCATCTGGCAACCGTCGGGTGCTGCCGCACCGCCGCGCCATAGCGTAGCGACGGTTCGCGGAGCGGCGGCTCGTAGGTCAGGAAGCGGGCCGCAACTGGGGCGTACATGGCGTCGGCGGCGGTGAAGCCGGCGCCGAACAGGAAGGGTCCGCCGGATGCGGCCAGGGCGGCGGCCCAGATCGCCTCGATCCGGGCGATGTCGGCGAGGCTTTCCGGCGTTTGCCCAAGGCCGGGAAAATGCCGGCCGAGATTCATCGGCATCGCGGTTCGCAAGGCCCGGAAACCGGCGTGCATCTCCGCCGCGATTGCCCTGGCATGGGCGCGGGCCGACGCCGCCGCCGGCCACAGGGCAGGCGCCAGCTCGGCGCAGTATTCGGCGATGGCGAGGCTTTCCCAGATTTCGATCCCGCGATGTTGCAGATACGGCACCAGCCCATTCGGCGACAGCGCCGTGATCGCCGCGGTTTTACCGGCCGCCATCGGGATCACGATGTCCTCGACATCGAGGCCGGCAGCCTGGACCAGCAGCCAGCCCCGCATCGACCAGGACGAATAGCGGCGATTGCCGAGATAGAGCTTGCCGTCGGCCATGTTCGAACCCTGCGGTTACGGCGTTAGCCTAGCAGGCGCTCGGCAGCGTCGGAATGCGCCGGCGTGAACTCTCCGGCGCGGCAGGCGGCGATGAAGCCGAGCACGTCGCGCAGCACCGGCGCCCGCCAGCTCAAAAAAGACAGGAGTGCCGTGATGATGCCGACATGGCCGATGCCGGGGTAGATCCGGGTCTCCACCGTGCCGCCCAAGGCACGCAGCCGCGCCGCCAGAACGGTGGTGTTGCGCGGCAGGACCGCCCGGTCGGCACCGCCGGTGAGCAGGAACAGCGGCGGAGCATCGGCGCGGGCGAAGCTGATCGGCTGGGTCTTCGCGACGTCGCCGCCGGTCTCGAAGATCTTGCGCAGATAGGACCCACCGAACGGCAGGAAGTCGTAAGGCCCCGCCAGGCCGATGACCCCGGCCAGCCGCGCCGTGGAGGCGCCGGCGGCGAGCAGGTATTCCGGCGCCAGCGCCAGCATGACGGCGTTGTAGGCGCCGGCGGAGTGGCCCATCAGGAACATCGAACCAGCATCGCCGCCATGGGCTTCGACGTGGCCGAGCGTCCAGGCAACGGCCTGCGCCGCGTCCTGGAGAAAGCCTGGGAACCTGACCTCCGGGAACAACCGGTAGTCCGGCACGGCGACCAGGAACCCCTGGCGGGCCAGCCGCGCCGCGACGAAGCCGAAATTGGCGCGCTCGCCGCTCTGCCAGGCGCCGCCATAGAAGAACACGATGATCGGCAGCTTTCCGGTCGGGTGGGCCGGCCGGTAAAGGTCGAGACGGAGGCGTGGGCCTTCGCCGTACGGCAGGTCGCGCGTTACGTGCAGACCGGCCAGGCCGGCGCGTCCGTTGATCAGGTCGATCGGCCTTGGAAGCCTTGCCATGGCGATATTATGGCCTGACCGCCGCCGCCGGCCAAGCGCTTTCCGCGGCATTCAGCACTATGTTACAGCGTTGCCATGACGATCCCACAAGCGACTGGCTGGGCCGGTTTTGCGCCCGGCCGCGCTTTGGTGATGGGCATCCTCAACGTCACGCCGGACTCCTTCTCGGATGGCGGCCGCTTCGCCGACCCCGCCCAAGCGATCGCGGCTGGCCTGGCGATGCGCGACGATGGCGCGGATATCATCGATGTGGGCGGCGAGAGCACCCGCCCCGACGCCGCGGCGCTGCCGGCCGAGGCGGAAATCGCCCGGGTGGTGCCGGTGGTGGCGGCGCTGGCGGCGGCCGGGGTGGTGGTCTCGATCGACAGCCGCAACGCACTGACGATGGCGGCGGCACTCGCCGTCGGGGCGAGAATCGTCAACGATGTGTCCGGCCTGCGGCATGACGGCCAGGCCGCGGCACTGGTCGCCGGCCGCGCCTGCCCGGTGATCCTGATGCACATGCGCGGCACGCCGGCGACGATGAACGCGCACGCGGTTTATACCGACGTGGTGGCGGAGGTGCTGGCGGAACTGGCCGCCAGCCGGGATTTGGCTCTCGACGCCGGGATCGCCGCCGAGAAGATCGCGCTCGACCCTGGCCTCGGCTTCGCCAAGATCGGCGCCCAGAACATCGCGCTGCTGCGCGGCACCGCCCGGTTCGCCGGCCTCGGCCATCCACTGGTGATCGGCGCCTCACGCAAGCGCTTCATCGGTGCCGCGACCGGCGAAAGCATGGCGGCCAGGCGCGGCCCGGCATCGCTTGCCGCCGGGCTGTATGCGTTGGGCCAGGGTGCTTCTATATTGCGGGTGCATGACGTGGCGGAGACGGCGCAGGCGCTCCGCCTGTGGCACAGGCTGATGGCGGGAGACGATGCAAGAGCTTAGACAGCGCCGGCTTTTCGGCACCGACGGGATCCGCGGCACCGCCAACACCGCGCCGATGACGGCCGAGGTGGCGCTGAAGCTGGGCCAGGCGGCCGGGCTGCTGTTCACCCGCGGCCACCACCGCCACCGCGTCATCATCGGCAAGGACACTAGGCTTTCGGGCTATATGCTGGAGCCGGCGCTGACCGCGGGCTTTGTCGGCGCCGGGATGAACGTGACCCTGGCCGGGCCGCTGCCGACGCCGGCGATCGCCATGCTGACCCGTTCGCTCAGGCTCGATCTGGGTGTGGTGATTTCCGCCTCGCACAACCTTTACGAAGATAACGGCATCAAGCTGTTCGGCCCGGACGGCGCCAAACTTTCCGACGACACCGAGGCGGAGATCGAGGCGCTGATGGAGAGCGACCTCTCCGGCCGGCTCGCGGCACCCGACAAGCTCGGCCGCGCCTCCCGTTTGGTCGACGCCGCCGGCCGCTATATCGAGGCGGCGAAAGCGACGCTGCCGCGGGGGATGCGCCTGGACGGGCTGCGGATCGTGCTCGATTGCGCCCATGGCGCGGCCTACAAGGTGGCGCCATCGGCGCTGTGGGAGCTGGGGGCCACCGTCATTTCGGTCGGGGTCGAGCCGGACGGCTTCAACATCAACAAGGGCGTCGGCTCGACGGCGCCGGATCATCTGCGGGCCGCCGTGCTCGCGCATGGCGCCGATATCGGCATCGCGCTCGATGGCGACGCGGATCGGCTGATCCTGGCCGATGAGCGGGGCGAGATCATCGACGGCGACCAGATCCTCGGCCTGATCGCCCGCGACATGGCGGCGCAGGGCCGGCTGCTCGGCGGCGGGATCGTCGCCACTGTGATGTCCAATTTGGGGCTGGAGCGGTTCCTGGCCGGGATCGGCCTGGGCCTGCACCGCACCCAGGTCGGCGACCGCTACGTCGCCGAGGCGATGCGGGCGGAGCGGCGCAATCTCGGCGGCGAGCAATCCGGCCATGTCATCCTTTCGGACTTCGCCACCACCGGGGATGGGCTGGTCGCGGCGCTGCAGGTGCTGGCGGTGCTGGTGCGCTCCGGCCGCCGGGCCTCCGAGGCTTGCCGGGTGTTCGCGCCGCTGCCGCAACTGCTGCGTAACGTGCGCTTCTCCGGCGCCTCGCCGCTGGCGCTGCCGCACATCCAGCGCGCCATCGCCGCGGCCGGCGCCAGGCTGGGCGCCACCGGGCGGGTGCTGATCCGGCCCTCCGGGACCGAGCCGCTGATCCGGGTGATGGCCGAGGGCGAGGACCTGGCGGTGATCGAAGCGATCGTCGGCGAGCTGTGCGACGTGATCGACCACGCCACCCGCGCCGCCGCGGAGTGATCGCCAGGGTTCTTACGGTGGCGGGCTCGGATTCCGGTGGCGGCGCCGGCATCGAGGCCGACATCAAGACGATCACGGCGCTTGGCGGCTACGCGCTGACCACCATCACCGCCGTTACCGCGCAGAACACGCTGGGCGTGTTCGGCGTGCACACGCTGCCGGCCGAGTTCGTGCGGCTTTCAATGCGGACCGTGCTCGGCGATATCGGCGCCGACGCCATTAAGCTCGGCATGCTGGCCAATGCCGAGATCATCGGCGCGGTGGCCGATACCCTGCCCGATGCCATTCCGCTGGTGCTGGACCCGGTGATGGTGGCGACTTCCGGCGCGGTGCTGCTGCCGGACGACGCGATCGCGGCACTGCGCACCCGGCTGATCCCGCGCGCCGCGCTGGTGACGCCGAACCTGCCCGAAGCCGCCAAGCTGACCGGGCTGCCGCTCGGCACCGCCGGGGAGCGCGCCGCCGCCGGCCGGGCGCTGCTGGCGCTGGGCGCGCAGGCGGTGCTGATCAAGGGCGGGCATGACGGCGGCGACGAGATGACCGACATCCTGGTGCACCGCAACGGCACGGAATTCTTCAGCAAGCCGCGCATCGAGACGCGCGATACCCATGGCACCGGCTGCACCCTGGCTTCCGCCATCGCCACGGGGCTGGCGCAGCGCCTGCCGCTGGTGCAGGCGATCCGGCGGGCGCGGGACTACCTGCAAAACGCCATTGCCACGGCGCCCGGCTTTGGTGCCGGACATGGGCCGGTGAACCATTTGATTCCCTAACCAAAACAACACTTGCGGACACAAAACGATCCGTTGCAAGGGCGGCTTGGCCACCCAAACCTAAAGCGAACGACAAGGAAATGCCGCCATGGACAACGACAAGCTCCTCACTTCGCGCCGCGGTCTGGCCGGCGTGGCCGCCGGCCTCGCGGCTGTCGCCGCCACACCCGCTCTGGCCGACAACAAAGCCTCCGACACGCCGATCCTGCCGTCGCGGCCGCTGAGCGACCCGAACACCGAATATCCCGGGCCGCCGTTCATGCCGCAGCTGCAGCCATGGCCGGGCCTGGCCAAGAACATGAGCCCCAAGCCCGATCATGGCGAGAAGAGCTATGTCGGCTCCGGCCGCCTGGCGGGACGCAAGGCGCTGATCACCGGCGGCGATTCCGGCATCGGCCGCGCCGCCGCCATCGCCTACGCGCGGGAGGGCGCGGACGTGGCGATCAGCTATCTGCCGGCCGAGGAGCCGGACGCCGTCGAGGTTGTGCAGCTGATAAAGCAGGCTGGGCGCAAGGCGGTGGCGTTGCCGGGCGACATCCGCGACGAGGCGTTCTGCGGCAAGCTGGTGGCGGACGCGGTGGCCGGCCTCGGCGGCCTCGACCTGCTGGTCTCCAACGCCGCGCGGCAGAGGACAGCGCATTCGATCCTCGACATTTCGAGCGAAGAATTCGACTGGACGATGAAGACCAACGTTTACGCGATGTACTGGATCGTCAAAGCGGCGATCCCGCACATGCCGCCCGGCGGCGCGATCGTCTGCACCACCTCGGTGAACGCCTTTAATCCGGAAGCCAATCTGCTCGACTATTCGATGACCAAGGGCGCGATCATGATCTTCGTGAAGTCGCTGGCCAAGCAGATGATCGGCAAGGGCATTCGGGTCAACGGCGTGGCGCCGGGCCCGTTCTGGACGCCGTTGCAGGTTTGCGGCGGGGATTCGCAGCAGAAGGTGGTGACCTTCGGCAGCAGCGTGCCGATGGGCCGGCCCGGCGAGCCGGCGGAGCTGGCACCGATCTACGTGCTGCTGGGCTCGACCGAGGCGAGCTACATCACCGGACAGATTTATGGAGCCACGGGCGGCACCGGCAACCCCTGAGCATCATCGGTTGAGGTCGAATCGCTTGGCACTTGCCCTTCAACCTCCAAGCCATGCTCTGCTTTTACTTCAGAGAGCGAAACTCGTTTCTAAGCCGCGGCGCCCGGCAGGCTCAAGGATTGCCCGGTCCAGAAGGCGACGGTGCCGCGCCGGGAGGTTTTAGCCCGGTACAGGGCGGCGTCGGCGCGGGCCAGCAGCTGTTCCAGATCGGCCCCGTCCTGGGGCGCCAACGCGATGCCGACGCTGACGCCGACGCTGATCTGCCTGCCCTCGATGTCGTAGGGCGCGCTGGTCACCCGGATCACCCGCTGCGCCAGCGCCTCGGCCTCGTCGGCGCCATGCA
This sequence comes from uncultured Acidocella sp., assembly GCA_963693045.1. GTDB lineage: Bacteria > Pseudomonadota > Alphaproteobacteria > Acetobacterales > Acetobacteraceae > Acidocella. The sequence continues at coordinate 2,097,579 of OY843765.1, forward strand.
GCCCGCATTGCAGGACCACGAACTCGTCGCCACCGATGCGCGCCACGATGTCATCCGCTTTCACGGCGCGGACCAGCCGGTTGCCGACCGCTTGCAGCAAGGCGTCGCCGATCGGGTGGCCGAAAGTGTCGTTGACCGGTTTGAAACGGTCCAGATCCAGGCAGTGAAATGCCACGAGGTGGCCGGCGCGCTGCCGGGCCGCCATGATCTCCTCGAAGCGGGAGCGCAGCAGGATACGGTTCGGCAGGTTGGTGAGCGGGTCCTGCTGCGCCATTGCGGCGAGGTCACGCTTGGTCAGCAACTGGCCGACCATGGCGCGGTAGCTCTGGGCGATGGTCAACAGCCCGAGCACGGTGAAGCCGGTGATCAGCATGGTCTGGGTGGCGTAGGCGATGCCGACATAGGGGTCGCGTTCCAGGACCAGCAGGCCGTAGCCGAAGGCCGTCGGCACCGCCACCAGCAGCAGGCTGGCGCCGCTGATCAGCGGGCGGACGTAGATCCGCCCGATCAGGCTGGAGGCATAGCCGAAAAACAGGCCGCCGATCAGCATCGGAGCGTAACGATCGTCCAGCCTCAGCGAACAGAAATTGAACAGGCCAACCGTGGCGGCGAAGCCGAGGCTGCCGATGGCGTAGCGCCGCTCCCACTGTATGGCAGTGTCGGCGCCGCAGGGCCGTTGCCGGCGATAGGCCAGGTTGTCGAAGGCTCTGCCCACGTTCAACAAAACGCCGGTGGCGGCGATGAAAATCACCAGGCCGTCGCCGCTGGTGGCGAAGACCAGCAGGCCCATGAAGCCCACCAGGGCTCCCATCGAGATGATGGCAAGCAGGGCGCCATCGTAAAGCAGGTCGAGCAGCTCGACCAGAACCGGGCCAGGCAGCAGCGCGGACTCGGCAGGCGAAAAGACCTTGAACCAGGACATCGGCCCGATTAGGCGGGATAATTCTATCCAAGAGGTAAAGACGTTACAAAGCCGGAGCTTGGCCCCGGCGGCGGGCTGCCCGCGGCCCGCGTTCAGGTCTTGATGTCGGCCTTGAAGGCGCCGCGCTCGCCCTTGGGCTTTTCCGGGCCGATGGTGGAATCGCGGTCGGTCTGCTGCTCCAGTTCGGCATTCAGTTCGGCGCCCATCAGCACCACGATGCTGGAAATCCAGATCCAGGTCATGAAGCCGACCACGGCGCCCAGCGAGCCATAGGTTTTGTTGTAGGTGCTGAAATTAGCGACGTAGAACGAGAACACCAGCGAGGCGACTATCCAGAACACCGCGGCGCAGGCGCTGCCCCAGCTGACCCACTGCCAGCGCGCCTTGGTCCGGCTGGGGCCATAGCGGTAGATGACCGCCAAGGCAAAGCTGAGGACCAGGAGCATCACCGGCCAGCGCGCCAATTTCAGCAACACGCCGGTGAAGCTGCCGAGGCCGATAAAGTTCAGCACCACCGGCACCGCGACCACGACGAGCAAGGCGACCATGACGAAGACGATCGCGCCGATGGTGAAGCAGAAAGAGATCAGCGTCAGCCGGATAAAGCCGCGCTTCTCGTGCTCGTGGTAAACCACGTTCAGCGCGTCGAACAGCGACTTGATGCCGGAATTGGCACTCCACAGCGAGATCAGCACGCCGAGGATGGCGGCGAAGCCCAAGGTCTTGCTGCTTTTGCTGGTGAGTGCGGTGACCTGGTCCTTGATGATGTCGATCCCGCCGGCGGGTACGATGCCCTGCAGGTTCGCCAGCTGGTCGCCGAGATGCGAAGCGTCGGTGATGATGCCGTAGATCGAGATGAAGCTGGCGATCGCCGGGAACAGCGCCAGCAGCGCGTAGAAGGTGACGCCGGCGGCCTCCGCCATCACCCGGTCCTGCATGAAGCCGGCGGCAACCCGGCGCAGCACGTGCTTCCAGCCGGCGAACGGAATTTGCCCCGGATGGGTGGCGTCCGACCCGGCTTCTTTCTCGGCCAGGGTGCTGCCGACCTGCTCCTTCAGCCCCGGATGCGGCGAGAGTTTGATCGGCGTCTGCCCCGGCTCGGGTGGCGGGCCGTGCGGGTCAACAGGTGCGTCATCCACGGTCGAGGGTTCCGATTTGCGGAAGACGAGGCCCAGAGCAACGGTGGCAGCCAGCAAGGTGTAAAAGACCGGTCTGGCCATGCATCAACTCATTCCCAAACGCTGTTCAAGCCACCCGGTCGATACTTAAGGCGGTGGCACGATCTTTGAAGCCCTTGGGCCGAGGCCAGACGCAAATTATCGCATCGAACATTGCGCAGCGAGCCCACGGCTCAAAGTCCCGGGGTCTGGGGCCTCCCGGCCCCAGCGGGTGCAGGGCAGCGCCCTGCTTTACTTACCCAGCGCTTGCACGATTTCTTCTGTCATCTTTTTAGCGTCGCCAAACAGCATCATGGTGTTGTCGCGGAAGAACAATTCGTTATCCACGCCCGCATAGCCTGACGCCATCGAGCGCTTCACGAACAGCACGGTTTTAGCTTTGTCCACTTCCAGGATCGGCATGCCGAAAATCGGCGAGGCGGGATTGGTTTTGGCGGCGGGGTTGGTGACGTCGTTGGCGCCGATCACGTACACCACGTCGGCGGTGGAGAACTCGTTGTTGATGGTCTCCAGCTCGAACACTTCGTCATACGGCACGTTGGCTTCGGCCAGCAGCACGTTCATGTGGCCCGGCATCCGGCCGGCCACCGGATGGATGGCGTATTTCACTTCCACATTGTCTTTTTTCAGGATGTCGCCCATTTCCCGCAGCGCGTGCTGCGCCTGCGCCACCGCCATGCCGTAGCCCGGCACCACGATCACCTTCGAGGCGTTTTTCATGATGAAGGCGGCGTCGTCGGCGGAGCCGACCTTCACCGCGCGGTCGCCGGTGCCCGGCCCCGCCACGGCTTCGGCGCCGGTGCCGCCGAAGCCGCCGGCGATCACGTTGATGATGCTGCGGTTCATCCCCTTGCACATGATGTAGGAGAGGATCGCGCCGGAGGAGCCGACCAGCGCGCCGGTGACGATGAGGGCGAGGTTGCCGATGGTGAAGCCGATACCCGAGGCCGCCCAGCCAGAATAGGAATTCAGCATCGAGACGACGACCGGCATGTCCGCGCCGCCGATCGGGATGATCAAGAGGAAGCCGATGGTGAGCGCCAGCAGCGCCACCAGCCAGAACAACATGTGGCTGCCGCCGGAGGCGACGAAGCCGACGATCAACACCAGCAGCACGATCGCCAGAGCGAGGTTGAGCTGGTGCTGGCCCTTGAAGGTGATCGGTGTACCGCTCATCAGCGCCTGCAGCTTGGCGAAGGCGATCAGCGAGCCGGTGAAGGTGATGGCGCCGATGGCGAGGCCGAGCGACATCTCGATCAGGCTCTCGAGATGGATGTGGTGCGGCGTGCCGATGCCGAAACTCTGCGGCGCGTTCAGCGCCGAGGCGGCGACGCAGACCGCGGCGAGACCGACCAGCGAGTGGAACGCCGCGACCAGCTGCGGCAGCGCCGTCATTTTTATGCGCAGCGCCGCCAGCGTGCCGATGGACCCGCCGATCGCCATGCCGATGACGATGATCAGCGCGCCGTGCCAGGTCATCCCCAAATGCGCGAAGGTGGCGAGGATGGCGATCGCCATGCCGGCGACACCCATCTGGTTGCCGCGCCGCGAGGTGACCGGATGCGACAGGCCGCGCAGCGCCAGGATGAACAGGACGGCGGCGACGAGGTAGGCGAGGGCCGAGAAGGACTCGTTCATGGTGGCGTTCGCCTTATTGCTTCTTGCGGAACATCGAGAGCATGCGGTTGGTCACCACGAAGCCGCCGAAAATATTGACGCTGGCCAGCACCACGGCGGCGAAGCCGAAGGCGTGCGCGGCGAAGCTGCCGGGCAGCCCGGCCGCCAGCATGGCGCCGACGATGATCACCGAGCTGATTGCGTTGGTCACCGCCATCAGCGGCGAATGCAGCGCCGGGGTGACGTTCCACACCACGTAATAGCCGACGAAGACGGCGAGCACGAAGATGCTGAACAGGTAGATGAAGGGCGCGGCGGGTGCCAGATGCTGGGCCTGCACGGCGGCGACGCCGGCGGCGTTCTGCGCCAGCACCGAAGCCTGGTGCGCGAGGTCGGCGGCCTGGGTGGCGAGATCGGTGGGGGTCATGGCGTTGGTCCCTGGATTGGTCCTGGTTCGGCAGCCGGCGGCACGAATTCAGCCGCCGGCACCGGCGCGGCGGCGGGCGCGGAAACCGGCGCGGGCACGTCCGCCGCCGGTGGCGCGGTGAAATTGGGATGCACGATCTGCCCGCCCCGGGTCAGCAGCACGCCCTTGATGATGTCGTCGGTTTCGGTGAGCTTCGGCGCTTGCGCGTCCTTGTCCCAGAAGGTGGTGAGGAAGGTGAGCAGGTTGCGGGCGTATAGCGCGCTGGCCGCCACCGCGATCCGCGCCGGCCAGTTGCGGTGGCCGAGGATCTGCACGCCGTTCGCCGTGGTGATGACCTCGCCCGGCACGGTTGCCGCGCAATTGCCGCCGGAATCCGCGGCGAGGTCGACGATCACGCTGCCCGGCTTCATCGCCGCCACCATTTCGGCGCTAACCACCACCGGGGCTTTGCGGCCCTGCACCAAGGCGGTGCAGATGATCATGTCGTTCTTGGCGACCGTGGTGGCCATCAGCTCGGCCTGTTTCTGCCGGAACGCGTCGCTCATCTGCGTGGCATAGGCGCCGGTCTGCTTGGCGCTCTCTTCGTCGTCGACGCCGATATAGGTGGCGCCGAGCGAGCGGATTTCCTCTTTCGCCGCCGGCCGCACATCGGTGCCGGAAACGATGCCGCCGAGCCGGCGCGCCGTCGCGATCGCCTGCAGCCCGGCGACGCCGGCGCCGATCACCAGCACCCGCGCGGGCGGCACGGTGCCGGCCGCCGTCATCATCATCGGGAAGCCGCGGGCGAAGGCGCCGGCGGCCTCGATCACGGCGCGGTAGCCGGAGAGGTTGGCCTGGCTGGACAGCACATCCATGGATTGGGCGCGGGTGATGCGCGGTACCATTTCCATCGCCACACCGTCGATCCCGGCGGCGGCGAGTGCGGGCACCAGGTCCGGGTTGCCGAAGGTGTTCATGGTGCAGATCAGCAGGATGCCGCGCGGCAGCAGCTTGCGGATGTCCGCTTCCGGCGCCTGCACCGCGAACAGGATCCCGGCGCCGGCGAGGGCCGCGGCGGCATCCGGGGCAATCTCCGCGCCGGCGGCCCGAAACTCTTCGTCGGTGATCGCGGCGGTGGTGCCGGCCCCAGCCTCAACGGCGACGCTCAAGCCCAGCGCGAGCAGTTTTTTCACGGTATCCGGCGTTGCCGCCACCCGCGCCTCGCCGGCCTTGCGCTCTTTCAACACCGCTAGACGCATTTGTTTCCCCCTTGCGGGCCCCTGTTACAACACACCATTAGCCGCCCCCGGATAAGTTTCAATAGCGCCGGTGCCGCTAGCTGATGACCACCGCGACATGGCCTTTTTCGGCGGCGAAGCCAAGGTAGCGGTAGCCGAGATTCGCGGCGGCGATGAATTCCTGAAATGCCTTGTACTCGTGCTGCCGCCAGCCGGGGTAGTTGAAGTATTCGTCGAAGACGATGACGGTGCCGGGCACGATCCGCCCGGCGAGGACGGCGAAGACGGTGGCGGTGGAGGCGTAGATGTCGCAGTCGATATGCAGCAGCGCGCAAGTCTCGCTTTGCGTCGCGAGGAAGGCCGGCAGGGTCGTGTCGAACCAGCCGACATGCAGTTTGGCGTTGGCCGGAATTTTTGGCAGCCGGCCCTGCAGGTCGAACGCGCCCTTGGCTTCCTTGGTGCCGGCCCAGTCGCCGGGCAGGCCCTCGAAACTGTCGAAGCCGTGCACGAGGCGGGGCGTAAGCGAGGCCAGGTGCCGCAGCGACGCGCCTTTCTCGACGCCGAACTCCATGACCAGCCCGTCCGCCGGCGCCCGCGACAGCGCGAAGGACAACAGCGCCAGCCGGTCCGGCCGCACCAGAGCGGCTTGCATATTGGCGACGATGTAGTCCACCGCTTCGCGCTTGGCGTGCAGCCTGAGGTCGATCCAGAGGTCGTTGGCGTAATAGGAGTGCAGGAACTTGCGGTAGGCCCGGGCGAAGAACCCTTCGTTGAAGCCTCGATCAAAAATCGCCATGCGGCGTTTTAAGCGGGGTGCGCCCGCTAGGCCAGCCCACTGCTCAGGCCGCGCGGGCCGATCGCCGTGTCGCAACGACGATCTTTTTGCGTGCCGGGCCCCAGCCCGTGGCTCGTCATTGCGAGGACGGCGAAGCCGGCGGAAGCAATCCCAAACCGCGCCGTCCTACTGCGCCGACGTAGCATGTGCCGTTGCGCGAATTCGTCGCGATGCAAGCGGCTGGTTGCTTCATCGGCTTGGGTTCTGGATTGCTTCGTCCCGGCTGCGCCGGGACTCGCAATGATGGTTGGGGTCAAATGGGGTTCTCTTGCTTGCGAAACGCAGCCTTCAAATCCTCCGATGGCGAAGGGACCTACTTCGGTGTCGGCACTCCAGCCGCCGCCAGGGCTTCCGTCTGCCGCGCCGCCAGTTCTGTTTCGTTGAAATCCGCCACCGTCTCGTGGAACAGGCGGCTCCAGTTCAGTTCGGCGCGCAGCCGCAGAAACACGCTGCCGAGGCCGATGGCGGAGCGGTCCATCAAAACGAACTCGCGCGGCGGGCGGACGCCGCCGGTGCGCTGCAGGCCTTCGTGGACGCGCATCGCCACGGTGCGGCCGAACTGGGTGTCGGCGTTTTCCTGGATCGGCCGCACCCGGTCCTGGATCAGCGGCTCGTAAAGGAAATTGGCCCAGTCGTTCAGAATGCCGACCTGCTCCGTGGTGATGCCGTTGAAGCCCCAGACATCGTAGGCGTGGCGGGACGCCGCTTCGTCGCCATCCCGCACCGCGGCGTAAAGCGATAAGACGCCGCCGACGAATTTTGCCGGGAACACCCGGATCGAGCCGTAATCCAACAGGTTCACCCCGCCCTCGGGGCTGACTTGGTAGTTGCCGAGATGCGGGTCGCCGTGGATCACGCCGTAGCGGTAGAACGGGATGTACCAGGCCCGGAACAAAGCCTCGGCCAGGCGGTTGCGGGCTTCCTGGCTCTGCCCGGCCTCCAGCCAGCGGGCCAGGCCGGTGCCGTTCAGCCATTCCATGGTCAGCAGCCGGGTCGTGGTGGTGGCCATGAACGGCGCCGGCACGTTCACGTCGGGCGTGTCCCGCAGCATCCGGCCGTACAGCCGCATCTGCGCGGCCTCGCGGGTGTAGTCCAGCTCCTCGCGCAGCCGCTCCACCAGTTCGATGTAGATGTCGTCCTGGATGATGGCGTTGTCCATCCGCTTGTACACCGCCATGGCGAGCTTGAGCTGCTTGAGGTCGGCCTCCATCGTGCTCGGCATGTCCGGGTATTGCAGCTTGCAGGCCACCTCGGTCCCGTCCGGCAGGGTGGCGCGGTGGACCTGGCCGAGGCTGGCCGCGGCCGCGGCTTCATGCGCGAATACCTTGAACTTGCTTTCCCAATCCGGGCCGAGCTCGCCCGCCATCCGCCGGCGCACGAACGGCCAGCCCATCGGCGGGGCGTTGGCCTGCAGCTCCGCCAGCTGCGCCGCGTATTCCGGGGGCAGCGCGTCCGGCACGGTGGAGAGGAACTGCGCCACCTTCATCATCGGGCCTTTGAGGCTGCCCAACACCGCTTTCAGGTCCTCGGCGTGGCGGGCCTTGTCGGTCTTGATCCCGAACACCCGCTCGCCGGCGATGCGCGCCGCGATCCCGCCGACGGCGCCGGAGGTGCGGGCGAAACGGCGGAATTCGCCGAACGCGCTGCCTTCACGATCGGCCATCAAGCCAACTCGTCGATGAAGCCGGCGATGACGTCCAGGCCTTTTTGCCAGAATTTCGGATCGGCCGCGTCCAGCCCGAACGGCGCCAGCAAGTCGCGGTGGCGCAGCGTGCCGCCGGCCCGCAGCATGACAAGGTATTTCTCCGCAAATTCAGGCTTGTCCTCCGCCTCCTGGTAAACCGCGTACAGCGCGTTCACCAGGCAGTCGCCGAAGGCATAGGCGTAGACGTAGAACGGCGAGTGGATGAAGTGCGGCACGTAGGCCCAGAACAGCCGGTACTCATCGGCAAAGTTAAAGGCCGGGCCGAGGCTTTCGCGCTGCACATCGAGCCAGATCTCGCCGATCCGGCCGGGCAGCAATTCGCCGGCGCGGCGTTCGGTGTGAACCCGCAATTCGAACTGATAGAAGGCGATCTGCCGAACCACGGTGTTCAGCATGTCCTCGACCTTTTGCGCCAGCATGATCCGGCGCCGTTTCCGGTCGGTTTCGGAGTCCAGCAGCGCCCGGAAGGTCAGCATCTCGCCGAACACGCTGGCGGTTTCAGCCAACGTCAACGGCGTGCCGGCCATCAGGTAGCCCTGTTGAGCCGCCAGCACCTGGTGCGCGCCGTGGCCCAGCTCATGCGCCAGCGTCATCACGTCGCGGGTGCGGCCGTGGTAGTTCAGCAGCACATAAGGATGCGCGGAGGGAACGGTGGAATGCGCGAAGGCGCCGCCGGCCTTGCCGGGCCGCAACCCGGCGTCGATCCAACCCTTGTCGAAAAACGGCTTGACCGCGCCGGCCAGTTCCGGCGCGAAGGCGCCATAGGCATCCAGCACCCGCGCCTTGGCTTCGTTCCAGCCAACCAGGCGGTCGGCGTCTTCCGGCAGCGGCGCGTTGCGGTCCCAGTATTCGAGTTTCTCCAGGCCCAGCCACTTCGCCTTCATGGCGTAATAGCGATGCGCGAGCTTCGGGTAGGAGGCGACGACGGCGTCCGACAGCGCCGCCACCACCTCGTCCTCCACCATGTTGGAGCGGTTGCGAGCGCTGGGCGGCGTGGCGTAGTGCCGCCAGCCGTCGGTGATCTCCTTGTCCTTGGCGAGCGTGTTGGTGATCAGCGCCAGCATCTTCTCGTGGTCCGCCATCGCCGCTCCCACTGCCGCGCCGGCGGCGTGGCGGGTTTCGCGGTTGGGGTCGGAGAGTTTGTTCAGCGCGTCCGACAGCGTCAGCGTCTCGCCGGCGAGCGGGATGCGCAGGCCGGTCATCGTCTCGTCGAACAGCCGGCTCCAGGCCGAGTGGCCGGTCACTTCCTTCTCGTGCAGCAGCTTTTCCAGCTCATCGGAAAGCTGGTGCGGCAGGAACACCCGCAGGTCCCGCAGCCAGGGCGCGTAGCGGGCCAGCACCGGGTCGTTCAACTTTTCCGCCAGCTCAGCCTCGCCGAGCAGGTTGAGCTCCAGGGTGAAGAACAACAAATGGGTGTCGATCGCCGTCACCCGCTCGCTCATCGTCTGATAGAACTGCCCATGTGTGGGATCGGAAGAGTCCGCGCTGAACAGCAACTGGGCGAAAGACATCACCCGGCCGAGGCCCTCCTCGATCCGCTCGAAGGTGGCGATCGCCGCTGCCAGCGCGGCGCCGTCCAGCGTCGCCAGCTTGAGCCGGTGCTGCGATTCGAACGCCTCGGCAGCCAGCCGCGCCGCCTGAAGATCCGCCTCGATTTGCGGGTCGGCCGTGCCGGCGTAGAGGTCGCCCAAGTTCCACGTCGGCAATATTTCGCCGCCGCCGCTCAAACCTTCGGGCTGCCGGGCCGGACCTGTCTTACGCATTCCACTCGTGCTCCTGTAGCGTCCAGATGTAGGGGTTCGACACCCTGGATCAAAGGCATGGTAGAGGAGTGCCGGATGGCGACAAGCTTACGGCGCGATGCGGGGCGGATCGGGCTGTTGTTCGCCAGCCTTGGCGGCATGATCGGCTCCGGCTGGCTGTTCGGCGCGTTGAACGCGGCGCGGATCGCCGGGCCGGCCTCGGTGATCTCCTGGGTAATCGGCGGCGTCGCCGTGCTGCTGCTGGCCTTCGTCTTCGCCGAGCTGACCACGTTGTTTCCCCGGCCCGGCGCCGTCATCGTCTTTCCGCAGCTTTGCTTCGGGCCGCTCTGCGCCCAGGTGATGAGCTGGATCAACTTCCTGGCCTATGTCGCGGTGCCGCCGGTCGAGGCGGTCGCGGTCGTCACCTACGCCAACAACATCCGTCCGGGGCTGGTGGTGCCTGCGACCGGCGTGCTTACCGGGCCGGGCGTTGCGGCCGCGGCGGTGTTGATGGCGGTGTTCATCGCCATCAATCTCGCCGCCATCCGACTGGTGCTCAGGATCAACAACGCCATCACCTGGTGGAAGCTGGCGGTGCCGGCGCTGACTGTGGTCGCGCTGATCGGCGCACATTTCCGCGCCGCCAATTTCACCGCGCCGTTCGCGCCGGCGGGGGCGGCCGGGGTGCTGGCGGCGGTGTCCGGGGCGGGCATCGTTTTCACTTTTCTGGGCTTCCGGCAGGCGATCGAGCTGGCCGGCGAATCCGCCGACCCTGGGCGCGCCTTGCCGTTCGCCATCCTCGGCTCCGTGCTGCTCTGCATCATCCTTTATGTCGGGCTGCAGGTCGCTTTCATCGGCGCGCTTTCGCCGGCCGCCCTCGCCCATGGCTGGAGCCATTTGAGCTTTACCGGCGTCTCCGGGCCGTTCGCCGGCCTCGCTACCTTGGCGGGCCTGACCTGGCTGGCGGCGCTGCTTTATGCCGACGCGGCCATCTCCCCGGCCGGCACCGGCATCATCTACAACACCACGGCGGCGCGGGTGATCTACGCCACCGCCGATCTCGGGCTGTTCCCGCGCCGCCTGGCGCGGCTTTCCGCGGCGGGCGTGCCGGTGGCCAGCCTGGCGCTGACCTTCTTCGTCGGGCTGTTGTTCCTGCTGCCGTTGCCCTCCTGGCGGTTGCTGGTCAGCTACCTCTCCTCGATCGGCGTGCTGGCTTATGGCGTCGGCCCGGTTGTCCTGATCTGCCTGCGCACCACCATGCCGGTCGCCCAGTATCCGCGGCCGTTCACGCTGCGCCCGGCTTGGCTGGTGGCGCCTTGCGCCTTTATCGTCGCCAACTTCGTAGTGTTCTGGGCCGGCCGCGCCGTCGTCGACCATTTGTTTGGCGGCCTGCTGATCGTCTTTATCCTCTACGTGGCGTGGCAGTTCGCGGCGCGGCGCACGCTCTCGCATCTGGCCTGGCGCGGCGCCGCCTGGCTGGCGCCTTATTTCGCCGGCCTTTGGCTGATTACCGTGCTCGGCCCCGAAAACCTCACTCACGGCGTCGGTGTGCTTTCGGACGGCGCCGCTTCGGTGATCATCGTGATTTTCAGCCTCGCGATTATCGGGCTCGCCCGGGTTTGCGCGCTGCCCGATCCCGTCGAAGCCAAAGCCCGTTTCGAAGAGGCCAGGAACGTCTGACGATCGGCTAAAAGGCCTGCCCGGCCTCGAAACGTTGCAGTGCCTCCCGCAGCGCCGCGCAATCCACCGTGTAGCGCGCCTGCGCGGTACTTTGCACCCGCCAGTCTCGAAACTGCCCGTCTGAGCCGGGTAGATAGGCAAGCGGCTGGGCGCGCAGGGTGCTGACGCCGCTCTGGTACCAGTTGACCCAGTTGACGCAGAACACCTTGGTGCCGAGCCGCGCGAACAGGCTGTTATGGATGGCGGAGCTATATGCGCCGGCGACAATCGCGGCTGCGTCCATCAGCGCGATCTGTTCGACGAATCCGAGGTCCTCCGGATGCACGACTTCAAAGCCGAGAGCGGCGACCGCCGCCTCCACCTCGGCCTCGTTCACCATGCCGTGCAGGCCCGGATGGCGGGCGCGCGAGAGCCAGACGCGGCGCCGGCCAGGCGCGGGCGCGGGCGCGGGCGCGGGCGCGGGTAACAGAGCCGCCTTCAGAGCGTCGATGTCGAGGTTGAAGGCAGGGTGGAAACGGTAGTTGCTGTGCATCATCGAAGGCAGAATGAAACAGGGGGCGCGCACCCGCTCCGTTCTGAGATCGTACCAAATGATCTGGTCTGGGTCGAAATACAGCGCCAGGATGCGCTTCGCCCAATCCGGCGCGCTGCTGGTCGCCGCCACCGCGAAGGCCGCACCGGCCTGCCGCAGCCGCCACAGGATATTCAGGCGCGGCAGCATCTCCAGCAGGAAATGGCCGTAGACGATGTTGGGGTGGAACGGCACCGCCAGCGGCACGTCCACCTCCAGGATCGTGGCGGCCGGGTCGAACAGCGCGCCGCCCCAAAGCTCCGGCAGATCGGCACCGTCCGGCCGCAGCGCGCCGTTGAAATATTCCGGGATCGCATCGGCGGTACGAAACACCTGGCCCGCCCGCACCAACAGGCCGCCGCCGCCGAGTTCATGCCCGGGCAGCCCGTAGACGAATACGGGCGGCGGCGGCGAAGGATCGTAATGCCGCCGCACGACCTCCTCCGGCAACGCCGCTTCGGCGAACAGCGGCAACGGCCGGCGGCCGGCGATCGCCGGTGCCAGGCAGAGACGATGCGGCCGCGTCAGCCAGCCAAGCTGCGCGATCTTGTCGATCGTCTCGAAACCGCTGACCGAATTGCCGGGGGCGTAGGCCGCCGGGCCACTCGTGCTGCGTCGCGCCGGCGGGCAAGGCTGCCGCAAGCCGGGCAGCCGCATCCCGCTCACATGCCGATCGCGCGGCGATACACGTCCAGTAGCGTCTCCTGCTCCTCGACCTCGGCCGGTTCCTGCTTGCGCAGCCGGATCAGTTGCCGCAGCACCTTGATGTCGAACCCGGCCGATTTAGCTTCCGAAAACACGTCCTTGATATCCGAACCCAATGCCTTGCGCTCTTCCTCCAGCCGCTCGATCCGCTCGACGATGCCTTGCAGCCGCTCGCCGGTGGCGTTGGTCGGTTTGACCTCCGTCGTACTGTCGAGCGCCATCAGGGCTGCGCCTTTGCGAAAGCCGCCTGGCTATCGGCGGTCGCCGGCTTCTGGTTGGCCGCCTGCCATTCCTTGTAAGGCATCCCGTAAACGATTTCGCGCGCGTCGGGATCGGCCAGCGCAATGCCTTGTTCCGCCGCCGCCTCGCGGTACCAGCGCGACAGGCAGTTCCGGCAGAAGCCGGCCAGGTTCATCAGGTCGATGTTCTGCACATCCGGCCGCGCCCGCAGATGCGCGACGAGTGCCCGAAACGCCGCCGCCTCCAGCGCCTGCGTTGTCGCTGCGTCAAATTCCGGTTTGCTCATTCAATCCTCCGCCAACAGCCCCCCGCACCATAGCGCAATCCAGCCGCCGGCGGTAAGCGGGGGCGGGGTTGCGCGCATACCAGACCCGAGGGGCTCCATGACCGAACGTCTCCACCGGCACCGCCGCACCAAGATCATCGCGACGCTCGGCCCCGCCAGTTCGACCCCGGAAATGCTGGCCAGCCTGTTCCTGGCCGGCGCCGACGTCTTCCGGCTCAACTTCTCGCACGGCGAGCACGCCGGGCACGCGGCGCGGATCGAAATGATCCGGGCGCTGGAGAAAAAATACAGCCACCCGATCGCCATTCTGGCCGACGTGCAGGGGCCGAAGCTGCGGGTCGGGCAGTTCCAGTCCGGGCGGGTGCATTTGCAGGCCGGGCAAAGCTTCATCCTCGACATGAGTCCGGCGCCGGGCGACACGCGCCGGGTCTGCCTGCCGCATCCGGAAATTTTGCAGGCCGCCGAGATCGGCACCACGCTGCTGCTCGATGACGGCAAGCTGCGGCTGCGCGTCAAGCATAAGCGGGACGATCATTTACAGACCGAAATCATGAACGGCGGCGTGCTTTCCGACCGCAAGGGCGTGAACATCCCGGACGTGGTGCTGCCGATCCCGGCACTCACGGCCAAGGACCTCGCCGATCTCGACTTCGTGCTGCCGCTCGGCATCGACTATATCGGCCTGTCGTTCGTGCAGCGGCCGGAGGATGTGGCGCAGGCGAAAACCATCGCCGCTGGCCGCGCCTACGTGATGACCAAGCTAGAAAAGCCGCAGGCGCTCACCAACCTGGACGCGATCCTCGACCTTTCCGACGCGGTGATGGTGGCGCGCGGCGATCTCGGTGTCGAACTGCCGCCGGAGGAAGTGCCGATCGCGCAGAAGCGGATCATCCGCGCGGCGCAACTGCGCGGATTGCCGGTGGTGGTGGCGACACAGATGCTGGAGAGCATGATCTCGGCCCCGGCGCCGACCCGGGCGGAAGCTTCCGATGTTGCAACGGCGGTGTTCGACGGCGCCGACGCGGTGATGCTCTCCGCCGAGTCGGCGGCCGGGCAGTACCCGCGCGAGGCGGTGAACATGATGGACCGGATCGTAACGCGGGTGGAACGCGACGAAGGCTGGCGCCACGGGCTCGACCTGAATCGGCCGGAACCGGAACGATCTTCGGCCGACGCGATCGCGCTGGCCGCCGTGCAGGTGGCGCACACGATCGGCGCGCAGGCGATCGCGGCGCTGACCGCGTCCGGCTCCACCGCATTGCGGGTGGCGCGGGAGAAGCCGGACTGCCCGGTGCTGGGCCTGACCACCAGCCTGCAGACCGCGCGGCGGCTGGCGCTGGCCTGGGGCGTGCACCCGATGGTCATCAAGGAAGTTCGTTCCATGACCGAAGCGGCGGTGCAGGCGGCAAAGGCGGCGCGGATCGAAGGCCTGGCGAAACGCGGCGAGGAAATCGTGGTGGTCGCGGGGGTGCCCTTTGGCCAGTCCGGCACCACCAACGCCCTGCGCGTCATCGCACTGTAAGGCACAAAAAATTTATTTTACTTTTAAGGACTTCTGAGGCACATTACAAAAATCGCAGATTGGTATGCAGCGTCCCGGACGTTCGTGTATACGATCTTTTAAATGCGGGGAGAGCGAAATGCGGCGCCTGGTGATGAGTCTCTTGTTGGCGACCAGTTACGGCAGTGCCGCCATGGCGCAAGGCGGCTGCATGCGTTCCACCGAACAGCAGGCTTTCAATGTCATCGGCTTGAAAAGCTCGTTGATGGTCGCCGCGCTGTCTTGCAGTCAGCGCGACCAGTACGACAGCTTCATGACCCAGTTTCAACCGCATATCCTGGCCGAACAGCACGTGATGGACGGCTATTTCCGCCGCACCGGCGGCCATTATGGTCAGGCCAGGGAAGATGATTATGTCACCCTTCTGGCCAACACCCAGTCCGAGGCTGGAATCACCCAAGGCGCGGTGACCTGCAAGAACGACACCCAGATCTTCCAGCAGGTGCTGGCGCTGAAGACGATTGTCGACCTCGACCACTTCGCCGCCGCCAACCCGACCACGCAGCCGATCAGCATCACTGTTTGTCCGTTGACGCATTACAGCCACTCCACCCACCATCGGCGGCTGAAGACCGTGACCCTGGCGGACGCCCAGACCAGCGGCAGCCACAACAACTGAGACTGGATCGGCTACGGGCCGGCCGCCTCGGCGCCCAACGCCGAGATGATTTGGGACGAATGACGCACCCGGGCAATCCGCGGCAGTATCTTGGTGATTGCGAAATCGTGTAGATCGAGCATGACGCTGCTGCAGGCGTCGGACGCGATTACCACCGCGTAGTTCAGGTTATGCGCGTCGCGCGCGGTCGCTTCCACACCGAAATTGGTTGCGACGCCGCAAATCACAGCGGTGGCAATGCCGCGGCGCCGAAACTGAAGATCAAGCTCGGTGCCGAAAAATGCACTCTGCTGGCGTTTGGTAATATGGATTTGGCTCGGAAGTGCCGAAATTTCCGGAACCAGCGTGGCCCAGTTTTCGGGAAGCCCCGCGGCCGGCAAAAGCATCGGCGCGTCAGCCGGTTGATTTGGCCGATCGGCGTGACCTTCGGAGTAGTTCACGTTGACTAACACGATTGTTGCTCCGGCCGCCGCCGCCGCCCGGCCCAGTCGGCCACAGCTTTCCACGACCTGATCGCGATCATACGGCGTCAGCGGCGCTGCCAAAACACCGAACTGGAGATCAACGATGATCAAAGCGGTGGTTCTCGGATCCAGAATGAAGATGACCTTAACCCTCTCAACTTCGGTGCCGTGACATCGGGCAGAGTCGTCGCCTCGAGCGCGTCTTGTCGCCTTGGTTCTCTACCGGCGTATCAAGCTTTATGGCTCCCGGTACAAAAAAAGCCCTGGCAGTTTCCCGCCAGGGCCTTTTCCTCGTCCTTGTTTCGGCTGTTACTGCAGCACGATCTCGACGCGCCGGTTCTGCGGCTCGCGCACGCCCGGGCCGGTTGGCACCAGCAGATGGGTCTCACCAAAAGCGTGGATGGCGATTTCCGACTGCGAGACGCCGTCCGTGACCAGCTGCGCCGCCACGGCCTTGGCCCGACGCTCGGACAGGCCCTGGTTGTAGGTGGGCGTGCCGGAGGTGTCGGTATAGCCGGAGACGTCGATCGTCGTGGTCTGGCCGGAACGGCTGTCGGACGCGGCCTGCGCGATGATCTGCGTCGCCCGCGGCGTCAGGTTGTACTTGTCCCAGTCAAAGAACACGAGATAGGTCTTGGCCGGCGTGGGGGCCGGAACCTGCGCGACCGGGGCAGCCGGAGCCGGGGCCGGAGCCGGCGGCGGGGCTGCACCGAAGGCGTAACGCAGGCCGCCCATCACCGACTGGTTGTACTCGTGCGTCACCTTGAAGGTCGCGGGCACAAAGCCGCCGCCAATCTCTGGCGAACCGCCATTGAACTTGCGCGAGCCGGCAAGCGCCATGTAGCGATACTCGACCGTGAAGGAGAGGCCGGTGACCATCGGGATCGGGAAGGCAATACCGCCGATGCCCTGATAGGCCAGCGAACCCTTGGTCTTGTTGGCGAAAATGTCGCCACCGTGGAAGTCGTGAAAATCGTCTTCCTGATAACCGACGCCGGCGCCGATATACGGGTACATGAACGGCATGCCGATATCGAAGTCATACAGAACATTCGCGAACGCGCCGTACTTCTTTTCCTTACCGGATGCTAAACCGCCGGCCGGGGTGCCGGTTTTGAACTTGTTGAAACGGTTCTCGTAGTAGTCGCCTTCG
The DNA here is from genome assembly GCA_963693045.1 of uncultured Acidocella sp. Classification (GTDB taxonomy): domain Bacteria; phylum Pseudomonadota; class Alphaproteobacteria; order Acetobacterales; family Acetobacteraceae; genus Acidocella. Next base: position 2,114,501 of record OY843765.1, read on the forward strand.
ATCTCGGCGCGGAAGCCGTTGCCGAAGCCATAGCCCAGGCTCGCTTCGCCATTGAACCCATTATGATTGGTGATGTGGGCTTCTTCAGGAATACCGTTGGCCGCGGTGCCACCGACGCCATTGATGAAGATGTTCTTGGCCTTCTGGCTCTCTTCGAAATTATAACCGCCCTCGGCGCCGACATAGACGCCGGTAACCGGCTGGGCGGTGGCGGCCTGTGACCACGCCAGCGGCGCCGCCAGAACGGTCGCGGCGAGCAGAGTGTTTCGTAACTTCATACGGGTAGTCTCCTGAGATTAGTACGGCGGAAAAACGAGAGCGTGGGTAGGTCTGAACCTGCGGAGTATCTAGCATTGCCTCGGGAGGAAATTGAGGGGGTGGATCGTGTTTCCGACCCCCTGTGCCAAAAATACCACAATATGTTGCACTTAGAAGTCAGTCTTAATATCCTGTCATGCGCCCGTAATGCCCAGTACACAAAAAGCCCCGGCAGTTGCCTGCCGGGGCTTTTCGATGTTGCAAAAGGTTACTGCAGGACGATTTCGACGCGCCGGTTTTGCGGCTCGCGCACGCCTGGCCCGGTCGGGACCAGAAGATGCGTCTCGCCGAAGGCGTGGATCGAAATCTCCGAGCTGGAGACCCCGTCCGAAACCAGCTGTGCGGCAACCGATTTCGCGCGGCGTTCCGACAAGCCCATGTTGTAGGTCGGCGTGCCGGAGGTGTCGGTGTAGCCCGAGACGTCGATCGTCGTAACGTTCTGGCTGTGGCTGTCGGACGCGGCCTCGGCGATGATCTCGGTCGCGCGCGGGGTGAGGTTGTATTTGTCCCAGTCGAAGAACACCAGGTAGGTCTTGGCCGGCGGCGGCGCCGGAACCTGGGCGACCGGGGCAGCGGCAACCGGCGGCGGCGGCGGCGGCGGCGGCGGGAACAGCTGGTAGCGAACGCCAGCGAGGAAGGTGTGGCTGGACATCTGGCCGAGTTTCACCTTGCCGCCGTCCGGATTGCCGGGCGGGAAGCCGCCGGTGATGCTCTCACCATACTTGCGGCTCTCGGTCTGCATCATGAAGCGGTATTCAAGCGTGAGCGAAAGGCCGGGCACGAAAGCCAGCGGATAAGACACACCGGCAATCACGTTATAGGCAAAGCTGCCCTTGGTGCCGGAAACGCCACCCGGCGCCACGTCCAACTTCTCGTAGTTATGAAGTTTGACATACTGGTAGCCGGCGCCCGCGCCAACATAGGGGAAGATCGGCAGGCCGACCGGAATGTCGTACAACACGTCGAGCATCGGGCCGTAGGTCTGGACGCCGCCGCGGGCCCGGAACTGGCCGAACGCGTTGGTGTCGATCTTCGAGGCGTAGTTGCGCATATAGTCGCCACTGACTTCCACCCGGAAGCCGTCGCCAAAGCCGAAACCAACGGCGCCGACGCCGGCATAGCTGGTTTTGGTCAGGAACTTGCCGCCGGTATTGGCGCCGGTGGCGCTGCTGATCAACGACTCGTCGTAGTTGGTCGGGTTCAGGATGTTGGCGCCGCCTTCGAGGCTGACATAGGGGCCGGTGACAGGCTGCGCATGCGCCGCGATCGGCAAACTCAAACAGGTGGCGGCGGCTAGGGCTAGGCGCAGCTTCATGACGTGTCTCCAAAGGTAAAGATGACATTCATCTAAAGAGATTTGGCGTGGCGCAACAGAGGCAATTTAGTGCGCCGCCACAACATTTTGCGGCTGTTGCATTTAGGGCACTAATGGCCCCGGCCGGAACCGGGCGCGGCCGACGACCGCATAGCCGACGACCGACTACTGGCAGTCGACGATGCGGAACGTTTCGGCGGCGTCGCCCACCACGGCTGCCCCAGGTGCGGAGCGCAGTATCCAGCCCCGGTAGCTCGGCGCCGCGCCATCGGGCGCGGTTTGGTTCTGTGCCGCGTCGGCTGCTGGCGCGGCGGCGGGCTGGGCGGACTGGCTCGGCGCCGCAGTGGTCGTTACAAAGGCAGCGGCATCCGGTATGGCGTCCGGCGGGCGGCGCAGGCAAGCCAGCACGCCGACCTGCAGGTCGCCGATCGTCGTTTGTCCGCCGACCGGGATCGTCACCTGGCTGACGCTGCCTTCGACGACATTGAGCACGCCGAGTTCGGCGGCGGCGCCGGGAAGCCAGGCCGGCGCCGGTGGCGGCGCGGCGGCGGCCGGGCCGGCGCCGTCGGCATTACCGGAATCGGCATTGGTGGGCGGCGTTGCCGGCTGCGTTGCCGGCTGCGTTACCGGCTGAGTGCCGATGTCGGCACTGCCGCTCAGGTCCGGCGGCGGCGGCACCAGTATAGGCGGCGGATTGACCGGCGGCGGCGGCGCGGCCGGCGTGATGACGGAGGGGGTGGCGACAATCACCGGGGCCGGCGGCACCGCGATCGCGCCCCCGGATTGGGCAAAAGCGGGCGGCGCGGCGAGCAGGCCCATCAAAGCAAGGGCGCCAGGCAACCGGCGCCGCGCCAGAACAACGCCGTGGCGTGCCGGGCCGTCGCTCATCGTCCCGTCGCGCCCCGCACAGCGAGCCTTAAAAATTGTCTTTGGCGGTTCTCAGCTGCGCCAGCGTCTCCGTATCCGGCGCCCGTACAAAGGGGTTGCAATCGCGCTCGGACCCCATCGTCGTCGGCAGCGTCGGTTGGCTGGACTCCCGCAAGGCCTTGACCTCGGCCGCGCGCGCCTGCAGCGCCTCATTGCCGGCATCGACATGGAGCGCAAACTTGGCGTTGGACATGGTGTATTCGTGGCCCGCGCAAACCCGCGTGCCGTCCGGCAGGTCGGAGAACTTCTGCAAGGAATTGAACATATCGGTGGCGGTGCCTTCGAACAGCCGGCCACAGCCGAGTGAGAACAAGGTGTCGCCGGGAAACAGCAGGTCCCCATCGGCGAAGTAATAGGCGATGTGCCCCACCGTATGGCCCGGCGTGTCGATCACCCGCGCCTTGGCGGCGCCGAAATCGACCAGATCGCCCTCGTGTACCGCAACATCGAGCTTCGGCAGCCGATGCGCGTCGGCGGCATTGCCGATCACGGTCGGCGCGTAACGTTCCACCAGAGCCGGCACGCCAGCGATGTGGTCGGCATGGTGGTGGGTCAGGAAAATCATGTCCAGCCGCCCGCCGCCCGCCTCAACCGCCGCCAGCGCCGGCGCTGCTTCCGCCGGGTCGAGGATCGCCACTTTGCCGGTGACACTGTCTTTCAGCAACCAGGAATAGTTGTCGCTGAGCATCGGGATGGCGGTCGCGGTGACGGTCAAAGTCGCTCTCCTGCGGGACAATATTGTCGTCTATATAGACCACATGGCGACCGATGCACGAGACGCGGCGGATTTTTACGCGACCCCGCTGGGCGGCCTGACGGCGCGGCTGCTGCGGCGCCAGCTCGCCGCGCTGTGGCCCGATTGCGCCCGCCAGTCCGTGCTCGGCCTCGGTTTCGCCGGCCCGTATCTGCAGCAATGGCGGGCGACGGCGCGGCTTTGCGTCGCCCTTTCGCCGCAGCAGATGGGCCCCGCCGGCTGGCCGCCCGGCCGCGCCAGCCTGGCCTGCCTCGCCGAGGAGGAGGCGCTGCCGTTCGCGGACCTATCCTTCGACCGCATACTTTTCATCCACGGCCTCGAACAAGCCGACAATGCCCGGCGGATCTTGCGGGAAGCCTGGCGGCTGTTGAAAGACGACGGCCGGCTCATCGTGGTGGTGCCGAACCGCCGCGGCCTCTGGGCCTACGCCGAGGGCACGCCGTTCGGCCACGGCCAGCCCTATAGCCAAGGCCAGTTGGCCCGGCTTCTCGGCAGCCTGTTTTTCCAGGTCGAAACAAAACACGCCGCGCTGTTCGCGCCGCCGCTGCAATGGCGGCTGAACCTCAAAGTATTCGAGGCGTGCGAGCGCCTCGGCCAGACACTGGCGCCGCAATTCGCCGGGCTGACGATCGCCGAAGCCCGCAAGGACATCCATGCGGTCATGCCGCTGTGCCGCCGCGCCGGCCGGCGGGTGTTCGTCGATGCTGGATAGTCGTCAGTGCTCAGTTTTCAGTTTTCAGTGATCAGGGGTTGAGTTGTTGCCGGCGGCGGGCTGTTCCGCTGGCGGTTCGGTTTCGGTGGGCGTTTCCGGCTTCGCTTGTTCTTCCGGACTCGGCGGGGCCGGCGGCGGCGCCAGGTAAGCGTAGGGCATATCGATGTGTTCGGCCTCGAAGCGCTGTTTTACGCGGGCGTTGAACTCGCGGCGCACCGCCCAGTGCTGGCCAGGGCCGGTGCGGATCTGGCCCGTGATGACCAGTGCCGAGGCGCCGAACTGATCCAGGCCGAAGATTTGCAGGTCGTCGCGCATCATCGCGCCCCAGCGCAGTTCGCTCCGCATCGCCTTGCCGATGTCTTCCAGGATTGCGTAAACATGCGGCAGGTCTTCCTCGTAACCGACCTGGATCGAGATCTGGGCGTAGCCGAAATCGCGCGTCATGTTGGTGACCGTGGTGACCGCGGAGAACGGGATGATGTTCATCGAGCCGTCGCCGCCGCGCAGCCGGATGGTGCGGATCGAGAGCCGTTCGACCGTGCCGGTCATGCCCGCCAGATTGATCACATCGCCGACCTGCATGGCGTCCTCCAGCAGCAGGAACAGCCCGGTGATGATGTCCTGCACCAGCTTCTGGCTGCCGAAGCCGATGGCGATGCCGAGCACGCTGGCGCCGGCCAGCAGGGGCGCTGCGTTGACGCCGATCTTCGACAGCGCGATCAGCCCGGCGACGATCCCGATCGAGACGCCGATCGTGGCTTGCAGCATCGGCAGCAAGGTCCGCAGCCGCGAGGCCTGCCGGGTCTGGCCGGAAGCCGCCAGCCGGTCGATCCGGCCATTGATCAGCGCCATCGAGAGTTCCCAGAGCGCCAGCGCGACCGCGACCGTGATCAGGACCGAGAAAAAGGCATAGGTCAGCCCGCGGCTTAGCTTGTCGTGCAGCAGCCAGGGCAAGACGTGCAGGCCCCAGCCTTCCAGGATGATCACCACGCAGCCGAGCACGATGAGGATACGCAGCACCGCGTGGATCAGCGGGTCATAGGCCCGGGCGCGGGCATAGAAGGCATTGCGGCGGGCGGTCTGCGCGTCGGTCTCCGCCAGCAGGTGGTCCAGCAGCCAGGTGCTGCCGGTCCAGGTCATGCGGCCGATGAATAGCGCCGCCATCAAAACCAGAACGATGCGCAGCAACAGGCCGAAAGCGTTGTGCACGCCGCCGGCCCAGGCGATCCACAGCGCCAGGATGTAGAACAGCGCGAGATAAATCCAGGTGAACGACAATCGCCGGCGCAGGTCGGCGACAAAGCCGGTGGCTTGCCGGCTGCCGGCGATCCACCGGCCGACGACGTGCCGGCAACGCCACAGCATCAGCGCGACCTCGATATGCACCGCGAGCACGACCAGGCGGTTGAGCACCAGCATGCCGTTCCGCGGCAGGCTGAGGATCTCGAAAACCGAGATGACGGCGTAGCCGAGCGCCCCGGTGAACAGCACCAGCCGCACCCAGGCGACGATCCAGCTGGCGCGAGCGTTGGAGGCGGCGATCAGCCGCAGCGGCGGCGCTTTCGGCGCCAGGAAGAAGCGCAGGATTTCCAGCGCCAGGCGGCAGAGCAGATAGGCATTGCAGACCACGACAACGGCGAGCCTGGCCTGCCGGGTGGCGACGACGCCGGTGCCGAGGATGACGCCGGAGACCAGAGCGAAGCCGACGACCGGCAGCAGCGACAACAGCAGATGCAGCAGCGCCCGGCCGATGCGGCGGCTCCAGGACATGAAGGTTTCGCGGCGGTGGCGGGGCCGTTTTTCGGTCTCGCCGGCCTCGGCGTCCGCCAACGCTTCGCCGGCGGGGGCGGGCGGCGGCAATGCACGGCCGGCGCGGGCGACGATGGCGGCGCGTGGCCTGGCCAGGCCGAAGCGGATGGCCAGGTCGGCGAGCAGCGCCGGCAGCACCGCGATCAGCAGACCGCGCAGAATGTCGAGGGCATGGCCGCGCCGCGCCGGCATGTCGACCAGCGTCTGCGCCCAGGTGGCAACCGGCAGCAGCTGTGTGGATTGCCGCATCGCGCTGACGAAGGCGTCGAGCGTGCGCGCGGTGCCGGCGCCGATGACCGAGGTGAGCGAAAGCCCGAGATTGCCGGAGCCGAACGGCGAAGCGGTGTCGATCTGCGGGTTTTTCGGCGGCGGCGTCGGTGCACTGGCGCCGGTGAGCACGGCGAGCGGCGAGCCGGGAATGATCGTCGCCTGATGCGCCGGCGCCGGTGCCGCCGGCGCGGCGGGGGCCGCCGCCTGATGCGCCGCAACCGGATTGGCCGCCGCCGCCGGAGATCCGGACAGAAGCAGGGCGAGCGCGGCCAGGAGAGCGGGAATAAGCGTTCTGCGCATGTGCCAGCCAAAGGCGGCATTGCCCCGCAAAGTCAATGTTCCGATGACAAAGTGTTGCGCGAGGCTATATCAACGCGATGAGAGTCCTCTTGATGATTTTGCTGGGCATCGACCTGGCCGCGGTGGTGATCGTGATGCTGGTTGGCGCCGTCGGCATGGCGAATCTGAGCCGCGACCCCCGCACCTCCAACCGGCTGATGCGCTGGCGGGTGCTGTTGCAAGGCACCGCGATCGGCCTGGTCGTGCTGCTGATGCTTACCGGCCGCTAGAGCAATATGGCTTGAAGTCGAATCGCGCAGCGATACGACTGAGCCATAAAATTGCTCGTCAAAACAAGAGGTGAGCGTGGTGAGTGATAACTCATCACGCTCTGAAATCGACGACGCCGGCAAAGCCGGCCTCGGTGCCGAAGGCCAGATGGGAGCCGGTCGCGTTCCAGGCCAGCGCCGTCACGCTGCCGCGGCCGGGAGCGGGGCCGGGGCCGCAGACCGGCAGGATCTGCTCCTTGGCGATGTCGACCAGCAGCACCAGGCCGCTGTTGAAGCCGGCGGCGAACACCTCGTGTTCCGGATGACAGGCAACCCGCTTCAGGGTGGCGCCGCTGGCCTCGCCCAGTTCGAGCGGCGCCTTACCCATCGGCCCGCCGCCGAAAAACGGCCACAGCACCGCGGCCTCCGCCCCGGCGGTGACCAGCCAGCGGCCGGATTTGGTGAACCCGAAGGATTCCGGCTTGGCCGGGTAGCCGGACATCCGCATGTGCTTGGCCTCCGGCAGGGTCCAGCCGTGCAGGGCATTCTCCTGCATGCCCGTCACCACCGCATCGCCGCCCGGATGGATGGCGACGCCGAGATGGCTGCCTTTCCACTCCAGGAGGCGCGGCGTCTGGCTGCTGGAGCCGGTGAACCATAGCGAGGCGCCGTTGTAATGCGACGCGGCGATGCGCTTGCCCTTGGCGTCGAACGCCAGGCCGGTGACGGTGGACGGATGAGCGAGGCTGCGCAGCGCTTTGCCGTCGGCGCCGAACAGATGCAGGTTTTTGCCGACCGCGGCGGCGAAAAGCGGCGCCTTGCCGGCGAAGACGGCGAGATGCTCGACCCATTTCGAGCCGAACCGGGCGATCTCGGTCACCGCGCCGTCCAGGCCGGTCGCGTTCAACCGGCCGTCATCGCCGCCCGAAAGAAAGCCGGCGGCGGCCGGGTGCGGGGCGAGGCAGAGCACGGCGCCGGCATGAGCCTCGGCGGTTTGCCAGGATTCTCCCTGGTTCAGCCGCAACGTGCCGTCCCCCAACGCGAAGGCGAGGCCACCGGCGCGGTCGAAAGCGGCGGCGGTGATCTGCGCGTCAAACTCTTGAGTGACGCCGCGGGCATTTAGAAGAGCGTCCAGTTCGGCCATGGGTGCGGGGTTAGCCAAGGCAACGGGCGGCGGCAAGGTACCGCCGGCCGCGCGTGCCGGTGTCAGGCCAGGAGCGCCCGCACCCGCGGGATCACTTCGGTCGCGAACAGTTCGATGCTGCGCAGCAGCTTGCCGTGCGCCAGCGGCCCGGCGCTGTACTTCATGTCGAACCGGGCCAGGCCGAGGGTTTTGGCCGTCTCGGCGATCCGCCGCGCCACCGTCTCCGGCGAGCCGACATAGAGCGAGCCGCTGTCCGCCTCGTGCTCGAAGGCCGCGCGTTCCATCGGCGGCCAGCCGCGTTCGCGGCCGATCCGCTGGTGCATGGCCCGGAAGTCCGGCCAGAGCTCCTCCCGCGCCTGCGCGTCCGTCGCCGCGACGTAGCCCGGCGAGTGCACGCCGACCGGCAGCGCCGGCTGGCCCAGCTGCGCCAAAGCGCGGTGGTACAGATCGACATAGGGCTTGAAGCGCGCCGGGGCGCCGCCGATGATCGCCAGCATCAACGGCATGCCGTAATGCGCGGCGCGGACCACCGATTCCGGGCTGCCGCCAACACCGACCCAGGTCTGCACCGGTTTGCCCTCGAACCTGGGATAGACCAGCTGTTCGTTAAGCGGCGGGCGTGTGGTGCCAGCCCAAGTCACCGGCCCCGGCCGCAGCAAGGCCGCGAACAGCTCCAGCTTTTCCTCGAACAGCGTTTCGTATTGCGCCAGCTCGTAGCCGAACAACGGGAAGGATTCCGTGAAGGAGCCGCGCCCCAGGGTGATCTCGGCCCGCCCGTGGGAGAGCGCGTCCAGCGTGGCGAAGCGCTGCAACAGCCGCACCGGATCGTCCGAACTCAGCACCGTCACCGCGGTGCCGAGCCGGATCCGCGTGGTGCGGCTGGCGATCGCGGCGAGGACGATCTCCGGCGCGGAGACGGCGAAGTCTTCCCGGTGGTGTTCGCCGACGCCGAAATAGTCGACGCCGAGCCGGTCCGCCAGCACCGCTTCCTCCACCACGTCCCGGATCACCTGCGCGTCGGACAACAACCCGCCATCCGCCCCCGCGGTGATGTCGCCAAAGGTGCCGAGGCCGAGGGCGAGAGGCGACGCCATGCGGCGCTACTCAGTGATGTCGGGAAAACCGTCCTTGCCGGGTTCGACACCTTCAAGGTCCGCCATCTGCGTGGACAGGCCTTCGTCGGCGTATTTCTTGTTGGGATTGAGCCGGCGGTGCAGCCAGGAATCAGCGTCCCGCAACGCCATGGTCACGGACGTGACGCCGATGATGAGTATCAAGACGACAAAGATGACGACAGCGCCGAGCATGGGGGTTTGCTTCCTGTGGTAGCGATCCGGGCCAACTCTGTCGCGCAGTTGGGCGTGCGCGGCAAGTCGATCGGGGGCACCCGATCCAGATCGTCAAAGCCTGAGTCCTATGCGGCTGCGAAGTGACTCTTTTCGCATTCGCAATGGAGCGTTGTTTCTAAGCCGCGCAGCTTTCGAACCCGCGCCGCAACTGCGGCCGGTTCAGTTCACGGCCGATAAATACGAGCCGGCTCACCCGCGGCTCGCCGGCTTTCCACGGCGCCACGAAGTCGCCGTCGGCGATCATGTGGACGGCCTGGAATGCAAACCGCCGGTCCTCGTCTTTGTAAGCCAAAATCCCCTTGGTCCGCAGCAAGTTCTGCCCCTGGGTTTGCAGGATGTGGCCGATCCACACGTTGAATTTCTCCGGGTCCAGCGGTTTCTCCAGCGAGAGGCTGATCGAGTTCAGGTGCTCGTCGTGGGTGTGGCTGTCCTCCTCGAGAAAATCCGGCACCGCCGCCAGCACGCGGTTGAGGTCGAAGGCGTTCAGCCCCAGCAGCTTGTCCACCGGAATATCTGCCCGCGTCGCGTGGTGGATGTCGGCAAAGCGGTTGATGGCGCGGATGCGGGCCTCCACCTCGGCCAATTCCGCCGCCGTCACCAGATCGAGCTTGTTCAGCACGATCACGTCGGCGAAGGCGATCTGGTCCGCCGCCTCCGGGCTGTCCTCTAACCTCGCCGCCAGATGCTTGGCGTCCACCACGGTCACGATCGCGTCCAGCCGGGTTTTGGCCTTCACATCCTCGTCGACGAAAAACGTCTGCGCCACCGGGGCGGGGTTGGCGAGGCCGGTGGTCTCGACGATGATGCCGTCGAACTTGTCGCGCCGCTTCATCAGCCCGTTGACGATGCGGATCAGGTCGCCGCGCACGGTGCAGCAGATGCAGCCGTTGTTCATCTCGAATACTTCCTCGTCGGAATCCACGACCAGGTCGTTATCCACGCCGAGCTCGCCGAACTCGTTGATCACCACGGCGTATTTCTTGCCGTGATTCTCGGAGAGGATGCGGTTCAACAGCGTGGTTTTGCCGGCGCCGAGATAGCCGGTGAGCACGGTCACGGGGACGAGTTCAGCCATGGGAAGGTTCCAGTTCAGGTTGTCGCGGCATGTGGGCGGCGGCCAGGCCCAGTCCAAGCATCAACAGCAGCCAGCCGATATGGGGCAGGATTGCGATATTGTCGGTCGAGGCCAGCGGCCAGGCATAAGTCAGCACGCCGGCGAATAAGCCCACACGCAGCGGCTCCGGCCGGCGCCACAGGCCCCGACCCAGCGCCAGCAGCCAGGCGAGGTTCAGCGCCGCGAACAGCGCCAGGCCGGGAAACCCCGCCTCCACCAGCGCCTGCAAATAAAAATTATGCGGATGGATGTTGCAGGCGGCCAAAGCCAGCGTGGTCGGCGCGATGCCCAGCGGCGGGAAGCCGCCGGCGAATTGCGGCTGCGGGCAGAACAGCCGGAAGCCGTCGAACCCATAACCGTGCAGCGGCGCCGCCAGCCCCATGGTGGCGGCGCGGGTGTACAACTCGCCGTAGGGGGAGACCGCGAACCGGCCCATCTGCGAAATAAAATGCAGTACCAGCTTGTGGTAGGTCGGCGGCGAGATGATCGGCGTCGCCGCCAGCAGCACGGCGCCGATGCAGACCGCGACCAGCGCCGCCGGCCGCAGCCGGGGCAGGAACAGCGCCGAGGTGGCGAGCGCCAGCAGCGCCAGCAAGGTCGGCATGCGCTGGCCGATCAGCACCGAGGTGGCGAGGCCGAGCACTGCCAGCAGCACCGCCGCCAGCCGGGCGCCGCGCGACCGCCGGGCCAATAACGGCAGCGCCACCGGCAGCACCGCCGCCCACAGCAGATGCGCGTAGGGCGCGCCGGCGCGCGGCTCCCAGAACGGCCCGGTCAGCGACCCATCCGGCCAGCGGCGGTCACCGAAGATGTTGTGGCCGAGCAGATATTGCTGCCAGGATTCCAGGCCGATCCACAGGCAGGACAGCGCGATCGCCGCCCAAGCCGCGCGGCGGGCGGCGGCCGTGGTCAGCACCCAGAGCTGCAACGCTGCGACCAGGACGATGAAGCGGAGCAGCGCCACCGCCTCGGCAAACCCGTGCCAGCCGGAGGCGCCGAGGCCGAGTGCCGGGATCGGCGTGGAACACACCACCTCCCAGCCCCACCAGGCCAGCGCGACGATCAGCCAGGGCTGGCGGAAGTCCGGCGCCAAGCCACGGACCAGCGCCGCGACGAACAACAGGTCGATGCCGACGATGACGATCTCGGACCCGGAGCGGGTGTGCAGCAGGCAGACCGCCAGGACGCAGGTCAGGACGATGGCAATGCCGCGCATCAGCCGGCGCTTAGAGCACGGCGGCGGTGTTGCGCAATTCCTCCAGGCGGCGGGCGAGCAGCGGCGTGTCGAACTCCCACGCCCGGGTGCTGCCGGCGGCGGCCAGCGCGGCGCGGGCGGCGGCGTCGGTGGCGAGGTGCAGGATCGCGGCCGCCAGCGCCTCCACATTGTCGGGCGGTACAGTGAGCGCGCTGCCGGCGGTGAGTTCGGCGAGGCCGCCCTGGCCGGTGCTGATCAGCGCGGCGCCGCTCGCCATCGCTTCCAGGGCGGCGAGGCCGAACGGCTCGGCCCAGCGCGAGGGGACTACCGCGATGGCGGCGTGTGACAGCGCCGCCATCACCTCCGCGTGCGGGCGCGGGCCGAGAAAGCCGACCTGCGCGGCGGCGGCGGCGGCCTGGATTTCGCCGACATAGGCGGTCTCTGGGCTCGAGGGGCCGAAGCGGTCGCCGCCGATCAACTGCGCCGACCAGCCGGGCAGTTGCGGCAAAGCCCGCGCGCAGGCGGCGATGAACACGTCCGGCGCCTTGTCGGCCACGATGCGGCCGGCGAACAGAATTTCCGGCGTGCGCGTTGCGGCGGGCGGCGGCAAGTCAGCGAGGCTCAGCGGGTTCGGCAGCACTGCCGGCCCCTGCCCCGCCAGGCCGGCCATGTAGCGGTCCCGCAGATAACCGGAAACACAAACGACGCGGTGCAGGCGCCGCAGCATCCGGCGGCGGGCGGCAGGCGCTTTCAAGCCGCGCATCGCCAGCGGGTCGTTATGCAGGAACAACAGAATTTTTAAGCCTGGAAACAGGTAGGACAAGGCCAGGGCCAGACGCGGCTGCTGGTGGATTTCCAGGATCGCCGGCCGCAACGCCCGCAGCGCGGCGAGCAGGCCCATCAAGCCGGCGACGGGCCGGAACGCGATGCCGGGGAACGCGGCGCACGGCGCGCCAAGCACCACCGTACCCGGCGCCGCGGCGGCGAAACGCCGCACCACCAGGGCAATCGCCCCCGCCGCCGTGGGTGAAAAACGCTCGCGCGGCGGCAGCAATATGGCGACGCGCGGCGGGCTCAGACGCGGACCGTCACGTAGGAGCCGGGTGCGGCCTCGATGGCTTTCAGTTTGCCTTTGCCGGGTGTGCGCGCCGGCACCCGCGCGTCGTTGAAGCCGGTTACCCAACCCTGCCAGTCCGGCCACCAGGAGCCGGAGATTTCGGTCGCGTTCTGGAACCAGGCGTCCGGGTCGGCGGCGAGGTCACCGTTGATGAAGTGGTTGTACTTGCCGCCCTCCGGCGGGTTGACGACGCCGGCGATATGGCCGGAGGCGGCGAGCACGAAGCGGGTCGGCCCGCCGAACAATCTGGCGCCGGCGAAGGTGCTCTTCCACGGCGCGATGTGATCCTCCCGGCAGGACAAAAAGTAGCACGGCACATCGACGCCGGAGAGGTCGATCGGCACCCCCTTCATCGAAATGCCGCCCGGTTTGGCCAACAGGTTGTTCTGGTACATGTTGCGTAGGTAGAACGAATGCATCGCGGGCGGCATCCGGGTCGCGTCCGAGTTCCAGTACAACAGGTCGAACGGAAACGGCTCCTTGCCGAGCAGGTAGTTGTTGACGACGAAGCTCCAGATCAGGTCGTTGGCGCGCAGCATGTTGAAGGTCGTCGCCATCTCGTTGCCTTCGAGGTAGCCCTGGCGCTGCATCTTGTCTTCAAGGTTGCTGAGCTGCTCTTCGTCGATAAACACGCCGAGTTCGCCGGCATCGGTGAAATCGGTCAGCGTGACCAGGAAGGTCGCGGTGCTGACGCGGTTGTCGTTCTTCGCTTTCATGTAGCCGAGCGAGGCGGCCAGCAGCGTGCCGCCCAGACAATAGCCGATCGCGTCGATCTCATGCTGCTTCGTCGCCTGTTCGATCGCGTCCAGCGCCGCCAGCACACCTTCCACCATGTAGTCGTCGAAATTCTTGGCGGCCAGGCGCTCGTCCGGGTTGACCCAGCTGACCATGAAGACGGTGTGCCCCTGCGCCACCAGCCAGCGCACGAAGGAGTTTTTCGGCCGCAGGTCGAGGATGTAGAATTTGTTGATCCAGGGCGGGAAGATCACCAGCGGCCGGGCCAGAACCGTCGGCGTCGTCGGCGCATATTGGATCAACTGCATCAGGTCGTTCTGAAAGATCACCTGGCCTTGCGTCACGGCGATGTTCTCGCCGATCCTGAAAGCGTCGTTGTCGGTCATGCGGATCCTGAGCTTGCCGTGGCCGCTCTCCAAATCGCTCAGCAGGTTGTTCAGGCCGCGGATCAGGTTCTCGCCGCCGGACTCGGCGGTTTTGCGCAGCACTTCGGGGTTGGTCAGGACGAAGTTTGAGGGGCTGAGCGCGTTGACGAACTGCCGGGCGTAGAAATCGATTTTCTGCGCGGTCTTCGGCGGCAGGCCGTCCACATGCGTCACCACGTCGGTGATGTAGCGCGATGACAACAGATAGGACTGCTTGATGAAGTCGAACACCTCGTTCTGCTTCCAGGCCGGATCGGCGAAGCGCTTGTCGCGCGGGTCGCTCTCGATCACCGGGGCCGGGTCGATCCCCATCAGGCGGCGGGTCGTGTTGTTCCAGAGCGTCAGATAGTCCTGCCAGTAGCCCATTTGCGCGTGGACCAGTTGCGCCGGGTTGGCGAGCAGCTTGGCCGTCATGTCCAGAAAGGCCCCGGCGATGTTCAGCGGGTCGAGCTTGACCCCCTCCTTGGCCTGGCGCCGCAGCCAGTCGTTGACAAGGCGCTGGCTGCGGGCCGCGACATCGGCCATCGAGCGGCCGAGCAGGGCCGGGTCGGGCAGTCTGACGTCCGGGTTTTCCGGGGCTGGGGGCTGTGACATCGGCGGGCGGTCCTTCCGAGCGATCCTTTCCGTGACCGCCGTTCTCAGGCAACAAGGCTGGGGACGGGGACCGGAATTTTGTTGGCGAGGCGTTTGATGACGGGGCGGTTTGCGGCTTCCTGGATTATGTTTTGCTTCGGCCTGGCGGGCTGCTCAAGCACGATCGGCTTATACCACAGCGCCGAAGGTGGGGCGATTGCCGAGCGGCGGCAACCCCCTCCGGGCGCCGACGCGCCCTACCCGAACCTTGCTTCGGTGCCGGCGGCACCGGTGGCGCTGAGCCCGGCGGCGCAGGGCGCGGTGGGCCAGCGGCTGGCCGGCGGGGCCGGGAGTGGCGGGGTTTCGGCGCCTTCGCCGGAGGCTTTGGCGGGGCTGGCGCTGCCCGGGGCGGCGCCGCCGCTGCCGCAGGTGCCCGACCTCGTCATCCCAAGCACTTTGCCGCCGCCGCCGCTGCCCAAACCGGTGGCACCGCCGCCGGTGGTGGCCGCGACGCCGCCAAGTGCGCCTGTCGCTCTGGCTTTCACCACCGGCTCGGCGCTCTTGAACCCGGACGCCGCGGTGGCGCTGCGCGGCGTGGCGGCGGCCTCCGCGGCGGGGGCCAGCGGCGGCGGCACGCTGCTGGTCGCCGGCTTCGGCGAGGCCGGCGGCGCGCCGGACGCAAAAGCCCTCGGCCTGGCTCTGGCGCGGGCGCAGCGGCTGGCCGACGCGCTGACGGCCGACGGCGTGCCGCCCACGACGATCCGGCTGCTGGCGATGGCGGATGGTTCTGGCGGCTTCGTGCAATTGTTCTATTAGAGCCTCAGTTTTCCCCTTTCGCAGAAGAGCTGACGATGTCCGAAGAGTTCCACCGCATCCGCCGGCTGCCGCCTTATGTCTTCGCCGAGGTCAACCAGGCCAAGGCCAAGGCGCGGGCGCTGGGCGAGGACATCATCGACCTCGGCATGGGCAACCCGGACAGCGCGACCCCACCGCATATTGTCGCCAAGCTGGTGGAGACGGTGCAGGACCCGCGCAGCCACCGCTACTCGACCAGCAAGGGCATTCCCGGCCTGCGCCGGGCACTGGCCGCCTACTACCTGCGCCGGTTCGACGTGCGGCTCGATCCGGAGACCGAGGTGATCGCCACCCTCGGCTCGAAAGAGGGCCTGGCCAATCTGTCCGCGGCGATCACCAGCCCCGGCGACACCATTCTGGTGCCGAACCCGTCCTACCCGATCCACCAGTTCGGCTTCATCATCGCCGGCGCCTCGGTGCGCTCGATCCCGGCCGAGCCGGGCGAGGAGATGCTGCAGGCGATCGACCGGGCGGTGCGGCATTCGGTGCCGAAGCCGACGGCGCTGATCGTCAATTTCCCTTCAAATCCCACCGCCTACACCGCCAGCCTGGAGTTCTACCGCGAGCTGGTGGCGCTGGCGCGGCGCTGCGAGCTGTTCATCATTTCCGACCTGGCCTACGCCGAGATCTATTTCGACGGCGCGCCGCCGCCCTCGGTGCTGCAGATCCAGGGGGCAAAGGACATTGCGGTCGAGTTCACCTCGATGTCCAAAACCTATTCCATGCCGGGCTGGAGGATGGGCTTCGCGGCCGGCAACCCACGGCTGATCTCGGCGCTGGCGCGGATGAAGTCCTATCTCGATTACGGCGCCTTCACGCCGATCCAGGTCGCCGCCACGGCGGCGCTGAACGGGCCGCAGGACTGCGTGGCGGAGATGCGGGCGCTGTACAAGGAGCGCCGCGACATCCTGATCCCAGGCCTCGCCGCCGCCGGCTGGCGGGTGCCGGCGCCGCCGGCCTCGATGTTCGCCTGGGCACCGATCCCCGAGCGCTTCGCGCATCTGGGCAGCGTCGGCTTTTCCAAGCTGCTGCTGGAGAAGGCCAAGGTGGCGGTGGCGCCCGGCATCGGCTTCGGCGAGTACGGCGACGGCCATGTCCGGATCGCGCTGGTCGAGAACGCGCACCGGCTGCGCCAGGCGATCCGCAACATCCGCTTCTTCCTGCACACCGACAATGCCGGGCCGGCCGAGCCGGTCGGTGAGGACGCCGCCAAGGCCTCCGCATGAGGCAGCCGCTCAGGGTCGGTGTTGCCGGTCTGGGCACGGTCGGCGGCGGGGTGCTGCGGCTGCTCGATGAGAATGCGGCGCTGATCGCCGCCAGGGCGGGGCGGCCGATCACCGTGACGGCGGTCTCGGCGCGCGACCCCGGCCGTGAACGCGGCTTGCCGCTGCAGGGCGTGCGCTGGGTGGAGAACCCGGCGGCGCTGGCCACCGATCCTGCCCTGGATGTCGTGGTCGAGGTGATCGGCGGCGCCGAAGGCACGGCGAGGGCGCTCGCGGAAGCCTGCCTCGCGGCCGGGCGGCCGTTGGTGACCGCGAACAAGGCGCTGCTGGCGGTCCACGGCACGGAACTGGCGCGGCTGGCGGAGCAGACGCACACCGCATTCGGTTTCGAGGCGGCGGTCGCCGGCGGCATCCCGGTGATCAAGGCGCTGCGGGAGGGCCTGGCCGGCAACCGCATCGCCCGCGTCGCCGGCATCCTGAACGGCACCTGCAACTACATCCTGACGATGATGCGCGAGCAGAGCCGCGAGTTTGGCGACGTGCTGGCGGAAGCGCAGGCGCTAGGCTACGCCGAGGCCGATCCCTCCTTCGACATCGACGGGATCGACAGCGCCCACAAGCTCGCCATCCTGGCGGCGCTGGCGTTCGGTCGGCAGGTGGATTTCGAGGCCGTGCATGTCGAGGGGATCAGGCGGATCAGCGCGCTAGACATCGCTTTCGCCGAGGAGCTCGGCTACCGGATCAAGCTGCTGGGCACGGCGCGGCAGACGCCGGCGGGGGTGGAGGTGCGGGTGCATCCGGCGATGCTGCCGCGCACCGCGCTGCTGGCGGCGGTGGACGGGGTGTTCAACGCGGTGCTGGCGGAGGGCGATTTTGTCGGCGAGGTGTTCCTGCAAGGCCGGGGCGCTGGGGCGGGTCCGACCGCGAGTGCCATCGTCGCCGACCTGATTGATATCACCAGGGGGGGGTTGATATCGGTTTGGGGGACCCCGGAGGCCGAACTCGGCACCGGCCCGAAGCTCAGAATCGCCCAGCACCGAGGCGCCTATTACCTGCGGCTGATGGTGGTGGACCAGCCGGGCGTGCTGGCCGACGTGACCGCGATTTTGCGCGACCACGGCATCTCCCTGGTCTCCATGCTGCAGCACGGCCGGGCGCCGGGCGAGGCGGTGCCGATCGTGCTGGTGACGCATGAGACCGGCGAGGCGGCGGTGAGTGCCGCGCTGGCCGAGATCGCCGCGCTCGACACCGTGCTAGAAGCGCCGGCACTGATCCGCATCGAACCCCGATGATCGAACCGCAATGACAGGACACAAACCATGAGCGAACGCCGCCTTGAAGACATCTCCGACCGCAACCTTGCCCTGGAACTGGTGCGGGTGACCGAAGCGGCGGCGATCGCGGCGTCCCGCTGGATCGGCCGCGGCAAGAAAAACGAGGCCGACGGCGCCGCGGTGGAGGCGATGCGCAAGGCCTTCGACCAAGTCGCGATCGACGGCACCGTGGTGATCGGCGAGGGCGAGATGGACGAGGCGCCGATGCTCTATATCGGCGAGAAGGTGGGGATGGGCGGGCCGGCGATGGACATCGCGGTCGACCCGCTGGAAGGCACCTCGATCACCGCGAAAGGCGGGCAGAACGCAATCGCCACCATCGCCCTGGCCGAACGCGGCAACTTCCTGCACGCGCCGGACATCTACATGGACAAGATCGCGGTCGGCGGCGGCTTGCCGGACGGGGTGGTGAGCCTGGACGCGACGGTCGCCGAGAACCTGAAGAACCTGGCGCGCGCCAGGAAGCTGGAAGTGGCGGAGCTGATGGTGTGCATGCTGGACCGCGACCGCCACGCCGAGATCATCGCCAAGTGCCGCGAAGCCGGGGCGCGGATCACGCTGATCGGCGACGGCGACGTGGCGGGCGTGATCGCGGCGTCGCAGCCGAGCACCGGCATCGACATGTATCTCGGCTCCGGCGGCGCCCCGGAAGGCGTTCTGGCGGCGGCGGCGCTGCGCTGCATCGGCGGGCAGATGCAGGGCAGGCTGATGTTCGAGGACGAAGCGCAGGTGGCGCGGGCGCGCGGCATGGGCATCACCGATCCGCATCGGATTTACAGCGTGAGCGAAATGGCCAAGGGCGACGTGATGTTCGCCGCCACCGGTGTGACCGGCGGGCCGATGCTGCGCGGCGTGCGGCGCGAGGGCAATGGCGCAGTGACGCATTCGATCGTGATGCGCAGCAAATCCGGCACCGTGCGTTACGTCGAGGCGCACCATAATTTTGCGACCAAGGGCTGGGGGATCAACTGAGAGACGTCATAAGTCTCTGAGCTACTCCGCGGCCATGGCCGCGGGTTCGACGAGATCGACGGCGCGGGCGAGGTCGATGGAGAGCAAACGGGAGACGCCGCGTTCCTGCATCGTCACGCCGTACAGCCGGTCCATCCGCGCCATGGTGAGATGGTGGTGGGTGACGACCAGGAAGCGGGTGCCGGTGTCGCGGACCATGTCTTCGAGCAGGGTGCAGAAGCGGTCGACATTGGCGTCGTCCAGCGGCGCGTCCACCTCGTCCAGCACCGAGATCGGCGCCGGGTTGCATTTGAACACGGCGAAGATGAGGGAAAGTGCGGTCAGCGCCTGTTCGCCGCCTGACAGCAGCGAGAGGGTGGCGAGTTTCTTGCCCGGCGGCTGGGCGTAGATTTCGAGGCCGGCGAGCAGCGGGTCGTCGTCCCCGACCAGCGCCAGATGCGCCTTGCCGCCGCCGAACATGCGGCTGAACAGCGCCTGGAAATGCCGGTCGACCTCGGTGAACATGCTCGCCAGGCGGTCCCTGCCCTCGCGGTTCAGATGGCCGATGGAGCCGCGCAACTTGGCGACGGCCGCGAGGATCTCGGCGCGTTCGCGTTCGATCGCGGCGATCGCGGCTTCCGCCTCCTCGGCCTCGATTTCGGCCCGCAGGTTGACCGGGCCCATTTCTTCGCGTTCGCGGGTCAGGCGCTCCCAGCGGCGGCGGGCTTTGTCTTCGGAGTCCAGCGTCAGTTCGGCGGGTGGATCGGGCAGCGCCGGGTTGACGCCGAGGCGCTCCAGGATGCGCTCGGCGACCGTGCCCCAGGCGTGGTCGGCGGCGGCGGCGGCGGCTTCGTCGCGGATGCGGGCTTCGCGGGCGGTGCTCAACGCCGCCTCGGCGGCGCGGGCGGCGCGGGCGGCGGCACCGGCGGCGATCTGCGCGGCGTGCAGTTGCTCGGCGTCGTGGCGGTGCGCGGCTTCGGCGGTGGCGCGCAGGTCGAGTGCCGAGCGGTGAGCTTCGGCAGCGGCGGCCGGCGCCGCGTCCAAGGTTTCCACGGTTGCCAGGGCCTCGGCGTGGCGGGCGGCGAGGTCGCTTAAGCGTTCGGCGGCGTCGCGGCCGCGGGAATGCCAGTCCGCCGCTTCCCGCGCCAAAATCTCCAGCCGGCGGGTGCGGGCGGTCTCGGCGCTTTGCTGGGCCTCGACCGCGGCGCGGGCGGCGGCTTCGGCGCGGCGGGCTTCGGCCAACCGGGCGCGGGCGGCCTCCACCGCCCCGCGGGCGGCGGCGAGGTCCGGCAGGGCGGCGGCGGCGGTCCGGCGGCTCGCCAGCACCGCCTGCGCCTCGCCGGCTTCGGCGGCGAGTTGATCCAGCCGGGCTTGCGCGCCGGCGGCGCGGCCGGCGGCGCGCTCGGCGTCGTTGCCGAGCCGCGCGGCTTCGGCGCGAGCCTGGTCGTAGAGTTGTTCGGCGGCGCGGCGGGCGTTGCGGGCGGCGTGCTCGGCGGCGCGGGCCGCGCCTTCCGCCGCTTCGGCCTGTTGTTTCGCGGCGCGCGCGGCCTCGGCGTCGGCCTGCAGGGTTTTGCGGTCGCGGGCCAGCAGCGCCAGCCGGTTGCGCTGCGCCAGGCGCACCGCCGCCTCGGAAGCGGCACCCGCCCGCACGGTATAACCGTCCCAGCGCCATAGATCGCCGCCGCGCGAGACCAGGATCTGCCCGGGCGCTAACTCGGCTTGCAACGCGGCGCCGTCCGCGCCTTCCGGCAGGAGCACGATGTGGCCGAGGGCCCGCTCAAGCGCCGCCGGGCCGGCAACCAGCTTGGCCAGCGAATCGGTGGATGCGTTGGGCAGCGGCGGCAGGTCCCGCCAGTGCCGCGCCGCGCCGGCATCGGCGGAGGCGGACAGCTCCTCGCGCAAGGCGGCGCCGAGGGCGGCTTCCAAACCGGGCGGCACGGTCAGCGCATCGAGAATCGGCGTTGCTTCCCGGCCGAATTTCTGCGCCAGCAGCGCGGTCAGCGCGTCGTGCTCGGCGATCAGTTTGGCCAGCGCCGAGTCGGCGGCGCCGGCGGCGGCGCGGTTTTGGCCAAGCGCCGCCTCCGTCTCGCCGCGGGCCGCCTCCGTCGTGGCGACGGCCTCGCGAGCTTCCAACAAGGCGGCTTCGGCGGCGGCACGGGCGGCATCCGCCGCGCGGACGCGGTCTTCGGGGACGATCGTGGCGAGCAATTTGGCCAGTTCGGCTTGCGCGGCGGCGTGAGACTCGGTGAGCCGGCGGGCGCGTTGTTCGGCTTCGGCCAGCGCGCGGCGCACGCTGTCGGTTTCGGCGGCGATGCGGGCGGCTTCCTCGGTGGCATGGTCGGCGGTGGCTTGCGCCTTGGCTGCGGATTCCAATGCCGCGTCCTCGGCGGCGCCGGCGGCGGCGCGTTCGGCGGGCGCGGCTTGCGCCTCGGCCTGCAACAGCACCGCTTCCTCGGCGAGCCGGCTTTGCGCCGCCGCCGCGTCCGCCGCCGCGTGCCCGGCATGGGCCTTGTCCTGTTCCAGCGTGCGGGCCCGCGCCTCGGCCTCCGCCAGCGCGGCGCGGGCGCGGGTTTCCGCCTCGGCCGATTGCTCGGCGGCGATCCGCGCCCGCTCCAGCGCGGTTCGCGCCGCGGCCTCGGCCTCCCGCAGTTCCGGCAGCGCTGCCTCGGTGCTTGCCGCCGCCGCCGCGGCGCTGCCGGCCGCCAGAACCGCCTGCGTCACCACCGCTTCCGCTTCCGCAAGGCCGGCCCGCGCCGCCGCCCGGGACGCTTCGGCGACGGCCCGCTGGATCGCCAGCAATTCCGCCTCGGCGGCGCGGATGGCGCCGGAGAGGTTGCGGTAGCGGCTGGCCTGCCGGGCCTGGCGCTTCAGCTCGGCGAGGCGGGACTCGATCTGGCCCTTGAGGTCGTCGGCGCGCGAGAGGTTCAGTTCGGCGGCGCGCAGTTTCAGCTCCGCCTCGTGCCGCCGGGCGTGCAGGCCGGTGATGCCCGCCGCTTCCTCCAGCAACGCCCGCCGCTCATCGGGCTTGGCGCCGACCAAAGCGCCGACCCGGCCCTGGCTGATCATCGCCGAAGCCCGCGCCCCGGAGGCAAGATCGGCGAACAAAGTCTGCACGTCCCGCGCCCGGGCTTCGCGGCCATTGACCCGGTAGGCGCTGCCGGAACCGCGCTCGATCTTGCGGCTGATCTCGAGGTCGGCGGCTTCATGGAACGGCGGCGGCGCCAGCCCGGCCGTTTCCTCCAGCGTCAGCGTCACTTCGGCGAGGTTGCGGGCGGCGCGGCCGGCGGTGCCGGCGAAAATCACGTCCTCCATCTCGCCGCCGCGCATGTTGCGGGCACTAGCCTCGCCCATCGCCCAGCGCAGCGCCTCGATCACATTGGATTTGCCGCAGCCGTTGGGGCCGACCACGCCGGTCAGACCAGGCAGGATTTCGACCGTGGTGGCGTCGGCAAAGCTTTTGAAGCCGGCGATGCGCAGACGGGCGAACCGCGCTGGCATTGGCTACGCTTTGGTTCCAGCGGCGGCGACGGCGGCGGCGAAATCCTCGTATTCCATCGCGCCCGGCATCACCTTGCCGTTGATGATGAAGGTCGGCGTCGAGTCGATATGGTACATCGTCTCGGCCTGCTGCTCCTCCTGCTCGATGAAGGCTTTCAGCTTGTCGTTGGCGAGGGCGGCGTCGTAGGTCGGCCGGTCCATGCCGGCCAGGGCGGCGTATTTGAAGATCGCGTCTTTGTAGTCGATGCCGGGCGTAAAGGCCCAATCATCCTGGCTGGCGAACAGCGCCTCGATGAACGGGTAGTATTGCGCGGCGGGCAGCGAGCGCGCCACCTGCGCCGCCATCAGCGCGATCTGGTCGAGCGGGAAGTCGTGATAGACGATCTGTAGCTTGCCGGTGTCGATCAGGTTCGGCTTGACCTCCAGCATGGTGACGTTGGCGAAGTGCGCGCAGTGCGAGCAGGTGAGGGAAAAATACTCGACCGCGGTGACCGGGGCGGCCGCCAGCCCGAGGCTGCGCGGGCCGAACGGCGAGTCGGCGGCGGCCGCCGCGGCGGCCGGCAAAGCAACGGCGGCAGCTACAAGGGCTAGTGTTGAACGGCGGGTTAAGAGCATGTTTGCCTCTATATCTAGTGTAAGCGGATCGCGCCGGCCCGTCGACCCCTAATCGCCGCGCGCGCGTAAGCCTTGATAGAGCCGGGCCAACGCCTCGCCTAGCGGGCCGTCCGGCAGGCCGGCGGGCGGCGGCGCGGGCAGCGCGGTTGGCGGTAGCGCCGGAAGTTCGCTGGGCAGGCCGGCTGGCTGCTGCACGAAGCGCAGCCGCTCGATGGCGCGGCCGCCCAGGGCCAGGTTCAGCCGGGCGATGATCGCGGGCGCCAGATGCTGCAGTTCCAACGCGGCTGGCCCGGAGCAGGCCAGAATGAGCGTGCCGGCGGCGAGTTTGACCGGGGCGGCGCGGGCGGCCATGTCGGCGCCGGCCAAAGCCGGCCAGTCCGCCAGCAGCGCCGCTGCCGCCGGGGCACGCTTTTTGAAAGCCGGGCGGACCACCGGCGCCAACAGCCCGGCGATGCCGCGCGCGGCGTAGTTGCGCGCCGGCGGCGGGATCGGCACATCCTGCTCCGGTGCAGCCCGCTTTGCCATCTGCGTGCGAACTCCTCTCCTGGTATGCCGCGCATCGGCGGCATCTGCCGTGGCGGTCGGCGCCCGGCGCGGCAGCCGATCCGTACCATGTCTGGCTGTCGGAAATCATGCTGCAGCAGACCGTCGTCGCCACGGTGATCCCGTATTACCGCAAATTTCTGGCGGCGTATCCAACCGTCGAGGCGCTGGCGGCGGCGCCGCTCGACGATGTGCTGGGGCTGTGGGCGGGGCTTGGCTATTACGCCCGGGCGCGGAACCTGCACGCTGGGGCGCAAGCGGTGGCGGGGCGCGGCGGCTTTCCCACCGACCTTGCGGGCTTGCGCGAATTGCCGGGGGTTGGGCCGTACACCGCCGCGGCGGTCGGGGCGATCGCCTTCAACCTTCCGGCGCTGCCGGTGGACGGTAATATCGAGCGTGTCGCGGCGCGGATCTTCGCCATTACCGCGCCGTTGCCGGCGGCCCGGCCGGCGATTGCCCTGGCCGCCGGCCGGTTGCTGGACGACCCGGCGGCCCGCGCCGCGCCGGGGGATTTCGCGCAGGCGCTGTTCGATCTGGGTGCGACGATCTGCACGCCCCGCGCCCCGGCCTGCGGCATCTGCCCGTGGCGCGGCGGCTGCGCGGCGCAGGCCCAGGGGATCGCGGCGGCGCTGCCGGCCCGCGCCGCCAAGGCCGAGCGGCCGCGCCGGGACGGCGTCGCCTACGTGCTGCTGGACGCGCGGCGCGACGTGCTGCTGATCCGCCGGCCGCCGCGCGGCCTGCTTGGCGGCATGTTGGCGCTGCCGGAAACCCCGCCCGCCGCCGCCGGTTGGCGCGAGGCCGGGAGCATCCGGCACATCTTCACCCATTTTGCCCTGACCCTGGCGGTGCGCGCGGCGCGGGCGCCGGACCTGCCCCTGGGCGCGCTGCGGGCGCCGGCCGCCACCGCCCCGTTGCCGAGCGTGATGCGCAAGGCTCTTGACGCTGGCCTGAGAGCGCTCGACCAATAGCGCATGGCTTCTGATCCGCACGACGACCTGCTCGTCCTCGACACCCATGTCGACATTCCCTGGCCCGCCGGCCCCAGCCCGTTCGAGAACGGGCCCCGCTGCGTCGACCTGCCAAAGCTGAAGGCCGGGCGCGTCGCCGCCGTGTGTTTTGCGGCCTATATTCCGCAGGGGCCGCGCGACGTGGCGGGGCACGCCGCCGCCGCCGCCCGGGCGGCGGCGATGCTGGACGCGATCGCCGCGATGGCGCCGGCGGATGGCAGCGGCGGCGTGCTGGCGAGCCGCGCCGACGCGATCGAGGCGGCTTACCAGGCCGGGCGGACGGCGATTATTCCCGCGGTGGAAAACGGCTACGCGATCGGCACCGACCTCGGCTTGCTGGACAACTTCGCGGCGCGTGGGGTGCGCTACATGACGATCACCCATAACGGCCACAACGCTTTGGCCGACGCCGCGATCCCGCGCACCGATCTCGGCAATACGGCGGCGGAGCATGGCGGCCTCTCTGAACTTGGCCGCGCCGCGATCGCCCGGATGAACGGGCTCGGCATCCTGGTCGACATCTCGCACGCCGCCAAAACCACCATGTTGCAGGCCGTGCAGCTCTCCAAGGTGCCGGTGCTGGCGACGCATTCCTGCATGCGGGCGCTGTGCGACCATCCGCGCAACCTGGACGATGAGCAACTGGACGCCCTCAAGGATAGCGGCGGCCTGGCGCAGGTGACGATCGTCTCCAACTTCCTGCGGCCGCGGGCGCGCGCCGCCGATCTCACGGTAGCCGATATTGCCGATCACATCGACTACGCGGTGCGACGGATCGGCGTCGATCACGTTGGCATCGGCACGGATTTCGATGGCGGCGGCGGGGTCCGCGGTTTGATGAACGCGAGCGAGGCGCCGAACCTGACGCGGGAACTTGCCAACCGTGGCTACGACCACGCGGCGCTGGCGAAAATCTGGGGCGGCAACTTCCTGCGGCTACTGCGCCAGGCGGAACCAGTCGTCATAACATCGCCCTTGACAGATTAGTCCGCCATTCCCGCGAAAGCGCGACTCTACTTTTCCAAAGCGTTAAGCCAAAGTAGATTCCCGCTTTCGCGGGAATGACGATTACATCAAGCGGCAACGCTATGCCGACTGGTATGACAACTATCTCTTGCGCTCGCTGGTGATCAGTTCGGCGAGCGCACCGGCGACCAGGGAGACGATCATCGCCTTGCGCGGGTCGCGCCGCACCAGCAGCGAGATCATCCGGGCGCCGAGGCCGATGGTGCCGCTGAACTCCTGCAAAAGGCTCGGCTGCGGCTTGCGGGTTTTGCTGATGAAGAGCCCGCCGATGCCGGCCATCAGGCCGATCAGCAGCAACGCGGCGCCGGCGGTGATCAGCGCCGCGAGCGAGTGTGGCAGCCGGTGCGACACCCACATGTAGAAGCTCGCGACCAGGAAGCCGATGCAGATCAGCGCCACGAACAAGATGCCGACGCCGAGGCCGGTCCAGAGCAGGATGTCGCGAACGACGGCGTTGACGCGGCGGGTAATGTTCATCGGTCGGAGAGTTTTAAGAGCGGCGTAGGAATTGCGAGACCAGCAGGCCGGCGCCGAAAGCGATGGCGATGCTGGCAAGCGGGCGGTCCGTCACCTCTGACTCGACCCGAGTCATCGCTTCCTTGCCCTTGCTCAGCCCGACCGCCATCACATCCTTGCCGGAGTCGCGCAGCCGCGACGCGATGCCTTCGATCTCGGCTTCCAGCGACGACAGCCGTGAGGATAGCGCGCCGGCATCCAGATACGAGCCCATCTGGTCGAGGACGCCCGCGGCGTTGCCGCCGACCTTGTCCTTCATCGCCAACATATTGTCGCGGAACTGGCTGAACTGCTGCTTCAGGAAATCGACGTCGACATCGTTCGGGTCGATACGTTTGGCGTTCATAAAGTGTCGCTCCCTGTTGAGACGATTTCGATTTCGTAAGGCTGCGGTGGTTTTTCAACCTGCCAGATGTATCATTGGCGAGAATTCGGCCGATCGTCCAGCCGGCGCTTGCTTGCGGCGCGGCGGCGGCGGTGGCATTTCGAAACGCGATGGGTTGCGACATCTTACGCTCGTCCGCGTTGCTTTTGCTGATCGCCCGGTGGCCGACGCCGTGTCCCGGCGCCGGCGCGGTTCCGTATGGCCTGATGCCGGCGTCATCGCGTCATTGCGGCCAGGGCCAAGGTAAAGCTTGGGATTAGCAGAAATGGCCATATATTCACGTTGCCGGTCGTAATAAATCGCAGGCCGGCGCAATTGGGGGAATGACGATGCGAATACTCGTCGTGGAGGACGACAAGGACGTCGCCGGCTTCGTCGTGAAAGGCATGCGCGAGGCCGGGCATACGGTCGAGCACGCCGATAATGGCCGGGACGGGCTGTTTCTCGCCGCTTCGGAGAATTTCGACGCGATCATCCTGGACCGGATGCTGCCCGGCGGCATCGACGGCCTGCGTCTGCTCGAAACGTTGAGGGCGCAGGATAATGTCACGCCGGTGGTGTTTCTCTCGGCGCTGGGACAGGTCGATGACCGGGTCAAGGGGCTGAAGGCCGGCGGCGACGACTACCTCACCAAGCCGTTCGCTTTCGCCGAGCTGCTGGCCCGGGTCGAGGCGCTGACCCGGCGTGGCAAGAGCGACGGACCGACCACGCGGCTTTCGGTCGGCGATCTGGAGATGGACCTGCTCTCGCGCGGCGTCAGGCGGGGCGGGCAGAAGATTGACCTGCAGCCGCGCGAATTCCGCTTGCTGGAATACCTGATGCGCCATGCCGGCCAGGTGGTGACGCGCACCATGCTGCTGGAAGGCGTCTGGGACTATCACTTCGACCCGCAGACCAACGTGATCGATGTGCATGTTTCGCGGCTGCGCCAGAAGATCGACAAGCCGTTCGAGCTGCCGCTGCTGCACACCGTGCGCAACGCCGGCTACATGCTGCGGTCGGAAGAAGTTTAACCGGCCGCCGCCCTGGTCGTGCAAATCCCGTCCCGGCAACGCTTGCGGCGCGTCCGGCTGCCCCGGCTTCGGCGACGCGGCCACGGCCTGCTGCATTCCGCAGGTTTCCGTTTCGCCGTCATCTACGCCCTGGTGTTCGGCGTGTTAGCTTGCACCGTCGCCTTTTCGGCCTGGTACACCACGATCGGGCTGCTGAAACGTCAGGTTGAAGTCGTCATCGGCAACGATGCCGCCGCCCTGAACGACCATTACGATGTCGGCGGCATGGCGTCGCTGGCGGACGCGATCCGCAACCGGCTAGCCGACAACCCGGACGGCGACGGCATCTATCTGTTGCTCGACCAAGTCGGCAACCGGGTGATCGGCAACGTCAACCAATGGCCGGCGCCGCTGAACCAGGTGGATGCCTGGTACCAGCTGCCGGTGATCCGCGACAAGGGCGAGTCGGTGGCATTGTTGCGGGCTTATGCCCTGCCCGGCGGCGGCCAGTTGCTGGTCGGCCGCGACGTCAGGGCCCGGACCGAGCTGCGCGGCGTTTTGCGCACCGGCCTGCTCAGCGCGCTGGCGCTGATGCTGGTGCTGGGGCTGGTCGGCGCGATCCTGATCCGGGCGCTGTTCCGCCGGACCATCCGCGACATCGCCTTGACCGCCCGCGCCATCGCCCGCGGCGATCTGGCCCGCCGCGTGCCGAAGACCGGCAGCGGCGACGAGTTCGATGAACTGGCCGACATCATCAACGACATGCTGGAGCGGATCGGCCGGCTGATGGACGGCGTGCGGCAGGTTTCCAACGCGATCGCCCACGATCTGCGGACCCCGATCACCCGGGCCAGGACCCGGCTGGAAGACGCCTCCCTACATGCCCGCGATAATGAGGAGCTACGCTCCGCGATCGACCGGGCGACCCTCGACCTCGACGACATCGTCGGCGTGTTCGAGGCGCTGCTCAGGATCGCCGAGATCGAGGCCGGGTCGCGCCGCGCCGCCTTTGCCGAGATCGACCTGGCGCCGCTGATCGCCGATGTGGACGAGCTGTACCATGCGGTCGCCGAGGAGCGCGGGCTGCGGCTGGAAACCAGCGTCGTGGGGCCGCTGCCGCTGCTGGGCGACCGCCAGCTGATCCAGCAGGCGGTCGCAAACCTGCTCGACAACGCCCTCAAATTCTCCCCGCCTGGTGCGGCGATCAGGCTCGCGGCACGGCTCGAGGAGCGGCTGCTGACGATCACGGTGGCCGATCGCGGTCCCGGTATCGCCGAGGCCGACCGCAGCCGCGCCACCGAGCGGTTTTTCCGGGCGGAGTCGGCGCGCACCACCTCGGGCTCCGGGCTCGGCCTGGCGCTGGTCGCGGCGGTTGCGCAACTGCATGGCGGTGTGCTGCGGCTCGCCGATAACCAACCCGGCCTGAAGGCCATCATCACCTTGCCGATCAGCGGCGATATGCTGGAGGTCAGCCTTCCGGGCGGGCCATAGGATGGTGCGCCTGCACCAGCTTTTGCAGCCGCTCCGCCAGGACGTGGGTGTAGATCTGGGTGGTGGCGATATCCGCGTGGCCCAGCAGTTTTTGCAGACTTCGCAAATCCGCGCCATGCGCCAGCAGATGCGAGGCGAAGGAATGGCGCAGCACGTGTGGCGAGAGCCGCGCCGGGTCGAGCCCGGCCTTCAGCGCCAGTTGTTTCAGCAAGAGCGCGAAGCCCTGCCGGGTCATCGGCTGCGCGGGGTCGCGGCCGGCGAACAGATAGCGCGGCGCCGGCCCCTTTCGTTTGCGGGCCGCGTCCCGCAGCGCGGCCGCCGCCTGTTTGGCCAGATCCGATAGCGGCACGATCCGCTCCCGGCCGCCTTTGCCCTTGATCATCAGCAGGCGGGCGTCGGTGGTGAGTGCCGCCGCCGGCAGCTTCAGTAGCTCGCTGACCCGCAGGCCGGTGGCGTAGAGGATTTCCAGCCCGGCGCGGGCCTTCAGCCCGGTGCCGCCGGGCCATTCCGCCGCCGCCCGCAGCAGCGCCTCCACCTCGCTCTCGCTCAGGTATTTCGGCAGGCTTGCCGGCAGCCTCGGGGTTTCCAGCTCGGCGGCCGGATTGTCGGCGCGCACGCCTTCACGCAGCAGGAACAGGAAGAATTGCCGCAGCGCCGAGAGCCGGCGGGCCTGGGTCCGGGCCGACTGCCCGGCCGCCGCCAGGCCGGCGAGATACAGGCTCAGCAGCGCCGTGTCGGCCGTTGTGGCGGCGCCACCGCGCCCGATGGCGAAGGCCGCGAAATCGCGCAGGTCGGAGAGGTAAGCCTCCAGCGTGTTGCGCGCGGCGCCGCGTTCCGCCGCCAGCATCTCCAGGAACGCCTCGATCCGCCCATCTATCGCCGCCACCATGTTGTGATAAGCCTGTCCGCCGATGTCCCTCAACAAGCAAATCGAAAGCCAGGTCGGCAACCGGATCGGGTTAGGCAAAAGCATCGTGCTGGTCGGGCTGATGGGCGCCGGCAAGAGTGCCATTGGCAAACGCCTGGCCGAAGCGCTCGGCCTGCCGTTCTTCGACGCTGACCGCGAGATCGAGCGCGCCGCCGGCGCCACGATCGCGGAGATTTTCGAGAAGCACGGCGAGGCGCATTTCCGGGCTGGCGAGAAGCGGGTGATCCAGCGGCTGCTCGAGGCCGGGCCGACCGTGCTGGCAACCGGCGGCGGCGCGTTCCTAGACCCGCCGACCCGCGCGCTGATCCGCGACCGCGCCATCTCGATCTGGCTGCGCAGCCCGCTGCCGGTGCTGCTGGCCAGGGTGCGCGGCCGCAGCCACCGGCCGTTGCTGAACGCCGGCGATCCGGAGGAAATCCTGGCGCGGCTTTCCCTGGAGCGCGGCCCGATCTATGCCCTGGCCGACATGGTCGTGGACAGCCAGGATGACCCGCCGCAGGTGACCACCGAGACCGTTCTGGCGGCGCTGGCCGCTTACGCGCCGCCCCGGCGGGTCGAGATCGGCTGGAGCCAGGGCCGGTACGAGGTGGTGATCGGCGACGATCTCCTGGCCCATGCCGGGCGCTACCTGGCGCCGGTGCTGCCGGCGCCGCGGGTGGTGATCGTCACCGACGAGACCGTGGCGGTGCTGCATCTGCCGGCGCTGCGGCGCGGCCTGGATGAGGCCGGCATCGGCCATGACGCCGTTGTGGTGCCGCCCGGCGAGGCCTCAAAAAGTGTCGCCGGCTGGTCGGGGCTGGTCGGGCAGTTGCTGGACCGCCGGGTCGACCGCGCCACCACGGTCATCGCACTCGGTGGCGGCGTGGTCGGCGACCTCGCCGGGTTTGCCGCCGCCGTGACGCTGCGGGGCCTGCCGTTCGTGCAGATCCCCACTACCTTGCTGGCCCAGGTCGATTCCAGCGTCGGCGGCAAGACCGGCATCAACGCGCCGCACGGCAAGAACCTGATCGGCGCGTTTCATCAGCCTCTGCTGGTGCTGGCCGATCGGGGCGTGCTGGCGAGTTTGCCGCCCCGTGAGCTGCGCGCCGGCTATGCCGAGATCGTCAAGGCCGGGCTGATCGCCGATGCGGCGTTCTATGGCTGGTGCGAGGCCAACGGCGCCGCTTTGCTGGGCGGCGATGCCGCCCTGTTGGCGCAGGCGGTGGAGTACGCGGTGCGCTTCAAGGCCGGCGTGGTCGGCGATGACGAACGTGAAACCAAACCGAATGACGGCCGGGCGCTGCTCAATCTCGGCCACACCTTCGCGCACGCGCTGGAGGCGGAGACCGGCTATGGCGGCGGGTTGCTGCATGGCGAGGCGGTGGCGGCCGGGCTGGTTCTGGCGACCGCGCTTTCCGCCCGGCTCGGCTTGTGCCCGCAAGAAGACGCCAGCCGCGTCGCCGCCCATCTGGCCGGCGTCGGCCTGCCGGTGCGGATTGCCGGGCTGCCGGCGGAGCGCCTGCTCGCGCATATGAAGCAAGACAAGAAGATGCGCGACGGCAGCCTCAGCTTCGTGCTCACCCGCGGCATCGGGCGGGCCTTCACCAGTCGCGACGTGCCCGAGGACGCGGTGTGGGAGACGCTGCTGGACGGCGGCGCGAGCTAGAGGTTGTCAGCTTTGCTCGACGATCGGGTTGCGGAGAATACCGAGCTTTTCCAGCTCGACCTCGCAAACGTCGCCCGGCTTCATCCATAGCGGCGGCTTGCGGGCCAGCCCGACGCCCGACGGCGTGCCGGTGACGATGATATCGCCGGGCGAGAGCGTGAGCGCCACGCTGAGCACCGAGACCAGGGTGGCAACGTCGAACACCAGGTCGTTGGTCGAGGCGTCCTGCACGACTTCGCCGTTCAGCCGGGTTTGCAGCCGCAGCCCGGCGCATCCGGGCGGCAGTTCATCGGCGGTCACGAAATACGGACCGAAGGCGCCGGTGTTGTCGAAGTTCTTACCGACCGTCCATTGCGGCGCCTTGAACTGGTAGTCGCGGATCGAGGCGTCGTTGAACAGGCTGTAACCGATGACGTGCGAAAGTGCGTCGTCCTTGGCGATGTCGCGGCCCTCGGTGCCGATCACGGCGACGAACTCGCCCTCGTAATCCAACTGCTCGGAAACGCGGGGCCGAACGATCGGGGCGTTGGCGCCCATCAGGCTGGAATTGAAACGGCCGAACACGGTCGGATAGGTCGGTGTCTCGAAGCCGCTTTCGGCGGAGTGCGAGGCATAGTTGAGACCGATGCAGATGATCTTGCCGGGAGCCGGCAGCGGCGCCAGCAATTCGACATCGGCGAGCGAGATGGCAGGAGCGGCGAGCAATGCTTGCCCGGCGGCTGTCAGCGCAGCGGCGCCCTTGGCGATCAGGCTGGACAAATCGCCCGGCCATTGCGGATCGCTCGAAAAACATCCGTGAAACTGGTTACCCGCGTCCGCGGCGACGGCCAGGCCTTCGCGGCCGTGCTGCCGGAATGAGGCGAAGCGCATTGTCGGTTCCTCCCGTTTGTGGCGGCCGGCATACAGACTGAAAATTCGGCGGTCAATGCGGACGGTGCCGCCACGCGCCGCTCCCTGCCGTCTTGTTGTGTGGCTGCCCGGTTCTATAAACCTGCATGAGGTTTATCGGCGTGCTGCCGCGGGCTCTGCTGCCGGGTGTTTTGCTGTGCATCGCGGTCACCGCCGGCGCGGAAGTTTTGCAGTGGGCCGAGGTGCGGCTGATCGGGCAGCGTTATCTCGAAGCGCTGGTGCTGGCGATTCTGCTCGGCGTTGCGATCCGGGCAGTCTGGGAGCCGGGGCGCGTCTGGGTTCCGGGGATCGTCTTCAGCGGCAGGATATTGCTTGAGATCGCGGTGGTCCTGCTCGGCGCCGCCGTCAGCCCGCGCACGGTGATCGCGCTTGGGCCACGGCTGCTGCTGGGGATCGTTACGGTCGTCGCGGTTTCGATCCTGCTGAGCTACGGCGCGAGCCGGCTGCTCCGCCTGCCCGCCCGCATCGCCATATTGATCGCCTGCGGCAATTCCATTTGCGGCAATTCGGCGATCGCGGCGGTGGCGCCGGTGATCGGCGCCGACGGCGACGATATCGCCACCTCGATCGCGTTCACCGCCGTGCTCGGCGTTGTTGTCGTGCTGCTGCTGCCGTTGCTGGTGCCGGTCCTGCTGCTGTCGCTTACCCAGTACGGGGTGCTGGCCGGCCTGACCGTTTACGCGGTGCCGCAGGTGCTGGCGGCGACGCTGCCGATCGGTGCGCTCAGCAACCAGGTGGGCACGGTGGTCAAGCTGGTCCGTGTGCTGATGCTGGGCCCGGTGGTGCTGGCTGTCGCGCTGTTGACGGCTGGTTTGCGCGAACCGGCGGCGGCAGGCGCAATCGCGGCCGATCGGCGGCGCCTGCCCGAACTGCATCAGCTGGTGCCCTGGTTCATCGTCGGCTTCCTGGTACTGCTGGCGGCGCGCGCGGCCGGCTGGATCCCGCCGGTTCTGTTCACGCCGCTCAAAACCGTCGCGAGTGTGCTGACGACGGTTTCCATGGCCGCCCTGGGGCTGGGGGTGGATGTGCGGGTGGTGGCGCGCGCCGGCTTGCGCGTCACCGCCGCCGTTACTTTGTCGCTGATCATGCTGGGCCTCATCAGCTTCGGGCTGATCGAAGGCCTCGGCATCCGCTGATCGCGGCTCTGCGGCAGCCGCCATTCGCCTGGTAAGTCGCGGTTAGTAAGTCATGGATCGCGGAGCGATTCAACCTGATCTAGCTTTTCGCCAGCCGGGGGAACAGCCGGGTGGCGTTGTCGTGCATGATGCTTTGCCGCAGCGTCTCGTCCAGAAGCGGCGTGCCGTTGAGAGCCGCCAACAGCATCTCGCACACTTTGGTCGGCGTGAATGGCCAGTCGCTGCCGTAATGGATGTGGCCAGGGTCGGCGACCTGCAGCAGCACGCTCAACAACTCGGGCACCGGCGCACCGGCCAGGTCGAAGTGCAGCCGCCGCAGCCCGGCGCGCAGGCTGGGGAGTGCTGGCGAACCGGGCGGGCTCAGCATCGGCAGCACGAGTTCGACGCGGGCCGCCAGGATCGGCAGCGCGGCGCCGGCGTGCGGCACGATGACGTTGATGCCGGGGTAGCGGTCCAGCACGCCGGACAGCACCATGTTGGTGACGGTCCGCGTCGTCTCGAAGATGAACTCCAGCATCGGCCGCGGATAGCCGAGCGCCATGGTGCGCGCCGCGTCGTTTTGCTGCTCGTAAGCGCAGCAGGGGCAGTGCGGCGAGGTGGGATGGATGAACACCGTGGCGCGGCGGGCGTTCAGCTCGGCATAGAGCGGCTCCAACCGCTCATCGCCCAGATAGACGCCATGGAAATTGGTCTCCAGCACGACGCCGTCGGCGTGCAGATGATCGAACGCATAACGGACCTCGGCGACGGCGCCGTCTACGTCCGGTAGCGGCGTCGAGGCGAAGAGGCCGAAGCGGCCCGGATGATCCTTGGCAAGCCGCGCCCCCTCCTCGTTGACCTGGCGGGCGAGCGCTCGCGCCGCGGCGTCGTCACCGAAATGCACGCCGGGCGACGAGATCGAGAGGAAGGCGGTTTGCACCTCCAAACGGTCCATCGCCTCCAGCGCTTCGGCCTCGCTCCAGCGCGGCATGGCGGCGATGCCGTCCGGCTGGGCACGGCCAGCGGCGGTGGCCGCTGCCAGATAGAAATCCGGAACATAGTGGCAGTGAACGTCGATGCGCTTCATAATTTCCCCCCAAGCGTAACCGGCAATGCCGGAGCGCCTTTGTTTTATTGCCTCGGCCCGGGTCTTCTAGGGCGGAACCAGGCGCTGGTAAAACGTCGGCGCCCGACGGGGGCATTCGCGGACGCCCACGGCTGGATAAACGCCAGCGCCTAGGTTACGCTTTCCGCCTGGTCGTTCGGCTTAGTCCTGCCGGCGGTCACGTGGAACAGAGGAAACATAATGTCCGTAAGCAACATCATCGACGTCCATTCGCACGCCATTCTCGGCATCGGCGCGGGAGCGCCAATATCTCAGAAGATGCCCGACTGGTCGGTCGAGGGCACGCTTGAGCAGATGGATCGGCACGGCATCGACGCTGTCGTGCTCTCCGTGCCCGACGCCGCCAACCATGCCGAAGGCAAGGCCGCCTGCGAGATCGCGCGGCGCGTCAATGAAAAGCTGGCGGAGGTGGTGCAACGGCATCCGACCCGTTTCGGCGCGATGGCGACGCTGCCGGGGCGCGACGCGGCGGGTGCGGTCGCGGAAATCGAATACGCGCTCGACACGTTGAAAATGGACGGCGTTTGCACCAGCACGAACATCAACGACGTCTATCTTGGGGATCCGAGTTTCGATTCGTGGTTCGAGGAGATGAACCGGCGCGGCGTCACGCTCTTCGTTCACCCGATGATCACGAAAACCTCGGCGCCGCTGGACCTTGGCCTCAACGCCTCGGTGATGGAATTCATGTTCGACAGCACGCGCATGGTGACCAACATGGTGACCAAGGGCG
Source organism: uncultured Acidocella sp. (assembly GCA_963693045.1). GTDB lineage: Bacteria > Pseudomonadota > Alphaproteobacteria > Acetobacterales > Acetobacteraceae > Acidocella. The sequence goes on from OY843765.1 coordinate 2,149,698, forward strand.
CCAAAAAACGCTTCTCCGACATCAAAATGATTTCCACCCATGCCGGCGGAACGATCCCGTTCCTGGCCAGCCGGATCCCGTTGCTCGTCAACCTGTTCGGCATCAAGGATCACCCCGCGATGACCGCGGCGGAGGTTCGCGAGGGCTTCCAGTCGTTCTACTTCGACCTTACGGCCGCGACCACACAGTCGCAGCTGGTTGGGCTGCTCGATCTGGTTCCGACATCGCAAATCCTGTTCGGCTTCGACATGCCGTTCATGCCGGACTCGTCGATCGAGCCGGCGATCAAGGATCTGGTCAATTTCCCGCAGTTTGACGAGGCGACCTTGAAAGCGCTGTCGCGGGATAACGCCTTGCGGCTTTATCCGGCCATGGCGGCAAGGCTGGCACATTGACGTGTTGGCCGGCGGCTTGAGGCACGGCCGTGACAGACGTTTGAACGGCGGATCGCCTTGATCCTGCCCTGGCAGCGTCACCGCATTCCGGTGGTGGCGCTGCGCGGGTTGATCGCGGCGCGGCCGGGTGCGGTCAGCCTGGAGGCCGCGACGGCGCCGATCGAGCGCGGCTTCGCGCTGGCGAAACGCGGCAAGCACCTGATCCTGGCAGTGGAAAGCCCCGGCGGTTCGGCGGCGCAGTCCGACCTGATCGGCCAGCTGATCCGCCGGCGGGCCGCGGAAACCGGCGTCAAGGTGACCGCCGTGATCGGCGATGTCGGCGCTTCCGGCGGCTACTGGCTGGCCTGCGCGGCCGACGAGATACGCGCCAACCGGCTCTCCATCGTCGGCTCGATCGGCGTCATCACCGGCGGCTTCGGCTTCGACAAGTTCATCGCCCGCCATGAGATCGAGCGCCGGCTGTTCACCGCCGGCGAGAACAAGGCGCGGCTGGAAAGCTTCTCGCCGCTCCGGCCGCAGGACGTGGCCTTCACCGAGACGCTGCTGGCCGAAGCGCACGCGATGTTCAAAGCCTGGGTGCGGGAGCGGCGCGGCGGCCGGTTGACCGCCGACGAAGCCCAGGTTTTCGACGGCGGCTACATGCTGGGGGAGCGGGCCTTGGCGCTGGGGCTGATCGACGGCTACGGCGACGTTGACCAGCTGGTCAAGGAACTGGGGGGACCGAAAGCCAAGGGCGCCTGGCTACGGCCGAAGCGCGCCCGCGGCCTGCTGGCGATGCTGACGCGGGGCGCGGCACGGGCGATCGTCGAGGTCGCGGAGGAGAAACTGGTCACCCCGAAGCTCAGCCTGTGACGCTGCTGGCCCGGCCGATCGAGGCGGCCGACGCCGAATTGTTCCTTGAGATGGAGCGCATTTTCCACAGCGAGGACGGCGCATCGCTCGACGCCGCGGCAGAGGCCACCGTCGGTAAAGTCGCCTTGGGCGTAGCGTTGGCGCCGGCCTTCTTTCTGATCGAAGACGGCAAAACCATCGGTTTCTTCGTGCTCTCGCTCGGCCACAGCGTGGAGAACGGCGGGACCGATGGCTTTATCGACGATTTCTACCTGGTGCCGGCGGCGCGCGGCCGGGGGCTTGGCCGGCAGGCTTTGGCGCTGGCCCTGGAGGAAGCCCGCAAAAGCGGCATCCGGGTGCTGCTGCTGGAGGTGGAGGCGGAGAACGACCGGGCCTACCGGCTGTATAGCTCGATGGGCTTTATCGACACCAAACGCCGGCTGCTACGGTTGCCGCTCACTTGAACGGCCTGCGCCGCGCCACATTTGATTCGCCATGAAAACTTATCAGCCGATGCCCGATACGCTGGTCGATTGTTCCGCCTTTCTGACCGCGCACGAGCAGCAGCGGCTTTGGCAGGCGGCGATTCTGATGGCGGATTCCCGTGGCCTGCTGATGCGGCTGACCGCCATGTTCGGCCGCCGGATCGAGTCCGCCCGCGCCCGCATGACCAAAACCGGCGAGCGCATCGGCGGCCCGGCCTGGACCGACCTGGTGCGGCGGACCCAGAACGCGGTCGAGGATACGCTGTGGAGCAGCTACGATTATGCGACCGGCGGCCTCGCGGTGGCGCCCCGGATCGCCCGGCCGAAAGCACCGCGCGGCAACGGCGCGCACCGTCTGGCCGCCGCCGCCAGCGGCGTCGCCTCCGGCTTCGTCGGGCTGCCGGGTGTGCTGTTCGACATCCCTTTCACCACCACCACCATCCTGCGCTCGATCGCCGAAGTGGCGCGCGACAATGGCGAGAACCTGGCCGATGAAGGCACCAAGCGGGCCTGCCTGGAAGTGCTGGCCTATGGCGGGCCGAACAGCGCCGATGACGATACGGAAATCGGCTACTGGGCGACGCGGATCGGCATGAACCACCTCGCGGTCAACCTGCTGATCCGCTCCGCCGCCGGCCGGTTCGGCATGGTTCTGTCCGAAAAGTTGATGGCGCAGGCGGTCCCGGTAATCGGCGCGGTGGCGGGCGGGATGCTGAATTACGCTTTCACCGACTATTACCAGAGCATGGCTCAGGTGCATTTCTGCCTGCGCGCGCTGGACAAGCGCAGCGGCCAGCCGGCGGCGGTGCGGGACTGCTTCACCAAAATGGTCGCCGCCGCCCGCGACCGCCGCCGCATCAGCCGCAAACCGGGGCAGACGTCGCCGATGATGTACCTGCCGAAGGAAGAAGTGAAAGTTTAAGAGCCTCCGGCGGCTGGGGCCGCAGGCCCCAGACCCCGTGACTTCAGGGCATGCGGTTGGCCACTCGGAGAATCGGGCTCGTACGAAGCTTCACTTTTAGCCTTTGCTGACGCCGAATAAATTTTAATCCCAGTCCGATCAGAGACCACCAGATAACCTAAAGTCATGGGGTCTGGGGCCTCCCGGCCCCAGCCGCCGGAGGCCTCTTATCTTATCTTACTTATCTTATCTTATCTTATCTTATCTTATCTTATCTTATCTTATCTTATCTTATCTTATCTTACTTCAACAACTCAGCCACCGCGTCGCGTTCTTCGGTCAACTCTTTCAGCGTGATGTCCAGGCGCGATTTGGCGAAGTCGTCCATCGGCAGCCCCTTCACCCGCTCGTAATTGCCGCCGGCGCAGATCACCGGGACGCCGAACATGGTATCCTCCGGCACGCCGTAATCGCCGTCCGAGGGCAGACCCATGGAGACCCATTTGCCGTTGCTGCCCAGTACCCAGTCCCGGACATGGTCGATCGCCGCGTTGGCGGCGGAGGCGGCGGAGGACAGGCCGCGGGCCTCGATGATCGCGGCACCGCGTTTGCCGACCGCGGAGAGGTAGGTGTTCCTGTACCAGCCCTCGTCGTTGATCGCCTCGGGCATCGGTTTGCCGTTGGCGGTTGCGAACCGATAGTCGGCGAACATGGTCGGCGAGTGGTTGCCCCAGACCGCGACCTTCTCCACCGCCGCCACCGGCACCCCGGCCTTCTCCGCCAGCATCGCGGTGGCGCGGTTATGGTCCAGCCGCAGCATCGCGGTGATGGCACCTTTCGGCAGGTCGGGGGCCGACTTCATCGCAATATAGGCATTGGTGTTGGCCGGGTTGCCGACCACCAGCACCTTGACCTCGCGCTTCGCCACCTCGTTCAGCGCCTTGCCTTGCACCTTGAAAATCTCGGCATTGGCGGCCAGCAAGTCGCGCCGCTCCATCCCCGGCCCGCGCGGGCGGGAGCCGACCAGGATGCCGATGTCGATGTCCTTAAACGCCGCCTTCGGGTCGTCGCTCGGCTCGACCCCGGCCAGCAGCGGGAAGGCGCAGTCGTTCAACTCCATGATGACGCCGCCAAGGGCCTTTTGCGCCACCGGCAGGTCGAGCAGGCTGAGGATCACCGGCTGGTCCTTGCCCAGCAGGTCGCCATTGGCGATCCGGAACAAGAGGGCATAGCCGATCTGGCCGGCGGCGCCGGTCACCGCGACGCGCATGGGGGTTTTCATGATCCTTAAGGTCTCCCGAGATTGTCAGCCGAGCCTTTATCCGCTCGGCCGAACCGTCTCAAGCCCTTGGTCTTCAGCCGACGATCAGCGGGATCGGGCTGGCTGCGTCCAGCACCGCCGTCGGCGTTCCGGCCAGCGCGTCGCCGTCGGATTGCGTCATGATCACGGCATCGGCCGCGAACTCGACATGGCGGCCGGCGATCACCCGCACCCCCGGCACCCGCGGCAGCAGGCCGAGCGGCAGCGCCGCACCGGCGCGCAAGGCGGCGAATGTGCCGGGGTCCTGAAACAGCGCCACCTGAAAGCCGCGCAGGCCCGGGGCCGCGTTCGGCGCCAGTAGATAGGGCCCGCCATACAGCCGACCCTTGCTCACCACGACGCTCGCCGCCTCATGGGCGGCGCCGTCCACGGTCAGCCGCACGCGGGGAAAGCCGTAAGCGACCGACTCCCAGACCGATTGCCAAACATAGGCACCGCGGCCGATCGCCCGCTTCAGCAGCGGTTGCAGCCCGTGCACCACCGCGCCGTCGAACCCCAGCCCGACCATCTGCACGAACACCCGCTCGCCGCCCTGCATCCGGGCGATCCCCGGCCATAGCGGCTTGGTCCGCCGGTAGGCCAGGGCGTTGGCGATCGCCCTGGGCGCGGTTGGCAGCCGGTATTCCTTGGCCAGCACGTTGGCGGTGCCGAGCGGGATGATGCCAAGCGACGCGCCACTGCCGATCATGCCGTTGGCGACCTCGGCGATGGTGCCGTCCCCGCCGGCCGCCACCACCATGTCCAGGCCGGACCTCACGCCGTCCCGCGCCAGCTGCGTGGCATGGCCGGCGTGCTGTGTTTCCGCCACCTCTACCCTGATGCCATTATCCACCAGCACATCGAGCACGCGCCAAAGTGCTGCCGCCCGCCTGCGCCCCGCCACCGGATTAAAAATGACCAACATCGACTCGAAACCCCGGTAGCCTCGCGCAAACCTTCTCCCTGGCCCTCGCGCATGACAGGAGAATGTCGGTCCGGTGACATTCCCATGACATCGTAGAATCCAAATTCTCCATGCGGCGTCATGGAAACTTCACTAGGGGCGGCGCTTGTGCCCGGCCTATTGCCACCGCCATGAACGCAACCGTCCTGCCGCGCCACGCCAAGCCGACCGCGTATCGGAGCGTTTTTATTTCGGACACCCATCTTGGCACCCGTGGCTGCCGCGCCGACTTCCTGGCCGACTTCCTCAAATCGGTAACCTGCGAGAACCTCTTTCTGGTAGGCGACATCATCGACGGCTGGCGCCTGCGCCGCTCCTGGTTCTGGGACCGCCATCACGACGAGGTGCTGCGGCTGATCCTGCGCGCCGCCCGCAGCGGTACGCATGTGGTGTACGTACCCGGCAACCACGACGAGATGATGCGCAAATACGTGCCGCTCAACCTCGAGGTTGCCGGGGTGAAGTTGCAGATGGAAGCGGAACACACCACCGCCGACGGCAAGCGCCTGCTGATCGTCCATGGCGACGCCTTTGACTCCGTGGTCCGCCACGCCCGGGCGTTGGCGCTGCTCGGCGACTGGGCCTACACCGCCGCACTCGGCATCAACCGCCATTTCAACCAGATCAGGGTGCGGCTCGGCTACCCGTACTGGTCGCTCTCGGCCTGGCTGAAATTGCAGGTCAAGGAAGCGGTGAAGGCGATCGACCGGTTCGAGACGGCACTCGCCGATGACGCCCACAAACGCGGCTTCGACGGCGTGGTATGCGGCCATATCCACCACGCCGAAATGCGCATGGTCAACGGCGTGTTGTACCTGAACGACGGCGACTGGGTGGAAAGCTGCACCGCGCTCGTCGAACACCAGGACGGCAGGCTCGAACTGATCGACTGGGTGGCGCGCAACAAGCTCTCGTTGCTGGCGGGCGCCGCGGCCAAATCCACCGTCTCGCGCGATGAGGTTGTCCGCGCCGTGGCCGCCGAACTCGACCCCGCAGATGCTGCGCCAGCCGGAACCTGAAGCGTTTGGCGACACCGGCCTGTTGCGCATCCTGATCGTCACCGACGCCTGGACGCCGCAGGTCAACGGCGTGGTCCGCACGCTGCGCACCGTCGCCGAGCAACTGCGCGCGATGGGCAAGACCGTCGAGGTCATCGGGCCGGACCGGTTCCGCACCATCCCCCTGCCGAGCTACCCGGAAATCCGTCTGGCGCTGTTCCCCGGCCGCAAGCTGGCCCGGCTGATCACCGATTTCGCGCCGGATGCTCTGCACATCGCCACCGAAGGCCCGCTCGGCGCCGCCGCCCGCACCTATGCCCGGCGGCGCAGACTGCCCTTCACCACCGCTTTCCACACCCGCTTTGCCGAATACCTGCACGCCCGCACCCGCATCCCGACCGGGCTCACCTATGCCTGGCTGCGCCGCTTCCACAACGCCGGGGCCGGCGTGATGGTCGCCACCCAGTCTCTGGCCGAGGAGCTGAGCGGCCGCGGCTTCACCAATGTCCGGCGCTGGTCGCGCGGCGTCGACCTCGACGCCTTTCACCCGGCGCAACCGGAACAATGGCCGCTGCCCCGGCCGATCTTTGCCTATGTCGGCCGCGTCGCGGTGGAGAAGAACCTCGGCGCCTTCCTCGACCTCGACCTGCCCGGCTCCAAACTGGTCGTCGGCGATGGCCCGCAGCGCAAGGCGCTGGAACAGGCCTACCCCGCCGCCCACTTCGCCGGCGCCCGCTTCGGCCCGGCACTCGCCGCCGCTTATGCCGGCGCCGATGTCTTCGTGTTCCCCTCGAAAACCGACACTTTCGGCCTGGTGGTGCTGGAAGCCCTGGCCTGCGGGGTGCCGGTCGCCGCCTACCTTGTCACCGGCCCCAAGGATATTCTCGGCGCTTCATCGGTTCCGGTCGGAGCGCTCAACGAGGACCTGCGCCAAGCCGCGCTCGATGCGCTATCGACCGACCGCTCCGCCTGCCGGCCGTATGCCGAGACCTACTCCTGGGCTGCTTGCGCGCGGCTGTTCATGAGTCATCTGGTGGCGATCCATAGTATTGCTTGAAGTTCGCAAAGCCTCCGGCGGCTGGGGCCGGGAGGCCCCAGACCCCGGGACGGGGTTGGCCACTCGTAAAATTAGGGCTTGCTGAAAATGCCGGAAATGAGGGCCTGCGCCTCTTCCTGAATGCGCTTCAGGTGGTCCTCTCCACGAAAACTTTCCGCGTAGATCTTGTACACATCCTCGGTTCCGGACGGCCGCGCCGCGAACCAACCGCTTTTTGTCATCAGCTTGATGCCGCCGATCGCCTGGTTGTTGCCCGGGGCGTGGCTGAGCTTCGCTTCGATCGGTTCGCCGGCGAGTTCCGTGGCCTCAACCTGCGCCGGGTCCAGTTTTGCCAACAGCGTTTTCTGCTCCGGCGATGCCGCGGCGTCGATCCGCGCGTAATAAGAAGTCCCCAGATCTTCCGTCACGGATTCATAGTACTGCCGCGGATCACGTCCGGTTCGCGCCGTCATTTCCGCGGCGAGCAGGCCCATGATCGGCCCGTCCTTATCGGTCGTCCATACGGCGCCATCGCGCCGCAGGAAGGATGCGCCGGCGCTTTCCTCGCCGCCGAAAGCAAGCGACCCATCGACCAGCCCCGCGCTGAACCATTTGAAACCCACCGGCACCTCGACCAGCTTGCGCCCTAGCTTTGCCGCGACGCGATCGATCATCCCGCTCGATACGACGGTTTTACCGATACCACTGTGATCGCGCCAACCCGGCCGGTTCGCACAGAGATAGGCAATTGCCGCCGCGAGAAATTCATTCGGATGCATCAGCCCGCCGGATGGGCAGACGATCCCGTGCCGGTCCGCATCGGTGTCGTTGGCGAAGGCAATGTCGAATTTATCACGCAACGCAACCAGCGCCGTCATTGCATAGGCGGACGAGCAATCCATCCGGATCTTGCCGTCCCAATCCATCGTCATGAAACGAAACGTTGGATCCACGGCATCGTTCAGCACTGTTGCCGAAAGCTTGTAGCGCTCGATGAGCGGTTGCCAATACTGCACAGCCGCGCCGCCGAGAGGATCTATACCGATGCGGATTCCCGCCGAACGAATCGCCTCCATATCGATGATATTGGCAAGGTCCTCGACATAGGGCGTTATGTAGTCATAGGGCTTGATGTTTGCCGAGCGGCGCGCGCGTTCGTAAGGGATGCGGATAACGCCGGTTAGTTTCTGCGCCAGGAACTGGTTCGCGGCCTTTTGGATAAAGCCGGTTACGTCGACATCGGCTGGACCCCCATTGGTCGGATTGTATTTGAACCCGCCTTCGTCCGGCGGATTATGCGAGGGGCTGATGATGATCCCGTCAGCCAGTCCGTTTTTGCGGCCGCGATTATAACAAAGAATCACATGCGAAATAACCGGCGTCGGCGTGTATCCATCCTGCGCGTCGATCATGGTCTCCACGCCATTCGCCGCGAGCACTTCAAGGGCGCTGGCGAAAGCAGGCTCGGACAGACCATGCGTGTCCATGCCGAGAAACAGCGGCCCGTCGGTGCCGGCTGAACGGCGATACATGCAGACGGCCTGGGTGATGGCGAGGACATGAGCTTCGTTGAACGATGACGCGAAGGCCGAGCCGCGATGCCCGGAGGTGCCGAATGCGACGCGCTGCGCGGTAACGTCAGGATCGGGGGCAAGCGCAAAATACGCCGTCACCAGCCGCGGAATGTTGACCAGCAGTTTTTGCGGGACCGGTTTACCGGCGAGAGCGCTTATGTGCTCCGACATGCTCTTTTGCTCCTCATCCAAGAACCATCCGTACCCGATGCGTCTTGCCGTCATCCAGCAATGGTATGGGAAACTTTCGCTCGTTGGGCAGTATCTGGTCGTCGAGTCTCAGCGCGATGACACCGCCGCACACGCCCTTCGGATTTTCCACCTCGATCTCATAGCGCGCCGAGCGATGCTGGTAGACGATCTGGAATCCCGGCCAGTTGCGGGGGATGCACGGGTCCATCACCAGGTCACTGCCCTGCACTCGAAATCCGAGCGACCATTCCAACGCGACGCGGTACATCCATCCCGCCGAACCCGTGTACCATGTCCAGCCGCCGCGGCCGACATGCGGCGCCTCGGAATAGAGATCCGCGCAGGCCACGTAAGGTTCGACCTTGTAGCGTTGCATCGCGCTTGGGCTATCGGCGTGCCGGATGGGATTTAGCATCGCCAGCAATTCGCCGGCCTTGTCGCCGTCGCCCTGCATCAGATGCGCGAGCGCTGCCCAGACCGCGCCATGGGTGTATTGTCCGCCGTTCTCCCGAACGCCTGCCGGGTAGCCTTTTATGTAACCCGGATCATGCGCCGGATTGTTGAAGGGCGGCGTGAACAGTAGCGATAATTTGTCGTCCCGCCGAACAAGGTATTTGTCGAGCGCGGCCATGGCACGCGCGGTATGGGTCGGCTCTCCGGCGCCGGAGATGATGGACCAGGATTGTGCAATCGAGTCGATGCGGCATTCGCTGTTGGCGACCGAGCCGAGCGGGGAACCGTCGTCAAAAAAGGCGCGGCGGTACCAGTCGCCGTCCCAGCCTTGTTGTTCGAGCGAGATCTTCAGGGCGGCCGCATGCCGGCGCCACCCCTCGGCCCGCTGCGGCTCGAAACCTTGCCCGGCCAAGTCTGCGAAGGCGTTCAACGTGGCAAACAGAAACCACCCAAGCCAGACGCTCTCGCCCTTTCCGCCTTCGCCGATGCGGTCCATGCCGTCGTTCCAGTCGCCGGTGCCCATCAACGGCAGGCCGTGCACGCCGGTCTCCAGACTCTTGTCCAGAGCGAGCGCACAATGTTCGAACAGGCTGCCGCTCCGGCTGGAGATCGCCGGCGGGAAAAACGCATCCCGCTCGCCTTCCTTCAATACCGGCCCCTCCAGATACGGCACAACTTCCCTGAGTACGGTAGCGTCGCCCGTGACCTGAACGTAATGGCAAACGACATAGGCCAGCCAGCCGCGGTCATCCGACACGCGGGTACGGATGCCGTTGCCGGTCTCTGGCAGCCACCAATGCTGAACATCGCCTTCAACGAATTGCCGTCCGGCCGCGCGGAGCAGATGTTCGCGCGCAATATCGGGCCGGGAGACGCACAACGCCATCACATCCTGCAGCTGGTCCCTGAAACCATAGGCGCCGCTGGCCTGATAAAAGGCGGTCCGGGCCCAGACGCGGCAGGCCAGGGTCTGATAGGGAAGCCAGCGGTTGAGAAGAATATCCATTGCACGATCAGGTGTTTTAACCTGGACCACGCCCAGCGTGTCGTCCCATTGCCGCGTCACCGCCGCGAACACCGCATCGAGCTCGGCGCCGCGGTATTTTTTTATGAGAAATTCCGCGTCCTCGCCGCTCGCCGATTCACCGAGGAAGAAAACAATCTCCGTGGTTTCATGCGGGCGCAGTTGTATCTTGGTTTGTAGCGCGCCACACGGATCGAGCCCCGCCCCGCTGCGATTGGACAGTCGCGTGCCGAGGGTAAGACCCAACGGGCGATCCATTGCCCCATCACGGCCGAGAAACTCCGTGCGGTCACAGGTCCAGGATGTTTGCCGACCGTTCAGATCCGCAAACGCCACCCGCGCGCCGAATTGATCGTTCCAGGGATTGCGGGCAAAAATCGCGCCGGTTCCGGGGTTGATTTCGGTCAGGATGAACGGCGCTGCCGCGGAGCGGTTAGAACCCAGAACCCACTCCACATAGGCGGTGATCGACAGGGAGCGGGGCCGTTCGGAATCATTGACGATTTTCAGACGCGAGATTTTGATCGAATCGTCCACCGGCACAAATTGCAGCAATTCGACTGCTATCCCATGCGAGGCATTACTGAATCGGCTGAAACCCTGCCCATGCCGGATCGCGTAGGAAGTGGCTTTTTCCCGGATCGGCAATGCCGTTGGCCCCCAGAGTTCGCCGGTTTCCTCGTCGCGCAAGTAAATCGCCTCGCCCGGCCGGTCGCGGACCGGGTCGTTCGACCATGGCGTGATCTGGTTCTGCTGGCTGTTTACCGACCAGGTGAAGCCGCTGCCGTCTGTTGAGACCTGAAACCCGAACGATGGATTGGCGATAACGTTCAGCCATGGCGCCGGCGTGTGAATGTTGCCTCGAAGGATCGTCAGGTAGTCCCGGCCGTTATTCGTAAAGCCGCCAAGACCATTATAGAACTCCATCTCCGGCCGCGCCGAACGGGGTTCGGACAGCTGGGTGGGCAGTTTGCGCGGCGCCGGCGGCGGGCTGACCGGGTTGATGTCGCGGGCGCGGTTGAGCTGGTCGGAAAGCGAGCCGCTTTCGCCATCGAGCACGACACGGGCGCAGCTGTAGAGCAAATCCTGAATTTGACCGGAAACGATATCGGCGCGCAGCGTAAACACCGCGCCACGCGAATCATCGGTTGCCAGCTTCGGCATCGACTGGTTCATGCGCAACAGGGCCTCCAGCGAGCCTTGCAGATCCTGCACATACGATGCGGCGCGGGCGTTGAGAATCACGAGATCGACCGCCAGATGTTTCAAGCGCCAGTATTCATGGGCCCGCAACAGCTGCCGAACGAGCTTGAGATGATTATCCTCCTCGATCCGGACCAGCAAAATGGGCAGGTCACCGGAAATCCCCTGTGGCCAAAGCGTCGAGGCCTTGCCGGCGCCGCGCATCAGGATCTCGGCCGGCGGCCGAAGCAACGGATTGGAAAACAGGATTTGATTGGCGAGGCGTTGGAACAGGTTCGCCTCTTCGGTGTCGATGCCGAGATGCCGAAGCTGCATCTGCGCCTGGGTCCAGGACAGCCGCTTTGTCCGCTCGAACGCCACCGGGTCGTGATGCTTGTCGGCAAGTGCCAACACGTCTTCGCGGGTGGCGGCGACAACGGTCCAAAAAGCGATCCGCGCCGTGGCGCCGCGCGCAATCCGCACGCGCCGGCGCAGGCTGAAGATCGGGTCAAGCACGGCGCCCGCCGTGTTGGAAAGCGGCCAGCCATCGGCAATGGCGGCGGGCGAGCGGATGGTTTGTCCGCGCCCGATAAAGCGGGCGCGGTCGGTTTCGAATTGCACGTCGCCGGAACTCTCGCCTTCCACGACGGCGAGATGCGCCGCCCATATCAGCGGATCGGCCGCCGAGCGTTGCCTTCGTGTCGCCAGAATTGCGCCCAGATCGGGCACGAACTCGGTCTGTACGAAGAGCGCGGCGAACGCAGGATGCGCCAGATCGTCGGGCTGCCGCGCCAATGCCAGCTCGAAACAGGAGGTGAGTTCAATTTCCCGCGTTCCGGTGCCGTGATTGGTGATCGAAACGCGGCGGACTTCAGCGTCGTCCTCCGGCGACACCATCACTTCGAACGCCGTTGTCAGGGAGGCATCGTCCCGCGTGATCTGCACCCGTTCTTCCGCGAACGTTACATCATAACTCTCCGGCTCGACCACGCTCGGTTGATAGCCCGCCGACCAGGGTTTGCCGCCGTGGATGTCTCGCAAAAAGACGTAGGCGCCCCAGCCATCGGCGGTAACGTCCTCGCGCCAGCGGGTGATGGCGACATCATGCCACCGGCTATATCCAGATCCCGCCGCGGTGATCATCACGGAATAGCGGCCATTCGACAACAGATGCGAGCGCGGGATGCGCGAATGCGGCGAGGTGTAATGACGCGGCATCGCAGGCGTGAGCGCGGCGCTTCGCGCCGTGGTCTGTCCTTGTTCGGGCGGTGCTATGGCGACCGCGACATCGCGGGGCATACGCTCCTGCAGGAGAAGTTCCGCCGCGCGCACGATCGGCTCGGCATGAAAGCGCGCCCGCATCCGCCCATCCTGCAGCACGTTTGCGATACCGATGATGGTCATTGCCTGATGATGCGCCATGTAGGCACGGACCACTTCGACCTTCGATCCTTCCGGCCTGCGGCTGGGCGTGTAGTCGAGTGCCTCGTACCAACCATAGAGGCCACGCGCGCCAGCGCGCTCGAGGCGCCTGAAGTTGGCCGCCGCCGCGGTGGGGTCGACCATCGACGCCAGACCGGTCGCATAAGGCGCGACGACGACGTTCTCACCCAACTGGCGTTTATATCCAAGATCCGGCACGCCGAAGCTGGAATACTGGTAAGTCTGCTCCGCGTCCCGCGCGTTATATTCTGATTCCGACATGCCCCATGGCACGCCAAGCCCTTTGCCATATTTCTCCTGCCGCCAGACGATCAACCGGCTGGTCTGTTCCAGCAGACTGCCGGCGGGGGCGCGCATGACCAAGGACGGCATCAGATATTCGAACATCGATCCGGACCACGACATCAGTGCGGAGCCGCCATTTATCCGCGTCATCGTGCGGCCAAGCCGAAACCAGTGTTTGGCGGGCAAATCCCCCTTGGCGATGGCGACGAAGCTGGCCAGCCGCGCTTCAGACGCCAATAGATCATAAAAGTTGGCGTCCAGACTGTTGTCTTCAGGACGGTAGCCAATGGAAAGGAGTTGGCGGTCGGCGTCGAAAAGGAAGCCGAACTCCATGTCATCGAACATGGTTTTCGCGGTATCGGCGATGGCGGTCAGGCGGTGCGTGATCGCTTGGGCGGCGGCGGACGAAGCCTCCAATGCCTGGATCAAGGGCGCATGGTTTTCCTGGGCACCGCCGGGCTGGCGCCCAAGCAACTCCAGAAGCGCCGCACAGTGGCCGGGAAGGCCGCCCAAGGTAGGCCAGCTGTTTAGGAGCACGAAGGCGTTATCGTCACGCGCATCTTCGGCCGGCAGCATCTCGGCCCACGGCATAAGCGCGGCGAAATCATGCCTGTGAGCGACAACGGAAACGCGCAACGCGTCAGCCCAGAGCGCGAGTTCCTCGCCTGGATTACCAGCGCGATCGCGCCCGCAAGCGTGGGCGCAGGCCACCAGTTCGCCAGCCAATCTCAACAGCTCCCGGAATTGCTCGGCGGCGGATTTTGGCGTCGGCCGCGGATCCCGAAGTATGGCGGCAACTTGCTCGATGATTTCGTGCAGCCTGAGCGTGGCGGGGCTTGGTTCGCGCTCCTGGCCGGAAGCCTGCGCAACTGCCTCACGCACCAGCGCCAGGGCGTCGCCAAGGCCGCTCAGCCAATTTTGATTCCCGGCTGGGCTTAGGGAAATTTCGCGGCAGGCAATGCCCAGAGCGATAAGATGGCCGGCGAGATTGCCGCTATCGACCGACGAGACATATTTTGGCTCCAACGCGCGCAAATCGCCGGTATCATACCAGTTATACAAATGCCCTTTGAATCGCTCAAGTTTCGCCATCGAGGCGAAGGTTTCCTCAATCCGGCTGACCGTCTCGAACGTTCCGGTCCAGCCGAAATCCCGTGCCGCGATGACCGTGAGGAGATATAATCCCAAGTTGGTCGGCGAGGTACGGCGGGCCACCACCGGCCTTGGATCCTCCTGAAAATTATCCGGCGGCAGCATATGATCTTCGGCGGTCACGAACTTTTCAAAGAAGCGCCAGGTGCGGCGGCCGACGAGACGGAGTTCCAGAGCATCGGCCGGCGTTACGGATAAATGGCCGGGGGCTGGTGGTGGCACACTCGCCCAGAGCGCCACAGCCGGCGAGGCGATCCACAGAATCAGAAACGGTAGCGCGAGCGGCCAGGCGCCCGGTTCAAACGCGAAGAGTACGATCCCGAACAGCCCGGCGCAGGCAACGCTGGCGATGAGCTGTAGAACAAGGCCACGGCGATCGAACTGCGAATCGTCATTGCTCTGCGCGCTCGTGACCCACTCCAGCAGATGGCGGCGGCGGATGAACAGCCGGAACAGTGTCCGTCCGACCGCATCGACCATGAGCCAAGCCTGATGCGCGAGGAACGTGACGAGGAACGCACTCTGCAGAAGCCCAAGGGCAAAATCCCCGCGCAGGCTACGCAGATGATTGCGCAGCGATACGCCCGGGCGACCTGGAATAATGCCGCCAAGAGCAGGCAGAAGCGGCGGCAAAACGATTGTCAGCAGGACATAGCCTGTCCAGATTTCCGCACTTCTCAAGGGCTGCAGCCAGCCGAGCAAAAGTGCCAGCAGGGCAGCCGGGGCGGAGAGCGATCGGCGCAGATTATCAAGTAACTTCCAGCGGCCCATTAGCGGCAGCGCAGCCAGCCGCGTGCCGTTCCGGGCTTTCAGTCGAGATCCGAATATCCAGGGCAGCAACTGCCAGTCGCCCCTGACCCAGCGATGCTGGCGCGCCGAGGAGACCGCATAACGGGACGGGAACTCCTCCACCACCTCAATATCACTGACCAGACCGGCGCGTGCAAAAATGCCTTCCAGCAAATCATGACTGAGCACGGTGTTCTCGGCGATCTGATCCTCAAGAGCTGACTCGAAGCTGTCGATCTCATAGATGCCTTTACCGCAATACGACCCTTCTTCGAACAGATCCTGGTACACGTCCGAAACCGCGAGCGCGTAAGGATCGAGCCCGTTCGGGCCAGAAAATGAGCGCTGAAACAGCGATCCTTCGCTCCCCATCGGCAGCGACGGCGTAACCCGGGGCTGCAATACGGCGTGGCCGCGAGTCACGGTTCCGGTATGCGGATCGAAGAAGGGTTGATTGAGCGGATGCGCCATCTTTCCGACCAGCCGCTTGGCCGAGCCGATCGGCAACCTGGTGTCGGTGTCCAGCGTAATGACGTAGCGGACAGCTGGCGGCAGTGCTGGCTGGTGGCCATCGATTGCGATAAAATTGGTGTCGGCCGCGCCACGCAACAGACGGTTCAGCTCGTGCAGCTTACCTCGTTTGCGCTCCCAGCCCATCCATGCCGCCTCGCTATCGTTCCAGCTGCGCCGGCGATGCAACAAAAAGAACCGGGGGCTGTCGCCGGCCGGCCCATACTGCGCGTTCAATGCGGCGATCGCATTAGTGGCGTCAGCGAGCAACGCTTCATCCTCGGCGGTGCGTTCGGTCGCCGCGTCGCGCCAATCGGAAAGCAACCCGAAAACAAAGTTATCGCCTGGACTCGAGAGATGATGCACCTCGAGACGTGCGACATCCTTTTCGATTGACGCCGCGTTGGTGAGCATCGTCGGTATGACAACAATGGTTCGCAGCTCCGGTGGAACGCCGTCACGCAGTTCCAAACCTGGCAGAAGCATGCCGCCGACCTGCTTCGTGATCATGCGATTGACGATCGCGATGGCAACGTCCGAGGCCGGAACGAGGCCGGTGATCGCCAGGGCAAAAAGCCACCAGTCGGCAATGCCGCCCTGATGGGTGCCAAACAAGGCAAGCGCCAAAACGATCGCCGTTACGAAGGCGACCATGCCGACATAGCTCATCACCCCGAGTTTTGCGTGCAGGCGTAGGATGCGTGTCCGGATCGGCACCGGACAGCCGAGATCAAGCTCGAACGCAGCGCGGCCCTTGGCGATCAGATAATAGCCGGGATCGCATTCACGAAGGCTGGCGGGTCGGCCGGCCACGGTTTCACGCGCGCGACTGGCGGCGGCGACCGCGCGCTCCGCAATCTTTGACTCTTCCAGACCCGAGCTGCGGGAGAGCTGCTCTATGGCGCGCCGATAGAGGTCCCTTGTTTGAAAATCCATGGCCGCGAAATTGCTACCGGCGCGCAGCACCGCGTCCACTGGGCTGACACCCTCAAAGAATTCCGCCCAATTGATCATGGAAACAAATCGCATGGAGGTGATGACGTTGCGAACCGTCACATCCGTGGCACTTTGGCTTTGCAGTTCTTCCTGAACGATTTTGCCGGTGGTTGTCCCCGCGGCGGCCACCCGGTCGTTCAGCCAACGCAACGCCGGCGTGGTATTTGGATCACGGTCACGCAATCGCTGAGCAAGTGCTACGGCAAACGCGGTCGACCAAGGTGCCCGCGCCAGGCTCCGCAGGACCTTCGACACCGGCTCAGGGTCGCCTGTGGAAGTGCCGGTTATGCCCTCGGCGAGCCGATCCGCCAGTTGCGTGGCCGACATCTTTTCCACGATGACCTCGGCCAACCGCCGCAAATTCTCCACCAGCGTGATACGCAATGTGATCGCCAGTGCCCAAAGCTCACCGATCGTCAACGGTTGAACGAGCTGATAGGCTTGGACGAAGCGCGTTAGCTTTTCGATGTCGAACGCACTGTCGGTATGGGCGACAAGGGCCCAGGCGACGCCGAATATCCGCGGATAACCTTGCAGAGGTCCATCCGAAAGCTTCGGCAATAACCGATAAAAACCCACTGGCAGGTCGTTTTTGATGTCTCGAACCTGCTCATCCACGATATGGAAATTATCCAGCAGCCACTCCGCCGCCGGTGTCATCGGTTGGCGCGCGGAACTCGCGCGGACGATCGTGCGGTAAGCTTCGTTGAGTACCCTGGTGTTGTCGTAGAGCCGCTTGGCCAGGGGCCGGCCCCGCTTCGGATGAGACGTTACTGGCTGCGCGATAGCCAGGCTTTCCGCGTGTTGCTCAAGACGCTCGACACTGAAGAGCTCGGCACGGATCGGCGGCTCGGGCAACGGTGACCAGCCAACTTTCAAACCGCGAAAGCGTGACCCGTTGGCGTTATCGAATCGCTGTGCAAACAGGTCTTCCGTGAGTCGGGCTGTCATTCGTGCTTAACTTTCTAAGTTTTCTCTGTTGCGGCGCCAACGGAGGATCTTGCGCTCACCCACCTCTTATTCAACATCCTGCGATCAGCTGACAAACAGAGCGCATATATGAGACTGCGGCGTTACGTTACTATGTTAAAACGACGGGCAAGAAGTTACTATGTTAAAACGACGGGCAAGAAGGGGAGCGACGGCGGCGCTGGGAGCGACTACTTCAATTCTAAGGCAGATGGCCGGTACGCAATGCTTCCTCCCGGCGGCTCTAGGCGTCGGTTCCCACGCACCTATATGAGATGGATCGGCGATTCATTGAGGAGACGACATGGAACCAAGGGCCGGCCGCGTCATGTCCTTTGCCCTTATCGCCTCGGTGGCTGCTTCCGGAGCCTGGGCCAAAGCCGCCGCAACGGATTTCGCGGCGTTGCCGGCCAGCGGTCCCGGGTCCTATTGCGGCAATCCCGGCGTCAAGGCGTCCATCATCCGTGAAATGAACGACACCTCGTCAGGCCCCTACCTCGCCGGCGCCCCGGTTCACGACATAGAAAACTTGACGACGCTTTCGGTCAGCTCGGACGGCCGGCTGTTCGCCTGCCACGGGGTCTTCGACTTCGATGACGGCGCCAAGATTCCCGCCATCTTTCAAATCAAGCCTGCCACCGGCCATGGCGCGCTGGCCGGCTACGTTCCCGATCGTGCGTCGGGCAGCATGTAACCGGCATGAATTTGACCGTGCCGGATGAAGGGCACAAAATGAGCCGAACATTGACCACCGTAAAGGTGCCATGCCCGTACAAGTGACGCTAAAACCCGATCACGCCGCCGTCGCGGC
This sequence comes from uncultured Acidocella sp., assembly GCA_963693045.1. Classification (GTDB taxonomy): domain Bacteria; phylum Pseudomonadota; class Alphaproteobacteria; order Acetobacterales; family Acetobacteraceae; genus Acidocella. Next base: position 2,167,988 of record OY843765.1, read on the forward strand.
CAGCCTGCTCGACGAATACGCCGGCCAGCGCGGCGGCTTGCTTCCGCTGCTGCACGCCTGGCTCGAACGGTTCGGCCACATCGATGACGCGGCGATCCCGATGATCGCCGAAGCGCTCAATCTCAGCCGGGCCGAGGTACACGGCGTGGTCACCTTCTACCACGATTTCCGGCGGCACCCGGCGGGGCGCCACGTCGTCAAGTTGTGCCGCGCGGAAAGCTGCCAGGCCCGGGGCGCCGCCGCACTCGAGCGGGAGATGGTTGGGCGGCTCGGCGTTGCCATGCACGAGACCCGCGCTGATGGCCGGGTCACGCTGGAGCCGGTCTACTGCCTCGGCCTGTGCGCCATCGGCCCCTCCGCGCTGGTGGACGGCCGGCCGATGGCCCGGCTCGACAGCGCCGCCCTGGACCGTATCGCGGCAGCGGTCGCGGCATGACCAGGGTTTTCGTCAGCCGGGACATGGCTTCCGTCGCCCTCGGCGCGGACGAGGTTACCGAAGCTTTCGCGCAAGCCGGATGCACCGTCACGCGCACCGGCAGCCGCGGCCTGTTTGCCATCGAGCCTCTGGTGGAGGTGGAAACCGGCCAGGGCCGGATCGGCTACGGCCCGGTCGGCCCCGAAGATGTCGCGGCGGTGCTGGATGGCAGCCACCCCAACCGGCTCGGCGCTGTCGCCGCTTTGCCGTTCTTCGCCGCCCAGCAGCGCTTCACCTTCGCCCGCTGCGGCATCACCGACCCGCTCAGCACCGAGGATTACGCCGCCCATGGCGGTTGGCTGGGCCTCACCACCGCCCGCGCCGGAACGCCCCAAGCGGTGGTCGACGCGATTAAAGCCTCCGGCCTGCGCGGCCGGGGCGGCGCCGGCTTCCCCACCGGCATCAAGTGGCAGACCGTGCTGGACACCGCCGCCCCGGAAAAATTCATCGTTTGCAACGCCGACGAAGGCGACAGCGGCACCTTCGCCGACCGCATGCTGATGGAAGGCGACCCGTTCTGCCTGATCGAAGGCATGGCGATCGCCGGCCACGCCGTCGGCGCCGGCCACGGCTATATCTATATCCGCTCCGAATATCCCTTCGCCGTCGCGACCATGCGGGCTGCCATCGCTCTGGCCGCGCCGACGATCGCGCCCTTCACCCTCGAAGTCCGCGTCGGTGCCGGCGCCTATATCTGCGGCGAGGAAACCTCGCTCCTGGAATCGATCGAGGGCCGCCGCGGTCAGGTCCGCGCCAAGCCGCCGGTGCCCGCCATCACCGGCCTGTTCGGCCAGCCGACCGTCATCAACAACGTCCTCAGCCTGGCTGCCGTGCCCTTTATCCTCAGCGAAGGCCCGGCGGCTTACGCGGCCGCCGGCTTCGGCCGCTCCCGTGGCACCATCCCCGTGCAACTGGCCGGCAACGTCAAAAACGGTGGCCTGTACGAGATCGGCTTCGGCATCACCCTCGGGGAGCTGGTCAACGGCGTCGGCGGCGGCACCGCCAGTGGCCGCCCGGTCCGCGCCGTGCAGGTCGGCGGCCCCTTGGGCGCCTTTTTCCCGCCCTCGATGTTCCATTTGCCGTTCGACTACGAAGCCTTCGCCAAGGCCGGCGGCCTGATCGGCCATGCCGGCATCACGGTGTTCGACGATACGATAGACATGGCGCACATGGCGCGCTTCGCGATGGAGTTCTGCGCCACCGAAAGCTGCGGCAAATGCACCCCCTGCCGCATCGGCTCGACCCGCGGGGTCGAGGTGATGGACGGCATCATCGCCGCCCGTGATGCCGGCTCAGCCGGCGCGGCGCGGCGCGAACTGCCGGGCCGCCTCGGCGCCACGCTCAACTCGCGCGCCCCCGGCCGCGCCGCGCCTTCGCTGGCGGCACATACCGCGCTGTTGCGCGACCTTTGCGACACCATGAAATTCGGCTCATTATGCGCGCTTGGCGGCTTTATCCCTTATCCGGTGTTGAGCGCGCTCGATTATTTCCCGGAAGATTTCGGCGCGGCGACCCGGTCGCCGACGCCGCGAAGCTAAAGTTCAACCCATGAACTCGTATCCTCAAGAGCTGGAAAAAGACTTTTTAGCCGAACTCCAAGAAGATTACGTGGGCCTTTGGTCAATTGTTGGTCAACTTAAGGCGATTGGGATTATTGATCCCGATATGCGAATGCAGCTGGTCAGCAAGATGTTGGGTCGGCTACTATCAACTCGACAAATCTTCGCCGGTCAGTTCTTAAGTCAGAAATTTTATATCTGGAACTCGAAAGAAGCGCTCAATCTGATCGTGGAAGAATGGAGAAAATTAGGAAGAGACCCTGACATTGGTGAGGTAGCATGGTTTGTTTCCAACGAATTCCAGTCTCGGCACTTCCCCCTTTATTAATCCAGAATAGGGATGTTTGGACAGAGTAATGCAGATGAGTTTTTCCCGCGAACCCGACCTCGGCACGCCGCCCGCCGCCGCCACCGGCCGCACCGTCGCTCTGAGCATCGACGGCCAGTCGGTCACCGTGCCGGAAGGCACGTCGCTGATGCGCGCGGCCGCACAAATCGGTACCGCGATCCCGAAACTCTGCGCCACCGACAACCTGAACAGCTTCGGCTCCTGCCGGCTCTGCCTGGTCGAGGTCGAGGGCCGCAACGGCTACCCCGCCTCCTGCACCACCCCCGCCGCTGCCGGCATGGTGGTGCGGACCCAGACCGAGCGGCTGAAGCAGCTGCGCCGCGGCGTCATGGAGCTCTATATCTCGGACCATCCGCTGGACTGCCTGACCTGCGCCGCCAACGGCGATTGCGAGTTGCAAACGCAGGCCGGCGCGGTCGGCCTGCGGGACGTGCGTTACGGCTATGACGGCGCCACCAACATGGGCCAGACCAAGGACGTTTCGAACCCGTATTTCGACTTCGATCCCAGCAAGTGCATCGTCTGCTCGCGCTGCGTGCGGGCCTGCGAGGAAGTGCAAGGCACCTTCGCGCTGACGATCCAGGGCCGGGGCTTCGACTCCAAGGTCGCGGCCTCGCAGGATCAGGACTTCCTGGCCTCCGAATGCGTCTCCTGCGGCGCCTGCGTGCAGGCCTGCCCGACCGCGACGCTGATCGAGAAAAAAGTGGTCGAGGTTGGCACCCCGGACCGCGCGGTTGTCACCACCTGCGCCTATTGCGGCGTTGGCTGCACCTTCCGGGCCGAAATGCGCGGCGCCGAGCTGGTGCGCATGGTGCCGTGGAAGGACGGTAAGGCCAATCGCGGCCATAGCTGCGTGAAGGGCCGCTTCGCCTGGGGCTACGCCCAGCACCAGGACCGCATCCTCAACCCGATGATCCGCGCCAGCGTCGATCAGCCGTGGCGGGAGGTGAGCTGGGATGAGGCGATCGCCTACACCGCCAGCGAGTTCCGCCGCATCGAGGCGAAATACGGCAAGCGCGCCATCGGCGGCATCACCTCCAGCCGCTGCACCAACGAGGAAACTTTTTTGGTGCAGAAGCTGATCCGCCAGGGGTTCGGCAACAACAACGTCGACACCTGCGCGCGGGTCTGCCACTCGCCGACCGGCTACGGCCTGAAGGCCACGTTCGGCACCTCCGCCGGCACCCAGGATTTCGACAGCGTCAAATTTGCCGACACGATCCTGGTGATCGGCGCCAACCCGACCGACGGCCATCCGGTGTTCGCCAGCCGGATGAAACAGCGGCTGCGCGCCGGTGCCAAACTGATCGTCATCGACCCGCGCCGGATCGACCTGGTCCGCACCCCGCATATCCGGGCCGACCACCACCTGCCGCTCCGCCCCGGCACCAATGTCGCGATGCTGACGGCGATGGCGCATGTCATCGTCACCGAGGGTCTGGCCAACGAAACCTTCATCCGCGCCCGCTGCGACTGGGACGAGTACCAGGACTGGGCCGCCTTCGTCTCCGAGCGAGAGCGTTCGCCGGAAGCGGTGGAAGCGCTCCTCGGTGTTGCGCCCTCGGAAGTACGGGCGGCGGCGCGGCTGTATGCCACCGGCGGCAACGCCGCGATCTATTACGGCCTTGGCGTCACCGAGCACAGCCAGGGCAGCTCGACCGTCATGGCAATTGCCAATCTCGCGATGGCGACCGGCAATATCGGCCGCGAGGGCGTCGGTGTGAACCCGCTGCGCGGCCAGAACAACGTGCAGGGCGCCTGCGACATGGGCAGCTTCCCGCACGAATTCTCCGGCTACCGCCATGTTTCGGACGACGCCACCCGGGCCCTGTTCGAGACCGCTTGGGGTGTGACGCTGGACAGCGAACCAGGCCTGCGCATCCCGAACATGCTGGACGCCGCGACCGACGGCGTCTTCAAGGCGCTGTTCGTGCAGGGTGAGGATATCCTGCAATCGGACCCCAATACCCACCACGTTGCCGCCGGCTTGCAGGCGATGGAGTGCGTCGTGGTGCAGGACCTGTTCCTGAACGAAACCGCCAACTACGCCCATGTGTTCCTGCCCGGCTCGACCTTCCTGGAAAAGGACGGCACCTTCACGAATGCCGAGCGCCGCATCCAGCGCGTCCGCAAGGTGATGCCGCCGAAAAACGGCTACGCTGACTGGGAGATCGTGCAGCTGGTCGCCAATGGCCTCGAGTTGGACTGGGCTTACGAACATCCGTCGCAGATCATGGACGAGATCGCCCGGCTCACCCCCACTTTCGCCGGCGTCAGCTACGAAGCCCTGGAGCGTCACGGCTCGCTGCAATGGCCCGCCAATGAGACGGCGCCGGCCGGCACGCCGACGATGCACCTGGAGGCCTTCGCGCGCGGCAAGGGCAAGTTCGTGGTGACGGACTATGTCGCGACCGACGAGAAGACCGGTGCCCGCTTCCCGCTGCTGCTCACCACCGGGCGCATTCTCAGCCACTATAATGTGGGCGCCCAGACAAGGCGGACCGAGAACGTCGCCTGGCACAAGGAGGATCTGTTGGAAATCCACCCCTTCGATGCGGAAAACCGCGGTATCAAGGATGCCGACTGGGTGGCGCTGCGCAGCCGCGCCGGCGAGACCAGCCTGCGCGCCCGCGTGACGGAGCGGGTCGCCCCCGGTGTGGTCTACACCACCTTCCACCACCCGACGACGCAGGCCAATGTCATCACCACCGACTATTCCGACTGGGCCACCAACTGCCCGGAATACAAGGTTACGGCGGTACAGGTCAGCCTCTCGAACGGCCCGTCCGACTGGCAGGCGGATTACCAGGCGCAGGCCCGCCGCAGCCGCCGGATCGAAGCCGCCGCGGCAGAGTGAGCATGGCGATGATGTCGAACCTGGAGCGGCTGGTTTACATGGCCAACCAGATCGCCCGCAATTTCGAGGTGCATGGCCACGATCAGGCGGTCGCCGCCACCGCCGACCACATCGCCGCCTTCTGGGACGCCCGGATGAAGACGCAGATTTTCGACCGCCGCAAAGCCGATGACCACGGCCTCAGCCCGACGGCCGCCCAGGCCATTGCCATGCTTCTCGACAAGGGTGCCCCGGCGCCGCAGAACCACGCCACCGCGTTCGACGGCGCGTCCGACGCCGGTTGAGAACCTATTTGGTCGTCGGCATCGCCCTGCCGGCTTGAACACAGGACCTTGCGCTTGACGCGTAACTGGTGATTCCTGAGCCGCAATCGCGACAGCCAACGGGAGACAACATGAAGGCCAACAGCGTTCTCGACACCATCGGCAAGACGCCGCACATCCGGGTCAGCCGGATGTTCCCGGACGCCGAAGTCTGGATCAAGTCGGAGCGGGCCAACCCCGGTGGCTCGGTGAAAGACCGTGTCGCGCTCGCCATGATCGAGGCCGCCGAGGCCAGCGGCGCGCTCAAGCCGGGCGGCCTGATCATCGAACCGACCTCCGGCAATACCGGCGTCGGCCTCGCCATGGTGGCGGCGGTCAAGGGCTACCGGCTGATCCTGGTGATGCCGGAATCGATGTCGCTGGAACGCCGCCGGCTGATGCAGGCCTATGGCGCGACCTTCGACCTCACGCCGCGCGAACGCGGCATGAAGGGGGCGATCGAACGGGCCGGCGAACTGGTCGCGGAAAATTCCGGCTCCTGGATGCCGCAGCAATTCGAGAATCCGGCCAATATCGACATCCATGTCGCTACCACGGTCCAGGAGATCCTGGCGGATTTCCCGGACGGCCTGGACATGATCATCACCGGCGTCGGCACCGGCGGCCATATCACGGCGTGCGGCGAGGTGCTGAAGCCGCTTTGGCCGCGGCTCAAGGTATTCGCCGTGGAGCCGGCCGCCTCGCCAGTGATCTCCGGTGGCAAACCGGGGCCGCACCCGATCCAGGGCATCGGCGCCGGCTTCATTCCGGCCAACCTGCACACTGCGGTGCTGGACGGCGTGATCGAAGTCGAAGCCGAGGAGGCCCGCGAATACGCCCGCCGCTCGGCGCGCCAGGAGGGCCTGCTGGTCGGCATCTCCTCCGGCGCCACGCTGGCCGCGATCGCCAGAAAACTGCCGGAGCTGCCCGAAGGCGGCACGGTGCTCGGCTTCAACTACGATACCGGCGAGCGCTACCTCTCGGTCCCGGACTTCCTGCCTGGCTGAGCCGGTCAACACCCGGCAGATCGCACGGTGACGATTGATTGCGCCGGCTTCCAATTTGAACAACTCTTCACACATGCGGTGTAGATGAAGAGACTATGTTCTTTGCCGCCACACAGGCGGTTGTTCGGCGCCCGATGCCGGACGATCTAGCCAGCGCCGTCGCGCTGCCGGCGGAGAACTGGCGCGAATGCCCGCAATGCGGCCTGATCTCGGCGCTGCCGCGGATGCGGCCCGAACTGGCCGCCGAATGTCCACGCTGCGGTCACACCCTTTGGCGTATGCGCCGGGCACCATTCCGCTTTCCCATCGCTTGCGGTCTGGCCGCCGTACTGTTCTATATTTTTGCGTTGGTCGCGCCGTTTCTGGAAATCTCCGCTTATGGCCGCTTCCAGTTGGCCAACATCGAAACCGGCCCGGTGCAGCTCCTGATCCAGAACTTTCAACTGGTCGCCATGCTGGTGCTGGCGGTCACGGTCATCTTTCCGGGCGTCAAGCTGGGGCTGATGCTGGTGACGCTGGTCGGGCTGGAGACAAAGCTGTTGCCGGTCCGGCTCCTGAAAGCGTTGTTTCGCCTGTACCAGCCGATCTCGCCCTGGGCGATGGTCGATGTCTACCTGCTCGGCTTCCTGGTTGCTTACACGAGATTGGCGGCCATGGCGCAGGTCCATCTCGACACCGCGCTCTATTCGCTGATCGGACTGATGCTCTCGATGGCGGCGGCGGACGCGGCGCTCGATACCGAGGCGGTGTGGCGGGCGCTGGACCGCGCCGAAACCGGGGTCAATACCCAGCCCGCCACCGCCGTGGCCCTCGTTGCCCCGGCCGCGCCGGCCGCGCCGGTTTCGGAGGCCATGGTGATCGGCTGCCATAGTTGCGGCCTCGTCAACGTCGCGGAGCCGGGCACAGGCTGCCAGCGCTGCCGCGCTGTGCTGCGCAGCCGCAAGACCAACAGCATCGCCGGCAGTTGGGCCTTCGTCCTCGCCGCGGTGTTTCTCTACATCCCCGCCAATATTTACCCGGTGATGTGGATCACCCAATTGGCGAAAACCCAATCCTTCACCATTTTGGGTGGCATCGTCGAGCTGGTGGATTACGGGCTGTGGCCGCTGGCGGCGCTGGTGTTCTTCGCCAGCATCACGATCCCGCTCCTGAAGCTCGTGACCCTCGCCTACATGCTGGTCACCACCCAGACCGGCAGCGCCGACCACCTGATCGGCCGGACCCGCGCATTCCGGATGATCGACTTCATCGGCCGCTGGTCTATGATCGATGTCTTCATGATCTCGATCCTGGTAGCCCTCGTCCGCTTCGGCCAGTTTGCCAACGTGCGGGCCGATGTCGGAGCGGCGTGTTTCGCTGGCGTGGTGGTGCTGACGATGTTCGCCGTCGAGGCGTTCGACCCACGGCTGATGTGGGACGCGCCCTACGGCGTCACGCAGTTCGACCTGGCCGACCGGCCGGCGGAGCCGGCCGAGGCATGAGCGAGACGCCGCCCAGCACGCCACAGTCGCCGCCACCTTCGCCCCCGCCGGGCGAGGAGCACGCCGAGCTGCCGCGGGTCAAACGGCCCAGCCCGGCGCAATTGCGCCGCCGCCGCTTTTCCTTTGTGTGGCTGATCCCGCTGATCGCCGCGGCCATCGCGATTTATCTCGGTGTCCGCACGGTGGCGCAGCAGGGCCCCCTGCTCACGGTCAGCTTCACCAGCGGCGAAGGCCTGAGCGCCGGCCAGACCCAGGTCAAGTTCAAGGCCGTGGCGCTCGGGACGGTCGAAAGCATCGACCTTAGTGACGACAACAAGCGGGTGATCGCGCGGGTCCGGATGACCCGCGTCGGCGCGCGCTTTCTGACCAGCCATGCAAGGTTCTGGGTGGTGCGGCCGCATTTTTCGCCGAACGATATTTCCGGGCTCGATACCCTGGTCTCCGGCGCCTACATCGCGGTCGATCCGGGGCCGCCCGGCGGCAAGTACGCCGATTACTTCGTTGGCCTGACAGAGCCGCCGGGCGTCCGGTCCGACGAGCCAGGCGATACCTATCAGTTGACGACCCAGAGCATCGGCTCGCTCGGCCCCGGCTCTCCGGTGTTCTACCGGGACATACAGGTCGGCGAAGTGCTGGGTTACGATTTCGGCGACGGCCTCGGCCCGATCACGGTGAGCGTTTTCGTCCGTGATCCTTTCGACAAGCTGATCCGGTCGCAGAGCCATTTCTGGAAATCCTCGGGTGTCACCGCCGGCCTTCAAGGCGGCGGCTTCCATGTCGAGTTCCAGTCGCTACAGGCCGTGGTTTCCGGCAGTATTACCTTCGATGTTCCCCACGATGGCCAATCGGCGCCGCCCAGCCCGGACAATGCCGTGTTCCCCCTGTACAACTCCGAGGAAGAGGCCGCGGCAGCCGGCTACCAGACCCAAATCCCGTTGGTCGCCTATTTCCAGACCTCGGTGGTCGGCCTGACCGTCGGCTCACCGGTGGACGTGCTCGGCATTCAGATCGGCACCGTCACCGACGTCAAGCTGATCGTCGATCCATTCGCCGGCGGCGCCAGGGTACGCGTGGCGATGGCGTTGCAGCCGGAGCGGGTGATTCCGAACGGCACCTTCCCAAAGAGCCTGCAGATCGACCAGGTCCTGCAGACCATGGTGGCGCGCGGGTTGCGTGCCGAGGTGGACACGTTGAGCTATATTACTGGGCAAAAGGAGATCAGCCTTGCCTTCGTGCCGAACCCGGCGCCGGGTGTCATCGGCCACGAGGGCGACGCCATTGTTCTGCCGAGCCAGGCCGGCGGATTGGACAATATCATCGCGGCCACGTCCGACATCACGACCAAGCTCGACAAGATACCGATCGAGAAGATCGGCAAGGACCTCGACAAACTGTTGCTGACCACCAACAGCACTCTCGGCGGGCCGCAGATGAAACAGACGCTGGCCTCGCTGAACGGCACGTTGAAGGCCGCGGACGCGACCCTGCAAACCGCGAACACCACACTGAGCGGCCTCAGCCGGAGTTACGGCGCCGACTCGGATTTCGCCAACGAGTTGGAGCAGGTCGTGAACCAGGCCAACGACACCCTGAAGTCGGTAAAAGCGCTGACCGACTACCTGGACCGGCATCCAGCCTCGCTGATCTTCGGGCGGAGCAACAAATGAGCGGCCGGCGGATGTTGCTGCGTTCCGCGCCGGCTCTGCTGGCGATGCTGGCGGCGTGCGGCGGGTCCCCGACGCAATATTATCGGCTGGCGCCGGTGCCGGGTGCGCTGCTCGGCGGCACTCTGGCGGTCGGCGTGCGCGGCATCAGCATTCCCGGCGCTCTGGACCAGACCGGCATCGCCAAACCCAGCGACGCCTACCAGTTTGCGTCCTACGACAGCGCGCTCTGGGCGGAGCCGCTGGCCGACATGCTGCGCGACGTGATGGTGCAGGACCTCGGCCAGCGGCTGCCCCGCGCCACGGTGCTCAGCAACGGCGGCGCTATCGCGGCACCGCGCGATGTGCTGGTCGAGATCAACGTGTTGCGCTTCGACCCGGACGCCGCCGGCCAGATCACCTTGAGCGCGCAGATCGCGGTGAAATCGGGCCGCAGCGGCCAGCTCTGGCTGACCCGGAATTTTGAGACCGCCGCCGCTTCCGCCGCTGGCGTCACCGGCACGGTGGCGACGATGAGCACGCTGTGGGGCCAGGCCGCGGATGCGGCGGCGGCGATGATCGCCAGCGCCTGGGCCGCCCACGCCGCCGACGCCAGCAACCAGCCGTAGCGGTTACAACCGCGCCAGCAACTGCCCGGCATCGTTGGCCGCAGCGCCGCGCGCGGTGTTGTCGAAAATGCACCAGCTTTCGGTTTCCCGCCGCAGCGCCGCCGCCAGCGCATCCAGAGCCTCCGGCGTATAGGCCGAATAATACACCTGCGGCGTGCCGTGCAGCCGGCGATAGACCAGGCCAGGCCAACCGCCGGGATGATCCGCGCCCGCCGCCGGCGCCGGATCGGCGGCGACGCGGGCGACCCGATACCGGGTGAATTCGGCGTCCGCGTCAGCGGTGAACCAGCTGGCATGGCGCGGCTCGCACACCACCGCGCCTTTGAAGCGGCCGCGCAGGCTGGAGAAGAACCTCGCCGCCAGAGCTTCCTCGTAACGCAGGCTGGCAGGCAGCTGGACCAGGACCGGGCCCAGCTTGTCTCCAAGCGCCGCGATCTCGTTAAGGAAGCGGGCGAGCGGTTCTTCGGCGTCGGCAAGGCGCCTTGTGTGGGTGATCTCGCGCGGCATTTTCACTGCGAACCGGAACGTCGCCGGCACGCTCGCGGCCCAGCGCACATAAGTGGCGGGGCGGTGCGGCCGGTAGAAGGAGGAGTTGATCTCCACGGCGGAGAAGCGGGCGGCGTAGCGCTGCAGGTGGCTGCCCGCGGCGGCGAAGTCGGCGGCGTATTGCGGCGGAATGCTCCAGCCGGCGGTGCCGACCCGCGCTGTCATGCCGGTTTATCGGCGCCGATCAGGAACTCGACATTGCCCTCCGGCCCGGTGATCGGGCTGGCGGTGATGCCCAGCACACGCCAGCCGGGCAGTGCGGCCCACCAGTCGGCGATGCGCCGGCAAACCGCTTCGTGGATCGCCGGATCCCGCACCACGCCGCCTTTGCCGACCTGCGCCGGCCCGGCCTCGAATTGCGGCTTTATGAGTGCGACCGCGAAGGCGCCGGGGGCGCAAAGCGCCAGCGCCGCCGGCAGGACGATTTGCAGGCCGATGAAGCTGGCGTCGCAGACCAGCGCCGCGATCGGTTCGGGGATGAGCGCCGCCGTCAGATGCCGGGCATTGATCTTCTCCAGCACCGTCACCCGCGCGTCGGAGCGCAGTTTCCAGGCCAGCTGCCCATGGCCGACATCGACGGCATAAACGTGGGCGGCGCCCTGGCTGAGCAACACGTCGGTAAACCCGCCGGTCGAAGCGCCGACATCGAGGCAAACAAGCTCCGCCGGCGACAACCCGAAATGCTGGAGCCCATGCGCCAGCTTGACCCCGCCGCGCGAGACCCAGGGATGATCCTGGCCCTTCACGGACAGCGCCACGTCCTCGGCCAGCAAATCCCCGGCCTTGGCGACACGCGCGGTGCCGGCGAACACCAGCCCGGCCATGATCAGCGCCTGCGCCTTGGCGCGGCTTTCAACCAGCCCCCGCGCCACCAGCAAAACGTCAGCGCGCTGTTTTGGCATAGCCCGGCTTAACCGGATCGTCGCGCCGTGCTCGCCTCAATAAAGGGTAAAGCGCTTCGCGCCGATGCCGCGCGTCGTTCTTCGGTGTTTGGCCGGGGCGAAGAACCGGCCTTTTCAACCCAACCAAGATGCCGATCTTTCTCACCGCCGTTCCCAAGCCCGCGCGAAGCGCAATAGAATCACAAACCCGTGGTCGCCGAGTGGCCAACCAAATTCCTGGGGTCCGGGGCCTTTCGGCCCCGGCCGCCGGAGGCTCTTGTTTTTAACTCTTCCGAGTAACGGCAAAGCGCGCCAGTTGCCGCAGCAGCTCGGCCCGCTCGCCGAAGCTTTCCAGGTGCCGGGAGGCTTGGTCGGCGAGGCGTTCGGCCTGGGCACGGGCGCGGTCTAACCCCATGATCGAGACCATCGTGGCTTTGCCTTGGGCCACGTCCTTGCCGGCGGTCTTGCCGAGGTCGGCGGCGGCGCCGGCTTCGTCCAGCACGTCGTCGTAGATCTGAAACGCGCCGCCAAGCTCGCGGCCATAGGCGGCGATGAAGTGGCGCTGCGCCTTGGGCGCGCGGCCGAGGATGGCGCCGGCCTCGGCGCTGAACTGGATCAGCCGGCCGGTTTTCAGCGCCTGCAGCCGGGTGATCTCCGGCGCGCCGAGTGTTTGGCCGCCGGCCAGCATGTCGATCATTTGCCCGCCCGCCATGCCGCGCGCGCCCGAGGCGTGGGCCAGCGCCGCCACCAGTTCGCAGCGCGCTTCCGGGTCGGCGTGGGTGTCCTGCTCGGCCAGCACCTCGAAGGCGCGGGTTTGCAGCGCGTCGCCGGCGAGGATCGCGGTCGCTTCGTCGAAGGCCTTGTGGCAGCTTGGCTTGCCGCGGCGCAGGTCGTCGTCGTCCATCGCCGGCAGGTCGTCATGCACCAGGGAATAGGCGTGCAGCATCTCCACGGCGGCGGCGACGCGGGCGGCGCAGGTGGTGTTCACGGTGAACAACCTGGCGGTTTGCAGCACCAGGAAGCCGCGCATCCGTTTGCCGCCGCCCAGCGCCGCATAGCGCATCGCCTCGATCAGCCGGGCCTCGGCGGCGTCGGCCTGCGGCAACAGCACGTCCAACTGCGCCTCGATCAGCGCCGCCGCCTCGGTCATCGCGTCGGCCAGGGCGTCCGGTTTTTGCACCACGTCGAGCGCCATCGCTATTCCTCGTTCTTCAGCGCGAGCGTGCCGTCGGCGCGCGCCACGATGGCCTGCACCCGGGCCTCGGCGGCGGCCAGCTTGGCCTCGCAATGCTTTTTCAGCGCCGCGCCGCGCTCGTAGGCGGAGATCGCGTCTTCCAGCTTCTGCTGGCCGGCCTCCAGCCCGCGCACGATCGCCTCCAGGGCGGCGAGCGCGTCCTCGAACGACATTGTTGCAATTTCGGCATCGGGTGAAACGGCCATGGGCATGGACTACAAGCGGTGAACGAAAATCACAATCAGGCGCGCATCAGCGCCTGCACATGGGCGGCGGCGGAGGCGGCCAGCGCCTCCAGGTTGTAGCCGCCTTCCAACAGCGAGACGACCCGGCCGGGGCAGACCGCATCGGCGGCTTCCAGCAACCGTTCGGTAAGCCAGACGAAATCTTCAACCTGAACCCGCAATTGCGCCAACGGGTCGGCGGCGTGGGCATCAAACCCCGCCGAGATAATCAGCAGTTCCGGCCGGAATGCGATCAGTTGCGGGATGATATTCTCCCAGGCAGCGCGGAACTCGGAGCCGCCGGTGCCGGGGGCGAGCTGCCGGTTGACAATGTTGCCGGCGACGCCGCGCTCTTCCTCCATGCCGCTGCCGGGGTAGCACGGGTGCTGGTGGGAAGAGGCGTAGAACAGATCGCGGTCGGGGCTGAAAATATCCTGGGTGCCGTTGCCGTGATGCACGTCGAAATCCACGACCGCAATCCGCGTCAGCCCCCAGCGCGACCGGGCGTGGTAGGCGGCGACGGCGGCGTTGTTGTACAGGCAGAAGCCCATGGCGCGATTGTGCTCGGCATGGTGGCCGGGCGGCCGCATGGCGACAAAAGCCGCTTGCGCCTCGCCTGCCATCACCGCATCCACCGCCGCCATCGCCCCGCCGGCGGCGTGCAAGGCGGCTTCGATCGAGCCGGGGCTAACCACCGTGTCGGAGTCTATATAGTCGAGTTGCCCCGGCGCCGGCTTACGGCACAGCACATCCTCTACAAACGCCTGGTCGTGTGCCGCGAACAGCGCCGCCACCGGCGCCGCCGGTGCCTCGCGCCGTTGCAGCGTGGCAAAGCTTGGGCTGTCGAGGGCCCGCAACACGTAACGCAGCCGGTCCGAGCATTCCGGATGGCCGGGGCCGGTATCGTGCGCCAACGCGGAGGGGTGGGTGAACAGCAGGCAGGTCAAGCGGCCGGCTCCGGCTTGCGGCGGATGGTGAAGCTGAACACGCCCTTCACCTCGCTGCTCGCCACCAGCGCGTGGCCGTCGCTTTTGCAGAATTCCCGCAAATCGGCGCCAGTCGCCGGGTCGGTCGCCAGCAGCCGCAGTTTCTCCCCGGCCGGCATTCGGCGGAGCGCCCGCGCCGCGCGCAGCACCGGCAGCGGCGACTTCATGAACTGCGCATCGATCAGGGTCTCTGCCATCGGCAGCAGAATGCGCGGCGCGGCGGGGTTGAGCAAGACCGCGAAACGGCGGAAAAGGGCGGCCATGGCGTATCGCATCGGCATCGATCTGGGTGGCACGAAGATCGAGATCGTGGCACTCGACGGGGCTGGGAACATCGTGCTGCGCCACCGGGCCTTCACGCCGCAAGTCTATGCCGAGGCGCTGGCGGTGCTGCGTGATCTGATCGCCACGGTCGAGGCCGAGATCGGCGCCACCGCCAGCATCGGCATTGGCATTCCCGGCACCATCAGCGCCCGCACCGGGCTGCTGCGGACGCCGAACACCGCCTGCCTGGACGGCCAACCCTTCGACAAGGACCTGGCGGTATTTCTCGGCCGCGAGATCAGGGTCGCCAATGACGCCAACTGCTTCGCCTTGTCGGAAGCGACCGACGGCGCCGGCGCCGGCGCGACCTTGGTGTTCGGCGTCATCCTCGGCACCGGCTGCGGCGGCGGGCTGGTGGCGCATGGCCGCCTGCTGGAAGGCCGCAACGGCATCGCCGGCGAATGGGGCCACAACCCGCTGCCATGGGTCCGCGCCGAGGAGATGCCGATGCGCCCCTGCCCCTGCGGCCGGACCGGCTGCATCGAGCGCTACGTCGCCGGCCCGGCGCTAGCCTTCGAGGCGGACGGCCCCGGCGCCCGCGACGCCAGCAAGCTGCCGGCCCGCGCCGCCGCCGGCGACGAACGGGCGATCCAGGCCTTGGCGGCGCATGCCGGATATCTGGCCCGAGCGCTCGCCTCGATCACCAACATCTTCGACCCGGACGTCATCGTGCTGGGTGGCGGCCTCTCCAACCTGCCGCATCTGTACAAGGAGGTACCGGAGCTGATGGCGCCCTACGTCTTCAGCGACTCCTTCACCGCCCGGATTCTGCCCAACACCCATGGCGACTCCTCAGGCGTGCGCGGCGCTGCCTGGCTCTGGCCCGGCTGAACGCTCCCGCGTTGCGGAAAACCGCTTGATCCCTGCGCCCGCACGCGCGCAGCCTTTTCCAGCGGAGGGCAGACAGCGAATGAAAACACTGATCCATTGCGGTACGTTATTCACAGGCACCGAGGAGACGGCGCGGCCGGATCAGGTCGCGGTGATCGAGAACGGCGTCTTCAGCTTTGTCGGCCCGGCGCAAGCCGCACCCGCCGCGGCGCCTGGCGATACGGTGCTCGACCATCGGGCGCATTTCGTCATGCCCGGCCTCAGCGACCTGCATGTGCATCTGAGCTACGGCAACGCGCACGGCCAGGAAGACATCGATTTCTACGGCAGCATGGAATACCGGGCGTTGCGGGCGCTGGCGGCGGCGCAGCGCATGTTGGCCGCCGGCTTCACCGCGATGATGGACCCGGCGACCTCCGGCCATGTGTCGCCGGCGGTGCGGGACGCCTTGTTCGTCGGCATGTTTCCCGGCCCGCGCATCACCTCTTCCGGCCCGGCACTGACCTCGCGGATCGGCCTCTACGATTATTTTCCGAGCTGGATGGGCGTGGCCCCAGAGTCCACCGGCGTGCTGATCCGCTCGCTGCCCGAGGCGATCGAGGAGATCCGCAAGCAGACCAAGGACGGGGTGGATGTCATCAAGATCGCCATGGACGGCATCCATGGCGACCGCACCCGCGGCCTGTACGCCGCCTTCGACCAGGACGAAACCACGGCGATGGTGCGCGAAGCGCACCGGCTGGGCCGCAAAGTGGTGGTGCATGTGCGCGGCAGCGAAGGTGCCGGCTACGCGGCCCGCGCCGGCGTGGACATTCTCTACCACGCCTCGCGGATCGACGCCGAAGGCATCGCCGCCGCCCGGGACATGGGCTGCTCGATCTGTCCGTCGCTGATGCTGCTGGTCAACAACATCGAATTCGCCCGGCCGGGCGATCCTTCGTTCGGCTGGTGGCCGGACATCCAGCGCCGCGAACTGGCCGCCGCCACCATCAACCTGAAGCGCGCCTACGCCGCTGGCATTCCGTTCCTGGTCGGCTCGGAAACCGGCTTCGCGGTTACGCCCTACGGCGAATGGGCGGCGCGCGAGCTCGACATCATGGCGAACCAGTTAGAATTCGGGGCCGGCGCGGTGCTGCGCATGGCGACCAGCGGCAACCGCCGGATGCTGCGCGACGGCGACGACCACGACAGCATCGCCGTCGGCAAGCGCGCCGATTTCCTGGTCGTCGACGGCGATCCGCTGACCGACATCGCGCTGCTGCAGGACCACGACAAGCTGCTCGGCATATGGATGGACGGCGCGCCGGCCAACCTGCCGAAGCTGCCGGCCGAAATCCCCCGCCACACGCGGGAGATGGCGCAGGGAATGTGGTCGCAGCTCTACACGCGGGAAACGGTGCGGGATTACCAGCGCCAATCGCTCAAGGACACCGGCTCCGCCCCGCCCTTCGAGGACATCTATCCGGCCGCTGCTCAATAGTCAGTATTCCGAAGTGGTCAGTGGGACGGGCCGGCTCTATGATGTTCTGGCAACTGACCACTGGCCACTGACCACTGAAATCTATTTCCCTCTGCCGGGATTGTGACGCCGTCCTGCCGGAAGCGGCGCGGCTTTGCGGTGTTTGCGGTGGGGCGCGCGTCGTCAGCCATCCGCAGTTGCTCGACCTCGCGATCGGCCACATCGACTGCGACGCTTTTTACGCCAGTGTGGAGAAGCGGGACCGGCCGGCGCTGCGCGACGAGCCGCTGATCGTCGGCGGCGGCGTGCGGGGCGTGGTGACGACCTGCTGCTACATCGCCCGGCTGTACGGCGTGCGCAGCGCAATGCCGATGTTCAAGGCCAGGGGGCTGTGCCCGAAAGCGGTGGTGATCCCGCCCGACATGGCGAAATACGCCGCGGTGGCACGGCAGATCCGGGTGCTGATGGCGGCGCTGACGCCGCTGGTGCAGGTGCTTTCGATCGACGAGGCGGTGCTGGACCTTTCCGGCACGGCGGCCCTGCACGGCGCCGCGCCGGCGGTGGTGCTGAACCGCTTCGCCCGCCAGGTGGAGACCGAGATCGGCGTCTCGGTCTCGATCGGCCTCGGCCCGAACCGGCTGCTCGCCAAGCTCGCGGCCGAGCGTGGCAAGCCGCGCGGCTTCAGCGTCCTGGGCGCGGAAGCGGCCGCGGTGCTGGCGCCCGAGCCTGTGGGGTTGCTGCCCGGCGTTGGCCCGGCGCTGGCGAAACGGCTGCAAGCCATGGGTTTGGCGACCGTTGGCCAACTGGCGGCGCTGGACGAGCGGGCCGCACTGCGCCAGCTCGGCGCCGATGGCCCGGCGCTGGCGGCGCGCGCCCGTGGCGAGGACCGGCGGCTGGTCAGCATCGAACGCGAGGCGAAGTCGATCAGCGCCGAGACCACCTTCGACACCGACCTCACTTCACTAGCGGCACTGGAAGCGCCGCTCTGGCGCTCCTGCGAGAAACTCGGCCGCCGGCTGAAGGCGGAGAACCTCGCCGCTGCCGGGATCGTGCTGAAACTGAAGACCGCCGGGTTTGCCGGCCGCACCCGCAACCGCCGGCTGCCAAACCCGACCCAACTGCCGGAAACGCTGTTCGAGGCGGCGCGGGCGCTGCTGGCGCGCGAGGCGGACGGCACCGCCTTCCGGCTGATCGGCATCGGCGCCGCGCCGCTCGCCGAAGCTTATCTCGCCGATCGCGGCGACCTCGCCGATGAAGCGACACCGCGGCGGGTGGCGCGGCAAGCGGCGATCGACAATCTGCGGGAGCGGTTTGGCGCGGACGCCGTCAGGCGCGGACGCGCCTTGTCAAACCCGTACAACCCGGTCTAAAAAACAGCATCGTAACAGGGATTTCCCCCCATGTCCGAACCAGTCAGAGCCGACAAACAAAGCTATCGCGAGGCGATGTCCCGCCTCGGCGCCGCGGTTAACATTATCACCACCACTGGCGCCGCCGGTCATGCCGGGTTCACCGCTTCGGCCGTGACCAGCGTAACCGACGACCCGCCGACGCTGCTGGTCTGCGTCAACCGCAACAGCAAGTCCCACAGCCTGTTCAAGGAAAACGGGATCCTTTGCGTCAACGTGCTGGCGCATGAGCATCAGGACCTGTCGCCGATCTTCGCCGGCGCCGGCGCCGTGCCGATGGCGGAACGCTTTGCCATGGCGCGCTGGCGGGCGCTGCAAACCGGCGCGCCGGCGCTGGAAACCGCGGCCGCCTGCTTCGATTGCACGATCGACCAGGTCACCGAGGTTGGCACCCATAGCGTCTTCTTCTGCGGCGTAAAAATGATTTATCTCGGCAGCAGCAGTTCCGGCTTGATCTACCATGGCCGGACCTACCACAAGGTAAGCCCCGAAGTAGCTTGATCGTCTCGACTAGAGCGTGATGGGTTATCACTCACCACGCTCACCTCTTGTTCTGGCGAGCAACTCCATGGCTCAGTCGTATCGCTGCGCGACTCGACTTCAAGCCAAATTGCTCTAACGCGGCGGCGCGGCGTTCAGCGAAATGTCGTTGGTGACGCGGATCGTTTTGCCGACCAGCAATTTCAGCCCGTCGATCCCCCAGTCATAGCGATTCAGCGCGCCGGCCGCGCGGATCCCGGTCAGCGCCGCGCCTTGTCGCTCCAATGTGAATGTCATGGCGAACGGATGGGTCTGGCCGCGCATGGTGAGGTTGCCGGTCAGCTTCGCGCCCTGGCACGTCGCGACATAATGCTCCAGCGGATAGTGCGCCGGGTCGAGGAAGCTGTCGGACATGGTCTGCTGGCGCATCAGCGCCGTTGGCATGGTCAGGCTCCGCACCACAAAGGTAACGTCGATGGCGCAAGCGCCCGTCGCGGCGTCGAAATCCAACGTGCCGGAAAGCTGGCGGAACGTCCCGGCCGTCGACAGCATCAGGGCGCGGGAGTGGGTCTGCGCCAGCATGTTGGCCGCCGACAGTTGCAGCAGCACGGGCGCGGCGGCGGCCGGCAGCGGCGCGCCAAGTGCCAGGAGTGCAATCAGGAGTTTTTTCATAGCCAGGTCATAGACCGAAGATGGTTACCAAAACAGGTACGGCGATCGAGGTAACGACGCCGTTCAGCCCGATCGCCAGGCCGCCGAAGGCGCCGGCGGTCTGGTTCAGCGACAGCATCCGCGCCGTGGCAAGGCCATGCGCGGCGGTCCCGGCCGCCAACCCCTGCGCCCGCCAGTCCGGCACCCGCGCCAGCCGGAACACCGTGGTGCAGACCAGCGCGCCGAACAGCCCGGTGATCAGCACGAAGACCGCGGCGAGCGGCGGCGAACCGCCGAGGTCTTGTGCGATTCCCATGGCGATCGGCGTCGTCACCGATTTCGGCCCCAGCGAGACGATCACCAGATGCGGCGCGCCGAGAGCCCTCGCGATCAGCATGGCCGAGGCGGCGGCAACCACCGATCCGGCGCTCAGCGAGGCGAAGATGCCGACGAAGTGGCGTTTGATCGCCGGCAGGTTGGCGTACATCGGCACCGCCAGCGCCACCGTGGCCGGGCCAAGCAAAAAATGCACATACTGTGCGCCGGTGAAATAGGCGCGGTAGGGGGTGTGGGTGGTCAGAAGCAGCGCCGCCAGGATGCCGATCGACAGGATCGTCGGGTTGGTGATCGCCTTGTGGCCAGCCCGCCGGTCCAGCAGCACCGCGAGTTCCCAGACACAAAGCGTCGCGGTCAGCCCAAGTAGCGGCTGGGTCTGCAGATAGGCCCACACATGGAAGAACGGCAGCGGCAGAAGCTTATGCATCGGCGCGGCGGCCGACAAAAAACTGCATCAGCACGCCGGTGACCAGCAGGCCGAGAATGGTGGAGACCGGGATCGCCACCGCGAGCGCCAGCGCGTTCTGTTCGATCGCCGGCAGCTCCGTCACCACGCCGACACCTGCCGGCACGAACAGCAGGCCAAGGTATTTCAACAGCCCCTGCGCCGTGCCGTGCAGTTCCGGGCTGGGCCCGCCGCCGCGCACCAGCAGCACGAGCAGGATCAACAGCCCCAGCACCGGCCCCGGAACCGGCAGCCCCATCGCTTGTTGGATCACCGTGCCGGCAAGCTGGCAGCTAAGCAAAACAGCCAAAGCCCGTGTCAATCAGCCTCTCCTTTACCCGCTGGCCTGCATCGCACGGCGAGCCGGTTCCGCAAACCGAGCCTTGCCTTGGCGGGAGCAGGCGGGTAGAAACCGCCGCTTCACGCCCCGGTCGGTATCGGCGGCGCTGTTTTGCATGGAGCCGCCACGGTGAAGCCGAATACCCACCCCGACTACCACGAGATCAACATCATCATGACCGACGGGACCGCGTTCAAGACGATGTCCTGCATGGGCAAGGCGGGCGACACGCTGCGGCTCGACATCGACCCGAAATCGCACCCGGCCTGGACCGGCGTGCAGCGCGTCATGGACACCGGCGGCCAGGTCGCCAAGTTCAACAAACGCTTCGCCTCGATCGGCTCCCGCACCAAGTAGAACCGGCGCGGATCGGCTATCCGTGGCCGGTCAGTTCTTCAAGCCGTCCCGATAATGCTGGATATTGGCTAGTTGCTGCTTGAAATTATCGGCGAAGACGTGGCCGCCGGTGCCGGTCGCGACGAAATATAGAGCGGTGGTTGCGGCCGGGTGCAGGACAGCCTCGATCGCGGCGAGGCCGGGAGCGCAGATCGGGCCCGGCGGCAGGTCAGGGAACAGGTAAGTGTTGTAGGGTGAGGGATTGCCCAAGTCGGCGCGGCTGATCGGCGCGCCGCCGGAGGCCGCGCCATTGCTGGCGGCGTAGATCACGGTCGGGTCGGCTTGCAGCCTCATGCCCAGCGCCAACCGGTTTTCGTAGACGGCTGCGATCATCGGCAGTTCATCGGCCAGCGGCGTTTCCTGCTGCACGATCGAGGCTAAAGTGATAGCATTTTCCGGGTTTGATATCAAAATCGCAGGGTCGCGTTCGGCCCAGGCGCCGGCAATGGTCTTTCGCATCGCGGCCTGCGCCCGGCCGAGGATCAGCGCGCGCGCCGTGCCAAAGGTATAGTCGTAGGTTTGCGGCAGGACGGTCCCTTCGGGCGGCGCCGCCACCGCACCCGTCGCGGCGCTGGCCGTGTTGATGATATGGGCGATGGCCGCGCCGGTCAGCCCTTCCGGAATCGTGACCTGGTGCTCGACCGGTGCTGCGAACCGCAGGACGCCGAGCACCTCGCGCAGGCTGGCATGGGCGCGGAACCGGAACTCGCCGGCGCGAATCGGCCCCTGGCCGCGGGTCAGGAACGCGGTGGCGCGGAACACGATTGGGTACTGGATGACCCCTTGCCGGCTCAGCGTCTGGGCCACCTGGGCGACGGAGGCAGGCGGAATGACGATGGCGCGGTCGGCGGTAAGCGGGCCTGGGCCGTCATAGCTTTCGCGGGCGGCCATGCCGCCGAGTTGGACCACCACCAGAAGGGCTACAAGAACGAGAAGGAAACGGCCGCGCAGGTTCCGCAACGGTGGTCAGGCAGCCTTTTTGAACAGGATTGAGGCGTTGGTGCCGCCGAAGCCGAAGCTGTTGGACAGCGCGATGTCGATCTTTCGCTCCTGCGCCGTCAGCGCCACCCGGTCGATCACGCTGGGCCGGCTCGGCTCGTGCAGGTTCAGCGTGGGCGGCGCGATGCCGTCGCGCATCGCCAGGATGCAGAAGATCGACTCCACCGCGCCGGCTGCGCCGAGCAGATGCCCGATCGCGGATTTGGTGGAGGACATCGCGACGTTCTTGCCGGCGTCGCCGAACAGGCCCTCCACCGCTTCCAGTTCCAGGTCATCGCCGAGCGGGGTCGAAGTGCCGTGGGCGTTGATGTACTGGATGTCTTCCGGCCCGATGCCGGCGGATTTGAGCGTCGCCTTCATGGCCCGGAACGCGCCCTCATGGTGCTCGGCCGGCGCGGTGATGTGATGCGCGTCGCCGGACATGCCGTAGCCGATCACCTCGGCATGGATTTTGGCACCGCGCGCCTTGGCGTGCTCATACTCCTCCAGCACCACGATGCCGGCGCCCTCGCCCATCACGAAGCCGTCGCGGTCCTTGTCCCATGGCCGGGAGGCTTCGGGCGGGCGGTCATTGAAGCCGGTTGAAAGCGCCCGCGAGGCGCAGAACCCGGCGATGCCGAGCGGGTTGACCGTGGCCTCCGCGCCGCCGGCGATCATCACATCGGCGTCGCCGAGGCCGATTAGCCGGGCGGCGTCGCCGATGGCGTGAACGCCGGTCGCGCAGGCGGTGACGACGGAATGGTTCGGCCCCTTGAAGCCGTAGCGGATCGAGACGTGGCCGGAGACCAGGTTGATCAGCGCCGAGGGGATGAAGAACGGCGACAGCCGGCGCGCCTTGCCCTCATGCACCATCACCGAGGCTTCGTAGATGGATTGCAGGCCGCCGATGCCCGAGCCGATCATCACACCGGTCGCGCAACGATCCTCGTCGGTCTCCGGCGCCCAGCCGGAATCCTCGATCGCTTCCGCCGCGGCGACCAAGCCGAGCTGGATGAAGCGGTCCATCTTCTTCAGATCCTTGGCCGGGACCCATTCCGAAAGGTCGAGATTGCCATCGGCCTTGACCCCCGACGGCACCTGGCCCGCGATCTTGGCGGTCAGCTCCGTGGTGTCGAAGGACTGGATGGCGCCGATGCCGGACCGGCCTTCGATCAACCGCCGCCAGACGTGTTCGACGCCAAGACCGAGTGGGCAGACGATGCCCATTCCGGTGATCACGACACGGCGCATATTCTTCCTCCCCGGTTCACCGGCGAAGGCGCGTTACTCGGCCTTCTGCTTCTCGATATAGTCGATGGCGTCCTTGACGGTCGTGATCTTCTCCGCCGCGTCTTCGGGAATTTCCACGCCGAAAGCTTCCTCGAAAGCCATGACCAGCTCGACGGTATCAAGGCTGTCGGCGCCAAGGTCGTCGATAAACGAGGCTTCCGGAGTCACTTTGGCTTCGTCGACACCGAGATGCTCGACAACAATCTTCTTAACCTTGTCGGCGATTTCGCTCATTGAAATTGACTTTCCTGCATCGGGTCTGTTGGCGCCAGCGGCACGTCGGCACCGCTGGAATTAAAGGCTTTTTACACGTTGCGGCGCTTAGCACGGATTATTCCACGCCGCCAACCGCCGTCACGGCATTGCCATGCCGCCGTTAATATGGAGCGTGGCGCCGGTGATCCAGCCGGCCTCCTCGGCGGCGAGATAGACGGCGGCGGCGGCGATGTCCGCCGGCAGGCCGAGCCGGCCGAGCGGGATGCGGGCCGCCAGCTCGGTCCGCTGCGTCTCGTTCAGTGCCTCCGTCATCGCCGTTGCTATGAAGCCGGGGGCGATCAGGTTCACGGTGATGCCTCGCGACGCCACCTCCTGCGCCAGTGCCTTGGTGAGGCCAACCAGCCCGGCCTTGGCGGCGGCGTAATTCGCCTGGCCCGCGTTGCCGGTGGTGCCGACCACGCTGCCGATATTGATGATCCGCCCGGCCCGCCGGCGCAGCATGAATTTAAGCGCGGCGCGGCACAGCCGGAAGGGTGCCGCGAGGTCGACGTTCAACACCTTGTCCCAGTCGGCGTCGCTCATGCGCAGCGCCAGGTTGTCCTTGGTCAACCCGGCATTGTTGACCAGGACATCGAGCTTGCCGAGGGCGGCCTCGGCGGCGGCGACAAGCGGTGCGGCGGCGGCCGGGTCGGCGAGGTCGGCTGGGCAAACATGGGCGCGTTCGCCCAACCGGTCGGCCAGCGCCTCCAAAGCGTCGCGCCTTGTGCCCGAAAGTGCGACCGCCGCGCCTTGCGCGTGCAGCGCGGTGGCGATGGCTGCGCCGATGCCGCCGGACGCCCCGGTGACCAAAGCCGCCTTGCCGCCCAGGTCGAACATCACAGCACCTTCAACAGCGCGTCGATCTCCACCGGCGTTGCGGCGGAGACGGTGCCAGCATCAGGGGCGATCCGCTTGACCAGCCCGGCCAGCACCTTGCCGGCGCCAAGCTCGACGAACCGGTCGGCGCCCAGCGCGGTCATTTCGATCACGCTTTCCCGCCAGCGCACCGTGCCGGTGACCTGGGCCACCAACAGGCCGCGTATCTCATCCGGCGCGGTCGCCTTGGCGGCGGTTACGTTGGCGATCAGCGGCACGATCGGCGCCGACGGCGAGGTCGCGGCCAGGGCTTCGGCCATCGCCGCCGCCGCCGGCTCCATCAGCGCGCAATGGAAGGGCGCGGAGACCGGCAGCAGCATGGCGCGCTTGACGCCCTTGCCCTTGGCAATTTCTATCGCCCGTTCGACCGCGGCTTTGTCCCCGGAGATCACCACCTGGCCGCCGCCATTGTCGTTGGCGCAGGCCACCACCTCGTCGGCCGCGGCGGCCGCGCAGATTTCCAGCGCCACCGGCATTTCGACGCCGAGCAAGGCCGCCATCGCGCCGGAGCCGATCGGCACCGCCCGCTGCATCGCCTGGCCCCGCAGCCGCAACAGCCGGGCGGTAGCGGCGACCGGGAAAGCGCCGGCCGCCGCCAGGGCGGAATACTCGCCGAGCGAATGACCGGCGACCAGCGCGGCACGCTCCTTCAACGTAAAGCCACCCTCGGATTCGAGCACCCGCAGCACCGCCAGCGACACCGCCATCAACGCTGGCTGAGCGTTTTCGGTCAGCGTCAGCTCCTCGATCGGGCCCTCGAACATCAGCTTCGAGAGCTTCTGCTTCAGCACCTCGTCGACTTCCTCGAACACCGCGCGGGCAGCGGCAAAGGCGGCGGCAAGGTCGCGGCCCATGCCGACTGCTTGGCTCCCCTGCCCCGGAAATATAAAGGCGTTGACCGCCATGGCCTCTCCTGAAAGCCTCTGCGGAGGCGGGGCGCACGTAGCATGGCGCCGCCGCCTGTCAAATGGCCGCCTACAGCAGCGCGAGGCGTACCAGGGCGAGCCGCAGCGCCGGCGGCAGGTCGTCGGCGCCGGTGGTGCTGTCGCCCAGATCCGCCGGCGCATCCTCCGGCTTCAGGTAGCGCCAGCCCTGGAAAGGGTTCATCGCCCGTGGCGCCACCCGCACCAGCACCGGGTCGAGCAGCAGCCCAGCGCAACGCGAATCATCGTCCCAGCGGTCTTCGATCACCGCGGTCACCAACTGGCGCGCCAGTATGGCGCGGTTGATAACCCAGTAGATCGACCCGCCGGCGCTCAGTTCCGCCGCCCGTTTCGGCATGTGGCGGGTGCGGTGCCGCAACGGCGGCAGCGCCCGCGCGCGTTCTTCCTGGATCGCGGCGAGGTGCGCCATGTCCCGCACCCCCACCGCGAGTTTGATCAGGTGGATCAGTTCCGGGCTTTGTCCACCAGCGCGTTCTTGGCGATCCACGGCATCATGCCGCGCAGCTTGGCGCCAACCTCCTCGATCGGGTGGGCGGCGGCGGCGCGGCGCATTGCCTTGAAGTTGGTCTGGCTGACCCGGTTCTCCAACATCCAGTCGCGGGCGAAGCGGCCCTTCTGGATGTCGTCCAGCACCCGCTTCATCTCGGCCTTGGTCTCGGCCGTGATGATCCGAGGGCCGGTGACGTACTCGCCGTATTCCGCGGTATTGCTGATCGAGTAGTTCATGTTGGCGATGCCGCCTTCATAGATCAGATCGACGATCAGCTTGACCTCGTGCAGGCACTCGAAATAGGCCATTTCGGGCGCGTAGCCGGCTTCCACCAACGTCTCGAAGCCGGCCCGGATCAGCTCGACCAGACCGCCGCACAGCACGGTCTGCTCGCCGAACAGATCGGTCTCGCACTCTTCCTTGAAGGTGGTCTCAATGATGCCGGCGCGGCCGCCGCCGATCGCCGAGGCGTAGGACAGCGCGATGTCCATGGCGTTGCCGGAATCGTCCTGCGCCACCGCGACCAGGCAGGGCACGCCGCCGCCGCGCTGGTACTCGCTGCGGACGGTGTGGCCGGGACCCTTCGGCGCGATCATGAAAACGTCGATGTCCGGGCGCGGTTCGATCAGGTTGAAGTGGATGTTCAGGCCATGGGCGAAGGCGATCGCGGCGCCGGGGCGCATGTTGGCGGCCAGATGGTCGCGGTACAGCTCGCCCTGGCCCTCGTCGGGCGTCAGCACCATGATGACGTCGCCCCATTTCGCGGCTTCCGACGGGCTCATCACCTGCAGCCCCGCGCCCTCGGCCTTCGCGGCGCCGGCCGAACCGGGGCGCAGCGCCACCGCGATCTCCTTCAGGCCGCTATCCTTTAGGTTGAGGGCGTGGGCATGGCCCTGGCTGCCATAGCCGACGACGACAACCTTTTTGCTTTTGATCAGGTTAACGTCGGCATCCCTATCGTAATAAACGCGCATCGTATTGGTATTCCTTGGTTTTCGATGAAGTTTGGATTTTGCGGCTGCACCCGTATTACGTTTTGCCGAACGAGTCACGGACCCGGCGGGTGACCGGCTCGATTTGCCGAACGCAAGGTGTGGGGCTTACATTGCGCCATGACAAAAATCGCAGCTTTGCTTAGCGCCTGCCTGTTCTGCCTGCCGGCTTTTGCCCAGGAGACGCCACCGAGCCCGTTCGAACAACGGATCGGCGCCGCCAACGCGGTCTATATGACCGCGGATGGCGTCAAGTATCTTCAGGCCTACGAGCCGTTGATCGGCGACACGATCCAGGCCTGCATCCCGCCCGGAACCAAGCTGACGGGCACGCTGGGCAAATTCACTTTCGTCGCCGATGTCACCAAAGCCGGCGCGGTGACCGACGGCGCGGTGCGGCCGCAAACTTCGGTCTCGCAGTGCTTCGACACAAAGTTTTCGCAACACCGCCTCCCGCCACCGCCGCTGCCGGCGAACGCCAAAATCAACTACCCGATCGTCATCGAAATGAACGTGGAGCCGTAACCGGCTAAATCGTCTTCACGCCGCGGGCGATGGCGGCGACGCCGGTGCGGCTGACTTCGGCGAGGCCGAGCGGGCGCATCAGGTCCAGGAATGCGTCGAGCTTGTCGGTGGCGCCGGTCAGTTCGAAGATGAAGCTCTCGGTCGAAGCGTCGATGACGCGAGCCCGGAAGGCGTCCGCCAGGCGCAGCGCCTCCTGCCGCTTCTCACCGATTCCGACCACCTTGATCAGCGCCAGTTCGCGCGCCAGATGCGGGCCCTCCGCCGCCAGATCCGACACCCGGTAGACCGGCACCAGCCGGCCGAGCTGCGCCTTGATCTGCTCGATCACCATTTCGGTGCCGGAGGTGACGATGGTGATACGACTCTTGCTGTGGTCGCGTTCGACAGGTGCAACCGTCAGGCTGTCGATGTTGTAGCCACGCCCGGTGAACAGACCGATCACCCGCGCCAGCACGCCAGACTCGTTTTCCACCAGCACCGCGATGGTCGCGGCACGCATGATGCTGGCGCGCGGCAGGCTGTCCATCAGAGCAATATGGCTTGAAGGCGAATCGCGGAGCGATGCGACTGAGCCATGGAATTGCTCGCTAAACAAAGAGCAGAGCATGATGATTGATAATTCATCATGCTCTAGACGAGCACCATGCCTTCTTCGGCGCCGGAAATTTTCATCCGCGTCTCGTCGTCCTGGCCCGGCCCCAGCAGCATCTCGTTATGCGCGGCACCGGAGGGGATCATCGGGAAGACGTTTTCCATCTGGTCGACCTGAATGTCGGCGATCACCGGGCGATCGATGGCGAGCATCTCGGCGATTACCCGGTCCAGGTCGTCCACCGTTTCGGCGCGCAGGCCGACGGCGTGGAAGCTCTCGGCGAGTTTTACGAAATCCGGCAGCGCCTCCGAATAGCTTTCAGAATAACGGCTGCCGTGCAGCAAATCCTGCCACTGCCGGATCATGCCCATGTACTGGTTGTTGAGGATGAAAATCTTCACCGGCAGGCGGTATTGCGCCAGCGTGCCCATCTCCTGGATGTTCATCAGCAGGCTGGCCTCGCCGGAAATGTCCACCACCAGCGCGTCCGGATGGGCGATCTGCACGCCGAGCGCCGCCGGCAGGCCGTAGCCCATGGTGCCAAGGCCGCCGGAGGTCATCCAGCGGTTCGGCTTGTCGAACTTGTAGTGCTGCGCCGCCCACATCTGGTGCTGGCCGACCTCGGTGGTGATGTAGGTGTCACGGGCCTGCGCCTGCGTCGCCTGATAGAGGCGCTGGATCGCGTATTGCGGCTTGATGATGCTGCCGGGCGCCAGGTCCTGCGTGAAGCGTAACGAGTCCTTGGCGCGCCAGGTGTCGATCTGCCGCCACCAGGCTGCCAGCGCGTCGCGGTCCTGCCGTATCTCGCTTTTCTTCCAGCCGGCGATCAGCGCCCGCAGCGTCTCCGCCGCGTCGCCCATGATCGCCACGTCGACGGCGACCGATTTGTTGATGCTGGAAGGGTCGATGTCGGCGTGGATTTTCTTTGAGCCGGGTGAAAATGCGTTGAGTCGGCCCGTGACGCGGTCGTCGAACCGGGCGCCGATGTTCAGCATCGTGTCGGCACCATGCATCGTCATGTTGGCTTCGAATGTGCCGTGCATGCCCAACATGCCGAGGAACTGCGGGTCTTCGCCCGGATAGGCGCCGAGGCCCATCAAGGTCGAGGTGCAGGGAAAGCCGGTCAGGCGCACGAATTCCGTCAACAAGGCCGACGCTTCCGGCCCGGCGTTGATGACGCCGCCGCCGGAATAGATCACCGGGCGCGCCGCCCGCCTCAGCAGCGCCACCGCCTCGGCGATGCGCGCCGGGTCTGGCACGGTGCGCGGCCGATAGCTGCGGTGCCCGGCCGTCGAGGGCTCATTATACGGCGCCGGGTTGATCAGGATGTCTTTCGGCAAGTCGACCAGCACCGGTCCGGGCCGGCCGGTCCGGGCCACATGGAATGCCTCATGCACCACCCGCGCCAGGTCTTCCGAGCGTTTCACCAGGTAATTGTGCTTGGTCGCCTGCCGGGTGATGCCGGTGGTGTCGGCCTCCTGGAAAGCGTCGTTGCCGATCAGGTGGGTCGGCACCTGCCCGGTCAGGCAGACCACTGGAATGCTGTCCATCAACGCATCCACCAGTCCGGTGACCGCGTTGGTGGCGCCGGGGCCGGAGGTGACCAGAACCACGCCGATCTTGCCGGTGGAGCGGGCATAGCCTTCGGCGGCGTGCACGGCGGCCTGTTCGTGCCGGACCAGGATGTGGCGGATCGCGGTCTGCTTGAACAGCGCATCGTAGATCGGCAGGATGGCGCCGCCGGGATAGCCGAACACGACCTCGACACCCTGGGCGGTCAGCGCCCGCAGCAGCGCCGCGGCGCCTGAGGTCATCGTCTCGCTTGTCATGATCGTGCCGTCCATAAGGCCCCGCCGTTGCTTTCAGTAGAGCCGGACGGGTAGCTTGTGCGGCCGCATGCGTCAACCCTGACTGTAAACAAAGTTATCTAAACCTGGCAAAATACTTTCCAATAGTTGCGTTTTCGTCGTGTTTTGCGGATGTATCGTTTGCATGGCAGGGTCGCTGACCAGCGTCTGGTGACGAAACCAGGTCGCCTGCCGCCTGGTGTATTGAGAGGTTGCCCGCACCGCTCGGCGCGCCGCTTCGTCCAGGCCGATTTCGCCACGCAGATGTGCGTCCAGCTCCGGGACGCCGTGCGCCCGCAGCAGCGGCAGCGATGGGTCCAGGCCGATGGCCAGGAGATCCCGCACCTCCGCCAGCGCCCCGTCCTCTAGCATCGCCGCAAACCGGGCCGCGATCGCTTCCCGCAGGGCCGGCCGCGGCGGATCGAGCAGGATCAGCCGCACCCGCCAGCCATGTAGAGGCCGCGCCGGCTGGGCCTGCCAATGGCTCAACCCGTGGCCGGTGCCAGACCAAACCTCCCAGGCGCGGGCCAGGCGCTGGGAGTCGCTGGGCCGCAGCCTGGCGGCGGTTGCCGGATCGGCCGCCGTCAATTTTTCGTGCAGACCACGCGGACCCAGAACAGCGAGTAGCCGGCGGGCTTCGGCGCGGGCCTCGGCGCCGATCGCGGGGATTTCGGCGATCCCTCGCAAGAGGGCCGAGAGATACATCCCGGTTCCGCCGCACAGGATCGGCAAGGCCGCCAAGTCCATCTCCGCTCGCGCCGCCCCTGCCCACCATGCCGCGTCGCCCGGTTCCGCCGCCGCCCGCACGCCGTACAGAACGTGCGGCGCCGCCACTTCGTCCGCTGGCGTCGGCCGAGCGGTGACGATCCGCAGTTCGCGGTAGCACTGCATGGCGTCGGCGTTGATGACCGTGCCGCCGAACCGCCGGGCCAGCGCCAGCGCCAGCGCGGATTTGCCACTGGCGGTCGGCCCGGCGATGACGATCACCGGCCGCTCGCTTGCGCCAGCACCGCCCGCTGTCCTACCAGCCTGCTCCATGGCTTATATCGTCACGCTCGTGGCCGACCGGCAAGCCGGACCGCTGACCGCGCAAGACGCGACGCGAGCGCGTGACACCGCCGGCGGGGGGCCGATCACCTGGCTTTCCGCTGGCGAGGCGGCGGAATTCGCAGTGCCGGACGCGCCGGACCTTGCGGCCTTGCGCGCCGCGCTCGCCCACCCGGCGGTGGATGTGCTGGCGACCAGGTTCCGCGGCCGGCGCAAGGCGGTGCTGGTGGCCGACATGGACAGCACGATCGTGGTCGGCGAAACGCTGGACGAACTCGCCGCCCAGGCTGGCCTGCAGCATGAAATTGCCGCGATCACCCGCCGCGCGATGAACGGCGAGATCGACTTCGTGACCGCTTTGCGCGCCCGGGTGACAATGCTGAAGGGCCTGGATGTCGGCGCGTTGGAGCGGACCTGGGGCGGCGTGCAGCTGATGCCCGGGGCCCGCACGCTGGTGGCGACGATGCGGCGCTTTGGCGCCACCACCGCGCTGGTCTCCGGCGGCTTCAGCTTTTTCACGGCACGGGTGGCGGCGGAACTCGGTTTCGACCTGCATCGCTCTAACGTGTTGCTGGATGACGGTGTGCGGTTGACCGGCGCTGTCGCCGAACCGATCCTCGACCGCGACGCCAAGCTCGCCACTTTACGCGAACTGGCCACGAACCGCGGCGTGGCATTGAAAGCGACATTGGCGGTCGGCGACGGCGCCAACGACCTGGCGATGCTGAAGGAGGCCGGGCTGGGCATCGCCTATCACGCCAAACCGGTGGTCGCCGCCGAGGTGACGAACCGTATCGAACATGCCAATCTGCGGGCGTTGTTATTCGCTCAAGGGTACAAGGCGGACGTTTTTGTGGAGGACCAGGCGGAATGAAGACCAGAGCGGCGGTGGCACGGGCGCCCGGCAAACTTTTATCCCTCGAGACGGTGGAGATCGAAGGGCCGAAGGCTGGCGAAGTGATGGTGGAGATCAAGGCGACCGGCATCTGCCATACCGACGAATACACCCTCTCCGGCGCCGACCCGGAAGGGCTGTTCCCCGCGATCCTCGGCCATGAAGGTGCGGGCATCGTGGTCGAGGTTGGACCGGGTGTGACGACGCTGAAACCGGGCGATCATGTGATCCCGCTCTACACGCCGGAATGCCGCAACTGCAAAAGCTGCACCTCCCGCAAGACTAACCTCTGCACCGCGATCCGCGCCACGCAAGGCAAGGGCGTGATGCCGGACGGCACTTCGCGCTTTTCTTGCGACGGCGAAACGGTGATGCACTACATGGGCTGCTCCACCTTTGCCAACCATACCGTGCTACCGGAAATCGCGCTCGCGAAAATCCGCCCCGACGCGCCGTTTGACAAGGTCTGTTACATCGGCTGCGGCGTGACCACCGGCATCGGCGCGGTGATCAACACCGCAAAGGTGCAGGTGGGCGACAACGTCGTGGTGTTCGGCCTCGGTGGCATCGGCCTGAACGTGATCCAGGGCGCCCGCCTCGCCGGCGCCAACATGATCATCGGCGTCGATCTTAACAACGGCCGCAAGCCGATGGCGGAAAAATTCGGGATGACGCATTTCGTCAACCCCGCCGAAATCGGCGAGGACCTGGTGCCCTACCTCGTCAACCTGACCGATGGCGGCGCCGATTACAGCTTCGAATGCATCGGCAGCGTCAAGGTCATGCGCCAGGCGCTGGAATGCTGCCACCGCGGTTGGGGCGTCTCGGTCATCATCGGCGTCGCCGGCGCCGGGCAGGAAATCTCTACCCGACCGTTCCAGCTGGTGACTGGTCGGGTTTGGAAAGGTACCGCCTTTGGCGGCGCCCGCGGCCGCACCGATGTGCCAAAAATTGTCGATTGGTACATGGACGGCAAAATCAACATCGACGACCTGATCACTCACGTCCTGCCGTTCGAACAGATCAACGAGGGTTTCGAGTTGCTGCGGAAGGGCGAGAGCATCCGGACTGTGTTGACCTACTGACGGGAGGTTAAGGGAGCCTCCGGCGGCCGGGGCCGGGAGGCCCCGGACCCCAGAACGGGGCTGGCCACGCGAAGAGCGCGGGACAGCGCTGTGACGTTGCGAGCAAAGCCGGAGGCTAAAATGGTGCGGCGGCGGTCGATGATCGCACCTTGCGGGTCTCGACATTGCGTAGTTTCCGAGCCTCCCAAAGCCTGCTCTCCCGAGATATGGTCGGCATGGACACAAAGACCGAGCGGTCAGAATTAAGGTCCATCGTTGCACCACAATCATCGCCGTGCCGGATTTATTGATGCGCCGCCCGATTAAAGCAGAAGGAGATGGACATGGCAGATGACAGAACAGCCTTCAATGCAAAAGATTTTCCTAAGACACCGCAGAACGATTCGAGCTTCTTGAGCGCTGAGGATAATTTACTGCAAGAAGCGCGGCGGGATGCGGCATCGTATGCGCCGCGCTCGGATGCGCCGCCGGGACGCAAGCCGTTATTCCGCAACTGATGAAACAGCGTGCGTTGCCGCCGACCGGCGCGACTAGAGCAACATGGCTTGAAGCAGAATCGCGCAGCGATGCGACCGAGCCATGGTATCGCTCGCTGTAATAAGAATAGAGCGTGGCGATTGGTAACGCATCACGCTCTACTCTGGTAAATCAGTAAGCCCCGCTTCAACTCCGCTTGTTTCGTCCAGCTATACGCAAGTATATGCGGCTTGTTCGAGATCTAAATTATTCCGGCATCCGCGTTCAGAAGTTGTTATAGACGCGACTTACAGAACGGCTAGCCGCTTGTGGAGGCAAGTGCGGTAAGCTTGATTTCAAATTCTGGATCGGTCATTGCGCCATTCGCGGTCATGCTCATTTCGGTGACGCACGCTGCTGGTTTTGGCACGAACTGCCCGAAGAATTTTACTTGTGATCCTGTTCTGAGCAAGCCTGCGGCTTTATAAATTGCTGATCCCGCCTCTACCTCGGCCGCCGGGTCTCCAACAACAGAAGTTCTGGGCGTCATCAAAGTTATGTTCGGTGCCAGCGCGATCCAAACTGTTGCGACAACTTTGCCGTGGTCAGTCAAGGCGTTGGTCTCGACATTCTGTATCGTTTCCGTCCAATCCTTCGCGGCTAGAGTTGGTTCGCCGCTGCAGATCGCGGAAGCGCGTTCTGACTGCATGGGAGCTTAGGCGATACAATTTGGAGCGGCATGCCACACGGAGCTGGCCTTTTGTATCGTGTTTACAAAAGCCGATTCATCGGCAGGCATTCCGGATGTATCAGGTGCCTTTGAGTGCGTTACGTAGAGAAACACCAACATGGCCGACAGGACAAACAGAATACCTGGTACGCCCCGGCTCATAGCCGGTTTTATCTTTGGATCGGAGATTTTCAGCTCCTGCATGATACGCTGCATTCCATGAAGAACGCAGAGCCGTTTCTTGGAGGCGGGGCCCAGTCTCTAAATTATCAACCCGCCGTACAGTCGAGCGGATTTTTGATGTCGCTTCTCCGACGCAACAGAGTTATGTGCCATGGTGTCGATTTAACCTCGGCTGCGGGGTGTCCGCGCAAGAGGCGCAGGGAGTGCCGGAGCTCGACGTGCTGGGCTTGGAAGAGTGTCTGGCTGGGAGCATGTTGGCAGTGAAAGTTAAGGCTGTGACAAGCGGGGCGATCGAACCCGCCAAAGCCCCGCCTTCCAGCCTGATCCGGCGGCTTGGTCCGGGATTGATTACCGGCGCCGCGGATGACGATCCGGCCGGCATCGCCACTTATAGCCAGGTGGGCGCGCAGTTCGGTTACGGGTTGGCGTGGACCATGTTGTTCAGCCTCCCTTTCATGGTCATCATCCAGGAGATCAGCGGCCGGATCGGCTGTGTGACCGGGCGCGGCATCGCCGAGAATTTGCGCCGCCATTATAACCCATCGCTGGTGCGCTTGATCGTGTTGCTCTTGCTCGTCGCCAACGTCATCAACCTGGGAGCTGACATCGGCGCGATGGGAGCCGCGCTGCGCCTGCTGCTTGGCGGCAGCTCACGGCTTTATGCGGCACTGTTCGGTGTTCTATGCGTGGTTGCGGAAGTATTTCTCAACTACGCCGTTTACGCCGGCTTCCTGAAGTGGCTGACCGTCTCCCTCTTCACTTACATTGCCGTCGTTTTTGCCGTCCATGTCCCCTGGAAGGCTGCCTTGCTAGCGACCTTCGTTCCGCATCTGAGGTTGGATCATGATCAGGCCCTGGCGTTGGTCGCCGTATTAGGTACGACCATCAGTCCCTACCTCTTCTTTTGGCAGTCCGCCCTGGAAGTGGAAGATTTGCAACGCCACGGGGCACTGCCGCTCTGCCTCACGCCAAAGCTGGCGAAGCCGGCCTTCTCTCGCATCCGATGGGACACCATTGTGGGAATGGGTGTCTCGAACCTGATTGCGATCTGCATCATCTACGCGGCGGCGGCGACCTTGCACCGGTCGGGGATCACCGTCATCCAGAGCTCGTCGCAGGCAGCGGAAGCGCTGCGCCCGATCGCGGGCGAACTCACTTTCGTCATCTTCGCCGCCGGTATCATCGGCACAGGGCTTCTCGCGGTCCCGGTGCTTGCCGGGTCCGCGGCGTACGCCCTATCGGAGGCGTTCAGTTGGAGCGAGGGACTGGACCGCCGCCCGCTGCAGGCAAAAGCCTTCTATGCGACGATTGCCATCTCCACCTTGGTCGGCGTCGGGCTGAACTTCACGTCGTTGAACCCAGTCAAAGCGCTTTATTGGAGTGCGGTTGTGAACGGCGTTCTGGCGGCTCCGGTCATGGCCGGCATCATGTTGGTCGCTGGCAACGCGCGGATCATGGGGCGGCTTGCTCTGAAGGCGCCCATGCTGATCGGAGGATGGCTCGCGACGCTGATTATGCTCGCGGCGAGCATGGCCTTCTTCATTTCATGACAGCCCTATAGCCGGAGATGCACGGATTGTCGGCGCAAGCCACCCATATCGAAGCCATCGCCCAATTTGTCCAGACAACGCCAGACGAGGCCGATGTGCTCATCTGCCTTCCCCCAATGAGCAACCGCGCTGAGAAAACAGACGAACATCGTATCCGCCGGCCTTGCCGCCGGTTGAGATGGCCACTACGGCTTGGTGAGTTTCTGCCGGACGCATTGGAGAAATGACGATGAGCACCCTTACCGACTCTCTTGCCTGGCAGGCGCTCGCGACCCATCATGGGCAGATCAAGGATGTGCATCTGCGCGCTTTGTTCGCCGATGATCCCGGGCGGGCAGCGCGACTTTCGGCCGAGGGCGCGGGACTTTTCCTCGACTACTCGAAGAACCGCATCACCGACGAGACGCTGCGACTTCTGCTGGCGCTGGCCGAGGAGCGCGGGGTGGCCAAGCGACGCGACGCGATGTTCGCCGGCGACAAGATCAACATCACTGAGCAGCGTGCCGTGCTGCACATAGCGCTTCGGGCGCCGCGGGGCACAAGTATCCGGGTGGACGGCAGCGACGTGGTCCCGGAGGTGCACGAAGTGCTGGATGCAATGGCGGCGTTTGCGACGCGGTTGCGCAGCGGTGCCTTCACCGGCCACACCGGCAAACGCATCCGGAACATCGTCAACATCGGCATCGGTGGCTCTTATTTGGGTCCTGAGATGGCCTACCGCGCGCTGCGGGACTTCAGCGATCGGTCGATGACCTTTCGCTTCGTTGCCAACGTGGATGGCGCGGATTTTTGCGAAGCCGTCCACGACCTCGACGCCGCTGAGACGCTGTTCATCGTCTCCTCCAAAACCTTTACTACATTGGAGACGATGACCAACGCAGCGGCCGCCCGCGCCTGGCTGGTGCAGAAGCTCGGCGCTGACGAGGCTGTGGCGCGGCATTTCGCCGCAGTTTCCACGAACATTCCGGCCGTCACCAAGTTCGGCATAGACCGCGCCCAAGTGTTTGGCTTCTGGGACTGGGTCGGAGGGCGCTATTCGATGGATAGCGCGATCGGCCTGTCTACCATGATCGCCGTCGGTCCTCACCATTTTGAGGCGTTGCTGGCCGGCTTCCACGCCATGGATGAGCATTTCCGCACCGCGCCGCCGGCCCGCAATCTGCCGATGCTCCTCGGATTGTTAACTGTTTGGTACAACAACTTCTTCGGGGCGGAGACACTCGGCGTCATGCCTTACGCGGCACACCTGGCGCGCTTCCCCGCCTATCTCCAGCAGTTGCAGATGGAGAGCAATGGCAAGCATGTGGATCTCGATGGTCATGTCGTCGACTACCAGACTGGCCCGATCATCTGGGGGGAACCAGGCACCGACGGCCAGCACTCGTTCTATCAGTTGCTACACCAGGGCACCAAGCTCGTTCCTTGCGACATGATCGGCTTCTGCCGGCCGCTTAGTTCGCTGGAAAGCCAGCACGACCTGCTGATGGCCAACCTGTTCGCGCAGGCCGAGGCGCTCGGCTTCGGCAAGACTGCAGATGAACTTACGGCCGACGGCTCGCCGGATTTCCAGACGCCATTCCGCGTCGCCGAAGGCAACCGGCCGACCAACATCATCCTAGCCCAGCAGCTCGACCCGGCGACGCTCGGCAGCCTGGTGGCGCTTTACGAGCACAGCGTATTCACCCAGGGTGCGATCTGGGCAATCGACAGTTTCGACCAATGGGGCGTCGAGCTGGGCAAGGTTCTGGCCACGCGCATCATCCCCGAACTCGATCACGAGGCCGAACCGGAACTGAGCCACGACGCTTCCACCAACGCGCTGATCGAGCGCTACAGGCGCCTGCGCGGATGACCGCTGGCGCGACAAGCTCAAGGCGAAAGGCGGCCGAGCTGCGGCGACGCTGGACCATCTGGCCTGGTGCGCGGACTGGGTAACGGATGAACAGCCATTTTTGAATGACTTCATACTGCCTGCATCGTCGCGGCGGCGACTCTTTTTTCCTGTGAACGAAACCCTAGGTCTTCTCGATTTCGAGTGCGCGTATTTTCGTGAGCCGCCGTTTGTGGCGATCGGCGCCGCTGAATGTCGCAGCCAGGAACGTATCGATAAGTTCGAGGGCGAGAGAGGAGCCGATGACCCTTGCCCCGAGACAGAGCGTGTTCATGTCATCGTCCTCGACCCCCTGATGGGCAGAGAAGCCATCATGGATCAGGCCGGCGCGCACGCCGGGCACTTTATTCGCGGCGACAGACGCCCCGACACCGCTTCCGCAGATTGCTACGCCACGCTCGATCTCTCCCGCAGCGATCGCATGGGCGAGTGGTATGATGAAATCTGGGTAATCGTCGGCCGATTGCATTTCAAAGGCGCCGAAGTCCGTCACGTCGTATCCTTTGCCGCGTAACGACTTTGCCACCTCTTCTTTCAGCAAAAATCCTCCATGGTCCGCTGCGAGTCCAACACGCATGATCTTCTCCTTGTCTATCCGAGCTAAGCGACTAGTCTATGTGAGCTGAACCGGCCAGGTGTGCCTTCCTGGCACTATAGGGCCAACCTTCCGCATTTCTCCTCGCCAGGCGGAGCAAGAATCTGATCGTCATTCCTCGATGGATATTGTTCATCAGGCCGGCTTCCGATTACGCTAACGCAACGATCCGCGAGTAGCCGTAATTGCGCGACATAATCACGCGCGCCGAAGATCGCGAACCCCGCGACGATAATGGCATCCGCCCCTGCTCAGATCGCACGGCCAGCGCTCTGCAAATGCGTGTTGACGACGGCTCCGCTTGAACAAGAAGATGATCTGCACCGGTTTCGGCGACTGGATGCTGCAATTAAAGACGATCATATAAAATCTGGTTCTGCCGGTAAAAATCGGAATCTACTTACGCCGCTGGTAAGCCGCATTCTAGCTCTTTACGTGCATTCACCCAAGTCTTGTACCGTCTTAATGCGCCAATTCTAGCGTGCGCGCGCGATATGGATGGATTTGCCCTATTGCAGGCGCAATATGAACGACCACGTGTGGGCAGCTACGTCTGTGCAACTACGCCACACCCTACCTGTCTTGGCGTTGTCATCAGATCTCGAATCTGGCCGGAGTTGGTGCCGTGGCTATCGCAAAGGTTGTTGTGCCTGAAGTGTCTGCCGAATGAAAACGTGGGAGAAACTCGGCAAGCCATGCTGATCGTGGGCGACATTGGCGGGACCACCACGCGGCTCGCGCTTGTTTCGGCAAAGGGCGGACCGCGCGCATTCGTCGCCGAGCAAGAATTTCGCAGTAGCGATTACAACGCACTTCAGCCAATCGTGGAGACTTTTTTAGCCGGGATAAAAAGCCGTGCGACATCGGCATGTTTTGGTGTACCCGGGCCGGTCATCGAGGGTCGTGCGCATCTCAGCAACTTGCCTTGGGATCTGGAAGAAGTGGGCTTATGCCGCACCTTGAATCTGGATCATGTCACTCTTCTGAACGATCTGCAGGCCGTGGCGCATGCGGTGCCACACCTACATCCGGATGAAACAATTGTGATTAACGCCGGCAAAGCGGTGCAGCGCGCGGCAATTGCGATTTTTGCACCAGGTACTGGCCTGGGTGAGGCGTTTCTGATCTGGAATGGAAAAGACTACATTGCCTGCCCCTCGGAGGGCGGTCATGGGGATTTTGCGCCGACCAACCAGGTCCAGGCCGGGCTATGGGCTTTTCTAACGGATCGCTACCGTCATGCAGCTTACGAACGGGTTTGCGCTGGTTCGGGTTTGCCAAACGTTTATGATTATTTGCGTTCCCACGACCCTTCGTCGGAAAGCTCTGCGTTCGGCGCCATCTTACAGGCCGCAGATGACCGCACGCCGCTGATCGTCGAGGCCGCCGTGAACGATCCAGCCAGTAATCCGCTAGCAGCGGCGACGCTGCGCATCGTCCTTGACGTGTGGGGTGCTGAAGCCGGTAATCTGGCGCTAAAGGTTGTTGCGACGGCAGGGGTATATCTTGGCGGTGGCATGGCGCCGCGGCTGATACCTCAGCTACAGGACGGTGCCTTCATGAGGGCTTTTACAGCCAAAGGGCGCTTCGCCAAGCTTCTTGGCGACGTGCCTGTACACGTTATTACGATAAACGCCGCTCTTCTCGGGGCGGCCATATATGGGCTTGAACAAGCTCGAACTGAGACAAACAGGCAGTAACCGCATCGCCGAACGAACCCACGAAAGCCAGAATACACATGTCCTCCACCCCTGATATCGACCAGTTGGCCATCAACACGATCCGTTTGCTTGCGGCCGACGCGGTCCAGAAGGCCAAATCGGGTCATCCCGGAACGCCGATGGGTGCCGCGCCGACAGCCTACACGTTGTGGCAGCGTTATCTGCGCTATGACCCGGCGGCGCCCGAGTGGATGAACCGCGATCGCTTCGTATTATCCGTCGGTCATGCTTCGATGCTGCTCTACGCCCTGATCCACCTCGCCGGCGTCAGTGGAAGCCCGGAGGTTTACGATGGCGCCGACCGCCCCGCGGTGACTCTCGACGACATCAAAAATTTTCGGCAGGCCGGAAGCC
Organism: uncultured Acidocella sp.; assembly: GCA_963693045.1. Classification (GTDB taxonomy): domain Bacteria; phylum Pseudomonadota; class Alphaproteobacteria; order Acetobacterales; family Acetobacteraceae; genus Acidocella. Next base: position 2,208,128 of record OY843765.1, read on the forward strand.
GCTGTCCGGGTCATCCTGAATACCGCATTACCTCGGGCGTCGAAGCGACGACGGGACCGCTCGGTCAGGGCGTGGCCAACAGCGTCGGCATGGCAATTGCTAGCAAATGGCTTGGTGCGACTTACAATCGGCCAGAGTTCACCTTGTTTGACTATAACGTCTACGCGCTTTGCGGCGATGGCGACATGATGGAGGGGATCAGCAGCGAAGCGGCGTCACTCGCGGCACATCTGCGGCTTTCCAATTTGTGCTGGATCTATGACAGCAATACGGTGACCATCGAGGGTCACACCGATATCGCCTATTCCGAGGATGTCGCCGCACGTTTCCTGGCGTATGGCTGGAACGTCACCACCGTCGCCGACGCCAACGACCTGACGCTGCTCGATCGTGCCTACCAGATTTTCCTGAAGAACACCGACCGACCCACATTGATCCTGGTGCATAGCCAGATCGGCTATGGTGCGCCCAACCTGCAAAACAGCCCAAAAGCGCACGGGGAGCCGCTGGGCGAGGCGGAACTCAAATTAACCAAAGAGTTTTTCGGCTTCTCTCCGGACCAAAGCTTCGTGGTGCCCGACGCCGTGCCAAAGCACTTCGCCGCCGGCATCGGCGCACGGGGCGCGGCTGCACACGCGGCGTGGAAGAATCTGCTCGCCGCCTATCGTGAAGCTTATCCCGAACTGGGACGGCAGGTCGATGCCATCCACGCCGGCACGCTCCCGAATGGTTGGGATTCCACGCTTCCGAGTTTCCCACCCGACGAAAAGGGCATGGCGACGCGGGATTCGTCCGGCAAGGTTCTGAACGCATTGGCGCAACGCGTACCATGGCTCCTCGGCGGCGCCGCTGACCTGGCACCCAGCACAAAGACCAACCTGACCTTCGAGGGCGCCGGGAGTTTCGAGGCGCCTGGCTCGGTCGGTGATTATAATGGCCGCAATCTTCACTTCGGCATTCGCGAACATGCCATGGTTGCCGCGGTCAGTGGGATGACGCTGTCCGGACTGCGCGCCTTTGGCTCCGGTTTCCTGATTTTTACCGACTATGCGCGCGGCGCCATCCGCTTGTCCTCCATCATGGAGCTGTCGGTCATCCACATCTGGACGCATGATTCAATCGGCGTCGGGGAGGATGGTCCGACCCACCAGCCCGTTGAACAACTGCTATCGTTGCGTGCCATCCCCGGCATGGTGGTGATCCGCCCGGCGGATGCAAATGAGGTGACCGAAGCCTGGCGGGTTGTGATGCAGCTTAAACACCGGCCCGCGGCGATCATTTGCTCCCGGCAGCCTCTGCCGACGGTAGATCGCAGCAAATTCGCGCCCGCCGCGTTGCTGGCAAAAGGCGCTTATGTCCTCGCCGACCCCGATGATGGCAAGCCGTCTGTCATCCTGATCGGGACAGGCAGCGAGGTCTCGCTTTGCATGGCGGCGCGTGAGAAGCTCATCGCCGAAGGCATCGCGGTGCGGGTGGTCTCGATGCCGTCCTGGGAGCTGTTCGACGATCAGGACCAGGATTACCGCGACAGCGTGTTGCCGCCTTCGATTGCCGCACGCGTCACCGTGGAGGAAGCGTCGCCACTCGGCTGGGATCGCTACGCTGGACGCACAGGCATTGTTCTAGGCATGCGCGGCTTCGGCCTGTCGGCGCCGATCGCGGTGGCGGCAGCGCATTTTGGCTTCACCGCCGAGCGCGTGGTGGAAGCGGCAAAGCAAACGATGGCCGCCGCGTAAATCGTCCCGACGCAATCCCCGAACTTATGACCATGAACCAAGGAGCGGAACGATGCAGCTGGGAATGATCGGACTGGGCAGGATGGGCGGCAACATGGTGACCCGGCTCAGCCAAGCCGGCCATGATTGCCTGGTCTATGACATCCACCAGAAGGCGGTGGACGCTTTGGCCGCCAAGGGCACGAAAGGCACCACCAGCCTGCCCGATTTCGTCAAACAGCTGAGCAAGCCCAGGCTGGTGTGGTTGATGGTTCCTGCCGCCGCCGTCGATCCCGTACTGCAAGACCTGGCACCACTTCTGGAAGCCGGCGATATCATCGTGGACGGCGGCAATTCCTATTATCATGACGATATCCGCCGCGCTGCGGAATTGCACGGCAAGGGAATCCACTATGTCGATGTTGGCGTCAGCGGCGGCGTGTGGGGGCTGGAGCGCGGCTATTGCCACATGATCGGCGGCGAACCGGATGTGGTAAAACGGCTTGATCCGATCTTTCATTCCTTGGCGCCTGGCGTCGGCGACACGCCACGTACCCCGGGCGCCGAGGGCGATCCGAGTACCGCCGAACAGGGCTACCTTCATTGCGGACCGAACGGCGCCGGACATTTTGTGAAAATGGTCCATAATGGCATCGAGTACGGATTGATGGCGGCCTACGCGGAAGGGCTTAACATCATCAAGCATGCCAATGTCGGCTTGAAGCCTCGAACAACCGACGCCGAGACAACGCCTCTACGGAATCCGGAGCATTACAAATACGACATCGACGTTGCCGAGGTTGCGGAAGTTTGGCGGCGCGGCAGCGTGGTTGCGTCTTGGCTGCTCGACCTGACCGCAAGCGCCCTGCGTAAAAGCCCTGAGCTGGAACATTTTGCCGGCCGGGTATCGGATTCCGGTGAAGGCCGTTGGACTCTGCAGGCTGCCATTGACGAGAGTATCCCGGCGCCGGTGATCTCGGCGGCGTTGTTCTCCCGGTTTAGCTCGCGGGGCGAGAATGATTATGCCAATCGTCTGCTTTCCGCGTTACGCTTCGAATTCGGCGGCCACATGGAAAAACCCCAGGATGCGCAATAATGGGGCCGCCATCGGACGCACTTGTTATCTTTGGCGTGACCGGAGATTTGGCCTATAAGCAGATATTTTCTTCGTTGCTGGGTTTAGTCCGCGACGAGGCGCTGGATGTGCCGATCGTTGGCGTGGCCAACTCCGGCTGGGATCTGGATCAACTAAAAACCAGAGCAAAAGACAGCATGTCGCAGCATGGCCCGGTCGATGCCAAGGCACAGGATAAATTGCTGTCGCTGCTGCGTTATGTCGACGGTGACTATGCTGACCCGACGACCTTCGAACGGTTGCATGGTGAACTCGGCCAGTCGAACTGTCCGCTGTATTACTTAGCGGTGCCGCCAAGCCTGTTCGGCGCCGTGGCCGAGGGCATCGCGAAGTCTGGCGCAGCGCGCGGGGCGCGGCTGGTGATCGAGAAACCGTTCGGCCACGACCGTGCATCGTCGAAGGCGCTTAACGAGGTTTTGAGGCAGAACTTTCCCGAAGAAGACATCTTTCGCATCGACCATTTCCTCGGCAAGGAGCCGGTGCAAAATCTCCTCTACACGCGCTTTGCCAATCCGATGTTCGAGCCGATTTGGAACCGGCAATACGTGCGCAGCATCCAGATCACCATGGCCGAGGATTTCGGTGTGGAAAATCGGGCGCGCTTCTATGATGCAACGGGTGCGAACCGGGACGTGCTGCAGAACCACCTGCTGCAAGTTCTGGCGCATGTTGTGATGGACCCGCCAACCGGCGAGGAGAGCGAGGCGATGCGCGACCAGAAGGCAAGCCTGCTGAAAGCGGTCCGCCCCATCAACCCCGCCGATGTCGTGCGCGGGCAGTACCGCGGGTATCGCGGCATCGCCGGCGTGCGGCCAGGTTCAACCGTCGAGACCTTCATCGCCGTGCGGTTGTTCATCGAAAGCTGGCGATGGGAAGGTGTGCCGATCTACATCCGCACCGGCAAAAATATGCCCGTTACCGCCACCGAAGTTTCGGTGCAGTTCCGCCGCCCTCCGCGTGAGACCTTCGACGAACTTGTGCCTGGCGGCTCAGCCCATATGCGGTTTCGCTTGAGCCCCGATACGTCGATCGGCTTGGGCTTGCGGGTGAAGCAGTCCGGCGACCGGATGGTTGGCGCCGATAGGGAATTGATGCTCACTGCCCAGGCCGCCGCCTACCGCCCGCCCTATCAGCGGCTGCTCGGCGATGCGATGCAGGGCAAAGGTGACCTGTTCGGGCGCGAGGACATCGTCGACGCTCAATGGCGCATCGTGGAGGGGATTTTGGACAATACAACACCACTATATGGCTACGAACCTGGAAGTTGGGGTCCGGACGAGGCGACGCAGCTGATCGGCAGCGACGGACCCTGGCGTAACCCACAACTGGCCGCAACAGAGTTAAGGGTCGCAGCGCAATGAAGAGTAGGGCGGCATGAGCGGGGTGGATGATACCGTTTTCTTGTTCGACGTCGACAACACGCTTTTGGATAACGATCGTATTCAAGCCGATTTGGGGAAGCATTTAGCAGACGATTATGGTGCCGAAGTTCGGGATCGTTTCTGGGCGATTTTCGAACAGTTGCGCTCGGAACTTGGTTATGCCGATTATCTGGGGGCGCTGGAACGCTACCGGCTTGAAGCGATGCACCATCCCAAGGTCCTGCGCATTGCCAACTGGCTGGTGGACTATCCGTTCCACGAGCGCCTTTATCCGAATGCCATTCCGGTCGTCAAAGCGGCGCAGCGGGTCGGCGTTACCGCCATTCTTTCGGATGGCGATGCCGTATTTCAGCCGCGGAAGGTGGAGAAATCAGGGCTTTGGCCGGTTTTCGGCGATAATGTGCTGATCTACGTCCACAAGGAACTGGAACTGGCCGATGTGGAGACCCATTTTCCGGGAAGGCACTACGTTTTGATCGACGACAAATTGCGCATTCTGGACGCTATCAAGCGCATTTGGAGAGACCGCGTTACAACAGTGTTTCCGCGACAGGGACACTATGCGGCGGATGCAGAGATATTGTCGGAATTCCCGCCAGCCGACATCACGGTAGACCATATCGGGGACTTGCTGGAACACGACCTTGCAGCCCTGGTTAAACGATAGAGGAGTCGAACATGGCATCGAACGCGACCAGCAAGCTGCAAAATCTCGGCCAGAGTTTGTGGCTCGACAATATTACACGGGATCTGCTCGATAGCGGCACATTGAAACGCTATATAGAGGAATTTGCGGTCACCGGGCTGACGTCCAATCCGACAATATTCGACAATGCAATTTCGAAAAATGCCTGGTACGATGACGAAATTCATAAGCAGTTGGATGCCGGTGCGTCGGGCGAAGAATTGTTCTTCAACCTGGCGATCCAGGACCTGAGCAGGGCGGCCGAGTTGTTCCTGCCGATTTATGAGCGAACGGGTACGGTGGACGGCTTCGTCTCTTTGGAGGTCTCGCCGGTCTTCGCTTACGATACCAAGGCAACGGTTGAGCAGGCTAAGACGCTGCACGCCCAGGCCAATAAGCCCAACCTGTTCATCAAGATACCCGGCACTCCGGAAGGCCTGCCGGCGATCGAGGACTCGATCTTTGAAGGCGTGCCGATCAACGTAACCCTGCTGTTCTCTACCGACCAGTATAAAGCAGCCGCCGAAGCCTACATGAAGGGGCTGGAGCGGCGGGTGGAAGCAGGGTTGCCACCGGATGTGCGTTCCGTCGCCTCCCTCTTCGTCAGCCGGTGGGATGTTGCCATAGCCGATAAGGTGCAGGCTGAACTTCGTAACACGCTGGGCATGGCCGTTAGTCAGCAGGCCTACAAGGCATATCGTGACATTCTGGAGAGCGATCGGTTCCAGCGCCTGGAGAACCTGGGCGCCCGCGCGCAACGGCTGCTGTTCGCCAGCACGGGCACGAAGGACAAGACCGCGGTGGATACACTGTACATCGACGGCCTTGCGGCGCCGAATACCATCAACACGATGCCGGAAGCCACGCTGCTGGCTTTCGCCGAGCACGGCGCTATCGGACCTGCTTTATCCCGGGATGGCGGAGATGCGGAAGCAATGCTCGAGAAGCACCTCGCGGCCGGCATCGACCTGACAGCGCTCTCCACGCAGTTGCAATCCGAAGGTGCAAAAAGCTTCGTCAAGTCGTGGAACCAGCTCCTCGAGGTGATCGAGTCGAAAAGCAAGGTTCTGGCCTGAATAGCGGATTGCAGTAGCGGCTCTCACCACCACCCGGCTTGGCGCCGATGGCGACACATCGCGGGCGAGCCGGACGGCCGACGTTCCTTTTGTCAACGTCCCCGTCATCGGTAGCGCGCCTTGGGCGGCGAGAACGAGTCGTGCCGACGTGGTTCTCGTCGGCACAGCATCGCAATTGCTACTTGGCGGAGGGGATGGGATTCGAACCCACGATACGCCTTGACAGCGTATAACGGTTTAGCAAACCGCCGCCTTCAGCCTCTCGGCCACCCCTCCATAAGCTGGTCGCTTCCTGCTCCACCTCTTTTTAAGCGCCGCCGGCGGTAGCGTAAAGTGCTGCCCGCAGGCGCTTGGCTGCCTGACACCAATACCTGAAGGCGGGCTTGGCCAGAAATGCTGCACTGCAAAATAATTCTTGCTTTGGTGGCCTTGGACCGCTATATCTGTTGTCGCAGGATGAGTTTTCTCTCCTGCTTCTTGGACGTTTCCTCCCTAAACTTGGCGGCACTTCGGTGCCGCCTTTTTTTTATTCAGCGGCGGCGGGCATCTCGTTGCGCCTAAGGAGCGGCTCCGCGGCTCGAAACAAAGCCTGCATGAATTGCGTCATTTTCTCTTGTAAAGTGCTAAAGTCTAAGGTTTTTCTGAAGTTGACCTCATCCATGTAAAGCTCCCGCGCCAATTCAAGCTGGACCACCTGCACACCGTCGCGCGGCCGGCCGTAATGTCGGGTTATGTATCCGCCCGCATAAGGGTCGTTGCGGCGGGTTTGAAAGCCCAGCCGGCTTAGCTCCCTTTGCATGAAGGCCATGACCGCGGGCGTGCAGCTGGTTCCGTGGCCGTCTCCGAGGATCATCCCCGGCCGAACCGGTCCGCGCGCCGCATTGCTCGGCATGGAATGGCAGTCGAGCACCAGGCAGCAGCCAAACCGCGCCACCGTCTCTTCGATCAGGCCACGCAGCGTCTCGTGAAAAGGTTGCCAACAGGTGGCAATGCGTGCCCGCGCCTCTTCGAAAAGCAGCTTATCGCCGTAGATAACTTCACCGCTGCCGACGATCCGCGGCACCGTCCCCAGCCCAGCGGCTACTCGCGGGCTACTGACATTGACGTAGTCGGGCAGGCGGTCTGCGAACATCGCCGGGTCCAGTTCCCACGGTTCGCGATTGACATCGCACCAGGCGCGCGGGAAGTTTGCCGCCAGCAATGGCGCTCCAAATTCCGGAGCGGCGGCATAAAGCTCCTCGACGAAGCTATCCTCGCTGCGCCGCAACGCCATCGGGTCGAGCCGCGAAGACGCCAGAAAATCCGTGGTGTAGCAGCGCCCGGAATGCGGCGAGGTGAGGACCACCGGCGCGGTCTGGCGTGCCGGTTTCAACAGAAAAAACGCAGACGCCTGGGCTGGTTCGTTCATGGCGCTATTGAACAGCAAGACACCATGGGGGCAACCGAAAAAAGGATTAGACGACGGCGCGGCCAACCAGCGCCCGATGCAGCCGCGTTGTCATCAGCGCGACCCGTCGCGGCGCCAGCGCCAGCACAACCGCCGCGAAGATCAGTCCGGATACGCTGACCGCCACGGCCAACTGGCCGGGCACCGAGAGCGCCGGCGCCGCGGCAAGTGCCAGCGCCGCCGCCAGGCGCGCCGCCACCAGGGCGGCAAGCGGCAGGGCCAATAGCTGCAACAGCGGTGAAACCGAACGCCCCAACCCCAGCCGCAGCGCCAGCACAACCAGTACGATGACGAGAACACCACGCCCGGCCAGTGCCCAGGCCAGCACATTCAGCCCATAAGGCGCGGCGAACCAGGCCGCCGCCATGATCAGCCCGGCATTGGCCCAGGCAAAAATCGAGACGAGGTGGGTGCGGCCCGCGGCGGTCAGCAACGGATTGATCACCCCATAAAGCGCCGTCGCCGGCGCCATCAACGTCAGGATGGCGAAAACCGGCGCTGCCGCGGCCCATTGCGGGCCGAACATCAGCAGCACCATCGGCCTGGCGGCAGCGCCGCAAACCGCAGCGGCAAAGAAGATCGCCATCGACAGCAAATCCAGCATCTGCCGCGTTGCCTCGAACCGACGTTGCGGATTTTCCCGCACCGCGACGAACACCGGCATGAACACCTTGTTGGCGGGCAAAAAGGCAATTTCCTGCAACACCTCGACCAGACGTTGCGCGATCCGGAAGCGGCCGAGGCTGGCGACCGGCACCCGCAACCCAACCAGCAGCACGTAGCCCGTCACCGAAATGTAATCGACAAAGGCGGCCTGCATCAGCGGCAGGGAGAATTGGAAGCTGGCTTTGAGCGTGGCCCAGGAAGGCGGGCGCGGCGGCACCCATCTGGCCACGATGGCGGCGACCACCGCGTAGAAGACGATCCCCACCATCCGCTGGTAGATCAGCGCCGCCACGCTATGGCCGCTGAACGCGAAGGGCAGCGCCACCAGCCCGCCGCTGATCGTGCTGCCGAGCGAGATCAAGCCGAGCGCCCTGAACCGGAACCCGACGGCGAGCCGCGCCGAGGGGACAATGAGGAACGAAGTTAGCATGATGTTGAGCGCCAGGATGCGCAGGATGACAACAAGACGTGGCTCGGCGTAGAGCGAGGCGATCCAGGGTGCGGCGAAGAACAAGACGGCCATAAGCAGCGCGGAAGCTATGGCCTGTGACCAGAAGGCGCCGGCTTCCACCTTGCGGTCGCCGGCAAAGGCTTGGACCTGTTCACCGGCGCCGCTATTGGCGACCATGCGGGCAAGGTCTGACATTGCCGATCCGATTGCCACCAGTCCGACTACCGAGGCTGGGATGGTACGCAGCAGCAACCCCAGGATCAGAAAGCCGAAACTGCGTTCCAGCAGAACCGTGGCGAAGTTCCAAGCCGCGCCCCGCGCCGCGCCGCGTGCCAGATCCATTGTGCGCCCCCTCGATCCGGCATTAGCAGCACCGTAGCCTAGCACAAGGGCCGGCGGCATGCCCCAGCGCCCACCCTATGTCCCCGCGGGCTCGGCCTTGCCGCCAGCCTCGCCATGCCCGAAGTTGCGTTCAACAAAATCGGGAGATCAGCGCCATGACCGCGCCAGCTACCAGCCAGGACAAGGTAAAGACCGTCATCCGCGTGACCAGCGGCAACTTTCTAGAGATGTTCGACTTTTTTCTGTTTGGTTTCTACGCAACGCAGATCGCCCACACCTTCTTTCCGGGCGGCACCGCCTATTCCGGGCTGATGTTCACCTTCCTGACCTTTGGTGTCGGCTTCCTGATGCGTCCACTCGGCGCCATCATCCTCGGCGCCTATGTCGACCGCGTTGGCCGCCGCAAGGGCCTGCTGGTCACGATATCATTGATGGCCGTCGGCACGGTGCTGCTGGCTTTTACGCCCGGTTACGCGACGATCGGCTTGGCCGCACAAATCCTGGTGCTGTTCGGCCGACTGGTGCAAGGATTTTCCGCCGGCGTCGAACTTGGCGGCGTCTCCGTCTATCTCTCGGAGATGGCGACGCCGGGCCACAAGGGCTTTTATGTCAGTTGGCAGTCGGCCAGCCAGCAGGTGGCGATTATCCTGGCCGCGGCGCTTGGCTATATGCTGCATGTCGCGGTGGCACCGACGACCGTGAGCGCCTGGGCCTGGCGCGTGCCGTTTTTCGTCGGTTGTTTAATCGTTCCGTTCATTTACGCGATCCGCCGCTCCTTGCAGGAAACCGAAGAATTCTTGGCACGCGCTCACCATCCGGCGGCGCGGGAGGTGTTCCGTTCGATGTTTCAGAACTGGTCGCTGGTCATCGCCGGGATGCTGCTGGTCGCTATGACGACGATCTCGTTCTACTTCATCACGGTTTACACGCCGACGTTCGGCCGGGAGGTTCTGCATCTTTCGATCTCCGACACGTTGATCGTGACGCTCTGCGTCGGTGTCTCCAATTTTTTCTGGCTACCGGTCATGGGCGCCGTCTCGGATCGCTTGGGCCGCAAGCCGCTCCTCATCATCTTTACCTTGGCGACCATCCTTACCGCCTATCCGGCGCTGCTTTGGCTGGTGGCGGCCCCAAGTTTTGGCAAGATGTTGCTCGTCGAGCTTTGGCTGTCGTTCCTGTATGGCAGCTATAATGGCGCGATGGTGGTGGCGCTTACTGAGATAATGCCAGCGGATGTCCGCACCTCCGGCTTTGCGCTGGCCTATAGCTTGGCGACGGCGATCTTCGGCGGCTTCACGCCGCTGGTTGCCACGGGCTTGATCCACGCCACCGGCAATCACGCCGCCGCCGGCTTTTGGCTGATTTTTGCCGCCGCCTGCGGCCTGGCCGCGACGCTGTTCCTGTACCGCCGCAAGGCGCCGCTGATGGCGGCTGCCTGATCGAGCGCGCTCATGCGTGTCGCCTGTGTGATGATGCAGCGCAACGAGGAGCTGTGCCTGCATCCCTGGCTTGCCTATCACGGCTATTTGTTTGGGTTCGACAATCTGTTCGTGATTGACCACGGCTCCGACCTCTCGACCGTGAAGACCACGTTGACGCTGTTCGAGCGCTTCGGTGTCCATGTCCTGCGGCTGCCGGCCAGCGCGAATTACGCCGACAAAGGGGCGATCGTGACCGCGGTGCTTGGCCGGGCCGACGCGGCCAAGCGGTACGACCTGTTGTTTCCGCTGGACTGCGACGAGTTTTTGATGATGCGCGACGAGGCTGGGGAGCCGAGCTGCGCGAAGGCCGGTTTGCTCAAGTACCTGGCGACGTTGCGCGGCGCCACATCACCGCTTCTGGTGACAGAGAATTTTCTGAACTCGTTGAACAGCGTTGGCGGCTTCTGGGCGCTGCCGTACCAGAAGGTGTTCTTCACCGGCGGCCATATCGTGGAAGTGGACCATGGCTCGCATAGTTGCACTGCACCCGCGCCGCCGCCGGTGCCGACCCGGGTGGTTTACGCCCATTACCACCACAAGCCTTTTGCAATGCAGTGCGCGATGTCACGCGAGAAGCTGCGGCCTTACGTCGATGTCGACGATCGGGCCGCGCTCGAAGCTTTTCGGGGTGTCGGCTGGCACCTGGTTCTGCACCTGTTGAAGACTGAAGCCGAGTACCTGGACATCATGACCGGCGGCTCGGTGCAGTTCCCGGAGCTGCCGGCCCTTCTGGGAACGCTCGGCGTCAACCCACGGTTCGCCGAGGGTTGAGCCGGGAAGAACGCCTTGTTAGGCGCTCTTTGCCATGATCTCGTCTGCGATATTGCGCGGCACCGGATCGTAATGGTGGAACTGCATGGTGAAGCTGGCGCGGCCTTTGGTCATGCTGCGCAAATGCGAAATGTAGCCGAACATTTCCTTCAGCGGCACATGGGCCCGCACGATCACGGTCGAGCCCGAGCTTTCCTGGTTCTGGATCTGGCCACGGCGACGGTTCAGGTCTCCCACCACGTCGCCGACATGATCCTGCGGCGTGGTGATCTCCACATCCATGATCGGCTCGAGGATGATCGGCCCGGCCTTCTTCATGCCCTCGCGGAAGCAAGCCTTGGCGGCGATTTCGAAAGCCAAGGCGCTGGAGTCGACGTCATGATACTTGCCGTCGATCAGAGTGTATTTGAAGTCGACAGTGGGAAAGCCGGCCAGCACGCCGGTGTCGGCCTGGTTGCGGATGCCCTTTTCAACCGCCGGAATATATTCCTTTGGTACCGTGCCGCCGACCACCTTGTTCTCGAACAGCACGCCCTCATTGCGCTCCTGCGGTGCGAAAACGATCTTCACTTCGGCGTACTGGCCGGAGCCACCGGACTGCTTTTTATGCGTGTAGGTCTCGGTGTGCGACTTCGAGATCGTCTCGCGATACGCCACTTGCGGCGCGCCGATATTGGCATCGACGCCGTATTCGCGCTTCAGCCGGTCGATGATAATCTCCAGATGCAGTTCGCCCATGCCGGAGAGGATCGTCTGGCCGGTTTCCTGATCGGTCTTTAACCGCAGGCTGGGGTCTTCGCCCGCCAGCTTCTGCAGGCCGAGCGTCATCTTCTCGACGCCCTCCTTGGTTTTTGGCTCGACCGAGATGTCGATCACCGGCACCGGGAATGCCATCCGCTCCAGCACCACCGGATCCTCCGCCGCCGCCAGCGTGTCGCCGGTGCCGGTATCCTTCAAGCCCACGAAGGCAGCAATGTCGCCGGCGTGGACCTCCTTGATTTCCGCGCGCTTGTCGGCGTGCATCTGGAACATCCGGCCGATGCGCTCCTTGTGGTCCTTGGTGGTGTTCATCACCGTGTCGCTGGATTTAAGCGTGCCAGCGTAAACCCGGACAAAAGTCAGCGTGCCATATTTATCGTTGATGATCTTGAAGGCGAGGCCCGCGAAGGGCGCGTTTACGTCGGCCTTGATGCGGCGCGCGTTGGGGTCATCCTCGGCGCCTTCTTCGCCCGCTACCTTGATGCCCGGCACATCGACTGGCGATGGCAGATAGTCCAGCACCGCGTCCAGCAGAGGCTGCACGCCCTTGTTCTTGAACGCCGTGCCGCACAGCACCGGCCGGAAGGCGCCGGTGATGGTGCCGGTCTTGATGGCGCGCTTCAGCGTCTCCACCGAGACGTCGCCCTTGTCGAAATATTCTTCCATGCCGGCGTCATCGACCGACAGCGCGGTATCGAGCAGCAGTTGGCGATACTCCGCCGCCTGCGCCTTCAGGTTTTCCGGTATCTCTTCGTCGTGGAATTTGGCGCCAAGCTCGCCGCCTTCCCAGATGATCGCCTTCATCTCGACCAGATCAACAACCCCAAGAAAATTGTCCTCGATGCCGATCGGCAACTGCAAGGGCAGTGCGACGATGTCGAGCTTTTCCTTCAGCGTGTTGAAGGCGCGGAAATAGTCGGCACCGGTGCGGTCCAACTTGTTGATGAAGATGATCCGGGGCACGTTGTAACGGTCCGCAAGGCGCCAGTTGGTCTCGGACTGCGGCTGTACGCCGGCAACGCCCTCGATGATGAAGATCGCGCCGTCCAGCACCCGCAGGCTGCGGTTAACTTCGATGTTGAAGTCGATATGGCCGGGCGTGTCGATGATGTTGATGCGGTGGTCCTTCCACTCGCAGGTCACCGCGGCGGAGGTGATGGTGATGCCGCGCTCACGCTCCTGATCCATGTAATCGGTGGTGGTGTTGCCGTCATGGACCTCGCCGATGCGGTGCGACACGCCGGTGTAGTACAGGATGCGCTCCGTGGTGGTGGTCTTGCCGGCATCGATATGCGCGGTGATCCCGATGTTTCGGATCTTGCCTAGGTCAAAGTCAGCCATCGAAGCCTCCACGATACGCGGTCACGGAAAAGGGTGCGGCGCCACCCGTAGGCAGCGTGCTACAGGCCGGCTTTTGCGGCACCGTCCCTGGTTTGGCAAGCCCGCTGCCCCGAGGTCGCGCCAGTGGAGGACGCGGCCAAGCGATGGCGCGGACGCCGCAGCACGCCGCGATTGGCCCATTGCCGGCGCCGGCACGCACCGTCTAGAGACGGCTGATGGCGAACTGGGTGTTCTTCCGCATCGTCCGCGCCCGTCCTCGTTTGTTCGCGGGCGCCGGCATCGCCTTGCTCAGCTTTATTCTGTTGTTTCCCCTGCATCATCTGGCGATCCGGGCCGTGGTGTCATGGGACATCGGCAGCGCTGTGTTCCTGATCCTGTCCGCCTTACTTTTCGTCGCCGATGAAGACCGGGACATCAGCGCCGATGCCAAAGCGCAGCAGGAAGGCGAATGGAGCGTCTTCGCGCTGACCCTGATCGGCGCGATCATGAGCTTCATCGCCATCTTCGTGTTCTCCGGCTCAGCATCCGGACATAAAGCGAACAAGGCTGTCTATCTGGCCTTTGTTATCAGCACGCTCGCCCTATCCTGGCTGACAACGCAGGTCACCTTCGCCTACCGCTACGCCCACGAGTACTATACGGCGGATTGGACCCAAGAACCGCGGACGATCGAGCGCGGCATAGACTTTCCAAAGGATGACGAGCCGGACTATTTCGACTTCGTTTATTTCTCGTTCGTGCTTGGCATGACGTTCCAGGTCTCCGATTGCGATATAACATCGAAGAAGCTGCGTCGGTTGGCGGTATTGCACGGGCTGATCGGTTTCTTGTTCAACACCGTCATCCTGGCGCTATCGGTTAACATCGCCGCCTCGGCACTTTAGGCGGACGGGTCACCCTGGACAGGCGCGATGTTCTGCGCGGCAATTAGAGTTGTGGCCTCGGCGACCACCTGCTCCAGCGCCGGCAGGTCGGTCCCCTTGGCGACGATCGCGACACCGCCGGCATCGGCCCGGCGAAATGGATAGCTGCCCACATCGACATTCGGGAAGCGGTCCTGGATCGCGGCGAGACCAGCTGCTATCGCGCCCTCCAGCAATCCCATGCCGTACACCGCCCGCATCAAGATCGGCCGGCCGCGCGGCAGGCTGGGCTCCAGCGCGTCGAACATCGCCTGCATGATTTTTGGTACGCCCGCCATGACGTGGACGTTGGCCATGGAGAAGCCGGGCGCCAGCGACACCGCGTTGGCGATCGGCGTCGCACCGCGCGGCATCGTCGCCATGCGCCGCCGGGCAGCGTTATAGGCGTCGCCCATGCGGGCCTGCATCAACGCGTCGGTCTCCTCGTGCAGCATCCAAGGCACGCCGAAGGCGGCGGCGATGCACTCGCTGGTGATGTCGTCATGGGTCGGGCCGATGCCGCCGGTCGTGAAAAGCTGGTCGTAGGCCGCCCGTAGCTCGTTCACCGCGCCGATAATGCGCTGCGGCACATCCGGCACCACCCGCACTTCCGAGAGTACGATGCCGAGCGCCGCCAGACGGCGGGCGATGAAGTTGATGTTCACGTCCTGGGTCCGGCCAGAGAGAATTTCATTGCCGATGATCAGGATGGCAGCCGTCGGGTTGGGGGCTTCAGGATCGCTCATAGAAAATCTCTCAGCATGGGGATCAACGGCCGGTCGGCCGGTGGCATCGGGTACTCCACGAGCCGGTCGGGCGCGACCCAGGCCAGCGCCTGGCCCTCCCGCGCCGCCGGCTGGCCGGACCAACGGCGGCAGAGATAGAGCGGCATCAACAAGTGGAATCCTTCATAGCCGTGGCTGGCAAATGCGAACGGCGCCAAATCGGCGGCGCGGACCTCGATCCCCAGCTCCTCCTTCAACTCGCGCACCAAGGCGGCTTCGGGCAGCTCGCCGGGATCCATCTTACCGCCGGGAAACTCCCAGAGTCCGGCCAGTTTCTTACCCTCCGGCCGCCGCGCCAGCAGGATCCGGCCCTGGCCGTCGATCAGCGCGCACGCCACGACCAACAGCAAAGACGCCGACAGTGGGCGGGCCACATGCGGCGTCTCCCGCGCCAGTACAAAATACAGCACCGGCAGTTTCGCTCCGGGACGGCACTGGAATATCTGCATGCCCTCGCCAGCCGGCTTAAAGCCGGTGCGATGCAGGACCGCCCGCGATGCCTCGTTGTCGGCGGCAATCGTCGCCGTGACTTTGCCGATCGGCAGTTCGGCCATGGCCCAATTCGTCAGCCGCGCCGCCGCCTCCTGCCCGAAGCCTTGACCCCAATGGGCGCGGCCGAGCCAGTAGCCAAGATCGGCGGATTTGCCGTCACGCGAGAGCCGCAGGCCGGCGCAGCCAATGAGCCGGCCGGTTGCCTGCTCCTCCAGGCCGAACTGCTGGGCCAGGCCGGCGGCGCGGTCGGCCGCGGCGGCGGCGATCCAATCCGCCGCCAGCGACGCCGAATAAGGAAACGGCGCGTCCGGCAGCCTCCGGCAGATGTCCCAGTCGTTGATCAGCCGGTGGAAAGCCGCCGCGTCTTCCGCCACCAGCGGGCGCAACAGCAGCCGCGCCGTGGCCAGCCGCGATTCCGCTAATGGCGGAGCCAGCGGCGCTAGAATGATCGAATCGAAGAGGTCGGCCATGCGTGTCCCTGGATAGCGCGCTGTTGATCTTCCCGCCAGGACTTGGCAACGATGCCGCCGATGAACGCCGAGTTCGACCAACACATTGCGCTGGTCGCCGCCGCGGCGGCCAAGGCCCGCGCCGCGAGCGCCGTGCTGGCGCGGTCGCCGGTGGCGGCCCGCAACGCCGCGCTGGAGGCGGCGGCCAATGCGCTGCTCGAACGCCAGCAGGCAATTCTTGCCGCCAACGCAGATGACCTGGCGGCATTCAACGGTTCGGCGGCGTTTCTGGACCGGCTGCGGCTCGACGCCGGGCGGATCGCCGCGATGGCGCGCGGCCTGCGCGAGGTGGCGGCGCTTCCCGACCCGCTGGCGCGCACACTGGCGGAATGGACACGTCCCAACGGCCTGGTGATCAGCCGGATCCCGCAGCCGCTCGGCGTCATCGGCATGATCTACGAGAGCCGGCCCAATGTCGGCGCCGACGCGGCGGCGTTGACGATCAAATCCGGCAACGCCGTCTTGTTGCGCGGCGGCTCCGAAAGTTTTCGTTCCGCCGGCGCGATCCATGACGCGATCGCCGCCGGATTGCGCTTAGCCGGCCTGCCGGAAGCCGCAATGCAGGTTGCCCCGACCACGGATCGGGGCTTCGTCGCCGCCATGCTGGGGGCCGCCGGAATGATCGACCTATTGGTCCCGCGCGGCGGCAAGGCTCTGGTAGAGAGGGTGCGACGGGAGGCGCGGGTGCCGGTGCTGGCCCATGCAGAGGGGCTAAACCATACCTATGTTCACGCCGCGGCGGATTTCCGGATGGCCCGCAACATTCTTGCCAACGCTAAGATGCGCCGAACCGGCGTTTGCGGCGCCACCGAGACGCTACTCATAGACGCCGCCATCGCGGCGCGTTTGCTGCCGGACCTGATCTCCGACCTTGCGGCACTTGGCTGCGGCTTCCGCGCCGATCCGCGGGCCCGCGCTTTGCTGCCCGATCTGCCGGCGGCCGGTCCGGAGGATTTCGACACCGAGTGGCTGGATGCCGTTCTGAACGTGGCCGTGGTCGAAGATGTCGACGCGGCCCTGGCGCATATCGGCCGCCATGGCAGCGAGCATACCGACGCCATTGTAACTGAAGATGCGGCGGCCGCCGAATATTTCCTGGCGCGCCTAAGCAGCGCGGTCGGGTTGTGGAACGCCTCGACCCAGTTCTGCGATGGCGCCGAATTCGGCTTCGGCGCCGAAATCGGTATTGCGACCGGGCGCATCCAGGCCCGCGGCCCGGTCGGCCTGGAGCAGCTTACCACCTTCCGTTATGTCGTTCGTGGCGCCGGCCAGGTGCGCCCCTGAGTACGGCGCCGGGCGTCTCCATCCCGCGCTTCGGCCATCGTCACCGGATGAAAATCGGCTTGCTCGGCGGCTCATTCAATCCAGCGCATGAGGGCCACCTGCATGTTGCCCGCCAGGCGATGGTGCATTGCAAGCTGGATCAGCTCTGGTTGATGGTCTCGCCAGGCAATCCGCTGAAAGGGGAAGCGAACATGGCGCCGTTCCCCCGGCGCCTTGCAGCGGCCGAGCGGATCGCCGATGGCCGGCGGATTATCGCAACGGACATCGAAAGCAAGCTCGGCACCCGCTACACCGCCGACACCATGCGCGCCCTTAAACGCCGCTTTCCACGCGCCAAATTCGTCTGGCTGATGGGTGCCGACAATCTTTGCCAGTTGCCGCGCTGGGGCAACTGGCTGCGGGTCATGCACGCCATGCCGACGCTGGTCATTCCGCGCCCCGGCGCCACGCGCCGGGCGCTGGCCGGGCGGGCGGCGGCGCGCTTCAGGCGGAATCGCCTTGGCGCGCGGGCTGGGCTAAAGCTCGCCACGGCGGCGGCGCCATCCTGGATTTTGTTGCCGGTCAAGGAAAACGCCACTTCCGCCACCGCTTTGCGAAAAATCACGGAAGGAGCCGCGCCATAGCCCGTTCGCCTACCCGCGCCCCGCCGCGCGCCGCTCCCGCCGGCACCCGCAAGCGTCCTGCAAAACCGCCAGCCGAGGCGATCCCGGCGATGCCAGGCACGCCCCGAAAGAAAGCCACCATCGCCGGGCCCCGCAGCAAGAAGGCGACGCCGCAGGCGGCGGTGCCGGAACTCGACAGGATGCAGAAACTGATCTGCGACAGCCTGGAAGACGACAAGGCGGAAAACATTTTGGCGATAGACCTGGCCGGCCGCGCCAGCTTCGCCGACCGCATGGTGTTGGCGACCGGCCTCGCCGACCGGCAGATCGCCGCGATGGCGACCCATCTCGGCGAGAAATTGGCTGAAGCGGGCTTTCCTAAAGTGCGGACCGAGGGTGCCACCGGCACCGACTGGGTGTTGATCGACGCGGGGGACATCATCGTCCACCTGTTCAAGCCGGACGCCCGCAGCCTTTATGCGCTGGAGAAAATGTGGGGGCCGGACCTCGACGAGGCCGAACCCGGCGGCTAGATGCGCCTGCTGGCGGTCGGCCGGGGACGCCAAGGGCCGGAAGCGGAAATCTTGGACCGTTACGCGGCTCGCCTGCAGCCTCGCCTGACGCTTGTCGAGTTCAACGATGGCTTCGGCACCGGCGCGGAAATCAAGCGGCGCGAGGCCTCCAACTTATTGGATGCTTTGATCCCGAAGGATTTTGTCATTGCGCTGGATCAGGCAGGCGGTGCGCTGACCAGTCCGGAACTTGCGGCCGCGCTCGGGCGCTGGACCGAGACCGGCAAGCGCCTGAACTTTGTAATTGGGGGCGCCGAAGGCCTGGACGCGGCGGTGCTGGCCCGCGCCGACGCCACCTTGTCGCTGGGCAAGCTGACCTGGCCGCACATGCTGGTCCGGCCGATGCTGGCCGAGCAGCTCTACCGCGCCCAGACCATTCTCGCCGGCCATCCATACCACCGCGCCGGCCGGCCTTGAAGCCACTGGCGGCGCGGGTGCCAGCCTTTTAAACAGCAGGCATGAGCAAGAAACCCGTGATGCTGATGATCCTGGACGGCTTTGGCTGGCGCGCCGACCGTGCCAACAACGCCGTCGCGCTGGCCGCCAAGCCCAATTTCGAGCGTTTATGGGCATCCTGCCCGCACGCCTTCCTCACCACTTGTGGCCTGCCGGTCGGGCTACCAAACGGCCAGATGGGCAATTCCGAGGTGGGGCATCTTAATATCGGCGCCGGCCGCATCGTGATGCAAGAACTGCCGCGCATCGACACCGCGATCGAGGACGGCACGCTTGCCAACAATCAGATCCTCAACCAACTGATCGAGACTGTGCAAGGCACCGGTGGCGACTGCCACCTGATGGGCCTGCTATCGCCCGGCGGCGTCCACGCCCACCAGCATCACGCCGTCTCGCTCGCCAGAATCCTTACCGCCGCGGGCATCAAGACCCTGATCCACGCCTGGACCGACGGCCGCGACACCCCGCCGGAAAGTGCCGGCGGATTCGTCGAGGATTTCGAGTTTGCGCTGCCACACAACGCCCGCATCGTCAGCCTGATTGGCCGCTACTACGCCATGGATCGCGACCACCGCTGGGAGCGCGTCGGCCAAGCCTACAACCTTATCGCCGGTGCTGAAGGCGCCCGTTTTGCCAGTGCCACGGCGGCGATTACCGCCAACCATCAGGACGGCATCACCGACGAGTTCATCAAGCCCGCCGTGATCGGCGACTACACCGGCGTGAAGAACGGCGACGCGCTACTTTGCTTCAACTACCGCGCCGACCGCGTGCGGGAAATTCTCACCGCTCTGCTGGATCCTGGCTTCGACGGTTTTCCCCGAGCCGAGCCGAAAACCTTTTGCGCCGCTGCCGGTATGACGGCCTATAGCGAAGCTTTGGCGCCGCTGATGACCACATTGTTCGCCCCGCAACGCATGGAGGAACTGCTCGGCGAAGTGGTTGCCGAAGCCGGCAAGACCCAGCTTCGGATGGCCGAGACGGAAAAATACCCGCACGTCACCTACTTTCTAAATGGTGGTCGGGAAGAGCCGTATCGAGGCGAGGAGCGGATCATGGTCGCCTCGCCGAAGGTGGCCACTTATGATTTGCAGCCGGAAATGTCGGCGCCGGAGTTGGCGGAGAAAGCGGTCGGCGCGATCGAAACCGGCGTCTATGACATGATCATCCTGAACTTCGCCAATCCGGACATGGTCGGCCATACCGGAGTGCTGAAGGCGGCGATTAAGGCGGTGGAGACCGTGGATGCGGGGCTCGGCAAAATCGCCACCGCCATCGAGCGCCAGGGCGGGGCGTTGTTGGTCACCGCCGATCACGGCAACTGCGAGACCATGCGTGATCCGGAGACAGGCGGACCGCATACGGCGCACACGTTGAACCCGGTCCCGGTGTTCCTGGCCGGCGGACCGCCGAGCACCAAATTGCACGACGGCATCCTGGCGGACCTGGCGCCGACGCTGCTGGCACTGCTCGATCTGCCGCAACCGGCGCTGATGACCGGCACGAGCTTGCTCGATTAGGCGCGGCCTGCTCTGGCTGCTGATCTTCGCGGCCTTGGCGCCGGCGCCGCTGGCGGCGAAACCGCCGACGCTGAACGAGGCGCGGTCGGCACTGGCGGCGGCGCAACGACAGACCGCGCTGCACCGCGCCGCCGCCGCGCGGGCCAAGGCGGAAGCCGGCGCCGCCGCGGCCAAGGCCGCCGGTCTGGCGCAGCAACAAGTCGCCGCGGCGGCGGCGCTCCGGCAACTTGAGGACCGCACCGCGCAGGCGGCCGAGAGCTACGCCGCCCTGCAGAGCCAGAGCCGGGACGCGGCTGTCGCCCTGCGGCAAGGCGAGGCGCAGCTTGCCGCCTTGCTGCCGGTAATGCAGCGCCTTGCCGCCGAACCGGCGGCCAGCCTGCTGGCGGTGCCGCAAGCGCCGGCCGACGCGGTGCGCGGCATCATCGTCCTGCAGGGCATCGCCGCCGCGATCGGGCAGCGGGCGGCGGCGGTCAAACGGCAATCCGCCCTGGTGTCGGGGTTGATGACGCAGGCCCAGGCCCAGCAAAACGCGCTGGCCGCCGCCGCCGCGACCCAAAGCCGTGCGGAAGCTTCCCTCAGCATTCAGATTGCCAATGCGAAAGCGGCTGAAATGGCGAACGCGCAGACGGCTTTGAATGAAAATGCCGCGGCGATTGCCGCGGACGGCAAGCTTCGGGACCTCCACGACATCGTAGATAAATTACTGGCGACGCCAACACCACGGCCGCCTCAGCCGTTAGTGTTGCTGCCGCAAGGTGCGGCCGGCAGCGGCGGCGCGCCCGTTGCGGGCGCGGTTGTGCAAAAATTCGGCGACAGCACGGCCGCCGGGCCGGCCCAGGGTATCAGCTACCGCGCCGCGCCAGGGGCGCGGGTGGTAACACCCTGCGCCGGCGCGGTTAAGTTTGCCGATCAATTCCAGAGCTATGGCCTGGTCGTCATCGTGGATTGTGGCGCTCGCAACTATGTCGTCCTGTCGGGTCTGCAGCACCTTGATGTTGACGCCGGGGAAAATCTGGCACGGCGCCAGCCGGTGGGCACGATGGCCGGCTACAACCCCGCCGATCCGGGCCGCCAGCCGGTGCTATATGTGGAATTGCGGCACAACGGCACTCCGGTCGATCCAGCGGGCCTGCTTGCCGGCGGCTCTGGATAATCCGGGCACTATACTATCTAATGTGATAAAGGCTGGCGAGGCCGGAGTCGGCTTGAAGGATGGATTTATGAAGTTGCGTAGCGGGTTGATGCTGAGCGGAACCTTCGTTGCCGGGTTGCTTATCGGGGGGACAGTTCTGCCGCTGCGCGAAGCCGCCGGACAAGACGCTGCGGCCGACAGCACCTATCAGCAGCTCAGCCTGTTCGGTGACATTTTTGAACGGGTCAAAGCCAATTACGTGATCGACCCACCCTCCGACAAGCTGGTTTACAACGCTGTCAATGGCATGCTTTCCGGCCTCGACCCGCATTCCAGCTACATGAACTCCAAGCAGTACGCCGACATGCAGGTGGAAACGACGGGGCAGTTTGGCGGTCTAGGCCTGGAAGTGACGCAGACGAATGGGCTGCTGAAAGTGATCAGCCCGATTGACGATACGCCAGCTTCGCGTGCTGGCATCAAGCCGGGCGACATCATCGTTAATATTGATGGCCATTCAACCGATGGGCTGAACCTGAATGACGCGGTCGACAAGATGCGCGGCGCGGTTGGCAGCAAAATCAAGCTGACCCTGAAGCGCAGCAACGTGAATGCTCCCGTGAACGTGACGCTGACCCGCGAGATTATCGACATCCAAGCGGTCAAGGACCGCATTATTCCGACCCCCGCCGGCGATGTTGGCTACATTCGGCTCTCTAGCTTTTCCGAGCAGGCCGACGAAGATGTGCGTAAGGCCGTGAAGTCGCTGCAGGCGCAGGCCCATGGTAGTATTCATGGCTACATTTTGGACATGCGTGACAACCCAGGCGGCTTGCTCGACCAGGCAGTCGCGGTCGGTGACGACTTCCTGAACAGTGGCGAAATCGTCTCGACGCACGGCCGCCACAATCAGGACGATCAGGTCTGGTACGCCCAGCAAGGCGATGTGACGAATGGCGCGCCCGTGGTGGTCGTCACCAACCAGGGCACCGCCTCGGCCGCTGAGATCGTCACCGCCGCCTTGCAACAGAACCGTCGCGCGCTGGTGCTGGGCATGCGAACCTTCGGCAAGGGCTCGGTGCAAACGATCGTGCCGATCCCGGACAACGGCGCGCTCCGACTGACCACCGCGCTCTATTATACGCCGTCGGGCAAGTCGATTCAGGATTTTGGCGTCTCGCCGGACGTTAAGGTGGACGACAGCCATGTCGGGCAGGACGAGTTCGCATCTCTACGAGAGAGCGACCTGTTGAATTCGTTTACCAATCCGACGGGGCAGACGGCCCCGGCATTGCCGCCAGCCGTGCCGCTACCGGCGGTTGTAAAGACCATTCCGGACAAGCCACCGGCCAACTGGCCCAATTTTGACCCGACCAAGCCAAGCACGGACTTCCAGTTGCAAATGGCGATCAAGCTGGTTGATGCGATGAACGCGTCGGGCTCGAGCACGGCGTCGAATTGAGCGACGGTAGTGTTGCTTCACTGCCTTATCGGCTGAACGTTGGCGCCGTTTTATTCAACAAAACCGGCGCGGTTCTGGTGGCCCGGCGCGCCAACTTTCCGGATGTCGAGGGTGCCGCGGGCGGCTGGCAGCTGCCACAAGGCGGCATCGACACCGGCGAGGAGCCGCGCACCGCGGTTTTGCGGGAACTGCGAGAGGAGATCGGCACCGACAAGGCCAGGATCATCGGCGAGCATCCGGACTGGCTGACTTACGATCTGCCGGAGCCTCTACGTGGCAAAGCTTTCAAAGGCCGCTTTCGCGGGCAGCGGCAGCGCTGGTTCGCCTTGCGGTTCTTGGGACATGACAGCGAGATCCGGTGGGACGCTGACCCGCATCCGGAATTTGATGCCTGGCGGTGGACGCCACTCGGTGATCTGCCGGGCCTTGCAGTGCCATTCAAACGACCAATCTACGACATTCTTGCCCGCGACTTTGCTCGCTTCACCACCCGCACCGATCTTTAGGAGCCGCATCCATGATGAAGCTGACCGCCGCCGACGGCCATGAATTTCGTACTTTCGAGGCTGGTAATGTCAACGCGCCGCGCGGGCTTGTGGTCGTGCAGGAGATTTTCGGCGTCAACTCCCATATGCGTAAGGTCAGCGAACGGCTGGCCGGCTATGGCTACCGCGTGCTGTGCCCGGCGCTGTTTGACCGGGCCGAGCAAGGAGCCGAGCTTGGCTATACGCCGGATGACATAAAACGTGGCATAACGCTGCGGTCGCAGATTTCCGATCAAGCGGTGATGGCGGACATTGAGGCGACGGCCGCTGCTTTCTCCGGTAAACCGGTCGGCATCATTGGCTTCTGTTTGGGTGGTACCGTTGCCTGGTGGGGTGCGACCCAGACCGAAGCGTTCAAGGCTGCGGTATGTTGGTATGGTGGAGGCATTGCCGCGACCAAGGATGCGGCGCCGCATTGTCCCGTCCAAATGCATTTCGGGGAACACGACGACCATATCCCGGCCACGGATGTCGCCGCGATCAAATCGGCACAGCCGGGTGTGGAGGTTTTTACCTACGATGCCGGACACGGCTTTGGTTGCGACGAGCGGCCAAGCTATAGCGCGCGAGATTGGGAGCTTGCTGAACTGCGAAGCCTCGTATTCCTTGCCCAACACGTTCGTTGATTTATTGAAGATTTGAGTACTTACGGTTTTTTCCTTGTCTTGATCGGCAGATGCTGGAGCGGCCGCTTCCAAATGTCATCGAACTGCAATCGAAATGCTGTCGCCTTTACCTCGCGCTTGAATTAACTGCGCGTCGTGCGGGGAATGAGCCGCATATCGACAGGGTTTGCACAAAGGAAGACAATCTTGAAATTCAACAATATTCGCCGCGCCATGCTCCGCGCGGGTGTCGCCGGCCTGGCTGTCGCCGCGATGACTTGCTCCACCAGAACAGCCAAGGCTGCCGATGTTACGCTGGTCGAGACGGGCTCCAGCTTACTTTACCCGCTGTTCAATATTTGGGTCCCGGACTTCACCGCGGCCAATCCCGGTATCCGGCTCACCACTACCTCCACTGGCTCCGGTGCCGGCATTGCACAGGCCATTAAGGGTCTGGTGCAAGTTGGCGCCTCGGATGCTTATATGTCGGACGCGCTTTCAAAGAAAAACGCGACAATGATGAGCATCCCACTCGCGATTTCGAGCCAAGCGATCAACTACAACCTGCCTGGCCTCAACGATAAGAACATCAAGCTTTCAGGTCCGATCCTCGCTGGAATCTATAGCGGCAAGATCACCATGTGGAACGACCCGATGATCAAGGCTGCCAATGCCGGCCTGGACCTGCCGGCTCGCGTCATCATACCGGTTCATCGCCTGGATGGCTCCGGCGACACCTTCATCTTCAGCCAGTATCTCTCGGATTCGACGCCGATGTGGAAGAGCGGCACGGGCTTCGGCACCACGCTGTCCTGGCCGGCGATTACCGGTGAACTCGGCGCGAAAGGCAATACCGGAATGCTGTCCGCCGCCGCGGCCAACCCGTATTCGATTGCTTATATCGGCGTCAGCTACGCTGACGAAGTCGCCAAGGCGGGGCTCGGTACGGCCATGCTGAAGAACGCCGACGGCAAATACGTGTTGCCCGCCAGCGACACGGTGGGCGCCGCCGCGAACAGTGTTGTTACCGACACGCCAACCGACGAACGGATCAGCATGATCTTCGCCCCCGGCGCCAAGTCCTATCCGATCGCGAATTATGAATACGCGATTGTTAACGCCACTCAGCCAGACGCGACAACCGCCGGCGCCATCCGCACGTTGCTGACCTGGGCAATCACCAGCGGCAACGATCCGAAGTATTTGAGCCAGGTCCACTTCCTGCCTCTGCCGGCGGCGATCGTAACGCTTTCCAAGACGCAGATCTCCAAAATTCAGTAAGCTGCTAACGCCCTCCGGTGGTGCCCGGAGGCAAACGGTATCGGATAATATGAAGATACGTCCTTTTCGCCTGTCCCTTCTAGGATTGAGTCTCTTGATCCCGGCCGCGCTTTGCGCGGTCGTTTTGTTTCTGGCGATCTATTCCGCGCAGGCCGTTGGCTTCAACGGCTTCGGGTTTGTGTCTCGGATTACCTGGGACCTCGGCAATATGTACAGCGATCCGGTCACGATCCGTGGCGTGCAGGTTCCGCCCGGCGCCAGCTACGGCATCCTGGTGTTCGTCGTCGGCACGCTGCTTAGCTCCTTCATCGCGATCCTGATCGCCGTGCCGTTGAGTATCGGTGCGGCAATCTTTCTTTCCGAGGCGGTGCCGGCGAAAATCCGGCCGGTCCTGTCGCTCCTGGTCGAACTCGTCGCGGTGGTGCCGAGTGTGGTGTTCGGCCTGTGGGGCATCGCCGTCCTCATCCCCTTCATCGGCCATTATATCAGCCCAACCGGCAACGGCTACGGCCTGCTCGCCGCTTCGATCGTGCTGGCCTTGATGATCACGCCGATCATCGCTACCACCCTGTTGGACGCGCTGCTGCAGGTTCCGAAAGAAAATCGCGAATCCGCCTTTGCCCTTGGCGCCACGCACTTCGAGGTTGTTTCAAAAGCCATGCTGCCGATGGTCCGCGCCACGCTGATCGGCGGCATCGTGCTGGCGCTTGGCCGGGCATTGGGTGAGACAATGGCAGTGTTGATGGTCTCGGGCGGCGGGCTCAACATTCTGCCGACCTCGTTGTTCAGCCCGATTTCCACCATCGCCTCTTTTATTGTTAGCCAACTCGACAGCGCCGAGCAGGACCCGACAAACATGGCGGTGCGGTCACTGGCCGAGATCGCGCTGGTGCTCTTCATCATTACGCTGGCTGTTAACGCTGGCGCTAAGTTGCTCTCCTCCGGGGTTTTGACCAATGTCCGTCACCGCAAGCAGTAGCGCCAGCAGCCGGTCGGCAAAGGTCCGCTCGACGCAGGACATTCGCCGCGCCACGACCAGCGCGATCGGCTGGATCGCCTGCGGGATCGCGCTGCTGCTCGTCATCGGGCCGCTCATCGACATCGTCTGGGTCGTGACGTATCGCGGCGCCTCTGCCTTTTCGTTGGAACTTCTCACCACGGACACGAACGGCACCGGCGGCGGCCTGCTGAACGCCATCGAGGGCACCGCTGTCTTGTCATTCGGCGCCATGCTGATCGCGGTACCGATCGGGGTTGCTGCCGGCATTTACTTATCGGAATACGGCAACAACAAGCTTGGTGGCACCATCCGATTTCTCTCGGACGTTCTCACTGGCACGCCCTCTATCGTGCTCGGCTATTTTTCCTACATCGTCTTTGTCATCAGCCTGGGATGGGCCTTTTCTGCTCTCGCCGGCGCGATCACGCTTGCCATCTTGATCGTGCCTTATCTGGCCCGCATAACCGAATTGGCCCTGCGCCAAGTGCCAAACACGATGCGGGAAGCCGCTTTCGCTCTTGGCGCCCGCGAGCCTGCGGTCATCTTCAAGATCGTTCTACCAAGTGCCGCCTCCGGCGTCGTCACCGGCGCTTTGCTTGCACTCGCCATTTCCGTGGGCGAAACCGCGCCATTGATTTATACGGCCGGCTGGTCGAACTATAGTTGGGACGGCCGCCTGACCCATTCGCCAATCGGCTACTTAACTTATGTCATTTGGAGCTTTATCGACCAGCCCTTTGCCGAATCGCATGCATTAGCCTTCGCCGCGGCGTTCCTCGTCATGCTGGTTGTTTTGGCGATAAACATCGGCGTCCGTCTCGCAGTGCGGCGGACCAAGTTCGTCTGACCGAGAGCAGTGGTTGAAGGCGCCGCGAATCAGCGACGCATCAGGAATCCCAGAACAAGCCCGATCCCACCGACGATCGCCAGGGCGGTCAATGGCTGATCCACAACGTTATCACGTAGGTCGTCCGCCAGCGAACCAATAGCCTTTTGCGCTTGCCCAGCGGCTTGGTTGATTTTCCCCTGCGCCTGCGTTTCGGTATCGCCGGTTAGCCCGCCAACCGCATCCTGGATCTTGCCTCCCAAATCTCTGGCGGTGCCTTCGACCTCGTTTTCGTCAACCATGCGCTTGTCCTTTATCCAGCCACTACACGATGTTATTTGGCACAACGACCCGCGACTTAAAGACCCAATGCGCCGGAAGGCGGCGATTTGCTTCGGGCTGTTTCAATTGCTTGCCATATGGCAAACGGGGTTGCCGGCATTTCGATGTCCTGCACCCCCAAAGGACGGAGTGCATCGAGGACTGCATTCACCAAAGTCGGCGTTGCGCCTACGGTTCCGGATTCGCCACATCCTTTGACCCCCAACATATTGGTCGTGCATGGCACACTTTGGTCAATCAAAGTCACGAAGTTAGGAAAATCTGCCGCACGGGGCATCTGGTAGTCCATGAACGAGCCCGAGATCAGCTGACCGGCCTCATCGTACCGGCACACTTCGAACATCGCCTGGCCGGCGCCTTGTGCAATCCCGCCATGAACCTGGCCTTCAACCAGCATTTCATTGATGGCGTTGCCGACATCGTCCACCGTGGAATACCGGATGATTTTCGGCACGCCGGTTTCCGGATCGATTTCAACCTCTGCCACATGGCAACCGTTCGGCCAGCCGGAGCTTTGCACGGTGTGCGAGGTCTTGATCGCGATCTTTTCTTCCGGCTGCCGGCCGGCAAGTTCAAACATGCCGATGCCGCGATCCGTCCCGGCGATCTGGAACTTCCCCGCGCTAAACTCGAGATCGGCATCCGCGGCCTCCAGTGCCTCGGCGGCCAGCGGCAAAGCCGTTTCTACCCACACATCGGCGCCGTGTGCCACGGCCGATCCACCAACAAACGCGGAGCGCGACCCGAAAGACCCAGGGCCTTTGACGATATCAGTGTCGCCCTGGACTACCGTCACCAGCGCCGGATCGACGCCGAGCCGGTCCGCGATCAGCTGGGTGTACGCCGTTTCCAGCCCTTGTCCCATCGCTTGTGTCGCGGAGTCCACAGTAATTTTGCGGTCGCCGGTAACAATGACATCCACGATCTCTGTGAACGCGTAGCCTCCAGTCCATTCAATGTAGCTGGTGATCCCGCGCCCCAAAAGCATGCCGCGGGCCTCGGCTTCAGCTCGGCGGGCGGCGAAGCCGGCATCGTCGGCAACCTCTAACATTCGGTCTAGGAAATACGGAAAATTTCCGCAGTCATAAACTTCGCCATGCGCCGTCGTGTAAGGCATCGCCTCCGGCTGGACGAAATTTCGCCGCCGAATTTCCACGGCACTCAAGCCAAGCTTCACGGCCGCTTTGTCCATCAGCCGCTCGATGAGGAAAAGCGCTTCCGGCCGCCCGGCACCGCGATAGGCGGAGGTAGACATAGTGTTGGTGAGCACCCCACGGACCCGCACATCGAGCGCCGGAACCTGATAAGTGCCGGTGATGACCTTGGGGCCGAGTATGCATGGCACCAGCAATCCGATCGGTATTATGTAGGCGCCGACGTTAGCCAAGGTATCGACCCGAAGACCCAAAATCTTACCGTTTTCGTCGAGAGCAAGCGCGGCGTGGGATAGATTGTCCCGCGAATGCACCGAGGTGAGGAATTCTTCGCCACGGTCGGCGACATAACGAACCGGCCTGCCAAGCTTGCGCGCCGCAAACACTGCCAGCATTTCTTCGTTATGAACGGTGCCCTTCATGCCGAAGCCGCCACCGATGTCGCCCACAACGACACGGATGTTTTCCTCAGGTTCGCGCAATATGTCCTTGGAGATCATTTCGCGAACCGCGGTCGGGGACTGGCTGGCGTTATGGACGATGATCCGCCCATTATCGGGGATGGCGAGGATGCTGCGCGGCTCCATCGAATTGGTGACCAGCCGCTGGTTGACGATATCCAGTTCCACGACATGGGCCGCCATGTCAAAAGCAGCGTCTGTCGCCGTCGCGTCGCCGTGGCGCATTTCGGCGGCAATATTATCCGGCGCTTCGTCGCACAGCGCAAAAGCGCCAGGCGCGATCGCCTCCGTCATCGATACCACCGCAGGCAAGGCATCGTAATCGACCACCACCAGTTCCGCCGCATCCATGCCCTCCGCACGGCTATCTGCGACGATGGCGACGACCGCTTCACCCAAGTGGCGCACCCGCCCCTGCGCCAGCAGCCGCCGCGGCGGTTCGGCCAGCGGCGAGCCGTCGGCACGTTTGAACATCGGCGCCGAGCGCAGCGGCTGTAGCCCCGCCTCTCGCAGATCAGCCGCAGTGAAAACGGCGATCACTCCGGGTGCGGCCCTGGCTGACGCTACATCCAGCGCAACAATTTCTGCGTGCGCGTAAGGGGAGCGCAGCAAGACGAGGTGAACCATGCCATCGACTGCGATATTGCCGACGTATTTGCCCTTGCCGGTAATCAGCCTGTCGTCCTCGACACGGCGAATATCCCGTCCGAAGCGCGCTTTTGTTTGGGTTCTGGCGATATCCATCAGTGAAAATGGCATCTAGAGACGATTTACGTCAAGTTAGAACAAGAGGCCCTTCTCTAGCATTGCATGCACCCCCTTTTCACCGTTGACGGTCTGAGTTACGCGGAAGTCAACTGCTAAAGAGCAGCTTTGGTAAGCTTGTTCAGCGGAAAAGCCGGTACGGGCGCGGATCAGGCCGATCATCTCCCGCAGCGCTTGCTTCATCGCCAAGTCAAGATCCTCGTTCAACCCCATGCAAATATAATGGGTTGGCGTCTCGGCCCAGGGCCGCTCGATCAGCGGCTTGGACCCAGTCTTCTTGTGCAGGATGAGCACGAACGTGCCGGTCAAACACATTTCCAGCGCGTTGACACAGACCTCGCCATCGCCCTGTAGGCCGTGGCCATCCCCGGCCGAGAACATCGCGCCCGGCACAAACACCGGCAGATACAGCGTGCTGCCAGCGATCAGCTCTTTATTGTCCAGGTTGCCGCCATGCTCACGCGGTTCCTTGGTGGAGAGAGCCCCATAGATCGCGCGGGGCGCAGTGCCCATGACGCCGAAAAATGGCTTGAGCTTCAACTCCGGCCCCCACGGTAACCTTGCCGTGCCCCGGGCCCGGTCCACCGGGATATGGCTCAGGAAGCGGACCGGGAAATCCTCTGGGATCGTGCCGGCCAGCGGGCGGATGCCGCAAAATCCCCAGTCCGCACCAAGCGCAACATGGTTGATCCGCACTTCCAGCATGTCGCCTGGCTGGGCGCCGGCCACTGCGATCGGGCCGGTGATGATGTGCACGCCCATGCGCGGCAGGTTGGCGGCGTGAATTGCGGCAAGCGCGGGTGGAACTTCAAAACCGAGAGCCGGGTCCGGCATAACCTCGGCGCCGCCGGACAGACACTCCAGCGTCACGGTGTCGCCGGAGTCGATCACCAGCACCGGCGGAAAACTGGCGTCGAAAATGCCGAACCGCGTCGTTTCCGGCGTTGCCGCAACCCGATGTACCGCCATAGCCGCCTCCGTGACCCAGTTTCGCCGACTCTAAACGCTAGCTTTGCGTGGCAACAGCCTGGCGCCGGCGCGACGCTACTGCAGGAAGCCCCACCGGGTGACCGCGGGTTCGGCTTCCGCCCATTTCCACTGGCCGTCGGATTGCAGACACGCCGTTGTTATATAGATGCCGCGCGGCGCATCCGGTTTGTGACCGGCGACCACGGTAAAGGCCGCTTCCTTACACGTCGTCAGCGGGTTGGCGATGAGACGCGTTACGGTTAAGTCGCCATGCTCGCTGCCGATCGGGATCTCATAACTGATCTTCCAGGGCGCGCTTTGACCCGGCTGCATCCGGCCGACGGCCGCGGCGATGTTGTCCTGCTCGCCCTCGTGAAGCTTGCGGGACAGGTATTTCTGCAACGCGGTGACCGCCGCCTGGGTGCCGACGCCGGCGGCATAGCCGATCAACGGGTTGGCGGTGACGCCGCCCAGGCCGAGGCCAACCGCGGCGCCGCTGATCGCCCCGGCGCTACCGACAGCCGCGTTCGTCACTGCGGCGCTACAACCCTGCAACACCGCCGGCATCAGCAAAGCAAGAGCCGCCCGCCGGCCGAACGCAAGGGCGCCTGATAACGTCACTGCAGCGCGCCCCAACGTGCCGTCGCCGGCTCGGCGGTCGCCCATTTCCAGACGGGCCCATCCAGACAGACCGTTGCCGTGTAAAACGCCCGCTGCACTCGCTTGTGCGACATGGTATCGACAGAGAACACGATCTCCTTGCAGTCGAACGTGGGTGCACCGGCGCCGGGCAGCGCCGGGGTCAGCTGCCGCGTTACCGTCAGTTCGCCGTGCTCGTCGTCTTCGATCGGGATGTCGTGGTTCACGCTCCAGGACCCGACGCCGCCGACCGCGACATTGGCCGACGCCCCGGCGATCGCGTTCTGCTCCCTGGCATGAACGGTCTTCTCCAGGTACTGCACCCCTGCAATCGCGGCGGCCTGGGCGCCGAGGCCGATGCCGGCCGTGACCGCGCCATTCTTTGTAAGAGCGTTGGAAATGGCCGCCGCTCCAACGCCGGCGCCGGCGCCGGCGCTCTGCGTCAGGACCGAGCTGCATCCACCGAGTGCGAACAGCAGGGCGGCACACGGAAACAGGGCGACCAGGCGGGAGTGAGACGAATAAAGCATTTATCACTCATTTCAGCTGCGATTAGGCTGTGGGTGATTTAGCGGGATCATTGGCACGTGCAAGCCGCGACTTTGGCCTCAACTTGATCTGAACTTTTTCTATGCCAAACTATCGCGGCTGCCTTTGACACACCGGCGGCTGGTCTTCATAGGGGTAGCAGGGTGACGATTTGTAGTTCACGAACAGCCGAGTTGCTCGGCCGATGAAGATCGCGCAGGTTGCCCCCCTCGCAGAGAGCTGCCCACCGCGCCTTTATGGCGGCACCGAACGTATTGTATCTTACCTCACCGATGAATTAGTAGCCCAGGGCCATGATGTGACCTTGTTCGCCAGCGGCGACTCGATTACCCATGCAACCCTTGTCAGCCCCTGCGAAACCGCTTTGCGGCTGAATCCAGCGGTCATCGATCAACTTCCCTACATGATGATGATGCTCGACGAGGTCCGGCGCCGCGCCGACACATTCGACATTCTGCATTTTCATCTGGATGTTTTGCAATTCCCGTTGATCCGCGAGATCGCCGATAAGACTGTGACCACCTTGCACGGCCGTCAGGATCTGCCCGACTTGAAGCCGCTGTACGGCGCCTTTCCGGATGTACCTTTGGCATCTATCTCGTATGATCAGCGGCGGCCGTTGCCAGCGCACATCAATTGGGTCGGCAACGTTTATCATGGTTTGCCACGCAACCTTCTGTCTTATTCTGCTCATCCGGCCGGCCAATATCTTGCGTTTCTCGGACGCGTCTCGCCAGAGAAACGGCCGGATCGGGCGATCGAGATTGCCGTGCGCGCGGGCCTGCCGCTTCTGATGGCGGCAAAGGTGGACCGCGCCGACCAAGTGTACTGGGACAGTGTCATCGAGCCGATGGTCAAGGCCAATCCGAACGTGAAGTTCATTGGCGAGATCAACGATCACCAAAAGGCGGAGTTTCTCGGCAACGCAATCGCCTTGCTGTTTCCGATCGACTGGCCGGAACCGTTCGGCCTTGTCATGATCGAGGCGATGGCATGCGGTACACCGGTCATCGCCTTCCGCGCAGGATCGGTTCCTGAACTCATTGATGACGGCGTGACGGGATTCATCGTCAACAATGTCAGCGACGCGGTCGCCGCCGTCGGCAAAGCGCGGCAAATGGATCGCGGCCAGGTTCGGGCCAAATTCGATGAACGATTTACTGCGCAACGGATGGCGCGAGACTATTTGCAGGTCTACGCTTCCATGCCTGGCGTACGCGACGCCGCGGCGACCACGCTCACTGGCACGCCTGACGCCGCGTACGTCGCCGAGCGTGCCCAGCCTTTTGAAAAGTTTGTTGTACCCGCTGCAACCTCTTTGCAGGAACGGCAGCTACGGACCTTAAAGCACGACAACATGTTCGCGGTCTTCGACCAAAACGGCGACGCGCTGGCCGGCGCCGGGAATCCGACCGGCATCTATTACCGCGACACGCGTTATCTATCTCGTTTTTCCCTGACGTTTGACGGCGCGCGTCCGATCCTGCTCAGTTCGACGATCCGCGACGATAATGCGACGTTGACCTGCGACCTTACCAATCCAGATTTATATCACAAGAACGGGCAGCTCGCATTTCAGCACGATCTCATCCACATACGGCGCTCCCGGTTTTTGTGGAATGCAACATGTTATGAGCGGATCGCTGTGCGAAACTACGATGTCCAGCCACGGACGATGCGGATTGCCGTTCAGTTCGCCGCTGATTTTGCGGATCTTTTTGAAGTTCGGGGCACGAGGCGAAACGTTCATGGGACGATGGAGCCGCCCGATGTTGGCCCAGCGCGCGTGATCCTGGGGTACACGGGTCGCGATAAGAAATACCGGCAGACGAGCATCGCGTTTGAGCCGGCGCCGGGCCGGCTGAATGAGGTTGAGGCGTCATTCGATCTGCATCTCGGCGCCGGAGAGTCAAAACTCATTTTTGTTGAGATGCGCTGCGATCCGGAGCACGACGTCGGCGCGACAGCGACAACATTTTACCTTGCCTTGAGGAACGCCCGGAGGGCGATGCGTGCGTTGTCTTCGCGGGCCGCTTCCGTCGCGACATCGAACGAGATTTTTAACGAAGCGGTTCGGCGTGACGTTGCCGATCTTTATCTACTGACGACTAACATGCCGCAAGGGCCCTATCCGTACGCCGGCATTCCGTGGTTCAGCACGGCCTTCGGCCGTGATGCGCTTATCACGTCGTTACAGACACTCTGGCTAGACCCTTCGATCGCCCGCGGTGTGTTGGGTTATCTTGCCGATAACCAAGCCACCGAAACGGATGCGGCCGCGGACGCGGAGCCCGGCAAAATTTTGCATGAGGTCCGGCACGGTGAGATGGCCGAACTTGGCGAGGTGCCGTTCCGGCACTACTACGGCAGCATCGACTCGACGCCGCTTTTCATCATGCTCGCCGGTGCGTACCTGCAGCGCACCGGCGATCTCGCCGCAATGCGGCAACTCTGGCCTCACATCGAGCGGGCGCTCAGCTGGATTGAGAAAGATGGTGACCGGGACGGCGACGGTTTTGTTGAGTATGGCCGTCGCACTACGGAAGGCCTTGCCAACCAAGGTTGGAAGGACAGCCAGGACGCGATATTCCACGCTGACGGAACGCTGGCGCGCGGCACGATCGCTTTGGTGGAAGTGCAAGGCTATGTGTATGCCGCCTGGCAAGCAGCTGCCGGGATCGGCCGACGGCTTGGTTTTGAGGAACGGGCCCGTGAGCTTGAGAACAAGGCGGAGCGTCTGCGCAAGCAGTTCGACGAGGCATTTTACGACGACGCCCTTGGCACTTACGTGTTGGCCCTGGACGGCGAGAAAAAACCCTGCCGGGTCCGTAGTTCCAACGCTGGTCATGCGTTGCTGACCGGGATCGCTTATCCCGAGCGCGCGGCCGCGGTTGTAAGAACGTTGATGGCGGGATCTTCCTTCTCTGGTTGGGGGATCCGCACGATCGCTTCGACCGAAGCGCGCTACAATCCGATGAGTTACCATAATGGCTCGGTATGGCCGCACGACAACTCTTTGATTGCCGCTGGTTTCGCTCGCTATGGCTTCAGACGCGAAGCCGCCCGGATTTTCGAGGGTTTGTTCGCGGCATCGATGTACATTGATCTGCGCCGGCTACCCGAACTATTCTGCGGCTTCCCCCGCCAGCGCAGCAACGGCCCCACCTTCTACCCGGTTGCATGCTCGCCGCAGGCCTGGGCAGCCGCGGCGCCTCTGTCGCTGATCCAATCGTCACTTGGGCTGGCGTTCGATGCCAAAAACTCCGAGGTCATTTTCGAAAATCCGGTTCTGCCGACGTTTCTTGATAGCATCACCTTGCGCGGCTTATCGGTTCCGGACGGGTCGGTGGACGTTTCCTTGACCCGCGCCCAGTCGGAAGTGGCGGTCACGGTGCTGGAACGCAAAGGCAGTGTCCGCGTGCTCACTACAGTCTAATTTGGCGACCTTTCATGGCACGCCGGCAGTCTGTAGGTGGGGGTTACGCTAGCCTTAGCTTGCCGGGCCATAGCGCAACGGGAAACGAGCCTTGAGAGAAATATATCCGGATGGAATGCCGGCTCCACAGCGATTCTGGGCTTTCTCCGCCGTGGTTACCGCGATTGCTCTCTCGGTCATGGATTCTTCGGTTGCAAATGTGGCTCTGCCGACAATCGCCCGCGATTTGCATGCCACGCCGGCTTCGTCCATCCTTACGGTCAGCGCCTATCAACTGGCCATCGTCGTGTCGCTGCTGCCGCTGGCAGCCCTTGGCGACATTTACGGCTATCGCACGATCTATCTCAGTGGCGTTGTAGTCTTCACGTTGGCTTCGCTCGGCTGTGCCCTTTCCGGCTCGATCGACACATTGATTGCGGCGCGCGCCGTCCAAGGCTTTGGCGCATCCGGCATTATGAGCGTGAACGCCGCCCTCATCCGCTACATTTTTCCCCAAAACAGACTGGGTCGCGCCCTTGGCTACAACGCGCTAGCCATCTCGATCAGCGCCACGATAGGGCCCAGCTTCGCGAGTTTGGTGCTTAGTTTTGCCAGCTGGCCCTGGTTGTTCGCAGTCAATTTCCCACTTGGCGTTCTGGGGTTCGTCATCGGCGTTCGCAACCTTCCCTGGAGCGTGCGCTCGGGCCACCGCTTCGACATTTTAAGCGCGGCACTCACCGCCACCACATTCGGGTTGCTGGTGATTGCCATCAACAGCGCAAGTCGCGACGCGCCGGCATGGCTGCTGACACTCCAGGTTCTTTTCAGTGCACTAGCCGGGATCTGGATGGTCCGCCGGCAGCTCGGCGTGCCGGCGCCGCTGCTGCCGGTTGATTTGTTGAAGGTCCCGCTCCTGGCGCTGTCAGCTGGAACATCGGTTTGCACCTTCGTTGCCCAGATGTCGGCTTTCGTGGCGCTGCCATTTTACATGCAGTCGAGTCTGGGGCTACGGGCGACCACGATAGGCTTCCTGATCATGCCCTGGCCGCTCGCGGTCGGCGCGGTGGCCCCGGTGGTTGGACGGCTGGCAGACCGCTATCAACCGGCCATAATTAGTTCCATTGGGCTGTCGATGCTGGCAACCGGCTTGATCTTCCTTTCTTTGATGCCGCACAACCCCGGCATCGTCAACGTGTCATGGCGCATGGCATTGTGCGGCGGCGGCTTTGCCATGTTTCAGGCGACAAATAACCGTACCATTATAGCTGCCGCTCCCAAGGCCCGAAGCGGCGCCGCCAGCGGCATTATAGGAACATGCCGTCTGCTAGGCCAGGCGACTGGCGCTGCGTTGGTCGCGCTGATGCTTGCGGATCTGCCAAAACATGGCGCTCAGGATTCTATTTTTCTCGCCAGCGTGTTTGCCGGCACCGCCAGTGTCATCAGTGTTTTTCGGCGCACAACGCTGTCGGCCGGCTAAGCCGCCAAGGCGCGCATTTGTCGCAAGTCGGCAACAAACGCAGCGTAAGCCTCCTGCTTGGCGGCTTCATCCGGCAGCCGAAGCAGATAGGAAGGATGCACGGTTACATATCCCGCTCTGCCATCGAGCTGCATCGGCCCACGGGTGCGGGTGACCGGCAGCGATTTTCCGGCAAGCGCCAAAAGCGCGGTCGCGCCCAACGCCACGACCAGTCGGGGCTGCACAAAATCCAACTCCTTCATCAACCACCACCGGTAATGCTTCACCTCGCCGACGGTGGGTTTCATATGCAGGCGGCGCTTGCCGCGCTCCTCAAACTTAAAATGTTTAACCGCGTTGGTGAGGTAAGCATCGCGCCGCTCAATGCCTGCTTCCGCCATGGCGCGGCTCAGCAATTGGCCAGCCGGCCCGACAAACGGCCGGCCCGCCAGATCCTCTTGATCGCCCGGCTGCTCTCCCACGAAAACGACTGCGGCATTCACCGGACCCTCACCCAAAACAGCTTGCGTCGCCCCCGGCACCAGTGGTGGGGTTGCCGCGATCAATTCGTTCAGCTCCACCAATGTCTGTGGCGCGTCCTGCCTGTGCAGCATCGCGGCCACCGCCTTTTCCGGATCACGCTTCACCGTCATCGCCGTCTCCTTTTCCAGCATGTCTTTCAGCCGCGCCGGCGCCGTACGGACAAGATGCGGGATTGCTTGCGCCTCAGGCAAGTTTCGCCAATATTTTCGTGGCATATGCTGTCCCATTAAAATGGGGTTGAGCCGGGCTGGATTGAAGGTGCTCTCAAAATACGCGCGCCAAGCCGTCTCCAGGCTATCTTCCTCTGGCGCGTCGTTCCGCGATCCTGGAGGACCGCTGCTTAGCTGCTTGCCATCCCAGTGCAATGTTCCAAGCGGCGTGATGATCGACCAGACGAGATTACAGAACCGCTCAACAAAAAAAACCGCCGCCGCTTCGAGGATGAAGTGCTCCGGCTCGAACCAGGCGACAAAGCGCTCCTCGGCATTGTCAAGTGCAACCCGGCGGAACCGCAAGAAAGCATGCATCTTATGAATATCGCGCCGGACAGCTTTTCGCATCCGCTCCAGACGATGCACGAGCGGGTCGGTCTGGACCTCCAGCAGAGCGGGTTCGCCGTTGCGAACCCGCCAGATCAACTGATAGAGCAGCGCATACCGCTCCGGATCGTGATGACAAACCACGGGCTCGATAACCTCGCTCAGTGGACGCGGGAGCATTACAGCTGGCGCCTCGCCCACGGCTTGCGTATCGAACAGATCAGGAGTGCCCTGCGAATTCCAGCTCACCACCGCGGGCGCCGCCCCGGCGGCGATCAATGTACGCACGGCGCGCCTGAAGCCGTTATGATCGGCGCCCGGCCGCAACACTATGGCGTGGAGCATCAGGTAAACAGGCTCATTTGCTTGGTCGGCACTGTAATGCGGCGCAGGTCGAGACGATCGGTGAGCCGCAGGGGGTGATGGTCGGGCGTTATGATAAACGGGCGCGCTCGCTTCAGGCTGCTGGTTAGGCGAGCAATGTCGTCCAGCCGCAATAACGCGTGGCGGCGCGCAGCGATTAACTTGTCGACCGCGCGGCTGCCCAACCCCGGCACCCGCAGCAGCATCTCGCGTGGGTGCCGGTTTATGTCCACGGGGAAGAAATGTCGGTTCTTCAGTGCCCAGGCCAACTTCGGATCAATTTCCAGATCTAACATGCCGCCCTCGCCGCCGGCGGCGATTTCATCGACCGTGAAGCCGTAGTAACGCAGCAACCAATCGGCCTGGTACAGCCGGTTCTCCCGTTGCAAAGGCGGCGGCTTGACAGGCAGCACGTGGCTTCCTTCAGGAATCGGACTGAAAGCCGCGTAGTAGACTCGCCGCATCGCGTAGCGGCTGTACAGCGTGGCGCTGCTGGCTAAAACCGTTTGATCGGTCGCGGCATCCGCTCCGATAATGATCTGCGTGCTTTGCCCGGCCGGGGAAAACCTCCGCCGCTCTTCCTTCGCTTCAATGATCCGCTCGTGCATCTGGGCCATCGCCGTGCGGATCGTCGGGCCGTTCTTCTCCGGCGCCAATTGTTTCAGGCTTTGCTCAGACGGCAGTTCAAGATTGATCGACATCCGGTCTGCCCAAAGTCCTGCTTGCTCGATCAACCAGGGACTGGCCTCCGGGATTGTCTTCAGGTGGATATAGCCAGCGAAGCCATGCGTTTGCCGAAGCGAACGCGCAACCAGCATCATCTGCTCCATCGTGTAGTCTGGCGAGCGAATGATGCCGGACGACAGGAACAACCCTTCGATGTAGTTGCGCTTGTAGAAATCCAGCGTCAGCTTGACTACCTCGTCCACCGCAAAGCGTGCTCGCGGCACATTTGAGGAGCGGCGGTTGATGCAGTAGGCGCACTCAAATAAGCAATAATTTGTTAGCAGGATTTTTAGTAGAGACACGCATCGTCCGTCCGGCGTAAATGCGTGGCAGATGCCATTACTGGTCGAGCCAATCCCTCCGGGCCCGGCAACTCGCTTTTTCGTGCCCGATGACGCGCAGGACGCATCATATTTTGCGGCGTCGGCCAAAATCCTTAGTTTTGAAACCAGCTTCAAGTCCATTTGTTCACTATACGTTCTTCTGAGATATCTGCAATGCCCTGCACCCAGAATTAGGCCGGCGATGGTGCGACTTCAGAGCTTGAACAGTCGTGTACTGTTGATCTGATGTCGTTTTTAAGTTGTATCGGCTACATAAAGCCGAGTTCAAATCTAAGGACAAAACCAAACATGTTTACGAGCGTCAATCCTGCAACAGGCGATGTGCTGGCGACGTATGAAGAGCTTACGAAGCCCGAGATCGACGCCAAACTAGACCAGGCGCAGGCGGCCTACCGCATCTGGCGCGAAAGCGAATTGGGTGAGCGAACAGCGCTGCTGAACCGCATTGCCGACTGCTATGACCGGAACAAAGATCGCCTAGCGCGAATGGCGACGGAAGAAATGGGCAAAACCTATGCCTCCGCCATTGCCGAGGTTGAAAAATGCGCCACTGGGTTCCGGCACTATGCGACGCATGGTCCCGCAATGTTGAAGCCGGTTCGCTCGGAACTCGCCAACGGCGGCAGCGCTGAACTCCGCTGGCTGCCTCAGGGCCCCGTCCTCGCGATCATGCCGTGGAACTTCCCCTACTGGCAGGCCGTTCGCTTCCTGGCACCAACGATTATGGCCGGCAATGTCGGGCTTTTAAAACATGCGAGTAATGTGCAAGGCGTGGCGAATCTTATGGAGGAAATGGTGATCGCTGCCGGTGGCTCACCAGGATTATTCCAGAACGTTGCTGTTAAATCGAAGATGGTTGCGGATATCATTGCGGACCACCGGGTTATTGCGGTGACACTCACCGGCAGCGAGGGCGCGGGGATCGCGGTGGCTGAGCAGGCTGGGCGCCACCTCAAGAAGGTCGTACTGGAACTCGGCGGTTCGGACCCCTTTATCGTGATGCCCTCGGCCGACCTTGAGAAGGCTGTTAGTGAGGCCGTCAAGGCGCGCATCCAAAACACCGGGCAGTCGTGCATTTGCGGCAAACGAATGATCGTTCACGCAGAAATATACGATAGCTTTATGGACAAGTTTTCCAGCGCCATGCGGGCGGTAAAAGCCGGCGATCCTATGGATCCTAAGACTGACATGGGTCCGCTCTCAAGCGCCGAGCAGCGTGAAACAGTGCTCGAACAGTTGAAAGAAGCCAAGCGGCTAGGAGCCAAGTTGCTGTTTGGCGGAGAGGCCCTGGAAGGGCCGGGCGCCTATCTGTCAGCCGGCGTGCTCACCGAAATACCATTGCACAGCCCGCTGATGCATGAGGAAATCTTTGGCCCAGTGGCTATGGTGTTTCGCGCTTCAGATATCAATGAAGCGGTCAGAATTGCCAATGACATTCCGTTCGGCCTTGGCTCCTCGGTCTGGACCAATGAGCCGAGCGAGCAGGCCTGCTTCATTCGCGACATCGAGGCCGGAATGACCGCAATCAACCAAATGCTCGTGTCCTCGCCGGAGGCACCGTTCGGCGGCATAAAAAGATCCGGCCACGGTCGCGAATTAGGACAATACGGGCTTCATGAGTTCATGAACCTGAAGACGGTCCTGCGGTCAAAACTTGCTGAGGCGAGTCCGCAGGACGTCTAGCCCTAAATCTTAATAAGGCTTAGTCGGCGAAGCCTAAGCAACCGGGTCAGGCAGCCACAGCCTGTTGCTGTTGCTGCTGAACTAACTTCTCCAGCATGCGCCTTGTCTGGACCGCGCCACCATCGCCTTGCAGTAAGATCGGCTTGAGCGACCAGAATTCGCGGCCGTCCATCCGCTCATCCACCAGTTGGACCATCCACTCATCCTCTTCCTTAAACGCGGCAAGGACCGCGTTCAAGATCTGCTCATCCATGCCAGGTACGTCGCGGCTGTAGTTCCAGAACAATTTGATAAAGTATAGAGTCGAATTTTCACTTTCCGGCGTCAAAATTTGGACACTGGGCATCAGCTTGGCGCGCTGGTCGCGTGGTTGACCAGCAGGAACAACACCCGTTTCGAGAAAGAAGTTGGCCGGCGGGCTCCAACGCATATCAGCCCAGAAGTCGACATATTCGCCCGCTTTACAGGCTCCTGTCATCACCATCATCGGCGAAGGCAACCCATTCGGTCCCATCCGGTCGGAATAGACTTTCGTCCCCTCCGTCCGCACACTGATGATGCCTCGAGCTAGCGCTTCGCTCCCCAGATTCTTCATGTGAAGAAAAGAAGCGTGGCTTAGATCCATCAAATTATCGATGATGAGGTCGTAGCGCGTGCTCATCCTCAACATACCGCCGGCGGTAAACGTGTACTTATCATCCTGATTATTAAGGATTGAAAAGTCTTCGATCTTGCTGGGATCCTGCTTCGCGGGGTCCCCAATCCAGATCCAGGCAATCGTGTCACGTTCAACAATTGGATAGGACTTCACCCGGGCCGCTCGCGGAATCGTCCCGTCTCCATGGGGGTTAAACACACAGGTCCCAGCTTCGTTGAAGCGCAGCCCATGATAAGGGCACTGTATCGCGTCATCAACGACAACACCCTGATTTAGGGGCGCAAACCTGTGCGGGCAGGTGTCTGCAAGGCCCACAAGCGTCCCATCCGCCTTGCGGTACAAAACAACCGGTTCATTAGCTATCTTACGGAGCATGGGCTTGTCTTCGAATTGGTTGCACCAGCCCGCCATGTACCAAATGTCGTGCAAAAACTTCATCGGCTTCCTCTTATTGCTGAACGGCGCTGACCACCTTGCCGCGAAGCTGGCAAAATGCCGCTGATTTGTCAATAATTTGCTCGATCTCTACTGGTCAGCCCCCGCTCGTCCTCCTGTAGGCAAGAACCGGCTTAAGAACCCTGTTCTATTGTAAAAATGTCTAAGCTCACTTAATTTGGCTTGCTGACAACAACACTATGTAACAGCGCTAAAGGGTTGGAATAATCATGCGATCCGCAGCTTTAAAAACTATTCTTTTCGCGTTGCCGCAAGTTCTTCGCATTTCAGCTCGGCGAAGCGACAAGTTCGCCAAATCGATGGCACTGCATGACGCCGTCATTCAGATCCAGATCAAAGATGGTTCGATCGGGCGACACTACACGTTCAAGGCCGGCAAAATTACCTCAAAAGCCGGTATCCACCCGACAGCGGATGTAAGGATCATCTTCAAGGATGCCGCGACGGCGGTGCGGCTGATGACCCCGCCGACAGATCGCGCAGAGGCAGTTCACGCCGCAAAGAATTTCGCTGTTATCCAGAT
Organism: uncultured Acidocella sp.; assembly: GCA_963693045.1. GTDB lineage: Bacteria > Pseudomonadota > Alphaproteobacteria > Acetobacterales > Acetobacteraceae > Acidocella. Next base: position 2,250,937 of record OY843765.1, read on the forward strand.
TGGGCCGGACAAGCTGATCAATTGGTTTCACAGCCTGGTGAACCGCATGGGAGACATCGGGACCAAATATGGCACGCCGATGCCGGACGGCACCACGCGCTTCACCAGCAACGACAATGGCGGCCCAACCTTCGTTTACGTGAAGGATGGCAAGATCGTTCGAATGACGCCGATCGATTTTGATGACGAGGATGCGCCAGGCTGGACCATCGAGGCCCGCGGTAAGAGCTTCACGCCCCGTCGGCAGTCCGTGGTCAACCCCCACGCGCTTTGCAAAAAGTCGCAGCTTTATTCCGATAAGCGCCTGCTTCACCCGATGAAGCGAGTTGATTTCGACCCGGACGGCGAGCGCAACGTGCAAAACCGCGGCAAGTCCGGCTATGTGCAAATCAGCTGGGACGAAGCGCTAGATCTGGTGGCCAAGGAGATTTCCCGACAGAAACGCAAATATGGACCAGGCGCGATCGCACTCTATTTTGGTTCACACCATCAATGGGGAAATGTTGGGTATTATCTGTCCGCGCTGCTGCGATTCGGTAACCTGATCGGCTTTACCCGCATCCATCCGAACCCCGATAGCTGGGAAGGTTGGTACTGGGGCGCCGCGCACCATTATGGCTCGTCGATGCGGGTCGGCATTCCATCTTTTTATTCGACGGTCGAGGACTGCCTGAAAGAGGCAGAGATGATCGTATTCTGGTCGAGCGACCCCGAAACAACGAACGGCTACGCCAGCGGTCTTGAAGGCACGCAAAGGCGGTTTTGGGCGAAGGAACTTGGCATCGAGTTCGTCCATATCGACCCCAACTTGAACGCAACTGCGCAATTGTACGGTGGTCGTTGGATCCCAATTCGGCCGGCGACCGACAGCGCGATGGCGATCGCTATCATGAACGTTTGGGTCAATGAGGACCTGTACGACAAATCGTACATTGAGCGGAACACGGTCGACTTTGAGGCCTGGGAGAAATATCTTCTGGGCACGGAGGATGGCGTGCCCAAGACGCCGGAATGGCAGGAGTCCGAAACAGGCGTGCCGGCCCGCGTGGTGCGGGCTCTGGCCCGGCAGTGGGGCAAGAAGAAAACATATCTCGCGGCTGGCGGTTTGGGCGCCGGCCTGGGGGGTGCCTGTCGCAGCGCCACCGGCTCGCAATGGGCGCGAAACATGATCCTGCTGATGACGATGCAGGGTTTTGGCAAGCCAGGCGTGAATTTTGGCAACCTGCAGATGGGAACGCCGCTGGACCATTCGTTCTACTTTCCGGGTTATGCCGAGGGCGGCATCTCGGGCGAGCTCGCCTTCACAGCGGCGGCCGTAAACAACTACACGCGGATGCCGCACGTACTGACCATGAATCCTGTCAAGCAGATGATCCCCCGGCTAGCTTTGCCGACGGCAATTCTGGAAGGCAACGCCAAGGGCTATATCTGGGACGGGCAGTCGCTTGAGGCGCAAATGGCGCCATACTCTTACCCAATGCCTGGTTACTCGCCGATTCACATGCTGTATCGGTACGGTTCATCCAGCTTCGGCACGATGGCCAATTCGGACAAAATGGTCGAGGCGTACCGGCACGAATCAATGGATTTCGTGGTAAATCAGTCGATTTGGATGGAGGGCGACGCCACGTTTGCGGACGTGATTCTGCCGGCCTGCACCTCCCTGGAGCGTTGGGACATCAGCGATTGGGGCAACTCAGGCGGCTATATCCACCACAACACGGACCAGCTGAACCACCGGATTGTCGTGATGCAGCACAAATGCATCGAGCCGTTGGGCGAATCGAAATCCGATTATGAAATTTTCTCTCTGCTTTTGGAGCGTATGGGTCTTGGCGTGATGTTTACCGAAGCTTGTTCGGAGCTCGACTGGGCCAAAAGGATGTTCGAGTCCTCTGACCTGCCGCGTTACGTCAGCTGGAAGAAATTCGTTAAGAAGGGCTACTTTGTGGTGCCACCGGAGCCTGCCGCGACCCGCGATCCGGTTGCCTACCGTTGGTTCGCCAACGGAACGCCAAAGGATATTCCCGAGCCGCTGCCGCTGCCATCGCAATTCGGCGAGAAGTTCTTGCATGGATTGGAGACGCAATCCGGCAAAATCGAATTTCTGCCGAATTCGCTGCGGCGTGGCGACCCGTACAACGAGGAACGACCAATCCTCAACCGCTACATCCCCTCTTGGGAGGGAGCGCAAACGGCTGAACTGTTTTCCAAGTTTCCATTGCAGCTTATCACGACCCATCCCCGCTACAGTTTCCACACCTACAGCGACGGCAAGGGTTCCACGATCAACGATATCCAAGACCATCGCATCTTGCGGGACGGGCATTATTACTGGGTATTGCGTGTCAACACGGAGGATGCCGCCGAACGTGGCATTCGGCATCATGACCTGGTGCGCGTGTTCAACGACCGCGGCTGCGTAGTCTGCGCCGCCGACGTTTCTCCACTCGTTGCGAGAGGCGTAGCAAAAAGTTTTGAATCTTGTGCAGTCGTGGATATTTTCGAGGATCCGCGCTACGGTCGCGTCGACCGCGGCGGGAACCTGAACCTGCTGACACCACGGCGCAGCCAAGTCAAAGGCACGTCTGGCATGGCTTGCAACTCGTGCCTGATCGATGTCGAGCCTTGGGTAGAGGCCGCGGCACTTGCTCTCGCCGCGGAATAGGATACCCCGATGACCAAGTGGAATATGCTTGTTGATGTCGCGCTTTGTGAAAATTGCCACAACTGCACGCTGTCAATCAAAGACGAGTATATCGGCAACAATTTTCCAGGTTATGCGGCGCCGCAACCGCAGCATGGCCATGAGTGGATCAAGATAACCCGCAGAGTGCGTGGCAGCGGATCAATGGTAGATGCCGCGTATCTGCCGACGATGTGCAACCACTGCGATGACGCGCCTTGCATCAAAGCGACCGGCGGCGACGGCAGCATCTATAAGCGTCCGGACGGGATCGTGATCGTTGATCCCGAAAAGGCAAAGGGGCGGCAGGACCTTGTCGGGGCTTGCCCCTATGGAGCAATCTGGTGGAACGAAGAGCTCCGCTTGCCTCAAAATTGGATCTTTGAAGCGCATCTGCTGGATGCCGGATTTAAGGAACCACGTGCTTCGCAAGCCTGTCCTACTGGCGCATTGCGGGCTGTCAAAATATCTGACGAGGCGCGCGATGAACTTGTTCGCGACCAACGGCTAGAAGAGCTGCGGCCCGATCTGCACACGAAACCGCGTGTTCTGTACAAGAACCTTTATCGATTTACCAAGTCTTTCATAGGCGGCAGCGTCGTCGCAACCATCAACGGCCTGGAAGAATGCATTGAGGATGCAGCCGTAACGCTTCTGGCGAATGGTTCCGAAATAGCCCGGACGGTTACGGACGCTTTTGGCGACTTCAAGTTTGATGGCATCGAAAGCGGAACGACTGGATACTCGATAAAAGTGGCACACGGACAGTATGGAGAGGTTTTTGTAGACGCCAGCGCAGGTGACAGCGTCTATCTTGGCACGATCCAACTATCAGCCAGCAAGTCTTAAAGCTTCCGTAGACTCAGCGAACCGTCCGGTTGCGGCCGGAACATCTTTTCTTAGTAATTCCTCAAGCGGCCTTTCGGCGTTGTTCTAGGACGGCGCGGGCCTGATCTTCCTTCACCATCATCAGGGCGAAGGCTGGCAGCTCCATCAGACGGTCTTTCAATCCCGACAGGGCTGGAAACGGCGAAAAGTCAAAGTTGCCAAGCCGGGCAACGGAAATTGTCCAGTTCAAATAAACATCGATGACTGAAAACTCGCCTAGCCACCAGCCCGACCCCGTCGCCAAGCGCTTTTCAGCATACCCAAATGACTTAGTAGCAAGCTTGGCGGATTGCTGCCGAACGGGCTCGACATCACCCGTGGTAAGCCGTGCTGGGTTGCGAAGGCCGCGAACGATCGGGTGCAACGTACCGCCGCAGAAGGAGAAGCCCGCTTGGCGATTTGCGAGCGCCAAAGGCGACCGGTCTTTGGGAAATAATCCGGCTTCAGGCCGCAACTCGGCAATATAGGTCTGGATCGCCGCATTTTCAGTCAACACGACCTCGTCGATCACCATCGCCGGAACCTTGCCAAGCGACGAGATCGGATAATACGCTGGTGACGATTGCTCGTTTATCGACAGATCAATGAGCCGCACCTCGTATTCCAGGGCTGCTTGCTCCAACGCGAAAACGCAAACCTGTGAGCAAGCTCCAGGAAAATGATAAAGCACCAATTTCGGCGTCATTTTAACCCCTTCCAGTCCGGTGGCGGGAGGCCTTGCAACAGCCTAAACTGCTTCATTAGCCAAATATGTCAACCACCTGAAGATTGCGTAGCTCGCTGCGCCCCTGGTCGTCAACCCGGTAACTGCGCCTGGAAGCGAAACCGCTCCCCGGCACCTGTAAGTCACGGCACCTCTAACCACCTGTTTTCAAACAGTATTATTTCCTGCTCTTGACCTTTTGCGGCGAACGCTGCTGTATGATTATCAAAAGACGTTAGGGGTGCCCCAAACCCTGCCAGGCTTTTTGCTGCGTACGTTACGTTGCCGGCTTTCCGGCAAAATTGAGAGGGCGGAAATGACTCAAATTGCGGGCTTTATTCAAGCAAACCGCCGACCAGGCCAGCTTGGTGTGCATTCGCTAGACAGCTTTAATTTCACTGTTCCAAATCTGGAGACGGCGAAGCACTTCTACGAAACGTTCGGCCTCGACGTACGCGAGCAAGATAATGGTCTAGGATTGTACACGGAGGGCCACCAGCATCGCTGGGGCTTTATTAGAGAAGGCAACGCCAAGAAGCTGTCTTATCTCTCTTTTGGTGCCTTCGATGACGATATGGAAGGCTTTCGCGGTCGCATGCAGGCCAACAACGTCCAACAGATCGATCCGCCACCTGGCCTTGAATCGAATGGCATCTGGTTTCGCGATCCTGAAGGCATTCTCGTGGAGATCAGAGTAGCCGAAAAGAGTTCGCCCAACGAGAAATCGCGTGTGCACAACCCCTCGCCGGCGCCGGGAACACAAGGGGCTCCGTTTCGATCGAGGACATCAATCGTTCGTCCAAGGCGGCTTGCTCACGTTCTACTCTTTAGCAGCAACATTCTTCGCTCTATTGATTTTTATAATAAAGTGGTCGGTTTAAGACTTTCAGATCGTTCGGGCGATGGCGTGGCCTTCATGCACGGCATTCATGGCAGCGACCACCATTTGCTGGCCTTTGCAAAATCCAACGGCCCTGGCTTGCACCATCTGAGTTGGGACGTCGGCTCGTTTAACGATGTCGGACAGGGTGCAATGCAGATGGCTGATAAGGGATTCACGGCCGGCTGGGGTCTTGGTCGACATGTTCTCGGCTCTAACTATTTTCACTATGTGCGCGACCCCTGGGGCAGCTTCTCGGAATATTCGTCAGATATTGATTATGTCCCTGTAGACCACGACTGGGACAGTGGTGACCGTGAAGGACGTGACTCGTTCTATCTTTGGGGACCCACGCCGCCCGAGGACTTCGTCACCAACCACGAAGTCTTGGCTGCCTAACGAGGTCGAAGGAGCAACCTCATTGTCAAGTTGGCTTAGCAGCGGATGCTGAGCCAGCTTTAAGACTGCGCTTCCGGCGAAAGCACAACGCACCCGGTTGGGCCATTGGTTAGGCGTTCGCACGCGTCAACGGCGGCGTTGTGCGGCAGGCCCGTGAAACGAGCCCGATACCTCATCCCGCTCGCCGTTGCGAAAGAAACGACCATAGGTTGACCGTGCATCAGCGTTTGCACTGCCGAAAGCTCGGCAATTCCCAACGCCGCTTGAGCGTTGTTGCGGCTGCTATACGCGCCGACCTGGATCGCCCATGCAGCATGGCCGGAGGTTGGCTGTTGCGTCTGAGGCGGTTGTGGTGGCGTGTCCGCCATCGCTGGTTGGATCAAAGTGAAGTGAGGTCTCAACAAAGACGGCGGCGCGGGCGCCGGTTCTGATAAAACCTGTTGCGGCGTGTACAAGGCTGATTCCGGCGTTGGCGATGGCGTTGTTAAGGCTGCCAGTTGAACCGGCGCAACCGGCGCCCGTTGCGGGGACGGCGGCGGGACCGGATCCGTCGCCTCGGCAACCTCAACCACCGCCGGAGCAGGCGGCGGCGCGGCCGTGGCAAATTCGACCCCCGCCCGCGGCGACGCGTAAGCAACTTCTATCGTGTCCGCTGCCGCCGGCGCGTCCGGGTTATAGCCAGCAGGAAGAATACCAGTCGAAACGCCCGCTGGCTCGGTGTTGAGCGCCAACTGGTCGGCTTGCGAGCGACGCGCCGGGTAGTAACCCTGGATCGCCGGCGCGATCATCGCAACGTAATTAGTCGTCTCATCAGGCAACGGCCTGTTATAATTCATGAAAGAGTCCAACCGGCCCGGCCCGGCATTATATGCGGCTAAGAAACCCGGGGACCCATAGACCTCATACATTTCATGGATATAGGCTGCTCCGGCCATGATGTTATCGTATGGATTGAAAGGGTCGGCGCCAAGGCCGTAACGGTCGGCCATCTCTTGATAAGTTTCGGGTTCCAGCTGCATCAACCCCATGGCGCCTGCCGACGACACGGTCAGTTGTCCACCGATATACTCGTGCCCCCCGGATTCCACGTGCATCACCTGGCGTATCCAGCGCGCGGGCACGTCAAAGCGGCTAGCAGCGAGTTGCACATAGGGGCCCCAGGGATCGCTCGGCGGACCTGGGGGCGTGTAGTTTCCAGCCGCGTGGCTCACATAGTAGTCGGTCGAAGGCCCGGTGGCTTGACGCGCTACGCCGCCGGGGCCGCCACCGCTAGCGCACGCGGACAGAAGGGCCAACCCCGCAATCCCCACAGAAACCCTGCAGGCCGACTTCCAGCAGTGCGGCCGGCGGCGGTTCGCAAACGCTGCCGCCTTCAAGTGGCTCGCTCGTCGCACGTTGAAAGCCTCCTGCTCTTATGGCGCCTTGCACATGTCACGACTGAGCAAGACGAGCTAACCAACTAAAGCATAATATAATTCTCTGCAATAAAAACATTACGGGATGAAGTACCGACGTAAAACACGTCCTACCCCGGCTTCGCCCTATCTGCACAAGGTCTCGGATGATAGACGCCATGGCGGAGGACCCATACGATTTTGAGCCCAACCGCTTCCACAAAATTTTACCTCCCTTGGCTGCTCCTAGCCATCCTTGCCGGCTGTGCCAACAGCACCGTGCGGCCGCTGCCCGTTGCCGCTTCTGCTCCCGTTGTCATTGAAGGGCGCCCCGCTGTCGTCGCGGCGATCAGGGAAGTGGACATCAGCCCCGGTGACGGTAGCCTAGCCGGCGTGAACGCTGTGCTCGCGGCTTTATCTCAGTCAGCCGCTAACGGTCACATTTCCGCGACAGAGGTCGTCGTCAGCCAACCAGGAAACTTCCCAGCATCGGTTGGCGGCCCCTACACCAACCTGGCCGCCGGGCAGCATATCACCATCTCGGATGCTGGCGGTCGGCCATTGTTGCGGGCCTATTGAGCGGTCCGGAGCAGTCGATGACAGGAGGATCATCTAAGAATAGTTGATGCGCCCGGCTCATTCGGGTATCGCCGGGACATGAACATGACAACGCTGCCGCGGCGCTCCCAGGCCGATCTGGAGATGGGCGGGGTGATCAGCCGATCGGAAAAGGATGTTTCCATCACCGCCGCCCAAACCTGGCGTGGCAGACTACGGATGGCATCTACCGATTTAATTGACACGTTTAAGTTGTGGCCGCTGATCTGGACCCTTAGCCTCTTTGACATCCGGCTGCGGTATCGTGGCTCACTACTCGGGCCTTTTTGGCTCACCTTGTCCACTGCGGTAATGATCGGCGCACTCGGTTTTCTCTACTCCAGGTTGTTCCACACCGACATTCATACCTACCTGCCGTTTCTGTCGCTGTCGCTGGTCCTCTGGAACTTCATCTCGATGCTGACCTCGGAAGGCTGCACCTGCTTCACCAGCGCCGAAACGGTTATCCGTGGCATCCGCATGCCGCTGATTGTTCATGCGGCGCGGGTGGTCGTACGCAACGTGCTGGTGCTGGCGCATAACGTTGTCGTCATCCTCGGCGTATTTCTGATGATGCACACGGTCCCAGCGCTGAGTTCCGTCACCATTCTACCCGCCTTCGCTCTCTGGCTGGTTGACGGGCTGGCGATCAGCATTTTCCTCGGCATCCTCTGCGCCCGCTTCCGTGACATCCCGCCGATCGTTGCCAGCATCATGCAGATCGCCTTCTTCGTCAGCCCGGTCATCTGGAGCCCGACCATTCTCGAGCATCGGGGCCTCGGGATCGTGCTGATTAAATGGAATCCGTTCTTCGCGCTGTTGCAGATCGTCCGCGGCCCACTTCTGGGCGAACCATTAGCGTTGGGCACCTGGGCGATCGCACTGGGTTATTCGGCAATCCTCATCGCCCTCGCGGCTCTCAGCTTCGTTCGCGTCCGGCCGCGCATCGCGTACTGGATCTAGCCATGGCCGCGCTCAACATTGACAATGTTTCGATCTCTTTTCCGCTTTACCACGGAGAAAGCCGCAGCCTGAAGAAGACGATGTTTGCCGCTGCCTCCGGACGTCTTGGCCAGGACCGCAAGCACCGCTTGGTGGTCGAGGCGCTGCGTAACATCACGTTCTCATTGCGCACGGGTGACCGCCTCGGCTTTGTCGGCGGTAACGGCGCCGGCAAAACCACGTTGCTGCGGACCATGGCCGGCATCTATGAGCCGATCGGCGGCCGCATCGAAATCCGCGGCTCGGTCACTGCTCTACTCGATGCCAGCCAAGGCATGAACGGCGAACTCACCGGGCGGGAAAATATCAGGCTCCGCGGCCTCTATAATGGTCTGGGGGACGCCGAGATCACGGCCCTCCAGGTCGATGTCGCCGAATTTGCTGAACTTGGGCAGTTCCTGGAGCTACCGGTCCGCACCTACAGCGCCGGCATGGTGGTCAGGCTTGGCTTCGCGCTGGCTACGGCGATCAAGCCACAGATCCTGTTGATGGATGAATGGATCATGGCCGGCGACGCGTCCTTCATGGACAAAGCCCGGCAGAGGTTAGAGACCATGGTCAGCGGCGCCGAGGTTCTGGTGCTTTCTTCCCACTCCGCGGACATTATCATGCGCTGGTGCAACCGTGTCATCTGGATGGATGGCGGCGAGATCAAGCGGGACGGTACGCCTGACGAGGTGCTGGAAGCTTACCTAACGCCGGAACAATTCGCTTTGGCGCAGGCCGGGGCAAAACTCGCCGCCTAACAGGACGAAACTCAGGCAGCATGTATAATCCTCCCGCCTTCGCGGAAACTCAGCCGGATGAACTGCACGCCATCATCCGAACCGCTTCCCTGCCGGTCCTGATTTCGCTCAAGGTCGATGGAGCGTTGCTCGCGACCCACCTGCCGCTAACCTTGTTCACGGGCCCGGACCGCTTGGTTGGCCACGTCGCCCGGGCTAATCCGCACTGGCGCGACGCTGATCCCAAAGCCCGTTCACTCGCCATCTTCACCGCGGCGGAAGGCTATATCAGCCCGTCATGGTACGCCACCAAAGCCGAAACCGGCAAAGTGGTGCCCACCTGGAATTACATCGCCGTTCACGCGACCGGGCGTCTCGAAATCGTCGAGGATCCGGAAGCTCTGCTGCAGATCGTCACCGCCCTCACTGACCGCTATGAGAAAACCCGTGCCGCGCCATGGGCCGTCACGGACGCACCCACTGCCTACATCGCTGCCCAACTCAAAGGCATCGTTGGCCTCGTCCTGCACATTGAAGCTTTGGAAGGCAAAGCCAAACTCAGCCAAAACAAAAGTATACCCGATCGCATCGGCGTTGCCACCGGCCTCGATGCCGAGAACCCCGCCCTGGCCAAAGCGGTGCGGGAAACACTGAGTTAAAAAGCCTCAGCGGCTGTGGCGGGAAGCATCTTTGTCAACTTGCTGGAAGCACGACCGGAATATTGCGGGAGACCCTGTTGAGCGAAATTATCCTCTACTACGGCAGAGAAACATGTGCGCGGGTCACCATGACGGCGCTTGAGCAGATTGGCCTCACGTTCGACGCCAAGTCGCTCGATCTTGCCAAAGGAGAGCACCGGTCTAGCGTGTATGCTGCGATAAATCCTAATCAAGAGGTACCGGCGCTAGTTATGGAGGGCCGAGTCTTTACGCAGAACGCGGCGATCCTGCACTATCTCGGCACCCGATATCCCGCGGCCGGGCTGCTGCCAAAGCCCGACCTCGCTGTAGGAGCCAACGAGCCTCTGGAGCATCTGATCTGGTGCTCTTCCACGCTGCACATTTTGCGCCGTCAGGTGCTAAATCCACCCCGCTTCACGGTCGGCGATATCGACGACGTCCGGGCGAAGGGGCTTGAAGGGTGGAGCAAGGTTCTACCACGGATCGAGCAGCGCCTGTCGGCCGGCCCGTGGTGGTATGGAGATACTTGGTCGATCGTTGATGTTTATGTGAACTGGAGCTTATCGGGGTTGATGGCGGATTGGCTTGACCTAGCGCAGCGACCAGCGCTGCTCGCGCATCAAAATCGTTTGTATAAGCACCCTGCTTGCATCCGCGCCTTGGCACGCGAACAGGAGGGTCAAAACGGTTGTACCACAACTTGACCTTTGAGCATCAGATTGCTTTGCTTGACGAATGCAGCGAACTTGAATGCAGACACGCCAGCCTGAGACAACCCGCCCCTCTAAACGATTTTTGCCTCAAACGGCGGCAGATAATCCGCCGCCTCAAATTCGAGCACCCAAAGATCGGGATCATAGGATAGCTGGCGCTTGACATAGGCGTCGGCCACCGTTTCCTCCACTGGCGCCGCGCCGGTGCCGCGCAGCCAGGACAGGTCACCGCCAGAGCCCCGAATTTGCGTCAGAACGATGCTCCCTTCGCGGCCACGCAAAACGGTCAGCACGCCTCCGGCGTCAGCATCGCCGCGACGAACGACCACGCCGGGCTTGCCCTCCAGGCCGCCAAGGCGCAACGCCACCGCCACCCAAACCCCCGCCTTGATCCGCGGCTCACTCATGCTAATCCCTGCTCTTCCTAGGAGACGTGTCCCATGAACCTGCCGGCTCGCCTGCTGCTGGCCTTTGCCGCCTGGCTCACCTGCTCATCGGTAGCGCGTGCCGCCGACAGCGTCACCTTCGGCCTCGATTGGGTCGCAGAGCCGGAATATGGCGGCTACTATCAGGCACTTGCCACCGGCATCTATAAAAAATCCGGCCTCGACGTTCACATCGTGCAGGGCGGCCCGCAGGTGAACAACGCCGAACTGCTGGTCGCCGGCCGCCTGACCTTCGACATTACCTCCAATGCCTTCCTGGCGCTCAACTTCGTGCAGGAAAATATCCCCTTTGTCGCCGTCGCCGCCGGTTTTCAAAAGGATCCGGACATTCTGATGGCCCATCCCGGCGTCGGCGACGACAGCTTCGCGGACCTAAAGGGCAAGCCGATCGCGCTGGCCGCCGACAGCCGCGCCAGCTGGTGGGCGTACCTCAAAGCCAAATACGGCTACACCGACTCGCAGCTGCGACCCTACGGCTTCAGTCTAGCCCCGTTCTTCACCGACCCGCACATGGTGCAAGAGGCCTACGTCACCTCCGAGCCATTCCTGGTGCGGCAGACAACCGGCAAGCCGCCCGTGGTGCTGATGATCTCCGATGCCGGCTTCAACGGCTACGCCAGCCTGATCGCGACCAGCGAAAAACTGGTAAAGACCAACCCTGATTTGGTGCAGCGCTTCATTAACGCCTCCATCGAGGGCTGGTATTCCTATCTTTACGGCAACCCCGCCCCTGCCTTCGCGGCGATCCTGAAAGCCAACCCGGACATGACACCTGGGCTCGTAAAGTTCGGCTACGACCAACTAAAGGCGCGCGGCATCGTTGACTCCGGCGACGCCAAGATCCTGGGCATCGGCGCGATGACCGATGCGCGCTGGGCCTCCTTCTTCAACCAGATGGCCGCGACCGGCCTGTACGACAAATCGATGAACGTCCGGGCCGGCTACACGCTGCAATTCGTCGACCACAAGTTTGGCATGCCGAACAAATAGTGCTGACGTTCGACGCTGTCACCAAACGCTTCGGCAACGGCACCCTGGCGCTCGAAGCCATCTCGACCCGCATCGCGGCCGGCGAGTTCGTGGCGCTACTCGGTCCATCCGGTTGCGGCAAGTCGACACTGCTCCGCCTGGCGGCCGGGTTGGAGGCGCCAACCACCGGCCAAATGGCCTGGGCCACGGGCCACGAGCCTGGCCCCGGTGAGATCGGCTACGTGTTTCAGGACGCTACCCTGCTGCCTTGGGCCGACGCCGCGGAAAACGTCTACCTGCCGCTCCGCCTGAAAGGCGTTAGCCGTGCTGCCGCCGCTCCGTTCATCGCCACTGCATTGGCGCAGGTCGGTCTCACCGATTTCGCCCAGGCGCGCCCGCGCACCCTCTCCGGCGGCATGAAGATGCGTGTCGCCCTGGCCCGCGCTCTGGTCTCCGCGCCAAAGCTGCTGCTGATGGACGAACCTTTCGCGGCGCTCGATGAATTCACGCGCCACAAGTTGCAGGAAGACCTGCACGCGCTGTGGCGCCGGCGGGGTGCCACCATCGTCTTCGTGACCCACTCAATCTACGAAGCAGCTTTTCTTGCCAGCCGTGTTCTGGTAATGTCGCCGCGCCCCGGCCGGATTGCTGCCGAGATACTGGCCGATGTGCCCGAAGCGCCGGACCGCCGCTCCAGCCCGGCCTACCTCGCCTTGACCAAACAAATTTCCGCAACGCTGCGTGCGGTCATGCCCGCATGAATCGTGGCGTCGAGCGCGCGGCGCCTTTCGTCTTTGGTCTTGCCGGCCTTGGACTTTGGCAGGGATTGGTTTGGCTGCTGGCCGTTCCGCCTTATGTGCTGCCCGCTCCGACCGCCATTGCCGTGGCGTATTTCAATGACGCTGGCGTGCTGAACAGCGCGCTGCTCTCCACCCTCACCGTCACCCTCGCCGCCCTTGCCGTGTCGGCTGTGCTGGGGCTGGCACTGGCTTTGGCAATGGCGGCCAGCCCCCTCTTGCGCGCCGCCATCCAGCCCTGGGCGGTCATCCTGCAGGTCACGCCGGTGGTCGCCATCGCCCCGCTGATTATCATTTGGGTCAACCAACCCTTCCTGGCGTTGGTGGTCTGCGCCACCGTTATCGCCTTCTTTCCGGTGCTCTCCAACACCGCCGCCGGCCTTGCCGCCACGCCGCCGGAACTGATCGACCTGTTCCGCCTCAACGGCGCCAAACGCTGGCAAATCCTGCTCTGGCTCCGCCTGCCGGCAGCATTGCCTTTTTTCCTCGCCGGCCTGCGCATTTCCGCCACCCTTGCTCTTGTTGGCGCCGTGGTCGCGGAGTTTGTTGCCGGCTCCGGCGGCTTCGCCTCCGGCCTCGCCTACCGCATTCTTGAAGCCGGCTACCGGCTAGAAATCCCTCGCATGTTCGCCGCCTTGGTTCTGCTGGCTGTAGCCGGAATCGCACTTTATGCAGCCCTCGGTCTTCTAACCTACCTCGCTCTACGCCGCAGCGACGGCGCTTGAGTTCTAGGTAGCTTTTCAGCTAAATCCCGCCGCCTACCGGAGACGCCGCATGACTAAAACATCACCCGCCGCGCCAAAAAAATCCAGTGCCGCCAAAACCGCGTATGAACAGCAACGTGCCGCAAAGGCCGGCAAATCTCACGAGGAATGGCTAAAAGCCAAGGCTAAAACCGCGGCGGCAGCCAAAGCCACCCCGAAGCCTGCGAAAAAACCGAGCCTGCTCAGCCGGCTGATCGACAAGGCTCATAAACCGCTAGGTAAGTAAGTGCCCGGCGAACCGGACCAAGCTACGGGGCAGAACCCCTTCTTACTCTTCCGTGTCGTTCGTGTCCGCCGCTTCCGGTTTCGGCCCGCTATCCAGGCCTTTTGCCGTCACGTCACGATCCACCAGCTCGATCACCGCCATGTCAGCCGCATCGCCGTGCCGCATTCCAGCTTTCAGCACCCGGGTATAGCCGCCAGCCCGGGCTTTGTACCGGTTCGCCAAGGCGTCAAACAACTTGCTTACGATGGTCTCATCGCGCAGCTGGTTATACGCCTGGCGCCGGGCGTGCAGGCCGCCGCGCTTGCCGAGCGTGATCAGCTTCTCCGCCACCGGCCGCAGTTCCTTGGCCTTTGGCAGCGTCGTAGTGATCTGCTCATGCTTGATCAGCGCAACCGCCATGTTGCGGAACATCGCCAAGCGATGCGAGGAGGTGACGCCGAGCTTCCGCCCGCTAAGACCGTGACGCATGTTTCAAATCCTGTAAGCGTTAGAAAGGCTGGTCGGAGCGCTTGGCAAGCTCTTCAATATTCTCGGGTGGCCAGTCCGCCACGGTCATACCGAGCGAGAGACCCATCGTGGTCAGCACTTCCTTGATTTCGTTCAGCGACTTGCGGCCGAAGTTCGGGGTCCTCAACATCTCCTGCTCACTCTTCTGAACGAGGTCTCCGATATAGACGATGTTGTCGTTCTTGAGGCAGTTGGCGCTGCGCACTGAAAGCTCCAGTTCGTCCACCTTGCGGAGAAGGTTGGCGTTGAACGGCAACTCGATCCGCGGCTCCTCGGCGCGCAGGCGCTGCGGCTCCTCGAAGTTCACGAACATGCCAAGCTGGTCCTGCAGAATGCGAGCAGCTAGCGCCACGGAATCTTCTGGCGTGATCGCGCCGTTGGTCTCGATCTGCAAAATCAGCTTGTCGTAGTCCGTAACCTGCCCGACGCGGGTCGGTTCGACCCGGTAGGAAACGCGGCGCACAGGGGAGTAGATCGCGTCGACCGGGATCAGCCCGATCGGCGCGTCTTCCGGCCGGTTGGCGGAAGCAGGTTCATAGCCGCGCCCGGAAGCGACGGTAAATTCCATGCCAAGCTGCGCGCCGTCATCGAGCGTGCAAAGCACGAGGTCCGGATTCATGATCTCGATATCATGACCAGCCTGTATCTGTCCGGCCTTGATTTCTCCGGGCCCGGTCGCCGTCAGCACCATCCTCTTCGGCCCCTCGCCATGCATTCGCACCGCAAGTTGCTTGATGTTGAGCACGATGTCGGTCACATCTTCCCGCACACCAACCAGCGTGCTGAACTCATGCAGCACGCCATCGATCCGCACCGCGGTCACCGCGGCGCCTTGCAATGAAGACAGCAGGATCCGGCGCAGCGAGTTGCCAAGTGTCATGCCGAAGCCGCGCTCCAGCGGTTCCGCTATGATCGTTGCGACACGTTGCGAATCCGCGCCAAATTCGATGTCGAGCTGCTCAGGCTTGATCAGCATCTGCCAGTTGCGTTGCAGCGACAAATTAGATTCTTTCAACATACTACCCTCCGCCGCACGATGGCTTTACCGTCCGGCCACACTCAAAAATCGGCGTCAGACGCGGCGGCGTTTACGCGGCCGGCAGCCGTTATGCGGGATCGGCGTCAGGTCACGGATCGCGGAAATCTGAAAGCCGACCGTCTGTAAAGCACGCAACGCACTTTCACGGCCCGAGCCCGGTCCGCTGACCTCGATTTCCAACATCTCCATGCCGTGCTCGCGGGCCTTGCGGCCGCAATCCTCGGCGGCGACCTGCGCCGCATAAGGCGTCGACTTCCGGCTGCCCTTGAACCCTTGGCTGCCGGCAGATGACCAGGCAATCGTGTTGCCCTGCGCATCGGTAATGTTAACCATCGTGTTATTAAAACTTGCCAGCACATGGGCGACGCCGGAAATGATGTTCTTGCGTTCTTTTTTGCGCGGGCTTCTTGAGGCGGGTTTCGCCATATCGGTATTCCTGAAAAACGAAAATCGTAGGGGGAAAGGCTACTTGGTAACCTTCTTCTTACCGGCAATCGCCACTGCCTTACCCTTGCGGGTGCGGGCGTTGGTATGGGTCCGCTGGCCGCGTACCGGCAGCCCTTTACGGTGCCGCAGGCCCCTGTAGCAGCCCAGGTCCATCAGCCGCTTGATATTCATTGCAGTCTCTCGACGCAAATCACCCTCAACGCGGTAATCGCGATCGATCAACTCGCGCAGCCGCAGCACTTCGTCATCAGAAAGCTGATTGACGCGACGCTCGTCCGGAATACTAAGAGCTGTGCAGATCTGCTGGGCCTTGATCGGCCCGATGCCATAAATATAGCGCAGACTGATCGTCACCCGCTTGTTTGTAGGGATGTTTACACCGGCAATACGCGCCACGCGAGTTTCTCCTGGGGATCATAACAAGTAGCGGCGCCCCTTCAGGAGCGCCGCGTGAAAGCGGGTTATAGCGCTGGCAAAGACAGAGTCAACGCGAACCGATCAAATTTTCGTGAATTTGAGCTTAAGCGGGTTCCGGAAGCGGCACGCCGACTTGGCGCAACACCGCTTCGATCTGTCGTTCGACCTCACCCATCGCCGCCATGCCGTCAACGGTAAAGAGCCGGCCGGCGGCCCGGTAGTAAGGCAGGATTGGCATGGTTTGGGCGTTATAGGCTTCAAGCCTGGCGTGCACCGTCTCCGCGCGGTCATCGGGCCGGCGGGTGAACTCGGTACTGCCGCACACGTCGCACACGCCGGCTATTTTTGGCTGCTTGAAGTGGTCGTGATAGCCGGTGCCGCAGACCGCACAACTGAAGCGGCCGCTTATCCGCTCCACAAGCGCCGCCTCATCCACTTTCAACTCAATGACGGCATCGAGATCGACGGCGGTTTCATGTAACAACTTATCAAGCGCCTTGGCTTGCGGCACCGTGCGCGGAAAACCGTCCAGGATGAAGCCGCTGGCGCAGTCCGGCTTTTGTATCCGCGCTGCGATCATCCGGATGATAAGATGATCGGAGACCAACGCGCCGGAGGCCATCACCTCCTTCACTTCCAGCTCTTCCGGTGTCTTTGCGTCGGCGACCGCGGCGCGCAGCATGTCGCCCGTCGAAATCTTCGCCACACCGTAGCGCTTCTCCAGCAACTCTGATTGCGTCCCCTTACCGGCGCCCGGCGGCCCCAGGAGTATCAGTTCCACCTCTACCCCCTAGCGACGGCCGCGGCCGCGGTTTTTCCGAATCAAACCTTCGTATTGATGCGCCAGCAGATGCGACTGCACCTGTGCCACCGTATCCATCGTTACCGAAACGATAATAAGCAACGAAGTGCCTCCGAAGTAGAACGGCAGGCTATAATTGCTTAGGACAAATTCCGGCAAGAGGCACACAATCACCAGATACGCCGCGCCGATCGTTGTCAGGCGGGTCAGCACCCGGTCAAAGTAACTGGCAGTGTTGGCGCCCGGTCTGATCCCCGGAATAAATCCGCCATGTTTTTTAAGGTTGTCCGCCGTCTCCTGCGGGTTGAAGACGACCGCCGTATAGAAATAGGAGAAGAAGATAATCAGTCCGGCGTAGAGCAGCATGTAGCCTGGCTGCCCATGGCTCAGCTGATGCGCCGCTGTCGTTAGCCACCCTGGGCCGCCTTTCGAAAAACCGACGATCGTGGCCGGGATCAGCAGCAGCGAACTGGCAAAGATCGGGGGAATCACGCCGGAGGTATTCACCTTCAGCGGCATGTGCGTGGCATCGCCACCAAACATTTTTTGTCCCACCTGGCGCTTCGGATACTGCACCAATATCCGCCGCTGCGCTCGCTCCATGAATACAACGAACGCAATAACTGCCAAGCCAATAACGAAGAAGCCGATAATAAACACTGTGGACAGCGCGCCGGTCGACCCTAGCTCTAGAATATTTGCAATGGCGATCGGCAGATTTGCAACGATACCGGCGAAAATGATCAGGCTGGCGCCGTTGCCGATCCCACGTGAGGTGATCTGCTCGCCGAGCCACATTAGGAACACCGTGCCGCCGACCAGCGTAACGACGCAAGTAAAGGTGAACATTAGCCCGGGGTCGATCACCGCGGGGCCGAGCGATGTCTTCATCGCGGCCAGGCCGATCGAAATGCCATACGCCTGCACCGCCGCGATCACCACCGTTAGGTAGCGCGTGTACTGTGTGATCTTCTGCCGCCCGGCATCACCCTCCTTCTTCAGCGCCTCCAGTGTCGGGATCGCCGCCGTCATCAGCTGGATGATAATCGAGGCACTAATATAGGGCATAATGTTGAGCGCGAAAATTGTCATCCGCCCGAGCGCACCGCCGGTGAACATGTTGAACATGCCAAGGATGCCGCCGCCGTTCTGCGTCATCTGATGCGCCATTACCACACCATCGACGCCTGGAACGGGGATGTACGTGCCTAGCCGGAACACGATCAGCGCGCCCAAGGTGAACAGGATGCGCTTCTTCAAATCGCTAGCCTTGGCAAATGCGCCAAGGTTGAGTGAAGCTGCCATCTGCTCAGAGGCGGAAGCCATGCGTTCTCCTAACGTTCATGCGAACGGCGCCCACCGCCGGCTCCGGGCCATCGGGGGACGCCGTTTGATTGCGAGTATAGTGC
The DNA here is from genome assembly GCA_963693045.1 of uncultured Acidocella sp. Classification (GTDB taxonomy): domain Bacteria; phylum Pseudomonadota; class Alphaproteobacteria; order Acetobacterales; family Acetobacteraceae; genus Acidocella. The sequence goes on from OY843765.1 coordinate 2,269,427, forward strand.
CGGAAGAATGACGGCGGAAGCAAGAGCATCAACCGGCCAGAACGGAAGATCTACAACTCAAGGGTTCTGGCGGCCCACGAAATTAGGAAGTGCCGGGCGGATCCTCACGACCTACGCCGCCGCTGGCGCTTCTTTGCTTTCCACCAGCGTCTTTACGGACCCGCCGGCCTGCTCCACCGCCGCTATCGCCGCCGCCGACGCGCCGGAAACTTCAATTGTCACGGCCTTGCTGATCGTGCCCTTGGCGAGCAGCCGCACGCCGTCGACCTTGCCAAGCCGCACCAGCCCAGCCGCCTTCAAGCTGGCCTCGGTGATCGTCACACCGGCTTCGAGCTTGCCCGATTCCAGCGCCGCTTCCAGGCTGCCGAGGTTAAGCGGCGCGTACTCCTTACGGTTGACGTTCACAAAGCCGCGCTTCGGCAGCCGCCGATAGATCGGCAACTGCCCTCCTTCAAAGCCGTTCAGCGCCACGCCCTCGCGCGCCTTCTGGCCCTTGACGCCTTTGCCGGAGGTTTTGCCCTTGCCGGAACCGATGCCGCGGCCGAGCCGCTTGCTCTTTAACCGCGCGCCGGGGTTGTCCCGGATTTCGTTCAACTTCATTATAAATCCCCTGGAAGCCAGCTTACGCCAGTTCCTCAACCTTCAGCAGATGCGCGACCTTGCGCAGCCGGCCGCGTAGATCCGGTGTATCGGCAAATTCGCGGCTTTTGCGCAGCTTGTTCAGCCCCAACCCGACCAGCGTCGCCTGCTGGCCAGGCTTCTGGCCATTACCTGAAGCAATCTGCGTTACCCGGACCTTCTTCGCGACATCAGACATCGGTAGCCTCCACAGCCGGCGCTTCCTTCGGCGCCACTGGACCATAAAGATCGGCCACCTTCTTGCCGCGCCGCGCTGCTACAAGGCGGGGGCTGGTTATACCGCCGAGCGCCGCAAAAGTCGCCTTCACCATATTATGCGGGTTGCGGCTGCCGAGTGACTTCGCCACCACGTCGCCAATCCCTAAAGTCTCGAACACCGCGCGCAGCGGCCCGCCAGCAATGATGCCGGTGCCGGCCGGGGCGGAACGGATCACCACCTCGCCGGCGCCATAATGGCCGATGATGTCATGGTGCAGCGTCCGGCCTTCCTTCATCGGCACCCGGATCATCGTCTTCTTGGCGCGCTCGGTCGCTTTGCGGATAGCCTCCGGCACTTCACGTGCTTTGCCAGCGCCGTAGCCGACCCGGCCCTTTTGGTCGCCCACCACCACCAGCGCTGCAAAAGCAAACCGGCGGCCGCCTTTCACGACTTTAGCGACGCGGTTGATGGTGACCAGCTTGTCGATCAGCTCGTCGCCGTCCCGGTCGCGGTTATGGTCGCGGTCCCGGCCGCCCCGGCCGCCGCGGTCCCCGCCGCCATGTGCGTCACGTGCCATGCTCTATCGTCCTTAAAAGTCGAGGCCGCCCTCGCGGGCCGCCTCAGCCAGGGCTTTCACCCGGCCATGATAAATATAAGATCCGCGATCGAACACCACGGCGGTCACACCCGCGGCCTTGGAGCGCTCGGCAATCAGTTTGCCGACCGCACTGGCCGCATCCTTGTCCGCGCCGGTTTTCAGACTGGACTTCAAATCCTTGTCCAAAGTCGAAGCGGCGGCGACCGTCTTGCCCTGCGCGTCGTCGATCACCTGAGCATAAATATGCTTGCCGGACCGGAACACCGAAAGCCGAGGCCGCCCAACGGCCTTCTGCCGCAACTGGTAGCGCAGCCGCGCGCGCCGCCGGTCCTGCAGGTTGAGACTGTTCGCCATTACTTCTTCTTACCCTCTTTGCGGCGGATCGCCTCGCCCTCGAACTTGACGCCCTTGCCTTTGTAAGGCTCCGGCGGCCGATACGCCCGCAACTCGGCGCACACCTGGCCAACCTGCCGCTTATCGACGCCCTCGACCTTGATCAAAGTTGGCCGTTCACAACTTACCTTGATACCCTCCGGGATCGGATAAACAACGTCGTGCGAAAAGCCGAGATTGACCACTAGGTTCTTGCCCTGCACCGCAGCGCGGTAGCCGGTGCCGGTGATCTCCAGAGTCTTCGCGTAACCTACGGAGACACCCTTCACCATATTGGCTATGTTGGCGCGCGTCGTGCCCCACATCATCCGCGCCTGGGCAGCGTTGCTCTTTGGCGCCACTGCCACCTTGTTGCCGTCGACCGTGGCCTCGACATTGTCGGCCAACGTCAGCTTCAACTCGCCGAGCTTGCCCTTCGCCGTGAGGATATTGCCTGCCAGCGCCATGGTGACGCCAGCCGGAACTTCCACGGGATATTTGCCGATACGTGACATGGTGGTCTTCCTTAAAACACGCGGCAGAGAACTTCGCCGCCGACATTGGCGGCGCGGGCCTCCACATCGCTCATCACGCCGCGCGGCGTAGAGAGGATTGAAACACCCAGCCCGGAATATACCCGGGGCAGTTCCTTGATCTTCGAATACACCCGCCGTCCTGGCCGCGAAACCCGGTTGATCTCCTTGATCACCGGCTGGCCCTCGCTGTATTTCAGCTCGATGCGCAGCTGTGCGATGCCAGGCCGCACCTCTTCGCGTGAAAAGCCGCGAATAAAACCCTCGCGCTTCAACACGTCCAGCACATTGGCGCGCAGGTTGGAGGCAGGCGCCACGCACATTGTTAGCTTGGCGTGCTGCGCGTTACGAATGCGGGTGAGCATGTCACCCAATGGATCGGACATCGACATGGTTTTGCCCTTTCCTTACCAGCTCGCCTTGACGACGCCGGGGATCTGCCCGGCGCTCGCCAGATCGCGGAACGCGATACGGCACAGCTTGAACTTGCGGTAATTGCCCCGGCTCCGGCCGGTCAGCTCACACCGCAGCCGCACCCGCACCTTGGCGCCATTGCGCGGCAACTCGGCGAGCTTGATGCTGGCCTCGAAACGGTCTTCCACCGGCAGTGTGCGATCCATGATCGTCGCCTTCAACTGCGAACGCTTGCCCTTGTCACGAGAAGCCATACGCTCCCGCTTCTTGTTCCGGTTAACCTGCGATGTCTTCGCCATGCTCTACTTCACCTTTCGGAACCTGCCGGCCAAGCCGGCGGTTTTCCAGTAACTCGGGGACCGCTCAGCTCGCGAACGGCAGATTGAAACCTTTAAGCAACGCCTTGGCCTCGGCGTCGGTCTTCGCGGTGGTCACGAAGATGATATCCATGCCGCGGATCGCATCGACCTTGTCGTACACGATCTCCGGGAAGATGATCTGCTCTTTGACGCCCATGGCAAAGTTGCCGCGGCCGTCGAAGCCCTTGCCGTTCGGGATGCCACGGAAGTCCCGTACTCGCGGCAACGCGATCGTCACCAGCCGGTCCAGGAACTCGTACATCCGCGCCTTGCGTAGCGTTACCTTGGTGCCGATCGGCAGCCCGGCCCGTATCTTGAAGCCGGCGATCGCCTTCTTCGAAATCGTCTTGATCGGCTTCTGCCCGGCAATCAGCGTCAGCTCGGCCACCGCCGCATCCAGCTTCTTCTGGTCCGCCGCCGCTTCGCCGACGCCCATATTGATAACGATCTTCTCAAGCCGCGGCACCTCGAGCGCGTTCTTGTACCCGAACTCCTTCAGCATCGCATCCCGCAACACCTCACGGTACTGGGTCTGCAGACGCGGCAACGGCTTGCTCTCGCTCATCGCACTTTTCTCCTCAGCCATCGAGGCTCGCTCCCGTCTTGCGGGACACACGAACCTTCTTGCCGCCTTCCAAAACCTTGAAAGAAACCTTCGTCGGCTTCTCGGTGCCCGGCTCCAACAGCGCGAGGTTCGACAGATGCACCGCCGCCTCCCGCTCGATGATGCCGCCCGGCTGACCCATGCCCTTCGGCTTAGTGTGCCGCTTCGCCATTGCGACGCCCTGCACCACGGCGCGTTCTTCCTTCGGCATCACCCGCAGCACTTCGCCCTGGGTGCCCTTGGCGGCGCCGGCGATGACCAACACCTTATCACCCTTCTTGATGCGCGCGGCCATGTCTACAGGACCTCCGGCGCCAGGCTGATGATCTTCATGAACTTCTTGGCCCGCAATTCGCGCACCACCGGCCCAAAAATACGGGTGCCGATCGGCTCCATCTGCTTGTTGATCAGCACCGCTGCGTTGGTATCGAAACGAATTGCACTACCATCAGCGCGCCGCACCGGGAACGCCGTTCGCACGACCACCGCCTGGTGTACGTCGCCCTTCTTCACCTTGCCGCGCGGGATCGCATCCTTCACCGACACCACGATGATGTCCCCAACCGAGGCGGTCTTGCGCTTCGAGCCGCCAAGCACCTTGATGCACTGCACGCGCCGAGCGCCGGAATTGTCGGCGACCTCGAGATTCGATTCAACGATGATCATGTCTCAAATCTCCCTTTACGCGCCAGCTTGCGGAGAGGCAGGTTCGCCAACCGTGGCGCCATTGCGCTCGGTCACGATCCAGGTCTTACGCTTGGAAATCGGCGCGCACTCCTCAATCCGCACCAGATCGCCCTCGGCACAGACATTGGCCTCGTCATGCGCAGCGTATTTCTTCGAGCGGCGAATGAACTTCTTGTACAGCGGGTGCATGATCCGACGTTCGACAAGAACGGTGATCGTCTTGTCCATCTTGTCGCTCACAACCCGCCCGGTCAGCACACGTTTCGGCATTTCGCTTAACCCTTCGCCGCCGAGCGCGTGTGCTCGGCTAAAATCGTCTTGATCCGCGCGATGTCGCGCCGCACCACCCGCACTCGGCTGGTATTTTCCTGCTGCCCGGTGGCGCGCTGGAAACGCAGGTTGAACTGCTCCTTGCGCAAATCAAGCAACAAACCATTCAACTCATCCGGCGTCTTCGCGCGGATATCGCCTGCGGTCGCCATCTCAAGCCTCCCCGATGCGGGTAACAAACTTGGTGCGGATCGGCAGCTTCGCGGCGCCAAGCGCCAGCGCCTCGCGGGCCAATGTCTCCGCAACGCCATCGATCTCGAACACGATGCGGCCAGGATGCACGCGCGCCACCCAGAATTCCGGGCTGCCCTTGCCGGAACCCATCCGCACTTCCGCAGGTTTGGTGGAAACCGGCACGTCCGGAAAGATCCGTATCCAAACTCGCCCAGCCCGTTTCATCGCCCGGGTGATCGCGCGGCGCGCACTTTCGATCTGCCGCGCCGTCACACGCTCCGGCTCCAGCGCCTTCAAACCAAAGGCGCCGAAGTTCAGCTGCGTATTGCCCTTCGCCAGGCCGTGGATACGGCCCTTATGGGCTTTGCGGAATTTGGTCCGCTTTGGAGACATCATTTCGAAAAGTCCTTAACGCTGCGGCGCTTGTTCGGCGGCGCGCTTGTCCTGCGCTAGCGGGTCCTGCACCAGGATCTCGCCCTTGAAGATCCACACCTTCACGCCGCAGGTGCCATAAGTCGTCTTCGCTGTCGCCACACCGTAATCGATGTCGGCGCGCAATGTATGCAATGGCACCCGGCCCTCGCGGTACCACTCCATCCGCGCGATCTCGGCGCCACCAAGGCGTCCACCGCAATTGATGCGGATCCCTTGCGCGCCGAGCCGCATCGCCGACTGCACAGCACGCTTCATTGCCCGGCGAAACGCCACGCGGCGCTCCAGCTGTTGTGCGATGTTTTCCGCCACCAGCGTCGCGTCGATCTCCGGCTTGCGGATTTCCATGATGTTGAGCGAGACCTCGGCCTTTGCCATGGTCGACAACTCCTTGCGGAGAGTGTCGATATCCTGGCCCTTCTTGCCGATCACCACACCTGGCCGCGCCGCGTAGATCGTTACCCGCGGCTTCTTCGCCGGGCGCTCGATCACCACCTTGGAAACGCCCGCCTGCAAAAGCCGCTTGCGCAAATGAGTCCGTAGCTTGATGTCGTCATGCAGCAGCTTGGCGTAGTCCTTATCTGCGTACCAACGGCTATCCCAGGTGCGGGTGATGCCGAGGCGCATGCCGATCGGATTGATCTTGTGACCCATTACGCGGTCTCCCCAGCGGTCTCTGTCATCGCAACGCTCGGCGGCGCAGCGCTGCCCTTTTTGCGGCCAGGTTTGGTGTCGCGCGCCGGCCTCTCCACCGCCTCGCGTTCCTCAACCACGATCTTCAAATTGCTGAACCACTTCTCCACAGTCGCGGATCGGCCGCGGCCGCGGGCATGGAAACGCTTCATCACGATACCGCGGCCGACCTCCGCCAACTTCACCACCAGCTTATCGACATCGAGCTGATGGTTGTTCTCGGCATTGGCGATCGCACTCTCCAGCGTCTTCTTCACCTGGCCGGAGATCCGGCGCTTGGAAAACGTCAGGTCGGCCAAAGCGCGTCCGGCCGGCAGGTTGCGGATGCTCGCCGCCACCAGGTTCAGCTTGCGCGGGCTACAGCGCATATTGTTGGTGATCGCTTGAGCCTGGGTGTCCTCCAGGCCGCGCGGGGCTTTCAGTTTGCTCATCTCAGCCCCGCTTCGCTTTCTTGTCGGCCGAGTGCCCGGTAAACGTCCGGGTCGGCGAAAACTCGCCGAACTTATGGCCGACCATATTCTCGTTCACTTGCACCGGCAGAAACTTTTTGCCGTTATAAACGCCAAAAGTCAGGCCGATGAATTGCGGCAGGATGGTCGAGCGGCGCGACCAGATCTTGATGATCTCGTTGCGGCCGGAAGCCTTGGAGGTCTCCGCCTTGCCCAACAGATACCCGTCCACAAACGGGCCTTTCCAAACGGAACGCGACATACTCAGCCCTTCCCGGTCTTGGCGCGGCGGATGATCAGGTCATCCGTGCGCTTGTTGGTGCGCGTCTTGTAGCCCTTGGTCGGCTTGCCCCACGGCGTGACCGGATGCCGGCCGCCGGAAGTCCGGCCCTCGCCACCACCATGCGGATGGTCCACCGGGTTCATCACCACACCGCGGTTATGCGGCTTGCGGCCCAGCCAGCGGCTGCGCCCAGCCTTACCGATCTGCTCGTTCTGATGGTCGGCATTCGAAACCGCGCCAATCGTCGCCATGCACTCGGCCCGGACGATCCGAAGCTCTCCGGACATCAGCTTGACCTGCGCATAACCCTGATCCTTACCGACCAACTGCGCGAAGGTGCCTGCCGACCGGGCCATCTTGCCGCCGGCGCCTTGCTTCAATTCGATGTTATGGATGATCGTTCCCACCGGGATCGCCGCCATCGGCATTGCGTTGCCGGGCTTGATGTCAACGCGTGCGCCGGACACCACCGGGTCGCCTACCTTCAACCGCTGCGGCGCCAGAATATAAGCCAGTTCGCCGTCCGCATATTTGATCAACGCGATAAACGCGGTGCGGTTCGGGTCATATTCCAGCCGCTCAACCGTCGCGCCGACATCGTACTTGCGGCGCTTGAAGTCGACGATCCGGTAAGCCTGCTTATGGCCACCACCCCGGAACCGGCTGGTAATCCGGCCGTGGTTGTTGCGCCCACCAGAGGAGTGCTCACCCTCGGTCAACCCTTTAATGGGTTTGCCTTTCCAAAGCTCGGAACGGTCGATCAGCACGGTGCCGCGTAGGCTCGGCGTGATCGGGTTGAAATGCTTCAGTGCCATAACTTACGCCCGCCTCACGCCAGCCCGTTGGTGAAATCGATGCTCTGGCCCTCGGCCAAAGTGACGAACGCTTTTTTGACGTCGGAGCGCACGCCCGGCCGGCCCTTGAACCGCTTGGTCTTGCCCTTGGTGATCAGCGTGTTGACGCCCGTCACTTTAACCTTGAACAGGCCTTCGATCGCCGCCTTGATCTCCGGCTTGGTCGCGTCCGGCGCCACCTTGAACACAAAGGTGTTCTTCTCGGAAAGCATCGTCGCTTTCTCGGTGATATGAGGCGCCCGGATCACCTGGTACATCCGCTCGGCGGAAATCTTCCGCTCGATTTTCGCAGCGCCGCTCATGCCAGCCGCTCCTTCAACCCGTCGATCCCAGCCTGAGTCAGCACCAGCACGTCATGCCGAACAATGTCATAAACATTGGCGCCGATCACCGGCAGGATGTTCAGCCCCCGCACATTGCGGCTGGCACGGACGAATTTCTCTTCCACCGCCGCGTCGACGATCAGCGCCGACTTCCAGCCAAACCCTTTAACTTTCGCAGCCACATCCTTAGTCTTCTCGAGCGCGCCAACCGCGTCCAGCACCACGATCTTGCCATCAGCCGCCTTCTGCGACAGCGCCGAAAGCAGACCCAACCGCCGCACTTTCTTGTTCAGCGAATACCCATGGTCCCGAACCACCGGCCCATGCACCGCGCCGCCTGTGCGGAACTGCGGGGCGCGCAGGCTGCCTTGCCGCGCATTGCCGGTGCCTTTTTGCTTGTACGGCTTGCGGGTCGTGCCGCTCACCTCGCCCATGCCCTTGACCTTGTGGTTGCCAGACCGGCGCTTCGCCAACTGCCAGTGGATCACCCGCGCGATGATATCTGCGCGCGGCGCCATCCCAAAAATCTCATCCGGCAACTCAGCACTGCCAGTGTTCTTAGCGTCGAAATCGACGACATCCAGTTTCATCGGTCTCAGCCCTTCAGCCCGGCGGGATAGGCGGCGTCCGCTGGCCGCGTCTTCTTGATCGCGTCGCGCAGCGTCACGTAGCTGCCTTTCGAGCCCGGCACCGCGCCCCGCACCAAAATCAGATTACGCGCCTCATCAATGCCGGCGACTTGCAGGTTCAGCGTCGTCACCCGCTCCTGGCCCAAATGCCCAGCCATCTTCTTATTCTTGAAGGTCTTGCCCGGATCCTGCCGATTGCCGGTCGAGCCTAGACTACGGTGGCTGATCGACACGCCGTGGCTGGCTTCCAATCCGGAGAAATTCCAGCGCTTCATGCCGCCGGCAAAGCCTTTACCCTTGGTCAGTCCGGCTACATCAATAAACTGCCCGACCGAAAAATGCGCCGGAGAGAGCACCGCGCCAGCTTCCAGCACCGCGTCTTCGGCAACCCGGAACTCAACAAGCTTCATCGCCGGTTCCACCTTTGCCTTGGCAAAATGGCCCTTCATCGGCTTGCTCACATTCCTGGTCTTCGCCTTGCCATAGCCGAGTTGCACCGCGGCATAGCCATCGGTTTCGACAGTGCGCGCCTGCACCACCCGCACCTCATCCAGATGCAGCACGGTCACCGGCACATGCGTGCCATCATCCTTGAACAGCCGGGTCATTCCCAACTTCTTCGCGATCACACCGGTTCGCATCACTTCACCTAAATCTTGATCTCGACCTCGACGCCCGCAGCGAGGTCGAGCTTCATCAGCGCGTCCACGGTCTGCGGCGTCGGATCGACGATATCGAGCAAGCGGCGATGGGTCCGGATCTCGAACTGCTCGCGGCTCTTCTTGTCCACATGCGGCGAGCGGTTCACGGTGAACCGTTCAATATGGGTCGGCAACGGGATCGGCCCCCGCACCTGCGCGCCGGTACGCTTCGCCGTGTTGACGATGTCCTTCGTGCTGTTGTCCAGCACGCGGTGATCATACGCCTTGAGGCGGATGCGGATGTTCTGGTTGTCCATTAACCTGCGCTCCGATCCCTGGCCGCTTTACTTCGTAACCTTGGCGACGACGCCCGAACCCACGGTCCGGCCACCCTCGCGGATTGCGAAGCGCAGCCCGTCATCCATCGCGATCGGCGCGATCAGATCGACGTCAATGGCGACGTTATCGCCTGGCATCACCATCTCGGTACCTTCCTGCAGTGCCACGATGCCGGTGACATCGGTGGTGCGGAAGTAGAATTGCGGCCGGTAGTTGGTGAAGAACGGCGTGTGCCGGCCACCTTCTTCCTTGGTCAAAATATAGGCCTGGGCATGGAACTTCGTGTGCGGCGTAATCGAACCGGGTGCCGCCAGAACCTGGCCACGCTCGATATCCTCGCGCTTGGTGCCACGCAACAACGCGCCGATATTGTCGCCGGCCTCGCCCTGGTCCAGCAGCTTGCGGAACATCTCGACGCCGGTAACAATGGTCTTCATGGTCGGACGCAGACCCACGACCTCGACCTCCTCGCCAACCTTGATGATACCGCGCTCGACACGGCCGGTTGCGACCGTGCCGCGGCCGGAGATCGAGAATACATCTTCGACCGGCATCAAGAACGGCTTGTCCTTGGCGCGCTCCGGCTGCGGGATGAATTCGTCAACCGCCGCCATCAGCTCCAGGATCGCGTTCTCGCCAATCTCCGGCGTCTTGTCTTCAAGCGCCGCAACCGCCGAACCCTTGACGATTGGAATATTGTCGCCGTCGAAGCCATACTTCGAAAGCAGCTCGCGCACTTCCATCTCGACCAGCTCGACCAGGTCGGGATCGGCCAGATCCATCTTGTTGAGGAACACGACCAGCGCCGGCACGCCAACCTGGCGCGCCAGCAGGATGTGCTCCCGGGTCTGCGGCATCGGACCGTCGGCAGCGGACACCACCAGGATCGCCCCGTCCATCTGCGCCGCGCCGGTGATCATGTTCTTCACATAATCGGCGTGACCAGGGCAATCGACATGGGCGTAATGCCGGTTCTTGGTCTCGTATTCGACATGCGCGGTCGAAATCGTAATACCACGGGCACGCTCCTCCGGCGCCTTGTCGATCATGTCATAGGCGGTGAAGGTCGCGCCACCAGACTTCGCCAGCACCTTGGTGATGGCGGCGGTCAGCGAGGTCTTGCCATGATCGACATGGCCGATCGTGCCGATGTTGACGTGCGGCTTGTTCCGCTCAAATTTCGCTTTGGCCATTTGACTGCTCCGTGCGGGCTTCAGCCCAAGTTAAAAATTCCGATAACTACCAACGATAATGGCTGAAGGCCTTGTTGGCCTCGGCCATCCGGTGGGTATCTTCCCGCTTCTTCACCGCCGAACCGCGATTGTTCACCGCATCCTGCAATTCATTCGACAGCCGCTCTTCCATCGTGTGCTCGCCGCGTTTGCGGGCGCTGTCGATGATCCAGCGGATCGCCAATGCCTGCCGGCGTTCGGTCCGCACTTCCACCGGCACCTGATAAGTCGCGCCGCCTACCCGGCGGGACCGCACCTCGATCGCCGGTTTCACATTGTCCAGCGCCTCGTGAAACAAGCGCACAGGGTCGGCATTTGCCCCGCTGCGCTTCTTCAACACATCGAGCGCTCCATAAACGATGCCCTCGGCGGCTGATTTCTTGCCGTCATACATCAGCACGTTCATGAACCTGCTGATCACGATATCGCCGAACTTCGCGTCCGGCAGGACTTCGCGTTTGATCGCGCGGCGGCGTCTGCTCATCTACCCGCTCCCCTACTTCGGCCGCTTTGCGCCATACAACGAGCGGCGTTTGCGCCGCTTCGGCAGGCCCTGAGTGTCCAGAACGCCGCGCAGGATATGATAGCGAACGCCCGGCAAATCCTTCACACGGCCGCCCCGGATCAGCACCACGGAGTGCTCCTGCAAATTATGGCCCTCGCCGGGAATGTAGCTCACCACCTCAAACCCGTTGGTCAGCCGCACCTTGGCGACCTTTCGCAGTGCCGAATTCGGCTTCTTCGGCGTCGTCGTATAGACGCGCGTGCAAACCCCGCGCTTTTGCGGGCAACCCTCCAGCGCTGGCACCTTATTGCGCTTGGCGGCCGGCTCGCGGCCCTTGGCGATCAACTGGTTGATGGTCGGCATCTCTGTTCCTGGCTTAAGTGTCCTTGCGGCTCCGCCAGACACCGGGTCCGCCATGAAAAATAGCCGCGAAGGGGAACCCCTTTGCGGACATCGCCAGCACGCGGCCTTAGCTCCCCGAGCATCCCCGGAAACGGCGCCGCACGCGCCAGACATCATGAACAATCCCGGCGCCCGAAAGGCCCCGCGAGAGGGCCCTCCTTAAAAGCCGCCCCACCCCAAGTCAAGCATCGCCAGCCACAAAAACCCAGCCTGGCGCGCTCGACATAGCTGATGAAAAAGCGCCTCCGGAGCCCGCTGCGCCTGGACCTTCGATAATCAGACTTTCCCGTCAAACACGCGCCTTGCTTCTTCGACGTGCTTCAAATTTTCCGACGCCCACACCCAAACACCGCAAAACGCCGCCCCGAGGCCAAAACCGAGAGCCGTCAGCCGGTACTCTACCTTCGGCGGCACTACAGGATGCACCGTTCGGTCGATCAACCCGTCCCGCTCCATCTGCCGCAAGGTCTGGGTTAGCATCTTTTGGCTGATCCCCTCCACCGCCTCGCTCAGCCGTGTAAACCGCAGCTCGCCTTTTTCCGCCAGCACCTCCAGCACCAGCATGGTCCATTTATCGGCAACCCGGCCAATCAGATCGTTCACCAACGCTCCGATCCTCGGATCGAGGTCGTCGGGCGGGGTGCGCGCAGCATAGTCTTTGGCAAGCGCAATCTGCGCCTCGCTAAACTTCAAAGCCGCCGGCATTCACACTCTCCTTTTGGTAAGTATAAAACTTTTTCGTGCCTACTTTCCGATAGAGAGTGTAACCCGTTATGACCCTTTCGCAAGCACATTCAACAGCAGTGAAAGATCATAAAATGAAACTAGCCCAGCGCACCATCCTCATTACCGGCGGCAGCAGCGGCATCGGCCTTGAGCTGGCCCGGCAGCTTCTTGACCGCGGCAACACTGTCATCGTGACCGGCCGCGACCAGGAAAAACTCGACGCTACCAAACGCGCGCACCCCGCCATCCACACCTTCAACAGCGACGTCAGCGACCCCGCCGCCGTCGCCGCCTTGCATGGTCAGGTTCTGGCGCAGTTCCCGGCGCTCGACACGTTGATCAACAACGCCGGGATCATGCGCAACCTTAACCTCAACACCAACCGTGACCTCACCGACGTCACCCGCGAAATCGAAATCAATTTGAGCGGCCCGGTGCGCATGATCCAGCAGTTCCTGCCGCATCTTAGAACCCGCAAGGACGCGCTGATCGTCAACGTCTCCTCTGGGCTTGCATTCATCCCGATGCCGATCTCGCCAGTTTACTGCGCCACGAAAGCTGCCATCCACTCCTTCACCCAATCCCTCCGCGTTCAGCTCGAAGCCAGCGGAGTCACCGTCGTTGAACTGGCCCCTCCCGGCGTTGAAACACCCTTGTTTCGTGGCGAATTCGCCGAGGAAATGAAGAACCAAAAGGGCATGGACGTGAAGGTGCTCGCCCGCCATGCGATCGCTGGTATCGAAGCTGGTAAGGTCGAAATTCGCCCCGGACTTGCCAACGTGCTGAAGGTCGCAAGCCGGGTCGCCCCAAACCTCATGTTCAAGCAGCTGAGCAACATGGGAAAACCGAAAGCACCGAAAAAATCCGCCGCTCCTCTTAAAGGAACGTCGGCTTCATCGTAACCTGTCCTGGTCCGGCACCGGGAGCGCCCTGAGCCGACAACGAACAATTTAGGGAAACGACTATGACATACCATTTCGGGCCGAATTTTCCGGACGAGACCTACGTGCCGCATGACTATCCCGAACATACCGTCGATCTCGGCGAAGTCGAAATGAACTACGCGGTCGCCGGGCCGGAAGGCGCGCCGGCGTTACTATTGATCCCCGGTCAGACGGAATCCTGGTGGGGCTACGAGCCGGCGATGAAGCTGCTGGAGGCCGACTTTCGGGTTTATGCCGTCGATCTACGCGGCCAGGGCCGCTCCACCCGCACGCCCGGCCGCTACACGCTCGACAACATGGGCAACGACCTCGTGCGGTTCATCCAACTGGTCATCAAGCGCCCCTGCATCGTCGGGGGCCTGTCGTCCGGCGGTGTGCTATCGTGCTGGCTTTCCGCCTATTCCCCGCCCGGCCTGGTCCGGGCCTGTTACTACGAAGACCCGCCGCTTTTTGCATCCGAGCAAGACCCCGCATACGGCCATTCGATGCGCCAAAGCGGCATTGGCAACATCTTTCCGATGTTCTCAGAATATTTGGGTGACCAGTGGTCGATCGGCGATTGGGCAGGCATGGTCGCCGCCGCACCGTCGCGGCTGCCGCCGCTGATGGTCGACTTCGCGCCAAAAGGCGACATGCCGCCGCAGAATCTTAAGGAATATGACCCAGAGTGGGCCCGCGCTTTCTGGAGTGGCACCGCCACCGCCGGCTGCGACTACGCTGCAATGCTCAAAAAGGTGAAGGTGCCGATTTTATTCACCCACCACTTCCGGATGGTCGATACAGAACGCGACATGCTGATGGGCGCGGTGTCCGACCTGCAAGTGGCGGCAGCCCGCAAACTTATCCAGGCGGCAGGGCAGCCATTCGAGTACCATTCATTCCCCAAGATGGGTCATTCGATGCACCGCATAGACCCGAAACTCTATGTCGACACCTTTAGACCCTGGGCCCAGAACCTGCCGCCCGCGAAAGCCTGACAGACCAAACCCGCTGGCCAATGCTGGGTCGAGAGGCAGCGCCTCTCGACCCAGTTGTATATTATTACTCTGCAGCCATTTCCGGTTTGGCAAGCGCCGGCCGTTGCGTCCCAAGCGTCGCCCGGTCCCGCCCTGCGGCGACGGCCCGTAGCCGGTTCATCACGCTGCCCGTGCCCGCCGGGATCAGCCGCCCGACGATCACGTTCTCCTTCAGCCCCATCAGGCTGTCGGTCTTGCCCGCAGTTGCCGCTTCCGTCAGCACCCGCGTCGTCTCCTGGAACGAAGCAGCCGAAATGAAACTCTGCGTCTGCAGGCTGGCCTTGGTGATGCCCTGCAGAACCGGCAGCCCGACAGCCGGGCGCTCCTCTGCGCCGAGCTTGCTGTTCTCCATGTCGAACTCAACCCGGTCGATCAACTCGCCCACGAGGAAGGTCGTATCCCCCGCCTCGGAGATTTCCACCTTCTGCAGCATCTGCCGAACGATCACCTCGATATGCTTGTCGTTAATCTTCACGCCCTGCAGCCGGTAAACGTCCTGGATCTCGTTGACTAGGTAATCGGACAGGGCTTCCACACCCAACACCCGCAAGATGTCATGCGGCACCCGCGGCCCGTCCACCAGCGGATCGCCCTTGCGGACGTAATCGCCCTCCTGCACCGAGACGTGCTTGCCCTTCGGGATCAGATACTCGGTTTCTTCCGAAGTCTCGTCGTTCTTCACGATCACCCGGCGCTTGGCCTTGTAGTCCTTGCCGAACTCGACACGGCCGTCGATCTCCGCGATCACCGCGTGATCCTTCGGCCGCCGCGCCTCGAACAGCTCCGCCACACGCGGCAGACCGCCGGTGATATCACGAGTCTTGCTGCCCTCGCGCGGGGTCCGCGCCAGTACGTCGCCGTCCACCACCGTCACCCCCTGTTCGACCGACAGGATTGAATCCGGTGGCAGGAAGTACCGCGCCTCGGCACCGTTGGAGAGCCGCAGGATTTCACCCTTCTCGTCCTTCAGCAGCAGCCGCGGCCGCAAATCGACGCCGCGCGCCGATTGCTTGTAATCGACCACGACTTTCGAGGTCAGGCCAGTCACCTCGTCGGTCCGCTCGACCAGCGTGATGCCTTCGATCAGGTCGGCGTATTCGACAATGCCGGCGCGCTCCGTGATGATCGGCAGGGTGTACGGATCCCACTCAGCCAGCTTCTGGCCGCGCGCCACCGCCGCACCCTCATCGGCCAGCAACCGCGCGCCGTAAGGCACCCGGAAGCGGGCGCGTTCGCGCTTGGCGTTGTCGGTAATCACGATTTCGCAATTGCGGCTCATCACCACCGGCACGCCTTGGCTGTTGCTCACCACGTTGCGGTTACGGATCGCGATCGTGCCGTCGTGGCTGGCTTCCACGTTGCTCTGCTCCGCACCCCGCTGCGCCGCACCGCCGATGTGGAAGGTCCGCATCGTCAGCTGCGTGCCCGGCTCGCCGATCGACTGCGCCGCGATCACGCCTACCGCCTCGCCGGCGTTCACCGTCGTCCCGCGTGCCAGATCACGCCCATAGCAATGGCCGCACACCCCGATCTTGGTATCGCAGGTCAGCACCGAACGGATCTTCACGCTCTCAACGCCGGAACGCTCGATCACCTCCGCCTCCGGCTCCTCGATCAGCACATTAGCGCCGACCAGTTCCGAGCCGGTCACCGGATCGAGCACCGCCGCGGCCGTGGTCCGCCCCAGCACCCGCTCCGAAAGGCTGGAGACGATCTCGCCACCGTCCATCACCGCACTCACCGTCAGGCCGCGCTCGGTCCCGCAATCCTCCTCGATGATAATGCAGTCCTGCGCCACGTCCACCAACCGCCGCGTCAGATAGCCGGAGTTCGCGGTCTTCAACGCAGTATCCGCAAGGCCCTTGCGGGCGCCGTGGGTTGAGTTGAAGTAGTCGAGAACCGACAGGCCTTCCTTGAAGTTGGCGATGATCGGCTGCTCGATGATCTCACCGGAAGGTTTGGCCATAAGCCCACGCATCCCCGCCAGCTGGCTCATCTGCGCCGGGCTGCCACGAGCGCCGGAATGGCTCATCATCCACACCGAATTGGTCGGCTTGCCAATCTCCTGCTTGGAGATCTCCTTCATCATCGCGGTCGCCACCAGATCCTTGCAGCGCGACCAGGCATCGACAACCTTGTTGTAACGCTCGCCGGCGGTGATCAGGCCGTCCTGATACTGTTGCTCGAACTCCCGCACCTCACCCTGCGTGGCTGAAACCAGCCCGGCTTTGCTATCGGGTATCCGCAGATCGTCCTTGCCGAACGAAATCCCAGCTTTGGCAGCGTGGCGGAAGCCAAGCCCCATCATCCGGTCGCAAAACAACACTGCTTCCTTCTGCCCGCAATGGCGATAGACCAAGTCAATTACGTCCGAGACGTTCTTCTTGGTGAGCTGCTTGTTGACGACCGCGAACGGCACGTTGAAGTTCAGCGGCAGCAACTGGCCTATCAGCATTCGCCCAGGTGTTGTCGGCACAACCACCTTGTTGCGCAAGCCGGCGGCATCGATCGTCTCGATCCTTGCCCTGATCTTGTCATGCAGCTTGATCACACCGGCAGACAACGCGAATTCGATTTCGCCGACCGAGCCGAACGCCTTGGCCTCCTGGTCCTTGGCCACGTTGAATTCAGCGGTTTCCAGCGACAGGTAATACAGCCCCAATACGATGTCCTGGCTCGGCACGATGATCGGCTTGCCGTTCGCCGGGCTGAGGATGTTGTTGGTCGACATCATCAGCACGCGAGCTTCCAGCTGCGCCTCAATCGAAAGCGGCACATGCACCGCCATCTGGTCACCGTCGAAATCCGCGTTGAAAGCGGTGCAGACCAGCGGGTGCAACTGGATCGCCTTGCCCTCGATCAGTACCGGCTCGAACGCCTGAATCCCGAGCCTATGCAGTGTCGGCGCCCGGTTCAGCATGACCGGATGCTCGCGGATCACCTCTTCAAGGATGTCCCAAACCTCCGGCCGCTCTTTCTCGACCATCCGTTTCGCGGCTTTGATCGTCGTCGCCAGACCATACTTCTCCAGCTTGGCATAAATGAACGGCTTGAACAGTTCGAGCGCCATCTTCTTCGGCAACCCGCACTGGTGCAGCTTCAACTCGGGCCCGACCACGATCACCGACCGGCCGGAATAATCGACGCGCTTTCCGAGCAGGTTCTGCCGGAAACGTCCCTGCTTACCCTTCAGCATGTCCGACAGCGACTTCAGCGGCCGCTTGTTGGTGCCGGTGATCGCCCGGCCGCGCCGGCCGTTATCGAACAGTGCGTCAACGCTCTCCTGCAGCATCCGCTTTTCGTTGCGCACGATGATGTCGGGCGCGCGCAGCTCCATCAGCCGCTTCAGCCGATTATTGCGGTTGATCACCCGGCGATACAGATCGTTCAGATCGGAAGTGGCAAACCGCCCGCCATCCAGCGGCACCAGCGGCCGCAGTTCCGGCGGAATCACCGGCACCACGTCCAGCACCATCCACTCCGGATGGGTTCCGGAATCCAGAAAGTTCTCGACCAACTTCAGCCGCTTCACCAGCTTCTTGCGCTTGGTCTCGCTGTTGGTCTCTTTCAGTTCGGCGCGCATCCGCGCCTTGTCCTCGGCCAGATCGATCCCCAGCAGAATCGTCTTGATCGCCTCGGCGCCGATCCCGGCGCGGAAACCATCATCGCCGAACTCGTCCTGCTTGGAATACATCTCGTCTTCGGAGATCAGCTGGTGCAGCTTGAGGTCTGTTGTACCGGGCTCGAGTACGATATAGCTCTCGAAATACAGCACCTTCTCGACGTCTTTCAGCGTCATATCCAGCATCGTCGAAATCCGGCTCGGCAGCGACTTCAGAAACCAGATATGCGCGACCGGGGAAGCAAGCTCGATATGCCCCATCCGCTCGCGCCGCACCTTTGCGAGCGTGACCTCGACGCCGCACTTCTCGCAGATGATCCCGCGGAACTTCATCCGCTTGTACTTGCCGCACAGGCATTCGTAATCCTTGATCGGCCCAAAAATCCGGGCGCAGAACAATCCGTCCCGCTCCGGCTTGAACGTACGGTAGTTGATGGTCTCCGGCTTCTTGATCTCGCCATAAGACCAGCTACGAATCTGCTCCGGCGAAGCAATCTGGATCTTGATCTGATCGAACGTCGCCGCCTGGCCAGTCTGGCCGAGAATCTTCATTAAGTCGTTCATCTGTCTTTGCCCTTCAAATCGAAGCATCGGAAAGCAAGCGGTTCTTTTTTGAAAAAAGAACCAAAAACTTTTTTTGGACCTGGGCCTCGGGCGGTCCACCCGCACCGGCCCAGGTTAACAAAAGTTTTTTGCTGCTTTTTTGCAAAAAAGCAGTGCTTTCCTCAACTCGCGCTCTGTTCCAAATCCACGTTCAGCCCCAGCGACTTCAATTCCTTTAATAATACATTGAAGCTTTCCGGAATTCCGGCCTCGAAAGTATCCTGCTCGCGCACGATTGCCTCATAGACCTTGGTGCGGCCCGACACGTCGTCGGACTTCACGGTCAACATCTCTTGCAAGGTGTAGGCGGCGCCGTAGGCTTCCAGCGCCCAGACCTCCATCTCGCCGAAGCGCTGGCCGCCGAACTGCGCCTTGCCGCCCAGCGGTTGCTGGGTGACCAAGCTGTACGGCCCTATCGAGCGGGCATGGATTTTGTCGTCCACAAGATGATGCAGCTTGAGCATATACATATAGCCCACCGTCACCTTGCGCTCGAACGGCTCACCGGTTCGCCCGTCCACCAGCGTCACCTGGCCGGAAATATCCAATCCGGCTTTCGCCAGCATTACTTCGATATCCGGGATGCGCGCGCCGTCGAACACAGGCGTCGCAATCGGCACACCCTTCTTCAGATTGCCGCACAATTCGATCAACGCGGAGTCGTCCATCCCGGCGATCTGATCCGCGAAAATCTTGTCGCCGTACACGTCTTTCAACGTGTCCAGAAGCTCCTGCTTTGCCGCCCCGGTGCGGCGGTATTCTTCCACCGCCACGCCGATCTGCTTGCCGAGATTGGCGCAGGCCCAACCCAGATGCACTTCGAGAATCTGCCCCACGTTCATCCGGCTCGGCACGCCCAGCGGATTGAGCACGAGGTCAACCGGCGTACCGTCTTCCAGGAACGGCATGTCCTCCACCGGCACCACGCGGGAGACCACGCCCTTGTTGCCGTGCCGCCCCGCCATCTTGTCGCCCGGCTGAAGCTTGCGCTTCACCGCCACGAACACTTTGACCATCTTCATCACGCCGGGCAGCAACTCGTCGCCGCGCTGCAACTTCTCGACCTTGCTCTCGAAACGATCCTGCAACCGCTTTACGGCGGCGTCATATTCGCGCTTGAGAATCTCGATCGCCGCCATCGCCGCGTCGTCCTGCACCACCACGTTGCGCCAGGCGCCGCGCGGATGTTCCGCCAGGATCTCCTGCGTGATCTTCGTGCCCGTTCGGATGCCCTTGAAGCCGGCGCCCGCACTCTGCCCGGTCAAGGTCTCGCTCAAACGGTTAAGGAAGCTGCGCTCCTGGATCGCCCGCTCGTCGTCCCGATCTTTCGCCAGCCGCTCGATCTCGGCGCGCTCGATCGCCAGCGCGCGCTCATCCTTCTCCACGCCGCGGCGGTTGAATACCCGCACATCGACGATCGTCCCCGCCACGCCCGGCGGCAGCTTCAACGATGTATCCCGCACGTCGGAGGCTTTCTCGCCGAAAATCGCGCGCAATAGCTTCTCTTCCGGTGTCATCGGGCTCTCGCCCTTCGGCGTCACCTTGCCGACCAGAATGTCGCCCGGATTCACCTCGGCGCCGATGTAAACAATCCCCGCTTCGTCAAGGTTGCGCAAAGCCTCCTCGCCGACATTCGGAATGTCCCGCGTGATTTCCTCCTGCCCGAGCTTGGTATCCCGGGCCATCACCTCGAACTCTTCGATGTGGATGGAAGTAAACACGTCATCCCGCGCGATACGCTCCGAGATCAGGATCGAATCCTCGAAGTTATAACCATTCCAAGGCATGAACGCGCACAACGCGTTGCGCCCCAGCGCCAACTCGCCCAGCTCGGTGGACGGTCCATCGGCAATAATATCGCCCTCAGCCACCCGGTCACCCACCCGCACCAGCGGCCGCTGGTTGATGCAGGTCGACTGGTTGGAGCGCATGTATTTGCGCAAGCGATAGATATCGACCCCCTTGGTGCCGCCATCCTCGCCTGTCGCCCGCACCACAATGCGGGCACCGTCGATCTGATCAATCACCCCAGCCCGACGCGCCACGATCGTCGCCCCAGAATCCCGCGCTACCGCGGCCTCCATGCCGGTGCCCACCAACGGCGCGTCGCTCTGGATCAGCGGCACCGCCTGCCGCTGCATGTTGGATCCCATCAGCGCCCGGTTGGCGTCGTCATTTTCCAGAAAGGGGATCAACGCCGCCGCCACCGAAACCAGCTGCTTCGGCGACACGTCGATTGCAGTCACGTCGTCCGGCTTGACCAGCAGGAAGTCGCCATTGCGCCGCACGCTCACCAGATCGTCGGTGAATTTGCCGGCACTATCCTTTTTGGCATCGGCCTGCGCCACTGTCAGGCGCTCCTCTTCCATCGCCGAGAGGTACTTCCAGGAGGGCTGCACCACGCCATCCTTCACCAGCTGATACGGCGTCTCGATGAAGCCGTATTTATTCACCTTGGCATAGGTGGCGAGGCTGTTAATCAGCCCAATATTTGGCCCTTCCGGCGTCTCAATCGGACAAATCCGCCCGTAATGCGTCGGATGCACGTCGCGCACCTCAAAGCCCGCACGCTCCCGCGTCAACCCGCCCGGCCCGAGCGCGGATAGGCGCCGCTTATGGGTAACTTCGGAAAGCGGGTTGGTCTGGTCCATGAACTGGCTGAGCTGCGAGGAGCCAAAGAACTCCCGCACCGCCGCCGCCGCCGGCTTGGCGTTGATCAGGTCGTGCGGCATAACGCTGTCGATATCGACAGACCCCATGCGCTCGCGGATCGCCCGCTCCATGCGCAGCAGCCCGACCCGGTATTGGTTCTCCATCAACTCGCCAACCGAACGCACCCGCCGGTTACCCAGGTTGTCGATGTCGTCGATCGTGCCTTTGCCGTCCTTCAGCTCGCACATGATCTTGATGGTGCGCAGCACATCGTCCTTGCGCAGCGTCCGCACCGTATCCTCGGCGTCGAGGCCGAGCCGCATGTTCATCTTCACGCGGCCGACAGCCGAAAGATCATAGCGGTCGCCGTCAAAGAACAGGCCGCGGAACAAAGCCTCGGCGGTCTCGCTGGTTGGCGGCTCGCCAGGGCGCATCACCCGATAGATGTCGATCAGCGCGTCTTCGCGGTTGCTGTTCTTGTCCACCGCCAGCGTGTTGCGAATCCACGGGCCATTGCCCTGATCCACCGCCAACGTCGGTACTTCGTCGATGCCCTTTTCTTCCAGCGCCGCCAGCTTCGCTTCGCTGATTTCTTCTCCAGCCTCGGCAAAAATCTCGCCGGTTTCCGGGTCGAACATATCGACGGCCACGAAGCGGCCGATCAATTCGACGCGCGCCACGAGCACCCGCTTGGTCTTCTCGGCGATCCGCCGCACCACCCGGCTGGTAAGTTTCTCATCCTTCTTCGCCGCTACTTCGCCGGTATCGGCGTCCACCAAATCCTCGATCAGCTTCTGGTTCCGGAACGCCTCGGCCTCAAACGGCCGCGCCCACTGGCCCTTGGTGTTGGTAAACGCCACCTGGCCGTAAAACAGCCCAAGGATTTCCTCGGCGTCCATCCCTTTAATTTCGCCGATCTCCAGCGTCTCGCCCTTGGCTGCCCGCGCCGCGCGCAGCGTCTCGGTCGCGGCACTCGGCAGCGCGTACAGCAGCGTCGTCACCGGCAGCTTGCGCTTACGATCGATGCGCACGTAAACCAGATCCTTGGCGTCGAACTCGAAATCGAGCCAGGAACCGCGATACGGAATCACCCGAGCGGTGAACAAATACTTGCCCGAAGAGTGGGTCTTGCCACGGTCATGGTCAAAAAACACGCCGGGGCTGCGGTGCATCTGGCTGACGATCACCCGCTCGGTCCCGTTCACCACGAACGTACCGTTATCGGTCATCAACGGCATGTCGCCCATGTAAACAGGCTGCTCTTTGATATCGCGGATCGACTTCGCCCCGGTATCCTCGTCGAGATCCCAGACGATCAGCCGCAAAATCACCTTCAGCGGCGCCGCATACGTCATGCCGCGCTGGATGCACTCCTCGACATCGTATTTCGGCTCTTCCAGCTCATAATAAACGAACTCGAGCCTGCCGCGCCCGGCAAAATCGTCGATCGGAAACACCGATTTGAACACTTCCTGGATGCCGGAATGCGTCCGTGCATCGGCTTTGATGTTCATCTGCAGGAAGCTGTCATAGCTCGCCCGCTGCACGTCGATCAGGTTCGGCATCGGCGCCACTTCGGGGATCCGCCCGAAGCTCTTGCGAATCCGCTTCCGGCTGGTGAAAGACCCGCTACCCAGACCACCATTCATCGCGTTCATCGCAAAACTCCGCTAATCGACTTAAAAAACAGCAGGCAGGCGATCACCCGTAGGTCATCGCCTGCCCTTTAGACAAATATCCCGCTGCTGCCCGAGAGCAACAACGTTGAAGGCGCGCTATTTAATCTCGACAGTCGCGCCCTGCTCTTCCAACGTCTTCTTGATCGCGGCGGCCTCGTCCTTGGTCGCGTTTTCCTTGACCGTCTTCGGCGCGCCCTCGACCAGATCCTTGGCTTCCTTCAGACCCAGGCCCGTAATGGTCCGGATTTCCTTGATCACGTTGATCTTCTTCTCGCCGATCGTGGCGAGGATCACGGTGAACTCGGTCTGTTCCTCAACTGGCGCTGCGGCAGCGCCACCACCAGCCGGACCAGCAGCCGCGACGGCAACCGGCGCGGCGGCGGAAACGCCCCATTTTTCTTCCAGCAGCTTAGAAAGCTCGGCGGCTTCCAGAACGGTCAGCTTCGAAAGCTCGTCAACGAGCGAAGATAAATCAGCCATTTGTCAGTTCCTTAGATAGACTGTGATAGGTTTCTCGCAAGCAGCACCATGCTGCCATGCGCGTTCGGCAAGGTCAGACCCGCATCGTCTTCAGGCTGCCTCGCTCTGGCCAGCATCGGCATACGCCGCAAAAACCCGCGCAAGCTGTCCGGCCGGCGCCTGCAGCACGCCCGCGATCCGCGTCGCCGGGGTATTCAGCATCCCCAGCAACTTGGCGCGCAGCGCATCCAGCGACGGCAATTCGGAGAGCGCCCGGACCCCGGATGCATCGAGCATCTGGGCCCCCAGCGCGCCACCGAGCAGAACAAACTTCTCGTTGGTCTTGGCGAAGTCGACAGCCGTCTTTGCCACCGCGACCGGGTCCGTGGACCAGGAAATTGCGGTGGGGCCCTTCATCATGGGCTTCAGGCCGTCGAACCGGGTACCTTCCAGAGCAAGCAAAGCCAGACGATTCTTCGCGACCTTGAAGCTCGCCCCCGCCGCCCGCATCCGCCGGCGCAGTTCCGTCACGTCGGCCACCGTCATCCCGTCATTTCGGGTAACGACAACCATCGACGCATCCGCGAACACCGCTGACAGCTCGGCGACGAATTCACGCTTTTCAGTGCGATCCACATTCGTCTCCACTTGATCGGCGGCACAAACTCCCGTGCCGCCTGGTTTTCCCGAACGTGCGGGGACCATCCCAGCACGCCATCGCCTGTCCTTAACCTCGAAACCACCAAAGCCTTTTTGTCGAAGCCCTTGGCACCTCGTCTACCGCTTGCGGATTTTTATCCATCAAATCCCGAAAGATACATGCGGTCTGGGACAGGGTTCGAGGGATTTGCATCCCCCTGCCCGCCACGGCGAACCGTGACGTATTCCTCAATTCAGCCGGCGAGGCTCGCGACATCGACCCGGATGCCCGGCCCCATCGTCGAACTCACCGCCACCTTCTGCAGATAAGTGCCCTTGGCGCCGGTCGGCTTGGCCTTTTGCACTGCATCCACCAGCGCCTTGGCGTTCTCCACCAATTTGCCTTCGTCGAAACTCGCTTTGCCGATCCCGGCATGGATAATTCCGGCCTTCTCGGCCCGGAATTCCACCTGGCCGGACTTGGCGGCGGAAACCGCACCCTTCACGTCCATTGTCACCGTGCCGAGCTTCGGGTTCGGCATCAGACCGCGCGGCCCAAGAATTTTACCCAGCCGCCCGACCAGCGCCATCATGTCCGGAGTAGCGATACAGCGGTCGAACGCGATCTCGCCGGCCTGCACCTTCTCCGCCAGATCCTCGGCGCCCACGATGTCCGCGCCGGCAGTCCTGGCCTCATCGGCCTTCGGACCACGTGCAAACACACCGATGCGCAGCGTCTTGCCGGTGCCGTTCGGCAGCGAGATCAGCCCGCGCACCATCTGGTCGGCGTGCCGGGGATCGATCCCGAGGTTCAGCGAAATCTCAATGGTCTCGTCGAACTTGGCGCGCGCGTTAGACTTCGCCAGCGCCACCGCCTCGGTCAGTCCATAGCTCTTGTTGCGGTCCACCGCGTCATAGGCCGTCTTCAGCCGCTTATCATGCGCCATGGCTTAACCCTCCACCACGGTGATGCCCATCGAGCGAGCGGACCCGGCCAGCATCCGCACCGCGCCGTCGACATCGTTGGCGTTCATGTGGATCATCTTGGTCGCCGCGATCTCCCGCAGCTGCGCGGTCGTCACCCGGCCGACCGCGGCACCCTTGCCCGGCGTTGTCGTGCCCTTGGTGATCCCCGCCGCCTTTTTGAGGAAATACGTGTTGGGCGGCGTCTTCATAATGAAAGTAAAGGTGCGGTCGCCAAAGGCGGTGATTACCACCGGCACCGGCATCCCAGGCTCCATGCCTTGCGTTACGGCATTGAATTCCTTGACAAACTGCATGATATTCAAGCCACGTTGGCCCAGCGCCGGCCCCACCGGCGGGGACGGGTTGGCCTTGCCGGCCGGTATCTGCAGCTTGATGTAGCCAACAATCTTCTTCGCCATCTCTGGCTCCTATCTTCGGCGCAAACGCCGATAGACCGTGGTACAGACGGCCGGATGACACGGTCATCCAGCCTCCCACGTTCCTCGAAAGGCGGAGCCTTACAGGATCGCTAGCCCCCTTGTCTAGTTCCTCCGCCCAAAAATCAACTATACGGCCAACATGAAATCCAAAGCCGCCGCGCTCATCATCATCGACGCCCAAATCGACTTCTGCCCCGGCGGAGCCTTAGCCGTGCCGCGCGGCGACGAGATCATTCCCCTGCTCAACCACCTGGCGCGGGACTTCGCAACCGTGGTGCTGACCCAGGACTGGCACCCGGCCGGCCACCACTCCTTCGCCGCCAGCCACCAGGGCCACAAACCTTTCCAGACCAAAGAACTTTCTTATGGGACCCAGGTGCTATGGCCAGACCATTGCATCGCCGGCACCCCAGGCGCCGCTTTCCACCCCGATTTGGACACCCAGAACGCCCGCCTCATCCTCCGCAAAGGCTGCAACATCGGCATCGATAGTTACTCCGCGTTCCTGGAAGCCGACCGGAGCACGAAAACCGGGCTGGACGGCTATTTCAAATCCCTCGGCATCACAGACCTGTATTTCTGCGGCCTCGCCGAAGATTTCTGCGTCGCCTGGTCCGCCGAAGACGCCCGCAGCTTCGGCTTCAACGCCACCGTGATCGAAGAAGCCTGCCGCGCCATCGACCTTAACGGCTCGCTGGCCACCGCCTGGACGCGCCTGACAGCCGCCGGCGTAACCCGCGCCCAAAGTGCGACGCTCTAACAAGTCCTAAGCGGCTTTCTCCCACCCCGCCGGCCCCTGCTTCCAATACGTCACGCCGTGGCCCGCCGCCTTGGCCCGAACCCAGCGCGCCCGCGCCGCGGCGACCGCCGCTTCGTCATTGCCGTCGAACAGATCAAAAACGCGGCCGAATCCGTCCAGATCATCGGCCGCCGCGCCATCCACCAGGAACAGGAACTTTGCTCCCGCAGGATTGCTGTCATCCTCGGTCAGATAGATCGGTTGCCACTCCGGATGCGGCGTCCGCACCGTGCCGTGCGGCAGCCAGTCCGGGTTCTGCGAGAGCCACAAAGCCGCATCCAGCGCCGCCACGCGAGCATCCGTCCCGGCCCGTACCAGCGCCTTTTCCCCCGCCGCCAGCGTTCGCCCTAGTAACGCCGGCAGCGCCGCCTCCACCCCCGTGCGCGTGAGGTGGTAAAACCCGATCTCGACCATCAGTCGACAACGATGCGCGGCATGACCGGCCCATCCGCCGGCAGCGCCGCGCGCAGTCGCGCCGCCAGCGCCTGAAATGCCTGTGCCGCCGCACTTTCCGGCGCCGCCGCGGTGATCGGCGTCCCGGCGTCCCCGGTTTCCCGTATATCGAGCTGCAACGGCACCTCACCCAAAAACGGCACGCCGATCCGCTCGGCCTCCGTCCGCGCCCCGCCGTGGCCGAAAATCTCGCTGCGATGCGCGCAGTTCGGGCAGACGAAATACGACATATTCTCGACAATCCCCAGCACCGGCACCCGCACCTGCCCGAACATTTTCACCGCCCGCCGCGCATCGAGAAGCGCAATGTCCTGCGGCGTGGACACCACCACCGCCCCAGCCAGCGACGCCCGCTGCGACAATGTCAGTTGGATATCTCCGGTCCCCGGCGGCAGGTCGATCACCAGCACATCGAGCACGCCCCAGACCACCTGCCCCAGCATCTGCGTCAGCGCCCCGGTCGCCATCGGACCACGCCAGACCATCGCCGTCTCCTCCTCGACCAGGAAGCCGATCGACATGCAGGCCAGCCCCCAGGCCCGAAGCGGCAGCATCTTGCCGCCCTCGATGTCCGGCTTGCGACTCAACCCAAGCATCCGCGGCAGCGACGGGCCATAGATATCCGCGTCCAGCAGACCGACCCGCAGCCCACCCTGCGCCAGCGCCACCGCCAGATTGACCGCGACAGTCGATTTTCCCACGCCGCCTTTACCGGAAGCCACTGCGATCACCGACTTCACGCCCGGCAGCAGCGCTTCGGCGGGCGGCGGCGGTGGTACGGCGACGCGATGCGCGGTGAACACCACGGCGGCATTTTTTACCCCCGGCAGCGCCGCCAGCCGCGCCTCGATCCGCCGCCGCAGCGGCTCCAGCGTCTCCGCATCGCCGCGATTGATCGCCAGCGTCACCTGCGCCAGCCCATCTGTGGCCCGCACGCTCTCCAGCATTTTACCCAGGTTGAATTCGGCAAGGGCAGCGCGGATTTGCTGTTCGTCCATGGCCCCGGTGTAGCCCGCCCGCCCCCCGGCTCCAACCTGTACCGCCGAACGCCCCTTGCGCCACCGCCGCCCGCCCCGCAGACTTCGCGCCATGAAGTTGCTACCCAAATTATTCTGCACCCTGCTCCTCATCGGCGGCCGCACCGCCGCGGCCGAACCGATGCCGCCACCGCTGGCAGACCTCGCTGCGAAGCTGTTGCCCTCCGTGGTCAGCGTCGCCAGCGTCGATCCCGTGACCAACAACGCCAACTCCGACGACGACAACGGCGATAATGGCGATAACGACGGCAATGGCGACGGCGACAACGGCGGCGACGGTCAGAGCGGCTTCCACCCGACCCGCGCCGCGGACACAACTTCCGGCTCCGTGCTGGCGCCGCCGAAGGCCCAGGAAGCGCTCGGCTCCGGCTTCGTCTTCGACCCGGCCGGCTACATCCTGACCAACAACCACGTGATCGACGGCGCCACCAGCGTTACCGTCACCTTCCAGGATGGCACCATCCTGCCCGCCACCGTCGTCGGCCGCGACAAGGACGGCGACCTCGCGGTGCTGAAGGTCAGCGCCGGCCACCCCCTCCCGGCCGTCACCTTCGGCGATTCCGGCAAGCTGCGCGTCGGCGACTGGGTGCTGGCGATCGGCAACCCGTTCGGCCTGCCGGGCAGCACCTCCGCGGGCATCGTCAGCGCGCTGGACCGCGACATCGGCGAGAACAAATACGACGACTTCATCCAGACCGACGCCGCCGTGAACCGTGGCAATTCCGGCGGCCCGCTGTTCAACCTGGCCGGCCAGGTGATCGGCGTGAATTCGGCGATCTACTCGCCGGATGGCGGCTCGGTCGGCATCGGCTTCGCGATCCCGGCGGCAATGGCCGCACCGGTCGCGCAGTCCCTTAAAGCCACCGGCGGCATCAGCCGCGGCTGGTTAGGCGTCTCGACGCAAGAAGTGACGCCGCAGATCCAGCAATTGCTCGGCCTGCCGGCCAGCACCGGGGCGCTGATCGGGGGCACCTCGCCGCACGGCCCGGCGGACGGTGTGTTGCAGCCGGGCGACGTGCTGACCGCGCTGGCCGGCGCGCCGATCAAGAACCCGCGCACGCTGATGATCCGCACCGCCGAAATCCCCACCGGCCAAAAGGCGCTGGTGGCGTATTGGCGCGGCGGCGCGCTGCACCAAGCCACGCTTACCATCCGCCCGCCCCCCGCGCAGCTCGACGACACCGAAACGGCCGCCGCGGCCATTGCACCCGCCAGCGTCACGCTAGCCACCATCGGCCTGACCATCACGCCGGCGAATGGCGGCTTGCGTGTCGTCTCGGTCAAGCTCGGCGGCCCTTCGGCCAAGGCCGGCATCGTCGCCGACAACCTGATCGAGCAGATCAACGGCGCCCCGGTCGTGGCGCCCCAAGGCTTGAGCGCCCCGCTAAAGCAACTTGCGGTCGATCAAGCACCCGCGGTGTTGCTGATCAGCGGCGACACCGCGGACGGCGCCGACCCCGGCCCGCGCTGGGTCGCCGTCCGGCCAAGGTGATAAGGCGACAAGACTAAGCCACTCGCGTCAGTTCATACAAAGCCACCGCTCCGGCGGCCGAGACGTTCAGGCTCTCCATCCCGCCTGGCATTCCAAGGGCCGCGACCTCGTCGCAGGTATCGCGGGTCAGCCGGCGCAAGCCCTCGCCCTCGCTGCCGAGCACCAGGGCCACCCGCCGGCCGGCGAAAGCCGCGCCGTTCAGCCGGGTGGGCGCGGCGCCATCCAGCCCCACCACCCAGACATCGGCGGCCTTCAGCACGATCAGCGCGCGGGCGATGTTGACGATCCGGAGCAGCGGGATCAGCTCCAGCGCCCCTGAGGCGGCCTTCGCCAACGCCCCAGTTTCCTCCGGCGCGTTGCGGTCCTGCGTGATCACCATGGCGGCGCCGAACGCCTGCGCGGTCCGCAGCAGCGCGCCGATGTTGCGCGGGTCGGAAATCTGGTCGAGCACAAGCACCGGGCCGGGCCGCTTCAGCGCGTCCAGCAGCGGCGGCGTGGTCAGCTGGTCGGTAAGCAGCGCCACGCCCTGATGCACGATGCCGCTGCCCTGCCGGGCGCCAAGCAGCTGGTCGATCCGGTCGCGCGCGGTGAGTTCCGGCTGCACCGGCCAGGGTTGCGGGCGCTCGGCGGCCAGCGCCGCCTGCGCCTCCTCCGCCACCACCAGCCGGCGCAGCCGCCGTGCCGGATTACCCAGCGCCGCCGCCACGGCGTGCACGCCATAAAGCCAGACCGCGCCGTTCGGCACCGCCGGCGCCCGCTCACCGCGCGGCCGGTGCTCGTGCCGGTCCTGCTGCGGCCGATCCGGCTTGCCCCGCGCCTCGGCCGGGCGGCCGGCACCGCCCAGGCTCAGCTTCGGCCGGTCGCCCGGCCGGTTCGGTTTCGCGCCAGGCTTGAAATGGGGAGGACGTTGATCGGCCATGGCGCAGCACTATCCCGGAAGCCGCCGCGTTGACAACAAAGGCCCGATGCCGAAAAAGGGCGGCGCCGGAAGGGTGCCCGAGTGGCTAAAGGGGGCGGACTGTAAATCCGCTGGCGTACGCCTACGTTGGTTCGAATCCAACCCCTTCCACCAAATGGGATGCGCCATCATGCACCTGGCAAGCAAAAAACCTCGTATTTGCCTCGTTTAAGCCAGACGGATTGTGCTTGACCGTGCGCCACAATGCGCACATATAGCATCTTCTTTTGTGGGATATTTCGAGGGCCAAATGGCAAGGCAGATTTGCAAGCTTTCACCGGCGAAGATAAAAAATACGAGCGCGTCCGGCATGTACGGCGACGGCGGCGGCCTCTGGTTGAACGTCGGACCGACCGGCGGAAAGTCCTGGATTTTCCGCTTCATGCTTGACGGAAAAGCCAGAGAAATGGGCCTGGGCGCTCTGCATACGATCAGCCTGGCCGAGGCCAGGGAGAAGGCGCTGGCGTGCCGGAAGCAATGCCTTGACGGCGTTGACCCGCTGGAAGCACGCCACGTCAAACGCAGGGCTCGGCAAGCGGAGGCGGCAAAGGCGATAACCTTTAGGGCTTGCGCGGCCAAGTACATCGCAGCAAACAGGGCGGCTTGGCGAAACGAGAAGCACGCCTATCAGTGGAATGCGACGCTCGCCACCTACGTTTACCCTACTATCGGCGACCTTCCGGTGGCAGCGATAGATACCGGCCACATCACCCGCATTCTGGAGCCGATCTGGTCAACCAAGGCCGAGACAGCCACACGCGTCCGCGGTCGGATTGAGGCCATCCTGAGCTACGCCACAACGCATGATTGGCGTTCAGGGGAGAACCCGGCTCGGTGGCGCGGTCATCTGGAAAACGTGCTGCCAAGGCGCAGCAAAGTGGCAGCGGTAGAGCATCACGCCGCCCTGCCCTGGCGGCAAGCTGCCAAGTTCACGGTAGCGCTGGCAGCGGAGAATGGCGTTGCCGCCCTCGCCCTCCGCTTCGCCATCCTGACTGCGGGCCGGACCGGAGAGGTCATCGGCGCCACCTGGGCCGAAACCGACCTGGAAGAGGCGCTTTGGACCGTGCCGGGCAGCCGCATGAAGGCCGCACGGGAACACCGCGTTCCGTTATCGGATGGCGCGTTAGCTGTGCTGCGTGAGGCGGCGAAACTTGGGATGGAAGCCGATCAGCCGATCTTCCCTAGCGCCCGCAAGGGCAAGCCGCTCAGCAATATGGCGATGCTCGTTCTGCTGCGGCGGATGAAGCGCGGCGATCTAACGACCCATGGATTTCGGTCGACGTTCCGGGACTGGGCGGCCGAGACTGGCCAGCCGGCCGACATCGCAGAGGCGGCGCTGGCGCATGTCGTCGGAGACAAGACGGTGGCGGCATACCAGCGCGGGGATCTGCTGGTGCGACGCCGGAAGTTGATGGCGGCTTGGGCGGTTTTCTGCGGGCGGCCCGAGGCGGAGGGCAGTGTGGTCGAGCTGCGGCAGGGGGCGGTGGCGTGAGCTCGGGAGTTGAACGCCGACAAGGGCGACGACAGCGATCACTTCCACGTGGTGTTGCTACGGCGCGCCCCAAGACATGCATCCCGCCACGCATTCTTGGCGTCCCGGATCACCACGCGCGGGCAGGCGGGCTCCTTGTCCACGAAATGAGGCAGCAGCCGTCCACCACGACCCAGCTGATGGTTTCCATTTTATTGTCTGGAAATCTTACCGACTTGATTTCGGGAATCTCGACAGTTGCGCCCGTCGCCCCGTCTTGCCACGGGCCTTCCTTTTCGTCGGCAACGATATCCTTGTCCAAGCCTATCGTGCAAGAACGATCACGGAAGGGGGCGCGGCGGCTCGACGGCCCAATTTATGGCTATGTGTTTTCAGGTGGAAAGGCCGGCAAACCGCTCACCAACATGGCAATGCTGGCGCTGCTTCGCCGTATGGGGCGCGGTGACCTGACGACGCACGGCTTCCGCTCGACCTTCTGGGTTCGGGCGGCCGAGACCGGTCAGCCACGCTACATTGCCGAAGCAGCACTGGCACACACGCTCGGCAACAAGGTGCAGGCAGCTTACCAGCGCGGAGATCTTCTCGATCGGCGCTGGAAGCTGATGGAAAGCTGGGCAGTCTTTTGTCTTACTAGCAACGCTCCAAAGGCAATCAGTTGAACGAGGGATTTACGCCCCGGAAGATACTTTGGGTGATTGGAGCGTTGATCAACATTCTCCTAAAGACCAAGACTTTCTTCGAACCGATGAACTGTTGAGCTGGATCGCCTACAGAAAGAGCTTGCGGGCTCCAAGGTGGCCGTCCTTCTTATTTAAGCTGAAACGTGATTGGAGATTTTCGGACGCTTTTGGTCTTCTAAAGGATTACTTTGATCCAGAAATAGATGTTCGTCCGGACGGACGAGCCACGTATTGGTCAAAGGGCGAGCAGACGCTTTCACGTCTTCTAACCTGGCTCGCTGAAAATCATTGGCGTGACGCAGAAGAAGAGCTTCTCTTGCACAGCGGCGGAGTCAATACTTCTGGAGTAAAATCTTACCTTAAAGCGATTACCGGTCTCAGTTCCATCTCACCATTGATGCTAAAGGAAGAGTTGACGTCTGATATGGCTACCCAGCGGGTTGGGTTCCAAGCGATATGGCGAGCTGCCGGGGAGCTGCGACGCCGTTTATTCGCAGGCGAATTGCGCTCCTGGGGCACGGAAGCATACCGCTCATCACCGCCGGTTGAACTTCACAAAGATTTTTGGATGCCCGGAACGACAATCAACTACGACGGCAGGGTGACCCGGCTTGGAACATCAATGTCCGCGAGCCGCGAGCTTGCCTTCGAGACCGCGGAAGCCCTGAAAATTTGGTTAGAGCCCCGTTCGTACCACGGTACTACCGCATTAACACGAAGCCCACCTTCAGACACGCTTCGCTCAAGAGGAGGCCGACGAACGCACGAAGCCCTCCCCAGCTTTATTCGAGCGCTAATCGAACTAGCCGATGGTAAAGATGGTTTACCGGATTACCGGGATCTTCAGAAGCACATGGAGAACTGGGCGCATGAAACTTTTAAAGAGACCGGTCCTTCCCGGACTACCATCCAGAACTGGTTGAGGGACTTTGACTATAGACGCCCCATTAAGCCAAAAACCTAGTTGTTGGCCATTTTAGGCAGTTCTTGGCTGACAATCGCGAAAAAATTGAGCTTCCTCCGCACAGTCACGCTTGCGGAGAACCTCGATGACACCCACTAACGGATCGGGGCTGACCCCGAAATTTGGCGGTATCGATATTTGGATGAGGCTTAGCGGCTTCAGTCGCCGCACCACCTATGAGGAGCTAGGCCGCGGCAACCTTAAAGCGGTTAAGGCTGGTGCTAAGCTGCTCATCAACATCGAGCATGGCCTTGAATATGTCGCCTCACTGCCGGCGGCCAAGATAAGGGCCCCAAAAATTAAGGACGCCGCCTAGTCCGCGCTCACGCACAGTAGTTGGCAGTCGCCTTCATCTGAAGTTGCTTCTCGGCGCTTCTCATATAGCGACTCACTTTGAGGAGAAGCGACGTGCGCTTAATGGTAATTACTCTTAATCAGCAGGCAGTTGGCTTGAACCCGTCTCTGCCAAGGATGCTCTGATGGCAGCGGGGAACACTGTTCTGCGTAAGCCGATGCCCAATCGTGAGCAAGACGCAACAACCAGACGTCGTGGGCCA
The DNA here is from genome assembly GCA_963693045.1 of uncultured Acidocella sp. Lineage (GTDB taxonomy): Bacteria > Pseudomonadota > Alphaproteobacteria > Acetobacterales > Acetobacteraceae > Acidocella. The sequence continues at coordinate 2,303,296 of OY843765.1, forward strand.
GTCGTGCAAGAGAGCGGTGATTTCCGCCTGATGCCCAACATGCACACGATCTCGCGAATGCTCGCCGCGCGCATCGAGCGGTTGGCGATCTACCTCCTGGGCGAGCCGCGCTTAAAAAGTAGCGCTGGATGGCGCTGGGGCAGCAAGGGCTCCTTGGTGCTGGCAGTGGCAGGCGACAAGCGCGGACAACTTTTTGATCACGAAGCGGGCTCCGGCGGCGATGCGATAGACCTGATATGCCGCGTTCACCAGTACGGCCGGAAGGCAGCTTGGCTGTGGGCTTTGGCTTGGCTGGGCGAGGCGCTGGAGCCAGCACCGCTCCTAGCAGCCGCTACCTCTCGCTCCCAATCAGGGACGGTCAACAGCGATCTCTGGGCGGCAATTTGGCGCGCGGCAACGCCCGCTGCTGGCAGTCCGGTGGAGCGTTATCTTTCGAGCCGCGGCCTCATCTCCCAGAAAAAGTGCCGCTGCGGTTCCACCCAGCTTGTCCCCGAGGCGCCGAGAAGCTCCCGGCCATGATAGCGCTGATGACGGGAGCGTTGTCGGCCAGGCCGTGCGGCGTCCACCGGACCTTCCTGCAGCCGGATGGCTCGCAGAGGGCGGACGTAAAGCCTGCTAAAATAATGTTGGGCGAGGCTGGCAGTGTGCGGCTGGTGCGGGACGAGGAGGTGACTACCGGTCTAGGCATCGCTGAGGGAATAGAGACGGCGCTGGCCATCATGCAGCGTACCGGCTGGCGCCCGCTTTGGGCTGCGGGAAGTGCGGGCAGCATTGCCAAATTACCGACGCTGCCCGGTATCAAAGACATCATGGCGTCAGGCAAAATGCTAATGGTTACAACGCACTAGGGGGCTTCGGCCCCCTTTTTCTTCGGCCAAACGATTACAGAATCTTGCAAAGGGTTTCAACGGGTTAGGCAACCAGCCCGGCGCTTCGGTGCAGCATGGACGCAGCAACAGAAAGATATAGTGAGGGCCGGACATGGCTAAGACATCACCCCCAAATACGGGCGGCGAACTACTGTATGGCGCCGCCGCCATAGCCGAGTTTCTCGGTGTGGAGCGGCCCGTCGCATATCACTGGATCGAAACAAAAGGACTTCCTGCATTCCGCATCGGCGGCAAGCTGGCGGCACGGCCGGCAGCGCTGCGCGCTTGGATCGCCGAGCAGGAAAAGGCGTCGCTGGACCCGACGAAGTGAGCCGACGCGGCCTCATGGGTTCCGTGTCGCTGATCGGCGGCATCCCCCGCGCTGACATGGTGGACACCGCAATGCGCGTGCTGGCGGCGGCCAGGCGTACCGCCACCGGCGCTACCGTCATCACGCCGAGCGGAGAGACCCGCTACATCACCCGCGCTGAGGCGGAGCGCCACGTCGCGGAGGCGCCACCGCCTGGCGAGGTGAAGCAGTGAACTGCTACGGCGAAGGGCCGGGCTCAAAATCCGGTGGAAGTGGTGCCTTTAGGTTTGCGCTTAAGTTTTTTGCTGCAGCATTCATATGGCGTGTAAATGCTGCGAGCCGCTCGTCGTTCGGTTCTTGGGCGACGATCTCGGCAATGGGTGCGTCAAGAGTTTCTAGGGCATTCGCGATTGCTTGCCGAACGGTTGGATCAAGCGCCCTAAGCAGCGCACTAAAGGCGGCCTCTAGTACGCCCACCCGCGCCGTCAGCTTCATAATGTCGTCGCTTGGCTCGGCCATCGTAAATCCTTCATCTGCAAAACTTATCTATGCTCCGTTACATCCTCATCCAAGCGGTGCCAACGAGGTTTCGGCATGAACACCGCGTTCCGCACCAGATACGGATGGGGGCGGCCAGACCAGCCTGCCAGCCTTATCAGCGTGATGGTGACGCGCGCCGAGCTGCATGTGCTCGCCGTCGGCGTCGAGCACCGGGCCATTGAGGCGGACCATGAAGGGCGCCCTGAAGCTGCCGACGCCTTCTACGCCCGCGCCACGGCGCTGCGGGAGGCGGCACGATGACGGCGCCGACGCTTAGCGCGGAGGATATTGCCCGCGAGCTGGCGGACCGGCTGGAGGCGCTGGTGAGCGCGTTGGCGCCCAGCCGCTACGTTGAGGTGACGCGGACGCACTTACGCGTCGGCAATAAGGGGTCACTCTCGATCAAACTGGAGCAACCAGGCGCCGGACAATGGACCGACTTCAAATCCGGCAAGTTCGGCGATGCGCTCGACCTGGTGAGGCACCTCCGCGGCGGCGATCTCAGCGAGGCGTTTCAGTGGGCGCTGGGATGGCTGGGCAAGTCGTCGTCGCCGCTAAAATCAAGCGCCCAAATTGAGCACTTGAAGTCGCCGCCGCGGGTAGTTTCGGCCCAAGTTGGGCCGAAACTCCAGCCGCCTACGAAGCGCACCGGCGACCTATGGGCAGCCGTGTGGCGAGAAGGCCAGCCGGCGGCTGGCAGCCCGGTAGAACGCTATCTGGCGAGCCGAGGGCTGGTGCTGCCGCCCGATGCCCCGCTGCGTTATCACCCGGCCTGCCCGCGCCAAGGCGAACGGCTGCCGGCCATGGTGGCGCTCATGCGCGGCGCCGTCACCGGCGAGCCGTGCGGCGTGCATCGGACGTATCTGCGCCCGGATGGCGGCGGCAAGGCGGACGTGGCGCCGGCGAAAATGATGTTGGGCGCCGCCGGCATCATTAGGCTTTGTGGAGAGGTTACTGGCGGGCTGGGCATCGCCGAGGGCATCGAAACCTCCCTGGCGATCATTCAGCGCACCGGGTGGTCGCCGATCTGGGCGACGGGAAGCGCCGGAGCAATCGCAAAATTCCCGGTGCTGGCGGGCGTTGAGGCACTGACAATTTGGGCGGATCACGACCCGATCAACCCGCAGACCGGGAAGCGGCCAGGCTTAGAAGCCGCCGGTGAATGCGCTGCACGTTGGTTTGCCGCAGGCCGCGAGGCAACGGTGCAGCAACCGCCGGCGGGCGAAGATTGGCTCGATGCGTTAGGGAGGGCGGAGTGATGCCGGACGGCAGCCCCGAAAGCATCGCCGCGCGTGCCGGTGGAAAAACGACCGCGTACACGGCCGACGCCAGCACAAAAAAGTTGCGAGAGTTCCTTTCAGCCGAGACTTGGGCCGGGCGCAACATCCCCCCGGCCGACTTGTTGCTCGGGGATCTAGTCACGACGACGACGCGGCTGTTCCTGGTCGGCCAGACCGGCCTTGGCAAGACGATGTTCGGCTTCGGCCTGGCGTTCGGCATCGCATCCGGCACCGGATTTCTGCACTGGCGATCGGCGCGGCCGGCGCGCGTGCTCTACGTCGACGGCGAGATGTCTGGCGAGCTAATTAAGGCCCGCGTCATCGACGCCAGCCGGCGTATCGACAAGCCGCTCGACGGTCGGCTGACGATCTTCGCGCAGGACATGGAGGAGGAGTTCGCCGCAGCCTTCCCGACACTGGGCAAGCTGGTGCCGCTCAATCTGCCGGAGGGCCAAGACTTCATCATGGAGCTAATCGACCAGCTCGGCGGCATCGACGTAATCGTGCTCGACAACGTGATGAGCTTGCTGACCGGCGACCAGAAAGAGGAAGTGCCCTGGTCCGAAGTCCTGCCGCTGGTGACGAAACTGACGCGGGCGAAGATCGGCCAAGTCTGGCTCGACCACACCGGCCACAACACCAGCCGGCAATATGGCACCTCGACGAAAGCCTGGCGCTTCGATTCGGTCGGCATTCTCGGCTCGCTGCCGCCAGACCAGCTAGGGGGCGCGGACCTTGGCTTCACGCTCTCGTTTGAGCATCCCGGCAAAGCCCGCCGCCGCACCCCGGCGAACCGGCACGACTTCGCCACCAGCACGATCCTGCTGCAAGGCGACATCTGGTCATCGGAGTCGGCCGAGGTGAAAAAGGCCAAGCCCGACGTGAAACTGCCCGCCGGCGCCATGTCGTTCTACAATGCCCTCATGGACGCGCTGGCCATCACCAGCACGCCCGGCAGCACCACCCGCACGGCCTGGTATGCTGAAGCGGCGCGCGTTGGCCTGGTCGACCCGATCGAGCCGGATGACGACCATAAAAAGCGGTCAGACAAGCAGGCAAAGTTCCGGGTCTATCTGACGAAGATCCGGGAGGCCGGCTTAATCGGCGTGAACGGCGAATGCATCACAGACCTTCGGCAGCCCTAAAAAGAGCGCGAAACGCAAATAGCTGACACGAAACGCGCACGAAACAAGGTCATTTACATTAACGCGAAACACGCGAAACGCGCACGAAACGGCCACGAAACGCCACGAAACAATCATCGTTACGTGCCACGCGAAACGCGCAACAAGTGCCTATAAGGCACGTTGCTGTTTCGCGGCTGCCGACATGGTAAAACAAGGCACTTGAAGCCGTTTCTAGAGGGTCACCATCCGCCGGGTCACCACCCCACCGGCGGTGCTGGCATGGGCACCGTCCTGCATGGGGAGACGCCCCAGCCCAGGGGGACCTCCGACCCCTTGAGGGTTACGGGTCCTTCCTGGGGCAAAAAAAAATCATGGGCATTGCGCGAGCCCGATGCGTCACTAGCCATGAATGTGAAAAACCTTTCCGCAATCCGCACCGGCGAGCGAGCAAAACGCGAGACTTTCTGCTACATTTTGCCGCATCGCGAGGTGCGGACACCCCTGCCGAACTGTCCGCACTATCCGCACCTGTCCGCACGGAGAGAAGATCGCGATGGCGAAACCGAAACGTCCCGCATCAACCTTCCCGACCAGGGCGAAGAGCGAGCGCCGCCGCGAATTCATTCGGGCGGAGCGCGCACAGCTCGACCTTGACGAGAGGCTGGCGACAGTGGCGCTGGTCGCGGACATGGATGCCGCGGAGAAGCTGAGTCTGCAAAAGATGCGCGAGCGCGTTATGGCGACGCCGGCCGGCTTAGCCCCTGCGCTGGCGGGTGAGCTGCCGGCGGTGGTGAAACGGAGGCTGCGGCAGGCCGTCATCGCCCTCCTGACCGAGCTGGCGGGAGCGGGGGGCTAGATGGCGAAGGTCCCGCCCAAGCCGGCCGGCATCTCGATCCGAGAGTTTGCAGAACGGGACGGCTGCAATGACAAGCTGGTCCGCCGCGTGCTGGACAATGGACACCTGGCCATGCTGCCAGCCGGCGGCCTTGACCCTGCCTTGGTCGGCACCGGCTGGCGAGAGCGGAATCGCCAGGCTTCGGAAGGCGCTGACACACGGCCGGAGGACGGACTGCCCGACCTGGCGGAGAGCCGGCGCCGTCTAGAGCATATTAAGGCGGAGATGGCGCAGATCGAGTTGGACCTTGTGACGGGCAAAATCGCGCCGATCGCGCCGCACATCGAGCGGCTGGGCAAGCGGCTGGCGACCTTCAGGACGCGCCTTCTTGCGATGCCGGCGGAGCAGGCGGTTGCCATATCCCGGCTCGGCAACCCTGACGCCGTCGAAGCTTACCTGCGGACGAAGCTCGGCGAGGCGCTGCGCGAGCTGGCGGTCTTTCCGCCACCGTGATCTTTCAGCCAAGCAACTGGTCCAAAGTGTTCCGAAAATCGTCGCGTGACAGCGTCACCATTACCTTCTGGGGAGGTGCGGGCTGATTATTCCTTTTTAACCGCATGTTGCCTGGCGCTGGCGTGCTAAGTTGCATTTGCCAAACCAAAGTCGGATCGGTCGCTGAGACGGACCTGTGTGCGATTACGACGTTCTTGCGAGTAGCACGATTAACCATATCAACGCGCCCCACCGCGCCCGCGATCATGCGCCCTTGAGGCGCCAGCACGACAGACTTTGAGCCGAACGTAATTTCAAGATCTTCTGTCTGGTACGAGCCGAGAGCCTGCTCCGTCATATTTCGAGGGGAGGACGCTATGGTGATAGAGCCTCTGCTCACAAGGTCAGAAAGATATGATCGAATTTCGTCGTACAGAGCCGAAACCGACTGCTGCCATGCTGCGATGACGGCTGGTCTCTTTGCGGCCCATTCTGCCGCATCATCTGCTTGTTGCTTCAACTTTTCAGCGCGATCTTCTAAAGCCATTTTACGCTCCTTTTGTGTCCCGCGGCATTTACTTTGCGAGTATAAATCCGCCCAGCGGGTGGCGAATCCCCCCAATCTCGACGAAGCCCGTTGCACCTTCAAACGATCCGCTGGCCGTTACCCCTCCCGAAATGATGGTGGTGGCTGGGCCCAGATATTTTGTCGCAAGTGCGGCTCCTTCAGTCCGGCGAAGCCGCTCACGCGCCGCCTGCGCCAGAAACCCCGACCGCGTAAATCCGTCCGCCGCCGCGGTGCGGTCGACCTCCGCCAGCAAGTTTTCCGGCAAGGTGATGTTCACCCGGATCGGCTTGGCGGAGGGTTCGAAGCCTACCAGCAGTCGGCAGACTTCTTCGACATCCGCGTCGACCGGCATGTCTACGAGGCCGGTAGGCACCGGGATCGGCTCGCCGTGCTCAATCGACAAGGAGAGGTGGCTTTCCAATGCCTCTGTCGCATTCTTCGCGGCCTCCGCTACAGTATCACCCGCGCTGGTGCAGCCCGGTACCTCCGGGAAGAAAACCCCAAACCCATCCGCCGACTTCTCAAACACCGCCACGTAATAGCTCAACATATTGCTACCCTTTCAACTTGATGCCGGCCTGCCGCTCAGAGCTTTTCACGGTGCCGACCGGCATGTCCCTTTTTGGATGCGGGACCGTCACTGTCCCGGGCTTTGATGGGTGGCGAAAATGACGATGGCTGCCGTTTACGCGGACTAAAACCCACCCGTCTGCCTCTAAACCCCGGATAATGTCACCGCTCTTCATGTGTGTAGTTATTACACACTAGGGCCGTCCGCACACGCGAATTGTGTAGAAAATACACACAGACGGCGAAATACCAGATGAGCGATAATTGCAGCTCGCGCCAAGCCCTGCCGTGCGCAGAAGAACGCACTCCCGTGTGGCTGGTGAACGCTTTAGAGGCGGCCGGCGCAATCCAGCAGCGGATGCCCGCCGGCGCCTCACCGAGGCGGGTGCGGTCAAATTTCCCCGGCACCAACGCCAGCAGCCGCAACGCCGAGGCGGTATCTGCGGCCGACATCACCTTCATGGAAACGGCGTATGCCTGGGTCACGCTCATTCCTGAGCGAGATCGGGTGCGTCGCGTGCTGGTGCAGCGGCGGAGCCTCCGCATCGCCGGCAGCGGCAAATATCTGTGGCCCTGGCGGCGCCTGGGCGCCGATATGAATTGCTCGCACGAAGCCGCACGCAAGTGGCACGGCGAGGGGATAATGATGATCTTGCAGGCTTTGTCTGCATCCGGCGGAACCGACGCAAAAAAAGATGCTCCCCGCGACTATTCCGTTGACAAAATACGGCTCCGGCGCGTAGGAAACTCATACGATGTCGAATCGCAACAGCCGCAGGTATCCCCTGCGGCTTTTTTGTTTGGCCTCATCCCAGGAAACCGAAAACATGAGCGGCTTTAAGGATCTTCTGATTAAGTCGGAGGCGGCCCAGCGCGCCCGCATAAGCCCGCGCCTGCTTGACCGTGAGATTGCGGACGGCCGCAGGCCGACCATCACGAGAATCGGCGGCAAGGTGCTTATTCGCGAGGATCACCTGGCCGAGTGGATCGACAGCTTGTCCGTGCCACCGACGCGGGTCGCGTAACCGGAAATGAAGTCCCTACTCTCCGCATTTGCGTTTTTCGACAAGCCGCTGGCGCTGCGCCGTTCGACCGCCGACATGCTGGCGCGGAACGTGGGCGCCTTATCAGACGATGAACGCGGCGCCGTGACCGAGCTGAGTGACCTGGGCCTGGTCGAAAGCGTTGCGCTGATCCCGGTTAACGGCATCCTTTCGAACAACGTGCCGTGGTTTGCGGACGGCACAAGCTACAACCTGATCCGCCAAGCCTTCGACGCGGCCGTGGACGATTCGACCATACGGGCGATCGTGCTTTACACGAACAGCCCCGGCGGCGATGTCGCGGGTCTCGCGGACCTATCAGATCACATTTACGCGGCCCGCGGCGCCAAACCGATCTGGGCAATCCTGGACGAAAACGCCTTTTCGGCGGCGTACTGGCTTGCCAGCGCGGCCGACCACATCACCGAGATGCTGGCCTCCTACCCAGCCAGCATCTTGAATCAGAAATCTTACCGCGCCGGAATCCTAAAATGAGTCAGGATCAGAATATCAGGCTCTAGAGCGACGCTGAGAAGAAGCGAACACAGTCACGGTGACCGGTAGCCCTCAATTCCGCTTGAGGTGCTGGGGCATAATGCGGCGATCGAGTCTGGCCGCTAGCACTTCCATCTCGTCTAGCAGAACTTCACGATCCGTCTCCATAGAATGGTAAAGCCGCAGGAGCTGTTCCAAAGCTTCGGGGGTAGCTTCTGCAGCGATGATCGCCGCACCAGCGTATCGCAGGTTGGGACGCTTCGCGAGAACAAAGGTCTCTGCCAACTGCAAGGGGATTTTTAAGCCGCGTCTTCGGAGGGTATCGATCCCATTTCGCAGGATATGACCGCCTTCATCCTCGTCCCATGCCGACCCATCTGGGTTGGTCGCAGAAAAGACAATCGCCTTCAACTCGTCGATCAATTCTGGACGAAGCTTGATGGCACTTTCAATCAAGGTCAGGCGTTTTACTTGGCTTAGACCCGGCGTCCCGATCCATTTGTCGATGATTGCCGCCCAGTTCTTGATATCCGGATGCGAGGGCGCGTCGTGGATCCCGTAACCGCTCCAGCCGAATTCATCGATCAAGCTCGTCAATCCAAGGACTGCCCCGTTCAAGAGGCTCGACACCGAAGTAAGCGGATCAGACCGTTCGCCAAGCTTGGCTCGAGCCAAGGCTCCGAGTTCTATCTCCGGATATCGATTGAGGGTCAGGAGCGTGCCGGCAGCAACGTCACAATCGACATGGCCGAGACGCTGGAGCAGGTCTACGAAGGCGGCGCGATCACCGCCACGCGCGGCGAAGATCAGCAGGATGTCGCGGTGGCGCGATACGATATCTTTTCTCGAAAGCAAGGCCCTAGTCGCTGCGCGGCGGGCCTCGTCGTCCGCGAAGAGGCCATTGATCGCGCCGAGCAAATAGTCCTTCCCGCTTTCGGAAACGCCGTCATCAGCTAGGACCGCCCCTACCTCGGCGACGGTGTCCGTCGCTCGCGCGAAGATCTGGATACAGGCGCTGCGGTTGCGCCAGTTGGCGCTGTCCAGCGCAACCCGCGCTGCGCGAAGAACGTCTTCGCTTGGCGGGTCCGCCATGGCGGCGAGCGCCTTCAACCTGAGAAAGACCGGCAGGCCAGTATCTTCCGCCAATTTGGTCAACAAATGGGAATCTTCCGGTGCCAAGTGTATCTGTTGGAGGAAGTCCGTCAGACCAAAGAGCTCCTCTTCTGTAGTCCCCTGGCGATAAGTCCGCGCGCTAACACGTAGGGCCACGTCGGCAGCCACCTTCTGCAGCGCCGGCGCTAAGCCACGGGTCGGCATGAAGGTGTCCAAGTCGCCTTCAAGCAGCCGATCGACTACTTCCAGCGTCAGGAGCGGGTCATCCTCGCGCACGACAATCTCGTCGCCACCGCTTTGAACGACCCACCGCCAGCCGAGTCTGCGACGGATTTCGTGATGGACGGGCTGAGCCAACCCATCGACAAGGAGCCGCCCGCCCCGCTCGCGGATCGACCATCCGGCGCGACCCCACAGGTCAGCTAGGCGAACTACAATTTGCTCTCTCAGCTCGGGTGCAATTCTGGCGCCGTTGACGATGCAGCGACCGATTAGCAGCAGGTTGGTTGAGAAGGCGTCGTCCGGCGCCTGCAGCATCTGGCGGATATGGGTTGTGGGATCATCCAGCAGTTCCAGGGCAAATTGCACAACCTGGGCCCATGGGCGTTTGACCACGTCGGCGATTCGCTCGGCGATTGCTTCGGGATGCTCGTCGACCAAGTGCACAGCGGCCAAATATTCCTGGACAATCGGATAGGGAAACTGAAGGCGCCCGTCGACGCGCCTGCGCAGAACGCCCGCGCCCGCGAGTTCGGCCAGCACCATGTCAGCAGGCGCGGCGTTTACGTTGGCGATCTGCTGTAAGGCCTGCCGCTCGGAGAGCCCGATCTCCTCTCGCTCGAGACTTACGAAAGCGATGGACTGTGCGATCTTCCGGAGAGCCAACGCCCCCATGCGCGGCTCTCGGACGCCCTTGCGCCGATCAGGGTCGAACAGAAGTCCCAGATACTTTTCGATGAGATCGGAGCGCCTGCGCGGTAATTCCTCACCCACCGACCACGCGGCTAACAGGATCGCCAGGAAGAGCGGGATCTTCGCCAGCCTGGCGATGTCCGGGTAGGCATCAAGCGCGTCGGAGAAGGCTGGCCAGCTAAGCCCAGGCGTGGAAGGGCTATATTTATCGACTAGCTGCGATATTTCGCGAAGCCCAAACGGCTGTAGCTCGATCAGCTCTCCGCCCAACGGCGCATTGAGAACAGCCGGATCGCGTAGGGTGAGCATCCACGCGACCAGCGGGAAGCGAGCCGAGAACACGCCAATCCGTCGGATGACGTCCGCGCGATGGGACGAAGGCACCTCATCGAGCCCATCGAACAATACGCAGCACAGCCCCTGATCTGCCATGCGCCGCCAGTCGACACGAATCGAAAACTCTTGGTTGATCCTATTGTCCAAGTATTCGACAACGCTCTGGTTGGACTGAACGAAGCTCCCTAGCGCAATCTCGACTGGGACAATGGGCGTATTGATCAGCTTATCGGCCACCGCCTGGAGGAGAGTCGACTTACCGAAACCTGGGCCGGCCACCACCGCGACCCGCGCCAGATCATCGTTCGGGAATACCCTTAGGTCGATATTGGCTTCACCCTCCTCCGCGTCCCAGCGGGGGGTCTCGTCCTCGAAGTCGCCGCTGGCAGAGCCGCCCAGAAGCTTGGCGCGTGGCCAGACGAAAATATTCCCGACGGGAGCGCTGACGCCTCGAGCTGGCAGCTCGACACGCGTTAGCTTTTGGACGGCAATGCGATAGGCGGCCAGACCCCAGTCACGAGGCTCGAACAGGTTGACGCCGAAATTCTGCGCGATCGTCTGTCGCAAAGTCGCTGCTCGAAACGACCCGCGCACCCTCCCAGAGCCGCCAGCTAAGTCGCGCAGGCTAGCCAGGAACTGCTGCGGCACGGTCGAAGCCGTCCCTAGGTCAAGTCTCTGGAACGCCGCTTCAATGTCGCATTGTGTGATGACACGAAGCTCGACGCGCCGCAGTAAGTTGTAGACAAGCTTGGGTTCGTGCAGTGCAGCCTCGATAGAGGCCAGCCGTTGGGTGAGACCGGCGCCCAGACGCGACCTCCATTCCGACTCGGCGGGACCCTGGGTACGCTCGATAATCGATTGCAGGTCATCGGCCAGGCTTCCATGACGGCCCAGAGCCAGCACTAGGCGGTCTTGTGCACCAAAGTCGGCATCGAGGTGTTGGCTCGCGAACGCTCGCCAGAGGTCAGTCCAGACCTTTCCAGTTCCCCGCAACTGGGATTTCGCCTGAACCCAGTCACGATGCCCGTCGGCATAGGAAACGACAATGTCGTCCACATGCGCCGGCGCTTCGACCCGAACCTCTATAACCTGCTCGCGCGGCGGCCGAGGCTCGAGGCTGAGCAGCTCGGCCAGATTCACAGCCGCGAGGCTGTTCTGGTAGAAGATGCCGTCTTGCGTTGTCGGTCCGCCAGCTTCCACCATTTTGGTCCACGTCTATCTCAACGATTCGAGAGCCGCTCGTGAGGCTTAACGCTCGACTATAAAGTGCGACATTTGCATTACTCTGTCACTTTATACCTTCCAAAGCTAACCTTTCCAAGGCGTCCTGCGTCAGGAGTGGGCAAATCACCAATGTCTCGGATCGCCTATGTCTGCTGTGATGCGCCCCCCTGAGACCGCATCCACAACCCGATCCGATAAGTTCGGTTTCGAGGCTCCCGAGCCACTTGCACCGCCAACATGAATGTCCGGTTCAGCAATCTGCGGCCCTTTAGCTGCCTGGCAGCTTTCGGCCAGTTCCCGCCGCATACTGTCTTCTGCTTCGCGCCCAACTCAGTCAGTGGAACCAACCTTCGCCGCTACCAAAAGCGGACAAAGGTTTGGGACCATCTTTAATTATTTAACTGCAGCGGGCTGAGGCGGTGAGCAGCGGCACGGCGGTGGCCTTCCAAACCCTCGCTAGCGCTTTGCCGCATCGCTGGGGGTGCGACCGCTGCAACCCCGCGTTCATCCAACCACTGATAGGTACAAATTTTTACATAGGAGCCAACCCAAAGCCCGCCGGTGTAGCGGCCGGCACCCATCGTCGGCAGCGTGTGATTGGTGCCGCAGCACTTGTCCGAGTACACGACGCTGGCAAGCGGTCCTATAAAGAGCGATCCGTAATTGCGCAGCTTCCGCCCCATGTCATGCGGATCCGCCGTATGCACCTGCAGATGTTCCGCTGCCACGAGGTCCGAATAGGTGATCATTGCCGCCTCATTCCGACACAGCACGATCTCCCCCCTGTCCCGCCAGGCTGGCCCGGCAACCGCCGCGGTCGCCAGCCCCAGTAATTGACGCTCCACGGCTGCCAGTGTTGCCACCGCCAACGCACGGTCCGTCGTAATCAGCCCGACGCGGGTACGGACGTCATGCTCGGCCTGCGCCAGCAGATCCGTCGCGATCATCTCCGCATCGCCGGTCGCGTCCGCCACCACGAAAATCTCGCTGGGTCCAGCGAGCTGATCGATCCCGACCGGGCCAAACACCTGGCGCTTTGCCTCATTTACATAAGCGTTGCCTGGGCCGACGATCTTGTCCACCCGAGGCACGCTTTTGGTGCCAAACGCCATCGCCGCAATGGCCTGCGCGCCGCCGACGCGAAAGATGCGATCCGCACCTGCAAGATGGCAACCCGCAATCATCGCCTGATGCGCATTCGGTGGAAGGCAGGCGATAACCTGGCTGCAACCGGCAACCTTCGCCGGCACGATCGTCATCACCGGCGCCGAAAGCAGCGGGAAGCGGCCGCCCGGCACGTAGGCGCCGATGGTCTCGATCGGGATCACCCGATGCCCTAGATGCAGGCCGGGCAGCGGTTCGACATCGAGCGGCGCGATGGTGGCCAGCTGAGCCTGTGCAAAGACCCGCACGCGAGTGATCGCGAATTCCGTATCCTCACGGGTCTGCGCTTTGAGGGCGGCCACCGCAGCGAGCCTGGCGGCGTTGTCGACCTCGAACTCCGCGAGGTCGCTGTTGTCGAAGGCAAGAGCGTACTCGCGCAGCGCCGCGTCCCCACGCGATCGAACAGCGGCAATGATTTCGCGTACTTTGGCTTCCAATTCCGCTGCGCCGCCGCCAGCGTCCGCTACCGCCGCTTTGATGAATTCGATTTCCAAAGTTTGCCCCTCGACCGTCGTTGCTCCGTCTCAAGCCCGCTTTAGGATCGGAGAAAATAGCCGCAATCACAACCTAACAAGGGCCACGTCTAGTATTCTCACCGCTTTGCAGTTAATCTTAACTAAGTAGCCGGAGCCCTTGGAGATGCCGCAGGTCGGACCAAAATTAAAAGAATTACGCGGGCGGCGGAAATTAGGCATACGAGAGCTGGCTCTGCGCTCCGGCATCTCGCACTCGACCGTATCGTTGATCGAGCGTGACCGGATCAGCCCATCAGTGGAGACGCTCAGCGCTATCCTCGACGCCCTGGGCACCACGCTGCCCGGATTCTTCGCGAGTTTACAGACAAATCTTCCGTATGCCCCGTTCTACCCCGCAAAAGACTTGGTGGAGATTGGCAAAACAACATCGATTTCCTACCGTATGATCGGGATTAACCACCCCAATCGGGAGATGCTGATCTTGCACGAAAGTTACGCCGTTGGCGCTGATACTGGCGAAGCTTTTGCCCACGCGGCACAGGAAGCCGGTATGGTCGTCAAAGGCGCCGTTGAGCTGACCGTAGGCAGCCAGACGCGGGTGCTGCAGGAAGGCGATGGCTACTACTTTGACAGCCGAGCGCTACACCGGTTCCGCAACGCGTCGGAGCAGAAAAGCGAGATTCTAAGCGCTATCACGCCTCCAACCTATTAGGAAAGCAAGCCAAGCTGGAAAGTAAACTGGCCGGCCAATATTGCTTATGTTCACCTCCACGAGAAACGTGCATGACTGTGACGGCGCTGTAATGACTGCTGCTGACTGGAAGGGACAAATATGTCTGTAGCAACTTTGGACTCCAACAGATTACAGCGGAACGCGCTGAGCCTGACGCAGATCATCGCCTCCACCCTCGCCAATATCGCGCCGGCGGTCGGTTTCTACTTTGGCTTTGGCGTCATCGTCGGAGGCGCCGGTGTTGCGGCGCCGTTGACCATCATAGTCGCCATGGTTGCGGTTTTGTTTCTTTGCAATACGCTGGCGGAATTTTCGAAATATCGTCCCAGCACCGGCTCTTTCGTCACCTTTATCGGCATGGCATTCGGGCCCGCCATGGGCGCCGCATTCTCGATATTCACCGTAATCGGCTACGCTATTGGTGCCGCCGCCATCGTGGTGATTTCGGGCGGCTGGGCCCACGACACGTTGTTAACCTTCCTTGGCATCAACATCTCCTGGAAGATACTGTGCGTACTCGTCACGCTGATCTGCGGCTTCCTGGTCTCGCGCGGCATTGGCCTGTCGACCAAATGGGCAGCGGCGTTCTTCTACTTCGAAGTCGCGTTGTTGCTCATCGCTTCAACCGTAATGCTTGTCGTCAATCGGCAGTTCATCAGCCTCGCGCCATTCCTGCCGTCGAACCTAGCCGGCGGCCTTGCCGGGGTCGGCTTGGGCTTCCCGCTCGCGATCTACCTCTTCATTGGTTGGGAAAATTCCGCGACATTGGCCGAGGAGGCGCAAAACCCACGTCGCAATATTCCGCTCGCGATGTTCATCGGGACTTTGGCAATAGGCTTGGTTTATATCTTCATCGCCTATGCGACGGAGATCGCGTTCCATAACAACGCCGCCGGTATCAGCGCTTCGACGATCCCGTTCATCGATGGTTTGAAAGCATCCTATGCTGGACTGCTGATCATCGCCTACATCGCCGGCGTCACTAGCATCTTCTCCTGCTTGATCGGCCTGACAAATTCGCAGGCGCGTATTCTATTCTCCGCGGGGCGGGAAGGCTTGGTGCCGCCGGTGTTCGGCGGCATCAACCCGACCTACAAAACCCCGCAAATTGCGATGTGGACCTATATCTTGGTCTCGCTAGGCATTGTGTTGGTATTCGGTTGGAACCTGACACCGATCCAGACATTCGGTGACACCGGCACACTGGGCGCGATCCCGGTGATCGTCGTGTATATTGTCACCAACGTGGCATTACCGGTCTACATGCTGCGCTTCCATCGCGCCGACTTCAGCGTGGTACGTCACGCTATCATCCCGGTTCTCGGCACAGTTCTGATCCTGTTTCCACTCTGGGGGCTGGTGCAGCCCGGGCAGCCGGCGCCGTTCAACCTGTTTCCAAAGCTTGTTCTGGTAGGGCTGATCCTGTCGCTCATCTATGGTGTCATCCTTGCTCGGATGCGGCCCGACCTTGCTTCTCGCATCGGCTCCTTTATCGCCGACCGGGAAATTTGAATGCTTGCCGCGACCTTGCAGATGCAGCCGGCTCTTGGGGACATCACCCGGAACCTGCAACGGATCGAGGCGGCAGCGGCCGCCGCCGCCGCCATGGGCGCTACCTTCCTAGTCGCACCCGAGATGGCGGTGACAGGCTATAACATCGGCCAGGACTTGCGGTCCTTGGCGCAACCGCGCGAGGGCACCATCGCCGACGGCCTCGCCGCCATCGCGCATAAGCAAGGCATCGCCGTCATCGCTGGCTTTCCAGAGCGCGAAGGCAACGCCATCTACAATGCCGCGGCGCTGGCGCTGCCGGACGGCAATAGGGTGTTTTACCGTAAGTGCCATTTGTTCGGCGCCGCCGAAACCGCCGCGTTCACACGCGCTGCCGATGTCTCTCCGTTAGTGACGATCGGTGGCCTGTCCTGCGGCATGTTGATCTGCTATGACATCGAGTTCCCTGAATGGGTGCGGACCTTGGTGCTTCGCGGCGCGGAGTTGATCATCACCCCATCGGCGTTGCCGCGCTCCGCCTTCAATAACCGCGTTTCAAAATCTGTGGTCCCGGCAAGGGCGCTAGAAAACCATGTATTCATCGCTTATGCGGGGCTCTGCGGGCGGGAGGGCGATGCCGAATACCAGGGCGGCTCCGTTATCACAGGTCCGGACGGCGAAACCCTAGCCCGTGCCGGCGATGGTGAAGCGCTTTTGATCGCTGAGATCGATCCCGCGCGCTACCTCGGCAGCGGCCTCGACCCCTACCTTGCTGACCGCCGCCCGGACCTGTACGGCGCTCTTTCTATATCGACGGCGTAGCTGCGAAGTTATCCAGATGGGCTTTCGGGAGAGGCAATTTGGTGGTGGGCGGAGCCGGAGGCTTGAGCGGAGTTTAATAAGCGACCGGAGTTTCCACTGTGTACTATAGGACGGACAGTCTGCTTTCGGCCATTACCAGCGGACGGCTTTGCCAAAGCGATCAAGATATTGGAGACCCGTCTTCCCTTCTTGGCCGGTAATCGTATCAACGATATCGCGGATCGTCTCTTCAATGGTGAATGCTGCATCGTCACCGCCCATGTCCGTTTTGATCCATCCCCGCGCCAGAAGGAGGAGCGCGTGCTCTTCTCCCTTTCGGGAAGCATAGCTTCTCATAAGGGTGTTCAGAGCGGCCTTGCTTGCCCTGTAAACTTCGAATCCCCCTCGTTCGTTGTCGGCCACGCTGCCCAGCCCGGACGACATGAAACCTAATGTCCCGCCGGTACGAACGTTTTCATTGAGCTGCTCAACGACCCGCAGCGGCGAAAGCGCGTTCGTAATCAGCACCCGCTCAAACTCTTCCGTGGAGACTTCGCCGACGGTTTCATATCTTGAATTTGCGGTGCCGGCATTCACGAAGAGAAGGTCAAAGCTCCGCCCCTCCAGACGGGATTTGAGCGCGGAAATTTCGTCCGGCTTGGCGATGTCCACATGTTCAATCTCAAGCCTTTCAGGAAACTTGCCTGCAAGCTCCCTAAGCGGCCCGGCTTCCTGCCGGACTGTTCCGACCACACGCCAGCCACGCTCCAGCAGCTCCTGTACAATCGCAAAGCCCAGCCCCCGCGACGCACCGATAATGACGGCGGATTTATTTGGCATAACCTCATCCCTCTTTGAGCGAGGGTTGATATGGTTTGTGTCGTGCATGTTCACAGAGGGAAGACACACGTGGATGGCTGTGCCAAGCTTCGCCAACGCCAAATTTATGGAGGCCGATTCAGTAGCGGAAGCTGCCGTTAAATTACGTAAGCGGGACGTGCCGCAGGCCACTTTGCAGCACTTCGGCTACCGTTGCGGCGTGGAACGGAAGCGATTGCTGATTGACCGGGAGAGAGGCGCGTAAGATCCTGATCAAAACTCTCTGCGCGTTGTCATGGCTGCATGTTTGCCACCTCTGCTCGCAGACGGCACGGGAGAGGGCGAACCTGCGATCAGGTCAGTCATCCAGGCAGCAGACGATTTCTAGAAAGCGAACATGACCTTTAGACTCAACCTAGATGATGGCTCGGGCTCGACGGCGCCCTCTCCCCAAAATTCACTTCCCGGTAGCCGCACCACCGCATTTGATGAACTTGCCGGAATTATCGCGGCAATGAACAACTTTAGCGGCGGCAGGACACTTGATAAACTTGCCACTGCTGCCGCGGCAGTGGGCGGCGGAGGCGCCGGTGATGCTTAAGCTTAGAAACAGCATGGCGAACAGAATACGACGCATGATCAGTCTCCGGCTTGGGTTAAGTCTCGGTTGCCTTTGGATCGTCGTCTTGCGACTTCGGTGAATTAGCCGCCGCGACAACATGGTGCACGCCGGCGGCAACAGCCGCGCCAGTCAGCGGCCGGACAACATAGAACAGCCAAACCGGGAACGTACCGCTGACGATCATTGGGCCGATAACCCGGGCCGGGTTACCGGCACCGCCGCTGACCGGGCCACCCAGCAGCACGCCCGCGGACAGGGCAAAGCCGATCGCCACAGCAGCGGCGGCGGGCAGAACGCGTGGGTCGATAGCCGTGGCGAGGACGGTGAACACCAGGCTGAAGGCGATCAGTGCTTCAACCAGAAGCACCTGCAGCCAGGTGGCGCCATTACTCGGCGCAGGTGCGCCAAGATGCACTGCGTAGGCGCCGTGACCATAGGCAGCCCATACGGCGATGAATGCCAGGACCGCCCCCAGAAGCTGCGCCGCCATGTCTGCCGACACGTAGCGCCGAGGAAACTTCTTCGCGATGGCCAGCCCGAAGGTGACCGCGGGAGTTACATGCGCGCCGCTAACGGGACCAAGCGAGCCAACGATGGGGATCAGGATCAGTCCGGACGACAACGCGATGGCAAGCGAGTCGTACGCCGGGCCAGCGGTGGTCTTCCCTAATTCGGCTGCGGCCGCCACCGGCGTTCCAACCAGGACCAGCATGAAGGTTCCGATCAGCTCGGCGAGAGCGGCCAACAGCATGTTGCTGCTTAATGAGTTGGACGAGCCGTAGACGCCGTAAACCGACGGCTTGGGCGAGCCTTCCCCTTATCTTTTCAAGCATCGACTGGGTCCTTCTGGTGTGGAGTCTGCTCAGACCTGAACGCTTCCTGTTGTCGGCGGCGCACCGCTGGACGACATCCCCTGGATCAGGCCCGGCAAATGTTGGCTCAGCTGAGACAGCAAATCTCCCTGCGACATCCCGGACTGGTTTGCCATAGCCTGCACTTGCCCATCCCCCAGCACGCCCTGCAGTTGCTGCGGTGAGACCGGTTGGTTTGGCCCGCTCCCCATCCAGGACTGGGTGAGATGCCCCAGACCCGCTTGCTCGAAGCTGGAGACGATCCCCCGCAAGCCGCCGCCGGGTGGCTGGCCCATCGACGGCTGCCCGCTTCCGGCTCCGGCCATGCCTTGCTGACCACCCAGCATATTCATCAACACGCCCTCGATCGGCGAGCCGCTCGATCCCGCATTGTTCATCAGGCCGCCGGCGACCTCTTCCAGTAAACCCATGCCGCCTTCTCCGATGTCGATTAAATATAAACTGCCTGCAGCGAGCTGGTGCCGGCATCCGCCAGCACCAGCTCACCGCTTGGAGGGTAGGTAGGTTAACGGATCGCGCGTTCTGTGGTCAGCAGACGGCGCTGCACAGCGAGCGAGCCTCCGATGGCCGCAAAGATCGCGCCGAGCAGCAACATACCAAAGGTCGCGAAGGAGGTGACAGAAGCCGCGGCTGCGCTCGCATCCGCCGCATTCTTGGCAGCCTGCTCGGCTTGCGCCTTCTTCTGCTCGAACTTCGCCTGATCGTTGTTGAACTGCGTCTCGGCATCGGCCGGGCTGATCTTCTGCTGTGCTGCCATGATGGCGATCACCCGCGTCTTGGCAGCCGGCGCATCGCTACCGCCTTGCTCGTAGGTCACTAGGTTGGTGGCAATCTCCTTCTGGGCGTCCTGCGGGCTCATCGTCGCGGGATCGGGGTCAGCCGGCTGCAGATAGGCTCTGGCCTGGTCCTGCACCATGTTCGGCGTGACGCCCGAAGCCTGCACGGCGGGCCCAGCGGCAGCGGCAATGCCGTGACCGGCGGTCGAGGCGACGCCTCCCAGCATGGAAAGACCGCCGCCAATGATGCCGCCGATCGCCGAGGTCAGGAGGTAGACGGTTAGCAGCGTGGCGATGCCCCAGGCGATGAGGCCATGCAGCATTCCGTCGAACCGAAGCTCGATCCCGGCCAGCCAGGCCGCCACGTAGCCTCCAACGAACAAGGCAATGCAGCTGCTTGCGATCCACCAGATCCCGACGCCCATGCCGAGGCTGCTGGCGTCCGGTGTGGTGCCAGCGTTGACGTGCACGGTGCCAAGTCCGATGCCGGCACCGAGCGTGGCCAGCAGCAGCTGCACGACAACAACTAGCACAACGCCACCAAAGATCGCCGCCCAAGAGATGCGGCGGTGCGTGTGAGAACCGCCAGAGAGAAGCGTTGTCTTTTCCGTGCGACTTTCTGCCGGCACTGCGCCGGCATAAACTGTATCAACCATGTGTGGCTCCTGATAAATTATAGCCCCAGGCCGACCAGCGACCCGGGGCAGTTGTTTGGTGCTTGAAGTAGACCTTAGACTTTAGATCTTCGACTTGATCTTATCGACGAGCGGGGTGGTAGTTGTCGCACTTGTGGTGACGCCGGGCTCCTTGGCGATCTCGACCTCATCCCGGCGCAGAGTGTCCTTGACCGTCTCGACCCGCTCGGAGACTTCCTTCTTGATAACAACCTCTTCCACGACGCGTGCCGTTTTGCCGACCACGACCTCCTCATCGGTCTCCGTCATCTCGATGACCTTGTCGGTGAAGGCAGTGGAAGGTACCGCGGTGCCGTCGGTGACCGGGCGGCGCACGACCGACACGGTCTCATCCCGCAGCGTCACGTCCTCGGAGACCGGGGTCTCCACGACATAGCGACGCACCCGGGTGGTGCCGCGATTGACCGCACGCTTGCCGACCGCGAGGGACTCTTCCGAGAGCTGAATGACGCCGTCATCAACGGCCGGCGCTGCAGCGAAAGTGGATGTCGCTGTCGGGGCCGCGTAGCTCGTCGAAGTAGTCTCGACATAGCCAGCCGCCCGCTCATCGATATCGACCGGATTATGGCGCTCCAGGATGTCCGTGACATCGTCCATGTTAGCTTCGGACGTCTTCACAGTGACCACAGTCCCGCCGGATGCCATGCTGCGGTCGTAGACGCTGGTGTCATGGCCATGCTCCGGCTCGGCACCAAATAAGCTTGACCAGAACCCAGGTTTCTCGCCACTTGTGGAAGTGGTGGTTGTCGCCGCAGTGCCTTTGCGGTGCTGCGAGATGTTGCTTTCGGCGACGCCGGCGTTCATCAGGTCGGCAACAGCCGCGGCGGCGTGTTCCGTCGTGTCGAAAACGGCAACAATCGTTTCATTGGTCATATTTATGTTCCTTTGGATTGGGTTGATCAGCGCTTGTGGCTTGAACGGTATCTAGACTTTCCGGCGCTGCTCGGACAGTCCGTTCAACAGTAACCTTCTCTTCCCGCAGAGCAACGGACTTATCGTACGTCCGGGTTGTACGCACTCTGCGAAGATGTACCTCTTCCTTCAGAATGAGGCGGCGCTCGATCACCTCCTCCACAAGCGAGATGATCGTAGTGTCGCCTTCCTGCCGAACCGGTGGCGCCGCCTCCACATAACGGCCAATCAGTACATGCTCTACTTCTACACGATCGTCCGTCAGCAATTCCTTGACCGGCACCTGTCGAACGATGGTGCCTACATGGACGCGCACGTCCGCTGTCACGACCTGCCGCTTTTCAACGACAAGCTCTTCGGCGCTCAGTGGGATCAAAAGCTCGGATGTTTGTAATGGCGTGTTCATTGGTGATCGATCAACCTCATCTGCAAGAGCTGAAGCTATGGGAGCTTGTAACTGGTTGAGTGGGGGCTCCGAACTGTCGCGCAGCAGCAGTGATTGCTCAACGACTCACGACGAGGTTTTCGACATTCACTCGAACAAGGCCGTAGGATGTCGTGTCGTCGACTACTTCTTAAGACTGTCTTTGGCGCCGCCGACTGCGTTCTGGACCTTGCCGGCAGTCTTCTCTGCTGCTCCTTCGGCCTGGGTTTTGGTATCACCGGTGATTTTGCCGATCGCCTCCTTAATCGAACCCTCAACCTGCTTGGCAGCGCCTTTAACGCGATCGTCATCCATAATGGGATATCTCCTGCGGCTAGCCCCATTGGGCACGAACTATTAGATCACAGTTCCTTGAGCACGCAGAAGCATTATTACAGGGGCGGTTTCAAAGCGACGGTGCAAATGCACTAGTAGACCTAGCGCATTTGCACCTTTCCCTTCCCTTTGGTGACGGATTTCTCCTTGTTCGTCTGACAGAGCCCACGTTCACGTCCCCAAACCACCGCTTCACCGCGGCGATGGACGTTGATCTTTCTGTATACTGTGGCGACGTGGTTCCTGACGGTGTTTGGAGCAAGCTTCAGTTGAGTGGCAATCTGCTTGTCAGCCAGACCTTCGCAAATCAACGTCAGGATCTGGGTTTCTCGGAAACTCAAATCCGCTAGAACGGAAGCGGGTTTGTTGGTGCCGTAAGGCTGCCGCATCGCGGCGATCTTTTCGATAATCGTGCGGCTGAACCACGTCGCGTCTTGCATGACGGCTTCGATTGCCTCGAAAAGTTCCATTTCGGACTGACGCCGTTCTGTAATGTCTTGAAGAACACTCAGGATGCAGGGCTCACCGCTAATGGTAACCGTCTCTGACGAGACTAGGCAATCCAACTTGACGCCAGCCTTAGTTCGCACCTGGATCTCGATGTTCCGCATTCCGCCGGTCTTGGCCATATGCTCCTCGAGCCTCGCGGCAGCTTCCAGCTCGTTCCAAAGCTCCAGCTCAACCGCGCTGCTGCCTACGGCATGAATCCGTTGAAAGCCCGTCGCAGACGCAAAAGCGTCGTTTACGTCGAGGATTAAGCCTGTCTTTGCATGGCATATAAAGGTCGGTACAGGCGCCAGTCGAAACGATTTCGCAAACCGCTCTTCGCTCTGCCGCAGCGCATCCTCCGCCTTCTTGCGGGGCTCCATGTCCATAAAAGTGAACAGCATACAGCCATGATCGCTTATCTCTATTGGTTGCCCCGCAACGACCACTGCTTTGGTGCCACCGGAAGGCAGGTTCAGGTGAGCCTCCATCTGGGGAATCGTCCGCCCCTCTTGGAGGCGCTCAATGCCGATCTCCTTCTTGTCGGCATTTTGTAGAACGTCCACTTCGTAAACCGATCGGCCGATGATCTGATGACGATCGTAACCGGTCATCTCCAGGAAGCCTTGGTTGACCTTGACGTAACGGAGATCGGAGAGCCTCGCGATCACGGCAGGTGCCGGGTTCGCATTGAAGGTCTTCTCGAACCGCTCCTCCGCCTCGAAGTGATCACTCGCATCCTGGATAATCAGGACCAGGCAATCCGGATGGTCATTTTCATCGGTCAGGACAAGGCTGCGAACCCGATGTACCCACTGAAGTTCAGGGTCGGCGGCAGAGGTCACCTCTACGATTACGTCTTCAAATGCTTCGCCTGCAACAACTCGTTCTATGGGATAGTCCCCCAACTCCAGAGAATGGTTGTTGCGGTACTTCAAGATGAACCGCTTCCTGTACTCGGAAATGTCCGCACCAAGGTCCGGCAAAGCGGTGATCCCATGCATTTTGAGTGCCGCGTTGTTGGCCCAAACAATTTGCTGATCCGGATCCACGAGGATCACACCTTCGCCCAATCCAGCAATGATTTGTTCTAGTTGCCGGAATTTGGCCGGCTGAGCAGCGACTTTCTGTGCCATTAAACAACCATAGTAGATTTGTGCAGCAAACGAAATCATCCAAGGTTAAGTTCGTAGAACGCCTTTTGCTTTTGAAACCTGAATCACGGTATCAAATGCTGGACGTCTGCTTTCCACATCCTATAGTTTAGTATTGGACCTTCTGCTTTCGGCCAAAGTCAGACTTCTACGGCAGGTGAACAACTGAGAAGTGGGCAAAAAATGGCGCTTGAGGAACGCAAGGCGGGAGCACTTACAAGCAACGTGCTGAAGCCTGATCTTCCAATTTTGATGCTGCCAAAAGCCGCTCCTTTGCCTGGCATCGTTTCGCCCCAACCTCAGCACTTGCCTGAGAATAAAGTTCAAGAGCCAAAGCGTTTAGTCGTCGCGCCTCGGCTTGATTGCTAGCCTGCTCAATATCAGCAAGCGCTGATATACAGTGTGCTGGCCCGATAAGCCCTTCAAGTCTCCGGTAAAGATCCAGTCCTTCCTGATAGAGACCTCGCGCCACCGAGATGTCGCCGCGCGCTTGCGCATTTTTGCCTAGACCAAGTAGGGCATCCGCTTGACGACGTACAAATTCGGAAGAGCGAAAAAACGCTAGTGCCTGCCGATATAAATTCTCCGCTTGTTCAATCTCGCCCCGGTGCCGCGCGACTTCAGCCATACCCAACAGAAAATCATTTTCCGCCACCGCATCTGGCCCCGAAGCTTGCCGCGCCTGGTCAAGAAGTACATTGGCGAGATCTAGTTCGCCCCTCATCAACGCCAGCTGAGCAAGGCCGCGGAGACAATCGGCCCTGCCACCCAAATGTCCAACGGAAGTATGAGTCTCAAGTGCTGTCTCAAAAAGCCGTCGAGCTTGTTCACACCGTTCCCGTATCATCTCCATTTGTGCCATGTACCACAGGCAGTCTGCATAGCTACGAACGCTTCCGGCCTTTTTGTAAATCTGACTTGCTTCAGCATAAAGCGCCATAGCCGCTGCATAGTCATCGGCCTGATCCGCGACTGTCGCAAGTCCAGAAATGCAATCAGCTTCTCCGGGCCGCCAGCCAGCCCGCTTAAAAAGCCCGCGTGCCTGTTGGTATAAGCCCTTGCAAATCTCATGCTCGCCTTTAATTGCTGCTATTTCTGCTAAACCCCAATAGCACAGCCCCGCATCTCGATCTTCCTGGGTGTTGTTGAGGCAGTCGAGCGCCTTTAAAAAGGCCGCCTTTGCCTTTTCATTTTGGCCGGCAAGCCTTGCCTTGTCACCAATGATAAATAGACACCTGCCTTGGCCGATCCGGTCGCCGGCTTCGTCAAAAGCCGTCATTAAATCTTCCAACGCGGCTTCACCCCCAAAGCCAGTATAGGTCATCGCGTTCTCGAAAAGGCGTAACGCCTTGGTGGCCTGCTCTGTTCCGGCCTGACTACGAGCGGCCGCCAGCACGGCAGCAGCGATATTCGGCATCTCCTGCACCAGGCGGGGAAGGGCCGGTTTACCTGCTTCCCTGCCGAGGTCGGCACCTTCTGCCTTCAGCAGATCAAGAAAATAGAGCGTCCATGAGGCTGTGAGCTCGCTATTAGGAGGATGCGCGCGTGATGCGACATCCCGGATTGGTGGCAACAAACCTATCCTCGCCTCGCCATTATCCCGTAGCAAGCCAACGGACCGCAACTGCGCCGCACCCTCTCGGCTTTCTGGGCCGATCAGGCTTTCTCCGTCCGCTTCGCTCAAGCCTGCTGGCAATTGCCCCAACAGCGAGAACAAGAGTTTGCCCTCCGCCTTCAGCCGCTTAGACCTTAGAGAAAATTCGACCGAGGCTACGAGCGAGTCATTTCTTGCGTCATCGCTCCCTCCAATGGTTGCCACGAGAGCGCCCCGCTCCAGCCACTCCCGCTTGAGTGGCGCCAGGGTCGTACCTCGGAAGACGCGATGCGCCACCAAATGAACAGCTAGGGGTATTCCACCTAGTTCTCCCTTGTCGCCCAGGAAGAAGTCGAGGTCAGGATCGTCCACGCTGATCGTTCGGGCGATCGAAAGAAACATTGCCTTTGCCGGTTCGGGCGCCAGCGGTTCCACCGCCATCACCTCTCTCCAGGGCACGGCGCCAATTGTTTCTTGGCTGCGCAACGTTGCCACCACAGAAAGTCCGGGCACGGCCAAAAGGTTCCGAAGCAGTTGCTCGATCGGTAGCCGTTGCCTCGCCGCATGTAGCGGCGTCTCCAGATTGTCGAGGAGCAGCAAGCCGGGGAGTTGCCGATTCCCTTGCTGCCGATCTTCAAGAGCTACGCGCACGTCAGGCCACCGCGCGGTACGCGTTAAACCAATGATTTGCGCGATCTCAGCAAGCGAAGCCTCGGCACTTTCAGAGCGCTCGAGCTCGACAAACCATCGCCGCGCGCCGAAGCGTTCCGTGATGTCCCGGCGCATCGCAGCCGTCCGGGAGAGCATAGTTTTACCATGGCCGCCATTGCCCAATATCAGGACCGATCCACCTTCCGGACCAGCCAGAATTGCCTCGGCGAGACGGTCGACCTCGAGGTCCCTGCCAAAACACCTGCCCGGATCGGTACAGCTTGCCGGCAAAGCTGGCCTGCGATGCGCGTCCAAAGAAATGGGCTCGGCCCCACCTTTTGCGCGCTGGAAGGCGAGCCGTAGCCTGTGCCGGAAGTCGGCATGATAGTCAGAGGCGTCTTCCGGTTCCGGCCCGAATAAAGCTACTTCAATCGGCCTCAGCGCTTGTGGCGCCACCCGCCCGCTGCACCAGTTTCGCACAGTTTTATCTGCGCTCGAACCCCTTATGTTGATGCCTCGGACGGCATCGGCAAATTCCGTTTGCAACCAAGGCCGTCGATTAATTGACGGCGTCCCCGGCGGTCGCGTGCCGCATCTGAGATGCCACTGCAACAATTCGCCGAACGCTTTGCGCGCTGCAACTAGATCGTGGGCCGGCCCGGGCCGCCGCCTTCGCATCGGTACTATGTCCATCTCCACCGGTTTAAGACATTGGTCGGGTGAATGGAAACGTGCGGCTTTCCGGTAGCTTTCCGGTGAGCCATGTGGTGTCCGCTATCCTTTACGAAACAGGGTTTTGGCGCCTCCGCCGCCGATGTCTCGCCGTGCCTATCCCTTTCCGGTTTGTTTCCGCCGGCCGCTACAAGACCCCGTCTATCCATCAACACGACACTTTACGGGGCAGTCGACTGGAGAGCGTGGGCTGCGATGGGACTTAACACCTTTACCAAGAGAGGCTCGAGTATGAGGTTTAGTGTTTTCTACTTGATCACGCTCATGGCGTTGCCCGGCTGTACGTACACGTCGGGGAAGAACGTCACTACTGATCAGGCAAGGCAATTCGTTGTCGGTCAGTCCACTATCGCGGATGTTGAGGCAAAATTGGGTCAGCCGACAAGCAGCCAGACAAGTTCAACCGGAATCGAGATGCTTCAGTACGAGTATAACTACACTCATCAAGATGCATCGAATTACATCCCAATTTACGGACTGCTTCAGACACATGTCGAGCAAGCTTCAAACAAAGCCACCTTCGTCTTCTCTCCCACGGGAGTCTTGCAATCTTATTCTTTAGGCGCCGGCAGCAATGCCATGTCGAATTAGATGGGCTCAGGGGCTTATCCAATCTGGAATTAACATTTTTATGGAGCGTTCAAAATGAGCGAAGTTGTCGTTGGCAACGTTGCGTCGCCACTTGGTACAACAGATACTTTATCCGGTGTTATCACCTTTGGTAGCGGTAGCAATGCCGCTACGCTCGTTGGCCCAGGCGGCTTCATCACTACCGGCACAGCAACTGCTGCCGATCTTGGTGCCACTACGGCGGACATCTTGCTCACCGGCTCGGCGCTCCTGCGCAACACTGGCCTACTGAACGACGCCGGTGTCATCGAGTTCAGTGGCGCTGGTGCGATCGATAATGCCGCCTCCGGCACCTTCAACATGAGCGGTATCGACAGCGCGATCGACGTCGGCTCCTATGGTTCCGGTACGCTTACCAATGAAGGCCTGCTGGAGAAAACTAGCAGCACCGCGACCAGTCACATCCAGGCCTATCTGATTAACACCGGTACGGTCGACGTCACCGCCGGCACCCTGGAGTTCGACGGCAGCGGCCTGCTGGGTGGAACATTTGAGACCTCCGGCGCCGGCGTCATCGCCTTTGGCGGCGGCAACGCCTACGGCGCAGGCAGCTACGGCGTCTACGGCTCAGCCGCCACCATCGGCGGCAACGTCATCGTGGCAAACGCAACCCTCGCGCCTGCCACCGGCAGCACCCTGACATTGTCCGGCGCCGATACCTTCGGCAGCGGCAGCGGCGCCGCCATATTGAAGGGACCGGGAAACCTGATCAATGCCGGAACCGCTACCGCGGCCGATGTCGGTGCCACTACGGCGGATGTCCTGCTTACCGGCTCGGCGCTCTGGCGCAACACCGGCCTCTTGAACGACGTTGGCGTCATCGAGTTTGGCGGTGCTGGCGCGATCGACAATGCGGCTTCCGGCACCTTCGACATGAGCGGCATTGACAGCGCGGTTGACGTGGGCTCCTACGGTTCCGGTACGCTTACCAATGAAGGCCTGCTGGAGAAGACTTCGAGCACAGCCACCAGCCACATCCAGGCCTTTCTGATCAACACCGGTACGATCGACGTCACCGCCGGCACCCTGGAGTTCGACGGTAGCGGCCTACTGGATGGAACATTAGAGACCTCCGGCGCCGGCATTGTCGCCTTCGGCGGCGGCAACGCCTATGGCGCAGGCAGCTATGGCGTCTGCGGCTCAGCCGCCGCCATCGGCGGCAACGTCATCATGGCAAACGCCACCCTCGCGCCTGCCACCGGCAGCACCCTGACCTTATCCGGCACCGATACCTTTGGCAGCGGCAGCAACGCCGCTACGCTGAACGGCCCAGGGAACGTGATCACAGCCGGCACCGCTACCGTCGCGGACCTCGGCACCAGCACAGCCGCCGCCCTGCTCACCGGCTCGGTGCTCTGGCGCAACACCGGCCTGTTGAATGATGCCGGCGTCATCGACTTCAGCGGTGCCGGCCTCATCGATAACGCTGCTTCCCATAAATTTGTCATGACCGGCACCGACAGCGCAATTGACGTCGGCGCCTACGGCTCCGGTACGTTTACCAATGAGGGCCTACTAGAAAAAATCGACAGTTCAGCAACGAATCATGTCCAAGCCTATCTCATCAATTCAGGCACGATTTATGTGACCACTGGCAAGCTAGAACTTGATGGCGGAGGCCTGCTCGGTGGAATCTTTAAGACCTCTGGCAGCGGGGTTCTTCTGCTCGGTGGAGGCGCAACCTTTAAGACAAGTGCCACGAATGCAAGAATTGCGGGCAATGTAATAGTGGCGAATGCCACCTTGCTGCCCACAACCGGCAGCACTTTCACATTGTCCGGCATTGACACCTTTGGCAGCAGCAGCGGTGCTGCGGTGCTAAGTGGCCCCGGCGCCATTGTAACAGCGGGCACTGCCACCGCCGCAAACCTTGGCGCCACTACGGCGGATGTTCTGCTCACCGGCTCGGTGCTCTTACGCGACACCGGCCTCTTGAACGACGCCGGCGTCATCGAGTTTGGCGGGGCTGGCGCCATCGACAATGCGGCTTCCGGCACCTTCGACATGAGCGGCATTGACAGCGCGGTTGACGTCGGCTCGTACGGTTCCGGTACGCTTACCAATGAAGGCCTACTGGAAAAAACCGCCAGCACAGCCACCAGTCATATTCAGGCCTTTCTGATCAACACCGGTTCGATCGACGTCACCGCCGGTACCCTGGAGCTCGACGGCAGCGGCCTGCTGGGTGGAACATTCGAGACCTCCGGCGCCGGCGTCATCGCCTTCGGCGGCGGCAACGCCTATGGCGCCGGCAGCTATGGCGTCTACGGCTCAGCCGCCACCATCGGCGGCAACGTCATTGTGGCAAACGCGACCCTCGCGCCTGCCACCGGCAGTACCCTAATATTGTCCGGCACCGACACCTTTGGCAGCGGCAGCGGCGCCGCCATATTGAAAGGACCCGGAAACCTGATCACCGCCGGAACCGCAACCGCGGCAGATCTTGGCGCCACTAAAGCGGATGTCCTGCTTACCGGCTCGGCGCTCTTGCGCAACATTGGCCTCTTGAACGACGCCGGTGTCATCGAGTTTGGCGGGGCTGGCGCCATCGACAATGCGGCTTCCGGCACCTTCGACATGAGCGGCATTGACAGCGCGGTTGACGTGGGCTCCTACGGTTCCGGTACGCTTACCAATGAAGGCCTGCTGGAGAAGACTTCGAGCACAGCCACCAGCCACATCCAGGCCTTTCTGATCAACACCGGTACGATCGACGTCACCGCCGGCACCCTGGAGTTCGACGGTAGCGGCCTACTGGATGGAACATTCGAGACCTCCGGCGCCGGCATTGTCGCCTTCGGCGGCGGCAACGCCTATGGCGCAGGCAGCTATGGCGTCTGCGGCTCAGCCGCCGCCATCGGCGGCAACGTCATCATGGCAAACGCCACCCTCGCGCCTGCCACCGGCAGCACCCTGACCTTATCCGGCACCGATACCTTTGGCAGCGGCAGCAACGCCGCTACGCTGAACGGCCCAGGGAACGTGATTACAGCCGGCACCGCTACCGTCGCCGACCTCGGCACCAGCACAGCCGCCCTGCTCACCGGCTCGGCGCTCTGGCGCAACACCGGCCTGTTGAATGACGCCGGCGTCATCGACTTCAGCGGTGCCGGCCTCATCGATAACGCTGCCTCTGGCACCTTCAATATGACCGGCACCGACAGCGCCATTGACGTCGGCTCCTATGGCTCCGGTACATTTCTCAACGAGGGTGTTTTGGAGCTGTCTGAGGCCGGCTCCAGCCAAATCCAGGCGACTCTCATTAATAGCGGTGCAATAGAGCTCAGTGGTGGCACCTTCAATGCATCGTCACTTAATCTCATCGCCGGCGCCACCTTGTCCGGCTTTGGCACGGTGCAAAACGCCATAGCCAACGCGGGCAAGGTTGAGGCCAGCAACGGCGACCTGGACATTACTGGCAGTATTAGCGGCACCGGTCAGCTCGTTATCGGCGGTTCCTCAACGTTGGAACTTGGGGGTACCGTGTCCGAAGCTGTTTCATTCGGCGGAGCAAGTAGCGTGCTGAAGCTGGACGCGCCGAACAGTTTTTCAAGCACCTTGTCTGGTCTAGCGTCCAGTGACGTAATCGACATCGCTAGCACCACGGTCAGCTCCGCCACGCTCAGTGGCGCCAGCCTGCTGATTACGCTTACCGGCGGCAAGCAGCTGGACTACGCGCTCGCGACTGCGCTGACTGGCGACAGCCTCACCATTCACTCCGACAACCAAGTGGGAAGTGACATCACTCTGGTCGGGCACACAAGCTCGGCTTCGCCTAAAATTGCTTTTATCGCCGGCGGTAACTCCATCCAGCAAGCCGGATCCTCTATTGCATCGGCGCCACTTCTCGTGCGAGAAATTGCTTCGCTCGGACATGCGCAGCTCGCCGACATGTTCAAAGATCCAAAACAATACTCCAGCACATTAAGTATAAGTGAAATCGGCAGCTCGGTAGAACCCACGCTTCCAATGAGCGCGATTTTTCCCGGCGCCACGCTTAATCTCGCGAGCAATGCCTCACACGCTGCGGGATCATTACATTGGGACAGGCTGCACTTTCTGACCTGATTTAAGCCGGCGCCAAACATCTTAAAGCCAATGCTTTTGCTTAGAAGATTCACATGGAAGCGGTCTCGACTAAAATCGCAGTAGGTTTTTCAAGATTGGGGGCTTAGCAGTCTGCCGGAATGACCTTTACCGAAAGTCTCTCGTTTTCACCTTGATCGTGTCGATGTGCAGGTCTGGGATGTAGATGTCCCTCGCTTTGCGCCCGAGGCCCTCGCGAGGATCGGGCCCACCGCCGGTTTTCGCCTGATCGCCCCGCCCATGGGGCACGGGGAAGCTCTCCTCCCGCTCGCCTAAGCTCGCCAATTGGCCCGACAGATCGGTTAGCTTATGCGCGACCAGATGCACCACCTCGCCCTCGCGCTGCACGTGGCCATGCACCGCCATCATCCCGGAGGAGAGGATGATCCGCCGCTGCTTTTCGTAGAGGCTCGGCCAGATCACGAGGTTGGCAACGCCGGTCTCATCCTCGATGGTGATGAACATCACGCCCTTGGCCGAACCCGGCTTCTGCCGTACCAGCACAATGCCCGCCGTCTCCAGCCACTTGTTGTCCTTTGCCGTATTGACCTCGGCACAGGTGACGATCTTGCCGCTCCGAAGGTCTTTGCGGAGAAAGCTGAGCGGATGAGCCCGCAGCGTCAGCCCGAGATGGACATAGTCCTCCACCACCTCACTGCCGCCTGACATTGGTTTTAAGCTGACGGCCGGTTCGCTGAGTTCCGGCACAAGATTGGCCTCTCTGGTTGCCGCAGCGGCAAACAGCGGCAGCGGCTCATCCCGCAGGCCCTTGATCGCCCAGAGCGCCTCACGCCGGGCCAGCTTCAGCGAGGGCAGGAACGCGTCGGCTTCTGCCATCTGCACCAGCGACGCCGCCGGCACGCCGGCGCGACGCCAGAGATCATCGACAGACATGAACGGTTGATCGGCCCGGGTATCGACGATCGTCGCGGCATGGCCGTTGGCCAGCCCCTTCACCATCCGCAGCCCGAGCCGCACCGCGAACCGGTTGTGCTCGTCGTCCTCATTACCGGCCGGCTCCAGCGTACAGTCCCAGCGCGATCGGTTGATGCAGACCGGCCGCACTTCAACACCGTGCTCTATGGCATCCCGCACGATCTGCGCCGGCGCGTAGAACCCCATGGGCTGGGCGTTCAGCAGCGCCGCGCAGAACACATCCGGATGGTGGCACTTCAGCCAGGACGAGGCGTAGGCGATCAGCGCGAAGGAGGCAGCATGGCTCTCCGGGAACCCGTAGCTGCCAAAGCCCTCTAGCTGCGAGAAGGTCCGCTCCGCGAAAGCTTGCTCATAGCCGTTGGCGACCATCCCATGCACCAGCTTGTCCCGGAAGTGGGAGACGCCCCCGGTGAATTTGAACGTCGCCATCGACCTCCGCAGCTGATCAGCCTCGGTCGCGGTAAAGCCAGCGCACTCGATCGCCACCCGCATCGCCTGCTCTTGGAACAGTGGCACCCCCAGCGTCTTGCCCAGCACCTTCTCAAGCTCCGGCTTCGGGTAGATTACTTCCTCTTTGCCCTCGCGCCGGCGGAGGTACGGATGCACCATGTCGCCCTGGATCGGCCCCGGCCGGACGATCGCCACCTCGATCACCAGGTCGTAGAAGGTCCGCGGCTTCATCCGGGGCAGCATGTTCATCTGCGCCCGGCTCTCGATCTGGAAGGTGCCCAACGTGTCCGCCTTGCGGATCATCGCATAGGTGCGGGGATCCTCCGAAGGGATGGTGGCGAGGTCGAGCTCGATGCCTTTGTGCTCAGCCAATAGGTCGAAGCCGCGCTTCATGCATGTCAGCATGCCGAGCGCCAGGATGTCGACCTTCATGAACTTGAGCGCGTCGATGTCGTCCTTGTCCCACTCGATGACCTGCCGGTCTGCCATGGCGGCGGGCTCGATCGGCACCAGCTCGTCCAGCCGGTCCTGGGTCAGCACGAAGCCACCGGGATGCTGCGATAGATGCCGGGGCGTGCCGATCAGCTCGCGGGCGAGGTCGATTGCCAGCTTCAGACGGCGGTCGCCGAGGTTGAGGTTCAGATCCTTGGCGTGCTTCGCCTCGATGCCTTCCTCCGACCAGCCCCAGACCTGGCTGTTCAGCATGGAGATCAGGTCCTCCGGCAGGCCGAGCGCTTTGCCAACATCGCGCAGGGCGCCCTTGGTGCGGTAGCGGATCACGGTGGCGCAGAGTGCCGCTCGGTCGCGGCCATAGGTCTCGTAGACCCACTGGATGACGATCTCCCGGCGTTCGTGCTCGAAGTCGACATCGATGTCCGGCGGCTCCCGCCGTTCCTCCGAGACGAATCGCTCGAACAACAGGTCGTTGCGGCTGGGATCGATCGAGGTGATGCCGAGGACGTAGCAGACGGCGCTGTTGGCGGCGGAGCCGCGGCCCTGGCAGAGGATGCCCTTGCTGCGGGCGAAGCGGACGATGGAATTCACCGTCAGGAAGTACGGCGCGTAGCCCATTGTCTGGATCAGCCGCAGCTCGTGCCGCAGCGTTGCCGCCACATCGTCCGGCACCTCGCCGTCAAAGCGCCAGGCGGCGCCCTCCCAGGTGAGCTTCTCCAGCGCCTGCTGCGGGGTCAGGCCGGGAATCAGCACCTCGTCGGGATACTGATAGCTCAGCTCCTGCAGCGAGAAGCGGCAACGCTCCAAGATCTCTATCGTTCGAGCCAGCGCCTCCGGGTAGCGGCTGAACAGCCGGTGCATCTCTTCGGGCGGCTTCAGGTAGCGGTCGGCATGACGCTCCCGCCGGAAGCCAGCATCGTCGATCGTGACGTTGTGCCGGATGCAGGTCACCACGTCCTGCAAGATCCGCCGGCCCGGCTCGTGGAACAGCACGTCGTTGGTGACCACTGTCGCCACCTTTGCTTGCGCCGCCAGGTTCGACAGCTCGAACAGCCGCAGTTGGTCGTTCGGCCGGCGCCGCAGGGTCAGCGCGAGATAGGCGCGGTTGCCGAAGGCGGCCGCCAGACGCCGAAGAAGCAGCGCACAGACATCGTCGGCCTCATCCGGGACCAGCACCCCGATCAGCCCCTCGCTGTAGGCGACTAGATCCGCCCAATCGAGCTTGCACTGCGCCTTGCCGCCGCGGCTTTTACCTAGCGTCAGCAGCCGGCAGAGCCGGGCGTAGGCCGAACGATCGATCGGATAGATTAGCACGGACGTACCGTCGGCGAGATCAAGCCGGCAGCCGACGATCAGCCGGACCTTGGTGGTCTTGGCGGCTTCCCAGGCGCGGACGATGCCGGCAAGGCTGTTGCGGTCGACGATCGCCAGCGCCTCGATGCCGAGATGCGTCGCCTGGGCGAACAGCTCCTCGGCCGAGCTGGCGCCACGCAGGAAGCTGAAGTGCGAAGTAACCTGCAGTTCGGCGTAACGCGGCCGGTTCATCCAAAGATGCCGTGCAAGAACCAGCGGTGCGAGCCGGTCGCTCCATCCTCACCATCGCCGGCGCGGTAGATCCAGAAGCGTTCGCCGCCCTCATCTTCGACCCGAAAGTAGTCCCGCACCGTCGCCAGCTCGGCATCCCGCTTCCACCACTCGCCGAAGACCCGCTCCGGCCCATCAGCGCGCTTCACCCGGCGGCGGATGCCGCGCCAGCTGAAGCTGACCGGTGGATGATCCGGCAGAAGCGCCACCGTCTCGATCTGCTCTGGCATCGGCAGCAGGCGGGACGGCCGTGGCCAGTTGTCCGGCCAGGTACCGCCATCATCCGGCGACGCGGGTGCCACCCGGCAGATCGAGCGCTCCGGCACGTCGCTGGTGACCGGGGCGAAGCGGTACAGCCGATCTTCGCCAACACGATTAGCCAGGATGTCGATCAGGCCGGAGACGTCGGCGTCCGGTTCGTCCGACAGCAGCGACGTCATGATCTGCCGGCCCTCGAACGGCTCGGCTTGGGCGGCGCAGAGACTCATCGTCTCCACGCCGAAGCCGGGATCGATGGTCTCGATCTTGTCGCAAAGCAGGCGGGTCAGC
Organism: uncultured Acidocella sp.; assembly: GCA_963693045.1. GTDB lineage: Bacteria > Pseudomonadota > Alphaproteobacteria > Acetobacterales > Acetobacteraceae > Acidocella. The sequence goes on from OY843765.1 coordinate 2,338,436, forward strand.
CGCTTGGCGTCCCGGACCGGCGTTGCCGTGCCAACTCGGATCGCCTGCATCTGGCTGTCGACGCGGTGGAACAGGAGATCCAGTCGGCGGGCGCCCAGCCCCTTTGCCTCCAGCTGCTCGCAGAGCTGGAGCACCAGCTTGCCGGTGTAGCGGTGCAAGGTCTCGGGCGCGCCGATCGGCTCGGCAAACAGCCGCTGCACCTCGATCAACTCCGGCGGCCGTACCGGCTCGATCGCCTCGTTCAGCCGCCCTATTGCTTGATCGAGACGGCGGTGCAGTTCGGGTCCAAAGCGCAGAGCAAGTGGCGCCCGTGCTTTGTCTGCCAGATCACCGATGCGGTCGAAGCCCAGCTTCCGTAGTCCGGCAACCATGCCGGCCGGCAAACGAAGAGCCGTGATTGGCAACCGCATCAATTGCTGAGCACCTTGACCCACCGGCAGCACGATGCACGGTTGGGAGGCATCTGCGGCGTATCGCGCGGAGGCGTGGGCAGAGCCCCAGGTGTCGGCCAACGCGGCTCTGGCGGTGACGCCGACAGCTGCGAGGCGGCCCACCATGTCTTCGACCATCGCCACCTCGCCGCCGTGCAAATGAGCGGCACCGGCTGTGTCGATCACCAGACCATCCGGCGGATCGGCAGCGACCACAGGCGAGTAGCGTCGCAGTGCCCAGAGGGCGAGCTTCTGCAGGCCCGCGTCGTCTGCCGCCGGTTCGGCATCGCGAATGATCAGGTCGGGGACCAGCGCCTGGGCTTTAGTTGCCGCCATGCCGACACGCAGTCCGCAAGTGCGGGCGGCAGCGTTCAACGCGTATACCTCCCTGCGGCTGCCGCTTCGGCTGGTCAGGATGAGGGGGACTGGGGCCTCAGTTCCGTCAGCAGACCGAGCGGCAGGAGGCATTGACGTCCCGGCCCCTGCAGCAGCACCCAGTTGCTCTTCAACCGGCCGCGCACCTTTGACAGAAAGCCGGTCAATTAGCAGCCCTGTGGAGGGCCGAAGCTCGGTGGCCTGCTTGCGCATGAGCCGGTCGGTCGGCCAACTGGGTAGGAAGACCGAGACGACCCTTGGCATCACAAGCCTCCAGTTCAAAGTCCGCACTCTCCCCGGCGCGGCAACGGATCAACTCCACCTGCCAGCGGGCACGGCCGACGCCTGGCACGGGCAGCGCCACGGATGGCAGCACCGAGACCCGCCATCGCGTCACCGCCGCCGTCGGTTGCCCGAAGTCAGCCGCGTCGCTCTGCCGGCGCCAGCGGCGGATCGCGATGCCGGGCGTGCCGGAACTTTCTGCTGCCAGTTGCAGCCGCCGCGAGTCGGTCATCGACAGCCGCCCGACCTCGGCCACCACGCCGCCCAGGCCACCGTGACGCAGGCCCTCCTCGAAGCAACTCAACACCGCCTTCTCATCACCAGCCTCGACGTAGATGACCCGCCCCGCCGCCAGACCCGCCTGGGCCAGTGCCGGTGCGAACAGATCCTGTCTGATTACGCACCACAGGATCTTGCCCTTGGTCCGAGCGGCGATGCCCGCTGTGAACAAGGCCGCCGCGGCACCGTCGATGGCGCCATTGCCGCCACCCGCCACCTCGTGCAGAGCACCCATCGCCAGACCGCCGCCTGGCAGTCGGTCATCCAGTGCCGCCAGGCCGAACGGCAGCACGCCGGACACGCGTCGGCTACCAGTCTCAATTCGCTGGATTTTGTCGCGGAGTGCAGCGATGACCGATAAAGCAGGCAAGTTGGTTGGACCCATAAGCACGAGATGATGTTGCTTATTTGTTCTCGTTCCTTAACCGCAGAGTCAAGCGGCGAATCCGGCTTAAACGACCGTCAACCTGCGAACTGCATCAAGATCCGCTCGGAAGCTCTTGCGAACATAAGAAGAACAGTTATCCTGAGGATCATCGTCTGGAGTTAAATAAATGGTAGCGGCGGACGTCGCTTCTCGCTCTGAAGTCAGTGTAGCGGATCATTCAGCGGTTGCCGGGGTACCGGTCGCTCGTCTGCAGCCGCGCTACTACCTCGACCACTTCTCGAAAGTCGTCGAAGGTGTTCGTGCGCGTTACGACTTCCTTTTAAGCGACCATGAGCGGCGGCACCTCGCAGCGGTGGAAGCCCTTACTGACCCCGCCCGCATGCTGTACGCGCGCCTGGTCAACCGGCGAGGACCTTGCTTCCGTTTGGACAGGCTCCAGTACCTCGAGATCGGCGCGCTCGATCTGCCGGTCGCGGAGCTGCTCCTGGCCGGGCTGCTTGAACCCTGTGACGAACGGCTCGATCCGGCACTCCGCCACAGGTTATTCGCATGCTTCAACCATAGCGAACTGAAGACCCGGCTGCGGAGCCAGGGCCTGCCCCGACATACGCGGAAAGAAGAGCTTCTGGCGTGGCTGGCGGCGCGGGATCGATGCTCGACGTGGCTAGGGGAGTTTCTTGCGGAGCACGCGGTGGTGCGTATTCCACAGGCTGACCCGTGGCCGTTCCTACGCTTCCTGTTCTTCGGCAAACTGCGTTACAGTCTGTCGGACTTCGTGACCAGCGCGCTTGGGCATGTGGTGCCGGAGCGTATCGACGAGCGCCAGCTGATCGCGCAGTTCACCAGCCGCGGTCAGGCGGAAGACGCCTACCGTATGGCGGTTCTCTACGTGGAGTTCCGGAGCATCCGAGACGCTGGCACAGCGACGCAGACGCTGGCCTGGTGGCAGGACCAGGCTGTCGACCGTGTCAGCTTGCGCGCCGGCGTCGAATGGTTCGATCGCGTCGTCGATCGCCTGGGGCGTCTGCTCGAACGCGAGCAGCAGACGCTGGCGGCGCGGCGGTTGTACGAGACGAGCCCGGTAGCGCCGGCGCGGGAGCGGCTGGTGCGCCTGCTGATCAAGGCCGGTGAGAAAGACGAGGCGATGGCTCTCCTGCATGCGATGCGGGCTACGCCCTGCCACGCCGAGGAGGCCTACGTAGCCCGCCAGATGCTGGGCCGGCTGGAGAAGACGGCGGAGCGCAGTGAGGCGCGGGCGCTCCAGCAGGTGAGCCGGAGCATCGTGCTGCATTATCCGGATGGCGGTGTAGAGGCGGCGGTGCTGGCGCATTACCGGAGGCAGGGGTGGAACGGCGTGCACTCTGAGAACTGGCTGTGGAATGCCAGCTTCGGGCTGCTGCTTTGGGACATCATCTACGATCCGGAGACCGGCGCCTTCCATTCACCTCTGCAGCTTGCGCCGTCAGACCTGCACGAGCCGATGTTTTATCCGCGGCGGCGATCGGCCATCGAGACGCGGCTCGCGATGCTGGCGGAGCCGGATGCAGCGCTTGCCTTGATGCGCCAGCATTTTGAGGGAAAGAAGGGCATCGCCAATCCGTTCGTCTATTGGCGCGACGAGCTGCCGGATTTGCTCGATGTTATGGTGCACCGCTTGCCGCCACGCGGACATGCCGCAGCACTTCGGCACCTGGCGCAGGATGTCCGGCGGCATTCGCGCGGCCTGCCCGACCTGTTCCTGTGGAACGATAGCGGCTATCGCTTTGTCGAGATCAAGGCGGAGAACGACCATCTCGCGGGCCATCAGTACGAGTGGTTGCGGGTCCTGAAGAACGCCGGCATCGACGTTGCGCTTGAGAAGGTCGAGCGGCCTTTGCCGGCCCATGTGGGCCGCGAGGCGACAGCATGAAATCGGCATATGGAGCTGGGGCGGTTATGCATGTGTAACCTCTACAGCGTCACCAAGGGCCAGCAGGCGATCCGGGAGTTCACCAAAGCTCTCACCGATACGGCCGGCAACCTGCCGCCGCTGCCGGGGATCTTCCCCGACATGATGGCGCCGGTGGTCCGCAACGACGCCGAGAACGCCGGTGAACGCGAGCTGACGATGATGCGCTGGGGGATGCCGGGACCGCCGCAATTCGGCGGCGCGCCCGTCACCAACATTCGCAACACCGGCAGCCCGCACTGGCGTGGCTGGCTTGGCCCGCCAAACCGTTGCCTGGTGCCCGCAACATCGTTCAGCGAGTGGGAAGACACGAAGCCGAAGAAGACGCCGGTGTGGTTCGCCCTTGACGAGAGCCGCCCGGTCTTTGCCTTTGCGGGCATCTGGACCACCTGGCACGGGCGGCGCGGCAGCAAAGCCGATCCTGTCGAGGGGCAGCATCGGTTGTTTGGCTTCCTGACGACGCAAGCCAACGCCGTCGTCGGCCGGCTCCATCCGAAGGCGATGCCGGTGATCCTCACGAAGCCAGAGAGATGAACACCTGGATGCGGGCGCCTTGGCCGGAAGCCGCCGCGCTGCAGCGGCCGCTGCCGGACGATGTTCTATGCATCGTCGCCAGAGGCGAGAAGATGGACCCTGCAAGCCTCGCGATGTGATGACATGATCGTAGTCGAATCATCGTCATCCAACGGAGTCATCGCGGAGGCCACCACCGGAGAAGAACTTCCTGTCCCTAGTGTCCTGCAGCGCAAGATCATTCACATCGATATGGATGCCTTCTACGCATCGGTGGAACAGCGCGACGCTCCCGAGTTGCGAGGCAAACCCGTTGCGGTTGGCGGCTCCAGGGAGCGCGGGGTGGTCGCAGCAGCCAGCTACGAGGCGCGTAAGTTCGGCGTGCATTCCGCCATGCCGTCGGTCACCGCCAGGCGCAAATGCCCAGAGTTGATCTTCGTGCCGCCGCGGTTCGAGGTCTACAAGGAGGTGTCGCAGCAGATCCGCTCTATCTTTGCCGAGTATACGCCGCTCATCGAGCCGCTTTCCCTGGACGAAGCCTACCTCGACGTGACCGAGAATCTCCGAGGCATCTCATCGGCCACGCTGATCGCGGAAGCAATTCGCGCAAAGATCCGGCAGCAAACCGGCCTGACTGCCTCCGCAGGCATCTCCTACAACAAGTTCCTCGCCAAACTCGCTTCCGATCATCGTAAGCCCGATGGCCACTTCGTTATCACGCCAAGGATGGGGCCAGCCTTCGTCAAAGACCTGCCCGTCAAGAAGTTCCATGGTGTTGGTCCGGCCACAGCTGAAAAGATGAACCGCTTGGGCATCAACACCGGCCTCGACCTCAAGTCACAGCCGCTGGAGTTTCTGCAATCGCACTTCGGCAAAGCTGGACCGTATTACTACTGGATCGCGCGCGGCGTGGATAACCGCCCGGTGCAAGCGGACCGGATCCGCAAATCGATCGGCGCCGAAAACACGTTTGGCAGCGATCTGTTCACCATCGACCTTGCACGAGAGGCCCTCATGCCGATCATCGAGAAGGTGTGGCGCCATTGCGAACGCACCGAAGTGTTCGGCAAGACGGTCACGCTCAAAGTCAAGTACGCAGACTTCAATCAGATCACCCGCAGCAGCACCAGCCGGAACCCGATCACAAAACAAGATAAGCTTGAGCAAGTCGGACTCCATTTGCTCGAGGGCGTGTTTCCAGTTGCCAAAGGCGTTCGGCTACTTGGGATTTCGTTATCGTCCTTGAGTGAGGAAAGACCGGTGGCGGAGCAGCAGCTGGCCTTTCTGTAAAATTTTTAGAATCAACACAATGAAGCTGGCGAGGGGATGTCGGCAAAAGCCTCGCGAGATTCTGTACTGATAAACCGGCTGCTTTGCGCCCATTCCGGTTATTGCCGGTCGTCTCAACTGGACCAAAAGCGGACGCTCGCGGTGGTGCATAAATCAAGATTTATGCACCAGCCGCCAATCACCGTTTAACGACCAGCAAGACCCGCCGGAGGACGATTGCTGAGAGCTACCCCAAATCTCAACCATGGGTTGGACAAAACGAGTTCGACTGTCGATGTTGTTACGTTCGACAACGATTTCGATTATAATTATAAGCACCGAAGGACAGTGGCTGCTTCGGGCCGTTGGCGGAGGTATTCTATGAGCCACACGATCAGCACCTATTATGGAAATAGTGTGTATCTTGGCAATTTTAGTGGCGAACAATATCGTTCGCCACTAACGATAACGACCACCGGCGTAATCTATCCCGAGCCATTTACGCTCTACAGCGGCCTTGTTGGCGCGGTCACCGGCTATGGCACCGTTATAAATGACGGCACAATTCACGGGGGCGACAACGCGAGAGGTTATTATTTCCGCGGCATCGAATTGAATGGGATTATTACGAACCATGGTCTTATTCAAGGAGGCAATGGCTATTTATCGTCTGGCGCATCTGGACTCGGTGGGGACGGTGTTCAACTTCTAGGCGGCGGTACCGTTACGAACTTTGGAACAATCGTAGGTGGGATGAACGCTACCGGTGCTGGGCACGGCGTCGGCATCGATATCCAAGGAGTAATCACAAATTTCGGTACCGTCATCGGTGGCGTTGCGGGTTACGGGGTTATTATCAATGGCGGTACGATCGAAGCGAGCGGCGGTGACGCTGTTAACGGCTTAGGGGATTCCGCCGTCGTTATTGATCCCGGGGGCGTTTTCATCGGCGAGGTCTTGGGAGATGTTCTGGAAGTTTCTGGGACCTCCGCAGAAACGCTGAGCGGCATCGGTACGCAATTTCTGGATTTTCATACGATCGATTTTAATCTTGGCGCCGCCTGGGCGATCGAGGGTACGGTAACTGCTTTAGATTCCGGCCAGGTCATTAACGGATTCAGTCTAAATGACACGATCTTTGCGAGTGGCTTTGCCGCCACATCGGAGACCTATGTCGCCAATACGGGCTTGGAAATTTCCGACGGCACTGCCACCGCGACGCTCGATATTATCGGTAGTTTCAGCACTGGCTTGTTTGTTGTTACCTCCGCAGGCGACCAAACGGAAGTAGAGCTTCTCTGTTATCTACGCGGCACCAACATTGCCACCCCAGTCGGCGAGGTTCCGGTCGAAACATTGAAGATAGGCGACGCTGTTATTACTCGGTTTAGCGGTTACCAGAAAGTCAAATGGATTGGCCGGCAGAGTTTCGCCGCGCGCTTTGTCAAAAACAACCGCGATCAAATTCCGGTCCGTTTTGCGATCGGCGCACTAGGCCCGAACCTGCCGAAGCGTGATCTTTTCGTCTCGCCCGGTCATTCCATGCTGATCGGCGGCGTGCTCGTGCTTGCCCGAAATCTCGTCAACGGTGTCACCATCACACAGGATGATTTGCCGGAGGAAATTCATTATTACCAACTAGAGTTTGAGGGTCATGACTGCGTGTTGGCGGAAGGAGCATGGAGCGAAAGTTTTTGCGACTATGCCGGGCTGCGCAATCAGTTTCACAACGTTGATAGTTTTTACCTGCTGTACCCTGATCATGTGACGCCGGATGAACATCGTATGTGCGCGCCGCGACCAGAAGCCGGGCCGATGCTGGAGGCAGCTCTACTGCCGGTTGTTCAGCGCGCAACGGCTCTTGCGGTCCCCGGGGCTCTGCACGGATGGATCGATATAGTGGATACGTTCGGACGCGTGGAAGGCTGGGCGCAAGATACTGCGAATCCGGAATTGCCCGTACTGCTGGACTTGATGGTGAACAGCGAGAAGCGAGGTAGGACCCTTGCCTGTGAGTATCGCGTCGATCTTGCGGCTGCCGGGCTCGGTAAAGGCTGTTGCGCTTTTGCTTTTGATGCGGCTGCGGAAATGCCATTCAGGGCATCCAGCAACGTTCAGGTTCGCCGTTCAACCGATATGGCGGAGATCAAAATGGGGCCGCACTGCCTGGCCAGCCTTGGTGTTTTAAATCAGCCGACAAGAGCAAGCGCAGAGTCAATTGCCTACCGAAGGATTGGTTAGGCTGAATTGAAGGCTGCCGTTGCACCACGATAATGCGCGCAAAGCGGAGCTAGCATCACATGTTGTCCTCGTGCAGAATTCAAGATTTATGCACCACAGGCGGCGGCCACCCTATTTCAGCGGCTTAAGTGGTGCAGAAGTCCGGTTCAAATGTCAGCTATGGAAGTTGGGCTCTTTAAAGCCGACCGGCAGCTTTCGGCCAAGTCGAGCTATATGCTGCCAGTCTGATCTGCCGCCGGCCCACCAGCAGTCGAATCGGCAGCTCGGCGCCAGCTCTCGCCGTCCCAGCATTTTCCGCTTTGCGCCGAGGCCGGGCACAAACCCATCTCCTCAAACCTTCCAGAAATCGGTGCGGCTATTAAGCGGCTGACCGTTGAGGGATCGGCTGGTCACCATGTTTCGGGTGTTTTTGGGCGAGACCGTCCTTTTTGCCCTTTGCGCCGCGCGTCTTCGAATTAGAGCGCTACTGTTACATTGATGGCGCATGGGCACGTCGCGCCCGGAGCCTGGCCACCGCGGATTCATTATGGCTCTTTCTGTCTTCGGAAAGCCGGCGCACGGTGCCCTTAATCAGGGCCCGGCTCGCCACCGGTGCTGCGAAGCGCAGCCCGGCCGGAACCGTCGAAACACCAAGCTCCAAAACCAAGCCCGTGAGAGATGCGTGCCGGAGAAACGCGCCAATATACCCGGTTAACATCAGCCCCAGCGCGGTTGGCTCGAACACCGACGCGATCTTGCGCCACCCGGCATAACTCTCGACACGCTCAGCCATGGCCGCCAGATGCCTCTCGGCAATCTCCGGCGGCACCACAGCGTCCGATTGGTCCTTCAGGTAAAAAACAAAGTTCTGAATATCGCCATCAAATTGGATGACCGTACGCAGGACCGGCGTTGAGCCCGGCGGCGTCTCGATGGTGATCCCGCCTTGCAGCGCATCCAGATGCAGTCTCGCCAGAGGTCCAATCAAATCCGGCATGGCTCAGAACGACTTGAACAGATCTTTGCCAAGGGTACTAATCAATGAGGTGACCAGGCTGAACAGCGCCTGCCACTGCCCCAGCCCGATTTTCAGTGATGATTCATGTAGTGTTATGAGGAAGTCACGCTGCGACTCTTCCATCAGCGGCGAAATCCGCGTCACCACGTCACCATCCACCTGCACCGAGGTTTGGGCCAACACCGTTTCGGTCCCGATATCCCACATCTTCCGCACCAGCACCACGACATTCAGCGTGCTCTTGAACTTCGTTTTGCCGCCAAGCAGGCCTTGCGATGTGACGCTGCCGGCAAAACAAGCCTGCGCCGTCTGCTCCAGCGTCCCGCCGATATACACCGGCGTTTCCGGGCCCGGTTTGGCAGGCACCGGATATAGCCGCTGCAAATCGAGGATCACCGGAGTGAGCTGCCGGCAATTGGACTGAATACGGGTCAGCACCGCACGCTCTTCCGGCGGGAACGGCAGATCCTTACCCTCACCTTTCTTCGCGATGTCAACGTACAGCGCCGCCGTTGCCGCCCAGCGCAGCGCCTCAAAGCTGGTTGCGCCATTGGTCATATCCACGCTGGCCACTGCTGTGTTACTCGGACGCCAGTCCATCAGCTGTTTCAATATATCTGGGTTCGGCGGCGGCGGTGCGGAGATGCGCGTATGCGCCAGCCCCAGCAGCGTCTGATCTACACCATAGCCGCGCGCGGCTAGATAATCGTCATAGCATCCCAGGACCGAATGCAGCGCGATCGGCACATCGGGCATTTTCTGCGCCGACATGCCGGACTTGCGGATCGTGTTCACCTCCAGGCTTAACAACCCGATTGCTACCGCTTCGAGACTTTCCTTCCAGCTCGCCATCGGCGTTATTCCCCTACTTCTTGAACAAGGCCTCCACTGCCGCCAGGCCCTTCATGATGATATCCATGGTCTCGCTCCGTACCGCCCGGGCAAGCGCGAGATTATCATCATGCAGTTTGGCGTAAGCTGCATTATCCGCAAATGCCTGGCTGCGCACGTTGTTAACATCGCCAAGCGCCATATTGATGGTCGTGCAAGCAACTTCGTTAGGCGCCGCATTATAGCTGACCTTCAACAAGCCGTCGGGTGTTGGGATAACCTGGCCATTTGTGATGGTGCCGATCACAGTCGTAACCCGCAGGATCTCGATTTTATCCACAAGGGCCTGCAGCTTTTCGAGCAGCTTGCCACCGATCTGCGGCGCCGTTGTCGGCGTTGGTAGCGGTTGTACTGGCTGTTGTGGTTGCCCGGCGTTCAGCGCTTCATCCATCATGCATCTCCCTTCTGGCTTGTTTCATGGCACCACTTGTTGTCCCGGCTGCAATCCGAGTTCAAACAGATGTGCCTCCTGCTCGCGCCGGGCGCACAGCCCCGAGGTGGTGGGCCAAAGCCGCTTCATGGCGCGCAGATAGTCGGGCACGGCCTCAAAATTTCCTGCCGCAACGGCATCATGAATTTCGCGCATTTCCAGCCGGGTGTCAGGGTCGTCTGTACCGGAGCCCATGGCCGCCCCGCGGTTATAGACAAGGCTGACCAGCATGCCGCGGCTCAACGGCGGCAAATTGAAAAAACCCTTGAAGGCCCCGCTTGTTTTGGTCACATATTTGGGCAGGCTGTTCTTAACATACACCGTCCAAGCCGCACTCCAGGGAATATTGATGAGGCGTAGGGCTTGCACAGCGGCGTCCGTGCCCCTCACGCCGACATAAGGCTGCAGTTGCGCCATTACAGTAGGCGCCAGAAACGGCGACCAGTCGGTCACAAAACTGGCCTCCATGCGCAAATCATAGCCGACGCCTATGGTGATACCGGACTCACCGCCAGGATAGCTGGGGCGGCATACGACCTTGTCATAATAAGGCCGGCTGCTCACCTCCTGGCAGCCGATGAACGCCACCGCTTGTGTGGCAATATCTGGGTTCGGCTCGGGCAGAGCCTCCAGTGCTGCCCAGCTAGCCTGATCGGCGATCCCAGTTGCCGGCAGGCTCAGTTGTGTCTGTGCCTCGCACAGCGCATCCGCAGTACCATGCCCGAACGTGCCGTCCTCATCCACAATGGCGCCGGTACGGTTCAGCAGATCCTGAAGAACAGCCACCTCGTTGCCGGTCGCGCCGAGTTGTAGAACCGAATGAACCACCTTTTCCTCACTTCAACTCTCAGCTGGGCAGTCCCGGATGCGGGTGCCGCGGCGCGGAGCGCTCTCAGCCTTGTGCAAAGTTTCATTACAGTTTACGCTTGGACTGTTAAGACCGCAAGTTGAATTTAAGCCGAAAGCATTCCTTCCAATCGTCAACCTGGGAACTATGTCCAATTCTCACCTGGGCGTGCAGCTTAGCCAAAATGCCAAACTTCCTTATGGCGACATTAGGATAAAACAACCACTACTAAAGCAGGGTGAATCCTATTGCCTTATTCACGATATCTCCAACCGCTTGTAATCCCGCATTTATCGCCTGCGCGGCGATAATCCCGCTTATGCCTTCGACGCTCGTCAAAACGGTCTGAGCGGCGCTTTTTTGAAGACTCAACTGTGCGGTTGCTTCGATCTGATTGATTTCCTGGGCCGCATAAAGCGAGCCAATCGTTTCAAATGATTGCGCAAATTTGGAGGCTTCAGACTGGACGTACTGAACAAGGGCTGTTCCGTCTTTCTTCAGTACCGACAGTATACTGTCGGCAATATTTTTTATATCCACACTGCTAAGAATTGGCATTTCACGATGTTCCCTTCTTGGCAAGTTCGAGCTTGAGCAAGCTACCGACCGCAGAGTCTAAAGCTTGTTGATCGATGGTAAGTAACGCGGGTAAAATACAGTGATCTGACCGCGCATTTGCCGTCTTATGCGCCGCTTGAAACGTATCGTATGTGTTTTGAAGATCGTTGAAGGCTGTTAGAGTGGCGGCATTATCGTAGAGCGCATCCGTGCGGGTCTTTAGAAGATTAATATCAACATCGAATGCCTGATACGTTTTTATATTAGCTGGATAGGCGCACGCCTTCCCCTCGGCGTTCGTCGAATCATAGGTATCTGATAAATAGATGATGAAGGTATCGGTGTCTTTCTGCAGGGCCGTCAGCATATCGTCAGTCTTACTGTCGTAAGCGGGAACAGCAACACATCCGGAGATGGTTAAAGTTATTGCGAAGATTGCAACTAGATTTGGCGAGCTTCTTCCCCTAATTAAAATCCGATTTCTACGCGATACTGAGCTGGATCTCATACACTCCCTTTCACGTTCGGCCGTCGCCATCCAATTATCCACTCGTTAACCGAGCCTATTCCACCCGATATGGCCGCCCCTTCCTCTGGAGCAGGCCTTTCGAGAAGCTAATCCGGCGAGGCTGCAAAATTCAGTTAATTTGGACCACCCCAGCGGTCAAGCACTTTAAATGCTGCGAAAATCGGGCGCGAATGTCCGCTTTGATGTTTTTTCGGTCTAAAGCGGCCGTCTGCTATCGGCCGATGCTGTTGAAAAAGTCGATTTTGAGAGAAGCTGCCGCTCCGGCAGAATGGGCAAGTTAGCCCTTCCTTCTAAGCCGGGATGGTCTGGACTTGCATCGGGATAGTCTTGGTAAGCTTTCGGAGGTTCTGGATAGCTGCTGCGAGGTGAAACTCATCTCGTGCGCCGCAGGGGCCACGTAATCGCAGGCGATCAAGCCGAAGAATGCGCTTGAGATGCGCAACTAGCATCTCGACCTTCTTGCGTTCCCGCCGCGAGATAATCCACTCATCCTCTTGGCTGAGATCGCGGGCAATTAAGCGAGCATCTTCGTGAATGGAGCGCGGCACCTTTCGGGCATCTGTGGTGGGGCAACATCGCGGTTTGAGCGCGCAGGCATCACAATCTATTTTGCTGGCGCGATAGCGGATAGTTCCATCGGTTGGTACCGCGTCGGGTCGGTCACCGTGGCGGCGTTGCCGGCGTTTCAAAAGCTTGCCTGCGGGGCAGGTATAGACATCGAGTTTGCTATCGTAAGCGAAATCGCTGCGCGAGAAAGTGCCGTCGGTGCGGTCAGATTTATCGAATACTGGGATATGCGGCTCGATGTTGCGCTCATGAACCAGCCAGCCAAGCATCTCGGCCGAGCCATAGCCGGTGTCGGCGATGAGCTTGCGTGGTCTGATACCTAAATCATTGTGAACCCGCTCAATCATCCGCTTGGCTGCCGTCACCTCAGCCTGACGCACAGCCGTACTTGCCTCGACATCCATGATGACAGCGTTTTCTACGTCGATGAGATAGTTGGTTGCGTAGCAGAACTGCGCTTGGCCGCCGTGGGCTGAAGTATAGCGCGAGGCGGGATCGGACGGGGAAATGCGCGATAACACTACCGATGTTGCCGCTCCGAATGCCGCATCATCAAGCGCTGCCAGATACTCTTTGACCGCACGTGTCGAGAGATCAGGTGGCAGGCCCTCTTCGCCTGAATGGAAGCGCTGGCGGTTGGCTTCTGCACGTATCAAGCTCGCATCGACAGCGAAACCATCACCACCAACCAGGCGCTCGGCAATGCAGCGCTTCACGGTCGCCTCGAACAGCTGGCGCAGCAGGTCGCTGCCGCGAAAGCGACCATGCCGGGCCTTCGAAAAATTTGAGTGATCAGGAATGCCGCCATCGAGTCCAAGACGGCAGAACCACCGATATGCCAGGTTGAGGTGGACCTCGTCGCACAGCCGACGCTCAGACCGGATTCCCATGCAATAACCTACGATTAGCATGCGGATCATCAGCTCCGGGTCGACCGATGGCCGGCCCATCTCACTATAATGAGGCCGCAGCTGTTCACGAAGACCCGATAGATCCACGAACCGGTCGACAGACCGTAGGAGATGATCTGTAGGTACATGCTTCTCCAGGCTGAACGCTTAAAACAACGGCTCTTGCGCTACCGTCCGCTCTCCCATCATCAACCGGCTCCCCGATGCTTCAGGATAGTTGAATCAGCCCTTCAACCCCACCGCAAGCCGACTTTTTCAACAACATCGGCCAGTTCCCGCCGCATACTGTCCTTCTGCTTCGCGCCAAAGTCTGAAATAGGAGGTCGACGCAATGACGCCTGAAAGCAGACATCTGGGGCGTGGTTGGCAAGCTTGCACGGGCTGGTAGCAAAGACCGACGACGCTTCGGCGGCTTAGGGCACATTGTTAGTGTCCGCTATTGCTCGACGGACTATTGAAACGGACCAGCCGCTAACCGCCATAGCCTCCGATCTTCTGCGGTTTGCTGGCGAACGAGGGCTGTCACTGGCAACCAGAAGCCGGTCAAAACCACTTGAATTAAGGGTTTTCAATCTTTAGCGATTACCCCCGTACTTTAATCTGTTGCGCGTAGCATGAGCATCAAGGCACCCGTCAAGACGCGCGGCATGGAGCCAAGCTGGTCGATTGTGGGTACACGGGTCCATAACACATGTGCGAGCGGCCATCATACCCCATTGGATTATCTCACGTTTCGCGGATATATTGACTGTGGCAACTAATTCGGAGCGCTTCTTGCAAATACTTATACGGCTTGCTTCCGGCGAGCCAGTCTCAATTGGTTTGCGCGAGGTCCCGCAGGCTCAACGCACGTCTCATTGGATCGCTGATAGTGCTCAGGTCCGACTCGTCATTATTACAGACGAGGCGGGTCATATAACCAATGTCGAAGCCCCAGATGGCATAGGCTCGACTGTAGACGAGGTGAGCGAGGCGTTCATCCAGTCTGTCGCTGCGCGATCGATCCAGGAGGTTACCGGCATCGAAGTGACCGAGGGCGAAAATAATCCAGATCTGCTTGATCCCTTTCCGTATGATCCAGAATCCATCCGGGTCGATACTAAGCCGTTCAATATAAGCCTCGTCTACGATATGATCAACGACGGTGATATCAATCTATCGCCCGATTTCCAGCGGCGATTCGTGTGGACCGATATCGGCGCCAGATCGCGTCTCATCGAGTCCATCATGCTGCGCATTCCTCTGCCGGTGTTCTATTTTGCACAAGATCATACAGGACATTTGCAGGTGGTTGACGGCCTTCAGCGGCTTACTGTCATCAAGCAGTTCCTCGACAACGAGCTCCGGTTGCGCGACCTAGAATATTTAAAGGATGAGGAAGGCAAGGTCTTCCGCCATGAAGACCCCAACAGCTGCATCGACCAACGATATCGCAAAAGGATACTCCAAACACAGATCATCATTAATATCATCGATGCACAAACGCCCGCAGACGTTAAATTCGACATCTTCAAACGCATCAATCAGGGGGGGCGTCCCCTTAACGCGCAGGAGATCCGCAACAGCATGTCGTCGCCAGAAACCCGACATGTGGTGCATAGTCTGTCTCGATCCTTGTATTTTCTCGAAGCCACCTGCTCAAGTGTTGGGACCGTACGCATGCAGGATCAGGAGATAGTCCTGCGTTTCGCCGCCTTCCGGCTTGCCGATCTAGGCCGACAAGGGCCTTATAACGGGAACATGGAGCGCTTCCTCGATCAAACCATAGAAATGCTCAATCGGAATCCTAACCTTGTTGACTTGCTGATGGCACCATTCGAACGCAGCATGCGAAATTGTAAGCACCTATTTGACGTGTTTGCATTCCGGAAAACCAGCCAGAGCGACTTACTTCCCGGTGCACGTCGTAAGTTGATGAATAATTCGTTGTTCACGACTTGGTCTGTGGTCCTCGCAGATTTTTCCGAGGACGCTGTCTTTAGGGTTGAACACAGTGCCTTTGCTAAGGTTGTTGCAATCGAATTAGAGCGAGATGAGAAGTATCTCGATAGCGTTTCTGTCGGCACCAACGATCGTAGCCGGTTGCGCTATGCTTTTGAGAAGGCACGGCTTCTCTGCGCGGAGCATATAAGGTGATCCACCAGATACATCTGAATAACTTCAAATGCTTCCAGAATTTGGTACTTCCGCTCAACCGTCTGACGGTACTAAGTGGCGGCAACAGCGTCGGAAAATCTAGCGTGGTCCAGTCACTACTGCTGCTTCGCCAGACTGCTGATCAACTCCGGCAAATAGCGGGCACCTTCCAGGGTAACTCGGACATCCGGCCTGCGTTAAGGGTGAAGCTTAATGACGAGTATCGGTTGAACCTCGGGAACAGCACCACACTTACCAATGCCGACATCGAGTCTGAAACCGTCACATTGGGTATTTCAGGCAAAGATCCCGAAACGGTAAGATCCATTCTGTGCGACTTTGAGGCGAGCACGACTACGCCAACTACGAGCGTCCTCTGCGTTAAGGGAATCGAAGCGCTGGGAGCGGCGCTCGCGCGGGGTAGTTCGTTCTCGATTTTTCAGCAGGAATTCCACTATCTGATTGCTGAGCGAGTTGGTCCTCGAAATCTTCAGCCTATGGCCGATCATGCCTTCATCTCAACAGGCTTTGCGGGCGAATTTACGGCCTTTGCGATCTCGCAGGCGGAAGCCGCAAATAGGATCGTGGCAAAGCCATTGCAGCTTGGTGCCGATTCGGGGCTCTTCCGAGTCCAGCTAGAAGCCTGGATGGGACGGCTAGTGCCAGGAACACAGATTTTTACTCGGTCCTACCCGGAACTCAACCGCGTGCAGATGACAATCGGTAGACGGGGGGCAACAGTTCCTCCATTGCCACCGGCAAATACGGGCTTCGGCATCAGCTATACTCTACCAATAGTCGTGAGCGGTCTGCTAGCAGCTCCCGGATCGATGCTGATCGTCGAAAACCCGGAGGCCCATCTCCACCCAGCTGCCCAGACCGCAATCGGTATCTTCCTCGCCTCAGTTGCGGCCACTGGGGTCCAAGTTCTCGTTGAAACACATAGCGAGAATGTCTTGAATGGCGTCCGTTTAGCTGTACTTCAAGACATCATTCCGCACGAGGACGCACATTTTCTTTTTCTTTCGCTCGACGAAAGCGCAACGCAACCAGTACTCAGCCGTATCATGATGAACAAAGCGGCTGAACTCACGAGTTGGCCTTTGGGATTCTTTGATCAGCAGGGTGTTGATCTTTCGAAGATGATGAGGGCGCGTCGCGCTTCAACGGCAACTTCAGGTAGTTAAAACACCAGGATGCCTGCAAAACCCATTCATACTTGTGCCCGTTACAAGGGCCCCTTAGGGGTGACTCTCGAGGTGCTGCTGGAAAGTCTCGAAAACGTGCTCACGCTTCAGAGTAAATTACGAGAGGCAGGAAGCACGATCTATAAAGAAGGTGACCTCTACGATGTTGAGGTACTGCCCAATTTTCCGCTCTGGACGATTCTCTATGATGAATACGCTGGTGTCGAACGGGATAAGCAACGTCTCCTGCAGCTGACTATTGATCAGTCAGTGCCGACAGCTCTTGGCTCTCTCGAAGAGCAAGGTGGTGTCGCGGAACTCGGTCCTTGGGGAAGAGGGCAGACGCGGAGCATTGATAAGTTCGAAGATTGGATGGCGCTGCTTCGCAACCAGCTAAAAATGTGGCGCGGACGACCGGACATTTTCTACACAGAGTCCTGCCAAGCCTTTCCGGAATTCGTGTTTAGCAATAGTTTTCCCGATTGCCTCAAAACTTTCGATGGCAACTTTGAGGATTTCATTGTTGAGATCGTATCTGCTCTCGTTTTTCTTGCGGATGACATGCCAGGCTGTATGGAGCAGCCAACCACACGGGATTGCATGAAAGCTTTTTCCGCAATATCTGGTTATGAAACGTCAATGGAAGGTAATGCGACACGGAAGGGCGCGTTAACCTTTCAGTTCAAATATGAGGATCGTACCCTCAAGATACTATGCGAGCCCCATATCAAGTTGCATCGATCTGCCCAACCTGGGGATACAGAATATTATTTCCACCGTATCTATTTTTCTTCCACAGAGCACAAAGAGTTTCCAACAAAAATTCTCATCGGGCATATCGGCGAGCACCTTTGACCAAATAAAGTCACCTACAAGCAAGGCCGTGACCGTTAGAGCAAATAAAAGTTGCCCATTGCCAGGGCATGGAGGATTCAGGATCAGGTGCTGGCAACGCCAACACCTCCGGTGTGATGGATACCGGGACAAACCCGGTCAACTCGCCAAGGCGGAATTGCTTGCGCCAAGTATAAAGCTGGCCGCTACTGATGCCATGCATTTTGCAGGTCAATGCCGGAGATGATCCCGGCCCCACGCTTTGCGCCAAAATCCGCAACTTCTCCTCTGTGCCCCACCGCCGCCGGCGCTCAAGCCCCGGCATAACCTCTCCCGACACCTCCCGAGCACTCCGGAGTACCCTCTCAACAGTCCGATCATCGTCCAAAACAACCGCCGTTCAAATTGAACCGGCAGAATCCGCGTTACAGAATTCGCCACTAGACGTGGATCGGCTGACGCTTACATTTGAGGCGTTCGGCGTTCTTGTTCTAAAGCTTAGCGGCCTCGGTCGCCTCAGGACGCGCGGGGTCTGCTTGTATGCTGAACTCCAAACCGCCGCGCCGCCTCACGATGGCTAAGCCCATCAACCATTACAGCACGCCGGACAGCACAATAAAGTTCCACTCTTAACATCCTTCCAGCCCATCAATGCCGCTCATGGGCATCAATCCGCCTAGCAGGACCGGTACAATTTTGCGCCGCCATAAAACCACGCAAATAGCCGGTTCAGTGGTACACTTTGTCGCCGCCGTCATACTCGGCGCTCGGCTAACTGAGCCCAGTATAGTTTGAGGATCAACATGCCCAGCAGATGGTCAAAACAGCAGCCTGAAACTGTTCGCCCCTAGGGGCTCACTACAAAACAGGGTCCTTATTCCATGCCGATTCACATTGCCACATGCACCTGGAACCCACGCGATTGGTGACACCCCAAGACGCGACATGTTATTCGCCTTAGCAATATCCGACTTCAGAGTAGATGCCGGAACAGGAAAATAGTCGCAGGCCGCGAATGCTATTTAAAGAAATATGATGAGTTATCCGCCATCGTTTGAACGATAAGATTTCGATCCAAAAAGAGATTTCTCATCTCACAACTCGTTTCCGCAACCAGTAGACAACCATGGCAGGCAGCGCCGTGAGTTGCACGATCGCCGCTTCTATCATCCGGCTCATGGTCCGCACATACGGGATCGTTCGAACATATTCTTAGTCTTTCCAGTGCGCTCCGAAGAATACGAGGGAACCGTGGCGCTGTGGCTACGAGCCCGCCGAGTGTTCCCTGAGCGCCCGCACTTGCGGTGTAGATGAGGATCCCGCAGCGGTCGACATCGCCACCAGATCGCATACTTGACAACGCGTAGACCCGTTCTTTCAACGAGCTCGCCGGATATCCGCAATCCAGAGCGATCTCGGCCATTAACGCGTGTGAGATACTGTGAAGAAGAACGTATGCTGTTCCTGGGTAAGCAGGTGCCTTGCCAGCAAACCGTTTTTGCCAATGGCCATATCCGGCCAGCAGCTTTTGATTTCGGACAGCAGTAGCCTCCTTTTCAAGCCATGTGGCAATCGCGGCGGCATCAAAATGGATGAAGATGCCTTCACCAAACTGCTCGATTGCTGGTAGCCAGTCCGCATCACGCGATATGGGCGCGCCACGAACGCTCAACCGAATATCTTCGATGTCGCCATCAGATCCGGTGGGCGCCGCTTCAAAACGGGTAAAGCCGTAGAGGCACGACACCTCCCTCAGGCGATGCACCGCGACCAGGTTCTTGATTCCGGATAGATCGATGCCAGCGTTAGGGTCTGCCCAAGCATCTCGCGGGAGGTTTTGTGCGTAGAGCTTTGCAGTCGGATGGTTCGTGCCGATCTCAGAACGGCCACTGGCAAACGTATCGAACTCAGATAGCTTCGGCGAGCGCGTGGCGTCGGTCCTTGCACCCTCGCGAATGCGCTGGAGCCTATCGAAAATGTCACCGTCCGAATAAGGACCAAGCGACGCCGATACCTTCGGATTGAATTTCTTGGCCTGCGCCACGTCCTGGACTGTTAGAACGCTGGCCAGATCCCCCGATAGTTCATCGACAAGCTGACTAAGTTCATCCTCCTCTGTCGGCAGCGAAATTACCGTGTGAACCTGCGGAAAATAGGTGTTCGTCGCGGTTCGCGTCAGCAACTTGAGATTATCTCCGCACCCTTCAGGGTCCCGGTCAAGCAGCCACGGGCGTTCGCCGCGGCATTTGCCGAGACGCCCTGGCTGAAAGGTGTCCTGAAGTGACAATCTACGGCCGCATCCACACACGATACTGGTGTCGGCGGGGTCCGCGCTGGTTCCCTTTTCCTCCACCCACATCGGCTCGTGGCATGCCCCCGAACCTTGGACGACCCAGCGCCAGTCGATATCTTGGAGATGCCCCTTGTCGCAGGCGCACACGAAACGGATCGGTGTCACATTGCTCTTGCGCCCGTCGTCGTATTGGAACTTTCTGCGGCCCTTGCTGTCGAGGTCCTGCCAACGCACCAATCGCCGACGCCGGGTCGTTTTGGCGCCGGAGGTGTTCGTTTCCACCTGCTCGCAGATGAACCATGTCGGGAAGATCGGCGCTGCGACGCCACGGGGCACGCCATCCCTTGAATCAACCGACGTCGGCGGTGTTCTCAAGGTCAGACTGGCTGACGGATCAAGGCGCCCTTGCTCCTTCAGAATTTGCCCAAGGCGCATCGTCAAACGCGGCTCGGGAAGGGTCGAGAAGGCGTTGCCTTTCATGTCCCATTGTTCGAGTCCGCCCACCACGACGGACCGCGTTGGCAGATCGATCATCGCGCCCGGACCGAAGGTCGAAATCAACTGGCTTAGGCGTTGAGCATTCTTGGTCATGTGAGATCATCCGCGTTCGCGATCGTGTTTCCGTGAGGATCCCTGACCTTCAGGGTGACGTTGGGTTCCACGTCGCGCATGGAACGGCCCGCCACAAAGCGGCGGTGTGGTTCCGCCAAGTTGCCGATCTCCGGTTCGAGAGGCATGTGCAGCAGGCGATGAGGACTTTTCTTTTTGGCATAGGCAAACGCATTGCCGCCCGCCGCCTGCTCATCGGAAGTCTCAATCCAGGCATCCAAGATGTCGTCGATCAGCTTTGACAGAGCAGCGCGACCGCCGGCGATCATGCGCTCCGGCGCTCGATCGACGATCGAGTCTCGAACCAAGTTGCGGATTTCGACATTGTTCTTCAGTTCATTGACCGCGACATCCGGGGTCAGTGCGCCATTCACATGGCGCGCCGCAGCGACGACAACCGCAGCCAAGGCGCGATCCAGCGCCCGTGCCGCCCAGGGCGTGACGCTTGTCGCTTCAACGGCGCGATAGAATGTGCGGTGAAATTGGCCGAATTGCTCGAAGTGCATTCGGTCACGCGGCTTGTGGAGGTTCAGAACCGCCAGCACCAAGCCGGGCCTGGAATGGTCACGGCCGACTCGGCTGGTCGCCTGGATGTATTCAGCGGCCGTCTTGGGTTGCCCCTGCACCACCATGAGCCCGAGGCGCGTGATGTCGAGGCCAACCGAGATCATGTTGGTCGCGAGAGCCACATCGACGGTTTCGGCATCCCGGCCAAAGACCGCCTCCAGACGCTGTTTCGCCTTCGCGACCTCGTCGGTAGAGACACGAGATGTGAGCTCCATCGGCTCTTTGATGGCTCTATCCGCGAACGGTGTGCCGGCAGGGTCTACCCGGCGGCGTTGGGCACCGTAGCGAGCCGCCCGATCACGCACTTCATCCTCGACAATGCGCCGCGCGCCACCCAACTCACGCAACGCGTTGAAATAGCAAAGCGCGGTCATGTACGGATCAGCAGGATTTCTGGCCTTGGCGGCGGCGAGGATATTCGCGTCGTAAGCGGCCTGCGCGGCGGCGACGAGCGTTGTCAGAGACCTCAGGAAGACCAGCTTCGGGCCACGGCCTTGCGCCGCGATGCCCAAATAGAGCCGGGCTGGATTGGTCGACGACGGCACTGTCCGCGCGAAGAAGCTATCGACACGATCAATGCCGGGCGGTGGGAAAATGCTGGTGGTGTCCCGATCAAACAGAGCGGCGATTTGATCGGCCGCCCGTCTGACGGTGGCGGTCGACGCCACGATCTTCGGACGAACGCGGTTCTCACCGGAGCCTCGCAAGGCAAGCTGATCAATCGCCGCTTCATACAGACCGGCGACCGTTCCAAGGGGACCGGCGATGAGGTGCAATTCGTCCTGGATGATAAGATCGGGCGGATCCAGCGACCATCCGTTGCCCAATGGTCGGCCTTCGCCCGGCTCAGCCGCCCCATAGAAGCCGACGTTATCTTCGAAACGATCAACGTGCCCGAAGAAAGCGCCGGTCTCACCCACCCATGGCAGCGCGGCGAACTTGTCGACCGTAGCGATCAGAAACGCCGGAAGACGCCGGTAGATGGGCTCGTCGACCGTAAGCACCGGCAGCGGTCGATTCCTGCTGAACTCGCAGCTGGTATTGGCGCAGCGAATTTCCAAATTGGTCGGCGCATGTTCGTTCGGCGTGCAGGAAAACGATGACGGCGTGAACTCGGTTCCGCACCACGGACAAGCCTTGAGCGGGGCCGGCGCACGCTTGTCACGCCCGTTGCGATAGCGCCGGATTCGACCGACTGCTGTTGTCTCGTCCGACTTTCCCTTGCCACCCAGCTTGTTCGGTGATGCATCGGAGCCGACCCAGAGACCGATCTCGATCGGCCAGTCACCGAGCATCCGACGACCGCGCTCATCGACGTTCTTGGCGTCGGTGCGCATCAGTTCAAGTGCGCACACGACACCTGCTGCGCGTGCGAGCTGGTCGAGCGTCAGAAGGCGCAGCGTGTAACGCATGATAACGGCGACACCAGCGCCGAGCACGCCAGATCCGCCCAGCCGCCGATGCGCAATCACCAAGGCTGCGAGGCCGAGATAGGCCTCGGTCTTCCCGCCGCCTGTGGGAAAAAACAGCAAGTCCGCCGTCTCACGATCGACATGACTTCGATCGATTAGGCCCGCCATGTTGAGCAGGACGAAGGCGAGCTGAAAGGGCCGCCACTGTGGCTCATCGAGAGCACTTGGATCGCCCGTCACGCCGGCGACACGTCGGCGCGCAGCCATGGAAACGGATAGATTCATGAACCGGAACGCGGTACGGGCTTTCGCGTCGGTCGAGAGAATTTCAATGCCTTTTGCGATCCGGTCCTTCGCCGTCGCCATCTCGGCGACAAGGCGTTCTCCGGTCTCGCGTCGGCGGGTTGGAAGGCCTGCGAGCTTGTTGCGCTCGGCGTCGATCCAAATTCCATAGAGTGATGGCAGATCGGCCAACGCAGCGCGAAGGCCGGCGCCATCGCCCTCCGCCAACTGCGCGAGCGCTTCCATGCCGAACGTCACCTGCGCCTTGAATTCAGCGTCTTCATTCGGCGCAACGCGTTCGACCTCCGCCGACGGCAGCGGGTCGGTCCATACCCGGGTCACACCGTTGGCGCTGTCTTCAGAAGTATCCCATCCGGCAGCCGCGTTTCGTCCCACAGCCCATTCACGCATGTCGCGATAGTGCAGATCGGCGATCCGCAGGTCCCAATCCTGGGCGCGATAGCCTGAAAGGTCGCGACGCGGACGGAACCCCGTTTCGCTTACAAGTTCGAGCCGCGCCTGAAAGGCGTAGCTGACATCGGCGTAGAAGCGATGAACGGTAGCCCGCCGATTGACGAGGAAGATAGTGAGGGCACGGACGCGTTCAGTCTTGCCGTCCGGCGTGGTGTAACTGAACAAGCGGGAATGGGTTTCCAGCACCAGGCCGCCACCGCGGCGTTGTTCGGCCGCGCTCTCCGGCACGACGAACGGGCCGCCGCGGCCATCCTTGATGGGAAGAGCCACGACCCGGTCTTTCGGGGCCCGAACCCACTCGACCATGGGGCGCTCGACGCGCTTGGGCTTGCCGTCCTCGCCAAGCTCCTCGGGTAGGGGATCGGGCAGAAGGATCGCCTCAGGCAATGGCGGTTCGGTTCGATAGTCACCCCAGGAAACGCGTGCTTCGATCGACGTCACATCCGGATCGAGCAACACCGTCAGTCCAACGGACGACGGCAGAAAACGCCGACGCGCGTTGGGGGCTTCCGGCTCCTCGTTGTCGGTCGCGGCGCCGCCGGCGCCATCTGCATCCGGCTCCTCGACGTCGATTTCCATCTCCTCCTGGGCGGACGGATCGTTCTCGTCGTCATCCCCGTCCAAGGTAAGCGCATCCTCCGCAGGCGCGATAAAACCGGCCAGATACCAGCGCGCCGGGCTTTCGTTCAGGCGCTCGCTGGCAAGATCGGCGTCCTGCGGCCCCGGGCCGATGAGGTCGCGACGAAAGACGTCAACGATTTGGGCGCGAATGTCGACAGAGTTCGTCATGACCGCCCAAGCCCCTCTGAGATAAACAGTTCTCCAAGGACCCTTTCGAGCCACTTGGTAGTGTAAGCCAATTTCAGGGCCTCTTTAGGCCGATGCCCTGCATCGTCGAGAAGCGCTTCCAGAGCGATCAGCCGATCCTTGAGCCCGAGCCGAATGCCAAAGCGCATGCTGGCCTTGTCCGGCCCGCACAGAACCCAAACGTCGCTTCGCGTCAGCGCATGCGCCCACAAAGACCGCTCGCCGACGTCCAGCGCAATATCGGGCGCTCGAACGGCCACGACGGCGCGCTGCGCATCCTCCACCGGATGGACCGTGTGAATCGGCGTGGAATAAGGACCCCGTTTTAGGGGTAATCGGCGTCCAATAGGGACCCCTCTGGAACGGGGTTCACAGTGGCTTCCATGGAACATGGGAGCCGGTTTGAGGATGCTGATTGTGGAGACGCTAGCGAAGATCCGGCGGGCGTATTTTGTTCAGAAGAAGCCGATCAAGGTGATCTGCCGGGAGCTTCGGGTATCGCGCAAGGTGGTCCGGAAGGTGATCCGGACGGAGGCGACGGAGTTTCGTTACGCGCGGAAGGCCCAGCCACTGCCGAAGCTTGGTTCTTGGATCGGTCCGCTGGATGCCTTGTTGCTGGCGAACGAGGCGAAGCCGGCACGCGAGCGGCTGACGCTGATCAGGATTTTCGAGGAACTGCGTGGCCGGGGTTATGATGGTGGCTACGATGCGGTTCGGCGCTATGCCCGGTCCTGGTCCAGGGAGCGCGGCGCCGTAACGGCGCAAGCCTTTGTGCCGCTGAGCTTTGCTGCCGGCGAGGCGTATCAGTTCGATTGGAGCCACGAGGTCGTGGTGATCGGCGGCGCCACGACGACGGTGAAGGTAGCCCATGTCCGGCTCTGCCACAGCCGAATGTTCTTTGTGCGGGCCTATCCGCGCGAGACACAGGAGATGGTGTTCGACGCGCATGACCGTGCCTTTGCCTTCTTCAAGGGCACATGTACGCGCGGCATCTACGACAATATGAAGACCGCGGTTGATTCCATCTTCATTGGCAAGGACCGGGCGTTCAACCGGCGCTTCGCCCAGATGTGCGGTCACTATTTGATCGATCCGACGGCCTGCACGCCGGCCTCGGGCTGGGAGAAGGGGCAGGTCGAGAACCAGGTGGGGCTGGTGCGTGAGCGGTTCTTCACGCCGCGCATCAAGATGGCGAGCTATGAAGAGCTGAACGCCTGGCTGTTGGATCGCTGCGTCGCCTACGCCAAGGCTCACAAACATCCGGAACTGACGGAGCAGACGATCTGGCCGGTGTTCGAGGCGGAGCGGGCACATCTGGTGCCGATCGCCGGGAGGTTCGATGGCTTCCACACCACCACGGCCGCGGTCTCCAAGACCTGCCTGGTGCGGTTCGACAACAACAAATACTCGGTGGCCTCGCGTGCTGTCGGCCGGCCGGTGGAGATCCAAGCGTATGCCGATCGCATCGTGCTGCGCCAGGACGGCGTGATGGTGGCCGAGCATGCCCGCTGCTTCGGCCGTGGCGAGACGATCTACGATCCCTGGCATTACGTCCCGGTGCTGGCCAGGAAGCCTGGCGCGTTGCGCAACGGAGCTCCGTTCAAGGACTGGCTGCTGCCGTCGAACCTGGAGCGCGTCCGGCGCAAATTGCGTGGCTCGGACGATGGCGACCGGCAGATGGTGAAGGTCCTGTCCGCCGTGCTGACCGATGGCCTCACCAGCGTGGATGCCGCCTGTGCCGAGGCGCTGGCCCAAGGCGTTCATTCCGCCGATGTCATCATCAATATTCTGGCGCGCAGCCGTGATCCGGAGCCAGCGGTGACGATCATGACACCTGATGCACTGAAGCTCCGTCACGCCCCGATCGCCGATTGTGCTCGCTATGACAGCCTGCGGAGGAGTTTTTAATGGAACGCGCCCAGATCTTCGACATGATGGCGCAGCTGAAATTGTTCGGCATGCGCGCCGGCTATGACGAGGTGATGTCCGTCGGCATCAAACGTCAGCATGAACCGCCGCATATCGTCGGCGATCTGCTGCAGGCGGAGATCGCCGAGAAGCAGGCTCGTTCCATCAAGTATCAGATCACCATCGCCAAGCTGCCGCTGGCCAAGGATCTCGAGGACTTCGAGTTCGCCGGGACGCCGATCAACGAGGCGCTGGTGCGTGATCTGGCCGGCGGTGATTTTATCGCGGCACAGCGCAACACCGTCCTGGTCGGCGGCACCGGCACCGGCAAGAGCCATCTGGCCATAGCCATAGCACGAGCCTGCATCCGCGGTGGCGCTCGTGGCCGGTTCTTCACCGTCGTCGATCTGGTCAACCGCCTGGAAGCCGAGGCAAGATCCAGCCGGCAGGGGCGGCTCGCCGACTTTGCCATGCGCTTGGACTTCCTGGTTCTGGATGAACTCGGCTATCTGCCGTTCGCCCAGGCCGGTGGCCAGCTGTTGTTCCACCTGATCAGCCGGCTCTACGAGAAGACCTCGATCATCGTCACCACCAACCTGGCCTTCGGCGAATGGCCGAGCGTGTTCGGCGACGCCAAGATGACTACGGCACTTCTCGACCGCCTGACGCACCATTGCGACATCGTCGAGACCGGCAACGAAAGCTGGCGCTTCAAAAACCGCGCCTGAACCGGCCGCGCCTGACCGGCCGCGCCTGATCAAACCCCCTCCCCGGACCCCACCCCCGGGCTTGCCCAGGTGGGCAAACAGGCACCTCCCACGCGCCCGCTACGCCAGCGCATTTGAACCGCGCTCCTCGGGCGCGCGGGGCCCTCCTGTTCGCTACCTGGACAAGCCCATCCAGCATGACCCAGGGGTCCTTTTTGCACGCCGATCGGGGGTCCCGTTTGAATGCCGATTGACACTGGTGCGCTGCCATCAGGCGTTCCCCCACCTACAGAAGGCGGGAACCGCTTCCATCAGGAGGCCGTTCCTACTCCTTTCACTTTGGCCCGATGCCCTGCTATGGGACTGTCGGAAACGTGCTCTGGTAAGTCAGCTGGGGCGGCTTTCGAGAACCGGCGCGTAGCGTAGAGCACCGGAAGCGCAGAAAGACGCCTCAGATGGCCGACAGAGTAGAGTTTCCGTGCGGGTGTAGCTCAACGGTAGAGTCCCAGCCTTCCAAGCTGGTTGTGCGGGTTCGATTCCCGTCACCCGCTCCATGACCTAGTCAGCCGGCGATCTTCAGTCGCCCGTCAGGCTTGACATCCGGCCCCCCAGCGTGTGGAAGGCAGCACTTTCGCGCTGGAGCGATAGGGGCGTAGCTCAATTGGCTAGAGCGCCGGTCTCCAAAACCGGAGGTTGAGAGTTCGAGACCCTCCGCCCCTGCCACGCCGGCGCCGTTGCATTCGGAGTTTGAGAGATTGGCGTTCGACCTGGTGAAGTTCATGCGCGAAGTGCGTGTCGAGGCGACAAAGACCACCTGGCCGTCGCGCAAGGAAACGGTGCAGACCACCGGCCTCGTGCTGGCCATGGTGGTGGTCACGGCGGCGTTCTTCCTGACGATCGATCAGGTGATCGGCGCCGGCATGCGCGCCTTGTTCGGCACCGGAAGCTGAGGAGCGACGCCATGGCCCAACGCTGGTACGTTTTGCACGTCTATTCGGGGTTCGAGAAGAAGATCGCCACGCAGATCAAGGAACAGGCGGAGCTTAAGGGCTTGGCCGAGCAGATCGGCGAGGTGGTGGTTCCGGTCGAGGAAGTCATGGAAATCCGCCGCGCCCAGAAGGTAAGCTCGGAGCGCAAGTTCTTCCCCGGCTACGTGCTGATCCACATGGAAATGACCGACGACGCCTGGCATCTGGTCAAGGATGTACCGAAAGTCACCGGCTTCCTCGGCACCAAACTCCGCCCGACCCCGATTTCGGACGCCGAGGCCGAGCGGATCATGAAGCAGGCGCAGGAAGGCACCGAGAACCGCCGCCCCGCGATCCTCTTCGAGATCGGCGAACAGGTGCGGGTCGCGGACGGCCCCTTCACCAGCTTCAACGGCGTCGTCGAAGAGGTGGACGAGGACAAAGGCCGGGTCAAAGTCTCGGTCTCGATCTTCGGCCGCTCGACCCCGGTCGACCTGGAATATGGCCAGGTCGAGAAGGTCTAGGGGCACGTTAAGGTCCCTCTTGAACGACCGGACGGCGGTCGGGTTCCGCGGCGGCGATGCCCGATAATCTACCGCCCGCCCCCGGCGAGGGCGCGGACCCTAGGCTCCGCCCCAATGACGACGGCGGCACTTCGCACGTAGCAACGGCAAGCGAGCCAGCGCCGGCAAGCGGCAGCCATTGGGTCCGCAACCTGCTGCTGGTCCTGGCCGGCGTCGTGATACTGGTCGCCGTGGTTGTCTGGCTGGTCGAATATCTACTCGTCGGGCAGTATTTCGTCTCGACGGCGGATGCCTACATCGCCGCCGATAGCAGCATGATCGCGACCAGGGTCAGCGGCTACATCATTAACGTTCCGGTCGGCGATAATGAGATGGTGAAACGCGGCCAGTTGCTGGCCCAGGTCGACCCGCGCCGCTACAACATCGCCCTCGCAAGCGCCACGGCCAGTCTGCGTTCGGCGCAGGCCTCCATCGTCAGCGACAACGCCCAGGTTGGCCTGCAACAGGCCAGGATCACCGCCGCCGCCGCCGCCGTGGTCGGCGACCAGGCGCGCGCCGCCAACGCCGCCCGCAACAGCCGGCGCTACGCCAGCCTGTCCGGGTCCGGCGCCAGCACCGAGCAGAGCAACGAGCAGGCGAGCACCGATGTCGCCACCGCCAACGCGGCGCTGGCCGTCGACACTGCCACCTTGCTCGGCGCCCGCCGGCAGGTCGACGTGCTGAACGCGGCAATCCTGCAAGCCCAGGCCAGCCAGGCGCAGGCGCAGTCCCAGGTTCAGCAGGCCGCGCTCGATCTCTTGCAGACCAACATCGTGGCGCCCTTCGACGGCATGGTCGGCAACAAGACAGTCGCCGTCGGCAACTATGTGCCGACCGGCACCGAGTTGATGGCGGTGGTGCCGTTGGCTGGGGTGTACGTCATTGCCAATTATAAGGAGACGCAGCTTACCCATCTGGTTCCGGGACAGCCGGTCACCATCGACGTGGACGCGTTTCCGGCGCTCAAGGTCACCGGGACCATCGCCTCGATCGCTCCGGCGAGCGGCCAGGAATTCGCCCTGCTGCCGCCCGACAACGCCACCGGCAACTTCACCAAGATCGTGCAGCGGGTGCCGGTAAAAATCTGGCTGAACCTGGACAAGGATCTCATCGGCAAGCTGCGGCCGGGCATGTCGGTGGAGCCGGACATCGACACCAGGCCGCCGAAACACTGAACCGTGGCCGAGGCCGAGGAAAAGATAACTCTCAGGACCAGGGCCGCCATTGGCGGCGCGATGATCGGCGCCTTCATGGCGGTGCTCAACACCCAGGTCACCAACACAGCGCTGCCGGACATCCAGGGCGGTATCGGCACCGGCCTGCAAAACGGCGGCTGGATCTCCACCGCCTATCTGATCGGCGAGATCGTGGTCATCCCGCTATCCGGCTGGCTGGCGGAGGTGTTCTCCTTACGCCGCTACCTGATCGGCAACGCGTTGCTGTTTCTGGTCTTCTCCGCTGCCTGCGGACTGGCCACCAGCTTCCCGGAGCTGGTGGTGATGCGGGCGCTGCAAGGCTTCACCGGCGGCGTGCTGATTCCGCTCGCCTTTACCGCCATCATCATCCTGCTGCCGCCACGGGCGCGGCCGATGGCATTTTCGCTGTTCGCGCTCACCGCCACCTTCGCGCCGGCCATCGGCCCGACCATCGGCGGCGCCATCACCGACACCTATGGCTGGCGCTACATCTTCTTCCTGAACCTCGCCCCCGGCGCGCTGATGATGGCGCTGCTGCTCTGGGGATTGGAAGCGGCGCCGATGAAGCTCGGCCTGTTCCGACGCGGCGACTGGTGGGGGATCATCACGATCGTCGTCGGTCTCGCCACGATGCAGGTCGTGCTGGAGGAGGGCAACAAGGACGACTGGTTCGGCTCGCCCTTTATCGAGCGGCTTTCGATCATCTCGGCAATCACCCTGGCGGCGTTCCTGTTCAACGAGCTGCGGCCGGGCAACAAGACGCCGCTGGTCAATCTGCGGCTGTTCGGCCAGCGCAATTTCGGCTTCGCCAGCATCGCCAACGTGATGCTGGGCTTCGTGCTGTATGCCGCGCTCTACCTGATCCCGGTTTATCTGAGCGTGGCGCATGGCTACAGCGCCGGGCAGGCCGGCCGGGTGATGTTCTGGATCGGCGTGCCGCAATTATTCATCATTCCGCTGATGCCGCGGCTGCTAAGCATGTTCGACGCCCGCTGGCTGCTCGCGATCGGTGTCTCGCTGTTCGCGGCCAGCAGCTTTATGAACATGAACCTCGGCCCGAACGATAGCGGGCCGCAGATGTTCTTGCCGAACCTTGTCCGCGCAGTCGGCCAGGCGATCATCTTTCCGGTGATCACGCAGATCGCAACCACCGGCATTGCGCGCCAGGATACCTCCTCCGCCTCCTCGCTGTTCAACATGCTGCGCAATCTCGGCGGCGCCATCGGCATCGCGGTCGTGCAGACTTTTGTCACCAACCGGGAGAAGTTCCACTCCGCGATCATCACGCCGCAGGTCAGCCTGTTGTCGGCGGCCACCCGGCAGCGGCTGGACCTGCTGCAGCAATACTTCCAGTCCCGCGGCATCGCCGATCCCGCGGCGGCGCGTCACCAGGCGGTGATCACGATCGGCCGCCACGATCCAACTGCAATCAACCTACCTGGCCTACGGAGACGCCTTTGCCTTGCTCGGAATAAGCATGCTGGTGGCGCTCGTCGCGACGTTTTTCCTCCGCAAGCCGCCGGCCGCGAGCGGACCCGTCGCCGTGCATTGACCGCGCTTGAATTAGAGCAATATGGCTTGAAGCCGAATCGCGCAGCGATACGACTGAGCCATGAAATTGCTCGCTAAAATAAGAGTAGAGCGTGGTGAGTATTAATTCATTACGCTCTAGGTCAGCTCCAGACCGTGAACACGGCGATGAGCAGCAGGATGCCGATGGTGCTGATGACATTCCAAAGCAAGAAGTTTGTGAAGAACTTCCAGCCCTTCATCGAAGCGCTGTTCATCTGGGCGAGATCGGGCGCCGGCGCCGGCTCTCCAGTTGGAACGCCCGGCGCGGCAGGAGAATGAGCGTTGGTAGCCATGGGAACTTCACCGTCGCTGGTTGACGGCATAGTTTATCGGCGGAGCGTGCGCCCTGGCAAGGCCAGCTGCTCGACAAAGGCCGCCAGCGCGGCGGGATAAAGCCGATGTTCCTCGGCCAGCACGCGGGCGGCGAGCCTGGCCTCGTCATCGCCGGGCAGCACCGGCACCGCGGCCTGCGCCAGGATCGGCCCCGCATCCACCGCCTCGGTCACCAGATGCACGGTGCAAACCATGCCGCGGCACCCCCGCGGCAAGGGCGCGGGCATGCGTGTCGAGACCGGGGAAGGCCGGCAGCAGGCTTGGGTGGATGTTCAGCATCCGCCCCACCCAGGCGCCGACCAGAAACGGGGTGAGCAGCCGCATGTAGCCGGCAAGGCAGGACGATTTCCACACGATGCGCCTGCAAGGCTTCGTTGATCGCCTTTTCCTGGGCCCGGCGGTCGGCAAAGTCGCGGTTTGCGAAAATGCTGGTGGCGATGCCGGCTTCGCGGGCGATGCCGAGACCGCCGGCGTCGACGCGGTTGGAGACCACCAGCGCGATCTCCGCCGGGTAATTCGGCGCCGCTGCCGCTTCGATCAGCGCCGCCATATTGGAGCCGCGCCCGGAGATCAGGATCGCGACGCGCGGTTTCATGCGAACAGGTTGGCTGACTCGTCGATCACGATGCCGGGGGTCTGCGTCACCACGCCGAGCCGGAACGCCGGCTGCCCGGCGGCCCCAAGTTCCGCGATAGCGGCAGCCGCATCGGTTACGATCAACGCCATGCCGACGCCGCAGTTGAAAACCCGCAGCATTTCGTCGGGCTCGATGCCGCCGGTGGCGGCCAGCCACGGGAAGACCGGGGGCATCGGCCAGGGTGCCAAAAGTGCCGCGCCAAGATCGCCCAGCACCCGCGGCAAGTTGCCCGGCAGGCCGCCGCCGGTAATATGCGCCGCCGCCTTCAACAGCCCGGCCCGATGCAGCGCCAGCACCGGAGCCACATAGATACGGGTCGGCGTCATCAGGATTTCCGCCAAGGACGTTTCGGGCGCGAAGGGCGCCGGCGCGGCAAGCAGCGCGCCGGCGCCTTCGAGAATTTTACGAACCAGCGAAAACCCGTTGGAATGCAGCCCGGCGCTCGGCAGCCCAAGGATGGCATCGCCGGCTCCAACATCGCGCGGCAGCAGCGCGCCCCGCTCCGCCGCGCCGACCGCGAAGCCGGCGAGATCATAATCGCCGGCGGCGTACATCCCTGGCATTTCGGCGGTCTCGCCGCCCACCAGGGCGCAGCCGGCCTGCTTGCAGCCCGCCCGCGATGCCGGCGATCACCGTGGCGGCGGCAGCAACATCGAGTGCCCCGGTGGCAAAGTAATCGAGGAAGAACAGCGGCGCGGCACCCTGGACGATCAGGTCGTTGACGCACATCGCCACCAGATCGATCCCGACGCCGCCGTGCAATCCGGTTTCGATGGCGAGCTTCAGCTTGGTGCCGACGCCGTCGGTGGTGGAAACCAGGATCGGGTCGGCGAAGCCGGCACGCCCTTCAGGTCGAACAGCGCGCCGAAGCCGCCGATGCCGCCCAGCACACCGGCGCGGGGCGGTGGCGCGGGCCAGCGGCTTGATCGCCTCGACCAGCGCCTCGCCGGCCGCAATATCCACGCCTGCCTCGCGGTAGGTCACCGCTGGTCATATCGGCCCCCGATGCGCTAATCCGGGTGGATGGATAGCCGAAGTGACTCCGAACCCGGAATAGCCGCGGCGCCTTTCACCATAGGCGCCGGGACGGCGCAAATGCCCGCGGCGGAGGCCGCCAATAAACAATTGGCGGAGGGCGCCGATAGACAGATGGCGGAGGCCGCCCAGAGGCAGGCGGCGGAGGCCGTGCAGCGGCAAGCGGCCGACACGGCGCGGAGCTCGGTCCGCACCCAGGCGCGGCGCCGGCAGGTGATGTGGCAGCGCCTGCTGCTGATCGCCGCTTTTATTTTCGTGATGTGGCTGTTCCTGCGGCTGTTCTCGTCGATTCTGATGCCGTTCGTCACCGCCGCTGGCGTCGCCTATTTTCTCGACCCGGCGGTCAGCCGGCTGGCCCGGCTCGGCGTGCGGCGTTCGGTCGGCGCGTTCCTGATGCTGATCGGCGGCCTGCTGGTGATCGGGCTGTTCGTGCTGCTGCTCTATCCGGTGGTCGCCAGCCAGGCCA
This sequence comes from uncultured Acidocella sp., assembly GCA_963693045.1. Taxonomy (GTDB): domain Bacteria; phylum Pseudomonadota; class Alphaproteobacteria; order Acetobacterales; family Acetobacteraceae; genus Acidocella. The sequence goes on from OY843765.1 coordinate 2,371,878, forward strand.
GCGCTCTGCTCAGCAATGTGCCGGCCTACATCAAAACCGCGCAGGCGGTGTTCGCCCATCTGATCGCCGATCTGCAGCACCGGCTCGGCCCCGGGGCGATGAGCCAGAAGCTGCGCGACATCGCCGGCGCCCAGGCCGGCGCCATCGTCTCCTTCGCCGGCGCGACCGCCAGCAGCATCATCGGCAACGGCTTCGCGGTCGTGAACATCCTGGCGCTGTCGATCATCACGCCGATCGTGGCGTTCTATTTCCTGCGGGACTGGCCGGCGATCGTCCAACATGTCGATACCTGGCTGCCGCGCCCGTATGAGGGGGTGATCCGTGAGCAGGCGATGGAGGTGAACCTGATCCTCGCCGCCTGGATCCGTGGCCAGGCGATCTGCTGCCTGGTGCTGGCGGTGATCTATGCGGTCGGGCTGACGATCGTCGGGCTCGATCTCGGCCTCACGGTCGGCATGGCGGCGGGGCTGCTATCCTTCATCCCCTATGTCGGCACCGTCGCCGGCGCGGTTACGGCGGTGCTGCTGTCGCTCAGCCAGGGCCATGGCTGGCATGGCGTGATCTCGGTCCTGGTCGTCTTCGCCTTCGGCCAGGCCCTGAACGATTACGTGATTCAGCCGCGCTTTCTCGGCAACCGGGTCGGGCTGCCGGCGGTCTGGGTGATCTTCGCGCTGTTCGCCGGAGGCGCGGCTTTCGGCTTCATCGGCATCATGCTGGCGGTGCCGGTGACCGCGACGCTCGGCGTGCTGGTGCGGTTCTGGCTGCGGCGCTACCTGCACAGCCCGCTTTACCTGGACGCGCCGCCGGCTTGAGCAGGAAATGAAGCAACTGGCGCTCCCGTTCAACGACGCGCCGGCCTACGCCGCCGAGGATTTCTGCCCCGCACCCTCGAACGAACTGGCGCTGCGCTGGCTGGACTCCCCGGAAGGCTGGGCGGCTGGCCGGCTCGTGCTTTGGGGCGAGCCGGGCTGCGGCAAGACCCACCTGTTGCACATCTGGGCGGCGACGCGGGGGGTGCCCGTGCTTGACGGCGCCGAAACGCTGCCGGCCGCGCTAGGACCGTTGGCGGTGGACGACGCCGACCTGGCCCCGGACGAGGTTGCGTTATTCCATCTCCTGAACACCGCCGCCGAAGCCGGACAGCCGGTGCTGCTGGCAGCGCGCCAGCCGCCGGCACGGCAGACTTATCGGCTGGCGGACCTGGCCAGCCGGCTGCGCGCCAGCCTCGCGGTCGAGATCGGGCCGCCGGACGAGGCGCTGCTGGCGGCGTTGTTGGCGCGGCTGGAGGCGGAGCGGCAGATGCAACTGGCGCCCCCGGTCCGCAACCTGCTATTGAACCGGCTGCCCCGCGCGCCCTGGGCGCTGCGCGAGGCGATGGCGCGGCTGGATCGCGCCGCCCTGGATCGCGGCGCGCGCGTCACCGTGGGGGTTGCCACCGCGCTGCTGGCCGATCTAGAGCAATATGGCTCGAAATCGCATCGCGAAGCGATCGACTGAGCCATGAAATTGCTCGCAAAAATAAGACCCGGAAGCGGATTTGTCCGCGTTACGCAACGGTCATTCACCGGCACCGGGCGAAGTGCTATAGGCCGACGATGGACCAGAATGTCGCAGCAGCCGCGCCCGCCATCGCCCTGGACGATCGGCGCGCTTCATCAACCGCGAGCTGTCCTGGCTCGACTTCAACTTTCGGGTGGTTTGCGAGGCCGAAAACGCCCGCCACCCGCTGCTGGAGCGGCTGCGTTTCGTCTCGATCGGCGCTTCCAACCTCGACGAATTCTACTCAGTCCGCGTCGCCGGGCTGATCGGTCAGGCCCGCGCCGGCATCGTCGAACGCTCCGCCGACGGAGCGACGCCGGCGCAGCAACTCACCGCGATCAACGGTCGCGCCCGCGAGCTGATCCTATCCCAGCAGCGCAGCTTCGCCCGGTTGCGCGAACTGCTGGCAGGCGCCGGCATGGTGATCTGCGCGCCGGCAACGCTTTCGGCCGAAGACGCGCATTTCCTCGACGGCTTCTTCATGGAGCGGGTGTTTCCGGTGCTGACACCGCTTGCGGTGGACCCGGCGCATCCCTTCCCCTTCATCCAGAACATGGGGCTGGTGCTGGCGCTGAAGCTGGCGCGCGACGACGACCATGCCGACATGTCGGCGCTGATCCCGCTGCCCGGACAGATCGACCGCTTCGTCCGGCTGCCGCCGGCAAGCGGCGGCCCGATCCGCTTCGTGATGCTGGAAGAACTGGTGGCGATGTTCATGCACCGGCTGTTCCCCGGCTTCAAAGTGCAAGGTTCCGGGCTGTTCCGGGTGATCCGAGACACCGATGTGGAGTTCGAGGAAGAAGCTGAGGACCTGGTCCAATCCTACGAGTCCGCCTTGAAACGTCGCCGCCGCGGCGTCGCCATCCAGCTCACTCTACACGCCGACATGCCTGACGACCTGCGTGAGCTGGTGATCGACGCCGTCGATGCTCCCGCCGAAGAGGTCCTGATCGAGCCGGGGCTGATCGGCCTCACCGACGTCAGGCAGATGATCGTGGACGATCGGCCGGACCTGCTGTTCCAGCCCTATACGCCGCGCTTTCCCGAACGCATCCGGGACTTCGCCGGCGACTGTTTCGCTGCGATCCGCGCCAAGGACATCCTGGTGCACCACCCGTTCGAAAGCTTCGACGTGGTGGTGCAGTTCCTCCGCCAGGCAGCGGCGGACCCGGCGGTGGTGGCGATCAAACAGACGCTGTACCGCACCAGCCGCGACAGCCCGATCGTCAAAGCACTGATCGAGGCCGCGGAGGCCGGCAAATCAGTGACCGCCATGGTGGAGCTGCGCGCCCGCTTCGACGAGGAAGCCAACATCCGCCTCTCCCGCAGCATGGAAGCGGCCGGCGTGCAGGTCGTCTTCGGTTTCGTCGGCCTGAAAACCCACGCCAAAATTTCTTACGTGGTGCGCCGCGAGGCCGGATCGTTGCGGGCCTATGCCCATTTCGGCACCGGCAACTACCACCCGATCACGGCGCGGATTTACACCGACCTGTCGTTCTTCACCTCCGACCCGGCGCTGACGCGCGACGCCGCCCGGCTGTTCAACTACATGACCGGCTACGCCAAGCCGGAGGCGATGGAGCAGCTGGCATTCTCGCCGCTGACGACACGGCGGACCATCGGCACGCTGATCGACGCCGAAATCGCCAGCGCCAAAGCCGGCAAGCCCGCCGGCATCTGGCTGAAGATGAATTCGCTGGTCGACGAGCGGCTGATCGACCAGCTCTACGAGGCGTCGCGCTCCGGCGTCAAAATCATGATCGTGGTACGCGGCATCTGCTGCCTGCGTCCCGGCGTGCCGGGCCTCTCCGAGACGATCCGGGTCAAGTCGATCGTCGGGCGGTTCCTGGAGCACGCCCGCGTCTGCGTCTTCGGCAACGGCCACAGATTGCCGTCGCCGGAGAACAAGGTGTTCATGTCGAGCGCCGACTGGATGGCGCGCAACATGGACATGCGGGTGGAAACCTTCGTGCCGATCCACAACCCGACCGTACACGCCCAGATCCTCGACCAGATCATGGTGGTGAACCTGCGCGACGACGCCCAGTCCTCCGAACTGCACGCCGACGGCGACTGGGTGCGGGTAAAGGCGGCCGAACCGCCATCCTCGGCGCACGAATACTTCATGACCAACCCGTCGCTTTCGGGCCGCGGCTCGGCGCTGCATGGCGGCTTGGCTTCCGAGAGGCCAAAGGGGCGGTATAAGCGGCGGGTGGATTGACCATTCGTTCCGCGGCCACGGCCAGGGCCAGGACGATGAACAGTGGCTCCGGCAGAAATCCCAGGAATTTGAGGAAGTGGCCGGTCAAGGCCGGCGATAGCCAGACGGCGGCAAGCACGGCATTGCCGAGCGGTGCGCTGCGGCGGCCGTTCATCGCCAATGCAACCGACAAGCCCGCCATATCGTCGCTGAAGGCGTAAGGGCTGGCGAGCAGCGCCAGGCAAAGCGTGGCGAGCAACCGCGCCGCCGGATCGCGGGCTGCACCACGCCAGAGCCAGCCTATGCCCAGCAGCGCCGCCACCGCAACCAACAGTTGAACGGCAGTGGCGGCGGGCAGGCCGGCGCCGAGGCTGCGCAGCATCCAGAACACTGAAACCCCGAGCATCGGGTCGCCATGCGCGAACGGGGTAACCAGCAGGAACCGCGCAGTGTCGCCGCCCGCGCCGAAAAACTGCGCCCACGCGCCAGCACCGAACAACGCGGCCGACAAGCCGGCGAGCAGGAGGAAGGTAAAGATGCCGGCAACCGTCGCCCGCCAATGCCGGCCCGCCAGCACGATAAACGGCGCGGCCAGCGCATATTGCGGCTTGACGCAGAGCAGACCCAGCAACCCACCGGCCTGCGCCGGGCATTGCTCAAGCTGCGCCAGCCCCGCCAGCAGCAACGCCCCGCAGAGCAGGCCGAACTGACCAAGATAGATCGACCACATCGCCGCCGGGCTGATCAGGCCGAGGACGATGCAGCGCCACCCAATGCCGGCCCGACGCAGCACCAGGACGGCTATGGCAACAGTCAGCGCGGTAAATCCGGCATAGCTGAGACCAACCGGGGCCAGTGACATCACGGCCGCCGGCAGCAGCATGACCGGCGGATAGACGAACGGCAGATGGTCCACATGACCCGACAGCGTCGCCGCGCCATAAACCGCGAAAGCAGCACCATGGTACAGCGTGCCGACACCGCCATGGCGGGCCAACCGGCCGGCCAGCCAGAACACCGAGCTATCGCAGAACGAGGCGCCGCAACCAGGGTCGTGGAAGCCGATGCCCTGGGCGTGGTAAAGCCGGAAGCGGCGCCACTGGTCCAGCAAACCGAGGGCGAACAGCAACAGGCCGGCGACCGCGACGCCGGCGATGAAGGCCGCGCTGCAAAGGCGGAGAAGACGCAATGACCCTCCCGTTCGATGAGACCCCGAAGCCGCCTGTCGCAGTACAACCGTTGCAACTGCGGTTGCAACGACCGGTGGAAAGCGCCCTGCCGGCGGCGTTCGGCACCACGGCGCGGCTGGCGCTGGCCGGCCTGGCGCGCCGGGGTCTGGATCTCCGGCCACCGCTGCGGGCGATCCGTGACGCGATCACGCCGCTGCCGCCCGCCTCGCCGGTGCCAGCCGCACCCATGCCGCCAACGGCGCCCGTGGCCTTGCCGCCACCGGCCTTGCCGCCGCCCGCCGCTGCTCCGCCGGCAGCGCCGTTGCCGCTAGAATGGCTGGCCCGCCGGGTCGAGATGCTGGAACGGCTGCTGCTGGCGCCCTGGCCGGCGGCGCTGCCGGAGCGCGGCACATTGGTCAGCGTGGTGATGCCGGTGCGCGACCGCGCCGGGCTGGTCGGCACCGCGATCGAAAGCGTCCAGGCGCAGCGTTACCAGGACTGGGAGCTTCTCATTGTCGATGACGGCAGCACGGACGGCACCGCCGCGGCAGTGGCGAAATACCTTGCCGACCCCCGGATCACCTATTTCCGTCAGGAACCCGCCGGCGCCCCGGCGGCGCGCAACGCCGCGTTGGCGCGGGCCACAGGCACGCTCACCGCCTATCTCGACTCCGACAATCAGTGGGAGCCGGATTTCCTGCTGAAAATGGTCGCGGCTTTCGCCAACCCGGCGGTGCAATGCGCTTACGGCGCGCTGATCTACGCCGACGCCAAACCGCAAGAGCGCCGCATCCTGTGGGACGATTTCGACCGAAGCCGGCTCCAGGAAGGCAATTTTATCGACCTCAACGTCCTGGCGCATCGAAGCGCGCTTTTCGCCCAGCACGGCACGTTCGATACGGAATTAAAGCGACTTGCCGATTGGGATCTGATCCTACGATTCACCGAAACGGCGCCGGCTGTGCCCGTCCCCGTACTCGCCACCCGCTATCGCACCGGCGCGCCGAGCCGCCTCAGCGACACCGAACTTTATCATCCAGCCTATCGGCGCATCCGCGCCAAGGGACGGCACACGACCAAGCCTGCCCGGCCGATCCGCGTACTGTATATGTTGCGGCATTATCCGCAGGCTTCAGAGATGTCTGTCGAGGCGGAGATCGCCGCGATGCGCCGGCGCGGCGTGCATGTCGAGGTATGGTCCGAGGTCGCTGCCACCACCCCCTATCCTTCCAAGACACCGGTCCATCGCGGTACGCTGGACGCGGCGATCGAGGCGGCGCGGCCGGATGTCATCCACGCCCACCGCCTCGACATCGCGGCGCCTCACCTGGATGCCGTCGCGGCACACGGCCTGAAAATGACGGTGCGGGGCCACGGCGCCGACGTCACGCCCGAGACCGTCCAGCGCGTTGCCGACCATCCGGCTGTGCATGCCGTCTATCTTTATGAACAACAAATGGCCGCCTTGGCGGAGCCGCATCACCGCGTCGTATTAATTCGCAACGCCTTCGAAACCGACCTGTTTCGGCCCGGACCAAAGAACCCGCGCCTGGTGTTCCGCGCCGCCGCCGCGCTGCCCGCCAAGGACCTGCCGCTGTTCCTGCATCTGGCGAAGCGCTTTGCCGAGCATCGCTTCGTGCTCGCAGTCGTCGCTTGCAACCTCATGGAAAGCTATGTCGGGGCGTTGCTGACGCTACGGCGCGAGATCGAGTCGCCTTGTGAAATACTTGTCAATCTGCCGCACGCCGATGTGGCCGCGCTGATGCGCGAGGCCGGCATTTACCTGCACACGATTTTGCCGCCATCGGCCGGCGGCACGCCGCTCGGCCAACCGACTTCGATCGCCGAAGCGATGGCGAGCGGCTGCTACATACTGGCCCGTGACCTGCCGCCGCTGAATGGCTATGTCATGGAAGCGGGAGCTGCCTACGCCGACGCCGATGCCGCGGCGACCTTGCTCGCCGCAACCTTAAATTGGGAGGCGCGCGAATGGGCGCGCCGCGCCAGGCTTTCGGAAGAACGCGGCTGGACCTACTTCTCCGGCGACGACACCTTCCACCGGCTGCACGAGGACTGGGCGGCTCTGGCGCAGGTTAGGCAGACTTGAGCAACAACCCCCGCTGCGTGAGCCAGCCGCGCACATGCAACAGCGACTGGTTGATGACCTGGTCCATGTCCAGATACTGGTAGGTTCCGCAGCGGCCGATGAAGGCGATGTCGGAACGTTGTCCGGCGAGGGCGCGGTACTTCTCGTAAAGCGCGCTGTAGCGGCCATCGGCGGTCTTCACCGGGTAGAACCGCTCATAGTTGTTGTCGCGGTAGTCGCAAGGCTCCTCACGGGTCAGTGTGCAACGGCCAGTGTCGCGGACCCTATGATGCGGGATAGCGTGCCATGCCGTTTCGCGCGTGAAAGGCCCATCATCGGTAAAATTGGTAATGCTCCATTCCTGCGCCACGGGCGCCGCTGCCCGGTGATGGAACCGCAGCGACCGGTAGGGCAGCTCGCCCAGCCGAAAGCCGAAGTATTCGTCGATCGCCATGGCGTTGAAACAGAACTGGTAGTCGCGCTCATCCGCCGCTTCGAACTTGCGGTTCAGCGTAACGGTGATGTTTGGGTGGTCGAAGATCGCCTCGAACAGCTTTGCATAGCCGTTGCGCGGCATCATCTGCTGGTGGTCGGACGGAAAATAGGTGTCGACCCGGTCGGCGCGCAGCGGCAGCCGCCTGGTCACGGCGGGCGACATTTCCTCCAGCTCCATGGCCCACATTTTTTTGGTGTACGGCCGGAAGAACAAATCCGTCAGCACTACGCCGATCTTGGAGTATAAATCCTCCGCAGCATTCGCCGGCGCGGCGAACGGCAACGCCACCGCGCGCAGATGCGCCTCCACCTGCGCGGAGGTTTCGTAAGCGGTGCCAAAAACCGCGTTCACGGTATCGAGGTTGATCGGCAGCGGCACATGGGCGCCGGACGGCAAAACGGCCCGCACTTTGTGCACGTACGGAACGAATTCCGCAAAACGGCTGATCCACTCGATGACTTCCCGCTGCTTGGTGTGGAACAGATGTGGCCCGTAAACATGGACCCGGACGCCGTTGGCATCGACGTGATCGTACGCATTGCCGGCAATATGCGGCCGCTGGTCGATGACGTGAACCTCATAACCGGCTTCTGCCAGTTCCCAGGCATGAACGGCGCCGGCGAAGCCCGCACCGACAATCAGCACCGGCTTCACTTCGAACCCGTAAGCAACGTCACTGAACTAGGCAGCGGCATGATCTCGGCCTGTGGCGCGCCATCAAGCTCGTCATCGTAAATATCACGCCAGAACGCCTCGCTCGTCATCACCGGAATTTTTGCCCGATAGTCACGCCGCAAACGTTCGGCGTAGACCGCAAAACGCGTTAGCTTGACGAGGAAGTCGAACAGCGCCGTGAAAAACTGCCGCTTGTCGTGTTGCGCGACGTAGCCGGTTTGCGACGGCTGGTGCTCGTACAGCACGCGCCTGAAGCGGAATACCTCCCGCAGCGTGCCGGCAAAGCCTTTGTGCTGGAACGCGACCTCGTTCCTTAACATGAAGCCAGGCAGCAGGAAGCCGTTCAACGTCGCTCTGCGAACCAGGCGCCGCAATTTGCTCTCATGATGCGCTGGGCGTCGCATCTCCGACAGCAACGTCCTGTCGATCGGCAGCATTTTCTCAAGCCCGCCGAAAGCCTGTACCTCCGCCCGCTTCTCCCGCATGTCCATGTCCTGCGTCCAGAAACCTGGACCTTTCAGGACATCGGCGATCGCCAGCGTCACCGCTCGCGCCGTGCCGTAATTGTAGGAACAAGCTGCAAAGAAGAAGAACCGACTTAACACGCCGGCAATCGAGATCCGGCTGGCGCCCAGAATGCAGAGGCTCTGCAACATGTGGTAGCGAATATCGAGATAGATCGGCAGCGGGCCGCTTTTGTACGAAAAGTCCTCGCCCCAGCAGCCGATGCCGTTCATTGTAAGTATCTCGAACTTGTTCAGCGTGCAGAACTGTATGTCGTCGCCACGCACGAAGAACGGGAACGCGTGGTGCCTCACCGCGGCAATCGCAAAGCCGAAGAACCACCAGGCGCCGTAATCCGGCACCTCGTCTGTGCGTTCGGCGGCCAGAAGATCGCCGACCATGCGCATATCCAGCCCGCATTTCAGCGGCCGGCACATCCCGTCGAAGCGCGCACCCTTCTCGAACATCCGGTTCGGCTCGGTCTCCCGCATCAGGCTGCCCGCCACCGCCATCCGCGCCGAGGTCGCGAAACGCAGTAACGCATAGCAACGCCGGATCGACTCGATCTCGCAGGAGGCGTCGTCGTCCATGAACAGGCAGTGGGAAAAGCCGTTATCCTTCAAGTAAAGCAGCCCGCGCATGAACCCGCCGGAGCCGCCGAGGTTGCGGTTCGGGATCAGGGTGACCCCCGTCGCTTCCTCGGCCGTTATGGTCCGCGAGTTATCGACGACGATCAGCTCGATTTTGCCGCGGTAGCCACTGCCGTGCTCGAACAACTGCTCACGCACCCGCCGCAGCGCCGGCAAAACCATGCGCTTTCTGTTGAAATGGGTAATGACGACGCCAAGCTTCACGTCCCGCACCGCCGGCGTAGCGGTCTCGTAAGCGCCAGTGCGCAACGTCGCTTCACCCACGGCTTCCAAAGTGAAATACAGCATCCCTTCCGTGAGGTCGGGCCAGAACGTCAACGGCGCTACGGCAGGTTCGGCGGCGGTGAGATCGACCACCATTTCGTCCAGCCAACGATGAGCATGGCCGCCGCGGTGCAGACCGAAGCGCAGGATGAACTTGCCTTTGCCGTGCAGCACCAGGCGGAGATCGGCAATCGCGCACTGGTCGCGCCAGGCAGCGATGGTGAGGCCATTGAAAAAGGTGTCGAAGATGGCGCGGCCGCCATCGCGGAACGCCAGCAGGCCCTCCCGCAGGCTGATCCTCGCTTTGTCATTCAATCGAACATACATGTCCTCCGGCGCTCCGAAGTCGAGGCCGGGCAGCACCAGGCTCTGCAAAGTCGACATCGTGCCGCCAGCCCAACGTATCATCGTGCGGCTTCGCTATCACGCACCGGCGTCAGGTCGATCTCCGGATCGACAGCAAGCTTGCCGCGTAATCCCAGCCAGCTACAACCCAGCCACTCCTTTAATCCGGCGACATCGCCACGCCTGTGGACCAGAAAGAAATACGGATAGCGCAGCGCATCCACCGCCATGATCAACCACCGTCCATGGCGCAGGAAGTTATAGGCGCGGTTGCGGTACTGGCACCGCCGTTTCCAAGCGATTTGCGGATAAACCACATGCAGCCGGCCACCCCAGATGGAGTAAAGTTCGCTGTTCGACGATGGGTGTAGAAAGCTTGCAGTGGCCGTTGTGCCAAACCGAAGTCCGGCGCGGCGCATGCGATACATGAAGTCAATCTCGTCACCTCTGATAAATAGACGCAAATCGGGCAAACCGCACGCGAAAACGGCGGTCGACCTGATCAGCATGCCGTTGAACAAATGGGCGGTCGAGGCAAGGAATGCATCGTCCGACATCTCGCGCCGAAAAAATATATAACGTCTACGAAACGGATAGGGAAAAGCAAATCTGGTAGCATCATCCGCATCGATAACTACGGGGGCTATTGCGGCCAGATTTTTTTTCCGCGCCACGGCCAACAGGGTGCGGAGCACGCCCTCATCGGCGGGGCGGCCATCGTCGTCCATCAGCCAGATCCAAGACGCTCCGGTACCGATCGCGCTCAACAGACCAAGAGCGAACGCACCGGCGCCACCAAGATTGACCGCGCTGCGGATGATCGAGACGCGCTCAAACCCAGTGGCGGCCTGGATGATCGCCTCCGGTTCGGCACTCGAATCGACGACGATGATGCTACGCAGCCTGCTTACATTCTGCCCGCATACTGCGCGCAGCGTCTTCGTTAAATCGATGGCCCGATCTCGCGACACGATGACCACCGCGACCGCGTCTTGGTCGGAGTCGCAGCCGGAATTAGTGGCAACAAGCCGCGGGGTCAAAAGGGCAGGAGGTTTCTTGCTCGAGGACACGCTGACGCGTGGCAACGCCTTGGCGATCACTTGGTTCTCGAGCATCTTTTCCTGTAACGAACGGGTGGGCCGAATGAAGTTGGCCAGAGCCAACGCCCACTGCAACACCGGCCACTCAACAAACATCTTAAGGTTTGGTATCAATCGCGGCGGCAAACTGCCTAGTTGGAGGCTATTTCCGGCCCCGCAACCTCACAACCTTCCGTTACGCCTGCAGAGAGCCTACAGGCTACGAGCCATCGCGACAAAGAGTGCGGCCTACTGATCTTTCGTTGCAATACCGATATTGGTGATACCCGCTTTCCGGGTAAGGTCCATCACATCCATCAACTGCTGCAGCTTGGTGCCCTTATCGCCTGCCACGATAACGTCGGTATCGTTGGTCGCTTTCACCCCCTGCAAGTAGGTCTCCAGCGCATCGGGTGTCATCACCTGGTCCTTGACGTGGATCGCGCCTTGCTGGTCGATGATGATCACCACTTGGGTGTGCGGCAGTTGCTGCGCCGTGGAGGCGCCAGGCAGCGACAGGGTGACGCCGGAATCCGGGATCATCCGCAGCACGATCATGACGAAAAACACCAGAAGGAACATCATGATGTCGATCATCGGCACGATTTCGAGCCGGGGGCGTTCGCGCTCCAGCAGGTTGCGGCGTTGGCGCATGGCTCAGACCCCCGCGGCGACGCGGGCGGCGATCGGCCGCGACGGCACCGGCTCCGCCGCCACGTCGAGGCCGCGGCCGTGAATGCGGTTGATCAAAATCACCTTGATCAGCTCTAACTGCTGGACGATCTGCCGGGTCAGCGAATTGAAGTAGTTGACGAAGTAAACCGCGATGATGGCGATCAGCAGGCCGGCGCCGGTGGAAACCAGCGCGTCGGCGATGCCGCCGGTGACCTTCGACGGGCCGCCATTGGCGGAGAGCACGTTGAAGGCCTGGATCATGCCGATGATGGTGCCGAACAGGCCGAGCAGCGGCGCGATGGTCACCGAAGTGTCGAGTATCCACAGCAGCCGGTTGATCTTCGGCATCGCGGTGAGAATTTCCTCCTCGATGTGCATCTCCATCTCGTCCGCACTCTCGCCCCGGCTGGCGATGGCAACGTTGATCAGATGCCCCTGCAACGTGTTGCTGCTCTGGTCTGCAATCGTCTGCAGGCCGGGAATGTTCTGATACGCCACCTGCCGCAGGCGGTTATGGATGTCCCGGCCCTGGCGAAGAATTTTCTTCAGCAGATAAAGCCGCTCCACCGCCACCGCGAGGGTAATGATGAGCAGGATCGGCATGATGGCGAGCAACCCGCCGGTGAGCACCACTAGCCTGATAATTTCGTTCATGATCGTACTCCTAACGCAAATGTGGCCGTAGCTGTGGCGCCGCCCCGATGAGCGCGGCGGTATAATGGTGGCGGGGTGCCGCGATCAGGCTACCGGTATCCCCCAACTCCACGATGCGCCCGGCGTTCAGCACCGCGATCCGATCCGCCATGTAACTTACCACGGCGAAGTCATGACTGATGAGAATGTAGGAAAGCCCGGTGTCCCGCGCGAGGTCTTTCAGCAGATTTAACAGCATTGCCTGGGTGGAAACGTCGAGGCTGGAGGTCGGCTCGTCCAACACGACCAGTTCCGGCTCGGCCGCCAGCGCCCGGGCGATGGCGATCCGCTGCGCCTGGCCACCGGAAACGCCGGCCGGCAGCAGCCCGGCCATCTCCGGGTTGAGGCCGACGCGGTCGAGCAGGCTTTCCACCCGGCGGCGCTGCTCGGTCCGGCTCGTCCCACCGGCGAGGCGGAGCGGTTCGGCGATGATATCGCCGATGCGGATGCGCGGGTTGAGCGACTCCCGCGGATCCTGGAACACCACCTGGATGCGCCGCCGCCGGGACCGCCGCGCCGCACCCCGCAGCCCCGAGAACCCCTCGCCGTCCAGCGCGATCTCGCCCTGATACGGGATCATCTGCAAAATGGCGCGGCCCAAAGTCGATTTGCCGGAGCCGCTTTCCCCCACCACGCCCAGGCATTCGCCGCGGCCTAAGGTGAACGCAACCTCCGCCAAGGCCGGCGGCAGCTTGGAAGCGGCGCGGAACAGGCCGGCGCCGTTGCCGTAGCGCACGCCGAGGTCCCGCACTTCAAGCTGCGGCGCCCAATTCGGCGGCGGCGGCTTGGCCGCCGGCTCGGCGTAGGAAATCCGCTCGGTCAGGGGCAATGGGTACAGGCAGGCGGCGAGCGTCCCGCCACCCGGCAAAGCCGGCGGATAGGCCGCGTCGCATTCCGGCTGATGATACGCGCAGCGCGGCGCGAAGCGGCAGCCACGCGGCCGCGCCTCCGGTTCCGGCAGGTTGCCGGGAATGTTCTGCAACCGCGCCTGCCCCACCCGCGCCACCGAACCAAGCAGCGCCTCGCTGTACGGATGCCGGGGATGGGCGAAGAAGTCCTTGGCCGGGCCGCATTCCACCGTCCGCCCGGCATAAAGCACGTGAATCGAATCAGCGTGCTCCTCCACCACCGAAAGGTCGTGGGTCACGAACAACACGCCCATCCTGTGCTCGCGCCGCAGCCGCGCGATCAGACCCATGATCTGCCGGGCGATCAGCGGGTCCAGCCCGGTGGTCGGCTCATCGGCGATCAGCAGTTTGGGCGAACAGGCGAGCGCCATCGCGATCATCACCCGCTGCCGCATGCCGCCTGAAAACTCGTGCGGATAATCGTCCAGCCGCGCCTCGGGATTCGGGATGCCGACCTCGCCCAGCAATTCCAGCGCCCGGGCGCGGGCGGCGCGGACGCTGCCGCCATTATGCACGCGCCAGGCTTCCTGGATCTGGCTGGCGACGGTGCGGGACGGGTTGAGCGCCGCCAGCGGATTCTGGAACACCATGCCGACATCGCGGCCGCGCACCGCCCGCATCGCCCGCTCGTCCAGCGCCGTGATTTCGGTGCCGTCTAGATCGACCGAGCCGGTAATCCGCGCCCGCGGCGGCAGCAGCCGCATGATGGAGAGCGCCGCGATGGTCTTGCCGGAACCCGATTCGCCCACCAGCGCCATCATCTCGCCGGCGTTGATGGTGAGGCTGAGCCCGTCGAGAATACTTACATCGCGGCCGCCGCGCGGCAGCGAGACCGAAAGCGCATTCAGCTGCAGCACGGCACTCATCGGTTATGCCCCCAGCGCGCCAGCAAGCCCTGCCCGGTGAGCGAGGCGGCGAGCAGCGAGCCGAACACCAGCAGGCCGGGCGGCAGGATCAACCACCAGGGATCGAGCGCGATGATGTCCAACGCCGACTCCAGCAGACTGCCCCAGCTCACCTTCGGCGGCTGCACGCCCAGGCCGAGGAAGCTGAGCGCCGACAAGGCGAAAATGGAATCCCCGACCATGAAGGTGCCGTTCACCACCAGTACCGGCGCCATCACCCGCAGCAGATGCACCCGCGCCACATACATGCGCCCGGCGCCGAGCTGTTCCGAGGCCAGCACGAAATCCCGCCCCCGCTGCGCCAGCGTCTCATTGCGGACCAGCCTGGCGAGGCCGGGCCAGGAGATGAAACCGAGCAGCAGGATCAGGCTGGTATTGTCGAGCGTGACCAGCGAGGCGAAGAAGATCAGGATGATCAGGCTGGGCAGCGCCAGGATAGCGTCCAAAAGCCGCATCATCACCCGGTCTAGCCAGACCGGGCCGAGGCCGGCGGCGAGGCCGTAAACCACGCCGACCAGAAAGGCGAGGATGGCGGCAGGCAGTGCCACGATCAACGTGGCGAGACCGCCGGAGAGCAGCAGCGCCAACTCGTCCCGGCCTAGCTCGTCGGTGCCGAACGGAAACGCCAGGCTCGGCCCCTCCAGCGCATGGGCCGGATGAATGGCGAACGGGTCCGGCGGATACAGGAACGGGCCGATGAAGCCGACGAACAGGATGATGACGGTCAGTGTCAGGCCAAAGCCAAGCGTGCCGCGCGGCCGCAGCCGGCCAAAAAACCGCGCCAGCGGCGCCGCCGGCATACCGGTATGCGCCGGCGCTTCGATCAACCGGTCACTCATAACGTGCTACTCATAACTCGCCCGCGGATCGAGCACACTGTTGACCAGATCGGCCAGCAGATTGCCAAGCACGGTGAGGACGCCAATGATCAGCACGATGGCGATCAGGATGGGGTAATCTTGGCTCAGCGCCGAACGCCACATCAGCCAGCCAAGCCCCGGATAGTTGAACACCGATTCGACGATGACGCCGCCGGTAAAGATGTACGGGAAGGACAGCCCGAGAATGGTGACCAACGGCCGCAGCGCGTTGCGCAGCACGTGGCCGAACAGGATGGCGCTGAAACTCACACCCTTGGCCCGCGCCGTCCGCACATAATCCTTGCCCAGCTCCTCCTGCACCGCCTCACCAAAATAGCGCGACAGCGAGGCGACGGTGAGCAGCGTGACGGTAGTGACCGGCAGCACCAGATGCGCGACATAGCTGCCGATGCCGGGATGCTCGGCGCGCAAATTGGTAATGCCGTTGGCCGGCAACCAGCGCAGCCCGACCGAGAACCATAGCACCAGGATCGCGGCCACGAAGAACGGCGGCAGCGCGTAGAACGCCAGTTGCAGCCCGCCGATCAGCCGCGCCGGCCAACGCCCATAATAAACGCCCTGCACCAGCCCAAGCAGAATGGAAACCGCGGTACTGATAACGATGGAGGCCGTGTAGAACACGAACGTGTTGATCTCGTACTGCCAAAGCAACGAGCCGACCGGCCGGCTGAGCAGATATGAATAGCCAAGCTGGCCATGCGCCAGATGCCACCACCACAACCCGTATTGCCGGTACAGCGGCGCGTCCAGCCCGAGCCGGGCATTGACCTCCGCCACCGACGCGGCGGTCGCCTTGATGCCGAGAATGGAATACGCCGGCCCCCCCGGCGTCAGATGCACCATGAAGAAAACCAGCGTCACCAGGATGACGATGGAGAGCGAGGAGGACGCCAGCCGGGTCGCAACCACACGGATCATTTTGCGGCGGTCTCCTCTGCCGTGCAGTAAAGCTGGTCTGGGGCGTAGTCGCCAACCGGGTTGATGAAATCGCCCATGCCATGGATGCGGTCATTGACGAGAAGAACGGATCTTTCGCGTGGTGTGAAGATAACAGGCTGTTGCTCGCTTACATAAGTCTCGTAAGCAAAAAGAGGCCCGAGCCCCTGCTGGCTGATATTCTCGTTGATCAGCTTGTCGAGTTTCGGATTGGAATAACCGCCCATGTTTTGGAAGGCTCCGGTCTCGTAATTGCCTTCGCCGCTCGGATAGTTCGGCGCGCTTTGGCCGGTGCCGGTCGCGTCCCATCCGGTTGGATGGCTCGCCATCAGGGCCAGCATCTGATTGAACTCCATCTGCTGAATTCTCATGTCGATACCAACCTTGCCAAGATCGGCCTGAATGATTTCGTCGAGTTCGGTGATCGCATCGGTGCCAGACTCTTCGAGGTAGGTGAAGGAGAGGCGCGTGCCGGCCTTCTGCATGATGCCGTCCGGGCCCGGCGTATAACCTGCCGCTTTCAGGAGAGCACGGGATTTGTCAGGATCATAGCCGACCGGATAATCCCCAGCCCGCATCGCCGGCGTAAGAAACTGCGTTTGGAACCGTGCGACCGGCCCAAACGCCAGATCGCCGTTACCGTGCTGCAAGTTGTGGATAATAGCTTGCTGGTCGATCGCATCTTCCATTGCCTGCCGCACCCTGACGTCGTGAAAGAATGCGGTCTTCGGATTGTTAAAGTTCAGATTGATGACATTCTCGTAGGTGGATTGAGGAAGGATCACGACATAGAGGCCGGGAACCTTGTGGCCGGCGTATTGCAGGAAAAGGTCGGTCGGCAACTCGCTGTCATCGGTGTCGCCTGACTCCACCCCTTGTACGTTTGCCCCATCGCCTTGCAAAAATTTGAAGACCAGCCGGGAGAAGTGCATTTTTCGCCCCTCCCAACGCGGGTTCGGCACGAACACAGCGTCCAAGCCCATTGCAATACTCTGCAACTTCAGCGGACCATCGACCACATCAAAAAAGCTCGGCGTGCTTTGCGACTGAAATTGCTGATCAACCGTATACCTTTTCCAGGCATGTTCGGGCAACGGAGCCAATCCGCTGATGCCGTTGTAGATGAACCATTGCGCGTTCACCGGATGAACCGTGACCACCTGGAACTGCAACGGGCCGAGCACCTTCAACGTTTTCACGATATATGGCAGGCCGCCCCCGCCATAGCCCACCCAGGTCGGACCAAGCTGCTTGATGATGCCAAACGCATAAGCGACGTCGGATGCAGTCACCGGCACACCATCCGACCAGTGCCAAGGACGCATCGTGATCGTGAACGTGGTGTTGTCGGTGGTGGTTACCGCGGTGGCAAGGCTGCGCGACCAGTCGATTTCAGAAAAACGGTTGATCCAGAGCAAGTTGGGATAAAGCAGCAGCGACGCGGTCTGATTATACGCGGTATCGGCAAAAAGCGGACTGAATGAGGTCAAATCGTCGCTGCCGGTCTGGCCGGCGCCGGTCGGAAACACGATGGTGCCGCAATCGCCCTTCACCTGCGCCTGGGCAAACGGTGCCACCAACAGCATGACAACGAGAAGGACCAACCTCACGAAGCAGCCCCCCCGCAGTAGAGTTCGTCCGGCTTCATCAGCGCGTACGGGTTGAGGTCTTCCAGAAACGCTCTCACGCCGTGCAGCCCATCGCGCACCAGCACCGCATAGGCTTCGACGGGCAGGAAAATTACCGGCTGCTGGGCGCTGGCGTAGTCCTCGTAAGCGAACAGCCCGCTTTGTCCCGGCTGGTTCGTACTCTGGTCGATCAGCCGGTCCATGCGCGCGTTGGCATAGCCGTTGGTGTCGTAAAAGCTGCCGACCTTGAAGGCGGACTCGCCAGTCGGGTAAGCGTTCTCGTCGGAAGCGAACAGCATCGCCTGCCAGCCGGCGGCCGGGCCGATATTCAACGCCATCATCTGGTTGAACTCGACCTGCGAGACCTTCATGTCGATCCCGACAGCACGCAGATCCTGCTGGATCACCTCCGCCATTTCAATCCGCATGGTCTGGTCGGCCGGGATCATCAGCGTGAAGGCAAATGGCTTGTTGTCCTTCTCCAACACCCCGTGCGGGCCGGAAACAAAGCCGGCAGCCGCCAGCAACGCCCGCGCCTTTTCCGGATCATATCCCACCGGGTAGTGGTCCGCCTGCGCCGCGGGCGAGAGAAAACTCGCTGGTTCGGGGGGCACCGGCCCATGCACCTGATCGCCGTGACCATGAAAAGCGAGGTTGACGATCTGCCTTTGGTCGATCGCATCGGCCATGGCATCCCGCACCCGCACATCGGCGAAAAATCCGGTGCTCTTGTTGGCCATGTTCGGGATCAGCTCATGCCAGGAATAGGAGGCGGCCAGCGAAACGACATGCAATCCCGGTAGATGCTGCGCCGCGTCCCACAACGAAAACGGCAGATTGCCCATGTCGATGTCGTGCGATTCCGCCGCCTGCAGCTCCATCCCCTCGTTATTCTCGAATTTGATGATGAAGCGATTGAAGTGCATGGCCGGCCCGTCGTAACGCGGGTTCGGCACGAACACCGCATCCTGCCCGACGACGAGCTTGCGCACCACCAGCGGCCCATCCACCACGCTGAAAAACTTCGGCGTGCTCTGGTTCTGCCAAATCTGGTCCAGCGTATAGCGGCCCCACACATGCGCCGGCAGCGGCTGCAACAGTTGCAGGCCGTTCATGATGAACCAGTCCGGATTCACCGCGCTCTTCAGGACGATGGTGAAATGCGTGGGATCGGCAATCGAAAAACTCTGGATGATGCCGGGCATGCCACCAGTGCCGTATCCGGTCCAGGTGGTGCCGAGCTCCCTGATCAGCCGCAGCGTGTAAGCCACATCCGCGGCGGTCACCGGCACACCGTCCGACCAGTGCCATGGCCGCAGCGTCACATTATAGGTTTTGCCCTGATCGGGCGTGGCGACTTCGCTCGCGACACTGCGGCTGTAATCGATCTTGTGGAACCGATCGATCCAGACCAGTTGCGCGAACATCAACTCGGCTGCTTGCAGATTATACTCCGACTGCACCAGCAAAGGGTTGAATGAGGTGATGTCCGACCCCGGACCAAGCCCGACACCAGGCGGGATGATAATTGTACCGCAATCACCTGTTTCGGCAGCCACGGCCGTGCCGCCCAGCGACAAAGCCACCATCAGACCAGGCAGAACCCCGCGCACGATGCTCACGAACCGCATAGAGAGCAATGGCCCGAAACAATCCAAAACAGCAAGAGCCGCTTCGGTAAAGTTTTATTCATAAACATCATTGTATTTGTAAGCGCCTCGGTGGAACACGTGTTCCACCGAGGCCACCATTTTCGTTCAGAACCGCGCGGTTAGGTCCAGTTGCAGGGACCGCGGCTCACCCACGAACGCACTGTTGTAAGCTTGCCCGCCCGGCAAAGACGGATCGTAAACACCGCCCACCGGATTTTCCGAGCTGTAGGTATAATTGTAGTACCGCTTGTTGAAAATGTTTTGGAAGTTCAAAGACGCCGTCACGCTTTGCAGACCTTTGTACGCCACCGGTATCTTGTAGGTGAGCAACAGATTGGCGACGAAGTTTGCCGGATTTTTTATCTTGGTGTTGGTCACCGTCGCACCGTCTAGCGGATTCGTGTCGGGGCCGGACGTCGGATATGCAACCAGATCGTAGGTCGTGAACTCGCGGCCGGTATATTGTCCGGTCGCATAGGCCGAGAACGGACCCACCGCAT
Source organism: uncultured Acidocella sp. (assembly GCA_963693045.1). Classification (GTDB taxonomy): domain Bacteria; phylum Pseudomonadota; class Alphaproteobacteria; order Acetobacterales; family Acetobacteraceae; genus Acidocella. Next base: position 2,391,663 of record OY843765.1, read on the forward strand.
AGTCCACGCCAACCAAACCATTCCAATCCGGCACGTTGGAAAGCGGCGTACCAGTATAAGAATAGCCAAACTGATCCTGCGCCAGCGTATCGAAGCCAAAGGAGCTCTTGGTGTATTCGGTTTCATTATATGAAAAATTGCCGAAGACAGAGAGCTCGGGCGTAACACGGAAGTCGCCGTTACCTTCCACGCCGCGATATAGAGTGCCGCTATTATTGGAGTAGTACTGCTGGTTCAGCAGGAAGTTTTCAAAATAGGCAAAACCGTCGGAGACATTCTGGTAGTAGTAGTCCACACTCAGCAGCAGGCGCGGGGTATCGTAGCGGATGCCGCCTTCGTAAAGATGCACAATCTCCGGCGTCGGCGCGCTGGTCCCGCCTGGTAGCCCGGAGGGCGTGGTGCCGACAGAATAATCGTTCAACGGAGAGAACAAAGAGCCTTTGCCAAGGCTGCCGAACAGGACGAAGTTGTACGGCAGGTTGTAGGAAGCGCCAAAATAGTAGCCGCCAATCTTGGTGTAGTTCTGCAGCTTGGCCTGGTTATAAATGCCGTCCGTCACCTGCTGGATGTTGCTGCTATAAGCAGCATCCACCTTGACGCCAGGGGTCAGCTGCAGCTTGTTGTCGAAGAGGCGGATCGTATCCTGCGCATAGCCGGAGTAGATCGTGCGCTGCTTACCGCCGCCGAGACCGAAGGAATTGATGCCATCCATCTCATTAGCCGCCGCGCCATCGCCGCCGTAAATATATGATGAGCCGCCGCTGGTCGCCTTCGCAATCAAGCCGCCGATGACGATCGTGTTGTGGTCATCGGGAAACAGCGTGAGCTTTGGCGTAACACCGATGATCTGGTTGTGGTCGTCGATATATTCGTCGGATTCGCCGGCGTTGCAGTCCTGGGTACCACCGTTGCTTGGGTCGTAGCTGAAATAGCCTGGCGAATAAAACGGCGAACCCGGCCCGACGCAGCCGAAGAAATTGCCGATGCCCTGAACGTTCGGCGTGTAACTCAAACCTTGATAGGTATAGCCGTTTTCAATCGCGCTGGGAGACGCGAAGTCGTCGGTCGTGTCACGTTCATAGCGGTAGAACAAAGAACCGTCGAAGATCGCGTATTTGTTGATGTAGGTTTCGTCGCTGAGAATCGCGGCCAGGTCCTCGCCGGTCTGGCGATAAAAGCCAAGACTTTTCGGGTAGTTGAACTTGTAACCATTGGCCTGGATCAGCGCTGTCGGCGCTGGCAAGGTCTGAACCAGACCCTTGCCCTGGTTGAAGATGATAACCATCCCAACTTTGGACAAACCGTTATCGTAAGGCTTCACAACGTTGAAAAGAAAATCGTGAAATTGCGCGGGCGTGTTCGAAACATAGCCGGCGGTCTGGCTTTGGTCATAGAGCAGCAACGCTTTCGGCGCGTCCGGCCCGTCGCCGAGTTTCCCGGTGTTGAGGACAAAGCCGATATGCTGCGTGTCGAACGAGCCAAAACCACCCTCCAGCTCCGCGTAGCGATCATCCGTCGGCTGTTTGGTGGTATAGGCGATGGTGCCACCCGCGGTCCCGAAACCTTGCTGGGCCGGCGGCGCCAGGCCAGGATAGATCGTGACGCCGTCGATCTCGTTAAGTGTCACCGGCGAGCCGATGGAACCATCCTCGACATAGTCGCCAGAGCCGTTGATCAGATTGTTGATGGGGATGCCATCGAGCGTTTCCGCGAGTTGGTCGTTGCGGACACCCCGGATCGCTAGAGTGGCATTATCCTGGCCCGGCTGCTGCGAATACGCCACGACCGACGGCGCTTGCTTCAGCAGTGTCTGGATCGAACCCGTCGTCGGATTAGCGGCTTTGACCTGCTTTTGCCCAAGCTCGGACACTGCGTTCGGGATGTCTTTCTGCCGCAACAGCAGCTTCTGATAGATGATTTTGACCTTCTGTATCTGATAAGCGTTCAGATCCGCCGCGGTCCCGTCAGCGGGCACAATCACCGGCACGGCGGTCGTGGCGGTACTCGTCGGACTGGTGGGATTGGACACCGGCCCCGGGCCGGCCGGTGCGGCAGATTGCGCCAAGGCAATCGTGCCGCCAACAACGGTGAAAGCCGTGAACAGCAGCAGCCGGCTACGCAGATTGTTCGATGTCTTTTTCATCGTCATTCCCCTCAGTAGTGTCTTCGGCACCAAGTACGAGAGCCTAAGGCGGGGCTGCACGTGCCGTTGATGTCCAATTTGTTACTGCAAGGTTAATGCCACAATGACGCGGTTTCGCAGACGCCTTTTTAAAATTATCAGCTTTACCCCTCAACTTGCGCGAAAGCCCGCATAAGCGAGATAAGATTGCCGTACCTGAGATTCCACGGGCGCTTTATGTCGCGCTTAGACCGATTGATTGTCTAAGCGCGACCGACGCTTCAACCGGCTTCTTCTTCCGCCAACATTACGTAATGGTCTGTTACAGGCCGCTTTTTAAGCGCCTGTTGCACCTGTTGTACTCAACTCGCCCTAGTTCGATCAATCGCCCTGACTAGCGTCGATCTCGACCGGGACCAGGAACGCTTCGTCGGTCGCTGGCATGTCCGCGTTGAAATGGGTCAGGTGGGCCTGCCGGGCGTGGTCCAGAGCGGTCTGGTCGATCAACGGGTTGCCGCTTGAGCGTGCGATACTTGCGGAAACGACATCGCCATCCGGCGCCACCACGATCCGGATATAGGCGGTGCCGGAAAGACCAAGCGCCGCCAAGGCCGGCGGGACGCTCTGGTTGGCCTGAATAATGTCATGCACCTGTGATTCATAAACGGGGATGCCATCGGTGCGGGGCGCCGGCGGGGCCGGTGGGGCGGGCGTCGGCGCGGGCGGCGCCGCTTGCTGCACCGGCGGTGTCGGCGCCGGGGTCGGCGGCCTGGGGTGGCTGACGACGACGCGTTTCATCGGCTTCGGCGGCGGCTGGTGGTGTACCGGCGGCGGTGGCTTGGTCGGCACCACGATCTTGCTCACCACCGGCGGCGGCTTGGTGATCGCCGGCAGCGGCTTCGGCGGCGGCACCACTTTCGGCGGCGGCGGCGGCGGTGGCGGTGGCGCCGGCTTCGGCAGGCTGGTAAGCTGCGCCTGCGTCACCTGGATCACCACCGGCTGCGGCTTCGGCGCCAGCGTCACCGCGGCGTAATAGCAAAAGCCCAGGATCAGCACGACCAGCGCGATCGCGGCGGCTGCGGCCCTGGTCAGCCCCAGTTCGGGCGCTTCCCAGGTCGGAAACATGCCGTCGGAAGTGGAAACGGACAAACTGCTTAATCCTACCTCATAATTGGTGCGGCCGCACCGCGCGACTGCTTACCTGAGCGGCACGCGCCTTTATTTCAAGCAAGCGCCGTGCCGGCACTGCGCCAGGCCAGGCTGCCAGCTTCGTGGCAGCGCGGGCAGACCGCAAGCCAGGCCGCTTGCGGGGTGCCGCACGCGGCGCAAACCCACTGCCCGCCGGCGGGCGCCACACCGCCCGTCGGCGCCGGCCCGGCGGGCGCGCCGCCGAGCACCGCCAGCACGCGGGCGGCGCGCGGCTCACCGGGGCTGGCCGTTAGCACGGCGTCGGCATGGCGCTGCGCCTCGCCGGTCAACCGCGCATCGAGCGCTGTTTCCGCAAGCAACAGTTCACTCTCCGGGTGGCCGGGCCGGGCGGCGGCGAGGTCGGCGGCGGCGCGGGCCCGGTCGATCGGGGTAGCCGCCGGCGCCACGAACGCAGCCGCGATCTCCGGATGCGGCGCCGCTGCCCAGCCGGCGAGCAGCGCCTTGCGGGCACCCCGTTCGTCGCCGGTCTGGCGCAGCGCCTCGGCATGGGCCACCACCGCCGGCGCCAGCGTCGGCGCGGCCTTTTGTGCCTGCTTGCCAAACCGCACGGCGGCCTGCGGGTCGGCGGTGGCGCGCGCCGCGGCGGTGGCAAAAGCGGCGGTCTCCGCCGGGGTCTCGGCGTATTGCAGCGCCGCCGGCCAGTCCTGTTTGCCCACCGCGATGTCGCGCCGCTGGGTCCGCAGCCAGGCGCTCTTCGGATATGCCACCGCCGCGGCCTCGGCATGGGCCTGGGCGGCGTCGTGGTCGCCTACCGCGAGGCGGTGGCGCAACAGTCCGCGATGACCAAGAAACGCCATGTCCGGATGCGCGGTCAGCTTCTGGAACAGTGGCGCTGCGTCATCGTGCCGGCCGCCGAGGCGCGCGGCTTCGGCGGCCAGCAGCAGCGTCAGCGGCGCGTCTCCGAGCAGGTTGCGGGCGCGCTTGGCTTCGGTCGCGGCGGCGGCGGCGTCGCCCGCCGCCAGCGCCACGATGCCGCGCTGCGTCGCCACCTCTCCCAACCGCTGCCGCCGGCCGCCACGCCAGGCCGAAACGCCGCCGGGGGCGCGCCGCAAACCGCCGACCAAGCGCAGCAGCAAGGTGAGCAGGGCGACCAAAGCGACAACGGCGAGGATCGCCGCCGGAACCGAGGTCTCGATGGTATAAGGACCGGACCGCGCGGTGAGCGTCCCCGGCAGGCTGCCGACCGCCCATACCAGCGCCAGAAGCACCGCCGCCACGATCACGAACCGTAAGGTCGCCCGCATTACGGCTGCGCCGCCAGCGTCGCCAACGCCGCCCGCGCCGCCAGCAGGTCTTTGGCCTGGGTCAGCCAGCCGGCCATCGCCTGCTGGGTGCCTTGGCTCAGCGTGTCCAGAACGTTGACCGCGCCGGACAGGTCGCCGGCGTCGAGCCTGGCCCCGGCCTCGGCCAGCGCCCCGGCGGCCGGCGCGCCGACGATCACATGATTTTCGTCGCGGATGGTGATGAGGTTTTCCAGCCGGGCGCGGATGGTCTCCCAGGTTCCGTGTTTGCCGCTGGTGTTGACGCTGGCGGCGTTGGCGGCCAGGGCGGCGGCTGGGAAGCCCAGCCGCAGCGCCGCCTCGGTCGGCGGCGCGGCATCGGCGAATTTGGCCAGTGCCGGCGGCGCGTCGGGGATGGTGCCCAGCGGCTGCCCGGCATCAAGCGCCATCCGGGCGGCGTCGACCCGGCCCAGGGCGGAGACCTTGCTGGTCAGCTTGTCGAGGTCGGCGAGGTTGGTTTGCAGCGTGTTCAGCGCCGCGTGGTCCATGGTCGCCTCGGTCTGCACCGCGCCGATATCGGCGTTGAGCTTGCCGAGGTCGATGGCATTGGCCTGCAACGTGGTCAGCACGCCGTGGTCGGCGGCGAACTGGGTCTGCATCGCATCGACCTGGGCGGCGAGGCTGGCGAGTTTCTGGTCGAGACCGGCGGTCGCGGCGGCGGCAACCGGCGGCGGCGCGGGCGCGGCAGCGGGTGCGGCCGGCGCTGCCAACCGTTGCTGTTCTTGTTGCTGTTCTTGCTGCTGTTGTTGTTGCAGGGCGGCCACCTGCGCCTGCAAGCTGCCGACCGCCCCGGAAAGGTCTGGCCGCGCTTGCTGCAGCTTCCACAAATAGGCTTCGCCGCCGGCAAGCAGCAGGAAGCCGATTAGCCCGAGCAACGGCCAAAGCACGCGGCGGCGCGGCGCGGCGGCCGGAGCGGACGTGAGGGCCGGCTTGGCGCTGCCTGGCGGCACTTGCGCCGCCGCCGTTTCGGGCGGCGTCGGCTCCGGCGTCGGTTCCCCTCGGATGTCGGTGTCACTCATGCAGCAATGCCAGTAGCTCCGCCTCGTTCGGCGCCACTGCGACATGGATCGCGCGCCAGGGCAAGCCAGCCAGGGCCGCGCCGACGCGCGCGCTGAGTGCATAAGCCGCAACGATCTCAGTGCCGGGCGGCGCAAGCCGGATGAAAGCCCGCGCCGTCTCAGCCGAATAAAACAAGGCGGCGGCGATCTCGGCGCGCGCCAGGGCCGTCAGCGCCGCATCCGGCAAGGCCGGCGCCGGCGCCGCCGCATAAACCACACAGCGCTCGACGAGGACGCCGGCCTCGCCCAACCAACGCGCCAAGTCCTCCCCCTGCGCGGCGCCCACCGCCAGCAGATGCAGGCCGGCAACGCCGCGCGCGATGACCAGCCGGCGCAGGTCCTCGGCATCGCCGCCGGCGCTTTGCACGTTGGTAAACCCCGCCTGCCGCAGCCGCGCCGCCGTGACGTCGCCGACGCAGAAGGCGGGCAGGTCGCGGTAACGCGGCGGCAGCGCCGGCACCGCGTGCCCGCTGGTCAGCACCAGCGCGGCGGGACTGGCCGGCAGCGGCGTGTGACGCGAGGAAACGATCAGGCAGGGCGCCAGAACCGCCTGATGCCCCAGTTCCAGCAGCCGGGCTGCGGTGGCCGCGGCGGCCGGCAACGGCCGGGTCAGCAGCACCTTCACGGCATGAAGATGTCGGCCGGGCTGTCCGCCTTCAGCGCCAGGCCCAGCTCCCGGCCCAGCCGCGCCGCCTCGGCCTTCGGCCCGGTGGCGGCGCGGCGGAGGAGAAAAGAGCCATCGGCGCGGGCGACCAGCCCGGTCAGATGCAGCGCGCCATCCTCCAGCAGCCGCGCATACCCGCCGATCGGCGTCCGGCAGGAGCCGTCCAGCGCCGCCAGCAGCGCCCGCTCGGCGGTGGCGACCGCCTTCGCCTCCGGGTCCTCGATCGCCGATAGCATCTTCAGAAGCTCGGTATCGCCGCTACGCACCGTGATGCCGATGATGCCCTGGCAGGCGGAGGGCACCATCAGGTCCGGGCTGAGGATCAGGCTGGCCCGCGCCTCCAGACCCAGCCGGCGCAGCCCGGCATAGGCCAGCAGGCTGGCGGCCACTTCGCCCCTGTCGAGCTTGGCAAGCCTGGTGCCGACATTGCCGCGCAGCAGCTTGAATTCCAGGTCCGGCCGGGCGTTCTTCAGCTGCGACTGGCGCCGGACCGAGGCGGAGCCGACCACCGCGCCGGGGGCCAGGGCGGCGTAGGGATCGGCGGGGTCGGCAGCTGGGTGCCCGGTCGGAAAGACCAGCACATCCCGCGCGTCCTCGCGCGCCAGGGTGCAGGCCAGCGCGATCCCGGGCGGCAGCGTGGTCTCCAAATCCTTGAGGCTGTGCACCGCAAAGTCGATCCGCTCGGCCACCAGCGCCTCATGGATCTCCTTGGCGAACAGGCCCTTGCCGCCGATCTCGGCAAGGGCGCGATCCTGGACAAGGTCGCCGGTGGTGGCGATGACATGCTCTTCGAACACTTCCAGCGCCTTCAGCACCGGGCAGAAGCGCTGCAGCAGGGCCAGGAACGTGGCGGTCTGGGCGCGGGCCAAAGGCGAGCCGCGGGTGCCGACGCGGAGCGGCAGCTCGCGCCGATGCGGCTTCAGCAGAGGTGTTACGGAAAGCACGGCCGTGCTCTAGAACCTGCCGGATGGAAAGAGAAGCGGCGCTCATCGCGGGTCCGGTATTGGGAATCGAGACGTCCTGCGACGAGACCGCCGCCGCCGTGCTGGCCCCGGACGGCGCGATCCTGGCCGAGCTGGTGCTGAGCCAGATGGACCACGCGGCGTTCGGCGGCGTGGTGCCGGAGATCGCGGCGCGGGCGCATCTGCGATCCATCGGCCCGCTGGCGGCGGCGGCGCTGGCCGAAGCCGGCGTGACGTACCGGGACCTGGGCGGCATCGCGGCGACCGCCGGGCCAGGGCTGATCGGCGGGTTGCTGGTCGGCAGCGGCTTCGCCAAGGGCGCGGCGCTGGCATCCGGCCGGCCTTACCTAGCGATCAATCATCTGGAGGCCCATGCGCTCACGGCGCGGCTGCCGGGGTTGAGCGAGACGCCGGTGGCGTTCCCTTATCTCTTGCTGCTGCTCTCCGGCGGGCATTGCCAGTGTGTGGCGGTGCAGGGCGTGGGGCAGTACCGGCTGCTGGGCACGACACTGGACGACGCGGTGGGGGAGGCTTTCGACAAGGTCGCGAAGCTGCTGGGGCTGCCGTATCCGGGCGGTCCGGCCCTGGAAGTGATATCAAAGGGGGGCAATGATATCACTTTTAATCTGCCCCGGCCGCTGCTCGGCCGGCCGGGCTGCGACTTCTCTTTTTCCGGGTTGAAGACGGCGGTGGCGCAGCTGGTGGCGGCGCAACCCGCCATGCTGCCGCGGCAGGTGGCCGCCGACATCGCCGCCGGGTTCCAGGCGGCGGTGACCGACGTGCTGGCGGACCGGCTGGAGCACGCGCTGGCGATGCTGCCGGAGGCGACCGCGGTGGTGGCGGCCGGCGGGGTGGCGGCGAACCAGGCGATCCGGGACCGGCTGGCGGCGGTGGCGCGGGCCGCGGACAAGGCGTTGGTGGCACCGCCGTTGCGGCTGTGTGGCGACAATGCGGTGATGGTGGCCTGGGCCGGGATCGAGCGGCTGCGGCTCGGCCTCACCGACACGCTGGCCGCGCCCTGCCGGCCGCGCTGGCCACTTGCCGACCTGTGAATTATCGCCACGCCTACCACGCCGGCAACTTCGCCGACTGCATGAAGCACGCGCTGGTGCTGCTGCTGCTGCGGGCGCTGCAGCGCAAGGACAAGAAGCTGCTGGTGCTCGACACCCATGCCGGCATCGGCCGCTACCCGCTGGACAGCGGGCCGGCGGCGCGCACCGGCGAGTGGCGGCACGGCATCGCCCGGCTGCTGGCGGCGCGGCCGGAGGCGCTCGGCGATTACCTGGCGTTGGTCGAGCGGCTGGGGCTGTATCCCGGCTCCCCGGCGATCGCGGCGGCGCTGCTGCGGCCGGGCGACCGGCTGCTATGCTGCGAACTGCATGACGAGGATGCGCGGGCGCTGAAGGCGGGCTTCGCGGGGCAGCAAAACGTGGCGGTGCATGAGCGCGATGGCTACGCGGCGCTATTGGCGTTCCTGCCGCCGCCGGAACGGCGGGCTTTGGTGCTGATCGACCCGCCTTTTGAACGAGCCGACGAGTTTGCGGTCGCGGTGGAGAGTCTGCAGGCGGCATGGGCTAAGTTCAAATCCGGCGTGTTCGCGCTGTGGTATCCGATCAAGCATCGGGCGCCGGTGCGGGCGTTTTTCGATGCGGTTGCGGCGACCAGGTTGCGGGACGTGATCGCGGCGGAGCTCTGGGTGGCGGCGCCGGTCGACCCGGCGCGGCTGAACGGTTGCGGGCTGCTGGTGGTGAACCCGCCGTTCGGGTTCGAGGTCGCGGCGGCGCCGGTGCTGGCGGCGTTGCGGGAGGTGTTGGGTGGCGCCGGGGCCGGCTGGGCGGTGGAGCGGCTGGTCGATGAGTGAGGCTTTCGACATCGGCGTGCTGGGGGCCGGCGCCTGGGGCACCGCGCTAGCGATCCTGCATGCCCAGGCCGGCAAAAATGTGGCGCTATGGGTGCGGGACGAGGGCCGCGCGGCAACGCTGCGCGCCAGCCGCGAGAGCCCGCGCCTGCCCGGCGCGCGGCTGCCGGATAATGTGCGGATCGGCAGCGACCCGCCGGAGGCGGCGACGCTGCTGTTGTGCGTGCCGATGCAACATGCCGGCGCGACGCTAGCCGCCCTGCCGCGCGGTGGCGCGCCGCTGGTGCTGTGCTGCAAGGGGCTGGAGGCGGACACGTTGCGGTTGCCGCAGGAGCTTGCGGCGGCGCTGCAACCGGGCCGGCCGGCGGCGGTGCTGACCGGGCCGAACTTCGCCGGCGAGGTGGCGGCCGGGCTGCCGGCGGCGGCGGTGCTGGCGGCCAAGGACGCGGCGTTGCGGGCACGGTTGATCGCGGCACTGCAAACCCGCACGCTGCGGCTGTACGGCAGCGCCGACATCACCGGCGCGGCGCTGGGCGGGGCGGCGAAGAACGTCATCGCCATTGCCGCCGGGGTGGTGACCGGCGCCGGCCTCGGCGAGAATGCGCGGGCGGCGCTGATCACAAGGGGCCTGGCCGAGATCGCCCGGCTGGCGGTGGCGCTCGGCGGCCGGGCGGATACGGTGGCGGGGCTGTCCGGCCTTGGCGATTTGCTGCTGACCTGCACCGGCGCCGGCAGCCGCAACTACTCGCTGGGTTTTGCGCTGGGACAGGGCCAGCAATTGGCCGCGATCCTGGCCAGCCGCAGCAGCGTGACCGAAGGTGTGGCGACGGCGCCGGCACTGTTGGCGCGGGCCGCGGCGGCTGGCGTGGAAATGCCGATCTGCGCGGCGGTGACGGCGCTGCTGGGCGGCGCCATCGGCGTCGGCCAAGCGCGGGAGATGTTGATGAGCCGGGCGCTGAAGGACGAATGACGATGGGGCTGGCCGAAGCGTTTCCCGACTTCAGCTATTTCCGTGAGGCGGACTTTCTGCCGGCCAGCTGCCGCAAGCCGACGATCATGCTGGCGATGACGCCGCGAACCGGCAGCACGCATCTCTGCGCCGCCCTCGCCGCCGCCTCCGCCGGCGCCTGCGCGCCGGATGAAGTGTTCAACCCGCGCGGCGTGGTGCAGAACCTGAAACAGCGCCGGCAGGTGGATACGTTTGCCGATTACATCGAGGCGTTCGAGCGGCAGCCCGGACCGTTCTTCATGTTCAAGACCACCTGGCACGACTTCCGCGCGGTCGCGCCGTTCAGCCGGCGGATGTTCCCGGACCTGCGGGTGATCTACCTCGACCGGCAGGATACGGTGGCGCAGGCGGTTTCGATGTTCCGGGCGATGACGACGGAGCTTTGGCACAAGCACCCGGACGGCCGCATGGGCGGCCAGGTAGCCAAAAACGGGCTGCTGCCGGCGGCGCAAATCCGCATGAAGTTCGACGCCGCGGGGATCGGCAAAATCATCGACGACCTCGAACAGGAACGCGGCGGCTGGATGAATTTCTTCGCCGCCGAGCGCATCGAGCCGTTGCGGATCACCTATGAGGCTTTTCGCGACGACGTGCAGGTGGCGCTGCGGCAGATCGGCACGCGGTTCGGGCTGGCGCTGGACCGGCCGGTGGGGCCGGAGGTGGGTTGCGTGCGGCTGGCCGATGAGATTAACGACGAATGGGTCGCGCGGGTCCGCGGCGGGCGATAGCACGGCGGCGCCTGCAGGCCGCCAAGGCAAGAAACGTATCGGGAGAGATCACAATGGCGATTAAATCGACGCATCCGGAGACCCTGGCGCTTCATGCCGGATGGCGGGCGGATGCGAGCACCGGGTCGGTCGCGGTGCCGATCCACCAGACCACGTCCTATCAGTTCGACAGCCCGGAACACGCCGCCAACCTGTTCGCGCTCAAGGAGATGGGGAACATCTACACGCGGATCATGAACCCGACCAACGCGGTGCTGGAAGAGCGTGTCGCAGCGATCGAGGGCGGGGTGGCGGCGCTGGCCGTGGCGTCCGGCCAGGCGGCTTCCGCCTATGCCGTGCAGAACCTGGCGCGGGCCGGGGACAATATCGTTTCGTCCACCGATCTTTATGGCGGGACCTGGAACCTGTTCGCCAATACGCTGAAGGACCAGGGGATCGAGGTGCGGTTCGTCGACCCGGCCGACCCGCAGGCGTTCCGCCAAGCGACCGACGAGAAGACGCGGGCGTATTACGCCGAGACACTGCCGAACCCGAAGCTGCGGGTGTTCCCGATCGCGGAGGTGGCGGCGATTGGCCGGCCACTGGGGATACCGCTGATCATGGACAACACCGCGGCGCCGCTGCTGGCGCGGCCGTTCGACCATGGGGCGGCGGTGGTGGTGTATTCGACGACCAAGTATATCGGCGGGCACGGCACCAGCATCGGCGGCATGATCGTCGATGGCGGCAAGTTCGACTGGGCGGCGCATCCCGAACGGCAACCGCTGCTCAATTCGCCCGATAAGAGTTACCACGGCGCGGTGTGGACCGAGGCGGTGAAGCCGCTGGGGCCGGTTGCGTATATCATCCGGGCGCGGGTGGTGCTGCTGCGCGACCTCGGCGCGGCACTCTCGCCGTTCAACGCGTTCCAGATTTTGCAGGGGTTGGAGACGTTGCCGCTGCGGATGACGCAGCATTGCCGCAACGCACTGGCGGTGGCAGAATTTCTAAGCGGCCGGGACGAGGTGGCGAAGGTGATCTATCCGGGCCTCGTGACGGGGGCGGCGAAGGCCCAAGCAGAGAAATACCTGGCCGGCGGGTTCGGCGGGCTGGTGGGGTTCGAGCTGAAGGGCGGCAAGGCGGCGGGGGTTGGGTTCATCAGCGCGCTGCAGATGTTTTACCATGTCGCGAATATCGGCGACGCGCGGAGCCTGGCGATCCATCCGGCGAGCACGACGCATTCGCAGCTCTCGGCGGAGGATCAGTTTTCGACCGGGGTGTCGGAGGGGTATGTGCGGCTGTCGGTGGGGTTGGAGCATATTGATGATATTTTGGGGGATTTGGGGCAGGCACTCGCAAAGTCACAGCATAAGAAGGATCTCTCCTGAGCGGAAATTCATCAACTTTATTCTATCATGAACTATTGTGAAGCCGATTTGTTGACGGGATAATAGCGAGGGCCTTGTGGCGACTCAGGGGATTGGGTGATGCAGCAACCGATAGTCGCGCTGGTGCTGGCGATGATAGGCCTGATCGCGGCTAAACAACCTTTATGGGCAAATGTGACGGCCTGTCAGAACGGCGATACCGGATCGGGCATGGGAGACTGTAGCGGGAGCGTGCCAAACAACGGGGATCGAAAGGCGGCTTTGTTCGATAGCTATGTCGACGAGGGTGTCGCCTTTAGCCACAAAAAAATGTGGGACCAGGATATCGCAGATCAGACCGCGGCAATTGAAGTAGGGCAGCTACTTCCAAATTTATACATTGCTTATGAGGACCGAAGTTTCGCGCTCCTTGAAGAGGCTAAAAACGATGCGGCAATCGCTGATGCCGCGAAGGCGATCGCTCTGAATCCCAATGGCCCCATCGGCTATTTTGACCGAGGCCTGGCTTTTAACGCCAAGGGTTTATCTGACTTAAGCATCACAGATCTCACCCGATCGATTGTTCTGAATCCATCCGATGCGCCTGCTTACATTGAGCGCGGTCTTGATTATTTGCGAACTGGCCATTACGATCAGACGATTTCCGATGAAACGAAGGCAATTGCTTTAGGCGCAACAATTGCCGTGGCCTATATCGACCGAGGTGCCGCTTATGAACATGAAGGATACTTGAAAGAGGACATTGCGGACCAGACAGCTGCGATCAAACTCGGTCCGCCCGACCCAAAGGCTTACTTCGATCGAGGTCGCGCATATGAGAAGATGGGGCAGCCAGATCAGGCCATCTCCGACTTCACGAAAGCTATAGTTTTAGACCCTGCTAACCCTAAGCCATATGAGCAGCGCGGGCTTGCCTACGCCAGTAAAGGGCTCTGGCAGCAGGACATAGCGGATCAGACAACCGTGATCAAAATAGGAAGCGATTCGCTATCAAGCCAATCCCTTCCTTACATCGAGCGAAGCTTCGCCGAGCGTCGTCAAGGCCTGTATGACCAAGCCATCGCAGATGCATCGATCGGCATAGAGTTAAGTCCGGGCGCTGCCAGTCTCTACATCGACTACGTAGAACGAGGCTTGGCCTATTCCGATGAAAGACAACTAACAAAGGCGATTGCCGATGCCACGACTGCCATTTCGCTTAAACCTAGTTTTTCCGATGCCTGGAACAGCCGTTGTTGGGATCGCGCTAATAATGGCGATCTGTCGGATGCGCTGAACGATTGCAATAAAGCGATCCGGTTGTCTCCAAGCAGCGCCGATGCCTGGGACTCGCGCGGTTACGTAAACCTGAAAATGAAGAATTATCGTTCAGCAGCCGCTGATTATACAAGCGCAGTAAAACTCGAACCCCATCTGGCAAGTTCGTTTTATGGGCGAAGTATTGCGGAACATGCCGCTGGCAGGAATGCCGCCGCTATTGCCGACATGGCGGCGGCCAAGCAGCTCGATCCAAATATCGCAAACGACTTCGGCAAGTAACGAGGTCCAGGGCATCATGCCCTGGCGGGGGTCCAGGGGGCGGCGCCCCTTGGCCTTGCTGGGCTTTTCGGTTAAACCGCGCCCGCCGGCACCCCTGGAGGCCGGCTTTTGTTGTTATAGGAGCGGAACATGGCCAATTTCGAGACGATCGAGGCCGAGTCGCGTTCGCGGGCCGGCAAGGGGGTGGCGCGGGCGACACGGCGGGCGGGCAAGGTGCCCGGGGTGATTTATGGTGCCAAGCAGGAGCCGACGCTGATCGCGCTCGACCCGCGCGTGGTGCTCAAGGAGTTGAAGCGGGGCGGCTGGCGTTCGCGGCTGTATGAGATCGGCCTGGGCGGGGAGAAGACGCGGGCGCTGATGCGCGACGTGCAGTTCCACCCCGTTACCGATGCGCCGGAGCATGTGGATTTCCAGCGGCTGGCGGCCGGCGAGCGGATACGCGTCGCGGTGCAGGTGGTGTTTTTGAATGAGGGTACGTCGCCGGGGTTGAAGCGGGGCGGCGTGTTGAACGTGGTGCGGCACTCGGTGGAGGTGGCGTGCGATCCGGACAACATTCCGGAGCGGTTCGAGGCCGATCTCGGCCAGCTCGACATCAACGACAACGTGCGCTGGCACAACCTGGCTGGCATCGGCGAGGCGACGCCGGTGATTGTGGACCGCGATTTCGTGGTGGCGACGATCGGTGCGCCCACGGTGATCGCCGACGTGGCGGCGGAGCCGGGTGCGGCGCCGGCGGCCGCGGCGGCGGCGCCCAAGGGCGGGGCGAAGGCACCGGCCAAGGCGGCCGCGGCACCGGCGGCAAAGGCGGCGCCGAAGCCGCCCGCCGCCAAGAAGAAGTAACGCCGCGGCGGCCGCTTTCGCGGTGTTGTTGTGGGTGGGGCTCGGCAACCCCGAGCCCGGCATGGCGCGGCAGCGGCATAATATCGGCTTCATGGCCATCGATGTGATCGCGCGCCGCCACGGGTTTTCGCCGTGGCGGCGGCGGTTCAAGGGCGTTTGCGCCGAGGGCACGGTGGGGGCGGAGAAGGTGCTGGCGCTGAAGCCGCTGACCTATATGAACGATTCCGGTGAATCGGTGCAGCCGGCGGCGGCGTTCTTCAAAATCCCGCCGGGCGGCATCACCGTGTTCCATGACGAGCTGGACCTGGCCCCCGGCAAGGTGCGGGTGAAGCGGGGCGGCGGGGCGGCCGGGCATAACGGGCTGCGCAGCATGGACCAAAGGCTGGGCACGGCGGATTACTGGCGGGTGCGGCTGGGTATCGGCCATCCGGGGCACAAGGACCGCGTGACCGGGCACGTGCTGGGAGATTTCGCCAAGGTGGATCTGGGCTGGCTGCTGCCCTGCCTGGACGCGGTGGCGGACGAGGCGGGGTTGCTGGCCGCGGGCAAGCCGGAAGAGTTCATGTCGCGCGTCGCGCTGGCCACACAGGATAAAGCATAGATGGGTTTCAATTGCGGGATCGTCGGGCTGCCGAATGTCGGCAAGTCGACTTTGTTCAACGCGCTGACGGCGACGGTGGCGGCGCAGGCGGCGAATTATCCGTTCTGCACGATCGAGCCGAATATCGGCCGGGTGGCGGTGCCGGACAAACGGCTGGCGGCGCTGGCGGCGATCGGCAAGTCCGCGAAGATCGTGCCGACCAGCCTGGAATTCGTGGACATCGCCGGGCTGGTGCGCGGCGCGAGCAAGGGCGAGGGGCTGGGCAACCAGTTTCTGGCGAACATCCGGGAAGTGGATGCCATCGTCCATGTGCTGCGGTGTTTCGTGGATGACGACGTGACGCATGTGGAAGGCAGCGTCGACCCGCTACGCGATGCGGAGACGGTGGAGACCGAGCTGATGCTGGCGGATTTGGAGAGCCTGCAGAAGCGGCTGCCGGCGCTGCAGAAAAAGGCCAAGGGCGACAAGAACGCGGCAGCGGAAGTGGCGGTGATGGAGCCGATTTTGGCGGCGCTGGAAGCCGGCCGGGCGGCGCGCACGGCGATACCCAAGGCCGATGCGGAGGCGGCGAAGCGGCTGAACCTGCTCACCGCCAAGCCGGTGCTGTATGTGTGCAACGTGGAGGAAGCCAACGCCGCCACCGGCAACGCGCAAAGTGCCGCGGTGGCGAAGATGGCGGCGGCCCAGGGGGCGGCGCATGTCATCGTCTCGGCGGCGATCGAGGCGGAGGTGAGCCAGTTGCCGGAGGAGGATCGGGCCGGGTTCCTGGCCGATCTTGGGCTGGAGGATAGCGGGCTGGACCGGGTGATCGGCGCCGGTTACGGGCTGCTCGGCCTCGCCACATATTTCACCGTCGGGCCGAAGGAGACGCGGGCCTGGACGATCATCAAGGGCACCAAGGGGCCGGGCGCGGCGGGGGTGATCCACGGCGATTTCGAACGCGGCTTCATCGCCGCCGAAACCATTGCTTATGAGGATTACGTGGCGTTGAAGGGCGAGGCCGGGGCGCGCGAGGCCGGCAAGCTGCGGGTCGAGGGCCGGGATTACGTTGTAAAGGACGGCGATGTGCTGCTGTTCAGGTTCAACGTTTGAAGCTACGCTCCGCCGATGAAAATGGCGCTGTACCAGGGTCCGGGGCGGATCAACGATGTGGCCGGCGGCTTTGCGCTGCTGGCGGAAAAGGCGGCGGAGGCCAAGGCCGAGGGCGCCGATCTGTTGTTGCTGCCGGAGATGTATCTGTCCGGCTATAATATCGGGCCGGAAAGCGCCAGAGCGTGCGCGGTGACGGCTGAAGGGCTGGCGCCGGCGCGGGAGATTGCGCGCGCGCAGAACATCGCGCTGGTGTTCGGCTATCCGGAACTGGTCGGCAACGTGGTGGCGAACGCGGCGGTGCTGATCGGGCCGGATGGCGAGATACTGCTGAACTATCGCAAGACCCACTTGTTCGGCGATCTTGACCGGGCGATGTTCCAGGCGGTCGGCGGCGGCTTCGGCGTGGCGGCGCTGGGTGGCGTGAAAATCGGGCTGCTGATCTGCTACGATATCGAGTTTCCGGAGCCGGCGCGGGCGGTGGCACTGGCGGGGGCGGACGTGCTGCTGGTGCCGACCGCGCAGATGGAACCGTATGAGCAGGTGGCGCTGCATGTGATCCCGGCGCGGGCTTATGAGAACCAGATCTACGTGGCTTACGCCAACCATTCCGGCGCCGATGACGGGCTGAACTACATCGGCCTCTCCAGCATTTGCGGGCCGGATGGGGCGGTGCTGGCGATGGCGGGCAAAGGCGAGGAAATGCTCTACGCCAGCTTCGATGCCACGCATCATGGCCGGGTGCGGTTGGCGGACCCTCTGATCGCCGACCGCCGACCGGAATTGTATGCGCCGATTGTGGGATAGAACAAAAGGCAAGCAGTTCTTTTTTGAAAAAAAGAACCAAAAAACTTTTGCGATGCTGGGCTTGGGGCTCTGGCGGCGCCAATGCCCATGAACGGAAATTACCAGCAGTTTTTTTGCTGCTTTTTTTTCAAAAAAAGCAGTGCTGTGCGCACGGCCAGTGACTGGCTGGCCCGCTGATGCGCCCGATCTCCATGTTCGGGCCGGATTTTCCGTTCGCTTACGACGATTTTCTGAAGCACCCGGCGGGGCTCGGCAGCGTGCCGGCGGCGATGCACGGTACCGAGGTGGCGGTGGTTGGCGCCGGCATCGCCGGCATCGTCGCCGCTTATGAGCTTATGAAGCTGGGGTTGAAGCCGGTGCTGTACGAGGCTGACCGGATCGGCGGGCGGCTGCGGTCCGAGCCGTTCAAGGATGGCGACGGCGCCTATGCCGAGCTGGGGGCGATGCGGTTTCCGCCGGCCTCGACCGCGCTGTTCCATTACCTCGACCTGGTCGGGCTGCAAACCGCGCCGTTTCCGAATCCTCTCACCCCGGCGGCGCATTCGACGCTGATCGAGCTGGGCGGGCAGGAATATTACGCGCGGCGGCCGAGCGACCTGCCGGTGGTGTTCCAAGAGGTGGAGCACGCCTGGGCGCAGGCGCTCGAGCAAGGGGCGAATTTCGCGGCGCTGCGGGCGGCGATCCTGGCCCGCGATCCGGCGGCGGTGAAGGCGGTGTGGAACCCGCTGGTGGAGCGGCTGGATGAGGAAAGTTTCTATGGCTTCATCGCCAAAGCGACCGAGTTCAAGCGGCTGGGCTTCCGGGCGCGGGAGATTTTTGGCCAGGTCGGCTTCGGCACCGGCGGCTGGGATACCGATTATCCGAACTCGATCCTGGAAATCCTGCGGGTGGTGGCGACCGGGGCGGAGGACGACCACCAGATCGTCCTCGGCGGCTGCGAGCAATTGCCGCGCCGGCTGTGGGCGCACGCGCCGGCGCGGATGGCGCATTGGCCGGCCGGCACCACGCTGGCGCAACTGCACGACCACACGCCGCGCCCGGCCGTGACGCGGATTGCGCCCGACGTGGATCACAACATCGCCATCACCGACCGTTACGGCAACACCAGCCGCTTTGCCGCCGCGGTCGTCACCTGCCAGGTCTGGCTGCTCTCGGCCCGGATCGACTGCGCCGAGAGCCTGTTCCACCACGATATGTGGATGGCGATGGAGCGCAGCCATTACATGCAATCCTCCAAGACCTTCGTGATGGTGGACCGGCCATTCTGGCGCGACCCGGACCCGGAAACAGGACGCGACCGGATGAGCATCACCTTGTCAGACCGGATGACGCGCGGCACCTATCTGATGGATCATGGGCCGGGCAAGCGCGGCGTGATCTGCTTGTCTTACACCTGGAACGACGACGCGATAAAGTGGATCAGCCTGCCTTCGGACGAACGGGTGCGGTTGATGCTGCACTCGCTGAAGCAGATCTACCCGAAGGTGAACATCGCCGCGCACATCATCGGCGCGCCGATCACGGTCTCGTGGGAATTCGATCCGAATTTCATGGGCGCGTTCAAGGCCAACCTGCCCGGCCACTACCGTTACCAGCGGCGGCTGTTCAGCCATTTCATGCAAACCGATCTGCCGCCGGCGCAGCGCGGCTTGTTTCTGGCCGGCGACGATCTTTCCTGGACCGCCGGCTGGGCCGAGGGCGCGGTGACGACGGCGCTGAACGCGGTGGCCGGTACCATCAGGCACCTCGGCGGCGCGGCCGCGCCAGAGAACCCGGACCCGGTGGCGCGGTGGGAGACGTTGCAGCCGCTGCGGCTGGCGGACTGACCGGTGGCCCGTGGCGACGGAGGCGCGTGCAAGCCGGGCGGGGCTGGCGAGCCGGCCTGAGCCGTTGGCCTGCCACGGCGGTTATGTTTGATTGCGCCGGGATTGCGACAATACTAGCATCGTCCGGGTGCGACCGGCTCAAGTCGACGCAATAGCCGGCTTGAAAAACGTGGGTTGCATTCCAAAGCAAGAGCTGAAGCCTTTTCGGGAGTGGGCAAAGCGCCAAGTTAACCAGCCCCGATCGGAACCAGGGAGCGGCCATGACATTAGCTACGATTTTAAAGGAAAAGACGTTCGGGCTCATTACGGTAAACCCGGAAATGTTGATCAGCGACGTCGTCAACGTGATGACGGCCAAGCGCATCGGCGCGGTTCTGGTGGTGGAGCCAGGGGGCAGCCTGGTCGGCATCGTTAGTGAGCGGGACATCGTCCGTAGCCTGTCGACCGCAGCGGCGGCGACGCTGCAACTCACCGCGGCGGCGCTGATGACCCGCAAGCCGACCACCGCCGGGCCGGAAATCTCGGTCGCGACGGCGATGGAGATAATGACCGAGGGACGGTTCCGGCACTTGCCGATCCTCGAAGAGGGAGCGCTGGTCGGGCTGGTCAGCATCGGGGACGTGGTCAAGGCGCGGTTGACGCAGCAAGAACACGAGGTCGATACGTTGCGTGCCTATGTGGTGGGCGGCTCCTAGAGTCAGGTTGAATCGGAGATCAACCAAACCGAATAAAGTTGCTCGCTCAGGCGTAAGGCAGCGGCCGCGGCCCCTGCCGGACGACGTTCTTGCCAATTCCTGGACAGCGACTAGTTTGCGCCCATTAACTTGCGGGGATTGGCGATGCCGGCTTTACCAAATCTTTGCAAACCGGGCTGGTTCGACGATTTTCGTGCCTTCATACTGCGCGGCAATGTCATCGACCTTGCCGTGGGTGTTGTGATCGGCGTCGCGTTCACCGGGATCGTCGGCAGTCTGGTCAAAGACATCATCACGCCGGTGATCGGGCTGATCACCGGGGGCGTGGATTTTTCCAACCACTTTATCACGCTGCGGGGCCCGGTGGAGCCGACGCTGGCGGATGCGGTGAAAGCGGGTGCCGTCACCATCAATTACGGGGTGTTCCTGAACGCCGTGATCAACTTTTTGATCATCGCGACCGCGATCTTCTGGATGGTTCGGCTGATCTCCAAACTGTACAAGGCGCCGGCGCCGGTGGTGGCGCCGACCGCGAGCGAGGCTCTGCTGGCGGAAATCCGCGATCTATTGAAGTCCAGGCCGACGATCGGTTCGCCGCCATAAAATCGGCCTTGGTTTCACCCAAGCCCCCGGCGGCGGCAAGCTCATAAACCTTTTCGGCGGATCAGGCGAAGGCGCGGGCAGAGCTGTCGTGCAATGGCGCCGACACCGGCGGTTCCGCCAAATCCGAACGCCGGTCGATCACCATATAGCCCCGGCCCCAGTTTGTTTCGATAAAGTCATCGACGCCCATCGACTGTAGCTTCTTGCGTATTTTGCAGATGAATACGTCGATGATCTTCGGGTTCGGCTCGTCCAGTCCGCCGTAAAGATGGTCGAGGATTGCCTCCTTGCTCAGCACGTTGCCTTTTCGCAGCGCGAGGATCTCGGCGATCTGGTATTCCTTCTTGGTCAGGGTGACAGCCTTGTTCCGGGCGAAGACCTTCTTGGCGTTCATGTCGATCTCGACCGCGCCGATGCGTAGCGTGTTGTCCTGGAAGCCGCGGTTCCGCCGGATCAAATTCTGGACCTTCATGAAGATCTCTTCGTGCGACAGGGCATCGACGATCAGGTCGTCTGCGCCGGCCTGGAGCACGCGCAAACGCGCCGTTTCGCTCATCGAGCGGGCGATGGCGATGACCGGAACCCGGACCCGCGCGACCCGAAACTTGC
This sequence comes from uncultured Acidocella sp., assembly GCA_963693045.1. GTDB lineage: Bacteria > Pseudomonadota > Alphaproteobacteria > Acetobacterales > Acetobacteraceae > Acidocella. The sequence continues at coordinate 2,412,529 of OY843765.1, forward strand.
GGATGATATCGACGTCGCCCATGCGGTCTTCGGCGAGGCGCAACACGATTGCGTCGTAATCGTAAAGTTTCACAAGGTCGAGCGCTTCCTCGCTTTCGCTTGTTTCATCCACGATGGCGAGGCGCGACCGAAGGAAGAGGTTGAGCAAGTCGCGTTTTACGTGGTTTGTCTCAAAAGATAAGATTTTCATCCAAGCCTCCATGTATTGCAGCAGTTCTGCAACCACAGGAAGTATCTGTCAATAATTTTCTTGATTGCTCGTCAAGATTGTATCTAAATTAAGATTATATAAACGCTTTGACGTTGCCGGGTGTGGCTCGGGGATCAGTCCGGCTCGTCACTCTGTTCAGGCAGTTGCTCGGGGCGGACGATCGGCAGCATCTCGCCGAGCCACATCGCGTGGACCAGATGGTCCCGCCTTGGCTGGCGGGTGTTGGGATGCACCAAAATCGTTAGACCGTTACGGTTCAGCATCAGCCAGGGCACCAGTGTCGCAAAGGTTTCAACGGCGAAAGCCACCTGATACATTGGCCGCTGGTGCGGGCCGACCGGCTGTTCGTGCCAGCGCCCGAGCCTGACATCGAAAAGCTTGCCGAGTTCGTCGCGGATGGCCGCGGCGTGCTGGCGTTGCGCCGCGTCCGCGAAATAGATGTGGGCGTGGTAGGACTGGATCCGCGCGCTCGGCGTCGTCGGCATGAGGGTCCTCCACATCGGGCTTTCATCGCGACCATGGTCTGCCGCGTTCGACAAGTCGATGGTCGCCGGCCCGGCGGCGGCGCCGCTCTAAACTCGGACGAACCGCTCCCGATTCTGCCTTGTCCGGCTTTATTGTCAGCCCCACATTCCGGTTCTACAGGCGGCTTCAACAGGGAGTTTACGGTGAGTTCAATCGTCACGCGGCGTGTCCGTGAGGGTCTACCCCATCCGCGCGGCGCCTGCTGGGATGGCAAAGGCGTCAACTTCTCGCTGTTTTCCGCCAACGCAACGAAAGTCGAGGTTTGCCTGTTCGACTATGCCGGCGAAACCGAAACCGACCGCATCGCGCTGCCGGAGTATACCGACCAGGTTTTCCACGGCTGGATCGAAGGTGTGGCACCCGGCCAGCCCTATGGCTACCGCGTCCACGGGCCTTACGCGCCGGAAGAAGGCCACCGCTTCAACCCCAACAAACTGCTGCTGGACCCCTATGCCCGCGGCCATACCGGCGAGCTGAAATGGGACCCGGCTTGCTACGGCTACACGATCGGCGCCGAGGGTGAAGACCTTACGTTCGACACCCGCGACAGTGCGAAGTTCATGCCGAAAAGCGTCATCGTCGATCCGGGCTTCGACTGGCAGGGCGCGCCGAACCGCTGCCCGGTGCCGTGGGACCAGACGATCTTTTACGAAACCCACGTCAAGGGCTTTACCAAACAGCACCCGGCGGTGCCGGAAAAACTGCGCGGCACCTATGCCGGCATGGGCCAGAAGGAAATCATCCGGCACATCAAGGATCTCGGCGTCACGTCGGTGGAACTGCTGCCGATCCACAGCTTCATCAACGACTCTCACCTCCTGGAAAACAATCTGACCAACTACTGGGGCTACAACACGATCGGCTTTTTCGCGCCGGACCCGCGTTATGCCTCGGAGCGCGAACACACCTTGCGCGAGTTCAAGGAAATGGTGGCGCGGTTCCACGACGCCGGGCTGGAGGTGATCCTCGACGTCGTTTACAACCACACCGCCGAGGGTAACGAGCGCGGCGCCACCCTGTCCTTCAAGGGCATCGACAACGCCTCCTATTACCGGTTGATGCCGGACCAGCCACGGTTTTACATCAACGACACCGGCACCGGGAACACCGTGAACCTGAGCCACCCACGGGTCATCCAGATGGTCACCGACAGTCTGCGCTACTGGGTGGAGGAGACCCATGTCGACGGCTTCCGGTTCGACCTCGGCACAATTCTGGCGCGCGAGCCGAACGGTTTCGATAATCAAAGCGGCTTTTTGAAAGCCTGCTCGCAGGACCCGGTGCTGGGCACGGTGAAGCTGATAGCCGAGCCGTGGGATTGCGGGCCGGGCGGCTACCAGGTCGGCGCGTTTCCGCCGGGCTGGGCGGAGTGGAACGACAAGTACCGCGACATCACGCGCGATTTCTGGCGGGGCGACGCGCCGGCGGCGGCGGTCGCGTCCCGGATGAGCGCGTCGGCCGATCTGTTCAACCACCAGGGGCGCCGGCCGTGGTCCTGCATCAACTTCATCACCGCGCATGACGGCTTCACGTTGAACGACTGGGCGACCTATAACGAGAAGCACAACGAAGCCAACAACGAGAACAACAAAGACGGCAGTTCCGACAACCGCTCCTGGAACTGCGGCGTAGAAGGGCCGACCGACGATCCGGCGATCAACGAGCTACGCGCGCGGCAGGTGCGCAACATGCTGGCGACGCTGCTGCTGAGCCAGGGGACGCCGATGCTTCTGGCCGGCGACGAGTTCCGCCGCACCCAGGGCGGCAACAACAACGCATATTGTCAGGACGACCCGATCAGCTGGGTCAACTGGGACCTCTCCGAGGATGGCCAGGCGCTCAACCGCTTCGTCAAAAAACTGACGCAACTGCGGCGCGACTTCCCGATCCTGCGACGCAACCGGTTCCTGACCGGAGCACTCGACCCCGAGCTCGAGATCCGCGATGTGAGCTGGATCAACGCCAGCGGCGCTTTGATGTCCGACGAAGCCTGGGCTGACGAGACCATGCGGTGCTTCGGCATGTTGATCGACGGCCGGGCGCAGGCCACCGGCATCAAACAGCGTGGCTCGGACGTTTCGGTGTTGATCGTGCTGAACTCGCACCATGACCTCGTGCAATTTGCGTTGCCCGAATACGCCCTGTGCGCCGGCTGGCGGCTGCTGTTCGACACCAACATACCGGAAGACGAAGGCGGCGAGGATTTCGCCACCGGAGCGGTTTACGATATCACCGGCCGCTCGGTGGTGGCGTTCCAGCTCAAGCCGGAATAAGGCGGTTGGATCGCGCTGAGCCCGGCCGAGCCCGGCCGGCTTGGGCGCCGGGTTTTCCGCCGCCGTGCCTTTAAATCGGCCGGCTGCATTTCCAGATGAGGCCCTGGATGACGATATTCATAACGTGGAGGAACCCAACATGAGCGACAAAATACGGCCGAACCCGTTTTTGAGAGACGTCCAGATGCTGCGCGAACAGGCGCAGAAATCGCTTGAAGCCGGCGCGGTGACGGCGGATTACGAGGACGCGGAAGCCTCCATCGAGCTGCTGCAAAGCGCGCTCGCCACCGAGATCGTCTGCGTGTTGCGTTATACGATGAATTCGATCGCCGTTTCGGGGATCAACAGCAGCGAGGTCAGCGAAGAATTCAAGGAACACGCCAAGGACGAGCGTCAGCACATGACGATGATCGCCAATCGTATCGATCAATTGGGCGGCAAGCCCGATTTCGATCCGAAGAATCTGACGATCCGCTCGGCCACCGAATACGGCGACGGCGAAACGCTGATCGACATGGTCAAGGGCAACCTGGTCGCGGAGCGCATCGCGATCGAGCACTACCGCGATCTGATCAAGTATTTTGCCGATAAAGATCCAAGCACGCGGCTGATGATGGAAAACATCCTGAAGGATGAAGAAGACCACGCCTCCGATATGCACGACCTGTTGGTCGCGCATGAAGGCGAACCGATGCTGTCAAACTGAGCGGCGTCGGGTGATGCCAAGCGGCATCGCGTTTAACGCTTGATGTAATCGTCATTCTCGCTTTCGCGGGAATGACGGGCTGGACGTGTCAAGGACCCTTTGCCTAGTGTAACCTAGTAGTTTGGCCACAACCCGGGCGTCGCCACTTCTACGGAGTGGCCGTCCGGGTCGCGGAAATACAGGCTGATGCCGCCGAAATGCTGGATGACCCGGCTTTCGAGCGGCACATGCTCGGCCCGAAGGTGATCTTCCCAGACGGGCAAGGAGGCCTTCGGAATTGCGAAACACAAATGCAGGGTGCCGGTGCCGCCATGCGGCGGGATCGTACCGCCTGGACTTTTAGTCGGCGTTAGCGATCGACCCTCGACGAACAACAAAAGCACGCCGCCTCCTGGTATCCGGAGCGCGGACATCCGTTGGTCTTCGAAGATCACCGGGAAACCGAACAGGCGTTCGTAGAACGCCCGCGCGCGCGCCAGATTTGCGACGTAGAGCGAGGTTTCCAGCAAATGGCTGACATCGGGAACCGCGGCAAGTTCGCGCCGCTGATCCGATGCAGCCATCGGCGGGGCAGCGTTACTTCATCGCCGCCTTGATCATCGTCAGATGCTCTTGCAGGGTCGGCAACGTGGCGGAAGCGAAGGACTTCAGGTCGGCATCGCTGCCGGTGCTGGCTTCGGCCTTGAACAGGGCGATGGTTTGTTCGTGCCCCAGCAGCTGGTCATGCAGATATTGCTTGTCGAAAGCATGCCCGCTCAGTGTCTTTAGCTTGGCACTCATCGCGGCGTGCGTCGGGTCAACGCTGCTCGGCACGGTCGCGCCCTGCTTCTGGGCGATCTCCATCAGCTTGTCGTTGGCCGCGGTGTGATCGGTTACCATCCGCGCACCCACCGCCTTGACTGCCGAGGTCGCGCCGACCTTCTCCGCCAGTTGCCCATCATTCACTTCGGCCATGCCGCCGATCGCCGCCATTTTCACGAAATGAGTATCCTGGGCGCTGAGCTTGGCCATGCCCGGGCTGGCCATCGTGGCAGGTGTGGAACTGCTGGTAGCGTCGCTTTGCGCCAGCGCGGCGGCGGGAAACAGCAACGGGATCGCGGCAACAAGTAGGCTACGTTTCATAACATTCCTCCGAGTGGTTGGCACGCATTCGCGAAACCGCGAACCATTGCCTAACCCGCAATTCGGAGGGCGCGGCGGCGGGTGCAAGCCCGCCGCCGCGCCAATTTCGCTTTGTAATCTTTCGCTTAGCTCGGCGCCTTGGCGTGGCTGCCGATGGCGGCGACGAGATCGCCGACATTGCGGAGCCGATCCATCTCTCGGGTGCTCAGCTCGATCTCGAATTTCTCTTCCACGGCGAGCAGGATCATCACCTGCTTCATCGAATCCCAGCCCGGCACATCCTTGGCGCTGGTCTCCGGCGTCACCGCGAGGTCCGGGTCGTCGAACACCTCGCGCAGCAGTTCCGTCACGTCCGCCAGTATCGTCTCATCCGTCATCGCGCTGCTCCTTCATGCCAGTGCGGGCTGCACGGCCTCAATCACCATCGGCAGGGCCGGCGGCCGGTAGCTGTCCAGCCGCAACTCGTACCAGTCGCCCGGTTCGTCGGTTACCACCGGAGCGAACCCTAGCTTGCTGTAATGCTCCTTGACCATGCCGTTCTTGGCGGTCGGCAAATACGCGCCGCGCAGCGTCGCGACCCCCCAGCGCCCGGCCTCCTCGGCAAGGATTTGCAGCGTCGCCTCCTCCACCTTGCGGCCCAGCACCCGGCAACTCATCAGCCAGGTGTCGATCACCGCGGCATCGCCTTGGCGGACCATGATGGCGACCGCGATCATGCCGTTGTCGCCGAAGCGGTCGACCAGGCGCAGTTGCAGGCCGAGGCAATCCGGATTGGCGATCATCTGCTTGATGTCGGCCTCGTCATAACGCCTGGTGGTCAGGTTGAACTGGTTGCTCTTGTTGATCAACTGAACTGTGCGGGACAGGCCGACGCTGTCGAACCGGGTCCAAATCAGCCGCATTTCCAGGCTGGCGAGGTAGTCGCCGATGTCGTTGGCGGCGCCGGCCATGCTGGCGCGGGCGGCATTGGCCTGATACTGCGCGCCGCGTGCCCGGTCCTCGTCGGTCAAGGCGAGCGCTTCGAAGTATCCCGCATCGGCGAGGCAGCGGGCGAAGGTGGAAGGATCGTCGGAGACTTCCGGCACCGCCACCATCGGCAGCTTCTCGCGCACCAGGTTGCGTTCGAACGGGTTGTCGTCGACGAAGACCAGCGCGTCGAGGCCGATGTTCAGGCTCTCGGCGATCCGCCGCAGATTGGTCGCCTTGTCGTCCCAGTTGGCGACGAAGCAGGCGATGTCGGCGCGCTTTAGCACCATCTCGGGATGTTGCTCGAACGGCGCCAGCGCGTTGGCCTCGTCGTTCTTCGAGCAGACCGCGAGGATCACCCCGCGCCCGGCGAGGTCCTTGGCATAGGCCTGGAAGGCGGCGAAGGCCTCGCCCTCGGCGCTGCCCTGGCCGAGCGCCAGCCCGTCCAGCCCGTCATCGCCGACCACGCCGCCCCACAGCGTGTTGTCGAGGTCGAGGACCAGGCATTTTGCGGAACGGCCGAAGCGCGCCGCCAGCAGCCGCATCACCAGGTCGCCGTAAACCGGCGCCGCGCTGAGCGCGATTTCCTGCTTGGCCTGATGCCAGAAGGTGTCGCTGTACCAGGCGTCGATGCCGTCCCGCGCCGCCCGGCTGTCGATCGCCACCAGATGGGTGCCGGCCTGCAAGGCGGCGGCGCGCAAGGCGGCATTCAGCGGCGCGATGCTGGCCGCCGGCGAACCGGGGAGTATCTGCTCGTTCTGGCCGACCAGTTCCGGAAAGGCCGGCAGCACAGTCTGCTGCAGGATCGTGGCGTCGAAGGCGGCGCGGGCCTTCTCCCAGCATGCCTGCACATGCGCGATCGTTTCATCCCGCGCCGCGGCGGCGCCGGCGGCGTCCGCCAACGGGCTGAGGCCGCGCGTCATGTGCCGGGCGTCGAAGGCGAACAGCACCGCCGTCGGCGCGAATTCATGCAAGGGCGAGCCGGGATCCATCAGCTCGAACCAGTATTGGCCATAATCCGGCTCGTAGATGTCGACGTGAAAGCCACGGCGCAGGCCGGCGATCCGCAACGCCGGGTGCAGATGTTTGGTGGTCGAGGAGCCGAGCACCGCGAGCCGGATCGGCGGCGCCGACAGGCCGGGCGGCGGCGCGGGGAACGCCTTGCGGTAGGCGGTGTTCAGCATGTCGGTCTTGATGAAGTCGAGCGGCGCGTTGGCGAGTGCCACCCATTCCGGCAACGGCGCCGGGCCGGCCTTCGCCGCGCGAAATTGCTGGGTCCAGTCCTTTTGCTCCGGCAACCACGACAATGCGGCTTTGTTCATAAGACCCCCATCCTGGCGGCGACCGCGGCGCAGGCCTCGCGGCCGCGTGATCCACGACGTAGACATACACGTGGCACGTGTCCTCACTCAATAGTCCATTGCAACCCAGGATTTTGAGGCTGCCTCACGATGCGGTGAAGCTGCCGCCGCGAGATTGCATTCTAGATCGACCGATCTAGAATGGTGCGGCATCCGGGGGTTGTGCTGAAACCTGCTGCAAGGATCTACATGGCGCGGTTACGCGAATTCGATGAGGAGACGGTTCTTGCGGCGGCGATGGCGTATTTCTGGCTGCATGGCTATCGCACCGCGTCGGTGCGCGACCTCGCGCGATCCATGGGTATTACCTTGGCCAGCCTTTACAACGCCTTCGGCGACAAGCGGGCTTTGTATCGCCGCGCCCTGGATAGCTACATCGAAGCCAGTTTCGGCGCCCGTAGCGGCGGCGCGCAGGCACTTCCGCCGCGCCGGGCGATCGACGCATTCTTCCAGGATGTCATCGAATCGGCGGTTAACGACGTGCAGCGCAAAGGCTGCATGGTGATCAACGCGGCACTCGAACTGGCGCCGCACGACCCCGAGTTCCAGGACATCGTGGCCGGCGTTCTGGTGCGGATCGAGGCGTTCTTCCAGCGCTGCGTCAGCGCCGGGCAGGCGGATGGCAGCATCTCCAATCGGCAACCGGCGGCCGATCTCGCCAAACATCTGCTGGCCGTCCTGCTGGGCCTGCAGGTGCTGGCACGGACCCGGCCGCAGCGCGCGCTGCTGGAGGGGCTGGTCCGGCCAGCCTTCGCCTTGCTCGACGATCGCACCCCGAGCGACCGGCCATGACCGGCCCGGGGCCGCCGCCAAATGTGACGCTGTTCTGCGACCCGGCGCTGGCGCCGGCGCTGCGGGGCCTGGATGGGCCGTCCCGAAAATCCATCGGCGCGCCGGTCGCGGTGCTGTGCGCCCCGGCGCCGTTGATGCTGGCGCAGATCGAGCGCCATGCCCGCAACGACGTCTTGTTCACGCTGAGCACGGCGATGGACGAGGCGGTGCGGCGGCGGTTGGTCAGACCGGAGACGCGGATCGACGGCTGGCAGAACCCGCTGGTGCTCGCGTTCCGCAAAGGCAGCGCGCCGGTCGGCGCGGCGGTCCTGGGCGGCTGGCTGGCCGGGCGCAAAGTCGCGGTGACGGACGCGACGGTGCTGGCCGGGCTGGACGGCCGGGCGGTGTTGGCCGCCAACAATCTGCAGCCGGGCGGCAGCATCGGCGTCGCCAATACCGGGGACGCCGCCTTTCTGGTCACCACCGGCGCCGCCGATGCCGGGCTGGTGTATTTGAGCGACGTGCGGAGCAACCCGAAGCTCGCGGTGCTGGCGCCGCTGGCCGCTGATCCGGCGCTGACCAGCCTGTCCGGCGCCGTCAATGCCAAGGCGATCAGCCCAAAGGCAGCCGATTTCCTGATCTTCATGCGCGACGGCGCTGCCGGGAGCTTGCGCGCCGCCGGTTTGGGTGTGCCGGCATGAAGCGGCCCCACCCCATCAAATACGACGTGCAGCGCCATCCGGCATTGGTGCGGCTGTCGCACTGGCTGCAGGCGCTGGCGATCTTCGTAATGATCGGCAGTGGCTGGCGCATCTACAACTCGGCGCCGATCTTCAACTTCCGCTTCCCCATCTGGGCGACGCTCGGCGGCGACCCGCCGCTCTCCAAGGTCGCGCATATGGACCCCGGCGTCGCCAACGCCCTGAACTGGCATTTTACCGGCATGTGGCTGCTGGCGCTGAGCTATCTCGTGTTTCTGCTGCATGGCCTGGCCTCCGGGCATTTCTGGCAAGACCTGCTACCGGTGCGGCCGAAGCAGATCTGGCGCGATGCCATTGCCGCCTTGACCTTCCGGCTGGACCACCGGCTCGGCGTCTATAACGCGGTGCAGAAGGCGCTGTACTGGGCCGTGCTGTTCGCGATCCTGATGATGATCGCCACCGGACTCTCGATCTGGAAGCCGGTGCAGCTGCACTGGCTGACCTGGGTGTTCGGCGGCTATCCCACCGCGCGGGTGCTGCATTTTTTCTTCATGGGCTGCATCGTCGCCTTCACCGTCGTGCATGTGGCGCTGGTGGTGCTGGTGCCGAAGACGATGATCGCCATGGTGTTCGGCAGCGTCCGCGAGCCGGCGCCGGACCAGGCCGCCGAACCAACCCCGGAGGTGCTGGCTGGTGAGTGAGCAAGAACGGATCGACCCGGTAAAACGGCCGGCTCTGGCGGATTTCGACCGCCGCAAGCTGTTGCGCGGCGGCATGAGCCTGGGCGCGCTGACCCTGCTGACCGGCTGCGATATCAGCGACAGCGACGCGGTGCAGAAAATGTTCGCCTACGTCTCGCGCTGGAACAACTTCGTGCAGGCGGAATTGTTCAGCGGCAGTACGCTGGCGCCGGAATACCCGGAGCGCCTGGCGGTGAAGGATTTCCGTTACAACGCCTGGTACCAGCCGCCGCTGGCACCGGTGCTCGACCCCAAGGACTTCAAGCTCGAACTCAGCGGGCTGATCGAGACCAAGACACCGTGGACCGTGGACCGGCTGCGGGCGCTGCCGCAAAAGAGCCAGGTGACGCGGCATGTCTGCGTCGAGGGCTGGAGCATGATCGGCAAATGGACCGGCGTGCCGTTCCGCTCCTTCCTGGAACGGATCGGCGCCGATACCACTGCCCGCTATGTCGGCTTTGCCTGCGCCGATGGCTATTACGAAAGCATGGACATGCCGACGGCGCTGCATCCGCAGACGATCATGGCGTTCGAACTGTCGGACCAGACGCTGCCGACCAAATACGGCTTTCCGTTCAAGATGCGGGTGCCGACCAAGCTCGGCTTCAAGAACCCGAAATGGGTGACGGCGATCTACGTGACCAACCGGATGCCCGGCGGTTTCTGGGCCGACCGCGGCTATAACTGGTTCAGCGGCATCTGAATTTGTCGGCCCCTCACGCGCATTTTTGCTCAACGTGCCATCCGGTTCCTGTATGGGCGTGGTTGAAGAAGAAGGGGAGACCGATGCCGAACCTGCGAGCCGCCGCGTGAACGCAGCACGCGCCGACCGTTGCGCCATCGCGGTGATGGCAAAGGCGCCGCAGGCCGGCCGCTCGAAAACCCGGCTGGTGCCGCCGCTCGACCCGGCGCAGGCGGCCACCTTGAGCGCCGCCTTCCTGCGCGACATTACCGAGAACATCGCCGCCGCCGCCCGCCTGGCGCCGATCGACGGCTACATTGCCTACGCGCCGGCCGGGTTGGAGGCGCTGTTCGACGGCCATCTGGCCGACGGCACGCGCCTGGTGCTAGCCGATGGCAGCCCGCCGATGCCGCCCGGCGTGACCGGCTTTGGCTGCTGCCTGCTGCACGCCATCGATACGCTGCTGGAGGCAGGTTACGGCGCCGCCTGCGTGCTGAACTCGGACAGCCCGACGCTGCCGACCGCGGTGCTGGTGGAGGCGGCGCGGCGGCTGGCAGCCCCCGGCGACCGCGCCGTGTTCGGCCCGGCGGAAGACGGCGGCTACTACCTGCTCGGCCTGAAAGCCTCTCATGCCGCGCTGTTCACGGACATCGACTGGAGCACTGAGCGCGTCGCGGCGCAGACTTTGGCCCGCGCCGCTTCCGCCGGGCTGGATATGGTCAGCCTGCCGACCTGGTACGATGTGGACGATGCCGGCGCGCTGACCCGGTTGCTGGCCGATCTGGCCGCCCCGGCCGCGCCGGTCGAGCCAGTCGCGCCGGCTGGTGCCGCAAAACCCTATCCGGCACCCGCCAGCGCGGCGTGCCTCGCCACTTTTGGCCTGGCCGTAACGGCTTGATCGCGGCCCGCCGCGCGGCGCTGCCGCTGGCGCTTTGCGGCGCCGCGCTGGTGGTGCTGACGGTCTATGCGCTGACGTTGCCGCAGCCGGTCGTTGGCCAGTTCGGGATCGGCTACGGCGCGGCGCTCAGCCACTTCGTCGCGGTCGGCGGGGTGCAGGCGGCGATCTATGCCGGCGCCGTGGCGCTGGTGTTGCGGGCCGACCTCCCGAAAGCCGCGCTGTGGCCGATACTGGGCTGCGCGCTGCTGCTGCGGCTCGTCGCGGTCAGCGCGCCGCCGTTCCTGTCCAACGATATGTACCGCTACGTCTGGGACGGCTGGGTGCAGGCCGCCGGCATCAACCCCTACCGGTACATCCCGGCCGACCCGCACCTGGCCTTTCTGCGGGACGCCGTGGTGTACCCGAACATCAACCGGGCGGATTACGCGCACACCATCTACCCGCCGGCGGCGGAGATGGTCTTCCTGGCCGGCACCAGGCTGGCCGCCTGGTGTTCGCTGCCGCCGGTGCTCGGCCTCAAACTGGTGCTGCTGGCGCTGGAAGCGGTGGGCATCTTCGCCATCGTCAGGCTGCTTGGGCTGGCCGGGCTGCCGCGCGCCCGGGTGCTGATCTACGCCTGGAACCCGCTGCCGGTGTGGGAATTCGCCAGTTCCGGCCATGTCGACGCCATCGCGGTCTGCTTCGTGGCACTGGCGCTGCTGGCCGCCGCCGCAGGCGGTCGCAGTCTGGCCGGCGCCGCGCTGGCCGCGGCGACACTAACGAAATTCCTGCCGGCCGTGTTGTTTCCGGCGCTGTGGCGGCGCTGGGATTGGCGCTTGCCCGCCGTCTTCGCCGGCACGATCGTGTTGCTGTACGCGCCTTATCTCGGCGTCGGTTGGCGGGTGTTCGGTTTTCTCGGCGGCTACACCGCGCAGGAGGGCATCGCCGGCGGCCAGGGCCTGTTCCTGCTCGGGCTGCTGGGCCAGGTCGCGCCGCTGCCGGCGCTGGCGGCGAAACTCTATCTGGCCCTGTTCGCGCTATTGCTCGCCGGGCTGGGCGCCGCCATCGCCCTGCGCCCGCCGGTGCCGCAGATGCCGGCGCGGGCCCGCCTCATCGCGCAGAATTGTTTGTGGCTCGGCTGCGCCCTGATGCTAGGGCTGTCGCCGCACTACCCGTGGTATTATTGCTGGCTGCTGGTGCCGGCGTGTGTGGTGGCGCGGCCTAGCGCCATTTATCTCGCGACCGCCGCAATTCTGCTCTACTTGAACCCCATCCACAGCCGGCTGTTCTGGCCGGCCTTGGTTTACGGGCCGTTCCTGGTGCTCGCCGCTACTGAAGTCTGGCTGGCGAAACCCGTGCCCACCGCGACGCCGATCCGCCAAGGAGACCCTGCATGAACGTCGTTACCCCCGCTCCCGCCCGCCTCACCGACCCGCGCCGTTACTTCGAAGCGGTCGGGCCGGCCCGCGGTGCCGAGGCCGCGAGGCCGCCGGTCTGCCTGTATCTGGAGGTCACCAACCGCTGCAACCTGCTGTGCGAGACCTGCCCCCGCACCTTCGAGGAGCTCGAACCGCCGCAGGACATGACCTGGGAGTTGTTCACCCGCATCATCGACCAGGCCGGCGATGTCGCCCGCGTGGTGATGCACGGCGTCGGCGAGCCGATGCTCGTGAAGGACCTGCCGCGGATGATCCGCTACCTCAAAGAGCGCGGCATCTACACGCTGTTCAACACCAACGGCACGCTGCTGGCGCCGCGCAAGCAGCGCGAGCTGATCGAGACCGGGCTGGACGAGCTGCGGGTCTCGCTGGACGCCGCCGACGCCAAGACCTTCCTGGCGGTGCGCGGCAAGGACATGTTCGACCGGATCGTCCGCAACATCACCAGCTTCGCCCAGTTGCAGCAGGAGATGGGGGTGACCAGGCCGCTGGTCTCGATGTGGCTGACCGGGCTGAAAGAGACCGTCGGGCAGTTGCCGGACTTCGTGCGGCTAGCGGCGCGCATCGGCGTGAAAGAGGTGCATCTGCAGCGCCTGGTGTTCGACGAGGCCGGGTTCGGCATGGCGCGGGTGGAATCCGCCCTGTTCGAGCAGGCGCGCGAGGAAGAGGACCGGGCGATCGGCGCGGCGCAGGCGATCGCCACCTCGCTCGGGGTGCGGCTGAACGCCTCCGGCGCCACCGAGCCGGGGTTGAGCCTGAAGGCGCTGGAGGACGACCGGCCGTGGTCGACCTGCAAGCGGCCGTGGTCCTTGATGTACTTCACGGCGCATGGCACGGCGCTGCCCTGCTGCATCGCGCCGTTCTCGGCGCGCGGTTACGAGAACTACACGCTGGGCGATGCCTCGCAGCAGACCCTGCGCGAGATCTGGAACAGCCCGGCCTATCAGGATTTCCGAGCCGGCCTTCTGAGCGACACGCCGCCGAAGCCGTGCCAGGGCTGCGGGCTGCGCTGGAGCCTGTAGCCCTGGCATGACCGGTGTCGCGGTCGTCATCCCGACGCTGAACGAGGCCGAGGCGATCGGCAACGTGATATCAAAACTGCCGAATGATATCATAACCGAGGTCATCGTCGCCGATAGCGGCAGCACCGACGGCACGCCGGAGGTGGCGCGGGCCGCCGGGGCGCGGGTGCTGGCGCTGGCTGAGCGCGGCTACGGCCGGGCCTGCGCCGCCGGCGCCGCCGCCGCCGATCCGGCCTGCGACATCATCGTCTTCATGGACGGCGACGGCGCCGACCGGGCCGATCTGGTCGGCCAACTGGTGGCGCCGTTGCGGGCCGGCACCCATGACTTCGTGATCGCGGCGCGGCCTGGCGCCTTGCGCGAGCCAGGCTCGATGAGCCTGCACCAGGTCGCCGCCGGGCACGGCCTCGGTTTCGCGATCGGGCTGCTGACCGGGGTGCGCTACACCGATATGTGCGCCTTCCGGGCGATCCGCCGCGACGCGCTGAACCGGCTGGCGTTGCGCGAAATGACCTATGGCTGGAACATCGAGATGCAGATCGAGGCGGCGCGGGCCGGTTTGCGCATCCTGGAAATCCCGCTGCCCTACCAGTGCCGCGCCGGCGGCGAGTCCAAGGTTGCAGGCTCGCTGCGCGGGACGATCCGCGCCTCCTGGCGGATCATCGCCACCTTCACCCGGCTCGCGGCTTCCCGCCGGACCGCCGGCTAGGCAGCCGCCGCGATCGCCGCGATGCCGTTCAGCGCGTGCATGGCGTCGTCCGGCAGCACGATCTCGGCGGCGGCAAGGTTTTCCCGCAAATGCGCGACCGACGAGGTTCCGGGGATCAGCAGGATGTTGGGCGCGCGCCGCAGCAGCCAGGCTAGTGCTACCTGCAAAGGCGTGTGGCCAAGGCGGGCCGCGACATCGTTCAACGTCGTGGACTGCAACGGGCTGAACCCGCCGAGCGGGAAGAAGGGCACATAGGCGATGCCGGCCTTGGCCAGATCGTCGATCATCGCGTCGTCGTCGCGGTGCGCTACGTTGTACAGGTTCTGCACGCAGACGATTTCGCAGATGCGGCGCCCTTCGGCGATCTGCGTTGGCGTGACGTGGCTCAGCCCGATGTGACGGATCAGGCCCTGCCGCTGCAGGTCGGCCAGGACCGTGAGCGGCGCCTCCAGCGACCCTTCGGCCGGGTGATGCGGGTTGAACATGCAGCGCAGGTTGACGATGTCGATGGCATCGAGGCCCAGATTCTCAAGGTTTTCGTGGATGGCCTTGGTAAGGTCCTCGCGCGAAAAGGCCGGGTTCCACGATTTATCGTCGCCGCGGAAAGCGCCGATCTTGGTAACGATGACGAGGTCGTCGGGATAGGGCGAGAGCGCCTCGCGGATCAGCCGGTTGGTGACATGCGGGCCGTAGAAGTCGCTGGTGTCGATGTGGTCCACACCGCTTGCCACCGCTTCGCGCAGCACCGCCAGCGCCGCCTCATGGTCCTTGGGCGGGCCGAACACGCCGGGGCCGGCAAGCTGCATGGCGCCGTAGCCGAGCCGCTTAACGGTGCGGCCGGCGAGTGTGTAGGTACCGGACTGGTCGATGGACATGGCAAAATTCCTTTCGAGAAGAGGCTTAGCTAGACCTCGCCGCTCCGTGTGATAATAGCATCTAATTCGTACGGCCTGTGCGAAAGGGCGAACAATGCGGGCTGACCTTGGCGATCTGACCGCTTTCATCGCGGTCGCGCAGGCGCGGGGGTTCCGCGATGCGGCGCGGCTGCGCGGTGGCAGCGCGTCCGGCCTCAGCGAGGCGATGCGCCGGCTGGAAGAACGGCTCGGCGTCCGGCTGCTGAACCGGACCACGCGCAGCGTGGTGCCCACGGAGGCCGGCGCGCGGCTGCTCGAGCGGCTCGGGCCGGCGCTGAACGAGGTCGCGGCGGCGCTCGACCTGGTGAACGGCTTCCGGGACCGGCCGGCGGGCCTGCTCCGCCTCAACGTGCCGGTGAGCGCGGCCCGGCTGGTGCTGTCCCGCATCGTTCCGCCGTTCCTCATCGCGTATCCCGACATCCGGCTGGAGGTGATCACCGATGAGAGCTTCGTGGACGTGCTGGCGGCCGGTTGCGACGCCGGCATCCGCTACGACGACCGGCTGGAGCAGGACATGATCGCGGTGCCGATCGGGCCGCGGGTGCAGCGTTTCGCGACCGCCGCGGCACCCGACTACCTGATCCGGCACGGCCGGCCGGAGCATCCGCGCGACCTGCTGGCCCATGCCTGCTTGCGCGGCCGTTTCGCCAGCGGCGCGATGACGCCCTGGGAGTTCGAGCGGGATGGCGAGGTGGTGCGGGTGGAGCCGGTGGGACCGTTGCTGGTGACTGCCGGCGCGGCGGTCGATCTCGCGGTCGACGCGGCGATCGCGGGGATCGGCATCATCAGCCTGTTCGAGGACTGGCTGCGCCCGCATCTGGCCAGCGGCGTGCTCGAACCGGTGCTCGAACCCTGGTGGCAGCGTTTTTCCGGGCCGTTCCTCTACTACCCCGGGCGGCGCCTTGTGCCGGCACCGCTGCGGGCGTTTATCGACTTCATCAAGGCGCCGCCGGGCCGGCCCTGAAGTGCGGCCGGCCGCCGGCGCCGGGAGGGAACATGCCTGACTATATCGGCGCGATCGACCAGGGCACGGCCAGTTCGCGGTTCATCGTGTTCGACCGGCAGGGTGCGATGGTCGCCATGGCGCAAAAGGAGCACCGGCAGATTTACCCGCGGCCAGGCTGGGTCGAGCACGACCCGATGGAGCTGATCGGCAACACCAACGAGGTGATCGGCGCGGCGCTGGCGCGGGCCAACCTGACCGCCGCCGATCTGGCGGCGGTCGGCATCACCAACCAGCGCGAGACCACGCTGCTCTGGGACAAGGCGACCGGCCGGCCGCTGTGCAACGCGCTGGTGTGGATGGATACGCGGACCGATGCGCTGGCGCGGGCGTTTGCCGAAGAGGGCGGGCAGGATCGGTTCCGGGCGAAAACCGGGCTGCCGCTCGCCGCCTATTTCTCCGGGCTGAAGCTGAAATGGATCCTGGATAATGTCGCGGGGGCGCGGGGGCAGGCCGAGCGGGGGACGGCGCTGTTTGGCACGGTTGATAGCTGGCTGGCCTGGAACCTGACCGGCGGGCCGCACGGCGGCAGCGGGCCGCGCGGCGGCGCCCACATCACCGACGTGACCAATGCCAGCCGCACCATGCTGATGGACCTCGCCACCTGCGACTGGGACAGGGAGATGCTGGAAGCGTTCGGCATTCCCAGCGCTTGCCTGCCGCGGATCGTGCCGTCCTCGGCGGTGTATGCCGACATCGTCACCGCGCCGCTGCGGGGGGCGAAGCTTGCCGGGATACTGGGCGACCAGCAGGCGGCGCTGGTGGGGCAGACCTGTTTTGCGCCCGGCGAGGCCAAGAACACCTACGGCACCGGCTCCTTCATGCTGATGAATACCGGCACCGCGCCGGTACGGTCGGCGGCCGGGTTGTTGACCACGCTGGCTTATCAATTCGGGGCGGACCCGCCGTGTTATGCGCTGGAAGGCGCGATCGCCATCACCGGGGCGTTAGTGCAATGGCTGCGGGATAATTTGCGGCTGTTCGAGACCTCGGCGCAGATCGAGGCGCTGGCCGCCAGCGTGCCTGATAATGGCGACGTGTATATCGTGCCGGCTTTCGCCGGGCTGTACGCGCCGTACTGGCGGGCCGACGCGCGCGGCGTGATCGCCGGCCTCACCGGCTTCGCCACCCGCGCCCACATCGCCCGCGCCGCGCTGGAGGCGACGGCGTACCAGGTGCGGGACGTGGTGGAGGCGATGCAGGCCGATAGCGGCATCAGGTTGGCGGCGCTGCGGACCGATGGCGGGATGAGCGCCAACGAGTTGCTGATGCAGTTCCAGGCGGACATTCTGGGCGTGCCGGTGGTGCGGCCGGCGGTGACGGAAACGACGGCACTGGGCGCCGCCTATGCCGCGGGCCTTGCCGTCGGGTTTTGGCGTGGCATCGAGGATTTGCGGGCGAACTGGGGTGTCGCCACGACCTGGACGCCGGCGATGGCGGCCGAGCGTCGCGCCGGGCATGTGCGGTCCTGGAAAAAGGCGGTGGAGCGGTCCTTCGGCTGGGCGGAATGAGCCGGCCGCTCTACCTGGTGGTGATGGGCGTTGCGGGCTGCGGCAAATCCACCGTGGCGGCGCTGCTGGCGGCGCGGCTGGGCTGGCCGATGATCGAAGGCGACCATTTTCATTCGGCGGCGAATATCGAGAAGATGGGCATGGGCATTCCGCTCGACGATGCCGACCGCGAACCATGGCTGCGGCGGATCGCCGCGGCCATCGACGCCTGGCGGGTGGCCGGGACCCCAGGCGTGATCACCTGCTCGGCGTTGCGCCGGCGTTACCGCGAGACGATTGCCGCGGGCAAGGAGGATGTGTGGTTCGTGTACCTGCGCGGCAGCCGCGCGGTGATCGCGGCGCGGCTGGCTTTGCGGCAAGGGCACTTCATGCCGGCCTCCCTGCTCGACAGCCAGTTCGAAACGCTGGAAGAACCGGCCGCACCGGAGCGGGTGATTGTTGCCGACCTGACATTGCCGGCGGAGGCGCTGACGGAAGCAGTGCTGCGAGAGGTCGCGGCGCTGCGGGATTAAATAAATTCTAGGGCTGACCGAGGCCGAGATGGTCACGAAGGGTCGACCCTTCATACCCGATGCGGATCAGACCGCGATTTTGTAGTTCCGGGATCAGAAGATTGACGATGTCGTGCAGATCGACCGGCAGGACGGGCGGCTGCAAGATGAACCCATCGCATGAATGGCCGTGAAACCAGCTTTCCATCTGATCGGCGATCTGCGACGCGGAGCCGACGAGTTCCAATTTTCCGTAAGAGCCTCCCAAACGGCGATAAAGCTGTTTGATCGAAAGGTTTTCGCTTTCGGCGAGCTTCGTCACCGCCGCGATGACGCCCTGGCTGCCCGCCTTTTTCGGCCGGTCCGGCAACCGATCATCGACAGATACATCGGAAAGATCCATCCCGAGAAGCTCCGCCAGAAAATCGCGCCCGACGTCCGGAGCAATGAGCGACTGCAGATACGCGTTCTTTTCGTGGGCTTCCGCCGCGGTTCGGCCGACGACCGGCGTGAGGCCGGGAAGCACCAATGTCTCGCCGGGTTGGCGCCCCAAACGCGCGGCCCGGTCTTTCAGATCCTTGTAATATTCGGCGGAACTTGCCGCCGTGAGTTCCGAACTGAAGATGCCCTCGCCCGTCGCGGCCGCAAGTTGCCGCCCGGCCTCGGATGTGCCGGCCTGAAAAATCACCGGGCGGCCCTGCGGCGGCCGCGCGACGTTCAAAGGGCCGCGTACGTTGAAGAACTCTCCGACATGGTTCACCACGTGAACCTTCGATGGATCGAAAAAATTTCCGGACTGCCGGTCGAAGGTCAGCGCGCCAGCCTCCCAACTATCCCACAGCGCCTTGACGACCTCGACGAATTCGGCGGCCCGTTGATAACGGACCGCGTGTTCGAAATGCGCCTTGCGCCCGAAGTTCAGCGCCTCCGCTTTGTTCCCGGAGGTCACCACGTTCCACCCGGCGCGACCGTGGCTGATATGGTCGAGCGACGCGAATTTTCGCGCGACGTGGAATGGTTCGTTGTAACTTGTCGTCGCCGTCGACACCAGGCCGATGCGTTGGGTCTTCATCGCGATCGCGGACAGCAGCGTCAGCGGTTCAAGATATGCGGTGAACTGCGAAAACCTGCAGATATCCTCCATCGACCCCTCGCGAACCGCGAGAGAATCGGCAAAGAAAATAAAGTCGAACCCGGCCTGCTCGGCCAGTTGCGCGCATTCGACAAAATGCTCGACGTTGGTTGCCGCGTCGAGTTGCACACCCGGATGATGCCACGCCGCGAAATGATGGCCTGTTGCTTTCAGGAACAGACCGACATGCATTAAATCCTGGCGTTTCATGGCATGTTGACTTTTTACTCAATATTGTTGAAGCTATTAAATATTATCGAAATGGTGGCGATATGTCAAGCAGGGTTCCGCTTACCGAAGGCTGCGCGACATCTTTGAAAAAGAACAAGGGAATTGGTTCGGTCGAGAAGGCGTTCGAAATACTGAACGCGATTTTGCAAAATGGCGGTTCCGCCCGTCTTGTCGATATTGCCCGGGCAACCGGCATCAGTACCAATCTCATTCATCCCTATTTGGTAAGTTTGCAGCGTGCCAGGGCAGTTATTCAAGACGGTTCGACCGGCCGGTACAGCCTGGGGAGCGCGCTGGTTCAGCTTGGTTTCAGCGTCCTTGCCCAGTCCGACCTGTCAGGGGCGGCGCGCGACATGATGATTTCGTTGCGGGATGAGGTTGGCGAAACCGTTCTGTTGACCGTCTGGGGACCGGCGGGGCCGATCTGTGTTGCCAAGATAGATGGCGTTCATTCTTCCAGTTTCGAGCCAAGGATCGGCTCGATCGGCCAACTTACGGCAACGGCCGCCGGTGGTGTGTTCGTTGCCTATCTGGAGGAGGAGATGTGGCGGGAACTCCTGGACACGGAGCTGGATGAGATGGGCAAAGCCGCGCCCAGCCGGCGCTGGCTAACCAGGCGCATCCTCGAGACGCGACGGATCGGCGCCTGCATACAAGCCGCCGCGTCGATCTCCGATACGGAGATGCGAAAGCTCGGGCTTCTGAAGTCGGACTTTGCCAATTTTGCTTCATTAGGTGCGCCGGTTTTCGATTATTCCGGCGCGGTGCGCGCCGCGATCGTGATACTGGGCCCGAGCCAGCGGATCGACGTAAGCGAAGAGGGTCGCGACCTGGCGGCTATTTTATCGGCGGCGAAAAAAATTTCAGCGCGGATGGGACAGGGCGGTTAGAGCGATAATCATTACGCATGACGCTCGATCATATTCCTAATTTTTGAACCGAGCGTGTCGAGCGCGAATGGCTTGGCCAGCATGTCCATCCCCGCTGTCAGAAAGTCACCCCGCACGGCCGCTGCTTCGGCGTAGCCGGTGACGAACAGCACTTTGAGGTCGGGGCGGGACTGCCGGGCGATTTCGGCAAGCTGGCGGCCATTGGTCACCGGCAGGCCGACATCGGTGATCAGGAGGTCGATGGGTGCGTTGGTCTGCAATATCTTCAAAGCGGTTTCCGCATCCGGCGCTTCCATGAACCGGTATCCAAGTTCCTCCAGCACGGATGTGACGAGCACCCGGACCATCGCTTCGTCCTCGACCACCAGTATCATCTCGCCTTCGCCACGGGGGGTCAGGTTGATCGCGTCGGGGGCGAGGCCGGCTGCCTCGGTCAACGCGCGCGGGAGATAGAGCTGGACAGTGGTTCCCCGGTCGGGCTCGCTATCGATGCGGACATGCCCCTGGCTCTGTTTGACGAAGCCGTAGATCATCGACAGGCCGAGGCCGGTGCCGGCACCCACGGGTTTGGTCGTGAAGAAAGGCTGGAATGCCTGGGCCAGCACCTCGGGCGACATGCCTGTTCCGGTATCGGACACGCTGATGGAGACATAATCCCCGGCCGTGACTTCATCCTGTTGCCGGGCATAATTTTCATCGAGATGCACATTCGCGGTTTCGATGGTGAGCCGGCCCCCGTTTGGCATCGCATCCCGCGCGTTGATGGCGAGGTTGAGAACCGCGCTTTCCAGCTGGTGGGCATCCAGCATTGCCAGCCAGATCCCATCCGACAGGCTCACCAGCAGGTCGACTTCCTTGCCCAGCGTGCGCCGCAGGAGATCTTCCATTTCCGCCAGAAGGCCGTTGACGTTGGTTGCCTTGCTGTCCAGGGATTGCCGCCGCGAAAATGCCAGCAGACGGTTGGTGAGCGCGGCGGCGCGTTGTGCCGCGGTTGACGCGGCATCCAGAAAGCGTTGCCCGTCCACCAGATGATTCGCGGCGATGCGCCGGCCCGCCAGGTCGATGGAGCCGATGATGCCGGTGAGCAGATTGTTGAAATCATGGGCGATGCCGCCAGTAAGCTGCCCGATCGCCTCCATCTTCTGAGCTTGCCGCGCGACATCCTGGACGCGCGCGAGTTCGGCACTTTGTACCTGATGAGCATTACGCAATTCCATGAGCGTCATCACCTGGCGGCCCAGCGCAGCCAACGCCGCGGCTTGCCCGGGGGTCAAACCCTGTGGACGCGCCACGGTATCGATGACGCATAACGAACCGAGCGCCTCTCCATCGGGCGTTTCCAGACGGGTGCCGGCATAGAAACGGATGTTCGGACTTTCCGAGACGAGCGTGTTGTCGCGGGTGCGCGGATCGGCGCTAAGGTCGGGAATGATGAAGAGGCCGGGTTGCTGGATGGCGAGCTTGCAGACCGATTGCGATAACGGCGTTTGACTCTTATCGAAGCCGACTCTGGCCTTGAACCACTGGCGGTCGCTGGCGACGAAGCTGACCAGAGCCACGGGGGTTCCGCAGATTTGCGAGGCCAGCATCACAATGTCATCGAACCCTTGCTCGGCGGGGGTGTCGAGAATGGTGTAACGGTGCAGCGCCTGGAGCCTGGACGCTTCATTCATGGCGGTTCTGGTCAGGTTCCGGGTGGCGCCGTGGATGCCGAAGGTCGATCTGCATCCAGTTCGATGGATGGAAGAAGGTCAGCCCGGACGATTTCGTTCGTTGAGCCATAAGCCGCTCTTATACCATTAGTCTCGGCGTGAAGCGCAAGGGGTGCGGCAGGGGCCGGTGCAAGAGTGAAGGACTTTGCAATATGCCTGAAGGTTCAACCAGCACCATCGTGCCAGATGATTTGTTGAGCTGCGTCTAAAGCTTTTCTATTCGGATTGCGGGTCCGCCCAGGGATCGTAGCTACCGAAACTCCATACGTTCCCTTCCGGGTCTCGAGCCGAGTAGCCTCGTCCGCCATAGGGTTGATCTGTTGGTTGCAGGAAAATTTCAGCGCCGGCGGCGCGTGCACGATCAGCGTGAACATCGACATCATCGACAATCATGTAGAGGCCAACGGTGGCGCCGCCGACCTGAGCCGCCGCCTTCATGTTCGCGGCGCGGGCATATTCGGTGTCGTTCATACTACTGACCATCACCATCCGATCAGCCCAGATCAGTTGAGCGTGTTGCACAACGTCAGGATCGCGCTCGCTCGTGAAGACGGCGCGGCGTTCAAAGCCGAACGCCGCGCATAGAAAGTCCATCGCTTGCAGGGCGTTCGCGTAGCGTAGGTTTGGGATGATCTCGTGGCGCATACCATGCTCTCTTTCAAGATGCTCGATTGCGAGAGGCTAGCCGAGCAGCGGTCCGCTCACCAAGGCCAATTTGTACATCCGTTTCCTGGCACACCTCGAAGGTCGCGTGACACCCTCCGCGTCCGCTCGAAACTCCATCCGCTATCGGGCGTTACGCTTTTAGAGCGTGACGAGTTATCAGGCTCCACGATCGACTTTAATTTTGGCGAGCAATTGCAAGGCTCAGTCGATCGCTGCGCGATCCGATTTCATGCCAAATCGGTCTCAGGGGGTCCGGGGCCTCACGGCCCCGGCCGCCGGAGGCTCTTTTTTTAGTGTACCGGCCCCACCGCGAGGCTGTCGGCGGCGGCAGGGAGGATGGGCAGCGGGGCGGTGACGGGGGTCGCGGGCAGGGAAGTGGGGCTGAGCTGCCAGCCGCCGCCGAGGGCGGTGTAGAGGGTGACCAGGTCCAGAGCGACGGCTGCGTCGGCTTGCACCGCTTGCTGGGTGGCCGAGACCAGAGTGCGCTCGGACTCCAGCAAATCCAGGAAGCTCGACAGGCCGAGGCTGTAGCGGGTTTTGGCCAGGCCGAGCGAGGTGGTGGCGGCCTGCGCGGTGGCGGCTTCACGGTCCGCCGCGGCGGCGTCGGTGCGGTAGGCCACCAAAGCGTCCTCCACTTCCCGCAGCGCGTTCAGCACGGTGGCGCGGTAGTTCAGCGCGGCTTCGGCCTGTTGGGCGTGGGCCAGGCGCAGGTCCGCGGTTAGCTTGCCGCCCTCGAAGATCGGCAGCGTGATGGTGGGGCCGGCGGCGTAGAAAATGCTCGCCCAGCTGGTCAGCAGGCCGGCGTCCAGGGCGCGGTGGCCGATGCTGCCGGTGAGCGAAATATCCGGGTAGAAGCTGGCGACCGCGACACCGACATTGGCGGTGGCGGCGTGCAGTTGCGCTTCCGCCTGGCGGATGTCCGGCCGGCGGCGGGCCAGCGTGCTCGGCAGGCCGATGCCGACGAGCGGCGGCAGTTTGGGCAACGGCGCCGGGGCGGCCAGTGCCGCGTCCAGCGCGCCGGGCGTGCGGCCGAGCAGCATGTCGAGCTCGTTGATCGCCTGTTGCACCTGCTTTTGATAGGCCGGCAGTTGCGCCTGATAAGCGTAGAGCTGGGTGCGGGCCTGGTCGACATCGAGCTGAGCGGTCAACCCAAGCAGTTGGCGCTGCACGGTGAGGTTAAGCGATTGTTGCGCGGCGTCGATGTTGGTGGCTTGGGTTTGCACCAGCGCCTGCGCGGCGCGCAGTTGCAGATAGGCCTGGCCGACCTGGCTCTCCAGCATCACCAGCGCATCGTTGGTTGCCTCGGCCTGGGCGTCGGCGTTGGCCTTGGCCTGCTCGACCGAGCGGCGGACTTTGCCGAACAGGTCGAATTCCCAGGAGGAGCTGAGGCCGTATTGCCACATCGGCGACGGCGCTTCGAGCTCGTTCAACAACCGGTTCAGCACCGGACCTTCCGGCGGGCCGAAGCTGTTGAAGGCAGCGGGCGCCTGCAACGCTTCCGAGTAGCTTTTCAGGCCGAGCTGCTCGCGCATGTAGCTCGTGTTGGCGTCCAGATGCGGCAGGCCTTGCGCGGCGGTGGCGGCTTCGTTCTGGTGCGCCTCGACGACCCGCAGCAGGCTTTCCTGCAGGGTAGGATTGCCGGCGATCGCCTGTTCGATCAGCGCGGTCAGCACCGGGTCGTGAAACTCCTGCCACCAGAGCGGGTCGGGGTTGCTGGCTGGCGTGACAGTGGCGTTACGCTGGGCGGAAGGATCGTGCCAGGTGACAGCCGGCGGTTTCGGCGGCACGAAATTCGGCCCGACCGTGCAGCCGGCCAGCGTGACGAGCAACGACAGAGAGACAACGCGCAAATCAGTGCGCCAGGTTGCGCTGGGTGCCGGTGTCGATCGTGGTTTCGACCGACATGCCGACCCGCAACAGGTTCGCCGCCGGCTGCCCCGGGACGATGGTGATCTTGACCGGCAGGCGCTGCACGATTTTGGTGAAGTTGCCGGTGGCGTTGTTCGGTTCGATCGGCGCGAAGGACGCGCCGGTGGCCGGCGGCACGCTGTTCACCACCCCGTTCAGCATCACGTTGTAGGCGTCGAGATGAATGCGGACGGGCTGGCCCGGGACCACCCGGCGCAGCGCCACCTCCCGATAGTTCGCCTCGATGTAAACCTGTTGCAGCGGCACCAGCGCCATTAACGCCGCGCCGGGCGCCACGTAATTGCCCACCTGCACGCTGAGCTGGCCGACCATGCCGTCCAGCGGCGCGACCAGGCGCGTGTAGGAGAGGTTGAGCTGGGCCTGCGCCAACTGTGCCTCGCCGGAGCGGACGTTGGCGAGTGCCGCCTGTTGCTGCGCCTGCAGAATCGGCATCTGTTGCTGCGCGCTGACCAGGGACGCCTGCTGGCCGGCGACCGAGGCTTCCGCCTGGCGTAGTTGCAGGTCGGCCTGTTGGCGGTCCTGCTGCGTGTCGGCGCCGGCGGCGGCGGCGCTGCGGTAGCGCGCGGCGTTGGCCTTGGCGAAGGCCAGTTGCGCGGTCGCCGAAGCCAGTTGCGCCCGCGCCTCCTCGATCATCGTCGGCTGCCGGACCACCTCGCCGGAGGTCTGGCCGGCCTGGGCGCGGTCGGCCTGCAGCGCGGCGGCGGCTTGCGCGGCGGCGACCCGGTAGTCGCGGTCGTCGATCAAAGCCAGGAGCTGGCCCTGCCGTACCGGCTGGTTGTCGGTGACGGCGACGGTGCTGACCTGGCCGGTGATGCGGGGCGCGATCGTGGTGTAATGCGCCGTGATGTAGGCGTCGTCGGTCCAGACCCATCTTGTCGGGAGGAAAATAATGAGAAGAACCACGGCAATGAAGCCGATGACGATGACCCCGGCCAGCAGCCACGGCCAGAGCGGCTTTTTTGGCTCCGGTTTCTGCTCTTCTGGCTTCTTCTCATCGGGCTTGCCGTCCTGGCCGCCTTTATCTTCCGCCATCTCAGGACCTCACTTTTTCTGCGCCATGACGATGCGCGGCGGGTAAGTACGAACCGGCACGAGGAAGAGCACGACCATCAGCAGGATGGTCAACGAGCCAAAGATGAGAAAGGCGTCGCTCAGCGTCAGCACCGTAACTTGCGCCTGCACCGCTGTCATCAAGCCGTTCAGAGCGCCCGGCGATCGCGGCTGGCCGTTCGGCAGCAGTGGTGGCGGGTTGCCGGGCAGCAAGCCCTGCGCCTGGATGACGCGGTAGCGGCTCTGGCCGATCTGATCGACCACCCGGTTGTAATGCAGGCCGCCGCGCCAGCGCACGATCAGCTGGGTCACCCAGACCGCCACCGGCTCCGCCAGCGCCCGCGCGGAGTTGATCATGGCGGAGGCAAACGGCCCCTCTTTCGGGTCCTTGATCGTGTTGGTTGCGATCATCAGCAGCGCCATGATGAACATCGGTTGGCCCACCGCCTGTAAGCCTTGCCAAAAGAACAACGAATCGTCGATCCAGAAGCTGGTGATATTGGAGTCGCCGATGTCGGCGGCCAGGATGCAGGCGAGCCCGATGAAGCTGACGACCCGCGCATCGACCCAAGCGATGTTCAACACCACCGCCATCAACGGCAGCATGATGAGTTCGAGCAACGCGACTTCCAGCGTGATCGGGTAGAGCTGGGCGGGCCGAAAACCCTGCACCTGTTGCAGAAAGGAAATCGGCAAGGTCGAGCCGGACTGGCTGATGATCAGGAATGTGAACAACGCGATCAAGGCGTAAGCGAAATTGCGCCGCCGCAACAGCCGAATGCCGAACAGCGGCATTTCCTGCCGCAGCTCGTTCCAGATGAACAGCGGCAAGGCCAGGACGAGGATCAGCAACAGCACGCAGATCAGCTTCGAGTTGAACCAGTCCAGCCTGTCGCCCTGCTCCAGAACCGTCACGAAGGAGACGGCGATGCAGGTCAGGAGGACGGCGCCGACCCCGTCGAACTTTTTCAGGCGGGCGTATTGCGGCGGGTCTTGCGGCAGGCCGTACCACGCGAGCACCGCGGCGAGTGAAAACAATGGCAGGTCCTGAAAGAACACGAACCGCCAGTTCAACGCGTCGGTCCACAGCGCCGCGACGGTTGCGGAGATATTGGGGGCGAAAGTGGCGGTCAAAGCGTAGCCAGCCAAGGCGAAGAGCCGGGTCTGCGGCGTCATCACGCGCAGGCCCGTGACCAGGAGCAGGGGAATGATGAAGCCGCCGGAGAGGCCCTGCACGAAGCGCAGCGTGAACAGCAGGGTCAGATTGGGGCAGAACGGCATCAGCAGCGTCACGCTCATGCACAGCATGAATGCGGCGAGGACGAACCGGCGGATGCTGAAGGCCAGCGCCAGCGACGGCGCCAGGCCCATGCCGATCACCTGGCCGGTGGCATAGAGGCTGTCCAGCCACGAGCCGGGATCGCTGCTGATGCCAAGGCCGCCCCGGATGTCGACCAAAGCGATGGCAGTGACCTGGTCGTTGAACTCGACGGTGATCGCGGCGATCAGGATACCGGCGAGACCAACATAGGGCTTTATCGGCAAGTGGCCATCCGCTCCAATCCCATGAGGCAGGTCCCGCCGCGCCTGTCGGAGACACAGGGATCGGCTGGCATGGTCATCGCATCTCCCTTCGCCCCGGCATCACGGCGGATGCGGGACCTGATGTACAATAAACCGAATTAGACGACACATTGCCGGCCGGGACAAGTTGCCCGCGAGGTTGGGCCGGGGCCGCAAGGCCGCGCGCCAAAAGCGCCGCCACGCCATTGCCGGCCCCTGGCGGCGGCCTATAATCGCGGTATGGACGGCGCCGCGCACGATCGAAGACCGTGCGACGCGGCGGGCGACGCAGCCGGCGGCGCCGCGCCCGAGACGCTGTTGCGGTCCGTGTTCGGGCTGCGCGGCTTTCGCGGCGAGCAAGCTTCCGTGGTGGCTCATGTGGTCGGCGGCGGCGATGCGATCGTGCTGATGCCGACCGGCGGCGGCAAGTCCCTTTGCTATCAGCTGCCGGCGCTGTGCCGCCCCGGCGTCGGCATCGTCGTCTCGCCGCTGATCGCCCTGATGCGCAACCAGGTCGCCGCGATGCGCCAGCTCGGCATCAATGCGGCGGCGATGAACTCCGCCATGTCCGCCGCCGAACGGGCGGTGGCGCGGGCGGATTTGCGGGCCGGCCGGCTCGACCTGCTATATGTCGCGCCGGAACGGCTGATGATGCCGGACTTCCTCGAAATGCTGGACGAGGCGGAGATCGCGCTGTTTGCGATCGACGAAGCGCATTGCGTGAGCCAGTGGGGCCACGATTTCCGCCCCGAATATCTGCAACTGGCGCAGCTTGGCCAGCGCTTCCCCGGCGTGCCCAGGATCGCCCTGACCGCGACCGCGGACATGCAGTCCCGCGAGGACATCCGCCGGCGCCTGCGGCTGGACGACGCGCGGCTGTTTCTGGCGAGCTTCGACCGGCCGAACATCCGTTATGCGATCGTGTCGAAGGCGTCGCCGCAGCGCCAGTTGCTGGCGTTTCTGCGGACCCACCCCGGAGAGAGCGGCATTGTCTATTGCCTGAGCCGGGCGACGGTGGAGGAGACCGCCGCAGCGCTGCGGACCGCCGGGGTGAACGCGCTGCTTTATCACGCCAGGCTCGACCCGGCGACGCGCTCCCGGCATCAGGATGCGTTCCTTGCGGAAGATGGCATCGTGCTGGTGGCCACCGTCGCCTTCGGCATGGGCATCGACAAGCCGGATGTGCGGTTCGTCGTGCATCTCGATCTGCCGGGCAGCCTGGAGGCCTATTACCAGGAAACCGGGCGGGCCGGGCGGGACGGGCTGGCGGCCGAGGCGCTGCTTTTCTACGGCATGCAGGACCTGGTGCTGCGGCGGAACATGATCGAGCAGGGCGCCTCGCCCATCGACGTCAAGCGGATCGAGCGCGGCAAGCTCGACGCGCTGCTCGGTGTCTGCGAAACCGCGTCCTGCCGGCGGCAGGCGATCCTTGCCCATTTCGGCGAGGTGCTGGCCGCACCTTGCGGCAACTGCGACACCTGCGCGGCGCCGGCGGAAACCTGGGACGCGACCACGGCGGCGCGCAAGGCGCTTTCGGCGATGCTACGCACCGGCCAGCGCTTCGGCGCCGGCCATCTGACCGACCTGCTGCTGGGGCTGAAAACCGAGAAGATCGTGCGCTTCGGCCATGACCAACTGCCGACCTTCGGCGTCGGCACCGAACTCGACCGCAAGGGCTGGGGCTCGGTGTTCCGGCAGCTGGCGGCGCGCGGCATTATCGGCGCCGACCACGAGGCGTTCGGCGCGCTGCGGATGGCGGCCGCGGCCGAGAGCATCCTGCGCGGTAAGGAGGAGGTGCATTTCCGGCGTGACCAGAAGCCGGAGGCGGCGGCCTCGCTGATCAAGACCAAGCAGGAACGGGCCGAGCTGCCCGCCGCGGCAAAGGCCTTGTACGAGGCGCTGCGCGCCGAACGCACCCGAATGGCGCGCGAGCAGAGCGTGCCGGCCTATGTGATCTTCCACGATACGACGCTGGCGGCGATCGCCATGGCCAGGCCGCAAAACCTCGACGCGCTGCGCGAGATACCGGGCATGGGACGGAGCAAGATAGAACGCTACGGCGCGGCCGTGCTTGCCGCCGTGGCCACCGCCGGCAAGGCGTGATTCGTCGCCGAACGCGGTGGCCCGGACCGGGCGAAAGCGTTGTTCTCAACCGGGCGAGAGTACTGTAAAGGTAACGCCGTCAAACATCGTCCATGGACAAACCGAAGATAAAAAAGTGGCGCGGCGCGGCGCCGGAACATAGCCGTGCTGGCATGGACCTGGCCCACGAATTGGCTTTGTAAAAGGAGTAGCTCGAATGAGTGACGTTATGACGGTGCCGACCTTCGATGAGGATTTCTGGTCGGATGAGGTGATCGGCAACCCGTACCCTTATTACAAGCAGTTGCGCGACCTCGGCCCGGCGGTGTGGCTGAGCCAGCACAAAGCCTGGGCTATCACCCGCCATGACAGCGTGCGCGAGGCGCTGCGCAACGGCGAGGTGTTCTCCTCGGCGCATGGCTGCATGATGAACGAGCAGACCAACAACGCCATGGAGGGGGTGATGCTGTGCTCCGACGATCCGGAGCACCGCAAGCTGCGCAATGTCTTCGCCCGGCCGCTGATGCCGGCGGCGCTGGCGCCGCTCAAAGTCCGGCTTTCCGAACTGGCCGAACGGCATGTCGACCGGCTGATCGAGGCCGGAACGTTCGATGCCGTGACCGACCTTGCGCATTTCCTGCCGCTCAGCGTCGTGACGGAGCTTGTCGGGCTGAGCGAGGAAGGCAAGGTCAACATGCTGACCTGGGCCGCCGGGATTTTCAACGCCTTTGGGCCGGACAGCCATGTCCGCACTCTGAAGGGCATCGAAATCCTGCAGCAGGCCTTTACCTATTTGCAGACGGTGAAGCGGGAGTCGTTGGACCCCGAAGGCTGGGGTGCGGCGCTGTTCGCCGCCGCCGACCGGGGCGAAGTGACCTATCAGTCCGCGACCGCGATGCTCGTCGACTACGTCACGCCGTCGCTCGATACGACCATCAACGCGACCAGCAGCGCGATCTGGCTGTTTGCCCGCCACCCGGAGCAGTGGGACAAGCTGCGGGACTCACCGAAGCTGATGTCGGGCTTCATCGACGAGGTCATCCGGCTGGAATCGCCGATCCGCGCGTTCAGCCGCTATGTGACGCGCGACTACGAGATGGGCGGGGTGATCTTGCCGGCCGGATCGCGCGCGCTGATGCTGTATGCCTGCGCCAATCGGGACGAGCGGCGCTACGCCGACCCCGACCGCTTCGACATCACCCGCGACGCGCGCGACCATGTCGGGTTCGGCTTTGGCACCCATCTTTGCGCAGGCATGCACCTGGCCAAGCTGGAAATCACCGTGCTGTTCGAAATCCTGACGCGGCGGGTCCGGCGCTTCAAGCTGCTGGGCGAGGGCCGCAACCTGCACAACACTTTGCGCGGGCTTGCCACGCTGGAAGTCGCCGTCGAAGCCTGAGGCTTGCAGCGGACCGGAGCAATCCGGTCCGCTGCAAGCGCGGCGCGGTTAGGCTTCCACGCGGGTGGCCTGAAAGCTGGTTTGAACCCAGCCGCCGGCTTGTTTCACCCAGACCTGGGTTGCCACCGCCTTGATATCCAATATGGCGCCCGAGGCTCTGACCCGAACTTCCTGGTTCAACGCCCCGGTTGCTACCGCCACGTCGCCGACCACCCGGACTTTCAGGTCCGGCCGGTCGATCTTCAAAAACTCCAACCTGGTTTTGACGCCATTCAGGTACTCGGCCTTGTTTTCGACCTTGCCGGTGGTGTGGATGTGAACGACATCTTCGGCGACCAGCGCCGAAAGCTTCTCCAAATCGTTCGCCAGCAATGCCTGGACACGCTGATCTTCAAGGCTCTTAATCTCGGCTGCCACATCGTCCATCACGCGTCTCCCTTTCTCTAACTGACCACCCAATAGCTAGAGCCGTCACGATAAATCGTGACGGCTCTATTAGGCTTGGCCCTATCCGTTGTAGCTTAGAATCCGCCGGCCGTCGCCGCCAGCTGTCCGGCCGTCATGAAGGATGTCGGCAACTCAGGAACCGGCTTCCACTGCGGCGTGCATTCGTTGTCGTAGTGGTCGCCGGACGAATAATCGCCGGCGTGCAGTTCGTAGACGATGAAGTTCTGGATGGTGTTGAGGCACGGAATGTTTGGGTAGATCGAGGGCATGTTGTGCTGGAACTTCCACAGCGAGCCGGACGCGTCGTAGATATCGCCCATCAGGGCGCTGTGTGTGTCCTCGTCGCAGTAGATCGTCCGCCGCGCGTCTACATTGCGGGCGCCCGGCTTCAACGTCGCTTCCACCACCCGGACGCGGTGCAGTTCCCATCGCGTCAGATCCGGATTGATGAAGTGGGTCATGTGCTGGTCGGCAATCGATCCGGCGCAGAACTTATTGCCGTTGTAAGGGACGATCATCTCTTTGATGCCGACATAGTTGAAGTCGTATCGGTCGAGCTTGCCGGAGAAGATATTGGCCTCGTCCCAGTTCGTGGTCCCGCCGGTCAGAGAGTTTGGCGTGTCGTATTGTAGTTCCGGGGCCCGCCGGGTCCGGCGCTCGCCCAGCAGATATTCCCAGGCTTCCGGCGGGGTGATTTGCGGATTGACCGGTTGCAGGAACAGGATGTTGCCGCCGGCCTGAAATGGCGGCGCGATCGGGACGATGAACTGCTCCAGGTAAAACCCGTTGAACCGCGACTCGCCATTTTCAAAGTAATAGGGATATTGGAACCAGGAATGTACCCGGGCTTCCAGTACGACCTCACCGGCCGCGGTAATCGTATGCGCATCCGATGTAAAATAGGTGGTCGTTCCCTGCCAGGCCAACAGGTGGTTCCACACGACCTCGTGGCCGTTCTTGGGGAACGGAAAAGGCACGCCGCCGTAAGCGTTGGTGACCGAATTTCCGTCCGCCGAGAGCTGCGCGTTGCTCGCGTTCTTGTAGATATAATCGTAAACGTATTGCGGCGCGATGGCGGTGCGATGCGACGGGTACACGTCCATCCGGAAGTCCGGAAATTTTTGCAACAGTGCAATCGCGCCCACCGCGAGCTTATCCTTGTACTGCGCCATGTTGGCGGCGGTCACGCTGTACAAGGGCTTCTCGTCAGTGAAGACCGCCGGCGTCTGGCCGGACTCGAACCCCGCCGGCAAAGGCACCGCCTCGCCGGTCCAGGCCGGTATACTACCGTCGGCATTGCCGGCGCGCGGCGAACCAAAGGGCGTTAGCGTTGTGCCCTTCAAATCCGCCGGCCCGTAAGACGTGGTCTGTGCCATCGACCACTTTGGTAGCGAGGCCGCCGCTATGGCGGCCCCGCTGGACTTGAGCATTGAACGCCGCTTTACGCGTGTCATTGATTAGACTCCTAAACTACAGCCCTTAAAATGTCCGCTCAACGTTCAACGCGACATAATCACGATCGGCGCGTGGATCTCTGCCCGGCGGCGAGATGTAGTACGTATAACTGATCCCGCCGGTCCATTTGTTCAAATAAGTGCCAGCTATACCGAATGTGATGTCGCCACCACGGTCGATGCCCGTGTTATTGAAGCCCAGGGTATCCGGCGCCTTGCCCATGAAGTTATAGCCAAGCCCGATGCTCGGATTGAGGTCCAGACCCGGAACCACCTGGTAGTAGTTGAGGGTTGCGATCGTTCGCAGTCCAATCGCCATATGATTCGCCGTGGTACGGCTAAAGTTCGCCTTGTTCTTGTCGAACCCGAGCAGATTGTCCCCCGCCGCTTCGCCGACGATGCTCGAACCATCCCAATATTTCTGTTTCGATCCCAGATAGATTTCGGAGACCTGATAGTGCAGGGTGTTACCCGTGGCGTAGAGCGGGTCTTTGTTATTGTTGGCGTTTTGTCCGGGCAGCACGGTTACGCTGCTGACCAGATCTTCGTGCAGGCGGGCCGAGACTTCGCCTGCGACATTGAGCGGACCAACCGTGGTACTGGTGGAGACGCCGTAGATCTGGATGTGGTCGGCGTAGACGGTCTGATAGACACCGAGGGCAAGAGCGTTGGGCGTGCCAGGGGTGCCGACGATGAATCGAGGAACCGCGAACGGACGAACATAAACCTGCGGCTCGGAGTCATTATACTGCAACGCATACAGCCCAAAGTCGTAGGCTGTCCCCTCCGGATCGTAATGCAACGCAGCGCCGAACTGCCCGGTGTCCGCGCCACTTTCATCCTTCGTGCGATAAAAATAAGCGCCAGTGTTCGGCGGTAATCCTGGCGTGCCAGCCGGCTCGGCAATGATCCGCTGGCCACCTTGGTCAATCAAGTCCGCGGTCGAAAAGTAGCTGCCCGCCGGGTTGAACTTGAACCTCTCCCATTCGAACTGGTAGTAGGCGCTCAAGGAAAACGCGTCGGTGAGCTGCGCCGTGATAAGCGCCTGGCCGACCGGTAGAAACAGATCCTTCGCTTGCGTGTTCGGCACGCTCGAAGCGCGCTGAATGTCGATCGGCGCCTGGCCGTAGCTGATGCCGTTAGCGGCGAAGAACAGACTTTCACCGAACAGATTGACCAACCGCCCAACCCGCACGGTGATCGGGACGCCACCGATTGAGTTGGAACCGTAAATGAAGAGATTGCGAAGCTCGACGTCGCGGCCCGACTGGGTCCGCGTCGCGCTGGTGAACTTGTAGGGCGGCTCCGTCGCGGCGTTATACGAGTCGGCGCTGTGGTTCAGCGTGTGCTGGTTGTACACCGCATCATAAAAGCTATCGATCGTTGTGTCGAAGCCGTAGCCGTTGTCGCTGATGTCGAACTTGGTCAGCAAATCGACCCGGTTCGACACGATGCCGGAGCGCAGGTTGTTGTCACCGTCGTTGACGTTGATGGAGTTGGCGATTTGCGAAGACTCCGGCGCGACACGTTCCAGCAACGAATATTGCACCGTGTTGTCGAACCGGATGTCGACACCGTTGTTGAACTGGTAATCGATAGCTTTTGCGTAGTGGCCGGAACCAGCCAGCAAAAGGCACGCGCCGGTCGAGGCAAGAAGGTAGCGCTTGGTCTGAGTCGAAAGTCTTGTCATTTTTATCTCCCAGATATTTTGAAGCTCTTAAGCGGACGTTGTCGGGTCTCGTACAAATAAAACTCTTACTCCAAGCACCTGCTGTCGCAGGCCGAAACAACCGGGCGGCAACCGCGCCGCCTGCAGACTGTTACAACAAGCCGAACCTTGGCGAAGCCAAACTCAAAGCGGCGGCAGCCCGATATGCGGCATCGGATCGGGTAGGAATTTACCGGCGCGCACTTCCGGATGAAGGGCCTCCGCCGTCTCGCCGGACATAAATGCCTGATAGACTTTTTCGGGGTCGAAGAACGTACCGATCGGGTTCGCCCTGAAGTCTGGCGAGGTCCTTATCCACTCGGTCGAGAGTTTCCAGTCACCGAAATTGTCGCTTTGCAATTCGACGTAGTTGCTTTCCGGATCTTCGTAATAGAGCGACGTGGTGATGCCATGATCGAGCGAAAACGCTGGCAGAATGCCGGCCTTTTTCATTCGATCGTAAGACGACATCAGATCTCCGAAACTGTCGTATTCGAAGGCGGTGTGATGCATCCCGACATGCTTCATCTTATCCGGATCATCTTCCAGCGCGGGAACGCTCAGGAAGGCGATGCGATGGTTGGCTTCATCGTTACTGGTCCAGGCATTATGATCGTCCTGAAAATTAACCTTCACGCCAATCACCGCGCAATACCAGTCGATCATGGCCTGCAGCCGGCGGGTCTTGATCGTCGTATGGTGGAATTTTGGCCTAATCATCCCTCTTGCTTTCCCCTCGCCGCGATTAGTGACCCCCGATTTTCGGAAGCCACTGTTGCATCGTTTCCGCGATTATAGATTCAGTTGTCAAAGTAAACCAGTAAAACTCTAACGTTTCCGCGATTGTTTAGAATCTGTTGCCGATTTGCCGATGCGTTCCTGCCGTCGCGTGTCGCCCTGAACCTGCGCGTGTATTCAGCCATCGCGAGACACCCGGCTGGCGCCGGGGCCGCGGCCCGCGCTAGTCAGGCCGCCGCCAGCAAGCCGTGCGGGTCCAGCACGTATTTGGAAGCAGCGCCCTTGTCGAAATCCTGATAGCCCTGCGGCGCGTCTTCAAGGGAGATGACCTGGGCGTTGACAATCTTGGCGATCGGCAGGCGGTCGTACAGCAATGCGTTCATCAGCCGCCTGTTGTAGCGCAGCACCGGCGTTTGCCCGGTGTGCAGCGAGAGCGACTTGGCCCAGCCCAGGCCAATCCGCAAACTCAGGCTGCCGCTCTTCGCCGCCGAATCCACCGCACCCGGATCCTCTGTTACATAAAGCCCCGGTATGCCCACGGCGCCGGCGGCGCGGGTTATCTCCATCATCTGGTTGAGCACGACCGCAGGCTGTTCGCCGCCGCCATGGCCGCGCGCCTCGAAGCCGACGGCGTCGATCGCCGCGTCCACTTCCGGCACGCCCACGACCGCCGCGATCATCTCGCCGAGCCGGTCGTGCCGGCCGAGATCGATCGGTTCGAACCCGACGCGCTTGGCGTGCTCCAAACGCTCCTGGTTGAAGTCGCCGATCATCACGACCGCCGCGCCCAACAACCGCGCCGAGGCGGCCGCGGCCAGGCCAACCGGGCCGGCGCCCGCGACATAGACCGTCGAACCGACCCCGACGCCCGCCCGGTACGCACCGTGGAAGCCGGTCGGCAGGATGTCGCTCAACATCGTCAGGTCGAGTATCTTGGCGAGCGCCCGTTCCTTGTCCGGGAACTTCAACAGGTTGAAGTCGGCATACGGCACCATGACGTAGCGGGCTTGCCCGCCGATCCAGCCGCCCATGTCGACATAGCCATAGGCGCCGCCGGCCCGGCCTTCGTTGACATGCAAACAGACGCCGGTGTCGCCGTCCTTGCAGGTGCGGCAGCGGCCGCAGGCCACGTTGAACGGGACCGAGACCAGGTCGCCTTTCTTCAGCAGTTCCACGTCGTCGCCCAGCTCGATGACCTCGCCGGTGATTTCGTGCCCAAGGACAAGTCCGGCGGGCGCCGTGGTCCGGCCCCGCACCATGTGCTGGTCGGATCCGCAGATGTTGGTGGAAATGACCTTGAGGATCACCGCGTGTTTGATGTTCTTGCCGTCCGGGCTCTCGAACTTCGGGTCGGCGATGTCCTGCACCTCGACCTTACCCGGCTCCAGATAGACCACTCCCCGATTTTTGCTCATGACGCCCCCCGCTTATTTCTTCGTCAAGCCACAACTCAGCCTGCAGCGTCGTTTCCCTCACGCCTCTCAGCCATGAGCAGAACACCCATCCTCGGCCGCCAAGATCATTGGCCGCCGCCAGCTATCTCCAGCTTGTTCGCGATTGCCTCCGCCGAATTGGCCTTGGCCACGAACAGCCGGGCGGGCAGCAGGAAGTGCGCCAGAGCCGGCAGGAGGATGAGGGCGCCCAGCATGTTCCAGAGGAACATGAAGGCAAGCAGCTCGCCCATGTCGGCCTGGAACTTGATCGGCGAGAACGCCCAGGTGGCAACCGCCGCCGAGAGGGTGAATCCGGTGAGCATGACGACCTTGCCGGTGAACAACAGCGCCCGATAATAAGCCTCGGAGAGGTTCATGCCGGCGCGCATGTTGGCCAACGTCACGCTCAATATATAAAGCGAGTAATCGACGCCGATGCCGACGCCGAGCGCGGTCACCGGCAGCGTGGCGACCTTGACGCCGATACCGAGCCACACCATCAGCACCTCCGCCAGCACCGAGGTCAGGATCAACGGCAGGATCGCGGTGATCACCGCCCGCCAGGAGCGGAAGGTGATGAGACTAAGCAGGATGACCGCGGTGTAAACCTCGATCAGCATCAGCCGGCTGGCCTTCGACACCACGAGGTTGGTGGCAGCTTCGATACCGGCGTTGCCGGCCGCCATCTCGAAGGTGAGGCCGTGGCCGTTATGGACCGCGGCAAAATTCTGCACGGTGTTGACCACGCCGGTCAAAGTCGCCGCACGGTGGTCCTTCAGGTAAATCGAAAGCGTCAGAAAGTCGCAGTTCGGGTCGATAAGTGTGCGCGAGACCTGCACCACCCCCTCATTCAGGGATGCCTGATTGGGAGTCAGATCTTGCCACAGAAAGCTGCCTTCGTTGAAGGCCGCCGCCAGGTTTCGGGAAGAGTCGACGAACGACAGGGTGGAGATGACGCCCGGCAGATCATTCAATTTGGTCTCAAGCTCGTCGATCTGTTCCAGGTAGGAATACTTGGCGCAGGAGTAGCTCGGCGTCTTCACCATCACCACGAACACGTCGCTGCTGGCGGCGTAATGACTGACGAAATACGCGTTATCCTGGTTATAGACGGAATCCGCCCGCAACTCCGGCGCGCCCGGCCCGAGATCGCCGACCTGCACGTTGCGGCCGAGGAAGGCGCCGAGGATGCCGAGGCAAAGTGCCCCGATGATCGCCCCGGCGGCGTAGCGGCGCTGCGTGAAGAGATCGAGCGCGGCCCAGAACCCATGCTTCACATCGCTGGTTTCCGCGGCCAGGCTGCGCACCGCCGCCTTCGGCGTCACCCCCACATAGCTCAGCAGCGTCGGCAGGAAGATCAGGTTGGTGAAGATCAAAATGGCGACGCCGAGGCTGGCAACGATTGCCAGTTCATGGATCGCCTGAATGCGGACCGTCAGGAGCACCGCGAAACCGACCGCGTCGCACACCAGGGCAGTGAAGCCGGCGATGAACAGCCGCCGGAAGGTCATCCGCGCCGCCACCAGCCGGGAGCTGCCGCGGCCGATATCCTGCATCACGCCGTTCATCTTCTGCGCGCCGTGGCTCATCCCGATGGCGAACACCAGGAATGGCACCAGCACCGAATAAGGGTCGAGACCGTAACCGAACAGCGGCAGGATGCCGAGCTGCCACAACACGGCCAGCAAGGAGCAAGAGACCACCAGCGCGGTCGAGCGCACGCAGCGTGTGTACCAGAACACCATCGCGGTCGCGATCACCACCGAGATCGCGAAGAAGCTGAGGATCTCGTGCATCCCCTTGATCAGGTCGCCCTGGATCATGGCGAAGCCGGTGATGTGCAGGGTGACGCCCTGGGCGTCGTATTTGGTGCGGATCTTGTCCAGCATCCCGGCCAACTGGCCGTAATTGAGCGGCTTGCCGGTGTTCGAATCGATGTCGAGCAACGGCACCCTGATAACCGAGGACCTGAAGTTCGGCGCGACCAGCGTGCCGATCTGACCCGAGCGCTGGATGTTCTGCGCCAGTTGCCCGATGCTCTGCGCCGACCCGTCATAGGTCATCGGCATCACCGGGCCGCTGCTCAGCCCGACGCTGGTGATCGCGTTCCATCGCACGCCCGGCGTCCAGAGCGACTCCATGAAGGCGCGGTCCACGCCTGGCAGCAGGAACACCTCGTCGTTGATGTGCTGCAGCGTGTTGATATAGCCCTTGTTCAGGATCGAGCCCTGATTGGCCTCCACGACGATCGAAAGCGTGTTGCCCGAGCCTTTGAGGTTATCGCTGTTGTTGTTGTAGTTGACGATGAAAGGGTGATGCGTCGGGATCACGCTTTCGAAGCTCGCGTTCAGCTGCAGGTTGCGGACCGAGAACGCCAGAAACAGCGTGACGACCGCGCAAAACACGATGAGCACAGGCCTGTTGCCGAAGATCAACCGCTCCAGAAAGGAGCCGGTGCGCGGATCGAACGGTGCCGTGGAAGGGCCGGGGGGTTTGCTTACGTGCATGTCAGGCTCCGGCAACGAGTTTCGTTAAGGGGACGCGGCGCGGCCCACTTGGGCCGACGACGATGATCGTACCATCGGCGGCCTGCGTCAGGCCCACCACCGGAACGCCGCCGCCAATCGTGATGAACGTCTGGCCGTTGTCATGGCTGCTCAACAGCTCTCCGGCGACATCGCCTAGCAGCACGCTGCCGTCCTTGAGGACCATGCCGCAATCGATGCCGACCGACGCCGTGGTGGCGATCGTGGCCCAGTGCGCGCCCTGGTCCGTGGAGCGCAGGATGGTACCCTGCAGGCCGTAGAGCAGCAACGAATTGTCGTTGGCGTAAAGATCGCCGAAAAATGTGCCCTGAAACGGCGTCGGCACCACGGTGAACGGGCCGCCATTGCTGCCGCGCAGCACCAGCCCCTGCTCGCCCGCCACCATGATCGTGCTGTTGTTCACGGCAAAATCGTAGATATGCAGCCCGTCCGGGTCGGGGATCGAACTGGCCAACGAGTGCCAGGTGGTGCCGCCATCCTGGCTCGAAAACGCCATGCCGAAGGCCCCGGCGATGATGATGTTGTTGCGGGCCTGGGTCAGCAACGCCAGAAACGGCACGCTCGGCCCGCCGCCGGCCATTTCCTGGGCCGCCTGCACGTCGGCGGTGGCGGTGGCCTTGGCGGCGGCATTGGTACCGGCTTGCTGGACTTCGGCGGCGGCATCGGCGGTTGCCACCTTGATCGCGTCATTGCCGTCGAACTGCTTGGTCCAGGTCAGGCCGCCATCGGTGCTGTGCAACACGATGCCCATGTCGCCGATGGCCCAGCCTTCTTGCGGGCTGACAAAAGAAACCTTGGTCAAGGTCACGCTCGTGGGCGTCTCAACCTGGCGCCAGGTGGTGCCATTGTCATCGGATACGAGAATACGGCCCCGTTCGCCCACCGCGACCAGCCGGTCCCCGGCCCGCGTCACATCCGTCAGCAGCCCGCCGACCGCCCGCGCGGTCATATGCGAGGGCTGGTTGAGCACCAAGCGCACCGCGTCCGTCGACGCCTCATCGGCCCGCGCTTGACCGCCGACGACCAGCCCCAGAACCACTGCGGCGGCGACCCTGCGGAACAACCACGCCGGGCGGGCGTGCCGCACCGGCCGCGCCGCCGCGGCGGCCGGTGCGCGGCCCAAAGCGTCGTCTCCTGAAAGTCCTTCCGCCACGGCATCCTCTCCTAAGCTCAAATCGACTTCATCATAGCAGCGCCGCCGCTGCTCCGACGCGGCGCATTTCAACCTTCTATAGGTTCAGCACCAGCCGGGGCGACAGGGACCGCGAGCAGCAGGGCGTCATCTGCGTGTTGGCGGCCTTTTCCTCCTCGGTCTGATACATGTCCCGATGCTCCGGAATGCCCTCGATCACGTCCGTGAGACAGGTGCCGCAAATCCCCTGTTCGCAGGAAATCGGAATCTCGATACCGATGTTCAGCAGCGCCTCGAAGATCGTCACGCCCTCGGGGACCTCGACCTCCTTGCCGGATTTCGCCGCGACCACCACAAAGGACTTTCCGGTGGTGTCGACGATGGCCTTGAAATACTCGAGGTGGATGTTGTCGTTCCAGCCACCCACCTTGGCCTGGCCGACAATATAATCCATGAACCCGGACGGGCCGCAGACATAGAGGTGCTTGCCCGGCGCCGGGCCGCCGACGTCCCGGTCGAATCGCAGCGCCTGCTCGGCCGCCTCGTCGTCAAAATGCAGGTGAACCCGATCGGCGAATTCGCTTGCCAGCAGGGTTTCCACAAAAGCCGCTTTGTTCCTGCTGCGGGCACAATAGTGAAACTCGAACGGCCGGCCCAGCGACGTTAGCCGATGCGCCATCGACAATAACGGGGTGATGCCGATCCCACCGGCCAGGAAAATCGTCTGGGCGGCGCTTTCATCGAGCGGGAAATTATTGCGCGGCGGGCTGATCTCGACCTTTTGGCCATCATGCAAAAGCTCATGAACGCCGCGCGAGCCGCCGCGCGAATTGGGGTCGAGCAGAACCGCGAACATGTAGCGCTCCCGCTCGGACGGCGCATTCAACATCGAATACTGGCGGACCACCTGCGGCGCGACGTTGATGTCGATGTGGGACCCG
Source organism: uncultured Acidocella sp. (assembly GCA_963693045.1). Taxonomy (GTDB): domain Bacteria; phylum Pseudomonadota; class Alphaproteobacteria; order Acetobacterales; family Acetobacteraceae; genus Acidocella. The sequence continues at coordinate 2,453,606 of OY843765.1, forward strand.
GCGCTGAACGCGGGCAACGGGCGGCCATCCGCGGACCGGATCTCAAAGGAGATGATCCCGTCTGCCTCGACCTTCCGTCCCCGAATAACGCCCGCCAAACTTTCGCTCACTTACGACGATCCTCGCTCCAATTTTTCATTAGATACCATGAAAGCTCCTTCAAGAATTGCCGGCAATCAAGCGAGGCAACCACCGCGGTGGCCGCTTCGAGCAGAACCCGCGGCGCCGACACCGAACGGTCCACCCGCTTCCACGCTTCAACGGCTTGATCGCAACATCCTGAATCAACGGCAAAAAAACAGGCCGTTTCGTCGCTTCTCCTTCAGTTCTTCCCCGAACGACGATCTATATTAGAAGATTAGCCTTGCATAGGTGTGCGTCTGGGAACATAGCAGGAACTTTGACATTGTGTGCAGCCATCGGCAACGATCGTTTTAGGCGCCCGGCCGCATCGTGCCTTCAGGCTTGCAGCAGGCAAGCCGGATTTCTAACCGCCGGACATCGCCGCGGCGTCTTCGGTTACGATCGCCATGCGCTTTACGATTTCGATTACAGGCGCCAGAACGCGCTGTTCATACTCCATGCCTTCCGGCGTGGCGGAGCCGAGCGCGTTAAACCAGGGATAGTTCATAGGCGGCGGTGCGTGTAGCAGGACGACGTTCTCATCTTGCGCCAGCTGCGTGGGCTTGACGTTTTGGTCGATGACGACAAGCTTCGCCTCCGGCCCTAACAACTTCTCTTTTGCCACCTCAACGAGCCGGCTGAGGTCTCCACCGTCCGTGTGGAAATAGACGAATACGCAGCGCCCTTGGCCTTTCGTTTGTCGCCAAAAGGATATCATTTGATCCAGGTGGAAGAAAAACCGGCTTTTCTCGTCGTCCCCGATCTCGGCGTTACGATGGATAAGAAACGCAACATCGCTCGGCCGGTGCCGCAGCGTCTTACCGCCCCCCCATGCCGGTTTCTCGACATAGCTTGCATGGTCAGCAAGCGACGCGAAATCATCGGCAATTGCCTCCGCTGCGGTGTCGCCATGAAAGTCCCCCAACTCGAACGGCGAGGAGTCGTTAAAGTTGCGTACCCCTGCCAGACCCCACCGATAGACCAGAACGGTCGGGCAGCCGGTTTGGCCAAGCGGCATGACGGTAACGTTTGAACGATTGACCAGCGTTCGGTTGCGCTCGGCGATGTCAAGCCGGCGCGAGACGCACTCTATCAGGTGTCCGGGCAAGGCCTTCCGTACATTCGGGGAAGCATCCTTTATTAGTCGCTGCGCCTCCTCGAAGCGGCCAAGCTGGATCAAGGTGCCGAGCGCGCCCTGGAACATGTCCGGCTTGGTCGTGAAGCCAGACCAGTGTTCGCTGATCAAGGCAGCAGCCTTATCCCAGCCGCCATGCTCGTTCAGAGTCTTCAATTCCTGGAAAACAGCGTGCCAACTGCGGGGCTCCGTCTCCAACGGGAATGTCGCCCGGAGCAAGCGAAGCCGCGCCAGCTTCTCGATCCAGTCGAAAGGCGCCACGCCCGCATCGGCCCAAGCGGCCCAGACATCGTAGTGACTTGGATGAACGTCCTTGGCTTGGGCCAGTACCTTACGCGCCTCTTCCGTTTTGTGGCTGTCTCGCAGCGCTCTTGCATGTGCCAGAGCCACTTGCGGAGCGGCCGGGTCGGCCTTGTGCAGCGCGCCGTACAAAGCGGCACCGTTGGGATGATCACGCTTCCAGGAAGTTGACGAAGTGGCCGCCTTACGCAACAGCCGACGCCTTGCCTCAATGAAGGGAACTGCCTTCGGCTCGGGTAGATACGAAAGCAGGTGATCAAAGATCACGGCAACGACGCTGAGTTCGAAGGCTACCCCGCGCGCCGCACACTGATGCGCGAAATTATCCCAGGCGTAGTCGGCCGGGTAAGGCGCATGCAAATAAGTTACGTGATCATGCGGTTGACAATCGTGGGGCTCGCGCAACACGTCGATAATCAACAGATGTGAATCTGGCCCAAGCAGACGCCGGTCCATCGCTGCAACAAGCGTATCGAGATTACCCTCGCCACACAAGCAGAACACGAATAGCCGCCGGCCGGCCGAGCTAGTGCGCCGCCACGTTTCAATCATCTGTTCGAGGCGTGGAAAGAATTTAGCGCCATTATCCCTCATCCAGAACGGCCCGCGCTCATGGTAGAAATAAACGCCGCTAGCCTCATGGCGAAACATCCGACTTCCGTCATAAACGCCGGTCTCTGCAAAGGCGGTGGTGTCGGAAAACGTTGCAAAATCGCTTTCGATCACTGCGGCGGCATTGTCCTTCTGGAAGGCGCCGCGATCGAAGGGTGTGGCCGCCTCAGGGCGTTCGCGCTCGGCGATCATGCCCCATCGACCGCCAAGCAGGTAGGGAAGGCAATTCTGGCCGATCGGAATCACCTTGACGCCGGAGGCATCAAGCAGCTGCCGGTTTAACTCAGCCATCTCGATGCGTAGTCGCGTGTTCTCTTTTGCCTCTCCCGGCAACTGTCGCCACGCCTCGGGTTTCGCCTCTGCCACCATGGCTTTCATCGGCTCGATCAGGCACAGCTCGGTGGCCTGCCACAGCCCGATACGAAAACCATGCGCATCCTGCACCAATTCCTCCCGGCGGGAGACGATGTCGTCGCGAAGCTCTTCCCAACGTAGCGACTCCGCAAACGAGCCGTAGATGAAAGCCAGACTATGCCAGGCACCAGGATGTTGGGTCGGCGGGAAAGCCGCGTGGAAGATCGCTCCGCGCCGGATCACCTCGCTATGATCGAGCGTTTTTGTTGGCAGATCCGCCCAAGCGTGCCGCAGCCCGAAATGATCCGGATACGCCGCCATTGCGGCGTCCAGAACCTCGTCAGCTTTCATATAGCGGCGGAGTTTGCGCAGGGTCGCAACATAATCCAAAACAAGCTCGGGCTTATCAGGAAAGTTTTCTACCAGGGTCTCGAATAGGTTGACGCTCGTTTCAAGTTCGCCATCTTCTCGTGCCTCAATCGCGGCCGCTCGCCGCGCCTCATAATCCTCCGGCTTGGGAGCGGGTAAGGCAGCAGCCATTTCGGCGCCTGACGGCTTGGCATCAACCGTCCATTGGCTTGCCATACGATCGACAAGGTCTACGCTCCACGGCCAGATCTTGCGGAAGAACAGATAATTTGAGGGCACCTTTCGCGGGTCCGGCAGATCCCGCGGCCGAGTGTATACAAACGGCACTGGCGGACGCTCGTAATCCGCAAACATCGGCACTTCAGAAACGTCGGCTTTGAGACCGCACAGCTGGTACAACGTAGCGAAAAATATTTCGTCCGGAAAAAGACTGTAGCGGAAGGATTCGACCAGGTGCTCATCTTGTTCGATATAGCGCAAGATCGTTGTCGCGCTGTCACGGCCAAGCGACCACCACTGGCGGCTAAAAAATACCTTCTTAAGTTCCTTCTTGCCGCGTTGCTTGAAGAGCTGCAACCGTTTTATGTTCTCCCAGTCCGCCGCTCCGAAATCTCTTGGATCCAAGTGCTTTATAAAACTTGTGAAGTTTGAGTCGCCAAAGTAGAATTTGGTGTACCACTCCTGAGTGTAGTCCCTCACTTCGCTGGCGATGCGATCCGGCGCGTTCATCAGTGACTGATAAATCTCCTCGGCGGCGCGCAATGGCGCGGTGTCGTCAGACCATAAAACGAGGTTGGCAACGTCGGGATCGGCAAGGGCTTCACGCATCAGCGCGAGCTCTACCTCGATCATGGAGTATCCGCCCCAAAACACCGCAATACGCGGCTCGATCATAGTTAGGCGATCCGCATGGCCCAATTCTTTGCGGTAGGCGTCGAGATTTATCTTCGCGTCAACGTGCAGAAAAAAACGGAAGCGCTCGTCGTCGAAAAGATCGAGCACCCTGCCGAGCACCTTTGGCGCCTTGGCACCTATAACGAGAACCGCAACCTTGTTCATGCCGAACGGCCGACTTCGGAGATCGTGGGTTTGGAGGATGCCAGACACATGCGAAAATATCTGCCACGGATTTTTATGCCGATGCAAGGCGAACATAAGGAAGTTATTGAGGCGGTCCGTCCTAGCGGTTCGTTTTGTTTGCTCCGGGCGCTTGCCGTGCGGGTCATAGGGCGCGCCGCCCGTGCGCTTCCAGCAGCGCCAGCAGGCCTTCGATGATCTGAACCGGGCTGGGTGGGCAGCCGGGGATCAGTAGGTCGACCGGCAGCAGGCTGGCCGCCCCGCCCAGTATCGCGGGCGAGCCTTTGAAAACGCCGCCATCCACGGCGCAGTCGCCCAGCGCGATCACAAAGGCCGGCGCCGGCATCGCCTCGCGCGTCTGCCGCACCGCTTCTGCCATGTTACGGGCGGCGACGCCGGTGAGCAGCAGCACGTCGGCATGGCGCGGGCTGGGGGTGAAGCTGAGCCCGTATTGGGCCAAATCGTGGATCAGGCTCTGGGTGGCGCGCAGTTCCAGCTCGCAGCCATTGCAGCTGCCGGCCGCCACATGGCGGATCGCCAGGCTGCGCCCCAGCCGGGCCTGCCCCGCCGCCGCCAGCCGCGCCGCCAGCACCGCGACGGCGGCCGGGTCCGCGGCCCGGGGCGGAGCCGAACCCATCAGGCTGCGCGGCAGCCAGGCCATTAAAAATCGACCCCGGCGCAGGACGCGCCGATGGATTTTTCGATCAACGGGAAGTCCGCTAGGGCGCCCGCCGCCGCCTGTTCCAAAAGCGGCCAGTGCAACGCGCTGGCATCGGCGATGAACACGTCCGCAATGGTGCCGGAGGCGACCGACAGCCAGGTCCAGACCGGGCCGCGAAAGCTCTCGGCAACGCCCAGGCCCTCGCCGCTTTCCGGCGGCGGCGCCACCGCGATGGTGCCTTCGGGCAGATCCCGCAGCAACAGCCGGATCAGCCGGGTGCTTTCGGCAAGCTCCGCCAGCCGGACCCGCACCCGCGCCGCCGCGTCGCCGCCGGCTGCCACCGGCACGTTCACCGCCAGCCCGGCATAAGGCGGGTAGCCGGGGCGTTGCCTGGCGTCCGCCCGCTGCCCGCAGGCGCGGCCGACGAAGCCGCCGGGCGCGTAAGCCGCCGCGAGGGCATGGGGGATGACGCCGGTGCCGGCCAGCCGGTTCTCTAGCCCGGCGCCGCAGAACATCCGGTTCAGCGCCGGCAGCGCGACCTCCAGCCCCGCCAGCGCGGCGCCGATCGCCGCCGCCCCGCCGCTCCGCAGGTCTTCGGCGACACCGCCCGGGATCACCAGGTCCATCATCAGCCGGTGGCCGAAGGCGGCATACGCGGCGGCGCAGAAAGCCTCCCGCTGCGCGCCGAGCCGGGTTTGCAGCACCGCGCCGCCGGCCAGCCCGGCGATCTCGCCCAGGTCGCGGGCGTGGTTGGCGATCCGCTCCAGCTCCGCCATCACGCCGCGCAGGGCCTGGGCGCGCGGCGGCGGCTGCACGCCCAGGGCGGCCTCGGCGGCGTGGGCGAAGGCAAGGCTATGCGCCACCGTGGCGTCGCCGGAAATACGCGCGGCGAAGCGGGCGGCCAGGCGCGGCGACTTGCCCCGGATCAACGCCAGGATGCCCCGGTGCGCGTAGCCGTGGCGGATTTCCAGCTTCAGCACCTGCTCGCCCAGCACCGAGAAGCGGTAATGCGCCGGTTCGGTGATCGTCCCGAAGACCGGCCCCATCGCAACCTGATGCACGCCCTCGCCCGCCGCCGCCGCAAACTCCGGCCAGGTGCCGGCGCCGTCCGGCGCGCGCAGCTGCTCCACCGCCGGGCGGGTATCGATGGCGCCGATGGCGGTGGCGCCGTTCAGGTTGTGCGCCAGGCGCTCGAACCACGCCGCCCCCGGCGCGCGCGGTGACAGCGCCGGATAGCCGCCGTCTATCAGCGGCGTCGCCAGCAGTTCCGCCGGTTGCAGCAGCGCGTAGGCATAAGCGGCGTCCGTCCATAGCGCGATGAACGGGGCGCGCGGGTCGGCCCATTCCGTGGCGTCGAGCAGCCGCGCCTTCATTGCAGCGCCACCGCGGCGGCGGAGAGGGTGGCGAGCAGGGCCGCCGGCATCGCAAAACCCAGCACCACCGCCAGCAGCAGATGCACCGCCACCGGCAGCCAGCCGGCGCCACCGGGTTGCGGCACGGCACCGGTCGGGGCCGGACCCAGGACCAGGGGCCCGACGGTGCGCAGCACGGCCACAGCGAAAAGCACCAGGCCCAGGCCCAGCGGGATGGCGAGCAGCGGCAGCCGCCGCACGGTCTGCGAGACGATGAGGTACTCGGCGACGAACAACCCCGACGGCGGCAGGCCGCAAAGCCCGAACACCGCACCGCCCAGCAGCCAGCCCCACAGCTTGTTGGTCGACGCCATGCCGCGCAGCCGGTCGAAGCCGAACCGCCCCGGCCCGGCGCCGCCGCGCAGACTGGCGCCCTGGGTCAGCGCCTGGAACAGCCCGGTCTTTATCAGCGTGTGCAGGACCATCTGCAGCAGCCCGCCAAAAATCGCCGCCGCGCCGCCGACGCCGAAGGCAAAAACCGCGATGCCGGACTGGCCGATCGTGGCAAAGCCGAAGAACCGGCGCGCATCCCGCCGCCGCGCCAACGCAACCCCGGCGACCAGCAGCGAGGCCAGGCCCAGCGCCAGCAAAAACGGCGCCGGCGGCAGACCGTGGCCGGCGGCGCAGGCCCCCGCCAGATGCCTGAAGCGCAGGATCGCCAGCAACGCAACGTTGCCGCGCAGCACGCCGAGCGTGGCGTTCAACGGCGCCGGACCCTCGGCCACGGCGTCCGGCAGCCAGCCGTGCAGCGGCACCAGCGCGACCTGCGCGCCATAACCGAACAGCAAGAACACGAAAGCCAACGCCATCAACCCGCCATCCAGCCGGGCCGCGCTCTGGTCGAGACCCGCAAAGCTCATGGCTTGCCACCCAGGCCCCAGCGCCGGTTGCGCCGCCAGGTAGGTCAGCAGCGTGCCGAACAGGGCCGGGACAAGACCGACGCCGCCGAGGCGCAGAACCTGCCAGGCCGCCCGGCCTGCCGATCCGGTGCCGGGCAGGCCGACGCCGACCGCCGCCGCCAGCGTCGCCGCTTCCACCGCCACCCACAGCACGCCGATATTGTCGGCGTACAACCCGAGCAGGACCAGCCCGACGATGGACTGGAACGTGGCGTGGTAGAGCCGCCATTGGCGCAGGCTCATCGTCGCGATCTCGGCCCGAACGAAAGCCAGGTTGGCGAACGCCGTGGTCAGCCCGACGAAGCCGGTCAGCATCCCGAACACGATGCCGAGCGGGTCGGCCCGGATCAAGCCAAGCCCCGGCGCGTCGCCGGCCACCACCGTCAGCAGAAACACCGCAATGCTGAGCGCCAGATTGGCCCGCGCCCCCGCCAGCGGCGCCCCCAGCCAGCCGAGCAGCGGCGCCGCCAGCAACGGCAACAGCACCGCCATGACCGCGAAGCTCACGCGTCGGGCCCCCCGATAGTCTCAAAAGCGGTGCGGTCGTTCGGCAGCCCAAACAGCACCAGCGCAACCGGCAGCGCCGTCGCCAGGAGCAACGATGCCACCGCAAGCACGGCAACAAGCGGCAGCCCCGGCAGAGTGACTGCCGCCAGCATCAGGCCATTTTCCATTGAGAGAAAGCCGATGGTCTGGCTCTTCAAGTCGCGCCGGGTGGCGATCAGCAGCAGCCCCAGCAGCAGGACCGTAAGCGGAGACAGCAGACCCGCGCGACTGCCCGGCGGCAGCAACAGTATCGCGAGCCCGAGCAGCCCAAGGCCAAACAGCACCGACAGCCCGGCTGAGAGAGCCGGCGCCGGCGGCATCGGCTCGAGGCGCCGCGCGATCCGGCGCAACAAACGCGGCAGCAGCACCGCCTTGCCGGCCAACGTGATGCAGCCGACGAGGACCAGCGCGGCGTCGCCCTGCAAATGGCCTTGCCAAAACGCCGCCGCGGCCAAGATAACGGCTTCGATCCGGTACAGCGCGATCATCGGGTCCGGCCACCGGGGCTCCGGCCGCCGGCACGCCAGCAGCCCGAAGCCGCAGAGCAGCAGCAAGGCGCCGAGACCCTGGGAAATCGGATCGCTCACGCGCCAAGGCCGCGCGAGACGAGCAGGAAGACGACGGCGAGGAAGCCCAGCAACGTGGCGCCGGCCAGAACCGCCGGCACCTGGAATATCCTGACCCTGCCGACAAAAATCTCAAACAGCACCAGCGCCCCGGCGAACCCCGCCAGTTTGATAAGCCAGGACAACAGCCCCAACGGCCAGGTCAGCACCATGCCCGCATCGGCCATGCCAAAGGGTAGGAAAAGCGCCCCGATCAGCGACAGCCATACCGCCAGCCGCAGCATCGCCGCATATTCGAACAGCGCCAGAAACCGGCCGGAATATTCCAGCGGCAACGCGTTCTGGACCATCGCCAGTTCCTGCCGCCCGGCCGGATCGTCGGCGGGCGCGCGGCCGTTTTCCGCCAGCGCCACCGCCAGGACCGCCAGCAGCGCGAGGCCGAGGGAAATCGGCGCGCCGGAATGGCCGCGCCGCAGCCCCATGCCGATGCCGTCGAGCGTCACGCCATGGCCGAGCAGCGCCAGCGTCAGCACCACCAGCAACAGCGCCGCCTCCCCGAACAGGCTGAACAGCACGGCCCGCCCGGCGCCGGCGCCGCCGAAACCGAACCCGGTTTCGAGCCCCGCCAGCACGGTCGCGGCGCGGCCGATGCCGAGCAGCCCGATAAAGGTGATGAAGTCGCTCTGCCCCGCGCCCGCCATGCCGAAACAAAAACCCGGCGTCAGCAGCGCCGCCGCCGCGATGGCGGCCGGGCACACGAACGGCCAGACCTGATATAGTTCCGAGGCGTTATCCGGCACCACCGGCACCTTGGCGATGAGCTTGAGCAGCGTCCGGTACGGCTGCATGACAGCCGCGCCGCGCCGGCCGAGCAGCCGCGCCCGCAGCTTTTCGGCAGCGCCGACGAGCAGCGGCGCGCCCGCGAACATCAGCGCCGCGTGCAGGATCGTTGCCAACAGGCCGAGGGCCAGACCCAGCATTAGTTGCCTTGGCCGAGGCGGAGCGCCAGCAAAGCCACCACGAAGACGCCGAAGGCCAGCGCCAGGCGGTGGCCTTCGGCAGCGCGATGCAGGCGCGCCCGCCACCGCAGCATCCGGCGCGGCGCCGGGATCGACAGCGCCGCACGCTTGCTTGGCGCGGCATGCGGCATGGCGAACCAGCCGAGCACCGCCCGCACCGGTGCCGCAAAGCCGCTGCCGCTCGGCTGGGTTTGCGGATCGCCGAAGGGCAGCCAGATCGGCGGCTTGCCGAAGCCGCCGTTCCAGGCCGGCGCCTCGCGCTCGCCCCGCGCGCCGTAACGCTGCAGCCCGAACCAGGCCGCGCCGGCAACCGCCAGCATCAGCACGGCGATCGGCAGCGGGGCGTAAGGCAGCGGCAGCGCCGGTGCGCCCGGCACCAGCAACGCGACCACCGGCCGCAAAGCGGCGAGCAGCAGGCCGGGCAGCAGCGCCAGCGGCAGGCACAGCGCCGCCAAAAACCCGATGCCAATCAGCGTCCGGCGGTCCGCCTCCTCGGCAGCGGCGGCGCGCAGGCTACGCGGCCGGCCCAGAAACCCGATGCCGATCAGCCGGAGCGCCGCCGCCTGCAGCAGTGCGACGGCGAAGCCGAGCGCCGCCAGCAGGACCCCGAAGCCAAGCGCCGCCCACAGTCCGCCGCCGGCAGCACCAGCGATGACCGCGTGCAGCAACAGAAACAAGGCGGGGAAACCGGGACCGAGCGGCAGCGCCGCTATCCCGGACGCGCCGAACAGCATCAACAGGCCAAGTTTCGGCATCCCCCGCATCAACCCGCCCAGCCAGTCGAGCGAGGTGGTGCCGGTCGCCTCCCGCACCGCGCCGGCGCCAAGCCACAACAGCGGCGTGAACAAAGCCTGCCCCACCCCGCCCAGCAGCGCCGCCTGCACAGCCAGCGTGGCCAGCGCTGGGTTGCCCATCGCCTTGGCCCAAAGCGCGATCCCCAGCGCCGCCGCGATCGACCCCAGCTGCGCGACCGCGGCGCCGGCCAGCAGCGCCTCGATTTCGGTCTGCAGCACCGCGCGCGCCGCGCCGAACAACATGGCGGCGGCGCCGGCCGCCAGCAGCACGCCCCCCCACCAGGCCGCGCCCACCGCGCCGAAAACGACGAACACGTAGCGGATCAGCACGTAGAGCGACACGGTCAGGATGCCGCCGGACAACAGTGCCGCCACCGGCGCCGGCAGGCCGTCCGGCGGCGGCTGAAACCGAACAAGAGCCAGACAGGACATCGCCCCCACGCCCAGCAACAACAGCAGGAACGCGGCATAACTGGGCGGCAGGTACATCGCTCCGACCAGGCAAAACCCACAGAACAGCGCGGCCGCGACCAACAGCATCGCCCGCCAGCCGCCGTGCAAGGCCAGGAACCAGGCGGCGGCGCTCATCAGCCCGAAGCCGAGGATCAAAGTGAACGCATCGGCCGCCAGCACCGCCGCCGCCGTGCCGAGCACGAACACCCAGAACGCGACGGACCGCGACGGCCCCACGATCGCGCAAGCCAGCACAAGCGGCGCCAGCAGGCAGAGGAACAGGCCGGAGAGCGGATCGATGCCGAGATGCATCCCCTGTCCCGGCAAGCCCACCAGCAGCGTCACGGCATGATCCACGCCGCCACGCTAGCAAACGCCTCCCCGCGCCGGAAGCAGCCGCGCGGCGCCCGGCGGCGCCGCTTGCTCCGGGCCAGCGCAAGCGATTGTATGGCGCACGTACCGGAGCGCCACGCATGAGTTTGGACCTGACCTCGTTCAACAACGCGATCGCCCGCCTCGGCGAAGCGATCGAAATCTACGAGCGTGATCCGTCTCAGAGCCTGATCCGCGACGGCCTGGTGCAGCGTTTCGAATATACTTACGAACTGGCCCATAAAATGCTCAAGCGCGGCCTGGAAGCCGGCGCCGCCTCGCCCGAACACTATGACGCGATGACCTTCGCGGATCTGGTCCGCTCCGGCAGCGAGCAGGGCCTGCTACTGGCCGGCTGGCCCGCTTGGCGGCGGTATCGGGAGATGCGGAGCAAGACCAGCCACACTTATAACGAGGCGGCGGCGCTCGAAGTCGTCGCCGGCATCGCCGATTTTCTGCGCGAGGCCACCTTCCTCCGGGACCAGCTGCACGCCAGGCAGCGATGACCGACTTGCCGCCCCTGACGATCGACGCCGGTCAGCTGGCGCTGGTTCTCCGCCTGCTACGCGAGCAGTTGCCGCCGGGCGCGCGGGTCTGGGCATTCGGTTCGCGGGTTGCCGGCAAGGTCAAAGCCTATTCGGACCTCGACCTGCTGATCGATGCCGGGCGGCGGCTCAGCCTGAATGAAAGCGCCGGTCTCGGCGAGGCCTTTTCGGAGAGCGATCTGCCCTGGAAGGTCGACCTAGTCGACCGCCACGCCATCGAGGAAAGCTTCTGGCGATTGATCGATGCAGCGTGCGTAGCGCTACCCCTGGACCCTTGATCTACTGCTGTTGCAGCAGCGCCGCCAACGCCTGCGGCGGCAGGGTGACGCTGCCGAAGCCGGCGGGCGGGATGAACTGGTCGGCCGGCTGCGGCCCGTAGGCGACCGAGGTCGCGGTCACGGTCGCCGACCCATGGGCGTCGTGGCCCTGAAAGCTCAGCGCCACACCGTCCGGCGTCAGGCAGACCTCCGCCGAGCCCTGGTCGCTCAGCACCAGGTATTTGTCGCAGCCGCCGCCGGCGTAGCTGGCCTGGCCCAGCCGCGTGAAGCGGGCACCTTCGAGCTGGGTGATCTCCTGGCTGATCGCGGAGAGGTTCGGCGCCTCCACCACCGTGTGCAGCGCCGGGATCACCAGACGGGCCTGCCCGGCCGGCAGGTCGACCAGGAAATAGGTGCCGCGCGCCGGGTCGTCGATCCGGGCCCGCTGGTCCGCCGCGTCGTAGCTGAACTGATAGTTTGCCGAGGGCCGGCCCGGCGCGTCCAGCCGGTAGCTGACCGCGACGTCGTGGACCGGCAGGATGTTCGGATGCGCCGCCGCCGTAGCGGGGGCGATGCCCAGCGCGGCCAGCAGGATCAGGGGTCGCAACGTCACGTCAAACCTCCTTATGGTCGCGCAACGCGGCGATCTCGCGGCGCAGCGTGTCGGCATCCGGGTCGGGCAGGAAACGGGCCGGCGCTTCCACCGCCTCCGCCAGCAGCACATGGTAGTCGCCGCGCGGGATTTCCACCGCGCCGAAGCGGGCCAGATGGGCGGTGATGAACTGCGTGTCCAGCAGCGCGAAACCGCCGAGCCGCAGCCGCGCCACCAGATGCACCAGCGCCACCTTGGAGGCGTCGGTCGCGGTCGAGAACATGCTCTCCCCGAAAAACGCCCCGCCCAGCGCCACGCCGTAAAGCCCGCCGACCAGAGCGCCGCCCGCCCAGCTTTCGACGCTATGGGCGAAGCCGAGCCGGTGCAGTTCGACGAACAGCCGCTCGATCTCCTGGTTGATCCAGGTATCCGGCCGGTTGGCACGGGCGGCGGCGCAGCCGGCGATGGTGCCGGCAAAATCTCGGTTGGCGGTGACTTCGAACCTGCCGGCCCGCAGGGTTTTGCCCAAGCTGCGCGGTAGGTGGAAGCTCTGCAGCGGCAGCACGCCGCGGAACTCAGGGTCCAGCCAGTGCAGCGCCCGGCTGACCCGCGATTCCGCCATCGGAAACAACCCCAGCCGGTAGGCCCGCAGCAGCAGGTCGGAGGTCAGGACGAAGGGGCGGGCGGACATCCGGCAAGCTTGCCACGGTTGGCAGCGCCGCGACAGCCGGAAGGTGGCGACGCCAAAGCGCAGCAAACAAGTCATCTCGATAGAAGTAAACCAGTTCGCGGCAGAAGGGGCAGCCACCCGACTTCGTGAGGCGGCAAATCCGTAAAGATCGCCCAACTTAATGGGGCTGTGCCTGCCAACCTTATGGACGGTGCGGAGATTGTTATTCTGGTTGGCAATTTCTTCGACGACAAACTTTACTCGGTTTTGCAGATTACAAAATACGCGCGTTCGACCGGGGTTTGATGCCGTTGCCAGCCGAAACCCGTTCATCGGCGTCGAACGCCTTATCGGCGATCAGCAAATCGGCCGCCATGCCGGGTAAAAGCTGATCAGTCCTCACAAGGTCATGTGCTTGGCCGCCACTGAGAGCAAACCCAATCAGATTACCTAAAGCGTCAACCAAAGCGTCAATTCTGGTGGTCAACCCGCCGCGGATCGTCCGATTACCTTGGTCTTCCAAATGACAGGTATTGTGTCATTTATCTCGCGGGCATGTTTGGCGACATCCCATCCAGAGAGCTTGCCAGGAAGATTTATGTCCGTGATAAGGGCGCTGCACTCCGTTCCCTTGGCATCGAGCATGGCTATTGCTTCTTTGCCAGTTGTCGCAACAGCAACAGTGAAACCGCCCTCTGTTAGCGCCTCCTCCAGCAGATGCCGGATAAGTTCGTCATCTTCGACAACAAAACGAGAACGGCAGATGCCATAACCTTACTCCTTTCCGGACCGAAGCGCGGGGCACGAGGAGCCAATACGCTAGGCACAGGGCAGCCGGATCAGTCTGTGCTTCTTTTACTCTGTCATAGAGGGGCAAGATGGACGAGCCTCCCAAGTTTAATTCACTGCACCTTTGTGCCGCCTCGGAACTTTTGATTTATGCCCGTACCGGAGTGCATATATCACGCGCATCTAAAGATGAATCGCTATTGCCAGCGCGGCGATTAGGGCAGGGGGCATGACCAAAAGGCCGATTTTTAGGAATCGCCCGGCGCTGACTTCAACTCCTTCGCGCCGTAGCGCCGTCAACCAAAGGATGGTTGCAAGCGAGCCCGTCACAGATAGATTTGGGCCGAGATCAACGCCGATTAGTAATGCCCCTGTGATGTGTGGGCTGACAGAGCCGGCCGCGATCGCGCTGCCAGCAATGAGGCCCGCCGGCAGGTTGTTCATAAGATTGCTCGCTAACGCGACCGCGGCACCAGCAACCCATGCTGACCTTGCTGCGTCCCCCTCCCCTTGCTGGTGCAACAGCGCGGAAAGCATCGCGATTAGCCCGCTCTGCTGCAACGCCTCGACCAGCACGAACAGGCCCGCGACGAGCGGCAGCACGCCCCAGGAGATATGTCTGAGCAGCGGCCACGGCGAGGCGCGCTCGCGTATCAGCACAGCCGCCGCAGTCAGCGCGCCGGCCGCGGCGGTCGGGAGCCCAAGCTGCTGGCCAGAGGCGGACGCGGCCAGCAGCAACATCGCCGTGGCGCCTATGCCCCAGGCTGCCATATGCCCGCCTGCTTTCAGTTCCGGCAGCTCTACGCTGGTTTCGACATCGCCCCCCAACGTGCGCCGCTCAGCCCAGCGCAGCATGACAAAAGTGACAAGGATCGCGGCGAATGATGGGAGCGTGTAGCGCGCCAACCAGCTCAGCAGCGGCGGCATCGCGCTATGATAAACCACCAGATTGGCCGGATTGGAGATCGGTAGAATGAATGACGCAGCATTCGCGATGAAGGCGCAGATTAGCAGATACGGCACGGGATCGCGAAGTTTTGCCGCCCGTGTCGCAGCTGCCACGGCCGGAGTCAGCACAACCGCCGTCGCGTCGTTAGACAGGAAAGCGGTCACAAGGATGCCGACCCCATAGATCAGAGCAAACAACCGCGCTGTCGAGCCGCGCGCGTGTTGGGCTGCCAAAGCGGCCAGCCAGTCGAACAAGCCGCGTGTGCGAGCGACCTCTGCGAGCAGCATCATTCCGGTCAGAAACAGGTACACATCGGCGCCGCGCACTATACCGTGCAATGCCGTGGCTGGTTTGATGCAGCCCAGGATGAGCAGCAACAACGCCCCGCTGACTGCCCAGACCGCCTCCGGCAGCTCGCCTGGACGCAAGATCACCCCTGCGATTGCCAACGCTGAGATAATCCAGATCAAAACATTTCCGCTCATGTGGTCACTGCGCTTTCTCGACGCACGAGCCGCGCCCCAGCGAGCCAGATCGCGATCGAGAACAGCGACATACAACCAAGAATCACGAAAGTGTCTGGATAGCCGATCCGATCCGCGATGACGCCCCCTAGACCAGGACTAAGCGCAGCCCCAAGCGCCTGAACGGTCATCACCGCTCCTTGCCCCGCATTCACGCGGCCTGTGCCATTCAAAATATGCGCGACGAGAGCGGGCACCGCGACGCTTTGCAGGCCCGCTCCTACACCGTCGAGCATTTGCACGGGAAAGACGCCCCAGCCGACAATGAGGTGAGCCGCAAGCATCCCGCGGATCGGCAGTGCCAGGAACGAAAGCAACATTGCGAGCCAGAGCGCATGGTGCTTCGCCATGCGTATTGCAATCAGCGACATTACAATCATCACCGCCTGCGCCACCACGATCGTACTGGCCACCAGCGCCGCTGGATTGCCCTGATGCGCCGAAGCCTCAGCCATACCAAAGAGCGGCAACATCGCTCCATTACCCAGGTGGAAGAACAGCAGCGCGGCGGCTAGCACCAGTAGTGGCTTGCATTCCAGCAGCACCAGCAACCCGCTGATATTCCCGCCTTCCGCCGCATCCTCGCGCTCCCCGCGCGCCGCGCGATCGTCGATTGCATCTGCTGGAATACAAAACACCGACACGATTGACGCAATTCCGAATAGCGCAGCGAGTGCCATGATCGCCCAAAAGCCGAATAGCCAGCCGAGCAGACCAGAAAGGCCGGCGCCAGCGGGTTGCCAGCGTGGTTAAATGCTTGGTTGCGCCCGTTCTGCCGATCAAAACCGGCTTGACGAACCATGCCGAGCGTCATGCCGGCAACGGCAGGGCCGATTGCGGCGCCCGCGATCGCGGTGAGGATTTGGGACGTACCGACCACCCAGATGCTTTGCGAGACCAACAGGAGCGCCGACCCGCAGATTGTGCAAACGCCGGAGACCGCAACAAGTAGCCGTTTGCGCTTGGTATGATCCACCAATGCGCCAGCAGGCACGGTCATCACCATGCCGGCAAGCCCGCCCAGCGTCATTATTGTTCCGATGGTCGCGTTGCTCCAATGATGCGCGAGCAGGAACACGCCAAGAAACGGCCCGACGCCGGCCTGCATGTCAGCCATAAAAAAATTCAGCGCCGTAAGCGCGCCGAGACCGCGCGCCGTTTCCTGATCCGTCTTCAGCATGCAGCGCGTCGCTCCAAAGGTGCGGGGAGATATGGGTTTTGCTCCGGAAGCAACAACCAAGCACATCGGCAGCGTCTCAAAAAAAGTTAGGTTTGAGCCACTTGCCGCGCAATGCATTGTCGGCGGCTAGATTGCGCAGGTGTCCGGTGCGAATGTCCGCAACCGCCGTATACCGTAAGAAAGCCGACCTTCCGCTTCCGGCCAGCTCCCGCTGTAAACTGCCGGTCTGATTTGGCCTCCGGGCTAGCAGCGGTTAGATAGGCAGCTAGGCGCCTCATACCGGTCATACGGTGCTTGCGGCGCTACTCGCCAAGGCGGACATTTAGCTGGTGCATACGGCGCGTGCCGGCTGAAAACCTTCTGCCCGCGCTGTTTGCCCGGGTTGCGCATGCGCCCGGCCGGCGAACGCCAGCTTGGGCGTGGATACCGCGCGCAAATCAGCATCATCTTTAAGTTGCGGTGAATATCTCGAGGCCCCCAGCCGCTCTATAGGTTCGTAGAGTCTTTAGTGCTCTACTGGAATTGCTTGGTACGCACGTAGCGCTGATGACGGATCAGCGCTATCTTGCGCGAAGTGCGCGTATGACTGGCGCAGGCGAACCCTTTTGGTGCGCCAGGCGGACCAGATGCAGGCGCGCGCGCGACAGCCAGCAAAAAAGAACCGAGCCCAAAACGAATTATCCATCTTATTCACCCGGTTGCCAGTTCTTCACAACCAAATATACAAGACGCAATGTTTAACAGCCCTTACGGATTTTTATGCGGCCAAGAAGATTTAAAATCAGCTGTGCCGCAAGGATGGCGGTGATCCCGGATTGGTCATAATCAGGCGCCGTTTCCACTAGGTCGATGCCGGCAATCTCGCCGCGTTGGGCAATGCCGATGAGCAATTCCAAAACCTCGTAATAGGTAAACCCGCCGTGGCTCGGGGTGCCGGTGCCGGGTGCGATTGAGGGATCGAAGGCGTCGATGTCGATCGAAAGATAGTAGCGGCTACCTGCCGGAATGCGTGCGAGGACGGCTGCGGTGCCAAGTGCGCGTATCTGCCGCACCGAGAGGATGTCAGACCCCATGCGCCGCGCATCCTCATAGCCTTCGCGCGTGGTGGAGGAGACGTTGCGGATGCCAAGCTGGGTGAGGCCGGTAATGTGCTTCTGTTCAGCGGCGCGGCGCATCGGGTTGCCATGGCCGTGGCGGACGCCATGGCGCTCATCGACAAAGTCCAGATGCGCATCGATCTGCACTAGATGCATCGGCGGCTGTTCGGCAAAGGCGCGGATGCAAGGGATGTTGATGGAATGATCGCCGCCGAGCATTACCGGCAGAGCGCCGGAGCTAAGGATTTTGCGTACGCCGAATTCAATATTGGCGTGGCTCTGCTCGGTGCTAGTGTGGATGATATCAGCGTCGCCGATGTCGGCGACGCGGCAATCGGTGAGGTAGGTCATGTCGTCCTCGTGGTCGTAGGCCCCGGCGTGACCAAAGGCGAACAAGGTGGAGGCTTCTCGAATTGCGCGCGGGCCAAAGCGGGCGCCGGGGCGCCATTGCGTGCCGCCGTCGAACGGCGCGCCAAGGATAGCGATGTCGGCTTGGATGTTGTCCCAATCAAGCTGGATCGGGTATTTACCAAAACTGCAGATACCGACGAAGGGCAGGTTGAGCCGGCCGGTTTCATGCCCATGGGCCATTTTATTTGCTCCCAGCGATGGCACAGAGCAACTCGAACATGATGGTGGCGCCGGTGAGCGCGGTGAGACCGGAGGGGTCGAACGGCGGCGAGACCTCAACGATATCGGCGCCGGCAATGTGCAGGCCGGTCAGGCCGCGCAGCATTTGCTGCGCCTCGCGGGCGGTGAAGCCGCCGATCTCCGGGGTGCCGGTGCCGGCGGCGATCGAGGGGTCCAGGCTGTCGATGTCGAAGGACAAATAGGTCGCATCCGCACCGGCGATGGCGCGGGCCTCGGCGATCACATCGGCGATGTCACGCCGGGCAAATTCCTCCATGGTGATGATGCGAAAGCCGTTTGCCCGGGCAAAATCCAGGTCTGACTCATGATAGTAGGAGCCGCGGATGCCGATCTGCACAGCGCGTTTGGGATCCAGCAGGTTTTCTTCCACCGCGCGGCGGAAGGGCGAGCCATGGGTGTAGGGATTATCGCCGAAATATTTGTCGTTGGTGTCGGAATGCGCATCGAAATGGATCAGTCCGACGGGGGCATGTTTGGCTACGGCGCGCAGAATCGGCAAAGTGATAAGATGGTCGCCGCCGGCGGTGAGCGGGATGGCGCCAGCGGCGGTGATGGCGACGATGAAATTCTCGATTTTATGCAAAGCATCCAGGAGGTTGATCGGGTTTACCGGGGAGTCGCCAAGGTCGGCGACACGTATTCGGTCGTAAGGCGAGACTCCATTCGCGTTGATCCTGCGCAACAGGCTGGACTGGTTGCGGATTTCTCGCGGGCCATGGCGCGCGCCGGGGCGGTTGGTGGTGCCGCCATCGAACGGCACGCCGATCAGTGCGACATCCACCAGCGCCGGATCGCTGATGCAGGGTAGCCGAAAGAAGCTGGCGATGCCGGCGAAGCGCGGCACCAGCGCGGCGTCGAGCGGTTCAAACATCACAGCTTAAATTCCTTGGCCACAGCGGCCGCGATCAACGCCACATGGTCGTCCATCAGCCAGCCGCCGATCTCCGCGCTGGCGTTACGGGCATCCGCGAGCACGCCGGTGGCCCGAAGGTAGCCGGGCGGCGGCGGGAAAATATCATAGGGCGGGAAGCTGGCGCGGCCCTCCTCGGGAATTTTGGACGTGTCGACAAGATCGGGGCGAAGTAGCAGCATCAAAGAGGTTTCGATCAGGCTGGCGTGCTCCAACTCCGTGCCGGGAAAGCCATCCGGGAAAATTTTATCCAACGTCTCGCGCCGCACGAAATCCCAGTATTCCAGCCGCATCGCGGTCACATCGGCGATGCCGTCGCGCCGCAATTCGCGCAAGGCAAGGTCCAGGCCTTCAACCACCGGCCAGGTGTTTTCAAAATGCCCGTTGACCAACACAAAGCGGCGAGCGCCGTGCACGGCCATGTCGCGGATGATGTCGCGCAGGAGCAAAATAAGCGTGTTGGCATCAAGGCTTGTGGTGCCAGGGAAACTTTGGCCGCCGCCGGAGCGCGGCATCGATTTGTAGCCATAGGCGATGGTGGGCGCCACCAGGCCGCCGGTGGCCCGGGCCACGCGCTCGCAAACGCCGGTCGGCAGGATGACGTCCACGTTCAGCGGCAGATGCGGCCCATGCTGTTCGGTCGCGCCGATCGGCAGGAAGATGACGGCGCCGGCGGCGACTTTTCGCTCCCACTCCGGCCAGGAAAGTTCCGCCATGAAAATACTGTCGACCATTTTTTGTCTCCTCAATGCATCGCCGCGCCGCCATCGACTCCGAGGCATTGGCCGGTGATGAAACTTGCCGCCGGGCTGGCGAGAAACAGGATCGCAGCGGCCACCTCCTGCGGTTCGCCGATCCGCCCGAGCGGGTTGGAAAGTTCGGTCCTTTGCAGCTCAGGCGTCATGCCGGAAAAGTTTAGCAAAGGCGTATCGATCGGGCCGGGCGCCACCGCGTTGACTCGGATATTTGGGGCCAGCTCGCGCGCCCAGGAGCGGGTAAGGCTGAGAATTGCGCCCTTGGTGGCGCAATAACCGGATGCGCCGGCGCGGCCGAGATAGGCCAGCTCCGAGGCGATGTTGATGATGCACCCCCCGGCGGGAATAAATTTTAAGGCGGCGGCGCTCACCAGCATCGGGCCGCGCAGATTAATCGCGAACATTCGGTCCAGCGCGGCTATTTCCAGATTGTGCAGCGGCGCGTCGTATTCGACACCCGCACTGTTCACCAGGCAATCGACGCCGCCCAATTTGTCCGCGGCGGCCCTCACGGTGGTTGCCACCGCGGCGGGGTCGGCGAGGTCGGCTTTTACCCAGTAGATTCCGTCAGGCGGGCCGGCGATATCCAGGCCGATGACGGTGGCACCTGCGGCGAGAAACGCCAGAGCGGCGGCGCGGCCGATGCCGCTGGCGGCGCCGGTGATCAGCACGCGCTGAGCTACCACGGCACTTCTCCCCGGTCTGCGCCGAGCGTTTGGCCGGTGATGTTCGCTGCGTAGGAGGAGGCAAGAAACATATAAACGCCGGCCATGTCATGCGGCTCCATGAGCCCGGGCAGCGCCTGCCCGGCCAGAATGTCTTCCAGTAATCGGTCTTCGGATATGCATTGAAGCTCCGCCATGCGTGCCAGCGAACGTAGCGAGGATTCAGTTTTTACCCAGCCTGGCGCCACCGCGTTGACGTTGATGCCGCGCGGGCCAAGCTCCTTGGCCCAGCATTTGGTGAGACCGATGATGGCGTGTTTGGAGGCGGCATAGGCGCCAAACAGCGGTTCCCCCACACGGCCCCAGACCGAGCTGGTGCTGATGATCCGGCCGCCCGCCGGAATTTTGGACAGCGCGGCGCGGGTGACGAGATATGTGCCGGTAATGTTGATGTCGATGATGCGGCGGAAGGTTTCCGTGGCGGCGGCTGTAGTGTCCGTCAGCGGCGTCAGCCGTTCCAGGCCGGCGTTGTTGATGAGAATGTCGATGTGCGGGATCTTTGCGAAGACGGTTGCCACCGCTGCTTCATCGGTAATGTCCAGAACCACACCGTCACCGCCCAGTGCGCCGGCAACTTCGGCTACCTGCCGGTCATCCGCGAGCAGAATCAGCGTGGCGCCGGCAGCCGCAAAGCCTTGCGCGATGCCCAAGCCGATGCCGCGGCTGGCGCCACTGATGACGGCGATTTTGCCAAAAAAATTCATGCGGCTTGCTGTTGAGGGCGGCGCAGCATCCGCAGGATCTCCGTGCGCAGTCTGAAAAAAGTTTCGCCGTCGCGGGTGGTCAGGTCGCGGACTTTGCCAAGAATGGCGGTGATGTCCAGATCGGCACGGATGATCGCCGGGCGGGGCGAGAATACAATTACCCGGTCGGCAAGAAAGATCGCCTCCTCCACGTCATGGGTGACGAAGATGATGGTTTTTGCATCCTCGGTCTGGATGCGGCGCAGCTCCACTTGCAGTTCTTCCCGCAGCTGTGCGTCCAGCGCTCCGAAAGGTTCGTCCATCAGCAAGATTTCTGAACCCGCCGCGAGCGTGCGCGCGATAGCGATGCGCTGGCGCATGCCGCCAGAGACGCGGCTGGGAAAGCTTTTGGCGAAATCCTGTAGGCCGACCAGCTTTAGATATTGGGTGGCGCGCTCACGCTTTTGCGCCGGCAGGAGATCCGGCCGATATTTCATGCCGAACAGCACGTTCTGTTCCACCGTCAGCCAGGGAAAAGAGGAATAGGATTGAAACACCATCCCGCGCCGACGGTCCGGCCCGCCAACCGGTGCGCCCTCCAGCAATATGTCACCGGAGCTTGGTTTATCCAGCCCGCCAACCATCCGCATTAGCGTAGTCTTACCGCAGCCGGAGGGGCCGAGAAACGCCACGAACTGGCGGCGCGGAATTTCAAGGTTGAACGGCGTGGCAACCACATCGAGCGCGCCGAATTTCTTTGTGACCTCGTCGAACCGCAGGTAAGGGACTGGGCTGATCATCTCACAGATATCGGAACGCGAGCCGGTGGACGAGGCGGAATGCCTGGTCAGTCGCCAGCCCGATCACGCCGATTACCAATACGCCAGCCATCACCTGAGATGTTTCCATATAGCGCCGCGCCGTCCAGATCACGTAGCCCAGCCCGCTATCGGCGGCGACGATTTCGGCGATGATAAGATAGGTCCAACACCAACCGAGCGTGATGCGAAGATTATCCATCAGCGAGGGGAGCATGGCGCGTAGTGCGACACTGGTGAGCGCGGCGCGCGGTTTGGCGCCCAGCGTGTAGGCAATTTCAAAATATTCCTGCGGCACCCGCTTCATATCCTCCGCCACCAACAGCACGAGCTGAAAGAACGTACCGAGCCAGAGCAGAAAGATTTTAGTCTCCTCGCCAATGCCGAACCAGATGATGCTGAGTGGCACCAACGCCGGCACCGGCAGGTATCGGATGAAGTCGATCAACGGTTCCAACGCCGAGCCAAAGATTTTGTAACTGCTCATCACAATGCCGATCGGGATCGCCATGACCGCGGAGAGCAGGAAGGCTACCCAGACGCGGGCGATAGAAATGCCGGCGTCTGTCAACAGCCCGTTTTGCGTGAGCATGATCCACAGTGCCTGCAGTACCGCCATCGGGGAGGGCAGAAACACTGGAGCGATCCAGCCCAGCGCCGGCGCCGCCGACCAGATGGCAATAGCAGCCGCCGCCGTGGCAACGCCCGCGGTGATCCTGGTTTGCCGCGACAACGCGCCGCGAAACACGAACAGCCGGGCTAGGAGCGGCTGGCTGTTTGTCTTGGCGGGTGGCAAAGTCACGTCTATTTAAGGTCGGATGGCGCGATTGTGGTGATCACCGACGTATCGATGGATTTGGTGGCGCTCAGCTTTGTGGTGGCGGCGCCGTTTTCCAGGTTCAGCCCCATCAGCGTGTCGAACACGCCGTATAATGTGCCGGGTTTTGCAGACGTGCCCAACTCGCTTTGGGTGTTGGCGAGCCCGGTGTACACCAGGCTGCCGTCGATGCTTGCCTTAAAATCAGCCGGCGAAAGATCGAAATGCTTGGCGGCGAGCTTGATGAAGTTGGCGGGATTGGTGTTGTAATAGTCGATAGCCTTATAGATCCCGATCAGGAAATTGCGATATTTCTTTGGGTTGGCCTTCAGATCATCAGCGCGGACGATGATCACGTCGACGATATAACCCGGATATTTCGCGGAAGAGACAATTTCCTTAGGATTGCGGGCGGCGTCCACCTTCAAGGTTTGTGAGAGATAGGGTTCGTAGCTGACCACGGCGGAGACGGAGTTGCTGGCGAACACCGAAACCGTATCGGCGGTGGCAATCTCTTTCAGTTGCAAATCCTTCAACGTCATTCCGGCCTTTTTAAGGTCTAGTTGCAGCAGTAGGCGGCCGGGAATGTTGAGTTCGGAGGCGACGATTTTGCCTTTCAAGTCACTGATTGATTTGATCGAGCCGTCCGCGATAACGCCATCGCCACCCAGCGATTCATCAATGGTCCCGATAATGACGCCGGCTGTGTTGGCATCGCGCGGGCGACCTTGATATTCACCAACCGTACGCAAGTCCATTTCGATATCGCCGCGGGCCATCGCCGCCATCACGTCCGCGCGCTCATCATCGAATTTTATGTCCACCGAAAGATTGGCGGATTTGAAATAACCGAGGTCATTGGCCACGAAGATCGGCGCATAGCCGGACCAGGTTGGGCACAGGATACGGATTTTATCTTCGGCTCTGGCGGCCGTCGCCGCGATAAGAAACGAGGTGGCGATACTGACGGCAAGCAGGCTGCGGAGGTTTTTCATAATGCGTCCTTCAGGATAATGGTGGCGCGGGTCAGGTTGATAGAAAACTCACATCACCCTCGGTGTGGGTGATGTCCCATTCGCGCAGTGTCGCACGTCCGGCGTTGTCACGGTCGTGAAAGGTGGCTGTCTCGGTAGCGGTGATCGCCGGGTTTAGCCTGTCGCCAACCCGGAACGGCAGCGTCGAGCGCGTAATGCGCCAGTCGTGTTCCATGACTTGGCCAAGCGAGATTTCGAAATCGAACAGGCTTTGCGCCACGCGCAGATCCGGCGCGGCGGCGATGGCGGATGCCAGGCTGTCTCCGGAAATTTGCACCGCGCGGTCCCGCGCATAGATAAACATATCCGCCGCGCGCAACAGGCAGCCCCAACGGCCGGTGTCCGCTTGCGTGAGCGCCACGCCAGCGCACGGGCTGGCCGGCAGGTTTGGGGTGCGGTTCCAATGTTCGATGTATTCACCTCGCAGGCCTTCCTCGATCAATATTTCTCCTCGCCAATATAGCCGGCCAGTATCGAGCTCCGGACGCGGCGGATGCAGGTCGATCAGGCGCACCCACTCGAAGTTATCACCGCTGGAACGGAATACGCCGGCGAAGCCCTCCTGCGTGGCGAGCCACGAGCAGTCCGCCAGGGTCAGGCTGTCGAGGCTGCGTGCGTGTGAAAAATCCGGCACGTCCGGCGGGTGCCGCAGGTCACCATAAAGCGTCACCCCCTGCAACCAGCTCACATTAGTGGTGCTGTCGCACCTGCCGTCAGACCAGGATTTGAAGGAGCGCGTCCACAAGCCGGGCAGCATTGAAATTGTCGGCATAAGGGGAAGTTGGCTGGCTTTTATATTCAAAACCATCACAATTTTACCCAGTTTTCATTTAAAAGAATCAATGTATGCTTGCCGCGTGCGAAGGTTCGACAATATTGACCTACGGTTGCTGCGGGTATTTGTCGCTTTGGCGGAGGCTGGGAGTTTTTCCGGAGCGCAGATCGCCCTCAACCTTTCACAATCCACACTCAGCACGCATATCGCCTCCTTGGAGCGGACATTAGGCGGCTCGTTATGCCTGCGCGGCCGGCGCGGCTTCCGCCTGACCCCATTTGGTGACGCCACGCTCGCCGCCGCCCGGCAGTTGTTTGACCAGATCGATACGTTTCAAAAACGCATTGGTCGCTCTAGCGACCGATTGGTCGGCCGGCTGAGCATCGGCATCGTCGACGGAATTGTCTCCAGCCCTGTGCTCAGCCTGCAGGGGCCAATTCAACGTACCATCAAGGCCGCGCCGGAAGTCTATATCGATCTGCAACTTGGCACCCCGCATGAGCTTGAGCAGTGGGTTGCCGAAGGCAAGCGGGATGTAGTGATCGGGCCGTTTGCCAAGCACGGCCCGGGAGTAGTTTATCTGCCGATGTTTCGGGAGGCGCATGCGTTGTATTGCGGGCAGGCGCATCCACTGTTTAAGGTAAAAATTCCGGATGTGGCGCAAATCGAGACATCATTATTCTCGGTTCGCGGCTATCGGCAATTGGAGGATCTGTATCGCGCCAACCATCCGCGCGCCAGTGCCAACGTGATTCACATGGAGGCGCAGACGATGTTGATTTTATCTGGACAGTACATTGGGTTTCTGCCGCGCCACATCGGTGACGGCTACGTTGAACTGGGACAGATGCGGGCGCTGAAACCCCAAACCTACGCATTTTTCTCGCAGCATTTCGCGGCGTACCGGCGTGCAGACAAGGACCAGCCACTAATAAAGTTATTCGTTCAAGAACTACGCTGGCAAGCACGTGCCGGTCAAACATAGTTTACGATTGAATCTTATCCATCAACCGCCTTGGAAAGCTTCTTAGATCCGCTGCAATGTTATGTTCAGAACGAGCAAGCTTAAGCCGTTTTGGCGAAAGATTTTGCTGTGCCCAATATTCTACTTTACCAAGCGGCACCGTTTCCGGTTGCACGCTCAAGAGCGGTCGGGCCGTTTTTGATGTCGTGGACGGCTCTCCACCCACCTGCGGTAATGGTTGCAGGATGAGCTGGAAGGAGAGCCACGATGGAGACGAGGATTACGACAATTGCACATTGCGAAGTCGGTGTTTTAGGTGCACGAGGTCGATGCGACGGGAGCTGTGGTTGAGCGTCGACGCCTCAGCCGAGGTCGGGTGATGGCGTTCTTAGAGTTTCGCGCACGCTCGTTGCGGTCTGTTCGATCAGGCGACAACCTCAAAGGGCGTCTCCGCTCCATGGTGTGCGGCGGTGTCCCGCCAGCCGAGCGCCGGCGCGACGTGCGTTAGAATGCTCTCGATCACATGCGCGTTGTAGGCGACGCCAAGCTGGTTGGGTACGGTCAGCAGCAAAGTGTCGGCTTCGGCCACCGCCTCGTCAGCTCGAAGCTGCTCGATGAGCCTGTCCGGCTCTGCGGCATAGGAACGACCGAACACCGCCCGCATATTGTCGATGATGCCGATCTGGTCGCTATCGTCTCCCCGGCCAAAATAGGCGCGATCCATGTCGTTCACGAGCGCGAAGACCGAGCGAGACACCGATGCACGCGGCTTGCGTACATGTCCCGCCTCTTTCCAAGCCTGGCTGTAGGCGCGGATCTGCCTCGCCTGCTGCACTTGGAAAGGCTCTCCCGTTTCGTCCGCCTTGAGCGTCGAGCTTTGCAGGTTCATGCCAATTCGCGCCGCCCATGTCGCCGTCGCGTTGGACGCCGAACCCCACCAGATGCGGTCCCGCAGGCCCACGGAGTGCGGCTCGAGCCGAAGCAGGCCGGGCGGGTTCGCGAACATCGGCTGGGGATTGGGCTCAGCGAAACCGTCACCCTTCAGCAGCTGTAGAAACGTTTCAGTGTGCCGCCGCCCCATGTCGGCGTCGGTCTCGCCCTGTGCCGGCATAAAGCCGAAGTACCGCCAGCCTTCGATTACCTGCTCGGGCGAGCCGCGGCTCAGGCCTAGTTGTAGCCGCCCGCCGCTGATCAGGTCGGCCGAGCCGGCATCCTCCATCATGTAGTAAGGGTTCTCATAACGCATGTCGATGACGCCCGTCCCAATCTCGATGCGGTGGGTTCGCGCGCCCACCGCTGCCAGGAGGGGAAAGGGCGAGGCGAGCTGGCGGGCAAAATGGTGGACGCGAAAGTATGCACCGTCCGCCCCAAGCTCCTCCGCGGCTACCGCAAGATCGATCGACTGGAGCAGCACGTCGGAAGCAGAGCGGGTCGCGGAGCCATGCCTATCAGACCAATGCCCGAAGGAAAGAAAGCCGATCTTCTTCATAAGGCGTCTCCTAACTGATTGCAGGATCAGGCATCGGCCGCCTTGGCCGCCATCGTCGCGTTTGCCCACCAGACAAGTTCGTCGAGTGCGGTCGTGGCCGCAGGCAGCAGGTTCGCCTCGATCTCCTCGATTGGCTTCTTGCCGAACATGGGGTGCACGGCCATGAAGTCACCGCCGCCGATATGAACGGCCGCATGAGTTGAGACCATCTGCAACTCGACACCGATGGCCCGCAGATGCTCAACGGCCCGCGCGCCACCCACGCCGCCATAGCCGATGGCGGTGAAAGGCTTGCGGGTCCACTCCTTGTAGGCTTGGTCGAGCGCGTTCTTCAGAACACCTGTGATCGAGTGATTGTATTCCGCGACCACGAAGATGTAGCCGTCGAAGCGACCTACCGTCTCCTGCCAGCGGATCGCCTCCGGGTTCCGGCTCGGCATCCACATGTTGGACGCCATTTCCTCGAAGAAGGGCAGCAGGTGATCGCGCAGGTCGACCAGCTCGACGTCCATATCTTCCCGCGCCTGCGCCTGTTTCAGGATCCATTGGGCTGGCACGTCGGCAAAACGCGTCGGGCGGGTGGAGCCGATGACAACGGCGATACGTGGTTTCGACGACATGGTTACCTCGTGTATGCTGGTTTCTATCGGAGACCAACTTTGGATGCACGCTATATATGGACAAGGAGGCACCTTGGCGACACCAGCTAACCAGGAGGAAACCACCCGGTGCGAGCACATCAGTGCAATGCTGGCGCGGATCAGCGACAAGTGGACCATGCTGGTGGTGCGCGTGCTCGGCCGCGGCCCGTGCCGCTTCAACGCGCTGCGTCGCGAGGTGGGGGAAATCAGCCAGAAGGTGCTGGCATCGACACTTCGGGATCTCGAAGAGAACGGCTTCGTCTCCCGGACGGTCGTGCCGGTGACGCCGCCACAAGTGGAATATGCGCTTACCGATCTTGGCCACGATCTTCTTACGCCGGTGCAGGCGTTGGCGGAGTGGGTTGTCGCGAATTCTGCACGCATGGATGCGGCGCGGCACGCTTATGCAGAACGTCGCGCATAGAGACAAGGAGTCCGCGGGACTGGCGGAAACTCGCGTATAGGCACGACGCATTTCCGCAGGCCATCCCGCATAGTGCCGTTCGCGCTTTGGTAACCGGCCGGCCCGGACCGGATCGCAACGGCCAATGGCGGTTGGAGTGACTTTGAGCATGGCCTGCGCTGGCACCGCCGCCTTTGTTGGCGTCTTGAATGGACTGCAAAGTGAGGTTCCCCCTAACGCCGGCACGTTGCGTCCGATCGAGGTAAGGCTTCGAGGGAATTGTTATATCGGCATCGCCCGCCATCCAGTCTCAACCTCAGTTGCAACCACCAACCTCGGCGACCGCGTGACCAACGCGGTGCAGCTGGCGATAGCTGGTATTGATCCGAGGATCGGCACGGCCGAGGGGGCGCCGGTATACCGCCTGCGGCGGGCGTCATCTCCGGCCGGGACCCGCGAAATGGCCGCGCTGTTGTGAACGAGGTTGTGTTGGCAGCGGGTGGAGGGCCCGGCACGCCGACTAGAGACGGCTGGTTGACGTTGTTCTGCATGGGTAATGCCGGGATGCCGTTTTATGACAGCATTGAGATGGACGAGCTTCTACACCCCAACCGTGTGGATAAGAGAAGGCTGGTGATGGACAGCGAAGGTTGGATCTCGGTGAATCGTGCCGCCGCCGTTTAAGGTGTCGTCTTAACAGCCGACCTCGAAGTCGATCACGGCTCAACCTTAATGATGCCCCCTAGGAATATGCACCCGCCCTCGAAATCCTATGCCCGGCCGATCGTGCTAGTAACGGAGCGATCTTCGTTTAAGCCTCTTGAAACGGCCGCTTTGCGGCGTCACCGCGACCCACTAGATCTTCGCCCCATGAGGGCGGGGCGGAAGAGACGATAACCACCGGTGCGCGCCAGACCTATATATCTTTGAGCGGCTCGAAATGTCGCCTATCTCCTTCCGCCAACGTGCTGTTCAATGATCGCTAGATTTCGCAGGTTCGCCTTCAAAACAACGTCGAACAGGTCGCCCAGTATCGGCACGCTGCCGCCGACGACTTCCAGTGCGACGTTCGCCATCATCCGGGCAAGAAGAGGCCGCGACACGCCGAGTTGCGCAGCTTCGTAGACAATATAAAGCGAGACCACGCCGAGCGCGACGTCACCGCCCACCGGAAGCAAACCGACGATGCTGTTAAAGCCAAACCTGAAGCGTGTGCCGGGAAACACGAAAGCGCCGTCGATCAACCAGGCCAGCCGGCGAAGCCGCTTCAGCCGGGCGTGCTCGTCAGTGTCGTACAGAACGGAAGCCGTTGCTGCCCATACCATGATCGTTTCTCCACACCTGCCCGCCTAAAGTCGGATCGCGCGGGCGAAGTTCAAGCTGGATGAGAACGACGTAAAGCTGCAGTCGCACTTGGATCGACAACAAACAGCCCCGGCTCGTCCGCCTCGACGAGGACCACGCCATAGACATCCCGTGCGCGCGCCAGCGAGATCCAGCCTTCCGATACATCATGGGCCACCAGGGCCGGGTCGCGCGCCAGTGGGCTGCCGTAGCCGCCACCGCCCCCGGTGAACGATACCAGCCGCTCGCCGGGGACCAGTTCCAGCGTCGCCGCCATCGGCACCTCAACGCGGCTGTCGGCAGCATCGAGCTTCCAGCCGTCCGAGGGCCGGCCAGCCAAGCCGCCGCGCACGCCACGCGCCGGGTTCTCGTGACCCTCGAACGTATAGGCCACCGTCATCGGATCGTTCTTGCAGCTGTATACGACCTTCGAGCCAAGTGCGCCGCGGTGCCGGCCGGCGCCCTCGGAGTCCGCGATCAGCCGTTTCTCCCAGACCTGCAGGGGATATTTCTGCTCGTCCACTTCGGTGCTGTCGTGGTACATGAGAGAGGCTGCAACCGGCAGGTAATAGGTCGGCCAGCCATCCGCTTTCGGACCGCCCGGGCCCCCGGTGCTGCCAAGAAAGATCTGGTTAACGTAGGCGGCGTTCTCGTATCGCGCGTCTTTGCCGGAGATCACGGCGTAAGAGATGCCCATGCCCAACGCCCCTTCCGCCAAACCGAACCCTTCGCCGAGTTGCGCGAATGCCGCCTGGGTGAGGCAGACCAGCCGGTCGGCGATGTTGGTCGTGGCCATGGAGCAGGAATGGGGGAATTTCGGGATGCCGGCGATACAGCCCTCGCGCAGATGCACCCGGATGCGGCGGAAGCTGCCGGCGTTGTGCGGCACATCCGGATCGATCGAGTTGAACACGCCGGTCATCACGTTGTTGGTGGCGCAGGCCTGGGACTCGTTCAGGCCGCCGGGGTAGTTGTCGGGATTGGCGCACAGATCGAGGTCGATGGTGCCGCCGGCACTGTCGATCGTCGCGGTAACGGTCAGCGGCACGCCCTCCGGCAACGCAGGGTAAGGATCGTGCGTGGCGTGGCCGGTGATCGTGCCGCTGGGCAGTTGCCGGATCGCCTCGATCATGCGGCGCTCGCTGTAGTCGAACCAGTCGCGGACAAAGGCGCGGATCGCCGGCACGCCATACTGCGCGCAGAGCTCTTTCAACCGCCGCTCGGCAATGCGGGCGGCGCCCAGCGTCGCCAGGTAATCGCCGTACCATTGCTCCGGCACCCGGATCCGCCGCCGGCACATCCGGATGATGTCGTCCACATCCCGGTAGCCGCGCTGCACCGTAACGCAGGGGAAAATCAGCGCGCCTTCCTCGTAGATGTCCCGGGCTCCGGGCATGTACGTGGTCGGCAGGGCATTGCCGCAATCGGCCTGATGCGCCTTGGCGCAGGCGGTGAAGATGTGCGCGCCTTCAAAGAACACCGGCACCAATATGGCGTGGTCGGCCGAATGGGTGTTGCCGAGGTAGGGGTCGTTGTGCAGATAGGCATCGCCCTCCGCGAAGTCCGGATGGAGGTCGGTCATAGCGCGGGCCAGAAACTCGGTGCCGATGACATGCACCGGCAAGCCTTCCGCCGAAGCCAGCAACTCGTTCTCGGACGTGATCAGCGAGCAGGAAAAATCCCGCGCCGTGTTCAGCACGGCGGAGCGGCCGGAGCGCAGCAGCGTGTTCGACATTTCCCGGACGATCCGCTCCATCCGGTTGGAGAGAATGGCCAGCATCAGCGGGTCGGTCCCGGCGGCGCTCATGGCATCGTCTCCCTCTCCATCATGTAGTCGCCGCTGGGCAGCACGTGCGCCGTCCATCCCGGGAATATTACGATCGTCGTCGTCGGCTCCTGGATGACGCAGGGGCCGGCCAGCACATTACCGGCTCCCAAAGCCGAGCCGTCATACCGCGGCGTCGCCTGCGGTGTATCGCCGCCGAACCAGGCGTCGCGGGTCACCAATGGCGTGGCTGGCGCCGCCTTGGCGGCAGCTGTGCCGCGTTCCGGCTTTGAGAGCCGTGCCGTGGCCCGCGCCTTCCAGTAGATGCATTCGACATGCTGGCCTGGCTCGCTTACGGCGAAGACCCGCTCATGCGCCAGGTGAAAGCCCGCCACCATCGCCTCGACATCCGCCGCATCGTCGAAACGGGCCCGCGGCAGCGGCACGTCCAGTTCCCAAACCTGATACGGATACCGCGCCTCGACGATGAATTCGCGTTGCTGCTCGTCCGGCGGCGTGCCCAGCCGCGCGAAGAAGCTGTCCATCTGCTTGTCCAGAGCCACCAGCGCCGCGTTGATGCCGGTATAGTCGAAGTTCTGCGTATCGGTGCGGGCGCTCACGCTGAACTCCGTGACGATGTCCGAGAACAGCCCGCCCGAAGCGGACAGCGCGCCGGCGGTCCGGGGTACCAGCACCCGCGTGCAGTCGAGCGTCTCGGCGATGCGGCCGATCGTCATGCCGCCCGCGCCGCCGCCGGCGATCAGCAGGCAGGCGCGCGGGTCCAGCCCCTCGTTGATGGTGATGGCGCGGATCGCGTTCACCATGTTCTCGTTGGCGATGGTGAGGATCGCGTGCGCGGCGCGCTGCACGCTCATGCCCAGCGGCTTGCCCACATGCGCTTCGATCGCCGCGAAGGCTGCAGCCCCATCCAGCCTGATCCGGCCGCCGAGGAAATACGCCGGATCAACATGGCCGAGAACCACGCTCGCATCCGTCACCGTCGGCAGCGTGCCACCCCGCCCGTAGCAGGCGGGGCCGGGCAGCGCTTTGGCACTTTGCGGCCCCACCCGTAGCAGGCCACCGGAATCGATCCAGGCGATGCTGCCGCCACCGGCGCCGATGTTCTTGATGTCGACCGCAGACAGTCCGGTCATATGGCCGGTGTATTGCGGCCCGATCCAGGTCTCGCGGGTGAATTTGAGGGCGCCACCGCGCACCAGGCTGACGTCGAAACTGGTGCCGCCCATGTCGCAGACGATGAGGCTCTCCTCCTCCGGTGCATTGGCTCGCCCCGCTACCGGGGCCATCGCCGGCGCCGAGTTCACCGTGTAGATCGGCCGGTCCGCCACGGCCTCCACCGTCAGCACGCCACCGAAGGACGTGCCGACCAGAAGTTGCCCCGCGAAGCCGGCGGCCCGCAGGTCCGCCTCCATCTCCCGCAAATGCCGCTGCATCAGCGGCTTCAACGAGGCGTCGATGGCGGCGGAGGAGGCGCGCCTGTATTCCCGCAGGATTGGATTCAGCTCGTGCGACAGCGTCACCGGCACGCCCGGCAGTTCCTCCGCCAGGATCTCGCCGATGCGGCGTTCATGCCGTGGCGCGATGATCGACCAGAGCAGACAGACAGCCACGGCCTCGACACGGCGGCGGCGCAGTTCCGCGGCGACCTCCCGCACCCTTGCCTCGTCGAGGGCAAGCAAGACCTCGCCCTCCGAACTCACCCGTTCGGGGATCTCGAAGGTCAGGCGCCGCGGCACGTAAGGCTCAGGATATGTCGTGCGAAAGTCGAACGGATTGAGCTTGCCGCCTTCCCGAAGCACCAGGGTGTCCGGATGTCCGGTGGTGGTTAGGAAGGCCGTGCGCGCCGTGTCACCGGTGATGATCGCGTTGGTCGAGAATGTCGTGCCGTAGGTGAACACCGTAGTCGCCGCCAACAACTCGTGAAGCGTCTTGTTCAACTCTCGGGCTGAGACCGTCAGTGCCTCGGCAATGCCCTCAAACACCCGTTCCGGGGTTGTCAGCGCCTTGTTGACCCACAAGGCCCGCGTGTCCTGGTCGGTGAGGACGACGTCGCTGAAAGTTCCGCCGGTATCGACTGCAATCCGGAACATCGGCTTCGTCCCCCTTCGCCTTGGTCCCAGCGACCACGCCACGGCAGTGACGATAGACGGTAAAATCTATGACATCAAAGCCCCGAGACGGGGAGCAGATCCTCAATCACTTTGGACTTTGCTCTTGCTTTGCAGGCGTAGATGAGGCGATGATCGTCTCTTCGAAGGCGTCTTTCGCGCCCAACCACCATTGAGCCTGCTAGCCGCCCGCTTCATCATCCCGCAATCACTGTTCTACATGCGTAGCCTTGAAGGTTTCGCTCACCAAAGTATTAATCCGGGATCAGTGCATCCGCTAGCTTTGGTAGCTTGACCCGATTTAAACAGTTTGTCGTCGAAAAACGGAACGTTTCCACCACCATCCCTGGTCCGAATGCAATGGCCAACCCGCGTTTGCCAGCTTCGGCCTTGTCCAGCATCCGCTTCAGCACAAACATAATGGTGGCGGACGACATATTGCCATGGGCCGCCAGCACCGCGCGAGATGCGCTGAGCGCCTCCGGCGCCAGATCGAGACCCGCTTGCACAGCGTCCAAAATTGATCGGCCGCCGCCATGCACTGCCCACAGGTCGACAGCCTGCGTGCCCTCGCCGCGCAGCAAGTCGCCGGTGTTCTCGCGTAGCGCCTGCGCGATCCGCGCCGGCACCTGCCCTGACAGATGCATCACGAACCCCTGGTCGCCAACATGCCAGGTGATGAAATCTTTGCTATCCGGGATCAGCGCGGTCCGAAAATCGTCAAGCGCGATGCCGCCCTCATCCGCCGTCACCAAGCAGGCCGCACAGCCATCGCCAAACAGCAGGAAGGACAACGCGACGCCCAACTCCGCCGTCTCCTGCATATGCAGCGTACAGAGTTCAAGATTTACGACCAGCACACGCGCCGTCGGCTCGGCCAGCACTGCCGCCCGGGCAATCCTTAGCGCCGGCACCGCCGCCGAGCAGCCCATAAATCCTACCAGCGTGCGCTGCACATCGCCCCGTAGCCCGAGTTGACGCTGGATCAGCTGATCCAGTCCTGGCGCCATGAACCCGGTGCAGGACGCTACCACCAAATGCGTGATCCGACCCGCTTCGTCTGCAACATTCAGCCTCTTCAGCGCCTGCGCGACCAGTCCCGGCGCATGCGCCTCGTAGATGCGCATCCGCTCCGCCGTACTTGGAAACGCCCCGCGCCGATAAAATGCTGGCTCCAGCCCCTCCGCTTCCATCAAACCGTCTTTGTGAAGCACCGAAAATCGCTGTTCGATCCCTGACAGTAATGCCATCCGGCTGAACAGTGTTCGAGCCTTGCCTTCCGGCAAGCTACCTCGCGCAAAGGTAATGAACGCTTCGTGTACATCGTGCGGCGGAACAGCCGTCCCGATCCGGTTGATGTAAGCTACGGTCACTGTGAACTGCGCCGGCGGGACGGCGAAACAACCCGAACCTCTTCGAGCCGTTTCACGACGTGATAACGCTCGCGCCGGCGGGAAGACGTTCGGCGAAACCGCAGGAATAAGTTTCCGAACCCAGCTCCTCGCCGTCGCCAAACTGCCACGATCTAATCCAGCAGGTATTTTTAGAGTGGTAATTCAATCTCATCACTTCCCTGTAATCCTGATCGGAGCTTTTATTTGGCAGTGGGTAGTTTCACGCGCTTCCCGGCTTGGCGCTCACGCGCCTCGTTCAGCCGGTTGAGGCTTGCCAGTGTTTCGTCGGGCCTGCTCGCGGCGATACCGACGAGAAGCGCCTCAACGAAGCCTAGCGTAGCCGTGTGCATGCTCAACATATCGGCGTGTCCACGCGGCACGGAGAGAACCATATCGACCCTGTGCCGGAGGTTCACTGCAAGCGTGTCAGTCAAAAGAATGGACTGAAGCGCAAGGCCCTTTACTGCGTCCAACAGGGCGGCGAGCTCGGCGTAAATCCGTCCGTAGGCAAGGATGATGACAAGATCGCCCTCGCGAAGCTTCTGCAAATCGTCCGCAAACAGGAGACCGGTGTTCGTCAGGCTTGCGGCATCCAGACCGAACCGACCGAGCTGGACAACAAAATAATCGGCGATCGCGCTAGACGGCCCGATCCCGAAAATCAGGATACGCCGAGCTTTGGCGATGCCATCCACCGCCGCTTTAAATTGGCTGGGCGTGATGGAGCGCCGCAGGTTTGCAAGGGATTGTAAGTGGATGTCCAACGTCAGATCGAAGGCGGTGCTTGGGTTGCCGCCAACTTGATCGAGTGTTCGCGTCAACCGATCAGCCGGAGAGAGCGAATTGCGTAGCTCGACGGCAAGTGTTCGGCGTAGATCCGCCAGACCAGAGAAACCCAGCGCCCTGGTTGCGCGGACGATGGTCGCATCACTCGTCTTCGCCTTCACCGCAAGGGCAGCCGCTGAGGCGATAAGAACCTCCTCCCGATTCTCCTGAAAGTAGCGCGTGACCCGTTGTTCGGCTGGGCTCATCTGATCGAGCCGTCCATGAATTCGCTGCTCAAATGTCGGCACCGCGGACCTAACCTCTCCATTGATCGTTGTCGTGAGTACGACTAACTAACACATGTAAGTTGTGATTACTACAACCTCATAGCTGAGATTGGAAATACGATGGGCCCGGTAGCTTGGGGCGTTGCGGCACCCGCTGTGGGGTCGGCGTTCATTGCGTCGATCGTCGAAGTCGTGGAGGCTTTTACAGTCGTCTTGGCAGTCGGGACGCTGCGCGGCTGGCGGCCGGCGGCCTTCGGTACAATGGCAGGGCTGGGCGTACTCGGCACGCTAATCGCTCTGCTTGGCCCATTGCTTAGTCACGTCCCTTTGCGGTTTCTGCAATTGATAATCGGCGTACTGCTCCTTGTCGTCGGCCTGGGCTGGTTACGAAAGGCGATCCTGCGGTCGGCACGCGTCATCCCCCTACACGACGAGGAAGCGATCTTTACGCGCGAGAAAAGCCACCTGACCGATGTCATCAACCATCGCCAAACGTCGCTTGATTGGATCGCTGGACTAACGGCCTTCAACGCAGTTGTGCTTGAGGGGTTTGAAGTCGTCTTCATTGTCATCGCCGTGGGCGCGGGCGCGGGCGATCTGTGGCCGGCCGCCATCGGAGCACTTGCGGCTTGCCTCGCTGTCCTGGCTGTTGGTAGCGTTATACGCAAGCCCCTGGCCAAAATTCCCGAAAACAAGCTCAAGTTTGGGGTTGGTGTCATGCTATCGGCGTTCGGTGTACTCTGGACGGGCGAAGGACTTGGTATTCACTGGCCCGCCGAGGATGTCGTTTTGCCAGTCTTCGCTGTGGTGTTTCTGCTGGTAGGCACGGCCACGGCGGCTTTAATCCGCAAGCCGTCCGCGGAGGCTTTCCGATGAGCATGTATGGCGGCGTTCTCAAAGAGCTCCTCGGCATGTTCCTGGGTGATGCCCGGCTCACCGGCGCTGTCTTATGCCTTGTGGCAGCAGTCGGCATTCTCTCGTGGAGCGCCGGGCCGTTCGTGCCGGGCGCCATCCTGCTGATAGGTTGCTTAGCGATACTCGTTGAAGCCGCCTTTCGTGAAGCGCGGAAAGGAGCTGCAAATGACTGATACAACCGAGCGGAATTTCTTGAGCAAGGTTCCCGCCGTAACGCTCGGTTTCTGGATCATCAAAATCGCCGCTACGACGCTGGGGGAGACAGGCGGTGATACCGTCACGATGACGTTGAAATGGGGCTATATTGCCGGCACGGCCCTTTTCCTGGGCCTGTTCATCGTGCTGCTGATCCGGCAAATCTCCGCGAAGCGATTCCATCCCTGGCTGTATTGGGCAACGATCATCGCCTCCACCACGTTCGGCACCACAATGGCCGATTTTGTCGACCGCTCGCTCGGCATTGGATACACCGGCGGCTCAACGCTGCTCTTCGCCTGTCTTATCACCGTGCTCGGCCTCTGGTACTGGTCGCAGCGTACGATTTCCGTCGATACCGTGATCTCCACGAAAGTCGAAATCTTCTACTGGTCGGCGATCACGTTCTCTCAAACGCTAGGCACTGCTCTTGGCGACTGGATGGCAAGCGGGCTCGGCTATGAAGGCGGCGCGCTCTTGTTCGCGGCAGTCCTTGCGGTTGTCGGGGCGCTCTACCTCTGGACGAACGTTTCGCGCATATTGCTGTTCTGGGTCGCCTTTATCCTGACTCGCCCCCTTGGCGCCACTGTTGGCGACTTTCTTGATAAACCCGTGAACCACGGCGGTCTTGCACTTAGTCGGCCGCTGGCGTCGGCGGTAATCGGGGTATTCATCCTCACATCCATCTTTGTCCTGACGCAACGAGCGGAACGGCATCCGGGATAAGCCGCTGGAGTCAGAGGACTGCGAATAAGTAAATCGAAGGATAAAATCGTGCCCCGATCCAGTCGCGGTCAGGAACATCATGTTGTCACCCGCCTCGGGTGGTTGAGAGCCTCCGTTCTTGGGGCGAACGATGGTATATTGTCCACCTCCAGCCTGATTATTGGCGTTGCCAGCGCACAAGGCACCCACCACAACGTGGTGGTCGCCGGCATCTCGGGCCTGGTCGCCGGCGCAATGTCGATGGCCGCGGGCGAGTACGTGTCGGTCAGCTCACAATCCGACTCAGAGCGGGCCGACATCGCTCGTGAAAGCGAAGAGATTAAGGAGGATCGTGCAGGCGAGCAGCGCGAATTGGCCGGGATTTACATCAAGCGCGGGCTCGACAAAGCTCTTGCGCTGCAGGTTGCCGAGTAGCTCATGGCACGCGACGCCGTTGGCGCCCATGCCCGGGATGAGCTCGGAATATCGGACGCGGCTACGGCAAAGCCGATACAGGCGGCGCTGGCTTCCGCGGCCTCGTTCTCGATCGGAGCGGCCCTCCCGTTTGTGGCCGCGCTGGTCACACCGGATCGTTTAACGGTGGTGACCGTCTCCATTGCCTCGCTTCTATCGCTCGCTTTACTCGGCATGGTCGGCGCAAGAACAGGCGGTGCCAGTATGTTGAAAGCGACAATCCGCGTTACCTTCTGGGGCACGCTGGCCATGGCGGTAACTGCTGGTATTGGTACTATCTTCGGTACCCATGTTTGAGTCGCCTCCTTTTATGGCTCCAATCCGGCGACGCGTTCGAAGTCGTCTCCCGTGTTAGGGTATTCCGATGCCAGCGCTCGCTATCTTTATTGTCACACTTATCCTCGTCGTCTGGCAGCCCCGTGGGCTGGGTATTGGCCGGAGCGCTATGGGTGGCGCCATCCTCGCGATGCTTACCGGCGTAGTCCGGTGGCATGACGTTCCAGTCGTCTGGCACATTGTGTGGGACGCAACTTTCACCTTTGTCGGGCTAATCAGAGTTTTGCTTTTGCTTGATGAAGCAGGCTTCTTTGAATGGGCAGCTTTACATATAGCGCGCTGTGGTGGCGGCAACGGCCGCCGGCTGTTTCCCCTCATCATAGTGTTCGGTAGTGTCGCCCCCGCGTTCTTGCCAATGACGGTGCGGCGCATTGAATTGTCGAGGGCGGTGGGGCGTAGGAACAAACTTATCTTCCAGATTTTAATGGAGCTTTGCTAAAACATGAGTTCGACAACCAAAATCCCGGGCAACCAAGAAGTTCCGGTCCGCTACGACAATGTCTCGATTACGCTGCACTGGCTCACGGCCGCGCTAGTCGTCACACAATTTGTCCTGGCGGAATTTTGGGGTTTCACTCCTAAGCCGCTTAAGCATTTGATGATCGTGGCTCATATGTCTTTCGGTATTTTGCTAATTTCGGTTATCGTTTTTCGTATAATCTGGCGTGTGATGCCCAGCCACCAAATTCCAGCGGCTACTGATGGCTTGGACGAGCATGTCTCCAAGGCGGTATATTACCTACTTTACGGGCTACTGTCGGCCCAGATGATCCTGGGTGTTTTGCTTCGTTGGACTGACAATCAATCGTTGAGCTTCTTCGGCTTGCAGATCTCGTCACCCTTTGGAAGTTTCTCCCCAGCGACCGGCGATTTCGTCGACAGGCTTCATGACATCAATGCTTGGTTAATCATTGTTATGGCGAGCGGTCATGCGTCAGCGGCACTTTTCCATCGCTTTGTCCTGGGCGACAATGTGCTGCTGAGAATGCTTCCTCGCCGCCCGTCCCGATAGACCTGAAATCGGCGAGAAACGGCACCAGATGCTGGGAGCTAACAGTTGTGGCAGCCTCATGTGAGGCGCGATAAAATCCCTGCTGCGGCTAACAGGGCAACGACAAGCCACGGCGGAAACCTCCAAACCGCGAGCAGCAGGAACCCCGCAAGCGCTAGCGCGAAATCGCTCTTGGTCAGAATGGCGCTGGTCCAGACCGGGTTGTAGAATGCAGATGCGAGGATACCCACAACCGCCGCGTTTGCACCCCGCATGGCGGCTTGAGCGGCCTGGCGTGGGCGAAGCGAATCCCAGAACGGCAGCATGCCGTAAACCAGCAGTAGCCCCGGGAGAAATATCGCGACGATTGCGATCGCTGCGCCGACGACCCCGTCGGGCTGTGGTGCCGCCACGGCACCGAGATAAGCGGCAAACGTAAAAAGTGGCCCCGGCATGGCCTGCGCCAGGCCGTACCCGGTGATAAACGAACTGTTCGTGACCCAGCCCGGTTTAACAACCGCAGCCTGGAGCAACGGCAGCACCACATGACCGCCGCCAAAAACCAGCGCGCCGGAACGGTAGAAAGCGTCGAACAGAGCAACACCCTGATGCCCCGGGCCCACGATGATCGGCGGGACTAAAAGGAGAGCCGTGAATATGCCGAGACAGACAAAGCCATTTCGGCGAGAGACGGGAAAGCCTAGATGCCCCGAGATCGGCGGTACTAGGCCACCGCAGAGGCGCAGACCAGCCAACGCGCCTAAACCGATCGCCGCGATCTGTCCCATTGACCCACCAAACACCGCAACCAAGGCGATCGCCGCCAAGGCGATTCCGGCTCGTTCGCGGTCCGGCGTCAGTGTCCGCGTCATACCCCATAGAGCCTGCGCAACGACCGCGACGGCGACGAGTTTGAGCCCATGCAGCAGGCCTTCGGCCGCCGGGCTCGAAAACGTCGTTGCATAGAGAGCAAATCCCAGCAGGAGCAGGGCGGATGGGATGGTGAACGCGAACCACGCCGCCAGACCACTCAGGAACCCTCCGCCCCTCAGGACGCCTAACGAAAACCCGACTTGGCTGGAGGCTGGGCCGGGCAGAAATTGACAGAGGGCAACAAGATCGACGTAACTCGATTCATCGAGCCACTTTCGACGAACCACCAGTTCATCGCGGAAATAGCCAAGATGCGCGATCGGTCCACCGAACGACGTGAGTCCGAGCTTGAGGAAAACACGAAACACCTCGGCGGAAGAGCCGGCCGAGGAAGTGTTGTCCAATCGATTGTCGTTCCGATCAATCATGCGGTTCACCCTAATCCCTCCGCTCCGAGTGCGACGTCCGAACGTAGTATCTCAATGAGGCCATGGAGGCGCGAACGAACCTTCTGGCGCAAAGCACGTTTCAAAAATTGTAAGACGTGCCGAACCCTAGCCAGCGTGCTCCTGCCGAAGTCTTCCGACCCGGCTGCTGAAGCGCGGCCCATAAAGTCGGACGCAGGTGAACACCACGTTGAGGCTCGGTGGCAGCGTTTTCGCCAGAGCTTCCATACCCGGTACGACGTCACTTCGTGGCAGCACGATGGTCTCTTCAGACGGAAAGGCTATCGGCTGGGCGAATGAATGACTGAGATGGGGGCATAGTCGCTGCGCGCGCTTTGCACATGCGAGATGGACTGGAGGTACATTGCCGGCGTAGCGCGGCGAACTTTCTCCAATATCGACCATCCCCCCCGATTGTACCGGAAAAATGTACCTATCTCCCCTTAAAGTGCGCCGACCACAAACGTGGCACAAATGGTCGACGATCCCCATCCGATGCCGCATGACATGCTGGGCCGCGAACATGGGCGATCCGTCTCCTGGCCTCTGGACCTGCACGACCTCCACGCGACCCGGAAACTCTTGCGACATCTGCAGATCGAATGACTGCTCGCCTGTCCAGGAAACTGACCAAGGGACGTTCTTACCGATGACCCATTCGCTCGCCAAAGTGGCAGCGGCGCCGACGTTGGGAGAGTAACCATCATGAAGCGAAGAGTTTGCAACCATCTGACCTCCTTTCCATGACTTCCGTTACCCATCTAGCCCGTCATAATCAGAGCGTTTGCATGCCAAAGGTATTTTGAACAAGAATCTTGTGGGAACGCTGCCTTTTTGGGTTTTTCTCGCTACTTCGCGCCAGTAACAACGTCCTTGTGAGCGCCGCTTGCCCGGGATCAACAAAAGTCCGCTTTTCTCAGTCCTCACTCCTGACCGGACGTTCCGCTATCGGCCGACGACAGCTTAGCGCCCAAGTCAGGCAATGTGGGCCACGGTGACGACGCTTGAAAGCCGACATTGCCCTTGGTGTGTAATCAAGGGCTGTGGACCAAACCTCGCTCGTACCAGCCACGCGACCGGCGAACAATCCGCACGACTGACAGCATGACCGGCACTTCGACCAGAACCCCGACGACCGTCGAGAGCGCGGCCCCGGACTGGAAGCCGAACAGGGCGATGGCCGTCGCCACGGCCAGCTCGAAGAAATTGCTGGCCCCGATCAGCGCCGAGGGGCCGGCCACGCACCACTGCACCCCGAGGCGGCGATTCACCCAATAGGCCAGCCCTGCGTTGAAATAGACCTGGATCAGGACCGGCACCGCCAGCAACGCGATCACGACCGGCTGGCGCATGATCTGTTCGCCTTGCAGGCCGAACAGCAGCACCAGCGTCAGCAGCAGTGCCGAAAGGGAAAGGGGCGCGAGAGTGCGAAGGGTATGGTCGAGGGACACTTGGCCGCCCCTTGCCAGCAGCGCCCGCCGCCAGAGCTGCGCCACGATGACCGGCACGATGATGTAGAGGATGACCGACAGGATCAGCGTCGCCCATGGCACGGTGATCGAGGACAGGCCCAGCAGCAGCGCCACCAGGGGCGCGAAGGCAAACACCATGATCGTGTCGTTCAAGGCGACCTGGCTCAGCGTGAAATGCGGCTCGCCGTCCACCAGGTTCGACCAGACGAACACCATGGCCGTGCAGGGTGCAGCGGCCAGCAGGATCAGGCCAGCCATGTAGCCGTCGATCATGCCGGCCGGCAGCAGCGGCCGGAACAGGTGGCCGATGAACAGCCAGCCAAGCAGCGCCATCGAAAACGGCTTCACCAGCCAGTTGATGCCGACCGTCGCCGCGATGCCGCGCCAGTGGCTTTTGACCTGCCCGAGCGCCGCCAGGTCGATCTTGAGCAGCATGGGAATGATCATCAGCCAGACCAGCACCGCGACCGGCAGGTTGACGTGAGCGACCGTGGCAGCGCCAAGCGTGTGGAACAGCGCCGGCAGGGCCTGCCCGAGCCCGATGCCGACGACGATGCACAAGGCAACCCATAGCGTCAGGTATCGCTCGAAGCTCCCCATGGAGGGTGCTTTACCGGGTGCGACGGCAAGGGCTTCACTCATGGACCAGCCCCATCACGCGACATCGGGGCGGTGCAGCGACGCGCCTTCGGTCCGGCCGATCTCGCGGAGCTTCGTGCCGAGCGCCATCTTGTCGATGCTGGCGAGCGGCAGGGACAGGAACAGGCCGATCCGGCTTTTCAGGTACTTGGCTGCCTGGACGAAAGCCTTCTCGATTTCGATGTCAGGGCCGGTTACGGCCGCAGGATCGTCGATGCCCCAATGGGCCGTCATCGGATGGCCGGGCCAGATGGGGCAGACTTCCCCGGCGGCGTTGTCGCAAACCGTGAACACGAAATCCATGGCAGGCGCGTCGGGTACGGAAAACTCGTCCCAGCTTTTCGAGCGCAGGTTTTCCACCGGGTAGTCATGGTCTTGAAGCACTTTCACGGCGAAGGGATTGACCGCGCCCTTTGGATGACTTCCGGCTGAAAAAGTCCTGAACCGGCCCTCACCGTCCTTGCGCAGGATCGATTCCGCCAGGATCGAGCGGGCGCTGTTCCCGGTGCAAAGGAACATGACGTTGTAGATGCGGTCAGACATGTACGGTTGCCTTGGGGGCGCAGCAAGCGGTTTCCACCGCTGGTTCCGGTTTCGGCGCGCAGCAGCCCCCGGACGCGCTGCGGGCAACGCCTGGATCGGCACTGTCGCCATAGACAGTGCTCTCGCCCGAGGTGAGGAAGGTTTCCCAGGACAGGCCCTGCGGGTCGGAGGTCCATGACTTCTCGGACTTGGCGTAGCAGCAGGTCGTGGCGCCCTCTTCCAAGACCGGCCGGTCAGCCAGTTGCAGCCGGCCGTAGACCTCTTGCAACTCGTCGGCCGTCTCGACCTGTATCCCCAGATGATCGACGCCAGCCCTGTCGCCACGCATCGAGATTGCGAAGTTCACGCGGGGATCGTCCAGCATCCATTTCGCATAATCCGGCTTCACGACGGTCGGATCGGCCGCGAAAAGGGTGCTGTAGAAGCCGATGGATTGAGCGATATTCTCGACCGAAACATGAACGTGCAGGCGCTTCATGCGATGTTCCTTTTCGATTGAACGGTCGAAGCGGCCGGCTTGCATACGGGCGCGCAGGACGCCTGGCCGCCGCAGCAATTTTCGGTGAGGAAACCGACCAAGCCGTTCATGCCGGCAAAGTCGGCGGCGTAGATGAGTTGGCGGCTCAGCCGGCGCTGCGTGATCAGGCCGGCGCGATGCAGGTGCTGCACGTGGAACGTCAACGAGGACGGCGGCAGGGAAAGGTTTTCAGCGATCAGACCCGCCGAAATGCCGTCGGGACCTCGCTCGACCAGCATCCGAAAGATTGCCAGCCGCGTTTCATGGGCCAATGCCCCTAAAGCCTGCACCACCTCGTTGCTGTCCATCATGACCACCTTTCGATAAAACTCGAAGTAGTGGAACCAGCCTAGGAAGTCAACGATACTTTGAGTATTGTCGAAATGCAGAAGAACTTTAGATTTTTGCACCACCCTTAGATCACTGGCCAGACCCAGAACACGACCCCAACGAGGGCGATGAACACGCCGCTGAAAACTTCTCCATAGCGTTCCAGCGGCCCCAAGCTCACGCGTTGTAGGCTGGCGGCCGAGTAGACGCACAGCAACACGTAGGTTGCGATTGTGCTGATGCCGAAGACAACAGCCATGAGCAAGATTACGCCGATACCGAAGCGGCCTGCGGCGAAAAAAGCGGGCATGCCTTCAACCATTGGCGACGAGCCGAGGATCAAAAGCAGCGCCATCCGCGAGTTGGTCTTGTGCTTGTGCTCATGAAGCGGCGGTGTGCTTTCCGTGGCGGCCGTGACTTCGTGCGCGGTCTCGGCTTCATGGTCGTGCTGATGCACGTGGATGATGCGGCCATGCCGATGCGGATGTGCATGACGGGCGAGAACGGCAACGCCTTTTAGCGGGCTGTAGAGTCTATCCTCTTCATGATCGCCATGGTCGTGGCAATGCTCCCCATGCTCATGCTCGGCAAATCGGATGCTACAGGCGTGGTCATGCGCACCGTGGCCGAGCGTGAGTGCGACCTCGAAGCCGTGCGGTTCGGGGATCTCTTCAAGAGACTCCCAGAATTTTCCGCGATTGGCGAAGGTGAATGGCTGGCGCTGGCCGCCTTCGCGGATGGTTTCAGCTCGCACCCAATCGACGGCAGGGCCGGACAAGCGGAAATGAGGACGAACGCCGTCCTCGAAAATGGACAACAGCGCCACCCCATGCCCTGTGTCGATGCTTTGCAACTCTGGCCCATGGACGCCATCAGGCGAGCCCCC
Source organism: uncultured Acidocella sp. (assembly GCA_963693045.1). GTDB lineage: Bacteria > Pseudomonadota > Alphaproteobacteria > Acetobacterales > Acetobacteraceae > Acidocella. The sequence goes on from OY843765.1 coordinate 2,498,572, forward strand.
ATGATGGTCATGCCCGCCGTGATCGTGCCCGCCGAAAATACCGCCGTGGTTATGGCCAAGCCCCTTGCCGCCGCGCAGCTCGCGCCAAGCCGAGATCGCAATCCAGCCGCCGAAGCCGATCAGCAGCAGGCTCGCGGTTGTATCGACCCAATGGCCGAAGCGCGTGGCAAAGGCGACACCCGCGCCCCATACGGCAAGTGCTATGATGAGGGTGGTGACAACATGGCCGGTGCCCGCTGTCAAAGCCGCTTTTGCGGTTTCCACCCTCGACCAGCCACGTTGTCGCGCCAGGAGGGTGATCGGCACCCAATGGTCGGGCACGATGGTATGCAGGACACCGACGATTGCGACCGTGAGGACGAGCAGGAGGGCGGCATCGTTCATGGGGAATTCCGGTGGTTATAGATAGCGGGCGATGGCTTTGAATTCTTCGACAGGTTTCGCGCCATTTTCCGTAGCCGAACTCAATGCCACCTCTATGCAGTGATCGAGATGGTCATGAATTAGGGTCTTTTTTGCTTCGTGTATGGCGCTTTCGACAGCGTGTAATTGCTGCGCCAGATCGAGGCAGGGACGGCCTTCCTCGATCATGCCGATTACCTTTGCCAATGGCCACTGGCACGGCGCAGGCGCTTGATGATCTCTGGATGCGATTGGTGAAGCTGTTGGGTCACACCAGCGGCATATCCTCCCGGGGGGGGGGTGCGCCAAGCTCTCTGGTGCAGAACTCAAGATTTATGCACCACAGGCGGTGGCTACCCTATTCAGCGGCTTAAGCTGTGCAGAAGGCCGGTTCAAATGTCAGCTATGGAAGTTGGGCTCCTTAAGCCGACCGGCAGCTTTCGGCCAATCCGACGCTTTTCCAGTCAAGTTGTCTTATCGCACGAGGCTACTTCTCTCGTGCTGCCTCGATTTTGGCGATATCGATCCGACGCATGGTCATCATGGCGTCCATCGCGCGCTTTGCGGCGGCACGGTCTGGATCGGCCATCGCCGTCATCAACGCGCGTGGCACGATCTGCCAGGAGAAGCCCCAGCGGTCCTTGCACCAGCCGCAGGCGCCTTCGCTGCCACCATTGTTCATGATCGCATCCCAATAACGATCGGTCTCCGCCTGATCCTCGGTCATGACCATAAAACTCACAGCCTCATTTGGTTGAAAGTTCGGGCCGCCATTCAGCCCAACGAATGCCTGACCGAGCATGGTAAACTCGACGGTCAGCGGATTTCTCGCAGCGCCACCAGGATAGTTGGACGCGGCATCATGCGCCGGGCCGACATGGCTGTCAGGAAACGTGGCTGCGTAGAACTCGGCCGCGGCGAGCGCTTCGTTGTGATCGAACCATAGGCAGGTGACGAGTTTGCTCATGCGCGTTCTCCCGGTTGCCACAGCCCAGGCGCCGGCTAGCAATTATTTTAACAGCTTAACCGTAAAATATTTAGCTATGGGCATTAACTGGTGCCGACGCCCGGGATTGAACCGGGGACCTACTGATTACGAATCAGTTGCTCTACCGCTGAGCTACGTCGGCTACCGTGCGATCCGGCTATAGTGGACGGTCGGGAACGCCGCAACCGGCGTCTGCCATGGCGCCGGCCCCCGGCAGGACCTGGCGCAGCGCCGCCACTAGCGCGTCCATCATCGCGTCGGTGTGTTTCGGGCCAGGGGTGAAGCGCAGCCGCTCGGTGCCGGCCGGCACGGTGGGGTAGTTGATCGGCGTCGCGTACATGCCGAACTCCCGGATCAGCCGCATGCTCACCGCCGTGGCCGCCTTGGCGTCGCCGATCATCAACGGCACGATGTGGCTCTGGCTCGGCATCATCGGCAGGCCGGCGGCAGCGAATTTCGCCTTCAGCGTCGCCGCCCGGTCGAACAGCAGCGCCCGGCGCGCCGGCTCCGCCTTCAGCGTGCGGATCGCGGTCAGCGCCGCCGCCACCGTCGGCGGCGGCAGCGCGGTGGTGAAGATGAACCCCGGCGCCACCGAGCGGATGTAGTCCAGCACCTTGAAGTCGCCGGTGATGTAGCCGCCGTGGCAGCCGAACGCCTTGGCCAGCGTGCCCTCGATGATCGTCACCCGCCCCGCCACGCCGTCCCGCTCGGCAACGCCGCCGCCATGCACGCCGTACATGCCGACGGCGTGCACCTCATCCAGATAGGTCAGCGCGTCGAACTCGTCGGCCAGGTCGCAGATCGCGCCGATCGGCGCGATGTCGCCATCCATCGAGTACACGCTTTCGAACACGATCAGCTTCGGCGCCGCGGCCGGCGCCGCCGCCAGCCGCCGCCGCAGGTCGTCGAGGTCGTTATGCGCGAACACATGCACGGTCGCCCGCCGCGCGTCCCGGATCCCGACGATCATCGAGTTGTGGTTCTGCGCGTCGGAGAACACATGCCAGTCCGGCAGCGAATTCAGGATCGCGCCGAGCGAGGCCTGGTTCGAGACATAGCCGGAGGTGAACAGCAGCGCCGCGTCCTTGCCGTGCAGGTCCGCCAGCTCCTCCTCCAGCGCCACATGCAGCGGCGAGGAGCCGGCGATGTTGCGGGTACCGCCGGCGCCGGCGCCATTGCGCCGCGCCGCCGCCACGGACGCCGCGATCACCGCCGGGTCGGTGCCCATCGCCAGATAATCGTTCGAGGACCAGACCAGGATGTCCCGGGTCCGCCCCTCCATCGTCACCGAGTAATAGGGAAAGCGGTCCGCAAGCTTCTCCAGCGCCACGAACCGCCGGTAGCGGCCTTGCGCGGCGATCTCGCTCAACGCCCGGTCGCACGTTTCCAGGAACTTGTGCATTTGCCGGGATAGATAATAGCAACGGGGCAAAACCCCAACAATGCCTTCACAGGCCGCCGGCCCGCTGGCAGAAGGGCCGCCGTGACCTCCCGCATCATCTGGTGCCTCGGCATGTATGCCAGCGCCTCCACCTGGGCGTTCAACGTCTTGCGGCAGATCCACGAGCAATGCGGCGGCGGCCCGATGGAGACGCGGTTTTTCAGCGGCGCGGGCGATTTCAGCCGGTTCGAGACGCCGGGCATGACCCAGATCGTCAAGTCCCACGAGATCACCGACGAAGCCACCGTGCTGCGGCTGGCCGGCCGCGCCGATAAAATCCTGGTAACGATGCGCGACCCGCGGGACGCCGTGACCTCGCTGATGCTCTACCATGGCTATGAGTTCGAACGGGCGCTGCCGCTGGTGCTGGCGGCGAGCCGGCTCTGCATGGGCTTCGGCCGCGACAAGCGCGCTTTGCTCTGGCAATATGAATCCGGCTTCGCCACCAACCCCGGCACGCCGGCGAGGCTCGCCGGCTGGGCGGATTATCAGCTGCCGGCGGCGGCGGCGCAGCGCATCTTCGAGGCCAACAGCCGCCCGGAGGTGGAGAAGTTTGTCGCCCAGCTGCCGAAGCTGCGCGGCATTTTACAGGACCGCGTCTCCGGCGACCGGCTCGACCCGCGCACCCATTGGCACAGCCACCACGCCGGGCGCTCCGGCGAAATCGGCCGCTGGCGGCACCGCCTTTCCGCCGCGCAGGCCGCCGCGGTCGAAGAGCAGCTGCGCGACTGCTACGGCTTCGTCGCCTGAACGATTAATTGAGAGGGCGAACCACGCCACGGCGGCGTCAGGAGGCGGCGCGCTGCGTTCCGGTCTGTTCGGCGCGGGCCCGCTGGTACAGCGCCTCGACCCGCTCTTTCAGCTCAGCCACTACGAACGGCTTGACGATGTAATCGTCGCCGCCGGCATCCAGACCCTTGATCCAGTCCTGCAGCCCGCCGAGGCCGGAGAGGAACAGCACCGGCGTCCGGTTGGCATGGCTGCGCAGGGTTTCCAGGATGGTCGCGCCGTCGACGCCGCCCGGCAGCTGGCGGTCGAAGATCATCACGTCGAACCGTTCGCCCTCCGCCAGCGCCAGCCCGTCTTCGCCCGTCGCCGCGTGGGTAATGCTGTGGCTGGCTTCTTCCATGCCGGCGATAACGACGCCGGCAACGTCCCGATCGTCCTCTATGAGGAGAATGTGCATGGCGGACTCCTAACGGTGCTCGTGGGGCTTGTCGATACGCGGCCACTTGCGGCCTGCTTAACTTAAACCGATATTACCGGTGGATGTGTTAGACCTGAACACGACGTAATATCGGCTGCCTTCTGGACCTCTGTGATGAACGAATGTTGAGTGAGGCTGATCCTCTTGAGCCGGCGCCGCTGCCGGCGGTGACGGTTGAGCTTTTCGCGGCGCGTTGCGCGCATGACCTGAACAATCTGCTGACCGGCGTGCTCGGCAATCTCGAGCTGATGCAGAATCGTGCCCGGCGCGGCGGCGTGACCCAGTTCGATACCTACATGGATGGGGCGCGCAGCGCCGCCCGCCGCGCCGCCGAATTTGCCCGGCGGTTGTTGCTGTTCTCCGGCCGGATGGCGCAGGATCCGGTTCCGGTACCGGTCAACGCCATGGCGCGGGACCTGGTGGCGCTGCTGCGCGAGCAGTCGCTGGTGGTGGAAACCGACCTGGCCGAGGACGCCGGCGATGCGTTCTGCGACCCCGGCCAGCTGGAACTGGCGCTCCTGGAACTGCTGGCAAACGCCAGCGAGGCAACCGCGCAGGCCGGCGGCGTGACCCTGCGCACCGGCGCGGCCGGCGGGCAGGTGCTCATCACGGTCGTCGATAGCGGCCCCGGGATGGCGCCCGAGACCGCCGCCCGTTGCCTCGAACCCTTTTTCAGCACCCAATCGGGTGGCGCCGGCAAGGGCATGGGCCTGGCCATCGCCAACCACGTCGCCCGCCAGGCCGGCGGCGCCATGACCATAAAAACCCTCCAAGGCGCCGGCACCACCGTAACCCTAACCCTCCCCCGCCCCAAAGCTTAACCTTCAACCGCCCCCGCCTCACGGCCGTCCGAGAATTCGCTCTGCCGAGTCGGCTGGGGCGGCTTTCGAGAACCGGCGCGCAGCGTACGTAAGTACGTGAGCACCGGAAGCGCAGAAAGACGCCTCAGACGGCCGGCAGAGTAGAATTATCGGATGGCCGTGGCTGGGACGGGAGGATTCGAACCTCCGCATGGCGGAATCAAAATCCGCTGCCTTACCGCTTGGCGACGTCCCAAAATTGCGGCGCTCGGTTTGCTGCTCATAGGTGGTCCGAGGGCGGCTCGTAAAGGCCTCCGCCCCAGGCCCACCAGCCCGGTTCCTTGATCGTGGCCGCCGCCGCCGCGGCCGCCCCCGGCGTCGCGAACAGCCCAAAGCAGGTGGCGCCGGAGCCGCTCATCCGCGCCAGCAGCGCGCCGGGTTGCGCCCGCAGGGCCGCCAGAGCCGCGCCGATTGCCGGTTGCAGCGCCAGCGCCGGCGCTTGAAGATCGTTGGTCAGTGCCGCCAGGTCGCGCGCCATCGCCGGCGCGTCCGGCCAACGCGCCGGCAACCGCGCCGGCGGCGTGAAACCGGCCGTGCGGGCCGCGAACACCGCCGCCGTGGCAACCGGCACGCCCGGATTGACCAGAACGATGCCAAAGGGCGGCAGGCCAGGCGCCGGCCCCAGAACCTCGCCGACGCCGCCCATGCGGGCCGGCGCGCGGGCCAGACACACCGGCACGTCGGCGCCCAAACGCAGTGCCAGCTTGTGCAGCGGCGCCGCCACCTGCCACAGTCCGGCCAGCAGCCGCAGCGCGGCACCGGCATCCGCCGAGCCGCCGCCGATACCGGAGGCAACCGGCAGGGTCTTGGTCAGTGTCAGCGCCGCGCCGGCGCCCGGCTTCAGCAGCCGGGCGGCGCGCAGGATCAGGTTATCCGGTTCGGCCCGAAGGCTGTCGCCGAACCGGCCCTCGATCCGCAGCGAGAGCCGCGCCGCCGGCGCCGCCGTCACCTCGTCCCCCACCGCCGGGAACACCGCCAGGCTGTCGAGCAGATGATAGCCGTCTTCCCGCCGGCCGGTGACGTGCAGAAACAGGTTGACCTTGGCCGGCGCGAACCCTTCCGACATCATCCGTCCTGGCCGGCCTGCTTCAGCTTGCCTTCGATCTCGTTCTGCAGCTTCGGATCGGGTTTCAGCGACAACGCCCGCTGCCATTGGTAGCCGGCCTGCAGCTTCATGCCGTTGGCCCAGAACGCGTCGCCCAGATGGGCGTTGACCTCGGCGTCGTCCGGGTCCAGCTGCACCGCCTGGGTCAGCAGGCCGATCGCCTGGGCGTCGTGGCCCTGCCGCAGCAGCACGAAGCCGAGCGAATCGATCACCGCCCCATCATTGGGGTCCAGCCCCACCGCCTGTTGCAGCATCTGCCGGGCCTGATCCAGCTTCTCGCCGCGCAGCGCCCAGCTATAGCCCAGATAATTGAGCAAATAGGGCTGGTTCGGCGCCAGCGACAAGGCTTTCAGCATGTCCGGCTCGGCCGCCTTCCAGTCGCCGGACTGGTCCTCCGCCATGCCGCGATCGAAATACAGGCTCCAGGCATCGGGCGGCGGCGGCTGGCCGGTCAGCGCGATCGCCTTGTCATAGGCCGCGGCCGACGCCTTGAACTGGTTGTCATCCCGCAGGACATCCGCGGCGGCGGCCAGCGGCGTCGGGTCGCCAGGGTCGGACGCCGCCAGCCGGTTCAGCACCGTGACCGCCTCATCCGGCCGGTCGAGCGCCGCCAGCAGCGTCGCTTCCTGCAGCGCAGCCGGGCCGAAAAGCGGATCGTCGGCCGGCACCGGCTGCAATGTCGCCAGCGCCGCGTTCAGCCCCGCCGGGTTGGCCGGCGCGTTGCCGCCCACGCCGGTTTGCACGCTCGCCAGCAACATCCGCGCCGCGGTGAGGTCCGGCCGCAGCGCCAGGGCAAATTGCAGAAACGTCACCCGCACCGTGACCTGCTGGGGCTGATCCAGCAACCCGGCCAAAGTGAGATACGCTTCCGCCAGGCCATCGGTCGGCTTGGTGATCACCGGCCTCGCGATCGCCGCCTGCAGCGCCGGCATCGCCACCCGCAGCTCGGGATGGTCGGCGAGCAGCGCCGCCAACTGCGCCTGTGCCCCCGTCATCTGACCTTGCCGCGCCTGCCAGCTCGCCAGGATCTGCGCCAGCCGCAAGTTCTGCGTCGCACCACCGCTGCCCACCGCCGCGTAGTAGCCGGCGGCATCGTGCGGATCGCCGCCGACATCGGCGATCAACGCGGCGTTCAACACATAGACCAGGCTCAGATTCGAGCCGCTGAAATACCGCGCCAACCCGGCCAGCGCCGCCGCCTGGTTGCCGGCGCCGGCCTCGGCCCAGGCCACCAACAGCGGCGCGATCACGCCGGCCAGATCGTCCCGCGGCAGCGTCGCGTATTGCCGCGCGGCGGCGTTGTAGTCGCCGTTCAGCGCCGCCTGGTTACCGAGCAGCATGATCGCCAGGGCGTTGTGCGAGACCAGCGGCGCCAGGGCCACCGCACCCGGCGCGCCGGCCAGCAGGGCGGCTGCGAAGCCTTCGCCCAGCAGGTCCTGATTGCCCGGATCGGCGCCGATCGCCCTCTGAAAATAATGCGCCGCCGCCGCCGGGTCCTGCTGGGCCTCGGCGTAGCGCCCGGCCAGAAATGCGCCATAGGCGGTGCCGGCCGGGGTCGCGGCACCCGGCGGCGCCGCCGCGCAAGCCGAAAGCGTTACGCAGACGGCGATCGCGGCGCGCCGGCGCAGCAGGGTCAGCAGGGTCAGCATGTTCATTGCGGCGAAACTAGCAGTGCGTTCGAGCGGCGGCAAAACACCTGACGAATCCAGCCAACTTGCCGGACCACCCCGGCTCCTCTAGCCTCCGGCGCAGTCCGGCCCGGAAGGCAATGCCGTGAATCAGCAGTTCGAGGCGACGACCGCGGGCATCAGCGTCCGGGTTCGGGTATTCTATCTGGTCGATGAGTCGCGGCCCGAACAAGGCCATTTCGTCTGGGCCTACCGGATCACGATCAGCAACAACGGCCCGGTGACCGTGCAGTTGCTGCGGCGCAGTTGGCACATCACAGACGCCCATGGCCGCGTTCTGCATGTCGATGGCGAAGGCGTGGTGGGCGAACAACCCATCCTGGAGCCGGGCGAGAGCTTCGAATACACCTCCGGCACGCCGCTCGGCACGCCGTCCGGGTTCATGGCTGGGCAGTACCACATGATCAAGACCGACGGGCGGGAGGATTTCAGCATCGAGATCCCGACCTTCAGCCTCGACAGCCCGCACCAGAACAACCGCGTACACTAAGCCAAGCTTGCCAGTACCGGCAGCTCAAACCATATCGATGGTCTGAACCAAGCAGCGTGCGAGGACGACCAGGAGACGGCGATGAACGTGCAAACCCCGAAACCAAGGCCATCAAAGGCGTCAGCAGGTTCCGCCAGGCCCAGCCGGGAAGCCGCCGAGGCGGCGGTTCGCACCTTGCTGCTCTGGGGTGGCGAGGACCCGGACCGCGAAGGATTGCGCGACACCCCGGCCCGGGTGGTGCGCTCCTACGAAGAATTCTTTCGCGGTTACGGGGAGGATCCTGTCGCCCTCCTGGCCCGCACCTTCGAGGAGATCGAGGGCTATGATGAAATGGTGGTGCTGCGCGACATCCGGGTCGAGAGCCATTGCGAGCACCACATGGTGCCGATCGTCGGCCACGCCCATGTCGCCTACCTGCCGGGCAGCCGGGTGGTCGGCATCAGCAAGCTGGCGCGGGTGGTGGACGCTTACGCCCACCGCTTTCAGATCCAGGAAAAACTTACCGCGCAGATCGCCAACACCATCAACGACGTGTTGCGGCCGCGTGGCGTCGCCGTGGTGATCGAGGCCAACCACCAGTGCATGTCGACCCGCGGCGTGCATAAGCCGGGCGCCAGCATGGTGACCAGCCGGATGCTCGGCGCCTTCCGGGATGACCCCTCGACACGGCGGGAGTTTCTCTCGCTGATCGCCACCCGCGCCTCCAGCATCGCGGCTTGATCCAGCCCCCGGCCCACGGCCATCGCGCCGGCGGCCATTGCTCAAACACATGGTTCTGCGCCATGTTCAAGCCGCTTTCATGACAGCTCAGGGCAGGCGACGGATGGCGGATGGTATCGGCGCGACGGCAAAACCGCTCGACGACGGGTTGCGGAGCGGGCCGCGCGCGCCGCTGGACGCCGACGGCGTCCGCACCGCTTACGCCCGCTGGGCCGAGGGGTACGACGCCTGGTTCGGCCTGATCTCCCGCGCCGCACGGCGGACCGCGGTGGCTGCGGTGAACGACGCGGCCGGCGAGAAGGTACTGGAAGTCGGCGTCGGCACCGGCCTTGCCTTGCCGCTTTATGGCGCGGGCAAGCGCGTCACCGGCATCGATCTGTCGTCCGAAATGCTGGCGGTGGCGCGCCGCCGGGCCGCCCGACTGCATCTGCGCAACATCGACGCGCTGCTCGAGATGGACGCCCAGGCGACCAGCTTTGCCGACGCCAAGTTCGATGTCGCGGTCGCCATGTTCGTCGCCAGCGTCGTGCCGGACCCGCGCGCCTTGGTGGCCGAGTTGCGCCGGGTGGTGAAGCCCGGCGGGACCATCCTGTTCGTCAACCACTTCGCCGTGGAGCGTGGCCCGGTCTGGTGGGTGGAACGCGCCATCGCCCCGGTCGCCTCCCGGCTCGGCTGGCACTCCGACTTCCGGCTGGCGCACCTGCTGGACGCCGGCGATCTGGCGGTGGCGCGGGTGCGCGCGATGCAGCCGCTCAGCCTGTTCCGACTGGTGGAAATCAAGAACTAGATTGTAGAGTCTGCGACTTCGGCCACAGCCTTGATCTTGGCCATGTCGCCATCTATCAGTGGCGCGGGCGTGCAGCGGGATTTGGTGGATGAGGCGAGTTTTCGGGCGAGTTGTTCTGGGCGCGGCGGCGATCCTGCTGGCGGTCCATGTCGCCGCGGCGCAGTCCGCGCCGGACCCGACCGCCGCCGCCAACGCTTACGTCAACGCGCCGCACAACTGGCAGATGTGGTTCCCGGTCGCCGGCAGCCCGATGCAGGCCAAAATCGACTGGCTGATGAAATACGTGCTCTGGATCATGACCGGCGTCACCGTCTTTGTCGGCGGGCTGATGGCCTACGCACTCACCCGGTTTCGCGCCAAGGCCCATCCGGTGCCGAAATACGTCACCCACAACACGCTGATCGAGGTGATCTGGATCGTGGTGCCGACGCTGATCATCGCCGTCATCATCATCCCATCGATCAACCTGATCTATTACGAGGCGGATGACAGCAACCCGTACATGACCGTGACCGTCACCGGCCACCAATGGTACTGGGAATACAACTACCAGTCGGCGCCTGGCCTCGATTACACCAGCTACATGATCCCGGACGACAAGCTCGCCCCTGGGCAGATCCGCAGGCTCAGCGTCGATCATCCGCTGGTGTTGCCGATCGGCGAGAAGATCAAATTCAACATCACCAGCGGCGACGTGCTGCACGGCTTCTACCTGCCCTCGCTCGGCGTACAGCGCTACGCGATCCCCGGCACCATCGTCACCAGCTGGACGCTGATCCCGCGCGCCGGCACCTATTACGGCCAGTGCAACCAGATCTGCGGCCTCAACCACGACGCCATGCCGATCGAGATCAAGGCGGTGCCGATGGCCGATTATCTGGCCTGGGTCAAAGTCGCGCAGGCCAATTACACTCAGAATAATGTGATGCCGAATCCGGCTTCCTCACCGGCCCCGGTGAACCAATATGCCGACCTGGCGGTCAGCCGATGACCGCCCGCCTTTAGGAGCGAGAACCGCGATGTCCTCCACCGTTCACGACAACCACGACGCGCATGGCGGCCACGCCAAACCGGGCTTCGTCACCCGCTGGCTGATGAGCACCAATCACAAGGACATCGGCACGCTCTACATCACCATGGCGGTGATCGGCGCCTGCGTCGGCGGCGCCCTGTCGATGATCATGCGGCTGCAGCTGATGTACCCGCACAGCCAGTGGATCACCAACGGCAATACCTGGAACGCCATCATCACCGCGCACGGCCTGATCATGATCTTCTGGTTCGTGATGCCGGCGCTGATCGGCGGCTTCGGCAACTGGATGGTGCCGATGATGATCGGCGCGCCGGACATGGCGTTCCCCCGGCTCAACAACATGAGCTTCTGGTTCCTGGCGATGGGCTTCATCTTCGTGATGCTCGGCATGACCATCGGCGCCGGCACCGGCGCCGGCTGGACCTTGTATCCGCCGCTGACCGACAGCCAGTATTCGCCCGGCGTCGCCACCGACTTCTCGTTGTTCTCGCTGCATCTGGCCGGCATCTCATCGCTGCTCGGCGCCATCAACTTCATCGCCACCATCCTGAACATGCGCGCCCCCGGCATGACGATGCACAAGATGCCGCTGTTCTGCTGGGCCATCCTGGTCACCGCGTTCCTGCTCCTGCTCGCCATCCCGGTGCTGGCCGGCGCGGTGACGATGCTGATCATGGACCGCAACTTCGGCACCTCGTTCTTCGAGCCCGCCGGCGGCGGCGACCCGGTGCTGTTCCAGCATCTGTTCTGGTTCTTCGGCCATCCGGAAGTCTACATCATGATCCTGCCGGCCTTCGGCATCATCAGCCATGTCGTCTCCACCTTCTCCAAGAAGCCGATCTTCGGCTATCTCGGCATGGCCTACGCGCTGGTCGTGATCGGCTTCGTCGGCTTCGTGGTCTGGGCCCACCACATGTTCATCTCCGGCATCTCGACCGACAGCCGCATCTATTTCGAGGTGGCGACGCTGGTGATCGCGGTGCCGACCGGCATCAAGATCTTCTCCTGGATCGCGACGATGTGGGGCGGCTCGATCGAGTTCAAAACGCCGATGCTGTGGGCGATCGGCTTCATCTTCCTGTTCGTGATCGGCGGCGCCACCGGCGTCGTGCTCGCCAATGCCGGGTTGGACCAGGAACTGCACAACGACTACTTCCTGATCGCGCATTTCCACTACGTGCTGTCGATGGGTGCCGCCTTCGGCATTTTCGCCGGGTTCTATTTCTGGATCGGCAAGATGTCCGGCCATCAATATCCGGAATTCTGGGGCAAGGTGCACTTCTGGACCTTCTTCATCGGCGTCAACCTGACCTTCTTCCCGCAGCACTTCCTGGGCCTGGCCGGCATGCCGCGCCGCTATCCTGACTATGCGGACGCTTTTGCCGGCTGGAACTTCGTCTCCTCGGTCGGCGCCTTCGTCTCCGGCGCCTCGACGATCATCTTCTTCTACATCCTGTACTACGTGTTCACCTCCAAAGAAGTCCTGGCGGACAACTACTGGGGCGAGGGTGCCACCACCCTGGAATGGGCCGTGCCCTCCCCGGCGCCGCACCACACCTTCGAGGACGTGCCGGTCATTCGATGACAGCCATCGTTCGCCCGTCGCCGGAGAAGATCGCCGCACCTTTTCTCACCACCGGCTCGGACGTCGCGGACTGGATAGCGCTGCTCAAGCCGCGGGTGTTGTCGTTGGTGGTGTTCACCGGCGCGATCGGGCTGGTGATTGCGCCGGTCCGCATCAACCCGATCCTGGCGCTCACCGCGATCCTGTGCATCACCATTGCCGCCGGCGCCGCGGGCGCCATCAATATGTGGTACGACCGCGACATCGACGCGATCATGCGCCGCACCGCGACCCGGCCGATCCCGGCCGGCCGCATCGCCCCCAACGCGGCGCTCGGCTACGGCATCGTGCTGGCGGTGTTCTCGGTGGTGCTGATGGCGGCCGCCACCAACCTCGTCGCGGCGGCGGTGCTGGCGCTCTCGATCGCCTTTTACGTCTTCATCTACACGATGTGGCTGAAGCGCCTGACGCCGCAGAACATCGTCATCGGCGGCGCCGCCGGGGCCTTTCCGCCGCTGATCGGCTGGGCCGCCGCCACCGGCTCCATCGGCCTGCTGCCGGTGTTGCTGTTCGCCATCGTGTTCTTCTGGACACCGCCGCATTTCTGGTCGCTGGCGCTGTACGCCTCCGGCGATTACGGCCGCGCCGGCGTGCCGATGCTGCCGGTGGTGAAGGGCGCCCGCCACACCCGCATCTGCGTGATGATCTACACGCTGATCCTGCTGCCGGTCTCGCTGGCCCCCTACGCCCTCGGCCTCACCGGCCGGTTCTACGGCGCGGCGGCACTCGGCCTCGGCCTCGCCTTTGTCGCCTATTCGTGGCGCGTGCTGAACGACCCGCAGGACGCCGGCGGCGTCAGCCTGAGCGCCGATAAACCGGCCCGCGCCGCCTTCAAATTCTCGATCCTCTATTTGTTCCTGCTGTTCGGCGCCTGCGCCATCGACCGGCTGATCTGATGTCCGACCGGATGCCCAAGGTGGTCGCCACCGAAGCCGACTGGACGCCGGAGATGCGCGCCGAGTTCGACCGCCGCCGCCGCGGCCGCAACTGGGCGCTGCTCGCGGTCCTTGGCGGCTTCTGCCTGCTGATCTACGCCATAGCGCTGGTGAAACTACACGAATACGGACAAATGTGGTGACCGCCCCGCGGCGTCATTGCGAGCCGGCGCCAGCCGGCGTGGCAATCCATCTTGTGGTCGCCGCATCGTTGCAAACCTGGAGACCCTTATGAGCGGCACAGTCCACACGGCGACCGACCAGATCACCACCACCGTCGACCATCCGTTCCATCTGGTCACGCCGAGCATCTGGCCGCTTTGTGGCGCGTTCTCCTTCCTGCTCACCTTCACCGGCATCATCCTGGCGGCGCATTTCCGCTTCTATTACGTGCTGCCCTTCGGCCTCGGCTTCGCATTGCTCACCGGCTTCGTCTGGTGGCGGGACGTCATCCACGAAGCCCGCACCCCCGGCCTGCACAAGCTCATCACGCAGATCGGCCTGCGCTACGGCATGGCGCTGTTCATCACCTCGGAGGTGATGTTCTTCGTCTCGTTCTTCTGGAACTACTTCAACTATTTCTTCTTCCCGGACAAAATGGGCACCGCCCACGCCGCGGTCTGGCCGCCGATGGGCATCACCACCATCGACCCGTTCGCGATCCCGCTGATGAACACCATGGTGCTGCTGCTCTCCGGCACCACCATCACCTGGGCGCATCACTGCCTGATCGAGGGCGACAACAAGGGCACGGTCCGTGGTCTCGCCGTCACCGTGCTGCTTGGCCTGATCTTCCTCGGCGGCCAGGCCTGGGAGTACACGCACTCGCCGTTCCCGTTCTACCACGGCGGCATTTTCGCTTCGTCCTTCTTCATCGCCACCGGCTTCCACGGCTTCCACGTCATCGTCGGCACCGTGTTCCTCGCCGTCTGCCTGTGGCGCGCCATCGACAAGCAGTTCTCCCCGGAGCGGCACCTCGGCTTCGAGGCGGCAGCCTGGTACTGGCACTTCGTCGACGTGGTGTGGCTGTTCCTGTTCGTCTGCATCTACTTCCTGGGCAAAAGCGCCATCGTTGCCGGATAACAGCGGTTTACTTAACAGTCGTCAGCCCTCAGCTCCCGATCGTCATGCCGGCGCGGGCCGGCAGCCACGGCGTCCCGTGATCCCGCCCGAGCGCTACCGCCGCCTTGTCGCCCCCGGCATCGCCGCCTTCATCACCTTCTGGCTGTTCATCGCGCTCGGCATCTGGCAGCTGCACCGGCTGAAATGGAAAATGGCGATCGTCGCCGCCTTGCACGCCGCCTCGCTCGCCGCCCCCGCGCCGCTGCCGGCACATCCCTCACCGTTCGAGAAGGTCATCATCGCCGGCCACTGGCTGCCCGGCAAAGCCGCTCTGTACGGCGACGAGGTTCACGACTCGCCGCACGGCCCGATCGCCGGCGGCGAGTTGATCATGCCGCTCGCCGCCGCCAGCGGCACCATCTGGCTGGTCGATCTAGGCTGGGTGCCGCAGACCCACCCCACCCCGCTCGCCAACCCGCCCCCCGCCATCGGCTACGTCCACGCGCCGATCCGGCCCGGCTGGTTCGCCGGGCCGGACAATCCCGCCGCCGGCCTGTATTACACCCTCAACCCGGCCCGCATCGGCGCCGGCCTCGGCCTGCCGGCGGTCGCGCCCTATATCCTGATCGCGATGGGCAAGCAGCCGCCGCCTGGCTCGCCCTTGCCGCAGCCGGCGGGGGATCTGCCCACGCCGCCCAACAACCACTACGAATACGCCCTCACCTGGTTCGGCTTCGCTTTCGTCCTGGTGTTCCAGTTCATCTTCTTCGCCCGCAAAAGGCTGCTCGAACCATGACCACCGCTTACGCCCGCGCCACCGCCGCCTTCACCCGCATCGCCACGCTGAACGAGGCTGCGGCCGTCCTGAACTGGGATGCCTCGGCGATGATGCCGGCCGGCGGCGCCACGGCGCGGGGCGAGCAACTCGCCACCCTCGCCGGCCTGTCGCACGAGCTGCTCACTGCGCCCGCTCTGGCCGAAGACCTCGCCGCCGCCGCCGCACCTGATGACGGCTGGAGTGCCGCCAACCTCGCGTTGATGCAGGACGATGTCCGCCGCGCCACCGCCCTGCCGCGCGACTTGGTGGAAGCCACCGCCATCGCCACCAACGCCTGCGAGATGATCTGGCGCGAGGCCAAACCGAAATCGGACTTCGCCGCCGTCCGCCCCTCGCTCACCGAAGTCTTCAACCTCTCCCGCCAGGCCGCCGCGATCCTCGGCGAGACCCTCAACCTCTCGCCCTACGACGCGCTGATGAGCCAGTACCAGCGCGGCATCACCGCCGCCGATGCCGGCGCCATCTTCGCCCGCTACCAGAACTTCCTCGCCACCGCTTTGCCCGCCGCCGAAGCCCGGCAGCGCCCCACCGCACCGCTGCCCGCCGGCCCCTACCCTGTCGCCCTGCAGGAGCAGGTCTGCCGCCGCCTCGCCGGCGAGGCCGGGTTGGACTTCACCCACGCCCGGCTGGACCGCTCAGCCCACCCCTTCTGCGGCGGCACGCCCACCGACATCCGCATCACCAACCGCTACAACGAAGCCAATTGCTGCGCGGCGCTTATGGGCACGCTGCACGAAACCGGCCACGCGCTGTACGAACAGAACCTGCCCCGCGCCCATCTGCGCCAGCCGGTCGGCGCCGCCGCCGGCATGGCGGCGCATGAAAGCCAGTCGCTGATCGTCGAGATGCAAGCGGTCCGCTCCGACGCCTATCTCGGCTACCTCGCCACCGTGCTCTCGGAAACTTTCGCCCAGACGATCACCATGGACGCGCTGAAATCCGACCTGCGCCGCGTCGCCCGCTCCTTCATCCGCGTCGACGCCGACGAGATGACCTACCCCGCCCACGTCCTGATGCGCTTCCGCCTCGAACAGGCGCTGCTCGCCGGCGCGCTGCCGGTGGCGGACCTGCCCGGCGCCTGGAACGAGGCGCTGCACGGCCTGCTCGGCATCACCCCGCCGAACGACGCCCAAGGATGCCTGCAGGACATCCACTGGCAAATTGGTCTGATCGGCTACTTCCCCAGCTACACCCTGGGCGCGATGGCCGCCGCCCAGCTGATGGCCGCCGCCCGGGCCGCCCTGCCGACACTGGACGACGCCCTGGCCCAAGGCGACTTCTCGCCTCTCACCGCCTGGCTCGCCCGCAACGTCCACGCCCACGGCGCCCGCCTCGGCTTCAACGAACTGCTGACCGCCGCCACCGGCGAACCCCTCAACCCCGCGGCTTTCGAAGCGCATTTGACGGCGCGGTATCTAAGCTAAGAGCCTCCGGCGGCTGGGGCCGGGAGGCCCCAGACCCCATTTATCTTCGACCGAAGCCTCGTACTCCGGCTTGGGCTGATTATGTGAGGTTTGTAACAAGCTCCGCGGAGTACACCCCGATGTCGCATTGGTTATTGGCCATGATCCTCTGCTTCGGCATCCCCGGCGCCGCCCTGGCGCAAACCGGCAACGGCGTGAACTCCGGCGAGAGCTCCAATTCCAACACCATGACCGGCCCGAACATCGACCAGGTCAACGGCATCAACGCCAACGGCACCCCGCGTGCCCAGTCGCCCGGCGCCTCGATGACGGTCGGCGCCGGCAACAGCACGATGATCCCCGGCACCGCCGGCGGCCCCACCACGCAGCCGCAAATCCCCGGGCTGCCCCGCACCGGCACCGCCACCCCAACCATCAACGGCGTGCCCAGCGGTGCCCAAGCACCTGCGCCCTAATCATGGCGCCGTCGGCACCGCACGCAGTACCCGCTTCCGGCCCTTGATCCAGGACCGCAGCGGCGACTCGAAGCCGTAGTAAGAAAGCGTGGATGCGGCCAACATCGCCGCCATCGAGATAAAAAAATCCGGCAGCGGTCCAATGGCTGAGCGCCGGCCAGGCATGATGCAGCTCATAATCGATCGGCACGTGCAATAGGTAAAGCGAGTAGGAGATCTCGCCCAGCCAGTAGAATGGCTGCGCCGCCAGCAGCCGGGCAACAACCGCCTTCTCATTGACGGCCAGGCCAAGCACCAAAGCCGGCGCGAGCAAGGTGAGATAGTCTTTATGCAACGTCATAAAAAACGCTCCGACCAGGATGCCGAACCCGGCTAGTGCCACCGCGTCGCAAGCCTGCCCGGCAAGGCTGGCGACCGCATCCTTGCGCACCCAGAAGCTGTAGATAATGCCGCCCACCGTGAAGAGCGTCACGCCGCGCAGCATCGGAATCCACAACGAGATCGGGTGGGGATGGTACAGATGGACGCTGACCATGAAGCCATCCCAAAGCCGCACAAAGGCGATGACGGAGACGAAACCCAGCACCACCAGCAGGCACAACCGCCGGCTGACGCTCCATGCCATCAGCCTCGGCAGGCTTTTGAACAGCAAAGGGAAAATGCCGATATAGCAGAACGCCTCCACCGACAGCGACCAAGCCGGGAAATCCCAGTTCGAGCCGCTGCCGATCAGTGGCCAGGTATTGACCATGAAGACCTGTCGAACCGCATCGGCGAAGTATAGCGGCGTCGGATAATAGCCGGAGCCGCCAAGATGGCGGAACACCAGCCACCACATCAACCCCAGCGAGACCGCATAGAGCGGGTAAATTCGGGCAAACCGGGCCCGTATATAAGGCCAGAAATCCAGCCCGCCGCCCGACCCGGCCTTGTAGGCCAGGCAGAGGCTGAACCCGCTCAGACAAAAAAACAGGTCAACCGCGGAGTCCGGGAACATCCAGAAATAGACCCACCGCGAATGGTCGAAACCGGCATGGACAATCGCCACGCTGAGGGAAGCGACGCCCCGCGCCCCGGTCAGTGGCCGTATCTCTCGCGTATTCCGGGCTGCCCCGCGTCGGAGGTTAAGGTTTTGCGTTATGGTACGCAAACGAAGCGTTGATCATATCCAGCAAATGCAGCCCGGCGGTGGTTGGCGGATATTTCGGCTCGTCGGCCTCGGCCAGGCACGTCTCCAGGCACGCCACCTCCGCCGAAAAGTCCGGGTCGAAGAAATACGGCAGCGAGTAACGCTCCTTGCCGGAAGCGTTGATCACCCGGTGCGGCGTCGATTTGAAAATCCCGTTGGTCCAGCGCTCCATCATGTCGCCGATATTGACCACGAAGCTCTCCTCGATGGGCGGCGCGTCGATCCACTGCCCGTTGGCGTTACGCACCTGCAGGCCGCCATTGCCGTCCTGCGCCAGCATCGTCAGGCAGCCGTAATCCGTGTGCGCCCCGGCCCCCAGCCGTGCCGCCGTCACCCGGCCGGTTTGCGGCGGATAATGCAGCGGCCCCAGCGTCGTCATCGGCGCTTCCAGCCAGCGGTCGAAATAGGTTTCCTCCAGGCTCAGCGCCAGCGCGAAAGCGTGCAGCAGCTCCCGCCCCAGCGCCTCCATCGCGTCGTAATATTCCTGCATCGTCTCCCGCCAGCCGGGCAGGTTCGGCCACTGGTTCGGCCCGTGCAGCGGCGTGCCCGCCCGCACCAGCGGATGCGCCGCACCCAGGTCGCGGCCGATTTTGATGCCTTCCTTCAAATCGCCGTCCTGCTTCTGCTTCGCCGGGTCCAGATTCTCGCCCCCCAGCTTAAACCAGCCACGATGGCAGGCGGACGCCTCGATCGCGATCTCCGCCTTGCGCTCTTCCGGCAAGGCAAAAAACCGCTCCACCTCCTCAAAGGTCCGCGAGACCAGGTATGGCGAGACACCGTGGTTGACGATGTAGAAAAACCCGATCTCCCGGCACGCCTCGCCGATCAGCCGTGCCGTCGCAGCGCGCTCCGCCGGCCCGCCCTCCAGGAACGGCGCCATGTCGATCACCGGGATCGCTTCGAGGTTGACCCGCGTCGCGACCAGCTCCGGGTCCAGTTGTACGGTCTCCGACATCGCCATAAAGCTAGCCCCATCCCACGTTGAGGACCAGGGCCATCGCCGCTCCACGCCATCTGCTCGGCATCGACCTCGGCGCCGGCAGCTTGAAAGCCACCGTCATCGACGATTCCGGCCACCTCCTGGGCGAGGCCAACCATCCGCTCACCACGCAGGTGCCGCGGTTCGGCTGGTCCGAGCAGGACCCGGCGGCCTGGTTCACGGCCCTCTGCACGGCGGTGCCGGCGGCGCTGGCCGCCGCCCGCCTGCCCGCCGATGCCATCGCCGGCATCGGCCTCTCCGCCGGCGCCCACATCCCGGTGCTCACCGACGCAGCCGGCGCGGTTTTGCGCCCCGCCATCCTGTGGAACGACCAGCGCAGCGCCGCCCAGGCCGAGGCTCTGCACGCCCGCGCCGGCGACATCATCATCCACCGCTCGCTGAACCGCGTGAACCCGACCTGGACCCTGGCGATGCTGGCCTGGCTACAGGAGCACGAGCCGGAAGTGACCACCCGCGCCACCCGGCTCTACCTCGCCAAGGACTACCTCCGCCACTGCCTCACCAACACCTGGGAGACCGACTTCTCGGACGCCATCGGCGCGCTCATGGCCGACAGCGTCAGCCGTTGCTGGTCGCCCGAACTCTGCGCGTTGATCGGCTGGAACCCCGCCAGCCTGCCGCCGATCGTCGCCCCCACCGCCATCGTCGGCGGCGTCACCGCGGCAGCGGCGGCGGCGACCGGCCTCTCCCCCGGCACGCCGGTTGTGTGCGGCGCCAACGACACCACCACCGAGTTCTTCGGCGTCGGCGCGATCCGGCCCGGCATGGCGGCGGTCAAGCTCGCCACCGCCGCGGTGCTCTCGCTGGCGACCCACGGCCCCAGCGTACACCCGCCGATCTCCTGCTACCCGCACATCGTGCCGGGCCTGTACTACACGGCCACCGGCACCAATTCCTGCGCCTCCGCGCATCGCTGGCTGCGCGACCTGATGTTCTCCGCCGGCGGCTTCGAGGAGATGGACGATCTCGCCGCCACCATCGCCCCCGGCGCCGACGGGCTGCTGTTCCACCCCTACCTGCAAGGCGAGCGCGCGCCGTACTGGGACCCGCTGCTGCGCGGCGACTTCATCGGCCTGACGATCTCCCACAACCGCGCCCACTTCGCCCGCGCTCTGTACGAGGGCATCGCCTTTTCCATCCGCGACCTGTTGCTGGCGGCACATCGGCAGGGCCTCACCTTCGGCACACTCCGGCTGATCGGCGGCGGCGCCCGCAGCGCCACCTGGCGGCACATCATAGCCGACGTCACCGGCCTGACCGTGGAGCGCACCGAGGCCGCCGACGCCTCCTTCGGCGCGGCGCTGCTGGCCGGCATCGGCACCGGCCTCTTCGCCAGCCCGGAAGACGCCGTCGCCCGCTGCGTCAGGCTACTGGACCGGCACGAACCCGATGCGGCGAACCACGAACGCTACGGCAGATTGTTCGCGATCTATAAAGACGCGCAGGCGGCGCTGAGCCCGCTCAACCACCGCCTGCACACGGTCACGCACACGCTTTGATCGCCGCGAGCTGCCCGGCCAGCCCCGCGGCCGGCGAGAACGCCAGGTCGAATGCCGCCGAGCCGACCGTGAAAGCGTCGCACCCCGCCGCCCGCAGCGCCGCCACCCGCGCCCGGCTGTCCACCCCGCCGGCGCAGATCAACCGCCCCTGCGCGCCGAGGCCGCGCCGCGCCGCGCGCACCAGATCGAGCGGCGCCGCCTCGGTCGCGCGATACGCCAGCAGATCGACCCCGGCGCAGCCCATGGCGACAAACGCCGCCGCCTGCGCCTCGATGAGTGCGGCGCTGCCGGCAAGCTGCGTCGGATGCCCGAAAGGCTGCCCCGGAAAAGGGTAGTATTCGATCCCGGAGCCGGCCAGGATGCGCAGCGTCTCCGCAACCTCGGTTCCGCCCAGCAGCCGGTCGACCCCGATCCGCACCGCCATCTCCGCCGATTGCAGCGCGGCCGCCGGGCTGGTCGCCACCACTTCCAGATAACTCAGCGCGCCGCCGCCCCGGATCATGGCGTTCAGCGCCCGCAGCGTCTCCAGCCCGGCCCCGACATCCTTGAAGCCGATATGGCCAAGCCCAAGCGGCGCCACCTCCGCCATCACCGCCAAACAATCGGCAACCGTCCGGTCCTGCCGGGTCAGCATGAAAATAAAATCCATCGGCGCTTCCAAGGCAGACCTGATCGCCGACGCTACTTCTTCTTGATCCGGCTTTCCGGCTTCGCCGGTTTATCGTTACGGTCGCCGCTCTTCACGGTCTCGGTCGTCTTGTCCGTTTTTGTCGGCTTGCCGCGGGTGCCGCCGGGATCGGCCACCGGATCGTTGCCGGTAACGCGGGTCGATGCTTTTGCCATGACGCTTCTCCTGTTTAACCGAGCCTAGAGCAATGTGGCTTGAAGTCGAATCGCGCAGCGATCGACTGAGCCATGGAATTGCTCGCCAAAATAAGAGTAGAGCGTGGTGAGTGTTAACTCATCACGCTCTACGATATGGACCGCGCCTGGCGCGGCGAAAGTCTCTACGATCCCTCTAAGATAACGCCGGTGGCATCCGCCCCTGCCGCAGCGCCGCCGCGTTCGCCGCCAGCCGCGCCTCCAGCGCCGCCGCCAGCGCCTTGCGGTTCGGGAACATCCCCGGCGGCATCGGCTCGTCCAGAACGATCGTGGCGTGCAGCCGGTGGCGGCGGCCGATGCGGCTGTAATGCGAGGCCAGGTCCATGTCGCCATACCAGGAAATCGCCGGCCGGTTGATGCGCCGCACCGGCAGCCCGTCCAACCCGTCATACACCAGTGTCACCGGCTGCACCGCGGGCCGCGAGGGGTCGTCCGCTAACGCCAGGAACGCCGGCGAGAACGGCATCACCCGCACCCCGTCCGAGGTCGTGCCTTCGGGAAACAGCACGATGTTGTCGCCCGCCGCAAGCCGCCGCGCCAGCTCCGACCGCTCCCGCCCCACACCCGCCCGGCTGCGCGAGACGAACACCGTGCGTCCCAGCCGCGCCACCCAGTTGATCAGCGGCCAGCCCTGGATCGCCGCCTTGGCGACGAAACAGCCCGGCAGCACCGCGCCCAGCACCACGATGTCGAGCCAGGAACAGTGATTGGCCACGAACAGAACCGGCCGCCCCGGCGCGAGGCGCCCCTGCACCGCGATCCGCACCCCCAGCACCGCCGCGACGCCCCGCCAGTAAGCCCGTGCGAAACGCTCCTTGCCCCGGCCCGGCAGTATCAACATCACCGTCTGGATCAGCATCGCCAAAACCGTCCAGCCGGCGAACAACACCAGCCGCGCCAGCATCCGGATCACACCGATTATGGCGCGCGGTCTTTCAGCATGGTGCGCAGGTCGATCAGGATCGGGTCCGGGTCGGCGGCCAGCGTCTCGCGCACGATCTCCACCCAGTCCCCGACATCCTCCACCTTGGTCGGGTTGTCGCGCAGCAATTCGCGCTTGATGAACGGAAAGCCGGAGAGCAGCAGTTGCCGCCACAGATCCGAGGTCGGGTTCAGCGCCACCCGCCGTGCCACCGCGTCCCGGATCCGCAGCACCTGCAGCTTGCGGGTGATCTGGATCGGGTCGGCGCGGCCAAGCTCGGTCTCCTCGGCCTGGATCAGCTTCTCCAGCTCGTCGCGATTGACCAGCTTGATCAGCGTTTCGTACTTCCACAACGCGGCGCAGCGCAAACCACCCTTCACCATCGCCTGGGTGAAGCCGATCTCATAGGCTTTGACGATGTAGGACTTGGCCGGCACCGGCCGCACATTGCCCCAGAATTTAGCAAAGGTTTCCGAGCGCAGCGCCGCCGGCCCAAAGGCCAGAAAGAACGATTGCAGATGATACCGGACCTGCCAGCTTTCGGTCAGGCCCCAGATTTCCGCCTTGCCGTAATCCAGCCGCCGCAGCACGTCGCCCAGCGGCAGCAGCGGGCCGAACACGCTGTCATTGACCAGGATCACCTCCTCGGTGCCGGCGCGCGGCAGGCCGAGTTCGTGGATCGCATCCGCCCAGGCACCGAAATCGTAGCCGATATTGCGGCGGACGATGACCGCGGCGCACAGACCTTGCAGCGCCCGCATCGCCTCCGGCCGCAGCTTGCCGGAATTGGTGACGAACACGATCTCGCGGCCGTTTTCGG
This sequence comes from uncultured Acidocella sp., assembly GCA_963693045.1. Taxonomy (GTDB): domain Bacteria; phylum Pseudomonadota; class Alphaproteobacteria; order Acetobacterales; family Acetobacteraceae; genus Acidocella. The sequence goes on from OY843765.1 coordinate 2,521,943, forward strand.
CCAGGTCGCGCATGTAATCGAGCAGTTGCTGGCGCACCACGCCGCGCGAATCGAAGTGCATGAACAGCACCAGCCTGGCGCCGAGCGCGATCTCGCCCTCCGGCCACATCGAAAGTATCTGCCGCTGCCGCCGCAGCAACCCGATCAGGATCGCCGCCGGGATCACCAGGTTCCATTTGACCAGCAGCAGGAACTTGCGGAGCCGCCGCCTCATGCCGCCTGTTCCCGCAGGTCATCCGGCGCCCCGGCATAGACCGGCAGAAAACTCGCCAGCAAGGCACCGGCGTCGGCGGCGCGGTCCAGCCGGTGCAGCGCCAGGATCTCGCCCCGCAGGGCCGGCCAGAACAGCGGGTCCGGCGTACCGCCCGGCGGCGCCAGTTTCACCAGCGCGTCCCGCAGCCGGGCGAACACCGCCACCGAGCGGCGCCACTCGTCGCGCTCCTGCAAGGCCAGCACACCGGCGGCGAACAGCGCGTTGCGCGCAGTCTCGTTATAAGGCGGCCGCAGCCGCAACAGCGCCGGATCGACCATCGGCAGCAGCCGCCGGGCGAGCGGGAATTCGGCGCCGTTGACCAGCGTGACGAAGGCCGCGAAGGCCAGCCCGGCGACCCGCTCCTCGGCCAGCCCGCTTGCCGCCACTTCGTCCAGCAGCTGCGGCAGCCGCGCCGCTTCCCCGCCCGGCTGCAGCTCCTGCAACAAAAACGCCGCCAGCCCGTCCTGCCGCAGCGCCGGCGGGCAGCGCGCCAGCCGCCGCGTCACCGCCCCTTGTGCGCTCAACCGCCGGGCCGCCGCGAACCGGCCTTCGTTGACCAGCCGCACGAAGCCATCGACATACAACGCATCCAGCGCTTCCGGCGCTTGATCGGCAGCCCGCGCCGCCACGTCGAGGATCAGCGCCACCGCCTCATCGGTGCGGCCCTGCTCGAAGGCCAGCAGCACGGCGGCGATACGGGCGTCATCGGCGGCGGCACCCGTGGCGGTTTGCAATTTGGGCATGATCCCATGGTCCTCCGCCAGCGCCCGCGCCTCGCCGTACCGGGCGGCGTTGACGAGGCCGGTGAAGGCGCCGAGCAGCAGCGCCGCGCCGCGCTCATCGCCCGCCGGCAGCAGCGCGATCCGCCCCGGCACCGCCGCCGGATCGCCGGCCGCGAGATCGGCCACCGCCAACGCCAGCGCCGCATCCCGCCCCGCCGCGCCGCCTTGCCGGGCGGCGAGGGCGGCAATCTCGTGGGTTTCGGCAAAGGCCGCGGCCTCGCCGAACCGCGAGAAGTTGACCAACCGAATATAGGCCTGCAACAGCAACGCCTCCCGCCGCGCCGGTGCGATGTCCAGCCCTTCGAGCCGCGCCGGCACCTCCGCCGGATCGCCGGCGGCAAGGTCGAGCACCGTCAGCGCCAGCCCGGCGTCCCGCTTGATCTCGCCCGCCGCCCGCGCCGCCAGCGCCGCCACATCATGGTCGCGGATGAAGCCGAACGCATCGTCGTAGCGCGACGCATTGACCAGCCGCACGAACGCCTCCAGCAGCAGCGCCTCGCGCCGCGCCGGCTCCACCGCCAGCCCGCCCAGCCGTTCGGGAACCGCCAGCGGGTCGCCGACCGCGAGGTCGAGCACGATCCGCGACAGCGCCGCGTCCTGCCGGAGCACGGGTTCCGCCCGCGCCGCCAGCGCCGGGACATCGTGCTCCCGGATGAAGTCCAAAGCCTCGCCGTAGCGCGACGCGCCGACCAGCCGGATGAAGGCCTCCAACAGCAGCGCCTCGCGCCGCGCCGGCGCGATGGCCAGCCCGCGCAGCCGGCCGGGGATTTCCGCCGGATCGCCGACCGCGAGGTCCAGCACCATCCGCGCCAGCCGGGCGTCGTGACCGGATGCCCGCCCCGCCGCCCGCGCCGCCAGCGCCTCCACATCCCGCGCCGTCATCACCGCCAGCGCTTCATCGTAGCGCGAGGCGTTCGCCAGCCGGGTAAAAGCCTGTAAAACGATGTCATCGGCGGCATCCGATAAAGTGATATCATCGGGCCCGTTTGATATCGGTTTTAATGCCGCCGCGTAGCCGAACGCCCGCATTGTCGCGCCACCCGGCGCCAGCGCCAGGTTGGCGAGGCTCAGCAGGGCATCCCGCCGCAAATCCGCCGGCAACGCCGCCGGATCATCGAGGTCGAGCGCCGTTTGCAAAACGGTCGCGCCAGCAAAGTTGCCGGCATTGACCAGCCCGACCAGCCCGCGCCAGGCCGCGATCGTCTGCGCCGGCTCGCGCCGCGCCAGCGCGATCAGCGCCGGCGCCGCTTCGGCGTGCCCGGCATCGGCCAGGCAGATCAGGCACTCGGTCTCCGCCACCCGGCGGATGTCGGCGGACAGGCCATCGCCCAGCGAGCGCTGCGCCAGCGCGCCCTGCAGCGCATCCACCGCCGCGATCGCCAGCCGGAACAGCGGCAGCAACCCGGCGCGGTCGTCCCGCGCCGCCAGCAACTGCATCGCCCGGCCGAACAGGATCATCCCCAGGCCGAGCGGCATCAGCCGCGCCAGCGCATCCAGGCTGGCGCCCTCGGCTCCGGCCGGCAGCGCCGCCATCGTCTCAAGGTCGAGGCCGAAGCGGGCTTGCGCCGCCGGCAACAGCGCGCCCCAAGCCTCCGCGGCCGGGGCGGCATCGCGGTCATTCGCCGCCTCGAACAGCCCGCGCCCGGCAAAGCCCAGCCGCAGATCGCTTTCCGGCGCGGTCAGCTTCGCCCGTTCCACCAGATACTTTCGGTACAGCGCCCGGCCCGCCGCCGCGTCGTCCCGCAACACGAACGGCGCCGGCGAGGCGTAAGCCACCAGCGACATCGCCTCCCGCCGCACCTCGACATGCCCGAACCCGGCCGCCCGCAGCGCCAGCGCCAGGCTCTGCGCGGTCTGCAGCACCAGATGCGCGCCGGGCGAGAGCAGCGGCATCAGCTGCGCGGCGCTGAGCTCGGGCGTGATCCAGGCGGCGTCCGGCGTGGTCAGCAGCAAGATCCCGTCCGCCCCGACCGCTTGGCGCATCAGCCGGAAAAACCCCGGCGGTTCGGCCAGATGCTCCACCACCTCGGTCGCCAGCACCACGTCATAGGCGCCGCCGCCAAGGTCGGCCTCGCCGAAATAGGCCTGGGCGATGTCCAGGCCCAGTTCGCGGGCGCCGAACGCGGCGAGCGGCGAGGGGTCGTAGCCGCGCCCGCTCCAGCCCCGGCCGCGGATGCCGAAGTCGAGACCGAACCCGTAGGCGCCGCCGATCTCCAGCATCCGCGCCCCCACCGGCTTGTCGATCCGGGTCAAGGGCGCCGCGATCGGCCAGACCCCGGCACCGAGCTGCACCTGATAGGTATGCCAGCCGATCTCGATCAGCTCGTCGGTGCCGTAATCCATCGTCTCCGGATTATCGGCGAAGCGGGCGCCGCAATGCGGGCAGATTTGCAGGATGAACCGATGCACCGCGTCCGGCGGCCGGTAGTCGATCTCGATCAGCTGCCGCGCCGGCCCTGCGGTGCCGCAATTCGGGCAACGCGCCGGCCGGGTTTCGCCCTGCCCCCAGACGACTTCGACATGCGCCGCGATGCGGAGTTTTTCGGCCACCATCCTTAGTCGAACAGCGCCGGCACGCGGGCTTTCAGCGCCGCGTTCAGCGCCTCGCGCCGGTCCCACAGGCTGCGATACCAGGCAGCGCGCGGCGCCACTTGGTAGGCCGCCATCCGCTGCTTCGCCACGTAATCCCGCGCCGCGTCGGCGATCCGCCGCGCCGCGTCCGGATACGCCAGGTAGCGCAGCAGCGCGGAGCGCAGGCCGGCCGCGTCATTGAACAGCAGCCCGGTCTCGCCCTCGACAATCGTCGCGCCATACACCACCCGGCTGGCCAGCGCCGCGACGCGGCAGGCCGCTGCCTCGATAAACTTCAAATCCGACTTGGCCCGGTTGAAGCTGCTATCGGCGAGCGGCATGAAAGCGATGTCGGCGTGGCCCAGCATCTTCAGATAGGTCGCGTAATCGCACATCGGGGTGAAATTCTTGTGCGGCGTCTCCAGCGCGTCGAAAAACGCCTGGTCATGCACCACCTCGAAATGCAGCCGGTCGCCGACGGCGTTCGCCACCGCGTTCAGCGTCGGCATCAACGGCGCCCAATCCTCGCCCCGGTTCAGCGCCGCGAAGATCATCGTCAGCCGCTCCGGATCGGCAAAATTCTGCACCGACGGCAGCTCGAAAATCCCGTTCGGGAACAGCCCGACCTCGGGGTTTTCCGCCCGCAGCACCTCGGCCAGCGGCGCCGTGCTGGTCTGCACCGCGTGCACCGCCTTGAAGGTCAGCAGCGTGTCCATCGCCACGCCGCGTTCTTCCAGAAACACCGGATGGTCGTCGAACTCGCAGACGATCACATAGCCTTTGGCCAGCAGCGACCTGATCCGCCCGATCCCGGCATCGCCGAACAGCAGCGGCCGGTGCAGCACCGCGATGCGCGGCGCGCTGGCGATCTGCGGCTCCAGGTCCGTCTCGGAATCGATCGTCAGATAGAACGAGCTGTCGGTGCGCATCGCCCGGATCGGCTCGATCACCCTGACATCGCTGACCCCGCCCTGCGGCGCCAGCATGGTGGCGTTCACCACCATCCGCTCCCGCGCCGTTTTACGGGCCCGCCAGATGAATTGCAGCGGCCCGGCGCGGTTGAAGTAGTCGTTCGGGTCGACACCCACGGCGCGCAGTGCCGGCGTGATCGCATTGGTGAACCGCGTCGCCTCCTCCATCTGGATCGGCCGCGGCGCGACATCGGCGAGCTGCAACCCCGCGTCGGTCAGAATCTTGCCCATCGTGCGCGGCGTGAACCAGCGCAGATGGGTGCGGTCGAACAGCCCCTGCTCCTCGTAGTCGAAGGTGCCGTTCAGCAAAGCCAGCGCGAACCGCCAGTGCTCGACATTGGGCATGCAGATCAGCACCGTGCCGTCCGGCGCCAGATATTCGGTATGCGCCGTCAGCACCGCCCATGGCTCGCGCAGATGCTCCAGCACGTCGCCATAGACGATGCAGTCGATCCCCTCCGGCACGTTGAACGGCATCGGCTGGACTTCGACATCGCCGCACACCGCCTCGGTCAGCCGCGCCGCGGCCTGCGCCACCGCCTCCTCGTCGCTGTCGATGCCGAGCATCCGGACGTTCGGGTTGCGCCGCAGATAGGCCGCCCCCAGCGCCCCCTGGGCGCAGCCGACATCCAGAACGGTACGGGCGGAGAGGGGAATTTTTTCCAAAAGCTCGGGGTTTGCGAAGTCCGGATAGTGCGTGTGGCCAGCGATCAAGCGCTTTCCCCGTCGGTTGATGTTGCCAGTCTATACAGGATCACCTTGTGCCCGACCAACGCCGTGATAAGCAAATCCGGCGGCCCGCATGGCCCGCGGGTCGAAAACGTTGCGCAGGTCCACCACCACGCGGCCCCGCATCTGCTGCTTCAGCCGGGCCGGCGAGAGGGCCCGGAACTCGTTCCATTCGGTCACCAGCACCAAAGCCTGCACCCCGGCGATCGCGGCCAGGGCATCCGCCGCGTAGTCCACCGCGTCCGGCAAAAGCGGCTTCGCACCCGCCATCGCCTCCGGGTCGAACGCCGCCACCTCCGCACCCGCCGCCACCAGCCCGCGCACCAGCGGCAAAGACGGCGCTTCGCGCATGTCGTCGGTCTCCGGCTTGAAGGCGAGGCCCAGCACCGCGATCCGCTTGCCCTTCACGTCGCCGCCGCAGGCCGCGATCACCCGCCCCGCCAGGCCGTCCTTGCGGGCGTCGTTCACGTCCACCACCGCCTGGATCAGCCGGCTCGGCGCCCCCGCCTCCTCGGCGATCCGCACCAGAGCCAGCGTGTCCTTGGGAAAGCAGGAGCCGCCGAAGCCGGGGCCGGGATGCAGGAATTTCCGCCCGATCCGGCCGTCCAGGCCGATGCCGCGCGCCACGTCGTGTACATCCGCCCCCAGTTTCTCGCAGAGATCTGCCATTTCGTTGATGAAGGTGATCTTCATCGCGAGGTAGCCATTGGCGGCGTATTTGATCAGTTCGGCGGTCTCCAGTCCGGTAAACACGATCGGCGCCTCGATCAGGTAAAGCGGCCGGTACAGCCCGCGCAGCACTTCCCGCGCCCGCTCGCTGTCCGTGCCCACCACCACCCGGTCCGGCCGCATGAAATCGGTGATCGCGCTGCCTTCGCGCAGGAACTCCGGATTGGCCGCCACCTCGATTGCCAGTTCCGGCCGCAGCGCCTTGGCCAGCGCCGCGATCTTCCGCCCGGTGCCAACCGGGACCGTCGATTTGGTGACGATCACCGCCGGATGGTCGAGCGCCTTGACCACCTGCTCCACCGCCGCGAACACATAGGTCAGGTCGGCATGGCCATCGCCGCGCCGCGCTGGGGTGCCGACGGCGATGAAAATCGCCTCGGCCCCGGCGATGCCGGCCTCCAGACTGTCCGGAAAGCTCAGGCGTTCCGCCGCCATGTTCTGGGCGACCAGCTTGTCCAGCCCCGGCTCGTAGATCGGGATGCGGCCTTGCAGCAGCATCGCCCGCTTGGCGAGGTCGGCCTCGTACACCGCTACCGAGACGCCGAACTCGGCAAAGCATGCCCCGGACACCAACCCTACATAGCCGCCGCCGATAATCGCGATCTTCATGACAGTGGTCAGTCTCCAGTGGTCGGTGGTTAGTTAGCCGGGGCAAGTTAACGGTCCCAAAATCAGGCAATAGTTTGTCACCCCGGCCCCGGCACCTCCTACCGAGTACAGCCTGAACACTGGCGCGACGCGGAGCGGCACAGTATCCGAACGCCGATGCCACCGACCATTGTCCAATGGCCACCGATCGCTGCCTTGGCGCTGCCGCGCCATCTGGCTTTGCTCGCCGGCCTCGCGCTGTTCTCCGGCGTCATCGTGCGGGTGATGATCGCGATCGGCGTGCCGGACCTGCCCGACGCCCGCAAGGCGCACACCCAGCCGGTCGCCAAATCCGGCGGCGTCGGTATCGTTGCCGCCTTCCTGCTCGGCGTTCTCCTGCTGTACCGGTACGGCCAGGTCTCCCGCCTCGCCGAGGGGTATTTCATCGGCGTCATCGCCGCCGCGACCCTGATGGCGCTGATCTCCTTCCTGGACGACCTGTTCGCGCTTTCCTTCCTGGTCAAGCTCGCCACCCAGCTGATCGCCGCCGCCGCCGCGGTCGCATCCGGACTGTGGCTGCACGTTCTGGCGCTGCCATATTACGGCACCATCGACATCGGCTGGCTCGGCGTGCCGCTCACCATGTTCTTTCTGCTGTTCATCACCAACGCAATGAACTTCATCGACGGGCTGAACGGCCTGGCCGCCGGCGTCACGCTCATCGCCTGCCTGTTCCTGGCCGGCATCGCCGCCCTCTATGGCGGGTTCTTCGTCTATACCGCGGCGTTGTTGCTGGCCGGCGGCGTGCTCGGCTTCCTGCCGTTCAATTTCCCGCACGCAAAAATCTTCATGTCCGATGTCGGCAGCCAGTTCTGCGGCTTCATGCTGGCACTGTTCGGCGTCGCCGCCGCCCGGTTCGAGGCAGCACCGCTCTCCTTCCTGCTGGTGCCGCTGCTGCTCTCCGGCGTGCTGTACGATGTCGCGCTGACGCTGCTGCGCCGCCTGCTCGCTGGCGAGAACCTGGCCCGCGCCCATAACGGCCATCTCTACCAGATCGCGCGGCGCGCCGGCATGGACGCCCGCCTGGTTGCCGCACTGCATTGGGCCTTCGCGGTGATCGGCGGCGGCACCGCCATTGCGTTTCTGGCGGCGCCGGCGCCCTGGAAACTGCCGGTCGTGCTGTTGCCTTTTCTCGTCCAGTTCGCCTGGACTTTCCATGTCTGGCGCCTGGCCCGCGCCGCCGGGCTCAAAAATTTGTAGCGCCGCCGCCGCTTTGCGCCACCGTAAAACTGTTCTAAGCCTGTAAAAAAACGGGAGCGGACAAGATGGCAAGAATCGCACTGGTCACTGGCGGTACGCGCGGCATCGGCGCCGCCATCAGCGTGGCACTACAGAAAGCCGGGCGGCACGTCATCGCCACCTATGCCGGCAACACCGAAGCCGCCGAAGCCTTCAGCAAGGACACCGGTATCGAAACGGTGCGGTTCGACGCCGGTGATTTCGACCAGTGCGCCACCGCCGTTTCCGGCATCGCCGCCCGCCATGGCGCGGTCGAAATCCTGGTCAACAACGCCGGCATCACCCGCGATACCACCATCGCCCGGATGACCCGCGACATGTGGGACGCGGTGATCGACACCAATCTCGGCTCCTGCTTCAACCTCTCGAAAGCCTGTTTCGACGGCATGAAGGACCGCAAGTTCGGCCGCATCGTCAGCATCGGTTCGGTCAACGGCCAGGCCGGGCAATATGGCCAAGTCAACTACGCCGCCGCCAAATCCGGCATCCACGGCTTCACCAAGGCGCTGGCGCAGGAGGGTGCGCGCTACAGCATCACCGCCAACGCCATCGCACCCGGTTATGTCGACACTGAAATGGTGCGCGCCGTACCCGCCGACGTGTTGCAAAAGATCGTCGCCCGCATCCCGCGCGGCCGCCTCGGCACCGCCGAGGACATCGCCCGCGGCGTAGTGTTCCTCACCGCCGACGAAGCCGATTTCATTACCGGTTCGACCCTCTCAATTAACGGCGGCCAACATATGTACTGAAACCGCGGCCTCTCCACCGTCACTGCGACCCCGGCGAAGGCCGGGGGAAGCAATCCAGACATCTCGAACGATGCACATCCGCCCCGCCGAAGCCAAAGACCGTGCCGCGATCTGGCAAATCCTCGAACCCATCATTCGAGCCGGCGAAACCTACGCCTTGCCGCGCGACATGAGCGAGGCGGACGCACTGGCCTACTGGACCGGCGCCGACCGGTCGACCTTCGTCGCCGAGGACAACAGCACCATCCTCGGCACCTATTATCTTCGCCCCAACCAACAGGGCGGCGGCGCGCATATCGCCAATTGCGGGTACATGACCGCCGCCCATGCCAGCGGCCGCGGCATCGCCCGCGCGATGTGCGCGCACTCCCTCACCCAAGCCCGCGCGCTCGGCTTCACCGCCATGCAGTTCAACTTCGTGGTCGCCAGCAACAACCGCGCGGTGGCCCTCTGGCAAAGCCTCGGCTTCGCCACCCTGGCGCGGATACCGGAGGCGTTTCATCATCCGCAACGCGGCCTGGTCGACGCGCTGGTGATGTTCCGAAAGCTTTAGCTCTACTTGATGTAGATCGGCACGACCGGCACCGCGCCCGGCCGCTCGAACATCACCGTCTGCAACGAATAAGCCCCCCGCTTCTCCGGCACGATGTCGTATTCCACAGTATCCTCCACCTGCAGGATCACCCGCACGCCGCCCCGCCGCATCCCCGGCCGCTGCGCCACCGCCGTGAACAGGTTGGTGACGAAATCGTGCGTCCGGCTGCCGCCGTTCTGGAACACCAGCCGCACCGGCTGCCTGACCCGCAGCGTCAACGTCCCCGGATGGAAAAAGCCGACCGAGAGCACGATCCGCACCACCGGCGCCCTGGCCCAATCCGCCGCCGGCGCCGGGATCGCCGGCGCCGCGCAGCCCGCGATGGCCAGCGCCATCACGCCCAGAACACCGCACCGCCTGCCGAACGCGACCAAGGTCCCTCCTGGCCCGGACTCAGCGGGCATTCTTGCGGGTACTCTGCGCCAGCAACTGCGCCCGCGCACCCTGCCGCTCCATCATCCAGGCCGGATATTCCTTCGGCATCTCGCTGACCTTGTCGAGCGCATCCAGTTCGGCTTCCGTCAGCTCGATCTCCGCGGCGGCGAGATTATCGTCGAGCTGCTCGATCCGCTTGGCGCCGATGATCACGCTGCTCACCACCTTGCGGTGCAGCAGCCAAGCCAGCGCGATCTGCGCCACGGAAACGCCGCGGGCTTCGGCGATCGGCCGCATCGCGTCGATACAGTCATAGGCCCGCTCGTCGACCGGCGGAAAATCGAAATTGGCGCGCCGGCTGCCTTCCACCTTCTCCTGCGCCCGCGAGAACTTGCCGCTGAGCAAGCCGCCCGCGAGCGGACTCCAGACCATCAGCCCAACGCCCTCGCTGCGCAGCATCGGCACGATCTCGCGCTCCAGATCCCGGCCCGCCAGGGTGTAATAGGCCTGCAGGCTTTCGATCCGCGCCAGGCCCAGCCGCTCGGAAATCCCCAGCGCCTTGGCGATCTGCCACGCCGCCCAGTTCGACACGCCGACATACCGGCAGTGCCCGTGCTGAACCATGGTATCGAGCGCCCGCAGCGTCTCCTCGACCGGGGTCGCCGGATCGAAACCGTGCAGCTGGTACAGATCGACATGGTCCAGCTGCAGCCGCTTCAGGCTGGCCTTCATCGCCTCGACCAGGTGCCCGCGCGAACCGCCCAACTGGTTCGGCCCCGGCCCGGTGCGGCCATAGCCCTTGGTCGCGACCACAACTTCGTCGCGCGGAATTTTGAGGTTGCGTAGCGCCTGCCCGGTGATCTCCTCGGACAGCCCGTCCGAATACACATCCGCGGTGTCGATGAAATTGACCCCGGCTTCGACAGCCCGGCCAACCAGCCGCTCCGCGTCCGCCTGCCGCAGATCGCCGATCTTGCTCCAGATCTCGCCGCTGCCGCCGAACGTCATGGTGCCGAGGCACAACTCGGAAACGATCAGACCGCTCCGGCCGAGCTTGTTCATCCGCATGGGTTGATGTCTTTCAATGAGGGCGCCGAGAACCGGCACGGACCCAAGATAGGCAGCCGCGCCCGCCGGGGTAAGGTGCCGTCAGGCCGCGGCCACCGCCGCGTCCAGCTTCAGCACCTCGCCCGCCAGGTAAAGGCTGCCGCAGATCAGCACCCGCGCCGCCGCCGCCACCTGGGCCAGCGCCCCGGCGACATCCGGCCCCGGCAGCGCCACGCCGCCGGACGCGGCGACGATGTCCGCCACCGGCAGCGCCAGATGCTGCCCCGGCTCCGCCACCGCGAACGCCCGCGCCGCGCCGGGCAGCAAAATCCGCAAAAACTCCGCCACATCCTTGGACTGCTTCATGCCGACGACCAGCACCGTCGGCCCCGGCCAGGCCCGCAGCTGCGCCGCCAGCGCCGCCGCTCCGCCCGGATTATGCGCCCCGTCCAGCCACAGCTCGGACCCCGCCGGCAACAACGCCGCGAGCGCGCCCCGCAGCCGTTGCAGCCGCGCCGGCCAGTCCGCCGCCCGCAGCCCCGCCGCCAGCGCCGGCGCCGGCAGGTCGAACCCCGCCGCCCGCAGCGCCTGCAGCGCGATCCCGGCATTCTCCATCTGGTGCGCCCCGGCCAGCGCCGGCTTCGGCAGCGCCAGCCCCGCGTAACTCAACCCCGCCGTCGTTTCGGCGATTTCCCAATCTCGGCCGCGCGCCAGCAGCGTCGCCCCCGCCGCCCCGGCCGCCTGCTCGATCACCGCAAAAACCTCCGCCGGCTGGCGCCCGGTCACCACCGGCACGCTTGGCTTGATGATCCCGGCTTTTTCGCCCGCGATCGCCGCCAGCGTGTCGCCGAGAAAATCCTGGTGGTCCATCGAGATCGCGGTGATCGCGCAGGCCGCTGGTGCCGGCACCAGGTTGGTCGCGTCGAACCGCCCGCCCAGCCCGACTTCCAACAAACACAAATCAGCCGGGCTCCTCGCGAACAGCCAGAACGCCGCCGCGGTGATCGCCTCGAACACCGTGATCTCGGCAGCACCATTCGCCGCCTCGATCGCGTCCAGCGCCTCGGCCAACGCCGCGTCGCTCACCAGCGCGCCCGCCAGCCGGATGCGTTCGTTGAACCGCACCAGATGCGGCGAGGTATAAACATGTACGCGCAACCCCGCCGCCTCCGCCATCGCCCGCATGAACGCGATGCTGCTGCCTTTGCCGTTGGTCCCCGCCACATGGATCACCGGCGGCAGCCGCAATTGCGGGTCGCCCAGCGCCGCCAGCAGCCGCACCAGCCGCTCCAGCCGTAAATCTATGAGTGTGGGATAAAGCCGGTGCAGGCGCTCCAGCGCCGCCTCGACGGCGGCCGGCGCGGCGGCCGGCGCTGTCAGGCTCAAGCGGCCAGGCTCAAGCCGCGGCGGACCGCCGCCTGGCGGTCAGCATCTCGATCAGCCGCTCCAGCATCGCGGTCAGCTCGCCGCGCTTGACCACCATGTCGATGATGCCGTGCGCAAACAGATACTCGGCCCGCTGGAACCCCTCCGGCAGCTTCTCCCGCACCGTCTGCTCGATCACCCTGGCCCCGGCAAAGCCGATCAGCGCCCCCGGCTCGGCAATCTGGATATCCCCCAGCATGGCGAAACTCGCCGTCACCCCGCCGGTCGTCGGGTCCGTCAGCACCGTGATGAACGGCAGCCCGGCCTCTTTCACCATCTGCACCGCGATCGTGGTGCGCGGCATCTGCATCAGGCTGATCGCACCCTCCTGCATCCGCGCCCCGCCGGAGGCTGTGTACACCACCAGCGGCGCCGCCTGCAGCACCGCGAGCCGCGCCGCCGCCACCAGCCCGTCGCCCACCGCGCCGCCCATCGAGCCGGCCATGAAGCCGAACTCCATCGCTGCCACCACCGCCCGGTGCCCGCCGATGGCGCCATGCGCCACCAGTAGCGCATCCTCCAGCTTGGTCGCGGCCCGCGCGTCCTTCAGCCGGTCGGTGTAACGCTTCTGGTCACGGAACCCGAGCGGGTCCGCCACCGCCTTCGGCAGCTCGATCCTGGTGTAGGCGCCATTATCGAAGGTCCAGGCCAGCCGCTCCGCCGCCGTCGCCCGCATGTGGAACCCGCAATGCGGGCAAACCTTCTTGCCCGCCTCCAGCTCCCGATGGAAAATCATCTGCTGGCAGTTCGGGCATTGGTGCCAGAGATTGTCCGGCACCTCCTTGCGGCCCAGCAGGGTGCGGATTTTCGGGCGGACGAATTCTGATAGCCAGCTCATGCCGACCCCATAACGGCTTTACGGAGATCAGAAAAGCGAGGCCTCCGGCGGCCGGGGCCTGAGGCCCCGGACCCCCATTAGCTTTGCTGCTTACAATACGCCGAATAGCTTGCGGTTTTTCAGGTGTAGAGCTGGCGCCTCGACCAGATGCCAGGATAGAAATGCCAGGCCCAATACCACCGGCACGGTGATGGCGATGTTGCCGACCCAGCCGACATGCGGCGACAGCATTTGCTGCACCGGCCAGGCGAAAATGTAAGCGCCGTAGGAAAAATCGCCGTACCTCGCCAGGTTGGGCAGCTTCACCTCCGGCGCCAGGCCCAAATAGATCACCAGGTAGGCGCCCACCGTGTCCGAGGCCAGGGTGTAGAAACCGAACTTCAAAGCCAGCAGCCACAAAATCGCGCAGGGTACGGCATACCGCGCGCTCAGCCGAGGCTGCCAGAATTGCAGCACGCCGCCGGCAAAAAACAGCGCCCCAAACTCCAGCACCGGGCCGCTGCCGAACCGTAGCCGGGCCGCCAGCAAAACAATGAAGATCGCCAGCACCGGCAGGCGTTTCAGCCAGCCGGCAACCCCAAGCAGCAGCACCGCCAGATAACACAGCGCCTCGTAACGCAGCGTCCAGAGCGAACCGTTGATGCCGGAGGAAAACGGCTTATGCGCAAACACTCCCGGCAGATGGTCGGAAAGGCCCAGCGCGGCGCGGTACGGCAGCAGCGAGTGGACATAGCCTGCCAACGGCAACGTGCTGACCAGCGGGCCGACCACGAACGCCAGCAGCCAGAGCACCGCCAGCAACGCCGGCACCAGCCGCAGGAAGCGGGCGCGGATAAACCGCCGCGGCTCCGGCCGGTGCCGGTAGCTCGCGGTGATCAGATAGCCGCTGACGATGAAAAACACCTGGATCGCCACGAAGCCGATCGTCGCCTGGCCGTGGCTGAACCCCCAAAGCGCGTCCAGCACCGCCGGCCCATAGGTCAGCGGAATGCTATGCGCGCAAATCACCGAGAGTGCCGCGATAATCCGCAGCGTATCGAAATGATTGGCCCGATGGCTCGCCGCCTGGTTCGCCTCCGCGCTGAACGCCGAAGTCGATGACCAATTCCCGTCCAAACGGCGCTCTGAAGTCCTGGGGTCTGGGGCCTCCCGGCCCCAGCCGCCGGAGGCTCCTTCCTCCTTCACCTCAAAACTCGTCGACAGCGAACTCGACATCCCGATGCACATGCACCGACATCAGCACCCCGAACCCCAGCATCACGGCGGTCAGCGCCGAACCGCCATAGGAGATCAGCGGCAGCGGCACGCCCCCCACCGGGATCAGCCCCATCACCATGGACAGATTGACCGCGCAGTACAGAAAGAAATTGGCGCCGATGCCCAGCGCCACCAGCCGCCCGAACTGATGGTTGCAGCGCAGCGCCGTGTAGAGCGCGATCGCCGGGATGCAGAACAGCAGCCCCAGCACGGCGACGCTGCCGATGAACCCAAACTCCTCGGCGATGATGGTGAAGACGAAATCGGTCTGTTTTTCGGGCAGGAAATTCAACTGGTTCTGGGTGCCGTGCAGATACCCCTGGCCGCCGAACCCGCCGGAGCCGAGCGCGATCTTCGACTGGATGATGTTGTACCCGGCGCCGAGCGGGTCCGACCCCGGATTCATGAAGGTGACGATCCGGGCCCGCTGATAATCGTGCAGATGGTGATACAAAAGCGGCCCGGCGATGCCGATCAGTGCGATGACCAGCGCGAACTTCCACCAGCGTACCCCCGCCCCCAGCATCACCGCGCCACCCAGCAGCGCCACGATGACCGCGGTGCCGAGATTGGGCTCCTTCAGGATCAGCCCGATCGGCAGCAGGATCGCGAGGACCGCCGGGATCAGGAACAGCGGATTGCCGACCCGCTCGTAAGACGCGCGATGGAAATACGAGGCGAGGGCGAGGATCAGGAACAGCTTCATCAGCTCGCTCGGCTGCACCTGCACGCCGCCCACCATCATCCAGCGCTTGGCGCCAAGCCCGGTATGGCCGAACTTCATCACCGCCAGCAGCAACACGATCCCGAGCGCGTAAGCCAACCAGGAGGTTTTCGCGATCGCCCGTATATCCACCATGGCAATCGCGAACATCAGCAGCAGTGCCGCGAGAAACCGGAACAACTGGCTGTTGGCATAAGGCGTCGGCGCGCCGCCGGCGGCGGAATAAAGTGCCGCATAGCCGACGCCGGCCAGCAGACAGACGCACAGCACGAACAGCCAGTTCAACGACAGAAACTTGCGGACCAGCCCGAAGGAGCGGTCCCGGAACGGCCGGTGCAAGGAGACGATGTCGGTGTTCACTGCGCCGCCACCATCTGCGGCGGCGCCACTTGCGAAACCGCCGTTCCCAGCGGCGCGTCCCGCCCGGCCGGGTCGGCGGTCAGCGCATAAGTCATGATGTCGCGCGCCGCCGGCGCCGCGGATTGCGCGCCGAACAGCCCATGCTCGATGATCACCGCGATCGCGTAACGTGGATTGTCGTAGGGCGCGAAGCCGACAAACAGACCGTTCGGCCGGTCCGCCCAGGCCATGTGGGCGTCGTTGAAATTCTTCATCTTCTCGGCGGCGGTGTTATCGTGCACCTGCGCGGTCCCGGTCTTGCCCGCCATCTGCACGTTCGGCAGCGTCAGCCGCGAGGTCCAGGCGGTGCCGGCCGGCGTGTTCACCGCCGCGAACAGCCCCTGGCGGACCAGCGCCAGATGCCGGTCATCCACGTCGAGCGCCAGCCAGTCCGCCGGGTCCGAGCCGTCCTGCAGCGCGCCGCCGAGCCGGCGAGCCATATGCGGGCCGACCGCCATGCCCGAGGCGATGCGGGCGATCATGGTGGCGAGCGCCATCGGCGTGACCTCGTTATACCCCTGGCCGATTCCCTGCACCACGGTATTGCCGCGCGCCCAGTGGATGTGCCGCGTCGCCGCCCACTCCAATGTCGGCACCAGCCCGGTCGCGGCATTGGGCACGTCCAGGCCGAGATCGGTGCCGATGCCCAGCGTATTGGCCATCGCCGCGATGCGGTCGATCCCGGTCATCAGCGCCACCTGATAGAAGAACACGTCGCAGCTCACCTGCAGCGCCGTGGTCAGCCGGATGGTGCCGTGCGCCACATGATTGTCGCACCAGAAGGTATGGTCGCCGAGGGTCAGGGACCCCTGGCAGGTGAGGTAGGTATCCTCCGTCAGCGCCCCGCATTTGAGCGCCGCCAGGGCGACCGTGGGCTTGAAGGTGGAGCCGGGGGCGAACAGCCCGGCGGTGCATTTGTTTTGCAACGGATGTGCCGGGTCCGCCATCCACGCCGCCCAGGTCGCCGCCGGCACGCCCTTGTCGAACAGTTGCGGGTCGAACGAAGGGTTGCTCGCCATCGCCAAAATCTCGCCGGTCTGCGCGTCCAGCACCACGGCGGCGCCGGCCTGGCCGTTCAGCCGCTGCAGCGCCATGGCCTGCAAGCCGCTGTCCAGCGCCAGCGTCACGGTCTGGCCGGTGGTGCCGGCGTCGTGCGCCACCTGGCGGACGATCTCGCCATGCACATTGGTTTCGGTCTGCACGAAGCCGGGCGCGCCGCGCAGCGCCAGGTCCTGGCCCGCCTCGGCGCCGGACCGGCCCACCCGCATGCCGGGCAAAGCCAGCACCGCGTCGGCCCTGGCTTCGGCCTGGTTCGGCCGCGCCACATAACCGACCGCGTGCGCCAGCATCGGGCCAAACGGGTAGACCCGGCTCGACCCGACCTCGACGATCACCCCCGGCAGATCGGGCGTGTTCACTTCCAGCGCCGCCATCTCCGGCCACTGCAAATAGTCCTTCAGCAACACCGGAATGTAGTGCGGCCGGTCGGCGAGGTCGGCCGCGATGCGGGCCCGCTCGCCGTCTTCGAGCGGCACCAGCTTGGCGAAATTGTCGAGCACCGTCGCCGGGTCCGGCGCCAGCACCGGCATAAACAGCGCCCGCCAGTGCTGCTGGTTGCCGGCCAGGATCACGCCGAAGCGGTCGGTGATCAGCCCGCGCTGCGGCGCGGTCAGCCGCTCGCTGATGCTGTTCTCCTGCGCCATCAGCGCGTACTTGCCGTGCTCCGAAACCTGCAGCTTATACAGCCGCGCGGCGATGCCGCCGAACACCGCAACCTGCACCCCGCCGAGCAGAACCGCCCGGCGGTTGAAGGTAGGCCGTCCCTTGTTGTCCCGTTTCATGGCAATCGTCCGTTATCAGTCGCCAGCCGGCAGAGCGAGTCAGGCGAGCTCGGAGGCCGCCGGGCCACGATGGGCGCGGATCAGGAAGCTGGCCAACAACGGATAGAGTGCCACGGCGGCGAGGCTCTGCACCGCGGCGGGCAAAGCCGGCAGCGGCGCCAGGATCAGCAGCGACTGTACGGCCCAGGCCAGCCCGGCGGCGGCCCCGGCGAACACGGCGAAGCTGAGCCAGTTGAGGATGAAGGGCCGGGGCAGCAACTGCCGCCGCGCGGCCAGGGTGCCGCCCTGCACCAGCAACAACAGCACCGCCCACAGCCCCAACGGCGACATGTTCAAAAGGTCGAGCAGCAGCCCGGCCAGCGCCACCACCGGCGCCGGCAGCGCCGCCGGCCGGTACAGCGACCAGAAGTAAACGCAGGCCACCGCATAATCCGGCCGCAGCGCCGCTTGCCCAGGAAAGCCGAAGGGCAGGCCGAGCAGCAACAACCCGAAGATCAGGCAAGCCGCCGGCCAGGCGAGACGGGAGGCGATGTCCAGCCGCCGCCAGAAGCTCAGCCGGCGGCGGACCGAAAAGTCGCTCAGGGCCGCCGCCTAGGCGCCGCGGCGGGCGGCAGCGGCGTCAAGTCCGGGGTCTGCGTCGGATAGCTGAACAGCCGCAACAGGCGCAGCGCGTCCAGATTGGCGAAGGGCAGCACCACCGGGTCGTTCTGGGCGTCGTAATGCACCACGCCGATCGGCAGGCCGGCGGGGAAAGCGCCGCCGGTGGCGCTGGTCAGCACCGCCGCACCCTCGGCTGGTGGCTGCCCCGGCGCCCAGTACAGCAGTTGCGGCACCGCCTCGTTGGTGCCGACCATCAGCGCCGGCGCGCCGGCGGCGCCGATCGCCACCGGCACCCGGCTGTTGAGGTCGGTGATCAGCAACACCCTGGCGGAGCGCGAGCCGGCCTCGACCACCCGCCCGGCCAGGCCGCGCCCGTCCATCGCCACCGCGCCATCGACCGCCTGGCCGGCGGTGCCCGCCGGCAGCGCCACCAGCACCGAGCGCGCGTAAACGCCGCCGAGATCGGCGACCACGTCGCCGGTAAAGAAGCCAGGCGGCGCCGGCGGCACATAATGCAGCGCCCCCCGCAACGCGTCGTTCTGCGCCTGCAGGGCCAGCGCCACGGCTTGCCATTGCAACAACTGGGCGTTCTGGGCGCGCAGCGTGGCGTTCTGCGCGCGCAGCGCGAACAGTTCGCCAACCGCGCCACCGTCATGCTGCAACGCCTCGATCGGCGCGCCCACCAGCGCGTAAGCCGGCGCCAGCACATCGTCCAAGCCCGAGCGCAACCGGCCGGCGAGGTTCTGGTCGGCGCGGCCGATCAGCAGCACGCCGAGCGAGATCATCAGCATCACCGGCAGCGTGAGCCGTGACAATGCCTGCCGGAATGGCACGGAAAAGCGGATCACCGGACCAAATTCTCCCCGAGCGTCGTTAGTGCCAAGGGGAAAAGCTGTAGCCGGTTCCGCCGCCCACGGACAGAGCGTGGCGGCACCAGCAGGCGATCAAATTCACGATGGCCCGCCGGGCGGCGCCGGGCGGGCGCCGAATAAAGCCGCGCCGATCCGGATGTGGGTCGCGCCATGCGCGATCGCCGCCTCGAAATCCCCGGACATCCCCATGGAGCGCACCGCCAGGCCATGCGCATCGGCAAGCCGAACCAGGCGGAGGAAGAACGGCGTCGGGTCGCGCCCCGCCGGCGGGATGCACATCAACCCCCGCAACGCCGCGCCGAACCGCGTCCGCATTGCCGCGATGAAGGCGTCGGCCTGTTCGGTCGGCACGCCGGCCTTCTGCGGTTCGTCGCCGATATTGACCTGCACCAAAAGCTCTGGCGCCACCCCGGCGGCGGCCGCGGCGACGGCCAGCGCATCCGCCAGTTTTGGCCGGTCCAGCGTGTCGATGCTCCGCGCCAGGCGCACCGCGTCCTTGGCCTTGTTGGTCTGCAACGGGCCGATCAGGTGCAAAACCGCGCCCGGCAGGGGGAATTTGCCCGCCGCCTCCTGCACCCGGTTCTCGCCGAACACGTGCTGCCCGGCAGCCAGCGCCGCCTGCACCGCCGCGGCGGGCTGGGTTTTGCACACCGCGATCAGCGTGATCTCTTCAGGCCGACGCCCGGCGGCCTGCGCGGCGGCGGCGATGCGGGCCCGCAGGCTGGCAAGGTTGGCGGCGACAAGACTAGGTTCGGCCATGGATGAACGGTTAGTGGCGTGGGCGCGGGCGGTAAAGCGGCGGCGGCACAACCCGTACCCGACACTCTGGCTGTTCACCGATCAGCGCCGGCTGGCAGATCCTCTGCCCGCGATTGCCAAGCTGCCGCCGGGGCTGAGCGGCGTGGTCTTCCGGCATGACGGCGCGGCCGGCCGCGCTGCGCTGGGGCGCCGGATCGCCAAAATCTGCCGGGCGCGGCGGGTCGCCCTGGTGGTCGCGGGTGACGCCAGGCTGGCGGCGGCGCTGGGCGCCGGCGTGCATCTGCGCGGCGGCCGGTGGCCGGGGCCGGTACGGCCACGCCCACCGGCGGCGGCACTGCGCACCGCCTCCGCCCATGACCCGGCCTCGCTGCGCCGCGCCATCGCGGCGAAGGCGGCGATCGTCTTCCTCTCGCCGGCCTTCGCCACCTTGAGCCACCCAACCGCGCGGCCGCTGGGTCCGGTGCGTTGGTCCGGCCTCGCCACCCGGGCGGACGCCCGGATTTACGCGCTGGGCGGCGTGACCGGCGGCAAGGCCCGGTGCCTGGGCCCCGCTTGCGCCGGCGCCGGCGCAACATTCGCAGGCGGGCGCAATGCGGCTGACGCCGGATCGCGCCGCAATAAACGCAAGCGATAAATTGCTCGCTAAACGCGTTTCGAATCGATATAGTCCACTGGCCATATCGCACGCCGCCGGCGCATTTCTGAAGGCGCGGCGATGCAATTTCCTATTAATTCAGTAGGTTAATAAGGATCAAGGCACAGTCTGACAACTTCTTTGATTTGTCACATTGATGTGGCCACCTTGCCACAGTCGCTGTTATTTGCCGCATTGGCCCTGATCGCCGATTGCATCCGTTCCGGCTTCCGCGTTTTAAGCATCCGACCGACGCCGCAAACGCCGCGGCGCCTACCTACAGGGTCGCCACTCACAGCCTGCCGGGACCGGCACAGGAGAATATGATGCGCAAAATATTACTGGCCTCGGCCGCCGCGATCGGCGCGACGATTGCCTTGACCGGCGGCGCCCAAGCCCAGCCGGTCAAGCCGGTCGCGCCCGGCACCGTCGTCGTTCACCTCAACGGCTACCTGCAGTTCGAGTTCGCCGGCTTCGGTTCGACTTTCAACACAGTCAACTCCGCCGGTACCAGCGCCTATACGGTGAACCCCACCACCGGGCTGATTGCCAAGACCACCACCGGCGCCGGCACCTACAAGCTGAACGACATCACCACCGACGGCGACATCCGGATCTATCCGGGCTTCGACGCCGAGACCATGAACGGCATCGCCTACGGTGTGCAGGCCGAGTTCCGGACCGCGCGTTCCGATGCCGCGGTCGGCGCCAACCAGACCACGGGTGTCAGCAACGTCAATGGCCTGGACGGCCTGTATGTGAAGCGCGCCTATGGCTACATCGGCAGCATCCCGTCCGGCTTCATCCGGTTCGGCCAGGGCGACGGCGCCTTCACGCTGCTGCAGGCCGGCGCGATCGAGGCCTTCGGCGACGGCGCGCAGTTCAATTCGACCGGCGGCGTTTCGCAGTTGCTGCCGGCTAACGCGACGCCCGGCAACTTCGTCTATGCCGACACTTCCAGCCTGTATGCCACCGACAAGATCGTCTACATCTCGCCCAGCATCGCCGGCTTCAGCTTCGCCGGCAGCTACGAGCCCAACTCGAACGGCCTGCAGGAAGGTTATTCCAACTGCGCGACGGCCTCTTCGGTCAACGCGGCCGGCAACGGCACCACCTGCGCCGCCGTGTCCAGCTCGCCACTGCCCAGCGACATCGGCAAGCGCCGCAAGAACACGGTCGATGCCATGTTGCAATACTCGCTCAAGACCGACAACGACGTGTTGATCAAGGCCTCCGGCGGTGTGCTGTACGGCGCGCCGATCGACTATACCGGGCCGGCCGCGGCCTTCGGTAAATCGACCGTGCATTTCGGCTACGACAACCTGGAGGTGTACCAGGCCGGTGTCCAGGCGACCTTTGCCGGACTGACGGTGGGCGGCAACGTCAAGGGTGGCGAGGTCGAAGACGGCTACACCTTCAAGCCGAAGGGCGCCCGGAACGCGTTCACCTACCTGGTCGGCGCCGCCTATACCTTCGGCCCCGCCGTGGTTGGCGGCAGCTTCTTCGACGGCCAGAGCGCCGGCGCCTCCTATCCGGGTGCGACGGCGACAATCGGCGGCAAGACCGTGGGCGTGGCTCGTTCGCTGAGCGAATACGGCATCGCCGGCGGCGGCAATCTGGTGATCAGCAAGAACCTCAGCCTGTTCCTGCAGTACCTCTATGGCCATCGCAAACAATACGGCAACGTGGCACTCAATCTGCACGGCAATGCCCAGGTGCAGGCGGTCGGCGCCGGCGGCACCTTCAAGTGGTAACCGCCTGATCGCGGGCAGACCGGCGACGGGGGCGGCTGCCAAAGCCGCCCCTTTTTGTTTACGGAACGTTGCGGGGCCTTGGCGCGGCAGGGTTGGACCGTTAAAGACCGGGCGGTCGGGATACGGGTCTGACCGCCCGGTGGAGAACCATGTTGCGGATGACAAGAAAAATCGCCTGGCCGGCCGGACTGATCGCGGGCGTGCTGGCCCTGAACGGCTGCGGTTCCACCCAACCCAAACAGACCGCGGTCTTCGATCCGCAGACCACCAACCTGCCGGGCGCGCTGGCCCAGCCGGGCGGCGCGCTGTTCAGTTTCGGCGGCAAAAGCAGCACCAGTGCCGGCGCCAACACCGGCATCCAGGTCAACGCCTATCTGTGGCGGGCCAGCCTAGACACCCTCTCCTTCATGCCGCTGGTCTCGGCCGACCCGTTCGGCGGCGTCATCATCACCGACTGGTATTCGCCGCCGGCGACGCCGGATGAGCGGTTCAAGGCCAACGCCTACATCCTCAGCAACCAGATGAGCGCCAACGCCGTGCAGGTCTCGCTGTTCCACCAGGTGCAGCAGAACGGCCAGTGGGTGGACACCGACGTCGACCCAGCGACCGCCAGCGGGCTCGAGGACCGCATCCTGGCGCGGGCCGCCGATCTGCGCGCCGAGGCGCAGAACACAAGATAGCCGCGATCGTGCCCGACCGGCCGCCGCTGCCGCCCTTCAGTGCGGAAACCGCGACGTTGAAGGTTCGGCTGGCGGAGGATGCCTGGAACAGCCGGGACCCGGCGCGCGTGGCGCTCGCCTACACAACCAACAGCGTCTGGCGCAACCGCGACCGGTTCCTCTCCGGCCGGGAGGCGATCGCCGCGTTCCTGGCGGAGAAGTGGCGCGCGGAGCAGGACTACCGGCTGATCAAGGAGCTTTGGGCCTATGGGGAGGACCGCATCGCGGTGCGGTTCCAGTACGAATACCACGATGAAGCCGGGCGCTGGTTCCGCGCCTATGGCAACGAAAATTGGGCCTTTGCGCCGGACGGGCTGATGAGCGGGCGGCAGGCCAGCATCAACGATTTGCCGATCGAGGAGACGGCACGGCGCTTCCACTGGCCTGCGCCAGGGCCGAGACCGGCGGCGCATCCCGGCCTGACCGCCCTGGGTCTGTAGGTCATGGCAGGCTCCTGGTTCATCAAAAAGCGCGTCGGCTGGACCGTGACCGGCTCCGGCTGGGCGGCGCTGCTGGTGCTCGCGGTGCTGCTGGTGGCCAGCCTGGTCCTGTTGCACGGGATCACGCGGGTGCTGCTGACCTCCATCCTGATCATGGCCTTCATGGCGTTTTCGGTGGCCAAGATCGATCTGCGCCGGCTCGACATTGACTGAACCGGCCCTTGCCTCGCGCCCGCAACGGCGCGCGGCGCGGCTTGACGGCATCGGCCGGGCCGGGCTGATTGGCCGGGCGATTGCCTGAGGAACGGATCACATGATTGTCGATCTTCGTGTTTACACCTGCGTGCCGCGCCGGATGGCGGAGTGGGTGGCATTGTACGAGGCGGAAGCCTGGCCGGTACAGCAGAAGCATCTGGGCCGCTGCGTCGGCTGGTACACCACGATGGAAGGCGCCTTGAACAAGATCGTTCAGCTCTGGGCCTATGACAGCCAGGCCGACCGCGAGACCAGGCGGGCGGCGATGGCGATGGACCCGGACTGGCGCAGCTTCTCGGAGAAATCGGCGAAGCTTGGCGCCTTTATGTCACAGGAGAATTCCATCCTGCGTCCGGTGCCGTTCTTCGAGATCTCCAGCGGCCAATTCGGCGGGCGTTAGCGGCAGTACGTGGAGAAAACCGCCGTCATCCTGGCCGCCGGGCTGGCCAAGCGCATGAAGTCCCGGCTGCCGAAAGCCGCACAGCTGATCGCCGGGCGGCCGATGCTGCGGCATTTGATCGTCGCCGCCGAGGCGGTGTTCGACCGCATCGTGGTCGTGATCGGGCCGGAGATGCCGCCACTGGAGGCGCTGGCGGCGCCGCACGCGGTCGTGGTGCAGGCCGAGCGGCGCGGCACCGGCCATGCGGCGGCGCAGGCGGCGGCGCAATTCGGTAGCGGCGTGGTGGCGGTGTTCTATGCCGACAACCCGCTGCTGACGCCGGAGACGATGACGGCGCTGCTGCAGCGCCTTGGCGCTGGCGCCGGGCTGGTGCTGCTCGCCAACACCCCGCCCGATCCGCTGAAATACGGTCGGGTGATCCTGGAAGAAGGCGAAACCGGCCAGGTCAGCCGGATCGTCGAATTCGCGGACGCGACGGCGGCGGAGCGGGAAACCCGGCTCTGCAACGCCGGCGCCTTTGCGGCACCGGCCGAGGATCTTCGGCGCTGGCTGGCGGCGGTCACGCCGGACAATGCCGCCGGCGAGTACTATCTGACCGACATCGTCGGCGTCGCCCGGCGCGAGGGCGTTGCGGTGGCGGCACTGGAAGCGCCGTACCAGGAGTGCCTCGGGATCAACTCCCGCGCCGAGTTGGCGGCGGCGGAAGCGGTGGCGCAGGGCCGCTTGCGGGCGGCGGCGCTGGAAGCCGGCGCCGCCATGCCGGCACCGGAAACGGTGTTCCTGGCCGCCGATACCGAGCTTGCCGAGGATGTGAGCATCGGCCCCTATGTCGTCTTCGGCCCCGGCGTGCGGGTCGGCGCCGGTGCCGAGATCAAGGCGTTCTCCCACCTGGAAGACTGCGTGGTGGGGGAGGACGCGGTGATCGGCCCCTATGCCAGGCTGCGGCCGGGGGCGGATATCGGCCCCGGCGCCCATGTCGGCAACTTCGTGGAGATCAAGGCGGCGCGGCTGGCGGCGGGCGTTAAAGTCAACCATCTCAGCTATATCGGCGACGCCGAGATCGGCACCGGCACCAATATCGGCGCCGGCACCATCACCTGCAACTACGACGGCAAGGCCAAGCACCGCACTGTGATCGGCGCCAAGGCGTTCATCGGCTCCAACACCGCGCTGGTGGCGCCGGTGACGGTGGGCGACGGCGCGCTGGTCGCCGCCGGATCGGTCATCACGGAAGACGTGGCGCCAAGCGAGCTCGCCATCGGCCGGGCCAGGCAGGTGAACAAGCCCCGACGAAGCTAAACACTGATATCAAAGGGCCCCTTTGATATCACTTTCACTCGTCGACATCTGCCTCTGGCCGGTCGATGCCCTGCGCCAGCTCAGTGTGCCATTTGCCGTTTTCGTCTTCGTACTCGATGTAGGTGGTGTCGCCAGGCACCCGCTGCTCGTCCGCCACGCGGTGCGCCGCCGCCATCGCCAGCTTCTTGCTCGGGAAGGATTCCGAGAACACGTCGCCCAGCTTGTAGGCCCAGCCGCCGTCATGCTGGACCACGCGGTAGTGGATTTTGTCGCTCATCGTTGCCTCCGATACTGCGTCAGACATGGGTTCGAGCCACCGGAATGAAAGATCAAAGCCTGTGCTTCTTCAGGGCGTTGCGGAACTGGTGGTAGGATAGCCCGAGGGCGGCGGCGGCCTGTTTCTGGTTGAAGCGGGCCGCCGCCAGCGCGTCGTTCAGCAGCCGTTGCTCGAAAGCATCGACGGCGCCACGAAAACCGCCAGCGCCGGCCGGCGCGGCGGGCTCGGGAACCGCCGCTGGTGCTGGCGGCGGCGGCGGCGCGCCGAACGGGTCGAACAGGATGTCGTCGAGCGGGCGGGCGATGTTGGACATGCGGTACACGCTGCGCTCGACGGTGTTGCGCAGCTCCCGCACGTTGCCGGGCCAGGGATGCGCGGCCAGCGCCGCCTCTGCCCGCGTGGTGAAGCCGGCGAACACGTCGCGGCCCAGCTCGGCGGTCATCCGCGCGGCGAAGTGCCGGGCCAGGATCACCGCGTCGCCCAGGCGTTCCCGCAAGGCCGGGATGCGGATGACGTCGAAGGCCAGCCGGTCCAGGAGGTCGGCGCGAAAGCTATTCGCCGCGGCACGGCCGCGTAGATCGGCATTGGTGGCGGCGATCAGCCGGACATCGACCTGCACCGTCTGGTTGCCGCCGACCCGCTCGAAGCTGCCGTATTCGATCAGCCGCAGCAGTTTTTCCTGCACCGCGTCCGGGGCGTTGCCGATCTCGTCCAGAAACAACGTGCCGGTATCGGCCAGCTCGAAACGGCTGAGCCGCCGGCGGCCGGCGCCGGTAAAGGCGCCGGCTTCGTGGCCGAACAACTCGCTGTCGAGCAGCGTTTCCGCCAGCGCGCCGCAGTTAAGCGTGACGAAGGGCCGGTTCCAGCGCGGCGAAAGATACATCAGCCGGTGCGCGATCAACTCCTTGCCGGCGCCGCGCTCGCCCAGGATCAGCACCGGCCGGTTCAGCGCTGCCAGCGCCGAGACATGCGCCAGCATATCCCGGAAGGCAGCGCTTTCGCCCAGCAATGTCGTCGGCTGCGGTACTGGTGTGGCAGTTTCCGACATAAAATGACAAAATCCGCTATTTCATTGTTCCATCTTTTAAGCTCCCCGTTCGGCTGCTTGCAAGGCAAACAAAATATCAATCTATTTCAATGAGATAACTTTTCTCGCGCCCTCTGCGCAGGTTTGGCACGCTCGATGCAATAGCTATCTGCATCCGGCCTCGCCGGTGAAAGGATACCAACCATGACGATATTTTCCCGGCTGAGCGATATCGTGAACGCCAACCTGAACGCGTTGCTCGACCACGCCGAAGACCCAGCCAAGCTGATCCGCCTGGTGATCCAGGAGATGGAGGATACGCTGGTCGAGGTACGGTCCGGCACCGTGCGGGTGATCGCCGAGCGCAAGGAGATGGAGCGGCGGATCGCGACGCTGGCCAAGGACCGCGACGAGTGGGAGCGCAAGGCGGAATTTGCGATGAGCCGGGACCGCGAGGACTTGGCCCGCGGCGCGCTGCTGGCCAAGGCGCAGGCGGCACGGCTGCTGGAGGCGGCGCAGACCCAGCTCGGCTATATCGTCGAGGCGCTGGCGGCGCGGGACGGCGATGTCGGCCAGTTGCAGGCCAAGCTCGCCGACGCCAAGGCGCGCGAAAAGGCGCTGCTGACCCGCAAGGACACCGCCGCAGCGCGGCTGAAGCTGCGGGCCCGCATCCATGACGGCCGGGTCGGCGACGCCTTTTCCCGGTTCGAGACGGTGGAGCGGGCGCTCGACGAGATGGAGGGCAAGGTCGAAGCCTACGATCTCGGCCGGCCAAGGACACTGGCCGACGAGTTTGTCGATCTCGAGGCAGACCAGACCGTGCGGGACGAACTCGCGGCGCTGAAGGCCCGCGTCAAGCCGCGCGCGGAAGGGGGCTGAGATGGAAAACTTGCTGTTCGCGCCAGCGGCTCTGCTGGCGGTGGTGACCGCGATGTGCGGGATCGTCTCTATCCTGGTCGAGCGCCGGGAGGCGGCGCGGCGTCTGCTGCGGCAAGCCCCGGCGCGGCGGCCGTTCCGCCCGGTGGTGATCTCCGGCGGCCGCGACGCGGGCGTGGCACCGGCCCATTCTCGCGCGGCGCAAACGCCGTTAAGGTCAAGCCTGGGTGCCGCGCTCAACGATAATGCCGCGCGCTCGACCTTTGGCTAATTAATTGGAGGAGCGACATGGACAACGACATGACGATGCTACCGGCGAACGCGGCGGAACAGATCAGCCGGGTGGAGATCATCGAGATCGTGCAGCGCGAGCGCATCGCCCGCGACATGCTGCAATGGCAGGAGCTGGGGGATAGCTACAACGACGATTCCAGCATCGATATTTCCTGGTTCAAAGGCAACGGCAAGGAGTTTGCCGCCGCCAGCGAAAAGATGGCGGCCCGTGGCACCAAGACCTTCCACATGATGTCGCCGACCAGTGTGCGGATCAAAGGCAACCGCGCCATGGCCAGCTCCGGCGCCGCCGTTCACGTGATGGGGAATGTCGACGGCATCGATGTCGACGTGATCAGCTACGCCCGGCTTTATGCCAGAGTGGCGAAGGAAAGTTCCGTCTGGCTGCTGTCCGGGTTCCGCGCCGTCTATATCACCGATATGATGGTGCCGCTCGATCCAAGCCGGGCGCCGCAACTCGACCAGGCGATGCTGAAAGACCTGCGGCCGTCCTATCGTTTCCTGGCCTATATGCTCGCCAAGAACGGCCATCCGGTCGGCGACCACCTGGCCGGCATGGACCGCCCGGAGACGGTGAAGGCGATGCTGGACGGCGAGGAAGCCTGGCTGAACGGCTAATTCGAAACATCGGCCGCGGCACGCGGGTCTGAAGGAGACCGATTGGCATGAGCGACAATGTGACAGGCGTGTTGATTGTGCTGGTATGCGTGCTGGGGCCGATCTGGCTGACCATGCATTATCGTTACAAAATGCGGACCGCCGGCAGCATGAGTGCCGCCGATGCCTCGACGCTCGACCAGGCGCTGCTTGTGGCGCAGCGCCTGGAGCAGCGGGTTATTGCCCTTGAGCAAATCCTCGACGCGGAAGTGCCGGCCTGGAGCGGCCCGGCTGGGCGCGGCCAGGCCGGAAGCGGCACCGCGTACCTCGCGGGCGACTATCGACGGCAGGCCGGATAGCATGCCGGTTTTGACAGGAGCACAACATGGACCCCGGTAGCCTCGCCGCCTTCAGCAACCTGACCGACGACATCACGGTTATCATCATCGTGATGCTCGCGGCCTGGGTGCTCGGCCAGTTCATGAAATATCGGAGCGGTCGCAAAATGGCGCCCGACGAGACGGCCGCGCTGGAGCGGATGAGCCAGACCGCGCAGCGGATGGAACGCCGGGTGGCGGCGCTGGAGCGGATCCTGGACGCGGAAGCCCCCGCCTGGCGCGCCACGCCGCACGAAGACACGATGCAACAAGATGGAGGCAATCATGGGCTCACCCGCTAGCTGGGTCGGTTCCGGCCGTTGGGGTTTCTATCGCGACACGCGGCGCGGCTGGATCGCCGGGGTGTGCGCCGGCATCGGCGAACGGGTGGGGATCAAACCGCTCTGGGTGCGGCTCGCGTTCATCGGGCTGTGTTTCATCGACCACGCGATCCCGGCGGTGCTGTTTTACATCGTGCTGACGGTGATCCTTCAGCGCCAGGCCGGTGCCCCGCAAGGCGCGCCCGCCGCCAGCTATTTCGCTGAGCGCTTCCAGGCCGCGCCGCCGGGGCTGGCGCCCAGCGGCGGCGTCGGCGACGTCAGCGCCCGGTTCGCGGCGCTCAACACCCGGCTGAACCGGCTCGAAGCGGCGGTGACGGCGGAGGATTTGTTGTTGCGCCGCAAGTTCCGCGACTTGGGAGGCTAACGCCTGATGCCGAGGCGTGGCGCCTCGATCGCCGGGCAGCGGTTCATAATGACGGTCAGGCCGGCGGCGCGCGCCGCCGCGGCCGCCGCCTCGTTGACGACGCCGAGTTGCATCCAGATTGTTTTGGCGCCGAGCCGAATGGCGTCCGCCACCGGCGCCTCGACCTCCGCCGCGTTGCGGAACAGATCGACCATGTCGAGCGGCCGGGCATCGTCGAGCGAGGCCACCACCTGTCGTCCGAGGATCTCCTGGCCGGCCAGGCCGGGGTTGACCGGCACCACCTCGTAGCCCTGGGCCAGCAGGAACCGCATGACGCCGTAAGACGGCCGCGCCGGCTTGTTGGAAGCGCCGACCACGGCGATCCGCCTGGTCTCGGTGAGCACCGCGCGGATGGTGTCGTCTGTCGCCTCTGCCATGTCTCTTTCCCTGAATGGCGCGGCCCGTTAAGCCACGGCCCATGATACGCGGATTGCTAACCTGTCTGTTGCTCACCTTGCTCGGCCTGTTCTGCTGGCGCGCGCCGAACCTGAAACAGGCAGCGGATGTGACCATGCCGGGGGCGAAATTCAATTCGCTGTCCTACGCGCCGTACCAGGCCGGCCAAGCGCCGGGGCACCGACCGGAACCGACGGCAAAGCAGGTGGCGCGGGACCTGGCCTTGATCGCGCCGCTGACCAGCGGCATCCGCACCTATTCCTCGATCGAGGGCGATTTCGACATCGGCGCCCTGGCCAAGCAGGCCGGGCTGCATGTGTGGCTCGGCATCTGGCTCAGCTCCAACCCGCGGGACAACGCCCGCGAGATCGCCGCTGGGATCGCCGAGGCCAATGCCCATCCGGATACCATCACCCGTGTCATCGTCGGCAACGAGGTGCTGCTGCGGCGGGACCTCTCGGTGGAGGCGCTGATCGCCGATATCGACACCGTGAAGGCGCGGGTGAAACAGCCCGTGGCCTATGCCGATGTCACCGATTTCTGGCGGCAGTTCCCGCAGGTGGCGCCGCATGTGGACGTGGTGATGATCCACTTCCTGCCGTACTGGGAGGACAAGCCGCTCGATGTCGACGCGGCGATCGCCGAGATCAAATCCACCACCGATGCGTTCAAGACGATGTTTCCGGGCAAGGTGATCTCGATCGGCGAGACCGGCTGGCCCAGCCGCGGCCGCTGGCGCGGCGGGGCGGCGCCGAGCCGGGTGAACGAGGCGGTGTTTTTGCGCCGCTTCGTGACGTTGGCGAGCCAGGAAGGGGTGGATTACAACCTGATCGAGGCGTTCGACCAGAACTGGAAGTATGAGGACGAGGGCGTGGCCGGCGCCAACTGGGGCATCTGGAACGCGCACCGGGCGCAGAAATTCGCCCTGAATGGCGGCGTTGTGGAGCACCCGGACTGGCCTTGGTACGCGCTGCTGGGCGGGCTGTGCGGCAGCATCCTGTTCGGCCTGGCGGGCTTTCGGGATGTGCGCCTGGCGGTCCCGGCCTTCGCGCTCGGCAACGGTTTTGCCCTGGCCTGCGCCGGCACGCTGCCGATGCTCTATGATGGCTGGCTGCGACTGGACGCGCTGGTCAACCTGCCGCTGCAGGCGGCGTTCGCGGTGGCGGCGATCCGCCGGGCGGCTTGGCTGCGCGCCGGCGGAGTGGCGGCGCCGGGGCTGACCGGGGCGCAGACCATCGCCCGGCTGCGCCGGTTGCGGCCCAGCTTCGGCTACGACTCGCTGTGGTTCATTTTCCTGGCCGGCGCCGCCGTGATGCAGATGATGCTGCTGTTCGACGGCCGCTACCGCGACGCGCCGATGCCGGTGTTCATCGTTCCGGTGATCGCCACCGTACTGCGGTTCTGGACCAAGGACCGGCCGCGGCGGCTGGGCTGGGAGGAGATCCTGGCGGGCAACGTGCTGGCGGTGGGTGCGCTGGGGAGCACGATCATGGAAGGTGGGGCGAACCTGGACTTCGTGACCTGGAACATCGCGGCGCTGGTGCTGGCGGCGCCGGTGCTGCTGGCGCAGGAAGCGGTGAAGCGGCCCGCCGGCCGCCGGCCTGTCCGCCCGACGCGCTGATCGCGGCGCGCGATGGCTCTGCTGGTTTTCGATTCCGGCATCGGCGGGCTTGGCGTGGTGGCGGCGCTGCGCCAGCTGCAACCGGCGGTGCCGCTGGTCTATCTCGCCGACAATGCCGGGTTTCCCTATGGCGAGCAGCCGGACCAGGCTTTGCTTCGCCGCGTCGTTGCCTTGCTCGGGGACGCGATTGCGCGGCTGCGGCCGGAGGCGGTGGTCATCGCCTGCAACACCGCCAGCACGATAGCGCTGGGCGCGCTGCGGGCGGCTTGCGAGACGCCGTTCATCGGCTGTGTGCCGCCGGTGAAGCCCGCCGCCGCCGCTTCCCGCAGCCGCCATGTCGGGCTGCTGGCCACCCCGGCGACGATCCGCCGGCCGTATTTGCAAAGCCTGATCGACAAGTTCGCCGACGGCTGCACCGTCCACCCGCTGGGCACGCCGGTTCTGGCGGAACTGGCCGAAGCCAAGTTCCAGGGCCAGCCGGTCGATCTGGAGACGCTGGCCGGCGCCATCGCGCCGCTGTTCGCCCAGCCGCAAGCAGACCGCATCGACGCCATTGCCCTGGGCTGCACCCACTACACGTTTTTGCTGCCGGAATTGCGGGCGATGTACCCGGCGATCGGCTTTTTCGACCCGGCGCGGCCGGTTGCCCGCCAGGCTTTGGCTGTAGCGCCGCCGCTTTCTCCGGCGCCTGAACCGACCGCATGGTTCACCGCGGCGCCACCTGACCCGGTGGCGCTGCAGGGTCATCTCGCGGCGTACGGATTCACGAAATTGGCGCATTTGAAGCCGCCGGTGCGGGTGCTTTCATAACGCAGCCGTGCTAGGTGGCCGAAACCGATTGGAGCCTGCCATGCAAGTCCACGCTTTCCTGTCCTTCCCGGGCACCTGCGAAGAAGCCTTCACCCACTACAAGACCGTGCTCAAGGGCGAGATCACGATGATGATGAAGCACGAGGAAGCGCCGGAAGGCGAAGCGCCGGAGGCCGTGGATTGGCGTGGCAAGATCATGTATGCCGGCCTGAAAGTGGATGACACCATGCTGATGGGCGCCGACTCCCAGCCCGATCACTATCAGGCACCCGCTGGCATGAACGTGTCGCTGGCGTTCAAGCGCCCGGCGCGCGCAGAGAGCGTCTTCAACGCGCTGGCCGAAGGCGGCAACATCACCATGCCTTTGCAAAAGACCTTCTGGGCGCAGAAATTCGGCATGGTGACCGACAAGTTCGGCATCCCCTGGATGATCAACTGCGAGTAGCCGGGACTGCTTAGTCGGCGCCGGCTTCGGCGAGGTTGGGCTTTGGCGGCGGGCGGATCAAGAAACCGGTGGCGCGCGTCAATAGGCCGGTCCAGGCTTTGTCCACCCACACCAGCGGCACCGCGCAAAGCAGCGTCAGCGCCACGCTGACCAGTGCCGCCATCGCGGCACTGCCGGCCAGGCCGAAGCGCCCCAGACCCTGCATGAAACTTGCAGCGCCGGCGGAGAGCATGATCGGGCCGTGCAGCAGGTAGATCGGGAAGGACAGCAGCCCCAGCCACACCGCCCAGCCTTTGGAGAAGACCCGGCGCAGGAACGGGTTGCCGAGCAGCACCAGGATGAGCAGCGCCGCCGCCGCGTCCCAGACGAAGTGGCTGGTGTCGCCATGCGGCATCATTGCCTTCAGCGGCGCGTGGATGAGAAGTTTTTGTTCATAGGTGAAGCTGAACAAGTAGAGCCCCACCAGTGCCGCCGCCGCCGCCTGCCAGTTGTTGAAGCGGGGCAGCCGATCCTCGGCGAACAGCATCGCCAGTATGGTGCCGACCAGGAAGTCGCTGAGATAGGTTTGTGGGTAGGTGCCGCCGACCGCCACCATGACCGCGCCGACCAGCGCCAGCCGCAGCGGCCAGCTTTTCACCGCGAACAGCAATGGCGCCAACAGGAACACGGCGAAACTGCCGAATAGCTCGATCCGCATGGTCCAGAGCGGCGAGTCGAAGTGCAGGTCGTCGGTGACAAAGGCGCCGAACAGTCCCTCCTTCGCCGCCTTCAGTGCCGTGATGTGATGCCCCTCCAGCGGCGCGTTGCCGTGCGTCGCCATCCAGCCGGCGCCGATCACCTGTGCTGCCTGTTTGTAGTCATCCTGGCTGAGCACGATGCTGGCCCAGGCGAACAGGCAGGCGAGGGTGGTGAGTGCGGCCAGGCGCGGCCAGCGCTTCAGCATCGCCACCAGCACGCGGCAGACCCGGCGGTCGCGCGCGAACGGCAGGCTGAGGATCAACCCGGAGAGCACGAAGAACACCGCGACCGCGGCGCCGCCATTGAGCATCCCCAGTCCGAACTGCGCCAGCAGGTCCCAGACGCCGTGGCCGTGCGGCACCTTGCCGACGCCTTTTTCGGTAAAGCCGAGGTCCAGGTGGTACAGCACCACGATGGCAGCGGCGATGCCGCGCAAGCCCTCCAGCGGCACCAGCTTGCCGCCTTTGAGTGGCGGCGTTGGGACGACGGCACTCATGAAGACGCGACTTCCTCCGGGGCTTCGTTGTTTCAAAGCCCTGCATTGCAAAGGGCCGGGACCGCCCGCTACAGAAGGCCACTAGCTTGAGAATATGGATATTCTGTGTCCGAGACCGCCGAGCAACGTTACAACTTCGCCATTGCCGAGCCGCGCTGGCAGGCGGCCTGGGAAAAGGCCGGCTGCTTTGCGGTGGCGGACGTGCCGGCCGGCGACCGGCCGAAATACTACGTGCTGGAGATGTTCCCCTATCCCTCCGGCAAAATCCACATGGGCCATGTGCGCAACTACACGCTGGGGGACGTGGTGGCGCGCTACAAGCGGGCCCGGGGGTACGAGGTGCTGCACCCGATGGGCTGGGACGCCTTTGGCCTGCCGGCGGAAAACGCCGCGCGGCAACGCAAGATCGACCCGCGCACCTGGACCTACGCCAACATCGCCACGATGCGGACCGAGCTGAAGCGGATCGGTTTGTCGTTCGACTGGTCGCGCGAGTTCGCCACCTGCGATCCGGCCTATTACGGCCAGCAGCAAAAATTGTTCCTGGATTTCTGGGCCGCAGGGCTGGTCGAGCGCCGGCTGAGTGCGGTGAACTGGGACCCGGTCGACAACACCGTGCTTGCCAACGAGCAGGTGATCGAGGGCCGGGGCTGGCTCTCCGGCGCGGTGGTCGAGAAGAAGAACCTGGCGCAGTGGTTCCTGAAGATCACCCGCTACGCGCCGGAACTGCTGGCTGGGCTGGCAGAGCTGCCGCGCTGGCCGGAGCGGGTGAAGCTGATGCAGGAGAACTGGATCGGGCGGTCGGAAGGCGCGGAGGTGACTTTTGCGCTGGCGCGGCCGGCCGGCGGCATCGAGAACGTCACGGTTTACACCACCCGGCCGGACACGCTGTTCGGCATGTCCTTCCTTGCTATCGCGCCGGAACATCCGCTGGCCCATGCGGTCGCCGCAACGAGTGCCGAGGCCGCCGCGTTTATCGCCGCCTGCGCCGCGCGCGGCACCTCGGAAGCGGCCATCGAGACCGCCGAGAAAGAGGGCTTTTTCACTGGCCTGACCGTCCGCCATCCGTTCATCGCGGACGCCTATCTGCCGGTTTGGATCGCCAATTTCGTGCTGATGGAGTACGGCACCGGGGCTATCTTCGGCTGCCCTTGCGCGGACCAGCGCGATCTCGATTTTTCCCGCAAATACGATCTGCCGGTGCCCGTCGTCGTGGCGCCGAGGGACGCCGACAAGGATTTCGGGGTGTTCGACAAAGCCTTCGACGGCGACGGTGTTATTATCAACTCGGAATTTTTGAACGGGCTGTCGCCGCGCCAGGCCAAACCCGCCGCCATCGCCAAATTGGAAGCCATCGGCGCCGGCAAGAGCGTGGTGAACTGGCGGTTGCGCGACTGGGGCATTTCCCGGCAGCGCTATTGGGGCTGCCCGATCCCGGTGATCCACTGCCCCACATGCGGCCCGCAGCCGGTCCCCGCCGCCGACCTGCCGGTGATCCTGCCGGAAGACGTCAGCTTCGACCGGCCCACTAACCCGCTGGATCATCACCCGACCTGGAAGCACGTTGCCTGCCCGAATTGCGGCGCCCCCGCCACCCGCGAGACCGACACCTTCGACACCTTTATCGACAGCTCCTGGTACTTCGCGCGCTTCACGGCACCCGGCGCCGCGGCGCCGACGGACCCGGCGGCGGCCGCGCATTGGCTGCCGGTCGACCAGTATGTCGGCGGCGTCGAGCATGCGATTTTGCATTTGCTCTACGCCCGGTTTTTTACCAGGGCGATGAACGCCACCGGCCACCTGGGCTTGCATGAGCCGTTCGCCGGGCTGTTCACCCAGGGCATGGTGACGCACGAAAGCTACAAAGACGGCGACGGCAACTGGCTGTATCCGGACGAGGTGGTGAAAACCTCGGAGACCACCGCCGTTACCGCCGAGGGTGCGGCCGTGACGGTGGGGCGGATCGAGAAAATGTCGAAGTCGAAGCGCAACACGGTCGATCCCGGCGCGATCATCGACCGCTACGGCGCTGATACGGCGCGCTGGTTCGTGCTTTCCGATAACCCGCCGGAGCGCGACGTGGAATGGACCGAGGCCGGGGTGCAGGGGGCCTTCCGCTTCGTGCAGCGCCTGGCCCGCATTGCCGCCACCATTGCCGCCGCGCCGGATGCCACGGCACCGGCCAGCCTCTCCGCCGAGGCCAAAAAACTGCGCCAGCTGACTCATCGCACCATCGCGGCGGTGACCGAAGCGCTGGAAACGTTTGCCTTCAACCTCGCGGTTGCGCGGATTTACGAGCTGGCCGGCGCTTTGACCGGCGCCAGCCCGGCGGCGGAGGATCTGCGCTTCACCCGGTTCGAGGCGATCACCACCATCGCCCATCTGGTGGCGCCGATGATGCCGCACCTCGCCGAGGAGATTTTTGCGACCCTGCGGCCCGGCGCCGGCATGGTGGCGAACCGGGCCTGGCCGGAAGCCGACCCGGCCTGGCTGGTGAAGGACGAAGTGACCATCGCCGTGCAGGTGAACGGCAAACTGCGCGGCACCATCACCGTGGCCGCCGGGCAGGACAAAGCCGCCAACCTGGCTTTGGCGCGGGACGCCGTGGCTGCTACGCTGGCCGGCGCCGCCATCGCCAAGGAAATCTATGTGCCGGACCGGATCGTCAATTTTGTCGCGCGCTAGGTTCCTCGTCCTGGCGGCGCTTGCCGGCCTCGCCGGCGGCAGCCTCGCCGGCTGCGGCTTCGCGCCGCTTTACGGCACCGCCGGCGACCCGCCCGCCACGGCTTCTGTTGCCGACCGGCTGAACCAGGTGCAGGTGCAGAACATTCCCGAACGGCCCGGCCAGATGCTGCGCCAGGCGCTCGAGGACCAGTTGTACGTCGCCGGCACGCCGACGGTGCAACGCTACACGCTCAACGTTGCTTACAGCATCAACATCCAGGGGGTCGGCATCCAGACCGACACTTCGGTGACGCGCAACCGCTTCGTCGCCATCGGCACCTGGACACTCGGCCCGGTCGGCGCGCCGGCAACACCTCTCGCCACCGGCACCGCCACGACCGAGGACGCGGAGAACATCATCGACCAGCAGCCTTTCACGCAGACGCTGGAAACCGGCACGATCGACCAGCAATTGGCGGACGAGATTGCCGGGCAGATCACCACCCAGATTGCGGCGTGGTTCAAGGCGCATCCGGCGGCTTAAACGATCGCAGCGGGCGATGTCTGCCGGCCAGCGGAACGCCGCGCAACCCGGGTTCGCTACATCGAAACGGCACCGGCGGTTGCAAAATTTTCGCTCGCTTTGGCCGCCGGGCGCACCCGGGTTAATTTTGCTGCCAGCGCTAGCCCCGCCGGCCACAGCGCCGCCACTTTAATGACCGCCGGCTGCAGCGCGGTTACGTTTGCCAGACTATAGATCGCGCCGGCGCGGCCGATTTGCCCCACCACGTCGGCGGCCAGCCGCCGATGGTAGATAGCGGCCGGTTCCCCCGCTTGCACCGCCGCCACCGCGCGGGCCGCGCTGTGCAGAGCGATGGCCATACCGTCGCCGGTGAAGGACTGGATCACCGCGACCTGGTCGCCCAGCCTGAAAACGCCGTCCGTGCCGTCCGCCCGATGCACATAGCCGTACGGCACCCGGGTTACGCTAAGTGGAGCGTCCAGTAGCGGCGCTGCCCCTTCGAGCCGGGCTGCAAGGTGCGGATTGACCTCGCACAACCAATCCAGCAATCCGTTCCAGCCGCCGGTTTTCGTCAAGCGAGCTTTTTCCACCAGCAGGCACAGATTTGCCTTGCCGCCTTCCACCAGTTGCAGCCCGGCGTAGCCGCCGGGAAACATCAGCAGCTCGACATGGCCGGTAAGTGCCGCGCGGGCTGGTTCGCCGAGCCGGAAATACATTTTGAAGCCGACCAGGCTGTTCGGCGGCGCTTCTTGCCGCTTCATGCCGCGCAGTTCGTGTTTGCCGGTCGCCAGCAGCAAGGTGTCGCCCTGCAGCACGCCGATGCCGTCCACATCCAGCTTCACACCTTGCTCCACCGCCGCGCCGCGCACGGCGTGGCCGCGCAGGACGGTCGCGCCACAAGAGGCGGCGTGGTTCAGCAGCGCCTCGTCCAGCACCCGGCGGGACAGACCGATGCCGGTGAACGGCAAAGCGGATGTGACCACCTTGGCGCCACGCACCAACCTGACATGGGTGATTGCCGCGCCGCCGAGGGCTTCCAGGTCCAGGCCCAGGGCTGTGAGAGAGGCCGCCGCCTCGGCGCTCAGGAACTCGCCGCAGATTTTGTCCACCGGCCCGGCGGCGCGCTCCACCACCGTCACCGCCACGCCGGCTTGCGCCAGTGCCGCCGCCGCCGCCGCGCCGGCGAGGCCGCCGCCGGCGACCAGCACTGGCCCCAGCGCCAATGGCATCATTTGATCCGGCTGACGCCGTGCCGGAACAGCCAGTGCCAGCGCACCCGCGCCGCCACCCCGGCTTGCGCCAGCAGTGCCCGCCACTCGGCCCGGGTGAAGCCGCGCGCGATCGAGATCGTGCCGTCCTGCCGCACGATTTCGTGCCAGCCGGCCAGCCGGGCCAGCCAGCGGAACCCATAATAGGCAAAGGCGTGGCGGTGCAGGTCCGAGATGTACCAGCCACGCGCGGCGTGGCCCTCCATCCACTGCAACAGCCGCACCACCTCGGCATCGGCCAAATGATGGGTGAATTGCGAGGTGACGATGAAGTCGAAGTTTTCGAGCGGCTCGAAGCGGAAGATGTCGCCGGTCAGATAGCTGATCGGCACCCCGGCGGGGGTTGCCGATCGGGCGGCCGGGGCGCTGCGCGGGTTGAGGTCGATCCCCGCCAGCTTGACGTTGAACCCGGCTTTGGTGGCCCAGGCGGCGATGGCGCGCAGCAGGTCGCCCTGGCCAGATGCGATGTCGAGAACCGAGAACACCGCCCCCGCCGGCAGCCCCGCCGTAGCGGCCGCCAGCCAGCGCAGCGTTGGCCGGTGCGTGAAAGTGGCGCGGTTCACGGCCGCGAGGTCGCTCAGGCAGCGGGCGTAGACGGCACCTTCCAGGTCCGGCGCGTCCATCAGTTCGGGCATTGTCGAGCGGGCGGTGAGGTCCATCAGGCGGCCTTGGCGAAGCGGAAGGTTTCCACCGCCATGCCCGGCCCGAACGCCATGGCGAGGCCGCGTTTGCCGGCCTCCGCCTGGTCCAGCATCCGCTTCAGCACGAACATGATGGTGGCCGAGGACATGTTGCCGTGCGCCGCCAGCACGGCGCGGGAGGTTTCCAGCGCCGCCGCCGGCAGGTTCAGCCCGCTCTGCACCGCGTCCAGTATGGTGCGGCCGCCGCCATGAACGGCCCAGAGGTCTACCGCCTGGGTGCCTTCGCCGCGCAGCAGGTCGCCGGTGTTGTCCCGCAGCGCCTGGGTGATGCGCGCCGGCACCCGGCCGGACAGGTGCATCACGAAGCCCTGGTCACCGACATGCCAGGTGATCATGTCGGCAGTGTCCGGCAGCAATGCTGTGCGGAAGTCGCCGAGCGCGATGCCGGTCTCGTCAGCGGTGACCAGGCTGGCGGCGCAGCCATCGCCGAACAGCAGGAAAGAGAGTGCGATCTCGACCTCGGCGGTCTCCTGCATGTGCAGGGTGCAGAGTTCGAGATTGACCACCAGCACCCGCGCCGCCGGGTCCGCCAGCACCGCCGCCTGGGCGATGCGCAGCGCCGGGACCGCGGCGGAGCACCCCATGAAGCCGACCAGGGTGCGCTGCACGTCGTCACGCAAGCCAAGCTGCCGCTGGATCCGCTGGTCCAGCCCTGGCGCGATGAAGCCGGTGCAGGAGGCCACGACCAGATGGGTAATCCGCGCCGCCTCCTCGGCGATGTCGAGGCATTCCAGCGCCCGCGCCGCCAGATCAGGCGCGTACTCCTCGTAAACCTGCATCCGCCGGGCGGTGCCGGGGAACGCGCCGCGGCGGTAGAAGCCCGGCGCCGGGGCGTCCGCCTCCACCAACCCGTCCTTGTGCAGCACCGAGAAACGCTGGTCGATCCCGGCGCGCTGCGCCATGCGGCCGAACACGGTGCGCGCCTTGCCCTCCGGCAGGCCCCGCGACATGAACGCCACGAAAGCCTCGTGCACGTCATGCGGCGGCACCGCCGTGCCGATGCGGTTGATGTAGGCAACTGTCATCTTATAGAAATGACCTCATGGCGCGCCGGATCAAGCCGCGTTTCGCCACATGCTGACTTTGTGAGGTGGCGTTCATTCGACCCGTGGGTTCTATAATGTCGCCCACGCCATCTCCCGTAGCGACCGCGCCAGGGTTTTGGCGAACCAGTTCTTGGCCGGCATTTGATCCGGCCGGTAGTCGGCCCGGCGGTACATGATGGTTGGGTTGCTGTTGATCTCCCAGGTCTGCACCCGCCCGTCCAATACGGCGTAGTCGATCCGGCCGTACTCCGTCCGCGCCAGCTCGAAAATCTCCCGCACCTCGGCCAGATGCGGGTTGTCCTGCCTGAACCGCCGGTCCTCTTCGACCAACGCATCGGTCGGCTTCAACACCGACGCCTTCACATGCCAGTCCGACGAATGGAAAACATGCTGGGCGATGAAGGTGGCACCGGCCCGGAACACCGAATACTTGCGGAACACGCCGTCCACGCTGGTGTCCAGATATTCGACGACCAGCATGTCATCGGGCGGATAGCCCTGGGCCTGCACGGCTTGCAGCCCGTGGCGCAAGGCGTCCGGATCGTGCAGCAGCGGCGTCAGCGCGCCGTAGTGCTCGGTACCGAGGCGGACGAAAACCGGGAATCGCTCGACGTTCCGCCAATCCGCCGCTTCGTGCACCTGGAAGCGGTTGCGCCCGGTGCTGAAGAGCTGGTCCAGCAACGGCTTGCGGGAGAGCGAGACACCCGGCCGGTTGAGCAACCGGACGCGCCGGCCGTGTTTCGCGTGCAACCCGTTCCAGGCCGCCACCGCGATGCCGTGGCAGGCCGGGGTCAGCCGATCGACATCGGCGAAAATCCATAATCCCGGTGGCAGCGCCTCCGGCTGGGGCAGGCTTTCGTAGTTAAAAATCCGCACCCGCAGGCCCGGCGCCCATTCCGGCAGCCAGTTCTGAATGGTGTGTAGATTATCGCGCCGCGCCACGAAGTTGATCCCGCCGCCCCGTCGCGCCGGCCGCAGCCCGCCGGCCCAGCCGTCGACGCGACGTATGCTTGCCCAAAAGTCCATGATTGTCGGTAACTCAACTTGATGTCGAAACAAACCGGCGGGCACAGACGCCGCAGGTGATTTCCCAAAATCGGCTTGCCCTCTACAACCGGCGCAGGAACCCTATGATCATCCCGAAACACCCGCAGACCGCCGCCGCCGTGGCCGCCCATTACGATGAGCTGGACCGCTTCTACCGCGACATCTGGGGCGAGCATGTGCATCACGGCTACTGGATCACCGGCCGCGAAAGCCCGGCCGCCGCCGTCGAGGCGCTGATCGAGCTCCTGGCCAGCCGGCTGGCGCTGAAGCCCGGCCAGCGGCTTTGCGACATCGGCTGCGGTTATGGCGCCACCGCCCGCTACCTCGCCCGCAATTATGGCGCCGAGGTTACCGGCTTCACGATTTCCGCGGCGCAGGCCGGCTACGCCCGCGCCCACGCGGCGCCGAATGTGACCATCCGGCAGGCCGACTGGCTTGCCAACGAC
Organism: uncultured Acidocella sp.; assembly: GCA_963693045.1. Classification (GTDB taxonomy): domain Bacteria; phylum Pseudomonadota; class Alphaproteobacteria; order Acetobacterales; family Acetobacteraceae; genus Acidocella. The sequence continues at coordinate 2,563,240 of OY843765.1, forward strand.
CTCGGCGCCGCGCGGTTCGACCGCGCCTATGCGATCGAAAGCTCCGAGCACATGGTCGACAAGCAGCGTTTCTTCAGCGAGGCGTTCCGGGTGCTGAAGCCCGGCGGCCGGCTGGTGGTGTGTGCCTGGCTGGCCCGCGACGACCCGAAACCGTGGGAGATAAAACACCTGCTGGAGCCGATCTGCCGCGAAGGCCGGCTGCCCAGCATGGGCGACGAAGGCGATTACCGGGCGCTGGCGGCGGCCGCTGGCTTTGGTGTGGTTGGGGTGGACGACATCTCCGCCCAGGTCAGCCGCACCTGGTGGCTGTGCGCGACGCGGCTGCTGCGCCGGCTCGCGACCCAGCCGCGCACCCTGACGTTTCTGCTCGACCGCACCAATCCGAACCGCATCTTCGCGCTGACGCTGTTCCGGCTGCTGCTGGCCTACCGCACCGGCGCGATGCGCTACTGCGTGCTGAATTATGAAAAGCCGGCATGAAGCTCGACGCCAACAGGACCGAAGCCTTCCTCAAAAACCCTGGCGCCGCCTGCCTGGTGCTGATTTACGGGCCCGATGCCGGGCTGGTGGCGGCGCGGGGCCTGGCCTTGACCCACGCCGTCATCGGCGCCACCGACGACCCGTTCCGCTTTGCCGAACTGCAAGCACCCGATGCCGCCACCTTGCTGAACGAAGCCACCGCCGCTTCGCTGATCGGCGGCCGCCGCGTCGTCCGGGTCCGGGACGCCGGCGACGCACTTGCCAAGCCGGCCGAGACGCTGCTGAAAACCCCGCCGGAGGCGCTGGTCATCCTCGAAGCCGGCGACCTCACCCCGCGCTCCAAGCTCCGCGCTTTGGTAGAGAAGCACCAGGCCGCCGCCGCCATCGCCTGTTACGGGATCGACCCGGCCCGGATGCCGCGCGCCCTGGCCGACCGGTTGAGCGCAGCCGGCAAAACCATCGACCCGGATGCCGCCGCCTGGGTGGCCCGCAACATCCCCGGCGAAGCCGCGCCGCTGGCCCAGGCGGTGGAGCTGCTGACGCTTTACGCCGGCGCGGCCGCCAACCTCTCGCTCGCCGACGTGATGGCGGCCCTGCCGGACGGCGGCGACACCACGATGCAGGAAGCGGTGGACGCGGCGCTGACCGGCGACGCCGCCGGCACCGACCGCGCCTTGACCCTGGCCTACGACGAAGGCGTCTCCCCGGTCGGCATCCTGCGCGTGCTGCTCGGCGAACTGATGCGCCTGCGCCTCGCCGCCAGCTCCGGCCTGCCGCCCGCCGAAGCCATCGCCGCGCTGCGCCCCCCGGTATTCTTCAAACGCGCCGCCACCGTCACCCGCGCCCTGACCCTATGGTCCCCCGCCGCGCTGGCCGAAGCGATCCGCCTGGCCCTGACCGCCGAAGCCGCCTGCAAAACCACCCACATCCCCGACCAGGCGTATTGCCGCCAAACCCTCCTAGCCTTCGCCGCCCGCGCGGCCCGGCGCAAGTAAAGCGCCTCCGGCGGCCGGGGCCGTGAGGCCCCGGACCCCATGAGTTGAGCCACGGGTTGGCCACTCGTAGGACATTGCCTAAAGCATGATATTTTCACGATGACTCAACGGCTGAGCTTCTGAGGTAATTTTCAATTCTTGTGGTGTGAAAGCGTGGGCGTCTCGATCAAACGCCCGGTTGCTTCATCGGTCTGGCTCTGGATTGCTTCGCCCCGGCTGCGCCGGGACTCGCAATGACGTGGAGAGGCTGCGCGTCCCGCCAGTTAACGATCGCGCCAGAGCTGTATTGACCCAAGGATGGAGTTCGTTCGGAAACGTGCTCTGGTGAGTCAGCTGGCGCGGCTTTTGAGAACCGGAGCGGAGCGTACGTTAAGTACGTGAGCACCGGAAGCGCAGAAAGCCGCGCCAGATGGCCGCCAGAGCGCGTTTACGGACGAACTCCCTCGATGATGGTGCGGATTTTGGTGCCTAGAGCGTCGAGTGCGAAGGGCTTGGTCAGCATGTCGACGCCGGGCTCCAGGAAGCCATGCCGGACCGCCGCACTTTCGGCGTAGCCGGTGACGAACAACACTTTCAGGCCGGGGCGCAGGTTGCGGGCGATCTCCGCCAGTTGGCGGCCGTTCATGTTCGGCAGCCCGACATCGGTGACCAGCAGGTCGATCCGCGCCTCGGATTGCAAAATCTGCACCGCCGCCGGGCCGTCCGCCGCGCCCAGATGCAGATAGCCGAGCTCGTCCAGCACCTCGGCGATGATCAGCCGCACCGAGGAATCGTCTTCCACCACCAGCACCGTCTCGCCCTGGCCGCGCGGCGCCTCGTCCGGCTTTGCCGGCGCTTCCACGATATCGGCGTCGGCACGCGGCAGGTACAGCCTGATCGTCGTGCCTTGTCCCACCTCGCTGTAAATCCGCACATGGCCGCCACTTTGCTTGGCATAGCCGTAGATCATCGACAGGCCGAGCCCGGTGCCCTCGCCGACCGGTTTGGTGGTGAAAAACGGATCGAAGGCTCTTTCCACCACCTCGGGCGCCATGCCCGTGCCGGTATCGGTAACGCAAATCGCCACGTAATCGCCCGGTGTCACCTCCACGTTGACCGCGGCATAAGCCTCGTCCAGCCGCGCATTGCTGGTCTCGATCATCAGCTTGCCGCCGCTCGGCATCGCGTCCCGCGCATTGATGGCGAGGTTCAGGAGGGCATTTTCCAACTGGTTATCGTCCACCAGTGCCGGCCACAGCGCCTCGCTCAGCACCGCCTGCATCGTCACCTGCTCACCCAGCGTCCGGTGCAGCAAATCCTCCATGCCCCGCACCAGCTGGTTGATGTCCGACGGCTTGTTGTCCAGCGATTGCCGGCGCGCGAAGGCCAGCAGCCGGTGCGTCAACGCCGCAGCGCGGTCCGCCGAGGCGGAGGCGGCATCCATGAAGCGCGGCACATCGTCCATCCGGCCCGCCGCCATGCGCCGCCGCACGATGTCGAGCGAGCCGATGATCCCGGTCAGCAGATTGTTGAAGTCGTGGGCGATGCCGCCGGTGAGCTGCCCCAAGGCTTCCATCTTCTGGCTTTGCCGCAGCGCTTCCTCGGCCTTGGCCAGGGCGGCTTCCTGGGCGCGCTGCTCGGTGATGTCGCGCAGCACGCAGTACAGCATCCCCTCCACCTGCACCGCGGTCAGCGACATCTGCCGGTAGTCGCCGCGGATGGTGCGGAAGCGGCATTCCATGGGGTGGCGCACCGGCCCGGCCAGCAGCCGTTGCAGCGTTGCGTCGGTATTTTTCAGGTCGTCCGGATGCAGCAGCCAGTCCGAGGATTTGCCGACGATGTCGTGATAGCTCCAGCCGAGAGTGTGGCTCCAGGCCGGGTTGATGCTGCGCCAGACGCCGCCCGCGTCGGCCACGCCCAGCAGATCGCGGCTGACATGCCAGATGCGGTCGCGCTCCTGCGTGGCGTCCCGCACCCGTTGCTCCAGCGTCTCGTTCAGGTCGCGGAGCGCCTGCTCGGTCCGGTTCTGCTCGGTGATGTCGCGCGACACCACAAGTAGTTTTTCAGGCCGGCCGCTGACGCCGCGGATCGGCGTCAGCCGGACATCCCAGCACTTCGGCACTTTGCGAAAGGTTGGCGCGACGCCCTTGAACTGGCACGAGCCGCCGGCCTTTGCGGCGTCGAGCGCGGCCTCGGCCTCGGCGCGAACCTCTCCGGGCCAGATGTCGAGCCAGGACATGCCGAGCACGGCACCGACGTCGTCGATGTCCATCGACCGCTGGCCGCCTTCGTTGATGAACAAGAACCGCCCTTCGAGGTCCAGCACCTTGATGCCGTCATCGGAGGAGGCAAGGATACTGCGCAGGAAGGCGGCGTCGGCGTGCTTTTCTTCGGCGGCCAGGCGCTGCTCGGTTCGGTCCCGCAGAATTTTCACGAAGCCCTGCACGACGCCTTGATCGTCGGTGAGCGGCATCATTTCGCCGTTGGCCCAGAAGCGCGAGCCGTCCTTTTTCTGGTGCCAGCGCTCGTCGCTGCCGCGGCCGTGTTGCAGCGCCGCCTTCATCTCGGCCTGCGGCACGCCAGCCCGGCGGTCCTCGATGGTGAAGAACTTGCTGGCGGGATGGCCGATCATCTCCGCCTCGTCCCAGCCCAGGATGCGCCGCGCCCCTTCGTTCCAGCTGATCACGAGACCATCGAGGTCGAGGGCGATGACCGCGTAATCGACGGCGCTGGATAGCAGCGCCTCAAGGAACCGCTCGCGGTCGAACATCATCATGGCGACTTAACGCAAGATGGCGGGCACATTACCATACTGACTGTTTAACCGATCGGTCAGTGCTTGTCAGCGGCGAAATTGCGTGTCCCGGTCGGTCGTCATCGCGTAAGCCGGGCCGATCCTGTATAGGCCGGGCTGGCGCGGGCTTTAAGGCGCCGTCTCGGCTGCTTTGCGAAGGGACACCATGCGCGGCATATCGCGACGGCTTTTGATGGGAGTGAGCATGGCGGGTGCCGCTTTGGGAACTCCGGGTGCATACGGTCAGCCTGCCAAGGCGCTCCGGCGCAACACGCTGAGCGTCAACATGCGCTCGGACGAACAACGGGTGGTGCAGATCCCGGAACTGACGACCTATATGGCGACGCTGCCGCTCGAAACCGGGGCCACGAGCCTGCGCATCGGCCTCGCCAACACGACGCCGCACCCGTACCGGATCGACGGCGTCTGCGTTTGTGAATCCACCGAATGGATCCCCGCCGGGCCGCCGGGCTGGGCCTATTTCAGTTTCTCGGGCGGCAGCGGGGCTTCGCGGCCGCCGGCGCCGGGGCCGGTTGCCGTGACCGTGCCCGGCAACACCGTGAATGCCACGGGTGCGCGGAACGTGCCGACGATCATCTGGTCCGACTGGATCGATTTCCGCACCACCTCCGGCGCGCGGCGGCCGCAACTGCTGTTCCGCTCGCTGCTGCCGGCGCAACTGGCGATTCTGGCCTTCCCGGCCGGGCCCGGTATCATCAGCCCGCCGCTGCCGGATCAGTTCGAGCGGTTGATCGCGCAGGCCAGCGTGGCTGGCGACTATGTCACCGACCCCAACCAGCCGTTGCCGCAAACCACGCCGGTGCCGCATTCGCCGGTCTATGTGATCCAGTACCGCGCCACCACGCCGGGCTTCCAGCTGATCATCGGCGGCGACAGCCACCTCGCGATGTCCAACACCTTCGCCCAGCTGGCCGCCACCCAGCTCTCCACGCCGGCGCGGCCGATCTCGGTCTGGAACACCGCTTGGTCGGCGCAGGCCAGCAAGACCTTCTGGCCGGCGCTGGATCAGGCGATCGACCTCGCCCCGCCCTCGGTCACCGTGATCCAGGGCTGGACCGCCAATGATGGCATGACGCCGGCGGGCGACCAGGCCTATCTGCCGCGGGTGAAGGAAAGTGCCGAGCGCACCATCGCCGCCGGCGGTATCCCGATCATCGTCAAAAACCTGCCGCGCCATCTGTTCGGCAAACCGGAACTGGCCTCCTGGCAGACCGTCCACCAGCAACTGGACACGCTGGTTCCGGGTGCGATTGTGTTCGACCCGCTGCCTTACGTCGAAGACCCGCAAGCGCCCGGCAACTGGATCAAACGCCTCAGCAATGATGGCGTGCATCCGAACGGGTGGGGCAACCTGACCCTGCGCGACCCGTTCGAGCGCTTGTTGGCGCCGCTGGTCAGCTGAACCGACGGGTCATTTACGCCTATCGTAATTTTTCCGCTTTCTGTAAAACCGCCTTGACGAGAAGAGAGGTCGTGATGTCGGACACCAAATTAGCCCCGGAACGCATAACCAAGCGCCTGAGCCGGATTTTCAACAAGGCTTTTCCCAGCGTCGAAGTCGCGGAGGCGCCGAACGCGACGATGGACACCGTGCAGGGCTGGGATTCCATCGCCACGCTGACGCTGTTCATGCTGTGCGAGGAAGATTTCGGCATCAAGCTTGGCTATGACCGTATCGCCGAAACCAAGAGCTTCAACGATCTGTTCAAGCTCCTGGAAAGCAAACTGTCTTGAGCCCAGACGGCGGCTTTCCCTTGGCCGCGACGGCGCGCTCGGCGCTTGGCACCGCGCCGAAGCCGACGCCGGTCAATATCTTTGTCCATGGCACCCGTTTGCTCGGCGCCAAGGAAGGCCAGCTACGCATCGCCGTTGCCGGCGCCGTCACCACCGATCTGATCGCCCGCGCCGTCGGCGTCGGCGCGGCCCAGGAGAACATTGCCCCGGTGATTTACCAAGGCCCGTTCGGGGCCTGGCGGCAGGAAGCGCTGGACGGCAATTCGGCGCTGCACCGCTTCGCGCCGGACCTCGTCGTTCTGGTTACCGATTGGCGGGACGCCGTGGTGGAATTGCCGCTGAACACCCCGGCCGCCGCCGTCGAGGAAGCCGTCGCCACCAAGATCGCCGGTTATCGCCGGGCCTGGGACGCGCTGCGCGCCGGCTCTTCCGGCCGGCGTATCGTCCAGCACCTTCCCGCCGCCCCTGCCGCGCAACTGGTCGGCATTGCCGAACTGCGCAGCCCGGCCAGCCCGCGTGCCCAGCTCGCTATTTTCCGCGCCGCGATGCTCGCCGCCGGGCCGGACATTGCCTTTCTGGACACCGAGGGTCTGGCCGACGACCCCGCCGCCTGGTTCGGCGCCAAGCTGCCCTTCGCCCAGGACAACCTGCCGGAATACGTCGCCCGCTTCCGCTCCGTGCTGCGGCAGATCACCGGCCGCGCTAAAAAGGTGCTGGCGCTCGATCTCGACAACACGCTGTGGGGCGGGGTTATCGGCGATGATGGGGTGGAGGGGATCGCGCTCGGCCCCGATACGCCGAAAGCCGAAGCGTTTCACGCTTTTCAGAGCTACGCCAAGTCGCTGGCGGCGCGGGGCGTGATCCTCGCGGTGTGCAGCAAGAACGACCCGGCGATTGCCGCCACCGGCTTCAGCCATCCGCACAGCGTTCTGGCGCACGCCGACTTCCCGGCTTTCGAATGCGCCTGGACCGATAAGGCCGGCGGCCTGCGGCGCATCGCCAAGACCCTCAATGTCGGCGTCGACTCGATCGTTTTCGCCGACGACAACCCGGCGGAATGCGCGCTGATCCGCGAGCAATTGCCGGAGGTCGCGGTGGTCGAACTCGGCGATGATCCGGCCAGCTTTATCGGGCGGTTGGAAGAAGGCCGCTGGTTCGAGAGCCAGGGGTTGAGCGCCGAGGACCTGGCGCGCGGCTCCGCCTACCAGGCCCGCGCCCAGGCCGCCGCCGCCGAATCCGATGCCGCCGATTTGCCGAGCTTTCTGAAAAACCTTGAAATGCGGGGCCGGGTGTTCCGGGCCGAGGGCGCGGCGCTGACCCGCATTGCCCAGCTCGAAGGCAAGACCAACCAGTTCAACCTCAATACCACCCGCCACGCGGATGCCGCGATTGCCGGCTTCGCCGCCCGGCCGGACGCGCTGGTACTGGGCGCCACGCTGGCCGACAAGTTCGGCGACCACGGGCTGATCTCCAGCATCGTCGCGGTGGCCGAGGGCGACGCTTTGGTGATCGACAACTGGCTGATGAGTTGCCGGGTGTTCTCCCGCTCGCTGGAGCCGTTCATGCTGCGCGCGCTGCTGGCCGAGGCCGCCGCGCGGGGCTTGGCCCGGATCGTCGGCAGTTACACGCCGACGCCGAAAAACGATGTGGTCGCCAACCTCTACCCCAGCCTCGGTTTCACCGAGATCGAGCAAGGCCGGCGCTGGGAGCGCGCCGTTGCCGCGCCCACAGACGACCTTGTCAGCTATATCGCCGAAGGAAGCTGAAGGTTTGGCGCTGCGCGAGGACGACGAGTACCGCAAGCGCTTCAACGCCGCGATAAACGCCCGCGACGACGGCGACCGCGAGGACGCCGCCGAACAGTTCAAGGCGATGCTGGAGCTGTTCCCCGGCGACCAGACGGTGATCGTCGAGTACGCCCGCTCCCTGATCGGCCTGAAAGATTTTGCTGCCGCCGACGCCCATCTGCTGCGCGCCCTGGAAAGCGATCCCGCCAATCACGGCCTGCGGGAGATCTGGGCGACGATCCCGTTCCAGGAATGCAACTGGAACGAACAGATCCGCCGTGACGAGCAGTTCCGTGCCAGCCTGCCCGACAACCAGAAGCACCTTGCCAGGCAAAGCCTGATCTACACGCTGGCCGCCTATTGGGAGAGCGGGCGCTGGCCGGGCGCCGCCGGTTTCATCCGCGCCAACCGCGAGGCCTTTACCAGCGAGCCCGACATCTTTGGCATGGGGGCGCAAATCCTTGGCCTGCTCGGCCAGACCGGCGAAATCCAGGCGTTGATCGAGGCCGCGCCGGCGGCGGCCTGGTCGCGGCTGCCGCCGGGTGCCGTGGACAACGTTCGCCGCCGCTTGGGAGAGGCGGAGCGCAACCGGGCTTTGGTGCAAAGCACTGGCATCCGCGTCGTCTCGCTCGGCCAGCATTGTCTGCCGTATCAGCTTGGCGCCCGCTGGGGTTTTAGCGCCGGCCCGGTAGACGCCGACCAGATGACGCCGTTCGACCTCGGCGCCTTCAGCGGCGACAGCGCCGCCGCCGCCATCGCCAGCGATTTCGGCAGCTTCGCCGATCGCGCCCAGTTCGCCCCGGTTCGCAACTGGGGCGGCGGCTCGATGTATCGGCACGACGCCGCCGGCGTGCATTTCCATCACGAACGCGGGCCTTATTGGCTGGAAAACGAGGGTGCGCGCTTCTTCGCCCGCTGGGACCGGATGCTGCACAACTGGCGGCAGGTGAGCCGGCAGGGCCGCCGCCTGTTCGTGTTCTGCCTGGTCGGCGAGGGCGACCTGAACCGGCTGGTGGACTCCGCCGACAAGCATTTGCTCGACCGCAATTCGCGCCTGCTGGTCATCAACGTGCTGAAAGACCAGCGCCACGGCCCGCAGCATAAGCGTGTCGCCTATCTGCACGCGCCCTACCCCAACGACTATTTCTGGGTAGAGCTGCACAACCACGCCTCCGACCGTGGCTACGCCTTTGAGAAAGCGGTCGCCGACGCGATCCGGGCCCAGCTGATGGAGCTCGACGCCGAACCCAATATCAGCGACGCCGACTACCCGGAATACCGCCGCCTGCTGGACGCCGCGATCGACGCCCGCGACGATGGCGAGCCGGAAGACAGCGCCGCTCTGCTTGGCGACCTGCTCGGCAAGTTCCCGGCCGATGCCAACGCCTCCATCGAGTTCGTCAAAACCTCTCGTAGCCTCGGCAACACCGAAGCGGCCGAGCAGGCGCTGACCGCCGCCATCGCCAAAAATCCGCACCACTTCCAGCTCCGCAAGGCCTGGGTCGACCTGCCGAGCTTTTCGCAGAACTGGGAAGAATCGATCATCCGCGCCCGCACCCTGCGCGCCGCCTTTCCGCCGCCGCAATACCCGCAGGCCTGGCGCAGCCTGGAGATCGAGTACGACTTCCTTTACGACACCGGTCAGTGGGATGTGCTGTCCGCGCTCGTCGACGCGAACTGGGAGAACTACAAAACCTACCAGAACGCCTTGCCGGGTGGCCTTGGCGCGCTCAACAACCTGTTCCTCGCCGACAAGCTCGCCACCCTGGTCGAGACGGCGCTGCCGCAGGCCTGGCAGCAGATGCCGGACGAAGCGGTGGGGAACCTTCGGCTGCGCGCCGAGATGGCGCAGCAGAACCTCGCGGCCATCGCCCGAACCGGTGTCGAGATTATCTCGATCGGCCAGAATTGCCTGCCTTATCTGGTCGGCGGACGTTGGGGCCTGCTCGGCGCACCGGCCGATCCGCTGGCCCTGCAACCGTTCGAGCTGGGCGGCTTTCACAATGACAACGTGGCGGAGGCGATCGACACCGATTTCGCCGCCTTCAAGAACCGCGACAACTACGTCATCACCGGCGCCTATGGCGGCGGCTCGATGTACACCCACCAGCCGAGCAATGTCGGCTTCTTCCACGAACGCGGCCCCTGGTGGATGAACGACCCCTCGCGCTTTTTCGCCCGTATCGACCTGATGCTGGCGAACTGGGCAAAAATTAAAACCCCCGGCAAGCGCATCTTCGTGTTCTGTTATTGCGGCGCCGGCAGCCTGGAGCGGCTGATCGAGGTTGCCGACCGCCATCTGCTTAGCCCGGACTCCCACCTCATCATCATCGACGTGCTGCAGGAGCCGCACACGCCGCCGGCGCATGAACGCGTCAGCTACGTCCATACCGCCTACCCGCGGGACTACACCTGGACCAAGGTCGGCCATCAGACCACGACGCGCGGCATGGCCTTCGAGCTGTCGATCGTCAACCCGATCGTGGCGCTGCTGGCGCAATTCGATACGGAGCAGGAGACCGCCCGCGCCGCCGCCGGGCAGGTCCGCATGTTGCGCGCCGCCGCGCAAAAGGCCCGCGCCGCCAAGCAGCCGGAAAACGCCGCGGCGCTGCTCAACGCGTTGCTCGCCCAAGCGCCGGACGACAGCGCCGCAGCCGTCGAGCTGGCGCAGACGCTGCGCGACCTGAAACGCCTGGATGAAGCCGACGCCGTGCTGAGCCGCGCCACCGAGCGCGACCCGGAGAATTTCGCGCTCCGCAAGTCCTGGGCGGAAATGCCGAGCCACTCGGCCGACTGGGCTGTCACCATCCAGCGCGGCCAGGCGCTGCGCGCCAGCTTTCCGCCGCGGCTACAGCCGCACGCGCTGCTGAGCCTGAACGCCGAGCTTTCCGCCTACTACGATGCCGGCCGTTGGGAGGAGGCCGTCACCTTCATCCACCACAACTGGGAGAGCTTCACCAGCCGCCGCGAATTATTCGGCAACGCGCTCGACATGCTGGGCAAGTTGTTCCGCCACCACGGGGTGCGCGACCTGCTGGACGCCGCGACGCCGGAGGTTTTGCAAGGCTTCAATGCCGAGGCGATGGCCGGCCTGACCCTGGTGACCGACGGAGCGGCGGCCAACCAGAAGCGGCTGCGCGCCGCGGGGGCACGGGTCGTCTCGCTCGGCCACAACGCCCACCCCTACCTGCTGGCCGGCCGCTGGGGCCTCAACACCGGCCCCGCCCGCTTCGACGACCTGACCCCGTTCGACATCGGCGGCTTTACCAATGCCGGCGCGGCCGAGGCGATCGCCAACGACTTCTCGGCTTTTGCCAACCCGGCCGACTTCATCGAGGGCCCGGCCTGGTTTGGCGGCCTGATGCTGATGCACAAGCCGACCGGGATCAATTTCCTCAGCCACCGCCGCGCCCGCTGGGGTGAAGACGACCGCCGGCACTTCTTCGCGCACTTGGAGAGGATGCTGGCGAATTGGCGCCGGCTTAAAACTGCTGGCCGTCGGGTTTTCGTGATCTCCCTGTCCGACCGCCCCGACCTGCCCGGCCTTATCAAGTCGCTGGACCGGCACTTGCTCGACAGCGGCGACCACCTGGTCGTCATCGACCCGCGCGAGCAACCCGGCGCTGGCCCCGCCCATGCCAACGTTACCTACATCAATGCCGCCATCCCCAAGCACTACCACTGGCCCCGGCTGACCGGCTGCATCAGCCCCGCGATCATCGGTTATGAGCAGCAAATCATCGGTGCGATCTTGGCGAAGATCGGTTGAGCGAAGATTGCAGGGGCTTTGCCCCTGCACCCCACTGGGGCCGGGAGGCCCCAGACCCCATGTTCTATAAGTCTATTAAGGGGAAAGTTCATGACGCTCGCCACTCGCGCGCTTGGCCGCCAAGGCCTCGAAGTCTCTGCCATTGGGCTTGGCTGCATGGGGATGAGCCAGGCTTATGGGCCGGCGGATGAGGCGGAATCCGTCGCCACCCTGCACCGCGCCATCGAGCTTGGCTGCACCTTTCTCGACACCGCCGAGATGTACGGCCCGTTCAAGAACGAGGAGCTGCTGGGCCGGGCGCTGGCCGGCAAGCGCGCCCAGGTGACCATCGCCACCAAATTCGGCTTCCATATCGAGGACGGCAAGATGGCCGGCACCGATAGCCGCCCTGCCCATATCCACGATGTGGTCGAGGCTTCGCTGCGGCGGCTGCGGACCGACACGATCGACCTGCTGTACCAGCACCGGGTCGACCCCAAGGTGCCGATGGAGGATGTGGCCGGCGCCGTGGCCGAGCTGATCGGGCAGGGCAAGGTGCGGTTCTTTGGCATGTCGGAGGCGGGCGTTGCCAATATCCGCCGCGCCCATGCGGTTTGCCCGGTCTCCGCCGTGCAAAGCGAATACTCGCTGTGGGAACGCAACCTGGAGCGGGACGTGATCCCGGTGCTGCGCGAACTCGGTATCGGCCTGGTGCCGTTCTCGCCGCTTGGCCGCGGCTTCCTCACCGGCGAGGCCAAACGCGCCGAGGCGTATCCGGAGGATGATTTCCGCCGCAACGACCCGCGCTACCAGGGTGCGAATTACGACGCCAATGTTCAGGCGGCGCGGACGGTGGGCGACATTGCCGCCGCGCAGGGCGCCAAACCCGGCCAGATCGCGCTGGCCTGGCTGCTGCACAAGGGCGCCGACATCGTGCCGATCCCCGGCACCAAGCGCCGCAAGTACCTGGAAGAAAACGTCGCCGCCGCGGCGATCGCTCTGACCGAGGCGGAAATGGCTGCGCTCGACGCCGCTTTGGCGCCCGAAAAGATTTCCGGCCCGCGCTACGGCGAGCGCATGATGGCGATGGTCGACCGCTGAACCGGCCGGCCGTTGCCTTTCAAGGAGTTCGAACATGAAGGTCACGGTGGAAGTGGATTGCACGCCCCAGGAGGCCCGCAGCTTTTTTGGCCTGCCGGATGTGCAGCCGATGCAGGAAGCGTTGATGCTGGAAATGCAAAACCGGATCAGCGCCAATATCAAGGCGATGGAGCCGGAAACGATGCTGAAGACCTGGCTGCCGGCGAGCATCCAGGGCGTCGATCAGTGGCAGAAAACCTTTTGGTCGCTGTTCCAGCAGAGCATGGGTGATGTCACCAAGGCCGCTTCAGGTAAGACCAACCTGACCAAGCCTGGGTGATCGCGCCGGCTGGGTTAGATCATCAAGCCGTTGGGTTTCGGCGCGGGTGCGGCCGGCGGTGGCGGGGGCAGGCGGTTGCGTAGGTCGTACAGCCCGCGCATCAGGTCGGCGCTGGTGGCAAGGGCAATGCAGGCTGCCCGATTGTGCCCGGCCATTCCGGCCGCGAAGGCCCTGTTCAGGGCCGCGGACGCGGCGGCGAAGCTGGCGGGGCCGGCGCCAGCGATTTTTCCGCCGATGCGGCGTACCCGGGCGCCGAGGTAGCCGCGCATCTGGCCGACGGTGCCGGGATGGATAAAGCCGCAGGCTCCGGCCAACCCGACATCGTGCATCGTCGGCGCGGCGATCGAGACCAACGCCTGCAACGGTCCCAACGCGGCGGTGGGCGCCTGGGCGAACGCCGAGCCGAACCACGCCAGCGCCAACAGCAGAGCCAGCCGCTTCATGCGGGCCGGACTTTTGGCGCCGCCCGGTACGCCGGCGGATAGCGTCGCGGTCCGGGCCGCTGGATCGCTCCGTTTGGCGGCAACGATGCCGCCCAGGAGGTGGCCAAGCCCGCCAGCGTCTTGTTGTCGCCGAGGTTCACGCCGCTCAGGGCGAGCAGGCCCAGCAGCAGGCAGCTCATTGAGAACCCGCGCCCGAACATGGATGGAACTTTCGCCGTTGCCGATGCATTCCTACAGCCCGCATTCATTCCAAAGGAAGAGCCATGCCGCGATCTTGTTTCGCCCTCATCGTCACAGCCGCGCTTTTTCCGGCGGCGGCACTCGCCCAGGCGACCCTTGATAAGCCGGCGATTCAGTCGCGGTACGATGCGACGCCCGACAACGGCACGATCGCCATCGCCACCGGGCAGTGGCCCGCCGCCGGCTGGGGCGCGCCGTTCTCCCCCAGCAGAACCGACGCTCAGAAATCCGTGCTGTGGGATTTTTCCACCGCCACGCCGCCGCGCGGCGCGGTGGGCGATAACGACGTGACGCAAAGTTTTTGGGGCGGGCACGTCAATTTCCTGCGCAAGATACTGACGGGCGATCCCGGCAACGCCACGCTGTTTCTCGGCCTCGACGACTTCAGCCGCGACTATAAGCCGATCCATTACAATGGCAGCGTGGTCGGCGAGTTTGCCGACGTTCCGGCGTTGCAGATCAACGCCACCACGCATGCCGGCTCGCGCGGCCAGCTGAACGGCATCGAGGTCATCCTCGACAGCCAGGGCGACAACGCCGCCGCCAGCGAGGACCAAGGCGTTGACATCAAGGTGGATAAATCCGGCCAGAACAGTACCTGGGCGCTTTCCACCATGAGCAACGACACCTCCGGCCGGCCGCCGCAAGCCTTCGCGACGATCGGGATCGAGGACGACCTGCTGGCCAACGGCCCGGACGGGCCGGCGTCGTCTGACCCGGAAAAGGGCAACCGCATTTTCCTCTGGCTGGTCGGCAAAGCCAGCCCGGTGCCGGCCTGGAGCGCTGCCAAAAAAATCGCGGTGGGCGAGCGCGTGCTGGGCCACCGAGACGGTGCAGCGGTGGTTTATGTCGCCGCCACCGCCGGCACCACCGGCCCGGCCGCCCCCGCCTGGCCCGGCGCCGGCACCGTGGCCGATGGCGGCGTTACCTGGGGTTACGGCGAGCCTTATGCGGTCAGCTTCGGCCGGGGCATCGCTTTGGACGGCCAGCGCGGCCAGCCGGTGCGTTTCGGCACCGGCTTTTCCAGCAACGCGGCGTTTACCGATGCGGTCATCGATCTCTCCGCCGCCAGCCTGACGGGCCCGGGCGCCGCCGGGATTCGGCTTGCCGCCGGTATGCCGATTGATTTTTCCGGCGACACCACTGCCGCCGGCCAGAACCAGCACACGCTTGGCTACGCCGCCGGCGGGCTGAATTTTGCGGTCGCCGGCCGCCGGGTGCTCACCGTTACCGATACCGGGCACATCGCCACCGCCGGCACAGCGCCCAAGCTGACCGGCTGCGGCGGCGGCGCGGTGCTCAGCCGCACCGCCAGCGACCGCCATGGCACCGTTACTCCCGGCGCCGGCGCCTGCACCATTAGCTTTGCGAGCGCCTACGCTTCGCCGCCGGATTGTTTGTTGACCGGGTTCTCGCCGGTGCCGCCCTATATCCGCGCCGTTACCACCACGGCGCTCACCGTGAATAGCACGGGCAGGTTCACCTATCTTTGCGAGCAGTGATCAGGCGGCGACGGGACCGACCGCGACATCCGCGCCGATAGCGGCGCTGGCGGCCAGGGCGCCTTCCAGCAGCCGCCTGATTTCGTTGGCGATCTCGGCATAAACCTGCCGGCGGTAATGGGCGCCGCCCATGTCGTCGGCGATGTCGCTATCATCTTTGATGAAATCGGCCACGTCGATCACCGGAAAGCCGAACGACGCCGCCATCGGGTTGACGATCCGGTTGATCCGCCCGAACAGGTGCAAAATCGGCTTGTCGCGCCCGATCGTCTCGTTCAGCCCGATCACGATCACCGGCTTGGCGTGCGCCTTGGCGATTTCGAAGGTTCGGCGCGCATCCGCCTCGAACCGCGCGGCGTCGAAGGCGCCGACGAATTCGAGCTCCCGCTGCATGAACCGCCACTGCTCCTGGTTGACGCCGGCGACGCCCTTTTCCTGGATCTCCTCGAACGACAACTCGTTGAAGTCGCGTTTGCCGATCCGGCCGTTGATCAGCGGGATCACCAGGCCGGTGCCGCGCACCCGGTAGTAACCGCAGAAACTCTCCGAGGAGAACGAGATGATGAAAGCGTCCGTCGAGCCGTCCAGCAGGAAGGATTCATACCGCGTCGGCGGCATCCCCGGCAGCCGCGCCAGCACCGCCTGGTTGGCGGGCGAGCGGGCCTCCGCCGCCGAGGCGATGATCCGCGGCAACGGGAAAATTCCCCAGTCGTGGAACGGGTAGTTCAGCTCCTCGGTGACCTGGAACCACTGCCGCAGATAAGACGCCGCCATCGCCAGGTTGCAGGCGCCGAACATGCCGAGCGAGAAGGTGGCGATGGCTTTTTTCTCCGCACCCTCCTCCTCCACCTCGGCGTCATCCACCACGCGGATCCAGTCCACCGGCGAATCGATGTCGGAGATCACCTCGCCCTTCACCGGCACGAACGGCCGGCCGAGCTTGGCCCAGACGAACTGCTCGACGCCCATGTTCATCGACCGGCAGGAAAACAGGAAATGCGTGCAGGTGCCGTTCGACACCAGGTAGAAACCGCAAATGCCATAGGAGCCGTAGCGGTCGGCGACCTTCACCACGCCGCATTCGGAGACGAAGCTGGCGTCCAACTCTTTTTCGAATTGTTTATGCGCCTGCTCGATGTCTTCGGACCAGCGGTTCTTGGTGAAGTTCAACTGGTTGGTGCGGTTCACGAGGTCGTGGATGCGGGTGAAGTAGGCTTCCGCGTTGGCGTGGATGCTGATCCGCACGTCGCTGTCGCGCAGGAACTGCACGTTGTCGGTGCCGCCGCCGGTGCTTTTCGCCTGGTCGGCGAGCTTGCGTTCCAGCACCCGGTAGCGCGCCAACCGGTTCAGCTCCGGGTCCGGCTTGCCCTTGAAGCGCGGGTCGTCCAGCAGCGCCTCCAGAAAATCTGGCTCGGCGATCTGCAGGCCGGGGCTGTAGAACAACGCCTCGTTCAGGTTGGTGACGTTGTCGTCGATGAACATCACCGTCGGCGCCCGCAATTGCGCGTCCTTGATGATCTCCGCCACCATCGCGCCTTTCGGCGCGAAGGCGATTTTCGGGAATACGAATTTGTCCCACAGGCCTTGTTCGCGCAAAGCGGCTTCCACCGGCGCGTGGTTGTTCTTCGAGCAGATCGCATTGACGATGCCGCGCTGGTTCAGCGCCTCCACGATCGCCGCGTTGCGGGCATTGTGGATCACCGCACCCTCCGACAGCGTGCCCTGCCAGAAGGTGTCGTCCAGGTCCCAGATCACCAGCCGCACCGCTTCCGGGCCGGCGGAGGGGTCGGCCGGCGCGCCTTCTTCCGCTACCACGGACGCGGCGCCGAGCACTTTGTCGGACCGATGCTCGAGCAAATACAAGGTCACGCCGGATTCCGTGGTTGGCTTGCGAAAGCCGCTGACCAGCAGCAACTGCTCCGCCTCTGCCCCGCTACCGGCCCGGAACGCCAAATCGAATCGCCAGGCTACCACGCCCTGCACGTCGCAAAGCTCCAGCACACCGTCCTTCAACTGCCAAGCCGCTTCGTTGAAGCTCTTGAACACCTTCACCCGGCCATCGGCGCCGAAATAGAACGAGGAGGTCAGTTCGCCGCGCCCGCTCACTCCCAGACGCCAGCGCGTCCCGATCAGCTTTTCCGCCGTCAGGCCGAGCTTGGCGGCCGGCACCTGCCCGAGGATCGGCGGCATCACCGCGCGCGTCACCTTGGTCTCCAGCCCGGAAAACTCGTCGTCGCCTGGAGGGTTCTGTACGTTCATCACTACACCGTTACCGTCTGAGGGCCCGCCGCCCGCGCATCACGCCGCATCCGCGATCACCAGTTCGGTCGACCGCAGCCTTGCCAATATGGCGTCTGCGATCTTCAGATACACCTCCCGTGCAAAATGCGGCCCGCCGAAATTGCCGTCCGAAGCCAGGTCGTCCTCGGATCGGATGAACTCGTTGACGTCGACATAGCCAAAGCCGAATTCGATTACCAAAGGCCGAACGATGGCGTTGATCTTGGCAAAAAACGCCAATATCGGCTTGTCCCGACCAACCTGCGAATTCAGCCCGACGATCACCGCCTGCTTGCCGCGATCCTTCAACGAGGTGAAAATGTCGATGACGTCCATCATGAACAAGGCTTCGTTGAAGCCGCCCCGGAAGATGAATTCCGCCTGGAAGAACCCCCATTGCTCGGCGGAGATGTTTTTGATGCCGCGCTCCAGCAGCGCGTCATACGGTATCTTGGTGTAGTCGGGCTTCACGGCCTGGTACTGGCCCAGACCGAAATGTCCCATCGGGATGATCATCCCGGTCGAGCGCGATTGGTAGATGCCCTGAAACGATTCCTGCGAGAATGACAGCACGTAGGCGTCGGCGACGCCGGCGACGAGGTCGGTCTCGAAGCGGCCCGCTGGAATGCCAGGCAACCGCGCGACGATCTCCTGGTTTCGCGGCCGCCGCATCTCGTCGGCCAAGGCGGCGATGCGCGGTAGGGCGCAAATTTCCCAGCCTTGATAGGCGAAGGTCAGCTCCTCGATCGTCTCGACCCGGGTCCGCAGAAAATTCGACGTCATCGTCATGTCGCAGGCGCCGCGGATGCACACCGTCATCGTCTTGCGCGCTGTGGCGGTGGCCGCCGCGTCGACATCGGCATCCTCGACGACGGAGATCCAGTCGACCGGCATGTCGATGTCGGAGATCACCTCGCCCTGCACCGGCACATAGGGCCGGCCGATCCGCGCCCAGACGAACTGCTCGACACCCATGTTCATCGACCGGCAGGAAAACAGGAAGTGCCGGCAGACGTCGCCGGTTACCAGGAAAAATCCGCAGATCCCATAGTCGCCGTACTGGTCTGAAACTTTCACATAGCCGGCATGGCCGTAGAAATTCGCACCCTGTTCCTGGCGGAACTGCCGCAGCGCCGCCGCCGGGTCATCCGGCCAGCGGTTCTTGGTGAAGTTCAACTGGTTGGTGCGGTTCACCAGATCGTGTATGCGCGCGAACTCGTCCTCGATATTGGCGTGGATGCTGATGCGGATTTTGCTCTCGCGCAGGAACTGCACGTTGTCGGTGCCGCCGCCGGTGCTTTTCGCCTGGTCGGCGAGCTTGCGTTCCAGCACCCGGTAGCGCGCCAGCCGGTTCAGCTCCGGGTCCGGCTTGCCTTTGAAGCGCGGGTCGTCCAGCAGTGCCTCCAGAAAATCCGGCTCGGCGATCTGCAGGCCGGGGCTGTAGAACAACGCCTCGTTCAGGTTGGTGACGTTGTCGTCGATGAACATCACCGTCGGCGCCCGCAGCTGCGCGTCCTTGATGATCTCCGCCACCATTGCGCCTTTCGGCGCGAAGGCGATTTTCGGGAACACGAACTTGTCCCACAGGCCTTGTTCGCGCAAAGCGGCTTCCACCGGCGCGTGGTTGTTCTTCGAGCAGATCGCGTTGACGATGCCGCGCTGGTTCAGCGCCTCCACGATCGCCGCGTTGCGGGCATTGTGGATCACCGCACCCTCCGACAGCGTGCCCTGCCAGAAGGTGTCGTCCAGATCCCAGATCACCAGCCGCACCGCTTCCGGGCCGGCGGAGGGGTCGGCCGGCGCGCCTTCTTCCGCTACCGCAGGCGCGACCACCGGCGCGGCGGCTTCGACCTGCGCCTGCCGGTGCTCCAGCAGATAGAGCGACACGCCGACATCCCTGGTCGGCTTACGATAGCCGCTGAACAGCACCAGTTGACCGCTCTCGTTGTCGCCGAGTTGGAACAGCAGGTCGAAATGCCAGGCGAGCGTGCCGCGGTCGTCGAAAATCTCCAAGGAACCGCCCGCCAAGTCCCACGACGCCTCGTTGAAGCTCTTGAACACCTTGATCCGGCCGTCGGCGCCGAAATAGAACGAGGACGTCAGCTCGCCACGACCGCTCACCCCCATGTGCCAGCGCGTGGCGATCAACTTTTCGCGCGTCAACTTTTCGCGCGTCAAAGCAAGGCCCGACGCTGCAGCCAGGCTCGGCAACGGCGCCTGCACGCCGTCTTTCATCGAGCTTCACCATCGGCGGGGCTGCGCAAAGCTTTCATAACGACATCCTACAAAAAAGCCGCCGCCATGGACAGTCCAAATAAACCGGCCCAACCAACCTGCGAAAAACCCTGCCGCACTTGGTTTCAGGACCGGCGCCGCGGCCGCCGGCGCTGCGATAACCGGCGGTTAACTTGCCTGCGGCACCTACGCTTGTCCTGTGCAGGGGCGCCGCTTCGCTTGATCCGCCACCGCTTTCCACCTATGACTTACGCCAATGAGCACATCGAATGTGGCGCCTCCCGGGCAGGCCGACGACCATCTCAACTTTGGTATGCTCACCTTGCGCATGCCGCCAAACGGCCCTCCGGCGGCGGACGCGCCGATCACGGTGATCGTCTCCGGTGTCGGCCGCTCCGGCACCAGCATGACCGCCGCCGTCATCAGCGCGCTCGGCATCCCGATGGGCAAGACCGAGAACGAAGCAGTGTTCGAGGACAAGGAGTTCATTGCCGCGCTGTTGTATTTCGACGGCGGCTTGCTGCGCGCGCTGATCGACAAGCGGAACAAGGAAATTGCCCGCTGGGGCTTCAAATTTCCGTCATTACAAAATCACCTCTTTCCGCACCAGCTGGTCCGGTTCCGCAACCCCTATTTGATCGTCGTCACCCGCGACCCTGTGGCCACCGCATCCCGCGCCACTATTTCGGATCCGGAAGAGGGTAGCGAGGCGGAGGCGTTCTACAACGTCTCGCAACAAGCCTTCGACATGATGCATTTTGTCCGCAAGGTGAAATACCCGACTTTGCTGCTGAGCTACGAGAAGTTCGTCGCTTTTCCGGAAAAGACGGTCGACGGCATCGCCCATTTCTGCGGCCTGAAGGTCGAGCAAACCGCGCGCGCCAAAGCGCTGCTTGCGATCTCGCCGAACAATCCGGCTTATATCAAGCTTTTCCACCATGACCATCGTGGCCATTTCAATGGCATTCAGCAAAACCGCGCTTTCGGCTGGTGCGCGCTTAAAACCTCGGACGATCCGGTCAGTGTCGAGTTGCTGGCGAACGGCAAGGTCGTCGCCACCGCGAAGGCGGATGCCTTCCGGCAGGATCTGAAGAATGCCGGCATCGGCTCCGGCCATCACAGCTTCAACATCGACCTCGCGGCCTTTAATTTCAGTGACGACACCGTGTTGCGTGTGCAGGTGGAAGGCGGAGGGTTTGTTCTGCAAGGCAGCGACGACAGCCTGAAAAACCTGCGTAAGGAACAGAAGGCCTAGGCCTACTCGATCTCGTCTTCGTCTTCGTCCTCTTCGCCATCCTCGGTTACCGGCGGCGCCAGTTCGCGCAGTTCGCTCGCCTCACCGACGCCGGGGTGGCGAAACGCCATCAGGTTCTTCAGCTCTTCGTGGAACACATGCGCCTCGGTCGTAGTCCGCGACTTGTCATGCAAACGATAGCGGCACAGGATTTCCGGCACATAGCCCGGCTGTAGCCCGACATCGAGGAATTTCAGCCAGAAATCATAATCTTCCCAGCCATCGTCGATATGGGAAAAGCCGTCGACCTTCTCCCATGCCGCCCGGCTGACCAACGCCATCACGTCGACATAGTTCTTTTGGCGCATCTCGTCGGCGTCCCAGATATCGGCATAGCCGATTTCCCAGCGGGCGCCGAACATCTCGACCTGCGTATAGGTGGCATCGAAGCCGCCGAAGATCGCCGCCCGGTACAGCCGCTCGATCGCCTTCGGATAGACCTCGTTATCGGCGTCGATGATGAAAATCCAGCTGCCGGTGGCGTTGCGGAACGCCGTGTTGCGGGCCTCGGCCGGGCCTTGGTTTTGGCGGTGGGTGTAAACCGCGATGCGCGCGAACCGCGCCTTGTGGGTTTCCGCCCATTCCGCCGCGACCGCGACCGAATCGTCCTTTTGCGAGCAATCGTCCACGATGATCAGTTCCAGCGCCTCGTAGGTTTGTGCCGCCACCGAGTTCAGGCAGTCGTCCAGAAACCGCGCGTAGTTGAACACCGTGACGCAAACCGAGATCAGCGCCGGCGGCAGCACGTTCGCGGCCGCCAGCGGCGCCGCTACCTTGGTCTTCCGCGCCGGCGACTTTGGCCCGGCTTTAGGCGGTGCCGGCGGGCGCGGCGGCGCGATCCATTCAAACGCGAGTTCGGTCTTCGGCCCCCAGGGTTTCAAAAGACTCACGCCGTGTCGCTCCTGATCCCGTTCATGAAATCCACGAGTTTGCGGCCATTCGCCACGGAACTTTTGCGATCGGCGATGCCGGAGATCGCGCTTTGCATTCGCGCGGCGGCGTCCAGCCCGTCGCTCGACCGGAACAGCCATTCCAGCAGGTTCGGGATGTGCCGGCCGGTTTCCTCGAAAAAATGCACGCCTGGCTTATAGACCGGATGCGGCAGGGTCGGCTCGGTCACCACGATGCTGCCGCCGACCATCCCTTGCTGAACGATCCGATGCCACTCAAAGAACCCGTAATCATCGCGGTGGATGTTCAGCCAGACTTTGGCGTGGCCGGCGACATGCGCGCCTAGCCGCGTCAGGATGCCGTCGCGCTGCCCGGTGTTCAGCGGCGAGGAGAATCGCCGGTAATACAAAAAATTGTCGAACTCGGCCAGGAACTTTGCCGAGCGGGCAAAGAACTTGTCGCGATGCGCCGAACTGTTGCCGAAAAACGCGACGTCGATCGGGCGGCTCGCAAACGGCGCCTGCCGCGCCGGACTCTTCTTCGCGGTCGCAGGCAGCACCCGCACCAGCGGATGGGTCTCGTCCCCCGGCAGCAGCCATTGCTTCGGCACCATGATGTTCGGATCGAAGTGCATCGCCGGCAGCCCGCTTTGCCTGAACATCTCCGCCACCTGGAAGGAGATGTCGATCACCCCTTGCGACATCAGGATAAACGGCATGGCGCGGTCGAACCACATGGTTTGCGGCTGTTCGGTATTGAACATGATGGCGCCGCCGACGAATTCGCTGGAAATCCAGGACCGTCCTTTGCCGATGTGGAAAAACTCATGCGGCGCCACGATGATCGAGCAGGGCGGTTTATCATTCTGATCGGAATGATCGTCTTGCAGCTCGGCCTTCTGACCATTCAGGCGGAGCGCCTCGACCAGTCCTTCGGCGATTTCCTTAATAAACGTATTACCGGAACGATTGAAATAAACTCCGACATTCAGAGGTGCCCCCAGCGGCGCACCGGCGGCCTGTTGCGGCTCGAAAGGTCGCCTTGAAATATCGCCCAGAACCTGCGCGATCTTTCGCTTGCTGAAGATGTGCCGGCCTTCCGAAATGCCGTAAGCAAAGGCGTGGTTGAGCAGCGTGATCGCGCCCTTCTTGATGTTCGCCTCGATGTCGAGGTTCAGTTTCTGGTATTCGGCATCGGCGTAAAGCGGGAAGCGCGCCAGATGCTCCATGCCGCGATAGACCAGCTTCTCGTTCAGGTTACCCAACATCCCTCGGTCCACGCGCTGCTCGGCCGTGCCGTGCAGCAGGAAATGGGCGAAAGCGTTACGATTGCGTAAAACGTCGGGCTTGACGTTTTTCAGATAGATCTGCGTCGAAAAATCCGGCGACGGATTGCGGAACTCGTTGGCGCCCCAAAGCACATAATGCAGCACCGGATCGGTGTTGACCTTCGCCACATCGGGATAGGTTTGCAGATACCACTTGTGGTCGAACAGCTTGGAGTCGCTGATGATGCGGATGTCGGCTTCATTCTCCGGAGTCATGTCGTCGCTCTTTGTTCAGTCTCGCCTGAAGCCCGATGTTGGGAGACGCTTATGGGTTTTGCAAAAGGCCTCAAGGACGCCCGCCGTCCATAGGCCGATCCACTTCCAGCTAGCTCACATCTTTCAGTCATCACGGTTGTGAACAATGCCCATCTCACTTGATACCATGCCGCGCCGCGTGATGTAGTTCATCACCGACGCGGCTAATGCGAAGCTTCCGTGACCGATCCAGAGTCTCAAAATCCGGTAGCCTCGGAGGCAGTGTCTTCTAACGGCTTTGTATCATTTTTCAACAGATTAATGGTTCGTTGAACAACGTCCTGGCTTGGATAAAGCGCCCCCGGCGTCGCGCCTGGGACCAAAACCGGCACTCGCGCCGCCGCGATATCATCGAGAAGTTGCAGAACCTCCGCCGCGATAACCGGAAAGGGGAATACGACGCCGTATCCTGCCGCCCGAACACGTTCAGCCGGCGCGCCGATGTCAGGAACCATCGGAATGAAACCGAACCGAGCCGCCTCCGACAATGTGTATGAATAGGTCTCCGGCCAGGATTGCAGAAATAGCGCCAGCCGGCCGTGCGTTTGCGCCACCAGCTCCGGCAATTCCGCCGCCGTGTATTTGCCGGTGATCTGGATATTACCGAGCGCCAGGAGCTGCGCGTCCATGTCGGTGTAACCAATGATGCGGAACCGCAACGCCGGGTGTGAGAGCCGCGCCCGGCCGGCGAGCTCCAGGAGCTTGCCTGATCCTTTGTCCACGCCGATCGCGCCCAGCAGTACGATCTCGTCATCGGTGCCGGTCCGTGGCGCGGCCGCGATGTTTTGGGAAAGTTCCGGGTGCCCGATGGCTTGCACGGGCAGGTCCGGAAAGACGCGCCGCAGGTAGCTTCGGGCGCTCTCGGAAGGTGCCACCACATGCCGGAAGCCGCGCAACGCGCCGGCGAATAGCGCCCGGTGTGCCGCCGGCGTGAGCGCCGTGAGACGCGAGTTGGGATGCGAGCCGCCGAGTTCGACGCAACGGATGCAGGTCGCGCTATCGGCGACGTCGCAAAACTGCCCTATCGCATTCACCATCGTCACCCTGGGGCAAAGCGGGTAGAAGTCGTGGGCGTAGTAGATGCTGTGGACCGTCGGCGCCCAGGCCTCCATCCGCTCGATGAAGACCGCCGGAAAGCCGAGCAGCTGGTGCACCACGACGCGGCCCGGCGCCGCGGCCGCCAGCATATCGAACAGGGGGTCCATCTCGTGCGGCGCGAAAATGGCCTTGAGCGACGGGGTGGCGCCGGCCAGTTCGATGAAGCCGTTTTCCAGGCAGCGCAGGTGCAGGCGTGGCGCGGCGGTGTCGCCCGCCGCCGCCTCGATCTCCTGAACCGCCTTCGGCGTGCCGCCTTCGAGGGTGTTGGTGACCAGCAGCACGAATTTTTGCCCGGCGGTGACGGCCTTTTTCAGCCGCGCTTTGTCCAGGGCCCAGCGGCCGCGGCGCAGCCCGTCCTGCTGCTCGAAACTGCGGACCACCGCGCTGTATTCGGGGTAAGCCGCCTCCAGGCGCGGCAGGTTGCGGGCGAGCAGCCCTTCCCGCTCATCCTCGAAAGACGTGCTCTCGCGGTGCACGACCAGCACACCGGCCGCGACTACGTTGCGGTAGCCAAGGTTTGCCGCGCGGGTGCAAAAATCGTTCTCCTCGCCATAACCCCGGCCAAAGCCCTCATCCATGAGGCCGACGCGTCGCAGCACCGCGCCCTTGATCAGCAGGCAGAAGCCGTGGCCGGTCGGTACGTCGATCGCCAGCCCGGCGTTTTCGGCCAGCGCCGTTTGCGCCAGTTGCGACCAGTCGATGTCATCCAGCGCCGCCGCCCGCAGCGCCACATGCGGGTAGGAGAAGATCGTCGCGTTGTTGGAGAGCGCGGTGACGGTGCCGACCCCAGCGGCGCCGGCCACCCGGCACATCTCGTCGAGGCCACCGGCGAACAGCACCGTGTCGGCGTTCAACAGCAGCACGTCGCCGCCTAAAGCGAACGATAGCCCACGATTGATCGTTTTGACGAAGCCAAGATTTTGTTTATTGGCCAGCAGAAACACGTTCGGAGCATTGACGAAGCCGTTCAGCATCGGCGCCATCTCCGGCTCCGGCGCGGCGTCGTTGATCAGCACCACCTGGTCGGTCGCCGCGTTGCGGTGCGCCAGCACCGACTGGATGCAGTCGCGGGTTGCGGCGACGCCGCGATAGACTGGGATCAGGATCGTCAGCCGCGGCCCGGCCGGCACCTCGGTCGGCCAGGCTTCCTGTTGGGTGGCGACAAAGCCGTTGCCGCGGCGGGTGGTTTCCATGAAGTCGCGCAACGCCACCTGCAACACCGCCCGCTCGGCGACGCTTAAGCCGACGATGTCGCTATGCGAGACCTGGGCCGCCCGTTGCGCCGCCAGCACCATCGCCGGCCGGCTGCCGACGACATAGGGGCCTTTAAACAACTCAAAGGTGCCGCCGCGAAACCGGAAGGAAACGGCGGTGGTATCGGTGATCAAATGTTCCGGCTTGCGCAGCGTCAACGCGAAGCCGGGCGTCAGGCAGCCAGGGTAAAGCCCGCGAACATCCTCGCGGGGCGTGGCGCATTTCCCGCTGCCGGCCAGCACGCCGTTCTGAAACACATCGAACGCGAAGGCCCGGGCGGGCGCGTCGGGCGAGACCAGCCAGCCGGAATAACTCTCATCTGTCAGGGAATCGAGGTTGCCCTCCAACCGCAAGGTGAGATGCCGCTCGGCGAATTTGACGCCGTTGGCAAACAGCCGGAGCCGCAACTCGCCGCAGCCGAAGCACCGGTCTTGAAGATCGATCAGGAAATGTGCCGGTCCGTAGAGTGGGTCGTCCGGCTCCGCCGGCACGGCGCGGGCTTCTCCCACCACTGCGCCGTGTTGATCTTGCACCGTGATCCAGGGTGGCTCGAAGGCGGCGAGCCGCTCGGTCACCCAGCCGCTGAACCTCCCGTTGCTGATCGTGCAGTCGTTGTCGTAGAGCTTAGGGCCGGTGTGCAGTGGCGACCCGCGCAGCTCGACCCCATCGGCCAGCACGCGCCACTGCCGCCGCTCCGCGCCGAGCGTGACCGGGATGCGGAAAGCGAAATCGGTGCGGCCCATCCCCAGGCTGACCAGGTCGGGCCGATGCCGCTGCGCGGTGCCAGTCACGACGATCGCGCCATCCTCGTTCAGGATAGAGATGTCGCATGACCCGGCGCCGGAAGCGGTTACAGCCCAGCCGATGACGTAAGAGCCGGCCATGCCATTCACATGCCCTCTGACCGCCATCCAGCCTCCACCCTCTTACTCTGCAAATCGGCTCGACATGACCCGGTCCGCGCTATGAAAACAACAAGTTACCAACATAAGCGGACCCGGTCCAGAACGAGCGGGCCGCACCCGATCAGGGAGCCGTGCGGCTCGGCCCGCGTTGCGCTTTCTGATTAACCGTTGAAATATTCCTTGGTTTTCAGTGGCTTGGGCTGTGGATGCGGCCGAATGCTTCACGTGAAGCATTCTCTAGCCGTTCAACAACGCCAGCAACGTGTCCAACTGATCCAGCGAGTCATAGTTGATGTTGATGGCGCCGCCCTTGCCGTTGAAGCTCACACGCACGCGAAGCCCTAGCTTTTCCGAAAGCTGTTCTTCCAGCGCCTCGGTGTCGGTGTTGCTGGACGGTGGTGGCGGGCGGCGCAGCACCTGGTCTTTGATCGAGCGGCCGGCTTGCTCGACGAATTGCTCCGTCTGACGTACCGACAAATGCTTATCGACCACATGCCGCGCCGCCTTTATGGGGTCGGCGTGCATCATCACAGCGCGGGCATGCCCGGCGGAGAGGCTACCGTCCCGCACCAATGCCAGCACCGGCGGGGGCAGTTTCAGCATCCGCACCATGTTGCCGACATGGGCGCGGGATTTGCCGATGGCGGCGCCCAACGCGTCTTGCGTCATCTTGAATTCGTCCAGGAGCCGGCGAAATCCCTCCGCTTCTTCGACCGGGTTCAGGTCTTCGCGCTGCAGGTTCTCCACTAACCCCGCCGCCATGGCGTCAGTATCGCTCAGCGCGCGCACCAGTACCGGAACTTCGTGCAGCGCCACCTTCTGCGCGGCGCGCCAGCGGCGTTCGCCGGCGATGATCTGGTAACGCTCGGCATGTTCCGGGTGGGGCCGGACCAGCAGCGGCTGCAAAATGCCGCGCTGCGCGATCGACGCGGACAGCTCGTTCAACGCCTCCGCGTCCATTTCCCGGCGCGGTTGGAACGGGCTCGGCTCCAGCAGCTCCACCGGGAGGCTTTGCACGGTGGGCGCGCCCACCAGGCTTGGCGCCGCCACTTCGCCGAGCAAAGCCGCCAGTCCCCGGCCTAAACGTCGCGGCTGCTCCCGACCGTTCATGGTGTGGCCCCTTTTGTTTTGGCCCGCTGCAAAAACTCCTGTGCCAGCGCCAGATAAGCCTGGGCGCCGGCGGAGCGAAAGTCATATAATAGAACCGGCAAGCCGTGGCTGGGGGCTTCCGTAATTCTTATATTGCGTGGGATCACGGTCTGATAGACCTGATTGCCGAAATGGCCGCGCACGTCGTCGCTCACCTGTTCGGAAAGGTTGTTGCGGCGGTCGAACATGGTGAGCACGATCCCTTCGAGGGCCAGCCGCGGGTTCAGCCCGCGGCGGACGAATTGGATGGTCCGCAACAGTTGCGAGATGCCTTCCAGCGCGAAAAATTCACATTGTAGCGGCACCAGCACGGCGTCCGCCGCCACCAGGGCGTTCAAGGTGAGCAAGCCGAGGCCAGGTGGGCAGTCGATCAGGATGATTTCGTGGGGCCGCTGGCCCTGGAAAGCTTCGCGCAGCAAAAACTCCCGCCCTGGCCGGCCGCCGAATTCGAGGTCGACGCCCATCAGGTCATCGACGGCCGGAACCAGCGACAGGTTCGGCACAGCCGTTGGCATCGCCAGTTCCGCCAGCTTCGCCTCTCCGGTCAACAGCGAATAGGCACCGCCGCCGAGGCGGGCGGCGCGTGGGACGCCGAGGCCGGTGCTGGCATTGCCTTGCGGGTCAAGGTCGATCAGCAGGATGTTGCTGCCGCCTGCCGCCAAAGCGGTGGCCAGATTGATCGCGGTTGTCGTCTTGCCGACCCCGCCTTTCTGGTTGGCGATGGCGACGATGCGGGAGACGGACGCGCCTTCAGCCGGCTCCGACATGACGGATGTTGCTCACCTTCAGGATGCTGGCGTGCGGCCCCGTGCCGGGAAACCGCTCTACCTCCATCTGCCAGAGCCGTCTTGCCGCCGTCAATTCGGCATCGGCGTTCTGGCCCTTGGGGAACAGGCAAATGCCGCCGGGCGCCAGGTGCGGCAGCGCCAGACCGAGTAAGCTGGCGAGTGGCGCCAGCGCCCGTGCGGTCACCAACGGTGCTGGTATGGTCTTCGCCGTTTCGATCCGGACGTTGACGATTTTCACAGGGGCTTCGGTCAAGCGGGCGGCTTCAAGCAGAAAGGCCGCCTTGCGGGCGTCTGACTCGATTAAGGTGAACGGGACGCCGGTCGCAATCGCCAGCACCAGGCCGGGGAAGCCGGCGCCAGAGCCGAGGTCTGTGGCGGCGGCGGTGCCGGGCGGGATCAGCGGCAGCAGAGCCAGGCTGTCCTCGATGTGGCGTTCCCAAAGCAATGGGATGTCGTGCCGGCCGATCAGGTTGATTTTCGGCGACCAGCGTTCGACCAGCGCCACCAGAAGCCGCAGCCTAGCCTCGCTCAAGCGGCGAGCGACCGCTTTTTCAGGGCCCCGAAAATCGCCCCGAGGGCGGCGGGCGTCATCCCCTCGATCCGGCCGGCGGCGCCGAGTGTGGCGGGGCGGCGTTGCTCCAACTTTTCGGTCAATTCGGCGGACAGGCCGCCGACCCGGCGATAGTCGAAGCCGGGGTGGATCAGCACCGCTTCGTCCTGTTCGCGGGCCCGGATTTCGCTGTTCTGGCGGTTCAGGTAGCCGGCGTAATGCAGGTCGGCGCGGAGGATCTCGGCGGCACGGCTGGCGCCTTCCGGTTTGCCGCCGAAGCTGGCTAGGTCGGCCTGCAGAGCAGCAAACGCCGCTTGACGGCCGGTGCCGACACAGCCCCAATCCATACCCAATGCGGTCAACCGAAGCTCGGCATTGTCGGCGCGCAGCGAGAGCCGGTATTCGGCGCGGGAGGTGAACATCCGGTACGGTTCGGTCACGCCCTGCGTCACCAGGTCGTCGATCAAGACACCGATATAGCCTTGCGCGCGCGACAATTTCGCCGGTGAGAGGCCGTGGGCCAGGCGGGCGGCGTTCAGGCCGGCCATCAGCCCTTGCGCCGCGGCTTCCTCGTAACCGGTGGTGCCGTTGATCTGGCCGGCGAGGAAGAGGCCGGGCAGCGCCTTGACCTGTAGGTCGTGGCCGAGCGCGCGGGGATCGACATAATCGTATTCGACCGCATAGCCCGGCTGCAGGATGCGGGCATGTTCCAGGCCGGGGATCGAGCGGACCAGCTGCTCCTGCACGTCCGGCGGCAGCGAGGTGGAGATGCCGTTCGGATAAACCGTGTCCTCGTCCAGCCCTTCCGGCTCCAGGAAGATCTGGTGGCTTTGCTTGTTGGCGAAGCGCACCACCTTGTCCTCGATCGAGGGGCAGTAACGCGGCCCGCGGCCGGCGATGCCACCGCCATAAACCGCCGATTTGTGGATGTTGTCGCGGATGATGGCGTGGGTGCGGGCGGTGGTGGCGGTGATCCGGCAGGAGATCTGCGGGTTGGTGATGGCGTGGGTGAGCGATGAGAACGGCTCCGGCGGGTCTTCGCCCGGATCGGCGGTCAGCCCTTCCCAGTCGATCGAGGTCCTGTCCAGGCGCGGCGGGGTGCCGGTCTTCAGCCGGCCGAGCGGCAGCCCTAAAGCGAGCAAGGTCTCGGCGAGGCTGGTGGCGGATGCGTCGCCGAGACGGCCGCCGGTTTGGGTTGTGGTGCCGAAATGCAGAACGCCGCGCAGGAAGGTGCCGGCGGTGAGCACGATGCTGCTGGCCTGGAATATATTCCCAGGGCTGGTGGAAACAGCATTGAGCCGGCCGGCAGCGTCGCGGTGCAGGCCGGTGGCTTCGGCTTCGGCGATCGTGAGGTTGGGCTGGGCCGCGAGCAGCGCCTGGATGGCGTTGCGGTAGAGCTTGCGGTCGGCCTGAGCGCGCGGGCCGCGCACCGCCGGGCCCTTGCCGCGATTGAGCAATTTGAAATGGATGCAGGCGGCGTCTGCCGCTTTGCCCATCAGCCCGTCCAGCGCGTCGATCTCGCGGACCAGATGGCCCTTGCCGATGCCGCCGATCGCGGGGTTGCAGGACATCTCGCCCAGCCGGTCGCGGCGGTGGGTGAGCAACAGCGTTGCGGCACCGGTGCGGGCCGCAGCGGCGGCGGCCTCGCAGCCGGCATGGCCGCCGCCGATGACGATGACATCGTAGGTCATGGGCGGGTGATAGCGAAATGAGCGGTTTTAATAAAGCAGTCGTTCGTAGGGTTGTCTGTGCGAAGTAGCGTATTGGAGGCTCATTTTTACTTGCCGATGCAGAACGACCCAAACACGGCGTCTAGCACTTCTTCGATGCCGATGGTGCCGGTGAGGCGGGCTAAGGCAGTGGCGGCAATGCGGAGGTCTTCGGCGCGGAGTTCGGGTTCGGGGTTGGTTTGGGCGCTGGCTAAAGCGCTGGCGGTGGCTTGCAGGCAGGCGATCTGGCGGGGGCGGGCCAGGGCTGGGGCGAAGGTGGTGTCGGTTAGGCGTTGCGCGATTTCGGTCAGGCGCGCGACGAGGGCGGGCAGGCCGGCGCCGGTGGTGGCGCTGATGGCGAGGGTATCGGCGGGTGGCGGCTCGGTTGCGAGATCGGATTTCGTGCGGATGTGGAGGGTTTCAGCGCCGGTTGGGGGGTCGAAGCAGGGGGCGCCGTGGGGCAAGTCGGCGGGAGTGAGGCGGAGCAGAAGATCGGCGGCGCGGGCGTGGCCGAGGGCGCGGGCGATGCCTTCGGTTTCGATCGCGTCGGTGGTGTCGCGCAGGCCGGCGGTGTCGGTGAGGTGAACGGCGATACCGGCGAGGTCGAGTTTGACCTCGATGGCGTCGCGGGTGGTGCCCGGCGTGGCCGCGACGATGGCGATAGGGGCGCCGGCCAGGGCGTTCAACAGGGTGGATTTGCCGGCGTTTGGCGGGCCGAGGATGACGAAGCGCAGACCGTCCCGCAGCCGGGCGGCGGCCGGGGCGGTGGCGAGCGATGCGGTGATTTCGCCGTGCAGGACGGCGATGGCGGATTGGAGGTTGGCCTCCACTTCCGGTGGCAGGTCTTCGTCCGGGAAGTCGATCAGAACCTCTTGTTGGGCAATCAGCTGGCGCAGCGCCTCGCGCCAGCCGGCGCTGGCGGCGGCCAGGGTGTCGGCGCCGATGACGGCCAGGCGGCGCTGCGCCTCGGTTTCGGCGGCGATCAGGTCGGCGGTGGCTTCGGCTTCCAGAAGGCCGAGCCGGCCGTTTAGGAAGGCGCGGCGGGAGAATTCGCCGGGTTCGGCGGGTCGGGCGCCGAGCGAGACCACGACCTCGGAGACCGCGGCCAGCACGGCGCGGCCACCGTGCAGGGAAAGCTCCACGCAATCCTCGCCGGTGAAGCTGGCCGGGGCGGGGAAGGTGGTGATGAGCGCGCGGTCCAGCGTCCGGCCGTCGCGGCCGAACAGGCGGCGCAGTGCGGCGCGGCGGGGCGCTGGCAGGGCGGGCACCAGGGCGGCGGCGATGGCGAAAGCCCCCGGCCCGGAAAGCCGCAATACGGTGACGGCACCGCCCCGGCCGGTGATCGGCGCGAAGATAGTGTCGGTCACGGGAACGAAGCTAGGCGCATGGCGGCAGGTTTAGAGCAGGACAGGCCCGGATAAAACGGCGCGGCATCTGCAAGCCAGGCGCCAACTGTTCTGCCGGCAGTGCATAACAACTGTTTTCCGCCGCGTGCTGCCTATATGGCGCCGATGGCTTATCCTGTTTCAGATCACTACGACGGCGAGCGCTTCTTCAACCCGGAGCCGACGATCCGCACCATCAGCGGCCAGGACCGGCGCCGGGGAATGGCCAGCATCGTCTGGAACCGGTTCGTGCGCCGGCGGATGCCGGAGGGCTGGTCGACCTGGCCGACGGCGGTGGAAAATACTGTTTATCCTGCGCTGGCAAACGAGTTGGCGACCGGCGAGGTCGCCCTCACCTTCATCGGCCATGCCAGTTTTTTGATCCGGGTGGGGGACCTGGCGATTTTGACCGATCCGGTGTTTTCCGAGCGTTGCTCGCCGACCCAGCTGGCGGGGCCGAAGCGGGTGCGGGCGCCGGGTCTGGCCTTGGCGGCGTTGCCGAAGATCGACCTGATCCTACTGTCGCATAACCACTACGATCATCTGGACCTAGCCGCGTTGCGGGCGTTGCGGCGGCGGCTCAGGGACGTGCCGATCGTCACCGGGCTCGGCAACCGTGACTATCTGGCGAAGAAGGGCATCCGGGGCGCGGTCGAACTGGACTGGTGGGAAGCGCATCGGTTCGGCGAGGCAACGGTGACCGCCACGCCGGCCCGGCATTTCGCGGCGCGGACGTTGTGGGACCGCAACAAGACGCTTTGGTGCGGCCTGTTCCTCGATTACCGGGGGCACAAGATTTATTTTGCCGGCGATAGTGGGTACACGAAATATTTTGCCGAGATCAGGCAGAGGCTGGGGCCGCCGGACCTCGCTTTGCTGCCGATCGGCGCTTATGAGCCACGCTGGATGATGGGGCCGGTGCATATGAACCCCGCCGATGCGGTGCAGGCGTTCCAGGATTTGCAGGCAAAACAGGCGGTTGGCATGCATTACGGGGTGTTCCAGCTGACCGCGGAGCCGATCGACGCGCCGCCGCGCGATCTGGCCGTGGCGCTGGCGCAAGCGGAAATCCCGAAAGAGCGCTTTCTGGCGCCCGATGTCGGCGAAACGCTCTTGGTGGGCTGACGCCGCAATAGTCCGCCATCATTTACCAAGTAATGTGAAAAGTCGTTGATATTTTCTACGATCGAGGTTAAGGCAACAAGTCTTGGCTGGTCAACAGGTAGCAGATAATGGTGCCGTATAGCTGGACTTCGCGAAATGGCGCGCTGGCGCGCTATACTGTCCAGGATCAGTTTCAGTGGCTCAGCCTGGTTGGGAGGCTGCGGCAAACCCTGGCCAATCCGCCGGAAATACTACGCTCCCCGATTGCCACGCTCCAGCAAAATGACAGGGTACGCACTCAGCGCGATCTCGTCATCGGCGGGCATCGCATTGCTAGCGGGTCTATCGGCACGGTGACGGGGCTGCACCGGCGCCCCCTCGTTGAGGTCGTGTTTGCCGATGAACCTCCGGTTTCCTTGACGATCGCCGGGTATGACCTGAAACGCGCCGTCGGCGCCTGAAGGGGGCAAGCGGGCTGGAGCGGGTAGCGGGAATCGAACCCGCGCATCAAGCTTGGGAAGCTAACAGGCTACCATTACATCATACCCGCCCGGCCCCGGCGTTCTAACCCTGGCCGATTGACCGTGCAAGCAACGCGTTTTACGCCGGGCCGCATGAATGAACCGGTTAAAAGACGCCTCGCCACCAGCCTGATCCACGCCGGGCGCATCCGCTCGAATTTTGACGAAAACGCCGAGGCTTTGTTTCTCACCTCTGGTTTCGTTTACGAAACTGCCGAGCTGGCGGAGGCGGTGTTCGCCAACCAGGTGGCGCATTACCAATACTCGCGCTTCGCCAACCCGACCGTGCAGATGCTGGAAGGCCGGCTGGCCGAGATCGAGGGCGCGGAGGCGTGCCGCTGCACCGCAACCGGGATGGCGGCGGTGCATGGCGCGATGCTGAGCACGCTGAAGACCGGCGACCGGCTGGTGGCGGCGCGGGCGCTGTTTGGCTCCTGCCACTGGATCGTCAGCACCCTACTGCCGCAATACGGCATCGAGCCGGTGTTCGTGGACGGCACCGATATCGCGGAATGGCAGGCAGCGCTGCGGCAGCCCACCGCGATGGTGCTGCTGGAGACGCCGAGCAACCCGATGCTGGACATCGTCGATCTGCGGGCGATCGTGGCGCTGGCGCACCAGGCGGGTGCGCTGGTGGTGGTGGACAACGTGTTCGCAACGCCGCTGCTGCAGCAGCCGATGGAGTTCGGCGCCGACATCGTGGTGTATTCCGCGACCAAGCACATGGACGGCCAGGGCCGGGTGCTGGGCGGCGCGGTGCTGGGGCGCAAGCAATGGGTGGAAGAGGTGTTTCAGCCGTTCTTCCGCAACACTGGGCCGGCGATCTCCCCCTTCAACGCCTGGGTGATCCTGAAGGGGCTGGAGACGATGGGGCTGCGCGTTGCGGCGCAGTCGCGCAACGCCGTGGCGCTGGCGGACTATCTCGCGGGGTCGGCGAAGATTTCCCGCAGCCTGTACCCGACGCGCCCCGATCATCCGCAGCAGAATCTGGCGATGAGCCAGATGTCCGGCGGTGGGACGATCGTCACGTTCGAGTTGAAGGGCGGCAAGGCGGCGGCGTTCGCGATGATGAACGCGCTGCGCGTGATCACCATCTCCAACAACCTGGGCGACACCAAGTCGCTGGTGACGCATCCGGCGACGACCACGCATATGCGGATCGGGCCGGAGGAGCGGGCGCGGCTGGGCATCACCGATGGCATCGTTCGGCTTTCGGTCGGGCTGGAAGATGTCGAGGATTTGATCGACGATCTGGCCCAGGCGCTGGAGCGCGCTTGATGCGGAATATGGTGGTCGTTGCCTATCGTCCGAAGCCCGGTTGTGAAGCCGCGCTGACCGAACTGGTCAAGGAGCATGTTCCTCGGCTGCGCCGCCTCGGCCTTGCCACTGACAGGCCGGCGTCGGCCGGGATCGGCGAGGGCGGCACGATCGTGGAGATTTTCGAATGGCGAGAGGGCGCGATCGCCGCGGCCCATGACGATCCGGCGGTGCGGGCGATGTGGAATGAATTCGCCGCCGTCTGCGACTACACGCCATTGCAAGCATTGCCGGAGGCCGGCGAGCTGTTCGCGGCCTTCACCGCGCTCGACCTGGCTCTATAATCGGGGCGTTGGCAGCGACCCCGGCTGCTGGTAGACGAACGGCACATGTCCCGGAGTTCGCGATGCCGGCCAGCGCTACCTTCACCCGTTTGCCTCGTTCGGATCTGGCCGAGCTGGTTGCCACCGCGGCCGATGACGATCCGCAGGCATTCCAGGCGTTTCTGGCCAGCAACGGCACGGCGGTTTCCGATTTCGACGAGGATGGCGAGGTGTTTTCCGTGCTGCTGCCGGTACTGGCGGAAGAACACGACATCGATCTGGAGACCAGTGAGAACGAAGTGGTGGCCGAGATCGCCGAGGCGACCGAGAGCCTGGTGTTCATCCTGACGCTGGAGGACCGGCAGAAATACCTTACGAAGCTCAACCCGGATTCGTTTTCAGAGAGCGAACTCGCCGACGCTTACGAGGAGTTCAGCGAGGAAGACGAGGAGGGCGCTGGCGAGATGATGCTGAGCGCGATCGGGGCGTTGCACCAGTGTTTGCTAGAGGTGGATGTTGACCACGTGGTGGTGGTCACGGTGGGTTGAATGCTTTACCAGCTTCATGTGGATCGACTAAAAGGTCGAGTTGAAAGCGCCGCCATCCATTAGAAAATTTTGGCCGATGATGTAGCCGGCCTGGCTCGAACAGAGAAAAGCGCAGGCGGCACCGAATTCTTCCGGATTGCCGATGCGGCCGGTGGGGTTGGTTTTGCCGCGGGCGGCGATTTCTTCGGCCTCGGTACGGTTGTTGGCTTTCGCCAGCGCTGTCATCCGGTCGGTGGCGAACGAGCCGGGCAGCAGGTTGTTGATGGCGACGTTATGTGCGGCGACCTGGCGGGCGAGGCCGGCGATGAAGCCGGTGAGGCCGGCACGGGCGCCATTGGACAGGCCGAGGGCGGCAATCGGCGACTTCACCGCGCCCGAAGTGATGTTGACGATACGGCCGAATCGCCGGGCGATCATATTGTCGATGACCGCTTTGATCATGGCAATCGGGGTCAGCATGTTGGCGTTCAGCGCCGCCTGCCAATCGGCGTCGGTAAAGTGACGAAAGTCCCCAGGCGGCGGGCCGCCGGCGTTGTTGATGAGGATGTCCGGATCCGGAAGCAGCGACAGCGCGGCGGAACGGCCGGCAGGCGTGGTGATGTCGCCGGCGGCGGTTCGAACCGTGGCGCCGGTTTCGGCGCGGATGGCGGCGGCGGCTTGCTCCAGGGCGGCGCCGTCGCGGCCGGTGATCACAAGTTCGACCCCTTCGCGCGCCAAAGCCAAAGCGCAAGCATAGCCCAGACCGCGTGAGGCCGCGCAGACAATCGCCCGGCGGCCGCCCAACCCCAAATTCATGGCACTACCCTAATGTTCTTCGTCACGGGGTCTGGGGCCTCCCGGCCCCAGCCGCCGGAGGCATGTTCCTTTCCCGTTTCGCGTGCCAACTCTCCATCAGCTTCAAAACCGTGGCTGCGGTCTCTTCGATCGAACGGCGGGTGACATCGATGGTCGGCCAGCCATGAGCGTTACAGAGGCGCTTGGCCCAAAGCAATTCCTTCTCCACGGCCTCGTGATCGACGTAATCGGCCTGTTCGCCGCGGATAAAGCCGGATTCAGAGCCACCGCCGATCAGCCGCAGGCGGTGGCGGCGGATGTCGATCAGGGATTGCGGATCGATGGTCAAGCCGACCACCGGGCAGTTGACCTGGGTTAGCACCGCCGGCGGTTCGATCCCGGGGACCAGCGGCACGTTCGCGGCTTTAACACCGCGGTTGGCGAGGTAGAACGAGGTTGGCGTTTTCGAGGCGCGGGAGACACCGACCAGGATCACGTCCGCTTCCATCAGGCCGCGGGCGGCCTGCCCGTCGTCGTGGCTGATGACGTAGTGCATGGCGTCGATCCGCCGAAAGTAGTCGGCGTCCAGCACATATTGGCGGCCCGGCTTGTGTTGCGCGGGGGCGTGGAAATGCTCCTGCAAGATGGCGAGCAACGGATCCAGCACATGCAGCAAGGTGATGTTCATGCGGGCACAGCTGGCATCCAGCTCCTGGCGCAGGGCTTCATCCACCAGCGAGCAGAGCACCGGGCCCGGTTCAGCGTTGATGCCTTCCAGAACGCGGTGCAGTTGCAGGCGGGAGCGGATCAACGACCAGCGGTGATAGACGACGTTGGTTTCGTCGAACTGCGCCACGGCGGCGCGGGCCAGGGCGCTCAACGTGTCCCCGGTGGCGTCCGAGATCAGGTGGATATTCAGCTTATAGGTCTCCATCGGCGCCAGGATAGCGTGGATCGTTTGCGCCGGCGCGGGCTATTTTACGGACAGCGGGCATAAGCCACGATTCCCGCAAACGGTGGATGCTGTTCTGTTACCTCTGGCACGGCCTGTTGATAATGATCAGCGATTTTTGAAATTCAAGCGCTTACAGCACGGATGTTGTTGTGGATAAACCTGGGGATGAACGGGCTGGCGGAATAAGCCCCGTGATCCACAGGGATCAATCACTGCTGCCTCCTTCTTTTAAGAATCCTATTTTTAGCGTAGGCGCGGGGCATGAAATTGATGCGCGTTCTTGGCGGCGAGGCGGTCTGGCCGCCGCCGGTGTGGTTGATGCGTCAGGCCGGGCGGTATCTGCCGGAATATCGGGCGCTGCGGGCGACCGCCGGGGATTTCCTGTCGCTGTGCCTGAACCCGGTGCTGGCGGCCGAGGTGACGCTGCAGCCAGTGCGGCGTTACGGGTTCGACGCGGCGATTTTGTTTTCCGATATCTTGATCCTGCCGCTGGCTTTGGGCCAGGAGTTGCGGTTTCTCGAAGGCGAGGGGCCGAAGCTGCCGCCGTTACAGCAGATGGCCGATTTGCGGCTGGAGGCGGCGCCGCCGGCTTTTGTCAGCGTGGCGGAAACGGTGGCGCGGGTGCGGGCGGCGCTGGACCCGGCAGTGGCGCTCATTGGGTTTTGCGGTTCGCCCTTTACGGTCGCCTGTTACATGCTGGATGGCCGAGGTGGCTCGTTTGCCCGCAGCCGGGCGCTGGCGGAACAGGAAGATCGGTTGCTGGACGGGGTGATCGACCTCCTGGTCGAAGCCTCGGTGGTTTATCTGGACGGCCAGGTGAAAGCGGGCGCGGACTGCGTGATGCTGTTCGACACCCATGCCGGGCTGCTGCCGGCGGCGCGGTTCGAGCGTTACGCGATCCTGCCGAACCAGCGGATCGTGCGGGCGATGCGGGAGCTTCATCCGGGGTTGAAAATCATCGGCTTCCCGCGCCAGGCGGGTGATCAACTCGGCGCCTATGCGCGAGCCAGCGGTGTGGACGCGGTGGGGCTGGACACCACCGCCGATCCGGCGGCGGCGATTGCGGCGGTGCCGGCCGGTATGGCGTTGCAGGGCAACCTCGACCCAACACTGTTGAAGGTGGGGGGCGCGGCCTTGGCGCAAGGCACGCAAGCTGTGCTGGAGGCATTTCGGGGCGTGCCGCATGTGTTCAACCTGGGCCATGGGATCACGCCGGATGTGCCGCCGGAACATGTGGCGGCGATGCTGGAAGTCATCCGCGGGGTATGAAGACCGCCATCGTGCTGTTCAATCTGGGTGGCCCGGACGGGCCGGAGGCGGTCAAGCCGTTCCGGGTCAATTTGTTCATGGACAAGGCGATTATCCGGGCGCCGATTTTCGTGCGGTTCTGGTTGTCGCGGCTGATTGCCGGGCGGACGGCAAAGGCGGCGGTGGCGAATTACGCGCTGATGGGCGGGAGAAGCCCATTGCTTGAGCTGACGGGGCAACAGGCGGCGGCGCTTGAAGCCGCGGTAGGGGGTGAAACCAAGGTTTTCATCGCAATGCGGTATTGGCACCCGTTCGCGGCGGAGGCGGCGCGGGCAGTAAAGGCCTGGGATCCGGACCGCGTCCTGTTGTTGCCGCTCTATCCGCAGCACTCGACCACCACGACCGGCAGTTCGGTGGCCGATTGGCATGAGCAGGCGGCAAAGGCTGGGCTGGTAAAGCCGATGACGACGCTGTGTTGCTATTTCGCAGATCCGGGTTACGTCGCGGCGATCGCGGCGCTGGTCAGCGCCAAAATCGCCGAGGCGAAGGCGGCGCGGCCTGGGCTGCCTTTGCGGTTGCTGTTCTCGGCACACGGATTGCCGGTAAGTATCATCAAGGCGGGCGATCCGTATCAGTGGCAGGTGGAGCGTAGCGTCGCGGCGGTGCTGGATGTCCTGGACGATGCGTCTGTGGAACACGTTGTGTGCTATCAGAGCCGGGCGACCCCGCAGAAGTGGATCGAGCCAAGCACGATCGCCGAGATCGAGCGGGCGGGGCGGGATGGTATCGCCGTGCTGCTGGTGCCGATCGCGTTTGTCTCGGACCATATAGAGACGCTGGTGGAGCTCGATATCGAGCTCCGGGAACTGGCGCACGAGGTTGGCGTACCGGCTTATTTCCGGGCCGCGGCGCCGAATGACGACCCCGGGTTCATCGCGGCGCTGGCTGGGCTGGTGGCGCGGGCGGCGGCGCATGGCGACGGCTTGTGCAGCCATGCCGGCGGCCGGGCCTGCCCGAAAGAAATGCGCGATTGCCCCTGGACGGATCATGCGGACGCCCGTTGAGCTGGTGATCTTCGATTGCGACGGGGTGCTGATCGACAGCGAGGGCGTCGCCTCCGCCGTGGTGGCGCGGGAACTGACGGCGCTGGGTTGGGCGATGACGACGCAACAGGCGATGGCGCTGTTCCTCGGCATGTCGATCGTCGAGATGGAACCGATCATCGAAGCCCGGCTGGGGCGGCGGCTGGCGCCGGGGTGGCGCGGGCAGCTGGCGGGATTGCTGATCACAGCGCTGGGAGAGGGCGTCAGGGCGATTTCCGGCGCGCCGGAGGTGCTGGCGCGGATGAATGCGGAAGGGCGGGGTTGGCGGATTGCGTCGAACTCCTCCGGCGCCGAGATGGACGTGAAGTTTGCCGCGACGGGACTAACGGCGCTGACGCGGGGTCTCGCGTTCAGTGCCACCGATATGATCGCCACCGGTGGGCGGCCGAAGCCGGCGCCGGACGTGTATCTGGCGGCGGCCGCGGATGCAGGGGTGGCGCCGGCCGCGTGCCTGGTGCTGGAAGACAGCCCGCTCGGCGTTGCCGGGGCGGTGGCGGCGGGCATGACATGTTATGGCTTTGCGCCGCACGGCGACGGCGCCGCGCTGACTGCCGCCGGCGCCGTCGGGGTGCTGCGGAAACTGGATGGACTGTTCGGAGTGTTGCCGTGACCATTGCCGCCTTGGTGCCGTTCTACCGCTGGGAACTGGCGCTGCACATCATTTGCTTCACGGCTTGGATGGCGGGGTTGTTCTACCTGCCGCGGCTTTACGTGTA
Source organism: uncultured Acidocella sp. (assembly GCA_963693045.1). Classification (GTDB taxonomy): domain Bacteria; phylum Pseudomonadota; class Alphaproteobacteria; order Acetobacterales; family Acetobacteraceae; genus Acidocella. Next base: position 2,604,052 of record OY843765.1, read on the forward strand.
TCACTGCCAGGTCGCGGCCGGCTCGATAGAAAGTGCGCGCTTCAAAGTGATGGAGCGGCGGCTGCTGAAACAAATCACCACGCCGGCGATGCTGGCGACCTGGGCGCTGGGGATCCTGCTGGTGCTGACGCCGGGGGCGGTGGATTGGAGTGCGGCCTGGTGGTGGACCAAACTGGTCTGCGTGCTGCTGATGACCGGTTTTCACGGCGCCTGCTCGAAATGGCGGCGGGGTTTCCTGAACGACGCGAACCCGCGGCCGGAACGGTTTTACCGGATCGCCAATGAGGTGCCGACGGTGCTGTTCGTGGTGATCGTGATGAGCGTGGTGGTTTGAGGAAGGGCCTCCGGCGGCCGGGGCTGTGAGGCCCCGGACCCCATAAGGCAGGTTGGCCACTCTTGAGCCGGGGGGGCGCAACAAAGGTTTTTTTGCTTCGCGCGGGGATGGGGCGATGGTTGCCTTGCCCGCGTGAAGCGGTGACCCCGCGCGAAGCGCATTACTGAAGTTCCCGGCCAGTTGAGTGGCCAACCTACCTCATGGGGTCCGGGGCCGTGGCCCCGGCCGCCGGAGGCCTTGTTCATAACCCTCAACCGCGTAATGATTTAAAAAACGGAGAGGTGGGATGCTTCCGATCGATGCAACGACTTTGAGGGGCATGTTGCGCCGGGAGAGTGGGATGCGGGCGGCGCGGCAGGATGAGATTATTGCGGGCATGGGTGGCCCGCTGGCGGCGACGCTTGACGGCTATGAGATCAACACGCCGCTGCGGATCGCGCATTTTCTGGCGCAGGTGGCGCATGAGTCGGACGATTTCTGTACGACCGAGGAGTATGCCAGCGGCAATGCTTATGAAGGGCGCAAGGACCTGGGCAATGTGCAGCCGGGCGATGGGCCGTTGTTCAAGGGGCGCGGGCTGATCCAGCTTACGGGCCGGGCGAATTATCGTTCGGTGGGCGAGGTTCTGGGGCTGGACCTGGTGGGGCGGCCGACCAGCGTCGGCGATCCGTTCGTTTATCTGTTGGTGTCGTGCGAATTCTGGAAGCAGAAGAAGATCAATTCGTTATGCGACGAAGACAACATCTTTGCAGTGACGCAAGCGGTAAATGGTGGACAAATCGGCATCGACGATCGCCGCGCCTATCTGCTGAAGGCGAAGGCCCTGGTGGCGGCGTTGCTGGCGGCGGGCGCGGCGCCACCGGCGCAGGGGATGCCGGTGCTGCATCTGGGGCTGACGGGCGACGCGGTGGTGGCGCTGCAGAAGCGGTTGGCCGCGGCGGGCTATCCGGTGGCGGTCGAGGGCAATTTCGGCGCCGCGACCGAATTGGCGGTGAAGATGTTTCAGGCCGCCGTGGGTCTGAACGCCGACGGGGTGGTCGGCGCCGCGACCTGGGGGAAATTGCTGCAACAGAATCCGCCCGGAGGATCGACATGAACATCAAGGCGCCGGCGCGCGGGATCTGGCTCGCCAGCTTGCTCATGGCGGCGTGGGTGCCTGTCGCCCAGGCGGCGGGGGCCGACACCGCCGCTTGCGCAGCTGGAACGAGCTATGAACAATTGCGTGGCGCGATGCTCGCCAGCAACGGCCGTACCCCGTTGGCGCCGCTGACGATGGTGCTGCCGCCGGATGGCAATGCACGGGTGGTTTTCCACCAGGCGCTAAGCGACGGCGCCGAAAACAACAGCTTTCGCATATTCGAAACCGACGCGCCGCAAGGCTCCGGAATTCACGTGACGGAGCTTTCGGTGATATCGGTGGCGCCGGTGGCGGCGGATGTCGTCGACGGATTCACGCCGGCGGACAGCGTGCAGTTGCAATTCAAGATCAGCTCGCATTTGCTGCCGCTTTGGGGCAACCGGCATTTTGTGGTGGTTGCCTGCTCCGGCGGCGCGTTCAAGGCCTGGGGCGAGATCGTGGCGCGGGTGAGCAACCCGAACGTAGCCTACGCTTTTTGCACCTTCGTGGCGTTGCTGATGTATTTTTTGGCGATGACCGCGATCTGGGGCTGGCGCGAGGCGCAGATCAAGAAATTCGGAAATGACCCGGACCAGCCCGGGTTGCCCGGCAAATATCCAGCGCTGTTCGGGGCGAAGGAATTGTTCTGGTATGATTTTTTCAACCCGATCCACCTGACCGAAAACGCCTTTCACCAAGCCAGCGTGCAGAAGCTGCAGGTGCTGCTGTTTTCTTTTCTGATCGGCTGGCTTTTGCTGTCGCTGGTTTTGCGAACCGGGGCGCTGGTCGATCTTTCGCCAACCGTTATCGGCCTGTTGGGCATTTCCGGGATCGGCGCGGTCACGGCGCAGATCGCTTATCAGCAAAAGACCCGGCTTAGTTTTGTCAATTGGGCGTGGCTCGAGAAAAAGCAGGTGCTGAAGATCCCGGCGCAGAATGAGCTGACAGGGCCGCAATGGAAGGATTTGGTGCTGACCAACCGGGAGTTCGACGTTTACAAGCTGCAAACAATCATTTTCAGCATCGCGGTGGCGGCGGCGATGGTGGTGGCCGGCGCCTCGGCGCTGTCCAGCTTCACGGTGCCGGATACGTTGCTTGGCCTGCTGGGGCTTTCGCAGGTTGTTTATGTCGGCGGCGTTTTGGTGAAGCCGGCGGCGGTGGGCGATCTGGACACTGCGCTGACGCAATTGCGTCTGGCGGGGGAGACGGTGGCGGCGGCCAAATTGCAGAAGACCGACACCGGGCCGGACGGCAAGCTGCTGAAAGACTTGCCGGACAAGCAGCCGGTGGCGGCGAACGCGCAGCGGCAGTATGACGATCTGGCGGACAGCATTATTCCGATGCTTGAGTCGGCGTTGGAAATACAAGCGGACCGGTCCAAGCTGTAGGTGCTCTGGCCACACGCCGGGCGGCGGTGGCGGGAGCCTTGCATTTGCCGTTCAGGTGGGGCAGTTACAGGGCGCGGGCCGTCCGGCTTCGCGGTGCTTTTTGCACAATTTCCCCATTTTGGCTGGTTCGGCGTACGCCGAAAAAAAGCCCCTGCCCTGACGACTGGACAACCGAAAACATGCATCTTGCCGAATTAAAGGCCAAAACTCCCACCGATTTGCTCGATCTGGCGGAGGAATTGGAGGTCGAAAACGCCTCCTCGCTGCGCAAGCAGGACATGATGTTCGCGATCCTGAAAGCGTTCGCGGAGAACGAGCAGACGATTTCGGGCGACGGCACGTTAGAGATTTTGCCGGACGGGTTCGGGTTTTTGCGTAATCCGGAGGCGAATTACCTGCCGGGGCCGGAGGATATTTATGTTTCGCCGGCGCAGGTGCGGCGCTTCTCGCTGCGCACCGGCGACACGGTGGACGGGGAAATCCGGGCGCCGCGAGAGGGCGAGCGGTACTTTGCGCTGGTCAAGGTCGATAAGATCAACTTCGAAGACCCGGAAGCGGTCAAGCACCGGATCAACTTCGACAATCTGACGCCGCTGTACCCCACGGCGCGGCTGAAAATGGAGTCCGAGGCGCCGGAGCCATTGGTGAAGGGCGCGCAGAAGGACAATACCTCCGGGTGATCGACCTGATCGCGCCGATCGGCAAGGGGCAGCGGGCGCTGGTGGTGGCACCGCCGCGCACCGGCAAGACCGTGATGCTGCAGAACATCGCCGCGGCGATTTCTTCCAACCATCCAGAAGTGTTCCTGATCGTGCTGCTGATCGACGAGCGGCCGGAGGAAGTGACCGACATGTCGCGCAGCGTGAAGGGCGAGGTGGTGGCCAGCACCTTCGACGAGCCGGCGACGCGGCACGTGCAGGTGACGGAGATGGTGCTGGAAAAGGCCAAGCGGCTGGTGGAGCACAAGCGCGACGTGGTGATCCTGCTGGACAGCATCACCCGGCTGGCGCGGGCCTACAACACCGTGGTGCCATCCTCCGGCAAGGTGCTCACCGGCGGTGTGGACGCCAATGCCTTGCAGCGGCCGAAGCGGTTTTTCGGCGCGGCGCGGAATATCGAGGAAGGTGGCTCGCTGACGATTATCGCGACGGCGCTGATCGATACCGGCAGCCGAATGGACGAGGTGATCTTCGAGGAGTTCAAGGGCACCGGCAATTCGGAAATCATCCTGGACCGCAAATTGTCCGACAAGCGGACCTTCCCGGCGATCGACATCACCAAGTCCGGCACGCGGAAGGAAGAGCTGCTGGTGGATAAGAGCACGCTGTCCAAAATGTGGGTGCTGCGGCGGATCCTGAACCCGATGGGGACGACGGACGCGATGGAGTTTTTGCTGGATAAGCTGAAGTACAGCAAAACCAACAACGATTTCTTTGAGGCGATGAATACTTGAAGGTTTCGGAAGATGGCCGTTAGCTATATTTCCAAAGAAGTAAGAATGTACGAGGCAAAAATTTAACGTTGCTTAGGAGCCGTTGGCAAATAACGCAGCTTGGCTTTGACTATGGAAGATGCGTATATGATGGCTTTCCCCAACAATATCTATCAGGCTTGCTCCAACGCACCTGTCATGTTCGACTAAAGGGGAGCTATAGCCATTCTTGTAGCGCAGAGTCAAGAATGTCTTTGTCCCGATGGGGGATTAATTCGAGGTGTTGAGATAAGGCGCGCCTGGGCTGGATGGCTTGAAGTTGAAAACCGAGTGTGATGGAAGCCTCAAATGCTTCAACTCACAAGGAACTTCGTGCCGAATGCGCTCGCTGGCTCCTGCTCGGAAACCCTTTTTTACCTCGTAGGAAACCCTTTAGACACCATTGGTGATGGCGAATCCAAGTGTCACGAAACAAGTAGCCCAAGCCAAAGAGGTCTTGTAGTTCCGTCGTTATGGAAGAAGCGTGTGCGCTTGGCTCTTAATAAAAGCCGTTTCATGCGCCACGCTAACAGTCTACGCGCCGGGACTGATCTCTTTTGGATGCGGTTTCGCCACGCACTTTCTTCTCAAAGCCAGGACTTTGTCTTTCGGTTCGTTACCGCATCAGGATTCTCACCGCTTTCTATCCTAGAATCAGGACTGAAGGGACCGAAAGCTCCTGTCTAATTCCTGGGGTCTGGGGCCTTTCGGCCCCAGCGGGTGCAGGGCAGAGCCCTGCGCCTTGCTTTGCGGCATCAGAACGCCGATTTAGGACCTAGCAGATCAGGAGAGCGGCGATGTTTATCGAGACCGAGGGGACGCCGAATCCGGCGACGTTGAAGTTTTTGCCGGGGCGGGAGGTTTTGGGGGACCGGACAGCGGATTTTGCGGATGCGGATGCGGCGTTGGTCAGCCCGTTGGCGGATGCGTTGTTCGGGATCGAGGGTGTGCGGCGGGTGTTTTTGGGTGGGGATTTCGTCACCATCACCAAGGACGCGGAGACCGACTGGGTGGTGATGAAGCCGCAGGTTCTGGCGCTGCTGATGGAGCATTTCATGTCCGGGCGGCCGGTGATGGGCGCGTTCGGCGCGGCGGAGGCCGAGGATGTGCGGCCGGAGGATGCGGAGATCGTCGCGCAGATCAAGGATTTGCTGGATGAGCGGGTGCGGCCGGCGGTGGCGAGCGATGGCGGAGACATTATCTTCCGCGGCTTCCGGGATGGCGTGGTGAGTTTGAAGATGCAGGGTTCGTGCGCGGGCTGCCCGTCTTCCACCGCGACGCTGAAGCACGGGATCGAGAACATGCTGAAGCACTATATTCCCGAGGTGCAATCCGTTACGCAAGCCGCTTAAAGCGGAGGGTGCGCTTAGTGAAGCTGGACGATCAGGCGCTCGATACGTTGTTCCGGACGGCGCGGACCCGTTGGGTGTTCACCGACGAGCCGGTGACCGACGATGATTTGCGAGAGTTGTACGATCTGGTGAAGCTGGGGCCGACCTCGGCCAATTGCTCGCCGGCGCGGTTCGCTTTCATCCGCAGCGCGGAGGGCAAGGAGAAGCTGAAGCCGGCGCTTTCCGCCGGCAATGTCGATAAGACGATGGCGGCGCCGGTGACGGTGATCGTCGCACAGGACCCGCAATTCTATCACCAGCTGCCGAAGCTGTATCCGCCGGCCGACGCGAAGTCCTGGTTCTCCAGCAACCCCGATCTGGCGGAGGACACGGCGTACCGCAACGCGGTGCTGCAGGGCGCCTATCTGATCCTCGCGGCGCGGGCGCTGGGATTCGATTGCGGCGCGATGTCCGGTTTCGAGAAGGCGAAAGTGGACCGGGCGTTTTTCAGTCTCAGCGGCTGGAAGTCGAATTTCCTCATCAATCTTGGCCGTGGCGTGGCGGAAGAGCAGCCGGCCGAGCGGCTGCCGAAGCTGACTTTCGAAGAGGCGACGCTGTTCGCTTGAGCGCGGTTTTGGGTGGCATCGTTGCAATCGACGCGGCCGGGCCGCGGGGCGGCGTGGCGGTGCTGGACGCGGCGGGCGAGACTCGGGCGCGCGGCTTCGTCGAGGGCCGGCCGGGATTGATCGAGACCTTGCCAGTGTTGTTGCAGGAGTTGTTGGCGGCAGCGGCGCTTGAGGTGGGCGCGGTGGCGGTGACGGTGGGGCCGGGTAGTTTCACCGGGCTGCGCACGGCGATCTCGTTGGCGCAGGGTTATGCCGCGGCGGCGGGGCTGCCGCTGTTGGCGGTGACGGTGGGCGAGGCGTTCGGGCAAGCGTTTCCAGAGTCGCAGAGAGCGCTTTGGGTGGCGTTGCGGGCGCGTAAAGGGCGGATTTTCCTGATCCGCGACGGGCAGGCGGAAAGCTTCGAAGATGAAGCGGTGCCGCGGCCGCGCCGGCCGGTGGCGCTGGCCGGCGATGCCGCAAACGAGGTGGCGGCGCGCCTGGCGGCGATAGGCGCGGACGTGCTGCTGACAAATGCGCGGGGTCTGGACCCGGTTTGGGTGGCGCGTGCGGCGCTTGCCGCACGCGCGGCAGGGCGGCCCGCGGCTCGCGGCCCAGCCGCTTTATGTCGATCCGCCGGAAGCGAAGCTGCCCGCCGGCACGACCGTGGCGACCGGCGCGTCCGGCGCGTGATCCGCGCGACCGTGGCACACGCCGCCGCGATGGCGGCGCTCCATGAAGCAGCCTTTCCAGCGGCACCTTGGACGGCGGAGAGTTTTGCTGTGCTGCTGGGCCAGCCAGGCGTGTCCGGGCTGATCGACGAGCGGGGCGGCATGGCGCTGTTGCGGGTGGCGGCGGACGAGGCGGAGATCCTGACCATCGGTGTGACAGCGCGGCGGCTTGGGATTGGCCGGGCGCTGATGCTGGCGGCGCTGGAGGTGGCGCGGGCGGCAGAGGTGACGGCGATGCATCTGGAGGTGGCGGCAGGCAATGTGGCGGCGCGCGGGCTGTACGCGGCGCTGGGTTTCGCAGTGGTTGGCACCCGGCGGGCCTATTACGCCGATGGCGCGGATGCTCTGCTGTTGCGGCTGCAAATAGCCTCGCCGATATTCTAACCCTTCCTGATCACCAGCAGCCAGGTGCCGTCCGGTTGTTCGATCAGGTCCAACGGTTCGTGTCCCTGGTCGGCGGCGGCGCGGGGCACGTTGGCGAGCGGGTCCGCGCCCTGCAACCGCACCAGCAGGATGTCGCCGGCGTTCAGGGTGTCGAGCGCCAGGCGGGTGCGGACAAAGGTCATCGGGCAGGTCTCGGCGGTGATGTCGATGGCTTTGTGATGGGCGGGGAGCGTGGCGATCATCGGGTTCCGGCTTGGTAATGCGGCCCAGCCGGGCTGCCGGCAAAAAGCTGGACCGGCGGCGCGAGTTGGTTCACAAGGGCCACCGATGGATATTAGCATCGAGCGCCTGTGTATAGAGAACGGGCTTAAGATGACGGGGCCACGGCGGGTGATCGCGCGCGTTTTGTCCGATGCCACAGACCATCCGGACGTGGACGAGGTCCACCGGCGGGCCAACCGGGTGGACCCGCGGGTTTCGTTGGCGACCGTTTATCGGACGGTGCGATTGTTGGAATCCAAGGGAATTTTGTCGCGCCGCGACCTCGGCAGCCGTCGGGCGCGGTATGAGCCCAGTGGGGAGCGCAACCACTTTCATCTGGTCGACCAGGAAAGCAGCACGGTGCTGGAATTCTCGGCGCCGGAAGCCGAGGTATTGTTGCGGGAGATCGCCGGGCGGCAGGGTTTCGACCTTTCGGTCATCAAGATCGAATTGTTCGGCAGGCGCCGGCCGCGTTCCGCCGAACGTGCGGCGGAGGCCGCGGGGTCGAGGAGCGCCGAGCGCGGAAGGCCGGGATGAACACCAATGTGACGCCAGATCTGCCGCGCTTCGCGCTCGGCAACGCGGCGCCCGGTTTCGCGGAGCTGCGGGCCGGTAACCTCGGTGTGCGCCTGGCGGTGACGGATGACGAACTGGATGCGGTGCAGGCGCTGCGCTACCGCGTTTTTTATGGCGAAATGGGCGCCACGGCGGACGCTGCGACCGACGCCGCCGGCCGCGACCGGGACAGGTTCGACGCGGTGGCCGACCATCTGCTGGTGGTGGATCACGAGTTGGGCGAGGGTGCCGGTAATGTGGTCGGCACCTACCGGCTGATCCAGCAGCCCGCGGCGACGCGGCTTGGCGGGTTTTATTCGGCGGCCGAGTACGACATCACGATGTTGCAGCGCTTTCCGGGCGCGTTGCTGGAACTGGGGCGCAGCTGCACGGACGCCGCGTACCGCTCGCGCTCGGTTATGCAGTTGTTGTGGCGCGGCATCGCCGCCTATGTGTTCCACTACGGAATCGATTTGATGTTCGGCTGTGCCAGCCTGCACGGCACCGATCCGGACGCGCTGGCGGGGGAGCTGACCTATCTGGCCGCTTACCATCTGGCGCCGGAAGCGATCCGGCCCCGCGCGCTACAGCCGATCTATGTGCCGATGCAGCGGCGGGACCCGGCAACCATCGACCGGCGGGCCGCACTGCTAGCCTTGCCGCCGCTGGTGAAGGGCTATCTCCGGCTCGGCGGCTTCGTCGGCGACGGCGCGGTGATCGACCGGCAATTCAACACGACCGACATCGCGGTGGTGGTGCAGACCGATCTGGTAACGGAGCGGTATTACCGTCATTACGAACGTGAAGCCCGCTGAGGCTCCGGTAACGCAGCTTTGCCGGCTATATGAGGCTTTCCCGCTCCCGTTTTCGACGCCGCCCCAGTTGACCTCGGCGGAACGAAGCCTGAAGGCCTCTGAACCACACCTGATCGACGCTGACGCGGAGAATGACGATGGCTGAAGACGATGCCGAAGTTCCTAACTCGCTGTTGCCTTATGACGAGTGGACCCAGACGGCGCTGCGGCAGGTGGTGATGACCGCCGTCGATCATGCGGCGCGCGAGGGGCTGCCAGGCGGACATCATTATTACATCACGTTTAAAACCTCCTATCCGGGTATCGCGATCCCGGACCGGTTGCGCGTGCAATATCCCGATGAGATGACGATCGTGCTGCAGCACCAGTTCCACGGCCTGAAGGCCGATCCGGAGACGCAGACAATCTCCGTCGGGCTGTCTTTCTCGGGCGTGCCGGCGACGCTGGTGGTTCCGTTGGCGGCGGTGACCGCCTTTGCCGACCCGGAGGTCAAGTTCGGGCTCAGCTTCAACGTGGATGTGCGGGAGGCGGTGCCGGTCGCGGAATTGCCGGCGCCGCAGGGCGATGACGTGCCGAGCCGGCCGCTGGACGGACCAGCCGACGTCGTCAGCCTCGATGCGTTCCGCCGCAAGACCAACAGCACCGGCCAAAAAGATTAAGAGGTTTTAAGTCTAGAGCCGATCAAGAAGGCGCGAACTTTGAGCGGGCCTGGAACGAAAGGTTGCACTCCGCCGGCAAACACCCCTAGAGCGTCGGCGTGAAGCATACCTTCATGCCGACGATTATCGACGGCAACGACTTTTGGCGGATCCCGGCTGATGAAGTTTACGATTGATCGTGTCGACCACGTGGTGATGACCTGTACTGATCTGGCGGTGACGGCAGGCTGGTACCAGCGGGTGCTGGGCATGGAGCGCGAGGAGTATGGCGGCAAGAAGCGCACGGCGCTGAAGTTTGGCGCCCAGAAGATCAACCTGCACGAGGTTGGGCACGAGTTCCTGCCGCACGCGACGCTGGCGAAGCCGGGCACGCTCGACATCTGCTTCGTCATTGCGATGCGCCCGGAGGACGCGGTGGCGCAGTTGCAGGAATGCGGCGTGGTGGTCGAGAAAGGCCCGATCGCGCGGATCGGCGCGCTTGGCGATATGATGTCGGTCTATTGCCGCGATCCGGATGGCAATCTGGTTGAGCTCGCCTCGTATATGGATGCTTGAGAGGCTGTTTCAGGATTGGGCCGATCCAGTTTTGAAACAGCCGCTCCTGCTCGAAGAGTTCGGCTACGACCTGCCAACGGAACGGATTGCGACGGCGCCGGCGCGGCCGCGGGACGCGGCGCGGCTACTTTATGTGGCGGCGGCATTGCGGGACCAGGCGGTGCGGGATTTGCCCGGCCTGTTGCGGCCCGGCGATCTTCTGGTGGTCAACGACACCAGGGTGATCCCGGCGCAGCTTGAGGCGCAGCGCGGCGCGGCGCGGGTCGGCATCACGCTGGACCGGCCGGTGGCCGGCGGCGACTGGCGGGTGCTGCTGCGTAATGCGCGGCGGGTGAAACCTGGCGACGTATTGGAGATCGACGAGGATTTTTCGGCGACCGTGGTGGAGATTGCGGGCGGCGGCGCCGCCGTGCTGCGGTTTGCGACGGCGGATTTTAGCGCGGCATTGCGGCGGGCCGGGGCGCTGGCGCTGCCGCCTTACATCGCGCGGCCGGGCGGCGTGACGCAAGCCGATGCGGCGGACTACCAGACCATGTTCGCGGCGCATGACGGCGCGGTCGCGGCGCCGACCGCTGGGCTGCATTTTACCCCTGCTTTGCTGGCGGCGCTGGCGGCGCGCGGGGTGGAGGTGGCACGGCTGACGCTGCATGTCGGCGCGGGGACGTTTCTGCCGGTGCGGGTGCGGGATGTGCGGGAACACCGGATGCACGCCGAACGCGGCTTCATCTCGGCGGCCACGGCGGCGCGGATCAATGCCACGCGGGCGCAAGGCGGCCGGGTGGTGCCGGTGGGGACGACGGCGTTGCGGCTGCTCGAGAGTGCCGCCAACACGGCGGGCGAGGTGGCGGAATTCGCCGGCGATACCGATATTTTTATCTTGCCCGGTTACAAGTTCAAAATTGCCGACCTGCTGTTCACGAATTTCCACTTGCCGCAATCGACGCTGCTGATGCTGGTCAGCGCTTTTGCCGGCATGGAGCGCATCCGCGCCGCTTACGCCCATGCGATCGCCGCCGGTTACCGGTTCTATTCCTACGGCGATGCCTGCCTGCTGGAGCGGGCATGAGCTTCGCCTTCGCGCTGCAGGGGCAAGACGGCGCGGCGCGCGCCGGATTGCTAACGACGGCGCATGGCGCGGTGCAAACACCGACCTTCATGGCGGTGGGCACCGCCGGCACGGTGAAGGCGATGACGGCGGACGCGGTGCGGGAAACCGGCGCGAAGATCGTGCTCGGCAACACCTATCACCTGATGCTGCGGCCGGGAGCGGAACGGGTGGCGCGGCTCGGTGGATTGCACAAGATGATGGACTGGCCGGGGCCGATCCTGACCGATAGCGGCGGCTTCCAGGTGATGTCGCTGGCCAAGCTGCGCAAGCTAGACGAAAGCGGCGTGACGTTTCAGTCGCATCTCGACGGCTCGGCGCATCATCTCTCGCCGGAGCGGTCGGTGGAGATCCAGAATCTGCTGGACGCCACGATCACGATGGTCCTGGACGAATGCACGCCGCATCCGGCGGCGCATGGCGAGGCGGCGGTCTCGATGCGGATGACGACGCGCTGGGCGGAACGCTCGCGGGCGGCATTTGTGGCGCGGCCGGGGTACGGCCAGTTCGGGATCGTGCAGGGCAGCGTCTATGAGGATTTGCGGCGGGAGTCCGCGGCGGCGCTGACGGCGATGGGGTTCGAAGGCTACGCGATCGGCGGCCTGGCGGTGGGCGAGGGCCAGGAGATGATGTTCGCGATGCTGAACATCACCGCGCCGCTGCTGCCGGCGGACAAGCCGCGTTACCTGATGGGGGTGGGAACGCCGGACGACCTGCTGGGGTCGGTGGCGCGCGGTGTCGACATGTTCGACTGCGTGATGCCGACACGGGCTGGGCGGACGGCGCGGGCCTATACCTCGCGCGGGGTGTTCAATCTGCGCAACGCCCGGTTCATCGACGATGCCGGGCCGCTGGATGAGGCGTGCGGCTGTCTGGCCTGCGCGCGGCACAGCCGGGCCTACCTGCACCACCTGTTCCGGGCCGAGGAGATGCTGGGGCCAATGCTGCTGACCCAGCACAACCTGACCTATTACCAGTCGCTGATGCAGGGAGCGCGGGCGGCGATTACCGAAGGGCGCTTTGCGGACTATGCCGCCGCGGCACGGGCTGGCTGGGTGGTCGATGGTTGAACCGAAGGCTGCAATCGCGGCGCGGGCGGCGGCGCTGGGGTTCGACGCCATCGGCTTCGCCCCGGCGATGCTCAGCCCGGCGCGGCGGGAGGCGCTGCGGGATTATCTGGCGGACAAGCGCCATGGGGACATGGCGTGGATGGCGACCCGCGCCGAACAACGAGGCGACCCGAAGGCGCTGTGGCCGGAAGCGGTGACAGTGATCTCGCTCGGCATTTCCTACGCGCCGGAAGGCGACGCGCTGGCGACGACGCTGGTGCCGACAGCGGGCAATATCTCCGTTTATGCGCGCGGGCGGGATTACCACGACGTGGTGAAGGGGCGGCTGAAGCACCTGGCGCAGTTCATCGCGGCACGTGGCGCCGGCGTGAAAGTGTTCGTCGATACCGCGCCGGTGATGGAGAAGCCGCTGGCGCGGGAGGCCGGGCTGGGCTGGCAGGGCAAACACACCAACCTGGTGTCGCGCCGGCACGGCTCCTGGTTGTTCCTGGGTGAAATTTTCACGACGCTGGCGGTGGCCGCCGATACGCCGCACGCCGATGCCTGCGGCAGTTGCGTGGCGTGTCAGGATGCCTGCCCCACCGCCGCGTTCCCGACGCCGTATAAACTGGATGCGCGGCGTTGCATCTCCTACCTTACCATCGAACATGCCGGACCGATCCCGGACGAGTTCCGGGTGCCGATGGGCAACCGCATCTATGGCTGCGACGACTGCCTGGCGGTGTGCCCATGGAACAAATTCGCGGCCGCCGGGCGGGAGAACAAGCTGGCGCAACGGGCGGAACTGGCGGCGCCCGAACTGGCGGCGTTGGCCGGTCTGGACGATGCCGGCTTCCGGGCAATGTTCGCCGGCTCGCCGATCAAACGGATCGGCCGGGACCGGTTCGCGCGCAACGTGGCGATCGCGATCGGCAATAGCGGGGATGCGGGATTGTTGCCGGCGGCACGCGGGTTGGCGGTGGATGTGGATGCGGTGGTGGCGGAGGCGGGCGGTTGGGCTGTTGCGAGGCTGATAAGCAAGGCGCCTCCGGCGGCCGGGGCCTGAGGCCCCGGACCCCCATTAGCTCAAGGCGGCGGTGATCTCTTTTAGGGACTCGTTGGTGTAGTCTTTGGCCAGGCTGAAGACGATGCTCTTCTCCAGGGGCTTGTGCATCGCGGCGCGGAGTTGGCCTAGGGTTTGTGGGTCGGCGATCAACACGAGTTCCGTGAAGGCGTTGGTGTCGTGCATGTGGGTCAACGTCTTGCAGAGCTGCTTGGCGAAGGTGGCCTCGCCGGTCTCCTTCGGCGACTGCTCGCTGGGGCGGTCGCCGGAAGGACCGTCATCGACGAAGTCTTTCAGGGTCAGGCGCCGTTCCTCATGCAGGGAAAGCGTGCCGCTGGCGCCGACGTTGCGGAGCAGGATGGCTTTGCCGCCGTCGGCGATGGCGATTAGAGCATTACTTGGAATTTCATTCTTCGACATGGCGAAACCTCAATTTCCGTTTATGGGGGCGTGGTGGGTTGTCGAGGTGAAAGATGGTCGGCTTGAGCGTGAATGTTAGGATGTCCGGGATCGGCGTATGAATCTGATCGGGCGGGCGTCGTCCGCGCTGGAGCAAATGGCGCTGCCGGTCGCCGCCGGCCGGGCTGTGGGTGGTCTCGCGGCCCCTGGGCGGCCACGGGTGGTGGCCATCACCGGCGGCTCGTCCGGTATCGGCCGGTGCACGGCGGCGCTGTTCAGCCGCGGCGGCTGGCATGTCGGGCTGATCGCACGGGGCGCGCCGGGGCTAAAGGCAACGCGGCGGGAGCTGGAGCTGGCCGGTAGGCACGCCGCTACCGCCATGGCCGATGTCGCCGACGCCGCGGCGTTGGAGGATGCAGCGGCACTGCTGGAGCAGGAGCTGGGGCCGATCGACGTGTGGATCAACTGCGCCGGCAACGGCGTTTATGGCCGCTTTATCGACGTGCCGGCAGCTGAGTTCCTGCGCGCCACCGAGGTGACATATTTCGGCACCGTGAACGGCACCCGGGCGGCGCTCAGGCGGATGCTGCCACGCGACAGGGGGGTGGTGATCAACGTCTGTTCGGCGATCGCGTTCCACGGCGTGCCGCTGCTGTCGTCCTATTCCGGCGCCAAATGCGCGGTGCGCGGCTTTACCGAGGCGGTGCGGGGCGAACTGATCCAGGAGGGCAGCCAGGTAAAGCTCTCGATCGTGTTTCCGCCAGCGGTGAATACGCCGTTTTTTAGCCACGCGCAGTCGCATATGCCGCGGCCGCCGCGGCCGATGCGGCCGGTGTATCAGCCGGAGATCGTGGCGGACGGCATCTTGCTGGCGGCGACTTCCGGGCGGCCGGAGGTGCGGGTCGGCGGCACCACGGTGCTGTTCGGGCTGGCCACGAGGCTGGCGCCGTGGCTGGTGGAACGGGCGATCCTGCGGCTGGGCGATGCTGGGCAGATGACCGATTGCGCCGAGGCGTTGCGGTTGCGGGACCCGACGATGTTCGTACCCTCCGGCACCGTCTCCGGCGCGCGCGGGCCGTTCAACGTGGGGGCGCGCAGGTTCAGCGTGCAGATGTGGGCGCTGCGCCATCCCCTGGCGCTGACGGCGGGCGTTGGGGTGGCCGCCATGCTCCTGCTAGCGCTGCGCTATTGGTGAGCGAGCAAGCGCTCGGTCGCGGCCCAGACCTGGGCGGATAAAGCTGGGTCGCGCGCCAGGCGGTTCGGCTGAACAATGCCGCTTGCCTTGAAATACTGGCCGGTGACGTCGCGCAGCGCGGGCGCCAGCGCGGCATGCAGCGGTGTCACGGCACCTTGTTGTTCGGTTAGCGTGCCGAGCGCCATCAGCCGCCAGGCCAGGCCGATCGGGCCGCCGGCGCGCACCAGGCCGGTGGCCACCGTGCCGGGATGAACTACGTTGGCGGTAACACCGCTGCCGGCCAAGCGGGTTGCCCGCGCGAAGGTCATCATCATCACCGCGAGTTTGGACTGGCTGTAGGCGCGGAGCATGTTCCAGCCGCGCGTGAGTTCGAGGTTTTGCGGGTCGATCCTGGCGCGGTCCGAGGTGGAGGAGCCGATGGTGACGATGCGGGACGGAGCACCGGCCCGCAACGCGCCCGCCAGCTCGCTACACAAAACGAAGGGCGAGAGGTGGTTTACCGCGAGGACCATCTCGTGGCCCTCGGCGGTTTGCTCGCGGCGGGCGCGAAAGACGCCAGCGTTCAGGACCAGGACACCGAGGCTGGGGTGCCGGGCGGCGATGGCGCGGCCGGCGGCGCGGGTTTGCGCCATCGAGGACAGATCGGTGAGGACCAGTTCTGTCTGCGCGCCGGGCGATTGGCCGGCGATCCAGGCCCGCGCCGCCTCGCCGCGTTCCCGGTCCCGGCCGATCAGAACAACGTTGTGGCCGGCTTTTGCCAGGCCGAGGGCGATCCAGCGACCGATCCCGCCGGTGGCACCAGTGACGACGGCGACGGCCATCAGGCCGGCGGCAGCACGGTCGCCTCGGCGATGAAGTGGTAGAACCGGCCGTCGAACAGCTTCATCACCTCGAGCGTGGCGGCATGGGATTCCGGGCGGATCGGCGAGGCGAGGCAGGCTTCGATCGCCGCCATGTCGGGGAAATCCATCTCCAGGATCATCGCGATCGGGCGGGCGTCCTGGTCTGCCGACCGGATGCGTTGGACCCGGACGGCGGTGACGTTGGGGAAGCGGCGCCAGATCGGCTCAAGCTCGGCGGCGACACGGCGGAAGAAGGTGTCTTCCTGGCCGGGATGGATGGTGCCTTCGTAGAGCGCGGTGCGGGTGAGCAAGTTCTGGTGTCCTCTCGAGCCGGCTTTCGATGATGCGAAGTCAGCGCGCTGGCAGAAACGCCGCTTCCAGCTTTTTGTCGAGCGTCACCAATTCGGTGTTCTGGCTTTGCGCCAGCCAGAGATAGCTGGCGTCATAGGCGGTGAGGCCGGTTGTCTTCGGCGTTTAAGCGCCAGAACCGCGAGTAAGCATCGACACCGAGCCTTCTGATTTCAATCTCGTCGCGTCCAATGGCGGCGTAGATTTTCAGAAGCTGATTGACCTCGAGCTTTTTCGGACGACGCAGCTTCATCAGCGGCAGACATTTGCCTTGGGCGTAGTTCAGCAGGCGCCGCGTTGGTAATCAGTTCGGCGTCATGAAAAGACCCTGCTGACACCACGGTCGCCTGTAAGGCCTTCTATTTGATCCCCGAAGAGAATTGCGACAAGAGCCGATGGCGTCAATAACCTTAAGCTGCCCCGTCACGATCGCGATCGACACGGATGATGTCGGTACGCCATCGGGTGCGTTAATGCTCACGCCCATTGCATGTTGGAACCTTCGACCAAAAATGCCCGAGGCGACAACTTACGGTCGGTCTGGTTACCGCGCATCCAGAGAAGCCTCGATGATGGCCATCAGTTCGCCCTTGCAGCGAACGGTGGTTCTTCTCGGCGCGCTGGCGGAGGCGCTGGACGATGTGGTCGGGGGCGTTTTTTATGGAGAGGGTGACGGGCATGGTTGCAAAATAGCGTCATTTTGGCGCCACGGCAATGCTGAAGGCTGCTTAAACAACGGGCTTGCCCTGGCTATCGGTTGGGCTTATAGCGTCAAAAAAAGAAACCTGAACTTTCGCAGGGTGGCCCTAACCGGCCGCCCTTTTTATTGGATTGACGCTGGTGGACGAGAACGAGACTTCAACGTCGGCCGCCCGGCCCTCGCATGGCGGGCTGGAGGGCCGGATTGCCGATATCATCGCCGCGCCCCTGGAGGCGCAGGGTTACGAGCTGGTGCAGGTGAAGGTCATCGGCCGGGAGACGCCAACCGTGCAGGTGATGGCGGATCGGGCCGACGAAGCGGCATTTACCCTTGATGACTGCACGGCGATCAGCCACCTGTTGTCCGCGGTGCTCGACGTCGAAGATCCGATCGCCTCGGCCTGGACGCTGGAGGTCAGCTCGGCCGGCATCGACCGGCCGCTGACCCGCGTGAAGGACTGGAACCGCTTTGCCGGGCATGACGCCAAGGTGGAACTGAATTTCCCCGGCCCCGGCGGCCGCAAGCGCTTCACCGGCGTGGTGCTGGGTGCCGACGAAGAGGCGGCGACGCTGAAGCTGGAGAAGGGCGAGGTGGTGGCGCTGAAGCTGGCCGACATCGCCAAAGCCAAGCTGGTGCTGACCGACGCCCTGATAAAGTTTACCACGCAGCCCGTGCTGACCAACTGAAGACCGACAACTGGAGACTGGTATGGATACCGCTGTAGCCCGCCCCGAACTGCTGCTGGTCGCCGACGCGGTGGCGCGGGAGAAGCAGATCGAGCGCGACGACGTGCTGGAAGCGATGGAGCAGGCGATCCAGAAGGCCGGCCGCGCCAAATACGGGCACGAGAAGGACATCCGCGCCACCATCGACCGCAAGACCGGCGACGTGCGGCTGTCGCGCTGGACCGAGATTGTCGAGGCGGTGGAGAACGAGGAAACCCAGATCCCCGTCGCGATTTCGAAGAAATTCGCGCCGGAGAAGGAGATCGGAGACTTCCTGGTCGACCCGTTGCCGCCGATCGATTTCGGCCGGATCGCGGCGCAGACCGCCAAGCAGGTGATCGTGCAGCGGGTCCGCGAATATGAGCGGACCAAGCAGTTCAACGAGTTCAAGGACCGCGTCGGCGAGATCATCAACGGCGTAGTGAAACGCACCGAGTACGGCAACCTGATGGTCGATCTGGGCCGGGCCGAGGCGCTGCTGCGCCGCGACGAGACGATCCCGCGCGAGAACCTGCGCAACGGCGACCGGGTGCGGGCGTTCATCTACGACGTGCGAGAGGAGCAGCGCGGCCCGCAGATTTTCCTCTCCAGGACCCATCCGAGCTTTCTCGCCAAGCTGTTCGCGCAGGAAGTGCCGGAGATTTACGATGGCATCATCGAGATCAAGGCGGTCTCCCGCGATCCGGGCAGCCGCGCCAAGATGGCAGTGATCTCGCGCGATCAGTCGATCGACCCGGTCGGCGCCTGCGTCGGCATGCGCGGCTCGCGCGTGCAGGCGGTGGTGGCGGAGTTGCAGGGCGAGAAGATCGACATCATCCCCTGGTCGCCGAACATTGCGACCTTCGTGGTGAACGCATTGGCGCCGGCGGAAGTCTCCAAGGTGGTGATGGACGAGGAGGCCGGGCGGGTCGAGGTGGTGGTGCCGGACAGCCAGCTTTCGCTGGCCATCGGCCGGCGCGGCCAGAACGTGCGGCTCGCTTCGCAGCTGACGCGCTGGGACATCGACATCCTGACCGAGGCCGAGGAGAGCGAGCGCCGGCAGGAGGAATTCCGCCGCCGCACCGGCCTGTTCGTGGAAGCGCTGGACGTGGACGACATGATCGCCGGGCTGCTGGTGGCCGAGGGGTTCGAGACGATCGAGGATCTGGCGGCCACGCCGCTGGAGGAATTGGCTTCAATTGAAGGATTTGATGAGAACGTGGCAGCTGAACTGAATCGCCGGGCGGAGGTTTCGCTGGCCCGGCAGGCGACCGAGTTTGAAGAGCAGCGGGTGGCTCTTGGCGTCAGCGACGAGATCGCGGCGATTGACGGGTTGAGCGCCAAGGCGCTGATCGCGCTCGGCGAAAAAGGCGTGAAATCGCTGGACGATCTGGCCGACCTGGCGGGCGACGAACTGGTCGAGATCGTCGGTGCAGACACACTGGGCGAAGAGGCCGCCAACGACGTGATCATGGCCGCCCGCGCCCATTGGTTCGAGGGGGAGGACGGCAACGCAGGCTGACCCGCAGACCGCCGAGGACGATCCGCATACCGGGCCGCAGCGCCGCTGCCTGGTGACGCGGGAGAGCGGGCGGCGCGAGACGATGCTGCGTTTCGTGCTCGACCCGGACGGCGCGGTGGTGTTCGACGCCGCCGCAACCCTGCCCGGCCGTGGGATGTGGTTGAGCGCTTCGGCCGATGTGATACAACTTGCCCTCAAGCGCGCGGTGTTCTCGCGGGCGGCCAAGGCGCAGGTGAAGTTGCCGCCGGATTTGCGATATGTGGTCGAAGCCCGGTTGGTCGCGCGTCTGACCGATCTGATCGGTATCGCGCGGCGGAGTGGTGCCGCTATTGCGGGTTTCGAGAAAGCCCGTGAGTGGCTGGCGGCGGACAAAGTTGGGCTGGTCGTGCAGGCGGCGAATGGCAGCGCGGA
The DNA here is from genome assembly GCA_963693045.1 of uncultured Acidocella sp. Classification (GTDB taxonomy): domain Bacteria; phylum Pseudomonadota; class Alphaproteobacteria; order Acetobacterales; family Acetobacteraceae; genus Acidocella. Next base: position 2,623,593 of record OY843765.1, read on the forward strand.
GGAGCGGGCGCGGTTTTTCGGCAGCCGGGATGTCACCCGCGTGACGGTGCTGAGTGCCGCCGGTTTGGGCAGGATTTTTGGCCGCGACCACGCCGTGCATGTTGCAATCGCGCCGGGCCGGTTGGCGACGATGATTGAAATCGAGGCGGCGCGGCTCGCGGGTGTTGCGGGCGCCGGGCCAAGCGGGCAGTAAGCGCGGCATTGGGCCGCAAGACGAATGAATGGACCGACAAGGCATGAGTGACGGCAACGATCAGATCGAGACCAAGGGCAGGCTTTCACTGCGGCCGGCGAACCGCAACGAGGGTGGCCATACGGTCGATGCCGGCTCGGTCCGGCAGAGTTTCTCGCACGGCCGCTCCAAGGTTGTGCAGGTGGAGGTGCGCAAGAAGCGCGGCTTGCCCGCTGCGGCGCCTGGGGCCACCCCCCCTGCCCCCGGCACGCTGTCTTTGAAAACACCGGTGACGGTCGGGCCAGCAGCACCTCCGCCGCCGGTTGTCGCCGCACCGGCGCGGCCCCGCCCCGCCACCGGACCGGCGCCCCGCGCGCTGACGGCGGCCGAGGTTGCGACGCGCCAGCGCGTGCTGGAGCAGCAGCGCGTTACCGCGCAGCGCGAGGCCGAACGGCACGAACAGGAAAGCATCTCGATCCGCTCCGCCGCCGAGGAAGCGCGGCGGCGCGAGGATGAGGAGCAGCGCGAAGCCGCCGAGGCGGCGCGTTTTGCACCGGAAGTCCCAGAAGAGGCAGAACCGGTTGCGGCGTCCGATACCACGCCCACCGCCGCGGACGCGGCGACTGTGGCGCGGGCCCCGGCGGCGCCGGGGCCGACCGTCCCCGCGACGTTGCGGTTGACCCCCGGCGGCCGCCCCGGCCCGCGCGCCGATGACGACGACGAGACGCCGCGCGGCGTGCGCCGGCCGAGTGTCGGCGCTGGCATGCCCAAGCGCGGCGCGCCCGTGGTGGGACCGAAGAAGATCGGCGACGACCGCCGCCGCGCCGGTAAGATCGACGTGCAGGCGGCGCTGGAAGGCGAGGACGAGAAGGTCCGCAGCCTGGCCTCCGTGCGCCGGCAGCGCGAGCGCGAACGCCGGCAGGCGGAACTGGAGCTGTTGCGTTCGGATGGCGTGAAGGTGGTGCGGGAAGTGATCCTGCCGGAGACCATCACCGTGACCGAGCTCGCCAACCGCATGGCGGCGCGCGGCAACGAGGTGGTCAAGGCGCTGATGAAAATGGGCGTGATGGCGACCCCGACCCAGGCGATCGACGCCGACACCGCCGAGCTGGTGGTGAACGAATTCGGCCATCGCGCCCGCCGGGTTGCCGAAAACGATGTCGAGATCGGCCTGGAAGGCGAAGCAGACACGGCGACCGACCTCAAGCCCCGGCCGCCGGTGGTGACGATCATGGGCCATGTGGACCACGGCAAGACCAGCCTGCTGGACGCGCTGCGGCACACCGATGTCGCGGCCGGCGAGGCCGGCGGCATCACCCAGCACATCGGCGCCTACCAGGTGAAGCTGCCGTCCGGGTCGCAGATCACCTTCCTGGACACGCCGGGCCACGAGGCGTTCACCGCGATGCGGGCGCGCGGCGCCGGAGTGACCGATATCGTGGTGCTGGTGGTCGCCGCCGATGACGGCGTGATGCCGCAGACCATCGAGGCGATCAAGCATGCCAAGGCGGCAAACGCACCGATCATCGTCGCGATCAACAAGATCGACCGACCTGGGGCGGACGCCAACCGGGTGCGGCAGGAATTGCTGCAACACGAGATCGTGGTGGAAGCGATGGGTGGCGAGACCCAGGATGTCGAGGTCTCGGCGCTGAAGAAGACCGGGCTCGACAAGCTGGAAGAAGCGATCCTGTTGCAGGCCGAAGTGCTGGAGCTACGCTCCAACCCCGACCGTTCGGCCGAGGGTGCGGTGATCGAAAGCCGGCTGGACCGTGGCCGCGGGCCGGTGGCGACCGTGCTGGTGCAAAAGGGTACGCTGCATCCGGGCGACATCGTGGTCGCCGGTGCCGAATGGGGCCGGGTGCGGGCGATGCAGGACGACAAAGGCAAGGCGGTGAAGGCGGCGTTGCCCTCGGCCCCGGTGGAAATCCTTGGCCTGTCGGCGGCGCCCAGTGCCGGCGAGCCGTTCGTGGTCGTTGAGGACGATAGCCGGGCCCGCGAGATCGTCGAGTTCCGCAGCCGCAAGCAGCGCGAACGCAGCGCCGCGGCGACCACCGCCGGGCGCGGCACGATGGAAGAGATGCTGGCCCGCATCCAGGCCGGCGCGCAGAAGGAAGTGGCGGTTGTCGTCAAGGCCGACGTGCAGGGTTCGGCCGAGGCAATCGGTGTCACCGTGACCAAGGTCGGCAACGAGGAAGTGCGGGTGCGGGTGCTTTATTCCGGCGTCGGCCAGATTACCGAAAGCGACGTGCAGCTGGCCAAGGCGTCCGAGGCTATCGTCATCGGCTTCAACGTCCGAGCCAATTCGCAGGCGCGGGAACTGGCGCACCGGGACGGCGTGGACATCCGGTATTATTCGATCATCTACGAGGTCGCCGACGACATCGAAAAGCTGGTCAAGGGCAGGCTGGCGCCGATCGTGCGCGAGAAGTTCCTGGGCTATGCCGAGATCCGTCAGGTCTTCAACATCACCAAGACCGGCAAGGTTGCGGGTTGTTACGTCACCGAAGGGCTGGTGAAACGCGGCGCCGGGGTGCGGTTGCTGCGCGACAACGTGGTGATCCACCAGGGCGACCTCTCGCAGCTGAAGCGCTTCAAGGATGACGTGCGGGAGGTAGCGCGGGGCTACGAATGCGGGTTGTCCTTCGCCGGGTTCCAGGACCTGAAGGAAGGCGACATGGTGGAGTGCTATGAAACCGAAACCATCGCCGCATAGCGGGCATAAACCGGCCGGACCTTCGCAGCGGCAATTGCGGGTGGCGGAGGAAATTCGCCATCTGCTGGCGGAGGTGTTTGCCCGTGTCGAATTCCACGACCCGGCGCTGCATGGCGCGCGGTTGACGATCTCCGAGGTGCGGATGTCGCCGGATCTGAAGCACGCGATGGTATTCACGACGCGGCTCGGCCACCAGGACATCACGCCGCTGCTGCCGGCGCTGAAGCGGGCGGCGCCGTTCCTGCGCGGCCAGATCGCGCCGAAGCTGGGGCTGCGGGTGACGCCGGAGCTAAAATTTCTAGCCGACGAGGCGCTGGATGAGGCGACGCGGATCAACCGGCTGCTGCGCGCGCCAGAGGTGGCGCGGGATCTGGGTTAGGCGCCCTAACCTCCCACACCGTCATGCCCGCGAAAGCGGGCATCTTCTCAACCCCCACAACCCCACATGAGGTCAAACTGACCCAGCGCGGGTTTACATCATGACCAACAAACCCAACGGAACTCTCTACGTCGGCGTCACAGCCGACCTAATCCGCCGCGTCAGCGAGCACCGAGCCGGCGAAGTAAAAAGCTTCACCCAGCGTTACTGGCTAAAGCGCCTGGTTTATTTTGAGCGGCACGACGACATTCGCATTGCTATCGCCAGGGAAAAAGCCATCAAAAAATGGTTGCGGCTCTGGAAGGGAGAGTTGATCGCCAAAGAAAATCCGAACTGGGACGATCTATACGAGACCATCCTTTGAACGAGCGTGTGAACAAGAAGATGCCCGCTTTCGCGGGCATGACGGAAAAATGTGAGTGGCTTGGCCGCAATGACAAAATATCTTCACCCTGATGAAATCGCCGAAGCGGCAGCATTGCTGGCGGCCGGCGAGCTCGTCGCGTTCGGGACCGAGACGGTTTACGGACTGGGCGCGGATGCGCGCAATGCGCGGGCGGTAGCGGCGATTTTCGAGGCCAAGGGGCGGCCGCATTTCAATCCGCTGATCTGCCATTATGACTCAGCGGAGGCGGTATTCGCTCATGTGGAGATGCCGCCGCTGGCGCGGCTGCTGGCGGAGGCGTTCTGGCCCGGACCGCTGACGCTGGTGTTGCCGCGGCGGATCACCTGCCCGGTGGCGCTGCTGGCGGGGGCGGGGCTGGAGACGCTGGCGGTGCGGGTGCCGGCGCATGACCGGGCGCTGGCGCTGATCCGCGCGTTCGGCGGGCCGATCGCCGCACCCTCGGCCAACCGCTCCGGCGCGATCAGCCCGACCACGGCGGCGCATGTGCTGGCGGGGCTGCAAGGGCGGATTGCCGCAGTGCTCGATTGCGGGCCATGCGAGGTGGGGGTGGAATCGACGGTGCTCGACCTCTCCGGTCCGGCGCCGTTTCTGCTGCGGCCAGGCGGGCTGAGCCTGGAGCTGCTGGAGGCAGTGGCGGGGCCGGTCGGCCGCGGCATCACGCCGGGCCAGGCCGAGGCGGCGCGGACGCTGCGTTCGCCCGGCTTGCTGGTGTCCCATTACGCGCCTTCGCTGCCCCTGCGGATCAACGCGGCTCACCTCGATGCCGGGGAGGCCTTGCTGGCTTTTGGCGTACCGCTGCCGGCCGCGCCGTTGCTTTATCAACTCTCCGCGGCGGCCGATCCGACCGAGGCGGCGGCGCGGCTGTTCGAGGGTCTGCACTGGTTGGATGCGCAAGCGCCGCGCCACGGGCTGACCGGCATCGCCGCGATGCCGGTGCCGCAAGAAGGCCTCGGCCTTGCGATCAACGATCGCCTCGGCCGCGCCGCCGCAACAAAGTAGCTACGAGGCCGACGCGGCGAGGCGCACGGGGCGAACGCCGATCGGCAGAACGGTATGGCCATGCACTTCGTTGATAACGTCGGCGGCGCCCAGGTAGAAAGCGAGCGCCGCGGTGATCAGGCCGCCGATGCCGCCCAGTCTGCCCATGATCGGCATGCCGAGCAGAGGGCTCAGCGCCAGCAGCACGAAGGTGATCCATAGGGCGAGAAAGATCAGGAACAACGCGCGGTTCAGCGCGAACGTGCCGATCCACATCGCAAAGGTGAAGGCGCCCCAAAGCAGCAAATACCAACCGACCGCCGCCGCTGGCACCGCCGCGCCGAAGACATGCGCGAACAGCGCGAAACTCCACCAGAACGAGCCGTAGCCGCAGAAGGCGACGAAGCCGAAGGTGTTGCCGTTGGCCATCTCCATCAGCCCGGCCAGGAACTGCGCGGTGCCGCCGAAGGCGAAGGCCATGGCTAGGACGACCCCGATCGAGGTGGCGGGCAGCAAGCCGGCGTTGATCATGCTGAGCAGCCAGGTGGTCAGCGCGAAGCCGAACAGCCCCAGCGGGGCGGGGTTGGCGAGTTTCATTGTTTCCTCCGTGACGGCCGGGCCATTTGCGGCTCCAGCGCGACGCTACGACCATCAAAGCCGTGCCGGCAACTGAATTAGAGCAATATGGCTTGAGTCGAACCGCGAAGCGATCGACTGAGCCATGAAATTGCTCGCTCTACCCGTGAGGCGGCCTTGCCGGGAACCGGCAAGGCCGTGGGGTCAACCCTGGCTGTTGCTGTTCTTGCCGAGGCCGATGCCGACGAACAGCGCCTGACCCTGCCGGATGATCCGCAACGCGACTGCCGGTGCGCCCGACTTCTTGGCGGCCTGGATCGCCGCCACCGCGTCGCCTGGCGTCGCGATGTGCTGCGCGCCAACCCCGACCAGCAGGTCTCCAGCCTGAATGCCGGCCTGATCGGCCGCCGAATTCGGCCGGACGTTGGCGACGACCGCGCCGGTCGTGGTGCTCGGCAGGTTCAGCTGGGTGCTCGCCTGCGGTGTCAGCGGCGCCAGAGTGAGGCCGAGCCCGGCCTGCCCCGGCGCCGGCGCCGGCGGGCTGTTGCCGCCGGTCTGGAAGCTGGCGTCCGGATTGGTCGGCATGGTCGTAACCGCGACCGAGATGTCGTGGCTTTGACCGTTGCGGACATAGCTGATCGACGTGTCCTTGCCGGGATCGACGCTGGCGATATCAGCGGCGAGGTCGCCCGGATTGGTGACAGCCGAACCGTTGACCTTGGTGATCACGTCCCCAGCCTGCAGGCCGGCGCGAAAGGCCGGGCTGCCGGGGGAGACGGCGGCGACCAGCGCGCCATCGCTGGTCGGGTCGCTGCTGGGCAGATTCATCGCCTGCGCCATCTGCGGCGAAATCTGCTGCGCCTCGACGCCGAGATAGCCGCGCACCACCTTGCCGCCGGAAACCAATTGGCTGACCACCCGTTTCATCAGGTCGGACGGGATCGCGAAGCCGATGCCGACGGAGCCGCCGCTCGGGCTGAGGATCGCGGTGTTGATACCGATCACGTAGCCGTGCTGGTCGAACAGCGGGCCGCCGGAATTGCCCTCATTAATCGGCGCGTCGATCTGGATGAAGCGGTCGTAGGGGCCATCGCCGATATCGCGGCCGAGGGCAGAGACGATGCCGGCGGTGACCGAGCCACCGAGGCCGAACGGGTTGCCCATTGCGACCACCCATTCACCGGGGATCACGTCCTTGGAAGAGCCGATCTCGACATAAGGCAAAGGCTTGCTGGTTTTGATCTTAAGCACCGCAAGGTCGGTTTTCGGGTCGGTGCCGAGAACGGTGGCGGGGTAGGACGACCCATCCGAGAGCTCCACGCTGACCGACTTGGCGTCTTTGACCACATGGTTGTTGGTGACGACGATGCCGGAGGAGTCGATGATGAAGCCTGAACCCTTGGCTTCCACCGCTTGCGGTTGGACCGGGCCGCCTTGCATGCCGCCGAACGGAAAGCCTGGCGGGAAGCCGGGGATGCCTTGCGGGGCGCCGTTCTGGGCCTGGCCCTGGCCGTCATCATCATCGCCGTTGTCATCGCCAGGGCCGACATCCTCGGAGGTTTCGTCGACCTTCAGGTGAACAGTGATCGAGACCACCGCCGGCGAGACTTTCGTCACCAGATTGGTAAAATCGCCGATCGGCACGAAGTTTTTCTGCACTGACGCGGTGGCGTCCAGAGCGGGGTCGCCGGCGGCGTAAGCCCGGTTCAACGCCATGCCTCCAAGCGCCGTCGCGCCGAGCAGGACCACGGCCAACGCAACACCCGGCCGTTTGGCGGCCGGCTCTTTTGCTATACGCATCGTCTAAACATTCCTCCGTGGAAAGCGCCGATGGGACCCGGCGCCGATCACGCTGATTCGGCAGCGCAACGCTTCATACCGTAGAAATTATGGACTTCCACAAGGGCGGGGAATGAAAGATATGTTACCTAAATGCCACAAGCGAGAGATTCCCGGCTAGGCCGCTTGTCAGTTACGGATCGATACAAAAAACGCTCACGTCTAGCGCCGTACATCGACCAGAACAATTTCGGCGGCGTTGACCGCCTCGATCACCACGTCCGGCTCGTCGTGCAAGGCCACGCCGTCCCGCTCATGAGCGAGCTGGCCATTGATTTTGATGTCGCCGCTGGCGGCAACCAGATAGGCGGCGCGGCCGGCGCCAAGGCGGAACAAGGCACGCTCACCAGCCCCGAGCTTGGCCGCGAGCACCGCGGCATCGGCGTAAAGCGGCAGGGCGCCGGACGCCTGATCGGCGGCCCGGCCACTGGCCAAGATCTGCAAGCCTTCACCGGCGGTGCGCGGGAATTCGCGCGCGGCCCAGCCGGGTTGCACGCCCTGCTCGTCGGGCATGATCCAGATCTGAAACAGCCGGGTCGGCTCGGCCTCCTGGTTGAACTCGGCATGGGTGATGCCGGTGCCGGCGTGCATGACCTGCACGTCGCCCGCTTTGGTCGCGCCGATATTGCCGAGGCTGTCCTTGTGGGTGACGGCCCCTTGGCGGACGAAGGTGATGATCTCCATGTTGCGGTGCGGGTGGGCGCCGAAGCCCTGGCCGGGGGCAATTTCGTCATCGTTCCAAACCCGCAGCGCGCCGACCCCCATCCGCGCCGGGTCGTGATAGTCGCTGAAACTGAAATGGTGTTTGGCGTTGAGCCATTCGTTGCGAAAGGCGCCAAGGGAAGAAAACGGCCGGATGTCGATCATGATGACCTGCTATCGGTTGAACGAGCGATCGCTCGGTTGCTCGATGAAGTGGGTCGTTTCGCGTTGGGTGCCACTGCGCGCAGGGTTGAGCCAGCCATGCGTGCCCGTCGTCAGCGGTTCATCAACACCGGCAGGTTGGCGTTTTCCAGCACATGGCGGGTGGTGCCGCCGAGGATCAACTGCCGCAGCCGGGAGGAGGAGTAGGCGCCCATGGACATCAGATCGGCGCCGAACTCCGCCGCGGCGGCGAGCAGGCCGGCGCCGACGACGCGGTCGATGGAACGGAACTCGGCGGTGTCGGCGGTGACGCCGTGATTGGAGATATAGTCCACCACCTCGGCGGCGCTGGGCCCGCGGCGAAAATATTCCGGCGAGCTCAACACCCGCACCGCGTTGGCCTGGCGGACAAAGGGCATTACGGAGGCCAGCGCGGAGGAGGCTTCGTGCGTGCCGTTCCAGGCAATGGCGACGCGTTTGCCGATCGTCTCGGGCTTGATGACCGGCGCCATCAGCACGGCGCGGCCGCTGTCGAACAGCACGGCATGCAGGGCGTCGGCCGAGGCGACATCCTCGCCAGCCTGCGGATGCGGCACGATGGTGAGGTCGGCAAGCCGGGCCTGATGGGCGATGATCTCCTCCTCCCGCCCCGTCATGGTGCTGTAGGAGGCGCTGGGCTCGTTGCTGCCGCGATGCGCCTGGCCGACCGGTACCGCTTCCGCTTCGGTCGCGAGGTCGAACATGGCGCGGATACTGCGGGCGCGGGCGCCGCTTTCCCGTTCGGTGGCAGTCATCATCTCCTCGATCATCGCGCCCGACAGGCCTTCGCCTGCGAGCGGCGCGATGTCCCGGCTGTCGACCTGGATGTGCAGGACCTGCAGATGGGCCGACCACATTTTTGCCAGCATCAACCCGCTGTGCAGCGCCGCCTCGCCGGAGGCGGAGCTGGTGAGCGGGAGCAGGAATTTGCGGACGGACAACTCAGCCTCCTGTTGCTTGTTGCCGAATATTGCTCATTCCGGCTGCAGAAAGGCAACATCTCGGCCACGATGCATAAGGTGCTCGCCGGCATCGACCGTGATCGTGGTGCCGGTGACGGAGGGGGTTTGCAGGAGGAACAAGGCGGCGGCGGCGATGTCCGCCGGGGTTGGGCCGCGTTGCAAGGGGTTGGCGCGGGCGGCGGCGGCGAATTTTTCCTCCGTCTGCTTCGGGCCTTTCAGCGTCAGGCCGGGGGCAATGGCGCAAACGCGCAGGCGCGGCGCATAAGCCATCGCCATCATCTCGGTGGCGGCGGCCAGCGCGGCCTTGCTGAGGGTGTAGGCGAAGAAATCAGGATTGAGGTTTTGCAGCTTGTGGTCGAGCAAGTTGATGACGACGCCGTGTTCGAGGCCGGGCTGCGCCGCGAAATGCTGGGTGAGCAACACCGGGGCGACGAGGTTGGGCGCCATGTGCGCGGCGATGGCCTCGGCGGTTGCGGTGGCGGGACGGTCGAAGACGAAGCGCGACGCGTTGTTGATGAGGCCGTAAAGCGGTCCCGCTTTGGCGGCGGCTTCTACGATCAACGCGGCGGGGGCGGCGGGATCGGCCAGGTCCGCCAGCACCACATGGCCGCCCAGTTCGGCAGCCAAAGCGTGGGCTTCATCGGCTGCGGTGTTGGCGTGGATCACCACCAGGTAGCCCGCCGCCGCGATGGCGCGAGCCATGGCGGCACCCAAGCGTTTGGCGCCGCCGGTGATGAGGACCGGACCGATCATAGGGCCGGTTCATAGCATGTCGCGCAGGCGGTAGTAGCTGGTGGCGAGCAGGAGTGCCGGAACCCGCAGCCGCCGGCCACCGGGGAAGTTGGCGTGCGGGATGGCGGTGAAAACGTCGAACCGTTCGGCCTGGCCGGCGATGGCTTCCGCCGCCAGCTTGCCGGCGAGGCCGGTGAGCGCCACGCCGTGGCCGGAGAAGCCGTGGGCAAACAGGATGTTGGGGGCGAGGCGGCCGAATTGCGGGGCGCGGTTGCGGGTGATGTCCACATTGCCGCCCCAGAGGTACTCGGCGCGGGCATTAGCGAGCTGCGGGAACACCCGGCGGGCGCGGGCCAGCATCGAGGCTTCCAGCGAGGCCGGCGGCAAAGTGGAATACGAGACGCGGCCGCCGAACAGGATGCGGTCGTCGGCCGAGCGGCGGAAGTAGTCCAGCACGAAGTTGAGGTCGCTCACCGCTTCGTTGCCGGGGATCAGCGCGGCGGCGTCGGCGCGCGGTTCGGTGGCGATGATGTAGGTGCCGACCGGCATGATGGTGCCGATAAGCGGTGCCATCAGGCCGCCGAGATAGGCGCCGCCGGCGACCAGGAGGAAAGCAGCGGAGACGGTGCCGCGTGGGGTGTGCAGGCGCAGGGTCTTGCCCTGTTCGACACGGTCCACGTTGGTGCCGGTGAACAGCCTGGCCCCGGCGGCCTGCGCGGCGCGGGCCAAGCCGAGCGTGTAGTTGAACGGGTGGAGGTGGCCGGCAAAACCGTCCTCCAGCGCCGCGACATAGCGCGGGCTGGCTAGGCGGGAGCGGAGTTCCTCGCCCTTCAGGATGCGGCCGACCGGGGCGCCATAGCGGGCCAGTTCCGCTTGCGTCTCTTCAAGCTCACGCACCTGGCGCGGTTTGATGGCGGCATGCAGGTAGCCCGGCGTGTAGTCCGCCGGGATGCCGAAACGCTGGATCTGAGCGCGCAGCAAATCGACGGCTTCGAGTGACAGCCGCCAGAGCTGCTCGGCGCGGGCCGGCCCGACCAGGGATTTGATCGTGCTCTGCGAGGCGCCGAAACCCGGCAGCGCCTGCCCGCCATTCCGCCCGGAAGCACCCCAGCCGATAGTGTCACCGGCCTCCAGCAAGGCGACGCTGTAGCCGCGTTCGGCCAGGTGCAGGGCGGCGGAGACGCCGGTGATGCCGCCGCCGATGATGGCGACATCGACCGTGAGGTCGCCATCGAGCGGCGTGGTGGTGAGGTCGACGCGGCGGGTGGCGTGGTAGTAGTTGCCGAGGGTCATGCGGTGTCCTGGTTAAGAAGAAGAGCCTCCGGCGGCCGGGGCCTGAGGCCCCGGACCCCCGTTAGTTTAGAAATGGAGTGCCGGAGGGTTGATTTCAGCTGTCGCGGCGGTGCTGGGATGCCAAGTCAGGTGCCGGCTCCATTGATGAACCAGCCGTTCCGCGCGGCGCTGCAAGTCTGGCGTAGCGTTCAACAGAAAGAATGCCCGTGGAGAGTATGCACCTGACCTGATCGCGTCGACGGTTTGAAATCCGGCGCCACATAAACGGGTGGACCAATACGCTAACTCCTCGACATGCCCGCCCTTCCGACGTGTTTGATGATGGTAAACGATGAGCGTGCGTCCCGGCTTTGACAGACCTAGAAGCTCGGCGATGCTGACAGATTTGCCGGCGACTTTCGCGCCCGCGCTGAAACCGGCGGTTTCGAGGCCGTTATCGGGGTCGATGAAAATGAGATCGCTGTCAGCGAAAGTGGTCTTTGCCCGCTCGTACCATTCTATGCGGGCGCTTCGACGTTCAGCGTGCGTTCCAGCGACGGGTACAGGTTCATTGTGGAACATTGCGTTTGGCAGAAGACCCGACCGTTCGATCAGCCGCACAGTGCGATCGCTCGAGTCAATGATCTTTCTAAGGCCGTCATACAGCTCTGGGTCGTAACGGCGCCACTTTGCTGGATGGCTTTGATACTCCACATGCCGGCCATTATTATTGTGATGCTCATCTTCATACAGCCACCAAGCCACGCCGAGCTTGCGGCCTGGCATCAGCGAGCGGAGAATGGCGAACTTCACGTAGTCTCCAATGTCGCCAACGTATCGATTTTGCATGGCTTCCTTGGTTGTAAGTTGTATTGCCGCGCCGGCTGCGCCGGCTCGCAATGACGTGAAGAGGGCGGGGTTTAATTCATGGGGGTCCGGGGCCTCAGGCCCCGGCCGCCGGAGGCTCTTTCTACACGTTTAGCAACAAGTGCTCGCGCTCCCAAGAACTGATCACGCGCAAATAAGTTTCGTATTCGAGACGTTTAACCGCCACCAGCACGTCCACTAATTTGTCACCCAAAATGTCACGGATGGCGGCGGATGCGTCCATGACGTCCAGGGCGTGGGAGAGTTCGCGCGGCAGGGTGTATTCGCCGGAATAGGCGGAGCCGGTTTGGGCGGGGGTGGCTTCGAGGTTTTCGATCATGCCGAGATAGCCGCAGGCCAGCGTGGCAGCGAAGGCGAGGTAGGGGTTGGCGTCCGCGCCGGGCACGCGGTTTTCGACCCGCATGGCTGAGGGGTCGCCGAAGGGGACGCGCAGGCCGCAGGTGCGGTTGTCGTAGCCCCATTGCAGGTTGATCGGCGCGTTGGAGAAGCGGGTGAGGCGACGGTAGGAGTTCACGTTGGGCGCGTAGATCGGCATCGCCGCGGGGATGTATTTCTGCAGGCCTGCGATGTAGCTCAGGAACAACGGGCTGGCTTTGCCGTCGCCGCCGGCGAACAGGTTCGCGCCGCTGGCGGGATCGACGATGCTCTGGTGCACGTGCATGGCGCTACCGGGTTCATTGCCCATCGGCTTGGACATGAACGTTGCGTAGATGTTGTGGCGCAGCGCCACTTCCCGCACCGTGCGCTTGAACAGGAACACCTGGTCAGCGAGGTCCAGCGGGTCGCCGTGCAGGAAGTTGATTTCGACCTGTGCCGCGCCTTCCTCGTGGATCAGCGTGTCGAGGTCGAGGTTCTGCTTGTCGCAAAAGTCATACATCTCCTCGAACAGCGGGTCGAACTCGTTGACCGCATCGATCGAGTAGGATTGCCGCCCGGTTTCCTGCCGGCCGGAGCGGCCCACCGGCGGCACCAGCGGGTAATCGGGGTCGGTGTTGCGGCCGACCAGATAAAATTCGAGTTCAGGGGCGAGGACGGGTTTCCAGCCTTTGGCTTCGTAAAGCGCCAGCACCTTGCGCAGCACTTGCCGGGGCGCCATCGGCACCGGCGTGCCGTTGGCATATTCGCAATCGTGGATGATCTGCGCGGTCGGCTCGTGCGCCCAGGGCACCAGGCGGACGGTGTCGGCATCCGGGATCAGCTTGATGTCGATGATCGCCGGGTCGGTGAGGGAGTCCTCGGGGTCTTCGGGGTACTCGCCGGTGACGGACTGGATGAAGATCGCCTCCGGCAGCCGCGGCGCGCCGCCTTGGAAGAATTTTTGCGCCGGCATGATCTTGCCGCGCGGGATGCCAGTGATGTCCGGCACCATGCATTCTACTTCCGTGATGCGATGCTCGTCGAACCAGTCGTGCAGGTCGATCGTACTCATAAAATCCTCAAAATCAGCGGCGGCGCGGGTGCCGCGCCGCCGGAAAGCCCGTGCCGTTACTGCAGCACGCTGGTCCAGATGCCGTTGAAGGTCTTAAACTCCGCGCCCTTCAACGAGTTCACGAAATGCAGCAGCTTGTCGTCGTCCGGAGTGGGCGTGAACATTTCGGTTTTCAGGATGCCCTGCACCATCGGCAGCGCGGCCTGGTTCGGCGTGGCGTACTGGTTGAAGTTGGAAAGCTGCGCGCCGTTTTTTGCGTCCAGGATGAAGTTGATGAACTCAAGCGCCAGCTGCGGGTTGGCGGCGTGCGCCGGGATCGCCATGGTGTCCACCCAGCGCTCGGTGCCTTCCTTGGGCAGGAAGTACACCAGCTTCTTGCAAGTGCCGTCTGCGTAGCATTGCCCGATGTCGCCGTTGAAGGCCATCGAGACGGCGATCAATCCGTTCTTCATCTGGTCGCGGGCCGGCGTCTCCTCGACGAAGCCGGCGAAGTTCGGCCGCTTCTTGGTCTGGATGATCAGTTTCGCGGCGGCGATCCACTGGCTCTTCTCGCTGCAGGCGAAGCCGTAGCCGAGATAGGCGCAAGCGGCGCCGATCTGGTCGTAGCCTTCGCCTTTCGGCAGGACGAAGGGATAGGACGGGTTGACCTTCGGGTCGAAGAGGATGGACCAGCTATGCGCCGGGTCCTTGATCTTGGATGGGTCGTAAACGATGCCAGTGGTGCCCCACTGATACGGGATCGAATATTTGTTGCCAGGATCATAGGACGGGTTCTGGAAGGTCGTGATCAGGTTTTTGAAGTTCGTCAGCTTGCTATGGTCGATCGGCTGGATCAGCCCTTCTTCCGAAAGCTGCGGGATCTCGTAGCTGGAAGGCACCACGACATCGTATTGCGAATCGCCGCCGGCCTTCAATTTGGCGACCAACTCGGCATTGCTCTCGTAATCGGTTTCCACCAGCTTGCAGTTGCACTGCTTCTCGAAGCTCTTAACCAGATCCGGGTCGATGTAATCCGACCAGATGAACAGGTTGAGCGTCGGGATGGCTTGTGCCGGCTTAGGGACGGCGAGGCCGGCGCCGGCCAGCAGGAAACCGGCGGCGAGGAATTTGATGGCACGAGGCAGCGGCAAGGTTTTCATGGTCGGGTTCCTTTGGTTTACTCGGGGATCAATTTTGCGCGGCCCTCACGGATGCGGGTGAAGGCGAACTGGCCGATGGCGAGCACCATGACGGTGCCGATCATCAGCGTGCCGAGGGCGTTGATCTCCGGCGAGATGCCTTTGCGGGCGATCGCGCCGTAGATGTAGATCGGCAGCGTGACGCTACCGGGGCCGGCGGTGAAGAAACTGATGGTGAAATCATCAATGGACAAAGTAATGGCGAGCAGGAAGCCGCCGATTATGGCGGGCCGCACCACCGGCACGGTGAGGAAGAAAAAGCTTTTCACGCCATTGGCATACAGGTCGTGCGAGGCCTCGAACAGGTTCTGGTCCAGCCCGGCGAGGCGCGCGAACACGGTCAGCGCGATATACGGCACCTGGAAGGTGATATGGGCGATCACCATGGTGGAAAGCCCGGCGCCGAGCAGGCCGGTATAGGAATGCACGAAGTTGAAAAAGATCAGCTCGGAGATTCCGAAGACCAGGCTCGGCATGATGATCGGGGTGTAGATGATCAGGCTGGGGATGTTGGCGGCGATGCCGCGCGCGTTCGGAACACGGAAGCGGCTGAGACCGTAGCCGAGCAGGGTGCCGAGCGCGGTTGAAACCACCGCCGAAGCGAAAGCGAGGATGAGCGAGCGTCGCAGTGCGGCGCCAACCGAACCGTCCCGCATCAGTACCCCATAACCGTGCAGCGAGTGGCCCAGCTGGTTCGGCGCCGGCGCAAAGGAATAGTATGCCACCAGAGCGAGCGGCGTGTAGAGCAGGATGTAAACCGGCCAGGAGATGCCGGAGAGAGCGGCACGGACGCCGCGCGGCACGACGTTGCTCATATCGTTGCCTCGTCGGCGCCGCCGAGCTTGCGGGTGAGAAGGCGGAACGCGACAAGGCCGGCGCCTGTAAAGACCAGCATGATGATGGTCAACGCCGCGCCATACGGCCAATCCGGCGTTTCGGTGAACTGGTTGGCGACCAGCGAACCGATCATCAGTTCCTTATCGCCGCCGAGAAGCTGCGGCACGACGTAGTCGCCGAAGGCGGGGATGGCGACGAAAATAACGCCGGAGAGCAGACCCGGCACGGTTTGCGGAAACACCGTGTGCCAGAACAGGCCGAAGCCCTTGGCGTACAAATCACGGCCGGCTTCCACCAGCGTCCAATCCAGCCGCTCCGCCGAGGCGTAGAGCGGCACGATCATGTAGGGCAGGTAGTTGTAGGCGAGGCCTGTCGTCACCGCGAAAGCCCCGGGTGCGATGCCAAGATGAACAGGCACGATGCCCAGCGCATGGGCGACCCAGGTGAGCGGCGCGTTCGGCCCCATGAGTTCGAGCCAGGCATAGGTGCGGACCACCTGGTTTGTCCAGGACGGCAGGATGATGAGCAGCAGCAGCAGCGGCCGGATCGCGGCGGCCCTGGTCATGATGAAGAACACGATCGGATACGCCAGCAGCGCGGAGACCAAGGTCGCGACCAGCGCCTGTTGCAGCGAGCGAAGCAAAATGACGATGTTGCCGTCATCCCAGCCGAGCGGGGAGAAGCCGGCAACCTGGCCGAACGGCGTGGTGGTGAGCGGCAGCACCGGCGTGCCGTAATCATCCGCGGTGAAGAAGCCGATGCCGAGCAGGACGGCGCTGGGGATCAGCAGAAACAGCACAACCCAGAACAGCCCCGGACCGGCGGTGATCCACAACCGGAGCGAGCGGGCCTTCGCCTCGCCTTGCACGGCGGTCTGGGCGGTCGCGCTCATCCCTCGATCAGCATGATGTTGGCGGGTTTGAGTTCCAGCACCACCGGCTCGCCGGCGCGCCAACTGCGTTCGGCTGCCTGGTTGTTGGTATCCAGCGCCAGCACGTCCTGGCCGTTCGGCAGTGCCACGCGGTATTGGGTGGAGGCGCCCATGTAGATCGCTTCCTTCACCGTACCACGGAACACGTTGGGCGTGTCGGCGGGGGCGGCGCTGTCGTTATAGATCCAGATTTTTTCCGGGCGGATCATCGCCATGCGCTCGGCACCCAGTGGCGCGGCTATTTTCAGCGCGCCGATCGGCGTCTCGGCCATGCCGCCGCCGGCAGGCTGGATCGGCCAGATGTTGGAGAGGCCGAGGAATTCGGCGACGAACATGTTGCGCGGCTTCTCGTACACTTCCAGCACCGGCCCGACCTGTTGCAGCTTGCCACGCTCCATCACGCCGATGCGGTCCGACATCACCAACGCCTCGTGCTGGTCATGGGTGACAAAAATGAAGGTCATGCCGAGCCGTTTCTGCATGCGCAACAACTCGATCTGCAATTCCGCGCGCAACTTGGCGTCGAGCGCGGAAAGCGGTTCGTCCAGCAGCACCACCTCCGGTTCGTTCACCAACGCACGGGCCAGCGCGACCCGCTGCCGCTGGCCGCCCGAAAGCTGCGCCGGATTGCGGCCGGCGAAGGCACCGATTTGCAGCAGGCCCATGATGTCGTTGACACGCTTGCGCCGCTCCGGCTTTTTCACGCCCCGCATGCGCAGGCCGAAGCCGATGTTCTCGGCAACGTTGAGGTTCGGGAACAGCGCGTAGGACTGGAACACCGTGTTGACGGCGCGCTTGTGCGCGGGGATGTCCTGCATCTCCCGCCCGCTGATCAGGATGCGTCCGGCGTCCGGCGCCTCGAACCCGGCGATCATGCGCAACAGCGTGGTTTTGCCGCAGCCGGAGGGGCCGAGCAGGGTGAAGAACTCGCCAGCCTCGATGGCGAGGTCGATGCCAGCGACCGCGGTCACCGAACCCGCGAATATGCGGGTGACGCCGGCGATTGTGATAGCGCCGCGTTTGGCGGCGGCGGGGCTGGCGGTATCAGCGGCGTTGCCGGCCATCACCGAAAACTCGTAATTGCGCAGAGAGATATTGGATAGGTCGCGTCTGTCGGTTGGTTATCCGGCGTCAGTCGCACGCGTTACCCCAGGGGTGATGGCAACTTACTCTGGCCAAGCCCCGATAGCCCGTCAAGATGGATAGTGCCGCCGCCTCACGATCATCTGGACAGAGCCCAATACTATTTCCTTGACTCATCTTACGACCCTGCAACAGACTTAGCCATGGAACCGGCACTCGCCAACAACGCGCGCAATCCGCAGGCTGAACTGCTGCGTCTTTGCGCCCGCATCGGTTTCAGCCCGCCACCTGCCTGAACGCTGGTTTTTCGTGCCGCGCGCGCGGCTGCGTTTCGTTAGAGTGACGGAGGCTAGGAATGTTGGACGAGACTTCAGGAACGGTCGATTGGCGGGGGCTGGATGCAGCCCACCATCTGCATCCGTTTACCGACCATAAAGCGCTGCATGAAGGCAAGCTACGGTTGATCACCGGGGCGGACGGCGTGTTTCTGCATGACGCGGACGGGCATCGCATTCTGGATGCCATGGCTGGGTTGTGGTGTGTCAACCTTGGCTACAGCCGGCCGGAACTGGTTGCGGCGGCGGCGGCGCAAATGACGAAGCTGCCGTATTACAATACGTTTTTCAAAACCACCACGGAGCCGGTGGTGGCGCTCTCCGGCCGGCTCGCGGCGCTGGCGCCGGCCGGGCTGGACCACGCATTCTTCGCTTGTTCCGGTTCCGAGGCGGTGGACACGGCGCTGCGCATGGCGCGGGTGTACTGGCAAACGCTCGGCCGGCCGGAGAAGCGGATCATCATCGGCCGGGAGTATGGCTATCACGGCTCGACGACGCTCGGCGCCTCGGCCGGCGGAATGGTGGACATGCACCGCCAGGCCGGGGACATGCCGGGCTTCGTGCATGTGCTGCCGCCCTATTGGTACGGCTATGGCGGCCAGATGTCGGAGGCGGAATTCGGCGTTTACGCCGCGCGCCAGCTGGAACATGAGATCGAGCGGCTGGGCGCCGACAACATCGCCGCGTTTATTGGCGAGCCGTTGCA
The DNA here is from genome assembly GCA_963693045.1 of uncultured Acidocella sp. Lineage (GTDB taxonomy): Bacteria > Pseudomonadota > Alphaproteobacteria > Acetobacterales > Acetobacteraceae > Acidocella. The sequence continues at coordinate 2,641,915 of OY843765.1, forward strand.
AGGCGCCGGCGGCGTGATCATTCCGCCGGAGACCTATTGGCCGGAAGTGAACCGGATTTGCCGGGAGCACGACATATTGCTGATCGCCGATGAGGTGATCTGCGGTTTTGGCCGCACCGGGCAAATGTTCGGCAGCGATACGTTTGGGATCAAGCCCGACCTGATGACGTTGGCGAAAGCAATCACCTCGGGCTACCTGCCGCTCTCCGCGGTCATGGTGGGCAGCCGGGTGGCGGAGGTGCTGATCAACGATACCGGCGAGTTCTATCACGGCTTCACCTATTCCGGGCATCCGGTGGCCTGCGCTGTGGCTTTGGCCACTCTCGATATCATTGAGCACGAGGGGCTGGTGGCGCGTGCCGCGGCGATGGGCGAGGTTCTGCGGACGCAGTTGCGCGCGGCGCTGGCGGACCATCCGATGGTCGGCGAAATCCGTGGCCTGGGGCTGATCGGCGGGATCGAACTGGTGGCGGACAAGCGGACCCGGCGGTTTTTCGACAATCGCGGCCGGGTCGGCGCGATCTGTCGGGATTATTGTTTCGAGAACGATCTGGTGATGCGGGCGGTGCGTGACACCATGGTGTTCTCGCCGCCGCTGGTGATCTCCGAGGACGAAATCGGGATGCTGGTGAGCCGGATAACCCGCGCGGTCGAGCAGACCTACGCGCGGGTTAAGCACGAGGTTATCGTTTGAACGCTTTTGGCGAGGACGCGCTTGCCGCGAAGGCCGCGTTGCTGGCCGGGTCCGAGTTTATCGAGGCTTTCATCATCGACGTGAACGGCGTGCCGCGCGGCAAGTGGTTGCAACGCGACAAGGCGAAGGCGCTGCTCGGCGCCGGTATCTCGATCCCGCGTTCGGCCTTCCTGCTCGACATCTGGGGCCGCGACATCGTCGAGGGCGGGATCGCCTACGACACCGGCGATCCCGATGGCTTATGCGTCGCGGTGCCGCATTCGATCTGCCGGATGGGCTGGACGGAAGGCAATGCGGTGCAGGCGATGCTGACGATGCGCGGCGCCGATGGCTATTTCGCGCTCGATCCGCGCGGTGTGCTGGCGAGCGTGTTGGAACGCTACGCCGACCAGGGGCTGACGCCGGCGCTCGGCGTGGAGCTGGAATTTTACCTGGTCGATCAAGGGGCTGACAACGCGCGGCGGATCGCGCCGCGCGGCGCCGACCCGACAGGGTGGAAAGGCTGGCAGATCGAAGCCGTGGGCCTGAGCGAAATCCACGAGTATCAGGCGATGCTGCGCGAGATGATGGACTGCGCCAAAGATCACGACATTGCCCTGGACACGCTGATCTCGGAAAGCGGGCCGGGGCAGTTCGAGGTGACGCTGAAATACTCGGCCGATGCGCTGCGGCTGGCGGATAGCGCGGTGCTGCTCAAGCGCACCATCAAACACGTCGCCCGCAAGCACGGCCTGACCGCGACGTTTATGGCCAAGCCCTATGGGCAGTGGGCAGGCAGCGGCATGCATGTGCATATGTCGTTGCTTGATCGTTCCGGCCAGAACATTTTCATTGGCGAGGGCGCGCGCGCCGCCGAGGTGCTTTACCACGCGCTCGGCGGCGTGATCCGCGCCATGCCGGACACCATGCTAATTCTTGCGCCGCACGCCAACTCCTACCGCCGCTTCGCCCCCGGCGTCCACGCGCCAACCTATGGCGACTGGGGGCACGACAATCGTCTCGCGGCGGTGCGGGTCATCAACGCCGACCCGGCGGCGACGCGGATCGAGCACCGGGTCGCTGGCGCGGATTGCAACCCCTACCTCGCCTTTGCGGCGCTGCTCGGCTCGGCGCTGAACGGGATCGAAACGAAAGCCGATCCGGGGCCGGAGACATTCGGTGACAAACGCGCCGCCAGCGCGCCGCCGCTGCCGATCGCCTGGTCCAACGCAGTCGACCAGTTCGCGGGTTCGGCAATCATCGGCGAGATCTTCGGAGCCGATTTTCAGCGGTTTTACACCGCGTGCAAGCGCCAGGAGATCAACGAATTCCGGCGGCGGATTTCCGATGTGGAATACGATGCGTATTTGAGGAACGCGTGACCAAGGGGCTCTGCCCCTTGGAACCCCGCCAGGGAAATGATTTCCCTGGACCCTCCTTAGTCATGGGGTCTGGGGCCTCACGGCCCCAGCGGGTCCAGGGCAGAGCCCTAGCCTTCTAATGACTCCGCGCGAGCACGGCTTCCACATGCCAGCGGAATGGGAACCTCATGCGGGGTGCTGGATGATCTGGCCGGAGCGGCCGGATAACTGGCGGCTGGGGGCCCAGCCGGCTCAGGCGGCCTTCGCCGCGGTAGCGGCGGCGATCGCGCGATTCGAGCCGGTGACGATGATGGCCTCGGCGCGGCAGTTCGCTAATGCGCGGGCGGTGCTGCCGGAGGCGGTGCGGGTGGTGGAGGTAAGCAGCGATGACGCCTGGGCGCGCGATGTGGGGCCAAGTTTCCTGCTGGATGCGGCTGGCCGGTTAGCGGGGGTGGACTGGCCGTTCAACGCCTGGGGCGGATTGAAAAACGGTTTGTATTTTCCGTGGGACCTAGATGACGCCGTGGCCGCCAAGATGCTGCAGATCGAACGGGCACGGCGGTATCGCGCGCCACGGGTGATCGAGGGCGGCGCGATCCATGTGGATGGCGAGGGCACGGTTCTGGTGACGGAAGCTTGCTTGCTGGCCGAGGATCGCAATCCGGGTGCGACGCGGCAGGAGATGGAACGGGTGCTGAAGGATTATCTGGGCGCCACCCATGTGATCTGGCTGGGCGCCGGCGTACCGGAGGATGAGACCGGCGGCCATATCGACAATCTGGCGTGCTTCGTGCGGCCGGGAGTGGTGTTGCTGAGCTGGTGCGACGATCCGGACGATCCGCATCATGCGGTCTCACGCGATGCCGAGGCGCGGCTCCTTGGCAGCCGGGATGCGCGCGGGCGGGAGATCACGGTGGTGCGCGTGCCGATGCCGACGCCGATGTTTTATACCGCGGCAGAGGCGGCGGGGATCGACCGGGCGTCGGGCGGGATGGACCGGGCGGCAGGGGTGCGGCTGGCGGCATCTTACGTGAATTTTTACATTGCCAACGGCGCGGTGATCGCGCCATCTTTCGGCGTGGCAACGGACGCGCCGGCGCGCGAGGTGCTGGCGCGGCTGTTTGCCGACCGCGAGATCGTTACTCTGCCGAGCCGGGAAATTTTGCTCGGCGGCGGCAATATCCACTGCATCACGCAACAACAACCATTGGGTCGACAATAAGGAGGCTGGGATCATGAGCATGCAACCGACGGCGCGGACCGTACCGCAACTGAAAGCGAACTCACTCTCGTTTTTTGAATCGATCATCATGGGCGTGGCGGGCAGCGCGCCCGGGTTTTCAATCGCGGTTGCCATCGCCGGGCTGCTGGGCGCCGCCGGGGCAGTGTCTCCCAACGCGTTGCTGATCTTCGCGGTACCGATGCTGGGGATTGCGATTGCCTATAAGGGCCTCAACAAGAAGATGACCAACGCCGGCGCGGCCTATGAGTGGACGCGGCAGAGTTTCGGTGGGTTCTTCGGCTATTTCTCCGGCTGGGCGCTGTTGATCGCGGCGATGGTGTTCATGATTACCGGCAGCGTGCCGCTCGGCACCGCCACCATCGACCTGATCGATCCGGCGCTGGCTAGCAATGTTTTGCTGACAACGGCGATCGGCGCCGTCTGGTTTCTGGTCATCGGCGCCGTGCTGATCACCGGCATCGAGCTGACCAGCAAGATACAAGTGGTAATGAGCTCGATCGAGCTGTTGATCCTGGCGGTGATCTCGATCGCGGCCTTCGTGCATTCCGGCGGCGGCGGCGCGGTGACGCCGTTTTCCTGGTCCTGGTTCGGCTTCAATTATCCGGCCGGCACCTTTGCCGCGTCCTCGCTGATCGTGGTGTTTTTATATTGGGGTTGGGATGTCACCTCCAATCTCAGCGAGGAGACCAGGGACGTGCCGCCGGACGCTGCCGGCAATGGCGGATTCTACAGCGTTTTCATCACCATCATTTCATTCGTGGCATTCACGGTCGCGGCGTTGATGATGTTCAGCCTGAAGGACGCGTCGGGCTTCAGCGACAACCTGATCTACCATGTCGCGGTGCAGGCCGGGCTGGGCCGAGTCGGCGGGTTGGCGGCGTCTTTGGCGTTGATTTTGTCCAGCGTGGCGACGCTGGAAACGACGATGCTGCAATTCTCCCGCACCTTGTTCGCCATGGGCCGCGACCATGCGCTGCCCGCCACGTTCGGCGTGGTGCAGGAGAAGACCAAGACGCCGGTGCGGACCATGTATCTGCTGCTCCTGGTGGGGTTGGTGCTGATCTTCCTGTCCAGCTTCATGCCGTCCATCGGCAAAATCCTTTCGGATTCGGTGAGCGCGATCGCGGTGCAGGTTTGTTATTACTATGGCCTCGCCGGGCTAGTCTGCGCCTGGGTGTTCCGGGGCAGCCTGCGGGAGTCGGCCGGCACCTGGATCGTCTACGCGCTGTATCCGTTCTTGAGCGCGGTGGCTTTGATCGTGCTGGGGATTTACGCGATCTCCACCTTCGACACGACCACCAAGATCGTCGGCATCGGCGGGCTGCTGGTCGGCATCGTGTTCTACCGCCCCTCCGGCTACGGCCGGCGCGTTAGCGACGTGCTGGCGGAGGAGTGATCAGCGCGTTTTACGGAAGGTGATGTTGATGCGTTGCGCGCTGAGGGCGGGGTGCTCCCCCCTCGCCAGCGGCAGCACGCCGTGGAAGTTCAGGCGCGTCACGCCGCCCCACACGACAACATCGCCGCTGCCAAGCGGGATACGGCGCGGCCGGTCAGCCCGGGCTTTGCCGCCCCAGAGAAACACCGCCGGCAGGCCGAGTGAGATCGAAACGATCGGCGCGGCAAGGTCGCCCTCGTCCCGGTCCTGGTGCAGCGACATCTTTGCGCCGGGAACGTAACGGTTGATCAAGCAGGCGTCCGGCGCAAAGGCGGCGTAACCGGCTTGCGCGGCGGCGTCCCGGGCTAACACCAGAAAGACATCGGGCATAGCCGGCCAAGGCAGCCCAGTCTGTGGATCGGTCGGCGTGTAGCGGTAGCCCCGGCGGTCGCTGGTCCAGCCTACGGTTCCGCAGTTGCTCATCGCGACCGACATCGCATGGCCGCCCGGCGTGACGAGGTGGCGGAACGGCGCCGCGGCAGTGACGGCATCAACGGCGGCGATCAACACCGCTTCGGAGGGCGCCGCCAGGCCGCGAAACAGGACGGCGCCGTCGTCGATCGCTTCCCGCGCCGGCGCGGACACGAAGAGTTCAGCCTGCATCGGCTTCCAGGTCCAGCAGCCGGCGCTTGGTTGCCACGCCCCAGCGATAGCCGGTCAAGGCGCCGCCTTTGCCGAGGACGCGGTGGCAAGGCACCGCGATCGCCAGAGTGTTGGCGGCGCAGGCACCGGCAACCGCGCGTATGGCGGCAGGGGCGCCGATGCGGGCGGCAATCTCGCTGTAGCTGGCGGTGGCGCCCGGCGGGATGTCCCGCAGCGCCTGCCACACCCTTCGCTGAAAAACCGTACCGCGTATGTCGAGCGGCAGCGCCAGGCCGCGTTGCGGGGCTTCAACGAACGCGACGGTCTCGGTGAGCTGACGCTCGAAGGCGGTGTCGCCGGCGCTGATCGTCGCGGCGTGAAAGCGCCTGGTCAGCTCCCGGAGCAGAATGTTCGGGTCGCCGCCCAGGGAAATGGCGCAGATGCCGGCGGCGCTGCCGGCAACCAAAATCGTGCCTAGGGTGCAGGTGGCGGTGGCGAAGCGGATATGCTCACCGGCGCCGCCGGCGCGCCGCGCGGTCGCGGTCATGCCGATCGCCTGGCGTGCCCCGGCGTAGAACCTGCCGCTCGTGTTGAAGCCGGCGTCGTAGATCGCCTGTGTCACTGTTCCCGGGCGATCCAGCGCCGCGTCGAGCTTCCGGTCCCGCTGCGCAATGGCGTAGGCTTTCGGGGTGATGCCGGTCGCCGCCTTGAAGACCCGGTGGAAATGAAACGGGCTGAGCCCGGCTGCCTTCGACAACGCGGCCAGGCTGGGCATTTGCGCCGCGTGCTCGATCAGCCGGCAGGCGGCCGCGACCTTTTCATGCAGCGGGGCAAGGGCCGGCTGGTTCGGCTTGCAGCGCAGGCAGGGGCGAAAACCGGCGGCTTCGGCCGCCGCGCAGTTCGTATAGAACCGGACATTTTCGAGGCGGGGCCGTCGCGCCGCGCAGGCCGGACGGCAATAGACGCCGGTGGTGGCAACCGCATACACGAAAGCGCCGTCACAGCCGCCGTCCCGCTGGCGCACGGCAAGCCAGCGTGGGTCGGCGAGTGTTTCAAGGGCGGGGTCGCTGTGCATTTTCGTATCTTCCGAGTTAAACCGAGCGTCGTAAACTGCCCGGTGTGAAGCTGCCCGGCGCTCCGTCTCTTGCGGTTGAATTCATTTTTTTGGGTCGTGCTCAGCGGGCGTTGCGCCGCCGTCATATTGCGCCGCCAAACAAGATACGCTGTAGTAACGGCAAGGCTTAACCAATAACGCGAGGAACCCCGCCATGCCCTACCGCATCCTTACGCTGGACGGCGGCGGCGCCTGGGCGCTGATCGAGGTCAAGGTCCTGATCGACCTGTTCGGAGCGGCGGCGCGGGGCAACGAGGTTCTGGCGGCGTTCGACCTGGTGGCGGCCAATTCCGGCGGCAGCATCGTGCTGGGCGGATTGATGGAGGACCTGACGCTCGAACAGTTGTTGGACCTGTTCATGGACGCGACCAAGCGGGCGATGATTTTCTCGCCCACCACGTCGCTGGGGGACAAGGCGCTGGAGCTGGCGGTTGGGATGGGGCCGAAATACAGCGCCGCGAACAAGCTGGTCGCGCTGGAGACGCTGCTGCCGCAGACCGGCAAAAGGCCGATTACCGGGATCACCGAAAACCTGACCGGACCCGGCGGCGACCCGGTGCGGCTGTTGATCGTCGGGTTTGATTACGACCTGAACCGGGCGACGTTTTTCCGCTCCGTGGCGGGGGCGGGGGCGTGCCTGGGCATCTGCAACCCGGCGGACGTGACGATGGCGGAGGCGATCCACGCCTCCACCGACGCGCCGGTGAATTATTTCGACGCGCCGGCGACCTTTCCGGAGCGGCCGGAGCGCTACTGGGATGGCGGGATCAGCGGGTTCAACAACCCGGTCGTGGCGGCTGTGACCGAGGCGGTGGTCCACGGCACCCCGCCCGCGACCATCGCGGCGCTGAGCCTGGGCACCGGAACGGTGCGGCTGCCGCTGGCGCCGGCGGGGGCGCCAAGCTCCGCCTTCACGCAGATGCGCAAGGGCGCCAGCCTGCTCGCCGATCTCGGCAAGCTCGCCAGCGCGATCCTGGACGACCCGCCGGACTCCGCAAGCTTCATCGCCCACGCGATGACGTTGGGGAACGGGGCGTTTCCGGCGCCGGCGGTGAGCCGAGTGGTGCGGATGAGCCCGCTGGTGGCGCCGGTGGGGCCGCCCGCAAACTACGCCGCGCCGGCCGGGATGACGCCGGCGGCGTTCCAGTATCTTTGCAACATCGACATGGACGCGATGAAGGTCGGGGATGTGCCGGCGATTAGCGCCTACGCCGATGCCTGGATCGGCGGCCACGCCCCCAACCAGCTGATCCACACCGACGAAGCGGAGCCGCCGTTCGTCCTGGGCTATGCGACGTATCCCGAAGCGAAAGCCGCCTGGAGGCTCATTTCCTAGGTTCGCAACATCGTTAAAGCTCTGGTTAACAACGAACTCCGAGACGCAAGTGCTTAACGAAGTAGCAAGCTCCGCATAATTTTTGTAATTTTCTGATTAAATTTATCAGATTTCAGTTGAATCGTTTCGGAGGTGCGCGTATGCCCGCCGCCGCGGTCTTACGGAACCGCAATGTTTTCATGAACTAAGGCGAGGGTGCCACGGGCGGGCGCTGGCCTGATTAAAAAATGCCCAGCAACAGGAGAGACCGGATGAGCACGCAGTTGCCTACGGCTTTGCCGAACGATGTCGCGATTGCCATGCCGTTGGTGCAAACGAAGCGCACGGAGGCGTCGGCGGCGGGCTTGCGCGTGGCAGCGCGAGCGCCGTTCATGGATGGCTTCGCGGAGCACATGGAAATCGCCTTCATCGCGGTTCTCACCGCGAGCGCGCTGCTGCTTGGGGCTACTTTCGTGCGCTGCGCCTTGGGCGGTGATCTGGCACGCATCCTCTCCGGTGGCCTGACCATCGGCGCGGTCGCCACCGGCTGCGGCAGTCTGCTGTCGATCGGCCTCGGCCTGACCCAGCTGTACCGCCGCCGCACGCCGGGAAGTTGAAGTCGTGGATGCCGGCTTCCGCCGGGATGACGCGGCGCGGTAAGGAAAGTCATGGGGTCGGGCCTACGGCCCCAGCCGCCGGAGGCTCTTTTGTCGGCAGACAAAGAAAAAGCCGCGGGATTGCTCCCGCGGCTTTCTCGTTCGTGGCGAAGAACGTGGATCAGAAATCCATGTCGCCCATGCCGCCCATTCCGCCCATACCGCCGCCCGGCATGCCGCCGCCGGCTTTCTTCTCGGGGCGCTCGACCACACCGGCCTCGGTGGTGATGATCAGAGCGGCCACGGAAGCGGCATCCTGCAAGGCGGTGCGCACCACCTTGGTGGGGTCGATGATGCCGGCGCCGACCAGATCCTTGTAGTCGCCGGTCTGGGCGTCGAAACCATAGGCGTATTCGCTGTTGTCCAGCACCTTGCCGGAGATCACGGCGCCGTCCTCACCCGCGTTTTCGGCGATCTGGCGTAGCGGCACCAGGATGGCCTTGCGGATGATGTCGATGCCGACGCGCTGGTCTTCGTTCTCGAACTTCAGGTCGGCCAGGATCAGCGAGGCGCGGGCCAGAGCGACGCCGCCGCCCGGCACGATGCCTTCTTCAACGGCCGCACGGGTCGCGTGCAGCGCGTCGTCCACGCGGTCCTTGCGCTCTTTCACCTCAACCTCGGAAGAACCGCCGACGCGGATAACCGCGACGCCGCCGGCCAGTTTCGCGAGACGCTCTTGCAGCTTCTCACGGTCGTAGTCGGAGGTGGTCTCCTCGATCTGGGCGCGGATCTGCGAAACCCGGCCGGTAATGTCGGCCTTCTGGCCGGCGCCCTCGATGATCGTGGTGTTCTCTTTCTCGATCAGCACCTTCTTGGCCTTGCCGAGCATGGCGAGGGTGACGGTTTCCAGCTTGATCCCGAGATCCTCGGAGATCACCTGGCCGCCGGTCAGCACTGCGATGTCTTCCAGCATCGCCTTGCGGCGATCGCCGAAGCCCGGCGCCTTGACGGCGGCGATCTTCAGGCCGCCACGCAGCTTGTTCACGACCAGGGTGGCCAGGGCTTCGCCCTCGACATCCTCGGCGATGATCAGCAGCGGCTTGCCGGTCTGCACGATGGCTTCCAGCAGCGGCAGCATCGGCTGCAGGCCGGAGAGCTTCTTCTCGAAGATCAGGATGAACGGGCTGTCGAGATCCGCAATCATCTTCTCGGGGTTGGTGATGAAGTACGGGGACACATAGCCACGGTCGAACTGCATGCCCTCGACGACATCGAGCTCGGTCTGGATGCCCTTGGCTTCCTCAACCGTAATGACGCCCTCATTGCCGACCTTCTGCATGGCCTGGGAGATCATCTCGCCGATCTCGGTTTCGCCATTGGAAGAGATCGTGCCGACCTGGGCGGTTTCCGCCGGGGTGGTGATCTTCTTGGTGCGGTTCTTCAGCTCTTCGACAACGGCGATCACCGCCTTGTCGATGCCACGGCGCAGGTCCATCGGGTTCAGCCCGGCGGCAACCGCCTTCACGCCCTCGCGCACGATCGATTGCGCCAGCACGGTGGCCGTGGTGGTGCCGTCACCGGCGAGGTCGTTGGTCTTGCTGGCGACTTCGCGCAGCAGCTGAGCGCCGAGATTCTCGAACTTGTCGGACAGCTCGATCTCTTTGGCGACGGTCACGCCGTCCTTGGTGATGCGGGGCGCGCCGAAGCTCTTTTCGATGACCACGTTACGGCCCTTCGGGCCGAGCGTGACTTTGACGGCATTGGCGAGGATGTCGACGCCGCGCAGCATGCGGTCGCGAGCATCCGGCCCGAAACGTACGTCTTTGGCAGCCATGATGGTGCTCCTTATGTTGAAAGGGCGGCCCGATTCAAACTGCGCGACTTCGTCGCTACGTCATCGGGACGCTGGTTGAAATTGCGGCCCGATTCAGACTACGCGGCTCCGCCGCTTCGTCATCGGGACGCTGGTTGGCAGCCGTTTTTAGGCGGCTTTTTTCTCGGGCATGGCGGTGGCGTCGATGATGCCGAGGATGTCGGACTCCTTCATGATAAGAAGCTCCTCGCCGTCGACCTTGACCTCGGTGCCGGACCACTTGCCGAACAGAATGCGGTCGCCGGCCTTGACTTCAAGCGCCACGAGAGCGCCGGCTTCGTTGCGGGCGCCGGGACCGGCGGCGACGATCTCGCCTTCCATCGGCTTCTCTTTGGCGGTGTCGGGAATGATGATGCCGCCGGCGGTCTTCTCTTCGGCCGTGATACGGCGAACGACAACGCGGTCATGCAGAGGGCGGAATTTCGCCATGTGGATCGCTCCTGATAAATAGGTATTTGCCAAAAACCCGTCCGGCCCAGTTTGCGGCACCGCGGCTGTTGGCACTCTGTGCTTGAGAGTGCCAGACATCTAGAAGTTGCCCCCCGTTCTGTCAAGCGCGGCAGCACTCTTCGCAACTGAGTGCCAACTTGCTGTTTCGGATGAGTTTTTTCTTTCGCAGCGCGCGGCCTTTATGGCAGCCTGATGAAATCAGGGACGACGCCCGAGGTTGACCCGAGGGAGCAATAGCCGATGAGCCTTGCCTTGCAAATGCGCGACTACCGGATGACCACCGCTGAAATCCTCTACCGCCTGCCGGACCACCCCAGCGTGCTGCAATCCTATATCTGGCAGAACCTCGACCTCGCGCCGAAATTCCCCGAGCTGCACAAGTTCCTGGAATTCTGGGAGCGAAGCCTGGACGGCAAGCTGCATTCGGTCCGCGTCGGCGCGGCGCGGTTGATCACGCCGCCCAAATGGAGCGCGCATCAGGTGCTGACGCTGCAATAGCGGCGCCGGGTTCGGGCTTTTCAGGCATTGACCAGCGGTAGGGTTTGCAGCAGCGCCACCACGGCCTGCGCAACCAGGGTGTTGGACGTGCTGTTGCCGTGCACGTGGTCGGAGGCGCGCAGGTTCGGCCGCAGTTCCGTCTCCGCCTCGTCGGGCGCCGGCGTGCCGAGCACTTTGTAAAGGTCGACGAAAAGCCGGCTCTGCGCGTAGAGCTTCGACATCGTCCAAAGATGAATTGTCTTATTGTCCCCCTCGTGCCCGGGCGGCGTCGGTCCGGGCGAGAGAAAGATCGGCAGCACGCCCGCCTGTTCGCATTCGGCGGCAAAAGCCTGCGCCTCCGCCCAGGCCTTCTTCGCCGAATGCAGGTTCGGCGGCCTGTCGTTGCCGGACCACACCTGCATCACGGCGCAGGAAATCCGGTTGGTCCGGATGGCGAGGCGGCCGGCATTGAAGAAGGCGCCGCTGGGGCAGCCATAGATGGCCGAGGCGACGTGCGAAACCGGCAGTTGCGGCGTGCTCATCAGGTCGGCGGCACGCTTGATGGGGCCGAGATACCCCTGCGCCTCGCCGCCACCCATCAAGTTGGAATCGCCGACCGAGAGGAGGGTGAGGCCAGGTGTATCGCCGACCGCCTGTATGCCGCAGCACAGGGCGTTGCCGGCGTAGGCGTCAAGTGGCTCCGGATCGGCAAGATCGCCGGCGGTGAGGAAGCCTGGGGCGCCAGCCTGCTGCGGCATGTCGATGCTGCGCCAGGGCCGGGCCGGCGTGCCCTGAAACAGGCTATGGCCCCACACGCGGGTGGGCCGGATGCCGCTGAACTCCGGGCTCGGTGTCATCACGCGCAGCATGACCAGCGCACCCTGCCCGCCATCGGCGCGGGGCAGCGTCTCGATCGGCATCCAGTCGGAAAACAGCACGTTGGGGATGCCGCGGAAGACGTAGCCGTGCTGCGGGAAGGTGGCGCCTTCTGCAGCTGGAGGTAAAACCAGGGAGGTGGCCGCGCCGGCGGGGGCGGTCTGATCTTCCAGCGCCACATCCCGGCCGTTATTGCCGAAGGTGACCGGGCGCAACGCCACCGGCGCGCCGGTGGCGTCCTCCGGATTGGTCTGCGCTCTGGCCGTGGGGGCGTAGGCGGCGCCGGAGATGGTCCAGCTCTGGGCCAGGCCGTTCTGGAACCGGAAACGGACGTGATGGGCGCTGGTTTCCAGCGTGTACACCTCGACCGTGGCGGCGCCATTGGGGCCGCCGCTGTCGAACATGCCGCCATCCCGCTTCCAGCCAAAATCGACAACCTGCACCGCCATCTCCTTGCGGGCGGTCAGCGGGGGGAGGCTGGTGGCTTGTGCCGGGCGGATGGCACGCAACAAAGCGGAGCCGATAAGCACGGTGCGGCGCGACATTTGAAACATGAAAAGCCTCTGGCGGCAGGGCGTGCCGCCGACAGTCTGCCATGCGCTGGCCCGCGGGTTCAATGCCACCCGGCTTGACCCTGCGGCGCGGCGGCCCACAATACGCGGATGCCCTCCGATCTGGTTTTCAGCACCGCGGCCCAGCCGCCTACCCCCGTTTCACCCGCCGCTTCGCAGGCCAACCGCCGGCTGGTGGCGGCCTGGCTGTTCGCCGTGTGCGGGATGATCTGGGTGATGGTCGGCATCGGCGGCTATACGCGTGACGCCGGGGCCGGGCTTTCGATCATGGACTGGCAGCCGATCTCCGGCATCATCCCGCCGCTCACGGCAGCGGCGTGGAACCGGCTGTTCGCGCTGTACCAGACCATTCCGCAATACCGCATCGAACACCAGGGCATGGACCTGGCCGGCTTCCAGGCGCTGTTCTGGCCGGAATACCTGCACCGGCTCTGGGGCCGGCTGATCGGCTTCGTGTTCTTCGTGCCGCTGGTCGCATTTATCGCCACCCGGCGGATCGAGAAGCGGCTGATCCCGTGGCTGACCCTGCTGTTCATTCTGGGCGGGCTGCAGGGCGCGATCGGCTGGTTCATGGTCGCCTCCGGGTTCGATCCCAACAGCGTCGCGGTGCAGCCCTGGCGGTTGTCGCTGCATTTTTCCGCCGCGATGTTCCTGTACGTCGCGGTGCTATGGACCGGGATGACCGTGCTGCACCCACGGGCGCCGTCCGTCCCCCACGCCCGATTGCTGCGCGTGCTGGTCGTCGCGGTGATTGTGGCGATCGCGCTCACCATGGTCGCCGGCACCTTCGTCTCCGGCACCGGCGCGGACGACATCAACAAAACCTGGCCGTTGATCGAGGGCCACTGGATGCCGCCGGACGGCGACACGCTGCGGCCGCACTGGCTCAACATGTTCGCCAACAAGGCGGTGGTGCAGTGGGACCACCGGGTGCTCGGCACCCTCACGGCGCTGGGGGTGCTCGGCACGGCGTTCTACGGGCTGCTGGGGGTTTTGCCGCGCCGGGTGCGGCTGCCGATCCTGTTGCTCGCCGCCTTTGCAATGCTGCAATGGGCGCTCGGCGTCACCGCTCTGGTTTCGGATGTGGACAATGTCGGTTTGGTCCACCAGCTTAATGCGGTGCTACTACTCAGCTTCGCGTTCTGGAGCCTGCACGCGCTGCGCGGCGCCACACGATAGGAAATCAAATGTCAGACGCTTCCCTCATCGCCGAGACACTGTTTCATGAAGCCGGCGGCCTCGACCCCGCTGTCGCCGCCCGCCACATCGCGACCGCGACCGATGGCGCCGATGACGGCGAGTTGTTCCTGGAATACCGCGAGTCCGAGGGCATCAGCCTGGAAGACGGCCGCATCCGCTCGGCGAGCTTCGACACCCGCCGCGGCTTCGGCCTGCGGGCGGTGGTCGGCGAGGCGAGCTACTACGCCCATGCCGGCGAATTGTCGGACGCCGCTCTCGGCCGCGCCGCGCAAACCGTGAAAGCGGCGCGCAGCGCTGAGCACGGCATGGTCGCCGGCGGCCCGGCCGCCGCCGCGGCGCCGCTCTATGCCGGCCTGAATCCGCTGGCCGACATGCCGTTCGCCACCCGCGCCGCGTTGCTGATGGAGATCGACGCCTTTGCCCGCGGCGCCGACACCCGCGTCATCCAGGTGATGGCCAGCGTGTTCGGCGAATGGCAGGTGGTGGAGATCATGCGGGCGGACGGCGCCCGCCTCGCCGATGTCCGGCCGCTGGTGCGGCTCAATGTCTCGGTGGTGATGGAGCAGGACGGGCGGCGCGAAACCGGCAGCTACGGCGCCGGCGGCCGCACCTCCTACAACCAGTATATCGAGCCCAATTTCTGGCAGGCGGCGGTGCACGAGGCGGTCCGCCAGGCATCTGTCAACCTGGAAAGCGTGCCGGCGCCGGCCGGCGAGATGGAAGTGGTGCTCGGCGCCGGCTGGCCCGGCATCTTGCTGCACGAAGCGATCGGCCATGGGCTGGAGGGCGACTTCAACCGCAAGCAGACCTCCGCCTTCGCCGGGCTGATGGGCAGCCGGGTCGCCGCCAAAGGGGTAACGGTGGTGGATGACGGCACGCTGCCGGACCGCCGCGGCTCGCTCACCATCGACGATGAGGGCACGCCGACCTCGCGCACCACGATGATCGAGGACGGCGTGCTGGTCGGCTTTATCCAGGATCGGCAGAACGCCCGGCTGATGAACATGCGCGCCACCGGCAACGGCCGCCGCCAAAGCTACGCCCATTCGCCAATGCCGCGCATGACCAACACCATCATGCTGCCCGGCGAGGCGACCAAGGACGACATGATCCGCTCGGTCAAACGCGGCCTGTACGCGGTGAATTTCGGCGGCGGCCAGGTCGACATCACCTCCGGCAAGTTCGTGTTCTCGGCCTCCGAGGCCTATCTGATCGAGGACGGCAAGGTCACGGCGCCAGTGAAGGGTGCCACGCTGATCGGCAACGGCCCTGACGCGCTGACCAAGGTGGAGATGATCGGCAACGACCTGGAACTCGACCCCGGCGTCGGCACCTGCGGCAAAAACGGCCAGGGCGTGCCGGTCGGTGTCGGCCAGCCGACGATGAAGATGGCGGGCCTGACGGTCGGCGGCACGGCTTAGCAAGAGCCTCCGGCGGCCGGGGCCGGGAGGCCCCGGACCCCAGGAATTTAGCTGGATGCCACCCCTCTCCGCCGCCATTGACCGTACTGAACTTGCCGCCACTTTTGCCATGGCTGCCCGTGCCCGCGCGCTGCGCGCCGCCGGCCACGACGTGATCTCGCTTTCCCTCGGCGAGCCGGATTTTCCCACAGCACCCCACATCATCGAAGCCGCCGCCGCCGCCGCCCGCGCCGGCCAGACCAAATACCCGCCGCTCGCCGGCACCGAGGCGCTAAAGGCAGCAGTGCGGCGCAAATTTGCCCGCGAGCAAAAGCTCGATGTCGAAACCCAGGACATCCTGGTCACTAACGGCGGCAAACAAGCGATTTTCAACATGGTGATGGCGGTGATCAACCCCGGCGACGAGGTCATCATCCCGGCGCCGGCCTGGGCGGGGTACGAGCAGACCGTGCAGTTCGCCGGCGGGGTGCCGGTTTTCATCGCCTGCCCGCAAGCCGGGGGCTTCCGCCTGACGCCGGAGGATTTGGAAGCAGCACTCACACCGCGCGCCCGCCTGCTGATCCTAAACTACCCCAACAACCCGTCCGGCGCCGCTTGCGACGCCACCGCACTTGCCGCACTTGCCGAAGTGCTGCGCCGCCACCCTGACGTTTGGGTGCTGTCCGACGATATCTACGAGCATCTGCTGTTCGACGGCGGCGCCTACGCCACGTTGTCCGCCGTGGCACCGGACCTGGCGGAACGGATCGTGACAATGACCGGCGTCTCTAAATCCTACGCCATGACCGGCTGGCGGGTCGGCTTCTGCGCCGGGCCCCGCGCGCTGATCGAGGCGATGACCGTAGTGCAGGCGACCACCACCTCCGGCGTATCCTCGGTCAGCCAGGCCGCCGCCGTCGCCGCGCTGGAAGGCCCGCAGGACGATCTGGCGGTGCGTGCCGCCACCTATCAGCGCCGCCGCGACCTGATGCTGGAGGCTCTGCACGATGTGCCCGGCGTGGTCTGTCACCGGCCGGAAGGCGCGTTCTACCTGTACCCGGACATTTCCGGCTGCCTCGGCCGGACCACGCCCGCAGGCACCCGCGTAACCGACGACACCGGCTTCGCGGCGGCGCTGCTGGAGGAAGCGCATGTCGCGGTGGTGCAGGGTGCGGCCTTCGCCCTCAGCCCGCATATCCGCATCTCCACCGCCACATCGGAGCCGCTGCTGAGCCGTGCTGCCGCCCGCATCGCCACCTTCTGCGCGGCCCTTCGTTGATTTGGTCGGGCCGCGCGCCACATCTGCCCACGTAGGTAGGAGCAGAAGAAATGGTCGATGTTAAATATACCGGGCATGGCCACGCCACCGGCGGCCGCGCCGGCGAGGGCGCCAGCGACGATGGCAAGATCGCCGTGCAGCTGAGTGTCCCGAAAGAGCTGGGCGGCGATGGCGGCCCCGGCACCAACCCCGAACAACTATTCTCGGTCGGCTACTCCGCCTGCTTCCTCGGCGCGCTGAAAGTCGTGGCCGGCAAGGAGAATGTGAAGCTGCCGGACGAGACTCGTGTCGCTGCCGATATCGGCATCGGCCCGCGCGAGGACGGCGGCGGCTTCGGCATCACCGCCGCACTCACCATTACCGCCCCCGGCGTGGACAACGCGGTGCTGGAGGACTTGGTGCAGAAAGCCCACATCGTCTGCCCGTACTCCAACGCCATCCACAAAACCGTGGACGTGAAGCTGAAGGCGGACTCCAATCCTATCTACGCCTGAGGCCGCGCAACCCCGTCATGCCGGCGCAGGCCGGCACTGACGACTTCTTTCAGCCAGAAAAATTGGTGGAGCTAAGCGGAATCGAACCGCTGACCTTCTGCATGCCATGCAGACGCTCTACCAATTGAGCTATAGCCCCAACGCGCGCCGGTTGGTCGGACGCGGCATATAGACCCACCCCCCAACCCGGATCAAGGCCCCGCCTTCGCCGCCGGCCAAGGGCTTTAACCCCCGCCCCATCAAGGGCTTTAACCCCCGCCCCATTATGGTAAAGACCACCCGCGCCGGGTTAGCACAGTGGTAGTGCAGCGGTTTTGTAAACCGAAGGCCGGGGGTTCAAATCCCTCACCCGGCATGCCTCACAATTCACAATCCTCCTGGTGCCGCGCGGCCAGAGACACGCCCCAAAAATTCGCCGCCAGCGTGGCGCGGCTTACGCCCGCTTGCCGCGCCGCCGCCAGATGCGCATCGAATGTGAAATGGAAGAACAGCGGCCGCACCGCCGTCATCCGCGACCCGAAGAACTTGAAGGCGAAATTGCCGTACCAATCCACCTCCCACGGCGAAAGATGGATCAGGTCGGTATAGCTGACTTCCTCCTCCGCCAGCATCACGTCCATCGCCCGCAGCACCTCCGCCATCCAGATGAATGGCGGCGGCAGAAACCGCACCCTCCGCCCGTCCCGACGATCGAACGCATAGGGGATTGCCGCCGCCGCCAGGTCGGGCGGGCACATCTTGTAGTTCCGGTCGTGCAGGAAGCAGCGTGGCAGCCGGAGCCTTGGTTCCGGTCCAAATCGAAGCGCCGGTGTTTCGCTTGGCTCCGCATCTCCATGCCCCAGCGCCAGCGCGTTCATCTCCGGGCTCTCGCAATACGCGTAATTCGCCAACACGGCGACGATCCGCATCTCCTGCGCGGCGCCAAAAATGTCGGCTTCGGTGAAATCCCGGATGAAGTAGTTATCAGAATCAATTACAAGAAAACGGTCCAGCAACCCCAGCCGATGCAGGGATAGCTTCACCACCTGCTGCTGCCGCCAGCCATCCAGCCATTCGTAACAGCGTGGCTCGACGAACTCCTCCTCCGCGATCACCTCGAACGCCCGCGGCAGCATGTTACGAAAAATAATCCGCTGCGCCGCCGCCACGAAAAACAGCACCGGCAGATCGTCGACGTTATGATCAAGGATCGATCGCGCCAATACCCGCACCCGCGCCAGGTCATCGATGAAACTCTTGCACACCAGGCCGGAACGCAACTAACGCAACCCGATCGCGTTGGTCGTGGCCCGCACGATCTCCTCATACGCAGTGACGTGTTTCTCCCGTGCGAACAACGCCCGGTACACCCGCAGGGACTCCTGGCTGACCGTCACCCCGGCGTCCGCGGGCACCGCCTCCAGCTTTTCCAGCAGCGCCGCTTCATCTTCGCACAGCCCGTCCCGCACATGATCGACGCAGTGATCCGGCAGCCCTCGCACCGCGCGCGGCGTAAACAGCACCTGCTTGCCGTAGGCCATCGCCTCCGCGAATTTGATCGAAATGCCTTCGCCGGCGATCACCGGCACCACCACCACGGCGGCCCCGGCGTAGTGCCAGCCGAGATCCTCCGCCCGCCCGGCGAATACCACCTGCCAACGCCGGAACGTTTCCGGATACAGCCACGCCATGATGTACGCGACGCCGCCGACAATCCGCAGGCCACCGTTGCCTTCGTAACGGCTCCACACCTTGGTCAGGAACCATTCGATACTCTCGGCATTCGGAGTGTTGGCCGCCGCGACAATCAGGAACGTGGTATCGGCGCGCGCCGCCGTCGTCAGCGGCCGCTCCGCGATTGCGGGATAGATCAACCGATGCGCCGCTTCCGGTAAAGCCGCCTTGAACACGCGATGTTCTTCCGCATTGATATGGATCGCCCGATCCGCCTTCGCCACGAATGCCAGCTCATCCGCCAGCAGTGCCTCGTAATCGTCATCACCCCCGGCGGCGTGCTGCCGCAAATGCCGGGCCTGGATGTCATGCGTTTCCAGCGCGAACATCAGCTTCGTCCGCAGCAGTTTTTGCAGCGTCTCCACATAAGGCACGTTGAAGTAGTGGTTGCACAAAACGAAGAGCTCCCGCTTGCCGCGCAGGAACCGCTTCAGTGAACGCGGCAGCTCCAGCACATGCGCGGCCCTGGTGGACTGAAATGCCGCGCTCCGCCCTGCCGCCACCGCTCGGAACCGGCGCGCGCCAAACGGCAAAAACGGCAGCCGCACCTCATCCCGGGCGGTACAATCCAAGTTGGCCGTCAGCCGCCGATAGGTCCGGCGATAGTCCCGGTACGCCTTGCGCGCCATGCACCGGCTCGGGGCCGCCAGCACAAAGGTTTCGTATCCAAGTATTGCCAGCGTCTGGAGCTGCCCCTTGAACACCTCGTAACTGCCGCAGGAATCCCAAGCGGGCACGATGACGATCGCGCCGGCTCCCGGCTTCTTCTCCATCGGCTCGCCCATTGCGGCGCTTCTGCTACAGCAACCCCAGGCGGACAAGGCACCGCGCGGTGCCCTCGGCGGCTTTCGATCTCACTGCCAACGGGCTATGCAGGCACATGCCCAAAAAACTCCACCTCGGCGCCTTCATGCGTCCCGTCGGCATCCATACCGCCTGGTGGCGCTATCCCGGCGCCTTTCCGGACGCCAATTTCAACCTCCACCACATCGTCCGCTTCATCCAGAAACTCGAAGCCGGGCGGTTCGATGCGTTTTTCATGGCGGACCATCTCGCCGTCCTCAACATGGCAATGTCAGCCTTGCGCCGCAGCGCCACCGCCACCTCGTTCGAGCCGCTGACCCTGCTTTCGGCGCTGGCGATGGTGACACAGCGCATCGGCCTAGTCGCCACCGCGTCGACCACCTTCGACGAGCCGTATCACATCGCCCGGCGCTTCGCCTCGCTTGACCATATCAGCAACGGCCGGGCCGGCTGGAACATCGTCACCACCTCCAACCCGGACGCGGCGCTGAACTTCGGCCTCGAAGATCATGTCGAGCACGACGAACGCTACCGCCGCGCCCGGGAGTTCCACACCGTGGTCACCGGGCTGTGGGACAGCTTCGCCGACGATGCCTGGCTGCGCGACCAGGAAAGCGGCTTGTTTTTCGACCCCGAGCGGATGCACGTCCTCAACCACAAGGGCGAGCACCTGTCGGTCCGCGGCCCGCTCAACATCGCCCGGCCGGTGCAGGGCTGGCCGGTCATCGTGCAGGCCGGCGCTTCCGAGGCTGGCCGCCAGATCGCCGCGGAAACCGCCGAGGTCATCTTCGGCAGCAGCCAGAACATCGAAAGTGCCCGGTCCTTCTACGCCGACATCAAGGCGCGGATGAAGGCGCTGGGCCGGCCGCCGGGGCACCTGAAAATCCTGCCCGCGGCGCTGGTCATCGTCGGGCGGACCCGGCAGGAGGCGTTCGAGAAGAAGGCCCTGCTCACCAGCCTGGTGCACCCGGAAAGCGGCATCCCCAACCTTTCGATGCGCTTGGGAACGGATGCTTCGGTCTTCGACCTGGACGCGCCGCTGCCCGAGCTGCCGGCCGCCACCAATGCCAGCCACACCTCCCGCCAGGAGATGGTGACGATAGCCCGCCGCGACCATCTCACCGTCCGCCAGCTCGCCGAGATCGCCGGCAGCTATGGCGGCTTCGAGATCGTCGGTTCGCCGGCCGACATCGCCGACACCATGCAGGAATGGCTGGAGACCGAGGCTTCTGACGGGTTCAACGTGATGTTCCACACGGTGCCGGAAGGGCTGGACGATTTCGTCGACATGGTGGTCCCGGAGCTCACCCGCCGGGGCATTTTCCGCGAAGCTTACGAAGGCACGACCCTGCGCGAGCACCTCGGCCTGCCGCGCCCCATGAACCGCTTTTTCGGCGCCTGAAGATTATTTCGTGGTCGCCGGCGCCGTGGTCAGCGGCGCCTGCGGCAGCGGCGCGATCGTGCCGCCCACCGGCGCACTGGGCTGCGAGAAGGTCTGCGGCGGCGGGATGATGGCGGGCGGCGGCGGCGGCGCAATGGTCGCCGGCGCCGATGGCTGCATCATCGGCGTCTGCACCGTCGGTCCCTGAACATAGGGTGTCTGTATCCCGTTGCTCTGCATTCCCTGCATCCCGGTACTGGTCTGCAACTGCGCGAACGCCGCCGGCCCCGCCAGCACCCCGAGTAAGCCCAAGCCGATTGCTGCCTTATTCATTTGCTCGTCCTCCGACCAGAGCTTGGAATGTAGTGTGCTTTGGCGCCTTCACCATGGCCGGTCGGTTCAGGTCGTCCGTTTCGCCCACAGCGCCGCAATCGCCTCCAGGCTCAACCCTTTGGTTTCCGGCACCAGCCGATAGGCGAACAGCACCGCCGCGAAGCTTAGCGCCGCATAAGTGAAGAACACCCCAGGACGGCCCAGCACATCCACCAGGTCGAGGAAGGTGAGCGCCACCAGCAGATTGGCCAGCCAGTTGGCGATGGTGGCGGCGGACATGCCGCGGCCGCGGATCGCCAGCGGGAAGATCTCCGAGATCAGCAGCCAGAACACCGGGCCGAGGCCGACGGCGAAAAATCCGACATAAGCGGCAAGCCCGCCCGCTGTCAGCCACCCGAGCAGCGGTCCGTGGCCAAGCATGGAGCCCGCCGCCAAGACGCACAGGCTGACCCCCATGCCGCCCATGCCGAACAGCAACAGCGGCCGCCGCCCCACCCGGTCCACCAGCCAGATTGCCAGCGCGGTCATCACCACATTCACCACGCCGATCCCGGCCGTCGCCAGAATCGCCACGGCCGCGGAGGAAAGGCCCGAAGCCTCGAAAATCTGCGGCGCAAAATAGATCACCGTGTTGATGCCGGTGACCTGCTGGAACACCGCCAGCCCCACGCCGACGATCAGCGGCAACCGCGCCGCGGCATGGCTAAGCTGATTTTCCGGCTTGGCCTTGGCATCGGCGTTCAGGTCGGCGCGCAGCGCCGCCAACTCCGGCTCTATATTCGCCTTCGGGCCGCGCAACCGCCGCAATGCGGCCTTGGTCTCATCCATATGCCCGTGCCCGGCCAACCAGCGCGGTGTCTCCGGCAGCAACAGCATCCCGACGCCCAGGATCACCCCCGGCACCCCGCCAAGTCCCAGCATCCAGCGCCAGGCGCCGCTGGAGGCCAGCGCATAGCCCACCAAATACGAGATCAGAATGCCCGACGTCACCGCCAACTGGTTGAAGGAAACCAACGCGCCGCGCCGCGCCGCCGGCGCGATTTCCGCGAGGTAAAGCGGGGTCAGCATCGAGGCCCCGCCAATGCCGACCCCCACCAGCAACCGCCCGGCCAGCAGCATCGGCAGGTTGACCGACAATGCGGAAACCAAGGCGCCGGCCACGAAGATCGCCGCCGTCACGATCAAAATCGGTCGTCGCCCGAAGCGGTCCGCCAGCGTGCCCGCCACCGCCGCGCCGCCGGCCGCGCCCGCCAGGGCGATGCTGGTGACCACACCCTGCATCAGATGCGACAGATGGAACGCCACGCGCAGGAACAAGAGCGCGCCGGAGATGACCCCCGTGTCGTAGCCGAACAGCAGGCCGCCCAAGGCCGCGGTCGCGGCGATCATCACCAGGTACATCGGCACGCTCCAAATCCGCGGCTTGACGCGGCGGCGGCCGCTTCGCCATGTGCCGGATCATCATGCCTTACAACAAATGATCATTGCCGTCCCGAAGCTGTTCACCGGCGCGGCCTTTACCGGCCCCGGCGGCATCGTGCTGGAAAACGGCATCATCACCGCGATCCTGCCGTCGCCGCCGGGTGACGCCGATCTGAGGCTCGATCATGGCTTCTTAACCCCAGGCTTGATCGATCTGCACAATAACGGCGCTTTCGGCGTGGACTGCGCCAGCGCGACCCCGGCGCAGTGGGACAGCTACATCGCCGGCCTGGCGGCGCACGGCGTCACCTCCGTTCTGCCCACCATCATCACCGCACCCATCGCCCAACTGCATGAAGCCGCCACGCGCATCGCCGCAGCGATGGCGGCCCACCCCGCAATCCTCGGTCTCCACCTGGAAGGCCCGTTCCTTAGCCCGGCCCAGCGCGGCGCGCATCGCGCCGACTGGCTGCTTATCCCTGAGCACGCGCTCGAAGCCCTGCTGGCGAACGACTCGCTCCGGCAGACGCTCCGCCTGATAACCTTGGCGCCGGAACTGCCGGGCGCAACCGCCGCCATCGCCCGGCTGGTCGCCGCCGGCATCCGCGTCTCGCTCGGCCACACGGATGCCACGGCGGCGCAGATGGTTGCCGCCGCCGGCGCCGGCGCCAGCCTCGTCACCCACGTCTTCAACGCCCAGTCGCCACTGCACCACCGCGCCCCCGGCGCGCCAGGCGCGGCGTTGACCGACCCGCGCCTGCACCCCTGCCTGATCGCCGACGGCATTCATGTCGACCCGATGGTCCTCGCTTTGGCGTTCGCGGCCTGCCCGCGCGCCGTTGCCGTCACGGATTCGATCCTGCTCGCCGGCCAACCGGCGGGCGCGGCGGGCGGTTTCGGCGGCGCACCCGCGCACCTCGTCGCCGGCGCCGGACGGCGGGCGGACGGCACCCTGGCCGGCGCCGCGATCACTTTGGACGAAGGCGTGCGCCGGCTGATCGCCGCCGGGGTCGCGCCGGAGGTCGCCTTTGCCGCCGCCACCGCGCGCCCCGCCGCCGCAATGGGCTTGGCAGATCGTGGCCGCCTTACCCCCGGCGCCCGCGCCGATTTCGTCTGGTGGACCGATGATTTCATGGTCCGACAGGTCTGGACCGCCGGGCAGTCCAACCTATCGGCGCCCAAGGCCGCGCCGGCGTCGTGCGGCACCGAACATGCCCGCGCCGATCTGCACGACCTGGAC
The DNA here is from genome assembly GCA_963693045.1 of uncultured Acidocella sp. Classification (GTDB taxonomy): domain Bacteria; phylum Pseudomonadota; class Alphaproteobacteria; order Acetobacterales; family Acetobacteraceae; genus Acidocella. The sequence continues at coordinate 2,665,748 of OY843765.1, forward strand.
GAACGATCGACCCCGGCCATCGTCGCCGCATTCCTGGCGCAGGAACAATCCGCGCAAGCCGCCCTCGGCCGCGCCCCGCCCAGCCTCGCCGCCCTGGCCGATGCCGTCGCCGCGAAACTCCTGGCCGGCGGTCGCTTGTTCTACGCCGGAGCCGGAACCTCCGGCCGTCTGGCGCTGCTGGACGCCGCCGAATGCGGCCCCACCTTCGGCGTCCCAGAAGGCCTGATCGTCCCGCTCCTGGCCGGCGGTGCCGAGGCTTTCCTTCATGCGGCCGAGGGCGCGGAGGACGACACCGGCGCGGCCATTGCAGCGCTGCGACACCACAACATCGGCGCCGCCGACGCCTTGGTCGGCATCGCCGCCTCCGGCGCCACACCCTTCACCCTGGCCGCGATCGACCATGCCAACACGGTTGGCGCGCTGACCGGCGCCATTGTGAACAATCCTGGCACGCCCATCGCCGCCGCGGCGCGGATCGCCGTCGTCATCGGCTCCGGGGCGGAGGTGATCGCCGGCTCGACCCGTCTTGCCGCCGGCACCACCCAGAAAATCGCGCTCAACACGCTGTCCTCGACCGTGATGATCCGCCTCGGCAAAACCCACGGGCCCTACATGGTCGACCTGCGGGCGACCAATGCCAAGCTGCGCCGCCGCGCCATCCGCATCACCGCAACCCTCGCCGAAACTTCGGAAGCCGCCGCCAACGCCGCTCTTGAGGCGGCCGATTGGCATGTGAAGACAGCGGTGCTGGCGCTGCGCCGTGGCCTCACGCCGGAGGCAGCGCGCGCCCGGCTGGCACAGAACAGGGGCAACCTGCGCCGCGCGCTTTCGCAGGCCTATCCAACCACTTCCTGATCCGCCTCAAGGCGTAAAGCCGCTCAGACAGAAAAAGATATCCACCGACCCGCCTGGCCTTCCGCCCGGTGGGCGACCCCAGGCTGATCCGGAGGCGCCCAGCCGCCGAGGTTCAAACTTTGTGGAACTCACCCTCGATGTCCAGCACCACCGCGTCGCCCAGCCCCGGAAGGTAGGCCTTCATGCCGAAATCGGAGCGCTTCAGCGTCGCGGTCGCGCTAAATCCGGTTTCGTACACGTTGTCGATCGGATTGGTGCCGGCGGCGTTGAAGGCGACGTTCAGCGTCACCGGCTTGGTCACGCCGCGCATCGTCAGATTGCCCACCACCGTCGCCGCCTTGGCGCCATCCGGCGTCACCGAGGTCGAAACGAACGTGGCGGTCGGATATTTGGTGGCGTCGAAAAACATCGGGCCTTTGACGTTCTTGTCGAGCGCCGGGTTCAGCGTGCCGACGCTGGCGATTTGCACGGTCGCCGTCACGCTCGACTTCGCCGGGTCCGTTGGGTCCAGCTTCAGGGTGGCGTTCACCTCGGCAAACTGTCCGATATAGGTGGAGAAGCCGAGATGGTTGATCTGCCAGGTGATCTTGCCGTGGGAAGGGTCGAGCTTATAGGTGCCGGCCTGCACCGTTGGCGCCGTCTGTGCCAGCGCCGGCAAAGCCGCGAGGCTGAACGCCGCCGCGAAAAACAGGTTGGTCCGCTTCATGATAACTTCCTTTACGCTTGTTGTTTCGCTTGCCGCCGGCGCTCGGTCAGGATGAACTCCGTATAGCCGTTCGGCTGCGCCCGTCCATTGAACACCAGGTCGCAGGCGGCGCGGAATGCGGGGCCGTCATAGCCGGGCGCCATCGGCGTGTAGGCCGAGTCCCCGGCGTTCTGCTGGTCCACCACCACCGCCATGCGTTTCAGCGTCTCCATCACCTGCGCTTGCCCGGCGATGCCGTGGTGCAGCCAGTTGGCGATGTGCTGGGAGGAGATGCGCAGCGTCGCCCGGTCCTCCATCAGCCCGACATCGTGGATGTCCGGCACCTTGGAACAGCCCACACCCTGGTCCACCCAGCGCACCACGTAACCCAGCAGGCCCTGGACGTTGTTGTCCAACTCCTGCTGCACATCCGCCGGGTTCCAGTTCGGCCGGTCGGCGATCGGAACGGTCAACAATGTTGCGAGCGAGGCCGGCGCGCGGGATTTCAGCTCGTCCTGCCGCGCCGCCACGTCGACTTCGTGGTAATGCAGCGCGTGCAGCGTCGCCGCGGTGGGGGAGGGTACCCAAGCGGTGTTCGCACCCGCCATCGGGTGGGCGATCTTCTGCTTCACCATCTCCGCCATCGCGTCCGGCGCCGCCCACATCCCCTTGCCAATCTGCGCCTTGCCTTGCAAGCCGCATTGCAGGCCGCAATCGACGTTGCGATCCTCGTAGGCCTTGATCCACGGCGTGTTGCGCATCTCCGCCTTGCGCACCATCGGTCCGGCTTCCATCGAGGTGTGGATCTCGTCGCCGGTGCGGTCCAGGAAGCCGGTATTGATGAACACCACACGATGTTTCGCCGCGGCGATGCAGGCTTTGAGGTTGGCGCTGGTGCGGCGCTCCTCATCCATGATGCCCATTTTAAGCGTGTATCGCGCGAGGCCGAGCATCGCCTCGACCGCGCCGAACAGGTCGTTGGCGAACGCCACCTCCTCCGGCCCATGCATCTTTGGCTTGACGATATAAACCGAGCCGGCGCGCGAATTGCGTTTTTGCGCCAGGTCGTGCAGCGCGATCAGCGCGGTCATCGCGGCATCCTGAATGGTTTCCGGAATTTCGTGGCCGGCGTCCAGCACCGCGTCCGTCATCATGTGGTGGCCGACATTGCGGACCAGCATCAGCGAGCGGCCGGGCAGGGTCAGCGTGCCGCCATCTGGCGCGGTGTAGGCGCGGTCCTCGTTCAGCCGGCGCTCGATGGTCTTGCCGGCCTTCTCCACCGGCGCCGTGAGGGTTCCATTCATCAGCCCGAGCCAGTTGCGGTACACCAGCACCTTGTCCGCGGCGTCCACGGCGGTGACGCTGTCCTCGCAGTCCATGATGGTGGTGATCGCCGATTCCAGGACGATGTCGGAAATGCCGGCGGCGTCCTCGGCGCCGATGCCGCTCGAACGGTCGATCACCAGCTCGGCGTGCAGGTTGTGGTTTTGCAGCAGGATCGCGGATGGTTTCTCCGCCGCGCCGCGATACCCGGCAAATTGCGCGGCGTCGCGCAGCGCCGTCTCGCCGTCCTCCAGCAGCACCACAAGTCTGCCGTCTCGTACCAGATAGGCCTGGGCGTCGGCATGGCTGCCGATCTCCAGCGCGAACCGCGCATCCAGAAAGGCCCGGCCCTGCGCCACGACCTGGCCGGCGCGGGCTTTGTTAAACCCCCGGCCACGCGCCGCCGCGCCCTCATCGGCGATGACATCGGTGCCGTACAGCGCGTCGTACAGGCTGCCCCAGCGGGCGTTCGCCGCGTTCAGCGCGTAGCGGGCGTTGTTCACCGGCACCACCAGCTGCGGCCCGGCAATCAGCGCGATCTCGTCGTCCACGTTGCTGGTGGCAACCGCGAAGTCCGGCGGCTCTGGGGCAAGGTAGCCGATCTCCCGCAAAAACGCCTGGTAAGCCGCCGGGTCCATGGTCCGGCCGCGCCGTTCCAGATGCCAGCCGTCGATCTGAGTCTGTAGATCGTCCCGCTTGGCCAGCAACGCCGCGTTGCGCGGCGTGAACTCCCGCAACAGCCCGGCAAAACCGTCCCAGAACGCCTGGGCCGCGATCCCGGTGCCCGGCAGCGCCTCGCCCACCACGAAATCATGCAGCACCGTTGCAACACTCAACCCGCCCACATCCGTCCTGGCTACGCCCATCCTGCTCCCCCGGTCCCTGGCCCACCCGTATTGCATCCGCCGCTCCGGTTCACGCAAGGCCGTCAGGGTCCCAGCACCTCGACCTGATCCAGGTGCAGACAAGTCGTGCCGATGGTGGTGATGCGGATGAACCGGCCCGTCGCCGGGCGCCCGGGCTTCCAGACGAACGGTTTGCCGTCCGCCCCGCCAATCGGCACGCCATCGTCCTTGCGAAACAGCTCGACCAACGCGCCAGGCTCGGCGCCGATCAAGATCTTGAACCGCATGAACCGGTCGCGTGCCGCCGGCTCCAGCCTGTTGAAGATGCGGATTTCCGCGATGCTGGCGACCTCGCCCAGATCCGCCTGCCACCAGGGATCGGTCTCGAAGCCGGTGTGGAAGTGATAGCCGCCATCGGCATGGCCGTTCAGCGCGCCCGCCGCGTCCTGCTCTGCCGTTCCCTTGGACCATTGGCTGACCGAGCTCTGGGTCGCCCGCTTGCCGCGCCCCAGATTGCGGAGCGCCGCCGCCTGACGCGGCGGCCCCACCGGCTGGCAGCCGGCCAGATGGCCGATGGCGGCGTAATGATGCGCGGCGTCGACAAAGTTGCCCTGGCCGATCTCCCGCACGACCTCCGGGTAGGAAGCGGCGTACCAGATCTGATCGAACCGGAAAGCCTGCCGTTGTTCGACAAAACCGATGGTCTCGAAGTGCTGGCGCCCGCTGGGCAATTCACCGCGCCGCACACTCTCCCGCACGTCCGGATAGCGTTCGAGGTAGAAATCTTCGTCGAACAGCGCCAGATCGTCCGCCTTGCGCCGGGCGGGCTGGCGTTTTTTCACCGTGGGTGCCGCGCCGGTCTCCGCCAGCCAGGCATCGACCCGCCGCGCCAGGTCGCCGGGCGCAACCCGCCAGGGCGCGTGAACTTCATCGCCCTCCGCCGTGCCGAGGTAGAGGCTGGTTTCGCTGCCGTGGCCGGCCTGCAGGAACAGCTCCTGGAACTGCACCATGTTCGGTGAGTTGATCAGCAGGCAGCGGCGCAGCCGGCGCTGGAACGCCAGGCCGAACATGTTGCTGCCGGCGCTGCCCGCCACCGTCCGCGCATTGGCCCACAGCGTCACCTGCTGGCCGATCGTCATCTCCTGCGGATGGGCGATGAAGAACCCGCGTTGCCGGAACACCGCTTCCACCGCCTCCTCATCCAGAAGCCGGCGGTTCGGCACCCGGGCGCGCGAGACGTAAACCTTATCCGGACCCTGGCCGGCATCCAGCGCGTCCCGGATGCGGGTCCAGGTGGCGGCCGCCACCGGCGTCGTATAACCCTGCACCAGAAAGCTTCGTGTGGCGAACAGCACTTCCTCGCACCGCACCGGGGCCGCCACGCGCCGGATCGCCCGCGCCGGGATGCCGCAAGCTTCGAGCATCGGCACGATATACGGCGCCTCGTGCCGCTCGATCAGCACGCCCAGCTCGCCGACGCCAAGCCGCCGCGCCGCCTCGTAGCCCCAGACCATCGACAGCACGTCGGCCAGAAAATGCCCAAAATGCGGGCTGTGCATGTTGTCGAGGTAAAGATGCCGCCCTGGCAGATACTCCGCCTCCCGCAAATCCTCCCGCAGGGCGAAAGCGTCGTCGTGGCGCTTGTCGAGATAGACGCCGTGCCGATGCCACTCGCTGCTCAGCGATTCCATCAGCAGCACCGGCGGCGCGCCGGCGTGCGGCCGGTGCAGCGCGATCTGCCCCGGCAGGCAGGTCACGTCCGACAGCCGGGTCAGGGTCAGCTCGGGTGAAATCGTTTCGCCGGGAAAGGCGCTCGGTGCTCTGCCAATGTTCGGCAGCATGTAGTACGGGCCGGCAAATCGAACACCGTCTGCCTGCGAGCCGATGACCTCCGGGCGGCGGATCGGCATTGTGGTTCCGGCGTGGATGACGACGCAGGCATCGCGGGCCAGGCCAAACGCCGCCACGGCAACGCGCCGCCCTTGCCCGGCCGCGCGCCGCACGACAAGCGGCTGGCCGGCAAGCGCCGACGCGGCATCAGCCATCGGCGCGGTCGGCCGCCAGCGCGGCGGCGCAAACGTCGCGCCAATCCGCCACGCGCACATCGGTCGCGTTTTCATAGGGTGCCAGGCGCCGGATGTAGCCGTGCAGGAAACCAGGCGCGAGTCGTTCCACCGTCGCGTGCTCATGCGCCGCATCGGCCAGGGAAACCCAGAGCAGCGTTGGCTTGCCGTAGCCGCGCATGGCTTCGTGGAACGTGAACATCGTTGCTTCCGTAACCGGCTTGTTCGATTTCCTGATGAAAATTTTATCCGCTGCTTCGAGGTCTTCCACCAGTTTGCCGGCCAGCGCCCGCAACCGCTTCGACATGTCGGAGAAGATTTGCGCCTCCTCGAACTGCGGCTTGTGGCGTTCGGTATGGAAGCTGACGCCGTAGCGCCGGGTCCAGGCGATCCACTCACCTTTGTTGTTGGAGATCATCGTATCCTCGGCCGTTCCGAAAGCCGCAAACCGCTCCCGCATCGCCAGGATCACGCCCGTCTCATCCGCGCCGGTGCCGCCAAAGCGCAGCAGGTCCACCGGTTCCAGCCCAACATTGCGCTGCACGACGCCAAATTCGCAGTTATCGCCGAGGCTGATGAACCGGGCGAACAGTTCCTTGTCGGGAATGTTTCGCGGCGGCGGCGGCGCGCGGCCCCACACCTCAACCTGATCCAGGTGCAGAAAGTTCCTGTCACAAAGCGTAATCCTGACAAACCGCGCAAACGCCGAAAGTGCCGGCCTCCAGACAAACGGATCACCGATTCCGCCGACCGGCGCGTCGTCGTCCTTGCGGTACACCTCGATCCAGTCGCCGGGATCGAACGCCACCGAAATCCGGAAGCGGCGGAACCGCTCGCTCGGCACCGGCTCAAGCGTGTTGAAAACCCGGACCTCCGAGAACACCATAGGCTGGTCGAGATCGACCTGCCACCACGGTTCCGCCTCCAGCGCGGTGTGGAATTGCCGCTTGCCGTTCGGCCGGCCGTTCACGGCACCGCCGGCATCCTGCGCGGCGGTCGCGCCGGTCGACCATTCGCTGGTCGAGCTTTGCATCGCCGCCTTGCCACGTGCCAGGTTCATACCCGCAGCCGCCTCGGCAACCGGCTGGTGCGCTGGCTGCAATCCATCCAGCGCCGCCAGTTCCGACCGCAGCAACGTGTACTCCTCAACCGTTCTCCAGGCGTTCCGAAAAATCGGTTCGGCCTGCGACTCCGCCCAAACCGGCTGGTTGCGCGCAACGCTCGCTTTGTCGATGGCGGACTGCGAAGGCAGCAGCTTCAACCCGCCCTCGATCGCGTAAAAGCGGTGATGGGTTACACCATCCTCCTCCACCAGAAACCCGCCAAACCCGGCGCGTATCGCCCGCATCGTAAGATCGGTATGCTCGTGGCCATAGCCTCGAAACCTCGTGTCAAAATACCCGACATAACTTGAGGCCGCGCGGGAAAAGGCAACGCACGCCCCCCATAAATCGCCCGAGACGCCCGGATCCTCCGGGCTGTTGGCGCCGCTGAGCAGCAACCCGCTGTCGCTGAGAAAATTGATATGGCCAAACTTGCGGACCGCGGCGATCCAATCCCGCTCCCAGCCCTGCCGGACCGGCAGCACATCGTCATCCAGCAACAGGATCACATCGCAGCCAAGGATCTCCCGCAAGTAGAACAATCCCCGGTTTTTATTCCAGGCGATGCCGCGGTTGGCGCCGGCGATAACAGGCACGCCGCGCGCCCGCAGCGCCGCCACCGTATTATCGGTCGAGCCGTCGTCGCAGACCACCAGATCGAAGTCGCGGGAGGTTTGCGCTTGCAGCGCGTCGATCAAGCCGAGCAGCATCGGCCTTCGGTTGAATGTGCTGATCGCTATGCCAAGCCGGACCGCCTCCGCATCCCTCATCCCGCCGGCTCCTTCACGAGGCTCAGGTATCCAGGTTCGCCACTTTCAGCGCGTTGGTGACAATAAAATCCCGCCGCGGCTCCACCACGTCGCCCATCAGGGTCGAGAACACCTGGTCGGTGTCCTCGGCGTCACCGATCTTCACCTGCAGCAGCCGCCGCACTTCCGGGTCCAGCGTGGTCTTCCACAACTGGTCGGGATTCATCTCCCCAAGTCCCTTAAAGCGCTGGATCGCCAGCCCCTTGCGGCCATAGCTCAGCATCATGTCCTTCAGCTGCGCCGGGCCGTGGATCGGCTTGGTGGCGCTCTCCAGGCTCAACGTCGCGTCGGTGCCGAAAATCGCCAGCAGCCGGGCCGCGCGTTCGGCCAGGTAGCGCGCCTCCACGGTACGCATCACGCCCGCATCCACGGTGTAAAGCTCGGCGACGCCCCGCACCATCCGGCCAAGCGTGATGCCGCCGGCGTCGGTCGGTGCCACCTTCCAGCCGCGCTCGGTCGGCAGCGCCAGCGCGTCCAGCCGGCCGACCAGCGCCTGGTGCCGCTGCGGGTCGGTCAGGGCCTCCGGCGCCATCAGCCCGGCGATCGCCATCTGTTCCAGATACGGCACCGGCAACAACCGCGAGAGTGCATTCAGCCGCGCCACCGCCTCGTTCAGCCAGCCGATCTCGGCCCGCAGGTCGTCGCCGGCATAAACCGTACCGTCCGCGGCGATCAGCCGCGCCTCGCCCAGTGCCCGCTCCAGCAGGAACGTCTCCAGCGCCTCGTCGTCTTTCAAGTACCGCTCGTCGTTGCCGCGCTTGGCGCGGTACAGCGGCGGCTGCGCGATGTAGAGAAACCCGCGATCGATCAACTGCGGCATCTGCCGGTAGAAAAACGTCAGCAACAGCGTGCGGATATGCGAACCATCCACATCCGCGTCCGTCATGATGATGATGCGGTGGTAGCGCAGCTTGGAAATGTCGAAGCCGCCCTGCTCGACCTCGCCGCGGCCGATGCCGGTGCCCAGTGCCGTGATCAGCGTGCCGATCTCGGCGCTGCCGAGCATCCGGTCGAACCGCGCCCGCTCGACGTTGAGGATCTTGCCTTTCAGAGGCAAAATCGCCTGGTGCTTGCGGTCCCGCCCCTGTTTGGCGGAGCCGCCGGCGCTGTCGCCCTCGACCAGGAACAGCTCGCTTTGCGCCGGGTCGCGCTCCTGGCAGTCGGCCAGCTTGCCCGGCAGCGTCGAGAGGTCGAGCACGCCTTTGCGCCGCGTCAGCTCGCGGGCCTTGCGCGCCGCCTCGCGGGCGCTGGCCGCGTCCATCACCTTCTGCACGATGATCCGGGCTTCCTTCGGGTGGGTCTCGAACCAGTGGCTCAACGCCTCGGCCACCGCCGCCTGCACCACCGGCTGCACCTCGGAGGAAATCAGCTTGTCCTTGGTCTGCGAGGAGAATTTCGGGTCCGGCACTTTAACTGAAAGCACGGCGGTCATCCCCTCCCGCATATCCTCGCCGTTGAGTTCCAGGTTGTCTTTCTTGCTCATGCCCTGGGCGTATTTGGAAACCACGCGGGTCAGCGCGGCGCGGAAGCCGGCCAGGTGGGTGCCGCCGTCGCGCTGCGTGATGTTGTTGGTGAAGCACAACATCGTCTCGTGGTAGGAATCGTTCCAGGTCAGCGCGAACTCGACGCGGATGCCGTGCTCCTTGGCCTCACCGATCGAGGTGATCGGCGTGCTCAGCACCGAGGCCTTGGCGCGGTCCAGCCAGATCGCGAACTCCGCCACCCCGCCCTCGTAGAAGAACTTCGCCTCCTGCACCGGCTCGTGCCGTTCGTCGCGCAGCTCGATCGTCAGGCCGGAATTGAGGAACGCCAACTCGCGCAACCGCCGCTCGAACACCGTGTAATCGAATTCGGTGTGGGTGAAGGTGCCCGCCGAAGGCTTGAACGCCACCTCGGTGCCGTTGGCGTGCTCCGCCGGTCCGACAACCCGCAGCGGCTGCACCGTCTCGCCGTGCTGGAAGCGAATGAAATGCTCGATGCCCTCGCGCCAGATGCGTACCTCCATCCATTCCGACAGCGCATTGACCACGGCGGCGCCGACGCCGTGCAGCCCGCCGGAGACCTTGTAAGAATTCTGGTTGAACTTGCCGCCGGCGTGCAGCTTGGTGAGCACCACCTCGGCGGCGGAAATCCCTTCTTCGGCATGGATGTCGGTCGGGATGCCGCGGCCGTCGTCGCGCACCGTCATGCTGCCGTCGCCGTTCAACACCGCCATCACCTCGGTGGCAAAGCCGGCCTGGGCTTCGTCCACCGCGTTGTCGATGATCTCGAAACCCATATGGTGCAGGCCGGAGCCGTCGTCGGTGTCGCCGATATACATCCCCGGCCGTTTGCGCACCGCATCCAGCCCGCGCAGCACGCTGATCGAGGCGGCGTCATAGGCGTCCGGCGTGGCAGGCTCTTTCGGCGCCTCGGGCGAGGCTGGCGGCACGTCATTTTCAGTCATGTAGGGCGGAACTCCGGGAGCGGCGAAAACACCCGGCAGCATAGCGCAAAATCCGGCCGCGACCTAATGCGCGCGGCAGCGCTAACCGCAACGATAAGGGGTCCGGGGCCTCGCCGACGCAGCTTGGTCAGACGGCGGCGCCCGATGCCTTTCCTACCGTTGCATCAGGTCAGGCGGCGGGCCGCACCACGGCGTCGTCGACCACCCGGGCGCCGACGGCATTGGCAACCTTCTGGATCGCGTTGCGGAACGGCCCCCTGGGTCCGGCGGCCGGCTCACCGAATCGCGCGGCCTTGGCCACCAGCTTGGGCAATTCCGGGATCACCACGTTGAAGCGCAGGCCGTGCGACTGCTCCATGCTGCTTTGGCTCAGGCCGCCAGGGCCGCCAGCCCGGTTCAGCACCAGGATCACGCCTGGCGACTGCAACGGCCCGGCCGGCAGTTCCAGCATCCGCTCCAGGTTCCGCATCGCAACCACGCTGGGGTCGATGACGATGATCCGCTGATGCGCCAGGAACAAAAGGTCGCGGCCGAAGGCGGAAAGCCTGGTTCCGGCGTCCGCGACAATGAAATTGTAACGCGCGCCGAGCGCCTTCATCAGGGTCGGGGCGCCGCGGCCGTCATAGCCGACATCCTTGGTCAGCGCCTCCAGCGCCGCCAGCACATGCAGCCGCTCGGCCGCCGGCTGGGTGGAGCGCTCGATCAGCAATTGGTCCACCCGCTCCGGCGTCTCCAGCGCGGTACACAGTCCCTTGTCGTGTTTCACGTCCAGGTTGAGGGCGGCGGTGCCGGTATGCAGATCGGCGTCGAGCAAGACCGTGTGGCGGTGCATCTCGGTCCCGATCATCCAGGCCAGGTTGGTCGCCACCGTGGTGACCCCGACACCGCCGCGCACGCCGCAAACCGCCACCAGCCGCCCGCCCCGCGGCGCCGGCACCGGGTCCGTCGCCGCCCGCGTCACCGGCAGCAGGTTGCTCTGAACCGCTTCGGGCGTCAGCGGCTTGGCCAGGTATTCCCGCACCCCCATGCCCTTGGTGACGGTGCGGTAGAAATTGACGTTGTGGGTCTCGCCGATCGCGATCACCGTGGTGCCCGCTTCCACCACTTCCGCTAGGTCCATGATGGCGTTGATCGGCTGATCCTCGCCCGAGACATCCACCAGCACGATCTCCGGCGTCGTCATGTTGGCGAGCATGGTGAGCGATGTGCGAAAATCCGTCACATGGATCTTGCAGCCCTGAGCGAACGATGGCGCCAGACCGCGATGCAGCGTCGCGGCGCTTGCCTCGTCCATGACAAAGCCGACGAATTTCTCCCGCCGCGCCGCCCCGGGCGTGGCCGGCGGCGGCGTTTGCAGCCCCATGGTCTGCCGTGGCCCCGCGGCCGGCCGCGCCACCACATCCCGGATATCCGCCATCGCAATCCTCCCAAAAGCCCCCCGCGGCGCATCAGAAGTGAAAGCCATTGATGCGTGATTAACAGACGCTTGGTTAACCACGGGCATACGGCGCCACGGCGTCGCGGCTCAAGGCGTGAAGACCCTTGGCATCCTGGGGCCGCCGCCGGTCACTGGGTCATCCATGGTGAAGACGCGGACCAACCGCGCCTGCGGCCCCTGCATTATCACCACTAGGTCGGGCGCCGGCGGCGCGGCCGCTGCGAAGTTCAGCCCGTCCGGCAGCGGCCCCAGCCCCTGCCAGGACGCCAGAACCCGGCGCTGATACGGCAGCCCAAGGGCGGGTGACGCCGAGTGATAGGCCGCGATGGCCCCGCTCCAGGAGCCGGTCCGCGCCCTCAACTGACCCAGGAACACCGCCGCCGCCCGCGCGTTCGCCGCCGGATCAAGGGCTTGGTCGAGCGACGAGAAGGCTTCCGGATGATAACGCAAGCTGACCTGGAAGCAGCCGACATCGATGTCGCCGGCGGAAGACTGCGCCAGCCGGACAAAAGCCGCCGCCTCGGCCTCATTATCGAAAAAGTGGCCGGCGCCGTCGACGTTGACCGTCCACGGCCAGGGCGAAACCTGCCCGTTGACAGGATCGGCCCGGCCACTTTCCACCAGACCCACCGATAGCAACAGGTTCGTGGGCAGTCCCGCCGCCCGCGCCGCCGCCGCCGCGCAGCCGCCCGGCGCCGGCAACGCCCCGGCCGCCGGCGTGAAAGCGGCAAAAAAAAGCAATAAAAACAGTAAGAAAGCGCGCCGCACGGCGATCTCCACGGGCAAGTTCATCGCACCTTCGCAACGAGTAATAACGAGGGTTTAATGTCGCCGTGAGATGACTCAATCTTGTTGCGAGAACGTGAACAACTTACCTAGCGTTCACGACAAACGATAAACACTCGACAAGGAGACTCTCATGCGTTCGCTCTGGCTGGCTTCAGCCGCTTCACTATGTCTCGCCGGCGCCGCCTATGCGCAAACCGCCTCACCCGCCCCAACCGGCGCCCCGCAAGCCGCCACCGTGACCAATCCCGGGCAGTCTCCGGGCAACACCGGCTCCAACCCGGCGCCCAAGCCGAGCACAACGATGTCGACAGGCCAACCCGCCAACGACGGAAGCGGTGTGCCGCAGCCCGCCACCGTCACGCAGCCAGGCTCGTCCTCAGGCAAGACCTCAAGCACCGGGACCACGGACGGTGGCGCAATGGCGCCGCCCATGGCCAAGCCGATGAAGACCTCCATGACCTATACCCATCATCATCACTACATGGGCTCGGGGATGAGCGGCGGAATGCCGGCCAACGCCAGCGCCGGCACCTATCTGCACATCGCGAAGGCCTCCATCATGCATCACAATAAGATGATGGCCGAAGAATCCCTCTCCCGGGCCGAGACCGTGATGCTGAACCGTGCGGTGCCGCAGGGCGATGTCATGGCGGACAGTTCGCCTGGCGTCAGCGCCGTTGAAAGCGCCCGCAAGGCGGTGATGGCTGGCGACATGAAAACCGCCATGACCCAGACCGACATGGCGATGCAGCAGTCCGGCAGCAGCGGTGGCGACATGAGCGCGATGCCGGCAAGCGCCTCGATGTCCGCCCCGGCAACCACCGGTTCGGGCGGCTCCTTCAAGTCCGAGAACATGCCGATCACCAAAAGCGACGTGGCGCGCGTCGGCGCGGCGGCGCAGCACCCGGAGAACCTGGGCACCACCCCGGCTGTGGGCGGCGCTCCGGAAGTTACCAACACCCACTAGCAGCGGGCCACCGCCCAAAGCCGACACAGCTTCCGCCGGATGGGCGCCGCAAGGCGCCCATTCTCTTTTATACCTCGCTTTTGCACCGCAACATGGCTATGCGGGGCGCGAACACATCAGGCTCCCCGCACCATGCCCGTCCCGAATATCCGTAACATCGCCATCATCGCCCATGTCGACCACGGCAAAACCACCCTGGTCGACCAACTCCTGAAGCAGTCCGGCGCCTACGCCGCGCACCAGGCGGTGACCGAGCGCGCCCTCGACCGCAACGACCTGGAAAAAGAGCGCGGCATCACCATCCTCGCCAAAGTCGCCTCCGTGGTCTGGCAGGACACCCGCATCAACATCGTCGACACCCCCGGCCACGCCGATTTCGGCGGCGAGGTGGAGCGTATCCTCAACATGGTGGACGGCGCCGTCCTCCTGGTGGACGCCGCCGAAGGCGTGCTCCCCCAAACCAAATTCGTCCTCGGCAAGGCCCTCGCCCGCGGCCTGCGCCCCATCGTCGTCGTCAACAAGATCGACCGTGGCGACGCCCGGCCGGACGACGTCCACAACGAAATCTTCGACCTGTTCTCGGCGCTGGACGCCAACGACCTGCAGCTGGACTTTCCCACCCTCTTCGCCTCCGGCCGCCAGGGCTGGGCGGTGGCGGACCTCGCCTCCCCGCACGAGAGCCTGGCCCCGCTGTTCGACCTCATCCTCGCCCACGTCCCCGCCCCCAACCTGGACGCTACCGCCCCCTTCGGCATGGTCGCCTCCATCCTGGAAGCGGACACGTTCCTCGGCCGCGTCCTCACCGGCCGGGTCGAGCAAGGCCGCGCCACCCTCAACATGCCGGTGAAAGTGTACCGGCTGGACGGCACGGTCGTCGAAACCGGCCGCCTCACCAAGCTGCTCTCCTTCCGCGGCCTGGACCGTGTGGCGGTGGACGAAGTCTCCGCCGGAGACATCATCGCCGTCGCCGGCCTGACCGACGCCACGGTCCCGGAAACCATCGGCTCGCCCGATCTCCCCGGCCCGCTCCCCGCCACCCCGATCGACCCGCCCACTCTGGCGATGACCTTCCGCATCAATGACGGTCCGCTCGCCGGCCGCGAAGGCAAAAAAGTCACCTCCCGCCAGATCCGCGAGCGGCTGATGTCCGAAGCCGAAGGCAACGTCGCCATCGGCGTCGCGATTTCCTCCGAAACCGACGCGTTCGAGGTTTCCGGCCGCGGCGAACTCCAGCTCGGCGTGCTGATCGAGCAGATGCGCCGCGAAGGCTTCGAACTCACCATCGGCCGCCCCCGTGTGCTGACCCGCCTGAACGAGGAAACCGGCGAACGTGAGGAACCCTACGAGGAAACCCTGATCGACGTGGACGAACCCTACGCCGGCGCGGTGGTGGAAAAAATGTCCCGCCGCAAGGGCGAACTAACGGACATCCGGCCCTCCGGCGGCGGCAAGCAACGCCTCACCTTCCGCATCCCCGCCCGCGGCCTGATCGGCTACCACGGCGAATTCCTGACCGACACGCGCGGCACCGGCGTAATGAACCGCCTGTTCGCCGGGTACGGCCCCTGGAAAGGCACGATCGAGGGCCGCCGCAACGGCGCCCTCATCTCCTCGGCGGATGGGGAGGCCGTGCAATACGCCCTCTTCGCCCTGCAGGACCGTGGAGCGATGTTCGTCTCCCCCGGAGACAAGGTCTATGTCGGCATGATCCTGGGAGAGCACTCCCGGGAAAACGACCTCGACATCAACCCGATCAAGGAAAAGAAACTCACCAACATCCGCGCCGCCGGCAAGGACGAAGCCCTGCTCCTGGTCCCGCCCCGTAAAATGTCCCTGGAACAAGCCATCGCCTACGTCGAAGACGACGAACTGGTGGAAGTAACCCCCAGCGCCGTCCGCCTCCGCAAACGCCACCTGGACCCCAACACCCGCAAACGCGCCGACCGCGCTGACAACGCGGCTTAGTCAACAAGCAAGAGCCTCCGGCGGCTGGGGCCGAAAGGCCCCAGACCCAATTCTTCGGGGTGTTTTGCTAAAGCCTTGAGGAAGCAAACGGTTTTGTTTGAGTCGATAAAAAGAACACTACCTCCAACTGAAACGGTTTTCGTAATCGGCGCGGGGTTTTCCGCTGCTCTAGGTTATCCTTTAGTAAACGACCTTCTAGTCCGTCTTTGGCCAAGGCTGGAGAAGCAAGATGAACACGATTTAGCTAAAGTAGTCGTATTCCATCATCCAGCCTTTAATCCCAAACAAAAAACGTCTTATCCTAACATCGAGACGCTGCTTTCCGAAATGACGGCCAACGAGCAACTTTTTGACGCTAGCAGAAATGCGCCGACTGGTTTCACGCTCGACCAATTACAATCAATCAAAGCCAACCTTCTTTACGAAATAGCACGTTGGTTTCACGAGATTTATCAAACCAATGTGCGCCCCAACCCGCCGCCGTGGCTCGGCAAATTCAACGTCTTAGTGCACGAAAAGAATGCCACGATCATCTCTTTCAATTGGGACTTAGTAATTGACGATCTTCTTTTTTCCGAGGGCATTAGCGCAGAAGATTACGGGCTGGGGAATGCTGGGTCGTCTAAGCCGGTTTTGATCAAACCGCACGGTTCTCTGAATTGGTATGATGAAAAGCACGGCGGACGAATTGCAGCACGAAAGCAAATCCCACTTTATGAAGATGTTTTTGCATTTAGCAGTTTTCGCGAGCCTATATCGATAAGCGGGCGGAAATATTCTCCCTTGATTATCCCTCCAGTTTTTAACAAGGAGTTTAAACAAGGAATTTTTAAACCGCTTTGGCAGGCTTGTGTTGATAAACTTAGCAAAGCAAAAGATGTAGTTTTTATTGGCCATTCGCTTCCCGAAGCTGACATGCATGCCCGATTCATACTCAGGTGTGGGTTTTACAACCAGTTGCTCGGAGTACCCACATTAAAGGGAAGGGCGCAGCCAACCGGAGCGTCTGTAGTCACTATTGTTAATCCTGATCTCGCAGCCGCTCGGCGTATCGAAGGGGTCGTGGGGACGAGCGGAAGATGCGACTGGCAGCCGTTCCTAGCTAGTGATTGGTTGATGGGCCATCATTGTTGAAATGTTTCGGGATGCCCCTTGCTCAGCGCAGTTACCATCAATGTGATTTTTCGTCTTTTGTTTCTAGCGTTGCCGACCACTGCCGCAGATACGATTGCAACGTGTTTCCCGCACCCATGAGGCGCGTCAGCAGCGAAATAAAGTTGTTTACTTCAAAAAAAAATGCGGCGGCAATTTGCCATACTTCATCTACGTTAAGATCACGGATCGCCCTATACTGAATTAGTGCATCTGGATCACGATGAGCAATTGCGACATTGCGGATAAAGTAAAACTTTTTCTTGGCGATCTCTTGGATTTTACGTAGCTTACATAACGACGCGTAAGCAGTGTGTCGCAAATCATCGGGGATTAGCATCAAATCCATTGCTTCACGTAAAGCTTGCCCTGAAACCTCATCCGCATCCCATGCGTAGATTGTGAGGAGGATCATCCGTGCGTTAATCTTCCTCGTCCATTCTTTTGGATGCGTTAGCGCATCGACTTTAACGGCTTGAATATCTCTAAGAGCAATTATAAGATAAAAACTTATATTGAAGAGTGTTGACATTCCCTTCATCTTTCCAGTTTCATTTTTGTGGGCGTAGTACTTTATGGTCTCAAACGCGCCTTCAAGAGCTCTCGTTCTCTCCCGCTCAATGCGCGGCAACTTCCACCGCATGTAAGCTCTCGCGATGTTATGTGCCCATCTATGTCTTTGACGACGGGCCCATCTTTTAACAACCGGCCGTGGTAAGCCTGATAGCCCTCGTTTTTGCTTTGGAAAATGTGGATTCAAGTTTGACTCACTACTGACAACATTGCCACCACTCGCCCAAACTTCCGCCACATCGGCCAACAGCAAGCGTAGCAAGCTAAGAACGGTAGCGAAGCACGACCCATCACCTATCCACTTTACGTCAAACCCACTTTACCACTGCCAACGCCCCCGCCACGCGCCCAAAATGCCGCACGTTGTTCGGCACCAGCACCGCTCCCGCCGCCAGCGCATGTGCCGCGATCATCATATCCAACTCGCCGATCAACTGCCCGGTGCTCGTCAGCCGGTGCCGTATCTCGGCGTAAAAATCCGCCGCCTCCGCATCCCACGTCAGCATCCGCACGATCTTCAAAAACTGCCGCACCCCCACCTGCAACCGGTGCAAAGCATCCAGCTGCTTCAGCCCACACATCAACTCCGTCGGCGTCACCGCCGAAATACAAACCTGGTCCGGTGGCACCGCCGCCGGCCGTACCTCCACCGTCACGACCGGCCTTTAATCACGAAGCTCGCCGCATCCGTATCCAGCATATGCCGCGCGGCACTCAATCCTCTTGCCTGAACAACGCACGCTCCACCAGCGGCACATTCATCGGCCGCTCCGCCATGAAGTCCGCCGGCACGTCGATTGTCCGCATCAGCGCAAAGAAAACGCCCCACGCCCGCGCCCCCGGCCGCGCCGAGAGCACCACATCCCCGCTCTCTTCCCGCGTCGCATAAACTTCGCTGCCCTCGAACCGGAACGCCGCCGGCAACCGCACCGCCTGGCTCGCCCCATTCTTGAACAGCTTCGCCAACCGCCTCTCGTTCATCATCCACCTCAGTCGATACACTTCCATCAAAGCGGCGTAGCATCCAGCAAGCGTAGGATGGGCAAGCGAAGCGCAACCCATAACTTCCCAACGCACCACCGCCAAAGCTCCCGCGCCCAAAATGCCGCACATTATCGGCCGCCAGCGACGGCTTCCACCTTACGAAAAGCTTGTGCGCTTATTGGACCGCTCATGCGAAAGCAGGGCTCTCCAGGAGAAACGCAATGCCCCTTGCCGTCCACATCCGCCTCTACAACCCGAACATGCAGCACCTTGCCGTGCAGGTCGCCCAGCTGGTCACAAGTTTCGGCTACGAGGTCGGCCCGATCGAGCACGCCAGGGAGCCGCGGGACTTCAAGACCGTGGAGCTTGAACCCGGCGCCGGCGCCCCCGCGGCCGACGAAGCGCCAAGGATTGTCGAGCAGCTGATCAAGGCCGGCCTCGCCCCGGTCAAGCTGCTGCCGCCCAGCCCGGAGCTTTCGGCGGAAACCATCCACATCAAACTCTCCGGCCTGTAAGCGTTTGTCCCGCGGCCGCCACTGTCTTAAAGCAATGGTGCTCGACGCCGGGACATTAACCGCTGCCGGAGGACCGCATGGACCGCAATGAACTCACCGCCTGGGCGCTTGCCAACGGCTGGCAGATCATCGCCGGCCACCCCAGCCTCACCAAGCCCCGGGCGCCGAAGGAGGCCATCGTCCGCATGGTCTTCCTCGCCACCGTGGTGAACCTGGAAGCCAAAAAACCCGCCGGCAAATGGGAAAAAATCTCCGGCGCCCCCTACGCCCAGATCCTGCCGGACCCCGAGACCGACCGCCCCAGCAACCTCGGCTTCGAGAAAATCCCCAGCTTCACCACCCTGATGCGCGACAACAAAGACCGCCAGACCTTCGCCAGCTTCGGCAAACCCAAAACCTAAACCAACGGAGAAAACATGGCCAAACTCGACGGCAAAATCGCCCTCATCACCGGCGGCACCACCGGCATCGGCGCCGCCACCGCCCGGCGGTTCCAGGCCGAAGGCGCCATCGTCATCGTCACCGGCTCCAACCCCGCCACGCTGGAAGCCGCCCGCCAGGACCTAGCCGGGATCGAGGTCATCGCCTCGGACGCCGGAGACACCGCGGCGGCCAAGGCGCTGGTGGAGCAGGTAGTGGCCAGCCACGGCCGCATCGACGTGCTGTTCGTCAACGCCGGCATCGTCAAATTTGCCCCCAGCCCGATGGTGGACGAAGCGATGTTCGACCTGCAATTCAACATCAACGTCCGCGGCGCCTACTTCCTCATCAAACACACCGCGCCGGTCATGCCGGACGGCGGCGCCATCATCCTAACGGCGTCGGTCGCCGGCAGCCTCGGCGGCCCCGGCACCACGGTCTATGGCGCGACCAAGGCGGCCATCCGCTCTTTCGGCCGCAGCTTCGCGGGCGAGCTGGCGCCGCGCCGCATCCGCGTCAACACCATCAGCCCCGGCCCGATTGAGACACCCATCTTCGGTAAGGCCGGCATGACAGCGGAACAGCAGGCCGCTTCCAGGAAGGGGCCGCGGCGACCAATCCGATGCAGCGCTTCGGCCAGCCCGAGGAGATTGCCGCCGCCGCGCTGTTCTTCGCCTGCGACGATTCATCGTACATCACCGGATCAGAATTGTTCGTGGACGGCGGAATGACGCAGATCTAGCGGATCACGCCACCGTCTGCACCACCTCGAACCCCTCGAACTGCGGGTGGCCGAGATATAGCGGCTTGTTGCCGCCGGCCCTGGCGTGCGCGGCGCGGAACGCCTCGCTCTTGGTCCACGCCTCGAACACCGCGTAATCCGCCCACACCGTGTGGCTGGCGTACAGCACATGGTCCTCCGCCACCGGGCCGCGCAGCAGGTGGAACTCGACGAACCCCGGCACCTCCCGCAAATGCGTGTCCCGGCTGCGCCACACCTCTTCGAACGCCGCCTCGCTGCCCGTTGCCACCTTGAACCGGTTCATCGCGATGTACATCGGCCACCTCCGGCGCCAGGTGTACCCTGCCGCCGCCGGCCGGTCTAACGCGCTTGACGCGGCGCGGCGGCGCTTGCCCAAAGTCGCCAGATGACAGTGATATCATTGCGGCCTCTTGCTATCATTTTGGCCCTCGGTTTCGCCTCAGGGTTGCCGCTTGCGCTGTCTGGTTTCACCCTGAGGATGTGGCTCACCACTGACCATCTGGGCCTCGGCGTCATCGGCCTCACCGCCAATATCGGCCTTGCCTACACCCTCAAATTCCTTTGGGCCCCGGTGTTCGACGAGCTGGCGCCCCCCGGGCCGCTGGCCCGGCTCGGCCGCCGCCGCGGCTGGCTGCTGCTGGTGCAAGTGCTGCTGCTCGCCGCTATCGCCGCACTGGCGCTGTCCAACCCGGCGCACGCCGTTGCCGCCACCCTCGCCATCGGCGCCGTTCTCGCCTTCATCTCCGCCAGCCAGGACATCCTCATCGACGCCTGGCGGATCGAGACCTTCCCACCCCGCGCCCAGGGCGCGGCGCTGGCCAGCTACATCTGGGGCTACCGTGCCGCGTTGCTCATCTCCGGCGCCGGCGTCATCGCGCTGTCCGTAAAAACCGGCTGGCACGCTGCGATTTTGCTGTGCGCCGGGCTGGCGCTCATCGGCCCCCTCGCCACGATGCTGGCTGCCGAGCCGGAGGTGCCGGCGCACCCCATGCCGCAAGGTTTCGCCGCCCGCTTCGCCGACGCGGTGAAGGCGCCGCTGGCCGAGTTCCTGTCACGCAGAGGTGCTGCGGTCATCATCGCCTTCATCATCCTGTTCCGCCTGGGCGAGGCTCTGGCCGGCGTCATGCTGCCGCCATACTACACGTCCCTCGGCTTCAACCGCGCCGCCATCGCGCTGGCCAACGGCCCCATCGCCCTGGCCGCCACCCTGGCCGGCGCGGCACTCGGCGGCTGGCTGGTGGCGCGCCTCGGCGTCGGCCGCGCGCTGCTGATCACGGCATTCTTCCAAACTGCGGCGCTGCTGATGTACCCGGCGCTAGGGCTGTTCCCAGGGCACCGGGAGATGCTGGTCGCAACCTCGGTACTAGAGAGCTTCGCCGAGGGCTTTGCCGACGCCGCGTTCCTCACCTACCTCTCCGGCCTCTGCAACCCCGCCTTCACCGCCACCCAATACGCCCTGCTGTCCTCCCTGGCGCCGCTCGCCTTGCGCACCATCGGCGGCCTGTCCGGCCTGATGGCGGCGGCGATGGGGTTCATCCCGTTCTTTGTGTTGTCGGCATTCGCGGCGCTGCCGGCGATGGGATTAATGCTGGTGATCCTGCGGTTCTACCCGCCGGCGGAGACGCGGCGCGCGCCGAAGCTACATTCCGCATGATCACGTTTCGTATGCGGCGTTGACCCACCGTACGCTGGGGCCAGATGAGACGCTGGACAGGAGGAGGCGGAGCCGTTTTCTGGCAGGAAAAGACGATTGATCGCTGGAAAAGCAAGGAGCGAGAGTGCGTTACTTATGGACGCCAGCTTGAGCCACAATCTTTCCAACAGCGAAATCTATTGCCTCAGCAAGATGTCCTTTTATCCTAGGATTGCGAGGATGGTTCATCCAGATAATAGGGATTCTGAGTGGATTTTAAACGCTACCCGATCCTTTTGGGGTGTGTCATGTTCCCAGCCGTGCGTCCCGAAAACAGGTTCAATGATGTTGTTCTGGGCGAAGTTTCGAACCATCATAACGATGGCTGTTGGCTTCATCAAATCTATTTCCCGTTTGAGTTGGTCTACACAAAGCCCAGCCTGAAAGGCGATTTGTGCTGAATTTGGGTTCCCGTCTACTTTTGCTATTTTTGCTAAGTTGGTGAATCCTACGATATCATCATACCGATTATCTTGTAGGCTTGATCCGGTGGCTACAAGTGCGCCTTTTACAATGCGACTGGCGGCGTTCCAAAATACCCCCTTTCCGGCCGGACAACATTGCGCGACTTCGTCCGTTGCCTTATCCCAAGCAGTATCGTATTCGGCCAGATCAGGAAAACTATATTTCTTGCTAACTGCTTGACCGACAAAAAGCACTGTAAACTTCACATCGTCTTTTTGTTCAGGAGCAACTGGAACAAATACTTGGCCAAGGTTCTGGAACCGTTCGTCCATCGCCGCCTTGCAAGCCTTGAATCTTTCATGCTCCGATCGCGTCATTAGCGCCTTCATCTTTCGCTCTCCTTACCGACAGAGCATAAGGCTAGGTCTCTCGTAGGCTTCGGTGCAAGATTAGTTTCGTCAACGGCGATCGCGAATATCAACATAACCTTTACACGGCCGTTCAAGGAAGGATCGTTATAGGCCGCTACGTATGTTTTGGCTTCGAAACCTAAGCTTTCGATAACTACTTGATGCAGTTCATTGATGTTCTGAATATTTAAATTCTCGCACCCGGCTAAAACTGCCAAACACCGTTTACGACAACGTGGTCGCCCTGCTGAGGTAGCAGGCTTAATGCATTGCGAGCGGCACGCCCAACGCAGCCGTTGCAATACATTTCGTCTGCGGTAACTGTAATTTTGTTTCCAGTATCTTTGAACAATATCGTTACGTCTGTATAGTCGATCCCAACAAACCCGTTAGTCATTCGATCGATTGTGTCGTCGGTCAAGTAATCGCAGTGTGCCAACAAATTCTCCAGAAAATCCTAAGGGGTTGACAAGGCGTAGCATACGTGATGCGTCGCTCGAGTGGAAAAAAATCTTGGTGGATATAGCTTCTTTCTCTTGTTATCCGGCTTCCTCTAACCTCACGCCTGGATGAAAATACGCATACACCGCCCTTGCGGTAGCGCGGTTGATACCGCTTACCGCCTCCAAATCCTTCAACCCCGCGCCTTTCACTCCCCGCGCCGATCCAAAATGCATTAGCAGCGCCTTTTTGCGGCTAGCCCCGATCCCCGGCACCTCATCCAACTCGCTGGTGGTGATTTTCTTGCTTCGGCTCGCCCGGTGCGTCGTGATCGCGAACCGGTGCGCCTCATCGCGCAACCGTTGCAAAAAGTACAGCACCGGGTCGCGCGGCGGCAGTTGGAACGGCGCTTTGCCGGCCGCATAGAACCATTCGCGGCCGGCGTCGCGGTCGGGGCCTTTGGCGATGGCGACTAACGGGATGTCGCTCAAGCCGAGATCCGCCATGATGCCGGTTGCGGCCGAAAGCTGTCCGGCGCCGCCGTCGATAAGCACCAGGTCGGGCCAGGTCTCGCCCTCCCGCTCCGGGTCTTCCGCCATGGCGCGGCCGAAGCGGCGTTGCAGAACCTCGCGCATCATGCCGAAATCGTCGCCCGGCGTGATGACGCTTTTGATCGCGAATTTGCGGTACGCCGATTTCACCGGCCCCTCCGGCCCAGCCACCACCATCACGCCATAGGCGTTGCTGCCCATGATGTGGGAGTTGTCGTAGGTCTCGATCCGCTTCGGCGTCTCCGGCAGCCCAAACAGCTCCGCCGCCGCCGCCAGCAATTTGCCTTGCCCCGCCGTCTCCGCCAGCTTGCGCTCCAGCGCCTCGCGCGCGTTGGTCTGGGCGTGCCGCACCACCTCGCACTTCTCGCCCCGCTGCGGCACCTCGATTGCCACCTTGCGCGGCGTCCGCAGGCTCAGCGCCTCGGCCAGCAACTCCCGCTCATCCGGCTCGTGGCTCAACAGCAGCAAGGGCGGCGGCGGCTTGTCGTCATAGAATTGCGCGATGAAGGCGGTCAGCACCTCGCCCGGCTCCTCGCCCTTGGCGTGAACGGGAAAGAACGGCCGGTTGCCGTTGTTCCGCCCGCCGCGGATGAAGAACACCTGCACGCAGCTCAGCCCCGCCTCCTGGTGCAGCGCGATCACGTCCGCGTCGGTCAGGCTGGCGGGGTTGATGACGTCGTTGCCCTGCACATGGGACAGCCCGCGGATACGGTCGCGGATCGCCGCCGCCCGCTCGAACTCCATGTTGCCGGAGGCGGCCTGCATCTCGGCCGAGAGGTCCTTCTGCACCGCGCCGGATTTGCCGGAGAGGAACGCCTTGGCCTGCGCCACCAGCGCGCCATACTCCTCCGGCGCCACCCGGCCGACGCAGGGCGCGGAACAGCGCTTGATCTGGAACAAGAGGCAGGGCCGGCTGCGGTTGGCGAACACGGTGTCGGCGCAGGTGCGGAGCAGAAAAACCCGTTGCAGCGCCTGCACGGTCTGGTTCACCGCCCAGGCCGAGGCGAACGGCCCCCAATAGGTCCGCGCCTTCTCATGCGCGCCGCGATGCTTGGCGATGCGGGGAAATTCGTGGTCGTCGGTCAGCATCAGCCAGGGGTAGGATTTATCGTCGCGGAGCAGGATGTTGTAACGCGGCTTCAGCCGCTTGATCAGGTTGGCCTCCAGCAGCAGCGCCTCGGCCTCGGTATGGGTGGTGACGATCTCGACCGAGACCGTCTCGTTCACCATCCGCCGCAGCCGCTCCGGCAGCCGCGCCACCTGCGTATACGAGGTGACGCGCTTTTTCAGGTTGCGCGCCTTGCCGACATATAGCGCATCGTTTTTGCCATCGAGCATGCGGTACACGCCGGGGTTCGGCGGCATCGTCTCGAGCGCGGTTTCGATGTTCGCCACCCCCGCCGGCACCGGTGTCACGTTGTTAATCACGCTTTTCCGGCCTGTGGATAAGGCTGGGGAAAGTGCCGAAAAAATGAGGCGGGCGCTGGCGGCGTGCCGGAGTGGTGAAAAAGACGGCAGTCACGGCGGGTTCTTGCTAACATATTGATAATGCGGAATATGTTTATGAACGGAGTGTCATCTTGTTATCACAATTGGGGTTTTGAAGCCTTTGACTCCGCACGCAATTAAGGAGTGGACAACTAACAATTCCGCCTTTCGACCTCGATTCCGGCCGATGCGGCATCCGCAAATAGGTCGAGCTTCTCGACCCGCACCCGGGCGATGAGCACCCGTGGGTCGGCGAGGCATGCCTCGGCCAGACGCTCGGCCAGCGTCTCCACCAGCTGCACATGACCGGCTCCGGCGATGGCGCGCGCCTTGGCGATGACCGCTTCATAATCCACCACCCGGCCGAGTTCGTCCCGGCCGACGGCGGCGCGGGAGAGCCGCGGGGCCTGCTCGTCCGCCACCGCAAGGTCGAGGTTGATGCGGATCCGCTGCGGCGCGGCATGTTCATGGGCATGGACGCCGATGGAGGCCGCGAGCACGAGGTCGCGGATGAACATGTGGCGCGTGGCCCGTGCGGCGTCGGCAAATCGGGGCTGTTCCATGAACACAGCTTTGTGCGCCGATGGCCCGGCCCTGGCAACGGCCGCCCTTAAACTGGCCATATTTCCGGCTATATCTCGGCCGAGACTAACAATCAGGAGAAACCGGCCATGTCGTTCCGTAGCCGCGCGCTTTTGCCTTTTGCCGCCGCCGCCATGCTGGCCGCTGCTCCGGTCGCCTTGGCCAAGACCGTGCCCCTGACCGGCAATTTCTCCGCCGAGAACGGCACCAAAACGATGCCGATCGGCATGGTGAAAGGCACGCTAAACACGGCAACCGACATGCTGAGCTACACGCTGACCTATAGCCGGCTGTCCGGCCCGGTGCAGGCGGCGCATTTTCATGGCCCGGCGGCGCCCGGTGTGGAGGCCGGCGTGCTGGTGCCGATCCCCGGCCCCTATCACAGCGGCATGACGGGCAAGACCAAGGTCACCGCCGCCGACGCCAAGGACATTCTAGCGGGAAAGACCTATGTAAACCTGCACACCGCGGCGGAGCCGAATGGCGAGGCGCGGGCGCAGGTGAACCCGGAATAGTCCGATTGCGTTGAAAGGCCGGGCACGCGCATTATGTGCCCGGTTCGATCGAACCTGACAGACGAGGATTGGACATGCTGTTAACTCGGCGCCGGATCTTTACCAGTGGCGCGGTGGCTGCATTGCTGCCGGGATTTGCCTTCGCCGATGATGACGCACCCTCCGGGCCGCCTTACGCGGACATCAAGGGACAGCTTCCGAACTTGCGGTTCGACATGAACCTCGCCTCGACCGGCGCGCCGGTGACGGCGGCGCATTTTGCCGGCCATCCGGTGATCCTGTATTTCGGCTTCACCCGCTGCACCGACACCTGCCCGGTGACGATGGAAAACGCGGCACGGCTGGTGCGGAAGATGGGCGCGGCGGGGCAGGATTTGCGGGTGTTGTTCGTCAGCATCGACCCGGCTTACGACACGCTGCCGCGGATCAAGACGTGGCTCGCGAATTTCGCGCCGCCGCCGGTGATCGACGGTTTGCGCGGCACACCCCAACAATTGCAGGCGATGGCGAAGCTGTACGGCGTGCAATACACCGCCGTGACCAGCGCCGACACGCCGGACCCGGTGGCGAACATCTCGCACAGCATCGCGGTGTATGGGTTCGGGCCGGCTGGCCAGGCGCGCTACATCCTCGGCACGTTGGCGGCGGATAAGCCTGAACTGGACACCGTGGCGGGGCTGATGACGCCGCTGACCAAGGCATGAGGCGGGCCGCCGCCGTCCTAGCCGGTTGGCTGGCGCTGCCGGCCGCGGCGCAGGCGGCGGGGGTGACGATCGAAAGCCCGTGGATGCGCTATCTGCTGCCGAGCCTGCCGGCCGCCGGTTACATGGTACTGCACAATGGTGGTCAGGCCCCGGCGGTACTGACCGGCGCCGCGTCGCCGGCCTGCGGGATGCTGATGCTGCACCGCAGCCAAGATAGCAGCGGCACCTCGATGATGATGGACGTGCCGACGGTCAGTATCCCTGCCGGCGGCAGCGTGAGCTTTGCGCCTGGCGGCTATCACCTGATGTGCATGACGCCGCGCATGAAGGTGGGCGACCGGATCGCGGTGACGCTGAGCTTCCACAACGCCGCGCAGCTCTCCACCACGATGCCGGTTTACGGCGCCAACGGGGCGCCTTGACGCGGCTGTCGCTGCTGCTGGCGCTGCTGCCGGTTGCCGCCCTTGCCGCCGCACCGGACGGCAAAACCATCGTCCTGCACGGCAACGATAACGGCGCCCTGCCATGCGCCGCCTGCCACGGCGCCAATGGCGCCGGCAACACCTCCATCGGCGCGCCGGCGCTGGCCGGGCTGCCGGCCGGCGCGATCGAAAGCGCGCTCAAGCAATTCGCCGCCGGCGAGGGCGGCAACGCGACGATGCAATACATCGCCCAGGCGCTTAGCCCGGCAGAGACGGTGGCGGTGGCGGATTACTTTGCCAACCTAAAGAAGTAACGGGGTCTGGGGCCTCGCGGCCCCAGCCGCCGGAGGCTCTCACTAGTTCAATGCCGCGCAAAAGTTCTGTATCCGCGTGCAAGCCTCCACCAGTGCTTCGGTGCTGGTCGCGTAGCTGATACGGAAGTGGCCGGGGTAGATGAAGGCGGCGCCGTGGACGGCGGCGACGCCGGTTTCTTCCAGGAGGGCGACGACGAAGTCTTCGTCATTGTCGATCTTCTTGCCCTTCGGCGTGGTCTTGCCGATGCAGCCGTGGATCGCGGGGAAGACATAGAACGCCCCTTCCGGTTTGCCGCAGGTGATGCCCGGCGCCTGGTTCAACATCTCCACCACCAGGTCGCGGCGTTGCTGGTACACCTGCACCATAGCGGCGATGCTCTCCGCCGGGCCGTTCAGCGCGGCGACGGCGGCGGCCTGGGCGATCGAGGAGGCGTTGGAGGTGGACTGGCCTTGCAGCTTGTCCATCGCCTTGATCAGCGCTAGCGGTGCGCCGCAGAAGCCGATACGCCAGCCGGTCATCGCGTAGGCTTTGGAGCAGCCGTTCATCGTCACGGTGCGGTCGCGCAATTTCGGCTCGACCTCGACAACGGTGGCCGGCCTGAAACCGTCATAGACGAGCTTCTCGTAAATGTCGTCGGTGAAAATCCAGATGTCGGGATGGCGCAGCAGCACGTCGCACAGCGGCCGCAGTTCCGCGGCCGAATAGGCGGCGCCGGTCGGGTTGTTCGGCGAGTTCAGGAACAGCCATTTGGTTTTCGGGGTGATCGCGGCCTCCAGGTCCTCGGCCCGCATCTTGAAGCCGCTATTCTGGCTGCACGGCACGAAGACCGGCGTGCCCTCCGCCAGCAACACGATGTCAGGGTAGCTGACCCAGCAGGGCGTCGGGATGATGACCTCGTCGCCGGTCTGCACGGTGGCGAGCATGGCGTTGAAGATCACCTGCTTGCCGCCGGAGGAGACGATCACCTCCTCCGGCTTGTAGTCGAGGCCGCTGTCGCGCCGGAATTTTTCGGCGACGGCGCGGCGCAGCGCAGGGGTGCCGGCGACATCGGTGTATTTGGTCTCGCCGGCCTCGATCGCGGCGATCGCCGCCTGCTTGATATGCGCCGGCGTGTCGAAATCCGGCTCACCGGCGGAGAGGCTGATGACATCCTGCCCGGCCGCCTTCAGCGCCCGCGCCTTGGCGGTGATCGCCATGGTCTGGCTGGGGCTGATGCGGTTCAGGCGGGCGGCGAGAAGGTCCATGGCGGTCAGGTCCGGCGTTGAGAGGCGGGCGGACCCTAACCTTGCGCGGCTTGCCAGACAATTGTAACCGCCGCTGTTAATCGGTCTGGCTGGGTGTAGATATCGGCATGAACCCGGCGCGCCCCGAAAAAATCAGGAGAGTTGACGATGACGGTCTTCAAGTTCGGACGATTTATTCTACCGGCGGCCTGCGCGTTGGCGCTGGCGGCGGCACCGGCAATGGCGCAGAGCGCCGGCGGTGCCACGGTAGCGCCGGCCGGCGTGGCCGCTCCGACCAAGGCCAAGCCCATGAAGCTACCGGCCGCCGACGCGTTCAAGACCGTAGCTTTGGCGACCGCGCACTGCCCCGGCGATACCGTGGTTTGGAGCACGCTCTCGAAGAGCAAGAGCTACCACACGGCCAGCTCCAAATATTACGGCAAGACCAAGCACGGCGCCTATGTCTGCGAGAAGGACGCCACGGCCGCCGGCTTCCACGCCAGCAAGACCTGAGAACCGACCGTCCGCTCAGCCCGGTTTATGCGCGCTGACGAACAGGGCGACGCGGGCACCGAAGGCTTGGGCGGTTGCAAGGTCGCCGGGCGGCATCTCATCGACCGACGCGTCCGAAGGTGACTGCGCCAGCGCCCCGGAATAGCCGGCGACATAGTTGATCGCGTCGCGAGTCGCCGCCTTGGTATTGGACGGCATCATGCCGGTGCCGATCCAGGCCATGCTGTGCTGCATGGCAAGGGTGATGAAATAGGTGATGGTGTTGAATTTGTCGCCGTTCATGCTGGCGGAATTCGTGAAACCGGCGGCAAACTTGTCCTTCCACTTCTGCTCGAACCACGGCTTGCTGCTGGCATCGGCGAATTTTTTGAACTGCCAGCTTGGGCCGCCCATGTAGGTGGGGGAACCGAAGATGATGCCGTCCGCGCCGTGCAGGATGTCCCAGCCTTCCGGCGGCAATTCGCCGGTCTCGTCGATGGTGAGGAAATGCGCCTCGGCGCCGGCGCCGGTGACGCCGGTTTGCACGAATTCGGCCATCCGGCGGGTGTGGCCGTAGCCGGAATGGTGGATGATGGCGATGACGGTCATGCTCTGTCCCCTTGCTGGGCCGCGTGGCGGCGGCGCTTTCGCCATTGTTATACGCACGGCGCGCGCCGTCCAATCCGCGGCGATTGCGCGACCGCAGGTTTTTGACTAGCCAAGCGCCGAACTGTTGTCAGGAGTACGCCATGGGCGAAACCACCGTCGTCACGATGCCATCCGGAGTGAAATATGAGGACCATGTGGTCGGCACCGGCGAGATGCCCAAGACCGGGCAGACCGTAACCGTGCATTATACTGGCTGGCTGGACGATAACGGCGCCAAGGGTAAAAAGTTCGACAGCTCGCGGGACCGCGGCCAGCCCTTCAACTTCAAGCTCGGCGTGCAGCAGGTGATTGCCGGCTGGGACCAGGGTGTGGCGACGATGCAGGTGGGCGGGCAGCGCACGCTGATGATCCCGCCGGAGCACGGCTACGGCGCCCGCGGCGCCGGCGGCGCGATCCCGCCGAACGCGACGCTGATTTTCGATGTGGAACTGCTGGGATTCAAGTAGGGCGAATAAGAAGAGCCTCCGGGGTCTGGGGCCGAGAGGCCCCAGACCCCGTGAATCGGGGAGCGGGCGTTGATTGGGTCTTGTCATTGTGGTGCGGTGCGGATCGAGGTCGCGGCGGCGCCGGCCTATTTGAATCAGTGCCATTGCTCGGTTTGCCGCCGGTACGGCACGCTGTGGGGCTATTATCGGACTGACCAGGTGCGCCTCCTGTGCGCGGCGGGCGCAACCGAATTCTATAGTCGCGGCGAGAAAAACCTGGAGTTCCACCGTTGCCGGAACTGCGGCTGCGTCACGCATTGGAAGGATACCGACGAGACGGCAACGCGAATGGCGATCAATGGCCGCCTGCTCGATCCCGAAGACATAGCTGAAGTACCCATCAAACAGTCCCCCGGACCGCCCTCTTAAAAATCGGGTCTGGGGCCTCTCGGCCCCAGCGGGTCCAGGGCGGCGCCCTGGCCTTACCTACCGCGTCGGCTTCGGCGGCGTCGCGCTGTAATCGTAAAACCCCTTGCCGGACTTGCGGCCGAGCCAACCGGCTTCGACGTATTTCACCAGCAGCGGGCAGGGGCGGTATTTGTCGTCGCCGATACCGGCGTTCAGCACCCGCATCACCGAAAGCAGCGTGTCCAGCCCGACAAAATCGGCGAGTTCGAGCGGGCCCATCGGATGGTTGGCACCCAGCTTCATGCCGGCGTCGATCGAGGCGACGGTGCCCACACCTTCGTGCAGCGCGAAAACCGCTTCGTTCAGCATCGGGCAGAGCACGCGGTTGACGATGAAGCCGGGGGAATCCTCGGCGGTGGCGACGGTCTTGCCGAGTTTTTCCGCCAGCGCCGAAACCGCTTCATAGGTCGCGTCATCGGTGGCGATGCCGCGGATAATCTCGACCAGCTGCATCATCGGCACGGGGTTGAAGAAATGCATGCCGATGAAACGCGCCGGCCGGTCGGTGATCGCGGCGAGGCGGGTGATGGAGATCGAGGAGGTGTTGGAGGCCAGAATGGTTTCGGCTTTGATGACCGGCAAGAGCGCTTTGTAGATGTCGCGCTTGATGTCTTCGCGCTCCGGCGCCGCCTCGATGACGATGTCGGCGTCGGCCAGGCCGGCGTAATCGGTGGTCGTGGTCAGGCGGCCGAGGGCGGCGGATTTGTCTTCGGCTTTGATCGTGCCTTTGCTGGCCTGGCGCTCCATGTTCTTGGTCATGGTGGCGACAGATTTCGGCAGCGCTGCCTCGAAAGCGTCCACCAGCGTGACTTCGAAGCCGGCCAGCAACGCGGTGTGCGCGATGCCGTTGCCCATCAGCCCGGCGCCGATCACGCCGATTTTGGCGATGCTCAAAGGGCCTTTTCCAGCTCGGGGAGGATGGTGAAGAGGTCGCCAACAAGCCCGTAATCCGCCACCTGGAAGATCGGCGCGTCCTCATCCTTGTTGATCGCGACGATCACCTTGCTGTCCTTCATGCCGGCGAGATGCTGGATCGCGCCGGAAATGCCGATAGCGAGGTAGAGTTCCGGCGCCACGATCTTGCCGGTCTGGCCGACCTGGAAATCGTTCGGCACGTAACCCGCGTCGACGGCGGCGCGCGAGGCGCCGACCGCGGCCCCCAGTTTGTCGGCCACCGGGTCGATCAGCTTGGTGAAGTTGTCGCCGTTCTGCATGCCCCGCCCGCCGGAGACGATGACGCGGGCGGCGGTGAGTTCCGGGCGCTCGCTCTTCGAAAGGTCCTGGGAAACGTAACGCGATCTGGCCTCGGCAGGCGGCGCGGCCACCGGCTCGATCGCCGCGGCGCCGCCTTCGTTGGCGACCGGGTCGAAACTGGCGGCGCGGACCGTGATGACCTTTGTCGTGTCCGATGATTTGACCGTCGCCAGCGCGTTGCCGGCGTAGATCGGGCGGATGAAGGTGTCGCCGTCGACGATGTCGGAGATGTCGCTGATCGGCTGGCAGTCCAGCAGTGCCGCGACGCGGGGCATGACGTTCTTGCCGACCGCCGTGGCGGCGGCGAGGATGTGGCTATAGCCCCCGGCCAGGCCGACGATCAGCGCCGCCATCGGCTCGGCCAGCGCGTGCTGGAAGGCGGCGTCGTCGGCGACCAGGATTTTGGCGACGCCGGGAAGTTTGGCGGCGACTTGCGCGACATTGCCAACGCCGGAGCCGGCGATCAGGCCATGGATGTCGCCGAGTTTGGCGGCGGCGGCGAGTGCGCTGCGGGCCGGCTGCTTCACGCCCTGCTCGTCGAAATCCAGGAGGACGAGAACGGTCATGGGATCACCTTGGCTTCGTTGCGGAGTTTGGCGACCAGTTCGGCGACGCTGCCGACTTTAACGCCGGCGGCGCGCCGCGGCGGCTCGGTGACTTTCAGCGTGGTCAGGCGGGGCGCCGGATCGACGCCGAGATCGGCCGGCTTGATCATGTCGATGGTTTTCTTGCGCGCCTTCATGATGTTCGGCAGCGAGGCGTAGCGCGGTTCGTTCAGGCGCAGGTCGGCGGTGATGATGGCGGGCAGCGTCAGCGCGATCGTCTCCAGCCCGCCATCCACTTCGCGCGTCACCGTTGCCGTGCCGTCCGCGATCTCGACCTTGCTGGCGAAGGTACCTTGCGGCCAACCCAGCAACGCGGCCAGCATCTGCCCGGTCGCGTTCATGTCGTCATCGATCGCCTGCTTGCCCATGATGACCAGCTCGATGCCTTCCTTGGCCACCAGCGCCCTCAGCATCTTCGCCACCGCCAATGGTTCAAGGCCGATGTCGGTTTCCACCAATATACCGCGGTCGGCCCCCATGGCGAGCGCGGTGCGGATGGTTTCCTGGCACTGCATCACACCCATGGAAACGGCGATGATCTCGGTGGCGACGCCCTTTTCCTTCAGCCGCACCGCCTCCTCGACGGCGATTTCGTCGAACGGGTTCATCGACATTTTAACGCCGGCGGTTTCCACCGCCGTCTGGTCGGCCTTGACCCGCACCTTGACGTTGTAATCGACGACCCGCTTGACGGGGACCAGCAGCTTCATGGGGCGTCCCATTTTGTTGACGTGGCGTTGATATGGGAAGTCGCGGCTGGCGAAAAGGGCCTTCAGGCAGCCCAGGCCCGCAGCCGCGCGATCGCGTCCTCGATGTCGGGCAGCGGCGCGCAGGTGCTCAGCCGGAAAAAATCGCCGCCGCGCGCCGCGTCGAAGTCATAGCCGGGCGTGGCGGCGATGCCCGCTTCGTCCAGCAACCGGGTGCAGAAGGCGGCGCTGTCCGGCGCCCGGCCGGCGATGTCGACATAAAAATAGAAGGCGCCGTCGGGCGGCGAAAATGTCGGCAGTCCGGCGGCGCGCAGACCCTCGATCATCAGCCCACGCGCCTGCGCGTAGCGGTCCCGGTTGGCGGCCAGTTCCTCGTGGCAGTCGAACGCCGCGGCGGCGGCGATCTGGCCGATATGGGAGGGCGAGACGAAAAAATTCTGCGCCAGCCGCTCGGCGGTGCGGATCAGCTCGGTGGGCAGCACCATCCAGCCGACCCGCCAACCGGTCATCGAGAAATACTTCGAGAAGGAATTGATGACGATGGCGCTGTCGCTGAACTGCGCGGCGGAGGCGGCCTGCTTGCCGTAGGTCAGGCCGTGGTAGATCTCGTCCGAGATGAGCCGGATGCCGTGGCCGTGGCAATAGCGCGCCAGCGCCGCGAGCTCCGCCGGGGCCAGCATCGAGCCGGTGGGGTTGGCCGGGCTGGCGAGGATCAGCCCGTCCGGCGCCGGGTCGAGCGCTTCCAGCATTGCGATCGTCGGCTGGAAGCCGGTGGCGAGGTCGCAGGGCAGGATCACCGGCGTCAGGCCGAGCGCGGTCGCGATGTTGACGTAAGGCGGGTAGTATGGCGCGGCCAAGGCGATGCGGTCGCCGGGGTCGAAGGCGGAAAGGTAGGCCAGGGGGAAAGCGCCGGACGCGCCGAAGGTGATGGCGACCCGCGCCGGGTCGAGCGCGATGCCATACCATTCGCCGTAATGCTGGGCGATCCGTTCGCGCAAAACGCCACGGCCCATACCTTCGGTGTAACCCATCACGTCACCGCCGCCGAGTGCCGCCGCCACCGCGCGCCTGGCCCCTTCCGGCAGGCCTGTGCCGGGCTGCCCGACCTCCATGCGCAGGATTTTCGCCGCCCCCGGCGCCAGCAGCCGCTCCCGCGCGTTGGCGGTCGTGATGACGTCCATGACGCGGAACGGCGGCACCGCGCCGCCGACGCCGACCTTCAGCAAGGCAAGGTTAAGGGGCTCCGCCCCTTAACAACCCCGCTGGGGCCGGGAGGCCCCAGACCCCGATCGTTTTGAGCCATGGTTTGGCCGCTCCGAGGACCAGCATAAAGTTTTTCTTGCGCTTCGCGCTGGCTTGCTGGCGCGGCGCGACCGGGGCTTAAAGTCATGGGGTTTGGGGCCTCCCGGCCCCAATGGGGTGCAGGGGCAAAGCCCCTGCCCCTACGCGCACTACCGTCCCCCGAGGGCGAGGCCCTGGCCGCGCGGGTCGGCGCTGGCGGTGCAGCTGGCTTCGCCGCCCGGTACGCCGCCGGGGCAGGAGATCATGTTGGCGCGGCCAGGCTCCGGCACTTCGGCCACGACCTTGTGCAAGGCGTTGTACATCGCGGTCGCCACCGCCGCGGCGGCGCCGGACTGGCCGGTGCCGGTGACCGCGGCGTGGAAGGTGCCGCCATCGGGACTGTAGGCGATCGCCGCACCCAGTACCGGCGCCGGGTTGGCGCGCGGCGAGGCGGCGAGCAGCACGCCGGTGCCGGGCGCGATGCGGCCAGCGCCGAACAGGTTGTTCATGGTCACCGCGCAGGCCACCACGCCGCCGTTCTTGTCGAGCACCGCGAAGCCAGCGGAGGCCGGCAGCGCCTGGCCGGCCGGCGCCGTCGTCGGGATGAACGCGACGTCGCTGTCGCCGGCCCGGTCCAGCTCGGGCGGGATGTATTGCGGCACGTTGTTGGCAAGGTCGGCGACCGTCAGAACCGCGCCCGCCTGATCGGCGGCATCGGCGAATTGCTGGGCGAAGCCGCCCGCGTAGAAGCCGGGAACGCCGTTGGCGCGCAACTGCTCGAGGCTGGCGGCGAGATCCGGCTGGCTCAGATTGGCACCGGCGGCCAGCACCGCGCCGTTCCGGCCGAACACTTCGGCGGCATTCGGATCGGCCAGCAGCGCCGCGCCCACCACCTGCAGGTCGGCGGCGAGCGCCGGTGACACCGGCACGCCGCCGGCCAGCCGTTCGGCAGGCACGACGACGCTGGCGTAGTTCAACAAGCCGTAGCGGGCCTCCAGCGCCAACAGGCCCCGCGCCAGAGACGGCACGGCGGCCGGACGCTCGCCGCCGGCGGAGGCAGGCGCGCCGGGCGGGAACCACAGCACGGTTGCCGGCTGCTGAGCACCTTGAGCGTTCGGCACCTTGATGACGCAGGCGCCGCCGCCGCCGAGCCCGGCGCGAGAGGGCAGCGTGACAGCCAGCGCGAAACCGGCGGCCGCCGCGGCGTCCGCCGCGTTGCCGCCCTGGTTGAGCACCTGCCGAGCCACCAAAGCCGCCTGCGGCTCGTCCGCCACGACGTAGCCGAACACACTCGGTGCCGGGGCCGCTTCGCCCAGTTTGTTGTTCTGGCCGGAGCCGAACAGCGTGCCGCCGAGGCCGCAACCGGCCAGCAGCGACAACGCGGCAATGGCGGCGACTGGGCGGGAAAGGCGGCTGAGCACGTGATCGACCCCATCAAAATCTGCGCCGGTTGGCGCGCCGGTTGCTTAGACGCGATCTTTTACGCCGGCAACTTGGCTTGCCTTTAGCTGTGCAGGGTCGCGCTCGGCGGATGGCGCGGCGGCAGGTGGGTGCCCATATGCCGTGGCGGCGCCGCGCCCAGCCGGGACGCCGAAGGAGTACATCGATGCCGATCATTCCCTACCTCGCGACGCCGGCGGCGATCGACATGGCGCGCGCGCAGTTCGGCTTCGTCATCGCCTTTCACATCGTCTTTCCGGCATTCTCCATCGGCCTGGCCAGCTACCTCGCGGTGCTGGAGGGCAGTTGGCTGTGGACCAAAAAGCCGGTGTTCCTGGACGCCTATAAATACTGGCTGAAAATCTTTGCGATGATCTTCGCGATCGGCGTGGTCTCCGGCCTGGTAATGGCCTACGAGATCGGCGCCAACTGGGGCGGCTATGCGGACCGGGTCGGGCCGGTGCTGGGGCCGTTGCTTGCCTATGAAACGCTGACGGCGTTTTTCCTGGAGGCCGGGTTCCTCGGCATCATGCTGTTCGGCTTGGCACGGGTCGGGCCGAGGCTGCATTTTGCCGCCACCTGCCTGGTCTCCCTCGGCACGCTGATCTCGGCGACCTGGATCCTCGCCGCCAACTCATGGATGCAGACCCCGCAAGGCGCCATCATCGGCGCCAACGGGCAGTTTTTGCCTCAGGACTGGCTGAAAATCATCTTCTCGCCCTCGGCGCCGTATCGCTGGGTGCATATGATCATGGCCTGTTACCTGGCCACCGCTTTCATGGTCGGCGGCGTCGGCGCCTACCACTTGCTGCGCGACCGCAAGAACGCCATCGCCCGGCTGATGTTCTCGATGGCATTGTGGATGGCGGCACTGCTGACGCCCCTGCAAATCCTGGCGGGCGACACCCAGGGAGACAACACCCTGCAGTACCAGCCAGCAAAGATCGCCGGGATGGAAGGCGACTTCACCACCGGCGTGCAGGCGCTGCACCTGATCGGCTGGCCCAGCGTGGCGCAGGGCAAGATGCTGTACGACGTCGCCATCCCGCATCTCGGCTCGCTGATCCTGACGCATCATTGGAACGGCGTGGTCAAGGGCCTGGATGCCTGGCCGAAGAGCCAGTGGCCGGTGATCGACGTCGAGTTCTTCTCGTTCCGGATCATGGTCGGGCTGGGCTTCGCGATGTTCGGGCTGGGGCTATGGAGCCTGTGGCTGCGCTATCGCCGAAAGCTGTACGACACGCGCTGGTTCAACATCCTGGCCATCGCGATGGCTCCGTCCGGGTTCATCGCGATCGTAATGGGCTGGACCACGACCGAGACCGGGCGGCAACCCTGGACCGTGTACGGGCTCGTGACCACCGCGCAGAGCGCCTCCCCGATTACCCTGGCGGAAGTGACCGCCTCCTTCGCGGTGATCATCGTGATCTATGTCTTGGTGTTTGGCAGCGGCGTTGCTTACGTGCTGGCGATGATGATGAAGATGCCGCAGGCCGATGAGCCGTCGCCGCGCGACGATGCGCCGCTGCGCAGCCACGGCTTGGTCGGCGGCCACGCCCCTGTCGATCCGCGCACCGCGCGGCCCGACGCCATGCCGGCGGAATAGGCGGTGCTCAGCACCCTGACGCTCGGCATGGTGCCGCACGGCGCACCCTGGCTGCCGGTCGCTTTTGCCGCGGTGATGGCCTTCATCATTCTGATGTACGTGATCCTGGATGGCTTCGACCTCGGTGTCGGCATCCTGTTCGCCATCGAGCGGGACGCCGGCAACCGCGACGTAATGGTCAACTCGATCGCCCCGGTGTGGGACGGCAACGAGACCTGGCTGGTGCTGGGCGGCAGCACGCTGTACGGCGCTTTTCCGGAGGCTTACGCGGTGGTGCTGCCGGCGGTGTATCCGCTGCTGATCCTGATGCTGATGGGGCTGATTTTTCGAGGCACGGCGTTCGAATTCCGGTTCCGGGCGCCGACCGAGCGGCTACGCAAGGCCTGGGATTACGGCTTCATGGGCGGCTCGATCGTTGCGGCGTTCTGCCAGGGCGCGATTTTGGGCGGCCTCATGGAAG
The DNA here is from genome assembly GCA_963693045.1 of uncultured Acidocella sp. GTDB lineage: Bacteria > Pseudomonadota > Alphaproteobacteria > Acetobacterales > Acetobacteraceae > Acidocella. The sequence goes on from OY843765.1 coordinate 2,703,599, forward strand.
GCACGCCGATCGCCGGCCGGGCCTTCGCCGGCACCCCGCTGGAATGGTTCTCGCCGTTCACGATCTTCTGCGGCCTGGCGGTAGTGGAGGGCTACGCGTTGCTGGGCGCCACCTGGATCATCTGGCGTGCTTCCGGGCCGCTGCAGGAGCGGATGCGCAAGCTCGCCGTGCCGCTTGGCATCGTCATGCTGGGGATCTTCGGCGTCGTCGGGCTGTGGTCGCCGTTCCTGAACGCGGCCTTCTTCCACCGCTGGTTCGACTGGCCGGGGGTGATCGCGACCGCGGTGGCGCCGGTGACGGTGGCGGTGCTCGCTTGGCTGTTCTTCACGCATCTGAAACGCGCCGACGCGGCGCGGCACGACGGCACGCCGTTCTTCTGCGCGCTCGGCTTCTTCATCGTCTCGTTCGGCGGCTTGGGCTACAGCATTTTCCCGCTGATCGTGCCGCCGTCCCTGAATATCTGGCAGGCCGCTTCGCCGCCGGCGAGCCAGCAGTTCCTGCTGGTCGGCCTGGTGGTGATGATCCCGATCATCCTCGCCTACAACGTGTTCGCGTATTACATCTTTCGCGGCAAGATCGAGCCCGGTGCGCATTACCATTAACGCGCGGACCCGGCGCTGGCTGTGGTTCGCGGGGATTTACGCCGGCAGCGTGGCGGTGTTCGGCGCGGTGGTGGGGTTGTTGGAGCTGTTATTGCCGAAGTAGCGCGCCCCGCCAGCACCGACGTTTTGGGTTACCTTCTTCCTCTTGCCATCCCGCCCCGCCACGGCCAGAACCGCGCCTGATGCAGCGCCGCTTCGCCTTGACCCGGATCGACCGGTACATTCTGGGGCAGTTGAGCCTGGGGCTGGTGCTGGTGACGGTGGCGCTGGTGGCATTGATCTGGCTCACCCAGTCGCTGCGCTTCATCCAGATCATCATCAACCGTGGCCTTTCGCCGGTGGTTTTCGTCAAGCTGACGCTGCTGCTGGTGCCGAGCTTCGTCGCCACCATCCTGCCGATCACCTGTTTCATCGTCGTGCTGCTGGTTTACGCCCGGCTCTCCGGCGACCGGGAATTGACGGTGATGCGGGCGGCCGGAATGTCGGATCTGCGGCTGGCGCGGCCGGCTTTGCTGCTGGCGGCGGGGGTCATGCTGTTCTGCTATTTCCTGAACATCATCCTGGTGCCAGCCTCGCTCTCGGCATTCCGCAATTACCAGTTCGAAATCCGCAACCAGATCGCGGCGTTTCTGCTGGAACCCGGCGTCTTCACGCCGGTTGCCCCTGGCGTGATGGTCTACGTGCAGTCGCGCGGTCAGGACGACAGCCTGCAGGGCATTATCATCGAGGATGGGCGGCAGCCGGACGCGCCGGCGACAATCCTGGCACGCTCCGGCCAGCTGCTGGTCACCGCGCAGGGGCCGGTGGTGATGCTGCAGAACGGCTCGCGCGAGCAGGTGGACCCGCGAACCGGCCGGTTGGATGTGCTGACCTTCGACCGCAACGTCATCAGCCTGGCGCAGGGCTCGAAAACCGGCGCCGAGGATATGACCGATGCCGCCGAGATGCCGCTGCCGGAGCTGTTCCATCCCAACGACACGCTGACCGAGGCTGAGCAGGCGAAATGGCTGGTCGAGGCGCATCGCCGGCTGGCGGCGCCGCTGACGGTGCTCAGCTACACGCTGATCGGGTTGCTCGCCGTGCTGGGCGGGCTGTTCCGCCGCCATGGCGGGCTGTTCCGGCCATTCGGCGCGGTGGCGGCGGTGACGCTGCTGGTGGCGCTCGGCCTCGGTGTCAACAACCTGGCGGCACGCAGCACCACGCTGATGCCGCTGATCTGGATCACAGTGGCGGCGCCGGGCGTGGTGGCGGGGGTGCTGCTGTTCCTGCCGCGGCCGCTGCGGAGCCTGCGCGCGGCCTGATGATGGCGGTCCCCATCACGCTATCGCTGTATTTTGGCCGGGCCTTCGCCGCCGCCGTGCTGGTCATGCTGGCGGCCCTGTCGGCGCTGGTCTCGCTGTTCGATTTTCTGGAGCTGCTGCGGGAATCGGCCAACCACCCGGCGGCCGGGTTCGGGGTCATCGTCGAGATGGAACTGCTGCGGCTGCCTTGGACGCTGATGCAGATCCTGCCCTTCGCCGTGCTGCTCGGCGGCATCTTCGCGTTCTGGCGGCTCGCCCGGTCGTCCGAGCTGGTGGTGGCGCGCGCCGCCGGCGTCTCGGCCTGGCAGTTCCTGGCGGCGCCGGTCCTGCTGGCGACCGGCCTCGGACTGTTCGGCATGACCGTGTTGAGCCCGGTCTCGGCGATGATGTTCGGCCGCGCCGAGGCATTGTATAACACTTATTTGCAGGTCGGCGGCGGGCCACTGTCGCTTACCGGCGGTGAGCTGTGGGTGCGGCAGGCGGATCACGGCCTGCTGCCGGACGGTGTCGCGGTGCTGCACGCTGCGGACGTGCGGTTGAATTCCAGCGTGCTGCGGGCCGACAAGGTCAGCATCCTGCGGCTCAGCGACCAGTCCGCGCTGGTGCAGCGGCTGGAGGCCGGACACGCGACGCTGGTGGACGGCTTCTGGAAGCTGGGCGATGTGAGCGTGCTGGCGCCCGGGGCGGCGCCGGTCCATGAGCGCGACATGCTGTTCCCGACCGATCTCACCGTACACCGGGTGCAGCAGAGCTTCGCCTCGCCGAATTCACTGTCTTTCTGGGCGTTGCCCGGGTTCATCCGGCTGCTGAAGCGCTCCGGCTTTTCGGCGACCCAGCATGAGCTGGCGTTTCAGGCGCTGCTGGCCCTGCCGTTGCTCTGCGCCACCATGGCGCTGGTCGCCGCCGGGTTCTCGATGCGGCCGTCGCGCCGCGACGGGGCAACCCGGGTGCTGGCCAGCGGCGTCGGCTGCGGCTTCGCGCTGTTCATGGTCTCCGAGGTGGCCAACCAGTTCGGCACCTCAGGCGCGGTGCCGGTGGCCCTGGCGGCCTGGGCGCCGGCGGTGGCCGGGTTGTTTTTCGCTCTTGCCTTGTTATTGCATCTGGAAGATGGCTGACGCCGCATGAACCGTGACGGCAAACGCCTTGGCTTGGCAAGGGCTACCCTGGTCGGGGCCACCCTGGCTTGCGTGCTGCTGGCGGGTGGCCTGGCGCGGGCGCAGCTGGCGGCGCTGAGCGGCGCCAGCCCTTCGGCCGGCAGCAGCAACGCGCCCGTCACCTTCCTGGCCGACCAGATTTCCTACGACAAAACCGGCAACATCGTCACCGCCGCCGGCCATGTCCGGGCCTGGCAGAACGGCCAGACCTTGTACGCCGACAAGGTGGTGCTGAACCGCAACACCGATGTCGCGGTCGCGAACGGCAACGTGATCCTGACCGAGCCGGGCGGCCAAACGGTGTTCGCCGATCAGGCGACGCTGAGCCACGGCATGAAAAACGCCGTGATGCAGGGGGTCGCGGCGCGGCTCGCCGATAATGGCCGGATGGTCGCCAACGGCGCCCGCCGCTACGACGCCAAGGTCGACGAGCTGGTGAAGGTCATCTACTCGGCCTGCGACCTCTGCAAAACCGACCCCACGGCGCCGCCGCTCTGGCAGCTGCTCGCCACCTCGGCGACCCGCGACCTCGAGCACAAGCGGATCGAATACCGCAACGTCGAGATGGAGATCGACGGCTTTCCGATCTTCTACACGCCGTTCCTGTCGGAGCCGGACCCTTCGGTACGGCGCCAGACCGGCCTGTTGTTCCCGAGCGTCGGCGTCAGCACCCATCTCGGCTTCTTTACCGCGGTGCCTTATTACATCGTCATCGGTCCATCCTCGGATGTCACGGTGACGCCGATCCTGGCGTCCAAACAGGGGCCGGCAATCGACGCGAAATACCGCAAGGCCTTCAACAACGGCCAGCTGACAATCGACCTCTCGGGCGGCCGCGACCATGGCAGCTTCGGCAACTCGGTCTTCGCCAACGGCACCTTCGACCTGAGCCGGGACTGGCGAACCGGCTTCAGCTACAACCGGGCCTCCAACCCGGCCTATCTGAACGACTTCAACATCCTGCCGAACGCCTCGATCCTCAGCAGCAACGTCTATCTGGAGGGCTTCGCGCCTGGCGCCTACGCCCGGATCGACGCCGACATCTATCAGGGCCTGGTCGCCAGCGTGAACCAGAGCGAGCTGCCGATCGTCCTGCCGCATGCCCAGTACGACTTCGAGTCGCAGCAGGATGCGATCGGCGGCCGGTTCAGCATCGACGCTGATGTTTTCAACATCCTGCGCAAGCTTGGCACCAACACCCGGCGCGCCGCCGGGACCGGCGGTTACGCGCTGCCGTTCGTCGCACCGGGCGGCGTGGTCGGCCTGGCGCGGGTGCAGCTCATCGCCGCCTCCTACAACGCCACCCGGCTTTACGATCAGCCGAATTTCAGCCGGCTGGACGGCGCCGATACCGGCCGCGCCGTGCCGTTCGGCGCGGTGCTGCTGCGCTGGCCGCTGGCCCGTGCCGCCGGGCGGCTCGGCAGCCAGATCGTCGAGCCAGAGGTGCAGCTGGTGACCGCGCCGAATATCGGCAGCAGCCAGAATTACCGGATCCCGAACGAGGACAGCCTCGACCTCGAATTCAGCGACGCCAACCTGTTCAGCCTCAACCGCTACCCGGGCATCGACCGGATCGAGGGTGGCAGCCGGGTTGATTACGCGATGCACGCGGCCTGGTACCTGCCGCGCGGCGCGCTCCTGGATGGCATCGTCGGGCAGTCCTACCGCTTCCACCGGGACAGCGACTACCTGCCGGACTCCGGGCTGAACGACAATGTCTCCGACATCGTCGGCCGCGTCACGATCGAGCCGGCGCCGTATTTCAACCTGACCTACCGGACCCGGCTCAGCCACGCCGATCTGGGCCGGCGCATGATCGACGCCACCGCCTTTGCCGGCACCAACCTGCTGAATTTCACTGCCGGCTATCTGTACACCACCACCAATCCCTATGTGCTGTACGACCAGGCGACGCCCGGCCCGGCCTATTTCACGCCCCGGCACGAGATCACGCTCAGCGCCGCCACCAATTTCGGCCAATGGTCGTTCGGCGCCGGCGCCGAGCGCAACCTGCAAACCGGCCACTTCGATGACGCCACCTTCAACGGTGGCTGGCAGAACAACTGCCTCGGCGTCAGCCTTATCTTCTACCGCCGGATCACCTCTTTCAACCTGGACAACGGCAGCACGACGCTGTTGTTGCAGTTCAACTTCAAAACCCTCGGCAGTGTTGGATTCAGCGCCCTATGAAGCAGTTTCTCCTTGGCCTTTCGCGCGCCGCCGTATTGGTGGCCGGTTGCGCCGCGGCTGGCCCGGCGCTGGCGCAGTCCGCCGACGCTGTCAGCATCGCAGCGGTCGTCAACGGCCAGGTCATCACCAACGGCGATGTGGCGGGCCGGGCCCGGCTGCTGGGGCTCTCCACCGGCATGCCGCTGACCCCGGACGCGATGAGCCGGCTGGCGCCGCAGATCACCTCCCAGCTGATCGACGAGACCTTGCAGCTGCAAGAGATCAACCGGCGCTCGATCGTCGTCAAGGACGACGAGATCGAAGCTTCGATCACCCGGATCGAGCAGGGCAACGGCCTGCCGGCGGGGGGTTTGCGGGGCAAGATGGAAGCGGACGGCGTGCCGTTCGACACGCTGATCTCGCAGATCCGCGTTGAGCTCGGCTGGCAGGACGTGCTGCACCAGGTTCTGGGGCCGGAGCTGCGGCCGACGCCGGGCGATATCGCGGCGGAGAAAAAGGCACTCGGCGCGCAGCTTCAACAGACGCAGTATCGGCTCTCGGAGATTTTCATTCCCGTCACGGACCCGGCGAACGAGGCGGCGGCGCAGACCTTTGCCACCACCGTGATCGGCGACCTGCGCAAGGGCGCGCCGTTCCCGATCATCGCGGCGCAGTTCAGCCAGGCCGACAGCGCGCTGCAGGGCGGCGACATCGGCTTTGTCACGGCAAGCCAGCTCGACCCCGCGACCGCCGCCGTGGTGACGACGATGCCGGCGGGCGCGGTCAGCAACCCGGTCCGCGTTCCCGGCGGCTATGACATCGTGCAGTTGCAGCAGGTGCGGCGGACCGGCGACGAGACCCAGACCGTCCTGACACTGCGCGAGGCGTTCGCGCCATTCGCCACGCCGATCACCACCGGTGGCGTCGGCCCGGACCAGATGGGCGTGATCAACAAGCTGCTGCAGGGCCTGGGTGGGGTGCATTCCTGCGACGACATGGCGGCGCTGAACGCCAGCCTCGGCAATGTGCGGCCGGCCGATCCGGGCCCGGTGAACCTCTCGGATGTGACGCCGCCGAACTTCCAGGAGCTGCTGGCGAGCCTGGCCGTTGGCCAGCCCAGCAAGCCGTTGGTGGCCCGGGACGGCGTTTCCGCCGTGATGGTGTGCGCCCGCCAGGCCGAGGCGACGAAGCTGCCTTCAGACGATCAGGTCGGCCAGCTGATCGTGCAGCGCCGGGTGGACCTCGAGTCCCAGCAACTCCTAGCCGACCTGCGGCATCGGTCGATCATCACCCGGCAGTAGCTATACGAAACCGGCGCGGCGGATCATCTGGATCGCGGCGATAAAGATGAAAACCAGTACCACGGCGCGGAACGCCCGCGGCGGCAGCGCATCGCGCAACGGCCGGCCGAGCAGGATGCCGGCAACCACGGGCACGGCGGCCAGGGCGGAGATCAGCAGGTCGGCTGCCGCGGCATGGCGGGACTCACCAAAGGTGATCACCAGGGCGCCGACCGTAATCACCAGCACCAGCGCGATCTCCTTGGTGAACCGTTTGCCGGTGGCGCCGGTCGCGAGAAGATAGGTCGCCAGCAACGGGCCGGGGATCGCGGCGACGCCTTCCATCAGACCGCAGACAAAGCCAATGACGAGGCCGGCGGGGTTGCGCCAGCGCGCCGGCAGCGCAAGTTTCGGCGCGAAGAACATCAGCAGACATGCCACCAGCAGGATCAAGCCGGCGGCGCCGGTGGCGGTTTGCGTCGGGATCGCCAACAGGATTTTCACGCCGACAACGATGCCGAGCACGGTGCCGATGACCAGAAAGCCGATGCTTTTCAACGTGGGCCAGGTGTTGCCGCCCTCCAGCGCCTGCGGGATGTTGCCGATGATGATCGGCAGCGACAGCAACAGCACCGCCTGCTTGACCGAAAGCAGGCCGGATAACAGTGGAATTGCGATCAGCGGTACGCCGATACTGACCACGCCCTTGACCAGCCCGCCGAGCAGAAGCGCGCAAATCGCCAGCACCCAGCCGGCAAGCGACAGGTGATGAAGGCTTGGCCAGAGCAGGCTGTGCGCCAGAATGGGATGATGAGCGATCAAGCGGGCGTCAGATCGCGGCTTCCAGAGCGGCTTCGGCGGCAAGCCAATCCTGTTCGGCGGTGTCGGTATCGCGTTTGATCGCCTTGATGCGCTGGTTGATGTAGGCGATGTCCTTGGCGTTGCCGGACCCGTAAAGGCGCGGGTCGGCGAGTTGTTTTTCCAGCATCTGCCGCTCCGCGGTGAGTTTGGCGAGGCGCTGTTCCGCCGCCTTCGCGGCCTGCCGCAGCGGCGCGGTTTTGCCGCGTGCCTCGCTGCGCTCCTTGCGGTCGTTCTTGTTGTCGTTCTTGCGCGTGCCGGCCTCGCGCGATGGCGCTGCGCCGGTGACGCTGGCCGCGTAGGATTCGAGGTCGCCCTCCAGCGCCGTGACCCGGCCATCGGCGACCAGCAGCAGCCGGTCCGCCACCAGATCGACCAGATACGGGTCGTGCGAGATCAGCAGCACCGCGCCCTCGAACTCCGCCAGGGCTTTGACCAGGGCATCGCGGGCGTCGATGTCCAGGTGGTTGGTCGGCTCGTCCAGGATCAGCAGATGCGGCGCGTCGCGGGTTGCCAGCGCCAGCAGCAGCCGGGCCCGCTCGCCGCCGGACATCGCGGCAACCTTGGTGTTGACCCGGTCGGCATCCAGCCCGAAGCGGGCCGCCTGGGCGCGGACCTGCGGCGGCGTCGCCTTCGGCAGCACGCGGGAGAGATGCTGATACGGCGTCTCGCCGGCGACCAGGTCTTCCTCCTGGTGCTGCGCGAAATAGCCGACGCGTAGGTTGCCGGTGCGGAACTGCCGCCCGGCGAGCGGCGCCAGCCGGCCGGCCAGCAGCTTCGCCAGCGTCGATTTGCCATTGCCGTTGGTGCCGAGCAGGGCGATGCGGTCTTCCATGTCCAGCCGCAGCGAGACGCCGCGCAGCACCGCCTTGCCGTCGTAGCCGATGTCGACGCCGTCCAGGCTCAGCATCGGCGGCGCCAGCTTGTTGGGTTCGGGGAAGGAGAAGCGGGTGGCGTGGTCCTCCACCACCGCTTCGAGCTGCGGCATCCGCTCCAGCGCCTTGATCCGGCTTTGCGCCTGCCGGGCCTTGGAGGCCTTGGCGCGGAAACGATCCACGAATTTCTGCATATGGGCGCGCTGTTCGGCCGCCCGCTCCACCGCCCGGCCCTGTTGCAGGGCACGCTCGGTCTTGATGCGGATGAACTCGGCGAAGCCGCCGGGCGTGAGGGTGAGCTTGCCGCCGTCCAGATGGGCGATCGCCTCCACGGCACGGTCCAGCAACTGCCGGTCGTGGCTGACCAGCAGCACCGCGCCGGGGAATTTGGCAAGGTATTGTTCGAGCCACAGCGTGGCTTCGAGGTCGAGGTGGTTGGTCGGCTCGTCCAGCAGCAACAGGTCGGGTGCCGAGAACAGCACGGCGGCGAGGGCAACGCGCATCCGCCAGCCGCCGGAGAAGCTGCTCATCGGCCGGGCTTGCGCCTCCGGTGCGAAACCGAGGCCGGCGAGGATCGCCGCGGCCCTGGCCGGTGCGGCGTCCGCGCCGATGCTCAGCAGCCGGTCGTGCAGTTCGGCGAGGCGCTCCGGGGCTGCGCTGGGGTCGTCTGCTTCGGCCAGCAGCGCGGTACGCTCGGCGTCGGCCCGCAGCACCACCTCGAGCGGCGTGGCGTCGCCGCCCGGCGCTTCCTGCGCCACATACCCCAACCGGGCGCGGGCGCCGAGGCGGATGCCGCCGCCATCGGGCTGCAACTGCCCGGCGATCAGCTTCAGCAGCGTCGATTTGCCGGCGCCGTTGCGGCCGATCAAGCCAACCCGGCGGCCGGGATCGACCATCAGGCTGGCCCGGTCCAGCAGATTTCGCCCGGCGATGCTGTAGGACAACGCATCCAGAATCAAAACGCTCATGCGCCGCTCTCTAGCGGTGTAGCGCGGGATTGCCCATCCCGCCGCGCCCCGCTATGCCGCCGCAAGACTGGATAAGGCTCACCCCATGGCACAAGAACGCACGCTCTCGATCCTCAAGCCAGACGCGACCCGCCGCCACCTGACCGGCAAGATCAACGCCAAGTTCGAGGCCGCCGGGCTCGCCATCATCGCCGCCCGCCGGTTGCAACTGACAACGGCGCAAGCGGAGAGTTTCTACGCCGTGCATGCGCAGCGGCCGTTCTTCAAGGACCTGGTGAGCTTCATGGTCTCGGGGCCGGTGGTGGCGCAGGTGCTGCAGGGCGAAGACGCGATTGCCAAAAACCGCGACATCATGGGCGCCACCGACCCCAAAAAAGCCGCGGCAGGCACGATCCGCGCGGAATTCGCGGAATCGATCGAAGCCAACTCGGTGCATGGTTCGGATTCGGCGGAAGCCGCAGCGCAGGAAATCGGGTTCTTTTTCGCAAGGATCGACATCGTAGACTGAGACGGCTGGGGGCCGGATGACTCCGGCCCCGTTGGCAAGCCGTTAGTTAGACAAAGCGTGGAAGCCGGCGTCGTCGGCTTCGGCTTTGCAGGCGTAGAAGCCGTGCTTGGTCTTGCCGTAATATTTCGACGTCGAGAGATGGTAGCTTTTGGCCGACCGCGACGACCAGACGATGGTGTCGCTCGGGCAATGCGCGGTCGCCGCGGCGGCGGTCGCGAACCGGTGCGAGGTGCCGAGGCCGGTGGTCGCCCCTTGCGCCTCGCTCGTCGAGGACGATGTCGCCGGGGTGGACATGGCGCCTGTGGCCGGCGCGGTGGTCTGCGCCATCGCGGACGCGGCGCCGAGGCTCAATAGCAGGCCCAAGGCCGGCGCAACCCCGGTGCGAATACGTGAAAACATATGACTCTCCTGACTAAGTACCGGATGCACAGGCAGCCGGATTGTTTCGGTTTGTAGGCGGCGGTTCGGTATCGCGCCAAGGCCGGCTGGAATAGCCCGTCTGTCGTTCATGGAAGCTCGTTACCTCCGCGGCTAACGTTTCGGCGATCTTTATGGCGGCTTTATGAATTGGTGCGCGGTTCCGTCTCGTGGCTTTACGCCACGCGGGTCAAATAGCGTGCCAGAGGAGACTTGGAACATGGGTGACGTGATTGCGGTGGCTTACGGCGTTTTGGTTTTTGCGATCTTGATCGGCTACGTGATCGCCTGCGAGGCGGTCTGAACAATGTTCGATCTCGTATTGAGCGGCATCGTTGCCGCCGGCCTGCTGATCTACCTGGTCTGGGCCATGTTGCGCCCCGAAGACTTCTGAAAGTTTAGCTCCATGACATTGAATGGCTTGATCTACATCGCGTTGGTGTTCGCGCTGGTGCTGGGGGCGGCGTTTCCGCTCGGCCGCTACATGGCGGCAATTTTTGACGGCAGTCTCGGGTATCTCCGCCCCCTGGAGCGTGGCTTTTACCGGCTGGCCGGCGTCGATCCGGCGCGGCAGATGCGTTGGCAGGATTACGCGGCAACGTTGCTGCTGCTCAGCGTCATCCACTTCCTGTTGCTCTACGCGATTCTGCGGCTGCAATTCTATCTGCCGATGAACCCACAGCATATCGCCGGCATGTCGCCGCGCCTCGCCTTCAACACCGCCGCCAGCTTCACCACCAACACCAATTGGCAGGCCTACGTTCCGGAGGCGCAGATTTCGAACGGCGCGCAGGTGTACGGCCTGGTCGTGCATATGTTCATCTCCGCCGGTGCCGGCATCGCTGTCGCCGCCGCGGTGATGCGGGCCTTTACCGCCGGCGCCCTGAAATCGCTCGGCAATTTCTATGTCGATCTCACCCGTATCACCTTGTACCTGCTGCTGCCGATCTCGCTGGTCGCGGCGGTGTTGCTGGTTGCGGCCGGTGCGCCGCAGACCTTCGGCGCGTTCGTCACCGCGCATGCGATGCAGGGCGGCACCCAAACCATCGCGATCGGTCCGGTGGCATTCCAGGAGGCGATCAAGGAGTTCGGCACCAATGGCGGCGGCTACTTCAACGCCAATTCGGCCCATCCGTTCGAGAACCCGACCGCGTTGACCAACTTGCTTGAAAATTGGCTCGACATCGTGATCGGCTTCGCCCTGCCGATCGCTTTCGGCTTCATGATCAGGGACTCCAAGCAGGGCCGCGCGCTGATGGCGGCGATGGCGATCATCCTGGCGCTCGGCGGCGTCGGCGTCTACGCGGCGGAGGCGGCGGGTAACCCGCTGCACATCGCCGCCGGGCTGAGTGCGGCGGACGGCAACATGGAAGGCAAGGAAGTTCGCTTCGGCATCCCCGCCTCGGCCATCTTCAACGTCTCCGCCACCGGCACGTCGACTGGCGCGGTGGACAGTTTCACCGACAGCTACACCCCGCTCGGCGGCGCCATACCGCTGTTCCTGATGCAGCTGGGCGAGGTCACACCAGGCGGCGTCGGCTCCGGGTTTTACACCATCGTCGTGTTCGCGTTGCTGTCGGTGTTCGTCGCCGGATTGATGGTCGGGCGAACCCCGGAATATCTCGGCAAGAAGGTGCAGGCCAAGGAGATCAAGCTCGCCATGCTGGCGGTGCTGATCCTCACACTCTTCATCCTGGCCGGCGCCGGATTTTCGCTCACAACCAAATCCGGCCTCGGCTCGCTCGAAAACGCCGGGCCGCATGGGCTGACCGAGATGTTGTACGGCTGGACCTCGGCGACCGAAAACAACGGCAGCGCCTTTGCGGGACTTTCGGCGGATACACCACTGCTCGATTTCGGTCTCGGCTCGGCGATGCTGTTCGGCCGGTTCGCTTTCCTGATCCCGATCCTAGCGATCGCCGGCTCGCTCGCCGCCAAGCCGAAGCTGGCGCAAAGCGTCGGCAGCTTCCCGACCCACGGCCCGCTGTTCATCGGGCTGCTGATCGGCGTCATCATCATCCTCGGCGGTTTGCAGTTTCTGCCGGCCGACACGCTCGGCCCGCTCGCGGATCATTTCCTGCTGTACGCCGGCAAGACCTTTTAAGGAACCCTGAAAATGGCAACCACCACCGCGCCATCGATCTCGCTGTTCGACCGCGCCATCGTCTCCCGCGCCACGCGCGATTCCTTCGCCAAGCTCAACCCGGTCACGCTGGCCCGCAACCCGGTGATCTTCTTCACCGAGGTCGTGGCCGCCCTGGTCACCGTGGTAGGGGTCGAGGACCTCGTCGCCGGCCGCCACGCCGCCTTCCCCCTCACCATCGCGGTCTGGCTGTGGATCACGGTATTGTTCGCGACCTTCGCCGAGGCGGTGGCCGAGGGGCGTGGCCGGGCCCGCGCCGAAAGCCTGCGCCGGGCCCGCAGCGACACCATGGCGAAGCTGATCCTGGACCCGCGCGAGCGCAACATTTTTCAGCCAAAACCGGCGCCCGATCTGCGCCGTGGCGACCTGGTGCTGGTCGAGGCCGGCGACCTGATGCCCTCCGACGGGGAGATCGTCGAAGGGGTTGCCAGTGTGAACGAGAGCGCGATCACCGGCGAATCCGCACCCGTGGTGCGCGAGGCCGGCGGCGACCGCTCCGCCGTCACCGGCGGCACACAGGTGGTTTCAGACTGGCTGGTGGTGCGGATTACCGCCGATCCGGGTGCGACCTTCCTCGATCGCATGATCTCGCTGGTCGAGGGCGCGGAGCGCCGCAAGACGCCGAACGAGATCGCGCTTAACATCCTGTTGGCTGGCCTGACATTGGTGTTCCTGATCGCGGTGGTCACGCTGGTCGGCTTCGGGCAGTATTCGCAAACGAAATTCTCAATCCCGGTGCTGGCGGCGCTGCTGGTCTGCCTGATCCCCACTACCATCGGCGGGTTGCTTTCCGCCATCGGCATCGCGGGGATGGACCGGCTGATCCGCTTCAACGTTGTCGCCACTTCCGGCCGTGCGGTGGAAGCCTCCGGCGATGTGGACGCGCTGCTGCTGGACAAGACCGGCACCATCACCTTCGGCAACCGCATGGCTTCCGGCTTCTTTCCGGTGCCCGGCGTTTCCGAGCGTGCGCTGGCGGAGGCCGCGGCGCTCTCCAGCCTCGGCGACGAGACGCCGGAGGGCCGCTCGATCGTCACCCTGGCGCGCGACCGCTTTCAGCTGACCCCGGCGCTGCCGGCGAATGCGACGGTGGTGCCGTTTACCGCCAACACCCGCATCTCCGGCATCGACGACGGCGCCCGGTCGTTCCGCAAGGGTGCGGTCGACTCCATCCTCAAGCAGACGGGCCGCCCGGCTGACGCGCAATTTACCGAGGCGGTCGCCCGCATCGGCCGCGCCGGCTCGACCCCGCTCGCGGTCACCTCCAACAACCAGCTGCTCGGGGCCATCGAGCTGAAAGATATCGTCAAGCCCGGCATCAAGGAGCGGTTCGCCGCGTTGCGCCGGATGGGCATCCGCACGGTGATGGTGACCGGCGACAACCGCATCACCGCCGCCGCGATCGCCGCCGAGGCCGGGGTGGACGACTACATCGCGGAGGCCACGCCGCAGGACAAGCTCGACTACATCCGCAAGGTGCAGGCCGAAGGCCGGTTGGTGGCGATGTGCGGCGACGGCACCAACGACGCGCCGGCGCTGGCGCAGGCCGATGTGGGTGTGGCGATGCAGACCGGCACGCAGGCGGCGCGCGAGGCAGGCAACATGGTAGACCTGGACAGCGACCCGACCAAGCTGATCGAGATCGTCGAGATCGGCAAGCAGCTGCTCATCACCCGTGGCGCGCTCACCACCTTCTCGATCGCCAACGACATTTCCAAATACTTCGCGATCCTGCCGGCGATCTTCCTGGCCACCTACCCGCAGCTTGGCGTGCTTAACGTGATGCGGTTGCGCACGCCGGAGAGTGCGATCCTCTCCGCGGTGATCTTCAACGCGCTGATCATCGTGGTGCTGGTGCCGCTCGCCTTGCGGGGCGTGAAGTTCCGCGCCGTCGGCGCCGCCGCCCTGCTGCGTCGCAACCTGCTGGTTTACGGTCTCGGCGGCATCGTCGCGCCCTTTGTCGGCATCAAGGCGATCGACGTCCTGCTGTCCGTCTTCCACGTCTTTTCCTGATCGGAAATTGCCATGTCCTTCCTCAAAGAATTGCGGCCTGCTTTGTCGCTGGTCATCCTTTTCACCCTCTTTATCGGCTTCATCATGCCTGGGATCTTCACCGGCGCCATGCAGATTGTCATGCCGTTCCAGGCCAATGGCAGCCTGCTCAGCGTGAACGGGCAGGTCGTCGGCTCGGCGCTGATCGGGCAGAACTTCACCGGCGCCACCTACTTCACGCCGCGCCCGTCTTCGCTCAGCGGTACCGACGCCAAAGGCAATTCCGTCCCGACCCCGTATGACGCCAGTGAATCCGGCGCCTCGAACCTCGGCCCGGCCAGCGCCACGCTGTTGACCAACGTGCAGCAGCGGATCGCCGCCTACCGCAAGGCCTATGGCCCCGGACCGGTGCCGGCCGATGCGGTCACCACCTCCGGCTCCGGCCTCGACCCTGATATCTCGCTCGCCAACGCGCTGCGGCAAGCACCGGCGATCGCCGCCGCCCGGCACCTGCCCGCGGCGACGGTGACGGCGCTGGTCAACCGGTTGGCGTCCCTGCCGACCTTCGGGATCATCGGCACCGCCAACGTCAACGTGCTGAAGCTGAACCTTGCCTTGGACAAGCCGCCGGCTTCATAATCGTCGGCATGGCGGCCGACACCGCGGAGACCAGACCCGATCCGGACGCGCTGCTCGCCACCTTCCAGCGCGAGCAGCGCGGCCGTTTGAAGGTGTTCCTGGGCGCCGCCCCCGGCGTCGGCAAAACCTGGGAGATGCTGGCCGCCGCCAACCAGAAGCGCGAGGCCGGCGTAGATGTGGTGGCCGGGCTGATCGAGACCCACGGCCGGGCCGGCACCAATGCAGAGATCGGCGACCTCGAAATCCTGCCGCGCCTCGCGGTGCCCTATCGCGGCCAGATGCTGGAGGAGTTCGACCTCGACGCCGCACTTGCGCGCCGGCCGGTGCTGCTGCTGATCGACGAGCTGGCGCACACCAACGCGCCCGGTCTGCGCCACGAGAAGCGCTGGCAGGACGTCAAGGAAATCCTCGACGCCGGCGGCATCGACGTCTGGACCACGCTCAACATCCAGCATCTGGAAAGCCTGAACGATCCGGTGGCGCGGATCACCGGCGTGCGCGTTTCGGAAACGATCCCAGACACTGTGCTCGACCTCGCCGACGAGATCGAGCTGGTCGATTTGCCGCCGGCCGAGCTGCAGGGCCGGCTGCGGGAGGGCAAGATCTATCGGCCGGACGTGGCGGAGCGGGCGCTGCAGGGCTTCTTCCGGCAGGGCAATCTCGGCGCGCTGCGCGAGATGGCGCTGCGCCGGGTGGCCCAGCATGTCGACCGCGATGTCACCTCCTACATGCGGGCCCGCGCCATCCCCGGCCCGTGGCCGGCGGCGGAGCGGGTGATGGCGCTGATCGGCCCGGACCCCTCGGCCAACAATGTGGTGCGGCACGCCGCCAGGCTGGCGGACGCGCTGCGGGCGCCGGCGGTCGCTTTCCATGTCGAGCGGCCGAACGACGACACCAACGTGCAGGCGGCATTGGACCTGATGGTGCAGCTTGGCGGCACGGTGGCGACGACGACGACCGCCGACGTGGCGCGGGCGGCGCTGGAGTACGCTGCGCGGCAGAACATCACGCACATCGTCGTCGGCCGGGCCGGCGGCCGCGGCGTCTTCTGGCGGCGCGGGATGAGCGAGGTGCTGACCCGCCGGGCGCTGGCCTTCACGCTGCATGTGGTACCGCTGCCGGCGGCGCCGGCAACACGGCCGAAACCGGCGCGGCCGGCGATCTCCTGGCAGCCTTACCCGGTTATCGCAGCCAGCCTGGCGGCCGTCACCGGCGCCGGGATCGGCCTGCGCCAGTTCATCCCGCAGGAAGCGATGGGGCTGTTCTTCACGGCGCTGATCGCCGCCGCCGCCAGCCGTTATGGCCGCGCCCCAGGCCTCGCCACCGCAATCGTCAGCTTCCTGCTCTGGGACTTCTGTTTCCTGCCGCCGGTTTACACATTTTCGGTCGGCGACCCGCGCGACGCCGTTGCTCTTGGGGTGTTCCTCATCGTCGGGCTGGTCACCGGCACCCTGGCCGGCCGGGTCAGGGCGGAGGCGCAGACCGCCAGCACCCGGATCGAGGCGCTGCGGCGGATTTCGCTGTTCGGCCAGCGCTTCTCGCACGCCGCCACCCCCGCCGACCTGCTGCGCGACGTGGCGGCGGAAGCGGCGGCGATCACCACCGCCGGTGTCGTGCTAACCGCCAGGAACGGCGTGCTGGCGCCGGGCGCCGCGTCGCCAGCGGAAACCACGCTCGATGAGGCGGCGAGCGCCGCCGCCGACTGGTCATTCCGCAACGCAATCGAAACCGGCATCGGCACCGGCACCCTGCCTTCGGTGCCCTGGCGGTTCATGCCGCTGCGCGCCGCTGGCGGCAAACCGTTCGGTGTGCTCGGCGCCCGGCCGAACGGGGTGCCGCCGGAACCGCTGGCGCAGACGCTTGCCGCTTTGGCCGATCAGGCGTCGATGGCTCTGGAAGGGGTGCGGCTGACGGTTGCGGCGGCGCGGGCCGATGCCAAGCAGGACAGCCAGAAGCTGCGCACAGCACTCCTGTCTTCGCTCGGCCACGATCTGCGCACGCCTTTGACCGCGATCCGCGGCGCCGCCGAAACCCTCGCCGCATCCGGCGACGCGCTGAGCGCCGCAACGCGCGACGATCTGCTCAGCAGCATCGGCGAGGATGTCGCCCGGATGACCCGGTTCCTCGCCAACATCATGGAAATGGCGCGGGTCGAGACCGGCGAGATCAACCCGCGGCGGGAGCGGGTACAACTGGCCGAAGTGGTCGAGGCGGCGATTGCCAGAGTGCCCGGCGCCACCATGGCCGGGCTGAACATTTCAGAGGGCGCTGCTTATGCGATGGCGGACCCGGCGCTGCTCGAACAGGTGCTGGTGAACCTGCTCGACAACGCGGTGAAGTACACGCCGGGCGGCGGCCGGATCACGGTCGCCGCCGAACGCAACGGCGACCGCGTGTTGCTCGCGGTGGCCGATGAGGGCGTCGGCATCCCGGCCGAAGACCAGCCGCACGTGTTCGACAGTTTTTTCCGGGCGACGCGGGGCGACCGGATCGCGCCCGGCACCGGGCTCGGCCTGGCCATCGCCAAGGCGTTCGTGGAGGCGATGGGCGGCCGCATCGCGGCCCGCAGCCCGCGGCCCGACCTGCCGGCGGACGGCGCGCCCGGCACCGTGGTCACGGTCGAGATCGCGGCGGCGTGAGCGCCTCGCTCGGCACCATCCTGATCGTGGACGACGAACCGCAGATCCACCGGTTTCTGGCGCCGGCGCTGGCTGCCGCCGGCTACGCCACGCTGCGCGCCGAGCGCGGCGACGAGGCGCTACGCCTGGCCGCGTCGCGGGCGCCGGAAGCGGTGCTGCTCGACCTCGGACTGCCCGACATGGACGGCCATGAGGTGCTGGCGAAGCTGCGCGCATTCTCCGAAGTGCCGGTCATCATCCTCTCCGCCCGCGACCGCGAAAGCGAGAAAATCGCGGCGCTGGACGCCGGCGCCGACGACTATGTGGAAAAACCGTTCGGCCTCGGCGAGCTGCTGGCCCGGCTGCGCACCGCGTTGCGTCACCGGCTGCGCCACGACGACGCGGAGAAGCCGCTGGTCATCGACGGCCTGGTGATCGACGCGGCGCAACACCGGGTCAGCCTGAACAACGAGATCCTGCCGCTGACCAAGCGCGAGCAGGCGCTGCTCCTGCTGCTCGCGCGCAATCACGGCCGGGTGCTCACGCACCGACAAATCCTCACCGCGATCTGGGGCCAGGCCCATACCGAGGATGTGGCGTATCTACGCGTCTATATCGGCCAGCTTCGCCGCAAGCTCGGCGAAACGTTTGCCAGGCTGATCGAGACCGAGGCGGGCGTCGGTTACCGTTTCAAATCCAGCGATGATTGAAGCCGAAACGAAACATCTTGGATCTTAACAACATTGCGCCAGCCAACTGGATTTCGTACCGTCCGCGACCAGAGGGAGCGCGCATGACACAGCACCAACGATCCGCGACCGGCCTCGCGGCCGGGACACGTTACCGCACGGCGGGGCCGGGCGTGATCATGAAGGATTTCGGCGACGAACTGGTGGTGGCGAACCTGGATACCGGGCTGTTCTACAGCCTGGGCGGCAGTGCGATCGCGCTTTGGGCGTGGTTGAGCGAAGGCCGGGCCTTGGCCGAGATCGAGGCTGCTTATGCAGGCGATGCCGGCGCGGCGGCCGCTATCGCGGCTTTCGTGGAGCAGCTAGAGGCGGAGGCTTTGTTGCAGCCCTGCGATAAGGATACGCAGCCAGCGCTGTTCGATCCATTGCCGTTGCGCGCCTTCGAACCGCCGGTGATCGAGCGGTTCGACGACCTGCAAGGCCTGTTGCTGGTCGACCCGATCCATGACGTCAGCGACCAGGGCTGGCCGCTGCGCGCCAACGGGGCCTGACCATACGGATCAACGCGTGGTGAGCGATGATGGCGCCCGGCCGGCGATCCGCGAGACGCTGGCGGCGATGGCGCGGCATCTGCCGGCCGATCCGGCGCTCGGTCTTGGCGTGCGGGTCGGCCCGCTGCAGGTGGCGATCCGCTTTGAAAGTGCGGCCATGAAGGCGGCACTTGCCGGCGCCTTCGCGGTGCCCGGCGGGGGTGCCGCGGATTACCGGCTGGCGGCTCTCTCCGGCACCGCAAGCGGCTACACGCCGGCACTGGTCCCGCCCGAGCGCGATGGCGACATCCAGGTCAGCGCCGACGCCGACGGCTACGCGCTCTGGTTCGGCCGCTTCACGCATACGCTGCATCTGCTCGACCATGCCGGCGCCGCCGCCGGCTATTGGATCGGCGACGCGGCGGACATCCCCTCATGGGAGCGTGCCCACCCGTTCCTCGCCTCGTTCCAAGCGATGCTGACCTTCACCGACTGGATCGCGGTCCATGCCGCCGGGATTTCGCAGGCGGGAAGCGGCCTGCTGATCACCGGGCCAGGCAAGGCCGGCAAGACCAGCCTGTCGCTGGCGGCGGCCCAGGCCGGCTGGGGCTTCGCCGGCGACGACTATGTCCTGGTCAACACCGCACAGCCGGAGACCGCGCCGCTTTACGCCACGGCCAGGCTGCGCACCGACATGGCGCGTCATTTCCCGCGGCTGCGGGCGGTGGCGGAGCGGGAGATGTCGAACGACCTCGGCGATGTCCGGCACGAATTGCTGCTGCCGGCGCGGGCGGCGGCGGGCGGGGCCGGGGTGGCGATCGGCGGCGCGCCGCTCGCCGCGATTTTGCTGCTGGAGCGGGGCGGCGCCAGCGCGCCCACATTTTCGCCGGTCAGCCGGACCCGGGTGCTGGCCAGCATGGTCGCCAACACGACGACGGCGACGCCAGGCTATGACGCGGCGCGCATGGACAAGCTCTCGCGCCTGCTCGCCGCCATGCCGCCGCAACGTTTCGATCCGGGGCCGGACTTGGCCGGCGCGCTGGCGGCGCTCAGCGACTTCCTCGGCAAATGAACGCGGCGCGCGCAGAGACCGGCGTCAGCGCGATCATGCCGGTGCATAACGGTGCTAAGCATCTGGCGGAGGGGCTGCGGGGCATCCTGGCGCAGAGCCATCCGGTTGCGGAGATCATCGTGGTGGATGACGGTTCGGACGACGGCTCCGCCGAGCTGGCGCGCGGCATCGCACCGGTGGTCAAGGTCATCGGCCAAACGCGGCAGGGTCCGGCGATGGCGCGCAACGTCGGGGCCGAGGCGGCGCGCGGCGCGTTCCTGGCCTTCCTCGACCATGACGATCTATGGCCGGCCGACCGCACCGCGCAACTGCTGGCGGCCGCGGCGGCGCGGCCCGATGCCGGGTTGGTTTCGGGGCGGATCGAAATTCAAGCCGCGGCGGGCGTGGCCGCGGATGCGCGGCTGCTGCAGGCGAACCACGGCCATGTGCCATTCCTGTTCCCCGCCGGGCTGATCCGCCGGCAGGTCTGGAGGGCGCTCGGCGGGATGGCGCCGGCGCGGGATTATGCCGAGGATGTGGATTTGTATCTGCGGCTGCTGGAGGCGGGCGTTGCGGTCGCGCTGACCGATGCGGTGACGCTGATCTACCGCCAGCATGGCGGCAACCGCTCGCGCGCCATCGAACGCTCGCAGGCGGCTCTGCTGGACAGCCTGCGGGCCAGCCTGCGCCGCCGCCGCGCCTCGCGGATATCCGATTAGGATTTCACTGCTGATCCCCTGCTACAACGCGGCCGCGCATGTGGCGGCGGCGCTGGCCTCGGCGCGCGCCCAGACCCTGCCGCCGGACGAGATCATCGTGGTGGATGACGGCTCGACCGACGGCTCCGCCGCCATCGTCGCGGGCGCGACGCCGCCGGTTGTATTGTTGCGGCAGCCTAACAACGGCGTCGCCGCGGCCCTCAACAGCGCGCTGGCGCATGCCACCGGCGAACTGATCGCCTTCCTGGACGCGGATGATCTGTGGGCGCCGGCCAAACTCGCCGCGCAGACCGCGGCCCTGTGCGAGGATCAGGCGCTTGAGGGCGTCTTCGGCCACATGGGGACGTTCGAGGACGGCAACGCGGCGGCGCTGGATTGGACGCGGGGGCCGGCCGCGCCGGGGCTGGTGAAGGGCACGTTGCTGATCCGCCGGACCGCGCTGGACCGGCTCGGGCATTTCGATCCGGCGCACCGGCACGGCGACTTCATCGCCTGGTATGCGCGGGCGGCGGCGTTGGGGTTCCGGTGGAAGATGCTGCCGGAGACGGTGTACGCGCGCCGCCTGCACGCCGACAACATGGGCCGCCGCGCCCGGCCGGAACAGCATGAAGACTATCTGCTCACCATGAAGGAATTCCTGGACCGCCGCCGCCGGTAGAGGCGATCTAATCACACAAGCAGTTCGATCGCCTCCAGAAACAAGCCGAGACGGCGCTTGTCGGTGGTGTCGATCCCGCGTTTCAGCGGGTCGAGTTCGCTGGTGATCCGGATGACCAGCGGCAGCACGTTCTGGCCCCGCCAGCGCAGGATGCGGCCGCCGAGGGTGACCGGGCCGGGCGGCGTCCGGCCGTCCTCGAAACTGACGGCGTGGGTCGCGCCGCCCAGCCAGATCGCGGCGTCGAGTTGCGGAATGATTGGCGCCAGCGCCGCCGGCACGCCGTTGATCCGCAAAGTAACGGCGATCGGGCCGGGGCTGTGCACGACGCGCAGCAGCAGCCAGGCGTGCGCGCCATCGGTCCAGCGGCCCGCCGGTTCCGGCCCGGACCAGCCGGCCAGAAATGAAGTGCCTGCATCGTCGCGGTCGACCACGAAGCCGGCGCCGATCGTGGCGAGCGGCGCCAGAGGCAGGCCGCGCAGGCCGGCGACGCGCAGCAACACCCGGCCCGGCAGCAACCGCCGCAACGGCTGCAAGTTGCCCAACGGCATCAGGAACGCCGGATCGGCAAGGGCGAGGCCTTGGTTTTTCCCGCCACGCTTGCGGTCGCCGGCGGCGCGGATGGCGGCATCGAGCGGCGAGGGCGGGTCGGCGGCACGGGCGGCGATTTCACGTCGTTGCGCGGCGGCCCGCCCGCCTGGCGCGGGCCATGCCTGGGCCGGCAGCAGTGTCTCCATGAAGGTGGCGATCTCGGCCAGCGCCAGCCGGGTCCAGCTTTGCAGCCGATACCGTTGGGTCAGCGTTCGGAACAGCCGCCAGTCCAGCTCCGGCCCGGCGCGGTTGAGCAGCGCGGCGGCCTCCGCCACCCAGTCGATCCGCCGGTCGGCGGCGTTGAAGAAAGCGTGGGCGAGCAGCACGAACAGATGGTCCGCCAGGCTGGCGACCGCGACCTCGCGCGCGCCGAGCCGGCCCGGCACCGCCGCCGCCAGCACCGCCGCGGCGTAAGCCGGGTCGGCGATCGCGGCGGCCGGCTTCCAGTGCAGATCGATCCAGATGTCCCGACGGGCGCGAATGCCGATGGCGTGGCCGTTCCGCAAATCGCCGGCGCTCAGCAGCCGCGGCGCCGGCGCCTGCCAGCCATTGCGGCGCATAATATCGAGCGCGTCCCGTATTCGGGCCTGGGGAGCCAGCAGATCGAAGTCGCCCATCGGCCGCGTGTCCGTTTGCGCCGGCCAGCGGGCGAGCAACGCGGCGCCCTTGATCAGCACGACCGGCAGCGCCGCGGCGGCGAACGCCGCCAGCGCCTCCTCCACCAGCTGCTTGCGCAACAGGCCGATCAGCCAGTTATGCTTGGCGAGGCCGCGCAGCCACGGCAGCATCGGGTCGTCGACCCCAAGCCGGGTGAGATTGGCGTATAACAGCGGCATCAGCCGTAGGTACCGGCCGTCCAGCGTGCCGGGCTGGCCGTGCGGCCGCCACGCCAGGAAAGCTTCGCGCGCCGCGTCGCCCTCCAGCAGGCAGGCGCGCAGTAACTGTCGCTCAGGCGGCGAGAGCAGTTGCATCGCCGAAACTAACGCCCCACCGGCACGCGATATGCAAGCCATGGCCGCCGGCCGTGTTGTTGAGAGTGCGGCCTGATTGCCGTTTCGCACTCTGGTTTTGGCGATTGGCGAAAACATGCAAAACAGGCCCAGAATCCGTTAGAGGAACGAGCCATGGAAATCATCGAAACCGCCATCGATATCGCCGCCCCGCCGCAGACCGCCTGGAGCGTGCTGGATAATCTCATCCGCTATCCGGAATGGAACCCGATCATCCCGGCCCTGCAAGGCCGCACCGTTTTAGGCGGGATCGTCGAGGGCGAGTTGATCATCCCCGGCATGCCGCCGGTCCCGCTCAGCCCCACCATCACCCGGGTGGTCGGCGCCCGCGAATTTCGTTGGCTTAGCGTCGTCCCCGGCGACCAGGGCTTCAGCGCCGAGCATATTTTCCAGTTCCATGCCACCGCAACCGGCACGCACATGATCCATCGGGAGATCTTCGATGGACCGGCATCGGTACCGATGGCCGGGGCGATCCAGAACGTCATCAAGCCGGCTTATGAGAATTTCAACATCGTGTTCAAGGCGCGGGTCGAGGCCTTTGCCGCCGCCGCGGTCGCGCTGCATCCCAGCGTGGATGGCGGCCAGGTAAAACCCCAACCGGGTAACGGCACCCCGCGCCTGCTCTGCCGTTGTCCGGAAGACGCGGTGGAGGTCACGCTTGGCGATACCATCCACCACAACCATCTCTGCGGCTGCTCGAAATGTTGGAAACCGGAGGGCGCGCTGTTCGCGCAAACCGCCGTGGTGGCCGCCGGCAGCGCCGAGGTGACGGCCCATGCCGATAAGCTCGCCGTGGTCGATAACGCCCCGGTGATCCGCCGCCACGCCTGCACCGTGTGCGGCACCCATATGCTCGGCCGCGTCGAGGACAAAGCCCACCATTTTTACGGTATCGACTTCATTCACCCAGAGCTGCTTGCCGGAGGCGACGCGGAAGCCCCCGAATTCGCCGGCTTCGTGTCCTCGATCATCGAGACCGGAACGAACGCCTCGCTGATGCACGCCGTGCGGGCCCGGCTCGCGGCGCTCGAAATCCCGGCTTACGACGCATTCTCGCCGGAGCTGATGGATATCATCGCCTACCACAAGGTAAAAATGAGCGCGTAACTTTTCCAAAGGCGATTTTGCCTGTGGTCTGCAAAGGCGCTAAGAAGGGTCAACAACAGACCGCTTTCGAGGAGAGACGTGATGTGGTTCCTGAACGCCTGGCAGGTCGCTGCGTTTTCAACCGAACTGGGTGACGGATTGCTGTCGCGCCGGCTGTGCGACAAGCCGGTGGTTCTCTACCGCCTCGCCAACGGGTCGGCGGTGGCGCTCGAGGACCGGTGCCCGCACCGGTTGCTGCCGCTCTCGGCTGGCACTCGCGTCGGCGACGATGTGCAGTGCGGCTATCACGGCATGCGGTTCGGGCCGGACGGGCGATGCGTGCTGATCCCAGGCCAGGAGCGGATACCGCCGGCCGCCGCGGCGCGTAGCTTTCCGCTGGTCGAACGCTACGGGATCGCCTGGATCTGGCTTGGCGAGCCGTCGGTGGCCAATCCGGACCTGGTGCCCGACTGCCACTGGATGGACCATCCGGACTGGGTCCCGAGCCTCGGCTATACCCACTTCCATGCCAACTACCGGCTGGTGACGGACAACCTGCTCGACCTTTCGCACGAGAGCTTCATCCACCAGAAGACCATCGGCAACCAGCAGGAGGAAGCAATCGCCGGCTTTCCGGTGCGGGTGACGCAGGAGAGCGGGCGGCTGGTGCGGGCGCACCGGGAAATGCCGTCGATCATGCCGCCGCCGCAGTTCCAGATCATGACCAACCAGACCGGGCGGATCGACCGCTGGCAGTCGGCCGTTTACATGCCGCCCGGCATCCACATGACCGATGTCGGCGCCTATCCTGTCGGCACGCCCCGCGAGGCCGCGGCCATGTTGCGGGTGCTGCATCTTCTGACCCCGGAAACGGCGACCAGCACCCATTATTTCTGGGCGGCGTGCCGCCGCTTCCGCGTCGACGAGCCGGAAATGACCGCGTTCATGCGCGAGGCGACGCGGACCACGTTTGACGAGGACAAACACATATTGGAACTGCAGGAGCGGGCGATCGCGGAAAACCCCGGCGTGCAGATTCCGAACGTCGCCATCATGCTGGACGCGGCACCGATGCAAGCGCGGCGGATGCTGGCAAAATTCATCGAACAGGAGCAGGCCAACCCGTTGGCGGTGGCCCCGCCGGTCATTATGGCGCCGGATGAGGCCCTGCCTCTGGTGCCGGTCGCCGCCTGAAATCCAGAGCAACATGGCTTGAAGTCGAATCGCGTAGCGATACGACTGATCCGTGGCATTGCTCGCCAAATAAGCCCTAGACGCGCCGCCGCGCGCGTCCCCACGTTACGGCGGAGGATTTAGTGGCATTGGAACAGCGGAAAGTCGCGTTGATCGTCGGCGCGGGAGCCGGTCTTAGTAGATCGCTCACGCTCAAGCTGGCGGCCGCGGGTTATCAGGTGGCGCTTGCCGCGCGCGACACCGGCAAGCTCGCCGGCCTGATCGACGAGAGCGGCGCGGCTGCCTTCGCCTGCGACGCCTCCAACCCGGAGGACGTCGCGCGCCTGTTCGCCGACGTGGCGGCCCGGTTCGCCGCCCCAGACGTGGTGGTTTATAATGCCAGCGGGCGCACCCGCGGGCCGATCACCGGACTCGATTGCGCCGACGTGCAACGCACGCTCGCGATCACCGCGTTCGGCGGCTTCCTCGTCGGCCAGTTGGCGGCGCGGGCCATGGTGGAACGCGGCTCGGGGGTCATTCTGTTCACCGGCGCATCGGCCAGCGTCAAGGGCTATGCCCAGTCCGCGCCGTTCGCGATGGGAAAGTTCGCGTTGCGCGGACTGGCCCAGAGCATGGCGCGCGAATTAGGCCCGCAAGGGGTGCATGTGGCCCACATCGTGATCGACGGTGGGATCCGTGGCCCGCGCCATCCCGAGCCAGCGGACCGGCCGGATAGCCAGCTCGATCCGGATGCGATCGCGGACGCCTATCTTGCTCTTATCGCGCAACCGCGCAGCGCGTGGACCCAGGAGCTTGAGCTGCGCCCTTGGACCGAACGCTTCTAGAGCGTGATGAGTTAATAGTCACCACGCTCTACCCTTATTTTAGCGTGCAATTCCATGACTCAGTCGATCGCTGCGCGATTCGACTTCAAGCCGTATTGCCCTAGAAAATCACGCCGGGGCGGTAACCGCGCGCAACTAAACCAAATCGATCAGCAGATTACGGACCCAGCGATTGCCGGCGTCGTTGTGGAACCGGGGATGCCAATACTGCCTGACCTGAAAGACCGGGCTTTCCAGCGGCAGTTCGTAGGAGTTTATGTTCCCGTGCGCGGCGAGTTGGGCGCCCAATCTTGCCGGCACCACGGCGATCAAATCCGTCTGCGCCACGGTCGCGCCAACCGCGAAGTAACCGGACACTTCCAGAGCAATTTTGCCCTCGATCTTCAGCCTGCCAAAGCCGGGTTCGAGTTGAGTGTGCCCGGTGCCCGCGATCGCCGTGATGATGTGCGCCTCGGACTTGAACTGCTGCAGGCTGAGCTTGCCCCGGATACGCGGATGGTCGGCACGGGCGATGCAGACATAATGTTCGTCGTGCAGCTTGCACTGATAAAGATCTTCCGCTTCCCGCGACAAATAGCCCAGGACCAGGTCGACTCTTCCATCCAGCAACATCGACTGGCTGTGTTCATCGACTTCCCGCACCCGTAGCCGGATCTTCGGTGCCAGACGCGCCACGCTTTCGACGAGTCGGGGCATCAATATCGTCTTGCCCGGATCGGTCATATGCAGGGTAAAGCGTCGTTCAGAGGTCGAGGGGTCGAACGGCGCGCGCCCGATGAAATGATCACTGGCGATGAAAAGGATCGCCCGCACCCCCTCGATCAACGCTTCCGCCCGCGGCGTGGGTTCCATTTTCGCGCCGCTGCGGACGAAAAGCGGGTCCTCAAAATGCTGCCGCAGACGGCTGAGGCTGAGGCTCACGCTCGGCTGGCTGGTCCGCAGTTCATCGGCGGCCTGCGAAATGTTGCGGGCTCGATAGACGGTCTCGAACAGCCGGAGAAGCCGCAGGCTGATAGCGTCGAGCGTGTGAGGCGTCATTATGCCGACATTATAGAAGCTATTAATATAACAACATAGGCAACATGCGGTTCAGGTCATAGACATCCCCAACGAAAATCTTGGGAGTTTGCAATGATCCTCGTCACCGCCGCTTACGGAAACCAGGGTCAACGGCTGATACCGTTGCTCGCGCGCGCCGGAAAAAAGGTTCGGGCGATGCGTGCGTCGGGCGACCTCGAGGTGCTGAAGGAACTGGGCGCCGCCGAGGCAATACGAGGCGATGCCAGCGACCCGGCGACCCTGGCCAGCGCGATGGAGGGTATCGAGACCGTTTACCATGTGGGGCCGGCCCTGCATCGGCGTGAGGAGGAGATGGGCCTGGCGGTGGTCGATGCCGCCGAGGCCGCGGGTGTGAAGCACCTGGTGTTCAGCTCGGTTCTGCACGCGATCGAGAGTTCGCTGATCCAGCACCGGTCCAAGCTCGCCATCGAACAGCGGATCATCATGTCGAAGACCAATTGGACCATTTTGCAGCCGACCAATTACATGCTACCGGGCTGGTCGTATCCGGTGTTCAAGACCGAGGTCTTCCGGCTGTGGTGGTCTCTGGACCGCCGCCAATCGCTCATCGTGCTCGACGACTATGCCGAAGTCGCCGCGAAAGTGATCTGCGAGGGCGCCAAACATTATGGCGCGACCTACGAGCTGAGCTCCGAGGACTGCCTGACAGCCTACGAAATCGCGGACAGGTTTTCCAAGATCACCGGCAAGCCAATCCGGGCCGAGGAAGTAGCACCCGACGATTTCTTTATAAAGTTTCGCAAACACCATCTGGTGGAGGCGAAGCAGGCGGCCGGGCAAACGGTCACCGCGGCGGACTTCCCGTATGAGGCCGAAGTCTTCCGCGCCATTGGCGCCTGCTACGCCAAGCACGATTTCGTCGGCAACCCGAACGTGTTGGCCTGGCTTCTAGGCCGAACACCAACATCTGTCGAAGAGTACCTGCGCAAGGAATATAAGAGATTCCTTGCTGCCGCGTGATCGTTCGCGGGTGCTCCATACGGAACGTGCAAAAAATCTTTTGGTGCGGGCTTTTGATCTCCTGTCTTGCTGGCTGCGTCTCAGGCCCCGTTGCTCCCGTCACCGCTTTGCCGCCCGCCAAGACGATCATCATCGTTCCATCGATACCAAAGGAGTTCAGACTGGCAACGACCGGCCTGACGGTCTTTGCCAATGACCTCGATATCATTGATGACTCCAGTTGGGGTCTCAATCAGGTGGCCTACGATGCGGCTCTTAAAGGTCTGCCTGCGGGATACCAGGTTTCCGAACAGCTACCCGATATCGAGTTTGCGGACCCGCAAAGCAGACTCGATGTAATGGATGGGCTAGGTTTGGTGCCCGATATCGGCGATCTGGTTCGGCAGCACGTTCATGTTTCCCAAGCTCCTGACTTATACTTCGTGTTGTGTTTAAGCGCGCGTGCCTACACCTATCCCAATCAACCGAACATCGGCGTCGATTTTGGCGCGGACGAGTTGCGCGGGCCATTTGGAGGAACGACAACACCCGCGCTGCACACATTTTTGCTACTGACCATCGTCGATGGGAAGTCGATGAAGCCGCTTTACGCCACGCCCTTGAAGATCGAGAATAATCTGAATGGGCCGTTGTCCGGCCTTCTGGGTCAGGCCATCCCTCCGGAAAAAGCACTGGACGGTTTCAAGTGGCGCGATCACTGGTCCGACCTGACCAATGAGCAGCGGGACCGGATCAGGATCGAAACTCAGGAATTATTGGCGAATGCGGTGGAATACACCGTTTCCCACATGGCGTTGGCGAACCGATAGGCCACCGTCCGCCAGACGCCCTGGGCAAGCGCGGCGAGCCTGTGGCCGGTCGTTAGCGCCTCCGCCATCCACCACCGACGAGCCTCATGTCACTCTTGACAAGGCCAAGCCAGTTGAATATTCAAACCCTACCAACTAAGAATAGTTCTCATTCGCAATAACGTGGAGGTGTCGTCGATGTTCGGATCCGCCGACCCACGGTCGTTAATTGCGAATGAATTGCATTCACTACAAACTCGGAGACCAGGGAAGAACATGCGTGCAAAATTTCTCGCGACGTTGGCGGTTTCTTGTATCGGCCTGGCGGCCATCGCGCCGGCCGCGGTGGCGCAAGCAAGTGCTGGCGGTGAGTTTCTGAGTACAATCAAGAGGCATCATCTCCTGACCTCGACCGTGCCCGAGAACGGTGACCAGAATCCCTACGCCATGATCGTTGCCCCAGTTTCAGCAGGCACCGTGCATGCGGGCGATGTGTTGATGGGTAACTTCAATGACAGCGGCAACCTGCAGGGAACCGGTTCCACGATCGTCGATTACCGTCCCTCGACTGGGCAAATGACCCGCTTTGCCGCCATTCCGCGCAACCTCGCCGGTTGCCCCGGCGGCATCGGCCTTTCCACCGCCATGGTCATGCTCAAATCCGGCTGGGTCATCGTGGGCAGCGCGCCGAGCACGGATGGAACGACGAAAACCCTCGGCCAAGGCTGCCTGATCGTGCTGGATTCGTCCGGCAAAGTGGCAGGCACGATCACGGGCCCGGAGATCAACGATCCCTGGGGCAACATGGCCGTGATCGACAATGGCGGTACGGCAACTCTGTTCCTCAGCAATGTCGGGTTCGACATCGGAACCTCGGGCGACCCGACCGTGCATAACAAAGCCACCATATTGCGCCTCGGCCTCACCATCCCGGATGGCAAGCCGCCGGTGGTGAGCAGCAGAACGGTGGTCGCCGACGGGTTGTCCTCGCAGGCGGATTCCAGCGTGTTCCTCATCGGCCCGACGGGTCTGGCTCTCGGGCCGCATGGTTCGCTTTATGTCTCGGACGCCATCAACAACCGCGTTGTCGCGATACCGGACGCCGCGACGCGCACGGATTCCGCGGGCGCCGGCACGGTGGTCACCAAAGACGGCCTGCTGAACCGTCCGCTCGCCATGGCCATGGCGCCGAATGGGCATTTGCTGGTGGTAAATGGGCTGAACGGACAAGTGGTTGAAATCGACCCGGCCAGCGGCAAGCAGACGGGCGCCATGTGGATCGATGCCGACGAGGCGCAGACACCTCCCGGCAGCGGCGACCTGTTCGGGATTGCCATGCGGCCTGACGGCAAAGGTTTTTACTATGTCGAGGACGATATGAACACGCTGATGCAGGCGCAATGATCGTCGCTCGCCGCGGTCTCTAAGCCCCGGCAAAGAGGGTTTTGGATTGAACTAGCGAGCGACGGCGTTTCACGCTCATCGAATCAGGGACTACGGGAGAGGCTGATGGGGAAATCCAATCGAACTTGGAGGTGCTGGAGCGTGCCGGCGATTTTGCTGGCAACGGCGTTCGGAGCCTTGAGGATCGAGCCGGCAATGGCGCAAGATGCCGATGCGGGGCTACTCGGCACAATGGGCGGCGTGCGCACGGTGCTGGGCGATCACGGCATCACGCTGGCCGTGACAGATAGCGAAAATCTGCTCGGCAACCTCTCCGGCGGCGTCAAGCACGGCGCCACGATGCAAGGTGCAACGACCGGCACGCTGGATCTCGATACCGCCAAGGCCTTCGGCTTGCAGGGCGGCGCCTTTCACATCACCGCGTTGCAGATCCATGGGCAGCCCATCAGCGGGCCGTATCTGGACAATCTGCAGGCGGCGAACGGCAACGAGGCCGAGGACGGCACCAGGCTTTGGGAAATGTGGTATGATCAGACGCTCGATTTTGCCAAAGCGGACTTCAAGATCGGCCAGCAAAGCATCGATAACGAGTTTCTCGTGAGCAAGTATTCCGGCCTGTTCGTCAACACGATGGCCGGGTGGCCGTTGATCCCGTCGGATGATCTGTACGGCGGCGGGCCGGCCTATCCGCTCTCCTCCCTGGGAGCGCGGGTGCGGTACAGGCCGGCCGACAACGAGACGATCCTTGCCGGCGTGTTCGATGACAATCCCGGCGGCGGCGCTTTCGAAGACGACGCGCAGCAACGCGATCGCAACGGCGGGCTGTTCAACCTGAACACCGGGGCGTTGTTCATCGCCGAGTTTCAGTATGCCATTAATGAACCCGTCGTTGGCGACATGGCGCGGAACGGCCAACCGCCATCCTCCGGCTTGCCCGGAACCTACAAGATTGGTTTCTGGTACGACACCGGGTCGTTTCCCGACCAGGAATATGGCGAGGATGGGCTCTCGCTCGCCGACCCAGGCAGCAATGGCAACCCGAAGCTGCACAAGGGCAATTACAGCATCTACGGCGTTGCCGATCAGACCGTGTGGCAGTCCGCCGCGAACGCGTCGCGCAACCTGAACGTCTTCGGTCGCGTCATGGGCGCGCCGGATCGTCAGAACCTGATCGACTTCTTCTTCAATGGCGGCGTGACGCTGGGCGCACCTTTGCCCGGCCGCGACAACGATCAGGCGGGGCTCGATTTTGGATTGGGCAAAGTCAGCGGCCGCGCCGCCAATCTCGACCAGGACCAGGGCTTGCCGAAACGGGGAACCGAAGAGTTGATCGAGTTGACTTATCAAGCCCAGGTCAGGCCATGGCTGGTTGTCCAGCCGGATGTGCAATACATCGCCAACCCCGGCGCCGGCGTGCGGAACCCCAGCGATCCGACGCATGATCTGCGCAACGAATTGGTGGCGGGCGCGCGCGCCATATTGACATTCTAAAGGCGGCCTTGTCGCGCCCATCAATAGGAGGAAGCAATGTTCGAACAATCCGTCATCGCCGAGAACACGTTTTTGAAACATATATGCGCTCTCCGTGAAGATGCTCGGAACTGCATCGGCGCCGCCGGCTCCCTCGAGCTTTGTCGTGGGGATGAGGAAACCGCCATAGATCTGCTCCAGACGGTGCTGGCTGCGGAAATCGTCTGTGTCCTGCGCTATACGATGATCTCGATTTCGCCGGATGGGCTTAAAAGCCCGTGGATCGCAAACGAGTTTCAGGCGCAGGCGAATGACGAGCGCAGCCATATGAAGATGGCGGCGGCGCGTATCGAACAACTGGGCGGGATCCCCAATTTCAATCCGGACTCTTTGGCGCAACGTTCCGCCGGTCTCGGCAACAACGACGGCAGCTTCGCAAAGCGCGTGGCGGATAATCTTGCCGCCGAACGATGCGTCATCGAGCATTATCGGGATCTGATCGGATATTTTTCAGCAACCGACCCGGAAACCTGCTCCATGCTGCGCGAAATTGTTCGCGACGAAGAGGATCACAACAGCGATATGGAAGACCTGCTCGTCTCCTACGCCGGATAGCTGCATGATGGTTTGGGTCCTGGCCGAGACACCCGGCGCGGTCGCCGGGCGCCCGATCCCGAGGCGCCGCATGAGGCCGGCCTTATTTTTCTGTTGACCTTGATCGGCAGTATGCTAACGACCTCGGATGCTTCGCTGGCGGGGTCAATGACCGGCGGAGGTATCGAACTCAGGGGCTACAACAAGCGCGCGGCGGGTTAGGCGGCATGGTGGCTGGGCTGCCGTGCCGCGCAAGCGGTTTTTCCTGGGAGAACGATCATGGCCTCGTCCACGCCCGTCATAGAGCAAAACACAATCCATCCGATCGCGCTCGACAAGCGCCACGGCACCGGCCTCTATTTGTTCACCATCTGGTTCGGCTCGAACATCATGGTGCTCACCATCGTCACCGGCGCGCTCGCCACCACGCTGTTCAAGCTGCCATTCGTGCCGGCCGTCATCGCCTTGGTCATCGGCAACCTGGTCGGCACCATTTTCATGGCGTTGCACGCGGCGCAGGGGCCGCGGCTCGGCGTGCCGCAAATGGTGCAGACGCGGGGCCAGTTCGGCTCGCTCGGTTCGGTCATCGTGGTTGCCATCGTGGTGCTGATGTATGTCGGCTACCTAGCTTCCAACATCGTGCTGGGTGGGCAGTCCTTGCATGCGGTGTTCCCGTCGATCGGGATCACGCCCGGTATCGTCGCCATCAGCATCGTCAGCGTCATCGCGGCCATCTTCGGCTACGACGTGATCCACAACTACAGCAAATACATGTCCGTGCTCGCCGGCCTGGCGCTTGTTCTCTGCTTCGTCTGGATGATCGGCGTCACCGGCCTGCCGCATAACTTCCTGTCGATCGGCGCGTTCAGCTGGCCGAACTTCCTGGGCGCGATCTCCGTCGCCGCACTCTGGCAGCTTTCCTACGCGCCCTATGTGTCCGACTACACCCGCTACATGCCGGCCGAGACCGGCGCGGTGCCGGCCTTCTGGGCCACCTATTGGGGCACCGTGCTCGGCTCCACTTTCCCGATGATCCTGGGCGCGATGGTCGGCCTCGTTGTCGGCGGCGGCGACGTTGTCGGCGGCCTGGCTCATGCGGCGGGCAGTGTGGCCTGGCTGGTCATCGGCATCTTCACCATCACGATCTGCTGCAGCAACGCCATCAACATCTACTGCGGCGTGCTGGCGGCAATCACTCTGGTGCAGACGTTCATCGACCGCTGGCATCCGCTGGTCGGCGCGCGCCTTGCCTTCAGCCTCGGTGTCTTGGTTGTGGCAATGGCGATCGCGATCGTCGGCCAGGCCAACTTCCTCGCCAACTACATGAACTTCATCTTTCTGCTGCTCTACGTGCTGGTGCCGTGGACCGCGATCAATCTGGTGGACTACTACCTCGTGCATCACGGCCAGTACGATGTGCCATCCTTCCTGCGCGCCGACGGCGGCATCTATGGCCGCGTCAACATCGCCGCGGTGGCATGTTACCTGGGGGGCATTCTGGTCGAGGTGCCATTCATGTCGACCGCGCTCTACACCGGGCCAATCGCCAACAAGCTCGGCGGCGCGGACATCTCCTGGATCGTCGGCCTGCTGGTCGTCAGCCCGGTCTACTACTTCGTCTCGCGCGGCCGGGCCGGGCGGATCGCGGCGCCGGCCGCCGAAGCCGCGTAGCGTTGGCCGCCTTCGTGCTGGTCCACGGGTCGTTCCACGGGCCGTGGTGCTGGGACCGGATGGCGCCGTTGCTGCGCGCCGCGGGGCACAGTGTGGCGACACCGGACCTAGCCGACGCCGCAACACACAAGCCACACCCGGACCTGCACGATTACGCGGCGCTGGTGGCCGGTGCGGTGCGGGAAGCCGGCACTCCGGTCGTCTTGGTCGGCCACAGCATGGGCGGGCTGGTGGTGAGCCAGGCCGCGGCACTGGCGCCGGACCATGTCATCGCATTGGTCTATGTAACCGGTCTGATGTTGCGGGACGGCGAGACCTTGCAAAGCTTTCTGCAAGACCACGGCGCCCTCGGCGTCGACGACCTGGTGCTCAAGCACATGCAGGTCGCGGCGGATGGCCTGAGCGCGGCCTTCCCGGCGGCAATGGCGCCTTCGGTGTTCTACAACCGTTGCACAGCGGCGGACGCGGCCTGGGCCACGGCGCGGCTGCGGGCGCAGCCGACCGCGGTGTACGCGACGCCGCTGCGGCTGAGCGCGGCCTACCAGGCGGTGCCACGCGCTTACGTGATTTGCGAGGATGACCAGGCCGTCCCAGTCGCGTATCAGCAACAAATGCTGGCGAACACGCCTTGCGGCAAGACCTACAGCCTGGATGCCGATCATTCACCGTTTCTCTCCGATACCTCCGGTTTGATGGCCTGCCTGCAAGAGCTGGCGGCGGCGCGCGCGTGAACGCACCGATGCGCCCGGTTACCGAGGCACGGCTGCGGACGGAGCTTGCCGCCGCTTACCGCATCGCCGCGCTGGAAGGGCTGGATGACGGCCTGTTCAACCATTTCTCCTGTGCGGTGCCGGGCAGCGCCGGGCATTTCCTGCTCAAGCCCTTTGGCCCGCTATTCGAGGAAGCCACCGCCTCCGGCCTGATCAAGATCGACCTCGACGGCCGCATCGTCGAAGGCAGCGGACACTGGGAGCCGACGGCGTTTTTCATCCATTCGCGCATCCACCGCGCCGTGCCGCGCGCCGCCTGCGTCATGCACACCCACATGCCTTACGCCACGGCGCTGACGGCGCTCGAGGACATGCGGCTGTTGCCGATCAACCAGAGTGCGATGCGCTTCATCCACCGCACCGCCTATCTGCCCGGTTATGGCGGGCTGGTCGTGGACGACGCCGAAGCCGAGCAGATCGTCGCCGCGCTGGCCGACAAGGACATCCTGTTGATGGCCAATCACGGTATCATGGTGATCGGCCCCAGCGTCGCGCACTGCCTGTATGACCTGCATTATTTCGAGGCCGCGGCGCGCGACCAATGGCTGGCGCGGCAGGTGGGCGCGCCGTTGCAAATGATCGGCCCGGCCGTGATCGACCACACCGCCGCGCAGATGCTGCACGAGCGGGATTATGCGTGCGGACCGCATCTGGCGGCGATGCGCCGCCGGCTCGACCGCCTCAACCCCGGCTATGCGGAGTGATGGATTTGGATATCGCGACAGGCAAAGTGACTGCGCATAAGGACCCGAAACTGCCGGCGGCCCCGGCGGTGGGAGAGGGCGCGGATTGGGCCGCCGGCCTCGCCGCGATCGCGCCGGCGGATGCCGAGACGCTGGTGGCGGCGATCCGCACGCTCTATCCGCACGACGCGCTGCCGGAGCGGCTGTACCGGCGGGTGGTCGTGCATCTGGACCGGCTCGCCAACGGCGCCGCGCCGGTGGCGGAGGCGCTGCGGTCGTTCTGCGCCGGCCTCGCACAAGGCTGGCCGATCGGCTTCGCCGAACGTGCCGAGACCTACCGCATCCAGGCGCTGAAAAAGCTGGAGGGCACGACGGAGTTCACCTTCGTGCAACGCGCCGCGGTGCGCTACCTGTACGACGATGTCGAGCTTTGGGCAGCCTTTGGCTATGAGGGCGCCTCAGTGCATCTCGGCGGCTACGTCAAGCGCGGCTTCGACGATCTCGACTGGCTGCCGCCGCTGCCGAACGATCTTTAGCGAAATGGCCACATACGCAAGAGACGATGACGACACCATCGTGATCGTCGGCTCCGGGGCCGGCGGCGGCACGCTGGCCAACGAGCTTTGCCAGCGCGGCCAAAAGGTGGTGCTGCTCGAAGCCGGCGCGCATTTCCAGCCGGGTGATTTCGTCAACGACGACTGGGCAGCTTACGAGATGCTGTCCTGGCTGGACCGGCGCTCCGCCTCCGGCACCTGGCGCGTCGCCCGCGACCATCCGGACGCGCCGTCCTGGCACTGCAAGGCTGTTGGCGGCACCACCGTGCACTGGTCCGGCTGCACCTACCGCTTCACCGCCGCGGAACTCGCCGCGCGCAGCACCTATGGCGACATTGCCGGCGCCAGCCTGATCGACTGGCCGCTGACGCTGCAAGAGCTGGAACCGTTTTATGACCGGGCCGAGCGCAAGATGGGCGTGACCCGCACCAATGGCCTGCCGGCGCTGCCCGCCAACAACAACTTCAAGGTGATGTACTGGGGCGCAAAGCGGCTTGGGTTAAAACTGATATCAACCGGCCGTCATGCTATCAATTCTATCCCCTACGACGGCCGGCCAGCGACGATTCAGGACGGCTTCACGATCTCCGGCGACCGGCACGGCGCCCGCTGGTCGGTGCTGAATGTGGAGCTGCCGGCGGCGCTGGCGACCGGCCGGCTGGACCTGCGGGCCAACGCGCGGGCCACCAACATCGAGCATGACGAGGCCGGCCGCGCCACCGGCGTGGTCTATGTCGATGTGGACGGCGCGCGGCAGTTCCAGGCGGCGCGGGTCGTCGTGGTCGCCGGCAACTGCGTGGAATCGCCAAGGCTGCTGCTGAACTCGGCGAGCGGGCGGTTCCCGGACGGCCTCGCCAACGGCTGGGGCCATGTCGGCCGGCACTACCTGCGCCACATCATCCAGACGGTTTGGTCGGTCTTCGACAAGCCGGTGCATATGTATCGCGGCGAACTGATGGGCGGGCTGATCGCGGATTACGCCCGGCACGATCCGGCACGGGGCTTCGCCGGCGGCTATTACATCGAGCTGAACGCCATGGGCCTGCCGACCACCGCCGCCTTCCTCGACACCGGCTGGTGGGGCCGGGATTTCGCCCAGGTCATGGAGCAATACGCCAACATGGCCGGCATCTTCATGACCGGCGAGGACATGCCGCAGCCCGGCAACCGGGTGACGCTGGGCACTGACCTGGACAGTTACGGCGTGCCGGTCGCCAACATCCATTACGACGACCACCCGAACGACCTGCTGATCCGCAACCACGGCTACAAAACGCTGAGCGCGATCCACAAGGCGGCGGGCGCCACCCGCACGGTGGAGGCGCCGGCCTACCCCGCCAGCCACAACCTCGGCTCCAACCGGATGAGCGCGAAACCGGAGGACGGCGTGGTGAATCGCTTCGGCCAAGCGCACGAAGTGCCCAACCTGTTCATCGCCGACGGCAGCCAATTCGCAACCGGCGGCGCCTGCAACCCCACGCTGACAATCGTGGCGCTGGCAATCCGCCAGGCCGAAACCATCGCCACCATGGCAGGGCACTGAAGGTGGCGACACACCATCTGTCGGCGACTCCGCAAACCGTCCGCTTCGGCATCTTCGACGCCAGCTTCCCACCAGTGCTGACGGTGAACTCCGGCGACACCGTGACCATCGAAACCGTCTCCGGCAGCCGCGGCGAACTCGCCGGTTCGCCCTATCCGATCCCCGCCGCGCTGACCGCGATCCACGACGCCAACCTGCCCAATATCGGCCCGCATTACGTCACCGGGCCGATCGCCATTGCCGGCGCCGTACCCGGCGACATGCTGGAAGTGCGGATCGAGGCGATCGAACTCGGCGCGGCGTGGGGCTGGAACGTCATCCTGCCGCTGCTCGGCACACTGCCGGAAGATTTTTGCGAAATCGACTTCTCCTACATCCCGGTTGACCAGCAGCGAAACATCGCCAGCACGCCGTGGGGGCTGGAACTGCCGCTAGCGCCGTTTTTCGGTGTCATGGGCGTCGCCCCGGCGCCAATCTACGGCGCGCTGTCCTCAAAAGAGCCGCGCGCCCATGGCGGCAACCTAGACAACAAGGAACTGGTCGCCGGCAGCACGCTGTTCCTGCCGGTCTTCGTGCCCGGCGCCAACTTCTCGGTCGGCGACGGCCACGGGGTGCAGGGCGACGGCGAGGTCTGCATCACCGCGCTGGAAATCTGCCTGAACGGCACCTTCACCTTCATCCTGCACAAAAACACCGCCGCCACGCCGCTGCTCGCCCACCCGCGCGCCGAAACGCCGACGCACTACATCAGCATGGGCATGAACGAGAGCCTGGACCACGCGGTGAAAATGGCGCTGCGCGAAATGATCGCCCTGATCCGCGCCCGCACCAATCTAAGCGCCGCCGAAGCTTACAAAACCTGCTCCCTCGCAGTCGATTTCCACGTCACGCAAACAGTGAACGGCGAGAAAGGCGTACACGGAATGCTGCGCAAAGGATTGTTGTTTTAGAGCCTCGGGCGGCCGGGGCCGCCCGCGCGCGTTGCGCGCTAGAATCTTGCTCCGCAGGCGTGCCCCGGACCCCTGGACGGGGTTGGCCACTCGAACAGCGGGGCAAGGATAAGATTTATTGCGCTTCGCGCCGGCTGTGCTCCGCCAGCGCCAAAGTCCGCGCGAAGCGCATAAAACCTTCCGCTCCCCACTCTCCGAGTGGCCAACCCCGTCCAGGGGTCCGGGGCCTCACGGCCCCGGCCGCCGGAGGCTCTTCCTACCCCAACCGCAACGGCGCCCGGCCGTAATCGTTCTGGGCGTCGACCAGTCCGGTCAGCAGCGTCATGAAGGTTTCGCGTTCGGCCGGCGGCAGGGCGGCGATGGTGCGGTCGTGGGCGCGGCGCACCGGGGCGCGCATTTTTTCGAGTAGAGCCTGGCCGCGCGGCGTGAGGGAGACCAGCTTCAGCCGTTTGTCGCTTTTGCTCGGGGCGCGGCGCAGCAGCCCCTTGGTTTCCAGCCGCGCCACCACGTTGGCGAGGGTGGCGCGGTCGACGCCGACTTCGTGCGCGAGGCGGGCTTGGTCGAGTTTTGGCTGGGCGGCGGCGACGGTCATGATGCTGTATTGCACCGGGGTGATGTCGAACGGCGCGCATTCCTCGGCAAACAAAGCGAGGTGGATCTGGTGCATGCGGCGGATCAGGAAGCCGGGGCGGTCCCAAAGGGCGCCGGCGCCGGCGATGCTTTCGGTCATTTACGACGGGTTAGCAGCACCTTCAGCCAGCGCCAAACCACGGCGCGGGCCAGCCTGGCGGCGCCGAGGCGGGGCGCTGCCACAGTAACGGCGCCGCCACGCAGCCTGGCTTCGAGGTTGCGGCCGACCAGGGCCGCGATCTCGTCCGCAAACGCCTGCACCACCGCGGCCCGGGCGAATTGCGCCAGCGCACCGCGCAGGGCGTAGCTCATCGTCAGGGTCAGCAGGCTGGCGCCGGCCGCGGTTTCCGTCACCGCGAACTGGGCGTCGGCCGAGAGCCTGGTGCCGCTGGCCTGATCGCGCCCCTCGCCCCGCATCGTGCCAGCAAAGCCGGCCTGGTCGTAGGCCACGGTGGCGGCGCCCGTGAACCGGCCCTGGATCGGGCCAAGCGCGATCAGCATTTCGCCCTCGATCCTGTCGCCGGCGACATTGGTCAGCCGCGCGCCCGGCACGCAGGAGGCGACCAGGGCAGGGTCCTGCAACGCCGCCCACACCGCGTCGCGCGGCACGCCGAGGCTGAGGCGCTGGACCAGCATCCGGCCATCCGGGCGCGGCGCGGCCGAAGCGGCCAGAATGGGCGCCGCGGCGATGGACGCCGCCGCTTCGAACTCTGGAAAGGCGATCGTGGCGAGGGCCAGGCGCGGCGGCATGGTTTCGTTCAGCCGCAGCGCCAGCATGCGGCGGATGGCTTTGACGATGCCGTCATAGCCGGTGCAGCGGCAGAGGTTGCCGGCCAGTTCCAGCCGCACCCTGGCGGCATCGGCGTGCGGCAGCCGCAGCACGATGTCCCGCGCCGTGACCAGCATTCCCGGCGTGCAATAGCCGCATTGCAGCGCGTGCTCGGCCTTGAAGGCTTGGCGCAAAGCCGCCGTCACCGGATCGTCCTGCAAGCCCTCGATGCTGCGGATGTCGCGGCCGCCGCAGCCGGCGGCAAAGGTGATGCAGCTGCGCGCCGGGGCGCCGTCCAGCAGCAATGTGCAGGCGCCGCAGACGCCGTGTTCGCAGCCGAGGTGGGTGCCGGTGAGGTGCAGGCGCTCGCGCAGGAAGTCGGCGAGATGGGTGCGCGGCTCGACCTCCGCCGTCACCGCCCGGCCATTGAGGGTGAAGACAACAGTGTTCATGCGCTCACCTGCGCGAAGGCGCGGCGCATCGCGGCGGCCTGCATCTGGCGGTCGATCCCGTCCATCCCGCCCACATCGCCGCGCAGTGTTTCGGCGATGGCCTCAGGCGTCGCCCGTTCGGCCTCGAAGATCAGCGGCGGCCCGCCGGTGGCGCCGATCACGGCGCGGCAAAAACCGGCCGGTTCATCCCGCAGCACCGCCGCCATGGCGTGGGCGAACTCGCCCGGCTTGCGGCAGGCCTTGTAGTAGCCCCAGCGCGCGGTAGGGCTGAGGCGCGGGATTCGCACCGCCTGCAAAATCTCATCGGGTCGCAGGCTGTTGCGAAAGGCGCCGGCGATGAAGTCGCGCAGCGCGATGGCCCGGCCGGGCCCGCCGGCGCGGTAGGTCAGCGCCTCGGCGCCGAGCGCGGTCAGCGTGCAGACCCAGTCCGCCGCCGGGTCGGCGTGGCACAGGCTGCCGCCGATGGTGCCGCGGTTGCGCACGGCGCGGTAGGCTATGCCCTCGGCGATCCGCGCCAGGATGCCGCCGCCGATGTCGGGCGCCAGGCCGTCGGCAATTTCCGCATGGGTGACGGCGGCGCCGATAATGACATGGGCGGCGGTTTGCTGCACGCCGCGCAGTTCGGGCAGGCCGGCCAGGGCCAGCAGCGCCGGCGGCCGGGCCAGGCGCAGGTTGAGCATCGGGCCGAGCGACTGCCCGCCGGCGATGAGCTTTTCGCCGTTGGCCAGAGTGCGCGCCGCGCCGGCAAGATCGCTTGGCGCGTCCAGGGTAAACGGCGCCGCCTTCATACTGGTGACCGGGCTTCCGCCAGTGCCGCCAGCACCCGGCGCGGCGTGATCGGCAATGCGGTGACCTCAGCACCCAGCGGCCGCAGCGCGTCGTTCACCGCATTGGCG
Organism: uncultured Acidocella sp.; assembly: GCA_963693045.1. Lineage (GTDB taxonomy): Bacteria > Pseudomonadota > Alphaproteobacteria > Acetobacterales > Acetobacteraceae > Acidocella. Next base: position 2,744,689 of record OY843765.1, read on the forward strand.
ATCGCCGCCGGCGGGCCGATCGCGCCGCCCTCGCCGATGCCTTTCTGGCCGAACGAGGTATAGGGCGACGGCGTTTCCATATGGTCGATCCGCAGCGCCGGCATTTCGGTGGCGCCCGGCAGAATATAGTCGGCGAGCGTGGAGCCGAGCGGCTGGGCGTTCTCGTCGAACGGCATCTCCTCGTAGAGCGCCGTGCCGATGCCCTGGGCGACGCCGCCGATGATCTGGCCCTCGACGATCATCGGGTTGACCAGCACGCCGCCATCCTCGCAGATCGCGTAGTCCAGTATCCGCACCTCGCCGAGTTCGGTATCCACCGCGACCAGCACCGCATGGGCGGCATAGCTGAAGGTGCCGCTGTCCCGCGCCGCCTTGTAGCCGGCGATCACGTCCAGCCCGCCGCCGGCGACCCCTTCGGGCAGGTCCTGCGGGCGGCTGAACCAGGTACGCGCCACGTTCTCGATGCTAATCTCGGCGGCGCCGGCCCGCACCATGCCATTGCCGACGGCGACGCTCTCCGCCGGCACCTGCAGCAGATGCGCGCCGATCGGCGCGATCCGCGCGGCGAGTTCGCGGCAGGCGGTGGCAACCGCGCCGCCCGCCATCACCATGCAACGCGACCCCCAGGTGCCCGTGCTGTAGGGCGTCACGCCGGTATCGCCGTGGATCACCCTGATGCGCTCGATGGCGATGCCCAACACCTCATGCGCCACCTGCGCCAGTGTGGTCTCCAACCCCTGGCCGTGGCTCTGGATGCCGACGCGCAGTTCCAGCCCGCCATCCGGTGTCAGCCGCGCCACCGCTTGCTCGTGCCCCGGCACCATCGGGATGCCCCAGCCGGCATAAACCGAGGTGCCGTGCGCGCCCTGCTCGCAAAACACCGAAAAGCCGACGCCGATCCGCTCATGCGCCGGCGCCGCCGCGCGCAGTTTTTCCACCCGCGGCAGGTCGATCGCCGCCACCACCCGGCGCAGCGCCTCCTTGTAGTCGCCGCCATCAAAATGCTTGTTGGTGATGTTGTCGAACGGCATCGCCTCCGGCGGCACCAGGTTGCGCAGCCGAACCTCGTGCGGCGGCAGCCCGGCCTGCACCGCGATGGCGTCGATCATCGTTTCGAGTGCGTAGCAAACTCCGGTGCGCGCCACGCCGCGATAGGGCAGGATGCCCGGCTTGTTGGTCGCAGCCGACCAGGTAACGCAGCGATAGCCCTGCATGATGTAGGGGCCGGGCAGAATGGAGGCGATCTGCGCCGCTTCCAGGCAGGCGGAAAAGGGGTAGCAGGAATAGGCGCCGGTATCGACGGTGGCCTGGCAGTCCAGCGCCAGCAAACGGCCCTCGGCATCGGCGTAAGCGGTGATGTCGTAATGATGCTCGCGGCAATTGGCGTTGCCGGTCAACTGCTCGCGCCGGTCCTCGATCCAGCGCAACGGGTGGCCAAGCCACCGCGCCAGATAGCCGGCGACCACCTCTTCCGGCAGCAGAATCCCCTTATAGCCAAACCCGCCGCCGACATCGGGTGCGACCACCCGCACCGCCTCTTGGCGCAGGCCGAGGCACTCGGCCAGGCCGGTGCGGATGATATGCGGCATCTGCGTCGAACTATGCACCAGCAACTGTTCCAGCCGGTGGTCCCACTGCGCCACCACGCCCCGGCCTTCCAGCGGCGACATGCACTGCCGCGCCGTCCGCAATTCGCGCCGCACCACGATCGCGGCGTTCGGCCGCCGCCGCCGCGAAGCCGATGTCGACGCGGGATTCCAGGAATACGTTGTCGCCCCAGTGTTCATGCACCAGCGGGCTGCCCGGCCGGCGCGCGGCCAGCATCTCCGAGACCGCCGGCAACTCCTCCAGATCCAACTCCACCAGCGCCGCCAAATCCTCCGCCTCGGCCCGGCTGGCGGCGACGCAGACCGCCACCGCCTCTCCGACATGGCGGATCTTGTCGGCGGCCAGCACCGGCTGCGACGAGGCCTTGAAGCCCGGCAGCCCGGAGACCGCGGTGATCGGCTTGACGTTGATCAGGTCAGCGGCGGTAAAGACATCCTGTGCGCGGCCTGCCGGCTTGACGATGCCGCGGATGCGGGCGTGGGCAACGGGGCTGCGCACGAAAGCGAGATCGCGCATCCCGGCCAGCGCGATGTCGGCGATGAACGCGCCCTGGCCGCGCAGGTAGCGCTCATCCTCCTTGCGCAATACCCGCTGCCCGACACCGCTTGAGTTCGCCGCAACACCATCCATGGCGTTATCCTTAGCCCGCGCCGGGCCGGGCACAAACCGGAAAATGCTTGCGCCGCGCCATGTCGTCAGCATACATATCATCTGTTCGGGGTCAAAGGCGCGGCCGCCCTCATGCAGGCGCCGACCCGTTTGCGGAGAATGCCGATGAGCCTCGTCATGGACACGTTGTTGCGCGGCGGCCGCGTGATCGACCCGGCGGCGGATTTCGATGGCCCCGCCGATGTCGGTATCAAGGACGGCCAGATCGTCGCGGTGGAGCCCAACCTGCCCACGGACGGTGCGGCCGAGATCATCGACGTGAGCGGCAAGATCGTGCTGCCGGGGATGATCGACACCCACGGCCACATTTACCAGCACGTCACCGGCCGCTTCGGCTTGGCGGCGGATCTGGTCGGCGTCGGCTCCGGCGTGACGACCGTGGTTGACCAGGGCGGGCCGAGCTGCATGACGCTGCCGGGCTTCCGGCATTTCATCGCGGCACCGGCGAAAACCCGCGTGCTGTGCTTCATCTCCACCTATCTGGCCGGCGGGCTGGAGGGCCATTTCTATCCGGAGCTTTACGGGCCGGAGCAGGTCAACGTGGAACACACCGTGCGGGTGGCGCGGGAGAACCCGGACCTGGTGCGCGGCATCAAGGCCCATGCCGAAATCGGCGGCGCCTCGCGCTGGGGCCTGGACGTCATCAGGCTCGGCAAGCGGATTTCGCTCGAAACCGGGCTGCCGCTCTACATCCATCTCGGCCAGCTCTGGCCGGAGAAGCCGGGCACCCATATCGACCCGGACGCGCTGGTGCGCGAGCTGGTGCCGCTGATGGATAAAGGCGACATCCTGGCGCACCCGTTCACCCGCCACCCCGGCGGCTTCATCTCCGCCGAAACCGGCGAGGTTCATCCGATCGTCTGGGCGGCGCTGGAGCGCGGCGTGACCGTCGATGTCGGCCACGGCTCGCATTTCAGCTTCGAGATGGCGCGGCGGACGCTGCAGGCGGGCATCAAGCCCTACACGCTGGGCGCCGACATGCACGGCTACAACGTGAAGGTTTCCGAGGCGAACGGCGCGGACAAAGCCAGCAACCCGTTCGCCGGCGTCGCCCCGTTCAACCTCACCAACGCAATGAGCAAGCTGCTGGCGCTGGGGCTGCCGCTGGCGGACATCGTCGCCACCGTCACCAGCAATCCGGCGGCGATGCTGGGCATGGGCGCGCACCTCGGCACGCTGCGGCCAGGCCGCGAGGCGGATGTCTCGGTGCTGGAACTGCAAGACGGCGCCTTCCAACTTGCCGATAACAGCGGCGTGATGGTGACCGCGTCGCAGCTCATCGTGCCGCTGTTCTGCCTGCGCGGCGGCCGGCGCTTCGAAGCGAACAGCCCGCTGGTGCCGCCCGCCATCTCGCTCGCCGCCGCCGCCTGATGCCGCTGCCGGGCTGGGCGGCCCTGAGCCGCGCCGCGCGCGACGCGGCTTACGACAATGCCGCTGCGGTGCCGGAGCGGGAGGCGCTGGTGCGGCAGCGCAACGAGCAGGCGGCGGCCTACCGGGCCGCCCATGGCGCGCAACTGGATGTGCCGTATGCGGCGGGCGATCGCACCAGGTGGGACATGTATCCGGCGGCGGCCACGGCGCCGTGCCTGATTTTCATCCATGGCGGCTACTGGCAGATGAACCGGCGGGAGGATTTCGCCGGCCTCGCCGAAGGGGTCGCGGCGCATGGCTGGGCGGTGGCGATGCCCGGCTACACGCTGGCGCCGCAAGCCGGTCTGAGCCAGATCGTCGGCGAATTACGGGCGGCACTCGACTGGCTGGCCACAAACGGCGCCGCCCATGGGATCGCCGGGCCTTGCGTGCTCGCCGGCTGGTCCGCCGGTGGGCAACTGACAGCGATTTTACTGGATCATCCGCTGATCGAGGCAGGCCTGGCGATCTCCGGCGTATTCGAGCTGGCGCCGCTGCGGGACACCTATCTCGACGAGAAGCTACGGCTGACCGACCGCGAGATCGCGCAATTCTCGCCGCTGCGCCTGCCGGCGGTCGGCAAGCCGCTCGCCATCGCTTACGGCACCGCCGAATTGCCGGCGCTGGTCGCCGACGCCGAAGACTTCCATGCTCACCGCGGCGCCGCCCACGCGCCGGGGCCGCTCTTGCGAATTTCCGGCGCCAACCATTTCACGATCCTGGAAGAACTACGGCGGCCGGACGGCATTCTGACCCGCGGCCTCTTGGCGATGGTGTGAAGCTCTCTTAGGAAGCCGCTTCGGCCGCCTGCTTCACCTCGCCGTCGCGGTAGGCGCCCCAGGCAGCGCGCATCGCGGCGAAAGCCGGCGGATCGAAGTCGTAACCCGGCAGCGGGTCGGCGTCCCAATGGCCGAACCTGTCCTCGCCACGCACCAGCAACGCCGCGCGCCGCCCAGCCGGACAAAACGCATGTGTCGGCACATAGAAGAATGCGAAACCGACCCGCCGCGTCGCGGTTATGTTTGGCTTGGAGCCGTGCGCGGTCCGTTCATGGTGCAGCGAGAACTCGCCCGGTTGCAACTCCAGCGTCACCGCGGCACTTTCATCGGCGATTTCCAAGGCCTGGCCGCGCGCCAGCATGTTTTCCGGCGCAAAGGTCTCGACATGGCGCAGGTCGGGCCCCCGGTGCGTGCGCGGCAGCACCTGCAACGCGCCATTGGCAGCGTTGCTCGCTGTCAGCGCCACCCAGGCGGTGATCTCCTCATGCGGCTCAAGCCCGAAATAGGCGGAGTCCTGATGCCAGGAGACATAGCTGCCGTCGCCGCCGGCCTTGGCGAAGATCGAAGCGCCGAACAGCATGATGTCCGGGCCGATCAGGCCCTCCACCGCATCCAGTATCTGCTTGTTGCGGCCGAGTTCGACGATCCAGGGCGCGGCGAGGTGGCCCTTGATCTTCAGGTGCCGGTTCACGTCCACCCCGTGCCGCACCTCATAAGCGTCGAGCCAACGCACCGCATCCGCCGCTTCGCCGGCGCCGATCGCCCGGAACGGCGCCAGCCAGCCCTCCCGCTCGAAATGCGCGATCTGCTCTGCGGTGAGGCTCATGGTCATCGTCATCTCCTTGGGTGGCCAACAGGCCCTTTAACTTCGCGGCGGCCCGGCGTTAAGATGGCTGATCGAACACCAACACGAAGGTTGATGCAATGATCCGCACCGGGCAGAACTATCGGGACTCAATCCGGGACGGGCGGCAGGTCTGGATCAACGGCGAGCGGGTGCGCGACGTGACCATGCACCCGATGTTCAAGCCGATCGTCGACATCCGCGCCCGCATCTACGACATGCAGCATGAAGCCGCCACGGCGCCGGCGATGAGCTATCGCGACGAGCTCGGCCAAGTCTTCGCCGTCGGCCTGAAGCTGCCTTACACCGAGGCCGACTGGCACGCCAAGCGCGCCGCCACCGACACGGTGCTGGACGAGATCGGCGGCATCGTCACCCGCGTCGGCGACGAGACGATCGGCGAGATGTGGTCGCTGTTCGACGGCCAGGACGTGCTGAACGAAGTCAACCCGCAATTCTCCGAAAACATCCGCCGGCATATCGACAAAGCGGTGCGGGACGACCCGTTCCACGTCTCCGCCAATACCGACCCGAAAGGCGACCGGAGTAAAAAACCGCAGGACCAGGACCCGGACATGCTGCTGCATGTGGTCAAGGAAACCGATGCCGGCATCGTCGTGCGCGGCGCGAAGTACGAGACCGCGGCGGCCTATGCCAACCAGGCTTTCACCAAGCCGACGATCGCCAACTGGGGCGACGCCGAGCTGTCCGATTACGCGGTCAGCTTCGTGGTCGATCTCGGCGCGCCGAACCTGAAATTCATCTGCCGCACCGGCTTCGCCGGGCGCGCCCCGGCGGAGGACTATCCGCTCGCCAACCGGTTCGACGAGGTCGACACGCTGGTGATCTTCGACAACGTGCTGATCCCTTGGGAGGACGTGCTGTTCTACCGGCACACCAAAGCCGCAACCTTCATTCGTTCCACTTTGCACCGCTACAGCGCCTTTGCCTTCGTGCAGCGCAACCTGAAACTCGCCGACCTGATGATCGGCGCGGCATTGTTCAACGCGCGGCAAACCGGGCTCGACAAGCAGCAGGCGGTGCAGGAGAAACTCGCCCAGCTCGCGGTCTATCGGGAGGGGATCAACGCGCATCTAACCGCGGCGATCGCCACCGCGGAGCGCAGCCCCGGCGGGCTGCTGATGCCGAACCAGTCGCTGCTGTACACCGGCCGGGTGCTGGCTTGCTCGCAACTGCACCAGATGATGCACATCGCGCGCGAGCTGTGCGGCGGGCAGATTTGCGTGACCCCGGACGCCGCCTCGTTTCGCAACCCCGAGACCGCGCCATGGCTAGAAAAGTTCTACAGCGTGAATGACCAGTGGCAGGCCGAGGACCGGCGCAAGTTGCTGGCCTTCGCGCGGGATTTGCTGAATTCCGATTACGCCGGCCATCGCCTGACCTTCCAGTTGTTCGCGCAGTCGCCGCCGTTCGCGCATCTGGCGGCGGTGTACCGGAATTTCGATTGGGAGGAGACGCTGCGCGTCGTGCATAAATCCGCCGGCCTGTCCGCCAACGTGCCCAGGCGGCGCAGTGCTCAACCGGGCCGCCGAGTAGCCGATGCTGCACAAGCGCCTGCGCCCGTTCAACACGAAAGACACCTATCCGGAACAAAACCTGGATAACGATCTGTGCCAGGCGGTGATTGCCGGCAAGACCATCTATCTGCGCGGCCAGGTGGCGCAGGATCTGGCGACGCGGGAGACTGTCGCGGTCGGCGACCCCGCGGGCCAAGCCGAACAGGTGATGCAGAACATCGACCTGCTGCTGCGCGAGGCTGGCGCCACGCTCGACTGCATTTGCAAAGCCACGGTTTACCTCACGGATATCCGTTACCGCGAACCGGTTTATCGGGTCGCGGGCAAGTGGCTGAAGGGCGTGTTCCCGGTCTTCACCGGCCTCGTCGTCGTCGCTCTGGCGCGGCCGGAATGGCTGGTCGAGATCGACGTGATCGCCGAACTACCGTAATTTTGGAGTTAGGAGTTTTGCCATGGATGGTGTGACGCACGACCCGGCTTCGGCCTTGAACGAGCGGCAGTTGCGTATCGACCTCGCCGCCGCGTTCCGGCTGGCGGCAAAGGCCGACTGGCATGAGGCTGTGGCGAACCATTTCAGCGTGGCCACCTCCGCCGATGGCCGGCATTTTCTAATGAACCCGCTATGGCGGCATTTCTCCAGCATCCGTGCTTCGGATTTGTTGGCTCTGGATTCCCACAGCACCGACCTCAAAGCTCTGCCGCCGCTCGACACCACCGCCTGGGCGATCCACGGCACCATGCACGCCACGGTGCCGCAGGCGCGCTGCATCCTGCATGTGCATCCGCCTTATGCCACCGCGCTCGCCTGCCTGGCCGACCCGCGCATTTTGCCGGTCGAGCAGACCAGTGCCCGCTTCTTCAACCGCGTCGCGATCGACCAGAACTACACCGGCCTCGCCGACACCGCGGCGGAAGGTGCCCGGCTGGCACAGGCGCTCGGCGACAAGCAAATTCTGATGATGGGCAATCACGGCGTGCTGGTGGTCGGCGCCACGGTCGCCGAAACGTTCGACACGCTGTACCATGTGGAACGCGCCTGCCGCACGCTGATGCTGGCCTACGCCTCCGGGCAGAAGCTCGCGGTGCTGTCCGACGCGGTGGCGGAAAAGACCGCGCGCGCCTGGGAAGACAACGGCGCCTTCGCCCGCGCCCACTTCGCCGAAATGAAGCGGATGCTAGACACGCAAGACCCATCTTACGCCGCCTAGACTCAAGGGGTCCAGGGCATCATGCCCTGGCGGGGTCCGGGGCAGCGCCCCGGCCTTACTTCACCCGCCCGCGACAAACCGCTCCAGCCAGTGGATGGTATAATCCCCGGCGATGAAGCGCGGGTCGGCCAGAATCCGTTCGTGCAGCGGTATGGTGGTCTTGATGCCGGTGATGACGAATTCGCGGAGGGCGCGCCGCATCCGGGCGATGGCGTCTTCGCGGGTGCGGCCATAGGTGATCAGTTTGGCGACCAGGCTGTCGTAGTGCGGCGGCACGCGATAGCCGGCGTAGAGTGCTGAGTCCACCCGCACGCCGGGGCCGCCGGGCGGGTGGAACACCTCGACCAGGCCGGGCGAGGGCGCGAAGGTTTCCGGGTCCTCGGCGGTGATCCGGCACTCGATGGCATGGCCGGCGAGCCGCACCTCCGCCTGGCCGTAGCCGAGGCGCTGGCCGGCGGCGATGCGGATTTGTTCATGCACCAGATCGACGCCGGAGATCATTTCGCTAACCGGATGTTCCACCTGCAGGCGGGTGTTCATTTCGATGAAAGAGAATTGTTCGTCCTGATAAAGGAACTCCAGCGTGCCGGCGTTGCGGTAGCCGATTTCCTGGAGCGCTTTGGTGACAGTGGCACCCAGAGCGTCCCGCTGCGCGGCGGTGATCGCGGGGGAGCCGGCCTCCTCAAGTAATTTCTGGTGACGGCGTTGCAGGGAGCAGTCGCGTTCACCGAAATGCACCACGTTGCCATGCCCGTCGGCCATCACCTGCAATTCGATGTGCCGTGGCTTGTCCAGGTATTTTTCCATGTACACGGCGTTGTTGCCGAAGGCGGCACCGGCTTCGGCGCGGGCTTCGTGGAACGCCGCGTCGATCTCGCCGGCGTTCTGCGCCACCTTCATGCCCCGCCCGCCGCCGCCCGCCGCCGCCTTGATCAGCACCGGGTATTTGATCTGCGCGGCAACCTCGCGCGCCGCCGCCAGCGTCTCGATCTCGCCGTCCGAGCCGGGCACCAGCGGCACGCCGAGCCGCGCCATCGTGGTCTTCGCGGTGATCTTGTCGCCCATCATGCGGATATGCGTCGGCGACGGGCCGATGAACACCAGGTCGTGGCTTTCCACCATCTCGGCGAAATCGGCGTTTTCGGAGAGGAAGCCGTAGCCGGGGTGGATCGCCTCGGCGCCGGTGATCAGCGCCGCGGAGAGGATCGCCGGTTTGTTGAGGTAGCTGTCCCGCGCCGCCGGCGGCCCGATGCACACGCTCTCATCGGCGAGGCGGACGTGCATCGCGTCGGTGTCGGCGGTGGAGTGCACGGCGACGGTGGCGATGCCAAGCTCGCGGCAGGCGCGCAGCACCCGCAGAGCGATCTCACCGCGATTGGCGACCAGGATTTTCTTGAACATGATCGGCCGGCTCAAATCACTCGATGATCATCAACGGCTCGTCGTATTCCACCGGCGCGCCGGGCGCGACCAGCACGCTCTTCACCACGCCTGCTCTGGGTGCCTTGATCTGGTTGAACGTCTTCATCGCCTCGATCAGCAGAAGGGTCTGCCCGGCCTCGACGCTCTGGCCAACGCTGACATAGGGTGCCGCACCCGGTTCGGCGGCGAGATAGGCGACGCCGACCATCGGGCTTTTCACAGCACCGGGGTGGCGGGCCGGGTCGGCTTTCGGCTCGGCCGGGGCCGCCGCTGGCGCGGCCGCGTGCGGCATCGCCGCCGGCGCCATCACCGGGACGCTGACCGGCGCGATAACGCGGGCCAGGCGCAGCTTGCGCCCGCCCTCCTCCAGCTCGATCTCGGACAGGCCGGTGGCGTTCAACAGGTCCGCCAGGGCGCGCAGCGCCGCCGGGTCGAAGGAAAGGCTCATTGATCTTCTTCCAGAATGTCCGAGAGCGCGATGAGCGCCAGCCTATAGCCGGCAAAACCAAGCCCGCAAATCACGCCCTGCGCGGCCCGCGACACATAAGAGTGAGCGCGGAACGGCTCGCGGGCGTGGATGTTGGAGAGATGCACCTCGATCACCGGCAGATCGACCGCCAGCAGCGCGTCCATCAGCGCGATCGAGGTGTGGCTGTAGCCGGCGGGGTTGATGACCAGGCCGGCGGCGGTGCCGCGCGCCTGCTGCACCCAGGAGATCAGCTCGCCCTCCAGGTTGGTCTGCCGGAAATCGATGGCCAGGCCGAGGCCGTCGGCGGTCTCCGCGCACAGCGTCTCCAGGTCGTCGAGCGTGCCGGTGCCGTAGATGCCGGGTTCCCGCAGGCCGAGCAGGTTGAGGTTGGGGCCGTTCAGCACGGTGATCAGCGGCGTTGCCATGCCGCCGGGTAGCACAGCCGTTTCGTATCGGCCAACAGCGGCGCAGCCTTGCGGGGCGCCGCCAGGGGGCCGATATTGCGGCGATGAGCGCCACGATCGAGAGCATCGGCCTGACGGTGAACGGAGAGGCGCTGCTGGTGCCGGCCGGCACCACGGTCGCCGGGCTGGTGGCGCGGCTGGAACTGGACACGGCCAAGGTGGCGGTGGAGCGCAACCTCGAAATCGTGCCGCGCTCGGCTTACGCGGCGGTGGCGCTCGGCGCCGGGGACGCGCTGGAGATCGTGCATTTCATCGGGGGCGGCTGATGGACACCAATGTCGTGGCACCCGACCGCTGGACCGTCGCGGGGCGCAGTTTCGGCTCGCGGTTGATCGTCGGCACCGGCAAGTACAAGGATTTGCCGACCACCGCCGCCGCCATCGAAGCGTCAGGTGCTGAGATCGTCACGGTCGCGGTGCGGCGGGTGAACCTGTCCGACCGTGGGGCGCCGATGCTGCAGGATTACGTCAGCCCGGCGCGCTACACGTATTTGCCCAACACCGCCGGCTGCTTCACCGCCGCGGAGGCGGTGCGCACGCTGCGGCTGGCGCGCGAGGCGGGTGGCTGGAACCTGGTGAAGCTGGAAGTGCTGGGGCCGGCGCCGACGCTGTATCCCGACATGGCGGCGACGCACCAGGCTGCCGCGGCGCTGATCGCCGATGGCTTCGAGGTGATGGTATATTGTTCGGACGATCCGATCGCGGCGAAGCGGTTGGAAGAGCTTGGTTGCGTCGCCATTATGCCGCTCGGCGCGCCGATCGGCTCCGGGCTTGGGGTGCAGAACCCGCTGATGATCCGCATGATCGTGGAAAATGCCGGTGTCCCGGTTCTGGTGGATGCCGGGGTCGGCACCGCCTATGACGCCGCTTTTGCGATGGAGCTGGGCTGCGACGCGGTGCTGGTGAACTCCGCGATCGCGCTGGCGGAAGACCCGGTGCTGATGGCGCGGGCCATGAAGGCGGGGGTGGAGGCCGGGCGCCTGGCGTTCCGCGCCGGTCGCATCCCGCGCCGCGATGTTGCCTCGCCGTCCAGCCCCGTGACAGGACTGATCCGCTGAGCAAGGCGCTGCGGCTGGCGCCGGAACTAATCGCCAATTTCGCTGCGCCCTATCTGGTTTATCAGTTGCTCAACGCCCGCTACGGCGATGTGTTCGCGCTGATCGCCTCGGCGATGCCGCCGCTGTTGTGGAGCGGCTACGAGTTGATCAAGACCCGCCGGCTGGACGCAATTTCGATTCTGGTGGTCGCCGGCATCCTGTTCACCGTGGCCGCCACCGCAATGGGCGGCTCGGCCCGGCTGATCCAGATCCGGGACGCGCTGGTGACCGGCGCCATCGGGGTGATGTTCCTCTTCTCTCTGGCGCTGGAGAAGCCGATGATCTTCTACCTGGCCCGCGCCACCCAGGCCCGCAACACGGAAGCGGGCGCCAGCGCGTTCGAGACGCTGTGGCTGCGGCCGGGCGTGCCGGCGGTCTTCAAGCTGATGACCGGCGTCTGGGGGGTCGGTCTGGTCCTGCAGACGGCGTTGATGTGCTACCTGGCCTGGATCTGGCCAATCGGCAGGTATTTGTTGCTGTCGCCCTTCATCTCCTACGCGATCTTCGGCGGGTTGATGGTTTGGAGCCTGTGGTATGGCGGCAGGCGCAAGGCGCTGGGTGAACTGGCGCAGCAGCGGCGGGAGCAGGCGCCGCCGGCTGGGGTTTGAAGCGTCACGGCGTGACGCTGGACAGCCGGCAATCCGGCGGGATGGGTGCGGCGTAGCTGTTCCAGGTCTGGGTCTGGCCGAAGATCGGCAGACCGAGATAGCCGCGCAGATTGAGCTGGTGGCCGGCCGCCGGGGCGATCCGGGCGTTATACACCGAGCCGTCGCGCGGATCGAGGATCGAGCCGCTCCAGCTGGCGCCGTTAGAGCCTGGATTGGGCGAGACCCGGATGATGGTCAGGCCGCATTGGCTGGCGCCGCGCCAGTCTTTCGGCATCGGCTCGTTCGGCCCCAGCACAATGCCGACGATCCGGCCGCAGAGGTCGGCCCCGCAGGGCGCGATCTGGATGACCGCGCTGTGGTTGGCGGTGACCCAGCGGCCGGCTGCCGCCGGAACCGGCTGCATGTACATGCCGGAGGGGCCGTTCCCGGCCCGCGCCAAGGGTGTCAAAAGCAAGCAAGCAAAAAATGGAATGAACCAGCGGCATACGATGCCGCGTCTCAACGAACGGCATCCTTCAACAAAATGGCAGCGGGCTTAACCGTTTTTCGAGGTCACGGGGCCGGCGGCGTCGGCCAGGCGGCAACCGGCCGGCGCCGGGCCGGCGTAGGGCGTCCACACCTGGGTCTGGCCGAAGATCGGCAAGCCGATATAGCCGTGCAGTTCAAGCTGGCGGTCCTGGTCCAGCACCATCCGCGCCTGATAGACGCTGCCGTCGCGCGGATCGAGCACCTTGCCGACCCAGGCGGTGGCGCCGGCCGCGCCGTTGGTGGGAGAGGTCTGCAGGATCACCATGCCGCATTGCGGCTGGCCGGCCCAGGCCAGCGGCATTTTCGCGTTCGGCGTGGGCAGGGCGATGCCGACGATCTGCCCGCACAAATCCGAACCGCACGGCGCGATCTGGATCACGGCGTCATGGGCGGGCGTCAGCCATCGGCCGGTCGGCGGGTTGTTTCCCGCTCTGGCACCGGCGGCCCCGCAAAAGGCAAGGGCCACGGTTAGAGAAACGCGTAGCAAAGTCACGGCTCCCAGACGATTTTTAGTTTGGTCGATCACAAAATGCCCGTAATCCCAGCAGCCCGCGATGACGACTCATTTCTCGGCGAAAGCGTTCGGTTCCTGATGACTGTGGCATAAAGTCCACATTACAGAGCTGTTAGAAACCTGCGGACGCCAGCCACCGCCTCGGCCAGGCCGGAGCGGATGATTGGCGCCGCCGGGGGGAAAGCGGTGAACAGCCGGCTCGGGGTCTGGCGGTCCAGCAGCACGAAAACGCCGCGGTCATCGGTGCGGCGGATCAGCCGGCCGAAAGCCTGGCGCAGCCGCAACCGGGCGATCGTGTCGTCGTACTCCTTCGGCGCGCCGCCGGAGAGATGGGCGCGGCGGGTGCGGTGCAGGATGTCCGGGCGCGGCCAGGGGGTACGCTCGAACACCACCAGGCGGAGCGCGTTGCCGGGAATGTCGACGCCGTCCCGCATCGCGTCGGTGCCGAGCAGGCAGGAGTGCTCCTCGGCCCGGAAAATATCGACCAGCGTGGCGTTGTCCATCGCGTCGACATGTTGGGCATACAGTGGAATGCCGGCGGCTTCCAGCGCCGGGGCGATGCGGGCGTGGACCGCGCGCAGCCGCGAGATCGCGGTGAACAGGCCGAGGCCGCCACCGCCCGAAGCCTCGAACAACGCCTTGAAGGCGCCGGCAAGGGTGGCGGTGTCATTGATGTTGACATCGTTGACGATGCAGATGCGGGTCTGCGCGGCGTAGTCGAAGGGCGAGGCGAAAGCGGCGCGGATCGCCGGAGCCGCCAGATGCACGGCGCCGGTGCGGGCTTCCGCACCCTCCCAGGCGGCTTCGTTGTCCAGCCCGTCGCGCAGCGTGGCGGAGGTGACCAGCAGGCCGTGCGCCGGGGCGGCGATGGTCTGGATGAACGCCTCCGTCGGGTCCAGCAAATGGTCATGCACCGCGACGTCGCGGTCCGCATCCCGGTCGCGCTCCAACCGGAGCAAGAAAATATGCGCCGGTCGTTCGCCCGGCTTCGGCCCGGCCTCGGCGAGGCTGTCCAGGATGCGCCGCCAGGCGGCGAGCGGGTCGATGCCGCGGCGCTTCAGGCTGCGGGCCAGGCCTTCCAGGCGCTGCCGCGCGGTCTCGTCCAGGCTGTCGGCCTCGTCCTCCAGCCGTTGCAGGAAGCGCTGGCGCAGCGCCGCCAAGGGTGCCCGCAGCCGTTCCAAAGCGCGGGACAGCGCGGCGCCGGCCGCCACCACCGCCGGCTCGATCGGGTACAGATCGACCTCGATCGGCAGCGGGCCGATCAGGTCGGCTTCGGTGGCGCGGGCCCGGGTCTGGCGGCGCAGCGCCCGCAGGAAAGTCTCGCCCGGATGAGCGGGGCCTTCCGGCGCCGCCAGCTCGGCCTCGAAGCGGGCGGCAAACATCGGCGCCGGCAAAGCCCGCGCGGCGGTCAGCGCCGCGTCCAGCTGCGGCGCCAGGGCCTCGTCGGCGGCCAGAATGTCTTCCAGCCGGCGGGCCAGCCCGCGCGCGCGCGAGCGCGCACCCTCGGCGCCCAGCAGCCAGCGCCGCAGCTCCGCCATCGCCCTGCCGGAGAGTTCCACCGCGAAAGCGCCGTCGGCGGCGTCGAAAATATGGTGGCCCTCGTCGAAGACATAGCGGGTCGGCACATAGTCATCGTCCAGCCCGCCCCAGACCGCCTGCGCCATCACCAAAGCGTGGTTGGCGATCACCAGGTCGGCCTGCCGGGCCTTGCGGATCACCTGTTCGATGGTGCAGCGTTTGTAGTGCGGGCAGGCGGCATGGATGCACTCGCCGCGGCGGTCGGCGATGCCGGCCAGCAGGCCGTGGCCGAACAACTCCGCGAACCAGCCCGGCAGATCGCCGCCCAACAGGTCGCCGTCGGCACTGGCCATCGCCCAGCGGGCGATCAGGCCGAGCGGGATGGCATTGCGTTCAACGCCGATCGCGTCCTCGTAGTTCAGCAGGCAGAGGTAGTTCTCCCGGCCCTTGCGCAGTACCACGCGCGGCCGGTCGGCATCGCGCGGGCCGAGCCGGCTCGCCTCCGCCTCGATCTGGCGTTGCAGGTGGCGGGTGTAGGTGGAAATCCAAACCGCGCCCTGGTTGCGCTCCGCCCACAGGCTGGCGGGGGCGAGGTAGCCGAGGGTTTTGCCGGTGCCGGTGCCGGCTTCGGCCAGCACCGTGTGCGGCACGCCCTCGGCGGCCCGCGGGTCGAAGGCGGCGGTGGCGGCGGAGGCGTAATCGGCCTGCGCCGGCCGCTGCTCCGCCGCGTCCCCGAGGAGGTCGGCCAGGCGGTGGCGCGCCTCAGCCTGAGTGACGGGAAAGGCCGAAGGCGGCGGCCGGGGCGCCTCGTCCTGCCATTCCGGCAGCCGCTTCCACAGCCGCATCGCCATGCCGTCCGGTTTCGCCGCCGGCTGGCCGAGGGCGGCGAGCACGGCCGGCGCCCAACCCCAGCCCATCGCCCCCATCCGGGCGGCGAGGCCGGCGGCGTCGCGGTTGGCCGGTAGATCCCGCCCGGCGGCGAGCCGCGCCAGCAGCGCCTCGGCGAGGTCGGGCAGGGCGGCGGCGGCGGAATCCAGGCTGGTGGGCACCGCCATGTCCAGCGCCCGTGCAAGGCCGGCGGCCGTCGGCGCCGCGGTTTTGGCCGGTAGCACGAAAGCAAAAAGTTCCAACAGGTCGAGGACCGGGATCGCCGGGTTGCCGAGCCGGCGCAGCGTCGCCGGGGCGTGGACCACGAGGGCGGCCGCGCCGTCGAGATGTTTCGCGACCTCGCCGGCGGTGACGCGCAGCAGCTCGCCCTGCCCGGTCATCAGCACGGCGCGGCCATGGCCGGCGGCCAGCGCGGGAGACTCCGGCAGAGTGGGCATCTATGCTCGTATAGACGCGCCCTGGGTTTCACCATAGATCGACCGCATCATGCCGGACCAAGAAAAGGCGCAAGCCCCGAACCAGCCGAGCTGGCCCTTCCGCGAAGCTGAACGGATCGCCGCCCGGCTCCAAAAGACCGGCAAGACCCACGCGCTGTTCGAAACCGGCTACGGCCCCTCCGGGCTGCCGCATATCGGCACCTTCGGCGAGGTGGCACGGACCACCTGGGTCCGCCGCGCCTTTACCGAACTGACCGGCCTGCCATCGCGGCTGATCGCCTTCTCGGACGACATGGACGCGCTGCGCAAAATTCCCGACAACGTGCCCAACAAGGACATGCTGCGGGCCTTCATCGGCCGGCCGCTCTCCCAGGTGCCGGACCCGTTCGGAACCCATGCCAGCTTCGGCGCCCATAACAACGCCCGGCTCCGGACCTTTCTGGACTCCTTCGGCTTCGACTACGAATTCGCCTCCTCGACCGACTACTATTTTTCCGGCCGGTTCGACACGGCGCTGCTGCATGTGCTGGCCAACCATGAGAAGATCGCCGGCATCATCCGCCCGACGCTGGGGCCGGAGCGGCGCGCCACCTATTCGCCGATCCTGCCGCTGCATCCGCGCAGCGGCATCGTGATGCAGGTGCCGATCGAGCGGGTCGACGTGGAGTCCGGCACCGTCACCTGGATCGACCCGGCGACCGGCGTGCGGTTCGAGACCGAGGTGACCGGCGGCGGCGCCAAGCTGCAATGGAAGGCCGACTGGGCGATGCGCTGGTACGCGCTGGACGTCGATTACGAGATGTCCGGCAAAGACCTGATCGATTCTGTTAAACTCTCCTCGGCGATCGTCGCGGCGCTGGGTGCGCAACCGCCGGAATGCCTGACCTACGAGTTGTTTCTGGACGAGCACGCCCAGAAGATTTCCAAGAGCAAGGGCAATGGCCTGGCGGTCGAGGAATGGCTGACCTACGCGCCGCCGGAGAGCCTGGCGCAGTTCATGTACCACGCGCCGCAACGCGCCAAGCGGCTGTTTTTCGACGTCGTCCCCCGCGCCACGGACGATTACATCAACAACGTCGCGGCGCTGCGGGCCACCAATGACCCGCACGGCAACCCGGCCTGGCACATCCTGGGTGGCAACGTTCCGGCCGAGGATGCCAGCCCGATCAGCTTCACGATGCTGCTGAACCTCGCCTCGGTGATCAACGCCGACAACCCGGAAATGCTTTGGGAGTTCATCCGGGCCTATCTGCCGGGTGCCGATGCGCAAACCTACCCGTTCCTGGCCCGGCTCGTCGACCACGCGATCCGCTACAACCAGGATTTCGTGGCGCCGAAGCGCAGCCTGCGGGCGCCCGCGGCATTGGAGCGCACGGCGCTCGAAGACCTGAAGGCCCGGCTGGCGGCCGGCGCCGCCGCCGACTATCCGGGCGCCACCGCCGCCGAGCAGTTGCAGAACCTGGTTTACGCGGTCGGCAAGGACCACAAGTTCGCGCCGCTGAAAGCCTGGTTCGACTGTCTGTACCAGGTGCTGCTGGGCCAGCTGGAGGGGCCGCGCTTCGGCGGCTTCATCGCGCTGTACGGCGTCGGCCGGACCATCGCGTTGATCGACAAGGCGCTGGGCCGCGCCTGAGACCGCGCCGTGAAGCTGCCCCGCCGCCTGCGCTACCTGCCGCCGCTGCTGGGCCTCATCGTGCTCGGCCTGATCGTGCTGGGGCTGCACCACGCGCTGGCGCGGATCGGCCCGCGCGACGTGCTGCACGCGCTGGTGGCGACCCCGGCGATCCAGATTGCCCGGGCGCTCGGGCTGCTGGTGGTCTCGCTGTGCATCATGGCGGTTTACGACCTGCCCGGCGTGATCTTCGCCAGCCGGCTGCCGGATTCGCCGCGCCTGCACCCGCGCCGCGTCGCGCTGGCCTCGTTCTGCGCCTACGCGCTGTCGCATGTGCTGGGGGCGCCGGCGCTTTCCGGCGCCGCCATCCGCTTGCGGCTGTACGCGGAGTGGCGGGTGCCACCGGCCGGGATCGGCCGCATCATCGCCCTCTCCGGCACCATGTTCGCGCTTGGCGGCCTCTGCCTCGCGGGGTTGTTGTTGCTGCTCCGCCCGGCGATGGCGCTGGCGTTCGGCGGCGACGCGCCCGGCCTGGCGCGGCTGGTGGGCGCGTTGCTGCTGGGCGGCATCGGGTTTTACGTCTTTATCGCCCAGCGCCGCCCCACGCTCACGCTGTTCGGCCGGCAGATCCCGCTACCGGGCCGGGTCCTCGCCGCCGCGCAGGTGCTGGTCTCCTGCGCCGACATCGCGGTCGCGGGCGGCATCCTGTTCGCCGTGCTGCCAGCGGCGCCGGGGCTGTCCCTCGCCGCCGTCCTCGCCATCTATCTCGCCGCCCTAGCCGGCGGGCTGTTCAGCGGCCTGCCGGCGGGCGTCGGCGTGTTCGACACGGTGCTGCTGCTCGGCCTCTCGCCCTATGAACCGGCGGCCGCGGTGATCGGCGCCATCCTGCTGTTCCGGGTGCTGTATTATCTGGTGCCCGCCAGCGCCGCCGGTTTGTGCTTCGCGGCGCACGAGATCGTCCTGACCACCCGGGCGTGATGGCTGGCGTAACCGATCCTTCACCAATGGCTGTGAAGCTGCCGCCTGAACTGCCTGGAGAGGGCCTTGCTTATGCGCGTCCTACAATTCGTGACTGCTTCGAAGCTTCTTATGCTGAAGTTGGACCGACGTGCGGTGACCGCGATCGAATATGCCCTGATCGCCGCACTGATCGCGGTGGTGATCGTGACGTCGGTGACAAATGCGGGCCATTCCGCCTCCGGTGTGTTCACCAGGGTCGGCAACGGGCTTTAGAGGTTCTTAACTTCCATCTGGACCAGACGGTTCCCCGGTGTATGATACGGCGTCCGAGAAGAAACCGAGGAAGCGATAATGTATCCGCTCGATCTAGATGTCGCCTACCCCAGGAACCACTGGTTCGTCGCTGGTCACCCGCACGAGTTTGGCCGCGAAATCGTTGCAAAACGAATTTTTGACGAGCCGTTGGTGTTGTTCCGGACCGAGGCGGGCGAGCCGGTGGTGCTCTCGGCCAGATGCGTGCACCGCCACATGCCGCTCGACACCGCGACCCGCGAGGGCGACACGATTGCCTGCCCCTATCATGGCTATCGTTATGAAAAAGATGGCCGGTGCAGCCAGATCCCGACCGGCGGCATCCCGCCGAAATCGGCGCGGCTGCGGCGTTACCCGGTGGTCGAGCACGGGCCGTTCGTGTGGATCTGGATGGGTGCCGAAGAGAACGCCGACCCGGCGCTGCTGCCACGCCCCGCCGAGATGGGCCTGAACGACGGCGCCACCGGCTGGCGCCACGACATCTCGAAAACCTTCCCGTTGCAGGCCCGTGCCACGCTGCTGGTCGACAATCTCTTCGATCTTTCCCACATCGCCTTCTCGCATGCCAAAAGCCTGCCGATGCCCAAGCACGAACTGATGATCGAGCCGCGGCTGGAGACGGTGGACGGCCGCCTGCGTGTGACCCGCGCCGCGTCCGGACCGAATGCGCCGGACAGTTTCTGGAAGTTCGTATGGCCGCACGTGGACGGACCGGTGGTTCGCGAACTGATTACTGAGATGCACACGCCCGGCCTGATCAACGCCGCGCAATGGCTGTACGAAATGCAACCGGACGGCAGCAAGGGCGCCTCGCTCGGATACGCCGACTTCGTCCATGTCCTGACCCCGGAGACAGCGCACAGCACCCACTACATCGGGATCATCAGCCGTAACTTCAGGCAGGATGACGACGCTTTTTCCGCGCTACTGGTAGAGAACCAGGATCTGGTGCGGTCGGAGGATGTCTTCGTTCTTGAATCGATCGAGCGCGATGTCGATCGGTTCGGCAATTCGCGGCGGGAGATTTCCACCAAGGCCGACGAAGGGGCGATCAAAATCCGCAATCTGCTGCGGCAGATGATCAAAACCGAGCAGGCCGCCGTGCCGATGGCGGCGCAGTAGCGCGGGCGTTTAAGGCGACATCGCCGCCAGCAGCCGCGCCGCCAGGTCGCGCGGCACATTGACCGCCATGGCCTGGTTCAGCCGGTGCATCCGCCGCCGCATTTCGTACAGCTGGTCGAGCAAAGAGAGCACCGTCGGCAGCGCCGCCTCGCTCACCTCCATCGTCTCCTTGAGCTCGATGATCAGCCGGATGCGGGCGACATCGATCTCGTGGAACCGGTAGTGGCCGGGCATGCCGTCCGGGCGGATCCAGGCGTTGCCGATCCAGCGCTCCAGCTCCGGCGGCGCCAGGCCCTGGAACTCCCGCAGCAGTTCCTCGATCTCGATCATGCCCCCTCCATCGCGGCGCGTGGGTTAACCGGCTGCGCCGGCTCATGCTCCCGTAGGAACGCAGCCAGCGCCGGGTCGGGCGGGCCGATCATGACGCGTAGTTTGACGTAGAGGTCGCCGGCCGGCTGGCCGCCATGGGCCGGCACGCCCCGGCCGCGCAGCCGCAGTTCGGTGCCGGTATCCGCCCCCGGCTGCACCGTCATCGCCACACTGCCGCCCGGCGTCGGCACCGCGATCTTCGCCCCCAGCACCGCCTCGCGCAGCGCGATCGGCAGTTCGAGCCGCAGGTCCCGCCCGTCGCGGACAAAAAACGGATGCGGTGCCACGTCGATCTCGATCAGGGCGTCGCCAGCCGGGCCGTTATTGCGCCCGGCGCCACCCCGGCCGCGCAGGCGCAGAACGTCGCCGCTGGCGGTGCCGGGCGGAATTTTCACGTCCAGCGTCTGGCCGTCCGGCAGCGTGAGGCGCTGGGTGGCGCCGTTCACGGCGTCCAGGAAGCCGGCTTCCAGCCGGTACTGCTCGTCGCGTCCGCGCATCGGCGCCGTTCCTCCGCCGGCCTGGCCGCGATTGAAAATGGTGGAGAAGATATCCTCAAAATTCTCGCCGCCGAAACCGCCCTCGCCGCCGCCGCCGCCGGCATAAGCGTAGCGCTCGCCGGGGCCGCTCTCCGCGTAGTGCCGGTATGAGCGGGGCGGCGCCTTTTCGGCGCCGCTCGCGTCGATCTCGCCGCGGTCGTAGCGGGCGCGCTTTTCGGCATCGGAGAGCAGTTCGTTGGCCGCCGAAATGGATTTGAACGTATCCTCGGCGGCCTTGTTTCCCGGGTTGAGATCCGGGTGGTATTGCTTGGCGAGCTTGCGGTACGCCTTGCGGATATCCTCCGCGCTCGCGGTCTTTTCGACGCCGAGAAGTTTGTACGGGTCTTCAGCCATCGCCGCCTTTTAGGTTACAAATCATAAGGTGGCGATTCCGGATGGCGGGGCAAGCCGTCCTCCATCCGCAGCCAGTCCAGCCGCGCACTGGTCCAACCGTGCACGGTCGGGCGAACGGCATTGGCGTCGTCCAGCGTGCCGAGGGTGACGCCGACCGAGCGGTTGGCGTTGTCGGTCATGTAGAGCGGGCTGCCGCAGGCGGCGCAGAACCAGCGGGTCGAATGGGCGGAGGAAGCGAAGCCGGTGGCTTGGCCTTGGATGACATTGAAACGTTCCGGCGGCACCTGCACCCAGGCCGTCACCGGCGCGCCGCTGGCTTTGCGGCATTGCGCGCAGTGGCAATAATCAGCCACGTCGATCGGCAGCGTCTCGACCCAATACCGCACCGCGCCGCAAAGACAACCGCCGTCTAGCTGCATGGTGTTCCCCAAGAGTTGCGCGAAGCGTCATAACACTTCGCCGCTCGCGGCCCCAAGAGTGGCCACCCCGTCCAGGGGTCTGCGGCCCCCGCGCGCGTCGCGCGCTAAATATTAGAGGCTGCTCCGCAGCCGGCCCCAGCGGGTGCAGGGCAGCGCCCTGCGCTTGCTTGCTGCTTCCCCGCCGCTCCTGTCTAATCCGCCCGGCAACGGGAGCGCTTCATGTCCAACAACCTGAAATTCTACATCGACGGCGCCTGGGTAGACCCGATAACGCCGAACCCGATCGCGGTGATCGACCCTTCGACCGAGGCGCCGTTCACCGAGATTTCCGGCGGCGGGGCGGCGGATGTGGATCGTGCGGTGGCGGCGGCAAAGGCGGCGTTCCCGGCGTTCTCGCGCACCAGCAAAGCGGAGCGGCTGGCGCTGTTGAAGCGCTGCCTGGCGATCTACGAGCGGCGGATGGACGAGATCGCGGCGGCGTGCAGCCAGGAGATGGGGGCGCCGATCGGTTTCGCCAAAGACGCCCAGGCCTTTGTCGGGCAGGCGCATTTCCAGGCGCTGATCGAGGTGTTCGAGGACTTCGCGTTCACCGAGTTGCGCGGCACCACGATGGTGGTGAAGGAGCCGATCGGCGTCTGCGGTCTGATCACGCCGTGGAACTGGCCGCTGAACCAGATCGTCTGCAAGGTCGCGCCCGCGCTGGCCGGCGGCAACACGATGGTGCTGAAACCCTCGGAGATCGCGCCGCTCAACGCGATCATCTTCGCCGAGATCATGCACGAGGCCGGGGTGCCCAAGGGCGTGTTCAACCTGGTTAACGGCGACGGCCCGTCGGTCGGCCAGAAGCTGGCCGAGCACCCCGACGTGGACATGATGTCCTTCACCGGCTCGACCCGCGCCGGGATCATCGTCGCCAAGGCGGCGGCCGACACGGTAAAGCGGGTGGCGCAGGAGCTGGGCGGCAAATCCGCCAACATCCTGCTGCCGGATGTCGATCTGGACCCGGCGGTGCGGGGCGGCATCGCCGCCTGCTTCATCAACACCGGGCAGTCCTGCGACGCCGCGACCCGGATGCTGGTGCCGCGCCAGCTGCACGACGCGGCGCTGGCGGTTGCGGCGGACGAGGCGGGCAAGCAGATCGCCGGCGATCCGCAGGCGCCGGACACGGTTTTGGGGCCGCTGGTCAGCCAGATCCAGTTCGACAAGGTACAGCGGCTCATCAAGGCCGGGATCGATGAGGGGGCGACGCTGGCGGCGGGCGGCCTCGGCCGGCCGGCCGGCCTGAACCGCGGCTACTACGCGCGGCCGACCGTGTTCGGCAACGTGACGCGGGACATGACGATCGCGCGGGAGGAGATTTTCGGGCCGGTGCTCTCGATCATCCCTTACGATTCCGAGGAAGAGGCAATCGAAATCGCCAACGACACGGTTTACGGCCTGGCAGCCTACGTACAAAGCGCCGACCTGGACAAAGCGCGGGCCGTGGCAGCCCGGATGCGCGCCGGCAGCGTGTTCGTGAACTACCCGGAAATGGACTTCAAATCGTCGTTCGGTGGCTACAAACAGTCCGGCAACGGCCGCGAATACGCAGATTTCGCGCTGAACGACTTTCTGGAAATCAAAAGCATCATCGGCTATGGCGCGCAACCAGAGGGCAAGGCCAGCATGGCCGCGCCGCCCGGCTAATGTGCCCCTGAGACGGTTTCAGAAGTCGCTGTGGTGAGTCGGATAGTGGTGATTGCCAAGCACCGGAGCGGAACGTACTTGAGGTACGTGAGCACCGGAGCGCAGGCAATCGCCGCTAGCCGGCCACCAGAGTAGACTTCTGGAGCCGTCTCAATGCGTCGTGACGGCGCCGGTGGCGGCCCCGGTGCCAGCGCCGATCAACGCCCCGGTGCCGACGCCGACGCCGGTGGCGCCGCCGATGATCGCGCCGCCACCGGCGCCGATCGCGCCGCCGGAGAGGGCGCGGGAGCCGGTGGTGTCCCCACAACCGGCCAACGCCGTTATCGACAGGGCTACAAGTCCGGGTACGATCAATTTACGCAACATCGGCGTTCTCCGGTTCGGGCGGCTCAATGGTCGAGGTTGACGGTGTTGGGGCTGGTCACCGCGCCGCCGATGGCGCCGATGCCGCCGCCGATCAGCGCGCCGGTGCCGACGTTACCGCCGGTGGCGGCGCCGATAATCGCACCCGTTCCGGCGCCGATGGCGCCACCCGTAAGCGCCCGATGCCCCGGCGAATAGCCGCAGCCGGCCAGGCCGAGGGCGGCGAGCGCCAGGACGGGGGTGAAAAACTTGACCTTCATGACACAACTTCCTTCTTGATTGTGAAGCCAACCCTGGCGACCGATCCAGGCGACGTTACGGCGCCAATATGGCCAGAGCGGGGCGCATTTCCAGGGCCGCCCTTGCCGCCTTTCCCCCCGGCCTGTAATCCCAGCGCCGCGGCCGCCCGCGGTCGGCTAGTCCCGGGCGCCGTCTAACGAAGGGATGTTGATGTTTTCTAAACTGCTCGGCGTGATGTCGGCCGACATGGCGATCGACCTCGGCACCGCCAACACGCTGGTTTACGTGAAGGGCCGCGGCATCGTACTGGCCGAACCCTCTGTGGTGGCGATCGCCGACGTGAAAGGCCGCAAGCACGTGCTGGCGGTGGGCGAGGAAGCCAAGCACATGCTGGGCCGCACCCCCGGCAATATCTCCGCGATCCGGCCGCTGCGGGACGGCGTGATCGCCGACTTCGAGGTGGCGGAGGAGATGATCAAGCACTTCATCCGCAAGGTGCATAACCGCCGCGGCTTCGCCTCGCCGCTGATCATCATCTGCGTGCCCTCCGGCTCCACCGCCGTGGAGCGCCGCGCCATCCAGGAATCCGCGGAATCCGCCGGCGCCCGCAAGGTGCTGCTGATCGAGGAGCCGATGGCCGCCGCGATCGGCGCCGGCCTGCCGGTGACCGAACCCTCCGGCTCGATGGTGGTGGACATCGGCGGCGGCACCACCGAGGTCGCGGTGATCTCGCTCGGCGGCATTGTCTATGCCCGCTCGGTCAGGGTCGGCGGCGACAAGATGGACGAGGCGATCATTTCCTACATCCGCCGCAGCTTCAACCTGCTGATTGGCGAAGGCTCGGCCGAGCGGATCAAGATGGACATCGGCGCCGCCTGGATGGACAGCAACGACGATGGTCCCTCCCGCTACCTGAAGGGCCGCGACCTGATCAACGGCGTGCCGCGCGAGGTGACCGTGAGCCAGCGCCAGATCGCCGAGAGCCTGGCCGAGCCGGTCGGGCAGATCGTCGAGGCGGTGAAGGTGGCGCTGGAGAACTGCCCGCCGGAACTGGCCGCCGACATCGTCGACAAGGGCATCATGCTGACCGGCGGCGGCGCGTTGCTGCACCGGCTGGACGAGGTGCTGCGGGTCTCCACCGGGCTGCCGGTGATGGTGGCGGAAAACCCGCTGCAATGCGTGGCCCTGGGCACCGGCCGGGCGCTCGAAGAGATCAAGCGGCTGCGGACCGTGCTGTCCTCGATGTATTGAAGCCCCCGCGCCGCCGCCAACTACGTTTGACAGCCCCAGGTCGGCGCGGTAGCGAGTCCGAAAGCGCGCCTTTCAGGCAAGCGACGCGCGATCGGCGAATGGCCGCGGGGAAACAAATGTCAAAGAACGTTCCGGACGTCGATATCGACATCTACAGCTTGGACGCGCTGGAAAATCCTTATGAGAATTACCGGGTCTTCCGGGACACCGCGGCGGTGGTGCGGTTGCCGAAATACGATCTTTACGTGCTGTCGCGGTTCGCGGACGTGCAGGCGGCACTGAAAAATACCGCGGTGTTTTCCTCCGCCAGCGGTGCGGCGATGAACGAGGCAATGAACCACGCGCTCACCGGCGCCATGCTCAGCTCCGACGAACCGCTGCACGGCTCCCTGCGGAGCATCGTCGGGCGGCCTTTCACACCGCAACGGCTAGGCGCGCTGCGTGAGGACATGACGCGGCAGGCCGAGGCGCTGGTCGAGCGGCTCTGCCGACAGCGCGATTTCGACGCCGCGACCGAGCTCGCCCAGCACCTGCCGCTGTCGATCGTTTCGGAGCTCGTCGGCCTGCCGGACGAGGGCCGCGAGCGGATGCTGATCTGGGCGGCGGCCACCTTCAACTCTTTCGCGCCGCGCGGTATCCCGCTGACCGAAAGCGCGCTGCCGATCATCCAGGAGATGGTTGCCTATGCCGCGGGCTGCACGCCGGAGCGGGTAAAGCCGGGAAGCTGGACCGCTCAGCTCTACGAGGCCGCGGACCGGGGCGAGATCGACTACGCGCGGGCGGCCGCGCTGATGCTGGATTATCTGGGGCCCAGCCTGGATACCACGATCTTTGCCACCAGCAACGCCATCAAGCTGTTTGCCGAACACCCGGAGCAGTGGCGCAGGCTATGTGCTCATCCCAACAGGATACCCAACGCGGTGAACGAGGTGGTCCGGCTGGAAAGCCCGATCCAGGCGTTCTCCCGGCTGGTGGTCGAGGATTTCGAGATCGAGGGTCAACGTTTGGAGGCAGGCGACCGCGTGCTGATGATGTACGGCTCGGCAAACCGGGACGAGCGGCGCTGGGCGGACCCGGAAGCCTTCGACATCGAGCGGCAGAACGGCGACCATCTCGGCTTCGGCCACGGCGTCCACACCTGCCTCGGCGCCAACCTGGCGCGGCTGGAGATCTCGGCGCTGCTGGCCGCGCTGGTCAAGCGTGTCGATCGTTTCGAAGCGCATGATTCGGTGCGGGCGGTCAACAACCTGCTGCGTGGCTACCAGAGCCTGCGGGTGACGGCGCATCCGGCGGAGGCGATGGCGGTGGCCTGACCGAAAGGCGCGGGCGGTATAAATGCGGTCAGGGGAGGCAATAATGGACCAACGTGTCGACAACGGACCCCAAAATAAGTTTCTGCGCAACGCCTGGTATCCCTTTGCCTGGGAGGAGGAGATCGGCGACGGCCCGTTCGGCCGCACCATTCTCTCAACCCCCATCGTGGTGTTCCGGGACGCCGCCGGCGCCCTGGCGGCGATTGGCGGTCGCTGCCCGCATCGGTTCGCGCCGCTGCGGCTCGGCAAGGTGATCGAGGGCCGGCTGGAATGCGCTTATCATGGCCTGATGTTCGATGGCGCCGGCCGTTGCGTCGCCAACCCACACGACGACATCGTGCCGAAAACCGGCGTCCCGGTTTACCCCTTACAGCAACGCTATGGCCTGATCTGGCTGTGGATGGGCGAGCCGGAACGGGCCGACCCGGGCCTGCTCCCAAGCTTCCCATCTTTCGAGGACCCGGATTTTGAGACCATCCACGGCACCATCCAAGGCGAGGGGCATTACGAGCTGTACAGCGACAACATCATGGATTTGAGCCATGCCGCCTATCTGCACAGCGGCCTTGCCGCGCCGATTTTCGTGATCGGCCAGCGCCGGTTCGAGCAGGACGGCGACAGGGTGTGGACAAAGATTTCTCACCCCAACGACCATGTCTCGGACTTTATCGGCGCGATCTGTGACGTGACCGGCCGCAAGCAGGATCAATGGGTCGATGTGCGGTGGGAGCCGCCGGCGGCGATGTTGCTGGATGCCGACCTCGCCGAGCCGGGGCAACCGCGGCGGACAGCCGTGCCGTCCGCCCATATCTTTTCGCCGGAGAACGAGACCTCGACGTTCTACTTCTGGATGGTCGGCTGGCGGCGGCGCGACATTCCCGGATTTGCCGAGACAATGCGCGGCGGTTTCGTCCACGCCTTTGAGAACGAAGACAAGCCGATGATCCTCGAGCAGTCGCGGCTGATGGCAGGGGAGGATTTCTGGGCGCTCGGCCCGGTGCTGCTGCGCGGCGACGCCGGCGGCGTCCGGGCCCGGCGCACGCTGGCGCGGCTGATCAGGGAAGAGCAAGCGGGCACGGCAAGCGGCGTCCCCAGAAATGCAGACGCCGAGGCGACGGCAGCCGCCGCTTTATCGACGATCGGCGCGTAGAGGCTTCGGAAATCGCTCTGGTGAGTCGTGTCGTGGTGATGTTCGAGCACCGCAGCGGAGCGTACGTTAAGTACGTGAGCAGCGGACCACAGAACAGCGCCGCTAGACGGCCGCCAGAGTAGACTTCTAGGTGCCGTCGGGATGTGCCGCCGTATAGGCTAACTGCTCCGGGGTCATCTGGAAGCCGAGCAGCACGTCGATGCCGGCGCTGTCCGGGACGTTTGAAAGCTCGATGGTCACCGGCTTGCTGGTGGCGCTGCTCATCGTCACGTTGCCGTCGAAACTCAGGGTGATGCTGTAAGGCGTCTTCGAGACAACCGTGTCGCCCTGACTGATCGACACGAAATACGGCAGGGTCAGGTTCGGCTGCCGGTTGGCCGGGCCGTTGCTGGCCGAGAACCCGGCAACAAACGTCACCCGCAGCAGGTTTTTCTTCTTGATCAGCGTGCAGCTGCCGGCGACGCCGGTGATCTTCGCGGTCGTCACCTCTGCCCCCACATCCTGCCGGCCGGGCAGGAACAGCGTCAGCGTGCCGGCCTGTTGCAACACCACCGGCTGCGGGCAGAAGGTCACCGGCGGCGTCGGCACCGCACCGCAGGCAGCGAGTCCGAGCAGTGCGAAAACCGCCAGCGGCGGTGCGATCCAGGGTTTCATGGCGCTCCCTTGCCAGAAAATAGCGCATCGGTCATCTGGGCCTGATGGCGGTCTACACCGAGGTCACCGATGAGGCGCTGACGGCGTTTCTAAAGCTCTACGGCATCGGCACCGTGATCGCCTTCCGCGGCATCGCCGAAGGGGTGGAGAACAGCAATTACAGCCTGAAGACGACAGCGGGCGACTTCATCCTCACACTCTACGAGAAGCGGGTGGACCCGGCGGAACTGCCCTGGTTCCTTGGCCTGATGGAGCATCTGGCCGGCCGCGGCCTGCCTTGCCCGCTGCCGGTGCGGGCGCAAAACGGCGCCAATCTGAACCCGCTGGCTGGGCGCACCGCCGCGATCACCAGCTTCCTGCCGGGAGTCTGGCCGCGCCGGGTGCAGGTCGCGCACTGCGCCCCCCTCGGCACCGCGCTGGCGCGGCTGCACAGCGAGAGCACCGGCTACACCGCGACCCGCGTCAACGCGCTCGGGCCAGCCTCCTGGCGGCAGCTGCTGGAAAGCTGCGGCGGTGCCGACAGCGTCGTCGCCGGCCTGGGCGACGAGCTGGCGGCGGCGCTGCACAACATCCTGCTGGCCTGGCCCGAGCGGCTGCCGGCCGGGCAGATCCACGCGGATTTATTCCCCGATAACGTATTTTTCCTGAACGACGCGATCTCCGGCCTGATCGACTTCTATTTCGCAGCCACCGATTTTTATGCTTACGATATTGCCGTGTGTCTCAATGCCTGGTGTTTCGAGAAGGATTTCAGCTTCAATGTCACGAAGTCCCGCGCCCTGCTGCGGGGCTACGCGGCGGTCCGGCCGCTCGCCGCGGCTGAGGCTGCCGCCCTGCCGGTGCTGGCCCAGGGTGCGGCGCTGCGGTTCCTGCTGACCCGGCTGTACGACTGGCTGAACACGCCGCCCGGCGCGCTGGTGACGCGCAAGGACCCGCTGGACTACCTGCACCGCCTGCGCTTCCACCGCGCCGCGATCAACGCCGCCGCCTATGGACTCTGAACCTGTGGAAATCTGGACCGATGGCGGCGCCAAGCCGAACCCCGGCCCCGGCGGCTGGGCGGCGATCCTGAAATTCCGGGGCCAGGTGCGCGAGCTGGCCGGCGCCGAGGCGGCGACCACCAACAACCGCATGGAGCTGACCGCCGCCGCCGCCGCGCTGGAGGCACTGACCCGCCCATGCACGGTCGCGCTGCATACCGACAGCGAATACTTGCGCAACGGCATCACCCGCTGGCATACCGGCTGGGTCCGCAAAAACTGGCGCAACGCCGCGGGCGATCCGGTAAAAAACATGGATCTGTGGCGCCGAATTCTGGACGCCGCCAAGCCGCATACGATAGACTGGCGCTGGGTCCGCGGCCATTCCGGCGACGCGATGAACGATCGGGCCGACCAGTTGGCGACCGCCGCAAGGGAAAGGTTGGGGATGATTCCGTGACGATCGAGACCACAGCCCCGACAGCTCAGCTCAGCCACGCCCGGCAATTCCTCCTGGCCGGATTTCTGCTGCTGTTGTTGATGGTGCTGTTGTCGGTATGGTTCGCGCACCGGACCCGCGAGGACAATGCCGCGACGCAGACCACGCTGCTGCAAACCCAACAGCTCGCCAGCCTGCTTTCGACCATGCGGCAGGCTGAGACCGGCGAACGCGCCTATCTGCTGACCGGCGACCAGCAATATCTGACGACGGTCTATCAGGTCGCGCTGACGGCGGTGCCCGGCGAGCTGCGGGCGCTGCAAACCAGCTTCGGCAATGGACCTGAGGCGCAGGACCTCGCCGCCGTGAACCAGGCGGTGGCGGTCAAGCTGGGGGAGCTGTCCACCTCGATCGGCAAATTCCAGGCGGGCGATCTGCCCGGCGCCATCAAGCTGATGGAAAGCCGCGTCAACGATCACAGCATTGCCCGGCTGCGCGACGTGATAGGGGTGATGCAAAGCGCGCAGATGCGCAATCTGGGGCAGCGGCGCGAGATGGCGTCGATCAGCGGCTGGCTGCTGCAAGCGGCGGTCCTGGCGACCGTCATCGCCACCGCCTTGGTAGCCTGGTTCGCGATCCGGGAGAACCGGCTGCAAAACGAACAGTTGCGCGCCGCCCAAGCTTCCTTGCGGGAGGCCAACGAGGCGCTCGAGCACAAGGTTGATGAGCGCACCCGCACGCTGCGGGCCAGCCAGGCGGCGTTGGCCGAGGCCAATACCAGCCTGGAGGCGCGCGTCGCCGAACGCTCGCGTGAATTGGACCGCATCTTCAAACTCTCCACCGACCTGCTGGCGGTCGCGGATTTTTCCGGGCGGTTCCGCCATGTCAGCCCGGCCTGGACGCAGATCACTGGCTGGCCCGCCGAAACCGCATGCTCCCGCCTGATCACCGACTTCATCCATCCGGACGACCGCGCCAGATCGATCGACGCTTTCGCCAAACTGAAAGAGGGCGTGCCGCTGATCGGCTTCGAGAACCGCTTCCGCCGCGCCGGCGGCACCTGGTGCTGGCTGGCCTGGCGCGCCGTCCCGATCGTCGGCGACCAGTTGATCTACACGATCGCCCGCGACGTGACGCAGGACAAGGCGCGCGAGGAGCAGCTCCGGCAAAGCCAGAAAATGGAGATCGTCGGCCAGCTCACCGGCGGCATCGCGCATGACTTCAACAACCTGCTGACCGTCATCATGGGCAGCCTGGAACTATTGCAGCGCGACCTCAAGGTTGC
This sequence comes from uncultured Acidocella sp., assembly GCA_963693045.1. Taxonomy (GTDB): domain Bacteria; phylum Pseudomonadota; class Alphaproteobacteria; order Acetobacterales; family Acetobacteraceae; genus Acidocella. The sequence continues at coordinate 2,775,734 of OY843765.1, forward strand.
CGAGCCGAAGGTGGCGCGGCGGATGGAGGTGGCGATGGGCGGTGCCAAGCGCGCCGCCGCCCTCACCCACCGCTTGCTGGCGTTCTCCCGCCGCCAGCCGCTAGCGCCGCAGCCGCTGGACGCCAACCGGCTGCTCGCCGGCATGTCCGACATGCTGCACCGTACCCTGGGGGAGACGACCAATGTCGAACTGGTCAGCGCCGCCGGGCTCTGGCAGGCCATGGCGGACCCCAACCAGCTGGAAAACGCCGTTCTCAACCTCTCGGTCAACGCCCGCGATGCGATGCCGGCCGGCGGCCACATCACGATCGAGACCCAGAACGCGCATCTAGACGAAGCCTACGCCGCCGACAAGATCGACGTGCAGCCGGGCCAGTATGTGCAGATCGCCATCACCGATACCGGCACCGGCATGACCGACGAGGTCAAGGAGAAGGTCTTCGAGCCGTTTTTCACGACCAAGCCGCAGGGCCAGGGCACCGGTCTTGGCCTCGCCCAGGTATACGGCTTCATCAAGCAATCCGGTGGCCATGTGTCGATTTACAGCGAGGTGGGCCAGGGCACGACGGTGAAGCTCTACCTGCCGCGCCTGCGGGCTACGGCGGCGCCGCTGAAGAAGCCGGCGCCGGAGGCGGCGCCCGAACCGGCGCGGCGCGGCGACGGCGAGACCATCCTGCTGGTCGAGGACGAGGCGGCGGTGCGGGACTTCTCCCGCGAAATCCTGGAAGATCACGGCTACCACGTGCTCGCCGCGGAAGATGCCGAGACCGCGCTGGCGATCTTCGAGGCGACGCCCCGGATCGACCTGCTGTTCACCGATGTGGTGCTGACCGGCAAGACCAACGGCCGGCAACTGGCGGACCGGTTAAGCGCGCGGCGGCCCGACATCCTGGTGCTGTTCACCACCGGCTACACCCGCAACGCCATCATCCACCACGGCCGGCTGGACGAGGGCATCAACTTCATCGGCAAGCCGTTCACCGCAACCGACCTGGCCAGCACGGTCAGCCGGCTGCTCGATGGCGCACGGACGGCGGCGTTGGCCGGATCGGAAATCAGGCAGGCGTGAAATCAGGCAGGCGTAAAGGTGAGCGCCAGGCCATCCATGCAGTAGCGCAGGCCGGTCGGCGGCGGCCCGTCCGGAAACACATGCCCAAGATGGCCGCCGCAGCGGCTGCAATGCACCTCGGTCCGGTCCATGCCGAACGAGCCGTCGTCGCTGGTGGCGACGGCGTGCGGCAGCGGTGCGAAGAAACTCGGCCAGCCGGTGCCGCTGTCGAACTTGGTTGTCGACGAATACAGCGGCAGCGCGCAGCCGGCGCAGTCGAACGTGCCGGTCCGGTGCTCGTTCAGGAGCGGGCTGGAAAACGGCGGCTCGGTGCCCTGCTGCCGCAGGATGTCATACTGCGCCGGGCTGAGCAGCTGCCGCCACGCCGCGTCGGTATGGGTGACCGCGAAACTCTGCCCGCCGGCCTGTGCCGCCTGCGCCGCCAGCGGCCGCCGCAACCCGCGCGAAGCCACCAGCAGCGCCGCCGCGCTGACCCCGATCAACATCATCTTCCGGCGATCCATCATTGGCTTGTTCTCCTGCGGATTATCTCGTGCGCCGCGCCGCCGCCGGCAAATCAGCTTCACGCGATCTTGCGTAACAAATTGTGCAGCGCCGCCGGCGTATCCACGGGCAGGGCGCATACCCCACCCTGGCAGACAAACGCGGCCGGGGCAGCGCCGGTCTTCCCCGCGGCGGGATGCGTCGGAGGCAGCGTCGCACCCGCCGCCGCCCGCAGCACCACCACCGCCGGATCGGCGGCGGCCAGCGCCGCTTGCGCCAGCGCCTCGGCCCCGCCGGTGACCACCACGCAGGCGGCGTTGGCCAGCATGTCCGCCGCCGCCAACAACACCGGGGAGGCCGCCAGCATCCGGGGCTCGCCGCCATAAGCCGCCAGCACCGCTTCGGCCTTGGCGCGCCACGCCTCGTCGCCGGTCAGGTGGTAGAGCCGGGCATAGGTCTCCCCCATCATGCCAATGCCGGACGGGGTCGGGCCATCGCCGACATTGCGGGTGCGAAAGCCCGGCCCCGCCGGCAGGTCGGCGGCGTCCGCCGCCGCGGTGAAAAAAGCCCCCTCGCCATCGCCGAAAAACCGCTCGGCCGCCGCGACGATCCGCAACGCCTGGTCCAGCCGCGCCGCCTCCCCGCTCGCCTCGTACAGCGCCAGCGCGGCCCGGCTCATCGCCGCCTGATCCTCGAGCAGGCCGGCGGCGGAGATCGTGCCGGCGCGCCAGGCGTGGTCGACCCGGCCATCGGCGCGCCCCATGGTCCGCAGGATGAAGTCGAACGTCGCCTGCGCCGCCGCCAGCCAGTCCGGCTCGCCGAACACCGCGCCCGCCCGCGCCAGCGCCGCCACCAGGAGCGCATTCCAGTCGGTCAGCACCTTGTCGTCCCGCCCCGGCCTTACGCGTTGGCTCCGCCGCTCCAGCAGCAACGCCCGGCAGTGGGCCAGGCGGGATTCTGTCGCCGCATCCCCAAGCGGCGTTCGGCGCTCCAGGATGATGCGCCCTTCCCAGTTGCCATGTTCGGCCAGGTCGTAATGCGCCCCGAACAACCCCGCGTCGGCGCCCAGCACGTCGCCGATTTCCGCCGCGGTCCAGACGTAGAATTTGCCTTCGACACCTTCGCTGTCGGCATCCTCGGAAGCGGCGAAAGCGCCTTCCTCGCGCATGTCGCGCATCAGCCAGCCGACCGTCTCGCGCGCCCGCGCGGCGTAAAGTGGGTCCGCCGTCCGCGCATAAACCAGCGCCAGCAGGTCGAGGATCAGGGCGTTGTCGTACAACATCTTCTCGAAATGCGGGATCAGCCAGGCCTCATCGGTGCCGTAGCGGGCATAGCCGCCGCCGAGATGGTCATAAATCCCGCCCTGGCTCATCCGTTGCAGCAACAGCTCCACCGCATCGGCCGCGCGGCTGTCGCCGGCGCGGAACGCCTCCTGCCAGAGAAACCGGAACACCGGCGTATTGGGAAACTTCGGCGCCTGGCCAAGGCCGCCGCGTTGCCAGTCGATATTGCCGAGAAAGCTCGCCCGCACGGCATCCAGCGCTTCCGGCCGCGGCGGGTCGCCCGGCCGCGCCGCCGCGTTCGCCGCCAGCGCCCGGCCCATCGAGACGACGGTGCCGGCGATCTTCTCGCGGTCGTTGTCCCAGGCCGCGCTCAAGCCCAGCAGCACCTGGGTAAAACTCGGCCGGCCGAAGCGCGGCTTCGGCGGGAAGTAGGTGCCGCCCCAGAACGGCGCGCCCTCCGGCGTCAGCACCATAGTCATCGGCCAGCCGCCCTGTTCGCCCATCGCGTGCAGCGCCGTCATGTAGATCTGGTCGATGTCGGGCCGCTCCTCGCGGTCCACCTTGATGTTGACGAAGCGGGCGTTCATGATTTTCGCCACCGCTTCGTCCTCGAAACTCTCATGCGCCATCACGTGGCACCAGTGGCAGGCCGCATAGCCGATCGAGAGCAGGATCGGCAGGTCCCGCGCCTTTGCCTCCGCCAGCGCCGCCGGCCCCCAGACCTGCCAATGCACCGGGTTGTCCCGGTGCTGGCGCAGATAGGGCGAGGAGGCCGTGCCCAGCATATTCGCCATGTCCGCGCTTCCCGTCCCGTGATGTGAACCTTACATAAGTCGGGCAAACCAGGAGTGACAGCTTTGGGCGAACGCGAGGCCGGCGATCCGGCGTTGTTCTACGACACCCATCTTTTCATCTGCACCAACCGGCGTGGCGACGACCACAAGCGCGGCAGCTGCGCCGCCGGTGGCTCCGAAAAGATCAAGGACTACATGAAGGCCCGCGCCAAGGAGCTCGGCATCCAACGCATCCGCGTCAACGCCTCCGCCTGCCTGGACCGTTGCGAACTCGGCCCCTGCGCGGTGCTTTATCCGGAGGGCGTGTGGTACAAGATCGACTCGCGCGAGGCCGCCGACGCCGTGCTTGAGCAGCATGTGGTAGCGGGCGGCCGGGTGCCGGAATTGCTGCTGCCGGAAGAATAATGCTCCGCCCGTACTCTTACTCTAACGAGCAACATGATCGGATGTTGCTCTGGTTTTTCTCGGCGGTTCACAGCCCGTGGCCTTCCCGCCCGCGGCGTTCCGGCAGCATGGCGGCGGCATAGGAAGCGCGCTTGGCTTCGTACATTCGCAAATCGGCATCGCGCACCGCGGCGTCCAGGCCGCCGGCAGCTTGGCAGATCGCCAGGCCGAGCGACAGGCGCAGCGGGTTGTCCGGCGCCGCCTGGTTGCCGCGCGCCGCCAGCGCCCGAATGCGGGCGATGATCGCCGCCCCGTCGAGATCTCCGGTTGCCGGCACCACAAGCGCGAATTCGTCGCCGCCGATGCGGGCGGCGCAGCAAGGGCGCTCCGTCGCCATCGCCAGCACGCGGCCGCCGCGGCGCAACAGATCGTCGCCATAGGCATGGCCGAACTGATCGTTGGCGGCCTTCAAACCATCAAGATCAGCAATGATCACACTGACGGGAAATGGCCCCTCTCGATCGAACCGCTGCAGATCCTCGATGAAGGCCGCCCGGTTGTACAGTCCCGTCAGGATGTCGTGCCGGCTCAGGAACTCCAGATGCCGCTCCGCCTTCTTGCGGGCCGTGATGTCCGTCACCACCACCAGGATCCGGCCCCAGTCATCCTCATGGCCCGGCAGCACGGACACCTGCAGCAGCACGTTGAGCGCCGCGCCGCTCAGCGCATAATTCACGGCCTCTCGGCGCAAGGTCAGATTACCTTCCCAAAAGCTCACCAGTTCGTCGGTGAAATGCGGCAGCATATCCTCGCGCATGATCTCGGGCAGGCCCTCGATCAGCGTCGCCAGGTCCGGCGCCTCGAATAGCGTCAGCGCCATGTGGTTGGCGTCGATGACGCGGATCGCCCGCAGGCATTGCAAGGCAAAGTCGCGGTTCTGGGTGAGATGCCGGCGCAAATTCGTGACGCCCGCGGCCCGCGCCTCGATCAGGAGCAGCCGAATTTTGCTGGCATCCTGAACGAACAATGCCGCCGGCGAATATTCGAACAAGCTACGGGCGTAACGCTCGCTCAAGACCAGATCGCGACGGGCATTTTCCAGAATCGAAACGTCCTCGAGCGCCACCAGCACGCGCGCCCAATCACGCTCATGCCCCGGCAAGATCACTCCATGGACACGGACATCGATCGGGTGGCCACCCAGCGATCGATCCACCGACCTGAAACAGAAGGTCAGCCTGCCGCTCCACATCTGGGTCAGCTGCTCGATATGCGGTGAGTCCGCGTCGAGCGGAAAGATGTCCTGCAGGTTGTGGTTCAGTGTCGCAAGGTCGGCGCACGCGAACAGCCGCAGCGTCTCGCGGTTTACCTTGAGGACCCGCAGCTTGGAAAAACACAAGGCGATCCGTCGCGGATCCTCCAGCAGAAACTGCCGCAAATCGGTCACGCCCTCGGTGCGCCACCGCTCGTAGAGCCGCTTCAACTCGGAATAGTCTTCCAGCCATAGCGACACCGGCGCCAGATCGAACATCTGCGCGTCGTCGAAGGGCGACGACCACTCCGGCAGCGATAGCAGCGACCTCGCGGACATGGCGCGCCGCCATTCCGCGGCACCGTCACCAGGCGCGCGTTGATCCAGGCCCTGCGTTGGCGCCATTGTGACTTCCACGCAGGTAATCTGCGGGCAACTAATGAATCATTTATGATGGAACGGCTTCGCGGCCCTTCGAGCCAAAGATTCGCTTGACTCGGCGCGGCGAAGGATAGCGGAGTGGCGCTGCGATCAGGAGGGCTGCTACGGCTTTGATCTTGACCCGTTGGCTGAAGGCGCGTTGTTCCGTCCGGACCTGCCGGATGGACCACACTTGATGAACGCGACCCCGCCCAAACCTCGCAAGCTGCACATCGTTACCCATGGCTGCCAGATGAACGTGTACGATTCCGCGCGGATGGCGGATCTGCTGGCGCCGCTCGGCTACGCGCCGGTGCCGACGCCGGAAGGTGCCGACATGGTCATCATGAACACCTGCCACATCCGCGAGCGGGCGGCGGAAAAGGTCTTCTCCGCCCTCGGCCGGCTGCGGGTGATGAAGGAAGCCGCCGGCGGCGCGATGATGATCGCGGTCACCGGCTGCGTCGCCCAGGCCGAAGGCGAGATTCTGCTGGAGCGGGCGCCGTTTGTGGACCTGGTAGTCGGCCCGCAAGCCTATCACCGCCTGCCGGAGCTGATCGCCCAAGCCCACCGTACCCGAGGCACCGCCATCGACACCGACTTTCCGGCGGAGAGCAAGTTCGACTTCCTGCCGGACGCCGCGGCGTCGCAGGGCATCGTCGCCAACCTTACCGTGCAGGAAGGCTGCGACAAGTTCTGCTCGTTCTGCGTCGTGCCCTATACCCGCGGCGCCGAAGCCTCCCGCCCCGCCGCCGGCGTGCTGGCCGAAGCCCGGCGGATGGCGGGGCAGGGGACACGCGAGATCGCGCTGCTCGGCCAGAACGTCAACGCCTATCATGGCGAGGGGCCGGACGGCCGTACGTGGGACCTGGCCCGGCTGCTGGCGGCGCTGGCGGAAATCCCCGGCTTCCCCCGGCTGCGCTACACCACCTCGCACCCCGCCGACATGACCGACGCGCTGATCGCGGCGCACCGCGACAATCCGGCGCTGCTGCCCTATCTGCATTTGCCGGTCCAATCCGGCTCCGACAAAATCCTCGCGGCGATGAACCGCAGGCACAAGGCCGACGACTTTCGCCGCATCGTCGGCCGGCTGCGCGAGGCCCGGCCGGACATCGCCTTCACGTCGGACTTCATCACCGGCCATCCGGGCGAGACCGACGCGGATTTCGCCGCCACCATGGCGCTGGTGCGCGAAACCGGCTTCGCTTTGGCCTACAGCTTCAACTACTCGCCCCGCCCCGGCACACCGGCGGCGGCCCTGCCGCAACTGCCCGCGGCGGTGAAGGACGCCCGGCTTTACGAATTGCAGGCCGAACTGCGGCGCCAGCAGGATGCGTTCAACGCCGGCACGGTCGGGCTGACGACGCCGGTGCTGTTCACCGGCCTCGGCCGCCACGCCGGGCAGATCGCCGGCCGCTCGATCTACAACCAGCCGGTGGTGGCAAGCGCGCTGGCGCCGCTGACCGGGCAGATCCACAACGTGACAATCACCCGCGCCAACCCCAACTCCCTAATCGGTTCTCTCACTCAGGAGTGCATCGCCGCTTGAGCCAGATCATCGCATCCTCTTCCAGCCCCTCCGCCCCGCCGCCCCCCCGGTCCATCACCTTGACCTTCGCCGACAACGCGCTGTTGCCGTTGCTGCTGGGCGATCACGACCGACATCTCACCCGCATCGAACAACGCCTCGGCGTCCGCCTGGCCTGCCGCGGCAACCGGATCGCGGTGTCCGGCACGGGGCCGCAGGTCGCCGCCGCCGAGGCGGCGCTGGCGGCGCTGTACCGCCAACTGGAAAAGGGCGAGCTGATCGACGGCCCGAAAGTGGACGCCGCGATGCGGCTGACCGACCCCACCGCCGACCCGCGTCTGCCGCTCTCGGACCTGCCGGCGATCCGCACCCGCAAAGGCGCCATCGGCCCGCGCAGCCAGGGCCAGACCGGCTATATCGACCTTTTGTCGCGCCACGAGATGGTGTTCGCGCTAGGCCCCGCCGGCACCGGCAAAACCTACCTCGCGGTGGCACAGGCGGTGGCGATGCTGACCTCCGGCCGGGTCGACCGCATCGTGCTCTCCCGTCCGGCGGTGGAGGCGGGCGAGCGGCTCGGCTTCCTGCCTGGCGACATGAAGGAAAAGGTCGACCCCTATCTGCGCCCGCTTTACGACGCGCTGAACGACATGCTCCCCGGCGACCAGCTGACCCGCCGGATGACCGCCGGTGAAATCGAGATCGCGCCGCTCGCCTTCATGCGCGGCCGCACCCTGGCGCACGCTTTCGTCATCCTGGACGAGGCGCAAAACACCACGCCGGTGCAGATGAAAATGTTTTTAACCCGGATGGGCGAGGGCACCCGCATGGTGATCACCGGCGACCTGACGCAGATCGACCTGCCGCCCAACATCCGCTCTGGCCTCGCCGACGCGCTGGACACGTTGGAGGGAGTCGCCGGCATCGGCGTCGCCCGCTTCAACAATGCCGACGTGGTGCGCCACCCCTTGGTCGGGCGCATCGTCGAAGCCTACGACCAGCGCCACGCCGCCGCCCGCGAACACGCCCGCGAACGGCGCGATTGATGCCGCCTGGCAGTACCGGCGCCCCTTCCTGGAGGGGCGCGCTGATCGTTGCCGACCAACGTTGGCGCTTTTACGTGCGTGACGTGCTCCGCGTGGTGGCGCGCGCGATGCGGGCAGCAGCCTGCGACGCCGATGTGGTGCTGACAGACGACCGCACCATCAAACGCCTGAACGCACGCGATCGCGGCAAAAACAAACCGACCAACGTACTGACCTATGAACGGCCGCCGGAGATCCTGCTGGGCCTCGGCGTGGTGCTCGACGAAGCCCGCGCGGCGGGCCGGACCGTTACCGCGCACCTGTCGCATCTGCTGATCCACGGCGCGCTGCATCTGGTCGGGCACGATCACCAACAGGCCGGGCAGGCGCGGGCGATGGAGCGCGCCGAATCCCGCCTGCTGGCCCGCCTGAAACTCCCCAACCCCTGGAAGAACCAATGAGTTCCGCATTGCAACGGCTGCTCGGGCGGCTGCGAAGCCAGGAGCAATCGGTCCGCGAGTCGATCGCCGAGCTGGTGCAGGAGGCGGAAGCCGACCACGCGATCGGCCCCGGCGACGAGGCCGTGGACCTGGACGCGCAGGAGCGGGCGCTGATCAGCAACGTGCTGCGGCTGCGCGAGATCACCGCCGACGACGTGATGGTGCCGCGGCCGGACATCATCGCCATGCGGGTGGATTTGACGCTGGCGCAGGCGATCGACCAGATCCGCGCCGAGGGTCATTCCCGCCTGCCGGTGTTCCGCGACAATCTGGATGACCTGCTCGGCATGGTCCACATCAAGGATGTGTTCGCCTTCAACGGTGCGGCGGAAACCTTCTCGCTGGAGAAAATCCTCCGCAAGCCGCTGATGGTGGCGCCGCAGATCAGCGTGCTCGACCTGTTGTTGCAGATGCGGCAGACCCGCACGCATCTGGCCCTGGTGGTCGATGAATACGGCGGCATCGACGGGCTGCTGACCATCGAGGATCTGGTGGAAACCATCGTCGGCGACATTTCTGACGAGCATGACGAGATCGAAGGCCCGATGCTGGTGGAGCGGCCGGACGGCGCGCTGGAAATCAACGCCCTGCTGCCGGTGGAGGACTTCGAGGCGCGGCTCGGCCCGGTGCTCTCCGCCGACGAACGCGACGCCGACATCGAAACCGTCGGCGGCCTGGTCTTCAACCTTGCCGGCCGGGTACCGGCGAAGGGCGAAATCATCGCGCATCCGTCGGGGATCGAATTTCTGGTGCTGGAGGCCGATGCCCGCCGCATCCGCCGGCTCCGCGCCCGCCGGACGCTGACGCCGGAGGCAGAGGAAATCGCCGCCAGGGACGAATCCTGAAGCAACCGGGCTTGAGGCGGCGGCGGGGAAACCCTACTGCTCGGCCGCGATGGCTGTGACCAAAGACCGCGCCGCGACATCCCTGGAATATATCCTTGGCCTGACCGCGTTTACCGCCGGCGCGGTGGATGTCATCAGCTTCGCCAAACTCGGCGGCATCTTCACCTCGGCGATGACCGGCAACGTCGCTTTCCTCGGCCTCTACCTTGCCAGCGGCGCCTGGCTGGCGGCAGTCGGCTCGGCGATCGCCCTGTTCGGCTTCGTCGCCGGCGCCGGCATCGGCCACCGCGCGGTGCGCGGCCAACCCCGCCACGCGGCGCTGGCATGGTTGCTGGGCGGCGAGTTGCTGCTGTTCGCCGCCGTCGCCGTCACCTGGTTCGTGGCGCCGCACCGGCTGGGCAGCGCGGGAACGGATGCGATGATCGTGATGTTCGCGGTGGCGATGGGGGCGCAAAGCATCATCGGCAAGCAGATCAACCTGTCGAACATACCGACCGTGGTGTTCACCAGCACGCTGGTCAACATCGTCATCGGCCTCACCGATTCATTCACCGGCGGCGCCAGGTTTTCGATCGGCCACGACACCAGGCGGCAACTAGCCTCGTTCTTCCTGTACTTGTTCGGGGCGTTTTGCGCGGGCCTTCTGGCCTTCATGAATGTTCAGGCGATCATCGTGCTGCCGTTGCTCACGGCGGCGGCGGCCTGCGCTTGCAACGCCGCCGCCGCAGCGCGCGCACAGGCCTGACCAGCCATTTAGTGGTAGCCGTAACCGTGCCCGAAGCCGCCGAACAGCCAGACGACGATCAAGACGACGACAATCAGACCGATGATGCCGCCGGAGCCGCGGCTCCCATACGAACGATGCGCATAGTATCCGCCGCCGCCGCCGAAGACGAGGACGAGCAGCAGAATAATCAGAAGAAGTCCCATGTGGTGTTTTTCCTGGCGATTAGTTGCGGTGACGAACGTAATCTTGTGCCCCGCTTGGTGTTCTAAAGAGGGCGTAGTGATTAAAACCCCGTTACACCAGCGTTAGCTGCCTGCGCGTTGCCTGCGCGGGGAGCCGGGGCTATGACGTCAGCCGCGAAAGCCGCGGAGCAGCCTTATGGACCAAAGTTTCGACGTCATCGTCATCGGCTCCGGCCCCGGCGGCTATGTCTGCGCCATCCGCGCGGCGCAGCTGGGGCTGAAGGTCGCCTGCGTCGAAAAGCGCGCCACGCTTGGCGGCACCTGCCTGAACATCGGCTGCATCCCGTCCAAAGCCTTGCTGCAATCCTCGGAGAATTTCGAGCAGGCGCGGCACGGCCTGCAGGATCACGGCATCGGCGTCGGCGAGGTCAGCCTCGACCTCGCCCGCATGCAGGCCCGCAAGGGCGAGGTGGTTACGGCGAACACCAAGGGCGTCGAGTTTCTGTTCCGCAAAAACAAGGTAACCTGGCTGAAGGGTGCTGCGAAGTTCACCGGCGCGCACGAAATCGATGTCGATGGCGCGGCCTATTCCGCCAAGCACATCGTGATCGCCACCGGCAGCGACTCCGTGCCGCTGAAAGGCGTCGAGGTCGATGAGAAGCGCATCGTCACCTCCACCGGCGCGCTGGAGCTGGACGCGGTGCCCAAGCACATGGTGGTGATCGGCGCCGGCGTCATCGGGCTGGAGCTCGGCAGCGTCTGGCACCGCCTAGGCGCCGAGGTAACGGTTATCGAGTTCCTCGACCGCATCACCCCCGGCCTGGATACCGAGATCGCCACGCAGTTCCAAAAAGTGCTCACCAAACAAGGCCTCAAATTCAAGCTCGGTTCCAAAGTGACCGGCGCCAGCATCGGCGACGCCGGCGTGAGCCTCACCGTTGAACCGTCGAAAGGCGGCGCTGCCGAAACAATCGAAGCGGACATCGTGCTGCTCGCCATCGGGCGCTATCCCTACACCGCCGGCCTCGATCTCGCCGCCGCCGGCATCGCGGCGGATGAGCGCGGCCGGGTCAAGGTGGACGATCACTTCAACACCAACGTCGCCGGCGTCTATGCCATCGGCGACGTCATCGCCGGGCCGATGCTGGCGCACAAGGCCGAGGACGAGGGCGTTGCGGTAGCCGAGCGCATCGCCGGCCAGGCCGGGCACGTGAATTACGACGCGATCCCGAGCGTGGTCTACACCTGGCCGGAGGTCGCCGCCGTCGGCAAGTCCGAGGAGGAACTGAAAGCCGCCGGCATCGCCTACAACATCGGCAAATTCCCCTTCACCGCCAACGGCCGCGCCCGCGCCATGGGCGACACCGACGGGTTCGTGAAAATCCTCTCCGACAAAACCACAGACCGAATTCTGGGCGCGCACATCCTGGGCCCGGACGCCGGCACGCTGATCGCCGAACTCACCACCGCGATCGAATTCGGCGCCTCGGCCGAGGACGTTGCCCGCATCTGCCACGCCCACCCGACGCTGAGCGAAGCGGTAAAGGAAGCGGCGCTGGCGGCGGACGGCCGTGCGCTGCACATTTAAGGGACTTCTTTTTGTGAACAAAAAGAAGCAAAAAAACTTTACAAATCTGGGCCACGGGGGCGCCGCCGGCACGGGCTCAGTTTACAAAAAGTTTTTTGGTTCTTTTTTTCCAAAAAAGAACTTCTTGCTTCCCTCATGATCCGCCTAGGCGTCAACGTCGACCACGTTGCCACCATGCGCAACGCCCGCGGCGGCCTGCACCCGGACCCGTACGTCGTCGCGCAGGCCGCGGCCTCGGCCGGAGCGGACGGCATCACCATCCATCTGCGCGAGGACCGGCGGCACATCCGGGACAACGACGCCGAGCGGATTTGCGCCTGGGCCGGCGCGCCCATCAACCTCGAAATGGCGGCGACCGAGGAGATGACCGCCATCGCCTGCGCACTGCGCCCGCACGGCGTTTGCGTGGTGCCGGAGCGCCGCACTGAGGTCACCACCGAGGGCGGGCTGGACGTGGCCGGCGGCCACAACACGTTGTTCCCCTTCATCTCCCGCCTCAACGCCGCGGGCATCGTCGTCTCGCTGTTCATCGACCCGGACCCGGAGCAGGTCCGCGCCGCCGCCTACATCAAGGCTGGCGTGGTGGAGCTGCACACCGGCGCCTACGCCAACGGCAAGCCGGGCGAGCTGGAGCGCCTTGCCGCCGCCGCCCGCCTCGCCACCGAGCTCGGGCTGGAATGCCACGCCGGCCACGGCCTGACCTACGACAACGTCACCCCCATCGCCGCGCTGCCGGAAGTCCGCGAGCTCAACATCGGCCACTTCCTGATGGGCGAAGCCCTGCTGGTCGGCCTGCCAGCCAGCATCCGCGAAATGAAACGCCTGATGGACGCAGCGCGCGCTTAGAGCCGAGGATCACGCCCAGAGTCATGGGGTCTGGGGCCTCCCGGCCCCAGCCGCCGGAGGCTTTCTTTCTCTTTCTCTTGCCCAAAAGGGACCTTTGCGTTATCTCCCGCACCATGGTCTCCACCACGCGCCTCATCCTTCGACTTATCCGCCCCTGGGCGTAGGTCGCGCGCGCGTTTTTCTGCTCCGCCGGCCGTCGTTCAGGGGACCTTCCCCGCCTCACTGAACCCCGGCCATAGCGAGACCCAAATGACCATCAACCACCCCAGTTTCGGCGCCATCGATCCCAACCGCGTAATCATTTTCGACACCACGCTGCGCGACGGCGAGCAATCCCCCGGCTTCTCCATGAACATCGACGAGAAGCTGCGCATGGCCGAAACCCTGGCCGAGCTCGGTGTCGATGTATTGGAAGCCGGCTTCCCCATCGCCAGCCAGGGCGACTTCGACTCCGTCCGCCGCATCGCCGAGCAGGTGCGCGGCCCGGTCATCACCGGACTTGCCCGCTCCGGCCGGGAGGACATCATCCGCGCCGGCGAAGCCATCCGCCCGGCCGAGCGCCGCCGCATCCACACCTTCATCTCCACCTCGGCCCTGCACATGAAGTACAAGCTGCGGATGGAGCCGGAGGCGGTGCTGGCCGCCGTCGCCGCCAGCGTCACCCTGGCCCGCGACTATACCGACGACGTGGAGTGGTCCGCCGAGGACGGCAGCCGCACCGACCCGGACTTCCTGTGCCGCTGCGTGGAAGCCGCCATCGCCGCGGGTGCGACCACCATCAACATCCCGGACACCGTGGGCTACGCGGTGCCGGAGGATATCGACCGCATCTTCACCATGGTCCGCAACCGCGTCCCCGGCGCCGAGCGGGTGATCTTCTCCACCCATTGCCATAACGACCTCGGCCTCGCGATCGCCAACACCCTGGCCGCGGTCCGCGCCGGCGCGCGGCAGATCGAGTGCACCATCAACGGCATCGGCGAGCGCGCCGGCAACGCGGCACTGGAAGAGGTGGTGATGGCCATCCGCACCCGGCCGGACGCCAACCCCTACACCAACAACATCGTCACCCGGAACATCATCCGCACCTCGAAACTTTTGGCCACCATCACCGGCTTCGACGTGCAGCCCAACAAAGCCATCGTCGGCCGCAACGCCTTCGCCCATGAATCCGGCATCCACCAGGACGGCGTGCTGAAGAACGCCGCGACCTATGAGATAATGACGCCGGAAAGCGTCGGCCTGCAGAAAAACTCTCTGGTGCTGGGCAAGCATTCCGGCCGCGCCGCCTTCCGCGACAAACTCCGCACCCTGGGCTACGGCGACCTCGGCGACAACGCCCTGAACGACGCCTTCCGCCGCTTCAAGGACCTCGCCGACCGCAAAAAGCTGGTTTACGACGACGACATCGTGGCATTGGTGGACGACGAGGTGATGCGCGACCACCAGCGCATCAAATTCATCTCGCTGGAACTCTGGGGCGGCTCCAAAGGCAAATCCCGCACCGTGCTGGAGCTGGAGGTGGACGGCGCACCCCGCACCGCCGACGCCACAGGAGACGGCCCGGTGGACGCCAGCTTCCGCGCCATCCAGGCCATCTTCCCGCACGCCGCCGAACTCCGCCTGTTCTCCGTCGGCGCCGTAACTGAAGGCACGGACGCCCAGGCCCGCTGCACCGTCCGCCTGGAAGAAGCCGGCAAACTGGTGGACGGCCAAGGTGCCGACACCGACACCATAGTCGCCGCCACCCGCGCCTACCTCCACGCCCTAAACAAACTAATCGTAAAACGCGCCCGCACCGAACCAGCCGCACTGTCGGCCTAAGCAAGAGCCTCCGGCGGCTGGGGCCGAAAGGCCCCAGACCCCACGAATTAAGCTCTAGCCCTACCGTCCCCCGTGACCACGGGTAAGTTAGTGCTTACACCCTTGACGATTCGACTTGTTAAGGCGACGAAAAGCGTATGTCCGGCCACAACGACAATGGAACGAGCTCCCTTCGGGTTTTGCGCGTCTTTCTAGCCTCACCAAGCGATCTATCAGAGGAACGACGTGCTGCGAGGGCCGCAGTGGATGAAATTAACAAGACAGTTGCACGTCCTGCCGGCTTCCACGTCGACCTTATCGGATGGGAGGACACGTTATCTTCCGCAGGCAGGCCGCAAGCGATTATCAATGAAGACCTAGAAACTTGTCAAATGTTCATTGGAATGCTCTGGGCTCGTTGGGGCACGCCGCCAGATACCGCTGGACCTTACTCCTCTGGCTTTGAAGAGGAATTTGCGCTCGCATCTTCTCGAAACACGAGCAAGGGCGAGCCACATATCACGTTGTTTTTCAAAGATGTTGAGCAATCAAAGCTACTTGACGCCGGACCTGAGCTATCCAAGGTTATAGCATTTAAAGATAAAGTTATTGCGGACAAGAAAATCCTTTTTGAGTCTTTTACAGAACCAACCACATTTGCTCAAAAAGTTCGACTCAGTGTTTCAGGTTTCATACACAAACTATGTCGATTGGAGCTATCAAAACAGGCGGAGATTTTGTCTGGTGAAGATTCTTCAAAAATATCACCTAACATTTCTAAAAATGCCGCCGAAGCGACTCAAGAAGGAGACGGCAACACCGCTACTTCCTCAAAAAAACTAATCGAAACACTCCAAAGGATCAACCTTAATACTTTGTCAGATGTTGATGTTGCCT
The DNA here is from genome assembly GCA_963693045.1 of uncultured Acidocella sp. Taxonomy (GTDB): domain Bacteria; phylum Pseudomonadota; class Alphaproteobacteria; order Acetobacterales; family Acetobacteraceae; genus Acidocella. The sequence continues at coordinate 2,791,360 of OY843765.1, forward strand.
GGCTTCGTAACGTAGCGGCTGCTAGTGGCAAGTTCAGCAACGATAACATGACGGTGGGAGCACACGATGCTAACCTCCTTTACCAAAAACGAAACCAATTCAAGTTTAACTCTATGGAGGTCTCCTCGCTGGCCGATGCCGGCGTGGAAGCATTCTCCGACGAGAACAAGCCGCTCTGGTCTTGGCTTATTGATGCTTTGGAGAACTTTCCAAGTTGGCTATGCTATACAACTGCCCTGGGACCCGTTAATCGGCGAATTGGTGCGTTCCGCATCTTGGCCGCGCTTCGCGCCCCGCTAGTTGAGGATAATTTCTTCCAAAAGCCAAAGCTTGGTGAACTATGGTTCGGGGATTCAGTACCAGTTTCCGTTAAAATTGCTGCGTTAGTCTACTTGGGGGAAGTAGCTAATGTGGAGCTTGCGCCACTAGCTGAAGGGGAATTTAACAACAACAACTACGTGACTCGCCAAGCGGCACTCGAAGCGATAGTCCGCATCCGCGGAAGAAGTGACGTTTTAGACGCTGCTCGCTTCGCTATTACCGCTTCATTTGACGAATTAAGCAACGCCGCTATGGACGTAATTTTTGCAGGAATGGAGGACGTAGAGACCATCATCTTGAACGACGCTCTGGAGCATCGTTCTGGACAAATAAAAGGACTAGCTATACAGATTCTGGCAAAGCGCGGGACGCTTTCAGAAGCACAAATGCGCCGCTTTTTTGCGGACGGCGCCATCGAAGCTCGGCGCGCAGCAGTTTCGGCATTTGAGTTCAGCCACCGCTTGCTGTCTGACGAGGAGGCTAAGAATGCACTTGTCCTGAAAGAGGTGAAGAAGTCGTTTGGAGTGCCATCCAATTACGATGCAGCAGGTCAGGAAGCATATGATATTCGTAAAAAGATAATGCTTTCGAATAGGTCGCTTGTTGATCTTAAGGCTAGTGCGAAAACTGATGCCTTGAATTTTCACGATTATTATATGGCGATCGCCTCAGTAGATTTCAAACGATCAGGTGATCAACTGCGCGCAGATGTAGATGATCGTTTTAAAGCCTATTGGACACGGTTTGTAGATGCGCTCCGGAATAAATTCGGGGTTGGTCGCGACAGCGACGTTTTTGGTGGAGCTGTTCAATGAGCACCAGGGCTATCGGCGTCGAACATTAGTTCGTGAAGGTTTAGATTTAATTGTTGCTAAATCTGAACTGCAGGATCTTGCGCGAGTTCGGCTGGTACTAGACGAAGACGCCGCAGATCCAAGCATGGTTGATGTTATTTATCTTCGGAGGTGGGGTAAATGGGAAGATATTTTACGTGTCGCTAAAATGGCCAATGACTATCGTTTGGTTAGCAATATTTTAACCTCGTCAACAGCTCGAGTCACCAATATTGATCTTGCAGCCGACGCAATTTTGCACCTAGCTTCTGGACGGGTTAAAGAAATTCCATCGTTAGATATTTCGGCTGTTCTTCTTTCGAAGATCATTGGTAGGATGTCTGTTGCGACCTTCCAAGAGCTGGGACAGTCCATAATCGAAGAACTATTGCTTCGGGAGGAAGACAAAGTACGTAAGGCGACTGCGTTACAAATTCTAAAATCATTCAGTAAAACGAAGGCAAAAACTTATTTAAGCCATCATCTTAATCCTGCAAGTCAACGGTACTATAATGTGATCTTTTGGCTTGATATGAGTACCGTCTGGAATAAGAAATACTATAGCACAATTGCTCAACGTGAATTAAAGAATTCCGAATGAACTCAAAATGATGTTTGTACTTCGACAATTAAAATATGTCACACCGTTGCCTGCCATTACTCATTCTACCCCGCTATCGCCCCCAGCTCCGCCACCCGCCGCGCAAACCCCGCCGTGGTCCCGATCCCCGCGAACACGTACCCCATGCGCTCGATCGCCGCGTCATGCGCGGCCTCGGCGGAGAGGCTGCCCATCGCCTGGCTCGCGCAAGCATCGGCCAAAACCACTGTTTTAATCCCTGCCATGCTCAGCCCATCCACCGTGGTCTGCACGCAGATCGGCGTCGTCAACCCGCCCACCACCGCCGTGTCGAAACCACCGGCCCGCAGCCGCTCCAGTATGTCGCTGCTGCAGGTGGCGGAGAAGCAAAGCTTGCGGATCAGCACATCGCCCGGCAACACCAAATCCGGATACGCCGCCGCCGCCGGCGCACCCTCCGCCAGCGCTTGCCCAATATCGGGCGCGAAATCCTCCATCCGCCCCGCCGGCCCGGCCTCCGGTGTGTAGTAGGTCTGCACATGCATCACCGTGCCGCCCGCCGCCCGCCACAGTTTCGCGCAGGCGCGAAAATTCTCCACCGCCGCCGCGGCGTGCGGCACCGGCTCCCACGCCGCCTCGCCAAACCCCACCTGAAAATCCACGCTCACCAGCGCCGTGCGCCGCGCGTTAATCTGATAATGCACCCGGGTCACCGCCATCCGCCTGCCCTCCGTTTGGTTGGGCAAAGCCTATCACCGTTTCAAAACAGCACCAGATCGTCGCGGTGGATCGCCTCGTCCCGGCCGCGCCAGCCGAGCAGCGCCTCGAAATCCTCGGAGCGGTGCCCGGCGATAATCGCCGCATCGGCGCTGCCATAGGCGGCCAGCCCCCGCCCGATCCGCCCGCCGCCTGGTGCCACCACATCCACCGCGTCGCCCCGCTCGAAGCCGCCCGTCACGCCGCGTATCCCGGCCGGCAACAGCGAGGAGCCGCCGGCCAGCGCCCGCGCCGCCCCGGCATCCACGGTGAACGCGCCCAGCGGCGCCAGATGCCCGGCGATCCATTTCTTCCGCGCGCTCCGCCCCTCCGGCGCCGCCAGAAACCAAGTACACTTCGCCCCCGCCTCAATCGCCGCCAGCGGGTTCGGCCGGTTGCCGAGTGCCACCGCCATTGCCACCCCGGCCTGCGTGGCGATATGCGCCGCCACCAGCTTGGTCCGCATGCCGCCGGAGGAGTAGCCGGGCGGCGGCGCGCCGCCCATGGCGTCGATCTCCGGCGTCAGCGCGGGCACCAGCGGGATGTGCCGCGCCTCCGGGTTGCCGCGCGGGTCGGCGGTGTACAGCCCGTCGATGTCGGAGAGTAAAATCAACTGGTCCGCCTGCATCATCTCCGCCACCCGCGCCGCCAGCCGGTCGTTATCGCCGAACCGTATCTCCGCGGTCGCCACCGAATCGTTCTCGTTGATCACGGGGATACAGCCCAGCCCCAGCAGCGTGCTCAGCGTTGCCCGGCCGTTCAGGTAGCGCCGCCGGTCCTCGGTATCCTCCAGGGTGATGAGCAGCTGCGCCGCGGTGAGGCCATGGGCAGAAAGCGCCTCGCTCCAGGCCTGCGCCAGCCGTATCTGCCCCACCGCCGCCGCCGCCTGCTTCTCCTCCAGTCGCAACCGGCCGGTCAGGTTCAGCCGCCGGCGGGCCAGCGCGATGGCGCCGGAGGACACCACGATCACCTGCACCCCGCGCGCCGCCAGCGCCGCGATATCCTGCGCCATGCCGGCCAGCCATTCCGCCCGCGGCGCCGCCGAGTCCGGGTCCACGATCAGCGCACTGCCGATCTTCACCACGACGCGGCGCGCGGTGGCGAGGCTGGGTATCATCCGGCCCTGGCCGCGGTGATCATGTTCTGCAGCAGCCGCAGCGCCTCTTTCACCCCCTGGCCGGAGACGCCGGAGCAAACCAGCACCGGCGCGCCCGATGCCTTGGCCAGCGCCGCCCGCCGGCTGGCGATCTGCCGCGCCGTCATCGCATCCGCCTTGTTCAGCACGATCACCTCGGGCTTCTCGGCCAGCCCGCCGCCATAGGCTGCCAGCTCGTGCCGCACCGTCCGCCAGGCCGCCACGCAGTTCCCGGCGGCGCCGTCCACCAGATGCAGCAGCACCGCGCAGCGTTCGACATGGCCGAGGAAGCGGTCGCCCAGCCCGGTGCCCTCATGCGCGCCCTCGATCAGCCCGGGAATGTCGGCGATCACGAACTCCTCGGCGTGCGAGAGCCGCACCACGCCGAGTTGCGGGTGCAGCGTGGTGAACGGGTAGTCCGCGATCTTGGGATGGGCGCCGGAGACCGCCGCCAGAAAGGTGGATTTGCCGGCATTCGGCTGCCCGACCAGCCCGACATCGGCGATCAGTTTCAGCCGCAGCCAGACCCAGCGCTCCTCCCCCGGCCAGCCCTTGTCGGAGCGGCGGGGGGCGCGGTTGGTGGAGGTCTTGAACTTGGCGTTGCCGAAGCCGCCATCCCCACCGCGCAGCAGCGTGATGGTTTTGCGGGGCGCGTCCAGGTCGGCGAGCAGGGTTTCCCGGTCGTTGTCCAGGATCTGCGTGCCGATCGGCACCTTGATCTTGAGCGTCGCCGCCGCCGCGCCGGTTTTGTCGGAGCCGGAGCCGTTATCGCCCTTTTTCGCCCGGAAATGCTGGGAATAGCGGAAGTCGATCAGGGTGTTGAGGTTCTCTACCGCCTCGAACACGATGTCGCCGCCGCGGCCGCCATCGCCGCCGTCCGGGCCGCCGTTCGGCACGAATTTCTCCCGCCGGAAGGCGGTCACGCCGTCCCCGCCATCGCCGGATTTCAGGTAGATCTTGGCCTGGTCGAGAAATTTCATGGCTTTAACAGACTGGCTTCAACAAAAAAGGCCGGCTGGTGCCGGCCTTTTGGAAAATGCAACGTGCCGGAGTGATTACTCGGCGGCGGCTGGGGTTGCGGCGGCCGGCGTCACCGAGACATGGACGCGGTCGTCGCTCTTGCGCTCGAACAGCACCTTGCCGTCGGTCAGCGCGAACAAAGTGTGGTCCCGCCCGGTTCCGACATTCGCACCCGGCTTCACCTTGGTGCCGCGCTGGCGGATAATGATGTTGCCGGCAATGACGGCCTGCCCGCCGGACTTCTTCACGCCCAAACGGCGGCCGGCGGTGTCGCGGCCATTGCGGGATGACCCGCCGGCTTTTTTATGTGCCATGGTTCTGCTTCCTTACGCGGCGCTGATTTCGCCGACCCGCAGCACGGTCACGCACTGGCGGTGGCCGTTTTTGCGGCGGCTGTTCTGCCGGCGACGCTTTTTGAAAATGATGACCTTGTCCAGCCGGTCCTGCGCGATGACCGTGGCGGTGACCGTGGCGCCGGCCAGCACCGGCGCGCCGAGCTTCAGCCCGCCCTCGCCACCGCCCACCGCCAGCACGTCCGTGAAGGTAATGGTGCTGCCGGCCTCGGCCTCCAGCTTCTCCACTTTCAACAAGGCGTCCGGGGTGACGCGGTATTGCTTGCCGCCGGTGCGGATCACTGCGAACATTCTGTTTAGTCCTGGCCGACAAAAGGGTTGGACGCGGCAAGGTTGCCCCAGCCGCGAGAGTGGCGGGTTATAGCCCGGCCCGCCGGCGTGTCAATCCGCCGGTTGCCGTGCGGCGGGGTGCTGCGTATAACCCGCCGCTGGCGGCCCGCCCGCCCCCGGAGAGGTGCCAGAGTGGCCGATTGGGACAGTCTCGAAAACTGTTGTGGGTGCAAGCCTACCGTGGGTTCGAATCCCACCCTCTCCGCCACCACAGCGCGTCCGTTAGTTCGCGCTCAGGTTTGCGACATCTCGATGTTGTCGGCATCCTGCCTTTCCGTGTACCGGCCCGGCGGCACGCCCACATGGCGAGCGAAGGCGACGCTGAACGTGCTCGCGGAGCTGTACCCCACACGGTTCGCCACCTCGGCGATACCGCCCTGCCGCCGCCGCAGCAGGTTCTTCGCCAGCGCCATCCGCCAGATCAGCAGATAGTCCATCGGGGCGGTACCCACCGCGCGCCGGAACCGGTCGAAGAAAGTGGAGCGCGAAAGCGCTGCTTCAGCCGCGAGTTCGCCGATGGTCCAGGCATGGCCCGGTTGCTCGTGCATCCGGCGGATCGCAGCCGCGAGACGCGGATCGGCGAGTCCGCGCAGCAGACCTGGCGACGCCGCGGTGCCGGTCGTCGAGCGGAGCGCCTCGATCAGCAGCAGTTCCAGCAGCCGGGCGAGCACGAGGTCGCGCGCCGGGCGCGACCCGCTTGTCTCTTCGCCCACCAATCCGACCAATGTGGCAAGCCGCGGCTCGCCGCGAACATGCACGAGTTGCGGTAGCAGCGAGACCAGCAGGGCCGCATCGGGAGAACCGAAAGCGCAGTGCCCCACCAGGATCAGGACATCCGGCACGCCCTCAAGTTCGCCGAGCCTCACCTCGCCGCCGGCGCGCACCACCGGCTCGGTATAGCGGCCCGGCGGCGGCGGCTCGACGCTTGACACCGTGAAGTCATGCGCCGCCGGGATCAGCGCGAAGTCGCCTTGGGCGAGCTTGGTCGGTTCTTCACCGATGGTCGAGAGATGGCACGCCCCCTGCAGGATGACACAGTAGAAAGGCTGCCCATGGTCGGTACGACGAAGCCGCCACCGGCCGGCGCCGCTGACGGCCTTGGAAAGCGTGGCGGTTGGCTGCAGCAAGGTCACCACTTCGGCAAGGGGATCGATCATTCGGACTTCCGCCAATTAAAACCGGACGATCGAAGATAGGAAGTCCAGGGGCCGCCTACTAGCTGAGGGACAACCCCAACAACGCAAGAGGTTTTCATGCAAACCGTCCTGATTACCGGCTGCTCGTCCGGCTTCGGCCTCGAGACCGCCCGCTATTTCCTCAACCATGACTGGGCTGTCGTCGCCACCATGCGCCAGCCCCGCGCGGACCTGCTGCCGCCGTCGGACCGCCTGCGGGTGCTGGCGCTGGACGTCACGGACCCGGCCAGCATCGAGCGGGTTGTCGGGCAAGCGGGGCCGATCGACGTGCTCGTCAACAACGCCGGGATCGGGTGGCTCAACGCGCTCGAGGGAACGCCGATAACCGCCGCGCGCGAACTGTTCGAGACGAACACGCTTGGCCTGATCGCGATGACCCAGGCGGTGCTGCCGCAGATGCGCGAGCGTCGGGCGGGGGTGATTGTCAATGTCTCGTCCAGCGTCACGCTGCGGTCGTTGCCGCTGCTGTCGGTTTACACGGCCAGCAAGGCGGCGGTGAACGCCTTCACGGAATCGCTTGCGCTGGAGCTTGAGCAGTTCAACGTCCGCGCCCGGCTGGTGCTGCCGGGACGCGGACCGGACACCAGCTTCGGCAACAATGCCCGGGCGCGCATGACGAACGGCTTCCCGGACGCTTATGCCGACCTGATGCAGCGCGTGATGACCGCATTCCAAACTCCCGGCCCCGTCACGCACTTGTCCGACGTGGCCGAAGCGGTGTGGCGCGCCGCGACCGACCCATCATGCCCGATGCGGCTCCCCGCCGGCGCGGATGCCGTTGCGGCGGCGCAAGCGCGCTGATCCCGGCGCCGCGAACCGGTCTGCCTCGCCGGGAAAAGTTGATTTCCCGGTCATTTCTGCGCGAAGATCGCGCGCGTTGACAGCCGTATCGTCCACACGGCACCGTAACGGAAGTTTTCGCCTTTTTGCCAGCCAGGAGTCTCTGGGAGAACAAAGCATGAGCCGCGTTCGTGTTTTAGTGGGAACCCGAAAAGGATCGTTTACTTGCGAAAGCGACGGCGCGCGCCGGGACTGGAAAATAACCGGCCCGCATTTTGCCGGCTGGGAAATCTACCACATGAAAGCTTCGCCGGTTGATCCGCAGCGGATCTATGCCGCGCAGAGCTCGGCCTGGTTCGGACAGGTGATGCAGCGTTCGGACGATGGCGGCGCAACCTGGGCCGCGGTCGGGAACGATTTCACGTACGAGGGAGACCTTGGGCTGCATCAGGCGCTGGATGGCACGCTGCACCCCTGGGCGTTCAAGCGGGTATGGCATCTGGAACCGTCTCTGAGCTGCGCCGATACGGTCTATGCCGGCGTCGAAGACGCCGCGCTCTTCGTTTCGCGGGACGCGGGTGCCAGCTGGCAGGAAATTTCCGGGCTGCGGCGGCACACCACCGGCGCGGATTGGGCGCCGGGCGCGGGCGGGATGTGCCTGCATACGATTCTGATCGACCCCAAGGACGAGGCGCGGATGTTCGTGGCGATTTCCGCCGCGGGGGCTTTTCGCACGGAAGATAACGGGGCGACGTGGCAGCCGATCAATCAGGGCCTGCGCTCGGAGCATATTCCCGATCCGAAGGCCGAGATCGGGCACTGCGTCCACCGGCTGGCGATGCATCCAAGCCGCCCGGATACGCTATTCATGCAAAAGCACTGGGATGTGATGCGCTCGGATGACGGCGGGAACAGTTGGCGAGAGGTGAGCGGCAACTTGCCGACCGATTTCGGTTTCGTGATCGATGTCCACGCGCACGAACCGGAGACGATCTATGTCGTTCCCATCCAGAGCGACCAACTGCACTTCCCGATCGACGGAAAATTACAGGTTTACCGAAGCCGGAGCGGCGGCAACGACTGGGAGGCGCTGACCAAAGGCCTGCCGCAGCGGGATTGTTACGTGAACGTGCTGCGCGACGCCATGGCGGTGGATCGTCTGGACGAATGCGGGATCTATTTCGGAACCACCGGCGGCCAGGTCTATGTTTCCGCCGATGCCGGGGACAACTGGGAGGCGATCGCACAAAACCTGCCCGCGGTGCTCTCGGTCGAGGTCCAGACGCTGCCGTGACCGCCGGGGTGCGCGTCGCTTTACCTTCCGGGCTTCGCACGCTGGCGGGGATCGGCGGAGAGATACTGGTGTTCCCGGCCGGCGCGGTGACCTGCTCGACCGTGTTGAACGCGTTGGAGCAAAAATATCCGATGCTGCTCGGCACCATGAGGGATCGTCATACCAAGAAGCGACGGTCTTACATCCGCTTTTTCGCTTGCCAGCACGATTTGTCGCATCGCCCGGATGACGAACCGTTACCGGCCGCGGTGGTCGAGGGCACCGAGCCTTTTTTAGTGGTCGGCGCGATCGCCGGAGGATAATGGAGGTCTGAACCGTTCGGAGCCATTGGCGGCTAACATCGGGCGCGCGGCTGAATTAAGAGCCTCTAACACTTCAGCCAAGGATCAATTTATCCACGGTTATCGGCAGGTCCCGTATCCTCTTGCCGGTCGCGTGAAAAACCGCGTTCGCCACGGCCGCCGGCATGCCGACATTGGCCAGTTCGCCGATGCCTTTCGAGCCGAGCGGGTTGGTCTGATCGTCCTTCTCCGGGATCATGATCACGTCGACCTGCGGGACATCTGCATTTACCGCGATCAGGTAATCGGCAAAATTGTTGTTGGCGTAGCGGGCGCGCTTCTGGTCCATCTCGGTGTGTTCGAGCAAGGCTGTCTCCATGCCCCAGATCATCGCGCCCATGTACTGGCTGCGCGCCGTGCGCGGGTTGATGATCCGTCCGGAGGCGAAAGCGCCGGTCATCCGGGGCACCCGGACCTCCCGCGTCAGCCGATGCACGCGGACCTCGACGAAGTTGGCGCCGAACGCGAACAGCAGCGGCTTGTGGGTGTCGCCGCCGATCTGCTTCGACACCTTGCCGTGGTACAGCGCGGCGATGCTGTCCTTGGCGCCGCCGGCGGGAATGTATTCGGCATATTCCTCGATCGGCCCGCTGCCGATGCGGGTGAAGGCAGCCGGCAGATCGGCCGGTTGCGGCATGGCGTTGCCGAAGCGCGCGGCGATCCGCTGGCAGGCGAGTTGCACGGCGGAGCCGGCGGAGGCCGTCGTCATCGAGCCGCCGGCGATCGGGCCGGCCGGCAGGGAGCTGTCGCCCATCTGCACGGTGATCGCCGAAAGCGGCAGGTTCAGCCCGTCGGCGGCAAGCTGCTGCATCACCGAATACGCGCCCTGTCCCATGTCATGCGCCGCGATCTGCACCAGGGCCTTGCCTTCCGGCGTGAGGCGGATGCGGGCCGCGGCAGGCTGCATGTTTGTGGGGTAGGTCGCGGTGGCGCAGCCATAGCCGACCAGCCAGTCGCCGTCGCGCATCGACATCGGCGCCGGGTTGCGCCGGCTCCAGCCAAAGCTGGCCGCCGCGGCGTCAAAACATTCCATCAGCGAGCGGCTGCTGTACTTGGCGCCGTTGATCGGGCTGACCTGCGTGTCATTGATCCTGCGCAGCTCGATCGGGTCCATTTTCAACGCCACCGCCAGCTCATCCATCGCGGATTCGAGCGCGTACATATACGGCGTTTCCGGCGGCGAACGCATGAAGCCAGGCGTGTTGCGGTCGGCCGGCACGACATCGACCTTCGACTTCACGTTGGGGCAGGCATACATCTCGACCGTGGTCGCGGTGCCGGCGACCATGTAGGTGTCGGCGCGGCTGGTGATCTCCCAACCCTCATGGCTGTAGGCCAGGAGTTTTCCGTCCGGCGCGGCGCCGAGGCGGATATGGTGCCGGGTCTCGGCGCGATAGGTGGCGATGGTGAAGCACTGGTCGCGGGTCGCCACCAGTTTGACCGGGCGCTTCAACTGCCGGGCGATGACCGCGACGATCGCGGTGCGCTGGGTCATCACGCCCTTGCCGCCGAACCCGCCGCCGACGAACGGGTTAATGACATGAACCTTTTCCGGGTCGATATCGACCGCCGCGGCGATGGCGTTTTTCAGCCCGTAAACGAACTGGCTCGGCTCATACAGCGTCAGCTCGTCGCCGTTCCACACCGCGGTGGTGGCGTAGAGTTCCATCGGATTATGATGCTGTGTGGACGTCCCGTAAACCTGGTCCAGCTTCACGGCCGCTTTGTCATAGCCGTCGGAGAAGCTGCCGACGCTCTTGTCCTTGTCGCCGAGCCAGGCGTCCAACGAGGCGTGGCCCTCGATGCCTTGATCGCCGAAGGTGGCGGATGGAGCCTCGGCGGCGTAAGTGATTTTTACCGCGTAAGCCGCCTGCCGCGCCGCCTCGAAGGTTTCGCCCACCGCGACGGCGACAATCTCGCCGCCATAGGCGACCGTGGCATCGCTCATCGGCATGACGGAATCCGAGACCCGGCCACCTTGCGGCGACTGCGACAGAGACTGGCGCGGCGGCATGTTCTCGTGGGTATAGATCCGCGCGATACCGGGCACCGCGGACGCGGCTTTGGTGTCGATGGAGGTGATCGTGCCCTTGCCGATGCCGCTCAGCACCAGATAAGCGTAAAGCGGGCGGGCCACCGCCATGTCCGAGGCGTAGAGCGGCTGGCCCAGCACCTTCTGCCGCGCCTCGTAGCGCGGTGCCGGAACGCCCATGTTTTCCATCCGCCCCGGCACCGGCTTGGTCGGTTCGAAGGTCATGCCTGCATCTCCTTGGCTTCCAGCAACGCCCGCACCAACGTCGCCTTGCCGAGCGGCAGTTTGTAAGCGTTGTCGGTATTTGTCCTGGCACCGGCGAAGGCCGCCTCCGCCGCCCGCGCCGCAGTTGTTTCGTTCAACGGCTGGTCCCGCAGGCTCGCCTCCGCGGCTGTTGCGCGCCAGGGCACGGTCGCCACGCCGCCAAGCCCGATCCGGACCTGCTGGACCGTGTCGCCCTGTAGCCGCAACGCGACCGCGGCCGTGGCGAGGCCGAATTCGTAAGAGTCACGGTCGCGGATTTTAGTGTAGATCGAGCGCGGCCATGGACCGCCCCGGATGGTGAAGGCGGTGATCAGCTCGCCCGGCCGCAGGTTGGTTTCGATGTTCGGCGTGGTGCCGGGTTGCCGGTGCAGGTCGGCAAACTTGATCACCCGCTGGCCGTCTTTGCCGAGCAGCTCGACATCCGCGTCCAGCGCGATCAGGCCCTGGGCCCAGTCGCCGGGATAGGTGGCGATGCAGTCCGCGCTGGTGCCGAGGATCGCGTGCATGCGGTTATAGCCGTCCAGCGCGGCGCAGCCGGAGCCTGGGGTGCGCTTGTTGCACTGGCCGTAGCTTGTGTCCCGAAAATAGTTGCAGCGCGTCCGCTGCAAGACATTGCCGCCGACGCGCGCCATGTTACGGAGTTGCTGCGAAGCGGCGAGCAGCAGGGTTTGCGAAAGCACCGGGTAACCGCGCTTGACCAGCGGGTTCTCGGCGACATCCGTCATCCGCGCCAGCGCGCCGATGCGCAAGGTGCCGCCGGCGTCGCTCACCGCCGCCAGTTTCGCGTCGAGCGGCGAGATGTCGATCAAATGGTCCGGCCGCATCACGTCGAGCTTCATCAGGTCGAGGAGCGTGGTGCCGCCGCCCATAAACTGCACGGGCGAGGCGACATGCGCGGCGGCGGGCACGCTGGCTTCCCGCACGGCGGTTGGGGCATCGGTGGCGCGGCTATAGCTGAACGGGACCATCTAAGCCTCCGCCACTTGCTTGATGGCGGCGACGATGTTCGGGTAGGCCGCGCAACGGCACAGATTCCCGCTCATGAATTCCCGAATTTCTTTATCCTGGCCGGCATGGCCGGTCTTGATGCAGGCGACGGCGGAGATGATCTGGCCCGGCGTGCAGTAGCCGCATTGGAAGGCGTCGTTGTCGATGAACGCCTGTTGCATCGGGTGCAGGGCGCCATCCTTGGTCAACCCCTCGATCGTCACGATCTCCTTGTCCTGCGCCGCGATCGCAAGGGTCAGGCAGGAGAGCGTGGCGCGGCCGTCGATCTGGACGGTGCAGGCGCCGCACTGGCCCTGGTCGCAGCCCTTCTTGCTGCCCGCGAGGTCCAGATGCTCACGCAACGCATCCAGGAGCGACGTCCGTACGTCGAGCGATGTCCGATGGTCGGTCCCGTTGATGTTAAGGGTGATCGGAACCATCGGCGCCGCCGGTTGCGCCGCCGGCGGACTAGCCGAGAAACTGGGCTTCGCATCGCCGGCGACAGCAACCACGGTGCCGATCGTGAGGAACGACCGGCGGTCGATCCTCGGTCCGTTCAAGTCGCTCATAGCTACCCCTAAAAACGTTGCTCGGTACTTAGGAAGGCCGTTCCGGCTTTGGAAGCACCAAAAACATCAAAGCCCTTGGTCGAACAAAAGACCGCTTGCACCTTTTCATCGCCGATGCTGATCGGTCCCTCTCGCCGCGCAAAGTTGCTTCGCTACTGGCGAGGCGCTAGATTCCGTCGTACTTGCTGGAAAACCAAGATCAGCGGCTTACATCACGGTCACCCGTTGCAGCCTGAGGAACATCTTATGATCTATGCCGCCAACAGATCGCTATCCGTTCGCAGGGCACTGCTTGCCGCGGTGGTGATCATGCTTCCGGCCTTGGCCGCGGCCCAGCCCCGGCATTATGGCGGCGGCTACAATCGGCCTCCCCCACGCGGCCATTACCGCGGCGGCAACAATAACGGCGCGGTGGTCGGTGGAGCGCTGCTCGGCTTGGGCGTCGGCGCCTTGATCGGCGGCGCGCTGGCACAGCGCTATGCGCCGCCGCCGCCGGTTTATTACGCGCCGCCCCCGCCGCCGACATACTACGCGCCTCCTCCAGGCGTTTACTATCCGAACTATTAGGTGCGTCGGTTCCGGAGCTATATGCAGTGAAACTAACGGAGTGACTTTGTCATGAGCCCATCTTCAATGCCGCGCATCATCACAATTCTGGCGGCTCTTGCTCTTCCCGGCGCCGCCTTTGCACAAACCAGCTCTCCCACCGCCACCCCGCCTATGGCGCCAATTCCGGCGGCGCCCCCCACCAGCGGCACGCCCGCCTTGTCGGCATCCAAGTCCGCGGAGGTCGAACAGCACATTCAGCAACTGCACGATCAACTGGGCATCACACCGGCCGAGGAACCGCAGTGGAAGCAGTACGCCCAGGTCATGCTCGCCAATGCCGGGTCGATGGAACAAGCGATGATGACCAGGGGTTCGAAGGTGGCGACGATGAATGCCGCCGACAACATGGCGTCCTACGCGCAGCTTGCCCAGGTACACGCCGCCAACATGCAGAAGCTCGCAAGCTCATTTCAAACTCTCTACAACACGTTTCCGGACCCGCAGAAGAAAATCGCCGACGACGTGTTTCGTGAGACCATGGGCAAATCGAAGCATTCCAAGCACTGAGAACCGGCGCAGCCCCGCTTCGGTCGCCGCGCCTTAAGCGGTGGCGTTACATCGGCAGTTTCGTGCCATCCTTGCCCGCGATGACTTTGATCGCGGTCATTTGTGCTGCCGTACCGCCGGCGACGACCATCACCGAAGCACCCGGCTGCAACACGCTATGATCGGCGGCGCCGAATAGCACGATCGGCGCGTTCGGCGGCACCAGGATGGTCTGCACGCCGCCCTTATATGTCACGGTCAGCGTCCGGTCGGCGCCGGCCCCGTTCGCTGTCGTCACATTGCCGTTTGTCATCGAGCTTGCAACCGCGTGCGCCGGCATCGTGGCGCTCACATTGCCGTTGGTCATGCTGCTGCTGGCCATGCCCGGAGCCGGCGTCGTGGTGTCGGCGACGTTGTCCCAGGGGTAATGCCCTTCACCCGTGCCGCGCATCGCGTTCGGAAAAACCGCCACTTCGAGCGCGATCTGCCGACCGCCGACATCCTTGGTCGCGGTGCCGATGAACTTGCCAGCCTGCACATCGGCCAGGCTGCCTTTGGTCGCCGCGACGTAACCTGTCTTGGGCGTAAGCATGATGGTGTCCGTTTGGCCAGCTAGGGTCCGCACGGTCATCATGGTGTCGGTGGCGGAAACAAGCGTTCCGCGAATGCGCTGCGGTGTGGCGGCGGCGGCAGAAACAGCAAAAGTCACTGTCGCGGCCATGGAAAAAGCAATAATTGCCTTCACTCGATGGTTCTCCTTGTTCGTAGCCCTGGTTATGATGAACAAGGCAGGCGAGCAACACACAATAAAGCTACCTTCCGGCGGATCGCGTAGCCAAATATTCTCTACAGGCCTTGGCCGATATCCAGTGCCTCCCGTAAGGAAAGCCTCGCACCTTGCGCCATGAGGTCGAGCCGATCCGCATTCCGCAGGGCGCCGGATGCGGCGGCGCCATCGAAAGCCGCGGCGAGTTGGTCCCAGAGATGCCCGTCGACAATCGCCCGCACCTTTTTTTGCGAAGCGAAATAGCGTTCGCTGAACCCTGCGAGTTTCGCGGCGCGCTGCCATTTGCCGCTACGCGCCGCCAGCATGGCGAAACGGCCGCCATAATCCGCCCCCCAATGTTCGTCGCCGATTTCGATCAGCAACTGGATCACTTCGCGCGCCGCATCCTTTGCATCCGGCACCCGATCCGCCAGCAGATTGTAGTTCATCAGGTTCAGCAGATCGTGACTCAGCCGGCGCCAGTCGCCTCTTGCCCGGCTGTGTTGGGCCAGCGCGCGCGCCCGTTCGATCGCCGAGTCATAGTTCCCGAGCTTCGCTTCCAGTTCGGCGAGATTGGCGCCGATCAGCGCGATCTGCGCCCGATCGTTAAAAGCCCTGGCGATCGGCAACGCCTGCGCGAAATAGTCGAGCGCCGCCTGCAGGTTTGCGCCGCCGCTCATGGTGGCGAACGATGTTGCGACATTCAGCAGAATCGCACTGCGGTAACGGTTGGGGGGCACCAGCGGCAGTGCCGCGACCGCCTCCTCAAGATACGCGCGCGCCTTGTCGTGGCCGATATTCATCGCCAGCAGCACGGCCGCGCGCGCCGCCGACAAACCGATCAACGCGGGATCCGCGAGCGCTCGAAAGCTTGCGAGCGCCTGCGCGGCGAGCGCGGCACATTCTTCCGGCCCGGCCGAAAGATCATAGGAGGCGGAAAGCAAGATCCAGCCGCGATCCTGCGTCGGCGTAGACGGATCCAAACCCGCCAGGGCTCGTTCGGCCGCGTGCAGGAACTCGCGTTGCGTGATCAGCCGGTCGGAAAACAGCGCCCGCAGCCGCGCTGCGAGAGCCACGCCGATGGCGGCATTGCCGCCTGGGGAAAATGCCCAGTCCAGCGCCGTGCGTAGATTTTCGATATCCTGCTCGAACTCGGCCGACCAGAGTTCGGCGTCGGCGTCCGGCCAGGCCGCGCGCGAACGGTCGAACAGAGCGACCATAGACGCCGCGAGACGACGGCATATCGCCGCCGCCTCGCCGGCATCCGCCAGCATGTCCAGCGCATAGGCGCGGGTGCTTTCAAGCAGCCGGAAGCGGCTCGAAGAGTTCCGGGTGGTCGACCTGACCAACAGCGACTTGTCCCACAGGCTGATCAGAAGCTGCGTCACATCGTCGGGCTCGATCGTATCGCCCGCGATCACGGCCGCGGCGCCGGCCGCCGTAAACCCGCCGGAGAAAATGCCGAGCCGGCGCAACGCCGTCCGTTCCTCGACGGAAAGCAGCGCCACGCTCCAGGCGATAGTGGCTTCCACCGTGCGGTGGCGGGCCGGAACGCCCGGCAATGCAGATGGCGGCAGGCGGCGCGGCGCGGAAATGCCGTCCAGCAATTCGGCTAGTGAGGCGGTATGGAGCCTCGCCGCGGCGAGTTCCAAAGCCAGGGGAATCCCTTCCATCTTGCGGCAGATCGCCGCCACATCGAGCGCAATGTCATCGCTCAGTTTGAACGCGGGGTCGCTGGCCCGAGCATTTTCGACAAACAGCTGGACGGCGGCGTAGGTCTTGATTTCCGAGCTGCCGAGCGGCTTCGCGTGACCCGGAAACTCCAGAGGCCCCAAGGTAAACACAAGCTCGCCGCCGAGCTTCAACGCTTCCCGGCTGGTGGCGAGGATGCTGACGCCCCGGGTCCGCTCAAGGATGATCTCCACAAGGGCCGCCACTTCGTTCAGGACGTGCTCGCAATTGTCTAAGACGAGAAAGTAGCCTTGCTTCTGCAAGGCGTCCGCAAGCGCCTGCGCCAGGTTCGGGCCTTCCGTCGGCTGCACCCCAAGTCCGGCGGCAAGCCTGAACATGATCTGGTCCTTCTGGCGCAAGCCTTCCAACCCGAGAAAAAGAATCTTGTTGAGGGGGTCCGCGGCGTGTTCCCGCGCGAATTCCAGAGCGAGCCTGGTTTTCCCCATGCCGCCGGGCCCGGTCACCGTCACCAGCCGATGGCGCGGCATCGCCGCCTGCAGCGCCGCCAACTCCTTTTCCCGCCCGATAATAGCGCGGGGCGTGGCCGGCAGGTTGTTGGCGGGCGCAGCCAGGATCGGCGTCACGCTATCGTCGGGCACGCTGGGAGCCGCCTCCAGCCTGCCGATGAAACGGTAGCCGCGGCCGGGCACGGTCGCGATCCAACGGTGCGGCCTTGCAGAATCCCGCAGCGTCCGGCGCAAGTGGTGGATCTGCACCGAAATGTTGCCTTCTTCGACATGCAGGTCCGGCCAGGCGGCCTTCATCAATTCGTCCTTGCTCAGAAGCATGCCGGGTTTCGCCAGCAGCGCCGCGAGCAGATCCAGAGCCTGGGTCCCGGCAGCCAGCGGCACACCGTCAAGTTGCAGATCCGAGCGCGCCGCGTCGAACCAGAATCGACCGAAGCGATACTGCAATTTGCCCTGCATAAAACCAGCTTTTCATTGTTCCGGCGCTGAGGCCAGCAGCGTTTTAAGAAGTTTTTAAGGTTTCTAAAGGACGCCGCCGCCGCTTGACGCTAGCCCTTTGTCAATCTGGCGGCTCATCGAGGCTGCCGCGGTGGCGCGACGCGGCGATTGCCGGTGCAGCAACAGGACAGGGTGGATCGATGGATAATACGGTCGTCGGAACTTACGGGGGCGACGGGCAGAATGCCGGCTTGGCCGGCGGCCCGGGCGGCGATGCCATCGCCATCGCCATCGCCGCATCCTCGACCGACATCGACGATACCGCAACCGCCTATGGCGGCGGCGGCGGAACCGGCGGCAGTGGCTATGCCTACAACGAGAACAACGCCGGTGCCGGCGGCGCGGCTGGCGATGCCACCGCCACCGCCACGACCACCACGGCCCTGCCGTCGGGTAGCGGCACGGTAGAGGCCACGGCAACCGCCTCCGGCGGCCAAGGCGGCAGCGCCGGCTTTCCCTATATCTACTTTCAAGGCGGCCTGGGCAATGTCGGCACCGCCGGCGGCAATTCGCTCGGCGCTTCCGCCACCGCCATGAACATGGCCGGCGACGCCATCGCATCGGCTTACGGCAATGGCGGCCAGGGCGGCGGCTCGGTCCCGGATTATCCGCCCAATGCCGACGGCTCGTATTCCGGCGGGGATTATGTCGGCGGCGCCGGCGGCACCGCCACCGGCACCACCGCCTTTGCCGAGGGCCTGACCTCCGCCGAGGCGCAGGTCATCCAAACCGGCGGCTCCGGCAGTGTCGGTGTACAAGGCGGCCGCGGCGCGGATAGCAGCCTGACCAACGCGGTCTCCGCCATCGTCGGCGCCGGCGGCGACATCTATCTCAACCAGACCGCGACCGCCGGCTCCGGCGGCAACGGCGATTACGGGGTCGGCGGCGTCGGCGGGGCGGCCAGCTCCAACCTCACCTTCGACGACACCGCCAACCCGACCCAAGCCGCCGCCATCTACGCCACGGTCGAGGCGGATGCAGGGTCCGACGGCGCCGGCACCACGGCGGCGCCGTCGGGCGGCGCCGCGACCGCCACCGGCAATTTCACCGGCGCGGGTGATCTCCATACGGAGGTTGTGGCCAACGGCGGCGGGGGCGGCAGCTCCGGCGTGAACTATGACGGTGACTATGACGGCGGCAAGGCCAGCAACGGCACCGCCGCCAGCGCCACCGGCACCGCCGCGACCACCTCCGCGACCGGCAATGTCAGCCTGACGGTGAACGCCAGAGGCGGCGACGGCGGCAGCTATGGGATTTATGGTATCCCGAATGATGGCGGCAACGGCGCCGATATGACCGCGGTTTCGGCCGTCGCCACCGGCGGCGCCACCGCCACCGTCACCGCCAACGCGCAGGGCGGCTATGGCGGCGATAGCGAAGGCGGCCGTGGCGGCAATGGCGGCTCGGCGTCCCTATCCAACGCGGCGCTCGGCACCACCGTCGGCGGCACCCTCGATCTGATGCAGTCGGCCGACGGCGGCCGGGGCGGCACCGGGCAGCTCACCCCGTCCTACGCCTATGACCCGGGCGTCCAGGGCACCCAGGGCACCGGCGGCAACGCCAGCTCCACGATCTCGTTCGACGACCGTGACAGCGCCAGCCAGAGCAAGTCCATCAACGCCTACGTCGATGCGCAAGCCGGCAACGGCGGCCAAGCAACTTTGGCCGATGGCAGCGTCGTTATCGGCGCCGGCGGCAGTGCGGTCGCCTCCGAGGACATCACCATGGCCAACACCCTGGCCAGCGGCGCCGCCACCAGCCTCGAGGAGAATGTGAACGCGCAAAGCGGTTACGGCGCGAATGCGGGCTTTGCCACCGCCACCGCCAACGGCGCCGCCGGCACCGTCACCCTGAACGCCTTCGCCAATGCCGAAAGCGGCAGCGACACCGCCGGCGCCGCCACTTCCACCGTCACCGGCACGGCGCTCGGCGGCAGCCTGCAGGCTTTCGCCGACATGCTGTACAAAGGTGCCGGGCCGATTACCGAGATGACCGCCAAGGCCAACACGCCCGTCGCCGGCGCCACCACCGCACTCGCCAGCGCCGGCTTCGGCGGCGGCGCCAGCTTCGGCACCTCTTACAACGCGATCTCCGCCGTGGTCGGCATGCCCACCGGCGCGCCGGGCGGCACCGGCTTCACGCTGGGCACCACCGATCTGTTCGACTGGACCGCCGGCGGCAGCGAACCCGCCGGCACCACCGCTCTGTCCTCGTATTCCTCATCCACGCTCAGCGTCACGCTCAATCTCGCGGATCTATCGCTCACCGGCGACCTCGAACTGTATCTGAACCAGGCCGTGTTGGTCGGCAGCGGCGTTACCGCGGTAAGTTTCCTGGCCGATGTCGAAGATTCCAACGCGCAAATCAACGAGTACTTCACCAATGTCGCACAGGCGCAAGCCTATTTCACCCATAACCTGATCGATTTCGGCCCGATCGACGCGCTGACCAGCTCGACCACCTCCTTGACGATCTCGCTCTCCCTCTACGTGGTTGGCGATCCGCCGGGCGCCGGCCTGTTCAGCGAGTTGGCGGTCGGCGGCACGCTCGCTTGCTTCCTGCCTGGCACGCTGATCCGCACTGATGACGGCGAGACCCCGGTCGAGCAGTTGAAGCTCGGCGACCTGGTGCGGGTTCACCAGGGCGGCACCGCGCCGGTGATCTGGATCGGCCACCGCGAGATCGACACGGCCACGCATAACGACCCGGCCAACGTCATGCCGATCCTGATCGCCGCCGGCGCCTTCTCCACCGGCGTGCCGAGCCGCGATCTGCTGGTCTCGCCGGATCACGCGATGTATTTCGACGGCCACCTGATCCCGGCACGTTCGCTGACCAACGGCTTCACCATCCGCCAGGTGCCGCGTCCGCGGGTAAAATATTTCCACATCGAGCTGGAAACCCACAGCCTGGTCTGGGCCGAAGGCGCGTTGACCGAGAGCTTCCTCGAATGCGGCAATCGTTCGGCCTTCGAAAACGGCGGCCCGGTGCGGCAGCTCTTCCCCGCATTCAACGGCATCGACTACCAGGCGATGCGGATCGCGCGGAGCTGCGCGCCGTTCGCCGATAACGGCCCGGTCGTTCACGAGGTTCGCCGCCGCCTGTTGCTGCAGGCGCGGATCCCGATGACGCGCGACCACGGCACGATCGTCGAATTCGTCGGCGACCGGGCGATCATCCGCAGCCGCGTCGCCGTGCCTGGCCACACCGAACTCGATCCGGGCGACAAGCGCAGCCTCGGGGTCAAGATCGGCACGCTGAGCATCGACGGCCGCTCGATACCGCTCGATCATCCCCTGCTCACCGAAGGCTGGCACGTCGCCGAGCCCGACGGCCGCTGGACCAACGGCCAGGCCGTGGTGCCCGCCCAGCTGCTCGGCGGCAGCAGGAACGTCAAACCGACGCTGGCCTGGACCACGCTGTATCCAATGCAGGAAAACGCCGCAACGAACTTGCCCGCCCGCAAGCCCAGACGCAAACGCGCGGCGTCGGCGGCTTGAACTCGATTCAAAGAAACCCGGCGCGCCCGGAGCGGAACCTGCTTTCATCCAAGCACCGCCATCGAGACAAGCGGCGCTATGCCGGTCCGCGGGATCGTTCCCAGGTCTCGCCTGAACAACGCGAGCATGAGAGATGATCTCGTTGCCGCGGCGGATCCACTAGGGACCGGGCACAAATACGCGGATCGTTCGTGGACGGCACGCGCGCTTATCGGCTACGGTTGACTCACTCTGAGCAGGATCGCGCATGACCGTCGTTAGCAGTGGGCAGACCTATTACCTGACCAGCACTCAGGATTTTATCGAAGTCTCGACAGGTGGCAATCTGGTCGTGGAAAGCGGCGGAGTCGCCTATTACGCCGACTCGTACGACTACGGCGTCATTCATATCCTGGGCGGCGGCGCGATGGATGACAGCACCATCGGCCCCAACGGCTACGCCTACAACTCCGGCGGCCTCGATTACTACAACGCGGTCTCCGGCGGGACCATGTATGAGCGCAACGGCGGCGCATCGTTTTACACGCTCGTCGAAAGCCACGGTGTCGTAAACGTCGAAGACGGCACGGAGGTTTCCGCCTCCATTTACGGCGGCGGCACGGTCTACGCTTATGAGTCCGGCAGAGTTTACGACGACATCGTCTATAACGGCGGCGCTGAAAAAATTTACGGCAACGGCATCAGCGAGGATGCGACCGTCGCCTCCGGCGGCGGCCAGTATGTCGGCATCGACGGCGAAGCCAGCGCCACCATCATCGAAAACGGCGGGCAGCAGGTGGTCTCGGGCGGCGACACCTACGGCACGACGGTTGAGGGCGGCGGTTATGTCTCGCTTTCCGCGGGCATCGCCTACGGCACAATCATCGAAAACGGCGGCACAGACTACGATGTTGCCATCGCCTCCAATACCACCGTCATGTCGGGCGGCAAGCTTCAGGTTGAAAACGGCGGCGCCGCCTTCGATACCACGGTGGCCGGCGGCGAGATCGATGAAAACAACGGTTCACTGGTCTTCGCCACCGTAACGTCCGACGGCGTGATTGTCGCTTACGACCGTGCCGTCGATATCACCATCAGCTCCGGCGAAGAATACGTCTATGGCACCGATACCGGGGCGGCGATTTATGAATATGGCGCGCAAATCGTGGCAGGCGTCGCCTCCGCCGCCGTGGTGTATGGCGGGGGCCTGCAGGACGTTTCCTATTATGGCGAAACCGACGGCACGGTGGTCAGCAGCGGCGGCCGGGAGTACCTGAACGGCGTCTCTTTCAACACCACGGTCTCCAGCGGCGGCGAAGAATACAACTCCGGTGGCGTCTCTTACGAGAGCGTCGTCAGCAGCGGCGGCTTCGAATATGTGGTGAGCGGCGGCGCGGCCTCCGGCACCGTGGTCGAGGCGGGCGGCGCGATCTATGTGTCCTCCACCGGCATCGCCAGCGGCACCGTGATCAACAAAGGCGGCGTCGCCTATGTCAGCGCGCAGGGCCTCACCACCGGCAGCGTGATCAAACAGGGCGGCCTGGAGATCGTCTTTTCGGGCGGCACCGCCGACGGTACCGTCGTGAGCAGCGGCGGCTATCTTCTAGTGCTGCCAGGCGCCGCCAAAAACGCCACGATGTTCAGCGGCGGGACAGTCGTCTCGACCGGGGTGCTGGTGGAAAATCCAGGCGCGGCGCCGAGCTATTTCACCACCACGGCGACGGCGCAGGTGGTGAGCAGCGGCGCCACCGAATACGTGCTCTCCGGCGGCACGGCCATCGGTTCGGTCATCTCCAGCGGATCGATCCAGGACATTTATGCCGGCGGCATTGCCAGCACGACAATGCTGAGCGCCGGTGCCCGCGAATACATCTCTTCCGGCGGCACCGCCATCGGCACCGCCGCCAGCGGCGCGGACGTCTTCGTTTTGGGCGGTAAATCTTCCGCAACCGCCGTCAAAAGCGGCGGCTTCGAGGTCGTTTCCTCCGGCGTCGCCTACGGCACCGTCGTCAGCAGTGGCGGACAGCAGAATGTGGATTCCGGCGCCAGCGATAGCGGCACGGTGCTCAGCAAGGGCGGGCTCGAATATGTTTACGGCAAAGCCTCCGGCAGCATCATCAGCAGCGGCGGCAACGAGGTGGTGTTCGCCGGTTCGGCGGTTTCGGCGAAGGTGCTTTCCGGCGGCAACCTGACGATCTACAGCAACGGTTCGGGAACCGCTGTCGCCGTATCCGCCGGCGGCATCGAAACCGTCGTGATCGGTGGCGCCGACACCGGCGCCACGATTTTCTCCGGCGGCATCCAGGCGGTCGAAGGCCTTGCGACATCCGCGCATGTCAGCAGCGGCGGCGCCCAAACCGTCTCGGTCGGCGGCCTCGCCTCCGGCGCCATTCTTACCGTGCTCGGCGCGCAGAAGGTGCTCGCCGGCGGCATCGCCGGCGCCACCGTCATTAGCAGCGGCGGCATCGAGACCGTGAGTTCCGGCGGCACCACCAGCGGCACCAAGATCGGCGCGGGCGGGCTGGAGATTGTCTCCTCCGGCGGCACCGCGTCCACCACCGTGGTCAGCAGCGGCGGCTACCTGTTGAAGCTCGCCGGCGGCACCGTGACTGCAACCACACTCAGCACCGGCGGCACCGTCGTCTCCACGGGTGTGTTGCTGTATCAGCCCAAAGCCGGCTTTACGGCGGCGGCGCTGATCAGCGGCCAGGGGATCGGCAGCAACGGGTTCGAATACGTCCTCTCGGGCGGCACCACCAGCAACAACGTGCTGAGCAGCGGCAGCGTGCAGACCGTCTATTCCGGCGGCTTCGCCATCGGCACCGTCGTCAGCACCGGCGGCGTCGAATACCTCAGCGGCGGCACCGCCTCCGGCAGCGTCATCAGCAGCGGCGGCTATGTCACGGTCTTCTCCGGCGGGGCGTCAAGCAACACCCATATCGACGGCGGCACGCTGGAACTCAAGGCCGGCGGCTTCTCGCCCAGCAACGTCTATTTCGCCGGCAGCGGCGGCGCGTACGTCATCGATTCGACAGGCATGCCGACCGCCATCATTTCCGGCTTCGTGACCGGCGACGACATAAAGCTCGCCGCCGTCAGCTACGCCACCAGCGACACGGTGAGCGTGAAGACCGCCGGCATCGTCACTGTCTCCGCCGGCGGCCACGCCTATAACCTGAACATCGCCGGCGCCACGGTGGGCGAGACCGACTTCGTCTTCGGCCCAGGCTCGATCCTCACCAGGAGCGGCGCCCAGGTGAAGATGAACTTCATCATGCCGAGCCCGCATGCCGCGGCTTCGGCCTATTGGGACCATCGCGGGCCGCCGGATTTCTCGTCGCCGCCGGTTTCCGCCGGTTTGCTGCCTGCAACCCGCCAATTCGCCAATGCCGTGGCGGCGCCCCTGACGACATCGGCCCATCAATCCTATCCGGAAGCCGCCGAGCTCTTGAAGACATCACTGCGCCACGGCGCTGAAATCCCGTTCAGCCAACACATGTAGCCGCTCGCCGCGTCGATCGCCTGCATGGATCCGGCTCTAAAGCCCGGCCTGTTCTTGTATGTCGTACCGCACGTCAGCCGGATAAACCCTTTCTTAAAGCTGCTGTTTTAGCAAGCAGTTTCATGGCTCGGTCGTATCGATCCGCGATCCGACTTCAAGCCTATTGCTCTCGGATTAGACACTGACCTCAACTCCTGTTCATATTGCTCGGTTGCACCTGAGGGAGAACGACTGTCGAAACTTCGGATTTGGGCGCGCAAGCGCTGGCCTTTGCTTTGCAAGCCCGCCGGTTCACGTCGATGGACGAGCTAGTGGACAGCTTGCACAAGCTGTTGGGCCGGTTCGGGATCACCGCCGCGGCCAGTGGCTTCGTCTCCGGCCCGCGCGCCGCTACGGGCAATCCGTTTCACTTCGCGAATTGGCCGCCCGAGTGGATCGCGCTCTATACGGCGGAGGAATTCCTGCTGGCGGATCCGTTGCCGCGCTGGGCCCGGCGTTCCGGCCGCGCCATCGCCTGGAGCGACCTGTTCCTGCTGTTGCCGGCACGCGACCCCGGGCGCCGCGTCATCGAAGCTGCCGCTAAATTCGGATTTACCGAAGGCATGGCCATCCCGATGCGGGCCGCGGACAGCTCCCTAGGGCTGATCTCGTTTGGCGGCGGCCGGGGACCGTTCAGCGCGGCCGAGCAGATTTCTCTCACCTTTCTGGGCCGCGCCGCTTTCGAAGCCGCCGAGCAGATCGAACGCGGTACCGAACCCGTCAAAGTGGGACCTATCCTCACGTCACGCGAAATCGAATGCCTGGTGCTGCTGGTGCGTGGCCACTCAAGCCAACGCATCGGCAAGGTGCTCGGCGTATCCGAGTCCACAATAAGGTTCCATCTCGGCAACGCGCGCGACAAGATGGGCGCGGTTTCGCAAACCCATCTCGCCGCATTGGCGCTTACCCAGGGTTTCGTCTCTCTCTAAGGTTGTGAACGGCAAACAATTCCGTGTACGAAGTGCCATAAATCGTCGATCAGCAGACATACCTGTCAGTTCTGCTAGTTTCGCCACGGAGCCGAGTTTTTTATCCTTTTTGACCGAGCGATAGATAGTCGCTGCCAAGAAGGAGCTAAAGCATGTCGGGTTCCACGATGCCCCCCGGGCAGGTCGATAACATCTATGAGTTCAGTGTAACGCCCGGCCTGTTCGGCGCCGGTGGCGACCTCGACGGCACTGGCAACGATGACGGCAACGGTGGCACCGTCACCGCCATCGGCACGATGGGCAGCGACGGCCTGATTACCTACACCTCCGTGCCGGCGGAGTCCCAGGTGACCATCGACGGAACCTATCTGAATTTCAGCGTCGATTCCGACTTCGGCAGCGACGGCAACAACAGCGGCGGGAACGGCCCGATCCCGAGCGCGCAGGCGGTCATCGACGCCATACAGGCCAATGAAAACGCGCCCACGCCGCTATCCGACACTTTTTACTATCAGGTCACGAATCTCGGCGGCACCACCACGGACTCCGTCACGCTCGACCTCAACGATGTCGAGACCAACGCGACCGGCGCACCCTATACTTCGGCCGAGACCATCGGCTACGGTTCCACCGTCAATATCGGCGGCTACTCGTTCGACAAGCCGCTCGCCACCGGTCAGAGCGCCGGGGCCGATCAGACCGAGACCCTTTCCGTAACGCTTAGCTTACAGAATAACAGCGGCACCGAAGGTATGCTCGAGATCGACCCGAACGCCGTCGGCCACGACGCCAACACCGGCGAGACCGTGAGCTTCGATGCAAACGCCGACAACGTGACCATCACCGGCCAGATTCAACAGATCAACGCCGACCTGCAGGGTCTCACCTACATCGCGCCGAATACCGACAGCGACGACTCGATCCTTCAGCAAGCGACCGACGGACCCGCGCAGACCGCGGATTTTTATATCGGCGAGATCAGCACGTCCAGCACCGGCACCATAACCAACCCAGGCATGCCGCAGCCGATCGCCAATACCACCAGCGAGATATTCACGGTCAATCCGCCGCCCATCAGCGGCTTCGGCAGTGGCCTTGGCGACCCCGCGGGTGACACCATCATCTCCGTCAGCACGGACGACATCAATTTCACCATGGTCAGTTCCATGAATGGTGGCGACAGCACGGCGTCGGTAGATGGCACCTACCTCAACTTCGCCGTCGATGCGACCAACGACAGCCAGAGCGTCAACGTCGACCAGGACAACCAGTCGCTGATCGACCAGATCCAGGCCAATGACAACGTCTATCTCGCCGACCCCACAACGCCGCCGCTCTCCGACACGTTTTACTACCAACTCGTCGATCCAAGCGGTGACACCATCACCAACCAGGTCGTGTTCGACCTCGACGATTTCTATACCAACGCGACCGGCGCGCCGTACACCAAACCCACCACCGCATTGACCGACACCACCATTTCGGTCGCCGGCTTCAGCGTCGACAAGTTCCTCGCCTCCGACCAGACCACGGATGCCAGCGACATCATCAGCGTCACCCTCGGCGTCTTCGATTTTGCCGAACAGCATGGCGACGGCACATTCTTCGTGGACTCTTCCGAAGCCGGTAGCATGGGCGCCGGCGCCACCGTCGTCGCCGCTGATTCCGGCATCACCATCAGCGGCTCCATCGGCGCGGTGAACGCGGATCTAAGCGCGCTGAAATACATCACCGCCGACACCGCCGGGCAGGAATACATTATCTTCGGCGATACCGACGGCCCGGTGCAGCAAGGCGCTGCCATCATCGGACAGATCGATGTCGTTTGCTATCTGCGCGGGACCAGAATCCTCTCACCCACCGGCCAGGTCAATGTCGAAGACCTGAAGATCGGCGATCCGGTCGTCACCCGGTTCGGCGGGGTGCAGCCGATCAAATGGATCGGCCGGCAAAATTTCGCGGCAAGGTTCGTGAAGGGCAACCGGGATCAGATCCCGGTCCGTATCGGCGCCGGCGCGCTGGGCAAGAACCTCCCCGCGCGCGACCTGTTCGTCTCGCCCGGGCACTCGATGCTGATCGATGGCCAGCTCATTCTGGCAAAGTCTATGGTCAACGGCGTGTCGATCGCGCAGGACCATGTACCGGAAGAGATCAACTACTATCAGATCGAGTTCGAAGCCCATGATTGCGTCCTGGCCGAAGGCAGCTGGAGCGAAAGCTTCGCCGACGGTCCCGGCCTGCGCAACCGCTTTCACAATGCCGCGGCGTTCAGCCAACTCTACCCGGACTACGACACGCCGGCCGAATTGCGCCTGTGCGCACCGCGCCCCGAGCACGGACCTGCGCTGGAGCGGGCACTTCGCGGTATCATTGCCCGCGCCGGCGACCGGAACGCAGGTCCGTTACAGGGTTATGTCGATCTCATCGCCGCTGGATGTATCGAAGGTTGGGCGCATGATACGGCAAGCCCGGAGTTTCCCGTCCTGCTGGAAATCGTGCTCGCGGGCGTTGCCATCGGCACCATCCTGGCTTGCGACCACCGGGAAGACCTTATGAAGGCCGGCATTGGACAAGGGCGTTGCAGCTTCTCGTTCAAGCCGCCAACCGATCTGCCGCCGGACCAACTGGGGCTCGTGCAGGTTCGGCGCGCCGCCAATGGAGCGGCGTTGCAGCATAGCGCCGAATGTTCATCGCAGCTGAAGGCGGCTGCCTGAGCCGCCACGGCTTTGCCGCATCTGGCTCAGCAAGCGTTCGCTGAAAGACTCAATTCAAGGAGCTGAGCAACGTCTCTCCCCTAGGCGAGGAACGGCGCGCCGGATAGGAACCGCGTCAGCACGTTCGTTGTGATCATGGCCACGTTGTTGGCGTAGCCGTTATGAGACAGGCTGCCCGCCCAGGCGATCGAGCCGACGGAGAACACCGCGCCGCCATGCGGCAGCGTGAAGAACACCATGTCCGCCCTGGCCAGGACGTTCTCATCGGCGCCGAGGCCAGGTGCGGTTTCAAGAAACTCCTCGGGGACAATGAGATAGGTGTTGGTGAGGTTGCGTGATCGCGCCAAAATAAGAGCGTTGGGCGGCGTGCCGAGCTCCGGCGCGGCGCGATCCACTTCCAGCCCCGCCGCGCCGCCGGCGATCAGCCCGAAATCGCCAATCGGCTCGTCACGCACGCCTTCGAAAATGAAGGCGGCGCTGTCGAGCCGGCTGTCGGGCAGGCGCTCGTAGTGACCCGATTTGTCGAAACCCTGGGCCGAGAAGCCGACACCGACCAGGTTCTGCGGCGGCCGTCCGAGGCGCGCCCAGATACCGCCTTGCCGCTTATCGAAGGCGTGGAAGGTCTCGCCGGGCGCAGCCTGCCAGGCCCGCACCCCCGCTTCGCCCCGGCGCAGCTCGATGATGCCCGGGCAATGCCTGTGGTACGCGATGCGCCAGTAGAAGCCGTTGCCGCCGAGATACATGATGCGTCCTCCGCGATCGCGATAGGCGCCGATGGCATCCAGCATTTCGGTCGATGTGTATTCAGGGTGGGTTCCGGTGACGACGACCTTGTACGGCGCGAGCAGATCGTAGCCCGCGTCGTGAAGTTCCTCGTCAGTGATAACGTCATACGGCTCGCCCGCGGTTTCCAGCCAGTCGATGACGTGGGTGTCGGCGGCGAACTGCCAGAGCTTCGAGTGCGCGAAGCCGCCGAGTACACCCTGCCGCTTCGGGCGCATGTTCACCAGCGGCCGCAGCCGCGATGAATGGCAGATCCCACTTCCATCCGAATGTGCGTCGTAGAGCGAACCGCCATATTCGGGATGCTCATTCAGGAAGATGTCGTGCGGCCCGACGATGTTGACGATGTTGTTCAGCAGTTCGGCGCCGCCCCCATCCATTGCAAGCCGGTCGTTGCCATAGGCCATATAGCTCGCGGTCGGCATCAGGAAGGCCACGCGACTCTCCTTGCCGGGCCGCGGCCCGACGGCGAAGGGGATGTACTCCTCATCCCCGCCGCCGCGCAGTCGGGCGGCGTACAGGCCGCTCGGCATGTCTTCCGGTATGGTCAATGCAAAATCGGGCTGCCATCCGGCGTCGTAAATATCGTCGTCGTGGAAATGCATCGCGCCCCATTGCTCCGGGGCATCGCTGTAGTTCATCGTCTCGCCCGACCAGTTCCAGCCGGTCATGGCGCGGGCGGGAAAATTGACCACCGCACCGTGCAGCCGATTTGGCGAGGTATCAACGGCGTTCGGCGTGTCCATGCCTTGCGAAAAGTCCCAGCTGGCGACGATCGCGTCAGTGAGCGGGGGCGCGATGGCGCCCGCGATTGCCGCGCACTCGGCGGCGTCGAGCGCGCGGTTGGCAAGCCGCGGGCTGTCAAGCTTGCCGTTATAGAAGCTGGTAGGTGCCGCGCCTGGTGCGCCGCCAAGGGCCGCCATCAGCAGCGGCGCGCCGCGTCCCGCCGGTGCAACCTCCACCACCCGCTCAACCTCGGCCCCGTCCTGCAGGCCAGGCACCGGCGCCAGCGGATATTGAAATACCCGCATTCTCTTGGTGTCGGCGTCATAGGCCGCGCCGAGTCGGTACCAACGGCGCGGCAGCATCGGCCGGGCGGAGGACACCACTGCCGTGCCGCCCCTGCCGTCACCGATCCACAGCGCGGCACAGCCTTGCTCGTCGATGATCAGGGCAAAGCCGGATTGCGAGGCGGCCGCCCATTTGGAGAGCAGCGCCTGTGTGCCGCCGAGCGGCGTTGTCGGCCAGGCAAAAACCTGCACCGTAAAGCTGGTGAGCGCATCCAGCCGTGGCGATGATCCGACGGTCACGTAAGAGCCGGCGCGAATCTCCTGTTTTCGGCCTGGGTAGTGGCCGTCGATCGCGCTTTTGAAGGGCACTTCCTTAACCCCTGGGCCGGCGGGATTGTCGTCACCGCGGATGATGCGCACAATTTCTGCATCGTAGGACAGCGGCGTCTCGCAGCTCACCATGAAATCGATGGTATCGCCCGGCCGGCCGTAGATGCGGCTGCCATACCCTGTGAGTTTCAGCACCGCCCTACCGGCCTTCCGCCGGCAACACCAACTCCTGCCCCGTGAAATCTCGCCAGCGGCGGCGGAAGATGTCGCGCTCTGCCTCCAGCAGACAACTGTAGAAAGTATCCAGCCGGGTCAACGGCTTGCCGCGTTCGCCGCTCAGTCGGGCAAGCTGCCATTGCTGGTGCGGCTTGGTCGTCACCAGCACGTATTTGTCGCGCAGCGGTTCACCCCGGAACACATGAAGCACCCGTTGCAGGCCCGGGCTCTGATGGCCAACCGGCACCTGCATGAACTCCGCAGCGTAGGGCAGATCGCGTACCGGGTCTATCTTGTAGATCGAGCCTGGCATGGTGCTTAGGTTCGGCAACGCTCAACCGGCGCGGGCGACGCAGGCAAGCTGGAGGCGGGTTCAGGCAAGTGTATTTCCCATGCGCCATTAGATGCTATGATTTCTTCGGACGATCCTTATCGCCGGCGCCCGATGTCTGAAGATTGCTCAATGGCGACTTGGCTTTTAGCTTTTCTGCCTCGGTCTTCTTTGGCTTCTTAGCCTCGCGGTTCGATTTTTTCTGACCCTTTGCCATAGCGGTTTCCATTCACGGTCTTTGTACAACCATTCGATAGCATGGCCCGTCCTATAATCACCGCACTCTTTTGACAAGCGGCCGCGGACCTTGTCCGCGGCTCCATTGTTCGTGGGGTTGGAAGCGCTTCGGTGTGCAGTCCAGGCCGAATTTCTGACGATTTTTGAAGGGAGCGCCACCCCGCTCTCCCTGCGCGCCTCCGGCTACGGGAAGCCACGCTCAACGCGCTCATAGCCACGACGCCAAAGCGTCTGAGCGGTGGCAACCGCGCAAGTTGGTCAGAGCTAACCGAGGATCAGCCGATGCCCGTGGAGGAACCGAGGCAACGATCAACCGCGCCCACTGCAGCAGCACCGAGATTCGTCATCGTAAGTTCATTGGCCCCGACCCCCATAACGAAATAATCGCACCGTTCACTTGTTCGATCGGGGTTCGCATGTCCGGCTCATCCACCGCGCCAACAATCACAGCCTTTACCAAGGGCGACATCGTCGTCAGCGTGTACGGCAACGGCGATGGCAGCGGCAGCTACGCCGACAACCAGGCCTCGCCAATCGTCTTGGAAGAGATCGATCCCACCACCGGGCTCGAAGTGGGCCAGATGACGCTGCCCGAGACGACGACCGTCGCGAACGGCACCACCGAATATGCGATCTCCGGCGAGTACGGCTCGTCCTCCGAAGGCACGTTGGAGCTTTCGGCCGACGGCAAGTCGCTGGTGATCGCCGGCTACGCGGTCAACGACGTGACCTATAACAACGCCGAAACCAACCCGGCCGCGCCGCCGGGCGCTCCCGGCAATGTTTATGGGGACCCTGCTTTGGCGCAGTCCACCAGTGTGGCGAACGGAACCTATCTGAACGGCGCCACTCCGGTCGCCCGCGTCATCGCCGACATCGGCTATGACGGCAAGGTCGATACCAGCACCGCGCTGTTCAACGTCTTCAACGGCAATAACCCCCGCAGCGTCGCCACCGTTGACGGCACGTCGTTCTACATCTCGGGCCAGGGCCAGTCCGGCGACACGACTCAAGGCCTGTTCCACGCGACCGATGGCGCCAGCAGCGCCACCTCGATCGACGACGGCACCGACACCCGCACGGTAGAGATCTATGATGGCCAGCTCTACCTCTCGCGCGACAGCAAACAGATGGCGCCCGGAACCACCGGCAGCTACACCGCCAACATCTCGACCTACGGGGCCGAGCCGACAACGGCGACGGCGCCCGGCATCCTGCCCGGCATCAGCCAGACCGCGACGCTGACGCCGGCCGAACAGAACGGCGTGAACGATCCGGCCAAGGGCGGCACTTACACCGCCGACCTGAGCCCGGAGAACTACTTCTTCGCCAATGCCGACACGCTCTACATCGCCGATGGCGGCAATCCCAAAGGCAATACCAGCAAGCACCCCAACCTGGGCGACGGCGGCTTGCAGAAATGGGTGTTCAACGGCACCGCCTGGACCCTGCAATACACGGTCGCGGCCGGGCTGAACCTGGTGCCCGACACCGCCGCCAGCGGCACCACCGGGCTGATCGGCCTGACCGGTGTCGATAACAGCGACGGCACCGTCACCCTCTACGCCACCAACGCCACCCTGACCGATACCGGGCAGACCTACCTGTACAAGCTCACCGACATACTGCTCGCCACCAGCGACACGGGCGAGGCCTTCACAAAACTGCTCACGGCCGCGCCGGACACCAACATCCGCGGCGTCGCCTTCGCGCCGACCTGCTTTTATCCGGGCACCGCCATCGCGACGCCGGCCGGCGAAACCGCCGTGGAGAACCTGCGTCCCGGCGACCTTGTGCAGACCGCAAGCGGCGTCATGCCGGTCCGCTGGATCGGCCACAGCCATGTCAGCACCCGCTTTGCCGACCCGCTGCGGGTGCTGCCGATCCGCATCCGTGCCGGCGCGCTCGGTGCCGGCCTGCCGGTGCGCGACCTGCTGCTCTCTCCCGAGCACGCCGTTTTCATCGACGGCATCCTGGCGCAGGCCGGCGCGCTGGTGAATGGCGTCTCGATCGTGCGCGAGCATGACGTGCCGGAGCAGTTCACCTATTTCCACGTCGAGCTGGCCAGCCATGAACTGCTCTACGCCGAGGGCGCGCTTGCCGAGAGCTTCGTCGATAACGTGGACCGCGCGAACTTCCACAACTGGCTGGAGCGCGAGGTCCCGGAAGAGCCGATCGCCGAGCTGCCTTATCCGCGCGCCAAGGCGGCACGGCAGTTGCCGCGCCATCTTCGGGCACCGCGCGCGGCTTGAACCCGCCGCGTCGTCAGCGATCGTTTCAATTCCAAGCTCTCTACTTCGAGTGCATTTAGCGGGCTTCGCTGCCGGAGCGTGATGAGTTAGAGTAATATGGCTTGAAGTCGAATCGCGTGGCGATCAACTGAGCCATGAAATTGCTCGCCGAAATAAGAGGTGAGCGTGGTGAGTGATAACTCATCACGCTCTAACGCTCACCACTTCAGCACGCGGAGCCCGCATGCCGCGGCTTCGGCCGATCGGGACCACCGGGGGCCGCGGCCGATAACCCGCGGCGGGCCTACGCCAAAACCAAACGCCAGCGATTTATTGGGGTGGACAAGGGCGTCGCCGCCGTGGGATTTGGTTCGGCAAAGCCGCGCGCCTCTTCCGCGGCGCCAACGGGGTCAAAAGATGACTGGATCAACGATCAGCACGACGATCACCACCGAAGTGTTTCTCGGCGCCGCCGGGTACGGCAGCCCGCTCACCATCACCAGCGGCGGCTACCTCGGCCCGACATTCAATAGTGATGCGGCGCTGTACGCAGGCACCGCCACCGCCGGCGACAGAATCCTCAACCTCGGCACGATCCACGGCGACAACGGGAACCACGACATCAGCCGCGACGGCTTCTATGGCGTCGAGATCCTCGGTGCGATCACCCTGACCAATTTCAACGAGATCCACGGCGGCAACGGCGGCTACTATTCCGGCTCGGGCTACGGCGGCCCGCATGACGGCAGCGGCGGCGCCGGCATCGTCATGGCCGCCGCCGGCACCATCCTGAACCACGGCATCATCCACGGCGGCAATGGCGGCTACAGTTATGCCGCCGCCGTTCGGGCCGGCAACGGCGGCGCCGGCGTGCTGCTGGAAAAGGGTTCGGTGATCAATTCCGACTATATCATCGGCGGCGACGCGACCGACTTCGTGAACACGGGCGGCACCGGCGGCACCGGCGCCGTGCTGTACAGCGGCACCACGCTGACCAATAATTTCGTCGTCCGGGGCAATAATTCCTTCGGTGATGACACGATCACCGGGAGCACCGGCGGTATCGGCGTTTACGCCAAGGCCGGCGCCAAGCTGATCAACAACCACTTCATCTATGGCGGCCATGGCGGCGGGGTCAGCATTACTGGCCAGGGCGGTGCGGGCGGGGACGGCGTGTTCCTGCTCACCTCCTTCAGCAACGCGGGCACAATTCTGGGCGGCACCGGCGGCTTCGGCGGCACCGGCGCAGGCACGGCGGGCCTCGGCGGCAGCGGCGTTTACGTCGGCGCCAAAGTCTCGCTCGCCAATATCGGCACCATCGTGGGCGGGCAGGCCGGCTACGCCAGGTACGGCACCGGCGGCACCGGCGGCGCCGGTGTCTCGGTCGCCGCCATCGGCACGGTGGTCAACAGCGCCGTCATCTCCGGCGGTCTCGGCGGCGCCGGCGGCCTGGCAAACGGCACCGGCGGCGTCGGCGTCACGCTTGGCGCCGGCGCCAGCCTGACCAACAGCGGCGGCATTTTCGGCGGCTCCGTCGAGCAAACGCCCGGCACCACCATCGCCTCCGGCCGCGGCGGCATCGGCGTCGAGGGTACCACCGGCGTGGTGCTCATCAACCAGGGCAACATCACCGGCGGGATGCAGGGCAGCGGCGGCCGTGCCGGCTATGGCGGCATCGGCGTCGCGCTCGGCGGCGCAGCCACGTTTACCAATAACGGCACCGTCACCGGTGGCGCCGCCAACACCGCGAATCCCCAGGTCGGCGGCGTCGGTGGGAACGGCCTCGAACTGGTGGCCGGCGCCGTTGCCACCAATAACGGGTTGATTGCCGGCGGTGTCGGCGGCGGCGACTATTTCATACCGAGCTATATGTTCTATGGCGCCGGCGGGGCCGGCGCCTTTATTAACGGCGCGACGCTGACCAATGCCGGCACCATCCTGGCCGGCGCCGTCGACCCGGAATACGGGGAGAATTACAGCGAGGTGGCGGGGGTTGAGATCGCCGGTGGCGTGCTGATCAACTCCGGCACCATCAAGGGTGCCGGCGGCCTTCTCGCCACCGGCAAATATGGCCCGCACAAATACCCCGGCATCGGCGCCGGGGTTGATGAGCTGCTGGCATCCACCGTGACCAATACCGGGCTGATTATGGGCGGCGGCGGCGGCGCGCAAAACTACCTCGCCTTGATCGGCGCCTACGGCGCGTATTTCAAAAATGGCGGCGTGCTGAGCAATGGCGGCACCATCGCCGGCGGCGCCGCCGCCACCACCACGATCAACTACATCGCGCTCGGCGGCCATGGCGGCGGCGGGGCCGACATGACCTTGGCGTCCCTGCACAACACCGGCCTGGTGAGCGGCGGCACTGGCGGTTACGGCTTTCAAGGCGGCGGCACCGGCGGGATCGGCCTCAATCTCATCGCCACCACGGTCACCAACACCGGCACCATCGCGGCCGGGTCCGGCGGCACCGGCTATGTGCAAGGCGGCATTGGCGGCGCCGGCATCCACGGCACCGCAATCGCCGGCGTTACGCTGTCGGCCAACCTGCTGACCAACTCCGGCGGCATCCGCGGCGGCGTCGGCGGCAGCGGCGCCAACTATGGCGGCGCCGGCGGCGGCGGCGTATTCCTCCAGGCCGCGGCGACCGTCATCAATTCCGGCACCATCACTGCGGGCGCCGGCGGTGCCGGCAGTGAGCGGGGCGGCGTCGGCGGCATCGGCCTCTATATGGAAGGCGGCAAGCTGACCAACACCGGCCGCATCGCCGGCGGCGCCGGCAACGCCAATGAAGGCCAGGGCGGCGCCGGCCTGTTCCTGTTTCTGGGCAGCGGCAGCAACGCCGGCACCATCACCGGCGGCGCCGGCGGCGCCGGCACCATCAGCCAGATTGGCGGCTACGGCGCCTATGTGTTCGACGGTGCGACCCTGACCAACACCGGCGTGATCTCGGCGGGCGCCAGCGGCGCCGGAAGCAAGGCGGACGGCGCCGGCAACACCGGCATCCGGCTCGGCGGCGCGACACTGATCACAAGCGGCACCATTTCCGGCGCCGCCGGTGGCGCCGGCCCCAACGGCACCAAAGGCCCGGCCGGCGATGCCGTTTACGCGTACGGCAACGGCAACACGATCATCCTTGACCCGGGCGCGGTGTTCAACGGCCTGGTGGTCAACGCCCCGGGCTACGCCAACCCGCTGGAATTCGCCGGCACCTCCACGATTGCGGTCACCGGCATCGGCACGGCGTTCACCAATTTCAGCAATCTCTCCTTCGCCAGCGGTGCGCAGCGTACCATCGAGGGCGGCACCATTGGCCTGACCACCGGCCAGATCATCGCCGGCTTCGCCGCCCATGACAAAATCATTCTGGACAGTTTCGCGGTCACGGGTGTCGGCGATGTCGCCGGTTCCGATATCAAATTGATCGACGGCGGCAGGACCGTGACGCTCGACCTCACAGGCACGCTGGCGCGGGACCTCATCGTCACCAACGGCACCGGCGCGGCCGGTGTCGCCGTCGCCACCCACACCGTTGCCGTCACGCTCAACACCAGCAACAGCTTCGAGCTGATCACCTCCGGCGGCACCGCCAGCGCCAGCGTGATCACCAGCGGCGGCACGCAGGTGGTGTTTGCAGGCGGTACCGCGAGTGCCACAAATGTCCGCAATCTTGGGCAGGAAGCCGTTTACGGTAAAACCCTCGGCCTGACCGTCAGCAGCGGCGGCTATGCAACGGTCTATTCCGGCGGCATTGCCAGCAACACGCATATCAGTGGTGGCACGCTGGAGGTGAAGTCCGGCGGGTCGTCGCCACCGAACGTCTACTTCGCCGGCAGCGGCGGTGAATTCACCATCGATTCGCCGAGCATGCCGACCGCCATCATCTCCGGCTTTGCCGCCGGCGATAAGATCAAGCTCGCGGCGGTGACCTATGCAAGCAGCGATACGGTGAGCGTCAAAACCGCCGGCGTGGTCACGGTCTCCGCTGGCGGCAAGGCCTACAACCTGAACATCGCAGGCGCCAAGGCCGGCGAGACCGACTTCGTGTTCGGCAGCGGCTCGCTGCTGACGAAAACCGCCGAGCAGCCGAAAATGGCCTTTGCCGCGGCCCAACCGACCGCGGCCCAGCCGACCGCGGCGCCAGGCAGCTTTGTCCTGCCGCCGCTGGCCGAGGTCGCGGCGCGCGACTTCGCCCTCAACGTTTCAGCGGCCAGCCGGCCGGCCACCGAATACAGCGTCTCCGCCCATCACCTTGCCGGCGCGACGTTCGACCTGCTGAGCCTGGTCCATCGCGGCGGAGTGGAAACAACCATCCCGCTCCACTGACCGGGATCGATTATAAACCGGGGCGTCGGTGACACTCACGGTTTGAACAGTTCGCTTGCAAAATGGGCGCCGAGAACCGGCCGTTAAAGCTTCTGCTTATGCTGAAGATTTCTGGCGCGCCCGGAGAGACTCGAACTCCCAACCCCCAGATTCGTAGTTTGTTTCCTAGTCGATTTGATGACCTCTAAACGACCTTGATCGCCCTTTTATGTGAGCTTTCGCAAGCTCAACCGTCCACCGCGCTTCGGCGGTGCATCCGTTAGGACCACGACTACCCCCGCTCGCCGCCAATACGCGCGGGGGAAACTGGGGGGATAGCGGCAGTTACAATGGCCTTCTTCATTTCACGCCTGACGAAGATTCGTCACCTCACCTCGGGTGGGGCCTTTCGCTTGTGGGGCGATGATAGGCTGACCCCGGACGCTTGCTGTTGCCCGGCCCATTCTATTGACGTGAGCGCGGCGGGCCGGCGTGGGAACTCAACATCTCCTCGAGACGTTTCTCGAATGCCGAACTGACTCCAGCAGGAAGCATGCCGCGCCCCGTGACCCAACGGCACCGGCAGCCCCGGTGTTGCAAGCCGGCCGCTGGCCAATCACCTGATGGCGCGTCACCAGGTGTAGGTAACACCAAGCGCGACTTACCGCGCCAGACCTGTTTGAGCCAATCCCGATCAGGCGCATCCGCCTTTACAATGGTGAAGACCCGCCCGTTGAGCGCTCTACACCACCCGCATCCGCCCACACAGGCCGACAACCACTTCAACTTGCCCCCCAACGGACTACCGGCCACGAAACCTTGTAAATTGCATTCGCCTGTAATGGTCCGTGCGATCAAGTGCCAGTCCAGGTTTAAGTAGGCGAACTCGTCGAACAGCCAAGTTTGGAGAGCGCTATTGGATCCACCAGGCGAGCCCAGTGCTTTGAGTACTAACTCGACCAATCGTGGACGCGCGTCGAGCGGTATCTCTGGAAACATCGAACCGGCGTGCTCTGTTGCGTACCTGATGGCTTCATTGTGAGGGTCCACCCGTCTTTCGTAGCCTACTCTGAAAGCAAGCGCGACTAGATGTCGGTACCCACCGGGCTCCGGCGGCCGCCAACCATATCGCTGGCAGCTCCGAGCTAATAGAACAAGCTCAAAAGACTCGACACCCACCCCGCTTCGACGGCAGGAAGCGGGTGCATTCTAACGAGTTCATGGCCCGCATCACCGCCGATCGACCGATCCAGCATCTCAACAAAAGCGGGTTTGTGGTGATGAAGAAGCCGCCGGTGGGGCATGTAGTTCCCGATCATTGGGGATAGGATGAACAGCAACACTTTTCACCTCAGTCTTGAAGACCCGACCCGTTATAGCGGCGCCTCAATTTTCTCCTTCCGTCGGCTTCTCGCTCTGGCCCAATATGTGGTCTGAGATCGAGTCCCCGCGCTTCAATGCGGAAAGTGCCCCCAAGGTCAACGATCAATCTGAAACTGCGCAACCCGCCATTGCGGTCGAGCAAACACAAACTGCCACGTCTCTTCCACCTTCAAGTCCCACAACTCCTTCGGATATGGCTCCTCTGGCAGATCATTCAGCACCTGCTCAATCGTCCACCGGACATCAATGCGAGTCTGCTGGCGTCGGTGCCATTCGAACACGGCGACCTTGTCGTGCAGGCTTGCCAGCAGAGCCCGAGCGACCTTCTTAACCTCCGCGTCCTGTGCCTTGGTCAGTTTTGGCTCCGGCCGCGTGAGCAGATCATAGATCGCCAGTTCGTCGTCGGTTAGATCTTCGCGGGCAGCGCGTCCCTGCTCCTCGTCGAGGCTGCGGATGAAAGCCTTCAGCTTCTCGAATGTCTCCTCCACGCTGGCCGTGGCGGAGTTGTATGCGTCGATCAGCATCTCCAATTTCTCGATCAAATCAACGCGCGAGGGGTTTTGCGCGGCCATCTTCTCTACGGTCTCGGTGGCCTTGGAGCGTAATCTGTCTACTGCGGTGCGCGGACCTTTCGCGAACGCCTCCGCCATTTTCTCGAAATCGATGGCAGACAGGTCGGTCAGCCCCTTCGTGTCGTTACCCACGCGCACCGGGGCTACAATTTCCACGCCCAGGATGTTCTCGTCCAGCAGCGCCTCCACCTGCGCGGCTAGGGCAGAAATGTCCGCCGGCCCAAGCTGGTTACGGATCGCCTGCGCCACCACGACCAGCGCCGCCACGCGTTTGAGGAACGGCGCTGCCCTATCATCTGGCAGCACGGCCCGATAGGCGCGGGTGGCGGCATCGGCTCGCCGCAGAAATCCGCGCCGGACGTCGTCGGGGGCGATCAGCGCCTCCTGAGCCTTGCCGATCCGCATGGCGCGTTGGAGCTTGTCAGCATCGAGAATGCCCCCGATGTCGACGCCATAAGTCTTGCAGTAGCTCTCTGCTTCGACAAGGGCTTCCTCCAGCAGCCCGACCAAAGCGCTCTTGTCGCGGATGGGTTTCGCTCCGCCCTCTGGGGCGCCGTAGATCGCCAGTGCGTCCTGCAGGTTTGCGAGCACGCCGACATAATCCACAATCGTGCCGGCCTGCTTGCCTGGCGCATTCCGGTTGGCCCGCGCGATGGTTTGCATGAGCGTGTGGTTCTTCATCGGCTTGTCGAGGTAGACAGTGCTGCAGGTTGGCACGTCGAAGCCGGTGATCCACATAGCGCAGACGAATACCAGGCGAAGGGGATTTTTGGGGTCCTTGAACCGACCCTCAAGATCGTCCTCCACCATGCGCCTGCGGTGCGGGATAATGTCGAGACCTTTGGCCTTCAGCTCCTCGATCTCGCCCTGCGACTGGCTAACCACCACAGCCATGTCGGTCTCGCGCATCCAGGCAAGTTTTTCCGCCAGCGCCTCGCGCGCAGGCTCTGGCGTCTTGGCCAGCAGCGCCTCTTGCTCAGCGATCAAACCTTGCCACGCCACTTTTGTTTTCAGGCACATCCGCACGGCGGTGGCCTTGTCGATGGCTACGAACATGCCCTTCCCGCGGTAGCCCCGGCCGGCAAAATGCCGGGCCAGGTCACCGGCGATTTTATCCAGCCGGTCCTCACGGGTGATCAAATGGTACTGCCGGGCAAACTGTGTCTGGACTTGTTTCTCTTGCTCGGGGCTCAGCTCAGCTTCTTCCAGCAGCGCCTGCAGCTCGTCGCGCAAGTCCTCCTTGGCTAGTTGCAACTCCGGCTGCCGTCCTTCGTAGAACAGCGGCACGGTGGCGCCATCAGCTACCGACTGCGCGAAGTTGTAGATGGAGACGTAATCCCCAAAGACCTCGCGGGTACGCTCCTCGCCTGCCACCAATGGTGTACCGGTGAAGCCCAAGAAGGCAGCGTTGGGCAGCGCCCTGCGCATGTTGGCGGCAAGCTGGGCGTATTGGCTGCGGTGTGCTTCGTCGGTTATGACGATCACGTCCGACCGTTCCGACAAAACTGGCATCAGCTCGCCCCGCTCGGTGCCAAATTTCTGGATCAACGTGAAAAGGTAACGCTGCTGCCCCGCAAGCTTCTCCCGCAGATCGGCTGTCAATCGGCATTCAAACGGGACCCCCGATCGGCGTGCAAAAAGGACCCCTGGGTCATGCTGGATGGGCTTGTCCAGGTAGCGAACAGGAGGGCCCCGCGCGCCCGAGGAGCGCGGTTCAAATGCGCTGGCGTAGCGGGCGCGTGGGAGGTGCCTGTTTGCCCACCTGGGCAAGCCCGGGGGTGGGGTCCGGGGAGGGGGTTTGATCAGGCGCGGCCGGTCAGGCGCGGCCGGTTCAGGCGCGGTTTTTGAAGCGCCAGCTTTCGTTGCCGGTCTCGACGATGTCGCAATGGTGCGTCAGGCGGTCGAGAAGTGCCGTAGTCATCTTGGCGTCGCCGAACACGCTCGGCCATTCGCCGAAGGCCAGGTTGGTGGTGACGATGATCGAGGTCTTCTCGTAGAGCCGGCTGATCAGGTGGAACAACAGCTGGCCACCGGCCTGGGCGAACGGCAGATAGCCGAGTTCATCCAGAACCAGGAAGTCCAAGCGCATGGCAAAGTCGGCGAGCCGCCCCTGCCGGCTGGATCTTGCCTCGGCTTCCAGGCGGTTGACCAGATCGACGACGGTGAAGAACCGGCCACGAGCGCCACCGCGGATGCAGGCTCGTGCTATGGCTATGGCCAGATGGCTCTTGCCGGTGCCGGTGCCGCCGACCAGGACGGTGTTGCGCTGTGCCGCGATAAAATCACCGCCGGCCAGATCACGCACCAGCGCCTCGTTGATCGGCGTCCCGGCGAACTCGAAGTCCTCGAGATCCTTGGCCAGCGGCAGCTTGGCGATGGTGATCTGATACTTGATGGAACGAGCCTGCTTCTCGGCGATCTCCGCCTGCAGCAGATCGCCGACGATATGCGGCGGTTCATGCTGACGTTTGATGCCGACGGACATCACCTCGTCATAGCCGGCGCGCATGCCGAACAATTTCAGCTGCGCCATCATGTCGAAGATCTGGGCGCGTTCCATTAAAAACTCCTCCGCAGGCTGTCATAGCGAGCACAATCGGCGATCGGGGCGTGACGGAGCTTCAGTGCATCAGGTGTCATGATCGTCACCGCTGGCTCCGGATCACGGCTGCGCGCCAGAATATTGATGATGACATCGGCGGAATGAACGCCTTGGGCCAGCGCCTCGGCACAGGCGGCATCCACGCTGGTGAGGCCATCGGTCAGCACGGCGGACAGGACCTTCACCATCTGCCGGTCGCCATCGTCCGAGCCACGCAATTTGCGCCGGACGCGCTCCAGGTTCGACGGCAGCAGCCAGTCCTTGAACGGAGCTCCGTTGCGCAACGCGCCAGGCTTCCTGGCCAGCACCGGGACGTAATGCCAGGGATCGTAGATCGTCTCGCCACGGCCGAAGCAGCGGGCATGCTCGGCCACCATCACGCCGTCCTGGCGCAGCACGATGCGATCGGCATACGCTTGGATCTCCACCGGCCGGCCGACAGCACGCGAGGCCACCGAGTATTTGTTGTTGTCGAACCGCACCAGGCAGGTCTTGGAGACCGCGGCCGTGGTGGTGTGGAAGCCATCGAACCTCCCGGCGATCGGCACCAGATGTGCCCGCTCCGCCTCGAACACCGGCCAGATCGTCTGCTCCGTCAGTTCCGGATGTTTGTGAGCCTTGGCGTAGGCGACGCAGCGATCCAACAGCCAGGCGTTCAGCTCTTCATAGCTCGCCATCTTGATGCGCGGCGTGAAGAACCGCTCACGCACCAGCCCCACCTGGTTCTCGACCTGCCCCTTCTCCCAGCCCGAGGCCGGCGTGCAGGCCGTCGGATCGATCAAATAGTGACCGCACATCTGGGCGAAGCGCCGGTTGAACGCCCGGTCCTTGCCAATGAAGATGGAATCAACCGCGGTCTTCATATTGTCGTAGATGCCGCGCGTACATGTGCCCTTGAAGAAGGCAAAGGCACGGTCATGCGCGTCGAACACCATCTCCTGTGTCTCGCGCGGATAGGCCCGCACAAAGAACATTCGGCTGTGGCAGAGCCGGACATGGGCTACCTTCACCGTCGTCGTGGCGCCGCCGATCACCACGACCTCGTGGCTCCAATCGAACTGATACGCCTCGCCGGCAGCAAAGCTCAGCGGCACAAAGGCTTGCGCCGTTACGGCGCCGCGCTCCCTGGACCAGGACCGGGCATAGCGCCGAACCGCATCGTAGCCACCATCATAACCCCGGCCACGCAGTTCCTCGAAAATCCTGATCAGCGTCAGCCGCTCGCGTGCCGGCTTCGCCTCGTTCGCCAGCAACAAGGCATCCAGCGGACCGATCCAAGAACCAAGCTTCGGCAGTGGCTGGGCCTTCCGCGCGTAACGAAACTCCGTCGCCTCCGTCCGGATCACCTTCCGGACCACCTTGCGCGATACCCGAAGCTCCCGGCAGATCACCTTGATCGGCTTCTTCTGAACAAAATACGCCCGCCGGATCTTCGCTAGCGTCTCCACAATCAGCATCCTCAAACCGGCTCCCATGTTCCATGGAAGCCACTGTGAACCCCGTTCCAGAGGGGTCCCTATTGGACGCCGATTACCCCTAAAACGGGGTCCTTATTCCACGCCGATTCACAGGCGATCCCAAGCAGGCCATTTATCGGTTCCGGGGTGCCCATGTGGCGGCCTACCAGGCGGTGCGGAACGCCTTCGTCCAGCGCGACCCCACCTCCGTCGTTCAAGTGACGGCGAACTTCCGTTCGGAGCCCGCGATCCTCGAACACGTCAACAGCTGCTTCCGAATGCCGCTGGCGGCCCCCGGCCAGCCCGGCTATGTGGCGCTCGCGCCAACCCTGGGGCTTCACGACGGCAGCGTGCCGTGCGCGGCCAAGATCACGATTGACGTCCGGGCGTTGTCAGCTGGCCAGCAGCGGGATGCGGAGGCCGAGGCGGTGGCCGCCCTCTGCAGCCGGATCGTCGGGACCGTCGACATACGCCGCCGTGACGGGGTTCGCACACCGCTGCGCCCCGGTGACATTGCGCTGCTTGCGCCCACCGGGTCCGAACTTTGGCGATATGAGCGCGAGCTCGAGGCTCAGGGACTCGCCGTGGCATCTCAGGCGGGCAAGGCGCTAATGCGCCGGCAGGAGACGCAGGACGTGCTCGCGCTGCTGCGGGCGCTGGCGGATCCGTTCGATACCCTGGCTTTCGGTGCTTTCCTCCGCGGGCCGATGGTCGGGTTGACGGAGGCGCGGTTGCTGGCTGTTACAGCGGGCCTGCCACCCATCCCCGGGGGGCGGCAGGC
The DNA here is from genome assembly GCA_963693045.1 of uncultured Acidocella sp. Taxonomy (GTDB): domain Bacteria; phylum Pseudomonadota; class Alphaproteobacteria; order Acetobacterales; family Acetobacteraceae; genus Acidocella. The sequence continues at coordinate 2,835,609 of OY843765.1, forward strand.
CAATTTTACCTTGCAGACAGCCCCGTCCCAGGTCGCCGACGCTGAGGCTCGCGAGGTGCTGGAGGCGTTACAGGCACTTCGCCGGAAGGTGGCCTCGGCGACGCCTGCTGCGCTGCTCGGCGAAGCCGCCGAGCGCCTGTACCTGCGGGTGGCACTGGCCTTGCGAACCGGGGACCGCGGCGGGCGCGCGATCGCCAACCTCGACGCCCTTATTACGCTGGCGAGGCCTTACCGTGTCCGTGGGCTGGCCGCCTTCGTGGCCGACCTCAAGACGGATTGGGAGGCGGGCCGCGGTGTCACGGAGGGCCGCATCGACGAGAGCGAAGGGGCCATCACTCTGGTAACCATCCATACCGCTAAGGGCCTTGAATGGCCGGTGGTGATCCCAGTAAACACCGGGACTCAGTTGCGCGGGCCCGAGCAATTCGTGCACCGTCAGTCAGACAACACCCTGCACTGGGTGCTGGGCGGCCTGCCGCCGCCGCAGCTGGCCGATGCCCAAGCCGAGGAGGCAGCCGAGGCGGCTCGTGAGCGAGAACGGCTCTGGTATGTGGCCTGCACCCGAGCCCGGAACCTGCTGGTTCTCCCCGACCTTGTAGGAGCGGGGCCTTCCAGCTGGGCGCGCATTCTCGACCTAGGCACATCCAGGCTGCCCGAATTGAAGGTGACCGCCTTGCATCGCGGCCCAGGGCCGCGGCTCCTCGTCGAGCCCAATGAGCAGACCCTGGACGTCTTCGCCACAGAAGCCGCGGCGGCGACTGCTGCGGCACCCCCCGTCGTCTGGCGGCGGCCAAGCGAACACGATCCCGACCTGCCGGAAGTCGAGGAGATGGAGGCGGGTGAGGGGGCGGAGGACCTCGGCGAACCGATGCGGCCCATGGGCGCCGGTCGGGTCCGCGGTATGCTCCTCCACAAGCTCATGGAGGAGATGGTCACCGGAGAACTCCTCATCGAGCCGCCTATCGTGGCCGCGCGCGCCGTCGAGCTGGCTGAGGAGTTGCGTGTGCTGGAGGCCGGCGAGGCGAGCTATCCCGATCCACAGGAATGCGCTTCGACCGCTCTTCGAGCGCGGGGCATGCCGGAGTTGGAGTCGCTCTGGCCCTCACTCCATGCAGAGGTTCCGCTGTTCGCTAAGGACTACGACGGGGCGTTGGTCGCTGGCCGCGCGGACGCACTGTCGGTAGTCGACGGCCGGATCGAGGCGGTAGTGGATTGGAAGAGCGATTTGGATCCAAGTTCTGCAGTACGCGTCGCGTATGCAGAGCAAATTAAGGCGTACCTGCGTGCGACTGGCGCGCTCCGCGGTGTCTTGGTCTACGTCAGTAGAGGTGAGGTTGTCTGGGTGCGTCGGGGGGACGGCTAACGTCTGCTTGGCGGTTCGGTTTGCGCTACCTGCGCGTCCAGAAAGTGCCATATGTCACCCCGACCGACGGCACCGCTCAATGAAAGATGGGACTTCAAAAAGTCTTTCGATACATCCTTCAGTTAGGATGCGTACTCGGTCCGCTTAGCGAAGGCCGAGCAGTCAAGCCGGAGTAAACATTCCGCCTCATTTCGGCGACGGCGCACATCGCGCGCTCAACGCACGTAATCACAGACCTTACCGGTACAGCGCTGTCCGGCGGCTACGGGTAAGTCAGGGCGAGTGCGGCGGCAAAAAGTAGGTAAAATGGGGAACGCGGTGGGAAGCAAATCCGGCCACATCCGCTGCCTTATCACTGCGCCGAGGAAAGCCTTAATTTCTTTAGGAAATCTGGCGCGCCCGGAGAGACTCGAACTCCCAACCCCCAGATTCGTAGTCTGGTGCTCTATCCAATTGAGCTACGGGCGCGGCGTGGGGCGGTGTAGCGGAAGCGCCTAGACGCGGCAAGGTGCGGCAAGGTGCGGCAAGCTGCGGCAAGCTGCGGGCAAGCTCAGGCGGCGTATCCCCCAAGCCTGGCCAACACGGCATCGCCCATCGCCACGGTGCTCAAGCGCGCACCGCCGGGGGCGGCGATATCGGCGGTGCGGGCGCCGGCATCCAGCACCTCTTCCACGGCCTGTTCGATCAGCACAGCGTCCTCTTCCATGTCGAACGAGTAACGAAGCAGCAGCGCCAGGCTGAGGATTTGCGCCAGCGGATTGGCAAGGCCGCGGCCGGCGATATCCGGCGCGCTGCCATGGATAGGTTCATAAAACGCATGGCGCCGCCCGGAAGCATCCGCCGCCCCCAATGTCGCCGAAGGCAACATGCCGAGCGAGCCGGTCAGCATCGCCGCCAGGTCCGAAAGGATGTCGCCGAACAGATTGCCGGTGACGATCACGTCGAACTGCTTGGGGTTCTTCGCCAGCTGCATCGCGCAGTTATCGGCATACATATGGCCCAGCTTCACATCCGGGTATTCGGCCTGGCCCAGCGCCGCCACCGTCTGCCGCCACAAGAGCCCGCTTTCCATCACGTTGGCCTTCTCGACGCTGCAAAGCCTGCCTTGCCGCTTGCGCGCCAGCTCGAACGCCACCCGCGCCACCCGCTCGATCTCGGGTGTCGTATAAACCTCGGTGTTCACACCGCGCCTGGTGCCGTCCGGCAAGGTCTCGATCCCGCGCGGCTCGCCGAAATACACACCGCCGATGCACTCGCGCACGATCATGATGTCCAGCCCGCGCACCAGCTCCGGCTTCAAGGAACTCGCCGCGGCCAGCGCATCGAACACCTTCGCCGGCCGCAGATTGGCGAACACGCTAAGTTCCTTGCGCAACCGCAACAACGCGGCTTCCGGCCGGATGTCGAACGCCACACCGTCCCATTGCGGCCCGCCCACCGCGCCGAACAGCACCGCATCCGCCGCCCGCGCCGCCTGCATCGCGTCCTCGGTCAGCGGCACCCCATGCGTGTCGATCGAGGCGCCGCCGACCAGCGCCTCGGAAATCTCGAAGCTGGCGCGGCGCGATGTCCCCAACCAGCCGATCACCCGCCTGGCCTCGGCCATCACCTCAGGGCCAATGCCGTCGCCCGGCATCAGCAGCAATTTCTTGTTGGCGCTCACATCAAACTCCGTTTATCGCCGGCTGCCACCCATGCTCCCGCCGGGTCCGCGCCTCATAGGCGTCGATCGCCGGCTTGCGTTCCAGCGTCAACGCCACATCGTCCAAACCGTTCAACAAACAATGCTTGCGGAACGCATCGACCTCAAAACGAATCTCCTCGCCATCCGGCCGGATCACCACCTGCCGTTCGAGGTCGATGGTGATCCGCGCATTGGGGCCCATCGCCGCATCGTCCATCAGCGTTTCGCAAACCGCTTGCGGCAGCACCACCGGCAGAATGCCGTTCTTGAAGCAGTTGCCATGAAAAATATCGGCAAAACTGGGCGCGATAACGCAACGTATCCCAAAATCCAGCAGCGCCCAGGGCGCATGTTCGCGGGACGACCCGCAACCGAAATTCTCTCCCGCCACCAGCACCTCGGCGTGCCGGTATTGCGGCTGGTTCAGCACAAAGCCCGGCTTCTCCGCGCCGTCATCCTCGTACCGCATCGATGCGAACAGATGCACCCCAAGCCCGCCGCGCTCGATGGTCTTCAAAAACCGCGCCGGAATAATCTTGTCGGTATCCACATTCGCCATGTTCAGCGGCGCCGCCGCGCCGGTAAGCACCGTGAACTTCTCCATCACGCCAGCTCCCGCACATCGGTCAGCACGCCGGTCACCGCCGCCGCCGCCGCCATCGCCGGCGAGAGCAGATGCGTCCGCCCGCCCGGCCCCTGCCGGCCTTCGAAATTGCGGTTGGACGTGCTGGCGCAGCGCTGCCCGGCGGTCAGCTTGTCCGGGTTCATGCCCAGACACATCGAGCACCCAGCCTCGCGCCACTCGAACCCGGCGTCGAGAAACACCCGGTCCAGCCCCTCCGCTTCCGCCTGCGCCTTCACCAGGCCGGACCCCGGCACCACCAGTGCGCGCACATGCGCCGCCACATGCCGCCCCGCCGCCACCGTCGCCGCGGCCCGCAAATCCTCGATCCGCCCGTTGGTGCAGGAGCCGATGAACACGACGTCCACCTGGGTCCCCGCCAGCTTCTGCCCCGGCGCCAGACCCATGTAGTCCAGCATTCGCTGCATCTGCCCGCGCCGCGCCTCGTCCGGCTCGCTGGCCGGGTCCGGCACCGCCTCGGTAATCGGCAGCACCGCCTCCGGGCTGGTGCCCCAACTCACCTGCGGCGCAATGTTGGCCGCGTCCAGCACCACCTCGATGTCGTAGCTTGCCCCCTCGTCGCTCGGCAGCGTCTTCCAATACGCCACCGCCGCCTCGAAATCCTCACCCTTCGGCGCGTAAGGCCGCCCCGCGATGTAATCGAACGTCGCCTTATCCGGCGCGATCAGCCCGGCCCGCGCCCCAGCCTCGATGCTCATGTTGCACACCGTCATCCGCCCCGCCATGTCGAGCGCCCGGATCGCCTCCCCGGCATACTCGATCACATGCCCGGTCCCGCCGGCGGTGCCGATCTTGCCGATGATCGCCAGTATCACATCTTTCGCCGTGCAACCCGCCGGCAAAACCCCGTCCACCCGCACCAGCATGTTCTTCGCCGGCTTCTGCAACAGCGTCTGCGTCGCCAGCACATGCTCCACCTCGGACGTGCCGATCCCGAACGCCAGCGCCCCCATCGCCCCGTGCGTCGAGGTATGGCTGTCGCCACAAACAATCGTCATCCCCGGCAGGGAAATCCCCTGCTCCGGCCCGATAATGTGAACAATCCCCTGCCGCGCATCCAACAACGGAAAATACGGCACGCCGAACTCCGTTACGTTCCGCTCCAGCGTCGCGATCTGCAACGCACTCTCCGGCTCGTTGATCCCGCTCGCCCGGTTCTCGGTCGGCACGTTGTGGTCCACCACCGCAATCGTCGCATCCGGCCGCCGCACCCCGCGCCCCGCCATCCGCAACCCCTCGAAAGCCTGCGGACTCGTCACCTCATGCACCAAATGCCGGTCGATATAGAGAACACAAGTGCCGTCCCCCATCCGGTCGACCACATGCGCATCCCAAATCTTGTCAAACAACGTCCGTGGCAACTGTGCCTCCTGTGGTAAGGAAGGCCAGGGGCTCTGCCCCTGGACCCCGCTAAGGGCGAGCCCTTAGAACCCTGGAGAAAAGGGTTAGGGCGGGCGGGGCCACCCAGTTGTTTAAAAGGCTAGAGGCCCCGCCCGCCCTAACCCTTTCTAATGGATTCCAAAGGCTAGCCTTTGGTGGGGGTTCTAGGGGGCAAAGCCCCCTAGCCTTACTTACTCAGCAGCCGCAGGCGCCTCGATCTCGCGGGCTTTTTCGGCGATGCGGGCGGATTTACCGCGGCGGCCGCGCAGGTAGTACAGTTTGGCGCGGCGCACGTCGCCCCGGCGCATGATGTGGATGTCCGAGATGGTCGGCGCGTAGAGCTGGAACACCCGCTCCACGCCTTCGCCGTAGGAGATTTTCCGTACCGTAAAGCTGGAGTTGATGCCGCGGTTGGAGCGGGCGATGCAGACGCCTTCGAACGCCTGGATACGCGAGCGTTCGCCTTCGACGACCTTGACGTTGACGCGCAGGGTGTCGCCGGGGGCGAAATCCGGAATGGTCTTGCCTTCGGTCAGCCGGCTGATCTGCTCGGCGTCGATGGTCTGGATGATGTTCATGGCTGGGTGATCCTTCTCGGCGAGGGGTTTAGGGCGCGCCGCCGCCGGATGCAACGTGCCTTGCATACAGGTCGGGCCGGCGGTGTTTCGTTATGGCGGCGGCCTGGCGGTGTCGCCAGGCGGCGATGGCGGCGTGGTCGCCGGAGGTCAGAACCTCCGGCACCGCCCGCTCCGCCCACAGCGCCGGGCGGGTATAATGCGGGTATTCCAACAAACCGGCGGAGAAACTCTCCTCCGTTGCGCTGGCGGCGGCGCCCATTACGCCGGGCAGCAGGCGCACCACCGCGTCCAGCAGCGCCAGCGCCGCGATTTCGCCGCCGGAGAGGACATAGTCGCCGATGCTGATCTCCTCGGCGTCCCGCGCCTCCACCACCCGCTGGTCGATCCCTTCGAACCGGCCGCAAAGCAGCACCACGCCCGGCCCTCGCGCCAGCCGCTCCACCCGCGTCTGGGTCAGCGGCAGGCCGCGCGGGGTTAAAACAATTAGCGGCCGTTCATCAGCCACCGAGGCGATGGCGGCATCCAGCACATCCGGCCGCAGCACCATGCCGGCGCCGCCGCCGAACGGCGTATCGTCGACGCTGCGGTGCCGCCCCAGCCCAAACGCGCGGATATCGGTCGCGCGGCAGGACCAGATGCCGGCGTCCAGCGCCTTGCCGGCCAGGCTCTGCCCCAGCGGCCCCGGAAACATCGCCGGAAACAGCGTCAGGATATCGGCCCGCCAGCTCACGGCAGCGCCTCCGTTTCGGCCGGCGGCGCCACCACCGCGTAGCCGGCGGCGAGGTCCACCACCGGCACGGCGGCACGGGTAAACGGCACCATCAGCGCCCCCGGCATGATCTCCAGGCTGACCCCGCCGCCATAGTCGTGCACCGCGGCAATGGTGCCGAGCGCCCCGCCGGCGTTATCGCGCGCCTGCAGCCCGATCAGGTCGGCGAGGTAGAATTCCTCGTCCGCCGCCGCCGGCAGCACCGCGCGCGGCGCGAACAGCTCGGTGTTGGTCAGCCGCTCCGCCTCATCGCGGTCGGTGATCTGGCGGCCGTTCTCGCTCAGCCGCGCCACATTGCCGCCGACCCATTCCAGGCCGAACCGCCGCCCGGCCTTGTCGGTTAGCGGATAGCCCGCAAGCGCCTCCGGGTCCTCGGTGTAGGCGTTCACCCGCACCAGCCCCCGCACGCCATGCGGCCTGCCGATCACGCCCATCAGGATCAGTCTTTCGCCCATCGCCCTTGGGTCAGGCGGCGGCCTTGGCCCGCTCGGCCGCCCGCTCCTGCGCCTTCTTCTTCGGCGCCGACTGCTTCGGCTGTTCGGGATAAACCGGCATCGGCGCCAGGCCGGCCTTGCCCAGGAACTTCGCCACCCGGTCGGTCGCTTCCGCGCCGTTGGACAGCCAATGCGTCAGCCGCTCGGCCACCAGCGTCACCCGGTCGGCGTGGTCCGCCGGCAGCATCGGGTTATAGGTGCCGACCCGTTCGATAAACCGGCCATCGCGCGGGCTGCGGCTATCGGCGATCACGATGTGGTAGAACGGCCGCTTCTTGGCGCCCGCGCGGGCCAGACGAATTTTCAACGACATCTCAATCTCCTGTAGTGGTTCAAAACGGCCGGCCACCGCCGCCGCCTTTCTGCATCATGGCCTGCATCTGCCGCATCATAGCGGGATTGCCGCCCATCTTGTTCATCCGCTTCATCATGGTCGACATATCGTCGAACTGCTTCAGCAGCTTGTTGACCTCCTGCACCGAGGTGCCGGACCCGGCGGCGATCCGCTTCTTGCGGCTGGCCTTGAGAATATCCGGCGCCCGCCGCTCCTTCATCGTCATCGAGCCGATGATCGCCGCCTGCCGCTTGAACAAAGTGGTGTCCAGATTAGCATCCTCGATCTGCTTCTTGATCTTGCCCACCCCCGGCAGCATGCCGAGGATCCCGGACAGCGAGCCCATCTTGGCGATCTGCTTGAGCTGCTGGGCGTAATCCTCCAGGTCGAACTTGCCCTTGGCCAGCTTCCTGGCCAGCTTCTCGGCATCCGCCTTGTCGATCGTCTCGCCGGCCCGCTCGACCAGCCCGACGATGTCGCCCATGCCGAGGATGCGCCCCGCCACCCGCTCCGGGTCGAACAGGTCGAGCGCGTCCAGCTTCTCGCCCAGCCCGGCGAGCTTGATCGGCGCCCCGGTCACCGCCCGCATCGAGAGCGCGGCGCCACCCCGCGCATCGCCGTCCAGCCGCGTCATCACGATGCCGGAAATCCCCAGCGCGTCGTTGAACGCCTTCGCCGTCGCCACCGCGTCCTGCCCGGTCATCGCGTCGACCACCAGCAGCGTCTCGACCGGATTGACCGCGAACCGGATGGATTTGACCTCCTCCATCAACGCGAGGTCGATGGAAAGCCGCCCGGCGGTGTCCAGGATCACCACGTCGTAAACCTCGCGCCGCGCCGTCTCCATGGCCCGGCTGGCGATCTGCAGCGGCGTCTGCCCGGCGATGATCGGCAGGCACGCCACCTCCGCCTGGCCGGCCAGCTGCTGCAGTTGCAACTGCGCCGCCGGCCGCTGCGTATCCAAACTGGCCAGCAGCACCCGCCGCCGCTCCCGCGTCCGCAGCCGCAAAGCCAGCTTGCCGGAGGTCGTGGTCTTGCCGGAGCCTTGCAGCCCGACCATCAGTATCGGGATCGGCGACGGCGCGTTCAGGTTCAACGGCACGGCGGTGCCGCCGAGTGCGGCCACCAGCACGTCGTTGACGATCTTCACCACCATCTGGCCGGGGGAGACCGAGCGCAGCACTTCCGCGCCGACCGCTTTTTCCCGCACCTCGGCGATGAAATCCTTCACCACCGGCAGCGCCACGTCGGCATCCAGCAGCGCCAGGCGGATCTCCCGCATCGCCTCGTTCACATCGGCCTCGCTCAAGGAGCCCCGGCGCCGGAGCTTCTCGAAAACGTCGCCCAATTTGCCCGAAAGCGCGTCGAACATGCTGAACCCGACCCCCAACGCAAAACACGCCGTGGTGCGAACCCTCGCAGCACGGCGGAACCAATGATCGCCCGCATCTGCGCGCCGTGTCGCGCGGAGTCAAGGCAACCTTGCGTTAACCCGGCTCCGCCATCCTGCCGCCATGACCGCCCTCGACACCTCTCTGCTCGCCCTGCGCCGCCCGGACACGCCCAGCCCCGCCCAACTCGCGGCCCGGCTGGCCCGCTATCGAACCAACTTCCTGAACCGCTTCATCCGCCAGAACGACACCGCCGACCTGATCCAGTTCGGCTGCGCGGACGGCAAGTTGCCGCAACGCCTCAAGGTCGGCGCCTATCTCGGGGTGGACGCGGCGCCGGAGGTTCTGGCGCAGTGCCGGCACGCCGGCCGCAACGACCCAAGCCGCCAGTTCCTCACCGCCAAAAACCTACCCGCCCGCGCCACCGCCGATCTCGCTTTGTCGGTCGAGGCGATCCACCGGCTGGTCGCCGAGACCGAGTTCAACGCTCATTTCCGTGGTTTGTTCGACACGGCGCGCCGCCACGTCATCATCCACGGCAGCGATGGCTGGCCCGGCTGGGCCGGCGCCGCCAGCCGGCGCTTCACCGCCCATGTGCAGCGCTATTTTCCGGCCTGGCGGCTCGCCGCGCACATACCGTCGCCATTCCCGCCCACCGCCGCGGCCGGCGACTTCTTCGTCTATGCCCGCGGCCAGACCGCTTGCGTCATCCCGGCCCTGGCGCTGATTTAGCGGCCCTGGTCAAGCCCGGCCCGCAGCCGCGCCGCCTCCTCGCCCTCGATCAGGCCGTAGCGAATGAGCAGGTCGATCAGCACCAGATTGACGTTGAACTTGAAGTCATCGGTCGTGCCGACGACCCGCAACGCCCGCGCCAGAGGCCAAAGCTCGAAATGCTCCACCTCGTCATCGTTCGGGGCGGGCACAAAATCCTCCGGCAGCACCAGGTCATACGCGAAAATCACGTCCCGCCGCAGCCCCTCCGGCCGCTCCATCGCATAGTCGAACCGCCCGACCTCGACCGCCCCTTCCATCAGCGCCGCCGGCACCGAGGCTTCTTCCCCGCCTTCCTTCAGCAGCGTCTGCACCCGCGTCATCCCGGCCGAAACGCCGCCCGCCACCAGATGGTCCAGCTTGCCGGGTTCGAGCTTCTTGTCGGCGGCGCGCTTGCCGACCCAGAGGTGCCAGCCATCGTCCCGCCGCACCAGCCCGTTCAGATGCACGCCGACGCCGATCACCCCGAAATCGGTCAGCGCGCCGCGGTCCAGCAGCGCCACCACCGGCTGCCCCACCGCCGTCCGCACGTCGAAATCCTCGTCCCGGAAGCGTAATCCGGCGGCGGCGGCCAACGCGTTCAGGCGCGGCGCCGCCGGCGCCGCCAGCACCACCGTCTCGGCCACCGCCACATCGGGCGTCAGCGCCGCCAGCCGCGCCGCCAAGGCCGGCCAAACGTACCCCACATGATGCGGCCCGATAAAAAATTTCAGCCGCCCGCCCGGCAGCCTGGCCGAATGGCAGGCCGTTATGTGCTCAAGCAGCTTTTCAACGCCCGGACGAGATGCCATCTGCGTCACATGACCCGCTCCGCGCCGATTTCCACCCCCCTGTCCGAGCCCGCGGCCGCCAAGCCGGCGCGTGGCTCGCTCGCCACCGTGCTCTCGCTGCTGCCTTATCTGTGGCCGAAGCATGAACCGGCGCTGCGGGTCCGCCTGGTCCTGGCCAGCATCGCCATGGTGCTGGCCAAGGTCGCCACCGTTTACGTGCCGCTGCTCTACGCCCACGCGATCGACCGGCTTTCGCCCAAGGCCGGCCCGCTGCTCCTGCCGGCGGCGCTGATCATCGCCTATGCTCTGGTCCGCATCGCCTCGACCGGCTTCGGCGAACTCCGGGACGCGATTTTCGCCGCGGTGCAGATGCGCGCCTCCCGCGTCGTCGCCCGCCAGACCTTCGAGCATCTGCACGGCCTCTCGATGCGCTTCCACCTGGACCGGCAGACCGGCGGGCTTTCCAACATCATCCTGCGCGGCACGCTCGGCATCCAGAACGTGCTGCGCCTCGCCGTCTTCAACGTCATTCCGACGATCATCGAACTGCTGCTGACCGTCGCCATCCTCTGGCACATCTTCAACGTCTGGTACGCGCTGATCACCTTCGCCGCGGTCGGCTGCTACATGGCCTTCACCTTCGCCTTCACCGCCTGGCGCACCAAATTCCGCCGGATCATGAACGAGACCGACAACGAGGCGCAGACCAAGGCGATCGACAGCCTGCTCAACTTCGAAACGGTCAAATATTTCGGCAACGAAGCACACGAATCCCGCCGCTTCGACGAAAGCCTGGCGCGCTACGAAAAAGCCTCGGTCAAGGCCCAGGTCTCGCTCAACGCGCTCAACATCGGCCAGGCGGTGATCATCTCCCTCGCCCTCGCGGTGATGATGCTCATGGCCGCCTCCGGCGTCGTCCACCGCCACATGACGGTCGGCCAGTTCGTGCTGGTCAACACCTACCTGATGCAGCTTTACGTGCCGCTCAACTTCCTCGGCTTCGTCTACCTCCAGCTCAACCAGGGCCTGGTCGACATGGAGCAGATGTTCTCGCTGATGCGGGTCAATTACGAAGTGACCGACAAGCCCGGCGCCCGGCTGCTGCCGGCAACCGGCGCGCCGGCCAACATCGCGTTCCAGAACGTCCATTTCGGCTACAATCCGGACCGCGAGATCCTCAAGGGTGTCACCTTCGCCGCGGCACCCGGCCAGAAAATCGCCATCGTCGGCCCCACCGGCTCCGGCAAGTCCACCATCAGCCGGCTGCTGTTCCGCTTCTACGACGCCACCTCCGGCGCCGTGTCCGTCGACGGCACCGATGTCCGCGACATCACCCAGCACAGCCTGCGCGCCGCCATCGGCGTGGTGCCGCAGGACACCGTGCTGTTCAACGACACCATCTACTACAACATCGCCTACGGCCGCCCCGGCGCCACCACGGCCCAGATCGAGGAAGCGGCGCGCCTCGCCCAGATCCACGACTTCGTCGTCTCGCTGCCGCAGGGCTACAAAACCAAGGTGGGCGAGCGCGGCCTGAAACTCTCCGGCGGTGAGAAGCAACGCGTCGCCATCGCCCGCACCATCCTGAAAAACCCCCGCATCCTGATCCTGGACGAAGCCACCAGCGCGCTCGACACCGCGACCGAGCAGGAGATCAGCGCCGCCTTGCAGTCGATCGCCTCGGACCGCACCACGCTGGTCATCGCCCACCGGCTCTCCACGGTCACCGACGCCGACGAGATCCTGGTGCTGCGGGATGGTGAGATCGTCGAGCGCGGCAACCATGTCACCCTCCTGGAAGCGGGCACCATCTATGCCGGCATGTGGGCGGCGCAGGTCGAGCTGGACCAGGCCGCGGAGGAGGCCGGCATCGACCCCATCCGGCTCGATAACGCGGTCTCCGAAGCGGCGGAGTGACCCTGGTTTTCGCCGTCGCAGGCCTTAGTTGTAACACAAGGAAACATCGGAGTTCATCATGGGGCAGCGGCAGGAACCGCCGGAGCGCGACCTCGCCCAGGCCGGCTCGGTGGTGGAAAAGTCGATCGAGTTCATGACCGGCCAAAACCTCACCCCGCTCGCCATCGCCTCCGCCTTGCTCGGCGGCGCCATGGGCGTGCTATGCCGCACTTTGCCGGACGATGTGGTGGTACAAATCCTGCAGAACGCGATCGACAGCGTCGAATCCGGCGAAATGCGCGAACAGGCGGGCCGCGACCACGCCGGCGAGGCTTGACCGCTCCCGGCCGCTTCGCCATAAGCCGCGCCAGTTCGCGGACCGGCCCTGCCGGCCCGCCGTCGCGCCTTTGCCGCAAGGATGATCCGATGTCTCGCCGTTGTGAATTAACCGGGAAAACAGTGATGGCCGGCAATAACGTCAGCCACGCCAACAACAAAACCCGCCGCCGCTTCCTGCCCAACCTGCAGGAAACCACGCTGCTGTCGGACGTGCTGGGCAGCATCCGGCTGCGCCTCTCTACCCGCGCCATGCGCTCGGTGGAGCATAATGGCGGGCTGGACGCCTATCTGCTCGGCCAGTCCAACCGGCACCTTACCGTCGAGGGCCAGGCCCTGAAGCGCCGGCTGCTCCGCGCCCAGGCCAAGAAGGACGCCAAGGCCGCCTGAACGAGCAAGGCCAGGGGACGCTGTCCCTTGGACCCCTGCCAAAGGCGCGCCTTTGGGATCCATGAGTTATGGTTATCCAGGTTGCGCCCCACCTCTTTATTGAGGACTCCGATCTTACGGAAAGCTTCATCGCCGCGTCCGGGCCTGGCGGCCAGAACGTCAACAAAGTCGCGACCGCCGTGCAACTGCGCTTCGACCTCGCCGGCAGCACGCTGCCGCCCGCCATCAAAACCCGCCTCGCCACGCTCGCCGGCCGCCGGCTCAACAACGGCGGCACCATCGTCATCACCGCCAACCAGCACCGCACCCAGAACCGCAACCGCGAGGACGCCCGCGACCGCCTGTTCGCCCTGATCCGCGCCGCCGCCATCGCCCCCACCTACCGCAAACCCACCCGCCCCACCAAAGCCTCCAAAAGCCGCCGCCTGGACGCAAAAAGCCACAGAGCCGAAACAAAAACGCATCGCCAGACGCCGCGGGATTGATCGCTCTTGCCGTCCAAGAACCTAACAGGTTACAGAACATCCAGATGAAGGTGGCGCCTTAGCCGGCGCTGAAACGGGAATACGGTGTAACGCCGTAGCTGCCCCCGCAACTGTAAGCGGCGAAATCCGCGCGCCCACATCCCATTGCTCGAGAGAGTGAGAAGGGGGGCCGAGGATGGAGACGGTTTAAGACCTCGCTCTGCTGAGTCAGCTGGGGCGGCTTTCGAGAACCGGCGCGCAGCGTACGTCAGTACGTGAGCACCGGAAGCGCAGAAAGACGCCTCAGATGGCCAGCAGAGTAGAGGTCTTACCCGTCTCAGGCCGTGAGCCAGGAGACCGGCCTGCATCGAGACATTGTCGCGTGGATGGACGGGGTGTGCCATGCACGAAAGGGTGAAAGTCCCCGAGCCTCTGTCGCTGTTCCATGCGCCGGAGGTTTGATGTCCTGTCCTATCCGCGTCTGTCTGCTCGCCGCCTGCCTGCTCGCCCCCGCCATCGCTCTGGCGGACGACCAACCCGCCGACATCGTCGTCACCGCCACCCGGGTGCCGACCCCGCTCTCCCAAATCCCCGCCGGCGTCACCGTCATCACCGCCGCCACCTTCGCCGCCCGCGGCTACACCACCCTGGCGCAGGCGCTGGACGCGGTGCCGGGCCTCGGCGTCGTCCAGGCCGGCGGCCCCGGCGGCCAGACCAGCCTCTTCATCCGCGGCACCAATTCCGAGGACGTGCTGGTCCTGATCGACGGCGTGCCCGCCAATGACGCCGCCGACCCCAACGGCGCCTTCGACTTCGGCCAGGACCTTCTCAACGGCGTCGACCGGATCGAGGTCATCCGCGGCCCCTTGTCCGGCCTGTACGGCTCCAACGCTATCGGCGGCGTCATCAACATCATCACCTTGCAGGGCGCCGGCACACCGCACGCGGACCTCACCGCCGCCGGCGGCTTCCCGGCGCAAGGCAAAGGCAACGCCACCATTTCCGGCCAGTCCGGGGCGCTGGACTACATGCTGAGCGCCGCCCTGGACGAAGAGGCCGGCTTCGACGCCACCGCCCGGCGGCTCTCCACCTATACCGGCAACCGCGACCCGTTCCGCGCCAAATCCGGCGTCCTCAACCTCGGCTACACGCCCGCCCCCGGCACCCGCGTCTATCTCATCCTGCGGGCCCGGCAGAGCGACGCCGGCTACCCCGACCTCGGCTACCCGGTCTTCGACGACCCCGACGAGTTCAGCCACGATAAAAATTTCTTCGGCAAGGCCGGGGTCAAAAGCACCTTGCTGAACGGCCTGGCCACAACCGAACTCTTCATCGCCCGCAGCGTCGACGACCGCCGCTATGAAAATCTGCTCGACGGCGACGACCCCAACTTCGCCACCGCCGACGACCACTACCACGGCGCCCGCACCGACGCGCAATGGAACAACACCGTACACCTGAACGATGCCGGCCCAGCCTCATTTTCTTCGGTCCTGTTCGGCGTCGAATACCTGAACGACACCGCCCGCGAACGGGTCAACGAAAGCGGTTTCATCCAAAGCGTCGACGCCTCGCAGCACGCCGTCGCCGGCCATCTTGGCGCGCAGACCACGCTGTACGACCGCCTCACTTTCACCGGCGCGCTGCGGGATGACGCCGTCTCCAGCTTCGGCAACGCCTTCACCGGCCGCATCGGCGGCGTGCTGGCGATCCCGCAGGTCGATCTGCGGCTGAAATCCGCCTTCGGCAGCGGCTTCCTCGCCCCCTCGCTGTACGACCTGCACGGCGTCGACAACTTTGGTTACGTCGGCGATCCGAACCTGCGGCCAGAGCGTTCGATCGGCTACGAAGCCGGCGCCGAACTCGACCTGCCGGGCTTCGGCCAGGCCGACTTCGCCGACCTCTCAGCCACCTATTTCGCCAACGACATCCGCGACCTGATCACCACCACGCCAGATTTCACCTCGGAGGAAAACATCGGCCACGCCCATACCGACGGCGTCGAGACCGAACTGGTGCTCACACCCGCCACCTGGCTGAACGCCGATTTCACCTACACCTACACGCGCGCCGAAAACGCGGACGACCACACGCCGCTGTTGCGCCGCCCGCAAAACACCGGCTCGGCCACCGTCACCTTCGCGCCCACCCCGGCGCTCAGCATCGTCCCGGAAATCAGATACATCGGCCGCTTCACCGACTTTTTATACGGCGATGACGGCTACCCCGCCGGCACCGGCCGCGCCGGCTCCGGCACCATCCTGGACCTCACCGCCAACGACGCCATCACGCCCCGCTTCACGATCTTCTTCCAGGGCAAAAACCTCACCGGCTCCCGCTTCGAGCCGGTCAACGGCCTGCAGATCCCCGGCACCAGCGGCCTCTTCGGCATCCGCGCCTCCCTGTAAACGCGATCTGGAAACGTGCTCCGGTGAGTCAGCTGGCGTGGCTTTCGAGAACCGGAGCGGAGCGTACGTTGAGTACGTGAGCACCGGAAGCGCAGAAAGCCGCGTCAGATGGCCGCCGGAGCGCGTTTCCGCTGGGTGCTACTAGAAAAAGACGCCTAGCCGGACCAGAACCGTCCGGTTCAGCGGGCCGCCATGCGCGGCGACGTCGAAATACCCCGCCAGCATCAGCGCCAATTTGTGCGACAGGAAGGTGGAGGCGATCAGCCGCAACTGCGTCTCGCTGGTGCGGCTGCCGGAGTCCACCACGCCCACGCCGTTGATCTTGTAGGTCGCCTTGCCGCCGAACGACTGGTAAAAACCGGGCGCGACGAACGCTCCCATCGCCGGCGCGAACGTATAGGGCAGGTAAATCCGCAGCTCGTTGCTCGGCTGCTCCCGATACGTCGCGGGCGTGACGGTGGCGCGCTGCAACGGGTTGCGAACCCCAAACGCCTGATACAGCGGTGGAATATCGTCGGCGCTGACCTCCGGACTGACCAGCGCCGAGTTGGTATTGTGGCCATAGAAATACAGCGTGTCCCAAACCTCGACCGAGAGGTTGCGGGTCGTCGGCGTGCCGAGCAGCGTGGTGCGGATGCCATCCTCGAGCTCGTAGGTCCAGACGTTCTGGGTCCCCGGATTGAGACCGTCCTCCTTGGCGAAGCTGCTGACCGGCGGCGAAATCCAGGGGCTGATCACGGCGTAGGTGCCGGTCGCGGGATTATCGATCGGATAGAAGAACGCGCTGAAATTCGGCTGGTCGAAGCCGGTATTGCTGTCCAGCCTGGCCCGCCCCTGACCGAAGGATGGGAAACCAGGCGCGATGCCCGGAATGTCGGCGACGCCCACATGCTGGTTGCCGATGAACGAAACGAACGGGATATAGCCCTGCACCCCGGCATTGAACCCACCGAGCTCGAAGGTCCGGATATAGCGCCCGACCAGAACGTCGTTGGAAAGATGGGTATCGTTTTTCACCGTCCCGCCATGCAGCTCGCCGTAGCGGTCGGCGTCGGAAAACTCATTGTAGAACAGCCCGATATTGATGTTCACCGGCGGCGTGATCAGGTCGCCCGGCAGCGGGTCGGAAGCGCCGGCCGGCGTTGCCGCCGCCGCGAGGGCGATCGTCAGAGCGGTCGCGAGCCAGCGCCCGGGCCGGATGCAAAAATGTGACACGGCCATGACCTCCGGCTGCGTTGTTCGCGCTTGACGCGATTCAGAATGTTTCAGCCCGCCAAAGTCAATCTTTGCCGCCGCCTGTCCCGGAGATAAAAGCCGCTGTGGCCGCCCGGCAACATCGTGCGCCGCAACAACGTTGCCGCGCCCCCCTACGGTTTGCTAGCACGCATGGGTGAGACCGATGGTCAAATTCGCCGCCGGCAGCATCGGCGTGGCGCTCCTGGCCCTGGCCCTGAAGTTCGGCGCCGCACGGGTCAGCGGCAGCGCCGCGCTGTTTTCCGACGCGCTGGAAGCCCTGGTCAATGTCGGCGCCTCGTCGCTGGCGCTCTACGCCCTGGTGGTCAGCGCCAAGCCCGCCGACCGCGAGCACCCCTACGGCCATGCGAAGGTGGAGCTGCTGAGCGCGGTCGCGACCGGCGCGATGATCCTGCTCGCCGCGATCCTGATCCTGCGCCGGGCGCTGGAGGCGCTGTGGCATCCGCCGGCGCTGGCGCCGCTGCATGGCGCGCTCGGCCTCGGCCTCGGCCTGAACGCCGCCGCCGGCCTGGTCAACCTGGTCTGGGCGCTCCTGTTGCGGCGGATCGGCCGGATGTCCCCGGCGCTCACCGCGGATGCCCAGCACCTGCTGGCCGATGTGCTGTCGACGGTCGGCATCATCGCCGCACTCACTCTGGCAGCGACTTTGGTGGTGCCGATCCTCGACCCGCTGATCGCCATCGCCATCGCGGTCCAGGTCGCCGTGCTCGGCACCCGCACGCTGCTGCGCTCGTTCAGCGGCCTGTTGGATGAGGCGCCGCCGCCGGAGATGACAGCCCGCATCCGCGACCTGGTCCGGCTGCACGCCACCGGCGCGCTGGAGGCGCATGACCTGCGGGTCCGCCAGGCCGGGCCGTCCTATTTCCTGGAATTCCACCTGGTGGTGCCGGGCGGCATGACCGTGGCGGCGGCGCACGAAATCTGCGACCGGATCGAGGCGGCGCTGCTGGCGGAAATGGAGGGCGTGGCGATCACCATCCATGTCGAGCCGGAAGCCAAGGCCCAGCACGAGGGTGTGCTGGTGCTGTGAACCCGCGATGCTGAGCGCCGGGCCGGCGGCGCGGCGGCCGGCCTCGCCGCTGGCGATCCGGCCCTGGCGCGGCGGGGGCCTGGCATTGTTGCTGCACGTCATCGTGCTCCTCGCCGCCCTGGCCTGGTTCAAGGCGGCGCATCTGCCGCCAGCGCCGGAGCCGCCGGCGGTCGCGTTGATCGTGCCTCCTCGTGCCGCCGCGCCGGCATCGGCAAAACCGCCGACGATGGCGCCATCGCTGCCACTACCGCCGCCGCCCGCGCCGCCTTCACCGACGGTGGCGCCGCGTCAGCCGCCCGCCACCGCAACACCGGCGGCGGCACCCGCCGCGCTGCTGAGCCTGGCGCTCCCGACCGCCGGCGTACCGGCGGCGCCGTCGGCACCGGCCGGTCCAACGCGGCCGGCGCAACCCGCCGCCACCGGCAACGCGCCGCCGGTCTATCCCTCCCTCAGCCGCGTCCTCGGCGAACAAGGCCGGGTGCGGCTCGAAATTCGCGTCACCGCCGCCGGCACGCCGGCCGGCGTCGTTGTCACCCAAAGCTCCGGCTCCACCCGGCTCGACAACGCCGCCCGCGCCGCGGTCGGCAGCTGGCGCTTCCAGCCGGCCCTGCAAAACGGCCACGCCGCCATGTCTTCCTTACCGCTCTGGATCACCTTCCGCCTGCAATAACCGCTATTGGATCTGCGTCGTGCCGGCGGCGCTCAGCGCGAACGGGTTGGCCAGCCCCAGCGGCAGCGGCACCGTAATGTTCACGCTGCAGTTCAACTGATACGACACGAAGCTTTGCTTGGTGTATCCGCTGGCGCAACCGGCGCCATAGGCGGCGGTGGCGCCGCTGGCGTTCATGCATTTGTAGCTCACCGTGCCATTGGTGACGCCGCCCGCGTTAGTGGCCGGAAAGCTCACCTGATGCGTCGCATGGGCGTTGATCTTGGCGATGACGGCGGCGATCGCGGTGGCGCTGCTGGCCCCGGCCGGGTTGGCATAGGCATACAGATACAGCGATTGCAGCGCGGTGTTGAGCTGCGCCTGGGCCGAAATGATCTCGACAAAATCCGCGCCGCCGGCAAACAACGGCAGCAGCATGAAGCTCGAAACCAGCGCGAACTCGACCGCGACGCTACCCCGCCGGTCGCCCCGCCTGGCGCTCCTCAGCATGTCACGGAAGCGCTGGAGCCCATCACGAAACCGGCGGCGGTCAGGCTGAAACTGAAGCCCGTGCCGAACGGCGAAAAGCCGATCGGCACCCAGTTATAGGTCTCGGTCAGCACCACATAGCTGCCCGGCAGCGTCGCGTCGTTGCTCACCCAGGGGCTGCCGCCGCCGCCAAAACTGGGGACGGCGCTGTTGGCGGCCAGCGGCGGCGTCGCAAAAGCGTTGAAGTAGCTTTGGATGTCGCCGTTGGCCGGGCAGGCGGTGCCGCTGGCGAGATCGCCCGCCGCCACCACCGCCGCCTGCCGCGCCGCGCCCTGCACGCCGTGCTGCAGCGCGCCCAGCACCAGGCCGAGATCGCCCAGATTGATAATCCCCATCAGGAAGGTGAACAGCGCCACCGAGGTGATGGCGAATTCGACCGCGGCGGCGGCCCGCCGGGCGCGCGCAAAACCACGTCGTGCCAAGCGTGCGCTGATCCAACGGCGCCATGCGAACCTGTCCATCGCGCGCTTCTGACGTAGTTCCTTTAACACCTCGTTAACCAGTTAAGATTAGCGATGTGTTCCACCTCACGACCGACAGGATGGCATGCACCGGCTCGACATCTTCAAGGGTTCGATCGCCGGCCTGATCGCCGGCCTGATCGCCGGCCTGATCGCCGGCCTGCGCCAGCGCACCGCCGCCGTTGCGATGATCGTGGCGCTGATGACGCCGGTGCTGATCGCGATGACCGGCCTGTCCGTCGGCGTCGGCTACTGGTACCAGCAGCAGGAAAGCCTGCAAACCGCGGCGGACGCGGCGGCCCTCGCCGGCGCGCTGAACGACACGACGCTGGCGCAGACCGGCGCCGCCGCCAAACAGGTCGCCGCCGCGCCGCTGGCGCTGGCCGCGGCGAATGCCGCCACCAACAACCAGTTCGGCTTCGCCGGTTCCGGCAGCGACACGGTCACGCTCACCGTCCCGTCGTCTTCCTCCACCCTCACCACCTACACCGCCGTCGCGACCATTCCGCGCACCAGCTTTTTCACCAAAAGCGGCGCCGGCCTGTTCGGCATCGGCGCCGGCAGCCAGGTCGCCACCGCGACCGCCGAACTCAAAACCACCACCACCACCTCTTCCGCCGGCGGCGGCGCCTGCATCTATTCCACCAGCAGCAATGCCCAGCAGGCGATCTACGCCAGCGGCGGCGCCCGGCTCAATTCCACGAATTGCGGCATCTACGTCAATTCCAACGCCTGCAACGTCAACAATGGCGAGGCCGACGCCATAGTCGCCGATCCTTCGGCCAGCATCATCGCGCCGTCGATCCAGACCCAGGGCTGCATCTATGCCAACACCAATGGCGGCGCCTATGTCGGCGGCGCCAGCAACAACACGTCTGGGAACACCAACGCCGCCGCCGCGCAGCCCGATCCGCTGGCCTCGATGGGCAACCCGCCACCTTGGCCGACGATGCCCCCCACGCCGACCGCGCCGGCGAACCAGAGCTATGTCAACGCCGGTTCGAATCTGGGCTACAATACCTGGAGCGGCGCCTACGGAAACTGCACCTATCAAGGCACCTACACCGCGAATTGCGAGCTGTTGCAGGGCAGCTACACCGGTCTCAACGGTGTCGGCGTCAACTCGCTGCTGTTGAACGAGAGCACGTCGAGCGGCACCACCAACATCTCCGGCGGCCTCACGGTGAACGGCAACAATTTCCTCACCTTGAACGGCAACAATTATTATATCGCCGGCGGCATGAACCTGACCACCAACGGCACCGGCGCGCTGGCCGCCGGCAATTACAACGTCCTCGGCGGCGCCACCCTCAATAACGGCCGCTACACGGTCGGCGCCGGCACCTCCTATTTCTCCGGCGCCGCCACCAACGCCGGCGCCGCCAGCACCTGGGGGCTGGACGTCAACACGCCGGCGCTCAGCCTCGGCGCCGGCACCTACTATTTCAACGGCGGCGCCGAATTCCCCGGCAGCAATCCGCAGGTGACTTTCGGTCAAGGCACTTTTCTGTTCAGCGCCTATGCCGGCAGCGGCGTCGGCGCCCTGAACGACAACAACGCCAACATCACCTTCACCGGCGGCAGCTATTTCTTCGATGGCGGGTTGACCGTGCAGGGCAACGGCACCGTCACCTTCGGCCCCGGCATCTACTACATCCGCAACGGCGCGCTGAACTTCGTGCAGGGCTCGCACGTCACCGCCAACGGCGCCACCTTCGTGCTGGAAGGCACGGCGTATTACGAACTGGACGGCGGCAGCACCGCCCTCAACATGACAGCGCCGAGCAGCAACTGCGTGCAGCCCGCCGATTATCCCATTTCAACCTACACGCTGCCAAGCGGCAATCCCGCGCTGCCAAACGCCTACGCGCCTTACGACGGCACCAATGCCGAGGGCATCTGCGGCGTGCTGATCTACCAGGCCCGCGGCGATACCGCCGCCGACAACATCATCGAGGGCGCGACCAGCACCATCACCGGCATCATCTACGCGCCGAGCGCCTCGCTCGCGGTCAGCGGCGGCGCCACCATCTCCGCCGCCGTGACCAACGGCGCGGCCGGCACCCTGGCCTTCATCCAGAGCACCTTCTCGCTCACTGGCAGCGGCACCATCAACGTCTCCGCCGCCACCGGCTCCGCCGTCGGCACCACCACAACCACCACCACCAAAACCCAGGCCCTGCTGATCAACTAGCCAGATCTACCTCGTCATTGCGAGGCGCGAAGCGCCGAAGCATCCAGAACCGAACCGCCAAACAATCCCCGCCTACCGGCGTCTCGTACGAAACCAAATTCACCGCGCCAGCCACTCCCGCACCGCCTGCGTCGATCCACCAAAATCCCGGCCCACATGCAGCCCCGCCCCACCCAGCGCGGCCGCCCGCGCTATCGCCGGCTCATCGGTCACGTCGTCGCCGACAAAAATCGGCACCCGCCCAGCAAACGGCGCCTCCCGCATGAACGCCGCCAGCGCCGCACCCTTGTCACCGCCTCGCGCCTTCAACTCGAACGCACAATGCGCAATCAGCAACGTCGCATCCTCGCTGCCCGCAACCAGTTGCTCCACCAGCCCCCGGAGCTCCGCCTCATACCGTGGCGCCTGCCGGTAATGCACCACGAGGTTGAACGCCTTCACCTCCACCAGCACGCCGGGCATCGCCGCGGCGCACGCGTTCAAAACCTCCAACCACGCCTCATACTTCGCCGGCCGCCGCGCCACCGGCGTCACCGCGCCATCGGCGCTCCGCAAAATCCCGCCATGCTCCGCCGCCGCCGCGTAATCCGGCCCGATCAGCCGGTCGATATCCGCCATCTTCCGCCCGGAAAGCACCGCCACCGCGCCGCCCAGCCGCGCCCGCAGCGCCCGCAGCGTCCCCGGCAGTTCCGCCGGCACCACCACCGCGTCCGGCGTCGGCGCCAGGTCGATCAGCGTGCCGTCGATGTCCAGAAACACCGCATGTTCCGGCCCGATCCGCGGCAGGCTCACGGGTTGGCCAGCAACGCCACCGGCAACTTCCCGAACAACGCGGCGGCGTCCACCGTTTCGCCCGCCAAACCACCGCCGTTCAACATGTCCGTCCAAATCCCGCCCGGCAGCGTCAGCGTGGTCTCCGCCCAAGCCGCCGCCGGCACCAGCGGCATCTCCTCCACCAGCCCCGCCGCCAGCCGCGTCACCGCGCTTACGCACACCCGCCCTTTGTGCCGCCGCGCGAACGCCAGCACATGCGCCGCCGCCGGCCCCGCCGCCTCCAGCTTCACGTAGCCGCCCGCCGCGAACAGCGCCGGATGCCGCGCCCGGTACCCCAGCGCCCGCGCGATCACCGCCTGCTTCACCCTGCCATCCTGCCAATCCGCCAGCAGGTCCGCCGGCGCCGGATCATCCAGCCGCGCCGCCTGCCGCGCCGCAAAATCCACCGGCCGCCGATTATCCGGGTCGACCAAACTCTGGTCCCAGAACTCGGTGCCCTGATACAAATCCGGCACCCCCGGCGCGGTCAGCCGCAGCAGCGTCTGCGCCAACCCGTTCACCGCCCCGGCCGGCCCCAACCGCCTGGCAAACGCAATAATCTCCCCCAGCACCGGCCGGCCCGCCTCCAGCGTGCCTTCCAGAAACTCCCGCGAAGCACTTTCATAAGGGTCGTTCGGCGCCGCCCATTCGGAAACCAGCTTGGCCTCCCGCATCGCCTTCATCTGCCAGGCCGCCACCCGATCGATGAACGCCCGCACCCCCTCCGTATCGCCCGCCTCCAGCCCCAGCGGCCAGGCCGAAACCAGCGTCTGGTACAGCATCATCTCATCGGCGGCACTCGGGCTCGGCCCCACCGCCGTCTCCCGCCGGATGATCGCGTTCAGCCGCATCCAGCGCGTCACCGCAGTCTCCCACTCGCCCGGTATCTCGGACAGCACCGCCAGCCGCGCCCGCGTATCCTCGCCCCTTTTATGGTCGTGCGTCGCGGTCGCCAGCAGCGCCCCCGGCAACCGCTTGCCCCGCTCCGCGCACGCCGCATGGAACGCCGCCGGCGGCATCGCGAACACGCCGGGGTTGGACCCCACCTCGTTGCGCGACAGCAACCGCCCGAACCGATAAAACGACGTATCCTCCACGGACTTCGCCGCCACCGGCGCGGAAAGCTGCTGGAACCGCACCATCGCCCGCAGTCGTTCCGCCCGCCTTGGCCCCGCCGGCAGCCCGCGCGGCGCCTCGTCGGCAACCCAGCGCCGCACCACGTCCAGCAGCTTGCGGTCGGCATACCGGAAACTCCGGTGCGCCCCCGCCAGCGCCCGCTCCATCACCTGGGTATCGGTCTCGGAAATGCCGGCCCGCCCGGCATAGATTCGGTACACCGGAAAATGCACCAGTATCTCGGTCAGCGCCCGCCGAATGCCGGTCAGCGTATAGTCCCGGGTGAACAAATCGCGCCGCCCGATCCGGTGCAGCGCCGCCGACGTGGCGAACAACTCGCTCGCCAGATTGTCCCGCAAAATCTGCCGCCGCGCCTCCTCTTCCTCCACCTCGAAGTCGCCGCTCCGGCCGGTCACGTTGGTCCACAGCGCCGTCAGCGCCGCCTCGCCCTCCGGGTCGTGCAGCACCCCCGCCACCTGGTCCATGAAGTCGTAACCGGTGGTGCCGTCGGTCTGCCAGTCGCCCACCAGCCGCTCCCGCGGTGCGAGGATTTTCTCCACCACGATATACGGCGCGCCCACCGGCACCTCCGCCGGCCGCTTCTCCCCCGCCACCGCCATCGCCCGGCGCAGCTTGCGCGCATAGCCGCGCGGGTCCGCCAGCCCGTCAATATGGTCGATCCGCACGCCGTCGATCAGCCCCTCGGCGTAAAGCTCCAGAATATACCGGTGCGTCGCGTCGAAAACCCGCGGCACCTCGGCCCGCACCCCGGCCAGCGTGTTGATGTCGAAGAACCGCCGCCAGTTGATCTCGTCGGTAGCCGCCCGCCACCACACCAGCCGGTAATGCTGGCGCTCCAGCAATTCGTGCAGCCGGCGCTGCCCCTCCGGCGTCTCGGCGCCGAACCGGCCCAGCGCCGCCGCCAGCGCCGCCCCGCCCTCCGGCGTTTGCGCCGCCGTCCGCAGCATCGCCTTGGCCTCCGCCAGCGCCGCATAACCGGCGTTGCGCCCGCCCAACCGCGCCGCCTTGCCGAACGCGGCACTGGCCTCTTTCAGCCCCGGCTCGTTATGCAGCACGATCGCGGCACCGCGCGGCGACACCGGAAACACATGCTCGTGGTACTCGATGAACAACCCGCCGGTCGCCGCGTCGCACTTCAGCACCAACTCGCCATTCGCCAGCGTCTCGCCGTAGGAACTGCCCAGGAACGGCGCCAGCAGCTTGCCGTGCAGGCTGGCATCCGGCGGGTCCCAATCGATGTCGAAGGTCTCGGCGTGGCGGCTGCTCCGGCCCCATTCCAGCACGTCCAGCCACCAGGCATTATCCGCCCCGCCCACCCCCATGTGGTTCGGCACGATGTCCAGCAGCAGCCCCATGCCGTGCGCCCGCAGCGCCGCCACCAGCCGCCGCAGCGCCGGCTCGCCGCCCAGCTCCGGATTGATCTGGTTGTGGTCGACGATATCGTAGCAATGCGTCGACCCAGGCCGCGCCTTCAACAACGGCGACGCATATAAATGGCTGATCCCAAGCCCGGCCAGATACGGCACGATCGGCACTGCGTCGTCCATCGTGAAGCCGGAGAAAAATTGCAGCCGCGCGGTGGCGCGCGGCGTGGTGGTGATGTTCATGGCGCCCTCCTGCCAGCCTGCAATGTCGCCAGCCGCGCCGCCACATCCGGCCGCCCGAACAGCGTCTCCGCATCCGCCGGCAACCGCCGCCGCCAGTTCGGGTGCTGGTCGGTCGTACCCGGCAGGTTCGGCTGCTCCGTCGCCCCCAGCGCATCCTCGATCGGCAGCAGCGCCAGCAGCGACCCCGCCCGGCCCAGATGGGCACAGGCCGCATCCGCCGCCGCCGCCCCATCCGCCACCGCCGGCTGCGCAGCCTCGGTAGCACCGGACTCCCGGAACGCCGCCCACAGCGCCGCCCGGTCCGCGGCCCGCACCGCCTCGTCGTCGCCCGCCATATCCAACCGCTCCCGCCAGGCGATGTCCTCGCTCCGCCACCACCCCGCCACTGTCGGCAGGTCATGCGTCGTCGTCATCGCCACCGCCGTCCGGGTCCAATGCGCCGGCGGCTTGAACGTCTGGCCCTCGCGCTCGAACCACAACACCCGCAGCCCCGCGATCCCGGCCGCGTTCAGCTTCTCGTCGAAGCCGAACGGCAGCGTGCCCAGATCCTCGCCCAATATCACCGCCCGGTGCCGCTGCGACTCCAGCGCCACCAGCCGCATCAGATCGTCCACCGGCAGCTTCAGGTACGCCCCCTCCGCCGAGCTGAACCCCTGCGGGATCACCCACAGCCGCGCCAGCCCCATCACATGGTCGATCCGCACGCCCCCGGCATGGCGCAGCGCGTGCCGCAGCATGTCGATAAACGCCGAGAACCCGCTGTTGCGCAGACCGCGCGGCGAAAACGCGGTGATCCCCCAGCTCTGCCCCTCGCGGTTGATCAAATCCGGCGGCGCGCCGATCTCCAAGCCCCGCAGCACCTCGTCCTGCCGGCTCCAGCTATGGCTGCCGGCATGGTCGGTGCCCACCGCAAGGTCGGCGATCAGCCCGATCTTCATCCCCGCCGCCCGCGCCGCCGCCTGCGCCGCGCCCAGCCCGGCATCGGCCCGATATTGCAGCCAGGCGTGAAAACTCACCTCCCGCGCATCGTCCTCCAAAAACCGCGCCACAGCGGCATTGTCCGGGTCCCGGTACGCCGCCGGCCAGTTGCGCCAGTCCTGCGCCGCCGGGTTGCCCGGAACCAGCGCCGCCGCCAGCGCCTCGAAAATCGCGTGCCGCGCCAGCCCGATTCCCCCACGGCGCCGAAACTCATGCAGTGCCGCATGGTCGTGAAACGAATCGAACTCCGCCCGCAGCGCCTTGAGCTTGGCGGCACTGGCCACCGGCCACTCCACCAGCGCCGCGTCATCCGGCGCCGCGCTCGCGGCGGCGACATGCAGCACGTTCAGCGCCGACCGGTTGGACGGCGCATACGGCCCGAACCGCGTCACATCGGCGGAAAACTGCGCGTGGACCGGGCTGATCGCCACCGCGTCGGCGCCGAGTGCCGCGGCCCGCGCCGCAAAATCCGCCAGCGCCGCAAAATCGCCGATCCCGCCGCCGCCTTGCCGCCGCAGCGCGTAAAGCTGCACCGCCAGGCCCCACATCCTCGCGCCCTGCGCCGCATCCTCCAGCGTGTAGGCCCGCGCCGGCGCCACCGCGACGGTGGTCACCGCACCGCCCAGCTCGACCTGATGATACCCCGGCTCGTGGAAGCCCGGCAGCAGCACCCCCGGCTCGCCGTGCAGCGCCATGCCGTCGATGATCCGCCCGGACTCCAGCGTGACGCGGAACGGCCCCGGCCGCCCCGGCAGCGGCACCGGCTGGTGCAGCGCCGCCGTCACCAGCGGCCGCGCCGCCGTCTCCGCCTCATGCCGCAGCGTCGCCCGCGCCTCGCGGATCTGCTGCGGCGAGCCGGCGGCCACGCCGAGCGCCGCCAGCACCGCAACCAGGCTCGCATCGGCAACCGTCTGCGCCTGGCCGCTGACATCCTGCCACGCAACCTCGATCCCGGCCGCCGCCGCCAGCTCGTGCAGCTCGCTCATGGTTGCAGCCAGGCGCAGGTGGTGAAGCCCGGCAATTCCCCGTTCTCCATCGGCTGCGCGGTGGTCGAAAACAGCAAGCTCGCGCCGCCCGGTTTGCAAACCACCGCAGCCGCGCCGAAATTCGTCGCCAGCGTCAGCACCGCCCCGTCATTCATCCGCCACGCCGCCCGCACCGCCGTCTCGGTTAGCGCCTGCGCGCCGATCGCCGTGCAGCCCGCCAGCCGCGGCACCACATGCTGGTGCCGCAGCGCCAAACAGACTTTATAAAAATCCTCCCAGCCCGGCGCGGCGTCGTCCGCTTTCACCACCGACGCCCTGAACGTCGCCGCCGCGTTCGGATCGGGTATCTTCTCCCGCGTCGCCGTGTCGCTGAAGGCGGCAAAATGCGCGAACTCACGCCGCCGCCCCTCGGTCACCAGCCGCCCGAGCTCGGCGTTGTGGTCGGTGAAGAACAAAAACGGCGTCTTCGCCCCCGATTCCTCGCCCATGAACAGCATCGGGATCTGCGGCGTCAGCAACAACAGCGCCACCGCCGCCCGCAGCGCCTCCGGCCGCGCCAGCGCCTGCAACCGCTCGCCCATCGCCCGGTTGCCGATCTGGTCGTGGTTCTGCAGGCAGATCACGAACGCCGTGCTCGGCAGTTGCCCGCTCGGCGTGCCGCGCGGCTTGCCCCCGGCATGGGCCGAAGCCTCACCCTGGTAAGCGAAACCCTGCGCCAGGCAACGCGCCAGCAGCTCCGCCGGATTCGGAAAATCGCCGTAATAGCCTTCAGACTCGCCGGTCAGCAAAACATGCGCGCAATGGTGCCAGTCATCGGTCCACTGCGCGTCGAATTTCGGCTCATCCGGTTTCTCGCGCAGCAACGCCGCGTCGTTCTCCTCGTTCTCCAGGATCAGATGCACATGCCGCCCGGCCGGCGTCGCCGCCCGTATCGCCCCCGCCAGCGCCAACAAAAACCCGCTATCCTCGATCGCGTGTACCGCGTCGAAGCGCAGCCCATCGAACCGATACTCCTCCAACCAGTACAGCGCGTTCTCGATAAAAAACTGCCGCACCGGCGCCCGGCGGAAATCGATCGCATTGCCCCACGGCGTATGCTTGTCCTCGCGAAAGAAAGACTTCGCATAGGCGTTCAGATAATTCCCATCGGGACCAAAATGATTATACACCACGTCCAGGAACACCTGCAGCCCCAGCCCATGCGCCGCGTCGATCATCGCCTTCAGCTGCGCCGGCGTGCCGTAAGCCGCGTCCGGCGCATAAAGCAGCACACCGTCATAGCCCCAGTTATGCCGGCCCGGAAAATCCGCGATCGGCATCAGCTCGACAGCGGTGATCCCCAGCGCCGCTAATCGCGGCAAATCCGCCTCGATCCCGGCAAAACCCCCGCAGGCGCCGGCGTGCAGCTCATACACCACCGTCTCGGCCCAGGGCCGGCCCCGCCAGTCGTCATTCTTCCAGTCATACACTGGGTCGACCACGATACTGGCATCATGCACATCGCCGGCCTGGGCGCGCGAAGCCGGGTCCGGCACCGAAAGATCCGGCCCCACCCGATAGCGATACCGCGTCCCGGCGCCAACCGCGCGGCTCGCGGTGAACACGCCCTCGGCGTCGCGCCGCATCGGCGTCGTCTCGCCATCGACCTCCACCGAAACCGCCACCGCGTCCGGCGCCCACAGCCGGAACCTGGTGCTGCCATCGGCCTGCAAACGGGCCCCGAAATCGTAGCGCGCTGCAAAATTCATGCGGACACCGAAGCGGCGAGCAACACGGCGCCATGCGCGCCGACCGCGATGTTCGGGCCGCCGACGCCCTCGGTTTGCCGCTCCGGTCTGCTGCTATCCAATTCGATCTCCCAATCAAGTTCCGGCTCCGGAAAGGCAAACTCCCACTCCCGGTTGGTGGCGTTCAAAAGCAAAAGCGTCACATCCACAACGCCGCCTTGCGGCGCGGCCCGCCGCAGCGCCAGCAACTGCGCCCCGCCATCCGCCCAGTCCTTTAGCGTCAACCCCCGGCCGGCTTCGTCGAACCACGCCGCATCGGCGATCCCCGGCGCGACCTCGGCCTCGCCACGCATGAAAGTCTCGGCCCGCAGGCTCGGATGCGCCCGCCGCGCCGCGATCAACCGCGCCGTAAACCCCGCCAGCGCCTTGGCCGGCGTCTCGCCCGCCGCCACCATTCCGGACCAGTCGAACCAGGAAACTTCGTTGTCCTGGCAGTAAGGATTGTTATTGCCCTGCTGCGTCCGCCCCATCTCGTCGCCGCCGAGCAAAATCGGCGTGCCATGCGCGAACAGCAGCGTCGCCAGCAGCGACCGCTTAACCGTCTCCCGCACCGCCGTAATCGCGGCATCCGCCGTCGGCCCTTCCGTCCCCCAGTCGCTGGACCAGTTGGCGTCGCTGCCATCCCGGCCGTCCTCGCCATTCGCCGCGTTATGCTTGCCGTTGTAACTCACGAGATCCTGCAACGTGAACCCGTCATGCACGGTCACCAGATTGCCGCTGGCCCAGCTCTTGCGCCGCCGCTTGTTAAAAATATCGCCGGACCCCATCAACCGCGACGCCAGCGCGCCGCGCTGCCCGGCATCGCCCCGCCAGTACCGCCGCGCGGTATCCCGGAACCGGTCGTTCCACTCCATGAACCCCGGCGGAAAGTTCCCAAGCTGATACCCATCCGGCCCAATATCCCAAGGCTCGGCGATCAGCTTCAGCCGCCCCAGCACCGGGTCCTGCCGCAGCGCGTCGAAAAATCCCGCCCCCGCATCGAAGCCATCCGCCTCGCGCCCCAAAGTCGTACCTAAATCAAAACGAAACCCATCGACATGATAGGCCCGCGCCCAATGCCGCAAGCTATCCATCACCATCTGCAACACCCGCGGATGCGCCAGGTTCAGCGTATTCCCGGTCCCGGTATCGTCCACGCAGCGGCGCGGCTCCGCTTCGGTCAGCCGATAATACGAAGCGTTGTCGAAACCGCGCCAGGACAGCGTCGGCCCCGTCTCGTTGCCCTCGCAGGTATGGTTGTAAACCACGTCGAGGATCACCTCGATCCCGGCGGCGTGCAGCCTGCGCACCGCCATCCGCACCTCGTTCAGCGCGCCCTCGGTCAGATAAGCCGGTTCGGGCGCGAAAAACCCCAGCGTGGAATAGCCCCAGTAATTGGTCAGCCCCTTGGCCACCAGAAACCGGTCGCGCAAAAACGCCTGCACCGGCAACAGCTCCACGGCGGTCACGCCCAGCTTCACCAGATGCTCGAGCACCGCCGGGTCGGCCAGCCCGGCAAAACTGCCCCGCTCATGCTCGGCCACCAGCGGATGCCTGATCGTGAAACCCCGCACATGGGTCTCGTAGATCACCGTCTCCCCCCAGCCCCGCCCCGGCGCGGTTTCCTCGCCCCACTGAAAGCTGTTCTCCACCACCACAGCCTTGGGCATCGCCGCCGCGGAATCCCGCCGGTCGAACGACAAATCCTCCCGCGCCCCGCCGATCCGGTAGCCGAACAGCGCGTCGGACCAGCGCACCGCCCCCACCAGCCTGTGGGCATAAGGGTCGAGCAGCAGCTTGTTCGGGTTGAACCGATGCCCGGCCTCCGGCTGGTACGGCCCATGCACGCGGTAGCCATAAACCAGCCCCGGCCGCGCCGCTTCGAGATAGCCATGAAACACCTCGTCGGTGCAGTCCTGCAACTCCAGCCGGCTCAACTCGCGCCGCCCGGCCGGGTCGAACAGGCAAAGCTCCACCCGCTCCGCATGGGCGGAAAACACCGCGAAATTAACCCCCAGCCCGTCCCAGCTCGCCCCCAGCGGATACGGCTTGCCGGCCAGCAACCTGGTCGGCAGCCGCTTCACGCTCAGCCCTCCTGGCGCAGGATGATCGTCGCCAGCGGCGGCAGCGTCAGCACGATCCCGCCGGGCTGCCCATGCAGCGGCGCCGCATCGGCCCGCAGCACCCCGGCATTGCCCACATCCGAGCCGCCATACCCGGCATTGTCGGAGTTGAAAATCTCCCGCCAGGCCCCGCCCGGCACGCCGATCCGGTAACCCGGCCGCGGCATCGGCGTGAAATTACAAACCACCAGCACCGGCCGCGTCCCCGGCCCCCCATGCCGCAGATACGCGAACACGCTCTGCTCGCGGTCATCGCCGATCACCCAGGTAAAGCCATCGGCCGCGAAATCCCGCCCATGCAGCGCCGGCTCCGCCCGGTAAACCTTGTTCAAAGCCCTGAGCGCGCCCTGCACGCCGCGATGGTTGTCCATCTGCAACAAATCCCAGGACAGTTCCGCGTCGTGGTTCCATTCCTTCGGCTGGCCGAACTCGCAGCCCATGAACAGCAGCTTCTTGCCCGGATGCGTCCACATGAAACCGAAATACGCCCGCAAATTGGCGAAGCGCTGCCACTCGTCGCCCGGCATCTTGCGGATCAGCGAGCCTTTGCCGTGCACCACCTCGTCATGCGAAATCGGCAGCACGAATTTTTCCGAAAACGCATACACCAAGCCAAATGTCAGCTTGTCATGGTGATAACGCCGGTTGATCGGCTCTTCCGCCATGTAGTTCAGCGAATCATGCATCCAGCCCATGTTCCATTTATGGGTGAACCCCAGCCCGCCCTCATCCGCCGGCCGGCTGACCCCCGGAAACGCCGTGGACTCCTCGGCGATCAGCAACGCCCCCGGGCAACGCTCCTCGATCGCCCGCGAAAGCTCCTGCAAAAAGCTAATGGATTCCAAATTCTCCCGGCCGCCATACCGGTTCGGCACCCACTCGCCCTCTTTGCGCGAATAGTCCCGGTACAGCATCGAGGCCACGGCATCGACCCGCAGCCCATCGACCCCGAAACGCTCCAGCCAGAACAACCCGCTCGCGATCAAAAACCCCCGCACCTCGAACCGGCCGAGATTATAGATCAGCGTGTTCCAGTCCTGGTGGAACCCCTCGCGCGGATCGGCGTGTTCATAGAGCGGCGTGCCGTCGAAATCCGCCAGCCCATGCGCGTCGGTCGGGAAATGCGCCGGCACCCAGTCCAGGATCACCCCCAGCCCCGCCGCATGGCAAGCATCCACGAACCGCGCGAAATCCGCCGGCGACCCCAGCTCCGGCATCGGCGCGAACTGGCTGAGCGGCTGATACCCCCAGGAGCCGCCGAACGGATGGTTCATGATCGGCAGCAGCTCGAGATGGGTGAACCCCAGATCGACCGCATAAGGGATCAACCGCTCCGCCAGCTCCGCCCAGCTATAGGACCGGCCATCGCTATGCCGCATCCAGGACGCCGCATGGAGCTCGTAGATCGAAAGCGGCTTGTCCAGCCCCGCCGGTTCGCTGCGCCGCAGCGGCTTGCTCCGCGCCGCCGGCAGCGCCGGATCCGCAACGATCGAGGCGGTGGCCGGCGCCGGCTCGGCCTGCAGCGCCACCGGATCGGCCTTCAGCGGCACCACCCCGTCCGGCCCCAGTATCTCGAACTTGTAAGCCTCGCCCGGCCGCAACCGCGGCACGAAAATCTCCCAAATCCCGGCCGCGTGCCGCAACCGCATCGGGTGCCGCCGCCCATCCCAGCTGTTGAAATTGCCGACCACCGAGACCCGCCGCGCATTCGGCGCCCACAGCGCGAACCGCACCCCCGCCACGCCGTCCACCGTCATCGCCTGCGCGCCGAGGCAACCGCCCAAATCCAGATGCCGCCCCTCCGCCAGCAAATACAGATCGAAATCCGAAAGCAGCGGCGCAAAACTATACGGGTCTTCCGTCACCTGCACCGCGCCGCCCCAGTCGATGCTCAGGCAATACGGCTCCGGCGTCTCCACGAACGTGTCGAACAAAATCCCGTCGTAAACCGGCTGCATCTCGCCCAGCACCGCGCCCGATTTGCGAGAGATCACCCGCACCCCCACCGCCCCCGGCAGCAGCGCCCGCACCACGTTGCCGTGCGGCCCCAACAGCCCGAACGGGTCGCCATGCACCCCATGCACCAGCGCGTCGAACGCCGGATTCAGATCAAGCATCGAGCGTCTCCGGCGTAAGGTTCAAAACCCGTACCGCGATCTCGGCAAAGCCGCGCAGCGGGATAGCAAGCCAGGCCGGCCGGTTGGCGGCCTCGTAACAAATCTCGTAAGCCGATTTCTCCAGCAGGAACAAATCGAGCAGCGCCGCCTCGGCCTTTTCGTCCTCCACCCAGCGCGGCTCCGCCGCCGCTTCCACCGCCCGGTAGGCGCCGAGAAACTCCTCGGTCATCCGGTCGACGAAATGCTGCAACGCCGCCTCGTTCTGCGCCCCCGGCGCCGCCGGCCCGGTGGCGTAAGCCAGCCGCGCCGCGGCGGCGGCGTAGTGGAAGGAGCGCACCAGCCCGGCCACGTCGCGCATCGGCGAGGTCTTGCCCCGCCGCACTTCCAGCGGCTTCGCCGGCTCGCCCTCAAAGTCGATGATATACGCATCGCCGGACGCCACCAGGATCTGCCCCAGATGGAAATCCCCATGCACCCGGGTCCGCAGCGACCCGGCGCCCGCCTTGGCCAAAGCCGGCAGCAGGCCGACGATCTTGGCCCGGCGCTCCAGCACCAGCCGCGCCGCCTTCTCAGCCGCTTTGTCCGGCCACTCCCGGATCGCCGCCAGCGTCTCGAATGCCGCCGCCAGCTGCGCCTTCGCCCCCTCGGCCCAGGCCTTGGTATCCGCCGGTTTCGCCGGCAGCGGCGCGAACGCCTCATCGGCGCTCGGCCGCGCCAGCAGCGCATGCAGCTCGCCCAGCCGCTTGCCCATGGCGCGCGCGAACACCGCGTAGTTGGAAAGCTCGTCCTCCTGGTTCTTGCCGACCGCGATGTTCTCGGAAAACCGCGTCAGGTAATTCAGCGTGTACTGCCAGGCGTCGCCCTGGTTCTCCACGAAGCGCTGCACCACGATCATGCTGTGGCTGGCGCCATCGGCCCCCACTCGCATCACCTCGCCCAACAGCGGCGGCGTGTTGCCGTAACCCTGTTCGGTCAGGTGCCGCACCATCTCCACCTCGGGGTTGATCCCCTCCATCACCCGCCGGATAATCTTCATGATCACCTGGCGGCCGACGATCAGCGAGCTGTTGGACTGCTCGGCGGAAAGCCGCGTGATCTGCGGGTTCTCCGGCAGCTCCAGCGTATCCAGATGCGCGGTCGGCACGCAGCGCACCTCGCCCTGGTCGACGCCGATCACGGCGCGCGCCTGCAACGCCCGGATCACCCCGAGCGGTAGCGCGTCGAGCGCGAAGGCATCGGTCAGATACCCCATCCGCCGGGTCTGCCGCACCCGCGCCAGCGCCAGCTGCTGCACCAGCGCCGAATTGCTCTCGCCGTCCCAGGAAATGCCGAGCGGCAACTGGTAGCGTTCCGTCCGGTTGCTGAGCTGAACCTCGACCTCGGTCAGCAGAATATCCATGGTCCGGCCCGGCACCTTCTCGGTCCGCACCAGCCGCGCCGACTTCATCTCCTGGTCCTTCGAGGCGAACCAGCGCCGCCGCTTCAAATAGGCCGGCAACGCATCGGCCTCGATCGCCTTGCGCGATTCCGCCAGCAGCACGTCGTTCAGGCCGCGCGGCACCACCAGCGTCGCCAGCTCCGGCAGCGGCTCGGACGGGCGGATGTGCCAGGGCGGCAGCGCCGCCTCGGTCGCCAGAATGAACCAGTAGAACCCATAAGGCGGCAGCGTCAGCAGATAGCTCAGCGTGCCGATCGGCGGAAACGCGAACCCGCCCAGCAGATCCACCGGCACCCGGCCGGCGCAGTTGGAAATATCCAGCTCCACCGCCTGCGCGGTGCGCGCCAGGTTATAGACGCACAAAATCGTCTCCGGCTCGCCGTCATCCTCCGGCACGTAGGTCCGCAAATACGCCAGCACCTTGCGGTTGCCCGGCCGCAGGAAATGCTGCGTGCCCCGCCCGAACGCGCGGTGCCGCTTGCGCACCGCCAGCATCCGCCGGGTCCAGTTCAGCAAACTGTGCTGGTCGGCCGCCTGCGCCTCCACGTTCACCGCGGCAAAGCCGTAGATCGGGTCCATCACCGGCGGCAGCACCAGGTCGGCCGGATTGGCCCGCGAAAACCCGCCATTGCGGTCCGGCGACCACTGCATCGGCGTCCGCACCCCATCGCGGTCGCCGAGATGGATATTATCGCCCATGCCGATCTCGTCGCCGTAATAGATCACCGGCGTGCCGGGCATCGAAAGCAACAGCCCGTTCATCAGCTCGATCCGCCGCCGGTCATGCTCCATCAACGGCGCCAGGCGCCGCCGGATGCCGAGATTGATCCGGGCCCGCCGATCGGCGGCATAGGTGTTCCACAGATAATCCCGTTCCGAATCCGTCACCATTTCCAGCGTCAGCTCGTCATGGTTGCGCAGGAAAATCGCCCACTGGCAGTTCTCGGGTATCTCCGGCGTCTGCCGCATGATGTCGGTGATCGGAAAGCGGTCTTCCTGCGCGATCGCCATATACATCCGCGGCATCAGCGGAAAGTGGAACGACATATGGCACTCGTCGCCGGTGCCGAAATACTGCTGCGCGTCCTCCGGCCACTGGTTGGCCTCGGCCAGCAGCATCCGCCCCGGCGCGTGTTCATCCAGCGCCGCGCGGATCTTCCGCAAAACGTCATGCGTCTCGGCCAGGTTCTCGTTGTTGGTCCCATCCCGCTCGATCAGATACGGCACCGCGTCCAGCCGCAACCCGTCCACGCCGAGGTCGAGCCAGAAGCGCATCACGTTCAGCACCTCCTTCAGCACCCGCGGATTGTCGAAATTCAAGTCCGGCTGATGCGAGAAGAACCGGTGCCAGTAAAACGCCTGCGCGGTCTCATCCCAAGTCCAGTTGGATTTTTCGGTATCGACGAAGATGATGCGCGTGCCGGCATATTTCTGGTCGTTATCGGACCAGACATAAAAATCCCGCGCCGCCGACCCCGGCTTGGCTTCCCGCGCCCGCTTGAACCAGGGGTGCTGGTCGGAGGTGTGGTTCACCACCAGCTCGGTGATCACCCGTATGTCGCGCTCATGCGCCGCGCCGATAAACCGCTTCACATCCGCGATCGTGCCATATTCCGGATGCACATTGCGGTAATCCGCGATGTCGTAGCCATCGTCGCGCCGGGGCGAGGGGTAGAACGGCAACAGCCAGATCACATTCACGCCAAGCTCGGCGATATAATCCAGCTTCTCGATCAGCCCCGGAAAATCGCCCACCCCGTCATTGGTGGCGTCGAAAAAAGACTTGATATGGACCTGATAGATCACCGCGTCCTTGTACCAAAGCGGATCTTCCTGCGGCGGCATGGCTTTGGGCATTTAAAAAGTCCTGGTTACGCCGGCACCGGCGCGATGCGCCAGATGCAGAAGGGTTGTTCGTAAGGGTTCAGCCGCACCGGCTGATATTTGCCACGCCAGGTGAACCGGAAATCGCGCATCAAATCCTCGGCCACCAGCGCGCCGTCATCCGCCAGCCCGAACCGCCATAGCGGCAGTTCGATCGTGGTGTCGATCGCATTGAACGGATCGAGGCTGATCGCCACCAGGATCGCGTTCCCATCCGCCGCCCGCTTCATGAAATAAAGCACCTGGTCGCTGTGCGCGGTCAGGAACTCCACATCCAGATGCGTATGCAGCGCCGTGTTGGCGCCGCGGATCCGATTCAGCTGGGTAATCTCGCCGACGATATTGCCCGGCCGATCGTAATCCCAAACCTTGATCTCGTATTTCTCGGAGTCGAGATATTCTTCCTTGCCCGGCGCCGTCGGCGTCGCCTCGCAAAGTTCGAAGCCGTTATAAACCCCCCACAGCCCCGAAAGTGTGGCCGCCAGCGCCGCCCGGATCAAAAACCCGCCCCGCCCTGAGGTCTGCAAAAACACCGGGTTGATATCCGGTGTGTTGACAAAGAAGTTCGGCCGGAAAAATTCCCGCGGCGCCGGCGTGCTCAGCTCGGTCAGATACTCCGCCAGCTCCGCCTTGGTATTGCGCCAGGTGAAGTAGGTATAGGACTGCCCGAAGCCGATCTTCGCCAGCCGGTACATCACCTTGGGCCGGGTGAACGCCTCGGCCAGAAACATCGTGTCCGGATGCCGCGACCGGATATCGCCGATCATCCACTCCCAGAACGGCAGCGGCTTGGTATGCGGATTATCCACCCGGAAAATCTTTACCCCCTGGTCCACCCAGAACTGCACCACGTCGCGCAACGCCAGCCACAACGCCGGCTTCGCCCCTTCGGCATAGAAATCGACGTTGACGATATCCTCGTACTTCTTCGGCGGATTCTCGGCGTAGCGGATCGAGCCATCCGGCCGCCAGTCGAACCAGTCCGGATGCGCCTTCAGCCACGGATGATCCGGCGCGCACTGGATCGCGAAGTCGAGTGCGAGCTCGATCCCGCGCGCCGCCGCCGCATCCCGCAGCGCATGGAAATCCGCCAGCGACCCAAGCTCGGGATGCAGCGCGTCGTGCCCGCCCTCGGCGCTGCCCACCGCATACGGACTGCCCGGATCGTCCGGCGCCGGCGTCAGCGTGTTGTTCTTGCCCTTGCGGTTGGTCCGGCCGATCGGGTGGATCGGCGGAAAATACAACACGTCGAACCCCATGTCGGCGATCCGCGGCAACTGCAAAATCACGTCGCGGAACGTGCCATGCCGCGCCGCATCCCCGCTCTGGCTGCGCGGAAAAATCTCGTACCAGTTGGCAAACGCCGCGGCGGCGCGCTCGGCGTCCAGGTTCACCTTGTGGGAGGTCACCGCGAAATTCCGCGCCCCGGCCTGGCGCACCAACGCCACCGCCTCGGCGCTCAGCAACAGCGCCCGCCGCTCATCCTCGGCCGCGGCTTCCAACCGTTCCAGCAATTCGGTCAGCTTCGGCTTGGCGCTCCTGCGCCCGGTCGCGGCGGCGTGCCGCATGATCGCGGTGCCTTCCCGCAGCTCCAGGCCGGTCGGCACCCCGGCGGCGTGCTTCTTCGTCACCTCATCCACAAAGGTCGCGTACTCGTCCTTCCACGCCACCACCGCAAAAATATGCCGCCCCAGCCGCTCCAGCGGAAAGCTCGCGCTCCAGCGGTCGTTGCTCACCAACGTCATCGGCGCGGCCCGGAACTGGGCTTCGTCGGCGGCGCGGAAGATAATCTCCGCGGCCAGCTTGTCGTGCCCGTCGGCGATGATGTCGGCCTGCACCGTCACGCTCTGCCCCACCACCCGGCGCACCGGGAACCGCCCGTCATCCACCTGCGGCGTGATCGCCTCGATCGCCAGGCGCGGCGCCCCGGCATCCGGTGCCACCGCCGGCAATGTCACGGCCGGCGGCGCCTTGGCGGTGAACATCGCAACCTCTCCCGGCAAAAGTGTCAGCGTGGTCGCCGGCGTGATCTGCGTGCCGTTCAGCCGCGTCAGCCGCGCGAACCCGGCCGCCGGCAGCACCAAATCCGCCGCCACCGTCGCCGGTTCCTCGAGGGACGGATTGACCGCCACCCCAAACCCCGCCGCGCCGCCGCCCCGCACCAGCACCGCGACCGCCGCCCCCGGCGGCGTCACCACCCGCGCGAAGCCTCCGCTCTGCAACCCCTCATGGCGCTGCCGCAACCCGTTCAGCGTCCGCGCCTCGTCGGACCAGTCGAAGGACGGCCCCACATGCAGCCCCGCCGGCAGCAGCCAGCCGGCGCCATAGGCAGCGGCGAACCGCATCGCCCGCCGCAC
The DNA here is from genome assembly GCA_963693045.1 of uncultured Acidocella sp. Classification (GTDB taxonomy): domain Bacteria; phylum Pseudomonadota; class Alphaproteobacteria; order Acetobacterales; family Acetobacteraceae; genus Acidocella. The sequence goes on from OY843765.1 coordinate 2,874,623, forward strand.
CGCCACGCCTGATTCCAACCCCGCCCCCGGCGGCGCCAGCAGCGCGATCGGCGGCGCCACCGCGCTCACCCGCAGCGCATCCTCGTTCAGCCACCCGGCCGAGAAATCCCACCAGCAGGAGGAGCTGAAGCTATAGGCGAACCCCACGCCCACCAGCGCCGCCACCTCCGCCGGCGTCATCCCGATGGTGAAGGCCATGAACACCACCGCCGGGTCCCGCGCCCGCGCCCGGTCGATCAGCCGCGCCCACACCGCCGGCGCCACCGCCGCCAGCGCCCGGCAGCGAAACCCGCTTACCCCGGCTTCCTGCCACGCCGCGATCCGCTCGTCCCACCATTCCACGGTCGCGTCGGTCTCACCCAGATGCCGGAACGCGGCACCCTGTTCGGCCGGCACGAACCAGTCCGGATGCTGCTCCAGCAGCGGCGAATCGATCGCCACCCGGTCCAGCGCGATGTCGATCATCAACGCCAGCCCAACCGTGCGGGCCTCGGCGGCGGCGGCGGCAAGCTCCGGCACCGCCTCGCCGCCGCCCAGCTCCTCGCTCAAAAAATCGTAATCCGAGATCAACCGCCCGTCATGGCTGCCGGCATCCGCGGCGGTGGCGAACGGCGCCGCCAGCAACACGATGTTGAACCCGAGCTTCGCGGCTTGCGCGAAATGCTCGGCCCAACCGCCGGCCTCGCCCAGCCGCTGGCAGGTCAGAAAATAAACCGCCGGCGCCACCCGCTCGCCCTGCGCCACCGCCGCCGGCGCCGGCTTCTCCGCCATGGGCGTGTCCGCAAGAGGCCGGTCCGCGCGGACCGGGGCCAGCGGCGCTGTCTCCAGAACCTCCGACATCAGATTTTGTTCGGGTCCCGCAAATGGCCGATGAACGTCTCGCAATAGCGCTGCGCCGTGGTGTGCCGCACCTTGGCGAGCAACGCCGCGTGCCGCGCCCGCCGCTCCTCCGGCGGCATCACCAGCCCCTGGTGGATCGCCGCCGCCACCTCGTCGGCATCGAACGGGTTGACGATCAGCGCCTCGGTCAGCTCCTCCGCCGCGCCGGCGAAACGCGAGAGCACCAACACCCCCGGATCATCCTCATCCTGCGCCGCCACGTATTCCTTCGCCACCAGGTTCATGCCGTCGCGCAGCGGCGTCACCAGCCCGATATTGGCCCGCCGGTAAAACCCGGCGATCGCGGTGCGTTTCACCGGATGCGTCATATAGCGCAGCGGCACCCAGTCGAAGTCGGAGAACTCGCCGTTGATGTCGCCGGCCCGCCGGTCCAGCTCCTTGCGCAAGGTCTGGTAGGAGTTCACCTCCTGGCGGGACCGCGCCGCGATCTGCAAAAAGTTCACGCAGCGCCGATGCTGCGGGTACGCGTAAAGCAGCCGCCCGAACGCATCGAAGCGCTGCGGCAGCCCCTTCGAATAATCCAGCCGGTCCACCCCCAGCACCAGCGCCCGGTCATCCAGGCTCTCCGCAAGCCGCCTTGCCTCCGGCGTCCGCTCGGCCCGCACCGCCTGTTGCGCGAACTTCCTGGCGTCGATCCCGATCGGCGTCACCACCGCGCTGACCGTGCGGTTGTTGTGATAGTACCGCCCGCTGGCATCCGGATGCACATCCAGGAGCGCCGTGGCGTTGTCCAGAAACGCCTGCCGGTCGGACTCGATCTGAAAGCCGACCACGTCGCAGGCCGAAAGCCCGGCCACCAGCTCGGCCGCCGGCGGCAGCACCTGCAACAGCGCCACCGGCACGAACGGGATGTGCAGAAAGAAGCCGATCCGGTTCGTCACCCCCAGCTCGCGCAGCTCCATTGCCATCGTCATCAGCTGGTAGTCGTGGATCCAGATCAGATCGTCCGGCCGCAACAGCGGCAGCAGCGCCTGCGCGAAAGCCTTGTTGACGGTGCGGTAAGCCTCGTATTCCGGCCGGTTGAAGCGCAGCAACCCGGTGCGAAAATGAAACAGCGGCCACAGCGCGCCATTGGAAAAGCCGTTATAGAATTTCTGATAATCCCGCTCGGCGATGTCGATTGTCGCGTAGGTCACCCCATCGGACTCGGTGATCGTCGCCTTGGTGGAAGTCTCGTCGCTGCGCCGCCCGCTCCAGCCGAACCAAACCGACCCCGGTGTCGCCGCATCCGCCAGAGCCACCGCCAGACCGCCGGCGGTCGCACCCTTCTCCGTCGGCGACGGCACCCGGTTGGAAACGATCACGGTACGGGTCGTCACCTTGGCGCGCGGTGCCACCTTCAGCATGTTCTTCGAAGCCATTCGGTCCAGGACGCCATCCGCGATAAACTCGTTCACCGTTGCTCCTGACTATGTTCTTACCACCCGATGGATGGAAAGCGGCGATTCCAAGAAAGCATGGCAGCGGTCCGCAACCGACCTTAGCTGAATCTAGATTGGCCTGCAAAAACAGCGTTCAACCTGGTCTGACGAATTTTCAACGCCTTGCAACAACGAATTTACCTTGTCGGGCCTACCGTTCATCGGTGCCGAAAGCCGGCCGGGGCAGACGCCGCCGCCGAATCGCTGTAAGCCCGCGCCCCAAGGAGCCGCGCCGATGACCGACCTCAGCCGCCGCCATCTGTTATCCTCCGGCGCCCTGCTCGGCGCCGCCGCCTTGCCCGCTTTGCCGGCCGAGGCCGCTCCGCCCACCCTGAATTTCGTGCTGATCGGCGACTGGGGCCGTTTCGGCCGCGACCACCAGACCGATGTCGCCACCCAAATGGGCCAGACCGCAGCACGGATCGGCAGCCGCTTCACCATCTCGCTCGGCGACAATTTCTACGAAAACGGCGTCGCCAGCCTGACCGACCCGCACTGGCAAGGCTCCTTCGAGCAGATCTACACCGCACCATCGCTGCAATCGCCGTGGCGGGTGATCCTCGGCAACCACGACTATCGCGGCAACGTCCAGGCCCAGCTCGCCTACGGCAGCCAACACCCGCGCTGGCAACTCCCGGCCCGCTACTACCAGCGCACCGAAACCCTGCCGGGCGGCGCCACCGCCGACTTCTTCTACCTCGATACCTCGCCCTTCATCCACTACTACGCCGGCACCCGCACCGACATCGTCGGCCAGGACACCGACGCCCAACTGGCCTGGCTGGACCGTGCGCTCGCCGCCTCCACCGCCCGCTGGAAGATCGTCATCGGCCACCACCCGATCTACACCGCGCAGGCCGACGAGCCGGACAACTACCACGACCAGCCGGACATGATCGCCCGCGTCAACCCGATCCTCGCCGCCCACAAAGTGCCGCTCTACATCAACGGCCACGACCACCTGCTGCAATCCGTGCAGATGGCCGGCATCACCTACGTCACCAACGGCGCCGGCTCCGCCACCTACGCGCCGACCCCGCCGATCCGCGGCGGCTTCGCCAGCGGCGCCCACGGCTTCATGACCTGCGCCTTGAGTTCCGCGAAGCTCGACTTCGCCTTGATCGACATGACCGGCGCCACGCTCTACGCCCAGACCATCACCGCCTGAGGCCAGACCATTGATCGTTGTCCACCACCTCAACAATTCCCGTTCGCAGCGCATCCTCTGGCTGCTGGAGGAGCTTGGGCTCCCCTACGAGGTGAAGCGCTACCAGCGCGACGCCAAAACCATGCTGGCGCCGCCCGAACTCACCGCCATCCACCCGCTCGGCAAATCCCCGGTCATCACCGATAATGGCCTGACCATCGCCGAAACCGGCGCCATCCTCGAATATCTGATCGAGACCTACGGCGACGGCCGCCTGATCCCGCCCGCCGGCACGCCGGAGCGCCGGCGCTACACCTACTGGCTGCACTATTCTGAAGGTTCGGCGATGCCGCTTCTGGTGATGAAGCTGATCTTCAGCCACATCCCGAAAGCCCCGCAAATGCCCCGCCTGCTCCGCCCGCTGGCCCGCATCATCACCGGCGGCTTCACCAAATCCTACATCGACCCGCAGCTCAAAACCCATGTCGCGCTGTGGAACACCGAACTCGCCAAATCCAAATTCTTCGCCGGCAACGCGCTGACCGGCGCCGACATCATGATGAGCTTCCCGGTCGAAGCCGCCAACAGCAGCACCACCCTGACCCCCGCCCTGACCACCTGGCTCGGCACCATCCACGACCGCCCCGCCTACCAGGAAGCCCTAAAACGCGGCGGCCCGTATTCGATTTAGAGCGTCACCAGAGGTGCCGCCTCTCCACGTCATTTCGAATCCCGGCGCAGCCGGGGCGAGGCAATGCAGAACCAGACCGAGAACGCACCCAGGCTGGTTTCGGAAGTCACTCTGGTGAGCCAGCCGCGCCGCCTCATTCCCGCCGCCAAAACACCAGCCGGGCCTTGCCATGGCGCCGCACCGCCAGCGGCTCCGGCGCCAAAACCTCATCGCCGGCGCCAAGCTCGGCCACGATGATCGCCCCTGCCGCGATCCAACCGCGCCCGCCCAGCGCCGCCACCGCCCGCGCCACCAGATCCTGCCCATAAGGCGGATCGAGAAACACCAATTCATGCGGCGTCCCCACCGGCGGCGCCAGCGCATCGGCCGCCACCACACGCGCCGCAGCACCCGCCCCACTCGCCGCCACATTTTCCCGCAGCGCCAGCAGGGCAGGGGCCGCATTCTCAATGAAAGTTGCCGCCGCCGCCCCGCGCGACAACGCCTCCAGCCCGAACGCCCCGGTCCCGGCAAACACATCCAGCACCCGCGCGCCGCTCAGAAACCCCAGCCCGCCCCAGGGCGCATGGAGCAGTATATCGAACGCCGCCTGCCGCGCCCGCAGCGCCGTCGGCCGCGTCGCCAACCCCGCCGGCGCCACCAATTTCCGCCCCTTGAACGCCCCGCCGATAATCCTGGGCGCGCTCACTTCTGCAGAAACGGTATCTGCTCGCGCAAAATCTTGCCGTTCACTTCCTCGGCGTCGCCCTTGCCCAGATGCCCCAGCTGAAACGGCCCATAAGCGATCCGGATCAGCCGCGTCACCGGCAGCAGCAGCGCGTCCATCACCCGCCGTATCTCCCGGTTCCGCCCCTCCTTCAGCGACACGCTGAGCCAGGTATTGGCGCGCTGCACGGAATCGACCGCCGCCTCGATCGGCCCGAATTTTATCCCGTCCACCACCATGCCGTCGGCCAGCCGCCGCAAGCTCGCCGGATTGACCCCACCATGCACCCGCACCCGGTAGCGCCGCAGCCAGCCGGTCGCCGGCAACTCCAGATGCCGGGACAGCGCCCCGTCATTGGTCAGTAGCAACAGCCCCTCGCTGGTCAAATCCAACCGCCCGACGCTGATCACGCGCGGCAGCCCCGGCGGCAGATGCTCGAACACCGTCGCCCGCCCCTCCGGGTCCTTATGCGTCGTCACCAGCCCATCGGGCTTGTGGTAGCGCCACAGCCGGGTCCGCTCCGGCACGCTCACCGCCTGGCCGTTCACCGTCACCAGGTCGCCCGGCTGCACGAAGGTCGCCGGATGGCTCACCGCCTCGTTGTTCATCCGCACCTGCCCGGCCGCGACCATCGCCTCGGCATCCCGCCGGCTGGCGATCCCGGCCCGCGCCAGATACTTGGCAATCCGCTCACCACGCGGCGAGTCGCCTTCGGGCGCATCGCTCATCGCGCCGCCGCCACCAGCGCCGCAAAAATTGCCGTATCGCCCGGATCGATCAGATATTCCGGGTGCCACTGCACGCCGAGGCAAAACCGCCGCGCCGCATCCTCCACCCCCTCGATCACCCCATCCGGCGCCACCGCATTGACCTGCGCCAGCCCGCCATGCCGCACCGCCTGGTGGTGCGAGGTATTCACCTGCATCGTCGCGGTGCCGACGATCTCGCGCAGCAACGTCCCAGCCAGCACCCGCACCTCATGCCCCGGCTCGTAGTGCGAGGTCGCCTGTTCGTGCGGCAGCGCATCCGGCACCGCGTCCGGAATATGCTGGAACAGCGTGCCCCCCAGCACCACCGCCAGCAATTGCTGGCCGCCGCAAATCCCCAGCACCGGCAGGTCCCGCGCCAGGGCGCCTTGCAAAAACTGCATCTCGGCGATCGTCCGCTCCGCCTTCAACGCCACGGTCTGGTGCCGATCGGCCTCGCCATACAGCGCCGGATCGACATCGAAAGCCCCGCCGGTGACGATCAACCCATCCAGCCGGTCCAGATAATCCTCCGCCAGCCCGACATCGTGCGGCAACGCCACCGCCAGCCCGCCCGCCGCCGTCACCGCCGCGGAATAGTTCTGCCGCAGCGCATACCAGGGATAGTTCGACCACCCGCCCGCCGGCTCGGCATCCAGCGTCAGGCCGATCAAGGGTCGTTTCGACATGCCGCAACTAGACCCGCGGCCGCGCCCAAGGCAAGGAGCCGCCATGTCGCCGATGGACCATGCCCTGGCCGAAGCCCGCGCCGCCGCCGCCCGTGGCGAGGTCCCGGTCGGCGCCATCCTCACCGACGCCACGGGCGCCATCATCGCCGCCGCCGGCAACAGGGTGGAAGCCGCCGCCGACCCCACCGCCCACGCCGAAATGCTGGCCCTGCGCGCCGCCGCCGCCCGCAAGCGCAGCAAATACCTCGCGGACTGCACCCTAACCGTCACCCTGGAACCCTGCGCGATGTGCGCCGGCGCGATCGCCGCCTACCGCGTCGGCCGCCTGGTCTTCGGCGCCTACGACCCGAAATCCGGCGCCATCGAGCACGGCCCCCGCCTCTTCACCCAGCTCACCACCCACCACAAACCCGAAATCATCGGCGGCGTGCGCGACTCCGAATGCGGTGCTTTACTGCAAGCCTTCTTTGCCGGATTGCGCGATGCCCCACCTCAAACATGAACGCCGCATCGGCGGCGTCGTCGCCGGCGTGGACGAGGTCGGGCGCGGCCCGCTCGCCGGCCCGGTCCTGGCCGCCGCCGTCATCCTGCCCGCCCGCCTGCCGCGCGCGCTCCGCACCGGCATCGACGACTCCAAAAAGCTCAGCGCCGCCACCCGGGTCGAGCTGTTCGCCGCCCTGCGCGCCGCCGGCGCCGAAATCGCCATCGCCGCGGCCTCGGTCGCGGAGATCGACGCCCTCAACATCTTCTGGGCCAGCATGTTGGCAATGCGCCGCGCCATCGCCCGGCTGCCCCGCCTCCCGCACCACGTCCTGGTGGACGGCAAAAGCAAACCCGGCGGCGCGGTCCCCTGCACCGCAATCATCGGCGGCGACGGCATCAGCCTCTCGATCGCCGCCGCCTCGATCGCCGCGAAAGTGACCCGCGACGCCCTGATGACAAAACTGCACCAGCGCCACCCCGCCTATAATTGGCACAACAACGCCGGCTACGCCGCCCTGCACCACCGCCAGGCCATCACCCAGCACGGCGTCACACGCCACCACCGCGCCAATTTCGGCCAAGCCATCCGCGCCCTGCAAGCCGCCCGGCTAGACCTCGACGAGATCGAGCCGCTTCTCGATCCGGTCCAGCCGGAACTCCATGCGGTCAATACGGACTGAGAGCGAGGCATATTGCTGGGTGAGCGATCCAACCTGTTGCTCAAGAATATCAAGACGCGACTTGATCTCGCGGTTATCCTCGATCAGCCGATCGAGCTTCTCGTCGATGCGGCGCATAAACCGCAGTGTAAAACTGTCCGGTTCGTCAACCATGGCCCAGCCCTACCACAAAAACCGCGCCAACTCCAGAATTTCCGCCCAAACCCCCACATTGACGCGGCCACGTCGCCTCGCTCAACTAGGCCAAGCTCCAGCCGCGAGGGCCAAATTTGCCAGTGGAAGTGGTCCACGACCTACCGCTCGACCAGATCCTGCTCGGCGACGCCGGGCAGATGCTCCGCATGTTGCCCGAAGCCTCGATCCACTGCATCTTCGCCGACCCACCCTACAACCTGCAACTCCGCGGCGAACTCCGCCGCCCCGATGACAGCCTGGTCGACGGCGTCGACGAAGACTGGGACCGCTTCGACGATTTCGCCACCTACGACGCCTTCACCCGCAACTGGCTGGGCGAGTGCCGCCGGGTGCTGCGCAAGGACGGCACGCTCTGGGTGATCGGCAGCTACCACAACATCTTCCGCATCGGCGCCATCCTGCAGGACCTCGGCTTCTGGATCCTGAACGACGTGATCTGGCGCAAATCCAACCCGATGCCCAACTTTCGCGGCCGCCGCTTCACCAACGCCCACGAAACCATGATCTGGGCCGCGAAAGGCCGCGATTCCCGCTACAAATTCAACTACCAGGCAATGAAATCCCTGAACGACGACATGCAGATGCGCAGCGACTGGACGATGCCGCTCTGCACCGGCCCCGAGCGGCTGCGCAACGAACACGGCCTGAAACTGCACCCCACCCAAAAGCCGGAGGGCCTGCTGCACCGGGTCATCCTGGCCTCCACCGCCCCCGGCGAAATCATCCTGGACCCGTTCCTCGGCACCGGCACCACCGCCGCCGTCGCCCGCCGCCTGCACCGCCACTTCATCGGCATCGAACGCCACCCGGCCTACGTGGAAGCCGCCTGGGCCCGGCTACGCGCCGAAACCCCCCCCGCACGCGAAGTCGTCACCGCCCCACCCCGCGGCCGCGACGCCCCCCGCATCCCCTTCGGGAGCCTGGTGGAACGCGGCCTCATCAAACCCGGCGCAACCTTAACCGACCGCCAGCGCCGCGTCGCCGCCACCGTCACGCCAGACGGCACCCTGGTCAGCGGCCCGCACCGCGGCTCCATCCACCAGGTCGGCGCCGCCGTCCAAAACGCCCCCAGCTGCAACGGCTGGACCTACTGGCACTTCGAACGCAACAACACCCTCCTCCCCCTAGACGCCCTCCGCCAAGAAAACCCGTCATGACCGGATGCCGTCCGACGATTTTGATCGGCTTCATGGCCCTGCTTTTTGCTCTACCCGCTTACGCACAGCATCCTTCAGCCACCGTAGCCGACGTCCGAAAACTTGTGAGCGACGATGTGGCAGAGTTGCCGACACCCTACGCGGCGAGGTTGAAGTTCGAAGAAATTTCCTGGGAGAAGAAAACGGGACGGTATTGCTACATTTATCCTGACAACAGACTGCCAGCGTCTTGCCTGACCGCTGATCAAGTCATCGCCGACATAAGATCCCGAATATTTGCGATTGATGGCCTCATCATCGACGGCAGCGATTGGCGCGCTTCAAAGCCCTCTCCCTTGGATCAGAATGGCGAACCGAGCGGCCTTCCTATGTCGCTGCATCAGTCGATACCGCAAATCGTTTTCCCCCGGACGATGCAGGCGAAGACCTTCAACCGGCAGGTCGTGGTGTTCGCGCAGCGATTTTGGAAAAGTTACGGCGGCCCGCCAAGGTCCAATCCCTGGAAGGAGCAGGAACAGGATTTCGACCTCACTTACAGCAGAGCGCCAAACTCCTTTCCGAACGTCATCTGCATAGTTTTTGCTCTTGGCGTTATTACGCACGGCGCGGGCCATGGAAACGACTACAACAACGTCTTTAACTGGTTGGTCGGCCAGAACCGAATGATTGAACCCGGGGATATTTTTGATCTTAAAAAAGATTGGCAGAGTGCCCTGACAGAGGCCGTTGAGGCTGATGAGCCGGGTGCAAACGTTCCCGCGGGCGATGGTCCGCGGTTGAACGAGACCATTGATCCAGGCACGAAAGCGATTACCACGGACCCCGCGAGATGGTTTCTTGAGCGAGACGGTCTAACCATTTTCTTCAATACCGATGAAGCGCCGCCGGGGCCAGTGGCCCCAATGGCAATCGTTCATTGGTCGCTGCTTCGTCCATACCTTTAAAAAAGGCGGTCTGGCTGAACCGTGACGTGTCGCTGGCTTGCGCTCCCCGCAATAAAAAGTTGTAAATGTTGCCATGCGTCTGCACGCCTCCTGCGCGTCACGAGGAACCGGCCCCCACCAGCAGGCCGTCCTCCTCACCGGCCCGCCCGGCAGCGGCAAGTCGGACCTCCTGCTCCGCCTCCTCACCCACGGCTTCACCCTGGTCGCCGACGACCAGGTAATCGTCGAGCACAACCTCGCCAGCCCGCCGCCCGCCCTCGCCGGCCTGCTCGAAGTCCGCGGCCTCGGCCTCTTCCGCCTGCCCCACATCGCCGCCGCGCCGCTCAGCCTGGTCGTCCGCCTCGGCATCCCCGCGCTGCGCCTGCCCGAACCGGAAACCCACCCCGCCCTCGGCCTGCCCGTCATCACCCTGGACCCGGCACTGCCTTCCGCCCCGGACCGCCTGATCCTGGCGCTCGACGCCCTGGCCGGCCGCCTCCACCACCTCACCGGCGCCTTCGCCGCATGAGCGGCGGCGCGCTCGCCGTCGTCCTCGTCACCGGCCTCTCCGGCGCCGGCAAAAACTCCATCCTGCGCGCCCTGGAAGACCTCGGCTTCGAGACCATCGACAACCCGCCGCTCGCCTCGCTGGAAGACCTCGTCGCCCGCAGCGAGCGCAACGTCGCCATCGGGGTGGACGCCCGCTCCCGCGGCTTCGCGGCGGCGGCGGTGCTGGCCAGCCTGCGGCGCCTCCGCCAGAACCCGGCACTCCGCCCCTGCCTGGTCTTCGCCGCCGCCGAGGACGACCTGCTGCTGCGCCGCTATTCGGAAACCCGCCGCCGCCACCCCTTGGCGCAGGACGGCACGGTGGCGGACGGCATCGCCATCGAGCGCCAGCTCACCCAGCCACTACGCGAAGCGGCGGACCTGCTGGTCGACACCTCTTCCCTGCCGCTGCCCAAACTGCGCCGCCTGATCGAGCAGCATTTCGGCAGCGGCGCCCCCGGCCTCGGTGTCGCCCTGGTCTCGTTTGCATATCCGGCCGGTCTGCCGCGCGAGGCGGACATGGTGTTCGACGCCCGTTTCCTGCGCAACCCACACTATATCAACACCCTGAGGCCATTGACGGGCAAAAACCCCGAGGTCGCAAAGTACATCATGCAGGACCCTGATTTTTCAGCATACACTTCCAAATTGCACGACATGGTGGAATTTTTGTTGCCACGCTTCGTGCAGGAGGGAAAGAAATATGCAACACTCTGTATCGGATGTACCGGCGGCAGGCATAGATCGGTGTTTATAGTTGAAGGTTTGGCCACGGCGCTTACCGCTGGCGGCTGGCGCGTAACGGTGACCCACCGCGACCTCGGCGAGAGCGAAAACGCCGCCGGAACCGGCCGGATCACCGAAGATGAAGTTGGGAGCAGTAGTTTCACCAAATGATCGGTCTCGTTATCGTCACCCACGGCGCCCTTGCCAAAGCCCTGCGCGACGCCATGGAACATGTGGTTGGCCCACAAAAGAACCTCGCCACCGTCTGCGTGGAATCCGACGCCGGATTTGACAGCCAGCGCGCCGACATCGCCACCCGCATCACCGAGGTCGAGGACGGCGACGGCGTCATCCTGCTGACCGACATGTTCGGCGGCACTCCCAGCAACCTCGCGCTGTCGCTCACCCGGCCCGGCGAGGTCGAAATCCTCGGCGGCGTCAACCTGCCGATGCTGGTCAAGCTCGCCAAGATCCGCGGCACCTACAGCCTGGCCGAGGTGGTGCGCCACGCCGAAGCCGCGGCCCGCAAATACATCTGCTCGGGCGCCGAGATACCTGCGCCGGCGCCGGTCTCCGCCAGCGCCGCGGAATAGCGGCCGGTGTCGGGCGGCGACGCCACGGTCAGCCGCGAGATCGCCATCGTCAACCGGCGCGGCCTGCACGCCCGCGCCGCCGCCAAGCTGGTCACCATGGCCGAACGTTTCAGCGCCGCCGTCGAAGTCTCGCGGGACGGCCAATCGGTCTCGGCCCGCTCCATCATGGGGTTGATGATGCTGGGTGCGGGCATCGGCAGTACCGTGCTGCTCACCGCCGACGGCTTCGACGCCCGCCAGGCCCTGGACGCCATCGCCGCACTCATCGAGGCCGGCTTCAATGAAACCGACTGAACCCGGCGTAGGCAACCACGGCGCCCGGCGTCCGTGAAAGAGCCGGCAACCCCCCTCGAACAGCGCTTTCGCGGCTATGCGGTCGCCCCCGGCGTCGGCATCGGCCCGGTCCACGAGGCCGCGGAGCCAGCCCTCGCCGTCAGCCGCCGCAACATCGCCGAAGCCGAAATCGCCCCCGAACTGGCCCGGCTGGAGCAGGCCGTCGCCCTCTCCCGCAAGCAGTTGGCCAAACTGAAAACCCGCCTCGCCGCCCTGCCCGAGCAGAGCCAGACCGAGATCGCGCCGCTGATCGACGCCTACCTGCACATGCTCGGCGGCTCCCGCCTGATGCGCGGCATCCGCGCCCGCATCGCCGAAGCCCTGAACTGCCCGGAATCCGCGGTCCTGGACGAGACCGAGGCGCAGGCCGGCGCCATCCTGGCGCTCACCGGCTCGGACCGGCAGGGCAGGGTGCGCCGGGCCGAGGAGGTGCGGGAGATCGGCCGCCGGGTCCTGCGCAACCTCACCCGCCAGCCGTTCCGCAGCTTCGCCAACCTCGCCCCCGGCACCATCCTGGCGGCGCAGTCGCTGCGCCCGGCGGACGCGGCGCTGATCCAGCCGGAACACTTCATCGGCATCTTCACGGCTGAAGGCGGGCCGGACAGCCACACCGCCGTCATGCTGCGCGCCCTCGGCCTGCCGGTGGTGCTCGGCGCCGCCGGGGTGCTGGACGCGATGCAGCCGGGCACCATGGCGGTGCTGGACGGCGACACCGGCGAGATCGTGCTGCACCCCTCGGCCGCCACCCTGGCGACGATCCGCGCCCGCGCCGCCCAGGCCGCGCAGGACCGCCGGCTGCTGGCCCGGCTGCGCCACCTGCCGGCGCAAACCAGGGATCACCTCGGCATCGACCTGCACGCCAACCTGGAGCTGCCGTTCGAGCTGCCGACCATCGCCCGCTCCGGCGCCACCGGCATCGGCCTGCTGCGCAGCGAGTTCCTGTTCATGAACCGCCCCACTTTGCCGGACGAGGCGGCGCAGGCCGCCGCCTACCGCGAGATCGTCGACGCCATGGCCGGCGCCCCGGTCACCATCCGGGTGCTGGACTGGGGCTCGGACAAAGAGGTCGAGGCGCTCAGCGCCTACGCCCCGGCGCGCGACGAGCCGAACCCGGCGATGGGCCTGCGCGGCATCCGCCTGCTGCTGCGCCATCCTACCCTGCTGGAATCCCAGTTCGCGGCGATCTTCCGCGCCGCCGCCGCCGGCCCGGTCCGGGTCATGCTGCCGATGGTCGGCACCGCCGCCGAACTCGCCGCCGCCCGCGACATCTACGACCGCATCTGGCGCCGCCTGAAACGCCGCAACGTGGCGCTGCCGCCGGAGCCGCCGCCGCTCGGCATCATGGTGGAAACCCCCGCCGCCGCGCTGGCCGCCGCACAACTGGCCAAAACCGCCGGCTTCTTCGCGATCGGCACCAACGACCTCACCATGTATACCCTGGCCGCCGATCGCGGCCTCGCCGCCGCCCACAAACTCTACGACCCGCTGGAGCCGGCGGTCCTGCGGCTGATCGAGATGACCGCCACCGCCGGCGCCGCGGCCGGCATCCCGGTCTCGCTTTGCGGCGAACTCGCCAGCCGCGAAGCCGCCGCACCCTTGCTGGTCGGCCTCGGCATCCGCGCCCTCTCGATGCAGGGCAGCGCCATCCCCCGCGTCAAACGCGCCATCCGCGCCGTCACCCTGGCGCAATGCACCGCTCTGGCCACCGCCGCCCTAGCCGCCCCCGACGCCGCCGCCGTCACCAAACTCCTAACCCGCTAACCCAACCCCACCCCTTCATTGCGAGCGGAGCGAAGCAATCCAGAACCAGGCCGCCCAACAACCCCGAGGCCGATGCCGTAGCACCCCTCCTCTAAACCAGCGCCCGCAACGCCTCCGCCGGTGGCCGTGCACCAATCCGCCCAATCGCCAGCGCCGCCGCCCGCCCGCCCAGCTCGCCCGCCGCCGCCAAACCCGCACCCTTGGCATAGGCCGCAAGAAAACCGGCGGCATACGCATCCCCGGCCCCGGTCGTATCCACCAACTCTGCCGGCGCCGCCGCCAGCCGCACCACCTCATCGCCCCGAAAGATCACGCTGCCGGCCTCGCTCCGGGTCAGCACCGCGATCGGCACATCCGCCGCCGCCAGCGCCGCCGCCGCCTCGAAATCGTCGCACTGGTACAGGCTGCAAACCTCCGCCTCGTTAGCAAAAAGAATATCCACCCCCGCCTTGATCAGCCGCCGGAACCCATCGCGGTGCCGGTCCACGCAAAACGCATCCGACAGCGAGAGCGCCGTCTGCCGCCCGAACGCCCGCGCCGTCTGCGCCGCCTCGGCAAACGCCGCCTGCGCCGCCGGCGGGTCGAACAGATAGCCCTCCAGATAGGTAATCGCCGAAGCCCCGATCACCGTCTCGTCCAGATCGGCCAGCGAAAATTCTCCACCGGCGCCCAGATAGGTGTTCATCGTCCGCTGCCCATCCGGCGTCACCAGAATCAGGCACCGCGCCGTCGGCACCGCGGCTTCGAGCGGCGCCGTCGGAAAATGCACCCCCAGCGCGGTGATGTCGCGCCGGAATGCCGCCCCCAGCGCGTCGTCCGCCACCTTGCCGAGAAACGCCACCCGCGCCCCCAGCGCCGCCGCCACCGCGCAGGTATTGGCGACCGAACCGCCGGAGGCGGTCTGCCCGTCCGGCATCGCAGCGGTCAGCCGGGTCGCGGTACCGGCGTCGATCAGCGTCATCGCCCCCTTCGGCATGTCGTGCCGCGACAGGAACGCATCGTCGGTGCGCGCCAGCAAATCGACGATCGCATTGCCGATCCCGGTGATGTCGTAACGCGTCTCAATCATCGCGGCGTCTCCTTGATCGGCCCGCGGCGCGGTTAGCATCCCGCCGCCGCCGCCGCCAGGGCCGGTGAGGGGGCGGGGGCAGGGGCGGCGCGGGTTGTCCGCCGCGCCTGCCGCGTGCTAGCTCCGCCGCACCTAAACGCCATACGGAGGTCGCGTGTTCAACCGCCGCAAGCCCGAAGACACCCAGCCGCTGCCGCCGGAAACCCCGGCCGGGCAGGAGCCGTTTCCCGCATCCGCACCGCCGCAGGCCGATAACGGCCTGGACGTGCCGCCCTACCGCCCCGCCAGTTTCGCGCCCCCCGCCACCAAGGAGACCCCGATGGCCCGCACCCCGTTCTCGCCGCCGATCCCGGCCATCCCGCCGACGCCCGCCTCCGGCCTGCGCCCCGCCCCCACGCCGGCGCCGCGCGAGGCCGGCGAACGCCGCACCCTGGTGGTCGGCCGCGGCATCAGCGTGCAGGGCACCGTGCAGGACGCCGAACGCCTGGTCGTCGAAGGCACCGTGGAAGCGGCAATGATCAACGGCCTGGCCGAACTCTCCATCGCCCATGGCGGCATCTTCAAGGGCGAGGTCGAAGTCGACGAAGCCGAAGTCGCCGGCACCATCGACGGCACGCTGACCGCCCGCAACGCCCTGGTGGTCCGCGCCACCGGCCGTGTCCTCGGCACCGCCAAATGCCGCCGCCTGCAAGTAGAAGACGGCGGCCAAATCACCGGCCGCATCGAAATGCTAACCACCACCCCGGACGCCAGCTAACACTCGTCATCGCGAGCGGGCGCAGCCCGCGCGGCAATCCGGAACCGCACCCGCAACAACAAAAAAGGGGGGCCGAAGCCCCCCTTTTTCCCTCAGCCTTCAAGCCGAGTAATACATCTCGAACTCCACCGGATGCGGCGTATGCTCGAACCGGTAAACCTCGTTCCACTTCAGCTCGATATAACTGTCGATCTGATCCTGCCCGAATACATCGCCCTGCAGCAAAAACTCATGGTCCGCCGCCAGCGCCCCCAGCGCCTCCCGCAAGCTGCCGCAAACCGTCGGTATATCCTTCAACTCCTCCGGCGGCAGGTCGTAGAGATCCTTGTCCATCGGATCCCCTGGATGGATCTTGTTCTTGATCCCGTCCAGCCCCGCCATCGCGATCGCCGAATACGCCAGATACGGGTTCGCCGTCGCATCCGGAAACCGCACCTCCACCCGCTTCGCCTTCGGGTTGGTGGTGTACGGGATCCGGCAGGACGCCGACCGGTTGCGCGCCGAATAAGCCAGCAGCACCGGCGCCTCGAACCCCGGGATCAACCGCTTGTAACTGTTGGTCGCCGGGTTGGTGAACGCATTGATCGCCTTGGCGTGCTTGATGATGCCGCCGATGAAATACAGGCACATCTCGGACAGATCCGCATACCCATTGCCGGCGAACAGCGGCTTGCCGGCCTTCCAGATCGACTGGTGGGTGTGCATGCCCGAGCCGTTATCGCCATAGATCGGCTTGGGCATGAACGTCGCCGTCTTGCCATAAGAGTGCGCGACGTTATGGACGCAGTATTTATAGATCTGCATCTGGTCGGCCATCTTGGTCAGCGTCGTGAACCGGGTGCCGAGCTCGTGCTGGCTCTGCGCCACCTCATGGTGATGCTTCTCGATCGGCAGCCCCATCTCGCCCATGGTGGAGAGCATCTCGGCCCGCAGGTCGCTGTCGCCATCCACCGGCTGCACCGGGAAATACCCGCCCTTGATCCCCGGCCGGTGCCCCATATTGCCTTCCGGGTAATCCTTCATCGAGGAGCCGGGCCCCTCGATGCTGTCCAGCTGGTACATCCCGTAATTGCCGCCGGTGCCGAACTTCACCGAGTCGAAAATGAAAAACTCCGCCTCGGCGCCAACCAGTATGGTGTCGCCGATCCCAGTCGCCTTCACATAGGCTTCCACCTTCTTGGCGGTCGAGCGCGGGTCGCGCGAATAGCCTTGCCCGGTCGAAGGCTCGACGATGTCGCAGAACAAAATCAGGCTCGGCTTCGCCGCGAACGGGTCCATCACCGCGGTTTCCGCGTCCGGCATCAGGATCATGTCGGACTCGTTGATCGCCTTCCAGCCGGCGATCGAGGAGCCGTCGAACATGAACCCGTCGCGGAACACGTCCGGTTCCACGGTCGAGATATGCTGCGCCGTGTGCTGCCACTTCCCCCTGGGGTCGGTGAAACGAAGATCGACGTATTCGACCCCGTTTTCCTTGATCATATCCATCACCTTGGTCGCGCCATCCGCAACAGCCGCAGGCTTCTTCGCCATGATTGTCCCCGTCGATAAAGGTTGAACGTCAAGTCGTCGTTTGTTTCGAAAGCATGCACGTTTCGAGAGTGAGCAGGTTTCGAGAGCGGCACGTTTCGAAAGCAAGTGTCTGGTGGCAGTCGTTCCGGTCTCGAACGTATCGCTATCGGATCGTACCGGAACATGCCGCGCCGGCTGCCATCTGGCAACGCCGGCGCCCCGGCGCGCCAGCCATGAAAGTCACAAAAGTCTAGATCGCGGTCTCGCCCTTCTCGCCGGTGCGGATGCGGATCGCTTCCTCGATGGTGGAGATGAAAATCTTGCCGTCGCCGATACGCCCGGTGCGCGCCGCGTTCATGATCGCCTCGACCGCCCGTTCGACGATCGCGTCCTCGCAGATCACCTCGATCTTCACCTTGGGCAGGAAATCGACGACGTATTCGGCGCCGCGGTACAGCTCGGTATGGCCCTTCTGCCGCCCGAAACCCTTCGCCTCGACAACGGTGATGCCCTGCAGCCCCACTTCGTGCAGCGCTTCCTTCACCTCGTCGAGCTTGAACGGTTTGATGATCGCTTCGATCTTTTTCATCTGGTTCACGCCCAGCGGAATGCGGGCGCCCTCCTCTAATACGTGCGGCCAGCGCGAATGCGCACCAGCCACAGGGCTGGCGCTGACAACCTTGCATGAGGCGTGCCAGCCCACAATTGCACAAGCGGCTTGGCTGTGTCGGCGGCTTCGCGCAAGCCTCCTTTCGGTTCTGCCCCGTCGCGGCGCGCCTCTGGCTAATATTTAGGCAGTCAGGCCCGGCTTGCCGAACGCGCCGATGGCGCGATATTGGCGCCATCGAGATCATGCAGGAAACCAGCCGGACGTGAAGACCCCCAACAGCCTGCTGCGCGCCACCGACACCACCATCTTCACCATCATGTCGGCGCTGGCGGCCCAGCACGGCGCCATCAATCTCGGCCAGGGCTTCCCCGACACCGACGGCCCGGAGGACATCGTCGAGGCCGCGGCGGCGGCCTTGCGCGACGGCCGCAACCAGTACCCGCCGCTCACCGGCGTGCCGGAACTGCGGGCAGCGGTCGCCGCCGCCAACGCCCGCTTCTACAACCTGGCCATCGACCCGCTGCACGGCGTCGTCGTCACCTCCGGCGCCACCGAGGCGATCACCGCCTGCCTGATGGCGCTCATCGACCCCGGCGACGAGGTCGTGCTGATCGAACCGCTGTACGACACGTACCTGCCGGTGGTGCGGATGCTGGGCGCGGTGCCCAGACTGGTGCGGCTCAGCCCGCCGGACTGGGCGCTACCCAGGGAGGCACTAACCGCCGCCTTCGGCCCGAAAACCAAGCTGCTCCTCCTGAACTCGCCGATGAACCCCTGCGGCAAAGTCTTCACGCCCGACGAGCTTTCTTTCATCGCCGCCCTGCTCGCCGAACACGATGCCTACGCGGTCTGCGACGAGGTGTACGAGCACCTGGTCTTCGCCGGTGCGAAGCACATTCCGCTGATGACCCTGCCCGGCATGGCCGCCCGCACCCTGCGCATCGGCAGCGCCGGCAAAACCTTCAGCCTCACCGGCTGGAAGGTCGGCTACGTCTCCGGCCCGAACCCGCTGGTCGAGATCGTCGCCAAGGCCCACCAGAACCTCACCTTCACCACCGCCCCCAACCTGCAACGCGCGGTCGCGATCGGCCTCGCCAAACCGGACAGCTATTTCGCCGGCCTCGCCGCCGACCTGCAACACCGGCGGGACCTGCTGGCCGCCGGGTTGCAGGGCCTCGGCTTTCGCACCCTGCGGAGCGACGGCAGCTACTTCATCACCGCCGACATCTCCGGCCACGGCCTGCCCGGCGACGACTACGCCTTCTGCCGGACCCTCACCGAGGCCGCCGGCGTCGCCGCCATCCCGGTCGGCGCCTTCTACGCCGCCGACCCGCCGACCCAGTACGTCCGCTTCGCCTTCTGCAAACAGCCCGCCATCCTGCAGGCGGCGCTGGACCGCCTGGCAACCTGGCTGCGCCCCGCCACCAAGTTGACTGCCACCGGCTGACGGCGCTACTCCGCCCTCACCCAACGACTGCTGGCGGACGTAGCTCAGTTGGTAGAGCGCCGGTTTGTGGTACCGGTTGTCGCGGGTTCGATCCCCGTCGTTCGCCCCAGCCGCCGCGCCACCGCCTGTTGCGTGCGGCCCATTGTTCTGAATTCCCGAACAGTCTGCTCCGGAACAGAAATTGTTTCGGCCCCGCCGGCAGGCTACCTCATCGTCCAGAATAACGGGGGGGTTCCACCACATGGCGACAACGACGCCGAAAATAGCCCTGGTCACCGGCGGCAATCGCGGCCTCGGCAAGGACATGGCGCAGTCGCTGGCCGGCGCCGGCACCGGGGTCGTGCTGACCTACAACACCAACCGGGAGGAAGCCGAGGCCGTGGTCCGCGAGATCCAGGCACGCGGCGGCCACGCCGCGGCGCTGCAGCTCGACCTGGCGGCCATCGACGCGCTCGACAGCTTTCTCGACCGGCTCAAAGCGGCATTGCGCGACGATTTCGGCGGCGCCGAGCGGATCGACTTCCTGGTCAACAACGCCGGCATGGGCAAGGCGATCCCGATCGACCAGCTGACCGAAACCGATGTCGACAGCTTCGTGAACGTCCACTTCAAGGGCGTGCTGTTCCTGACCCAAAAGGCCCTGCGGCTGATGAACGACGGCGGCGGCGTGGTCTTCATCACAGCGGCCGGCGACCGCTACAACGTGCCACACTACGCCATCTACGCCGCCTGCAAAGGCGCCGTCGAAGTGTTCTCCCGCTACGTCGCCAAGGAATACGGGCCGCGCGGCATCCGCTCCAACACCGTGGCGCCGGGCGGCGTGCCAACCGATTTCAACAACGCCGCGATCCGCAACAATCCGAAAGTGCAGGAGATGGTCATCGCCCAGACCCCGATGGGCCGCCTCGCCGAGCCGCACGACATCGGCGGCCTGGTCGCCCTGTTATGCAGCGACGACGCGAAGTGGCTCACCGGCCAGCGTCTGGAAGCCACCGGCGGCTACATGATCTGACAGGCCGGACGCCACCAAAAGGAAGGGAGCTGGTCGATGAGCGAAACCGACAACAAGACCGCCAAGAATACCGCCATCGGCTTTATCGGCCTCGGCGACCAGGGCCTGCCGATCGCCATCGGCATCGCCGAGGCGGGGTACGACCTGCATGTCTGGGCCCGCCCACAGGACCCAATCGACGGCTTGAACGGGGTCCCGCACGTCTTCCACCGAACCACCAGGGAGCTCGGCGCCGCCTGCGAGATCGTCGGGCTGTGCGTGCGCACCGATAACGACGTGATCGAGGTCGTGACCGGCGGCCTGCTGGACGGGCTGCGGCCCGGCGCGATCATAGTCAACCACGGCACCGGCACGCCCAGGACGGCGGCGCACTTGGCCGAGCTCTGCGCGCCGGCCGGCGTCGCCGTGCTGGACGCGCCGGTCACCGGCGGCCGCCCGGCCGCGCAGGCAAAGACGTCGACGGTTCTTGTCGGCGGTCCGGTCGAGGCCTTGCAGCGCTGCGAACCGGTCTTCCGGTCCTTCGCCAGCCATGTCGTCCACCTCGGCCCCACCGGCGCCGGCCAGACCACGAAGCTCTTCAACAACACGCTGCTGATGATGAACCAGGCCGCGATCGGCGAAATCGTCGACCTCGCGGAACAGGTGGGCATGGCGCCGCTCAAGCTCATCGAGGCCTTGAAGCTCGGCAGCGCCTCCAGCCGCGCGATGACGCTGCTGAACACCATGGTCACGCCGCAAACCGTCGGCCATCTATCGGCGGTTCAGGCCGAGGACATGGACATCTTCGCCGCCGCCATGGCCGATAGCGGCATCGACGCCAAATCCGTCACCGCCCGCGGCGTCGCCGGCACCGCCAACCTCGCCAGGCTGATCCAACAGCTCAACCCCCCGAACGGATAGGCAAAGCCCGGTGCAAACCAATCAAAACGACGCGGAACAAGTCGCCCAGCTGGTGCTGCGTGAACGCCGCAGCCGCGATCGCGGCTGGTGGGAGGAGATGGCGGCCTGCTTCGCCGAAACCTCCATCGTCGACATGAGCTGGTTCCTCGGCAGCGGCGCCGAATTCGTCCGCCGCACCCGGCAAGCCTCCGAGGGCGGCGTCTGGGGCCGCCACCGCCTCTCGCCGCCCACGGTCAAGGTCAACGCCGACCGGGCCTGGGCCGAACTGCCGCTCGCCATCGAATTCCGCATCGATGTCGACGGCGTCGAGGCCGATCTTATCTCCTGCTGCCGCTCGCAATACCGTTGCCAACGCGCCGACGGCGCCTGGAAGATCGTCCGCATCACCTCGATCTACGAACGCGACACCCTGGTCCCCTCAATCCCCGGCACCAAGCTGGACATCCAAGCCGAAGCCTTCACCGAAAGCCGCTCCTCCTACCGCTGCCTGGCCTGGTACCTGCAACGCGTCGGCCGCTCAGTCCGCCCCGACCTCCTGGGCGACGACCAACCAGCCGCCGTAACCCGCCACTACGCCGCCGAACACGCCTGGCTAACCGAACCCAACCCACCAAGCTAAACCACCCAACCCCTTCGTCATCGCGAGGCGCCAAGCGCCGAAGCCATCCAGAACCAGGCCGTCGAACAACCCCAGCCGCATAGCCGCCCGCACTGAACCAATCCCCCCGCCGTTGAACCCACCCAACCACCATGCGATACCCAACCCCGAATGATCGCCGCCCTGATCCTCGCCGGCGGCAAGGGCACCCGCCTCGGCGGCGTCGACAAAGCCTTCGTCGACCTCGCCGGCCAACCGCTGCTCGACCACCTGCTGGCCCGGCTCGCCCCGCAGGCCGCCGCCATCGCCATCAGCGCCAACGGCGACCCCGCCCGCTTCGCGCCGTACCGCCTGCCGGTCCTGCCGGACGGCGACTGGGCGGGCAAAGGTCCGCTCGCCGGCATTGCCGCCGGCCTGGCCTGGGCCAGCTCGATCGGCGCGCAGGCCCTGGCCAGCGTCCCGGTCGACACCCCCTTCATCCCGCCCGACCTGCTCGCCCGCCTCGCCCCGCCACCCGCGGTCGCGGTCTGGCAGGGCCGCCAACACCACCTGGTCGCGCTCTGGCCGGTCACCCTGCTGCAGCGCCTCACCGCCTTCCTCGCCGCCCCCGGCGCTTACAGGGTGCGCGACGCCCTGGCCCTCGACGGCGCCCGCCAGGTCACCTTCACCGACCCCGCCGACCCCTTCCTCAATATCAACACGCCCGAAAACCACGCCGAAGCAGCAATTTTATGTCTTAAACACCTGCCTTGAACGAATAAACGCCGATATCATCCGGCCCCTTTGATATCAGTTTTCAACGCCGTCCGAACAAACTCTCCAGCTCGGCCCGGCTCAGTTTCAGAAACGTCGGCCGCCCATGGCTACAGGTGGCGGCCCGCGGCGTGCTCTCCATCTGCCGCAACAGCGCCGCCATCTCCTCGGCCGCCAGCCGCCGCCCGGCCCGGATCGAGCGGTGGCAGGCTAGCCGCGCCAGCGCCGCGTCCAGCCGCGCCTCCAACGCTTCCGGCGCCTCGGACTCCAAAAACTCTTCCGCCAGATCGCGCAGCAGCGCCACCGCATCGGCCTCCCGCAGCGCCGCCGGCACCGCCCGCACCAGCACCGCGCCCGGGCCGAACGCCTCGATCTCCAACCCCAGCCGCCGCAGAGCGCCGGCCTCGGCCAGCAACCGCGCCGCCTCGCTGGCGCCGAAGTCGACCACCACCGGCAGCAGCAGCGGCTGGGCGATCACCTGCCCGGCCAAAAACTCGGCCCGCAGCCGCTCCTCGGTCAGCCGCTCATGCGCGGCGTGCTGGTCGACGATGACCAACGCCCCATCCGCCGCCACCGCCAAGATATAGGTGTCCAGGATCTGCGCCACCGGCGCCCCCAGCGGGTGCGCCGCCTCGGCCGGGGGCGCCACCACCTGCCGCGCCGCCGGCGGCGTCAGCAGCGCCAGCCCGGCCTCGGCGAAGCCATAAGCCGGCGTCGCCGGCGCGGCGCGGCGGCTGGGCCAACTGGCCCGCCCGGCCACCGGCGGCGCCCCGTCCAGCGACACCGGCCGCTGCAATGCGCGGCCGATGGCGCCGATCACCAGGCCGCGGATCCCGCCGGGATCGGCAAAGCGCAGCTCGGTCTTCGCCGGATGCACGTTCACGTCCACCGCCTCCGGCGCCAGCGTCAGCGCCAGCGCCGCCACCGGATGGCGCCCGGCCGGTATCACATCGCGGTACGCCAGCCGCAGCGCGATCCGCAGCAGCGGGTCGGTCACCGGCCGGCCATTGACCACAAAGCTCTGCAGCGCCCCGGTGGCGCGGCTGGTGCTGGCCGGCCCGATCAGCCCGCGCAACACCACGCCCTCCCGCGCGGCATCGAGCGCCAGCAGCGCCCCGGCGGTGTCGCGGCCGAACAGCGCGGCCACCCGGCCGGCCTCGGGCTGCGCCGGCAGGTCGAACAGCACCCGCTCGTCGGAGACCAGCCGGAACGCCACCCCCGGCGCCGCCAGCGCCAGCCGCCACACCGCCCGCTCCGCCGCCTCCGCCTCGGACCGTGGCGAGCGCAAAAACTTGCGCCGCGCCGGCGTCGCATAAAACAAATCCTCGACGATGGCGTGGGTGCCGGGCGCCCCGGCGCTCGGTGTCACGGCGGAAACCGCGCCGCCGGCGACGCCGATCCGGGCCGCGCCGTCCTGCCCCGCCGGCCGGCTGATCAGCGTCAGCCGCGCCGCCGCGCCGATCGAGGGCAACGCCTCGCCCCGAAAGCCCAACGTACTGATCCGCACCAAAGCATCGTCGGTCAGCTTGGAGGTCGCGTGCCGTTCCACCGCCAGCGCCAACTGGTCGGCGCGGATGCCGGCGCCGTCGTCGATCACCTCGATCCGGGTGATGCCGCCGCCGGCCAGGATCACCTCGACCCGCGCCGCCCCGGCGTCCAGCGCGTTCTCCACCAGTTCCTTGACCGCCGCCGCCGGCCGCTCGATCACCTCGCCGGCGGCAATCCGGTTGACGGTATGGCTGGACAAGCGGCGGATCGGCGGCGGGTGCATGAGGCAGCCTATCCCCCGCCGCCCGAGTCTCAAACCATCCGGATCAGGCCCGGCTGCTGATCAGCGTCGGTGTGTTCTGCACCGGCTGGCGGGACAGCGGCGGCGCCATGTGCAGCGCCCGCGGCACCGGCTTGCCGAGCAGGAAGCCCTGCACATGCTCGCAATCGGTCTGCCGGAGGTAAGCCAGCTGCGCCTCGGTCTCCACGCCCTCGGCCGTCACCTTCAGCTTGAGGTTGTTGGCAAGCGCCAGGATCGCCGCGACGATGGCATTGGCGTTGGGATCGGTCCCCAGCGCCTGGATGAACCGCTTGTCGATCTTCAACCGGGCGAACGGAAAGTCGCACAGGTAGGACAACGAGGAGTAGCCGGTGCCGAAATCGTCGAGCGCCACCGACACGCCGATCGCCCGCAGCGCGTTCAACGCCGCCGCCGCCGCCGCTTTATTGTCGATCAGCACGCTCTCGGTCACTTCCAGTTCCAGCCGGGAGGCGGGCAGGCCGGTCTTGCGCAGGATCGCGGTGATCCGGCCTGGCAGGTTGACGTCCCGGAACTGCAACGGCGAGATATTCACCGCCATCGTGAAGTCGCCGCCGACGCTGACCGCCTCGGCGCAGGCGGCTTCCAGCACGTAGCTGCCGATCTCGTGGATCAGCCCGGCCTGTTCGGCGAGCGGGATGAAGATGCTGGGCGGGATCAGCCCGTCCTGCCGGTGGTTCCAGCGCGCCAGCGCCTCGTAGCCGGCCAGCGAAAGATCGCCGGCCTGGAACACCGGCTGATACGCCACGCTGATTTCATCCTTGGCGACGGCGGCGCGCAGGTCCTGCGACAGCCGCTGCGGCTCGGTCAGGCCGACCCTGAACATGTCGCGTTTCAGCGCCAGGCGGTAGCCTTGCGCCTCCTCGTGGCTGAACACATGGCTGCAACCGCCGCCGGACTTGGTCGCCTGCTTGAGGGCGAATTCGCTCGCCTTCATCAGCGCCTCGACATCGGCGGCGTGGTCCGGGAACACCGCGATGCCGATCGAGATGCTGATCCGGACCAGCTTGTGGTCGATGATGAACGGGTCCTTGAACGCCGCTTCCATCTGCCCGGCGACATTGACGGTGCGGTTGGCGGCGCCCGCGCTCGGCATGATCAGCCCGAACTTGTCGCCGCCGAGCCGGGCCAGCGTGTCGCCGCTGGTGATCAGCCCGTCGATCCTAGCCGCCACCTGCTGCAACAACTGGTCGCCGCCAAGCCGGCCGATCTGGTCGTTGACCGCCTTGAACTCGTCGACGTCGATGTTGAAGACCGCGGTGGTGCCGCCCTTGGCGTCGTTCTCGGCGATCGCGGCGGCAAGTTTCTCGCAGAACAGCTTGCGGTTGGCGAGGCCGGTGAGCGGATCGTAGCGGCTCAGCCATTCGATCCGCTCGGCATCGGCGCGGCGCTGCGAGATGTCGCGGATCGCGGTCACCGTGGCCGGCAGGCCCTCATGCTCGACGCTCTGGCTATTCAGCTCGACCAGGAATTCGCTTTTATCGGCCCGCACCAGTGTCATTTCGCTGATTGCCGGGCGCGGCGCCTCCAGCTCGTTGCGCAGCAGGCTCAGCTCCCGCGCCGCCGCGAAATTGGCAAAGTTGTGGCCGATGCACTCGCGCTCCCGGCAGCCCAGCATCCGCACCAGCGCCCGGTTCATCTGCAGGATGGTGCCGCCGCGATGGATCAGCAGCCCATCGAAGGCAGCGTCCGCCAGATGCGCGGCCCAACGCCGCGCCGCCTTCTCGTTGCCGGAAATCCGCGATCTGTACCAGGCCTGGTCGACCCGCGTGCCGACCACGCTGATCGTGAACACGACGCACGCCAGGATCAGCGCCAGCATCAGCAAATGGTCGTTCAAATTCTGAGTCATCCAGGCAAGGTCCAAAACCTCCAGCGTGTCGGGCGGCCTGGTTGTACAAACGCGCTGGTTACTGAAACCTAAATGTCGATTATTTAACCGGCTTTATAAATCCGCCGAATGCTGTTAGGTTGTTCTTCTGGCGAATGGCTTTTTATGGAGGCGAAACATGGCGCCGCGCGAGACGATCCGCACCACCTGTCCCCGCGACTGTTATGACGCCTGCGGGATCGTGGTCACCAAGCGCGACGGCGTCATCACCAAGGTGCTGGGCGATGCCGGGCACGAGGTGGCGCGGGGCGCGCTCTGCGGCAAATGCGCGCTGGCCTATAACGGCATCTGGCGCGACCCGTCGGCGCGGCTGGCAACGCCGCTCAAACGCATCGGCCGCAAGGGCGAGGGCAAGTTCGCCCCGGCCTCCTGGGAGGAGGCGTTGCAGGACATCGCGGCCCGGCTGAACGCGATCCGGGCGGCCGATCCGGCGCGGATCCTGCACACCCATTACACCGGCACCGTGGCGCTGCTCGGCACCGCCTTCGGCCTCCGGCTGTTCAACGCGATCGGCGCCACCGAGGTCGATCCTGACAGCGTCTGCAACAAGGCCGGGCACGTCGCGCTGGGCTGGACGCTAGGCGACAGCATGGCCGGGTTCGACCCGCGGGCGGCGGCCACCGCCGGCTGCATCCTGGTCTGGGGCGCCAATCCCTCCGCCAGCGCGCCGCACATGCACAAGCAATGGCTGCGCGAGACGCCGGGCCAGGTCATCGTCATCGACCCGATCCGCCACGCCACCGCCGCCGCCGCCGACCTGCATCTGCAGTTGCGCCCCGGCAGCGACGCGGCGCTGGCCTTCGGCTTCATGCACATCGCGGCGCGCGACAGGCTGCTCGACCAGGCCTTCATCGCCGCCCACGTCCTGGGCTGGGACGAGCTCGCGCCGGAAGTGGCGCGGGCCACCCCGGAATGGACCGCGGCGGCGACCGACGTGCCGGCGGCGCTGATCGAGGCGGCGGCGAGGCTGTACGCCACCGGGCCAAGCCTGTTGTGGCTGGGCCAGGGCGTGCAGCGGCAGCCCAAGGGCGGCAACGTGTTCCGGGCGGCGGCGGCGCTGGCGGCGGTCACCGGCAACCTGGCGCGGCCGGAGGCGGGCTTGTGCTACCTGAACGGTGCCGCGTCCCGCAACGTCGACATGGAAATGCTGACCTGCCCGGAGCTGGCCGGGCCGCAAGGCACGCCCTCGATCAGCCATCTCGACCTCGCCGAGGCTTTGGCCGACCCCGGGCGCGCCGGCGCGCTGCTGTGCTGGAACAACAACATCGTCGCCTCCTCGCCGCGGCAGGGCGCGCTGCGCCAGGCCCTGGCGCGCGAAGACCTGCTGCATGTCTGCCTGGATCTCTTCACCACCGACACCACGGACTACGCCGACTGGATCCTGCCGGCGGCGAGCTTCCTGGAGTTTGACGATCTGGTGCTGCCGTATTTCCACCTCACCGTCAGCCCGCAGGTGAAGGCGGTCGAGCCGCCGGGCCAGGCGCTGCCGAACCAGGAGATCTTCCGCCGCCTGGCGCGCGCCATGGGGCTGCCGGCGCCGGCGCTCTACGAAGCCGACCGGCCGCTGCTCGACCGGCTGGTCGCGGCGACCGGCGCCGCCGCCGATTTCGCCGAGCTGGCGGCAAAGGGGACGGTCGATTTCAGCCCACAAGTGGTCGCCGCTTTCGCCGGCGGCAAATTCCCGACCCCCAGCGGCAAGGTCGAGATCGCCTCGGCGCAGGCCGCCGCCGCCGGCGCCCCGCGCCTGCCCTTCGCCCATGCCGACGCGGTGGCGGCCGCTGGCCGGCTGCGGGTGCTGTCGCCGGCTTCGCATTGGACCATGAACTCGGCCTACGGCAACGACCCGAAAATCCGCGCCCGGCTCGGCGCCGCCACGGTCAGCGTGCATCCCGAGGACGCCGCCGGCCTGGCCGAAGGCGAGGCGGTGCTGCTGCGCAACGCGGAGGGCGAGATCGCGCTGTCGCTGCGGCTGGATGCCAGCCTGCCACGCGGCGTCGCGCTGGCGCCCAAGGGCCGCTGGCCGCGCTTCTCGGACGGCGCCAACGTCAACGCGCTGTACGACGGTGCCCACGCCGATCTCGGCGAAAGCAGCTGCGTCCACGGCGTGCTGGCGGAACTGGTGCGGGCGCCAATCCAGCCGGTCTAAAGGCGCTACTCCGACTTCAGGTGGGTGATCAGCCGCTCGGTGGCGGTGGCTTTGTCGACCTGTTCGAGCGCACTGTATTCGGCGGCCAACCGGTCCAGGGCGGATTCGTAGATCTGCCGTTCCGAGAAGCTCTGGTCCGGCTGCCCGGCGTTGCGGTACAGGTCGCGCACCACCTCGGCGATCGAGGAGGGGTCGCCGGAGTTGATCTTGGCTTCGTATTCCTGGGCCCGGCGCGACCACATCGTGCGCTTGATCCGGGCCCGGCCCTTCAGCGTCGTCAGCACGTCGTCGAACTGCTTGCGGGTGGCGAGCTTGCGCAGGCCGGCGGTGCGGGCCTTGTTGGTCGGCACCCGCAGGGTCATGCGGTTCTCGTCGAAGGTGATGTGGATCAGTTCGAGGGTGTGGCCGGCGATCTCCTCGACCGCGATGCGCTCGACCTTGCCGACGCCGTGGGTCGGGTAAACCACGAAGTCGCCATCGACGAAAATCTCCGCCTTGGCCATCGCCCGCGGCGGCGCGATCGGCCGCATCGGCCCGGCCGGGACGCCGGAATGCATGATCGGAGCGGCCGGCGCCGGCACTGGCACGGCCGGCGCGACCGTTGCGGCCGGCACGACCTGTGCGGCCTGTGCGGCCGGCACGGCCGGTGCGGCGTGGACGGGCCGGGCTTCGGGCGCCGCCGCCTCGGGCCGCTTTGCGGCCTTGGCGGCTGGCGCCGGCGCGGCCGGCTTCGCGGCGGCTTCCGGGGAGGCTTTGGCCGGCGCCGGATGCGCGGCGGCAGGCGTTGGCCTGGGCGCGGCCTTGGCGGCTGGCTTCACCGGCGCTTTTGCGACCGGCTTGGCCGCCGGCTTGGGGACGGATTTGGGGGCCGGCTTGGCGGCGGCCTTGGCCGCCGGTGGCGGCGCCGCCCGTACGGCGGATTTCGCGGCGGGCTTCGCGCTGGGCTGAGCGGCAGGCTTCGTCGAGGTGGCAGAATTCACTTTTTTTACCGTCGCTGGTTTGGGTTTACCGGCAGGTTTCGCCGAGGGTCGGGTTTTTGGGGCAGGTGCGGCCGCCCGGCTGGTTTTACCCGGTAACGCCCGTGCCCGAGCGGTCTTGCGCTTCTCTGCCATACCAACCTCGCCAACGATCAAGGGAAGGCGTCCGGCACAAAGGCTTCCGGACCCGCAACCGCCGGCCGGGGCCGGCAGTGCTCAGGCAGAGGTAGCAGGTTTTGGCCGCGCCGTCAGCCCTTGCCGGGGTTGGCCGAGAACAAAGCCTCCTTGCCCGGCTTGTCTTTCCAGTCATCCGCGTCGGCCGGCGCCTCGCCCTTGCGGGTAATGTTCGGCCAGATCACGGCGAAGTCGCGATTGCGTTCGGCCCAGGCGGTGGCGCGGTTGTCGCTATCGGGCAGGATCGCCTCGGCCGGGCATTCCGGTTCGCACACGCCGCAGTCGATGCACTCGTCCGGATGGATCACCAGCATGTTCTCGCCGACATAGAAGCAGTCGACCGGACAAACCTCGACGCAATCCATGTATTTGCATTTGATGCAGTTTTCGGTGACCACGTAGGTCATCAGGCACTCCTAGACCAGAACTTCGGGCGCGGCATATGCGCGGTCATGGCCGTTTAGGCAAGCTTCGCCGAAGCCGCATCGGGGATCTCGCGGTACAGGCGCTGCGCTTGCACAGCGCCTTCGCGGCGCGGCGCGAAGGCCGCGACTTGCACGACCACGACACCGCGCGGCAGCGGCAGAGTGAGGACATCGCCATGCCGCAACCTGGCGTGCGGCTTTTCGGTCGGCTGGCGGTTGATCCGCACCCGCCCACCGGCCGCCAGCGCCGCCGCCGCGACGCGGCTTTTGCAGAACCGCGCGAAAAACAGGAACTTGTCGAGCCGCTGCCAGGCCTCGTCTTCCTGCTCCATCGCCGGCTCAGGAAGCCGCCCGCAGCGCCGCCAGGGCCGCGAACGGATTGTCCGGCCGCGGCGGGCTGATCGCGGCGGGCAGCGCCGGCTTGATCGCGGCTTTGACGCGGGCGAGGCGGGGCGGCGCCGGCGGGCCGTACGCGCCCTCCGGCAGCACGGCGGCCGGGATGATCCGCAGCCCGAGTGCGTTCAGCGCCGCCGGCAGTTGTTCGGGCTTCACCGAAAGGTTGGAGGCGAGGTGGGGCGGCAGCGTCACCGGATGGCGGCGGATCGCATAGGCCAGTTCGGCGGCCCGCTTCTCCGCGATGTCGAGCCGGATCATCACCGGCCCGGCCAGCAGCCAGCCCATCCGCAAAGCCAAGCCGGCGCTCCAGCCGGGCGGCGGCGCCGCCGACACCAAGCCTGGCGCCGGCAGCGCCGGGATCTCCGCGTTGTGCCAGACGCTCCACAGCAGCGCCCGCATGGCGGCGGCGGCCGGCTTCAGCAACGCCGGCAGAAACAGCCCGAACCGCCCGGCGACAATGCCGAGCGGCTTCAGCGCCGCCCGCAGCTCCGGCGCCAGCGCCTCGGCGGGCAACACCCCGGCGGCCTCGCCCAGCCGGTGCAGCAGCCCGCGCAGCTCCGGCTGGGTCGCGGCCAACGCCCGCTGCAACGGCGCCAGCGCCCGGGCGATTTCGGCGGCGATGAATGCTGTCAGCCGCAGCCGCAGCCGCTCGCGCGCCGGGCTGTCCAGGAACTCGCTCGGCAGCACCTCGACCGCCGGGCGCATGATGTCCGGGCCACGGCGCAGCCGGGCGATCTCGGCGCCGTCCCAAAGAATGCGGCCGCGCGGCGAGAGGCTGAAGGCCGCGTCCGGCGCGGTCTCGACGCGCAGGATGCGGCGCGGCATCTCCTGCGCGAGGGCGCGGCGGGCGGCCCGCAACACCAGCTTTTTCTCCGCCCCCTGGCTGGCCGGATCGGGTTGGAAAGCAAAGCCGGCGACCTGCCCGACCTCATGGCCCTCGACCAGCACCGCGCCACGGTTGGAGACTACCGAAAGCAGTTCCTCGGTATTGGTCTCATCCAGCCGGCGGGTCAGATGCGCGGCGCGGCGGTCCACGAACCGGGCCATCAGCTTCTGGTGCAGCGTGTCGGAGATCTTGTCCTCGACCTCGCGCGCCTTGTTGGCCCAGGGTGCGGCGTCACGCAGCCAGTCGGCGCGGGCGGTGATATAGGCCCAGACCCGCACATCGGCGAGCCGCTGCATCAGCGTGTCGATATCGCCCTCGTCCTTGTTCAGGGCTTCCAGTTCATGGGCGATCCAGTCCACCGGCAGCGCGTTGTCGCGCCGCAAATGAATGAAGACCCGGCCGCAAAGCTTGGTGTGGGTATCGGTGGCGAGCTTGCGGAAATCCGGTATCTGGCAGGCTTCCCAAAGCAGCCGCGTCGCCGCCCGGCCGCTGGCGGCGCGGCCGATCTCCGGGTCGTGGCCGAGGGCGGCCAGCGTCTGCACGTCCGTCGCGTCCTGGCCGCGCACCAGGCCGGGCAGCGGCGGCGGCGCCAGCAGGCTGGCCAGCAGGTTGTCGACCGAGGCGAAATCCAGGTTGGCGTTGCGCCAGCAAAGCTGCTCCAGCGGGTCGAAGGCATGGGCCTCCACCGCCGCAACCAGCTCGTCGGCCAGCGGCGGGCAACTGGCGGTGACGCCAAAACTGCCGTCCCGCATCCCGCGCCCGGCCCGCCCGGCGATCTGCGCGACCTCCGAGGCCAGCAACAGGCGCGGCTTGTGACCGTCGAACTTGGAAAGCCCAGCGAAGGCGACATGGTCGACATCCATGTTCAGCCCCATGCCGATTGCATCGGTGGCGACCAGAAAATCCACCTCCTTGTCCTGGTACAAAGCGACCTGGGCGTTGCGGGTGCGGGGCGAGAGCCGGCCCATCACCACCGCGCAACCGCCCCGCCGCCGCCGCACCGCCTCGGCGATTGCGTAAACCTCGGCGGCGGAGAAGGCGACGATGGCGGAGCGTGGCGGCAGCCGGGAGAGCTTGGCCGGCCCGGCATAGGTCAGTTCTGAGAGGCGCGGCCGGGTCTCGATCTCGGCTTCCGGCACCAGGCGCTTGAGCAGCCGGCGCACCGTCTCGGCGCCGAGGAACATGGTCTCCACCAGGCCGCGGGCGTGCAGCAGGCGCTGGGTGAACACATGGCCGCGATCCGGGTCGGCGCAAAGCTGGATCTCGTCCACCGCCAGAAACTCGACCGGCCGGTCGAGCGGCATCGCCTCGACCGTGCAGGAGAAATGGGTGGCGCCGGGCGGCACGATCTTCTCCTCGCCGGTGATCAGCGCGGCCCGCTTAACGCCGATCCGCCCCACCATGCGGTCGTAGTTCTCCCGCGCCAGCAGCCGCAGCGGAAAGCCGATGATGCCGGAGGAATGGCCAAGCAACCGCTCGATGGCGAGATGCGTCTTGCCCGTATTGGTGGGGCCGAGCACGGCCTTCACCCGGGGGGAAAAGCCGGACATGGACCAAGAATTGCGATGTTTTCGTGGCTTTGCAAGCGGCGCCGGCTTAAAGTCACGGCATGAGCAATTCGTCGCTTTACGAGCGGGACTTTTACGCCTGGGCCAACGAACAGGCGGCGCTGCTGCGGACTCGGCGGCTCTCCGAGGCGGATATCGAGAATATCGCCGAGGAGATCGAGAGCATGGGGCGGAGCGAGAAGCGCGAACTGGTTAGCCGGTTGACCGTGCTGCTTTTGCATCTGCTGAAATGGCAGGCGCAGCCGGGTCTTCGCGGGAATAGCTGGCGCCGCAGCATTGAAATCCAGCGTATCGCCGTGGAGTCTCACCTCGGCGACAACCCTAGCCTGAAGTCGATGCTGGCGGCCGCTTTGCAGGAAGCTTATCGTGTTGCGCGCCTCGAAGCGCAAAGCGAAACCGGCCTGCCGGATGCGGTATTTCCCGCTTCGTGTCCCTGGCAATTCGAGCAAGCGATGAACGAGCACTTCTGGCCCGGAGAGGCCTAGGCGCGCCGCTGCTGGCCCCGTGCTATGCACGCCGGCGGCCGTCATAAACCAGAGGGAGGACTTCGTGACCGAGAAGACAGCTTTGATCACCGGCGCCAACAAAGGCATCGGCTTCGAGATCGCGAAACAACTGGCGGCGCGCGGCTACAGCGTCTGGATCGGCGCGCGCGATCCCGGCCGGGGCGAGCAGGCGGCGGCGGCGCTGCGGGCCGATGGCGCCGAGGCCCGCTTCGTCGAACTCGACGTGACCGACACCGAAAGCGTGACGCGGGCGGCGGCTACGGTCGCGAAAGACACGGACCGGCTGGACGTGCTGGTCAACAACGCCGGCATCTCCCGCGAATTCAACATCGCGCCAAGCAACCTGGACATCGCCGTAATGGAGGAGATTTACGACACCAATGTGTTCGGCCCGGCGCGCGTCACCCACGCCTTCCTGCCGCTGGTCCGCAAGGCGCCAGCGGGCCGGATCGTGATGATGAGCAGCGGGCTGGGCTCGCTCGCCGACCAGGCCGATCCCGCCGGCCCCTACTTCGCCATCAACCTGCTGGCCTACAACTCGTCCAAGGCCGCGCTCAACGGCATGACCATCTGTTTCGCCAAGGAGCTGGCCGGCACCTCCATCAAGATCAATGCCGCCGACCCCGGCTTCACCGCGACCGACATGAACGCGCATCGCGGCACCCGCTCGATCCCGGAAGGCGCGCAGATCGCCGTCCATCTCGCCACCCTGCCGGCCGATGGCCCGACCGGCGGCTTCTTCAACGACGCCGGGCCGGTGCGCTGGTAGGCGCGCCCGCTTTCTTGAAGCAAACCCGGCCTTGCCCTACCTGAGGGCGCGTTGGCAGGAGCAGGTTGATGAGCGAGACGACCACGGAAGAGACCCCCACGGAAGAGACCCGGAATTTTGGCGCCGAGGTCGGGCGGTTGCTCGATCTGGTGGTGCACTCGCTGTACTCGGACCGCGAGATTTTCCTGCGCGAGCTGGTCGCCAACGCCGCGGACGCGACCGACCGGCGGCGGTTTCTCGCTTTGTCCGACGAGAGCCTGGCGCTGCCGGAATCGCCGGCGGTCCGGATTTCGCTCGATAAACCTGCCCAGACCATCACCATCGCCGATAACGGCACCGGCATGAGCAAGGAGGAGCTGGCCGAGCATCTGGGCACCATCGCCCGCTCCGGCACCTCCGCCTTCACCGCCAGCCTGGCCGAAACCAAGCCGGAGGAGCGGCCGAGCCTGATCGGCCAGTTCGGCGTCGGCTTCTACTCGGCCTTCATGGTCGCCGACCAGGTCGAGGTGATCTCCCGCAAGGTGGGCAGCGATGAAGCCTGGGAATGGGCTTCCGCCGGGCGCGGCCAGTACACGCTGAAGCCGGCGGCGCGCGAGCAGGCCGGCACCACCGTGATCCTGCACATGAAGCCGGACGCCGAGGAGTTCCTGGAGCCGACGCGGGTCGAGACCATCATCCGCAAATGGGCCGACCACATCGCGCTGCCGATCGAACTCGAGAAAGACGGCAAGTTCGAGCCGGCAACCAAGGGTGCGGCGCTGTGGCGCAAGCCGAAGGCCGACATATCCAAGGAGGACTACACCGAGTTCTACCGTCACCTCGGCCATATGTTCGACGAGCCATGGGCGACCATCCACTGGCGTGCGGAAGGCGTGCTGGAGTTCTCGGCGCTGCTGTTCATCCCGTCCTCGAAGCCGTTCATGGCGGTGGAGGAAAGCCGGGAATCGAAGCTGCGGCTGCATGTCAAACGCATGTTCATCACCGACGAAGCCAAACTGCTGCCGAACTGGCTGAGCTTCGTCGTCGGCATCGTCGATACCGAGGATCTGCCGCTGAACGTCAGCCGGGAGATTTTGCAGACCACGCCGGTCCTGGACCGCATCCGCAAGGCGCTGGTGAACCGCGTGCTGTCGGAGTTGAAGAGCCGCGCCAAGGACGCCGAGGATTTCGCCAAGCTGCAGGACAATTTCGGCGTGGTGCTGAAAGAGGGCATCTACGAAGACAGCGGCCACGCCGCCGACATCGCCGGGTTGCTGCGCTTCGCCTCCACCAAGGAACCGGCGACGACGCTGGACGATTACATCGCCCGGATGCCGGAGGGGCAGGAGGCGATCTACTACCTGGCGGGCCCGGAAGGCGGCAGCCTGAAGGAATCGCCGCAATTGGAAGGCTTTGCCGGCAAGGGCTACGAAGTGTTGCTGCTCTCCGACCCGATCGACGCCTTCTGGCCGAGCCGGCTGGATGCCTACAAGGAGAAGAAGCTGAAAAGCGTTTCGCAGGCCGGCGAGATTTTCGCGGCGGGCGAGACCAACGAGGAAATAGGCAAGCTTTGCGAGGCGCTGCAGGCGGCGCTGGGCGACAAGGTCTCCGGCGTGGCGGCCTCCACCCGGCTGTCCGACAGCCCGGCGATGCTGGTGGCGGCCGAGTTCGGGCCGGACCTCGCCATGCAGCGGCTGCTGAAGCGGGCCGGGCGGCCCTCTTACGGCCCGGCGCCGAAGCTGGAGATCAACCCGACCCATCCGTTGATCCAGGCGCTGGCGGCCAAGGCGGAGCTGGGCGAGGACGCCGCGATGCTGCTCGATCTGGCCCGGCTGCAGGAAGGCGACCTGCCGGAAAACCCCGCCGCCTTCGTCCGCGCCGTGGCGGCGGCGCTGACGCGGGAGTAGCCGCTCGACTTCACCGGCCGGAACCAACATAGTGCGGCCAACCGCATGACAGGAGATTTCCCCTCATGGCCGACAAGACCGAGACCGAACCGCACCCAAACCGCGAAATGCTGCCGGTTTCCAACGCGGGTAGCGCCAACGCACCGATGCTTTATTTCGAGGACGCGCCGACCTTCGGGCATATGAACGGGATCATCCAGGTCACGCTGGAAGCGGTGCGGCTGTATTCGGAGCCGCCGGGCGTGAAGCGGGAGCGGGTGGTCGTCGCCCATATGCGGATGAACATACCGGCGGCGCGGTCGCTGCGCGCCGCACTCGACGGCGCCCTGCTGATCGCCGCCCCCTCGGAGTCCCACGCCAAGAACTAACGGCGCTACAGCTGGCCCAGCGCCGCCCGCATCTCCTCCCACTCGCGCTTGGAAAGGCCGCTGCCGGGTTGCTCGACGGCCTCACCGGCCAGCATCCTTTTCAGCACATCCAACATCCCGGCGGAGAAGGTCACGGCGCCGAGCCGGTAGTCCCGGAACGCCGCAAAGGCTTGCGGGACCCAGGCTTCGACCGTCCGCAACATCGCCTCGGCATAGACGCGGATTTCGTACTGGGCGCGGGCGTCGGCGCGCAGCCGCAGGAAGCCGAACAGGTTGTGCAGGTCGGTCTTCCAGTACCACTGGGTGTAGGTGTTCAGCGTCAGGTTCATCCGGGCCAGCTCGCGGGCCAGGCCCAGGCCCTCGTCGTTCAGCATCTCCTCGTAATGGTTGTAAGTCTGCTCCGCATCCTGCCGGAGCAGGCCGAGCACCCTGGCGGCGGCGGCGGCGTCCAGGCTGTCGCCCCGGCCCTGGCGATTGCTGGCGGATTGCGCGGCCAGGGTTTCCGGCGCCGGCAAATAGAACTCGCGGTCGAGGATCGAGTAGCGGGCGGAGATTTCGTTGACGTTGGCGGTGCGGTGGCGGATCCATTGCCGGGCCACGAAAATCGGCAGTTTGACGTGGTATTTGATCTCGCACATCTCGAACGGCGTGGAGTGCCAGTGCCGCATCAGGTAGCGGATCAGGTTGGCGTCCTCGCTGGTCTTGCGGGTACCGCGGCCGTAGGAGACGCGGGCCGCCTGCACAATGGCGGCGTCATCACCCATGTAGTCGATGACCCGGACGAAGCCGTGGTCGAGCACCGGCAGCGCCGTGAACAGCATGGCTTCGAGCGCCGGGGCGCAGGGGCGCAGGGTCTCGCGGGCTTGGCCACGGGCGGTGGCGATCTCGGCATTCTGGTCGTCGGAAAGCGGCATGGCCGTCTCTCTTCCATATCCGGCCAAGGTTGACTATATTGGTTTCGCCGGCTTGCCGGCTACGGTGATAAACGGCGCGTGGAATAAACGTTGTGGACCCGGGGGCGGTACCCGGCGCCTCCACCATTTTGCCGAGCGGCCCGATCCAGACTACGCGCTTACGCGCTACGTCATCGGGACGCTTTGGTGGTTATGGGGGCGAAACAGGCTCGACACGCGTGGTAAAGACCCGCCTTTTGCTCGGCATTGTACCGCCGTTATCGGGCTGAAACTTAAATGCGAACGATAACAACGTAGCATTCGCGGTCGCTGCCTAAACAGCAGCTAAGCGCGGTTCGGGGGGCACCGGGCAACAGAAGCCCCCCACTTTCCGGCTGTTCCAGAAGCCGCTTTGGCGGCCTGCTAGAGGCGATTTCCTGTGCTCCGATGCTCACGTACTTAACGTACGCTCCGCTTCGGTGCTCGGAAATCACCGCTATCCGACTCACCAGAGCGGCTTCTGAAACAGCCTCGGCCGAGGCTAAAAAAAAGGCGGCGCCGAAGCGCCGCCAAGTTTAGGGAGGAAACGTCCAAGAATGCAGCAGAGCAAGCTCATGCTGCGATGCAGTATATAGGGTAGGGTAGCCCTTCAGGGCAAGCGGTTTTTTGCAGTGCAGCAATGCTAAGCCGGCATCACTTTCGTGCTTGCCCAACATCTGGCAGCAACACCACCGCGGCCGCCTGGGCGGCGATGCCCTCGCCCCGGCCGGTGAAACCGAGTCGCTCTGTTGTGGTTGCCTTGACGGAGATGACCTCAATCGGAACCTCCAGCAGTTCCGCCAGCCGGGCCCGCATCGCCGGCGCGTGCGGCGTGATTTTCGGCTGTTCGCAGATCAGCGTGACATCGGCGTTGGCCAGGCGGCCGCCGCGGGCGGCGATGCAACCTGCGGCGTGGCGCAGGAAGCGGGCGCTGTCGGCATCCTTCCAGGTCGCTTCCGACGGCGGGAAATGCCGGCCGATGTCGCCCTCGGCCAACGCGCCATAAATCGCGTCGCACAGCGCGTGGATGCCGACATCGGCATCGGAGTGGCCGGCAAGGCCGACCGGATGCGGCACCAGGACGCCGCACAAAATGAGCGGCCGCCCGGCCTCCACGGCGTGAACGTCGAAGCCGGTGCCGATATGCGGGATCATCTGCGTGCCCAAGAGTTGCGCAAGCCGCTGGAAATCCGCCGGATGCGTCAGTTTGATATTGTCTTCCGAGCCTGGGGTTAGCGCCACGGCGAGACCGGCGGCTTCCAGGAGCGCGGCGTCATCGGTGGCCGCAGCGCCGGCGGCCCCACGGTGCAGGCGCAGCAGCGTTGGGTAGCGGAAGCCCTGCGGGGTCTGGGCGCGGAACAGCCGGTCGCGCGGCAGCGTACCGGTGATGACGCCGTCGGCACCCTGCTTGAGCGTGTCGGACACTGGCAGCGCCGGGATCGCGCCTTCATAAGCCTCGAGCGCCGCCAGAATGGCCTCGATCGTGCCGGGCGGGATCGACGGCCGCGCCGCGTCGTGGACCAGGACGATGTCGGGCGCCTGCGCCGCCAGCGCCTCCAGCCCGGCGCGGACGGAATCCTGGCGTTGCGCGCCGCCGGGTACGATCGGCAGATGCGGCAGCCCGGCCAGAGCTTCGGCCAGCGCCGCCGCCTCGCCCACCGGCTGTAGTTGCGCGCCGTGGGCCAGCAGCGTCTCGGCCGCATGCCGAAGCACGGCCTTGCCGGCCAGGGGCAAAAATTGCTTCGGTGTCGCGCCGCCAAACCGGGCGCCTGCGCCGGCCGCGACCAGGATCGCGGCAATTTTTTTCAGGGGCGGGTTCATTGCGGCGCAGATGTGACCGGCAGGTGATTGCGCGTCAACCGCCGGACCGGTAATTGCACAAATCATGAGCAGTGCTTTCCCAATGATCAAGCCGATCGTGCTCGGCGCCGGCGCCAACGCCGCCGTACTGCCGACACCGGTGA
The DNA here is from genome assembly GCA_963693045.1 of uncultured Acidocella sp. GTDB lineage: Bacteria > Pseudomonadota > Alphaproteobacteria > Acetobacterales > Acetobacteraceae > Acidocella. The sequence goes on from OY843765.1 coordinate 2,913,673, forward strand.
TCCTGGCGCCGCTCTCCGGTGTCACCGATCTGCCGTTCCGGGCCTTGGCGAAGTCGCTCGGCGCCGGGCTGGTGGTCTCCGAGATGATCGCCTCCTGGGCGATGGTGCGGGAGAACCGCAACACGCTGCGCATGGCGGAAGTGGTGGCCGGCGGCGGGCCCTCCGCGGTGCAGCTGGCGGGGTGCGACCCGGCGGCGATGGCGGAGGCGGCGCGGATCGCGGTCGGGCTGGGCGCCGACCTGGTCGACATCAATTTCGGCTGCCCGGTGAAAAAGGTGGCGATCGGCCAGACCGCCGGCTCGGCGCTGATGCGCGACGAAGCTTTGGCCGGGCGCATCCTGGAGGCGACGGCGCGGGCCGTTGCCGTGCCGGTGACGCTGAAGATGCGGATGGGCTGGGACCGCGACAGCCTGAACGCCCCGCGCCTGGCGCAGATCGCCGAGGCGGCCGGCATCGCGATGGTCACCGTGCATGGCCGCACCCGACAGCAATTCTACGAAGGCGAGGCGGACTGGGCATTCGTCGCCCGGGTCAAGCAGGCGGTCGGCATTCCGGTGATCGTCAACGGCGACATCACAAGCGAGGAACGGGCGGCGGCGGCTCTGCGCTGCTCCGGCGCGGACGGCGTGATGATCGGCCGCGGCGCCTATGGCCGGCCCTGGTTTCTGGCCCAGGTCGCGAGCTTCCTGAAGACCGGCCGGAAAGTCGAGGCGCCGGCCCTGGCTGTTCAAAAGGAGATCCTGCTGCGGCACTACCGGGCGATCAGGGCGCATTTCGGCGAAGCGCCGGGCGTGCGGCTGGGGCGCAAGCATGTCGCCTGGTACGTCCATGGTTTGCGCGGCGCGGCCGCCTTTCGGGACGCCCTGAACCGGCTCGACGACGGCGGGGCGGTCGAGGCGTTGATCGACCGCTTCTACGACCCGTTGATCGAGGCCGGCTGCATCCGGGAGGGCGAGTCGGCGATGGCGGCATGAGCGGCTTCCGCCGTGCCTTGGGCATCGTCAAACGGGTACCGCGGCAGCTCAAGGTCGACGCCGCGCAGATTTTGAGCGCGCTGCCGCTGGCGGTGGTGATGCTGGACGAGAACGACGTGCTTTGCTTCGTCAACTACGCGGCGGAGGAATTCTTCGGTTCCTCGAAGGCGCTGTTGGTCAAGCAGCATCTGGGCGGGATTTTGCCGCTCGATCACCCGATTTTTCTGGTTCTGGAGCGGGCGCGGCGCGACGGGCTGACGGTCGCCGAGCACAACATGGTCCTGGAAGGGCCGCGGCTGACGCGGCGCGGCACCTCGGTCCAGGCGGCGCCGCTGCTGGACGAGCCGGGCCACCTGGTGCTGACGTTGCAGGATTCCTCGGCGGCGCGGGCGCTGGACCAGCAGATGTCGGCGCGCAACGCCGCCCGCAGCATCACCGGGATGGCGGCGATCCTGGCCCATGAAGTCAAAAACCCGCTCTCCGGCATCAGGGGGGCGGCGCAGTTGCTGGAGACCAGCGCGCCCCCGGCGGATCGCGAACTGGCGGTGCTGATCCGCGACGAGGCCGACCGCATCCGCGCCATGGTGGAGCGGATGGAGACCTTCGGCGAGAAGAAGCTGGAGCGCCAGGCGGTCAACATCCACCGTGTCCTGGAGCATGTGCGCAAGCTCGCCGGTTCCGGTTTCGCGGCGCGGATCAAATTTATCGAAGCTTACGATCCGTCGCTGCCGCATGTACACGGCAACCGCGACCAGCTGATCCAGGTGTTGCTCAACCTGGTGAAGAACGCCGCCGAGGCGATCGCCGGCATGGAGCGCGCCGACGGTGAAATCCATTTGAGCACCGGCTTCCAGCACGGCGTGCGGCTGACCGCGTCATCCGGCCGGATCCGCGCCAACCTGCCGCTGTTCGTCTCGGTGCGGGACAACGGCCCCGGCATTCCGGAAGACATCAGGCGGCATCTGTTCGAGCCGTTCATCAGCACCAAGGCAACCGGCAGCGGCCTCGGCCTGGCGCTGGTGGCAAAAATCGTCGCCGATCACGGCGGCCTGATCGACGTCGATAGCCGGCCGGGACGCACCGAGTTCCGGATCAATCTGCCGGTCTTCGAAGACCCTTCCGAAAGCACCTTGTAAATGACGCTCCCAACCGTCCTGATCGCCGATGACGATCGCTCGATCCGCACCGTGCTGACCCAGGCCCTGGGGCGCGCCGGCTACCAGGTGCGGGCCACCGCGACGGCGGCGACGCTGTGGCGCTGGGTCGAGGATGGCGAGGGCGACGTGGTGATCACCGACGTGATCATGCCCGACGAAAACGGCCTGGACCTGATCCCGCGCATCCGCCGCATCCGGCCGGAACTGCCGGTGATCGTGATGAGCGCGCAGTCCACCCTGACCACCGCCGTGCAGGCGACGCAGCGGGGCGCCTTCGACTATCTGCCCAAGCCATTCGACCTGACCGATCTGCTGTCGGTGGTCGACCGGGCGCTGAAACAGCCGGCCCAGCAAACCGGCAATACCGAAGTCGTCAAGCACCCCGACGACGCTTTGCCGCTGATCGGCCGCAGCCCGGCGATGCAGGAAATCTACCGGGTGATCGCGCGGCTGACGACCACCGACCTGACCGTGATGATCAACGGCGAAAGCGGCGCCGGCAAGGAGCTGGTGGCCCGCGCGCTGCACGATTACGGGCGCCGCCGGGCCGGAACGTTCGTCGCCATCAACATGGCGGCGATCCCGCGCGAGCTGATCGAGAGCGAGCTGTTCGGCCATGAGCGCGGCGCCTTCACCGGCGCCACCAACCGGCATGTCGGCCGGTTCGAGCAGGCCAATGGCGGCACGCTGTTCCTCGACGAGATCGGCGACATGCCGCCGGAGGCGCAGACAAGGCTGCTGCGGGTGCTGCAGGAAGGCGAATTCACCACCGTCGGCGGCCGGCAGCCGATCCGCGCCAATGCCCGCATCGTCGCGGCGACGCACCGGGACCTGCGGGCGCTGATCCGCACCGGGCAGTTCCGCGAGGATTTGTTCTACCGTCTGAACGTGGTGCCGATCCGGCTGCCGCCGCTGCGCGAGCGGCCGGACGACATCCCCGTGCTGGCGCAGCATTTTCTCAACAAGGCGCAGAGCGAGGGGCTGCCGGCGAAGTCGCTCGACCCGTCGGCGATGGCGATGCTCTCGGCCTATCGCTGGCCGGGCAACGTGCGGGAGCTGGAGAACCTGATCCGCCGGCTCGCCGCGTTGGTGCCGCAATCGGTGATTACCGATGCGATCATCAGCCAGGAACTCAGCGATTATGTGCCGATAGAGGAAGTGGCGCGGCCCGCGGGGGATGAGGCGGACACCATGACGCAGGTGGTGGAACGCCATGTCAGCCGGCTGCTGGCGGCGATCCGCGAAAGCGGCGAGGAGGGCGTTTTGTACGAGCGCGCCTTGGCGGAGCTGGAACGCCCCTTGATCAGGATGACGCTGGCCGAAACCAGGGGCAACCAGATCCGCGCCGCGGCGCTGTTGGGGTTGAACCGCAACACCTTGCGCAAGAAAATCCGCGAACATGGGATCGGCGTGCAGCGCCGGGTCGGGTAGAGCGTGATGAGTTATCACTCACCACGCTCTACACTCGTTTTGTCGAGCAATTTTATGGCTCAGTCGTATCACTGCGTGATCCGACTTCAAGTCATATCGCTCTGATGATGCCGGGCGAAACCGCCGGGCGGGGACTGCGCCAGGCTCTGCCGGCCTATGCGCTGGACATCGCGCTGGGCCGGATCGCGACGCTGCTGATCGCTTCGCTGGCGCTGGCGCTCGGCATCGCGACCTTTGCCATCCTGGCCGGGCGGATCAAGCTCGGCGTGCATTCCGGCGGCGCGGTCGGCCTCGGCATCGCCGATTTCGCGGCGTTGCTGCTGCTGATCATCGTGCTGGTTGGCCGGGTGACGCGGGTGCTTCTGGAACACCGGCGGGGTGCCGCCGGGGCGCGGCTGCATGTGCGGCTGGTGTTCCTGTTCGGCGGCGTCGCCGCGGTGCCGGCGATCCTGGTCGCGGTGTTCGCCACGGTGTTCTTCAACATCGGCATCCAGGCCTGGTTCAACCAGCGGGTGCAGACGGCGCTGGATGAAAGCAGCCAGGTGGCGCAAGGCTACCTGCAGGAACATACCAACGACATCCGGCTCGACGCCCTGGCGATCGCCAACGAGCTGTCGTTGAACGGCACGATCTTCTTCGGCAACTCCAACGGCTTCGCCTCTTTTCTAGTGACGCAGACCGCCGAGCGCGGGCTGACGCAGGCGATGATTTTCGAGCCGGTGACCGAGCAGATCGTCGCCTCGGCCGGATTGCTCGCCGGCCTGGGCGCTACGCTGCCGCCGGCAAACGTGATCGCCGCGGCGAAAACCGGCCAGGTGGTGGTGACCAGCGAGCCGGACGGAACGCTGGAACAGGCGGTGATCCAGCTGGATTCGACGCCGCCCCTGATGCTGATGATCGAGCGGCCGATCGACCCGGCGATCCTTGCACACGTGCAGCGGACCGAAGCGGCGGTCGCCGAGTACCAGCGGCTGGAGCACAACCGCACCGGGCTGGAGATTTCCTTCGCGCTGGTGTTCGCGACCGTGGCGCTGCTGGTGCTCTCGGCGGCGGTGCTGATCGGGCTGGTGATCGCCAACCAGATCGCCAAGCCGATCGGGCATCTGATGCGGGCCGCCGAGCGGGTGCGGGCCGGGGACCTGGCGGTGCGGGTGCCGGAAACGGCAACCGGCGATGACGTGGCGGCGCTCTCGCGCGCCTTCAACCGGATGACCGGACAGCTGGCGGCGCAGCGCACCGAGTTGATGGCGGCGTATGGCCAGCTCGACGAGCGGCGGCGGTTTACCGAGACGGTGCTGGCCGGCGTCTCCGCGGGCGTGATCGGGCTCGACGGCAAAGGCCGGATCGAGTTGCCGAACCGGGCGGCGGCGGAGCTGCTGCGGGTCGATCTGATCTCGAAGATCGGCCAGAAGCTTGCCGACGTGGTGCCCGAGTTTGCCGACCTCATCGCGGTCGTGATCGCAACACCGGAGCGGCCGGCCACGGCCGAGATCCAGCACGGCCCAGCGATGGGCAAGCGGGTGCTGCTGGTGCGGATCGGCGCCGAGATGAAAGGCGGCGCGTCGGACGGCTTCATCGTCACCTTCGACGACGTGACCGAGCTGCTGTCCGCCCAGCGCAAGGCGGCATGGGCCGACGTGGCGCGTCGAATCGCGCATGAGATCAAGAACCCGCTGACCCCGATCCAGCTTTCCGCCGAACGGCTGAAGCGCCGCTTCGCGCGGGAGATCACTTCCGACATCGAGGGCTTCACCCAATGCGCCGACACGATCGTGCGGCATGTCGGGGACATCGGCCGGATGGTCGATGAATTCTCCAGTTTTGCCCGGATGCCGACGCCGGTGATGAAGCCGGAATCGCTGGAGCGGATCGCGCGCGAGGCGGTCGTGCTGCAACGGGTGGCGCAACCGAAAATCATCTGGGACGTGCAAATCGAACAGCCGGATCTGCGCGCGGTGTGCGACCGGCGGCTGATCGGCCAAGCGCTGACCAACCTGTTGCAGAACGCCGCCGACGCCGTGGCGATGCGCGACGGCGCCAGCCATGTCACGCTGCGGCTCGCTGCTGAGGGCCCGAACGCGGCGCTGAGCGTCATCGACGACGGGATCGGGCTGCCGGAGACCGATCGCGCCCTCCTGACCGAGCCTTATGTGACGCATAAGCCGAAAGGCACCGGGCTTGGCCTTGCCATCGTCCGCAAGATCATGGAGGACCATGGCGGCGGCCTGGAGCTGGCCGAAGCGCCGGGTGGCCAGGGTGCGATGGTGCGGCTGATCCTGCCGCTGCTGCAGGCGCCGCCGGAAGCGCCGGAGCTGGCCGGCGAACTGAGAGGAATGCCCTTGCGATGACCGAAATCCTGATCGTCGATGACGAGCCGGATATCCGCCTGCTGATCGAGGCCATCCTGCGCGATGAAGGGTTCGAAGCGCGCAGCGCGGGCAGTTCGGATGAAGCCATCGCGGCCTACCGGGCGCGGCGGCCGGGGCTGGTGATTCTCGACGTCTGGCTGCAAGGCTCGAAGCTGGACGGCATCGGCATCCTCGACGTGCTGCATCAGGAGCAGCCGCGGGTGCCGGTGGTGATGATCTCCGGCCACGGCACGATCGAGACCGCGGTCGCGGCGATCCAGCGCGGCGCCTACGACTTTATCGAAAAACCCTTCAACTCCGACCGCTTGCTGCTGGTGGTCCGCCGGGCGCTGGAAGCGGCGAAGCTGGCCGCCGAGAACGCCGAACTGCGGTTGCGCGCCGGCGGCGACGTGGCGCTGATCGGCGCCGGGCACGGCATCGCCGGCCTCAGGGCGGCAATCGACCGGGTGGCGCCGACCGGCTCGCGGGTGATGATCACCGGCGCGCCGGGCGCCGGCAAGGAGACGGTGGCGCGGCTGGTCCACGCCAAGTCGCGCCGCGCCGACGGCCCGTTCGTCGCCCTGAACTGCGCCATCCTGGCGCCGGAGCGGTTCGAGGCGGAGGTGTTCGGCGTCGAGGCCGGAACCGACCCACATGCCGCGCCGCGCCGGGTCGGCGTGCTGGAGCGGGCCCATGGCGGCACCCTGCTGCTGGACGAGATCTCCGACATGCCGCTGGAGACACAAGGCAAAATCGCGCGGGTGCTGCAGGAGCAAAGCTTCGAGCGGGTCGGCGGCGGCTCGCGGGTCAAGGTCGACATCCGCGTGCTGGCGTCGACGGCGAAGGATCTGGGCGGCGAGATCGCCGCCGGACGGTTCCGCGAGGATTTGTACTACCGGCTGGCGGTGGTGCCGCTACGGGTGCCGTCCTTGAAAGAGCGGCGCGAGGATATTCCGGTCCTTGCCGCGCATTTCTTGAATCTCGCGGCCGAGACTTCCGGCTTGCCGACTCGGGCTTTGGCCTCCGACGCGGTGGCGGCGCTGCAGGCGCATGACTGGCCCGGCAACGTGCGGCAGCTACGCAACATCATGGACTGGCTGATGATCATGCGGACCGCGGAGACGACCGATTTTTTCCGTGCCGAACACCTGCCCACCGAGCTGGCGGCACATGCGCCGCGGGCCCTGGCAATCGACCCGGCGGCGGATGTGATGGCGCTGCCGCTGCGCGAGGCGCGGGACGTCTTCGAGACGCAGTATCTGCAGGCGCAGTTGCTACGCTACGGCGGCAATATCAGCCGCACCGCGAACTTCGTCGGCATGGAGCGCAGCGCCCTGCACCGCAAGCTGAAGCAGCTTGGCATCGGCGCCGAGGAAAAGACGCCGGCTTAGTTTTAAGGCAAAGGCATCGTCGGCATCATGTTCGCGGTCGCCGAGAACATGATGAACAACGACCCGACGATCAGCAGCCCGACCACCAGGATCATGAAGAAGAATATGATGGCGTTCCAGAAGGGCGTCGATTTCCGGCTCATATGCAGGAAGCAGAAGATATGCACCAGCACCTGCAGAACCGCGGCGCCGGCTATCGCGAAAATCTCCTCGAACGGCGTCAGCCAATGCTCCACCACGAGGCCGAAGGAGCCCAAGGTGAGCAGCACCGCCAGGCCGAAGCCGAGCGCGTAGGAGCCGTAGCCGCCATGGCCGAGCTCGCCGTTCGGGTCGTGGCCTTCGTGGCTCATCGAACGCTGTTCAGATAGACGAAGGTGAAGATGGCGACCCAGATGATGTCCAGGAAGTGCCAAAACAGGCTCCAGGCGTAGAGCCGGTGCGCGATCTTGTCGGTCATGCCGCGCCCCAGCACGGTCATTTCCACCACCAGCACCAGCATCCACAACAACCCGGCGGTGACATGCAGGCCGTGGGTGCCGACCAGGGTGAAAAACGCCGAGAGAAAGGCGCTGCGGTCCGGCCCGGCGCCGCGGGCGACGAGGCCCAGGAACTCGTGCAGTTCAAGCGCGACGAAGCCGGCGCCGAGGCACAGGGTAATGGCGAGCCAGAACAGCGTCGGCGGGATTTTCCGGTGGTGTACGCTCACCATCGCGCAGCCGCAGCTGGCGCTGCTGCACAGCAACAGCATCGTCTCTTCCAGCGTGGTCTTCAGGTCGAAGATCTGCTTGGGCGTGGGGCCGCCGGCGAACTGCGTGCGCAGCACCGCGAAGGTCGCGAACAGCGCCGCGAAGATCATGCAGTCGGTCATGATATAGGTCCAGAAACCGAAGATGGTCTCCGGCCTCGGTTTTTCGACCGTGGGCGAGGCTGTGGGCATGGCTAAACGACCTTGGGCTGGTTGAGGTAACCAGCTTCGATCCGCGCCACCTCCGCCGCCGGCACGATATAATCCAGCTCTTCCTGGTAGGCCCGGTAGATGACGACGCCGATGATGGCGAGCGAACTGGCGATTGCGGACCACCAGATATGCCAGATCATCGCAAAGGCGAGCACCCCGGTGAGCACGCCGACGATGAAGCCGGCGGCGGTCGATTTCGGCATCTCGATATCGACGTATTCAACGGGCAGAGTCTTCGGATCGTGCTCTTTGTACTCCCAGAAAGCGTCGATTCCATGCACTTTTGGCGTGATCGCAAAGTTGTAGAACGGCGGCGGCGACGGGATCGACCATTCCAGCGTGCGGCCGTTCCATGGGTCGCCGGTCAGGTCGCGGTTCTGCGCCCGGTCCCGAACGCTGACATAGAGTTGCAGAACCATCGTGGCGATGCCGCAGAGGATCAGCACCGCGCCGAACAGCGCGACGATCAGATAAGGCTGCCAGGCCACGTTATCGTAATGGCTCATCCGCCTCGTCATGCCCATGAAACCGAGAATGTAGAGCGGCATGAAAGCGACATAGAAGCCGCTGAGCCAGAGCCAGAAAGCGAGCTTGCCCAGCCCTTCGTGCAGCGTGAAGCCGAAAGCCTTCGGGAACCAGTAGTTGAAGCCGGCGAACATGCCGAACAGCGTGCCGCCGATCAGCACATTATGAAAATGCGCGATCAGGAACAGGCTGTTGTGCAGCACGAAATCGTTGCCCGCGAGCGCCAGCATCACCCCGCTCATCCCGCCCAGCGTGAAGGTGATGAGAAAGCCGAGCGTCCACAGCACCGGGACGGTGAAGCGCAACCGGCCGCGATAGATGGTGAACAGCCAGCTGAACACTTTCACCCCGGTCGGCACCGCAATGATCATCGTCATCATGCCGAAAAAGGCATTGACGTTAGCACCGGCGCCCATCGTGAAAAAATGGTGCAGCCAGACCAGGAAAGACAGCACGGTGATGGCGATGGTCGCCCAGACCAGCGTTTTGTAGCCGAACAGCGGCTTGCCGGCGAAGGTCGGCGTCACTTCCGAGAACACCCCGAATGCCGGCAGGATCAGGATGTAAACTTCCGGATGCCCCCAGGCCCAGAACAGGTTCACATACATCATCGAGTTGCCGCCGAGATCGTTGGTGAAGAAATGGGTGCCGACGTAACGGTCGAGCGTCAGCAACGCCAAGGCGACGGTGAGGATCGGGAACGCCATCAGGATCAGCGTCACCGTGCAGAAAGAGGTCCAGGTGAACAGCGGCATCCGGAAGAAGCCCATGCCCGGCGCCCGCCGCTTGATGATGGTGACGAAGAAATTGATGCCGGTGAACAGCGTTGAGAAACCGGAGAGTTGCAACACCCAGATGTAATAATCCACGCCCACGCCTGGGCTGTACTGGATCTCGGACAGCGGCGGATAAGCGACCCAGCCGGTCTTGGCGAAACTGCCGAGGCCGAGGGAGATGTTCAACAGCAGCGCCGCCGCCACCACCATCCACAGGCTGACCGAGTTGAGGAACGGGAACGCCACATCGCGGGTGCCGATCTGCATCGGCACCACGATGTTGATCAGCCCGATGATGAACGGCATCACCACGAAAAAGATCATGATGACGCCGTGCTCGGAGAAGAACTGGTCGTAATGATGCGCCGGCAGAAAACCCTGGTTACCGCCGGCCGCCACCGCCTGCTGCATCCGCATCATCATGGCATCCAGGAAGCCACGCAGCAGCATGACCTGGCTGACGATGATGTACATGATCCCGATCCGCTTGTGATCGACCGAGGTCAGCCACTCCCGCCACAGATACCCCCATTTGCCGTAGCCGGTGATGAGGCCGAGCACGCTGAGCGCAACGACGATCTCGAACCCGACCGCGGTCATCACGATCCAACTGGCGTATGGGATCTGCGACAGCGACAAGTTGCCCAACAGGTTCATGCTACTCGGTATCCTCACGCGGCAATTGCTTGGCGGCGCTGTCATGGGCGGCCAGGATGTCGGCGAACAGGCCGGGCTGCACGTGGCCAAAAAAGCTCACCGGAACCTGGCCGCTCGGGCCGCTCATGAACTGAAAGCCCTTGGCGTCCAGCACCGCCGGCGAGGCCTGCGCCTGCTTCACCCAGGCGGCGAAACCGGCGGCGCTGGTGGCGATGGTGGTGAAGCGCATGTCGGGAAATCCGGGGCCGCTGAAGTTTGCGGACAGGCCGCGATACCGGCCGGGGTTCTTGGCGATCAGATGCACCTGTGTCATCATCCCGGACATCGCATAGATCTGCGTGCCGAGCTGCGGGATGAAGAACACGTTCATCACGGTATCCGAGGTGATGCGGAAATCGACCTGCGTGCCGGTCGGGATCGCCGCTTCGTTGAGGCTGGCGATGCCCTGATCCGGATAGATGAACAGCCACTTCCAGTCCATCGCCACCACGTCCACGACCAGCACCGGCGCCTTGATCGGCAGCGGCTTGTAGGGGTTCAGCCACAGCGTGGCGCGCCAATTGATGACGATCAGCGCGAGCACGATCGCCGCCGGCCCGCCCCAGAGCACGATGTCGAGCTTGCGGGAGTAGCTCCATTCCGGCGCGTACACGCCGCGCGGCTTGTCCGCCCGATAGCGCCAGGCGAAGAAGATCGTCATGAAAAACACCGGCAGCACGACTAGGCACATCAGCAGCGCGGAAATGGTGATCAGCCGGACTTCGCGGTTCCCCACCGGCCCCTCCGGGTGCAGCACATCCATGCCGCAGCCGCCCAGCCAAAGGCCGCAGAGGATGGTAAGCGCGCCGTTGCATACTGTCCGACTGCCGCGCAAAGCCGCTCCTTGTCCGCTGCTCGTTTAGATGGGTGGGCCACGATTATCTAAAAGAGGGCTTCCGGCGGCTTCGGCTTTTTCGTACAGCACGACCATGCAAGCTCAAATCTCGGCGGCGTCGTTCGGCACCCTGGCCAGCGGCGCCGCCACGTTGTTCAGCTTGCAAAGCGCCGCGCTGCGGGTCGGCATCACCGATTACGGCGCGCGGATGGTCTCGATCGAAACAGCGGACCGGGACGGCGGCTTCGGCCACGTGCTGCTCGGGTTCGACGATGTCGCGGCCTACGATGCCGCCGGCGGCTCGTTCGGCGCGGTGCTCGGCCGCTGCGCCAACCGGATTGCCGGTGGCCGGTTCACGCTGGACGGGCACGCCTACCAACTCGCGGTCAATGACGGCGGCAACACCCTGCACGGCGGCCCTTGCGGCTTCGCGCGGAACCTGTGGCAGGTGGAACGGGCGGCGGGTGGTGCCGCGCCGGAACTGGCGCTGCTGCTGGTCAGCCCCGATGGCGACCAGGGTTTCCCTGGCACCCTGACCGCCCGAGCGGTGTACCGGCTGGCGGGCGACACGTTGACCCTGGAGCTGTCGGCCACGACCGATCGGCCGACGATCGTCAATCTCAGCGCCCACCCGTATTTCAACCTCGCCGGCGTCGGGTCATACGATGCGCTGGACCACGAGATCACCATCGCGGCGTCGCGCTTCCTGCCGACCGACGCGGTGCAAATCCCGACCGGCGCGCTGGCGCCGGTGGCCGGCACCGTGTTCGATTTCCGCGAGCCGGCCAAGCTCGGCGCCCGGATCCGCGCCGCCGACCCGCAACTTCTCATCGGCCATGGCTACGACCATTGTTTCGTGCTGGATGATGCTGCCGCGGGGCGGTTCGCCGGCCGCGCATACGACCCGCGCAGCGGCCGCTCGATCGAGGTCGTGACCGACGAACCCGGCCTGCAACTCTATTCCGGCAACTCCCTGAACGGCGCGACGGTCGGGCGGGGCGGCGTGGCATTTCGCCAATCCGCCGGCTTCGCCTTCGAGGCCCAAAACTTTCCGGACGCCATCAACCAGCCGGACTTCCCCTCGCCGGTCCTGCGGCCGGGCGAGCTCTACCGCCGCCGGATCTCCTATCGTTTCACCGCGTGCTGAGTGCCAAAAAAATGCCGGGCAAAAGCCCGGCATTTCATGGAAAAACGCTGCCGGCTTAGCGGCTGTTGGTGCGCTGCCCGAAGATCTGCAGCAGGAACATGAACAGGTTGATGAAGTTCAAATACAGCGTCAGCGCATCGTAAACGCTGCGCTTGCCCGCCATGGCGGTGCCGTACGAAGCGCCCATCTGCAGGTAATTCGCCTTGATCCGCTGCGTGTCATAGGCGGCGAGACCGGTAAAGATCAGCACGCCAAGAATGCTGACGGCGAAGTTGATCGCCGGCGAGTGCAGGAACACGTTGACGACCATCGCGATGATGATCCCGATCAGCCCCATGATCAGGAAGCTGCCGAAATTCGTCAGGTTTGTCTTGGTGGTATAGCCATACAGGCTGGTACCCGCGAAGGTGCCGGCGGTGATGAAGAACACCTCGGCGATCGAGCTTTGCGTGTAGCGCATGAAGATGCTCGTCAGGCTGGCGCCCATCACCGCGCAAAACGCCCAAAACAGCGCCTGTGCCGCCGTGGTGGAAAGCCGGTTTACCCCAAAGCTGAGCACCATAACGAAGACCAGCGGCGCGAAGATCGCAGCATAAGCCAGCAGCGTCGGATGATAGGCCATGCCGCCATCGGCGGTCGGCACCAGAGGATAGAAAGCGTTCATGGCCGAGGTGTGCGAGATGGCGAACGCGACCAGGCCGGTCAGCACCAGGCCGGACGCCATCCAGTTATAGACGCGCAGCATGTACGCGCGCAGGCCCTCGTCGAGCGCCGCGGCGCCGACCGCCGCACCATAGCCGGCTTGCGCCGTGCGATAGGAATTGCCGAAGGGATTGTAAGCCATGAAACGGGGTCGCTCCTGAAAGTGGCGCCTTTGCCACAGACCTTATGATTCGCTTTTTCTAGCAAAAATTCAAGTGTTGTCGCTTGCCGTCGCCCACCGGGGGGCGCCGGTGCCGGCTCAGCGCTTCCACCAACCGCGTTTTTTCTCCCCCGCCGGCTCTACGCCGATGACGATGGGGCCGAAGCCGGGCTCGGCCACCGCGGCGGGTTCGGCCACCGCGGCTGGTTCGGGTTCCGGGGTCAGCGCCAGTTCCGGCTCGGCGTCGGTCCCAGCCGCCGGCTCCGGCGCGCCGGTCACGGCGGCAACCGCGTCCAGCGCCTGATCCAGCGCCGGGTCCATCACCAGGTCTGGCTCGGGCCGTGGCGGCGGCTCGGCGTGCTCGGGGGCCGGGCGCGGCGCCCTGCCATCCGCCTCGGCGCGCTCAGCCGCCTCGAAAATGTCGGCAATGTCGGCATAAACGGGCGGGGCGGCCGACTCGGCGGGCGCCGTTTCCTCACCGTCCCGGCGGCGGCGGCCGCCACGGCCACGGCGGCGGCGGGCCGGCGCTTCGCCAGCCGCCGCCGTCGCTTCCTGTTCCCCAAGTTCGGCGGCCAGCACCAAATCGAAGGCCGAGCTCGGCTCTTCGGCGGCCGGCGGCGCGTCCGCCGGTTCCGTGGTCGCGGCTCCCGGCTCGGCGCCGTCCGGCCGGCGTTTGCCGCGGCGGCGGCGGCGGCGGCGCTTGCGTTCGGCGTCTTCGCCGGCCTCGGCCGGCCCGGCGGCTTCGGTATCGACCGCTTCGGCCTCGGTCTCGGCTTCGTCCTCTGCCTCGGCGTCGGCCGGCTCCGGCCGCGCCAGCGTCCTTTGCGGCGGCGGTGCCTCCAGCGGCGCCGGGGCCGGCGGGGCCGCCGCCGTCTGCGCCCTGGTCTTGTCGATCCGGAAATTCGCCGCCGTCAGCGTCGGGTCGCCATTGAAGACCACCCGCATCGCGTAACGTGCCTCAATCGCCGCCAGCCGGTCGCGCTTATGGTTGAACAGATAGAGCGCGATCTCGGTCGGCAGATGCACCGCGATCTCGGCGGCGCGGAATTTCGCCCCCTCATCCTCGATCGCCCGCAGGATGTGCAGCGCCGCACTCTCCGGGCTGCGGACCTGCCCCATGCCGGCGCAATGCGCGCACGGCACCAGCGAGGCCTCGGCCAACGACGGCCGCAGCCGCTGCCGGCTCATCTCCATCAGCCCGAAATGGCTGATCGCGCCGACCTGGATGCGGGCCCGGTCGTTCTTCAGCGCGTCCTTCATCCGGCGCTCGACGGAGGCGTTGTTGCGCCGGATTTCCATGTCGATGAAGTCGATCACGATCAGCCCGGCCAGGTCGCGCATCCGCACCTGCCGCGCCACCTCGTCGGCGGCCTCCAAATTGGTCCGCAACGCGGTGTCCTCGACGCTGCGTTCGCGGGTCGACCGGCCGGAATTGACGTCGATGGCGACCAGCGCCTCGGTCTGGTTGATCACGATGTAACCGCCGGACCGCAGCTGCACCACCGGGTTCAGCATCGCGTCCAGCTGGTTTTCTACCTGGTAGCGGGCGAACAGCGGCTGGCCCTCGGTCCACAGCCGCACCTTGGAAGCGTGGGCCGGCATCAGCATCCGCATGAAGTCATGGGCGGCGCGGAAGCCCTCCTCGCCGTCGACCAGCACGTCCTCAACATCGCGCGTATAAACGTCGCGGATGGTGCGCTTGATCAGGCTGGCTTCCTCGTGGATCAGCGCCGGCGCCACCGACTGCATGGTCTTGTCGCGGATTTCGTCCCACAGCCGCAGCAGGTACTCGCAATCACGCTTGATCTCGGGTTTCGGCCGGTTGGCGCCGGCGGTCCGCACGATCAGCCCCATGCCAACCGGCACGTCCAGTTCGTTCATCGCCTCTTTCAGGCGGCGGCGGTCGGCGACCGAGGTGATCTTGCGGGACACGCCGCCGCCGGTCGGCGAATTGGGCATCAACACCGAGAACCGCCCGGCCAGCGAGAGGTAAGTGGTCAGCGCCGCGCCTTTGTTGCCGCGCTCTTCCTTGACCACCTGGATCAGCATGATCTGCCGGCGGTGGATCACCTCTTGGATTTTGTAGCTGCGCAGATAGCGCTGGCGCTGCCGGCGTTCGCGCGCCTCGGCCGCGTCATCGCCCTCGCCGCCCAGGCTTTCCGGCGGCGGCGCCTCGGCTTCGTGGTCGGCATCCGGAGCAGCCTCGTCGCCAGCCAGCGCGTCCATCTCCGCCGCGCCAGCATCCGGCTGGTCGGTCTCGCCGTCATCCGGCGCGGACGCGTCGGCGTCTGGGCTGTCGGTCTCAAACGCGCCTTGGTCCGGCTCTGGCAGATCGAATGCGGCCTGTTCGACGCCGGGTTGGTCACGGTCGGGCTGGTCAACGTCCGGTTGATCGGTCTCGGAGGCTTCGACAGGTGGTTCCGAAGCCTCGATGTACTCGGCTTCGGTCTGCGCCGGCTCGGTCTCGGCAGGTTCCGGTTCGGCGGGCTCCGCCTCGTCCGGCGGCGCCGAGGCCCTGATCTCGATCGGGCGCGCCTGGAGGGCCTGGGCGTTCACATCCGGTTCGGCCGGCACCTCGGTGTCCGGGGGCGGGGCTTCCGCCTCTTCGTCGTCATCGGCGGCTTCCGCCGCCTCGGCCTGCTCGGCCAGCAGCCGCTGCCGGTCGGCGACCGGGATCTGGTAATAGTCCGGGTGGATTTCGCCAAAGGCCAGGAAGCCGTGGCGGTTGCCGCCGTATTCGACGAACGCCGCCTGCAGGCTGGGTTCGACCCGGATTACCTTGGCGAGATAGATATTGCCTTTGATCTGCTTGCGGGTGGCGGCCTCAACGTCAAAATCCTCAAGCCGGTTGCCGTCCAGGACCACCACGCGCGTCTCTTCCGCGTGGCTGGCGTCGATCAATAGTCTTTTGCTCATAGAAGGAAGAACTCCGGAATGCGGCCGCCGGCGCTGTGCGCGCCGCGACAAGGCCGCGAGAATGAAATGGAAAATTCGGTTGGGAAGACCGGAACGTGCCGAAACAGGACGGGGAGAATTCGTTCGGCGGCGCGGTCATCGGTCCCTTGATCTTGTTGGCGGGCGCCAGGCGTCCGGCCTTTACTGAAGCTAACATGGGGTGCGCACGCCGAAACGGCCAATCTGGCCTGCAATACAACCGGGCGGCCCCAAATCCGTTGATGACTGAAATGTGGCGCTCTCGCAAGGGGCGCGATTTGACAGGGGGCGGGCCGGGCGATAGCCGGCCGCCATGGCCAACACGCTTGTGATCGCGACACATAACGAGGGCAAGCTTGCGGAGTTCCGGGCGCTGCTGGCGCCGCTGGGCTGGGCGGCGGTCTCGGCGGCCGATCTCGGCCTGCCGGAGCCGGCGGAGACCGGCGCCAGCTTCGCCGAGAACGCCCGGCTCAAGGCTCGCGCCGCGGCGGCGCAAGCGGGCAAGCCGGCGCTGGCCGATGATTCCGGGTTGTGCGTGGCGGCGCTGGGGGGCGGCCCCGGCATATTCTCCGCCCGCTACGCCGGCGCCGACTACCCCGCCGCCTTTGCCCGCATCATCGCGGCGGCGGAGGCCAAAGGCGAGTGGCGCGCCCGCTTCGTCTGCGCGCTATGCCTGGCGCAACCGGATGGCGGCACCGCGACCTATATCGGCCACGCCGAAGGCCGCATCGCCCCCAGCCCACGCGGCGCGGCCGGCTTTGGCTACGACCCGATTTTCATTCCCGACGGCCACGACCAGACCTATGCGGAACTCGGCGCCGCGGTAAAAGACCGCATCAGCCATCGGGCAATAGCGTTCGCCCAATTCCGCGCCGTGCTGAGCGCTCATTAACGGGGTCTGGGCCTCCCGGCCCCAGCGGGTCCAGGGCAGAGCCCTGGCCTTCGAGGCTTACTCGACCACTTTCGTCACCAGCCCCGGCGTCAGCAGTTGCGGCAGTTGCTCCGGCCCGCCGCGCGGCGGGTAGTAGATGTAGAGCGGCACGCCGTCGCGGCCGTTGGCGGCCAGATAGGAGGTGATGTCGGCGTCGCGGTTGGTCCAGTCGCCGACGAGGAGTTTGGTGCCGGTTTTCGCAAAGGCGGCTTGTACCCCGGGCGCGGCCAAGGCGGTGCGTTCGTTGACCAGGCAGGTGATGCACCAGGCGGCGGTCATGTCCACCAGCACCGGCTGGCCGGCGGCGCGGAGTGCGGCGAGCCGGGCTGGTGAGTAGGGTGCGGCGCCCGGCAGCGTCAGCGCCGCGCCGGCCGGCGCCGGGCGCAGCAGCAGCAGCGGCACCACGGCCAGCACCGCCAAGGGCCGGAGCCGCCGGGTGCTGAGGGCGATGCCGAGGCAGAGCGCGCCGAGCAGGAGTAAAATCAGGCCGGCGGTCCCGGCTTCCCGCGTCATCACCCAGGCCAGCCAGAGCGCGGTCGCGAACATCGGCAGGCTGAGCAGTTGTTGCAGCCGCGCCATCCAGGCGCCGGGCCGGGGCAGCAGCCGCGCCAGGGCCGGCACCGCCGCCAGCAACAGAAAAGGCGCTGCAAGTCCAAGGCCGAGGCACAGAAAGATCCCGAACGCCGCCGCCAGCGGCGCCGCCAGCGCGGCGGCGATCGCCCCGCCCATGAACGGCGCGGTGCAGGGTGTGGCGACGATCACCGCCAGCAGCCCGTTGAAGAAGCTGCCTTGCGGCCAGGCCCGCTGCCCCAGGTTGATAGAAATCGTGAACGCCCCGGCAAGGCTGAGGCCGGCGGCGAACAGCAGCCAGGCCAGCAGGGCCACGAACACTGGCGACTGGAACTGGAAGCCCCAGCCGGCGGCGCCGCCGGCGGCGCGGACCGCCAGCAGTGCGGCCGCCAGCGCCAGCATCGCCGCCAGCACGCCGGCGGTGTAGCCCATAGCTTCGCGCCGGACCGCGCCACGGCCGGCGCTGCCTAAGCGCATCAGCCCGAACGCCTTCATCGCCAGCACCGGGAACACGCAGGGCATCAGGTTGAGCAGCAGCCCGCCCAGAAAGGCGAAGCCGAGCCACAGCGCCAAAGGCGGGCCGGCCCGGCCCGGCAACGCGGTCAGACGCAGCGCCTGGGTGGCGCCGCTCGGGTCAGTCAGTTCCAACACGCCGCTGAGCGGGACGCTGAAATTCGGCCCCGGCGTCAGTTTCAGCGTCATCCCGTTGGCATCGAAGTGCGGCGTCTGTGGCGCGGCGTTGACGATCGCGCCCGCCGTGTCCGGGAAGAACCGCGCCGCGGCGATCTGCGCCGGCCCGGCGCCGGTCAGGCTGAGCCTGCCATCCGCCGTTAGCCGCGCCGCGAAGGGCGAGGGCGCGATGGCTGGCGGCGCAAACAGCGCCGCTTGCGCGGCGCCGCCGCCGTTCAGCGCCAGGGTGAACCTTGCGTGTTCGGGGACGCAGATGTCGCGGCAGACCAGCCAGCGCGCCGTGCCGGCGATGTTGGCGCCGACGCCGGTGGCGCCGACGCCGGTGGCGCTGAAAGGCAGCACCACGTCGCCGCTCAACACATAGCCCGCGACACCGTCCTGCAGCAGGTAGGCCGGCTGCGGAAACGCCAGCGGCCCTGGTACTGCCGGCGGGTCCAGCGCGATTTGCGGCGCCAGCCCGGCATCGCCGGGGTTCGACCAGTAGATGTGCCAGCCGGGCGCCAGTTGAAAATGCAACGCCAGCCTGGCCTGGCCGCCGGGCGCGGTGTTGGGCTCCGAAATCAGGCTCACCGTATCGCGCTTGCTGACAAAGCTGTTGCTTTGCGCGCCGAAGGCGAGGCCGGGCAGCAGCGCCAGGAGAAGCAGGAGCAAGCGCATGGGGCGGAGTATCGCACGCCCGGCCCGAAGTGATAATGCCGCGCCGATGCGCGACCTCCCCGTCAACGATGTTCTGCCGGCGCTGCTCGCGGCGCTGCGGGCGCGGCCCAATGCCGTGCTGGTGGCGCCGCCCGGCGCCGGCAAGACGACCCTGGTCCCGCTCGCCTTACTGGAAGCCGGGCTGCCCGGCAAAATCCTGTTGCTGGAGCCGCGGCGGCTGGCGGCGCGGGCGGCGGCGCAACGCATGGCGAGCCTGCTGGGCGAGCCGGTCGGACAGCGCGTCGGTTTTTCCACGCGCCTGGAACGAGCCGTGTCCGACGCGACGGTGATCGAGGTGGTGACCGAGGGTTTGCTCACGGCCCGGCTGCTCGCCGATCAGGGCCTCACCGGGATCGGCACGGTGATCTTCGACGAGGTGCATGAGCGCAGCCTGGAGGCGGACCTGGCGCTGGCGCTGACGCTCGACCTGCAACGCACCCTGCGGCCGGAGCTGCGTATCCTGGCGATGTCCGCCACCGCCGAGACGGCGCGGCTGGCGGCGCTGCTCGACGCCACGGTGATCGAGAGCGACGGCCGGATGTTTCCGGTGACGGTGCGGCATAGCGCGCGGGACATCCCGACGGCGCGGGAGTTGCCCGAGGCAATGGCCAAGGCGATCCGCGAGGCGTTGGCGGCGCACGAGGGCGACATCCTGGCCTTTCTGCCCGGCATGGCGGAGATCCGCCGGACCGAGGCCGGGCTGGCCGGCGCGCCGGTGCTGGTGCTGCCGCTGCACGGCGACCTGGCCCCGGCGGCGCAGGACCTGGCGCTGCGGCAGCAGGAGCGGCGGCGGGTGGTGCTGGCGACCTCGATCGCCGAAACCTCGCTGACCGTGCCGGGCGTGCGGATCGTCATCGACGGCGGTTTCCGCCGGGCGCCGAAGCTGGACCCGGCGACCGGGCTGACCCGCCTCGCCACGCTCAGGATCAGCCGGGCGGCGGCGGCGCAGCGCGCCGGCCGGGCCGGGCGGGAGGCGCCGGGGGTGGCGATCCGGCTGTGGAGCGAGGCGCTGCATCGCGGCCTGCCGGCCTTCGAGCGGCCGGAGATCCTGGAGGCAGAGTTGTCCGGCCTGGTGCTGGCCTGCGCCGCCTGGGGCGAGGCGCCGGAGACGCTGCCCTTTGCCGATGCGCCCCTGGCCGGCGCGCTGGCGGCGGCGCGGGCGCTGCTGGCGGAACTGGGGGCCTTGGCAGAGGGTCGGCTGACCGAAGCGGGGCGGGCGATGGCGCGGCTGCGGGCGGCGCCGCGGCTGGCGGCGATGCTGCTGGCGGCCAGGACGCCGGCGGCGCAGGCGCTGGCCGCCGACCTCGCGGCGCTGCTGGAAGAGCGCGACCCGCTGCCGCGCGACGCCTCGGCCGACATTCTGCTCCGGCTGGATCTGATATCACAGGCGGCCTCTGATATCACTTTTAACCAACCCACATCGACCCGCATCCGGCACGCCGCCGGGCTGTACCGGCGTCGGCTCGGCGTGCCGGCTGGCGTGGTGGCCGGCGGCGACCCCGGCGCGCTGCTCGCCGCCGCCTTTCCCGACCGCATCGGGCAGAGCCGGGGCGAGCCGGGCTCCTACCGCCTCTCCGGCGGCGGCAGCGGCCAGTTGCCGAACCCGGCCGATCCGTTGGGCCGGTGCCGGCTGCTGGTGGTGGCGGCGCTGGAGGCCAAGGGCGGCAAGATCAGGCTGGCCGCCGCCTTGGACCCGGAGCAACTGCCGGAGGTGCTGCAGGCCCGGCTGCGGCGCAGCACTGAAGCCGGCTTCGACCCGGCGAGCGGCGGGGTTCTGACCCGCGAACGGCTGCGGCTGGGGGCGCTGGTTTTGGCCGACCGCACGATCCCGGCCGCCCCCGAAGAGGCGCAGGCGGCGCTGGCGAAGGCGCTGGCGACCCGGCTCGACCAGCTCGACTGGACACCGGCGGCACGCAACCTGCAGGCGCGGGCAGCACTGCTGCGCGGCCTCGACCCGGAGGTCGCGGACCTGTCGGACGCCGCTTTGGCGGCCAGCACAACGGACTGGGCGGCGCCGTATCTGGCGGGGATGAGCAATTTCCGTGAGGTCCGGGCGCTCGACCTGGTGGCGGTGTTGCGCGCCCGGCTGGGGCACGAGCAGGTGCTGCGCCTGGACCGGGCGCTGCCGGTGCAGCTGACGCTGCCCGCTAGCCGGATCGCCATCGACTATACCGGGCCGGTGCCGGTCGCCGCCGCCCGTGCCCGCGACTTCTACGGGCTGGACACAATGCCGCGCCTGGCCGACGGCAAGGTGGCGCTGCAACTGGCGTTGCTGTCCCCGGCCGGGCGGCCGATCGCCATCACCGCCGATCTGCCGGGCTTCTGGCGCAATGGCTGGCGCGAGGCCCGGCGCGACATGCGGGGACGTTACCCCAAGCATGATTGGCCGGAAGAGCCGTGGCGCCGCCCTGCTTGATCGCGGACCGGCCTGGTTCTAGGCTTTCCGCAGATGCCGCAACTCTCTTTGCATTCGCCGATCGGCGATCTCACGATCTCCGAGGAAGCAGGCGAAATCGTCGCCATCGACTGGGGCTGGGGGCGGGACCAGACGGCAACGCCAGTGCTACGGCGCGCCAAGGCGGCGCTGGATGACTATTTTGACGGCGCGGCGTTGCCCGACGATCTGCCGCTGGCGCCGCAAGGCAGCGCCTACCGGCAGGCGGTGTGGCGGGCGCTGCGGCAAATCCCGGCCGGGGAGACCCGCACCTATCGGCAGATCGCGCTTATCGCCGGCGGCTCGGCACGCTCGGTCGGCGGCGCCAATGCCCGCAACCCGATCCCGATCCTGATCCCCTGCCACCGGGTCGTCGCCACCGTCGGCCTCGGCGGCTATTCGGGCGGTGAGGGTTTGGTTACCAAGCAGGCCCTGCTGATGCTCGAACGGCGCGAGGCGTAAAGGCGCGGATGTCGAAGGCGATCCGCATCCATGCCGTCGGCGGGCCCGAGGTGATGAAGTGGGAGAGCGTGCCGACGCCGCAGCCGGGGCCTGGCGAGGCGCTGATCCGGCACGAAGCAATCGGGCTGAACTACATCGACACCTATTTCCGCTCCGGCGTTTACAAAACCGCGCTGCCGGCGACGCTTGGGATCGAAGGCGCCGGCACCGTGCTGGTGCTTGGCGAGGGCGTGACGGACCTCGCCGTCGGCGACCGGGTTGCCTATGCCGGCGGCCCGCTCGGCGCCTATGCCGTTGAACGGGTGATCGCGGCCGACCGGCTGGTCAAGCTGCCGGAGGCGATCGACTTCAAGACCGCCGCGGCGATGATGCTGCAGGGCATGACCGCGCAATATCTGCTGCGCCGGACCCACCCCGTGCGAGCGGGCGAGAGCATTCTGGTGCATGCCGCGGCCGGCGGTGTCGGGTTGATCCTGTGCCAATGGGCGAAGCATCTTGGCGCCAACGTGATCGGCGTGGTCTCGACGCCGGAAAAGGCCGCGCTCGCCGCCGCCAACGGCGCTGCCCATACTATCGTCGGCTACGCCAACCTGGCGGCGCAGGTAAAGAAGCTGACCGGCGGCGCGATGGTGCCGGTGGTGTATGACAGCGTCGGCAAGGATACCTTCGCCGCCAGCCTGGATTGTCTGGCGCCGCTCGGGCTGATGGTGAGCTACGGCAATGCTTCCGGCCCGGTGCCACCGGTGGAGATTTCGCTGCTCAGCGCCAAGGGCAGCCTGTTCCTCACCCGCCCCACCCTGGCGTCCTACACCGCCAGCCGTGCCGATCTGCTGACGACGGCGAACGAGCTGTTCGCAGTGGTGGCCGAGGGCGCCGTGAAGATACAGGTGAACCAGACCTGGCCGCTGGCCGAGGCCGCCGCCGCCCACGCCGCGCTGGAAGCCCGGCAGACCACCGGCAGCACGGTGCTGCTGCCCTGAAGCGGCTGGTTGGCGCCGCGGCACTCGGCGTCGCTCTGGTGATCGTCTGTATCGTTTTCATCGACCGCCCGGTCGAACGGCTGGTGGTCGCGCATCGTGACCTGCGGCCGCTGTTCCAGGCGATGGCAGCACCTTCGCTGCTGCCGCTGCCGCTGGCCGGCGTTTATCTTTGTTTTGCTGCCGGGCGGCGGCTGGCGGGCCATCCGGCCTGGCCGGGAGCTCGGCTTTACTTGGCCGCCAGCCTCGCCACGCTGGCGGCGACGGCGGCGAAGGACGAGCTGAAATGGCTGTTCGGCAGGCCCTGGCCGGAAAGCTGGGTCAAATACGGGGTGTACGCCTTCCACCCTTTCGCCACCTATTGGTGGTACGGCGGCTTTCCTTCCGGCCACACCGCCTACATCACCGGGCCGGTGGGGGTGCTGTGGCACATGGCGCCGCGTTGGCGGCCGCTCTGGGCGGCGCTGGTCGGGATGGTGATGGCCGGCCTGGTCGGCGCCGGCTATCATTTCGTGGGCGACGTGATCGCCGGGTTTATGACCGGCCTAGCCGCCGCCGCCGGGACGTTGCTGCTGATGGGGAATGACCGGCGTGCTTAGAGCAACATGGCTTGAAGTCGAATTGCGAAGCGATCGACTGAACCATGAAATTGCTCGCCAAAACAAAGGTAAAGCGCGATGAGTGACAACTCATCACGCTTTAGTATCTTGCTGCGGGCGCGGCGGTTTTTGCCGTTGTTCATTACCCAGGCGCTGGGCGCGATCAACGACAACCTGTTCAAGAACGCGCTGGTCGTGCTGGCGCTGTATCGGCTCGCGCATGTCGGGCCGATCCTGGTGGCGCTGGCCGGCGGGGTGTTCATTCTGCCCTACGCGCTGTTTTCCGCGCCGGCCGGGCAGCTGGCCGACGCGCGGGAGAAATCCCGGCTGATCGTGCTGACCAAGATCTGGGAGTTGTTGCTGGCGTTGCTCGCCGCCGCCGGATTTCTGACCGGCAGCTTCACAGTGTTGATGGCCGTGCTGTTCGGCTTCGGCATGCAGGCGACGTTTTTCTCGCCGCTCAAATACGGCATCCTGCCCGACCATCTGCCGGAGGACGAACTGGTCGCCGGCAACGGGCTGATCGAGGCCGGCACCTTTGTCGGCATCCTGGCCGGCACGGTCGCGGGCGGCGCGCTGATCCTGCTGCCGGGCGGGCCAGTGCTGGTCGCCGCAGCGGCGATCCTGATCGCCGGCACGGGGATTTTCAGCGCCAGCAAGATCCCGAAAGCGCCAGCCGCCGCGCCGGGGCTGAAGCCGGACTGGAACGTCGCCCGGGAGACGGCGCGGCTGCTGAAACAAGCCCGCCAGGCGCCGCCGGTTTGGTTCGCGATCCTGGCGATCAGCTGGTTCTGGTCGATCGGCGCGATCCTGCTCGCCGAGTTCCCGACCATCGCGCACGACGCGCTGCACGCCAACGGCAGGGTGGTGACGCTGATGCTGGGGGTGTTCACCGTCGGCGTCGGCATCGGCTCGCTGGCCTGCGCGCGGCTGCTGCGGGGGGCCGCTTCGGCGCGCTACGTCGCCTATGCCGGCTTCGGGGTTTCGCTGTTCACCGGCGACTTTGCGTTGACCGCGATGCGGGCGCCGACGATGACGGATGTCGGCGCGGTGCTTGCCACGTTTGCCGGGTGGCACATGCTGGTGGATTTGTTGCTGCTGGCGATCTGCGGCGGTATCTACTCGGTGCCGCTGTATGTGATTTTGCAGGAGCGGGCCGAGCCTTCGCATCGCTCCCGGATGATCGCCGCCAACAACGTGATGAACGCCGCCGGCGGGGTGATCGGCGCGGGGCTTACCGCCGGGCTCTATGCGGCCGGATTGTCCGGGGCGGTGATCCTGCTGCTCGCCGCGGTTGCCAATTTTGCGGTCTCGGGCTGGATTTTCTGGCTGGTGCGGAACCGTGCGCCGGATTTTTGAAGAGGAAAGAACTTCTTTTTGTGAACAAAAAGAAGCAAAAAAACTTTAGGATTTTCAGTCATGGGCGCTGGCGGTAAAACGCCCATAACCTAGATTCAAAGAAGTTTTTTGGTTCTTTTTCCAAAAAAAGAACCTCTTCCTTTTACAGCCTGCTCTTCAAGTGATCTGCCACCCTGAGAGCGTTGGCAAGGATCGTCAGCGTCGGGTTCACGGCGCCGATCGAGGGGAAAAAGCTGGCATCGGTGACGTAGAGATTGTCGATTTCGTGCGCCTTGCAGTTGAGGTCCAGCACCGAGGTTTTTGGGTCGGTGCCGAAACGGAGTGTGCCGGCCTGGTGCGCGGTGCCGCTGAGCACGATGTTTTTTTTGAAGTAGAGCCGGTGGTCCAGCATTTTTTCATGCGCGCCGAGTTTGGTCATGGCCGCTTCGGTCTTGGCGCGCAGGCGCTTGTGCGCCTCGCGGTTGGTTTCGAGTTCGCAGAGGCTGACCTTGCCGGCGGCATCGATGCTGATGCGGTTTTCCGGGTGCGGCAGGTCTTCGCTGGAAAGCCAGAAATCCATCGAGTAGCGGGCCATCACCTCGAACGGCAGGCTGGGCGCGAAAGACAGCCATTCCGGCAGCGCTTCCGCCTTGATTTGGGACGGGTGGGTTTTTGCGCACATCTGGATCAGGCCGAGCGGGTACTGATAGTCATCGGCGCCGAAATAATAGTCACTGATCGCCAGGGTTTTCTGAAACACCGTGTCGTTCGGCTCCTTCAGCAGCGCCATCAGCACCGACTGGTTGTGCTTCATGTAGTTGCGGCCGACCTGGTCCGAACCGTTGGCGAGGCCATTGGGATGGGCATTGCTGGCCGAGCGGAGCAGCAGCAGCGCCGAGCTGAGCGCGCCGCAAGCGACCACGACGATATTCGCGGTGAACGTCTCGGTGGCGCCGGCATACTGGGTCTGCACGCCGGTCACGGTTTTGCCGGCGGGGTCGGTGAGCAATTTTTCGACATAGGCGCCGGTCAGCAGCGTCACGTTGTCATGCGCCGCCAGGGTCGGGTCGACACAGAGCACCTGGGCGTCGGCCTTGCCGTTCAGCAGGCATGGAAAGCCGTCGAAAGCGTCGCAGCGGATGCAGGTGCTGGTTGGCGTGGCTTTGCCGTGGCGGTCTTCCTGCAGCAAAATCCCGAGCGGCAGATGGAACGGCCGCAGGCCGGCGCCGCGCAAGCCTTCGCTCAGTTGTTCGACGCGCAGCTCATGGCTGACCGCCGGTTCTGGAAACGGCGCGCTGCTCCAGGGCTCGGTCGGGTCTTCGCCGCGCGTGCCGTGGACGTGAAACAGCTTTTCCGCTTCGCAATAATACGGCTCGAAGACATCGTAGCCGAGCGGCCAGGCAGGCGAGATGCCGTCCTCGTGCTGCAGCGCCTCGAAGTCGCGCTCGCGCAGGCGCAGCAGCGCCGCGCCGTAAACCTTGGAATTGCCGCCGACCCAGTAATGCAGGCCGGGATGGAATTCGCCGCCGTCCTTGTTGTACCAGACTTCGGGCGCCTGGTATTTGTTGTCGAGGAACACCGCCTTGGCGTCCCAGTTGTCGCGCTCGCGCGGCAGGTATTCGCCGCGCTCCAGCAGCAGGATTTTTTTGCCGGTCGGCGCCAGGCGCTGCACCAGGGAGGCGCCGCCCGGCCCGCTGCCGACGACGATCAGATCGTAATGGTTGTCCATGTGCTAAACCTTCAAGCGTTTTGCCAGCAGATGCAGGCCGACCAGCGCGGCGACGACGACCGCGGCGGCGGCCGGCCGATGCCGGTCGGTGATCATTTCCCAGTTGCTGTCGCGAGCCCGGGCATCGAAGCGGCCGTGCGCGGCGTAGTCGCCCGGTACCGGATGGACCAGGTTGTTGGGCGCGTCGCCGGGTTGCAATTCCGGCGTCATCTGGCCGGAATAGCCGTGTTTGGCGAGGTAGCGGTCGGCGAAGCCGGGCGCGATGCGGTTGGCGAGGATGGCGACGATGGTCGGCACGCCGACCCAGATCTCGCGCTGTTTGGCGTAGGCGCCATAGACGATGGCGCGCGCCGCGACTTCCGGCTGGTAGATCGGCGGCACCGGCTGGGCGCGGTGGCCGGTGCGGTTCAGCGCCCATTCGAACTGTGGGGTGTTGATCGCCGGCAGATGCACCATCGTCAGATGCACGTTGTCGCCGTCATGGATGATCTCGGAACGCAGGCTGTCGGTGAAGCCGCGGATCGCCGATTTGGCGCCGCAATAGATCGCCTGCAACGGCACCGAGCGGTAGGCGAGTGCGGAGCCGACATTTAGGATGGTGCCGGATTTGCGGCGGCGCATGCGCTTGAGCGCCGCCATCGTGCCGTGCACGGTGCCGAGATACGTCACCTCCGTGCCGCGTTTGAATTCTTCGGGCGTGGTGTCCATCACCGGCGAGAACACGGTGGCCATCGCGTTGTTGACCCAGATGTCGATCGGGCCGAGCTCGGCCTCGATCTTGTCGGCGGCGTCCTCCACGGCTTGCGCGTCCGCCATGTCGGCCGGGACCGCCATCGCCCGGATGCCCATGCGCTCGAGCTCCCATACGGCGACGTTCAGACGGTCGGGGTCGCGGCCGAGGATGGCGACGTCGTCGCCGCGCTTGGCGAACTCCCGTGCCGTGGCGCGGCCGACGCCGGCGCCGCCGCCGGTGATGACGACGATGTTGCCCATCAGGTTAACTCCGTTGTTGGGTCGATCAGCAAAAAATGGCCATCCGGGTCGCGGCTCAGGCCAGGCGTTCCGGTGTCGAAAACCAGCCGGGTGGCGATGATGTCGTTCGGCGCCATGTCCGGGGCGGGCGCGGCGGTGGTGTAACACAGCAGTTCCAGGTGCAGTTTGCCGGCGGCCTCGCCGAGGCGGGTGACCTGCACATCGGCGCCTTCCAGCCCATCGAGCGCGCTTTGCGCGCCGCCCTGGTTGTGCGAGCCGCCTTCGCGGACCAGGCCGAAGCCGGCGTAGAAGGCGAGGCTGGCGGCGGTGTCGCGCACCACAATCGCGGAGTGATCGAGGCGGGGCGTGTTGCCTTCGGGCAGTTGCAGGAGTTCCAGCGGGTGACCCTCCGGGTCGCGGAATTTGAAGGCGATGGCGCCGCCGGAGCTGGCCGACAGATGCACCGGGCCGGAGGTCGAGATCGGCAGCCAGCCGGGGACGGCGCTCAGGGTTTTGTAAGCCGCGGCGATGTCCGGCGTGACGATGGCGAAGTGCTGGAAGGAGAGACTGTTGGCGGTCTGCCCCGGCGGGAAGGCACGGCCGGGTGGGGTGAAGGCCATTAACTCCAGGGTGCTGGCGCCGTAGCGGAGGAACAGGCTTTTGGTGCCGGTGTGCTTCTGCACGATTGAAAACCCGAGCGCTGCTTGAAAGAACCGCGCCAGCGCATCCGGGTCGTGCGCCACCAGGGCCACGCGGATCAGGGCCATTGCGCGCCCCGCACGTTCAGGAACACCGCGAAAAGGGTGTGGGAGCCGCCGATGAACAAGCGGTTTTTGTGCGGGCCGCCGCCGAAGCACAGGTTGGAGACGCGGAACGGGATCAGGATCTTGCCGAGCAGTTCGCCGGCGGGCGACAGGCAGTGCACACCGTCCGCGGCGCTGCTCCAGACGTTGCCGTGTTCGTCGCAGCGCATGCCGTCGCAATAGCCGGGCTCGATCTTGTGGAAGATGCCGCCGCCGGTGAGCGCGCCAGCGGCGCCGACATCGAAGGCGCGGATGTATTGCTTGGGGTCGGGCTTGGTTTGGTCGCCGGTTTCGGCGATGTAGAGGCGGCTTTCGTCGGGCGAGAAAGCCAGGCCGTTCGGGCCGGCGAAATCACCAGCCACGACGCGGATGTCGCCGCTTGCGGGGTCGAGGCGATAAACCGCCGGCGGCTGTTCGGAGGCTTGGCGGCCGCCTTCGAAATCGGTCGAGATGCCGTATAGCGGATCAGTGAACCAGATCGTGCCGTCCGATTTCACCACCACGTCGTTCGGGGCGTTCAGCCGTTTGCTGGCGTGGTGGGAGACCAACGTTGTGACCGTGCCGTCGTATTCGGTGCGGTACAGGCAGCGGCCGTGATGCGAACAGGCGATAAGCCGGCCCTGCCGGTCGCGGGTCTGGCCGTTGGCGTAGTCCGAGGGGGCGCGATAGACGCTGATCCCGGTGCTCTCCGCCCAGCGCATGGTGCGGTTGCGCGGCAGGTCCTGGAACAGCAGGCAGTCGGCGTCACCCATCCAGACCAGGCCTTCGAGCCAGCGGAAGCCGCTGCCCAGAACGTCCAGCGTGGCGTTGCCCAGGATGTAGCGCTCGAACTCCGGGTGGATCGTGACGTGGTAGCTCACTTAAAGCGGCATGCTCCGGCTTGGGTGGCCAGCGGTTCCTCGAACTGCACCAGCATCAGCACCGCCGGGGTGTCGCCGACGGTGGTGGAGTAGTGCCCGGTTTTATCGCCCAGTTTGCCGGCGCCGACATCGTCGCCGAAGGAGATGTCGCCGGGGCCGAACTCGACGCGGGTGCCGTCCATCGCCTCGACCGACCAGCGGCCGGACAGGGGCACGATCCATTGCGGCTTGGGGTTGGGGTGCCAGTCGCCGATCCAGCCGACCGGCAGGACGGTAAACATAACCGTGGCTTTCGCGGTGGTTTTTTGCCCTTGCCATTGGGCGCTGGCGCCGCCGCCGATCGACTTCAGTTCGAATTCGGTGAGGTAGCATTGCTGCTGATGGCTGACCCCGGCGCCGTCGAGATAGAGGTGCCAGTACGGATAGGTCGGCGTGTCGGTCATGGCGCGGCCCCGGCGGAAGCTTCCGCATAAGGGTGGGTGGAGGAGAACGGGTTTGCAAGAAAATTGCCAACCGAAACGGGACCGGTGCCGAAGGTGACCAGCAGGATGCCGGCGGCCAGGGAGAAGTTTTTTAAAAAATCCCAGAACAGATCGCGGCCTCTGCTCGTGCCGTGCGCCCAGAAGTCGCCGGGCGTCCAGAACTGCTTGAACAGCACCGCGGTCGCCATGCAGTACAGGCCCAGGATCATCGCCGCCAGGCGGTCCGAGATGCCGCTGATGATGCCGAGCGAGCAGAATATCTCGACCGCGAGGCCGGCCAGGATCATCGCCGTGGCCGGGCCGCGCGGCTTGATCATTTGCTGGCA
This sequence comes from uncultured Acidocella sp., assembly GCA_963693045.1. Classification (GTDB taxonomy): domain Bacteria; phylum Pseudomonadota; class Alphaproteobacteria; order Acetobacterales; family Acetobacteraceae; genus Acidocella. The sequence goes on from OY843765.1 coordinate 2,943,576, forward strand.
TTGCGCGACCGCGCCGCCAAAATTCAGGATTTTGTCGAGCGCGCTGAACGGGAAGAACAGCACGACCAGCAGCCAGCGGAGCAGAAATGTCAGGAAAATCGCCATGGGCCGCCGATCGAGAGGGAGAGCCACGTTATAGGCCGGATTTTGAACCTCGCAATTAATCGCAATTGACAGGCCACCGGCGGCGCGGCCCAAGGTGGCGGCGATGCGCCTGCTTCCGCTGCTGCTGGTTTTTGCCTGTCTCGCGCGCCCGGCGGCGGCTGCCAGCGATGGATTTTTCACGACCAGCGACGGGGTGCGGCTGCATTACCTGGAGGCCGGGCCGGTGGCGGCGCCGACCATCGTGTTGATTCCCGGCTGGACCATGCCGGGCTGGATTTTCTCGCCGCAGATCCGGGCGTTCTCGCCCTACTATCATGTCGTCGCCTTCGACCCGCGCGGCCAGGGCATCTCCGACATCGCGCCCTCCGGCTACAACCAGGACCGGCGCGGCCAGGACATCGCGGAGCTGCTGGCGCGGCTGGGGCCAAGGCCGGTGCTGCTGGTCGGCTGGTCGCTCGGCGTGCTGGACGCGCTGGCTTATGTGCACAGTCACGGCGATGCGGGAATCGCCGGACTGGTGCTGATCGACAATTCCGTGGGCGAAAACCCGGCCCCGCCGCCGCCCCGGCTGTTGCCGCCGGGGCACGGGCCGATCCTCAGCCACGCGGCGTATATGCGGGAATTTGTCGCGGGCATGTTCCGCACCCGGCAAACCGCGTTTTATCTCGACAATCTGACCGAGGCGGCGCTGCGCACGCCGGCGGCGGACGCGGCACTGCTGCTGCGCTATCCGGTGCCGCGCAGCTATTGGCGGGAGGCGATTTTCTCGACCGCCAAGCCGGTGCTCTACGTGGTGCGGCCGGGCCTGGCGGGGCAGGCCGACAACCTGCTGAAGGACCGCCCGAACACCGATATTGCGGTTTTCATCGGGGCAGGGCACGCGCTGTTCGTGGATGACGCCGCCCGGTTCGACGCGCTGATGCAGAATTTCATCCTCACCGCGGTCTGGCCGGCGCGGTGAGGCTGGCGCCGCTTTTTCTGGTCTCGCTCGCCGCGGTCGGGATCGAGACCGCGCTGACCCGCTACTTCGCGGTCGCCAGCTGGTCGGATTACGGCTACTGGGTGATTTCCATCGTCATGGTCGGCTTCGCCTTGAGCGGCGTGGTGCTCGCTTTGGCGCGGGATTTTTTGCACCGCCATGTAGAGCTGCTGTTCGCCGTGCTGCCGGCGTTGCTCGTGCTCAGCGGCGCGCTTGGCTATAGCGGCGTGATCCTCAATCCGTTTAATCCGTTGCAGTTGCAGAACCCGGTGACTTATCTGCCGCAGCTCGGCAACATCGCGCTCTATTACCTGGCGCTGCTGCCGTTTTTCTTTCTGGCCGGGCTGTTCATCTCGCTTTGCTTCGTCAGCGGCGCGGCGCGGATCGGCCGGGTCTATGCCGCCGATCTGGCCGGCGCCGGCACCGGCTCAATCCTGGTGCTGGGGCTGATGTTCGTCTGCCCGCCGTTCGGGCTGGTGCCGGCGCTGCTGCCGGCGCTGGCCGCCGCCGCCTGGTTCATCGGCCGCCACGCCCGGGTCGCCGGCATCGCCGCGCTGCTGGCTTTGCTGGGCGCCGAGGCGCTGCTGGCCGCCGGGCCGCGCGCGGCGGTGAGCCAGTACAAGCCGGTTTACGCGCCGCTGCACACCCAGAATGCCCGCGTCGCGGCGCGGCTGCTGTCGCCGCGCGGCGACTACCTGCTGCTGGACGATTTCACCGAGCGGGTGAACACCGACATCTCTAACGACGCGGCGATGCTGGGCTACGCCGACCCGCCGCGCAGCTACGGCCTGTACCGGGACGGCATCCGCATCGCCAGCCTGCCGCGGCCGGGCGGGATCGCCAGCGGCTACGCGCCGGGCGCGCTCGACGCCTTGCCCTACCAGTTGCTGCCGCACACTCGTGTACTGCTGGTCGGCGCTTCCGGCGGCTTCCGTATTGCAGAGGCGCTGGCGCTGGGTGCGGCGCAAGTAGAGGCGCTGGAGCCGGAACCGGCACTGTACGCGGCGCTACGCCACGGGTGGGGTCCAGTGCCGGGCTTTCCGGCGGACCCGCGCGTTACGCTCTTATCACGCGCCCCGCGCGCCGCCTTTGCGGCCGGCGGTGGTTACGATCTGATCGACATCTCGGCCGACTTCCTGGATGCGGCGCCGGCCAATGTGAACGGCATCACCGCGGAATCGCTCGCCGCCGGGTTGCGGGCGTTGGCCCCCGGCGGGCTGCTTTCGGTGCCGGTTTCGATCGAGGATTTTCCGGCCTATTCGCTCCGCATGTTGGCGACCGTGCGGGCCGCGCTGCGGGCCAACGGCATCGCCGATCCCGGCCCGCATGTGATGATCTACCGCTCCGCCTGGAACGCCCGCATCCTGGCCAGCCCGGCGCCCTTCACGGCGGCGCGGATCGCGGTGATCCGCAAATGGTGCGACGACCGTTCCTTCGACGTGTCCTACTACCCCGGCATCGACGTCGCGGCGGCGCGGCCGGGGCTTTACAACGACCTGCCGGCGGTTTCCTTCACCCAGGGCACCGTCACCGCCGACGGGCCGGACGATTCCATTGCCGACGAGGCCCAGGCGGTGCTGCGCGGCGAACGCACCGCCTCCGGCGGGGCCTTCAACCTCAGCCCGGTGACCGACGACCGCCCGGCTTTCTACGCCATCCTGCGGCTGAACGACCTGCAGCTATTGCTAGCCCGGTTGCAGGTGCTGCCGCAGGCGGAGATCGGCGCGTTGGTTAACCTCGCGGTGCTGGCGCAGGCGGCGGTGATCGCGGCGCTGGTGCTGCTGGTGCCGCTGTTCGCCCCGCGCCTGCGGCCGATGGCGGCGCGCCAGCCGGTGGGGCTGCTGCGCCCGGTGCTGTATTTTCCGGCGCTGGCGCTCGGTTTCCTGTTCATCGAGATTTTCGCGATCGAGAAGGCCAGCGCGCTGCTGAACGACCGGGCCACGGGCTTCGCGCTGGTGCTGAGCTTCATGCTGATCTTCTCCGGCCTGGGCAGCCTGTTCAGTGGCCGGTTCGCGGGCAATCCGGGGCGGGGCGTCTGGCTGGCGGGGCTGGTGGTACTGGTTTGGGCGACCCTGATCCTGGCTTTGCTGCCGCGCCTGCTGCCGGCTGGGATGGCGCTGCCGGAAAGCCTGCGGGCGCTGCTGGTGGTGCTGGTGCTGGCGCCGGTTTCCTGCGCCATGGGGCTGCCGTTCCCGCTCGGGCTGGGGCGGCTGGGCGATGGCGGGTTCCTGCCCTGGGCCTGGGGGTTGAACGGCGCGTTCTCGGTGGTGGCGACGCCGCTGGCGAATCTCATTGCGCGAAATATCGGCTTTTCGGCGGTTTTAGCCGGGGCTGTTCTGCTGTATGTGCTGGCCGCGACGACCTTTCCCGCTTACCGGAGACAGCCCGCTTGGTTCACCACGGAAACGCCCTCACCCGCCGCGGATTGATCGCCGGCACTGCGGCCCTGGCGGCGTCCCCGGCGCTGGGCCAGTCCGCGTTGGCGCCGGAAAAGCCGGCTCCGGTTCCGATGGCCACGCCGGATGGCGCGGCCTGGACCCGGCAGGCATTCGAGAAAGCGATGGCGGAGGGCGGCCGGCATGTCGACCTGACCGACGAGCAATTCGCGGCAATCGAGGCCCGCAAGCCGGCGGCGATGAAGTCGATCGCCGATTACTTGAAAATGCGGCTCGGCGCCGCCGATCCGGCGGTGCTGGCGGCGTTTCAGGCGGTGCCGCGCGAATACTACCATTACAACTACGCCGCCGACCGTTCGACCTGCGGCGATGCTTATGACGCGCCGGCCAAGCCCTGGCCGATCGGCTACGGCTCGGCGCTTTCGGACTATCTCGGCCAGGCCTACATGACCCAGGTGTGCAAGCCGCGGGCCGGCGATATTTCGCTGGAAATCGGCACCGGCAGCGGCTTTCAAAGCTCGGTGCTGTCGCGCATCGTCGCTTCGGCCTACTCGATCGAGATCATCGAGCCGCTCGGCAACGCGGTTCATAAAATCTTCAAGCCGCTTGGCTACGACAACATCACCACCCGGGTCGGCGACGGCTTTTACGGCTGGCCGGAGGTAAAGGGCGGGTTCGACGTGATCATCGTGACCTGCGCCGCGCAATACGCGCCGCCGGCGCTGTTCGAGCAACTGAAACCGGGCGGGCGGATGATTATCCCGATCGGGCAGCCCTTCAAGCGCGGCCAGGTGCTCTACGTTTACACCAAGGATGCCAACAACAAGATCCATTCGCGCCGCGACATGGGGGTGTTCTTCATCCCGATGACCGGGACGATGATGAAAGTTCCCGCCGCGGAAGCCAGGGCAACGCCGAGCTAGAAATACGTCGCCGATCCATGCCGTCCAACAGGAGCAAAGCTTGATCAAACCGCTGCGCAAGGCCGTCCTGCCCGTTGCCGGGCTCGGCACACGCTTCCTGCCCGCCACCAAGGCGATCCCCAAGGAAATGATGACGGTGGTGGACAAGCCGCTGATCCAGTACGCGGTGGACGAGGCGCGGGCCGCCGGGATCGAGCAGTTCTGCATGGTGACCGGGCGCGGCAAGACCGCGCTGATCGACCATTTCGACATCGCCTTCGAGCTGGAAGCGACGCTGGCGGAGCGCGGCAAGAAGGAAGCGCTGGCGCTGTTGCGGGAGGAGGCGATGCCGCCCGGTTCGATCTCGACCGTGCGCCAGCAGGTGCCGCTCGGCCTCGGCCACGCCATCTGGTGCGCCCGCACCTTTATCGGCGACGATCCGTTTGCGATTTTGCTGCCGGACGACCTGGTGCTGAGCGACACGCCCTGCACCCAGCAGCTTGCCGATGTGTATCACGAGACCGGCGGCAATGTGGTGGCGGTGTGCGAGGTGCCGCCGGAGCAGACCAACCGCTACGGCATCCTGAAGATCGGCGCGACCACAGGCAACCGTGTCGAGGTGACCGGGCTGGTGGAAAAACCGGCGCCGGCGGACGCGCCCTCCAACCTCTCGGTGATCGGCCGTTACGTGCTGCTGCCGCAGGTGATCGAATTCCTGGCGCAGATGGAGCGGGGTGCCGGCAACGAGGTGCAGCTGACCGACGCGATGGCGAAGATGATCGGCGGCGCGCCGTTCCATGGCTTGAAGTTCGAGGGGCGGCGGTTCGATTGCGGCGACAAGATCGGCTTTCTGGAAGCGCAGATCGCCTTTGCCCTGGTCCGCCCGGACCTCAGCGCCAGTGTCCGCGACTTTTTGAAAAACTACGTCAACGCCTGAGAGTCGCATGAATTTTTCGCATCAGTTCGACGACAGTTCGCTCCGCGAATACGATATCCGCGGCATTGTCGGCGAGACGCTGTTGCCGGCCGATGCCTTTGCGATCGGCCGCACCTTTGGCGCGATCGTCGCTGGGGCCGGCGGCAAACGGGTGGCGGTTGGCCGCGATGGCCGGTTGGCCTCGCCGGAGCTGGAGGCCAGCCTGATCGAGGGGTTGACCGCGAGTGGCATGGACGTGCTTTCGATCGGCGAGGGGCCGACGCCGTTGCTGTATTTCGCGGCGTTTACCGAGCACACCGACGGCGCGGTGATGGTGACGGGCAGCCATAACCCGGCGAACTACAACGGCTTCAAGATGATGCTGGGCAAGAAGCCGTTTTTTGGCAAGGACATTGTCGAACTGGGCAGGCGGGCCGCGGCCGGTGAAGTGGTGGCGGAGGCGGCCGGCACGGTGACGAGCAAGGATGTCAGCGACGATTACGTGGCGCGGCTGATGCAGGATTGGGATGGCGAGCGGCCGCTCAACATCGTCTGGGATAACGGCAATGGCGCCGCGGGCGACGTGCTGGCGAAGCTGCTGAAAAAGCTGCCGGGTAAGCACACGGTGCTGAACGGCAAGATCGACGGCAATTTTCCGGCGCACCATCCGGACCCGACCGTGCCGAAGAACCTCGAGCAGCTTATCCAGGCGGTGAAGCGGCAGGGGGCGGATGTCGGGATTGCGTTCGATGGCGACGCCGACCGGATCGGGCTGGTGGATAATGCCGGGCATATCCTGTTCGGCGACCAGTTTCTGATTTTGATGGCGCGGGATGTGCTGAAGACGCACCCGCGCGCCACCATCATCGCCGATGTTAAAGCCAGCCAGGTGCTGTTCGACGAGATCGACAAGGCCGGCGGCACGCCGCTGATGTGGAAGACCGGGCACAGCCTGATCAAATCGAAGATGGCGGAAACCGGGGCGCCGCTGGCGGGCGAGATGTCGGGCCATATTTTCTATAACGACAAATGGTACGGGTTCGACGATGCGCTGTATGCGGCGGTGCGGATACTTGGCGTGATCGCGCGGAGCACGCAGACGGTGGCGCAGTTCCGAGCCAGTCTGCCCGCCGTGGTGAACACGCCGGAGCTGCGGTTCGACTGCGCCGAGAGCCGCAAGTTCGAGGTGGTGAGGGAAGTGGCGGAGCGGCTGCGGGCCAGCGGCGACGAGGTTTCCGATACCGACGGCGTGCGGGTGACGACAAAAGATGGCTGGTGGCTGCTGCGTGCTTCCAATACTCAGGCGGTGCTGGTGGCAAGGGCGGAGTCCGGCACGGAAGCCGGGCTGTCGAAGCTCAAATCGGAACTAGCCGGCCAGCTCGCCGCATCGGGCCTGGCGCCGGATTTCTCCGGAACGAACGCAGGGCATTAAACCGACTCATGGGGTCTGGGGCCTTCCGGCCCCAGCCGCCGGAGGCTCTTCCTAAAACACTGATTTCGCCTTCGGGTTCTGCGGATGGCCTTCGTGCAGGTTGTTCAGCGTGTCGGCGCAGGCGTTTTTGTCGCCGAGGCCGAGGCGGATGGTGGGCAGCAGGGCCAGTGGCGGAAACAGGATGCCGAGGCCGACCGCCGGCACCGCGCGTTCGGCGAGTGGCCCGGCCTGCGGCAGCACGCTTGGCTTTTTCAGAGTGCCGCCGACGTTGATCGGGGTGGAGAGCGAGCCGATCGAGAAATGCGTTGCCTGGGTTTTGATCGCGAGGTTCAGTTTCTCGGTGTTCAGGTTGATCGTGCCACTGCCGAGGATGTTCGCTTCCGTAGTCGCCAGCAGCAATGTTTTAGTGTCCACCATGCCGTTGGTCAGCACGAAGTCCGAGACCAGGCACTGAACGTCGGCCTTGTTCGGGATGCCGAGGAAGGACAGCACCGCGTCCCCCACCTGCAAGCCTGCCAGATCGACCAGCAGCGCGCTGATGTCGCCGCCATGCGACATGAAGAGTTGCAGCCCGCCATTGCCATGGCCGAGGATCAAGGCCATCGAGTTGCCGGTGCCGACCAGATGCGCCGAGCCGCCGACCACGCCGTCTCCGGCGAAAGCGTGGGTCGCCGCCATCAGCCGGGCCAGTTGCAGTTTCCGGAAGTCGATGTTGGCTTTGGTGTGCAGCACGCCGCCGACCGGGTTAAGGTCGAAATTGCTGGCGATGGTGCCGGTGCCGACCGCGAAGTTCAGCGGGTCGACCGTGATGCGGCCGTCCTTGATGATCATATGGACCAGCACGTTGTCGAGCGGCGCGTCCTTGTTGATGATGTGCTCGCCGCGGTAGCGCAGATCGACGTTGGCTTCGTTGATCTTCGGCAGGTTGAAGGGCTTGTTCGGCAGCAAAGTGGGGCTGGCGTTCGCCGCCTGCACTTTTGCCTTGGTGGCGGCGGTCTGGCCCGGCGTTGTGGTTTTACCGGGTGTGCCGCCGAGGAAGCCGGCGAGATCGGTGAGGTCCACACGCCGAGAAGCGAGGTCCGCCGTTATCATGCGCCTTCCATCTTTGATTGCCGCCGGCGTCTCGCTCACCGAGCCCTCAAGGTCGGACGATCCCATGGTGCCGACCAGATCGTCGATATGAACCGCGCTCTTGGAATAGCTCAGCTTGCCGGCGATGTTGAACGGCGGTGTGGACGGAATCGCGATGCCTGATAGCTGATACAGATTCGACATATCCTGGCCGGAGAACGTCACCCGCAGATTGGCGCCGGCGAAGGTGGCGGGATTCTGGATGGTGCCGACCAGGCTGGCCTTGGTGGTGCCGTTCACCAGATGCAGATCGACCGGGTAAGGCGTCGCGGCATCGCGCAGCGACAGCAGCGCCCCGCCGATGAAGGTGCCGGTGACGGGCGCGCCGGAATAGGTGCCCTTGGCGTCCACCACGATTTCGCCGCCGGTGAACAGCTTGGACCCGGACGGTGCGTCGCGGGTTTGCACGGTGAGGTCGAAATTGGTTTTCAGCTTCGGCATGACGACGCTGGCGGCGCCGTCGTTGATGATCAGCTCGCCCAGTTCCGGCGGCTTGCTGCTGCTGGAACTGCTGCTGCCGCCGCCCAGTTGCAGCGTGTAGTTGTTCTGCCCGTTCGGCAGTTGCCGCACCGCGAAGACCGGGCGGTCCACTTCGATCGTGGTCAGGCTCAGCACCTGGTGGCGGATGTACTTCCAGACATCGGCCTTGATGACCAAGCGGTCGATGGTGCCGAAATCGGCCGGGCTGCCGTCGGGCGGGGTGAAGCCCTTGGGGTTGGCGATGACGATGTCACTGGCGGTGACGGTGGTGATGCCGCCGAGCCCGACCTTGAGATGTTTCATCGTGACCTGGCGGCCAAGGGCGGCGGAGGCGCGCGAATCGATGATGGGGATGAACCAGTCCCAGTCCCAGAACAACAGCAGAAGGACGATCGCCAGCACAAACACGCCGAGAACGCTCAGCCAGGTCTTCCTCCGACGAGTCATGCTTTATCCGCCCTCTCCAGAAATCCTTGCCGGGATTATGCGACGATGCGGCGACGGCGCAACGAGGTCGCGCCCAACCTATCCGGATTGTAATTCGGGCGCGCCGTGCCGGCATCCTTGGCGCGCAATGGCGGCCGGTGCATAAGCCGCCGGAAGCAGATGCCGGAGAAGGGTTAACAAATGATTTACGAACTTCGGACCTATCGCTGCCTGCCGGGCCGGTTGCCGGCGCTGTTGAAGCGCTTCGAGGAAATCACCCTCGGCTTCTGGGAGCGTTACGGTATTCGCCAAGCCGGGTTCTGGACCACCGAGATCGGCGACAGCAACCACGAGCTGGTGTATCTGCTGGCCTGGGAATCGCTGGCCGAGCGGGAGCAGAAATGGGCCGCTTTCCAGGCCGATCCGGACTGGATCGCGCAGCGCGCCGCGACCGAAGACCCGCGTCGCATCGTCCAGGACATCACCAACCAGATTTTGAAGCCGACCGCCTTTTCCGTGGTGAAGTAAGCGGGCCGGGTCGCCGATGGACGCCGCGAATTTCCCGCACGGCCAGCCGTTCCTGAAAATGCACGGCGCCGGCAATGATTTTGTGGTGGTGGATGCCCGCGCCCGGAAGTTGGCGATCAGCGCGGCGGCGGCGCGGCAGATCGCCGACCGGCGGCTCGGCGTCGGCTGCGACCAGATCATCGTGATCGAGCCGGACCCGGCCGGTGCCGATGCCTTCATGCGCATCCTGAACGCTGACGGGTCGGAATCCGGCGCCTGCGGCAACGCGACGCGCTGTGTTGCCGCGCTGATCGCCGAGGAAACCGGGGCGCGGCGGCTGGCGATCCGCACCATGGGTGGATTGTTGTCGGCGGAAATTCTTGGGCCGGGGCTGGTCGAGGTGGATATGGGCCGGCCCCGGCTGGAGTGGAACGAAGTGCCGTTGAGCGCGCCGGCCGACACGCTGCACCTGAAGCTGGCGATGGGGCCGGTGGCGGACCCCGCCGCGTGCTCCATGGGCAACCCGCACGCGACATTTTTTGTGGACGATCTAGCCGGCCTCCCGGTTGCCAGCATCGGCCCGGTGCTGGAGCGCAGCCGGCAGTTTCCGGAGCGGGCCAATATCGGCTTTGCTCAGGTGGAGGCCGCCGATCGCATTCGGTTGAAGGTGTGGGAACGTGGCGCCGGGCTGACGCTGGCCTGCGGCAGCGGCGCCTGCGCGGCTCTGGTGAACGCGCACCGGCGCGGCCTGGCGGGGCGAACCGCGACGCTGCTGCTGGATGGCGGCGAACTCACCATCAACTGGCGCATTTCCGACGACCATGTGCTGATGCGCGGCCCGGCGGTCACTGCCTTCGCCGGCCGGCTGCCGGAGCTGGGCTGATGTCCGGTTTCTTTGCCAAGCTGAAGGCCGGGCTGTCGCGCAGCGCCGAGAAGCTCGGCGCCAACATCTCCGCCGCTTTCGTCAAGCGCAAGCTGGATGACGCCGCACTCGAAGAGCTGGAGGAGTTTTTGATCGCGGCCGATCTCGGCACCCGCGCGTCCGCGGCGGTGATCGAGAATTTTCGGGATGCCAAGTTTGGCCAGAACGTCACCGACGTTGAGGTGAAAGAGGAGTTGGCCAGGGAGATTGCCGGCATTCTGGAGATCGTTGCGATCCCGCTGGTGCCGGACCCGACGCGTAAGCCCTATGTGATCCTGATGGTGGGGGTGAACGGCACCGGCAAGACCACGACGATCGGTAAGCTCGCCGCGCAGTACCGGGATGCCGGGCTGATCTCGATGCTGGCGGCGGGGGACACGTTCCGGGCCGCGGCGGTGGAGCAGTTGCAGGTTTGGGGCAGCCGCGCCGGGGTTGCCGTGGTGACCGCGCCGGCGAACACCGACCCCGCCGCGCTGGCGCATGACGCGCTGGCGCGGGCCCGCGCGCAGAACGCTGACGTGCTGCTGATCGACACCGCGGGGCGGCTGCACAACAAGCTCGCGCTGATGGAGGAGCTGCAGAAGATCATCCGGGTGATCCGCAAGCTGGACCCCACGGCGCCGCACGCCACGGTGCTGACGCTGGACGCGACCAGCGGGCAGAACGCGGTGAACCAGGTGGGCGTGTTCAAAGAGATGGTGGAGCTGACCGGGCTGATCGTGACCAAGCTGGATGGCTCGGCGCGGGGCGGCGTGGTGGTGGCGCTGGCGGACCGCTACGAACTGCCGATCCATGCGGTGGGGACCGGCGAGCAGGCGGCGGATCTGCGGGAATTCGACCCGATGGAGTTTGCGCGGGCGTTAGTGGGGCTTTAGTTAAGGAAGAGCCTCCGGCGGCTGGGGCCGCAGGCCCCAGACCCCATGAATTAGATACTTCCGCTGGGTTTGGGACGCGGTTAGGTTGTGGGGGTGGAACGGCTTTCTCGGCTCGATGGGCTGCGTGGGGTGCTCGCGGTTTACGTGATGCTGGGGCACGCGATGCCGTTTACCGTGTTGCCGCATTGGGTAGCGGGACCATTCAGCCATGGCGAGGCGGCGGTGGATTTGTTCTTCGCGCTCAGCGGGCTGGTGATCGTCAACTCTCTGGAGCATTTCGGTTGCCGCTTCTGGCCGTTCATGCGGGCGCGGGCCTGGCGGCTGTTGCCGGTTTATTTTGCCGTTCTGGCTTTAGCCCTGGTGTTCTATGCGTGGCCGTTGCCGGCGATGCCGTGGCTGGGCGTTGCCGCCGGGCAAATTCAGCCGGCGGCGTTGCCACGGCCCTTCATCTGGCACCTGGCGGCGCATCTGACGCTGACGCAGGGGCTGCTGCCGTCGGGCGTGCTGCCTTACGCCTTTGTGACTTTGCTTGGGCCGGCCTGGAGTCTTTCAACGGAGTGGCAGTTCTACGTGCTGATCGCGCTGGTGCTGCCGGTGCTGCCGGGCAAGCGGCTTGAGAGGTTTACGCTCGGCTTGCTGGCGCTCGGCGTGGTTTATCATTTGCTGGCGCCGCATCTGCCGCCCTACTGGCAGTTCAGCCGCGCCTTTTTGCCGGATGCGGCGACGTTCTTTGCCCTGGGCCTTGCCTCGACGGTATGGCTGCGCGGCGGTGGCGCGTGGTTGTTCCTGCTTTGCCTGTTTGTTGCCGTGGCGTTGGGACTGCTGAGCGGCGAAGCCGGCAAGGCGCTGGTCCCGCTTGGCTGGGCGTTGGCTTTGTTGGTGCAGCGGCATCGGGGCTTTCCGGTGCTGGGCGCACTTCTGGATAGCCGCGCGGCGCAATATCTCGGCGCGATTTCCTATCCGCTGTATTTGCTGAACGAGCCGATACAGCGCGGCTGCACGTTATTGGTGGCACCTTGGGCGGCGGGCAATGTTTCATTGTTCACCGCAATCTGGTTGCCGTTAGCTGTTGGTCTGACGCTCGGCGGGGCGGCGGTTTTGCATCATGGGGTGGAGGTGCCGATGATGAAGGGCTTCAGCCGGCGCCCACGTCGTGCCACGCTTAGGCCGGCCCAGGTCGAAGCGCCGCGCAGTGCCTTGACGCATTCGCCGCCCGGTACGGACTACGAGTGGCCAACCCATGGCCAAAGCTAACTGGGGTCCGGGGCCTCTCGGCCCCGGCCGCCGGCGGCTCTTCTTTCTTAAAACGCCGCATCCTCGAATTCCATCATCACCTCGGCGCCAGACTGGATCGCGGCCAGTAGTGCCCCGGTTTGCGGCAGCAGGCGTTGCATGAAGAACTTTGCCGTGCCGAGCTTGGCTTTGTAGAAGCCATCATCGGCTTTCGGCAGCGCGATTTTTGCCATGCGGGCCCACATGAAGCCGAGTGCCACCAGGCCGAACAGGCGCAGGTAGTCGACCGAGGCGGCGCCGATTTCGTCGTGGTTGTTCATGCCGGCTTCCATGACGTGGCCGGTGGCAATTTGCAGGTGTTCGAGCGCGGCTTGCAGCGGCGCGATGAAGGGCGCCATGGCTTCATCCTCGGCGTGGGCGTCGGCGAATTCCAGCACCGGGTCGAGGAAGCGGGCGAGCAGGCGGCCGCCGTCCTGCGGCAGTTTGCGGCCGACCAGGTCCAACGCCTGCACGCCGTTGGCGCCCTCGTAGATCATCGAGATCCGGGCGTCGCGGGCGTATTGCTCGATGCCGTTGTCGCGGATGTAGCCGTGGCCACCGTAGCATTGCATGGCGGTGGAGGCGATCTCGAAGCCGAGATCGGTGAACAGGGCTTTGACCACCGGCGTCAGCAGCGCGGTGAAGTCGTCGGCGATCAGTTTGGCGTCCTCGTCGGTGGCGCGTTGCAGCACGTCGATCTCGCGCGCCACCCAGCCGCCGAGCGCCCGGCAGCCTTCGATATAGGCCCGCATGGTGAGCAACATGCGGCGCACGTCCGGGTGTACGATGATCGGGTCGGCCGCCTGCTGCGGGTATTTGGCGCCGGTGAGCGAACGCCCTTGCAGCCGCTCCTTGGTGTAGGCGACAGCGTTCTGGTAGGCGATTTCGGCGACGCCGAGGCCCTGGATGCCGACCGAAAGCCGTTCGGTGTTCATCATCGTGAACATCGCGCGCAGGCCCTTATGCGGCTCGCCGACCAGCCAGCCGCGCGCCTCCTCGAAACTCAGGGAACAGGTGGCGGAGGCGTTGATGCCCATCTTGTGCTCGATGGCGGTGCAGGTGACGCCGTTGCGGGGCCCAAGCGTTCCGTCCTCCTTGACCAGAAATTTCGGGACGACGAAGAGCGAGATGCCTTTCACGCCCGCCGGCGCGTCCGGCAGCCGGGCCAGCACCAGGTGGATGATGTTTTCGGCCAGGTCATGCTCGCCGGCGGAGATGAAAATCTTCGAGCCGCTCAGCATGAACGAGCCGTCGCCCTCGGGCACCGCCTTGGTCCGCAACATGCCGAGATCGGTGCCGCATTGCGGCTCGGTCAGGCACATCGTGCCGCACCATTTTCCGGTAACAAGGTTGGGCAGGTAGGTTTGCTTCTGCGCGTCGCTGCCGTGGTGGTACAGCGCCAGATAGGCGCCATGGGTCAGGCCGGGGTATAGGCCGAAGGCGTTGTTCGAGGCGCACAGCATCTCCTCGACCAACAGCGAGACCGCCGCCGGCAGGCCCTGGCCGCCGTATTCAGGCGCCGAGCCCATCGCCGACCAGCCGCCTTCGCAAAATAATTTATAGGCTTGCGGAAAGCCCTTTGGCGTACGCACCACGCCGTTTTCATAGGTGCAGCCTTCAAGGTCGCCGCTCTGATTGAGCGGGAACAGCACCTCCTCGGCGAATTTCGAGGCTTCTTCCAGGACGCTGTCGATCAGCTCGGGCGTGAAATCCTCGGCTCCTGGCAGTTCGGCGATGCCGGCGCTGTCATGCAGTTCGTGCAGCACGAAACGCATGTCCCGCAATGGTGCTTTGTAGATCGGCATGTTTCCCTCCCCCTAATTGCGTAGCGGCTTGCCGGTGTCGACGATGCTTTTGATCCGCGCCTGGCTTTCCTTGGTGCGGATCAGCGCCATGAAGCTTTTGCGTTCCAGCGCCATGATCTCGGCCTCGCCGATGTCGTCCAGCATGTCGGTGTCGCCGCCGGTCAGCACCTCGGCCAGTGCCGCGGCCACCGTTACGTCGTGCGGCGTGGCGATGCCGCGGCGGCGGTAGTCCCGCACCGCCATCTGCAGCGCGACGCGGCCGGTTTCGCCCGGCAGGCGCAGCGCCACCGGTTCCGGCGGGGCGTAGCCTTTCGCCAGTTCGAGGGCGCGCGCCTTGGCGTCGGCCAGCAGGCGGTCACGATTCATCGTGATGCCGTCGGTGGGTTTGAGGAATTTCAACTCCATCGCCTCGGCGGCGGAGCGCGAGACGGTGGCGGTGGAGATGATCTCGAACACTTTGGCAACCGCCGGCATCGGGCCCTTCGGTGCCTGGGCGTCGGTTTGCCAGCGGGTCAGCATGGTGGCGCAGCCGCCCCAGGCGGGGACGACGCCGACGCCGACTTCGACCAAGCCGATATAGCTCTCGGCATAGGCCTGCACCGCGGCGCAATGCAGCAGCATTTCGCAGCCGCCGCCGAGCGCCCGGCCGGCAACCGCGCCGATGACGGGAAACGGCGCGTGGCGCATCGCCTGGTACAGGCGCTGGCCGTCCTTCACCGAATTTTCGATCTTGCCCCATAGCCGGATGTTCGACCAAAGCAGCGCCATGCCGATATTGGCGCCGACAGAGAAGTTCGCCTTGTGCGCCGGCTGCCGCAGATCGTCGTTGTACAGCACCAGCGCCTTGTAGTTTTTGCCGGCCAGCGCGAGGGTTTTTTCGAGCAGGCCGAGGACATCGGCGTCCAGCATGTTGAGGAGCGCGCCGCGCGTTTCGGCGTGGACTTCGAAGCACAACACGCCGTCGCCGAGGTCCCAGGCGGAGGCGGCCTTGCCGCCCAGCACGGGCTTGGCACCGCGTTTGACGTCTTCCAGCAGCAGCACGCCGGGCGCGCGGAGGATCGGCTTGTAGCCCGGATGGGCGAATTGCAGTGGTACCGCGCCCGCGGATTTGTAGAACGTGCCGTCGCCGAGTTGGGTGAGGAGCGCCGGCACCGGTACGTTGAGTTCGGCGAGATGCGCCGCCACCCAGCCGGCGCCGAGTTGGTCGATCAGCTCGAACGGCCCGTACTTCCAGGTGTAGCCGAGCCGCATCACGGCATCGATGTCGGCGATGTCTGTGGCGATTTCCGGCACCAGCGACGCCGCGTAAGCCAGCACCCGGCCGAGCACGCCCCAGGCGTAGCGGCCGGCGGGGGTTTTCGCGGTGAGGAGTTTTTTGAGGTCCTTGCGGGCCTCCTTCACTTCGGCGATTTCCGGCTTCACCGCCGGCCGCCACTCCAGCCGGCCGGCTTTCGCGGCGGCCAGGGACAGCGCGGATTTTTCCCGTTTGCCTTCCGCACCTTTAGTTTCGTGGTAGAACCCGCCTTTGCCTTTGTTGCCGGTGTAGCCTTCGGCGATCAGTTGTTCGATCATCGCGAGGTCGCGGTTGACGGCGTGGAACGCATCGCCCGTCGGCAGCAGCCGCGCCAGCGAGGCGTTGATGTGCGGCGCCAGGTCGATGCCGACCAGGTCCAGCAGGCCGAACACGCCGGTCGAGGGAAAGCCCATCGGCCGGCCCATTACGAGGTCGGCTTCCTCGACCTCCAGCCCCATCTCCACCGCCAGCAGGATCGCGGCCTGAATCCAGTAGGTGCCGATGCGGTTGGCGATGAAGCCGGGCGTGTCGTTGGCGCGGATCACCGTCTTGCCGAGCGAGATGTCGATGAAGCCGATCAGGCGCGCGAGCGCTGCGGCGTCGATGTCGGAAGGCGCCACCAGTTCCAAGAGCCGCATGTAGCGCGGCGGGTTGAAGAAATGCGTGATGCAGAAATTGCAGATGAAACTTTCCGGCAGGCCCTGTGTCAGTTCGTGCAGCGGGATGGTCGAGGTGTTGGAGGAGACGATGGCGCCCGGCTGGCGTATGCCGTCCAGCCGGCGGTACAGCGCCTGTTTGATATCCAGCCGCTCCACCACCGCCTCGACGATCCAGTCGCAACCGCGCAGCGCGTCCAGATCGTCCTCGGTGTTGCCGGGCGTGATCAGCCGCGCGGCGCGGGCGCCCATCAGCGGCGCCGGGTTGGTTTTCTTCAGCCGCGCAATCGCCGCTTCGGCCAAAGCGTTGCGGTTGGCATCGCCTGGTTTGACGATGTCGAGCAGCATCACGTCGATCCCGGCATTGGCGACCTGGGCGGCGATCGCGGCGCCCATCACGCCGGCGCCGATCACCGCGACGGATTTGATCGGGGTCATCAAACCGCTTCCAGCACGGTGGCGATGCCCTGGCCGCCGCCGATGCACTGCGTCGCGAGCGCATATTTGCCGCCCTGGCGTTTCAGCACCGCCGCCGCCTTGCCGGTGATGCGGGCGCCGGTGGCGCCGAGCGGGTGGCCGAGCGCGATCGCGCCGCCATCGACGTTGACGGTTTCCGGGTCGAGGCCGAGGTCGTGGATGCAGGCCAGCGCTTGGCTCGCAAACGCTTCGTTCAGCTCGACGACGTCGAGGTCCTTGGCGGTGATCCCGGCGCGGTCGAGCGCCTTGCGCGAGGCGCCGACCGGGCCGATGCCCATGATTTCCGGCCCGCAGCCGGCGACGGCGATCGACTTGATCCGGGCCAGAACCTGCAGCCCGTTTCTGGCCGCGAAGTCCTCGGAGCACACCAGCACGGCGGAGGCGCCATCAGTCAGCGGCGAGGAGGTGCCGGCGGTCACCGAGCCGTCTTTGTCGAAGGCGGGCTTCAGCCCCGCCAGCGCTTCCAACGTGGCGTCGTGGCGGATGCACTCGTCCTGGTCGATGCTGATCTTGCCGTTCGAGACGGGGACGATCTCCGCCTCCAGCCGGCCGGATTTTTGCGCGGCACTGGCCTTCTCGTGGCTCTTCAGCGCGAACTCTTCCTGCGCGGCGCGGGTGATCTGCCATTGCCTCGCGACGTTCTCGGCGGTCTCGCCCATCGCCATGTAGGCCTGCGGCATTTTGGCGTAGAGTTTCGGGCTGGGCATCGGGTTGAAGCCGCCCATCGGCACCCGGCTCATGCTCTCCACCCCGGCGCAGATGAACGCCTCGCCGGCCTGCATCTTGATCGCCCCGGCGGCGATGTGGATGGAGGACATCGAGGAGCCGCAGAAGCGGTTCACGGTCTGGCCGCCGACGGAAAGCGGCAGGTCGGCCAGCAGCCCGATCAACCGGGCCACGTTCAGCCCCTGCTCGCCTTCAGGAAAGGCACAGCCGACGATCAGATCCTCGATCGCCTCCGGCGCCACGCCGGCGCGGGCCAGCAGCGCCCGCACCACCTCCGCCGCCATCTCGTCCGGCCGGGCCCGCGCCAGGCCGCCTTTTTTGGCCGGTGTGAAGGCGGAACGGGCGTAACCCGCGATGACGATACTGCTACTCATGGCGTCTTCCTCATCAGCTGCCGCGTCCCGCCAAGGCGGCCTCGCATTGGCGCGCGATCTCGGTAAGTTCGTCGAGGCTCTGTTCCAGCGCCGCGCGCTGCTCTTGCAGCCTGGCGATGCGTTTGCGGACGCCGCTCAGAAGCTGGCTTGTCTGTAGCAGATGCGCCGGATCGGCGTCGTACAGGTCCAGAAATTCCTTGATCTCGCGCAGGCTGAAGCCGAGCCGCTTGCCGCGCAGGACCAGCATCAATCGGGCCCGGTCCCGATGTGTATAGACCCGTGCCAGCCCGGCGCGAGTCGGGCGGATCAGTTGCTTGTCTTCATAGAACCGGATTGCCCGCGGCGTGACGCCGAGCGCACGGGCCAGCTGACTGACCGAGAGCAGCTCCGGCTCCGGCGTTTCCGGCTCCGGCATTGCCGCCACCGGCGCCTGTTCCGGCCGTTCCACGGTGAGGGCGCTCATGGTTGGTCCCCGCCTTCATCGCGGCCGGCGCGCGATACGAGCCACCTGGATCGAAACATGGGTTGACGTATACGTCAGGACGGGCGGCTTGTCACGCCTTGGGCCGCGAAGCTTGCCACCGCCTCGGCGGCCAGTTCCTTTTTCGACAATTTGCCGATCAGGGTTTTCGGCAGATTTTCCCGCAGCTCGATCTCCCGCGGCATCTCGATCCGGTTCAGATGATCGGCCAGGAACAATTTGATCTCCGCCTCGCTCGCGGTGGCGCCGGGGCAGAGCGTTATGAACAGCTTGGGCGCCTCGCCGCGATAGGCGTCCGGCACGCCGACGGCCACCGCCTCGCGCACCGCCGGATGCCGGTACGCCGCCTCCTCGATCACCCGCGGATAGACGTTATAGCCGCCGCAGATGATCAGGTCCTTGATGCGGTCGACGATGAACAGGTAGCCGTCGGTATCTAGCGTGCCGATGTCGCCGGTGCGCAGCGCGCCATCCACGAACACGTCGCGGGTTTCCTCCGGTTGCTTGTAGTAGCCCAGCATCACCTGCGGGCCGGTCACGCAGACCTCGCCCTTCTCACCGGCGCCGAGCAGATGGCCTTCCGGATCCCGTATCTGCACGACCGTGCCGGGGAGCGGGCGGCCGACGGAGCCGGCGCGGTTGGCGCCCGGCGCGTTGCTCGAGACCACCGGCGACGCTTCCGACAGGCCGTAACCTTCGAGCAGCGGGCAATTGGTGATGCGCTCGAAGCGCTCGGCGACTTCCGCCGGGGTCGGCGCGCCGCCGGCGGCGCAGTATTTGATGAAGCTGAGATCGGTGACGCCGGCCGCTTCGGCGGCATTGCTGATCGCGGTGTAGAGCGTCGGCACGCCGGGCATCATGGTCGGCCGGCGGCGCCGGATGGTCTTCATGATCTGCTTGATGTCGGGGCGCGGCAGCAGGATGATTTCGGCGCCGAGCGCCACGCCGAGATTCATCACCGCCGTCATCGCATAAACGTGGAACAGCGGCAGCACGCCGAGCACGCGCTCTTCGCCCTGCCGGAGCGGCAGCCCGAGCGCCAGCGTCTGCGCGACGTTGACGCCGATCTGGGCGTGGCTCAGCATCGCCGCCTTTGGCGTGCCGGTGGTGCCGCCGGTGAACTGCAAAGCCGCCACGGCGCGAAGCGGGTCGATCCGGACCTGGGTTGGTTTCGCGGCGCCGGCCAGCAGGGCCGCGTAGGTGATGGTTTTGGGGCCGGCCTTGCCCGCCAGTTGCGCGCTTTTGAACAGCCGGAACAGCAGCCCGGCCAAAGCCGGCAGCGCCGCCGGCAGGGAACAGAGGATCACCTGATCGAAGGCGCCCTTCGCGGCCAGCGGCGCGATCTTGTCCTGGATCGTTTTGAGGTCGATGGAAGCGATGATCCGCACATCGGCGGCTTTTGCTTGGGCCTCGATTTCCCGCTCGGTGTAGAGCGGGTTGAAATTGACGACGGTGCCGCCGGCTTTAAGGATCGCGTAATACAGGACGATGAAATAGGGCGTGTTGGGCAGGCAAAGCCCGACATGCACGCCCGGCCCGACGCCCAGGCGTTGCAAACCGGCGGCGGCACGATCGGTTTGCGCGCCGATTTCGGCCCAGGTCCAGCGTCGCCCCAGGAAGTCGATCGCCGGGCGGGGCCCGAATTTTTCCACCGTCCGCGTCAGCATCGCGGGAACCGGTTCGGGATTATAAGAAAAAGGAGCCGCCGCTTGCGGCGGGGTCTGGCCGTCCATTTATACTCCCCGTCATGCGCCGGGGTGAAATCCCGGTTATAGACGATGACGTGGGGGCGAAGTTAGCGGAAGCCGTGCGCCCCGGCAAACGACCTTGCCGTGGTCAGACCGCCTTGAGGTTGATCGCCGCGGCCTTGCCGCGTTCCATCGCAACGTCGAAGGTGACTTTCTGGCCCTCGTTCAGGCCGCGCAGCCCGGCCGATTGGACCGCCGTGATATGCACGAAAACGTCCTTGCCTCCATCTTGCGGTACAATAAAGCCGTAGCCTTTCGTGGTGTTGAACCACTTGATCGTACCGGTCGCCATCTAGTCGTCGCTCCTCGAATGCCCTTAAACGGAAACAGAAAGAAAACGTAATGTCAACGATAACCTTACGGTTTGTTTAGGCAACGGCCTGTTTCCGCCGTCTCGCCCGCGCTCTTTCGGCGGCACCCGATTCACGGCATAATCCGGCTCAATAAAACCAGGGGACCAGGAAATGTCGGACGCGCAAGTCTTTCCGGTAAAACCGGAAATCGCCAAGGCGGCCTCGATCGACCAGGCGCGCTACGAGGACATGGCGCGCCGTGCCGCAACCGAGCCGGATGCGTTCTGGGCCGAGGAATGCAAGCGCCTCACCTGGATGCGGCAGCCGAGCCGGATCAAGAACACCTCCTTCACCGGCGATGTCTCGATCAAATGGTTCGAGGACGGCACGCTGAACGTGGCCACCAACTGCCTGGACCGGCACCTGGCCGAACGCGGCGAGCAGACCGCGATCATCTGGGAGGGCGACGACCCCGGCACCTCGCGGAAGGTGACTTACCGAGCGCTGCACGAAAAGGTCTGCCGCCTGGCCAATGCGCTCACCGATCTTGGCGTGAAAAAGGGCGACGTGGTGACGATCTACCTGCCGATGGTGCCGGAAGCCGCGGTTGCCATGCTGGCTTGCGCCCGCATCGGCGCGGTCCATTCCGTGGTGTTCGGCGGTTTCTCGCCGGACAGCCTCGCCAACCGGTTGCAGGACTGCAATTCCGTCGCGCTGATCACCGCCGATGAAGGAAGGCGGGGCGGCAAGCGGGTGGCGCTGAAAACCAATGCCGATCAGGCGCTGCGCTCTTGCCCCAGCGTCGCCCATGTCATCGTGGTGAAGGTGACCGGCGGCGAGGTGCCGATGACGCTCGGCCGCGACCAATGGTACGAGGACCTGACCGCGCAGGCGGCACCGGAGCACCAGGCGGCGGAGATGAACGCCGAGGACCCGCTGTTCATCCTCTACACCTCCGGTTCCACCGGCAAGCCGAAGGGCGTGCTGCACACCACCGGCGGCTATCTGGTGTGGGCCAGCTTCACCCACCAGATCGTGTTCGATTACCGGCCGGGTGAGGTGTTCTGGTGTACCGCCGATGTCGGCTGGGTGACCGGCCACACTTACAGTGTGTATGGCCCGCTCGCCAACGGCGGCACCACGCTGATGTTCGAGGGCGTGCCGAACTACCCGGACAGCTCGCGGTTCTGGCAGGTGGTGGACAAGCACCAGGTCAACATTTTCTACACCGCGCCGACCGCGATCCGCGCCCTGATGCGGGATGGCGATGGGCCGGTGAAGAAAACCTCCCGCAAATCATTGCGGGTGCTGGGCTCGGTCGGCGAGCCGATCAACCCGGAAGCCTGGCACTGGTATGACCGCGTCGTCGGTGAGGGCCGCTGCCCGATTGTCGATACCTGGTGGCAGACCGAGACCGGCGGTGCTCTGATCAGCCCGCTGGTCGGCGCCACGGCGTTGAAGCCCGGGTCCGCGACGTTGCCGCTGCCGGGCGTCAAGCCGCTGCTGGTCGATGCCGAGGGTGTGGAACTGCATGGTGCCGCGGATGGACTTCTGTGCATTGCCGATAGCTGGCCGGGGCAGATGCGCACGGTGTACGGCGACCATGAGCGGTTTGTGCAGACGTATTTTTCCACGTTCAAAGGGTTGTACTTCACCGGCGACGGGGCGCGGCGGGATGATGATGGCTATTACTGGATCACCGGTCGGGTGGATGACGTGATCAACGTCTCCGGCCACCGCATGGGCACCGCCGAAGTGGAGTCCGCGCTGGTGGCGCATGAGCATGTCGCGGAAGCCGCGGTGGTCGGGTTTCCGCACGACATCAAGGGCCAGGGGATCTACGCCTATGTGACGCTGATCGCCGAGAAGGAACCTTCCGAGGAACTCCGCAAGGAACTGATCGCATGGGTGCGCAAGGAGATCGGGCCGATCGCAGCACCGGACGTGATCCAATGGGCGCCCGGCCTGCCGAAAACCCGTTCCGGCAAAATCATGCGCCGCATCCTGCGCAAGATCGCCGCCAACGAGACGGATAGTTTGGGGGATACCTCGACGCTCGCCGATCCGGCGGTGGTGGACGATCTGGTGGAAAACCGGGCGGCTTGAGGAAGAGCCTCCGGCGGCCGGGGCCGTGAGGCCCCGTACCCGGAGAGTTGGGCCATGGGTTGGCCACTCGTAGGGCTGGATGTTTAGTGCCGCGCGAGAAAGCCTACGATTCTTTCGGCCTCGTCGACGATCGGATCGGCGATCGTTGCGGCTCGTCTTCCACCCTCTTTTAGCATCGAGTCGATATGGCTTGGATCTGCCAGCAGCGTTTCGGCGCGCGCCTTGATCGGGCTTAGATGCGCGATCAGGGCTTCCGCCAGCCGCTCCTTGAACGGGCCGAAGCCTGAGCCGGCGCATTCGACCAGAACTTCGGCGG
This sequence comes from uncultured Acidocella sp., assembly GCA_963693045.1. GTDB lineage: Bacteria > Pseudomonadota > Alphaproteobacteria > Acetobacterales > Acetobacteraceae > Acidocella. Next base: position 2,966,195 of record OY843765.1, read on the forward strand.
CGGTGCGGTCTGTCATCGCCGCGTAAATGCCGACCAGGTTTGCCGCTTCCGGCCGGCCCCGCAGCCCCGCCACATCCTCCGGCAGCGGCGCCGGGTCGGTTTTCGCGCGACGGATTTTCAGGGCGATCGTGTTGGCGTCGTCGTTCAGGTTGATGCGGCTCTGGTCCGAGGCGTCCGATTTCGACATTTTTTTGGTGCCGTCACGCAGGCTCATCACCCGTGCCGTTGCCGGCGGGATGATCGGCTCGATGCGGGGGAAGAAACTCACGCCGTAATCGTGGTTGAATTTCTCGGCGATGTCGTTGGCCAGTTCAAGGTGCTGGCGCTGGTCGTCCCCCACCGGCACGCGCGTCGCGTGATAGGCGTGGATGTCGGCTGCCATCAGGTTCGGGTACACGTAGAGGCCGGTGGAGACAGCTTCGCGATCCTTGCCGGCTTTGTCCTTGAACTGCGTCATACGGTTCAGCCAGCCGACGCGCGCCACGCAGTTGAAAATCCAGGCGAGGCGCGTATGCGCCGGCACCGCCGATTGGTGGAACAGGATGTGCTTGTCGGCGTCAATGCCGCAGGCCAGCAGGATTGCCGCCATCGTCCGGGTTTTCTCCCGCAGCGTCGCCGGGTCCTGCCAGTTGGTGATCGCGTGCTGATCGACGATGCAGTAAATGCAGTCGTTGCCGTCCTGCAACTTCACCCAATTGCGCAGCGCGCCAAGATAGTTTCCGAGAGTCGGAAAGCCCGAAGGGGCCATGCCTGAGAAGATGCGCGTGGCGGTTGTCATGGCCGGCTGGTTACGCCGCGTTTTGCGGCTTGGTCAACCGGGTGCCGGCTTGCGGCGGCGGCGCAGCAGGCCGCGCAATTCGGCGAAGTCGAAGGCGCCGAGCAGCACGCCTGCGCCGCTGTAAGCCGCGGCGCCGGCGGCAGCCAGCAACAGGAAGCCGGCGATGTTGGTCTTGCCCGGCGGCAGCAATTGCTCGACGCCCCAGAGCATTGCTGCCATCGCGGCGCTGGCGGCTAGAATGCGCGGCAGCCGGCGCCTGGCCCTGGCATCCAGAGCGAAGTGCCCGCGGCGATGCAGCAGCGCCACCAGCAATGCGGCGTTGAAGGCGGAGGCGAGGCTGGTGGCCAGCGCCGGGCCAACCGCTTTCAGCGGGTGCATGAACACGAGGTTCATGCCGAGGTTCAGCGCCACTGCCGCGATGCCGATCTTGAGCGGCGTCATCGTGTCGCCGCGGGCGAAGAAGCCTGGTGTCAGCACCTTGACCAGCGCGAAGACCGGCAGGCCAATGGCGAACGCCGCCAGCGAGCGCGCCGCTAGGACCGCCGTGTGGGTGGAAAAGGCGCCGCGCACGAACAGCACGTCCATCACCGGCACGGCGGCGACGGAAAGCCCGACCGCCGCCGGCAAAGTGAGCATCAGCACGCTCTCGATCGCGCGGTTCTGCGTCGCTGTCGCGGCGGCGTTTTCACCGAGCGCGATCTGCCGGGCGATCATCGGCAACAACGCGGTGCCGGCGGCGGTGCCGATGACGCCGAGCGGCAACTGGTTGACCCGGTCGGCGTAGTACAGAATGGAGACCGAGCCGGCCGGCAGCAGCGTGCCGATGATAATGTCGATCGAGACGTTGAGCTGGGTGACGCCGGCACCGACCAGCCCCGGCGCCATCCGGCGGAACAGCGCCCGCATCCGGGGGGTCAGGCGCGGGCGCGGCAGGGTGACCCGCATGCCGGCGCGGCGCATCGCCAGGACCAGCAGCAACAATTGGGCGACGCCGGAAACGGTGACGCCCCAGGCCAGCGCGTAACCCGGATTGGCGACATACCGCGTCAGGCCGAGCATGAAGGCGATCGAGAACAGGTTGAACAGCACCGGCGCGGCGGCGGCGGCGGCGAACCGGCCCATCGCGTTCAGCACGCCGGAGAACAGCGCCGTGAGGCAGACGAAGAACAGATACGGGAACATGATCCGCGTCAGCGCCACCGCCAGTTCGAACTTGCCGTGGTTGCCGGCGAAGCCGGGGGCCAGGACGTAGAGCAGCCAGGGCATGAAAATCTCGCCCAGCGCGGTGAGCGCGCCGAGCCAGAACACCATGACCGCCGCTGCCTCCTCGGCGAAGCTTTGCGCGGCGCCGACGCCCTCGGTGTGCAGGATGTGGGAGATCGACGGCACGAAGGCGGCGTTGAACGCGCCCTCCCCGAACAACCTGCGGAACAGGTTGGGCAGGCGCAGGGCAACGAAAAAAGCGTCCGCGATCGGCCCGGTGCCGAGGATGGCGGCGATCAGCATGTCCCGGGCGAAGCCGAGGATGCGGCTCGCCATCGTCCACATCCCGACCGTGAAGGCGCCGCGCAGCATGATCCGCGTCTAAACCATGCCGGCCGACAATTGAATGCCGGTCAGGCCGCCGTTACTGGCTGGGTGCCCAGGCGGTGGCGGGCAGGTCCACATCCGGCGTCGCGGGTTCCGGCCATTTTGGCGCCAGCGTCTCCAGGATTGCGTTCGCGGTGTCGGTCCAGGTCGGCGGGTTGAAGCCAGCGGCCAGCCGCGCCTCAAGGGCGCGCACTCTGGCCGGCTCCTCGATCAGCTGACGGATCGCGCGGTAGGCATCCTCCAGATTTTCCGGGTCGTAATAGACGCAGAAATCGCCGCCTGCCTCGGGCAGGGAAGCGCGGTTGGAGGCGGCGACGATCTTGCCGAAGCTGAGGCTTTCGGTGACCGGCAGGCCCCAGCCTTCGTATAGCGAGGGGAAAACGGTGAACAGGCAATTGCGGTAGAGTGCAGCAAGATCGCCGTCGGAGGGCGCCGGGATGAACTTGATCTTGCCATCCAGCCAGTTGGTATTTTCCAGTTGCTGCACCAGGTCGGCGGTCAGCCAGCCGATTTTGCCCGCGAATACCAGGTCCGGCACCTCGTCGGCCGGCAACTCGCGCAGCAAACGGCGCCAGACGCGGAACATCAAGGCGTGGTTTTTCCTGATCTCGATGGTCGAGACCAGCAATACATAGGGCCGCTCCAGCGGCTGCTCCGCCGGGTCGAGTGCGGCGGCGGCGGCATGGCCGACCGGCAGGACGACCGGCGGCGGGATTTGCCGGCCGAGGGCCGCCATGCAGGTGGAGAGATCGGCGGCGGTGCTTTTCGAGACCGCGAACCGCACGTCCGCCGCCATCGCGCTGCTACGCAGCCAGGCCCGGAAGTTTTCCGCGTTGAGGCGCACTGCCCATTCCGGAAACAGCTCGGGGATCAGGTCGTGCGCCAGGATCGCGAACTTGATGTCTTGCGCTTTCAGCATCTCGAAGAACGCCGGCTGATAAGGGGTTTCCCAGTTGGCGCCGAGACTGACGATCCAATCGCCGGGGCTGAACGCGACATCGTCGCCGTCGCCGTCGAGATCGAAGCCGTGGCCGCCGATTTGGGCGCGCTGCGCGCTGTTCAGCTTGATCTCGGCGCGGGCGGCCTGGAACAGGTCCGGCATGGTGGCGACGATCTGCAGAGCGGCGCGCCCGATGATGCCGACGGGCCGGCGCAGCCGCGGCGGCAGGCGGCGGCCGGAATTGGCAACCCGCATTACCAGGCTGGTCGGCGCCCAGCGTGGCGGCAGTTCGACGGCGGAGGGCGCGGCGGCGGCCGGCGCATCGGCGGCGGCGGCGGCGGCGGCGATGCCAGCCTCAAGCGAGGGAAAATGGATGCTGCGGAAGCCGGAAGCCGTGCTGGCGTGGCGGCAGAACCGCACTTCCTGGCGCGGTCCGGAAAGCTGCCACAGCGCCCGCGCGACTTCCAGGGTAAGACGCTGGATGCCGGTCGGCCGCGAGGAATGGCGGAAGTACCGCACCAAATCTTCCAGGTCGAGCCAGATCGTCATTCACAACCTCGGTTAGATTTGTCTTGCACTGATGACGGAGTCCGCCGCGCCGGACAAGCCATGCGCTGTCAATGCGGCGACATCCGGGCAACGTTTGGCTTCCATTCCGCCGGGATTGCACTACAGCAGGCGCAAACGCGCCGAACGGGAAGGTCGTCCATGCGAAAAGCTTTGATTACCGGTGTGACCGGCCAGGACGGCGCCTATCTGAGCGGCCTGTTGCTCGGCAAGGGTTACCATGTCATCGGCATGATCCGGCGTTCGGCCTCCTCCGACGTGATCGGCGAGCGGCTGCGCTGGCTCGGCGTGCTGGACCGGATCGAGCTGGTGGACGGCAACATGATCGACCTCTCCAGCATGTTGCGGCTGATCGCCGAGCATCGGCCGGACGAGGTTTATAATCTGGCGGCGCAAAGTTTCGTCGCCACTTCATGGCAACAGCCGCTGCTCACCGGGCAGGTAACCGGCCTCGGCGCGGTCAATCTGCTGGAGGCGGTGCGCATGGCGCACCCGCAGGCGCGGTTCTACCAGGCTTCATCCTCGGAAATGTTCGGCAAGATCCAGGCCGAGCGGCAGACCGAGAGCACGCCGTTCTATCCGCGTTCGCCCTACGCCGCCGCCAAGCTCTATGCCCATTGGATGACCGTGAATTACCGGGAGAGCTATGGGCTGCACGCCTCCTCCGGCATCTTGTTCAACCATGAAAGTCCGCTCCGGGGGATCGAGTTCGTGACCCGGCGGATTACCGACGCGGTGGCGCGGATCAAGCTCGGCCTTGCCGACGAGCTGACGCTCGGCAATCTGGATGCCATGCGGGACTGGGGCCATGCGCGGGATTACGTGCGGGCGATGTGGCTGATGCTGCAGCAGGAGCAGCCGGACGATTACGTGGTGGCGACCGGGCGGACCGCGAGCGTGCGGGAGTTCTGCGACATGGCATTCGCCCATGCCGGCCTGCGCGCCGACGACCATGTGCGGGTGGACCCGGCGCGGCTGCGCCCGGCGGAGGTTGAAGTGCTGCTCGGCGACGCCGGCAAGGCGGCGCGGACCCTCGGCTGGCGGCCGACGATCGGGCTTGAGGAACTGGCCGCGGAAATGGTGGATGCCGATCTGCGGCGCCACGTGGCGCTGGCCGGCGCCCGGCCGGCCTATGCCGACGAGCGGTGACGCCTTCTCGCCGGGCCGTGTCCTGCTCACCGGCGCCGAAGGTTTCGTCGGCGGCCATCTGCGGCCGGCTCTGGCTGCGGCGTTTCCCGATGCGGAGATAACCGGCACCGGGCTCGCCGCCGCGAACCGACGGCTCGACGTGACCGACCGGGATGCGGTGTTCGGCGCGGTGGCCGCGTTACGGCCGCAGGTTTGCCTGCACCTGGCCGGCATCGCCGCGATCGACAGCGCCGGGGCCGATCCGGGCCGGGCTTGGGCGGTCAACCTGCACGGCGCGATCAACATCGCCGAGGCCATTCTGGCGCACGCTCCGGACTGCCGGTTGTTGTTCGTCTCCAGCGGCGAGGTTTATGGCGGTTCTTTCCGGGCCGGCGCGGCGCTCGACGAAACCGCGGCGCTGCACCCTCTCAACCTGTACGCGGTGACCAAGGCGGCGGCGGAACTGGCGCTCGGCGCGCTCGCCGGGCGTGGGCTGCGGCTACTGCGGGTGCGGCCGTTCAACCATACCGGGCCGGGGCAGAGCGAGGCCTTTGTCACCCCCGCTTTTGCCGGACAGATCGCGCGGATCGAGGCCGGGCTGGCGCCGCCGGTGATCCAGGTGGGGGCGCTGACGCCGGAGCGGGATTTTCTAGACGTGCGGGATGTCTGTGCCGCTTATGCCGCCTGCATCGCCCGGTTCGACAGCCTGGCAAACAACCAGGCGATCAACATCGGCAGCGGCCGCGCTGTTGCGATCGGCGAGATACTGCGCGCCCTGCTGGCGCAGGCGCATTGTCCGATCGAGGTGCGGGAGGACCCGGCGCGGCTGCGGCCGGTCGAGATCGCGCGGGCGGTTGGCGATGCCCGGCTGGCGCGCCGCTTGCTGGGCTGGGAGCCGCGCATCCCGCTTGAAGAAACGCTGTGCGGCGTGCTGGCGGCGGCGCGGCTGCGCCAGAGCCTGAGCGGGATTGGTTGAATGGCGGCGCGCGAGAGGACGCGTTACGGGTCGCCGGGGACGCCGTAGTTCGGCGCGGCTTCCGGGTTCAGCGCCCGCGTTACATAATCCGCCATCTGCGGCGCCCAGAGGTCCCACAACGCGGCCAGCGCGGTCAGCGGCGCTTCGTGCCAATCCACCCTGAGGTCGGCGACCGGCCAGGCGGCCCGGTCCACCACCAGCAAGCCGGCCGATTTCACCGGCCCGGCCTCGCCGCCCGCCGCCAGCCCGGCCAGCATCGCGGCGATCACCCGCGCCGCCAGCGGCGCCGTCGCCTCGGACGCCGTGAAGGCGGCGACGATGGCCGCGGGAACACTCGGATCGGCCAGCAGGTTACCGGCGGCGACCACGTTCGCCGCCGCCGCTTCGCCGACGATGCCCAGGGCTTTGGCGCCGGAAAAACGCGCGGTCGTGCCGGCGCGATCGACCAGGGTGAATTGCCGGTAAGGCAGAAACGTCGCCTCCGCCTGCAATGCGGCGCAAGCTTCCGCGGCGCTGAGGCCGCCCGCCAGCAGGTCGAGGCCGCGCGGGCCGAGCCGGGGATCGGTCACGTTCTGCGTCGTCACCGCGCCGACGCCGGCGCGGGCATGGGCGCAGCGCGCCGCGACCGCCGGCGAGGAAGACGCCACCGCGACCGCGAACTGGCCGGTGCGGGAGCAGCGCGCTGCGAGGGAAAACGTCATGGCGGTTCGGGTTGGGTCAGCGCAGCGTGTCGATGACGCGCCCGAGAAAAGCGTCGCAGGCGGCGAGCTCATCGGCGGTCACGAACTCGTCCGGTTTGTGCGCCCGGTCGATCGACCCTGGGCCGCAGATCACCGTCGGTATGCCGTTGGTCTGGGTGAACAAGCCGCCCTCGGTGCCGAAATTGATCTTGACCGGCGGGCCGGTGCCGGCCGCGGTGCCGGCCAGCCCCAGGATCGGCGCGTCGTGCGGAGTGGCAAGGCCGGGATAGCTGTTTTCGACGGTGATCTCGACGCAAGCCCGCCGGCCCCGCGCCCGTTCGGCGCCGGACAGAGCGGCTCCGGCGGCGCTCAGGCGGGCCAGCAACGCGTCCGGCGCGTCGCCGGGGAGGTAACGGATTTCGAACGCCATGTCGCAGCGATCCGGCACGATGTTCAGCACCCGGCCGCCCGCGATCGTGCCGACATGCAGCGTGCTGTAAGGCACCGCGTAGGCGGCGTCCTGCGCGCCGTGTTCCTGCAACCAGGCTTGCAGTTCCCGTACTTGCGCCACCATGCCGGCGGCCAGATAGATCGCGTTGCAGCCGAGCGCCGGGTTCGCCGAATGCGCCGCTTCGCCGTGGCAGCTTATGCAGGCGTTGACTTTGCCTTTATGTCCCGCCGCCACAAGCAGCTCCGTCGGCTCGCCGATGATGCAGCCGCTTGCCGCGAAGCCTTCCGCCGCCAGGGTCTCCAGCATCGGCCGCACGCCGACGCAGCCGATTTCCTCATCGTGCGAGATCGCCATGTGCAACGGCCGGCGCAACGCCGCGCCGTCCAGCGCCTCAGCCGCGCACAACATGCTGGCGATGAAGCCTTTCATGTCCACGGCGCCGCGGGCCAGCAGTCGGTCGCCGCGGGAGGTGAGGGCGAACGGGTCGGTGGACCAGCTCTGCCCCTCCACCGGCACCACGTCGCTGTGTCCGGAGAGGACGATGCCGGCCGCCGTGTCCGGCCCCAGGCTGGCGAGCAGGTTGCACTTGCCGGGCTGCCGGCCGGGCAGCACCCGGACCCGGAAGCCGTGCGTACTCAGATGCTCGGCGGCAAAGCCGATCAGCGCCTCGTTGGGGTCGCGGCTTATGGTCGGGAACGCCACGAGCCGCGCCAGCATGGCGGTTGTCGATGTCAAACCCCGGCGACATCCACCAGCGTGCGGTGCCGCGCGGCTTGGTCACGATGCGTCTCGGCGATGGCGGCCCGCAGCGGCGGCGGCATGACGATTTCGGAAGCGAACTCCGGCTTGGCCTGCAAACCTTCGAACCAGGCCGCCAGACGCGGGTGCAGCCGGGAGAACGGATAGCCCGCGACCGACAGCCGGTTCACATAGATGAACCAGGCGATGTCCAGCAGGCTGATGTGCTCGCCGAGTAGATAGGTATTTGCTTCGAGGCGTTTTTCGAGGCCGTCGAAAGCCGCCTTGAATTTGGCTGCCGAGGTTTTGACGTTCGCGTCGGTGATCCCGTCGGCGGCGTAGTTTTTCCAGAACCGGATTTCTCGCGCCTTGCCCTCGTCCGCCACGCCGTCCACGGTTCCTGAGCCGGAGTCGATGTAGCGCTCGATCACGTCGGGTGTCTTCGGCGTGGTCGGCGGATTGAACATGAAGCGGAAGCTCAACGCGCGGAAATCCAGGTGAAGGTCATCTTCCTGATGCAGCATTTCCGCCATTTCGGCTTGGCCGGCTTGCGGGATCAAGGGCGGCTCCGGGATCAGCTTTTCGAGATAGAGAAGAATGTCGTTGCTCTCGATATGAACGTCTCCATCATGCACCAGAACCGGCACCAGGCCGCGCGGGTTGATGCCCAGGAACCATTCGCTGATGTTTTCGTTGGCCAGCAGGTCGAGCTCATGCGGCTCCCACGCGACCTTCTTCAGGTTGAGGAAAATGCGGAGTTTTTGCGAACACGATGACATGGCGAAGTGGAAGAGATGGATGCCCTTCCAATCCAGAACTTCACGGGTCTTGATGTCCTCGTTCGCTAGTTTTACCATTTTTATGTCTCCCTCGGAACTCGATGCCCGGAAACTAGCGCCGATCCGAAAAGAAGCACAGGGGCGCCTGGAAGCCGAACAGGATGGGAGAGCGCGTATGCCGAGATTCGCCGCCAACCTGACGATGATGTTCAACGAGTGGGCTTTTCTGGATCGTTTCGCGGCCGCCGCGGATTGCGGTTTCACGTCGGTCGAGTTCCTGTTCCCCTACGAGCATCCGCCGGAGGCGGTGGCGGCGCAGCTGCGGCGCAACGGATTGACACTGGCTTTGTTCAACCTGCCGGCGGGCGACTGGGCGGCAGGCGAGCGCGGCTTTGCCGCCATACCGGCGCGGCGGGCGCGGGCCCGCGCCGCGCTGGCGCAAGCAATGCCCTATATCGCCGCGGCCGGCGCGCGCCAAGTCCATCTGCTGGCGGGCATCGCCGACGCGGACGACCCCGCCGCGCGGGCCAGCTATGCCGATGTGGTGGCGGAGACCGCGACGGCGCTGGCCGCGCGGGATGTGCGGCTGCTGCTGGAGCCGATCAACCGGCGCGACATGCCGGGCTATTTCCTGAACGACTATGACAGCGCAGCGGCGCTGATCGCGGCGCTCGGCCTGCCGAACCTGCGGTTGCAATTCGACATCTATCATTGCCAGATCATCCATGGCGACATCACGACGCGGCTGCGCCGGATGCTGCCGCTGATCGGCCACGTGCAGGTGGCGAGCGTGCCGGCGCGCCAGGAGCCTGATACCGGCGAGCTGAACGACAGCTTCCTGTTCGGGCTGCTCGACGGAATTGGCTACGACCAGTTCATCGGCTGCGAATACCGGCCGCAAGGCACGACGGTGGAGGGCCTTGGCTGGTTCCGCCCCTACGCATGTATCAAGGAGGCCGAAGCCGGATAGGTCTTGCCGCGCCGCCGCCGCGCGGCCTAGCGTCCAAACAAAACAAGGGAGTCGGCGATGGCGGGTTCGGGGACTGCGGGTCTAGCGGTGGCGCCGGGCAGCACTGCCGGCTGCGCCGGCGGCTGGTATGAAAATGCCCTGGTCGCTGTGCTGTCGCTATCGGCGGGGTTGGTGTTCCTCGACCGGCTCGGCATCGTCTTCGTGTTTCCGCAAATCCAGCATGAGCTGGGGCTGGACCATGCGCAGCTCGGCCTGCTGATGGGCATCACCTCGCTGACCTGGGCGCTGTCCAGCATCGTCATCTCGTTCCTGTCGGACGCTTTGGGTGGCCGCGCCAAGCTTATCATCGTGATCTGCGTCGTCGGCTTTTCCTGCGCGACCGGCTTGATCGCCGTCACCCACAGTTTCGCCGGCCTGCTGGCGGCCCGCGCCCTCGCTGGATTGTTCTTCGGCCCGGCGGTGCCGCTGATGCAGTCGGTGGTTGCGAAATCTTCCTCGCCGCGCCGGCTCGGCATCAACATGGGCCTGGTGATCGGCGGCGTCGCGCTGTTCGGCACCGCCTTGCCGCCCATTCTCATCGTTGTGCTGGCTGCCGCCTTCGGCTGGCACAACGCGTTTCTATGCCTCGCCGCCCCCGGCATCCTGCTGGCTGTGATTTTGGCGCTCATCATCAAGCCGGACGCCCCCGCCGCGCAAACCGGGCCGGGCGCCGAGCGCACCACCCTGCGCGAAGCCTTCTCGCTACTCGTCAACCGCAACGTCGCCCTGGCGCTGGTGGGCGGGATGGCGTTGATCGGCTTTCTTATAACCTTCGCCAGCTTCTCGCCCTTGTTCCTGGTGCAGGACTCGGCGATGTCGACGACGATGCGGACCATCGTGCTGACAGCGATGGGCCTTGCCGGCGCGGTCGGCAATCTATTTGCCCCGGCTCTATCGGACCGGCTGCCGCGCAAGGCCTGCGCCATCGCGGCCACCGCCTGCACGATGGTACTGCCGGCGACGCTGGTGCTGATGCGCGGCCATCATGCTGCGGTACCGCTGGTTCTGGCCGCGCAATTCGTGGCCGGCGGCGGGATGACGATGGTGATCTTCATCATCCCTGGCGAATCCGTGCCGCGCCGGCTGGCCGCGACTACCTTCGCGCTGCTGCTTTCGATCGGCGAGCTATTCGGTGGCTCGACCAGCCCCGCGGCCGCCGGCCTGCTGTCCGACCATTATGGGCTGACCGCCGCGATGTGGTTCTGCTGCGGGCTGGGCGCGCTATCGCTGGCCTCGGTGCTCGGCATGCGCGAGCCGCCGCGGCATGGCCATGTCGCGGTCCAGGACCTGCCGGCCAGTGTGGTCGGCGAAGCCGCCGGAATCTGAAGCGCGGCTAGAGCATGATCGGTTGAGGTTGAATCGCTACGCGCTTCCCCCTCAACCTCAAACTCATGCTCTAGCTTTACCTGAGAGGGCGATTCACGTTTCAGGTCGAACCAAAGCTGGTTCAACCTGAAACGATCGCGCTCTAGAGCATGATCGGTTAAGGTTGGATCGCGCGGCGCTTCCCCCTCAACTTCAGAATCATGCTCTAGCTTTACTTGAGAGGGCGATTCACGTTTGCGGCCGGACCGTGGCTGGTCCGACTTGAAACGATCGCGCTCTAGGCCGCCAAAGCGGCGCGTTCCATGGTTTGTTGAACGACGGCGAAAGCATCTTCCGGCAAGATCTCGGTCAGGCAGCGCTTGCCGTATGGACATTGCGACAACACCCCGATCGCGCAGGGCGAGCAGCCGGTTTTCTTGAACAGGATGCCGACCGCCGGGCCGCGCGCCATCCACTCGAACGGGTTATGCGAGGCGCCGAAGATGCACACCGTCGGCACGTTGAGGCTGGCGGCGAAATGGGCGATCCCGGAGTTGTTGGCGATCACGCAATCCGCGGCACTAAGCAGGTTGCCGGTCTCCGCCCAGCTGGTGGCGCCGCAGCGGTTGCGGTAGCGGTCCGAGGGCAGATCGTTGATGGCTTGCGTGACCGCCAGGCGCTGGCTGCGGATGCCGATGAAATCCACCGTCGCGTCCAGCCGCTCCACGCAGAGTTGCGCCAGGGCGCGGTAATGCGGCATCGGCCAGTCGCGCAGCGGATCGTTGGAGATCGGCGAGATGACGATCGACCGGCTCATCGCGCCAACTTGTCCATGGCGAAAGGGTTCTGCATCCGCAGGCCGACCAGGTTGGCGAGCAGCATCTGCATCTCCTGCTGGTGCAGCGCCGGCAGCACGCCTTTTTTTGTGACGCGGATGCCAAGGAAGCGAAACGGCGGCAGTCGGCCGCCCTGGCCCATGCGCAGCCGGATCTCCATCCGCTGCACCTCTTCCTCAAGCTCCAGCGCGAAGCTGGGCAGGCTGCCGGTGCGGACCTCGAGTTTGCCCAGCTGGTGGATCTTGCGGCCGGCTTCGGAACAGACGTCGTAAGACAGGTCGAAGCCGCCGCGCAGCGGCTCGAGCGCCACCTCCATCCGCCAGCTTCCGGCCTCGAACGTCTCCCACGGGCCAAAGATCAGCACCTCGCCGGTCTTGCGGCTTTCGCGGCGGCCGTCATGGACGATCGCATAGCCCTCGTGCCGCCCGACATGGGTGTTGAACGAAGCGGGCGTGAGCAAAGCCTGGAACGTGCGGCTGTCGAGCGTCGGGTTGATGTAGGGCAGGAAGATGTCCAGGAACGGGAAGTCCCGGACAGCGCCGAACCCGGCGCGGTGCCTGGCATCGACCTCAGCCAGCAGGTGCCTGGTATCCGGATCGACCCTGAGGTCGATAGCGAGATCCCAGGACAGGCCAGCGATCGCCTTGGTAAAGCGCGCCGCGCCGCCGGCGACGTGCCGCTCGTCATAGCCATGGCTGGCGATTTCCGGGAAGAAATCCGCCGTGATCACCGCGTCGAACAGGCCGGATTGTCGGGCCTCGGCCTCCACCCAGGGGCCGCAGGCCAGGGTCAGGTGGGCGGCCGGGAACTGCCGGCGCAGCGCCTCGAAGGCCGGGTAGGCCATGATGAAGTCGCCGCGATGGTCGAGCTTGAGGATCAGCACCCGGGCGGGTGGCGCGTCGCTGGCGATCGTCAGTAAAGGTTCCTCGCCGGCGGGGCTGGGGACTCTGAGAAACCGCCCTTTGATCGGTTGTTTTTGCACCGGCGGCGACAGCACCGCATCGGCGTAATCGGGTCGGCGGACGCGCTGCAGGACCATCACGATCTCATAGCAGCCGCCGGCGTGGTTCTCCGGCGGGATCGTGTAGTCGAAGCCTTCGTCGTTGTCTTCGAGCAACCGCAGCCGGTAGGACATCGGGTCGAGCGAGTCCTCGACCTCCGCCAGGATCGATCCCGCCGTATAAAACCGCCGGTGGTCGCCGTTGAAGCGCGATGGCAAGGCGATGTTGCGCTCGTACAGATACTGGTGCGGCACCGCGACGACCAGATAGCCGCCGATCCGCAGCACCCGGAACCAGTCCCGGAACGCCTGCCGGTAGTCCGGGATATGTTCGAGCGTATGGCTGACGAACACGGTGTCCTGGCTCTGGTCCGGGAAGGGCAAGGTGCGGCCGTCATAGCCCGGATAATCCAGGTCGACGCCGATCGCGTGCGGGAATATCGGCCTGGCGTCCGTCAGGTAGCCTTTGTAGCCGATGTCGAGGATGTTGGGACCGCTGAAATAGGTTTTGAAGAAGCCGTTCTCCCGGTAGCGGCCATAGGTCTTGCGCAGCTCCTCGCCCACCTGCGCCGCCCAATCCGCCACCGTCTGGTCAAGCTCCAATCTAGTCTCTCCTCGGTTCGCCTGTTGGTCTAAGGCCTGGATGTGGCGCGGGCAATGCGCTGGAGCCGGCGGCCCAGCGGGCCAGCTGCGCCGCCCAGCCCTGGCCCATGCCACGACAGCGGCACCACCTCCTGGCGCGCCACGCCGAAAGCGGAACTTTCAATAACGAAAAGCCGTCACAACCTCCGCTGGTAATCCGCGGGATTTTGGGATTGTTGCGAATTTTGAGCAATTGCCCTGCTGGCGTAACGAACTCCGGGGCATGATTTCGAAGATGAAAAGCTTGCTGGAGATTGCAGGGTGATTGTGAAGTGCGACGGCGCTGCCGCGGGTTCCGACCGGCTCGGCGCTGAAGCCGGCGGCGCGCGGCGCCGCTGCCGCCAAGATTCTTCTGGGCCTGGCGGTTTCTCGTTTGACCGCCTCTGCAATAATCCAGCATAGACTTGGCAATGCCCACCCGTACCCGGCCCAGCACCCTGCTCACGCCTCCCGCCGCGACGCGTGACGCCGGCGCCCGGCTGCGCGATGTGGCGGCCGAAGCCGGCGTCTCCATCGCCACGGTCTCGCGTGTCCTCAACGGCAGCGGGACGGTCAGCGCCGCGGTGCGCCAACGTGTCGAACAGGCTTGCGCGTCGCTCGGCTACGTCGCCGGCGCCCTGCCCCGCGCCGCCGCCGCCCGGCGCAGTGGAACCATCGGCGCGGTGGTCCCGACGATCGAGATCGACGCCTTCTCCCGCACCGTCTTCGTGCTGCAGAAGACGCTACAGCAGGCTGGGCTGACGCTGCTGCTCGCCAGCACCGACTATGACCCGGACGTGGAGCTGCAAGCGGTGACCCGGCTGCTGGCGCAGGGGGTCGAGGGGCTGGTGCTGATCGGCGGTGAACGTGACCCGCGACTGCGCGCCGAGCTGGAACGCACACGTCTCCCCTTCGTCGAGGCCTGGACCCTGGCCTCGGCCGGCGCCGCGGTCGGTTTCGACAACGTGCGCGCGGCGGAGGAGTTGACCGACCATCTGCTCGATCTCGGCCACCGCCATATCGCCGTGGTCGCCGGCCAGACCCAGTATAACGATCGGGCGGCGGCGCGGCTCGCCGGCGTCCGCCGCAGCCTGCAACAACGCGGGCTCTACACCCATTCCGAGTGGCTGACCGAGCAACCCTATCGCATCGCGGAGGGTCGGCTGGCGCTGCGCCGGCTGCTGGAAGAGGGCCTGAAGCCGCCGACCGCGATCATCTGCGGCAACGACCAGCTTGCCTTCGGCGTGCTGGTGGAAGCGCGCGCGCACCGCATCGCGGTCCCCCGGCAGCTTTCCGTTGCCGGCTTCGGCGACACCGATTACGCCGACTTCCTGGAGCCGCCGCTGACCACGATGCGGGTGCCGGCGGAAGAGATCGGCTCGCTCGCCGCGGCGTACCTACTGAACCGGCTGAACGGCTTGCCGGCCGAGCGGGTCAGCCGCGTCGATGTCCGGCTGATCGTGCGCGCCAGCACCGCGCCGCCGCCGCGTTAACGGGTAGAGTTAACCTCGGTATCATGCTCTAGCTTTACTTCAGAGGGCGATTCAACGATCGCGCTCTAAACCGCGATCTGGGTCAGCCAGTTCGAGAGATTGTAGTAGTTCGAGATGCGGCTGATTTTGCCGTCCGTGAAGGCGAAGAACGCGCCGACGGGCAGCGAATAGGTTTGACCATGCGCCGCGGGCATGCCCGGCGCGGCTTCCAGATAGGTACCGTTGACGGTGAATTCGGCGGCGGCGCGGTGGCCGCTCGGTTCGGTAAAGACGACGAGGTCGACCACGTTTTCCCGGTAGCTCTGCCGCATCTGCCCGATGAAGGTCGCAAAGGCGGGCTTGCCGGTTTCCCGCTGCGACTGGTTGATATCGTGCGCGACATCGTCGGCCAGAAGATCGAGAAAGGTGGCGTCGTCGCTTGCATTGAAGGCGGCGTAGTAGGCGCGGATGATGGCTTCGACGGCGTTGTCCATGGTCTTCCATTAGGCAAAGTTGCGGGGAGTGAGAACGAACAGGCTGTTCGGCGAGATTTTATCGCTTAAAAAGCTTCTCGCCACCATGCCGCGGAAAACAGCGCCAAGGCAACGAGCGCGGCCGGCAGCGGCGGCAACAGCGGGATGTCACGCGTGCCGGTGACCGCGCTGGCGTGCCGGGGGCGGATCAGCTGCGCGAGTGGCGGGACCGGCTGCCGGCCGAGCCAGACGATGTCGCGGGCGACCGGCCGCAGCAGCGTCGCGGTCGCGGCGAGGTCCTGGTACTCCGCGGCGTTTTCAATCGGATTGGCGGCATAGGCGGTGCGGTTGCCTTCGGTGATCTTCCAGACGCCGCGCTGGGATGCCGCCGCCGCCACGGTGGCGCTGTAGCGGCCGGGGCCCGCTCGACGCAGGTGGAGCTGGCTGACAACGCCGTCCGGGGCGGCCACGCTGACGTCTCCGGGATCGGTCAAAGCGAGCGTTTGTCGTTCGATCAGCAGATCTCGATTGTCGAACCGCGCGGAGAGTGACTCCGCCTCGAGACCCGGTTCCCGCAGCAGCCAGTGGACCATGCGGCCGAGCATCGGCAGAGCCGGCCCGGCATGGCTGCCGCCGCGGGTCCACAGCCAGAACTGGTCCGAGAGCAGCATGCCGACCCGGCCGGCGCCGACCGAGCCCAGGATCAGCAGCGGCGCGTTGCCGGCGCCGGTCATCAGCACATCGCCGAAAGTCGGCGCGGCCGTCTCCATCCGGAACCACGGCGCCAGCGCCGCGCCGGCGAAGGGTGCGGTGACCGGATGGCGGGCACCGATAGCGGTGACGGTGGGCGCGAATTCCTGATCGAGCGTGCCGGGATCGATCGGCTGAGCCGGCAGCACCTCGCCGAGCGGAGAATAAGCCAGGCTGTCCGGCGAATCGAAGTCCGGACCGAACTCGGCCAGCAGGGCGCCGCCATTCTCGACGTAAGCCGCGATGTTGGCGAGATATTGCGCCGGCAGCAGCCCGGCGGTCCTGAAGCGGTCGAGGATGATCAGATCGAACTTGCCGATGTCGGTTTCGAACAGCTTTTCTACCGGAAACGGCACCAGAGCGAGGTCGGCCGGTTCGGCGTCGATGGTCTCGCCCGGGGCGCGCAGGATGGTGAAATCGACCAGCTGGGTGGCGGGGTCGGACTTCAGCAGCAGACGCCATGAACGCTCGCCGAGGTCGGGGCTGCCGGAGATCAGCAAAACGTTGAGGCGCCTCTGGATGCCGTTCAAGGTGAAGATCACCTGGTTGTTGATCGGCGAGACCTCGCCGGGCAGCGTGGCGACGGCAGCCTGCACGATGTTGGGGCCGGCGTGGCGCACCGGCAGGTCGAAGGTAGCCGGCGTGCCGATGGTGACGGTCTGGCTGGCGAGTGCCTGACCGTCTTCGGTCACCGTGATGGCGGCCGGGCGGCCGTTATCGTCGCTGCCGTGGTCCAGGACTTCGAGTTGCAGCCGCACGGTCTTTCCCACCAGCCCATAGTTCGGGCTGTTGACCAGGCGCAGCTCGCGGTCGGTTTCTTCATGACGCGCCGTCAGCAGGGCGGTGAAGGGCGGTTCGCCGGCCATGTCGGCCGGGGGATCGGAGACTTCGCCGTCGGTGACCGCGACGATGCCGGCAAGCTGGTCCGGTGGGATCGCGGTCAGTGCATCGTGCAAGGCCGCGAAAAGCTGGGTGCCGCCGGCGGTGCCCGGCGGAATGGCGATGCTGTGCAGTTCGACGGTGCCGGCGCTGGCCCGTAAGGCGGAAGCGGCTTCGGCGGCTTCGGCGGTGCGGTCGCCAAGGGCCATCGACTGCGACTGGTCGACGAGCAAGATGGCGATGTCCGGCAACGGCCGCCGCGTCTCGGCGACCAGACTCGGCGCCGCCAGGATGCCGAGCAGGAGCAGGAAGCCGAACGCGCGGGGCAGGCCGCCGCGGCCGCGGCGGAGCAGCGCCGGCAGGCTGGCCAACAGTGCCGCCGCGCCGAGCAGGCCAAGCCAGGCCCAACCGATGGCGGGGTTGAAAACGATCGGCATTGGACTCATTGGCCAAGTTTGTCGAGCAACGCCGGGACGCTGTTCTGGTCTGACTTGTAGCTGCCGGTCAGCGCGTAGATCACCAGATTGGTGCCGAAGCGGTCGGCCAGCACCCGCTGGTCCTCGCCGCCGGGGATGGGAAGTTGTTCGGGCAGGCCGATGGCGTCACGCGCCCAGGCGCCGGCCCAGTCGTTCTGGCCGATGACGACCGGGCTGACGCCGTCGGCATCGCGGGACGCGGGTGCCGCGATCAGGGTTGGGGCACCGACGAAGCGGCCGGGGAAATCCTGCAGGATGTAGAAGCAATGGGCGAGGACATCGGCGGGGCCGAGCGGCTGCAGAGGCGGTAACGACAGGCAGGCGGTGGCGCGGTCCAGCGCGGCGCCGGCGCCGGGCGAGAAACCGGCGCCGGAGCCGGCGGCACCGGCGTCCGAGCCTTTGCTGTCGATGATCAGCAGGCCGCCGTGCCGCATGTAGCTCTTGAGTGCGTTACAGGCGACGGGCCCGGGCGCCGGCAAGGTGGGCAGGATCGGCCAGTAGATCAACGGGTACAGGCCGAGGTCGTCGGTTGCCGGGTCGAGCGCCACGGGGTTGTCCAGTGCGGCGGCGGTATGGGCGGAAACGTCGGCGGAAATATAGCCGAGGCCATCCGCCGAAATCTGGTCGGTCGTGGGATCGCCGGTGCGGATATAGCCGAGGGTGGTTTGCAGGGCGCCGCTTTGAGCCTGCGCCGGCGCCGGCGGGACCAGCAACGCCGCCAAGAACGCCAGGAACGCCAAGCGGCGGAGGCCGAGCAGACCGCGGCGATAGAGCGAGAGGAGCAGGTCCACCGCCAGGAGCAAGAGTGCCACGGCGATCAACCAGGCGCCGAGATTGGCGGACGGCGGCCCGTTGCCGAGCGGCGCCGCGTTTGGCAGGGCCGCCGCGACCGGTGCCGGCACATGGCCGC
The DNA here is from genome assembly GCA_963693045.1 of uncultured Acidocella sp. Taxonomy (GTDB): domain Bacteria; phylum Pseudomonadota; class Alphaproteobacteria; order Acetobacterales; family Acetobacteraceae; genus Acidocella. The sequence goes on from OY843765.1 coordinate 2,984,553, forward strand.
CGAGGTTGAAGGCCAGGGTGGTGGCGCCATTGCCGTACAGCCCCGGCGGATGCTCGGGCGAAACCGGCGCGCCGGTGAGGTCGCCGGCGGTGAGGCTGGTGGCCGTGGTCGGCGGCGTCAGCGCTCCGAACGCCGTGAGCTGGGCGCTCAGTGATAGCAACAGGCCAGGCTGCGGCGCCGCGCCGGCGGCGAGGCTGGCCAGCCGCCCGAGCATGGCGGGGAACAGACCGGATAGAGCGAGGTTGGACCACTCGGTATTCGCCGAGGTCAGGACGGAGACGAGATAGCCCCGGCCGATTGCGGCGCCGAGGACCAGCGGCGTGCCGTCTTGCAGGCTGGCCCAGACGGTTGCAGCGAGCAGGGTGGTCGGGTCGGCGAGAATTTGGCGGGAGATCGCGGCGCTGGCGTCGCCGGGCAGGCCGAAGAATGGCGAGGCGGCGGGGAACGGCGCCAAGCCCTGCAACGTGCTCCAGGTGAGGGCGCCGCCGAGGTGACGTTCGCCGCCCAGGAGCGGATCAGGCGAAAGATCGTCCGGCGCGGCGGCGGTGAGCGGGCCGGCGAAGCGCACCAGAACGCCACCATTGGCGATGAAGCGGCGCGCCATGGCGCTTTGCGCGGCGTTCAGCGGAACGTCCGCCAGAACGATCATGTCGGCTTTGGCGGCGACCAGCGCCGCGAGATCGCCGCTGGCAGGCGCGGCGTTCGCGGGTAGCGCACGCCGGATGAAATAGAGCCCGCCCAGAAAGGGCGCTTCGGCGTTGCCGTCGCCGGCGGCGAGGCCGGTGATGACGGTACGGGACGATCCGTCCAGCAGGAGGGTGCCCGAGGCGGTGGCGGGGCCGCCGAGGGTAAGCGCTGTCAGCTGCTTAAACAGTGCTGGAGGCAAGGCGACGGTGGCGCCGCCGGTGGGCGAGAGTGCCGCCCGCGCCAGTACGGCGCCGCTGGCGGTGCGGGCCAGGACAAAGTCGCCGGGGCGTGTGTCGGCGGTTTGCATGACGAGGCTGCGATCGGCGGCGAGGCGGGCCGAGACCAGCAGCGGCGCCGGTGCGCCGGCAAGGATCACGGTCGGTGCAAGGGCATGGAAAAATGTCGTGAAGCCGGCGCCATCGGTGATGCCGTCGGCGAGGTAGATCCTGGTCGTTTCCGGCGCTGCTTCGAGCGCTTCCGCGAGCGCGGCGCGGCCGGACGGCCAGGGTTCGGGCTGCAGGGCGTCGATCCGCTGCATGGCATTATCGGCGGTCATCACGTCGCCGATGCGGGGTGGGGCGGCCGAGCTGGTGCCGGCCGTGGCGAGGATGGCGACGCCGCGACCGTCACGGCCGGCGGCGGCGATGAGGCGGCTGGCGGTGGCGCGGCGGTCCGGCCAGTCGGCGGCGGCGGCCCAGCCATTGTCGATGACCAGGAGCAGCGGGCCGGTTCCCGACAGGATGCCCGGCGGATGCAAAGTGGGACCGGCCAGGCCGACGACGATGAGCGCCGCGGCAAGTAGCCGCAGAACCAGCAGCCAGAGCGGGATGCGCCGCGGCGTACGTTCCTGGATCGGCAGGTCGCGCAGCAGCGCCAATGGCGGGAACACGACGCGCCGGGCGGGCGGCGGGTTGAACCGCAGCAGGAAGAAGATGGCAGGCAGCCCCAGCAGGCCGAGCAAAGCCAGCGGTGCGACAAACATCATGCCGGCAGCAGGGCTTGATAAAGCGCCAGAAGTGCCGTGGCGGGGGCGGCGTCTGTGCGGTGGAACAGCGGCGTTTGTCCGGCGCGGCGAGCGGCCTCGGCCACCGCTTGTTGCTGGGCGGCGAGACGGGCGTGATAAGCGGTGCGCCAGGCGGCGGCGTTCGGCGCCTCCAGCGCCGGCGTGGCGGCGAAGTCTTCGAACACGATGCGGCCGGCGTAAGGGAAGTCGCACTCGGCTGGATCGAGGATTTGCAGCACGGCACCGCCTTGTGGCGGCGCGAAAGCCGGGCCAGGGCTCAGAAAGTCGCCGAAGTCGATCCGCCTGGCGCGCCGGTCGCTGGCGGCGGAGCCGCCCCTTACAAAGCTGGCGGCGGTGTCGCCGAGGGCGAGCGCGGCGGCGAGATGTTGCAAGGCGGCGCCGCCGGCGAGCGGCGCGGTGATGCCGTCCAGCGCCACACGTTCGCCGGACCGCAGCAGCAGGGCGGCGAGGGCGAGCAACAGCAGGACGGCGCGGTCGCGCTTGGTCGGTAGGTCGCGGGCGCCGCGAAACGCCATGCCAGGGCTGTCATGCAGGCGCAATCGAAAGCCGGCCTGGGCCTGGGCTTCCTGCTGGCGGATGAAGACACGCTCGCCGACGGCGCTGCGCCGCCAGTCGATGCGGCGTACCTCGTCGCCGTCGCGCCAGTCTCGAAACTGCCAGAAGGCCTCGCCGGAGCCGGCGCGGCGGCGGCCATGAAGGCCGGGGGCGGCGACGAAGGCCAGGCGTTCGGCGGCGAGCAGCAGCTTGGGCAGGCCGGCGGCGAGGGTTTCCGCCGGTGCGACGGAGGCGGACCGGGTCAAAGCCGGGCGGCGAGCCGGGCGATGATGGAGTCGAGGCTGATGCCCTCGGCGCGGGCGGCGAAGTTGAGCGACATGCGGTGCCGCAGCGCCGGCGCGGCGAGGGCGGCGACATCGTCCAGGCTCGGCGAGAGGCGGCCATCGAGCAGCGCCATCGATCGGCAGGCCAGCATCAGGGCCTGGGCGGCGCGCGGGCCGGGGCCCCAGGCGAGTTCGGCCTTCAGCCCGGGCCAAGCCGGCGTCTCCGGCCTGGCGCCACGCACCAGTTCCAGGATCCCGTCGATGACGCTGGCGCCGACCGGCATCGCGCGGACCAGGAATTGCGCCTCGGTCAGTTCCGAGGCGGTCATGATGGGCTGCGGCGGTGGTGCTGCGATGCCGGTGGTGGCGAGCAACATGCGCCGTTCATCGGCGGCGGCCGGGTAATCGATTTGGATGTCCAGCAGAAAGCGGTCGAGCTGGGCTTCCGGCAGCGGGTAGGTGCCTTCCTGTTCCAGCGGGTTCTGGGTCGCCAGGACGTGGAACGGCTTTGGAACGGGCCGGTTCTCGCCGGCGACCGCGACCGTCCCCTCCGCCATCGCTTGCAGCAACGCCGATTGGGTGCGCGGCGAGGCCCGGTTGATTTCGTCGGCCATCAGCAGCTCGGTGAAAACCGGACCGGGGATGAAGCGGAAGCGACGGCCGTTTGGCGTCTCGTCGAGGATTTCGCTGCCGAGGATGTCGGACGGCATCAGATCGGGTGTGAACTGGATGCGCCGCGTCGAGAGGCCGAGCACGATGCCGAAGGTCTCGACCAGCCGGGTTTTGCCAAGGCCGGGGACGCCCGTGAGCAGGGCATGGCCGCCGGCCAGGATCGCCGCCAACGACTGGGCGATGACAGCGTCCTGGCCGACGATGACCTCGCCGACCGCTTTGCGTACCCGGGCAACCGATCGGCTGGCGGCGTCCAGCCTGTCCTCGATCCCGCTAACATCCGCCATGCCCGTTGGTGCCCTTTGACTGCCCGGAGACGCTACCTATATCGGATTATGATGAGAACATCATTGGCAAGGAAGAGCGGGATCGTGACTGAAAGGTCAATGCCACGCGTCAGTCCGGAAGTCGCCGGGCGCGACACGCCGATCAACTGCGGGGCCCTGCCTTTTGTCATCAAACGCGACGGCACCTGGTTGTACAAGGGTACGCCGGTCAATCGAAAGGCGATGGTGTGTTTGTTTGCGGGCGTTCTGACCCGCGAAGCCGATGGCCGCTATCTGCTGGAGACGCCGGCGGAACGGGGCTGGATCGATGTCGAGGACGTGCCGTTCCTTGCGGTGGAATTGAACTGGAGCGGGCATGGCCGCGGCCAGGTGTTGTCGTTTCGGACGAATGTCGATCAGTGCGTCACGGCGGGGCCGGACCATCCGATCCGGATCAGTCACGATTTGCTGAACTGCGAGCCGACGCCCTATCTTCATGTTCGTGGCGGCAAAGGCAGGTTTCCGATTGAGGCGAGGATCAATCGCGCCACCTATTACGAGCTGGTGGCGCTTGCCGAGCCGGGCTTTGTTGGCGGCCGGAATGTGCTGGGGGTTTGGAGCGAGGGCCGGTTTTTCTCGCTGGGCGACCTGCCGGCCGATTATCAACCGGCCTGATTTTTCTGCTCCGGACCGGCTGGCTTGAACGAGCGGGATATCCGTGCCGGCTTCCCGGCGGGGCTGGCGCATACGCCATTGCCACCGGCGGCGCATCGGCTGGCCGCCGTACTTGTACCTTTGGAAGCTGAGCATGGGGTCTGGCTGACGCGGCGTGGCGCGTTATTGCCCCAACATGCGGGGCAAGTGGCATTCCCGGGCGGAGCGATCGAGCCGGGGGACATCTCCGTCGAGGCGGCGGCGTTGCGCGAGGCGCAAGAGGAGGTTGGGCTGCGGCGCGAGGATGCCGAGGTGCTTGGCAGGATGGACGACTTCGTGACCGGGACCGGGTTTCATATTTCTCCCGTGGTCGCGTTGATTGCCTCCCCGGCACGCTTCGTGGCCGCGGCCGGGGAGGTGGAGGAAGTGTTCTGCCTGCCTTTCGAAGTGGTGCTCGACCGGCGGGGGCCACGGCGGCGCGAGGCGGTGTTTCATGGCAGGTCCAGGGCGTTCTGGGTCTGGCCGCATGATCAGCATGTGATCTGGGGTGCCACCGCCGCGATCTTGCGGGATCTCGCGGGGCGGTTGCGAGGCCGGGCGTGATCTGGCCGGCCGCCGTGGCAATGCTGTGGACGGTGCTGCCGGAGGCGAGGATTGTCGGCGGCGCGGTCCGTGACTCGTTGCTTCGACAGCCTGGGGCCGATGTGGACATGGCTTCGCCGTTGCTGCCGGATGAGGTGCTGGCGCGGCTACGGCAGGCCGGCATCGGCGCCGTGCCGACCGGCCTTCAACATGGCACGATAACAGCGGTTATCGATGGTGTGGGCTACGAGATTACGACATTGCGCCGCGACCTGACGACGGATGGGCGGCACGCGATTGTCGGCTTTACCGATGACTGGCGGGCCGACGCGGCGCGCCGCGACTTCACCATCAATGCGATGTCGATGTCGCGCGACGGGGTGATCCACGACTATTTCCAGGGCCAGGACGATCTGGCGGCCGGCCGGGTGCGGTTTGTCGGGGAACCGGCGGCGCGCATTGCCGAAGACTATCTGAGGATTTTGCGGTTTTTCCGGTTCCTGGCGCGGTTTGGGGCCGGCGCGCCCGATCCCGAGGCGATGGTTGCCGTCGCGGCAATGAAGCCGGGGTTGCGCCAGTTGTCGGTTGAGCGGGTCTGGACCGAGATCAGGCAGTTGCTTGCGGCGCGGGACCCGCGGGCGGCGGTTGCGGCAATGCAGGCGACCGGGGTTTTGCCGATGCTGGTGCCTGAAGCGGCGGTCGGCCGGTTCGAAGCGCTGGTGGCGCGGGGGGCGCCGGCCGAGCCGCTGCTGCGGTTGGCGGCGCTGCTGCCGGAAGGCGACAAGGATTTCGCGGCGGCGCACAGGTTGAGCCTGGCCGAGCAGGACCGGCTGCGGGCGCTGCGTTTACCGGAAGTGTTGGGGCCGGCTGCCGACGCGGCAGCGCTCCGCCGGGCTCTGGCGGACGAGGCGGCCGATGTGCTGGTGGCGCGCAGTTGGCTGGCGCAGGACGGGCGGCCCGGTTGGGACGTGTTGCGTGAGCGGATACAGGCGACGCCGGTGCCGGTTTTTCCACTGCGAGGGCGGGATTTGTTGCGGCTTGGCATGGAGCCGGGCCCGGAGGTGGGCGGGATGCTGGCGGCGGTGCGTGATTGGTGGCGCCAAGGCGGCTGTGTTGCCGATGCCGGCGCTTGCCTGGATTATGCGCGGCGTTGCCGCTAGATCGCGATGCGAACGCCGAGTTCGACGACGCGGTCGCTTGGTATACGGAAGAACTCGGTGCCGGAGACGGCGTTTCTTGCCATGAACAGGAACAGCCACCGCCGGATGAATTTGAGCTTGGGCACGGAGGCTGGCACCACTGTCTCGCGGCCGACGAAATAACTGGTTTGCATCGGTTTGAAGTCGATGCCTTGCGCGGCGAGCGATTCCAGCGCGCGCGGCACATTGGGGCTTTCCATGAAACCGTAGCAGAGCGTGACTTTGTAGATGCCGGGCGCGGCCTGTTCCGCGGTGGCGCGCTGTTCCGGGGCGGCCTGCGGTACATCGACCGTGCGGACGGTGACGAAGAAGACCTGATCGTGCAGGACTTTGTTGTGTTTCAGGTTGTGGAGCAGGGCGTTCGGCACAAAATCAAGGTTGCCGGTCATGAAGACCGCAGTGCCCGGCACGCGGACGATGCGCGACTGCGGCAGGCGCGCCAGAAATGAGCTGAGCGGCAGGCTGTCCTGGGTCCAGCGGGCCATGATGAGCGAGCGGCCGCGGCGCCAGGTGGTCATGATCAAAATGATCGAGCAGCCGATGGCGAGAGGAACCCAGCCGCCTTCCAGAATTTTAAGCGAATTTGCCGAAAAGAACGCAAAGTCGCTGATGCCGAAGGCGCCGAACAGCGCGATCACCGCCCAGCGTGCCCAGCCGAACTGCCGCCGGTAGACGAAGGCCGCCAGAGTATTGTCGCAGAGGAAGGTGCCGGTGACGGCAATGCCATAGGCCGAGGCGAGCGCGTCGCTGGAGCGGAAGGTCAGGACCAGGAGAACGACGCCGATGGCGAGAATGGCGTTGATCTGTGGCACGAATATCTGGCCCTGCTCGGTCTTGCTGGTGTGCCGTACCACCATGCGCGGCAAGAGGCCGAGCTGGATGCACATGCGGGCGACCGAGAAAGCGCCGGTGATCACCGCCTGGCTAGCGATGACGGTCGCCATCATGGACAGGATCAGCAAGGGAAGCTGCAGAACGTGCGGGGCGAGCTTATAGAAAGGATTGTCCACGGTCGTTGGGTCGCTGATGACGAGCGCGCCTTGACCGAAGTAGTTCAGCACTAGGCAGGGCAACACGAAGAATATCCAGGTGGCGCGGATCGGGCGGCGGCCAAAATGGCTCATATCGGCGTACAGCGCCTCGGCACCGGTCACTGCTAGAACCACGGCGCCGAGAGCGAAGAAAGCGATGCGATCGTGCCGCACGACGAAGACCAGGCTGTAATAGGGATTGAGAGCTTCCAGCACGAAAGGCTGATGAGCAATCTGCACGGCGCCGAGGACGCCGAGGGTTAGAAACCACACCACCATGATCGGCCCGAAGGCGCGGCCGACGGCGCCGGTGCCGAACCGTTGACCCAGGAATAAGAGTGCAATGACACAGAGCGCGATCGGGATCACGAGGTGGCTGGTTTCCGGCGAGATGACCTTGATGCCTTCGACCGCGGAGAGGATGGAAATCGCCGGTGTAATGACGCCGTCCCCGAAGAACAGCCCGGCGCCGACGATGCCGATGACGCCAAGGACCTGCCGGGTTTTCTCGCTGCGCGCGACGCGGCTGGCGAGGGTCATCAGCGACAAGGTGCCACCCTCGCCGTTATTGTCGGCCCGCATGATGAAGGTGACGTATTTCAGCGTCACCGTGATGATCAGGGACCAGAAGATCAGCGACAGCACCCCGAAGATGTCGTCGTAGCGCAGGCCCGTTTTGGTGAAATAGACGAGGCTGGCTTGCAACGCATAGAGCGGGCTGGTGCCGATGTCGCCATAGACCACGCCGAGCACGCCGACCAGAACGCCGAAGCGCAACCGTTGCAATGAGCCGTCTTTGGTCGGGGAATGAAGGTTCAACGTGGCCCGATCGTCGGCATGACGCTCACGCTTAACCGGTTGCGGAAGGCCAGGCAAGCAAGCGTCTAGGGTGCTGGCGGCGCGCGAGGCAGGAAGAGGTAGAGGGCGCCGGATTGCTGCATCCGGCCGGCGGTGGCTTCGGCCTGGCTGCCGGCGCCGAAAAACAGGTCGGCTTCCGTCGCGCCATGGATGCCGCCGCCGGTGTCCTGGGCGATGGTGAGCTGTTCGATCGGCGCGTTGGTCAGCGGGTTGGTGGTGGCGATGAAAACCGGCGCGCCGAGCGGGATTTCGGCGCGATCGACGGCCAGCGAGCGGCCGGCGGTAAGCGGGACGCCGAGGCTGCCGGGCGCGCCCTGATCGTCTGGCAGAGGACCAAGCGGGCGCAGGAAGACATAGCGGGCGTTTTGCTCCATGACGCCGGTGGCTTGATCCGGGTGATCCTTCAGCCACGAGGAAATCGTCTGGAAGCTGACATTGTTGGCGGCGAGATTGCCGGCGGCGACCAGGACATGGCCGATCGGCGTGTATGGTTCACCGTTTTGACCGTCGAAGCCGACCCGCAGGATGTCTCCGTTGGGCAGGAGGATGCGGCCCGAGCCCTGGATTTGCAGCATGAACGCATCGACCGGGTCCGCCAGATAGGCGGTCACCGGCGTTTTACGATACAGCGCGCCGTGGTCGATGGCGGCGCGCGGCAAGGCTGCGAGGTCGGGGTCGGCGGGCTTTGCATAGAGCGGGACGGTGTACCCAGGAACCAGGTTTTTGGCGCCTGGATATTGCGGTTCGAAGTAGCCGGTGATGAGGGCCGGCTCGTCGATCTGGTAGACGTTGAAGTAGGCCTGGAAGTAGGCCTGGGCGGTTTGGGTTGTCAGCGGGCTTACATCCCGGGCGCCGTTGCAGGCGTTTTGCCAAAGTCCTGCCTGGCCCGCCATTTCCTGCGAAAGGCCGATGCCGCCCAGCGGCTGGTCCGGCGGCATTAGGGCGATGGCCCGGCAACTACGGACGAAGGCGGCGAGCGCCGCGGCGGTGTCGTCGCTGGCCCAACCGGGCAACGTTGCGACGTCGATCGGTTTTAGCGGCGGTGCGCCGGGGACTGATTGTTCGACGTCGGTGAGCGGTGGCGGCGGCGGCACGCAACTGGCCAGCCCGGCCAGGATGGCCAATGCCAGAAGCGGGCGATGCCTCAACCGCTGCGGGCCGCCGCCAGCCGCCATGTCATGTCCTGGCTCTTCAACCGGCGTTCGAAGGTCCAGAGATCTGTGAGATCGGCCACCGCGGCGTCGCCGGTGCTGGGCTTGCCGCCGGTGTCGAGCAGTACGTTGACCTGTTCCGAGGAGAACCGCACGATCACCGCTGCCTGGTCGCCGACCAGCTGGGCGTCCTCGATGACGGTGTTGGTGACCGCCTTGATCTCGGTTCGGTGCCGCTCGCCGGCGGCTTCGCGGCTGGCGATGGCGGTGTCGAAGGTCTGGTAAACGCTGTCGGTGAGGAGCGGGCGGAGCGTTGTGCGATCGCCGGCCGCAAAGGCGGTAACGATGACGCGGAAGGCGGTTTCGGCACCGTTCAGGAACTTTGGCGGATCGAAATTGGGGTCGCGGTTGACGATCTGCATCAGCCTCTCGCCAAGGGCCGAACGCGGGTCCGGCACAGTGTGGCCCGCTTGCGGTGGCAGGGCCTGGCCATCGATGACCGGGCCGCCGCCGAAACCGGGCATTTGGCCTGGCGGGATCGGCGGTTTCTCGAAGCCGACGCGCTTTCCGAGCACGCTGCGCAGCCGCAGGATGAGGAACACCGCAATGCCGGCGAGAATGATCAGGGCGACCGGAAAGTTTCCCAAACCCTGTAGACTGGTCGGCACAATAACCCCCTGGTCTCGATAGACGGTTAGAGGACATACTTGGGCGGACGCCACCCGGCAACCGGCCCGAACTAAAGGAGTATCCATGTTTCTGCTGCGGCACGGGCAGAGCCTGTTCAATTTGCACTTCACCGAGACGCGGCGCGACCCGGGCATCGAGGACCCGGAGCTGACCGCGCTTGGCCATCGGCAGGCCGAGGCGGCAGCGGCGTTTCTCGCGCCGGAGCGGATTACCAGGGTGATCATATCGCCGTACATACGGGCGCTGCAGACCGCCGAGCCGGTGCTTGCCGGGCATGAAGCAAGCGTGACGATCATGCAGGAGGTGCGGGAGCGCGCCGCGTTCACCTGCGACATCGGCAGCGCGCCGGCGCTGCTGGCGGCGCGTTTCCCGCAACACGAGTTCGGCCATCTGCCGGAGGTGTGGTGGCCGCTGGAGTGCGAGACGGTGGAGGAGACGATTGGCCGCGCCGACGCCTTTCGGGCAGCCATGGCCGGCCAGGATGATAGCGAGACGACCTTGCTGGTGAGCCACTGGGCGTTTATTCTGGCGCTGACCGGGGTTTCGGTCAGCAATGGGGAGGTTCTGCTTTACGATCCTCGCAGCCCGGCGCCGTTGACGATCGACTGGCGGCCTTGAAGGTTGGACGGCATGAAGCTTTTGGATGACGACGAACCGCGGCCGTGCGAGGTGGCGAACGAGACGGGCGCCGCGGCGTTGCTCTTCACGGCCGACCATGCGGGGCGGCGGATCCCCAGGGCGCTTGGCGATCTGGGGGTGAGTGCCGCGGAGATGGAGCGGCATATCGCCTGGGATATCGGTATCGGCGGCGTTACCACACGGCTGGCCGGGCTGCTGGACGCGACCGCGGTTTTGCAGGTGTATTCGCGCCTGGTGATCGACTGCAACCGCCGGCCGGAGGTGGCGAGCGCCTTTCCGACTGTTAGCGAATCGACCGCGATTCCGGGCAATTTCGGGCTAGACACGGCGGGGAAAGCATTGCGACGATACGAGATTTTTGATCCCTACCATGACGAGATCGAGCGGCTGCTGGCGGCGCGGAGCGACAGGACCACGATCTATGTCGCAATGCACAGCTTTACGCCGACCTACCTGGAGGTGTCCCGGAACATGCAGGTGGCGCTGCTTTATCATCGGCGCCCGGCATTTTCCCGTCATCTAGCGGCGTTGCTGCGGGCGGAGGGCGATCTGGTGGTGGCGGAGAACGAGCCTTACAGCCTGGGGGACGACAGCGATTATGGGGTTCCCGTGCATGCCGAGGCGCGCGGGTTGGACTATACCGAGATCGAGATCCGGCAGGATCTGATCCAGGACGAGGCGGGGCAGGTTGCCTGGGCGGAGCGGCTGGCGCGGTTGCTGCCGCGGGCGGTTGAACGGCTGGCGGAAGGCGTTTGATGCGGAGCTTTGGACTGAGCCGGAACGTTGCCGTGGTGCCGAAGCAGACAGCGCTGCTGCTGATCGACTTACAGAACTACACGATGGAGGATGGCGGCGAATATGCCGGGATGGAACCGGAGGAGGTCGAGAAGAAATACGGTTTTTTCTTCAGCGAAATGCGCGGTCGGGCGGTGCCCAATATCCAAATTCTGCAGGCGGCGTGCCGGGGGGCCGGCATTGAGGTGATCTATACCGTGATGGCCAGCCACAAGGAGGATGGGCGCGATCTTAGCCTCGACTATAAGATTTCCGGCCTGTTTTGCCACAAGGACAGCAGGGACGCGCAGGTGTTGGAAGACGTGGCACCGGTTGGCGATGAGATCGTGCTGCCGAAAACGTCATCATCGGTTTTTGTTTCGACCAACATCCATTATTTGTTGGGCAATATGGGGGTTAAGCAGTTGATCGTCGTTGGCGCGCTGACCGACCAGTGTGTTGACTCGGCTGTGCGCGACGCCTGCGACCTAGGCTATCTGGTGACTTTGCCGACCGATGCCTGCGCCACGCAAAGCCAGATGCGGCATGAGAACTCGCTTGCCAACAACGCGGGTTATTGCCGGCAGGTGACGACGCAGGCTTTGCTAGCCGAGATCAAGCGGGCATGATGCCGAGGATCGCCGTGAACAGAGTGCCGGCAGAACGTGCCATAGATGGTTAGAAAGAGTGGCGCACCGACGACCAAGCGGCCGGCAGCGAAGCGGGATTCGGCTGTCGGGGCCGAATTTGGCGGGCACAAAACCAAATCGAGTGTCAGGGGCTTTCTCGATCGCATGGATGAAGCGGCGATCAGCGGCTGGGCTGTCGATACATCCGATCCGCTTGTGCCGTTACGGCTGCGGGTCTTGATCGACGATGTGATTACCGACGTCATCAGCTGCGAAGCGACGCGGCCCGATGCGGCAAGTTTCAATCTTCCCACCGACAAGGTTGGATTTTCCTACCTGATTCCGCGACGTTTCCTTGATGGCGGGCGCCACGTGTTGCGGTTTTCCACCATCGACGGGGCGGCGCTCTCGATGTCCTCACGCACCGGCATGGAGATGCCGGAGCTGCATTTTTGCCTCGCGCAACAGACGCATGTGGAGGGCGTCCTGGACGGCGTGGTGGATGGGCTGATCCAGGGCTGGGCGTTAAATGTGGATGCGCGGGCGAAAACGCGGACCGGTGGCTTGCGCATTCTGGTGACGGCTCTCGGCCAGCCGGTGGCGGAGTTGCTCGCCGACCAGTTCCGTGCCGATGTCGCCGAGGCGCTGAATGCCGATGCGGCTTGCGGGTTTACGTTCTCGCCGCCGCCGGAGTTGCGCCAGGGCCGGCGCATGACGCTGCAATTCTATGCGATGCCGGGCAAGCTGGAGCTGCGCGGCAGCCCGCTGGAGCTTGGCTTTCCCGATGACAGCGATCGCGAGCGGATCAACACGCTGATTACGCGCGCCGAGGAGTTGTTCGGTTACGCTTATCATCTCCGGCAGGAGTTGAAGGCGGCGCTGCCGAACGAGCGGTACATGCTGAGCGATTATCCCCGCTGGGCCAAGAAGTCGCTGCCATTGGCGCCGGCGCGGGCGGCGGCGATGTACGGTGAATTAGCCGCTGAGCGGCATGTGGTCTCGATCATCTGTCCGGTTTACCAGCCGGCTTATGGAGATTTTCTGGCGGCGGTCGATTCCGTGCGGGCGCAGAGCTACCCGCACTGGGAGCTTTTGCTGATCGACGATGCAAGCCAGGACGCCGCACTTGCCGACCAGATGCGGCGGCTGGCGAAAGCGGATGACAGGATCAAGGTTGTGCGGTTGGCCAAGAATGGCGGCATTAGCCATGCCACTAACGCCGGGTTAAAGCTTGCGAAGGGGCGGTTCATAGCCTTTTTCGATCATGATGATTTGCTGGAGCCTTGCGCGCTTGAGGTGATGCTACGGGCGCAGGCGGCGACGGGTGCGCGGCTGTTGTATTCGGATGAAGACAAGGTCGATCGATCGGGCGCGCTTTCCGAGCCGCACTTCAAGCCGGACTTCAATTACCGACTGTTGCTCGAGTTGAATTACATCTGCCACTTTGTTCTGATGGAAACCTCGCTTGTCCGGCAGCTGGGCTGGCTCGATCCCAAATATGACGGAGCGCAGGATCACGATTTTCTATTGCGGGCGACCGAACGGCTTGAGCCGCGTGAGATCCATCACGTTCCCGAAGTGCTGTATCACTGGCGGAAATCGGCGTTTTCGACGGCTTCCGCGATTGGGGTCAAGCCAAAGGCGGCAGGTGCCGGGGAACGGGCTGTTCTGCAGCATTTGACGCGCCGCGGCCTGGCGGCGGACGTGGCGCGGCGCGGCGTGCTGACCTGCTACCGCATTGGCTGGAAGCCGCCACGCGCCGCCGGCAAGGCTGGAGCCGTTTCCATCCTGATTCCGTTCCGCGACCATATCGAGCTGACGCAGTCATGCGTCGAGGCGATCCGGAAGTTTACCACCGGCGTGGAATACGAAATCATCCTGCTTGATAATTGGTCGAACAGTGCGGAGGCCGAGGCGTTCTGCGCGGCACAGGGCAACATGGCCAATACGACGGTGGTGCGCGTTGCCGAGGCATTCAACTACTCGCGGCTTAACAACATTGGCGCCGCGAGGGCAAAAAAAGACTTTGTTCTGCTTTTGAACAATGATGTTTTTGTGTCCGACGCGGGCTGGTTGCGAACCATGCTTGACGAAATGCTGATCGATGAACAGGTCGGCGCGGTTGGCTCCAAGCTGTTGTATCCAAATGGGACGATCCAGCATGCCGGCGTGGTATTGGGTGTGGGCGGTATCGCCGACCATGCTTTTCGCGGCTTGCCGGCCGCGACGCCGGGTTACATGATGCACGCGATGACCGCACAAGAGGTTTCTGCGATCACCGGAGCATGCATGCTGGTGCGGCGGACCGCTTTTGAAGCGGTCAAGGGCTTGGACGAGGTCGAACTGCCGATCGCGTTCAACGATATTGACCTGTGCATGAAGTTGACCGCCGCTGGATGGAAGATTGTATTTACGCCGGATGTCGTAGCGGAACATCGTGAGAGCATCAGCCGAGGCGACGATTTCAATGAGGCAAAAATTTCGCGGTTCATGCTGGAGAACGAGGTGATGCGACAGCGATATCGCAACCTGTTGCCGTATGATCCGTTTTATAGCCGGCATTTTTCTCGGGAAGGCGGTGTTTATCGGGAGTTGCGGGTATTGGAGCCTGGTGAAGCGCTAAAAAGTTAGCTGCGGGCCAGGCGGCGCGCGGTGAGGAGGAGAATGCGACGATCTTCGGCGGAGCAGGCCCGGTAAAGCCGCATGAGGGCGAGTTCGTCGCCTAACAGCGACCCGGCCTCGCCTGATACCAGATAGCCAAGGGAAGTATTCAGGACCTTGGCGATCCGCTCCATGTTGTCGCGTACCTGACCGGCCCGATCCGTCTCCCACTGCGCGATTGCGGAGCGGGAGACATTTAGTTTTCCGGCAAATTCATCCTGGGTGAGGTTGGCCGCTAAACGCAACGCCCGAATGCGGGCGCCAACGGATTCGGCCGGAGGTTGTTTTTTAGCGGACATGAAACAGCATATCATGGCCGGTTTCCTGACACCATGTTAGTATTATTTGACTTTGATAGTTAGTTATACTAACAATAACGTCTCAGGTGAGGGAGCGAACATGCCACAGGCAAGGATTTGGACGCAGGCCGCGGATGTTGTGATCTACGACATGCGGCGCGGCGGCTTTAGCTGGGCCGAGATCGGCCGTGTGTTGAGTCTTTCGCGGAACACGGTGATCGAGCGTGGCCGCCGACTGCGGGCCGAGGCGCCGCCGCGTGCCAAGGTGGCGCCTCCGCCAGCGATTGTGTCGGATGATCCCAACCGCGGAGCCCTTCCGGCCGGACATCCATTGACGTGGGGGCTACTAACGGATGCCGCATATCCAGCGGAGTTTGACAAGCAATGAACGCTGTGGCGCGGGCCCTGCCGGTTGGCCAGACTCTAGGTTCCGGCGTTCAAGCCAGGACCCCGGCCGGCGCGCCGCGGACAGGCGGGCGTTTAGATGGCGAGGAGATCGTCGCGCGGCTGGAGCAAGCGGGCGCGACGTTGCTGGCGCTGCCATCGAGGGGCTACTCGACGCATCTGCGGCAGATGCGCTTCGATATCGTGCACACGGCGTTGGAAGCCTATGGCTGGGAAGCCCCGGCGCTGCGGGCGCCGGCGCCGAGTGCCACGGCGATCTCTGCGATGGATGAGGCGTTTGCCTGGTTGGGATTGATCTCCGAACAGTCTTTTCTGCTGCGGCGAATCCTCGGCGCCAGAGCCTTGGTGCATCCGCTGACCGGGCGATACTTGTTTCCGTGGCGGCGGCTTGCCGCCACGTTGGGAGCCGACCACAAATCCGTGCAGCGCTGGCACGCTAATGGGGTGTCGGTTTTGCAGCGGCGGCTGAATGACGAAAAAGGCATCTGAGCCGATGCTTTTTATAAACCTACAAATGTGAGCGGCGGCCGCGCCGCCCTAATGTAGTGTTACACTGTGATATTTTTGCGCTGTTCGGCGGCTGGGCAGGTTGTTACATAGAGTGTTTAGAGGGCGAAGGTGGTGCCTGATGCGCCTGAGCCGCGTGCTCACCGCAAGTTTGACGATCCTCGCCGCGCCTTCGACGGCTTGGGGAGCGAGCCCTGCCGTGGTGGCGGCGGAGACTAGTGTAAGTCTTGGCCTGACGGGCGGGTATGATCGCTACAGCGAGAGCCTGGCGCCGCGCGACACGGAGCGGGGCGGTCTACTGGGCGCCGTGGTTGGTATCGGCGCGCTGCGGCCCGGCGATTTCGGCCTATGGGGCTTCACCGATGTCTATGCCGGCGCGAGCTATAATTTCGACTATGGGTTTTTGCGCTACAAAGGCAATTTGCAGGATGTAGACGCAACGCCTTATCGCGCATCCGACGGCGCCTTTTATAATAACGCGATGGTGCGCCTGGGGCTGGGGCGGCCGCTTTCCGATGGCCGGGAGATCATTCCATACGTCGCGGGCGGGTACCAGAACTGGTACCGCAACGTTGACGGCCCGAACGGCATTGGCGAGTATTACCAAGCTGGGCTCCTCGGCGGTGGCTTGAAGCTTGATGTTCCGGTCAACCCTTTGCTTGTTCTGAGTGCCTCGGCGGAAGGGCTTGCCGTTGTCGGCGGAACCATCGCCGCACCCTCCGAGGCGTTTCACGGAGATTTCGGGACGAGCGCCGAAGAGCGGGTCCGCCTCGACGCGGATTATCGGCTGGGCGGATCCTGGCATGCTTTTGCCGGGGTAAGTGCCGAACACTATAATTATGCCGGCACCAAGGCGGGAAACGACGGTCTTTATGAGCCGCTCAGCTCCACGATACAACTTGAATCGACGATCGGTGTGACGTTCGGATTTTGAACTGGAAAACGGAGCAGCCGCCGAAAACGGCGCTCGTCAGGCTCTAAAAGTTTTTCTAACAGCACGTTATTTTGTTCTTGCCCAGTTTCCCCACTTTGGTATATACCTTTCGGCATACTGGTTCTCAACGCGAACGAACGGATGATCTACCAATATTCATGGGTGGCGAGGCGGGGTTTTTAAGCTTCGCCTGCCGGGCGTTGGTTGGGCTCGACAAATTTCCGGCCCGGCACCACCTGCTTATGATTGCACAACTGGAAGAGGTCGCGTCTGGACGCTGCGACCGGTTGATGATCCAGATGCCGCCGGGTTCGGCGAAATCGACCTATGGATCGATCCTGTTTCCGGCTTACTTTCTGAGCCAGCATCCTACCGCGCAGATCATCGGTACGGCGCACACGGCATCGCTTGCTGACTATTTCGGGCGGCACGTGCGCAATGTGGTGATCGAGCATGGCGAGACGCTCGGACTGAGCCTTGCGAAGGCCAGTCGCGCATCTTCGCGGTTTGCGGTGACCGAAGGTGGCGAGTATTTTGCCGCTGGCGTCCGCGGGCCGATTACGGGACGGCGCGGCGACCTTATCTTGATCGATGACCCGATCAAGTCCTGGGCCGAGGCGGAAAGTCCGAGATTTAGGAGCGCGCTGTATGACTGGTACCGGGCTGAGCTGACGGCGCGGCTGAAGCCCGAGGGCCGGATTGTGCTGATGATGACGCGTTGGCATGAGGATGATCTGGCGGGGCGGTTGATGCGGACCGAGAGCGGGTGGAATTCGCTCGTTCTACCGGCCCTGGCGGAAGCCAATGATATCCTGGGGCGGCCGGAGGGGGCGGCCCTATGGCCGGAGTGGGAGGACGAGAGAGCGATTGCCCGGCGCCGACGGGAAGTGGGGGAGCGCGCTTTTGCGGCGCTTTACCAGCAGCGGCCGCGGCCTCCGGACTCGGCCATGTTCAATGCCAAGACGATCCACGTGTTGACAGAAGCGCCGCAGGTGGTTCGAAGCATCAGGGCGTGGGACCTTGCGGCGACCGCGGAGGCAAGCGGACGGGATGCCGATTATACTGTTGGCCTGAAGCTTGGTTTAACTTCCGAAAGTAAGCTCGTCGTACTGGATGTGGTTCGGATGCGGGCCTCGCCGGCGCAGGTCGAGGCGAGGATCCTGCTGGTAGCAAGGGCCGACGGACCTACGACGATAATCGCACTGCCGCAGGATCCGGGCCAGGCGGGCGTGGCGCAGATCGCTTTGCTTACCCGGACTTTGGTGGGGTTTACGGTGGACGCGTCACCCGAAAGGGGCGCCAAAATCATCAGGGCAAGGGCCGCGGCGACGCAGGTTGACGCCGGCAATGTTCTGCTGGTCGCGGCACCCTGGAATGATGCGTTTCTTTCGGAACTAAGTGCTTTTCCGGACTCGTCGAAAGACGATCAGGTCGATGCTCTGGCGAGGGCTGTGAATACGCTTGCGACAACCGGTGGCACGGCCGCGCGGCGGATCAATGTGCCGCTACTGCGGCGCTGAGCGGCAACCAAAGCGAGGCTGAATGTTCGAGACGATTTGCGAATCGCTGCCCGCCGACAGCAGTATGCCAGCGCGGGTGAAGCGGCTGGACGTGCTGCGGCGGGTTCTCGATGGCACAATCTATGACGGGCTGCCGTATCAATTCCATGAGGAGCGGAACGGTGCCGGCGAGTACGTGCCGTTGCGACTGCGGCGACCTTCGGTTCGATATGGGCTGTGCCGGGTTGTTGTTGAAGATTCCGTTGCGTTGTTGTTCAGTGCTGGGCATTTTCCGACAGTCGATTGCGTGGAGGCCGAGACTGCGAGCGTGCTTGCCGACATTGTGCGAGAGACGCGGCTTAACGAGGTGATGATCGACGCGGCGATCAAAGGCTCGGTCGGTTCAGTCGCGGTCCTGATGCGGGTGTTGCGGGGGCGGGTATTTTTCTCGGTGCTGGAGAGCCTGTATCTGACGCCGGTCTGGGACCTAACGGCGCCGGATACGCTGAGCCGCGTGACCGAAAAGTACAAGGTGAGTGGCGCTGACCTGGCTTTGCAGGGCTATGACGATGCCGATCCGGCTACTGTGTATTGGTTCCAGCGTGTTTGGGACGGTTTGGCGGAGACCTGGTACCTGCCTTGGCCGGCGGACGACGCGACGGCGGTGCCGCTGGTGGATGGGGGCAGAAGTATCGCCCACGGACTCGGCTTTGTGCCGTTGGTCTGGATACGGAACTTGCCGGGCGGCGACGGCGTCGACGGTGCCTGCACGTTCCGGGCCGCGATCGAGACGAACGTAGAGATCGACTACCAGTTAAGCCAGGCGGGGCGCGGACTGAAGTACAGTTCGGACCCTACCCTGCTGATCAAGGAGCCGGCGACTAGCGATTCGGAGATCGTCAAGGGAGCGGGAAATGCTCTGGTTGTTTCGGAAAAGGGCGACGCCAAGTTGTTGGAGATCGGCGGGACGGCGTGCGAGGCGGTGATCTCCTATGTCCGCACGCTGCGGGAGTTCGCCCTGGAGGCGGTGCATGGCAACCGGGCCAGCGCGGACCGGTTGACGGCCGCGCAGTCGGGACGGGCGCTGGAGTTGCTGAACCAGGGGCTGATCTGGCTCGCCGACAATCTGCGGATATCTTACGGCGACGGTGGCGTGTTGGCGTTGCTGCGGATGGTGGTCAAGGCTTCGGAGCGCTTTGCGCTGGTGGTGATGGGCGAGACGCTGCCGCCGCTGGATCCGGCCCAACGACTGACACTGCGTTGGCCGCGTTGGTACGCCTCTTCCGCCGACGATCGGCTGAAAGAGGCGCAGGCGGTCGCGACGTTAAGCAATGCGGGCCAGCTCTCGCGCGCAACCGCGATCAAGTCGATGGCGGGACTGCACGGCATCGCCGACGTGGAAGCTGAGTTGAACGCCATTGACCAGGATAGCCCATGAACGAAGAGACCGAACAAGCGGAAGGTTGGCAAATACGGGCCGAGGCCGCCGAAGCTGCGTTGCTGCGCAGCCAAGCGGAAGCTGAAGGACGGTTGATCCGCGCCGAGCTCAAGGTGGAGGCGTTGCGGGCTGGAATGGTGGATCTGGACGGGCTTAAGCTGCTCGACCTTTCTGAAGTCCGGATCGGCCAGAATGGGGATGTTGTCGACGGGGGCGCCATTTTGGCGAAGCTGAAGCGGGCCAAGCCGTGGCTGTTCGGAACACCATCTTCGACTTCGGCCGCGGCCAATCCGCCGCGGCCGGAGCCGCCGCGGATGCGCCATGCCAACGAGCTTAGCCGCGAAGAGTGGCTGGCAGCACGCGCGGTGCTGTTGCGGCGTCGATAGACCTTTAAGTCGACGTTCTCTTGGGCGGGATGAGGCCGATCGGCGCTCGTCTTGCTCGATCATGTCCATAACACAAAGGACTTTTTAGAATGGGAATCCAAAATTTTCCGGCTGTGCTGCAGCCAATTATCCAACAGGGCTTTCTTGACCGGGAGTTCCAGACGGCGCTGAATTCCCGCCTGGGCTATCGCCTGATTGCTGACCGCGAGGAATTTTCCGTCGGGATCGGCGAGACGTTGACGAAGACGCGGGCTGGGCTGAAGCCGAGCGTGACCACGCCGCTGGCGGCGGCCAGCAACACCAATCTGGATAACGGTCTGACCTCGACGAACTGGGGGGTCGAGCAATACACGATCACGCTGAATTTCTACGCGGCGACGCAGGATTTGAACATGGTGACGAGCCGTGTGGGGATTGCCAGCCAGTTTGCGGTGCTGGCGCCGACGATTAGCATTAACGCAGTGCCGTCCTCCGCCGCGGTCAATGTGGCTTTGGCGGTGGCGGGCACGGTCTCGCCAGGTAACGCCGCGGTGCGCGTCGGCATTTCGGTCAATAGCGGTGGGGCGCCGAGCAGCTGGGTCAACGCAACAGTGAGTGACGGTAGCTGGACGGCCAGCGTGACACCAGGGGGCAGCGGCACGATTTATCTCTGGGCGGAGCAATCCGCGGCAACGGGCGTGCAGGCCGTTTCGGGCGCGATCAGTGTCGTTACACCGGCCTTGACTGTGAGCGCGCCCGGCAGTGGAACGACGACGGCGGCTCTGCGGATTACCGGCTCGGTGGCGCCGGCGAGCGACAGCGTAAAGGTGCAGCTGACGACGCAGAACGCGGCGGCGCCGACCTCCGGCTGGAGTACCGCAAGCAACGTATCCGGCAGCTTCTCGGCCGCGCTGACGCCGGCCGCGGCTGGAACGTATTATGCCTGGGCGGAAGATCCCACGACGGGACTGAACGCGGTTTCCTCGGCCATCGCGGTAAGTGCGGTGGTTGCCGCGAGCTTCACCTTCAACAATCCCGGCGGCAGCTATACGCATGGATCGTCTTCAACGATCCCGCTGAACGGCGGGGTTTCGCCGGCGCAGGACGCTGCGACACAGGTGGCGCTATCAACCTCCAGTACGGCGCCGCCGAGTGCCGGCTGGGAGACTGCCACGCTGCTGCAGGGCAATACGTTCTGGGCCATCTACTACCCGGTTCCAGCCGCCGCGGGCGCCTATTACGTCTGGGTGGAAACCTCCTCCGGTGGCAGCCAGACTGTCAGTTCATTCACCATTTCCGTCAGCTAGGTCTCTATGACGTTTCTGCTTACGTCGCCCGGATCGCCGCTGACGACCGGCCAAGGCACGCGCCTGCTGATCAATGCACTGCCGGCGGGTTCGACGCCGCCGGCCGGCACGTTCGCCGGCCCGTATCCTTCGGCGATATCCGGCCTTGCGGGATGGTGGGATGCGGGGCTTCTGGCCGGCCTTCGGGATGTCAACGGACAGACCCTTACCGCCAGCAATGGCACGGTGGCGTTGGTTGCCGATAAATCCGGTAATGACGTCTTTCTGTCGCCTTACCACATTGCAGTCGATACAACGCCGGCTTCGACGCTGGCAGTTGCGCGCGCGAACGGCTTTTTGGGTGCCGTCGGCGCACCGGCGCCGGCGGTTGTGAGTTATGGGCCGAGCCTCGATCCGGATTGGGGGCTTTCTCATCCGGGGTTTGAGCTTGGCGCTGCCGCGGCCTGGACCCGATACCTGGTCTGGACGCGGCCGAACTGGCGCCAAGGCACGTATTATGTTGATGCCAGCCCGATACCGTTGATCCACTGCACCGCCTCGAACACGACGATCCTGCAGGTGGACAGCGCCGGCGCGACCAATCTCACGCTGTTTCCCGGTACGGCAAGTCAGACCGTCCTCAGCGCTGCTCTGGCGCGGCGACATACCCATGCGGTGATCCTGCGCAACACGCCGGGTCAGGGCGTGGATGTATGGCTCGACGGGGTTCAAGTGGCGAGCCGCATTGCCAATCCGCTGCCTGCCAGCGCCAACGCGCAAGTGCTGCTGCTGCATGATGGGTCCATCCAGGGCTCGGCGCAGTGCTGGTTTCACGAGGCGGCAAATTGGGAACGGGCGCTAAGTGCGGCGGAGATCTCCACGCTGATCGGCTGCCAGGCGCGTTGGGTGTTGGGGACCCGCAAAGGCGTTAGCCTGTTGGTGATGGGACAGTCGAACGCGGCCTGGTTCATCAATTCCGGTGGCGCCTTGGCGCTGGCGCAGGGAGTGGCTTGGTACGTTGGTGCTGCCGCTTATTTTGTGAGCGAAGTGATGGCGGGCGCCTTTAGTTCGCCGAACCGCTACTCGGTCAATCCGGGTCACCCGATTTCCAATTCATCGCCGCCGTTGTTTCCGCCAGGCGCGGCCAACGGCACGTTCCTGACCAATCCGGGCGACGGCTCCGATCCGTCCGGTTGGGCGGGAGGCCCCGATTTTGTGGCGCTTACCGATTATCTGACCGGCACCGCGGCGCTGATTTCGGCGGTGGACGAGGCGGACATCGCGTTCGTGATCTGGCCGTGGTCGGAACAAGACAGTACGATGCCTTACGCCAATAAGGATTTGTATAAGGGCACCGTGCTGCGGTTACTGTCGCTGACGCGAACGTTGCTGGGGCGCGATGCGACGACGCTGCCACTACTGGCCTGGAACGCCATCCCGTACGAAACCAATGATGGCGTGCAGATGGTGCGGGAGTCGATTGTTGACCTGGCCGCCGCCGCGGCGAACAACATCGTGATTTTTGCGGCGCAGACTGCGGACTCCAATCCTTTGAATGCGGCTTATGATCCTTCGACTGGGGTATGGTCGGGTGGCGATCCGCAGCACCGGGACCAACCGGACCTGTTGCGCTATGGCCGGATCGGCACGCATGCGGTAGGCCATGCCGCCTTTGCGGGCGGGCTTGCCGACACGATCGCGGCGACGGCGTTGCCGGCGAGCGGTTTGCCGACGGCGAATGGGCCAAGAATTACCCACGCCTATCGCGCTTCCAACACCAACATTATTCTGACGATCGCGCATGATGCCGGAAACGATCTTCTGTTGCCGTTGCAAGCGGCCATCGGCGCGGGTTTCGCAGTGATGGATGGGGGCAGTGTGGCGTCCCCGGGCACCATGATACCGGCAACGTCCGCGGCGCGGGTGGATGCGACGCATCTGTCGATCACGCTGGCCAATGCGATGATCAATGCATCCGCTGACGTGATGCTGTTTTATCCTTACGGCAGTACGCAGATCGGACGCGGCAACGCGGTGACCGATAACGCGGCTAGCTTGCCGGCGCCGACGAACTGGAGCATCGGCGCTGATCTTGGGTCCGCCTGGTCGGTCAATTTTCCGCTTCAGGCAACGGCGTACGCGACCACGCTTTCGGACACCGCCTTTTAAGGCACAGCTCCCGTCAGCGGTCGGCAGTTCGATTTCGCTGGTTTGCCCGTATCCTCGTGTATTAGGGAACAAAAATTGGAATCGGAGACGATCGCTCTGCTGCGCGGCGATATTATCGCTACGCGGAATGAAGTTACGAATATCCGCCAGGATGTCGGCGGTCTGCAGGCAAAGGCGGACTCATTAGAAGCCTGGCGGGTTCGGTATCTGGTTCAGGAAGATCAGGTCATCAACAAATTGTTCGGCAAGATTGACGAGATTATGAAGGACTTCGCCGACATCAGAGCCGATCTTTCCCGCGTGCGCGGCGAGCGTGAGGCAGAACGCCGCACCAGCATGATGATCGTCAGCCTGCTCTCGGCGACGTGCGGCGGCCTGTTGGCGAGCTTGTTCCATGGATAAGTTTGCCGACTGCTTTGCTTTCACCGCCGCGGCAGAAGGTGGATTTTCGGATAGCGCCGCTGATCCGGGTAACTGGACGGGCGGAGCCGTCGGCGGTGGCGCGTTGCGCGGCACCAAGTTCGGCATCAGCGCGGCGGCTTATCCGCAACTTGACATCTCCGGGCTCTCCGAGGGCGCGGCGGAGGAAATCTATCGGCGGGATTATTGGAACGTTATCCAAGGTGATGCGCTACCATTGCCGATTGCGTTGACGTTGTTTGACGCTGCCGTGGCAGCCGGCCCGCGCCGGGCGACGGGCTGGTTGCAGCAGGCGGCCGGCGTCAAAGTAGACGGCGTCATGGACGCAAACACTCTCGCCGCTGTTAGCGATGAAAGCGCCGGTGCAGTGGCGCAAGAGTCGTTAGCTCGACGCATCGAATATTCTGCTCGTTTGCCTGGGTGGTCGAGTTTCGGCCTCGGGTGGTCACGGCGTTTTGTGGCGCTCGCGGGAAAAATCGCGGCATGAACCAATTTGTCGTGCGGTTGCTCAGTGACGAGAGGGGCAATCCGGATGAGCAGGCATTGATCTCGATTGCCGGCGCCGCGGTATTTCTTGGGCTTGAGGTGTTTTCCGTGGTTGTGCGGGGCGAGCCTTTTGACCCGTTGAGCTTTGGCGCCGGGATTGGGACCCTGCTCGGCGCGACCTCGGCAGGATTCGGGTTACGCGCGCATCTGACCCCCAGCGACGATTCCACCCCGGGCCGTTAGCGATCTTATCGGAGCAAGCCATGACAGCAATTTTACTAAAGTTTTTAAAGCCGGCGTTGCCGTATCTTCTTGCGGCCGCGGCGGCTTTGGGGATGATCTTCTACATTGCCTCATTGCGGCATCACCTCGCGGTGGAGAGCCAGAAGAACATTTTGTTGGCGGCGGATAATCAAGCCGATCTCGCGGCGATCGCGGCGTACAAAACCCAGCAGGCGAAATATGTGTCGGCCCTTGCCGCGTTGGACGCGCAGACGCAGGCGACGAATAGTTCGGTGGACCACATCACGAATACGATCGCGGCGGCCCCGGCTACCGACGATGCGCCGGTCGCGCCGGTACTGGCGCAGGCATTGGCGGGCTTGCGCGCGCTGCAGGGCAGCGCGCCATGAGGCGGGCGATCCTTTTGCTTCTGTTGTTGAGTGGATGCGCAGGCAGCCCGGCGCCGGCGACGCGGATTGTGACGATGACGCCGGAACTGCCGCCGGCATTGCTTACCTGCGATGCGGCGCCAGCGGTGCCGGAGGCCGGGTCGCAGGCGATCGTCGCCACCTACATCGTTGCGCTTTGGCAGGCGGGGCAGGATTGCCGCGCCCATGTCGCAGCGATCAGAACCGCACTCGCTAAGTGACTCGATTATTTATTGCGGTGAACCAGCGGCTTTACGTTCAGTAAACTCAGTCAGCTCCGTAGGAACCGCTGGTTTATTCGACCAGGTTTTTGATCCGTTGTTCGGCTTCTTCGCGGTTCAGGCGTATCGACTGGCGGGCAACGGACTGGCTGAATCCGGCCCGCGCCATGGCGGCCAGGATTTTGTGCTCCGGCGCCTCACCGAACGGGCCGGCGCGGCGGCGGCGCAGATAGGCGCAGGCGGCGGCGAGTTCGCGCTCTGGGTCGTCGGCCAGCGTCTTGCTAGCGACTTCGGCGGTGACGCCTTTTGCCGCTAGATGGGCGAGCGCTGCCCGACGAGATTTTCCTTCGCGCACGAGTCGCCTTGCCCGGGACGCCGCGAAAGCCTCATCGTTCAACAGATCGGCAGCCTTCAGCCGGGCAATAATGCCGGGGATGGCGGCCTTTGCAGCGCGTAAGATAGCTGTGTCCGGCCCGTCCTCCGCACCCCTTAACCGTTCCCAACGCTCGATCTTGCGTGCAAGAACCCGCGCCATACCCACTTCCGTCGCGGCGTACTTGGCCAGGTGGTTAAGGGCCGCCTCATACAGCTTCCGGGCATCGGCAGGGCTGGAGTTCACACGCTATTTACTCACTGGGTGCTTTGCCTGCCAAGCCTGCATTTGTTTGATTTCGGCAGTTTGGCTGGTGATGATGTTGTGTGACAACTGCCGCAAGAAGGGGTCCTTGCCGTATCGCAACTCGGCCTCGGCCATGGCGACCGCGCCTTTGTGGTGGGCCACCATCATCCGGGCAAAGTCCTGATCCGTGTTGCCGCTCAGCGGCTCCGCCATCTGCCCGCCCATCTTGTCCATCGACTCCACGAGCGCCTTGTCGCCTGGACTCGCGGTGTTCATCACCGGCGGCGCCTGTGGCGGGGCCTGCTGGGCTAGGGCCGGGCCGGCAAGGGCCGCTGCGATAAAGATAGCGGGAAGCCGCATGTGATCCTCCTGGATTGCTCGCCTTCAATTAGGGTTGGCGGCATGGGGCGCAATCTCTTGTGTTCTGTCGCGCGGCCCTCTATAGGCCCGGCTTCACAATTAAAGTGAAGCGCGCGCGCACGGGCCTCAGGCATGCCCGGCCGCCGCCCCGATGTTCGGGAGCCCGGTTCGCGCCGGGTTTTGCGTGTAGGAGACTCAAATGCCCAAGCTCAAGACCAAGTCATCGGTCAAGAAGCGCTTCAAGATCACCGCTACCGGCAAGGTGCTGGCCGGGCCGGGAAAGAAGCGCCACAATCTTATGGCTCGTAGCCAGAAAGCCAAGCGGCAGAACCGCGGCAGCCAGACCCTGACCCATGCGGACGGCCTGACCGTCAAGCAATGGGCGCCGTACGGCATCGGTTAAGGGGAGATAGCACATGGCACGCGTCAAACGGGGCGTCACCACGCACGCCCGCCACAAGAAAGTTTTGGAGCAGTCGAAAGGCTTTGTCGGCCGCTCCTCCACTAATTACCGGATCGCGCTGGAGCGGCTGGAAAAGGCACTACGTTACGCCTACCGCGACCGCCGGGTTAAGAAGCGCGAGTTCCGCTCGCTCTGGATTCAGCGCATCAACGCCGCGGTGCGCGAGCACGGCCTGACCTATAGCCAGTTCATCTTCGGGTTGAAGCGGGCGGGTTTGGAGCTGGACCGCAAGGTGCTGGCTGCCATTGCTTTTGATGACGCCCCGGCCTTTGCGGAAATCGTCAAGGCGGTGAGGGACGTAGCCGCGGTGGAACCCGCCGCGTAGCTGCCAGTCTGGGTTCAGGCGCGTCCGGCGTCGCCGGACAGCATTCCCGGATCGATCCTCAGCTTGCCGAGAGCCCGCGTCCATTTGCTTGGACAGTCGGCGTCGAACACGATCGCCTCGTCGGCCGGAACGGTCAGCCACACGTTTTGCAGGATTTCGTCGTCAAGCTGGCCCGGCCCCCAGCTGGCATAGCCCAACGCCAGGAAGCTCCGTGATGGGCCGCCGCCCTCGGCGATGGCGTGCAGGATGTCGAGGCTGGAGGTCAAGGCGTAGCTTTTGTCCACCTCCAGGCTGTCCTCGGCCGTCCAGTCGGATGAATGCAGCACGAACCCACGATTGTTCTCGACCGGGCCGCCGGTACGCAGCGCGATCGCCTTGGCGCCGGGGACCGCGGAAATTCCAAGCTGCCGCAGCAGGTCGGTAAAACTCAGTTTTTCGAGCGGGCGATTGACGATGATGCCCATCGCCCCGTCATCGGTGTGCGCGCACAATAGAATCACGCTTTGGACAAAACGCGGATCGAGCATTGTCGGCATCGCCGCGAGAATTTGTCCGCCTAGCCATGTGGGTGCGCCGGGCGAGGCCAGTGGCTTCTTCATTGTCTACAAAATCTGGTGCGGCCGCCGGACAGCGCAAGCCCGCTTTTTCGCCATATCTTCACGCGCCGCGGCGCTTCCGCTACGAAAGCCGCAAACCTCAGGAGGTACGGCGCGGTCATGATCAAAACAGGCGATAAAATCCCGGCGATGAAGCTGATGACGGCGACGCCGGAAGGTCCGCGGGAAGCGGATACCGGTGAGCTCTTCAGCTCCGGCAAGGTGGTGATGTTCGCCGTTCCTGGCGCTTTTACCCCAACCTGCAGCGCCAAGCACGTGCCGGGGTTCATACAGAACCTGGCGGCGTTGAAGGCCAAGGGCGTTACCCGGGTGATCTGCATGTCCGTCAACGACGCCTTCGTTATGGGCGCCTGGGCCAAGGACCTGAAGGTCGGCGACGGCATCGTCATGCTGGCGGATGGCTCCGGCGCTTTTACCAAGGCGCTCGGGCTGGAGCTTGACCTTGTAGGACGCGGCCTTGGCGTACGCAGCCAGCGCTTTGCCTTGGTGGCTGAAAACGGCGTCGTCAGCCATCTCGCGGTCGAGGAAGCCGGCGGCTTCGACGTCAGTAGGGCGGAGGCGGTGCTCGCCGCCCTGTGAGTGACAGGGTTGTCACGCCTCGCCTGACGGTCGTCGTCCCCTGTTATAACGAGCAAGCCAATGTGGCGCCGATGGTTGCCAGCCTGGACCTGGCGCTCGCCGGGCTGGCCTGGGAGGTGGTGTTCGTCGATGACGACAGCCCGGACGGCACGGCGGCGGCGGCGCGGGCAATCGCGCGGGTCGATGCGCGGGTGCGCTGCATCCGCCGGGTTGGCCGGCGGGGGCTTTCCTCCGCTGTCATCGAGGGCGCGCTGTCGTCCTCGGCCGATTATGTCGCGGTCATCGACGGCGATCTGCAGCACGATGAAACCAGGCTGCCGCTGATGTTGGCGGCGCTGGAGGCGGGCGCTGACCTCGCCGTCGGTAGCCGGCATGTGGAGGGTGGCGACGCCGCCGGCCTCTCCTCCCCGCTACGGCAAAAGCTTTCCGCCGCTGGCATCGGCATCGCCCGCGCCGTAACTCGGAACCTCGATCTCAGACCCGATGAGCGGCTTTTTCGCCCTGCGCGCGGCGCTGTTCGAGACGTTGGCTTCACGTCTGACGGGTCAGGGCTTCAAGATCCTGCTCGATCTCGTGCTCGCATCGCCGCGGCCCCTGAAGATTGTGGAAATTCCGTACCGGTTTCGGCCCCGTACCGCGGGTGAGAGCAAGCTGGACGCGCTGGTGCTGGCGCAGTTCGCCGGCCTGTTGATCGACAAGGCGCTGCGCGGCACGGTGCCGCTGCGGTTCATCACCTTCGCGCTGGTCGGCGGCGTCGGTGTGCTGATCAACCTTATGGTGCTCGAACTGGCTCGCCACGCCGGCATGGCGTTCGGCCCGGCGCAGACGCTCGGCACCATCGTCGCCATGGTGGCCAATTTCCAGCTCAACAACCAGCTCACTTACCGGGCCCAACGGCTGAAGGGCCGCCGGGTCTGGCGTGGGCTGTTGCTGTTTCTGCTGGTTTGCGGGCTCGGTGCCATTGCCAATATTGGTATCGCCCGGGCCCTCTATGCCGAGCACGGCAGCGGTGTCTTTGCCGGCGCGGCTGGCGCCGCGGTCGGCGTGGTCTGGAATTACGCCGTGTCGGCAACGTTAGTCTGGCGCGTCAGGTGAGGGTGAACCGGGCGGGGCTTGGTCTCGCCGCGCTTGCGGTGCTGACGCTGCTGCGGCTGGCGTTGGCGGCGTGGCTGCCGCTGGCGCCGGACGAGGCCTATTACTTCCTGTGGTCGCGGCATTTGCAGGCCGGTTATTTCGACCATCCGCCGATGGTGGCGCTGTGGATACGGGTCGGCACGACGCTTTTGGGCAACGGCACGCTGGGTATCAGGCTGCTTGGCCCGCTTTCCGGCGCGCTCGGCTCGCTGCTGATCTGGCGGGCGGGCGAGGACTTTTTTCCGGGCCGAGGCGCCGGGCTGGTGGCGGCGGCGTTGCTGAATGCCACGCTTATGGTCGGCGTCGGCGCCATCGTGATGACCCCGGACACACCGCTATTCTTCTTCTGGGTTGCCGGCATCGCCGGCATCGGGCGGCTGGTCGCCAGGCAAGAGCCGCGTTGGTGGCTCGGCATCGGCGCCGCCGCTGGCGCTGCCTTGCTGTCCAAATATACCGGGTTGCTGTTCGTCGCCGGCATTGGCGTCTGGTTGCTGGCCACCGCGCCCGGCCGGGCCAGCCTGCGCGGGCCTTGGCCCTGGGCCGGCCTGGCGGTGGCGTTCCTCCTGTTCCTGCCAAACCTGCTGTGGAACGCCGAGCACGGCTGGGTGAGCGTGCTCAAACAGGGCAGCCGCGTGGCCGCTTTCGACGCTGCGCGTGCCGCGCAGTTCCTTGCGGAATTGCTGTTCGGGCAACTGGCTCTGGCGACGCCGATCATCTTCATCCTGGCGATTTGCGGGCTCTGGCGGCTTGGCCGTGTGGCGCCGGACGGCTTGCCGTTGCTCTGGCTCGCCGTCGTTCCCGGCTTGGTCTTCTTGGAGCATGTCGTCTCCGGCCGGGTGCAGGCGAACTGGCCGGCGGTGCTGTACCCGTCCGGTTGCATCGCCGCTGCGAGCCTGCCGGTGCCCGCGCTGCGCCGCTGGCTGCCGGCGGCGTTCGCCCTGGGCTTCGCCATGACGGCGCTGGTTTATGCGCAGGCGGTCGCGGCGCCGTTTCCGTTGTCCGCCCGCGCCGATCCGGTGGCGCTGCAATTCGCCGGCTGGTCCGAACTCGCCGCCGCGGCGCAGGCCTCGGCAAAGCAGAGCGGCGCCGCCTTCATCACCTCGGACGAGTACGCCACCGCCGCTGAACTTGCGGTCGAACCGGGCGGCGTCGGCATCGTCGGTTACGACCGGCGCTGGAGCTATTTCGGGATGCCGGCGGCGCCGGTCGGCGCCGCCGGCATCATGCTGACGCGGCGGCGGGACACCGCTTGCCCGGTCGAGCTCGGCACCATCCCCCGCAGGCGCGGCGCGACGGTGATCTCGGTCTTCAAAATCTGCCGCTTCGTGGCACCCGCCGGCAGCGTGTTGTTGCCGCGCCGATGAGCGCGCTGTCGCCGCCAACGCTCGCCGACATACACGCCGCACAGCGGCGGGTCGCCCCGCACATCGTCCGCACGCCGATGCTGCGCAACGCCGCACTCGACCGGCAGAGCGGCGGCGCCATCCTGATCAAGCCGGAGGTCCTGCAGCGCACCGGCAGCTTCAAGCTGCGCGGCGCCACCAACGCGCTACGCCGGCTGGCTGAAACCGCGATGCCTACCAGCGTCGTCACCTATTCTTCAGGCAATCACGGCCAAGCGATTGCTTGTGCGGCGGCGTCACTTTGCATTGGCGCGACTGTGGTAATGCCGGCGGACGCTCCGGCGGTCAAACGAGACTCCACCGCCTTCTGGGGTGCCGAAATCGTGCCCTGCGACCGCGCTCGTGACGACCGCGCCGCGATCGCGCAGGCGATCGCCGCCGCAACCGGAGCTGCCCTGATCCCGCCCTATGAACACCCGGACGTCATCGCCGGTCAGGGCACCCTGGCGCTCGAACTGGCGGCGGACGCCGCTGCCGCCGGGCTGCGGCTCGACGCCCTGCTGGTGCCGACCGGCGGTGGCGGGATGATCGCGGGCTGCGCCCTGGCGCTTTCCGACGTGTCGCCGGCGACCAGGATCTACGCGGTCGAGCCGGAAGGCTGGGACGATACCGGCCGCTCGCTGGCGGTCGGCGCCCGCCTCGCCAACACGATGCAAGGCTCGCAGCTTTGCGACGCGCTGCTGGCGAAGATGCCGGGTGAACTGACCTTCGGCATCAACCGCCGCCTGCTCGCCGGCGCTTTTGCGGTAACGGATGATGAGGTGCGGGCGGCGCAAGCCTTCTCGGCGGGGCACCTCAAGCTGATCGTCGAACCGGGCGGCGCGGTCGCCCTGGCGGCGCTGCTGGCCGGGCGGTTTGACGCTTCTGGCAAGACCGTTGGGATCGTGCTTTCGGGCGGTAACGCTTGAGGGTTACCGCCCGGTCCACTTCGCCTCGAAAACCCGCGCCCCCGGCGGCGGCACGAAGTCCTGCGCCGCCGTCTCGTCGCTGAGGCGCAGCGCGTTCAGCGAGATGATCAGTGCGGCGACGTTCATCATTCCGGGCGGGATCCATTGGATCAGCCCGCCCAGCATCTGGTCGTAGCCGGGGCCGATGCCGGGGAAAATGCGCCCGCAAAGCGTGTAGAACGAGTACAGGTCCCGGCCGCTCAGCGCGATGTAGGAGCTGATGGCGATCTGCGGAAACATCACCAGGAAACCGGCGGCGGCGCGGGCCAGGTAGGAGAAGCGGGCGGCGGGCCGCGGCCGCGGGTCCAGCACCACCAGCCAGAACAGCAAGCCGCCGGCGAGGCAGCTCAGGTTCATCACCGCGTACAGCGTCGGGTCGATCATCGCCGCGAAATGCACCGCCGGTAGCAGCCAGATGTCGGAGGTTAGTAGGAACGCCGCCATCGCCGGGAGCGGATGGAACAGCACCCTGCCAGCCCGGCGGACGGCGTCGCCTCGGCACAGCGCCAAAACCCAGGCCGGTGCCCCCGCCGCCAGCGCCGCCGCCGGCCAGCCGATGCCGATCCCGAAAGGCGCCGCCATGCCGATCGTCACCGCCTGGACCCGGTTGAGGAAGAACATATGCTGCGACAGGTACTCGAAGCGCGTCTGCAGCACGAAGTAGATCGCCGCCATGCCGGCGTAGAAGAATGTCTGCCGCGTCACCCCCGGCCGCGCCGCCGCCGGCAGCCGCTTCAGCCCCCGCCAATACCAGTAGAGGGTGAACCAAACGCCGAGAAACACCGGCGCGTTGAAGATGAACGGAAAAACATAGGGCAGCTGCGCCGGCAGGAATCGGCACGCGACGTCCACCAGCACCGCCGCAATGACGATCAAGACGGTCCCGGCGTCAGCCATGGGTCCGTTCCATCGGCACGCCGGCCAGCGCCCGGCTGGTGCGGATGGTTTGCAGCGTCTGCACCCGCGCCACATGCGCCGCCCCGGTGAGCCGCGCCGTCAGCTGGTTTTCATGCGCCGCGTCCCGCGCCACCAGCTTCAGCAAAAAATCCCCGCCGCCCCGGATCATGTGGCACTCCCGCACCTCCGGCCAGCCCGCGACGAGTGCCTCGAACCCGTCCAGCACCCCCTGTTTCTGGCTCTCCAGCCCGACAATGACAAAAAAGGCGATCTGCCAGCCGAGCTTCTGGCCGTCGGTTTCGGCGTGGTAGCCCTGGATGTAGCCTGCCTCCTCCAGCCGCCGCACCCGGCGCAGGCAGGGCGGCGGTGAGATGCCGGCCCGTTTTGCCAACTCGACATTGGTCATCCGACCGTCATTCTGCAGCTCGGCGAGGATCCGCCGGTCGATATCGTCCAATCCGGGCAAATCCGGTTCACGCTGCATGTCAAATTCTCTGGTTGGTCGGGTTGTTCTACGCAATATAATTACACATCTTGGTTTAGCCATGGGGGGCGTCTGCGAACGGCCGCCGCTTGTAACGGTTGCGTGCCGGCGCATATGCTTCCCCCCGAACAAGGAATGGTTTTTATGGCCGAGGTGCAAAAGTCCCAGGTGCTCATCATCGGCGCCGGGCCGGCGGGGTACACCGCCGCTATTTACGCGGCGCGCGCCAATCTCTCGCCGATCATGGTGGCCGGGCTGCAGCCGGGCGGCCAGCTAACCATCACAACCGACGTGGAGAATTATCCGGGCTTCGCCGACCCGATCCAAGGCCCCTGGCTGATGGAGCAGATGGCCAAACAGGCCGAGCATGTCGGCACAAGGTTGGTCCATGACGTGATTACCCGGGTCGATTTCTCCCGCCGGCCGTTCCATGCCGTCTCCGACGGCGGTATTGAGTTCGTTGCCGACACCGTGATCATCGCCACAGGCGCACAAGCGCGCTGGCTGAGCCTGCCATCGGAGCAGCAATACCAGGGCGCCGGGGTATCCGCCTGCGCAACCTGCGACGGGTTTTTCTATCGCGGCAAGCGGGTCGCGGTGGTCGGCGGCGGCAACACGGCGGTGGAGGAGGCGCTCTACCTCACCCACCACGCCGAGCATGTGACGCTAATTCACCGTCGCGATAAGTTCCGGGCCGAACGCATCCTGCAGGACCGGCTGTTCGCCAATCCGAAGATCTCCATCATCTGGGACCATGCGGTGGAGGAAATCACCGGTGGCGGCACACCGCCGGTAGTGACCGGCGCCACCTTGCGCCAGGTCCGGACTGGGGCGTTGCAAAAGATCGCGGTGGACGGCGTGTTCGTCGCGATCGGCCACGCTCCGGCGACTTCTGTCTTCCGGGGCCAGGTCAAGACCGACGCCGAGGGCTACATCCTGACCACCCCGGGCAGCACGCTGACCTCGATCGCCGGTGTGTTCGCGGCGGGCGACGTGCAGGACAAAACCTTTCGCCAGGCGGTGACCGCCGCGGGCACCGGCTGCATGGCGGCGCTGGAGGCGGAGAAATTCCTGGCCGAGCTGCCGATGCGGGTCGACGAGGCGGAGGCAGCTTAATGACCGGACAGAAAATGGACTGGGACAAGCTGCGGGTGTTCCACGCCGTCGCCGAGGCCGGCAGCTTCACCCATGCCGGGGACACGCTGAACCTCAGCCAATCGGCGGTTTCCCGCCAGATCTCGGCGCTGGAGGAAGCACTTTCAGTGCCGCTGTTCCACCGCCACGCCCGCGGGCTGATCCTGACCGAGCAGGGCGAGGCACTGAACCGCACCGTGCGGGAGGTGTTCGCTAAGCTCGCGATGACCGAGGCGCTGCTGGCCGAAAGCAAGGAAAAGCCGGCAGGCCGGCTGAAAGTCACGACCACGCACAGCTTCGGCGTCACCTGGCTGGCGCCCCGGATGAAGACCTTCCTTAACAGCCATCCGGACGTCACCGTGTCGCTGCTACTGGACGACACCGACCTGGACCTCGCCATGCGCGAGGCCGATGTCGCGATCCGGATGCACCCGCCGCGCCAGCCGGACCTGGTGCAGCGCCATATCGGTGAAATCCGCAGCCAGATCTGGGCCGCGCCGGACTATTTGAAAGCGCACGGCACCCCGGAGCGCGCCGAAGACCTCGACAACCACAAGCTCGTGCTGTTCGGCGACCGTAAGCCGCCGGTCATCGACGTGAACTGGCTGGCCGAAGTCGGGCGGCGCGACGGCACGCCCCGGGCCGGCGTGATGGAGGTCAACTCGCTGCAGGCGATGCTGGTCTGCATCCGCGCCGGCATCGGCATCGGCGCCGTCCCGGACTATCTGGTGCAGGACCAGCAAGGCCTGGTGGCGATTCTGCCGGAACTCAAAAGGCCAACGATCGATATGTACTTTGTCTATCCGGAGGAGCTGCGGAATTCCAAGCGCGTTTCGGTGTTCCGTGACTTTCTCGTGAACTCGATCGCCGAACGCGGCATGGCGCGCGCTTAAGGCGTCGGATTTGCTCGGGTAACGGAGCCCCCAAGCCAACGTAGTGTTTGGTTACGTTTTGGCCTCTTAAAATGTCTCGGCTGTGGCTTATATATCACGAGACTGGTGATGAGCCAGTTGTCATCCGGTCCCGTCGGGGCCGGATTGGGACTTCGGTCCCAACGTCTCCCAGACGTGAAGCCTCCCTGTTGACTTACCCGTTGGCCCCAGGGCCGACGGGTTTTTTTTTGGCGAGCGGCGGCAGCGATTTGGATTGGAACACGCAAAACGCGGCGCCGGGGCAGCGCCAGCATTCCGGCAACCGTGCCTTGCAGATGTAGCGGCCGTGCAGGATCAGCCAGACATGCGCCGGCTTTAGCATCTGCTTCGGCACCCGGCGTAACAAACCATCTTCCACCGCACGCGGCGTGGTGCCGGGGGCAATGCCGGTGCGGTTGCCGAGGCGGAAGATGTGGGTATCGACCGCCATGGTCGACTGTCCGAAAATCTCGTTCAGCACGACATTCGCGGTCTTTCGGCCAACGCCGGGCAGTGCCTCCAGCGCCTCCCGGTCGCCGGGCACCTCCCCGCCATGCCGTTCCAGTAGCATTTGCGATAGCGCGACGGTGTTTTTCGCTTTGGCCTGCCACAACCCAATCGAGCGGATGATGGCGCCGACACCCGTTTCCCCCAATGCCACCATCGCCGCCGGATCGGGTGCGGCGGCAAACAACACCTTGCCCACCCGGTTGACCGCCACGTCGGTGGTCTGGGCCGACAAAACTACCGCCACGAGCAATGTGTACGGCGAGGCATAGTCGAGTTCCGTCCTGGGGTCGGCATTGGCGCCGGCAATCGCTGTCAGAAACGGGCCGATATCCGCCCGCTTCATCAACTTCTGCCTGGTTGCCGTGCGCGCCGCGATCATCCCTTGCCCCACGCCCCAATTCGCTGACTTATGTAATATGGACGCGATGACCGCCAGCGCCGAACCTGACCCGCTGTTGTTCGAGGCGACGGTCAAACCGCACCGCAGCCTGTCGCGGCGCGGCGTCAGCATCGTCATTGTCGGGATGCTGGCCGGGTCACTGGTAGTGACCAGCCTGATGGCGCTACTCGGCGCCTGGCCGGTGATCGGCTTCAACGGCGCGGATCTGATCCTCGCCCTTTTTATGTTGCGATTGAATATCCAGGCGGGGCGGGCCGTAGAGGTCATCACGCTGAGCCAGTCGGTGCTGACAGTTACAAAAACCGATCAACACGGCCGCCGCGCCAGCACGACGCTGCCGCCCTACTGGCTGAAAGCGGTTCTGGAGGAACGAGCCGGCACGGTGCCACGCCTGATCCTGGCGGGACGCGGGCAAAAGGTCGAAGTCGCGCGGCTATTGGGCGAGGCAGAAAAACGCGATCTCGCCGAAGCGCTGATCCGCGCATTGAATCGCTGGCGCAACCCGCGCTTCGACAATCCGCAACTCGACTAAAAGCGGATCCGTCCGCGGCGCTGCACGGACGGACCCGCTTTCACCGGGCGATCAGGCAGCTTTGACCGGTGTGCCGGTCGTGGTGCCGCCGTTGAGGTCGTCGGTCTTCTCGACCTCCAGTTCTTCACGGCGCACCGTGTCATGCACCGTTTCGACGCGATCATGGACATCCTTGCGGATTACCACTTCCTCGACAACGCTGGCGGTTTTGCCGACCACCGCTTCCTCGTTCATCTCGGTGACTTCGATCGTCTTGTCGGTAAACGCGTCGGTTGCCACCGTGCCGGCGGAAACCGGGCGACGCTCGATCGAAACGTTCTCCTGTCGCAGCGAAACATCCTCGGACACCGGAGTCTCGACGACGTATCGGCGGATGCGCGTGGTGCCACGATTGACCACGCGCTTGCCGACCACCAGCGCTTCTTCCGCGAGTTGAATGGTCTGGGTGTCGTTGGAAGCTCCGCTCGCCATCGGCGTGGCCGAGGTGGTGCCGGTGGCGGCATAGCCAGTCGCCCGCTCCTCGATGTCGATCGGGTTGTGGGACTCCATGATGTCGAGGATGCGGTCGCCGTCACGTTCCACATTATCCACCTTCACGCTCAGCACCGAGCCACCGCCCGCCATCGTCTTGTCATACACCGAGTGGTCGTGCATCGTGGTGGATTCGTGGGCGTAGTCATCGTCCTCATCGTCGCCGAACAGCCGCGCCCAGAAGCCGCGCTCCTTGTGCGCCGGCGTTACATCGCTCGTCGTGACTTCTTCGGCTGACGTGCCGGCATGTTGGGTGATATTGGCAGCCGGTATGCCCGCCGCCTCGACGGCACGCGCCGCATCGTCGGCTTGCGCCGCGGAATCAAAAGCCGCGACAATGGTTTCTTGAGTCATAAGGTCTCTCCTTGTTGAAACGGTTGATGATCGGGGTTGGCTAAGTCGGTAGGCTCGTGACGCGTGACGATTGCTTCCTGGTTTCGAAGTACGATCGTTTCTTGGTGTTGCACCGGAGTTCTCACGCGTTTGATGTGAATCTCTTCCTTGAGAAAAAGCTTGCGCGTAACAATGACCACTTCTTCCATGACCGGAATGATCGTCAGTTCGTCGGTTTGGACAACTTCAGGCGGCGACGATACTTCCCGGCCGATCGAAACACGTTCGACCTCGACTTCCTCCTTGAAGATGGTCTCATCGACGTTGTGCTCCCGCTCCCTGGTCACGGTCTCGACACGCACCGTGGCGCCCTGAACGGACCGCTTGGAAACGTCAACCGTTTCTGCCTGCAGGACGATCTTGTGGTGCGTGGGCGGGACTTGAGACAAGTTGGCGAGCCGATCGGTTTGCTTCACCGGAATGTGATGGATGGTTGCTTGCTTACAACATCAACATCGGCGCCCCGAAAGTTTGTAATGAACACGTCATTGGTTTCGATCGAAGAAAGCTCGACGGCAAAACAGTTCGTCAGCTAGAGCGCTAAAACGCGAATCGCCCTCTAAAATTGAAGCCAAAGCATGCTACTGAGGTTGAGGGGGAGGTGCTGCGCGATTCAACCTCGACCGATCATGCTCTAGCATTTCGAGTGACGCGCGTGACCGCCTGGCGCAGCTTGCCGATCTTGCCGACATCCGCAAGCCGGCGGTCCAGGAACGCCAGCGTCGCTTCGTCATCCGCCGAACTGTCGCGCAACCAGAATAACAACGTGGCGCCGTAAACGCCGGCCAGTATGCCGCGTTTGGTGTACCAGGAAAAGTCAGCGGCGGTGTCGCCGGCGGCGTGCCAGATCGTATCAACGGTGCGCGCCGTGATGCGCGCCGCCATGCCGGCGTGGCGCGGCAGCGCCAACCACGCCACGGCGCGGCGCACCGCTTCCCGATCGGGAGCGGCCTGCCGCAGCCGCAAGGCGATCAGCGCCTTGACCCGCGCCGATACGCCGCCGGCCAGCAATGCCGGGTCCGCCGCGGCCGCGTGCTCCATCCGTAAATCCGCGAGGGCAGTGTAAGCCTCGATCATCTCGGCGGTGCCGTTCGGGAACAGTAGCGGAGCTTCTTCGGAGTCGCGGCCAAGCGTCGGCAGCGCGTTGCGCAGCGCCGTCTCGGTCCAGCCGTCGAACGGAACCTGGGCCAGCAGCGCGTCGATCACGGCGGCCTGGTCGGTATCGATGGTCATGGCAGCTCCGGTTCCGGGAATGGCAGTGGGTAACGCATGGTTTCCTCGTTGAACCCGAAAAAACGGAAATCTTCCATCCGCATCGGATATAGAACGCCGTCCAGGTGGTCGGCCTCATGCTGCGCCACCCGCGCCGCGAAGCCGGAAAGGGCGCGGTCGATCGGCTGACCCGTCTCATCGAGGCCGGTGAGTCTGATGGCTTGGTAACGGGGCACGGCGGCGCGCAGGCCGGGAATCGAGAGGCAACCTTCCCAACCCAGAACCTTGGCCTCGCCCCGCGGCGTGACCTCAGGGTTGATAACGGCGGCGAGCGGCATTTCCTCGTCCTCTTCGTTCCGGTCACGGGGGACCCGGTAGATGAACACTCGCAGCGGCCGGAACACCTGCGGCGCCGCGAGGCCGACCCCGCCGGCATCCTCCAGCGTCTCGGCCATGTCGGCCAGCAGCCTTTGGATCTCCGGTGCCGTCGGGTCCGCCACCGCCGCCGCCTTGGCGAGCAGCACCGGGTGGCCCATGCGAGCGATTTTCAGGATGGCCATGTCGGCGTAGATGGCCCCGCCGAAAGCATTTGGCGAGACCCAACTTTGTGCTATAGCCGCCCCGATCGCGGCGCGCACGGCCATCCAGGCCGCGTGCGTCTTTTAACTTTTACCGGCCAAGCAGGAGTTGTCGCCCCAGTGCAAGTTCTCGTTCGTGACAATAACGTCGATCAGGCGCTGAAGGCGCTCAAGAAGAAGCTCCAGCGCGAAGGCGTGTTCCGCGAGATGAAACTCCGCCGGCACTACGAAAAACCCTCCGAGCGCCGCGCCCGCGAAGCCGCCGAGGCGGTTCGCCGCGCCCGCAAGATGGAGCGCAAGCGGATCGAGCGCGAAGGCTTCTAAATCGCCACTGGGTGCGTCGCCAGCCAGTGGCGGGCGATGTCGATCCGGGTCGCTACCCAGACTTTTGGTTGCGCAGACACGTAATCCAAGAACCGCGCCAGCGCCGCCGCCCGCCCCGGCCGGCCGGCGATCCGGCAGTGCAGTCCCACTGAAAGCATCTTCGGCACGGCCTCGCCTTCGGCGTAGAGCACGTCGAACGCGTCCTTGAGATACTCGAAAAACTGCGCGCCTGAGTTGAAGCCCTGGGCGGCGCAAAACCGCATGTCATTGGTGTCGAGCGTGTAGGGCACCACCAATTGCGGCCGGCCCCAGCTATTGTCGTAATAGGGCAGGTCATCGGCATAGGAATCGGCGTCGTAGACAAAACCGCCGGCCTCCGCCACCAGTCGCGCGGTGTTGGGGCTGGTCCGCCCGGTGTACCAGCCGAGCGGCGGCGCGCCGGTGAGTTCGGTGTGAATCTCGATGGCGCGGGCCATGTGCTGGTACTCGGTCGCCTCGTCGACATGCTGGTAGTCGATCCAGCGGTAGCCATGCGAGGCGATTTCCCAATCGGCGCGCAGCATCGCCTCCACCGCCGGGCGGTTGCGGGCCAGCGCCATCGCCACGCCGAACACGGTCAGCGGCAGGCCGCGCCCGACGAACAGATCCCTGATCCGCCAGAACCCGGCCCGCGCGCCGTAATCGTACAGGCTCTCCATGCTGGCGTGGCGCATCCCGGCGACCGGCACGGCGCCGACGATTTCCGAAAGAAACGCTTCGGAAGCGGGGTCGCCGTGCAGGATCGAGCGCTCCGCGCCTTCCTCGTAATTCAGCACGAAATTGACCGCGACCTTGGCACCGTTCGGCCAGGCCGCGTGCGGCGGGGCGCCACCGTAACCGACCAGGTTGCGTGGATCGAAAGCCAGATCAGCCACCGCGATAGGTCGTGTACCCGAACGG
Organism: uncultured Acidocella sp.; assembly: GCA_963693045.1. Classification (GTDB taxonomy): domain Bacteria; phylum Pseudomonadota; class Alphaproteobacteria; order Acetobacterales; family Acetobacteraceae; genus Acidocella. The sequence goes on from OY843765.1 coordinate 3,024,859, forward strand.
GCTGAGGATCAGTGGGATATGATAGTGCCCGGCCGGATCGGCGATCTGGAAGCGGACCGGGATCACATCGTAGAATGTGGCGTCGTGTTGATAGGCGCCGGCGTGGAAGGCCAGTTCGCAGGCGCCGGCCTGGTGCTCGGCGAGCAGCGTGGCCCGGCCGCCGCCGTCGAGGGTGACATCGGCGCACTCAGCGTCGTTCAGCCGCACCACGACGCGCAGGCCCGCGGCGCCGCCGCCCCGCACCGTGTCCAGCACATGGGTCGTCAGGCTCACCCCAGAAACTCCTCTTCCGCGTAGGCCAGGAAGTCGCCGAGAATTTCTGCCTGAGCATCGATAAAAAGTTGCCGCGTGATGCCGGCCGTGGCGCGGGGGGCGGCGAATTTCATGCCGGAAAGCGCCGCGGCGGAAAGCCCCAGGCTCACCAGCGCCGAATAATTGAACGCGAACAGCCCGTGCAGCCGGTCGGCCGCTTCCGGCCGGCGCGGCAAGAACTCGAAGCTCGGCCCCAGATAAGGATGATCGTCGATCAGCCGGTTGCGCCGGTCCGGGGGTGGCGCGTAGCGGTCCCGCCAATGCGCGATATCCGCCGCCACCGCCGCCAATTCCGGCCGCAGCGCCACATCCGTCAGCAGCCCGGTGCTGGCGATCACCATGGCGAACTCGTGCGTGCCCTTCGGCGTCGTCACCCGCACGCCCGTTTCGATCTCTTCCACCTTTTCCCAAGGTGCGCCGAGATGCAGGTGGAAACCCGGATAGGCGGCGGCCCGCTTGTAAGTGTCGTTGGTCGGCGGCTGGCTGTGGCCGAGAAAGAAGTCCATCGCCCGGTATTTCGCCGCGTCGTCCAGATCGGCGAAATGCCGCAGGAACCCGGCATTTTCCATGAAGCGGATCGGGTTGATGCGCGGCATAACCTCGCGCCGCACAAACACATGAGCCTCCGCGACACCGAGCCCGAGCGCGAACTGCGCGTTGTCGAAAGCCGAGGCGCCGCCGCCCAGGATGCCGATCTTCTTGCCGATCAGCCTTGTGTAGTCGATCGGCCCGGAGGTGTGCGCGCAAAGATGCTTCGGCAGCGCCGCCGCAATGAACGGCGGCACATGCCAGGCGCCGCCGCCATGGATACCGGTCGCCAGCACCACCTTGCGCGCCAACAGGGTCTCGCCGCCGGCGAGCCGCAAGGCAAACAGCCCGCGCCGCACCGGCTCGATCAGCTCCACCCGCGTCTCGTTGCGTACCGGCATCGCTGTCGCGGCGCGGAACCAGCGCAGATATTCCATCCAGTCCTGGCGCGGGACCTTGCCTAGCGCCTCCCAGGAGGCTTCGCCATGTTGCGCTTCCCAGAAGGCCCGGAAGGTGAGCGAGGCAACGCCGAGATCCGGCCCGGTCAGGTATTTCGGCGTGCGCAGCGTCACCATCCGCGCGTAGGTGACCCATGGACCTTCCTGGCCTTGGGCGTTCTCGTCGAGCAGCAGGATGTTTTCCACCTTGTCGCGCAACAGGCCGAAGCCGACGGCGAGCCCGCTCTGCCCGCCGCCGATGATCACCACGTCATAAACGTGCCCGCTCTCGTGCTTCAACTGCCGGACCCAGGTTTTGGCCGGATAGTCGAGGCATTCGAGGTCGTGCCGCACCCGCGCGGTCAGCGCCTCCAACCCGGCGGCGGCGGGCGGCGCCGGTTGCCGTGCGGCGCTCATGCCGGCGCCGTGGTCAGCGCGAGGTCGGCCAGCCGCAGCCGGGTGATCGCGCCGATCTCGGCCAGCGCCACCGCATGTTCGGTCGCCGCGTCGTGCGCCAGCCGGCGCGAAAAGGCGGCGAGGATCGAGGCCTTGTCATGCCGGCGCACGCAGATGATGAACGGCAAGCCAAACCTCTCCCGGTAAGCCGCGTTCAGCGCCGCGAACCGGGCGAACTCCGCTTCGCTCAGGTGGCGCAGCCCGGCGCCGGTCTGCTCCGCGTCGGACTCTTCGCTCAGCGCGACGCGGGCGCCAAGTTCCGGATGCGCCGCGATCAGCCGGCGCTGCATCTCGACCCCGGCCTCGGCCACCACCCGCGTCAACGCCGCGTGCAGCGCCTCGTCATCGGCAAACGGCCGCAGCGCAAAGGCCTGCTCCACCACCCATGGCGAATGCTCGAATAAATGGCCGTAGCGGCGCAGGAACGCCGCCCGCTCCGGCGTCTCGGTCATCCCGCTCAATACGGCACCCTTGCATCGTTATCCGCCCAGGCCTGGAAACAGGCGCGCGCCGCCGGATAGCAATCATCCACCTGCACCACCGGCACCCGGCGCTGCTCGGCGGGCAACGCCAGCTGCCGGTAGAACTCGTGGTCGTCGAAGCCGATGGTCTCGGCATCCGCGGCCGTGCAACCGTAATAAACCTTGTCGATCCGCGCCCAGAAAATCGCCGCCAAGCACATCGGGCACGGCATCGCGCTGGCGTAGATGACGCTGCCGGACAGATCGAAATTTTCCAAATTGGCGCTGGCGTCGCGGATCGCCGTCACCTCGGCATGGGCGGTCGGGTCGTTGGAGGAGAGCACGCGGTTATGCCCTCGCCCGACGATCGCCCCGTCCCGAACGATCACCGCGCCGAAGGGCCCACCATGCGCGCCTGCCATGCCCTGATAGGCCAGGTCGATCGCCATGCTCATGAAATCGGCGTGCTCGCTCATGGTTGCATGGCTCCTGTTCCGCCGCCTAGGTTGCCGCACCCAAGACCCCGCAACAAGGATTTTGTTTTGTCCCTGCGCGACCGTATCGCCGCGACGCGCCAGGCGCGGGAGGATTTTCTGGCCGCCCTGGTGCGGCTGCCGTCCGACAATCCGCCCGGCGACTGCGCGCCGCACGCGGTACTCGCCGCCCGCCTGCTGGAGGGGCTGGGCTTCACCGTGGAGCGGCACCCGGTGCCGGCGGATTTCGCCGCCGCGCATGGCATGGCCAGCACCACCAACCTGATCGTCCGGCATCGCTTCGGACCTGGCCCGACGATCGCGCTGAACGCCCACGGCGACGTGGCGCCGCCCGGCCACGGCTGGACCGCCGATCCGTATGGCGCGGAAATCCGGGACGGCTGGATGCTCGGCCGCGGCGTCGCGGTGTCGAAGTCTGACATCGCCACCTACGCCTTTGCCCTGGCGGCGGTGCGGGACGAGGCGCTTCCCCTGCGCGGCACGGTAGAACTGCACGTCACCTACGACGAGGAGACCGGCGGCGAGGCCGGCCCCGCCTGGCTGCTGGCGCAAGGCCTGACCAAGCCCGATTACGCGATCGCCGCCGGCTTCTCCTACGCCGTCGTCACCGCCCATAACGGCTGTTTGCAGCTGGAGGTCACCGTCAGCGGCCGGTCCGCCCACGCCGCGAAGCCAGAAACCGGCGCGGACGCACTGGCCGCCGCCACCGCCATCCTGGCGGCGCTTTACGCCGCGCGGCCGGCGCTGGCGGCCGGGATGTCGCCGATCGCCGGCATCGGCGCGCCGAACCTCACCATCGGCATGATCGAGGGCGGCTTCGCCACCAACGCGGTGCCGGACCGCGTGGTCTTCCGGCTGGACCGGCGGATCGTTCCGCACGAGGACCCGGCGCTGGTGGAGGCCGAGCTGACGGCGTTGATCCAGACCAGCGCCGCGTTGCCCGGCATCGGCATGACTGTCCGGCGGCGGCTGCTAGCCCGGCCGCTGACGCAGATCGCCGGTGTTGAGGCGCTCGCCGCGACGCTTTGCACGCAGGCGAGCGGGGTCTTCGGCGTGCCGGTCACCACCAACGGCGTGCCGCTCTATACCGATGCCCGGCACTACGCCGCCGCCGGCGTGCCGACCGTGCTGTATGGCGCCGGACCGCGCGGCATCGAGGAGGCCAACGCCCATCGGGCGGACGAGCGGCTGCGCCTCGACGATCTGCACCGCGCCACCGAAGTGATCGCCCGCACCTTGGCGGTGCTGCTTGCCGCTTGAGGCCGGCGCCGGTCTCTATCAACTCGATCCACAACGCGAAGGACACGACAATGGCTTACGAGCTCTACTACTGGGACAGCATCCAGGGCCGCGGCGAGTTCGTCCGGCTGGCGCTGGAAGCCGCCGGCGCCGACTATGTCGACGTGGCGCGGCAGGACATGTCGGCGCTGCTGTCGATGTTGCAGAGCAAGACCGAGCCCTACCTGCCGTTCGCCCCGCCGTTCCTGAAAGACGGCGACATCATCGTCTCGCACGCCGCCAACATCCTGATGTATCTCGGGCCGAAAATCGGCCTGGCGCCGGCGCAGGACCAGGAACGCTATTTCGCCAATGCGCTGCAATTATCCGTCACCGACTTCGTCAAGGAAGTACACGACACGCATCATCCGATCGCCAGCTCACTTTATTACGACGACCAGAAGGACGCGGCGAAACTGCGCAGCGCCGATTTCCTGGATAACCGGCTGCCGAAGTTCATGGATTATTTCGAGCGTGTGCTGCAACGCAATCCCGCCGGCGGCCACCACATGGTCGGCGCCGCGCTGAGCTATGTCGATCTCTCGATGTTTCAGATCGTCGAAGGCCTCAACTACGCCTTTCCGAAGGCGATGAAGGGGTTCGCGAAAACCTATCCCGGCCTCGCCCGCCTGCATGGGGCGGTGGGCAAGCACAAGAACGTCGCCGCCTATCTCAAATCGAAACGCCGGATCGCCTTCAATGAAGACGGTGTTTTCAGGCATTATCCGGAGCTGGATCGGCAGGGCTGACATCGTTGGTGCCGGCCTTCAGCACAAACCGATCGGCCCGATGCGCCTCGGCTGGCGCGGCGGGAGCCGCCACGGCTCCGGCGGCGAACAAGGTCGCGAACAGCAACGCCGCAGTCAGCCCCAGCGCCGCCGACAGGCTCAGCCGGTTCGCAACCAGGCCGATGACCACCGGGCCGGTGAGAAACCCGGCATAGCCGAGCCCGACCACCGCCGGCATCGAGAGGCTCGCGGACATGCCCGGCACCCGCGCCGCGGCGCTGAAGATCAGCGGCACGATGTTGCCGAGCCCCAGCCCGACCAGGCCGAAACCGATGATCCCGGCGACGCCGTAAGGCAGCGCGACCGCCAGCAGCAGCCCCAGGACCGCCAGGGCGCCGCCGAGCCGCATCACGTTGGCGGCGCCGAGCCGTGCCGCCAGGCGATCGCCGAACAACCGTGAGGCCGCCATCGCCACGGCGAACGCGGCATAGCCGAGCGCCGCCGATGCCAGCGGCATGGCGCGGGTAAACCGCAGGAAGATCGTGCTCCAATCGGTCACCGCGCCTTCGGTAAGGAAACAGGTGAAGCAACACAGGCCGAGCACCAGCGCGGCGCGGTTCGGCATGGCGAATTGCGGCCCCGCCCTGGGCGCGTCCAGAACCCGCGGCAGCAACCGCCGGGCTTGCGGCAGGATCGACAGCATCGCCAGGCCGACAATGGCGGCGCAGAGCTGCAACGAGGCGCCGAGCCGCAACGCCAGGCTGGCGGCCAGCGCGACCGCCAGGCCACCAATGCTGAAAAACGCATGGAACCGTGACATCTGCCTGCCGCCGCTGCGGGCTTCGATGACGGCCGCCTGGCTGTTCATCGCCACATCGACGCCGCCGAACACCAGCCCGTAGAGCAGCAGCAAGACGGTAAAAGCGGCAGCCGACGGCGCCAGGCTCAACACCGGCAGCAACAGGCCGAGCAGCACGCTCGCGCCGCACAGCAGCACGCGGCTGCCGACCCGGTCTATCAACAGGCTGCAAATCGGCATCGAGATCAAGCCGCCGATACCGCCGGCAAGCAGGATCAGGCCGAGTGTGCCGTCGTCCAAGCCGAACCGTATCTTGATTGACGGTGCAACGAATGCCCAGGCCGCCATGCCGAGGCCGGCCAGGAAGAAGAACGCCCGCATCGCCCGCAAGCGCGGCATTTCGGCGTTTTGCTGTATCATTGTCGCCGACCAAACCCGCCGCGGCGGCTCAAGAGCAACATCGCTTGAAGTCGAATCGCGCAGCGATACGACTGAGCCATGAAATTGCTCACTAAAATAGGAGTAGAGCGTGATGAGTGATAACTCACCACGCTCTAGCACTAGCCCCGGCCGGCCCACGATGTGGAGCCGGCCAGGGTCGCATCACTTAGACCTTCTCAGATACGGCGGCGGCCGAGAAAGGCGTGGTAGATGACCAGAACCACGATCGCGCCCAGCACCGCGATGAACAGGCTGTACAGGTTGAAGCCAGTCACCGGCACCGCGCCCAGGGCGCTGAAGATCGCGCCGCCAACCAATGCGCCGATGATGCCCAGCACCATGTCCAGCACCGGCCCTTTGCCGCCATTATCCACGATCAGGCTGGCGATCCAGCCAGCAATGATGCCCAGTACGATCCATCCTAGAATAGACATTTGGTAAACTCCCCGTGTGTCGCCGAGGGTAAATGTGTCGGATGGGGCCGGCGCGCAAGAGTCTCCCTTCGTGGCAAAGCAATGACGCCGCGGCACGATCAGGCCGCGCTGCGCAGCCGGCTCGCCTCCAGCCCCTGCCAGGCCAGCAGCACCGGCACCGCAATGACGAAGTCGCGAGCCCGGCGCAATAGCGAGAGCGAGATCGCGATCTCCGGCGAAATCCCGAAAATGCCGGCCAGAACCGTATAGGCCGCTTCCTGGATGCCGACCCGGCCGGGCACAAAAAACGCCAGCGCCATGATGGCGTGCAGCAGCGACTCGATGATGATGGCGTCGGTAAAGCCGAGCGGCACATGCAGGGCGTGAAACCCGACGAAAGAGGCGGTGGCGGTGCCGAACCAGCAGACCAGGTGGAACACCGCCGCCAGCGTCAGCCGCCTCGGCTCGGCATACACCACGTCCAGCGAGGACTGCAGCCGGCCCACCCCCAGCACCGCGGCCTTGGCGGCGCGGCCGGCGATCCGCAGCAACGCCCGCCGGAACCAGGAGCTGCCGCCGCGCTGCACCACCACCAGCCCGATGCCCATGACCACCGCGACGCACAGACCGACGCCGATCGGCAGCAACAGGAAATTCGCCGGCGCCCGGTGGGCCAGCAAGGCAAGGCCGATGCCGACGAAAACGATTTGGCTCAGGAACTCGGTGGTGACATCGGCGAGCGTCGAGGCGGCGGCATCGTTCGGGTCGACGCCGCCCAGCGTGATCACCCGGGCACCCAGCACATAGCCGCCGACCTGGCTGAACGGCAGGAACTCACCGGTCGCGTCCCGCACCAGCCGGCCCCAGAGCAGTAGCCGGAAGCTGCCGCGCCTGCGGCTGTGCAGCAGCATCCGCCAGGACAAAGCAAGCCCGGCGGTGATCACCAGCTGCACCGCGATATAGAGGCAAAATCCGCCGGGGCTGACCGACGTCAGCGCCCTCAGCACCTCGCCGGCGCCATAATAGATGACCAGCCCGGTGATCAGCGCGATGCCGGCCAGCACGAAACTGGCCGACAGCAGTTTCCGCCAACTCACGCCGCGGCGGGCCGCTTCTTCGGCCGCAGGAAGAGCCGTGCGAAGCGCGCAAGTTTCGGCATCGTCGTCGGCCGCAGCAGGCGCTCGTCGTACCCTGCCATCCGCTTCTTGTCCTCGGCCAGGCAGATGTCGATCAGCACGGCTGGGTCCATCTCATCGGCCAGCGCTTTCGAACCGTTGACGGTGAAATTGGCGTCGGCGTTCTCCAGCCCATCGACGCTGCGCGCCATGCCGATCCGCTCCCACAGCAGAAAGCCCCACACCGCCGCCGTCTTGAGCGCGAAATACGGCCGCCGCCAGAACGGCATGGTCGCCTTGTACCAAGCCATCCAGTTGGTGAAAAACAGGATGTGCCGGCCCTCTTCCTGCACCACCGGCTCGAAGGTTTCGACCAGCTCGACCGGGAAAAACCCGGAGCGCCGCGCCATCTCGAACAGGCCGTAGGCAAAGAAGCTGTCGACGCACTCCGAATAGCCAGTGACCATGAAGCCCCATTCGGTGTCGCGCGGCGGGCGGTAGGTCGGCTCCGGCTGCATCGGTATGTCGTAGGCCGCGACCAGCCGGGACAGCACATCGCGGTGCCGAGACTCCTCGCCCGCCATGTGCATCAACGCGGCCTGCAGCGCGGGCTGCCGCACCTGGCCCGCGAACGCCGCGATCCGCATACTGGCCTTGATCTCGGTCTGCACCGCGATGTCCCAGATCGGCAGCGAGGTGATGCGCGCCAGCGTCTCCGGCGCCAGCTTCGGCCAGTTCAGTACCGCCGGCTTGTAGGGGTTGTAGGTCTCCTGCAGCAACCGCGTCAGCATGGCGAAATGCGCGGCCGAGCCGGCCCGGATGGCGCCGGCCTCAGGGAACACCCAGTGCCGGGCGTTGAAGTCGGCGGCGGCTACGACATCGTCCATGGCTTTGGTCTCTCATGGCGCCGGCCGCCTTGGTTGCGCGGGGCGGGGCGATGCGTTCTAAAGCGCCACCACGCCCAAAGTACAGGGCGGACCGATCGTTAGGCGGAGTTAAGTTTGGGCGAGAGCAGCGGTTTGCCAGCCGATAATGCGGGGCCGTTGACGCTGGTCACCGGCGCCACCGGTTTCGTCGGCGCCGCGGTGGCCCGCCGGCTGGCCGCCGCGGGGCACCGGCTGCGGCTGACCGTGCGGCCGGGCAGCGACCGCCGCAACCTCGCTGGCATCCCGGCCGAACTGGTCGAGGCCGACCTGACGGCGCCTGCGGGTTTTGCTCCGGCCCTCGCCGGCTGCCGCTACCTGTTCCACGTTGCCGCCGACTACCGGCTTTGGGTGCCGGATCCGGCGGCGATGCGGCGGGTCAATGTGGACGGCACCGTGGCGCTGCTGAACGCCGCCGGCGCCGCCGGTGTCGAGCGTGTGGTCTATACCAGCAGCGTCGCCGCTTTGGGCCTGACCAAGGACGGCAGTCCGGCGAACGAAACGACGCCGGTCGATCCGGCCAACCTCGTCGGCGCCTATAAACGCTCCAAATACGACGCCGAGCAGGCGGTGCGGGCGCTGGCGGCGGCCGGCCAGGACATCGTGATCGTCAACCCTGCCGCCCCGGTCGGCCCCGGCGACGTCAAGCCGACGCCGACCGGCAAAATGGTGCTGGACGCCGCGCGCGGCAAAATGCCGGCCTTCGTCGATACCGGCCTGAACGTCGTGCATGTGGACGATGTCGCGGCCGGGCATCTGCTGGCTTTGCGCCAAGGGCGCACCGGCGAGGCCTATATCCTCGGCGGCGAGAACCTGATGCTGGGCGATTTCTTCGCGCTGATCGCCCGGCAGGCGCATCGCCGCCCGCCAAAACTCCGCCTGCCGATCGGACCGCTGATGCCGCTGGCGGCGGCGATGGAGCGGGTCGCTGCATTCACAGGCAAGCCGCCGCTGATGACGCGCGAGATGCTGAAAATGGCCCGCAAGACGATGTTCTTCTCGTCCGAGAAAGCCCGCGCCGAACTCGGCTACGCACCGCGCCCGGCCACCGCGGCGGTCGCCGACGCCCTGGCCTGGTTCGCCGCCCAGGGCTGGCTGTGATCGCCTTCCTCGCCTTCGTTGTCTGGCTCTACCTGTATTTCGGGCATGGCGATTTCTGGAAATCGACCCCCGAACTCGCCCCGACGACACCCGCCGAGATGCCGGACGTGGACATCGTGGTACCGGCGCGCGACGAGGCGGAGAGCATCGGCATTGTGATCGCCTCGTTGCTGGCGCAGGACTATCCCGGCCGCTGCCGCGTCATCCTGGTCGACGACAATTCGACCGACGGCACCGCCGCCCGCGCCGGCACCGCTTCGAACCTGACCATCATCACTGGCGCGCCAAAGCCGCTCGGCTGGTCCGGCAAGCTCTGGGCGCTATCGCAAGGTATCGCGGCCGGCACCGCGCCGGTATTGCTGTTTACCGACGCCGACATCGTCCACGACCCGCGCCACCTGTCCACTTTGGTCGCCCGGCTCCAGGCGCTCCGCGTCGACATGGTCAGCGAGATGGTGCGGCTGAACTGCGCCAGCCTGGCCGAACGTGCGCTGGTGCCGGCTTTCGTGTATTTCTTCCAGATGCTTTATCCTTTCGCCCGCGTGAACGACCCGCTCAGCGCCACGGCGGCGGCGGCCGGCGGCACGGTGCTGATCCGGCGCGAGGCTTTGGAGCGGAGCGGCGGCATCGCCGGGATCAAGGCTGCGCTGATCGACGATGTCGCTTTGGCCAAGGCGATCAAGCCCAACGGCCCGATCTTCCTGGGCCATTCCGGCCTCGCCACCTCGATCCGGCCCTACCACCGGTTCCGCGACATCTTTGCCATGGTCTCGCGCACCGCCTTCACCCAGCTGCGGAATTCGCCGGCGTTGCTGGTGCTCACCATCCTGGGCCTGACGCTGGTCTGGCTGGCGCCGGCCTGGGCGGTTTTGTTCGGACACGGCGCCCGCTTCCTGTTCGGGCTGCTGGCCTATGTCCTGGCCATGCTCAGCTTCCTGCCGACGCTGCGGCGCTACGGGCAGGATCCCGCCTGGGCCTTCGCCTTGCCGCTGATCGCGCTGTTCTACATGGCGGCAACCATCGCTTCGGCCGCGAACCACTGGCGGGGCAGGGGTGCGGCCTGGAAAAATCGCGCCTACGGCGCCGGCGCATGAGTCTGGCCACCAACGACAACGCACCTTTTCCGGCCGCCCCCGCGCCCGCCGGCGCCGTCGAGGTCTGGTCCGGCAAGGACCGCGCCGACGAGAACTTTCCAGTCGGCTCCTGGCTGATCGCGAGATCGCTGCGCCGCCACGTTCACGCCTTTTACGCCTTTGCCCGCAACGCCGACGACATCGCCGACCACGAGACTCTGGCGCCGCGTGAAAAGATCGTCCGGCTGGATGCCATGGAGGCGGTGCTGCTCGGCGAGCGCGAGGAGGGCGCGCCGACCGCGCTGCGCCTGCGCGCCTCGCTGGCGGAAACCGGCGTGCCGGCGATCCATTCCCGTGAACTCCTGGTGGCGTTCCGCCAGGACGCCACAAAAGCCCGCTATGAAAGCTGGGCGGCGCTGATGGATTACTGCCGCTACTCCGCCGCCCCGGTCGGCCGCCATGTGCTGGACCTGCACGGCGAAAGCCGCGCCACCTGGCCGGCCTCCGACGCGCTGTGCGCCGCCCTGCAGGTGCTGAACCATTTGCAGGACTGCGCCAAGGATTTGCGTGCTCTCGACCGTTGCTACCTGCCGCAGGACTGGCTGGCCAAAGCGGGTGCGAGCACCGATGACCTGGCCCGCACCCGCGCCACCCCGCCGCTGCGCCAGGTCTTCGACCAAATGCTCGTCGAAACCGAGGCCTTGAACCGCGAGGCGGCGGCGCTACCGCGGCTGGTCAGATCGCGGCGGCTCAGGGTCGAAACCGCGGTGATCGCCGGCTCGGCGCGGCGGCTGACCAGGCTCCTGCGGCGCCGCGACCCACTGGCGATGCGGGTCAAGCTGCGGCCGCTGGATATCGCCGCCGCCGCCGCCACGGCGCTGCCCCGCTTCCTGTGAGCGTCGCCGAGACCGCCGCCGACACCGCCGCGATCACCGCGCTGGTGAAGCGCGCCGGCACTTCCTTCTACTACGGCATGAAAACGCTGCCCGCCCCCCGGCGTGACGCGATGTACGCGATCTACGCTTTCTGCCGGCTCGTCGACGATATCGCCGATGACGACGCCGTGCCGATGGCAGAGAAGCGCGTAGCTCTGCAGGACTGGCGCCGCCGGGTCGCGGCCCTTTATCTCGGGGACGCCGACGACGCGGTGACCCGGGCGCTGCGCGACGCGGTCCGGGTTTATGAACTTCCTGAAGCCGACTTCATCGCCATCATCGACGGCATGGAGATGGACGGCGAAGCCATCGTCGCCCCGTCGCTGCCGCTGCTCGACCTGTATTGCGACCGAGTGGCGGCGGCGGTCGGCCGGCTCTCGGTGCGGATATTCGGCGACGCCGGCAGTGCGGCGCAGGATGTCGCTTACGCCCTCGGCCGCGCCTTGCAGCTCACCAACATCCTGCGCGACGTGGCGGAGGACGCGACGCGCGGCCGGCTCTATCTGCCGGCGGAATATCTGCACGAGGCCGGAGTGCCAGCCGAGCCGCAAGCCGCTTTGGCGTCGCCGAACCTGGCGCCTGCCTGCCGCCGGCTGGCGCGGCTCGCCGACAACTACTTTGACCAGGCAGGTGCTGCGATGGCGCTGTGCGACCGCCGGGCGATGCGGCCGGCGCGGCTGATGGCGGCCAGCTACCGGCCGCTCCTGGCCCAGCTCCGCCACCGCGGCTTCCGCTATAACGGCACGCCGGTGCGGCTGCCCAAACTTCGCAAACTGGTGCTGGCGGCGCGGATCTTCCTGCCGTGATCGAGCTGCCGTGATCTCGGTTGTTGGCGCCGGCATGGCCGGCCTCGCGGCCGCCTGCGCGCTCACCGAGGCTGGCGAGCATGTGATCCTGCACGAGGCCGCCAAGGCCGCCGGCGGCCGCTGCCGGTCCTATGATGACCCCGCCCTCGGCTGCCGGATCGACAACGGCAACCATCTGCTGCTTTCCGGCAACCGCGACACCATGGCCTATCTGAAGCGCATTGGCGCCGAGGCCACACTCACCGGCCCGGCCGCGCCGCTCTTCCCGTTCATCGACCTCGGCAGCGGCGCCGCCTGGACGCTGCGGCTGAACCGCAGCCGGCTGCCATGGTGGATTTTCGACCGCCGCCGCCGCGTCCCCGGCACCAGGGCCGGCGACTACCTGGCCCTGACGAAGCTGCGCCGGGCCAAGCCGGACGACCTTGTGGCGGCGCTGCTGGGCGGCACCGGCCGCCTCTACCGCGACCTGCTGGAACCGCTCGCCATCGCCGCCCTCAACACCATGCCGGAGGTGGCCGCCGCGGCGCCGTTCGCCACGGTAGTGGCGGAGAGCCTCGAGCGCGGCGGCGCCGCCACGATCCCGCGCTGGCCCGCGATCGGCCTGTCCGAAAGCTTCGTCGATCCGGCGCTCGACTGGCTGCGCGCCCGCGGCGCGGACATCCGCTTCGGCAGCCGGATCACGGCGCTCGATCCCGCCCAAAAAACCGTTCTCGCCGTGCCGCCCTGGGCCGCCGCCGAGCTGATCCCCAGCCTGGTCGTGCCGGACGCGTTCGAGGCGATCTGCAACCTGCACTACAAAATCCGGCTACCGCCGGGGCCGGCCGGCTTCTGGGGCCTGCTCGGCGGCACCGCCGAATGGGCCTTCGCCAAGGGCGACATCCTCTCCGTCACCATCTCCGCCGCCAACCGCCATGCCGACACCAGCAACGAAGCCCTGGCCGAAGCGGTTTGGTCCGACCTTGTCAAAGCCTTCGCCTTGCCGCCCGAAATCCCGCCGCACCGGGTGGTGCGGGAGAAGCGCGCCACCTTCGCCGCCACCCCGACGCAGCTCGCCCGCCGGCCGCAACCCCGCACCGCCAACCCGAACTGGGTGCTGGCCGGGGACTGGACCGACACCGGTTTGCCCGCCACCATCGAGGGCGCGATTCGTTCCGGCAACCGCGCGGCTCTGGCTATATTAACAAAACCTTGATTATAGGAGGCAGATGAACGCGATTCTCGAGACTTCGATCGCCCGCGCCCATGCCAGCCTCTCTGGCGAGCAACAGGCCGACGGCCATTTCGCCTACGAGCTCGAGCCGGATGCCACGATCGCCGCCGAGTACGTTCTGCTGGAACATTACCTGGACCGGATCGAGCCGGCCTTGCAGGCTAGGATCGGCGTTTACCTGCGGCGCCTGCAAGGCGACAGCGCCGCCAATCCCGGCGGCTGGCCGCTGTTCCACGGCGGCCGGCTGGACATCTCGGCCAGCGTGAAGGCCTATTTCGCCCTGAAGGCGATCGGCGACGATCCGGCCGCGCCGCACATGGAGCGCGCCCGCCAGGCCATCCTCGGCGCTGGCGGCGCCGAGCGCAGCAACGTTTTCACCCGCATCCAGCTCGCTTTGTTCGGCCAGGTGCCGTGGCGGGCCTGCCCGATGATGCCGGTCGAGCTGATGCTGATGCCGGGCTGGTTCCCGATCACCTTGCGCAAGATCTCCTATTGGTCGCGCACCGTTCTGGCACCGTTGTTGGTGTTGATGGCGCTGCGGCCGCGGGCCCGCAACCCGCGCGGCATCCGCATCGACGAGCTGTTCATCACCCCGCCGGAGCAAATCACCGACTGGATCCGCGGCCCTTATCACTCCGCCTGGGGCCCGGTTTTCAAACATCTGGACAGCGTTTTGCGGGTCGCCGAACCTTTCTTCCCGAAGCGCTCGCGCGACCGCGCGGTCAAGAAAACCTTTGCCTTCATCGAGGAGCGGTTGAACGGCGAGGACGGCCTCGGCGCGATCTATCCGGCGATGGCCAACACCGTGATGATGTACGACGCGCTCGGCTACCCGGCCGACCACCCGCACGCCGCCATCGCCTGGGCGGCGGTGCGCAAGCTGCTGGTGGAGGACGGCGACGAGGCGCGGGTGCAGCCCTGCCTGTCGCCGATCTGGGATACCGCGCTGGCCGGCATCGCCCTGGCCGAGCTCGGCGACTTGCACCGCAGCGCCGCCGCCTGCGACTGGCTGACACCGCGGCAGGTGCTGGACGTGGTGGGCGACTGGGCGGACAACACACCCGGGACCGCGCCCGGCGGCTGGGCCTTTCAGTACAACAACCCGCACTACCCGGACGTGGACGACACCGCCGTCGTCGGCATGTTGCTGCACCGCGCCGGCGCCGACGCTTATGGCGAGCCGATCGAGCGGGCCAGGGTCTGGGTGCTGGGCATGCAGTCCGCCAATGGCGGCTGGGGCGCGTTCGACATTAACAACGACCGGCAATACCTCAACCACATCCCGTTCGCCGATCATGGCGCGCTGCTCGACCCGCCGACCGAGGATGTCACCGGCCGCTGTGTCTCCTTCCTGGCGCAGCTTGGCCATGCGGAGGATGCGCCGGCGATCGGGCGCGGCATCGACTATCTACGGCGGACCCAGCGGCCGGATGGCTCCTGGTTCGGCCGCTGGGGCACCAATTACATTTACGGCACGTGGTCGGTGCTGTGCGCGCTGAACGCCGCCGGTGTCGCCCACGACGACCCGATGATCCGCCGCGCCGCCGACTGGCTGATCGCCCGGCAGCGTGCGGATGGCGGCTGGGGCGAAGACTGCGAAACCTATAGCGCCGCGCCCGCTGGCGAGTTCCATGGCGAGGCCGCGCAGAGCCTGCCGTCGCAAACCGCCTGGGCAATGCTGGGCCTGATGGCCGCCGGCGGAATCGACGATCCGGCGGTGCGCCGCGGCGCGGATTTCTTGCAGGCGACGCAGGGGCGGGACGGTAGCTGGACCGAACGGGCCTTCAACGCCGTTGGCTTTCCCCGCGTCTTCTACCTGAAATACCACGGCTACCCGCGCTTTTTCCCGCTGCTCGCGCTGTCGCGTTACAAAAACCTGCTGGCCAGCAACGACCGGACGGTCAACTTCGGGATGTAGGGCGCTGCCCGCCGCCCGGTCATTGCAATCCGCCGCCGCGACCGCACATCAGGCCCGCCAGGCAACGGGGAGCAACGGTTAAGCGCAATGTCGCAGTCTTCGCCCATCGGCGGCCAGCCCTCCAGTCCGGTGTTCCGGTCCTCCGCCGCCGACGCCTCGCGCGCGCTCACCGTGTTCGTGCTGCTGGTCGTCATCCTGTATTTCGGCCGCGAGGTACTGGTCCCGATCACGCTGGCGCTGATGCTGTCGTTCCTGCTGGCGCCGGTCGTCACGCTTCTGCGCAAGCTGCATCTGGGCCGGGTGCCGGCGGTGCTGTTGGCGGTGATCATGGCGATCGGCGCGTTGTTGATGATCGGCGGGGTGATCGGCAGCCAGATCGGCGACCTCGCCACCAACCTGCCGCGCTACGCCCACCAGATCGCGGCCAAGGTCAACAACCTCGAATCGGGGACAGTTGGACGGCTGTCGCATCTGGTCGATCGCTTCGGGACCAACCACGCCGCTTCGCAACCGCAGGGCGCGCCACCGCCGTCACAGCCGGACCAACAGGCGCAGCCCAACCCGGTTTCGCCGCCACAGGCCGCCACGCCGCCACAGGCCGTCGCACCGCCGCCGGCTCCCGCGCCAGCCGCGTCGACGGCGCCAGCCGCCACGCCACGCAAGCTGATCACGGAATATCTGGCGCCGGTCCTCTCGCCCTTCGCCACGCTCGGTATCGTCATCATCATCACCATCTTCGCCCTGTTGCAGCGTGAGGATCTACGCGACCGGCTGATCCGGCTGATCGGCTCGGACGACATCCACCGCACCACGGTCGCGATGGACGATGCCGGCCGCCGCCTCAGCCGCTATTTCCTTACGCAACTCGCGGTCAACACCTTCTTCGGCGTGGTGATCGGCGTCGGGCTGTTTTTCATCGGCGTGCCCAAACCGATCCTCTGGGGCGTGCTCTCGGCGCTGCTGCGCTTCGTGCCCTATGTCGGCTCGTTCATTTCCGCCCTGCTGCCGATCACGCTGGCCGCCGCGGTCGAGCCAGGCTGGTCGATGGCGGTCTGGACCGCGGTGTTCTTCGTCGTGGTCGAGGGCGTGACCGGGCAGGCGGTGGAACCGCTGCTGTACGGCCACTCCACCGGCCTGTCGCCGTTCTCCGTCATCGTCGCCGCGATCTTCTGGTCCTGGGTCTGGGGGCCGATCGGGCTGATCCTCTCGACGCCGCTGACCCTGTGCCTGGTGGTGATGGGCCGGCATGTGCAGCGACTGGAGTTCCTCGACGTGATGCTGGGCGACCGACCGGCGCTGACGCCGGTCGAGAGTTTCTATCAGCGCATCCTGGCCGACGATCCGGACGAGGCGCTCGACCAGGCGGAACTATTCCTCAAGCAGCAAAGCCTTTCCACCTATTATGACCAGGTGGCGCTGAAGGCGATGCAGATGGCAGCCTACGACGCGGAGCGCGGCGTGCTGGTTCCGGCACAGTTGAACGCCGTGGTCAAAACCATCCAGGTGCTGGTTTCCAATCTGGAAGAACACGAGGAAGAACCCTCGACGCCGGTGCCGTCTGACGACGCCGAGGTCGAATACGGCGCGGCGCCGGCGGCGGTGGTGGCGCCGATGCCGGCGCCGGAAGATGTGCCGGCAGCCTGGCGGGAGCCGTCCTCGGTACTTTGCATCGCCGGCCGCGGCGCGCTCGACGCTCCGGCAACGTCGATGCTGACACAGATCATGGCCCGGCAGAAATTCGGCTGCCGCGCCATAACCCATCACGAGGTCGGCCGGGAAACCGTTCAAAGCCTGGATGTCGCCGGGGTGAAGATCGCCTGCGTCGCCTATTTAGACGTCAGCAGCAGCCAGGCCCAGCTACGCTACCTGATCCGCCGGCTGCGCCAGCGCCTGCCACCGAAAACGCCTATCCTGGTCGGCCTCTGGCCGGTCGAGGATCAGGCGCTGCACGACGAACGCAACCGTGAGACGATCGGCGCCGACTTCTTCGCCAGCTCCTTCGCCGACGTGTTGGAAATCTGCCGGAAATTGAGCAACCAGGAAACCCCGCCCGAAGCCCCGGCAATCGCCGCTTAGAGCGTGATGAGTTATCACTCACCACGCTCATCTTTTGTTTTGGCGAGCAATTGCATGGCTCAGCCGTACCGCTGCGCGATTCGAGTTCAAGCCATATTGCTCTAGGTCAGGCGGCCTTGGCTTGCTTGAGCCCGAGGCCGAATTCCGCTTCGGTCTTCTGGCGGATTTCATCCAGTGTCACGCCCGGCGCCTGTTCGACCAGGGTCAGCGAGGGGGTTTTGCTCGCATCGATCTCGAACACCCCAAGCTCGGTGATGATCACGTCCACAACACCCTTGCCGGTCAGCGGCAGGGTACACTGTTTGAGGATTTTCGGATCGTTACCCTTGGCAGTGTGTTCCATCAGCACCACTACCCGCGGCACGCCGGCCACCAGATCCATCGCCCCGCCCATGCCCTTGACCATTTTGCCGGGGATCATCCAGTTGGCGAGATCGCCGGTCTCCGAGACCTGCAGCGCGCCCAGGATCGAAATGTCGATATGGCCGCCCCGCACCATGCCGAAGGAGGCGGCGGAGTCGAAAAAGCTGGTGGTCGGGATCTGCGTCACGGTCTGCTTGCCGGCGTTGATCAGGTCGGCGTCTTCCTCGCCTTCATAAGGGAACGCGCCCATGCCAAGCATGCCGTTTTCCGAATGCAACTGGATCGAGATGCCGTCGGGAATGTAGTTCGCCACCAGCGTCGGGATGCCGATGCCGAGATTTACGTAGAACCCGTCATGCAATTCCGCGGCGGCCCGCGTTGCCATTTGTTCGCGTGTCCAAGCCATTCTTCCACTCCCCTTCAAGCAGCCCGTTTGCGGACCGTCCGTTGCTCGATCCGCTTCTCGATGTTGCTCAATTCGATAATGCGTTTGACGAAGATACCTGGCGTGATGATCGCATCGGCGTCGATCTCGCCCGGCTGAACCAAATGCTCGACCTCGGCCACCGTGACCTTGGCGGCGCTGGCCATGATGGGGTTAAAGTTCCGCGCCGTCTTGCGGTAAATCAGGTTGCCCTCGGTGTCGCCTTTCCAGGCATGGACAATGGCGAGGTCGGCGAACAGGCCGCGCTCCATCACATAATGGCGGCCCTCGAATTCGCGGGTCTCCTTGCCCTCCGCCACCTGGGTGCCGTAGCCGGTGGCGGTATAGAAGGCCGGCACACCGGCGCCGCCGGCGCGGATGCGCTCGGCCAGCGTGCCCTGCGGGTTGAACTCGATCTCCAGCTCGCCCGCCAGGTATTGTTTCGCGAACGTTGCATTCTCGCCGACATAGGAGGAGATCATCTTCTTGACCTGCCGGGTCTCCAGCAGGATGCCGAGGCCGACGCCGTCGATCCCGGCGTTGTTCGAGATGATGGTGAGGTTTTTAACCCCGGAGTCATGGATCGCCTGGATCAACGCGCTCGGAATGCCGCACAGGCCGAAGCCGCCGGCCATAATCAACATCCCGTCTTTTAGGACGCCAGCCAGGGCTTCTTTCGCATTCGGATAAACTTTGCTGGTCATCTCAGCGCTCCACGCACATCGCGACACCCATGCCGCCGCCGATACACAATGTGGCCAGGCCTTTTTTGGCGTCCCGCCGGCCCATTTCATAGAGCAGCGTGGTCAGCACCCGCGCCCCCGAGGCGCCGATCGGATGGCCGATGGCGATCGCGCCGCCATTGACGTTGACCTTCGCTGGATCGAGGCCAAGCTCCTTGTTGACCGCGCAAGCCTGCGCGGCGAACGCCTCGTTGGCCTCGATCAGATCGAGCTCGCCGGTCGACCAGCCGGCGCGCGCCAGCGCCTTGCGGGAAGCCGGGATCGGCCCGGAGCCCATCAGCGCCGGGTCGACGCCAGCGGTGGCAAAACTCGCGATCCGCGCCAGCGGCTTCAGCCCGCGCTTTTCGGCTTGCCTGGCACTCATCACCACCAGCGCGGCGGCGCCGTCATTGATGCCGGAAGCATTGCCGGCCGTCACCGTGCCGTCCTTGGAGAAGGCCGGCTTCAGCTTCGCCATCGCCTCGGCTGAGGAATCGTGGCGGATGTATTCGTCCTCGGAGACGACCGTCTCGCCCTTGCGGGTGGTCAGCGTCACCGGCACGATCTCGTCCTTGAACTTGCCGGCTTTCTGCGCGGCGGAGGCTTTTTTCTGCGAGGCCAAGGCCAGCTCGTCCTGGGCGGCTCGGGTGATCTGCCACTGCAGGGCGACATTCTCCGCCGTGTTGCCCATGTGATAGCCGTTGAAGGCGTCCCACAGCCCGTCCTTGATCATGGTGTCGATGAATTCGACATTGCCCATCTTCACGCCGCCCCGCAGATAGGCGGCATGCGCCGACTGGCTCATGCTTTCCTGTCCGCCGGCGATCACGATGTCGCTTTCGCCAGATTGTATCTGCTGCGCGGCCAGCGCCACCGCCCGCAAGCCGGAACCGCAGACCTGGTTAATGCCGAACGCGGTCTTTCCATCGGGCAAACCGGCCGCCCGCGCCGCCTGCCGGGCTGGGTTCATGCCCTGCGCCGCGGTCAACACCTGGCCCAGGATCGCCTCGTCGATATCCTCGGGCGACAAGCCGGCCCGCTCGATCGCCGCTTTCAGCGCGGCGGCGCCAAGGATATGCGCCGGCGTTGCCCCGAAAGCGCCATTGAACGCGCCAACCGGCGTTCGCGCGGCCGAAACGATGACAACATCTTCCATGGCGGCATTCCTTTTAGGTTTTCTTTACCTTAACATAGGCCACGCAGCCATTCCGCGAAAGGTTGCCAAAGTGCCGATTTCGCATTGGTGCCGGCCACCATGCCGATATGTCCCAGCGCCGGCTCCACCACCCGCGAACCATTCAACAGGGCCGCCAGCGGCTTCGCGCTGGCCGGCGGCACCAGCCTGTCGCGGCTGGGGATGGCGCAGAAGCTCGGCAGGTCGAACCGCGCCGGCTCCACAGGCAGCCCGGCGACCTGCCACTGCCCGCGCGCCGGCGTGTTCTCGCCATACCAGCCGCCGAGCGTCTCGCGCGCCACCGCGGCCGCCAGCGGCACGCCGTCCGCCAGCCAGTCCTCCATCGCGACGAAGCGTTGTGCCCGGGCGCTGCTTTGGTCCTGGCCGGCGAAGTCCCGGTATTTGTCGCCGACGCCGAACGGGTCGATCATCGTGAACAGGGTTTGCAATGTGTCGATCGGCAAGCTGCCGGAAAGCTTCAGCCCCGGTTCCAGGCCCGGCAGCATCCCGGCCAGGCGCAAGGCGGCGGCCGGATCGTCGGCGTGGAAATCCCACGGTGTGGCCAGCAACGCCAGCGCGCTGACCTTGTCCGGCTGCCGGCCGGCGGCGGCCAGTGCCAGTAAGCCGCCCATGCAATAGCCGGCCAGCACCACCGGCCCCGGTATCGCCGCCAGCGCCCGCTGCAAGCGGCCCGCGATGTAGTCGGTAAGGGTGAAGCGCCGTTCCGTGGCACCCGGCCAGCCCCAATCCAGGAGATACGGATGCGCGCCCGCCGCCGCCAGCCAGCGCAGCATCGAGCTCTCCGGCATCAGGTCGAGAATATAGGCGCGGTTGATCAGGCTGGGGACGAACAGCACTGTTCTGCCGTCGCCGCCATAGTCCAGCAACCGGCTCTCCCCCTCGGCCCAGACCACCGGTGGATCGGCCAGTTGGCGCGTGTAGGGGAAGCGCCGGTAGGCGGCGATCCCGGCGATCAACTGCCGGTCAGCCGCCGCCGCCTTTTCCCAGGCGCGGCCGAAGCTTGCCGGGTCGGGCGCGGCTTGGCCGGTCGCGCTCAAGCTTTGCCAGACGTTGTTCCAGTTCGGTGATCCGCCGTCCGAGGTCCGCATCCAGGCCAGGCTCAGATGCAGCAGCAGCGGCCGCGGCCCGCGCCGGCTGAGCGGCCGCGGCGCCTCCAGGCGGAGCGCCTCCGGTCGTTCCGTCAACGGCCGGTCCTGCTGCCGCGGCCGGCGCCATGGCGGCAAACGCGGCATGGGCCCACCAGGTACCGAGCGCCAGCGCCGCTTCCCGCAGCTCCCGGTCGGCGGCCATCGCCGTCAGCTCGCTCTGCCAGATGGCCGCGAGATCCTTGGCCAGCATCTCGTCCATCTTGCATTCCCATCCCCGCGGCGCCGCCTCGTCCGTCGTCCGTATACGGGATGTATTCGCCAAAATCGAAATTTCGTGTTAATATGCTGCGAGCGCGAAGGACCTGGCGCCCCTTTGGAGTCTGATGCGAAACATGGGCGAAACCGAAACGACTGAAGCGGCGACGCCGCCGCCGCCCCCGGTAATCGTGAAGAAATATGCCAATCGCCGGCTCTATAATACCGAGAGTTCGAGCTACATCACCCTTGAGAACCTCGCCGAGATGGTCCGCAAGGACCGCGATTTCGTGGTGTACGACGCCAAATCCGGGGAAGACATCACCCGCGGCGTGCTGACCCAGATCATCGTCGAGGAAGAGGGCAAGGGCAACGCCATGCTGCCCACCACGTTCCTGCGCCAGTTGATCGGCTTCTACGGCAACAACGTGCAAAGTGTGGTGCCGCGTTATCTGGACCAGGCGATGGCGAGCTTCGTGCGCCAGCAGGAGGCGATGCGGACGGCGGTGCAAAAGACCGTCGGCGCCTTTCTGCCGCCGGGGATGGAGGGCGTTGGCCGGCAGAACCTGGCGATGATGGAGCGGGCGATGACCCTGTTCACGCCGTTCTACCGCGAAGGCGATGCCCAGCCCGATCTGGGCGCCGACTATCAGGAAGAGATCCGCAGCCTGCGGGTCGAGGTGGAGCGGTTGCAGCAGCAACTGGCGGCGCTGCGCGGCCGGCCCCGCCGCGCCGAATAGGCCGCCGCAACGGCTATCGCATCAAGGGCGTCGCCTGAACCACGGAGGGTGTGTCTTCAAGCAAAAAGGCTACGATCCGATCCGTTCTTCGCGCCGCGCCGAATGGTTGGTCCTGCTCGGTCTGCTCGGGCTGTGCCTGGCCGTCGGCATCGCCGGCGGCGGTGTCACGGCGGTGAATGTCCGGGCCTGGTATCTTTCGCTGCATCCGCCACCGGCAACGCCGCCGAATGCCGTGTTTGCGCCGGTCTGGACCGCGCTTTATGCGATGATGGCGGTCGCCGCCTGGCTGGTGTGGCGCCATCCTGACGAGCACCGGCGCGGCGCGTTGGCGCTCTGGGGCTGGCAGTTGCTGCTGAACGCACTATGGGCGCCGCTGTTTTTCGGCCTGCATCTGCTGCTGCCGGCGCTGGTCGTGATCGCGGCGCTGCTGCTCGCGGTCGCTTTCACGGTCGTCCGCTTCCTGCGGCTGGACCGCGCCGCCGGCTTGCTGATGCTGCCGTACCTGGCCTGGGTTGGCTTTGCCGGTTATCTGAACGCCGGTTTCTGGTGGCTTAATGGTTGAGATCTAAATCATGGAGCGACCGGGCTGCACTGGCCGAGCCTGACCTGATGCGCTAGCTTCCGCCGCCATGAAGCGTTTTCTAACCGCCTACCTCCTCGTCTGTACTGCCAGTTGGCCGGCCGCTGCCCTGGCGCAAACCAATATCGGCAGCGCCAATGGTGGGCTGCCTACCCCGCCGGCCCGCGCCCGCATACCGGATCTGGCGCCCCCGGCGGTGCCTGGCGCCGGCAACAGTTCGGCGCTCAGCACCAGCCTGCCGATCCCCAAGACCGAGACCGGCGATCCGACGGTGGAGCTGTTCACCGCGGTCAATAGCGGCGATTACAACGCGGCGCAGGACGCCGTCAGCCGGGGCGCCGACATGAACGCGCAGAACGCCTTCGGCGAAACCCCGCTCGACCTTTCGATCGCTCTGAACCGGAACCCGATCACTTTCATGCTGCTATCGGCGCGTAACGAAGGCGGCGGCGGTTCGCCGGCTTTGGCCGCGACCGCGCCGACCGGGCCGACCGCAACGCCGGTTCATCATACCCGCAAGTTGTTCCGGGCGATCCCGGCGCGAATGGCAACGCCGCCGCATGTGGTCGTTGCGCCCTCCGTGCCCGGCAACGACCCCGGCACTCCAGACCAGTCCGCCGGCTTCCTGGGCTTCGGCCAGAATCGCTGAATGGCGCTGCTCTACAAAAGTCCAGCCGCGGCCAATAGCGTGCGGGTATAGTCGGCGCGCGGCGCCGCAAATAGCTCGGCGGCGGCCGCGGTCTCCACGATGCGGCCGTCTTTCAGCACGATGATCCTGTGCGCCATCGCCCGGATCACGTTGAGGTCGTGGCTGATGAACAGATAGGCGATGCCGTGGCGCTGCTGCAGCGTGCGCAACAGCGCCAGCAGATCCGCCTGCACGGTAGCGTCGAGCGCGCTGGTCGGCTCGTCCAGCACCAGCACCTTCGGGTGCAGAATCAGCGCCCGCGCGATGGCGATGCGCTGCCGCTGGCCGCCGGAGAGCTCATGCGGGTAGCGCGCCGCCATTTCCGGCAACAGCCCGACCTCGCGCATCGCCTGGGTCACCCGGTCCTGCCTGGCGGCGCGGCCAAGCCCCGGCTGGTGGATCGTCAGGCCTTCGGCGATGATGTCGCCGACGGCCAGGCGCGGCGACAGGCTGCCATAAGGGTCCTGAAACACGATCTGCAGTCGGGCCCGCGCCGCCCGCAGGTTTTTCGCCGACAGTCGCGCCAGGTCCTCGCCCTGCAGCCGCACCGTGCCGGAAAAGCCGATCAGCCGCGGCAGCAGCAGCGCGATGGAGGTCTTGCCGGAACCGGATTCCCCGACCAGCCCCAGCGTCTGGCCAGCGTAAAGCGCGAGCGAAACGCCATCCACGGCGGCAATCTCGGCAACCTTGCGGCGCAGCGCGCCGCGGCGCACCGCAAAGCGCACGGTAAGGTCCGACGCTTCCAGCACCATCGGCGCCGGCGCCGCTGGTTCGGCCGCGGCAAGCTGGCGTGCCGCCAGCAGCCGCGCCGTTTGCGGGTGCGCCGGCCGCGCGAAAATCTGTGCCGCGGTGCCGCTTTCCACCATCCGCCCCTGGTCCAGCACCAGCACCCGGTCGGCATAGCGCCGCACCAACCCAAGGTCGTGGGTGATCAGCAGCACCCCAAGGCCGCGCGCCCGCCGCTCGCGGTCGATCAGGTCGAGGATCTGCTTTTCCAGCGTCACGTCGAGTGCCGTGGTCGGCTCATCGGCGATCAGCAGCCGCGGGTTGTTGGCGAGCGCGATGGCGATCATCACACGCTGCCGCTGGCCGCCCGAAAGCAGATGCGGATAGTCGTCGATCCGGCGCTCGGCGTCGGCCAGTCCCACTTCCCGCATCAGCTCCAACACCCGCGCCCGCAACCCGGCGCGGGGAATGCGGGCATGCAGCGTCATCGCCTCGGCGATCTGCTTGCCGACCCGCTGCAACGGATTGAGGCTGGAGAGCGGCTCCTGGAAAATCATCCCCGCCGCCCGGCCGCGCAACTGCCGCAGCGCCTCCGGCAACGCCGTCGTCACTTCGACTCCATCCAGCGCGATGCTCCCGCCTGCTCGCGCGATGCCCGGCGGCAGCAGGTCCAGCACGCTGAGCGCGGACAGTGTCTTGCCGGAGCCGCTTTCACCGACGATCGCCAACGTCTCGCCCGCCGCGACGCTGAACGAGAGGTTTTCCACCAGCGGGCGCCCGGCTGCCCGCAGCGTCAGCCCCGTCATCGTCAGCAGGCTCACGGCGCCCGCCTTGGGTCGAAGGCGTCGCGCACCGCCTCGCCGATGAAGATCAGCAGGATCAGCAGCCCGCCCAGCACCACGAACGCGGTGATGCCGAGCCACGGCGCCTGCGGATTGTTCTTCGCCTCACCGACCAATTCGCCGAGCGAGGGCGAGCCGGGCGGCATGCCGAAGCCGAGGAAGTCCAGGCTGGCCAGCAGCGTGACCGAATCCGACAGGATGAACGGCAGGAATGTCAGCACCGCGATCATCGCGTTCGGCAGCATGTGCCGCAGCATGATCCGCCAATCGGCAACGCCGAGCGCCTTCGCCGCCCGCACATAGTCGAGGTTGCGGGCCCGCAGAAACTCCGCCCGCACCACGCCGGTCAGCGCCATCCAGGAAAACAGCAGCAGGAAGACCAGCAGGATCCAGAAGCTCGGCGCGATGATGCTGGCCATGATCACCAGCAGGAACAGTTGCGGCATGCCGGACCAGATCTCGATGAAGCGCTGGAACAACAGATCGGTCAGGCCGCCATAAAAACCTTGCACCGCGCCCGCGACAATGCCGATCACGGAGGCCACGATGGTCAGCCCGAAGCCGAACAGGATCGAGAGCCGCAACCCGTAGATCACCCGCGCCAGCACATCGCGCGAAACCTCGTCGGTGCCAAGCCAGTCGCGCGCCGTGGGCGGCCCCGGCGCGTTGCCGCCGGCGTTCCAGACGATGCTGTCATAGCGGTAGGGCACCGGCGGCCAGATCATCCAGCCATGCGCGCGGATCGCCGCCCGCACCGTCGGGTTGCCGTAATCGGCCTCGGTGGGCAGAAAATCCGGCCCGAATTTTTGCTCCGGAATCCGTTGCAGAACCGGCACGTAAAGCTGCCCCCGGTACGCCATCAGCAGCGGCTTGTCGTTGGCGATCAGATCCGCCGCCATGCTGACGATGAACACCGCGGCAAACACCGACAACGACAGCCGGCCGCGCCGATGCGCCAAAAACACCGCCGCCCGCCGCCGCCACGGCGCGGCCGGCGTCATGCGGCGAACCTAGAGCACAACGGGCCGATAGTGCCGCGTCTAAAACCCACTATGCCCTCAAGCAAGCCGGCGCGCCTCTACTTGCCTTTGGTTGCCGGCACCGGCAGCGGCGGCCCGATCTTGACGGAATTCACCGCGAACGTGCCGAGGATATTGCGCGAATGGTCGCCGAACAAAGCGGCGGGCCCAGTCTGCCGGCCGCCGCCCGTTCGAAAGTCGAACAGCAGAACTTCCTTGCCTTCGGGATCAACAACGAAAACCTCCGCATTGGGGAAGCCGTCGCCGCGCACCGTGCCATTATACTGCGTGTCGATACCGAACGTCACCTGAAGATCTACAAACGTATCTATGTCGGGCGCCACGATCGGCACCAGCGGGTTCGACCCGGCGGTATGGACGGTAAAACCTATGCGTTGCCCGAGAGGATCGAGCGCCAAGTTGGACACCTCCGCCTTCACGGTCGAATAGCGCTTGCCGATTTTGGCCGCCAACCATTTGCCGGCGCCAAAGAACTCGGAGCCGGAGGACAAGCCCTTGTATCCGGTCACGCCCGTGGGGTCGAAACTCACGATGCCGACGGTCCGTGCGGTCGCGGTCGGGGATGTGGTCGCCACCGTCCGGATGTCGCCTTCGAAACCGCCGCCGAAAGTGGCAAAGGGCGCATAGCGTCTGACGATCAGAAAGTGCGGCATCCCATGTTCCCCCGGGTTTGTCCTAAACGTCTGCTTAGCCTTGTGAAACGTCGCCCACAACCGCTTGATCCGTAGCCGGCAGCGTCTCCGGAATCGGCCGCCAGGTGCCGGTATCGACCGCGCGGGCGAATTGCGGAATGTGCGCGAGGCCCTGCAGCAGCGCCGCGTCAGCGCCCAGAGTGGTTTTCCACTCATGCGCCTCGGTCAGCACCACGCCGATGCCGACCACCTCGGCGCCGGTTTCCCGCAACAGGCTGAGCGCGCCTTTCAGGCTGGAGCCGCTGGCCGCGACATCGTCCACCATCACCACCCGCCGGCCCCGCAACCGCTCCACCTCGCGGCGATCGAGCAGCAGCCTCTGGCTGCCGGCGGAGGTGATGGAGGCGATAGTCTGCGTCAGCGCGTCGCGCAGATGCAACTTCGGCGACTTCTGCAAAATGACGTAGCGGTCGAGGCCGAGGGCCCGCGTCACCTCGATCGCCACCGGGATGCCGAGCGTGGCGGCACCGACCACCACCTCCGGCCGCAGCGGCTTGAGCTTGCCCGCCAGTGCCGCGCCGACATGGGCGCCGAAGGCGACACCCATGTCGATGATCATCATCAGCGAAATCGCGAGCTCCGGCCGCACCGCCACGATCGGCAAGGCGACCTCGACCCCAGCGACATCCACCAGCCACTCCTGGCCGGTGAAAATGCTTGAACTATCCTGGCCGGCGGCTATTCCGCGGCGACCGGAACGCTAACCGTCGCCGGCGCCGTCAGCAGCATGTAGATGATGCCGGCGACGAAAAACGAGACGACGAAGGTGATGTCCCCGAACTGCGGATAGCTTTTGGCGAAGAAGCCGGTGTAGAGCGCCTGGTTGTAGAACGGCACGCTCAGGATCACCGTCGCCACCCAGGCCACGATCCCCGCGCTGATACCGCCCAGCCGCGACCGCCGGTTCATGTAGTGGCCCATCAGGACGATGGCCAGCCACGGCATGATCCAGTAGCCCAGCACGAACAGGAAGTTCTCGTAGTTGGTGATGAAGTTCGCCGCCGCCAGAACCGAGATGATGGTGCCGATCACGCCGGAAAGCAGTGACGCCCAATGCTGTTTCAGCTTCAGCCCCAGCGCCAGGGCCGACATCGTCGCCGAGTAGATGTTGATGAGATTGGCGCTGACGGTGCCAATGATGACCGCGATCAGGAACGGGATTTTGAACCAGGTCGGCATCCAGGAGGTGAACAGGTCCGATGGCTTTTCGAGCGCGATCGAGCCGCCGATGATCGCGCCCAGCACTTCCATCCAGACTGTCGAGATCAGCGAGCCCCAGAAAGCGTAGGTAATCACCAGCCGCTTGGTGCGGGCGCGGTCCGGCTGCTGCAGGTAGCGGGTGTAATCGGAACAGAACGGTATCCAGCTGACATTGTAGCCAACCATCACCGAGACGGTGAGGATAAAGGCGCCGGAGAAGCCGCCCACGCTCGCCATCGCCTTCGGGTTGGCCGGCGAGGAGAAGCCGATATGGCGCAGCGCGATGAAGGAGAGGATCGCGAACAGCAGAACCAGCACATAAACAAAGTATTTCTCGGCCGCCTGGATAAAATCATGGCCAATGAAGGCCATCGCCACCTGCACCACCGACAATATGAGGACGCAGACGATCAGCATCGTCGTCGCGTCGGCATGCGGTGCGATCTGCAGCGCGAAATACTGCATCGCGTAGGCGCCCACGATGGTATTCACCGCGAACCAGGAGAAGCCGCTGAAGAAGTTGAGCAGCGCCGGAATTTTGTTGCCGTAGCGGCCGAACCAGCGGGTGCCCTGGATCATTTGCGGCAGCCCGTATTCCACCCCAAAGGTGCTGACCAAACCCAGCATCGCCGCCGAGCCGATATTGGCGATCAGGATGGCGACCAGCGCGGCGCCGGCCGAAAGACCGAAAACGCCGGTCGCCAGGGCGCCGGTGGTCAGGGTAGCGAACTCGACATTGGCCGCCATCCAGAGGCCGAACAGCGCCCGTGGGTTGCCGCGCGCTTCCGCCGGCGTCACCCGTGCGATGCCCTTTTCCTCGATAATGCCGAAAAGTTCTTCGCTCGTCGTTACGTCGCTCATTACATGCTCCACCACGGCAGCGCGCCGTTTTTGAAAATTCTGCCGGCCGTGTGAAGCCGCACCGTTGACCGGCGCTATATTAACAAACTGACAATATTCCCTTTGCAGCGTCAAGAGCTTGGCCAGATCGAAGCCGCCGCAGCGCCATTGGACGCCGGGCTGGTCAGCGGCGCGCGCAGTTTCTATAATCGACGCTGCCCCAAGGAACTGCCCATGTCCGCCGAATCCGACCAGTTGAACGAGCAGATCGACCGTTCCGTCGCCCTGCTCAGGAGGCATCTTTGACTGGGATGCCGCGCTGATAAAGCTGGCGGAGCTGGACGCCCGCGCCGAAGACCCAAGCCTCTGGAACGACGCCGACGCGGCGCAGGCGATGCTGCGTGAGCGCGGCCGCATCGCCGGCCTCATCGACGGCGTGCGGGCGCTGGAGCATGAGCGTACCGATACGCTGGAATTGATCGAACTGGCCGAGGCCGAGGCCGATGCCGGCGTCCTGAAAGACGCGATGGCGGTGCTGTCCGGTCTCGCCGAGGAGGCCAAGCGCCGCGAGATCGAAAGCCTGCTCTCCGGCGAGGCCGACGGCCGCGACGCGTTCATGGAGATCAACGCCGGCGCCGGCGGCACCGAGGCGCAGGACTGGGCCGAGATGCTGCTGCGGATGTATTCCCGCTGGGCCGAGGCGCGGCGCTTCAAGGTCGAGATCCTCGACCAGTCGGAGGGCGAGCAGGCCGGCATCAAGTCGGTGACGCTGCAGATCACCGGGCCGAACGCCTATGGCTGGTTGAAGACCGAGGCCGGCGTGCACCGGCTGGTGCGGATTTCGCCGTTCGACGCCAATTCCCGCCGCCAAACCAGTTTCGCCTCGGTTTGGGTCTATCCGGTGGTGGACGACACCATTGAGATCGAGATCAACCCGGCCGACCTGAAAGTCGATACCTTCCGGGCCTCCGGCGCCGGCGGCCAGCATGTGAACAAGACCGAGAGCGCGATCCGCATCACCCATGTGCCGACCGGCATCATCGTTGCCTGCCAGACCGACCGCAGCCAACACCGCAACCGCGCCACCGCGATGACCATGCTGAAGGCCCGGATGTACGAAATGGAGCTGCAGAAACGCGAAGCCGCCTCGGCGGCGACCGAGGCCGCGAAGACCGACATCGGCTGGGGCCACCAAATCCGCTCCTACGTGCTGGCGCCTTATCAGCTGGTGAAGGATCTCCGCACCAACCACGAAACCGGCAACCCCGCCGCGGTGCTGGACGGCGCGCTCGACCCGTTCATGGCGGCCTCGCTAGCGGCGCGCGTTGGGGCGACCCGTTCCGACGCTTCAGCGATGGCGGAGTAGCGGCGGCTTTCGAGGCGCGGCGATGGCGGCGTAGTGCCGCTCCAGCAGCCGCAGTGCCACCGCCTCGACGATCGGGCCGGTTTCGGTGAAGGGCGCGCAGGATCGCGCCTCCCGCAGCGTCTGCGCGAAATCCGGGTGCAGGGTCAGCGCCGCCGCGCCATTCTCGAAGGCGCCACGGTTGCCGGTCTCCAGGTAACTTTCCACCGCCATGCCGTCCGCGAACAGCACGCCATGCGCGGCCAGTTCGACATGGTAATAGGTCACCGTCGGCCGGTTCAGCTGCCGGACATTACGGCCGTTGAGCAGCGCCTTGGCCGGGATCAGCACGCCGTCGATAAACAACGCGTGATCCGGCGAGACCACCAGGTCCCGGCTCGGCACACCCTCGGCAAAACTATCGGCGGAGATGCAGACCGGCTGCACGCTGGCAGGCCGGACATGGCGGGAGAGCTCGAGCCGCCGCCGGCCAAGCCAAACGATCGGCCGGTCCTCGCCGTCCTGGGTGATGACCCGGTCGCCGATGGCCAGATGCTCCACCGCGACCTCGCCGCCGGGGGTCAGGATATGAGTGCCGGCGGCGAAACACGGCGCCGTTTCGGTCAGCAGCACCGCGCCGTCGCTGCCTTCGCTGACCTGAAAGTGCGGCGCGCTGATCGCTGCCCCGGCAATGTTCAGAACGTAGGCCGCGCCGCCGGCCGAAATCGTCACCTGTTCGGCCCGGTTACGCTGACGGTGGCCCCGGAGGTGTAGTTCACCGTGGCCAGCTCGATCGCATCGGCCAGAGTGAAGCCGGAGATCGCGTTAGCGGGCGGGGCTTCGTCGATGATCAGCGCGCCGCCGCTGCTGACAAAATCGATGCCGCCGGAAACCACCCCGCCAGCCAGAACCAGGGCGCCGCCGGCGATCGTCGGATCGGTCTCGACACCGCGCGCTTCCACCACCTCGGCGCCGCCGGCGCTGATCGTGGTGTCGAAGGCTTCTGAGACGGCGGTCGTATAGGTCGTGTTGCCGGAGAGCAGCGCCAGCCCGCCGGCCAGGGTAACGCCGTAGGCGGTGCCGCCGGCGATCGCCAGCAGCGCGCTTGTGTAAAGCGTGCCGCCGCTGACCGCGCCGCCGGGGCCGAGCGTGGTCTCGCCCCGCAAGGTGGCACCGCTGAGCGTGCCGCCGAGGGCGACGAAGTCGCGCCCGCCGCTCGCCTGCACGGTGGCGTAGGCGGTGCCGCCGGACACGTTCTGGCTGCCGACGCTGCTCACCGTCGTGGCGCTGGCGGTGCCCCCGGCGCCGATGAACTGGTACCCGCCGGCGCCGATTCCGGTGCTGCCGACCGTCCCCCCGGCTTCGACGAACTGCGCGCCACCGCTCAAGCTGGTGCCCTCGGCCACGCCGCCGGAGACGTTCTGCGCGCCGCCGGCAAACACCAAGGTGTCGCTGGCGACCCCGCCGGAGGCGACGTTCTGCAAGCTGTACACGCCAGCGCCGCCGCCGCTGACCGTGGTGGCATAGGCACGGCCGCCGGACACGGTCTCGATCCCGCCGGCCCGTAAGGCGGTGCCCGAAGCAACACCGCCGGCATCGACGAATTGCTGGCCGCCGCTGCTGACCACGCTGGCCCGCGCCACCCCGCCCGCAAGCACGTAGTCGCTGGCAGACGTTCCAACGGCGAGGCCGCTCACCGCGTCCCCATAAAGCACCACCGCCGGCGGATACGGATTGAACACGATGCCGGCGGAAACCACCCGGCCGCCGGCCTCGACAGCGGCGCTGACCACGCCGGCCCCCGGCAGCACCACCATGATGCCACCGCTCTCCACCGTGGTCTGGCTGGCAACGCCGCCGGACAGCACCTCCTCATAACCGCCGCTGCTCACCACGGTGCCGATCGCGGTGCTGCCCGCGGAGATGAACTGGTAGGCGCCGCTGCTCACGGCGGTTTCGGCGGCGGTGGCGCCGGTCAGCGCCTGCTGCACGCCGCCCGGCTCCAACTGGGCGCCGTAGGCGGTCCCACCGGCGCCCAGACGCTCGATGGCGCCACCATTGACCCGGCTGAAATCCGCCGCGCCGCCGAGCACGTATTCGTAGCCGCCGGCATTGACGGTATTGGTGACAGCTTCGCCGATCACGAAGACGCCGCCGCCGCTGTCGATCACCGAGCCGGAAGCCACGGCGCCGGAGCGGACATAGAGGTCGGCGCTGGCCGCGACCGTTGTCGCCGTGGCGGTGCCGCCGTCAAGCACGTTCATCTCGTCGAACCGGCCAAGCGCGACGCCGCTGCTGACGATGCCGTCGGATATTGTGTAAATCGCCATCGAAGACTTCCCCATCCGCAACCTAACAGCGTGGAACAAGAAGAAAAGTCTTAATCAGCACAATTTCAGCGCGAATTCGTCTAGAGCGTAATGAGTTATTACTCACCACGCTCACCGCTTCTTTTTGACGGAGCAATTTCATGGCTCGTATGGCTGCCCGATTCGACTTCAAGCCATATTGCTCTACCGCGCGAGCAGCCGTTCCAGCTGGTCGAACAGCAGCGGCGCCACGCTGAACAGGCTGATCGCCGCGCTGTTCAACAGTACCAAAAGAAGCGCCCGAACCATCCCAAGCCGCAGTCCGGCGCGGACGATGAACCACTGATACCAGGCCAGATAGAGGACCAGCAGCGCCAGCGCCACCTGTTCCGCGGCGGTCTGCGCGACGCCGGCGGCGACCGCCATGGCGCCAAGAGCCGCGGCGACCAGCAGCGCCGGCAACAGCATCCAGAACGACCAGTTCAACGCCGCCACGGTCCGCATCCAGTCGGCGTCGCGGCGCGCCAGCCGGGCAAATTCATAAGTGATCAGCGGCAACGCCAGCACGCCGCAGAGCCGGGAGAAAAACCCGAGCGCCGCGAATTCCGCCTGGCCGTTCATCGCGGTCCAGGCCGCACCCACCAGCGGGAAAGCGATCAACGGCGCCAGCGACGCCGTGACCGAGTCGACGGTGTTGCCAAATTGCTTGATCCCGTCGGCGCGGCCGCGCGCCAGCAACAGCAGTCCGCGGAAGATCGCGCCTACGACGTTGATCCGCCGGTCAATGCAACGACGCCGTCAGCATTTCGGCATACTCCGCCTCGCTCGGATGATAAAAGGCAAAGAAGTTGAAAAAGTTGACGTGCGCTTCCTGGGCCAGCTTCGCAATGTCGTCGGCCTTATAACCAAGCTCGCGCAGGCTGGCCGGCAGCCCGAGTTCGCGCATCAGCGCCTCGACCGCCTTGGCGAGCGAGGCACCGGGTTCGAGGCCGAAGGCGCGGCCGAGGTCGGCGGCGCGTTCCGGCTGGTGGGCGGCCATCAGGTCCAGTGCCGCAACAATGCCGATGCCGCTCAGCACGCCGTGATGAAAACCCTGATCGCCACATACGATGGCGATGGCGTGAGCCGGGCCCAGGCCGAAGCCGAGGGCAACTCCGCCTTCAAAGGCGGCAAGCAGCATCTCGGAGCGGGCGTCGATATCGCTGCCGTCGGCGACCGCCCGCCTGATGTTCCGGACGACGCGGCTGACGCCGGTCAGCGCCACCGCGTCGGCCAGCGGAACGTCGAACTTCGACAGATAGCCCTCGATGCAATGCGACAGCGCGTCGATGCCGGTCGCGGCGGTCAGCCGGGGTGGTAGGCTCAACGTCAGTTCCGGGTCCAGGATCGCAACCAGGGGCAGCAGCTGCGGCGAAAACAGGCCCACCGCCAACGATGTCGGGGTCGGGTGGAGGCCGGCGGCGTTGCTGGCCTCGCTGCCGGTGCCGGCGGTGGTCGGGATCACGATCAGCGGCGCCGGCGCGACCATCACCGCATCCGGCACCCCGGCGTAATCGGCGATGCCGCCTGGGTTGTTGGCCAGCATCGCCACGCCTTTCGAGGCGTCGATCGGCGAGCCGCCGCCGAGCGCGATCACGCCGTCGCAGCCCTCGCGCTTATAGAGCGCCGCGGCGTCGTCGACATTGGCGAAAATAGGATTCTCGTTGACGCCGTCGAAAACGACGACCGGTGCCGCGTTGCCGATCGCGGCGACGACCTTTGCCACCAGGCCGATCTTCGTTAATCCCCCGTCGGTGACCAGCAAAGGCCGCTCGATATGCAACATGCGCATTTCCGCGACCAGCGATGAAAGCGCTCCAGCGCCGAACAACATGCGTGGCAGCTGCAGTGTCTGGATGACCGGACCGATTCTATCCATTTATTTTCCATTCAGCGGCAGGTCGAGAGGACGTCTCCTGCGGCCTTTTAACAGTCCCGGCGAGACAGTGGCAACAGCCGATCGGGCCGGCAAGGGCCGCCGCCTAGTCAGGCCGGCGGCCCCAGAAAGCTCTCGATGATGGCACGGTAAAGCACCGCCAGCCGCCGCAGCTCGGCCAGCGGCACCGATTCATCGGCCTGATGCATGGTGGCGCCGACCAGCCCGAATTCCGCGACCGGGCAGTAGCGGGCGATGAAGCGGGCGTCGGAGGTGCCGCCGCCGGTGTCCAGCCGGGGCGCGCCGCCGGTGAGCCGCGCGATCGCCGCCGTCAGCCGTTCCAGCTGCGGCCCCGGCTCGGTCAGAAACGCTTCGCCCGAACACGATACATCAAGTTCCGTGCCCGGCGCGAAGCTTTCCATCATCTCCGTCAGCCAGCGTGTCAGCGAGGCTTCGTCGTGCCGGTCGTTGAACCTGATATTCAGCCGCGCCGTCGCCCGCGCCGGGATGACGTTGCTGGCGGCGTTGCCCACATCGACGCTGGTGACTTGCAGCGAGGACGGCTGAAACCAGGCGGTGCCGTCGTCGAGCCGGTGCGCCGCCAGCGCCGCCAAGGCCGGCAGCAGCCGATGCAACGGGTTCTCGGCTAGATGCGGATAAGCGACATGACCTTGCCGGCCGTTGACGGTGATCCGCGCGTTCAGGCTGCCGCGCCGGCCGATCTTCACCACGTCGCCCAGCACCGCCTGGCTGGTCGGCTCGCCGACCAGACAGAAATCCGGGATTTTGCCCTGATCGCGGAGCCAGTCCAGCACCTTGGCGGTGCCGTTCGTTGCCTCGCCCTCCTCGTCTCCCGTAATCAGCAGGGCTAATGTGCCGCCGGTAGGCGCCGCGGCGGCGGCGGCGAAGGCGGCGATCGCGCCTTTCATGTCGCAGGCGCCGCGGCCGAACAGCAACCCATCCGCCACCACACCGGCAAACGGTTCGTGCCGCCAGGGCGTTTCGCCCTCGCCCGACCGCGCCGGCACCACGTCGGTATGGCCGGCGAAGCAGAAACGCGGGCCGCCGGCGCCGCGTTCGGCGTAGAGATTTTCGATGTCGCCGAACCGCAGCCGCGTGATGGTAAAGCCCTGAGCCTCAAGCGCCGCCGCCAGCACCGCCTGCGCGCCGCCATCCGCCGGTGTGACGGAACGGCAGCGCAGCAGCGCCTGCGCTAGCGGCAACGGGTCCGGCGTGCCGGTCATCGCAGGATCAAAAATCCGCGCGCTTCAGGCCCGCACAAGTTCGTTGATCGAGGTTTTGGCGCGGGTCTGGGCGTCTACCCGCTTGACGATGACGGCGCAGGCCAGGCTTGGCCCCGGCGTCCCGTCCGGCAGCGCCCGGCCCGGCAGCGCACCGGGCACCACAACCGCATAGGCCGGCACCCGGCCGATAAAAACCTCCCCGCTGTCGCGGTCGATAATCTTGGTCGAGGCGCCGAGAAACACCCCCATCGCCAGCACCGCGCCGCGCTCGACAATCACGCCCTCCGCCACTTCGGAGCGGGCGCCGATGAAGCAATCGTCCTCGATGATCACCGGGTTGGCCTGCAACGGCTCCAGCACGCCGCCGATGCCGACCCCGCCGCTGATGTGGCAGTTGGCGCCGATCTGCGCGCAGGAGCCGACCGTCGCCCAGGTGTCGATCATCGTGCGCGCCCCGACATAGGCGCCGACATTGACGAAGCACGGCATCAGCACGACATCCGGCCCGATGAAGGCGGAGCGCCGCACCACGGCACCCGGCACCGCGCGGATGCCGGCGGCGGCGAACGCGGCCTCGCCCCAGCCGGCGAACTTCATCGGCACCTTGTCGAAAATCGGCGCGCCGCCGGCGCCGTCCATCGGCTGGTTCGGGTTCAGCCGGAACGACAGCAGCACCGCCTGCTTCAGCCATTGTCGCACCACCCAGCCCTCGGGCCCACCGTCCGGACCGGGTGCGGCCACCCGGGCCTGGCCGGCGTCCAGCAGGTTGAGCGCCGCCTCCACCGCGTCCCGGTCGGCGCCCATGCTGTGCGCGTTCAGGCTCGCCCGCCGCTCCCACGCCGCGGCGATGGCAGCGGCGAGTGCTTCATGGGGCGCCTCGTTCATGCTAGGTCTCTCACTGTCATCATGCTGCCGGAATTGCGGCGGACCATGCTCAAGCACGGCGGAAGCTGTCAACGTGCGCCTGGGCGCGCCGCGGCGCGCCTGGGCAGGTCTGGGCGTCCGGGGCTGGCGGGACCGGCTTTTCTCGGTATGGTGGTTACTGTTAGGGTTGTGTTCACGCTTGCCGTGTACCGCACAGGAATGGCATTTTTTATGACTTCGCCCAAAATCCAGAGCAGCGCGGACCTGCGGACCGAGGAAC
The DNA here is from genome assembly GCA_963693045.1 of uncultured Acidocella sp. Taxonomy (GTDB): domain Bacteria; phylum Pseudomonadota; class Alphaproteobacteria; order Acetobacterales; family Acetobacteraceae; genus Acidocella. The sequence continues at coordinate 3,061,712 of OY843765.1, forward strand.
CGAGCTGGCTGGCGGTAGCCGCGATGCTCGCCGATCTGGCGTTCGAGACCGATTGCAGCGGGCGGTTCACAGCCTTCGGCCCGGGCAAGGCGCTGGGGCAGCCGTCGCCCCGGCTAGTCGGCACGACGTTCAACGATCTGTTCCTGCTCAAGGGCGGCGACATCGACCGCGCGGCGGACGACTTCGCCGCCATCTTCAACACGGTGTGTCAGGAGTGCATCGCCTGGCAGGGCAATGTGCGGCTGCTGCGGCTGTCGCCGGAGCCGCTCACGTACCGGCTGGCGCTGGCGCCGCGGATCGTCGACGGCGCCGTCGCCGGCGCCTACGGCATGCTGTTCGAGCTGCCGGCCGCCGAACCGTCGCCGGCCGGAGCCATCGGCGCCGAAGCCGCGGACGCGCCGCCGCTGCTGGATCAGGAAACCAGGTTCTGGACCACCACGATCTTTACCGACGAGCTGGCCCGCCGGCTCGACCGGCTGGATGTCGAGGAGATGCCGGGCACCTTGTTGTTCCTCGGCTTCAGCCGGGCCCATCCGCAAATTCGCGGTCCGGTCGCCATGCGCGTCGCCGAGGAGCTGCGCGACATCGTGCGGCCTACCGATCTCTTGGGGCGGATCAACCAGACCACGATCGCGCTGTGGTGCGACGGCATGGACCATCTGACCGGTGCCGAACGGGCGGCGCGGTTCTGCGAGCAATTGCCGGTGATCCTGCCTGAGCGCGCTTCGATCACCGCCGGCGTGGTAGTGCGCTGGCCCGGCAGCGCCGACGATCCGCGCACCGTGCTGGAACGCGCCTTCGTGGCCCTTCGTCTGGCCGACCTCGCGACCGAGCGGCAGACCGAGCCCGGCGGCGCCGGCGCCTGGCGGGTGTGGCAAGAGGATTAGAGACGGTCGCAAGGCTTGCCTCATGCGATGCGGCCGCCTAACTCCACCACATGAGCGATAGCCCCCATCAGATCACCGATCCCGCGGCCGATATCGGCGAAACGGCGCCGATTGCCGCCGAAGATACTGCCGAGCGAGTCGGCAAGCTCGAAGTCGAGCTGCAGGACATGAAGGATCGGTGGCTTCGCTCGGAAGCGGAGATGTCCAACCTGCGGGCGCGCACCAAGCGCGAAGTCGAGGACGCCAGGCTCTACGCGGTGCAGAAATTTGCCAAGGATGTGGCCGAGGCGGCGGAAAACCTGCAACGCGGCATCGGGAACCTGCCGAAACGCAGCGACGCCGAACCCGAAATCGTCACCAAGCTGCGCGACGGCTTCGAGGGCATCGAGCGCTCTTTCGTCGCACTGCTGGAGCGCAACGGCATCACCCGGACCGATCCCACCGGCGCGCCCTTCGATGCCAACCAACACCAATCGATGGCGGAACAGGAATCCGCCGAGCATCCGCCCGGCACCATCATCCAGGCCTGGAGCCCGACCTGGCTGCTGAACGGCCGCCTGCTGCGCCCGGCGATGGTGGTGGTCGCCAAGGCGCCGACGCAAACCTAATACTTATTTGCCCCTGGCGCCGCCAAACACGTCGCGCAGCACGCCCGGCGTCAGTGCCGAAAACGGGTTGGCGGTTAACTTCGGATCGTCGAGGCTGCCGCTGACCTTGACCCGGACCGCGAACAATCCGCCGCCCTTCTCCGCCGTGAACAGCTTGCCGATCAACGGGATTTTGCCGGGCAGCGCGTTCAGCGCGTAGGCTGGGATAACGGTCGCGTCGAGATCGGCGGCGCCGTCCTGCAGCCCGATCGTACCGGAGGCGGTGAAGCCGAGCGAGGCCGAATAGGCACGGGCATCTTTCAGCGTCAGCACCTGATGGGCGATGCTGAACGGCGCGATCAACCGGCTGAACACCAGGCCAGGGCCGGATGCCGCCTCCGCCACGCCGTAGATCGTCAGCGCTTGCAGGATTTTCCCCAGCGCCGGCGCCCGCAAAAGCTGGAACTTCGTCAGCGTGACGGTGCCGGAGAACGGCGCCCCGGCGCCGTAAGCGGCATCCAGCCCCAGGCCGCCGCCTTGCACGTCGTCATAGGCCCCGACCGTGCGCAACAGCGTGCCGCCGTCGGCGGCCTGCAGGCGCAAATCTCGCCGGCCCGGCGCCGCCGCGGCGGCGACTGTCAGCGTCACCGGTAGCCCGGCTTGATCCTCGGCGCTCGCCTCGGCGGTCAGCACGGTGCCGCCGGTGCCGCTGCCGGTGAAGACGAGGTTGCGCAGGCCCGGCGCCGGCGGCTTCGCAAGCGCGACGGCAGTGAAGTTCAAGCTGGCCTGCCACGGCGGCCCGGATGGCGTCGCAGCACCGGGGGCGGCGGCGTCCGGCCCCTTTGCCGCCGCGCGCGCGGCACCTGCGGCGGCGCCCCGCGGCGGATTGACGATGGCGCGCAGGTCGAGGCTCGGGCCGTGAAGATCGATACGCCAAGGGGTTCGCGGCGCGCCCGGGTAGGTCACGTCGCCGGTTGCCGCCGTCCGGCCGATGTCGATCGCAGCGAAATGCAGCCTGTGACCGTCAACCGCGCCGCGGATGTCCAGCGCCGGGCCGCGCGCGGTAAAATTTTGCACCATGATCGCGCCGTCTTGATCCAGCACCGCCGCCGCATGCAGCGCGCCCGGCTGCCCCGCCTGCTTGGCCCAGCCTAGCGCCGGGATGCCCAGGGCCGCGCCGGTGAGATCGGCATCGGCGGTCGCGGTCTGCGTGCCGTTCGGGCCGGCGTCGAGCCGGATCTCGGCCGGCGCCGTGCCGCTCACCGCGTCGGCGAGCGTCGTCTCCGCACCCAGCCCGTATTGGTTCAAAAGCCCCGGCCCAAGCGTGGTCGCGATCTCGAGATGACGCAGCACCGGGTCGGCGGCATAGACCGCGCGCAACGCCAGGCTGAGCTTCTCGCCGGCCAATTGACCGGTGCCGGCAACGCTCAGCTGCGTCTGGCTGGCACGCAGCGTCAGCGCGCCGGCGGTGAATGTCAGGCCGGCAAGCGGCGTCGGCGCTCCGACATCGGCAAACGTCGCGACCACCGCGAGTGCCACCTGCGCCAGCTTCAACTTGTCTTCGAGCGGCAGCGTCGCGTTGATATCGGCCCGCATCGTCCCGGTGGCCTTGGCAAGTTCCGCCGGCGCGCGCGCCAGCAGCGCCAGCGGCGGCGCGTTGAGCACCGCGACGGCGGCGGGGACCATACCGTCCAACCGGAGTTTGATGGTGGCGATCTGGTCCGGCTTGGACAGTCCAGTGATCTTCATCGTGCCGGCCGCGACCTGCAGCCCGCCGAGCCGGCCGCTCGCCGTGGTGATCAGCAGGCTGTCCGGATCGAGCACGTCGAGCCTGCCGTCGAGCGCCGTGACCGGCGTTAGCCCCGGCAGCCAATGCATGGTGATGCCGGTGGCGTCGTATCCGCCCCGGATACCGGTGATCGAGAAGCTCGACAGATCCCGCGGCGCGGTGCCGGTAAAGGTGAAGTCGGCATGGCTGGCACTGCCGGCGACGATGTTCTTTGCCACCCAGCGGCGCGGGTTGGCGCCGACCGCCGGCGGCCAGTAGGCGGGCAGGTCGGCGGCTCGCACGCGGTCGGCGGTGATCCGCAACGATCCCTGCCAAAGCGCGCCGCGATGCGCCGTGCCGCTGAAACCGACCACTGGCGCGCTTTCGCCGATCCGGACCAGGTTCAGCCGGCCGGCCTGCAGCACCGCGTCTTGCGGCTTCAAGTGCAGAACAAAGGCGCCGCCGGTGATGGCCAGGCTCTCGCCCGGCTGGCCGAGCGTTCCAGCGCCCAGCGTAACGGTCATATCGGCGCCCGCCAGCGCGAAACCGAAGCCGAAGCGGAACAGCGCCGCCACCGCGACCGGCGCGTCTGACAGCGCGATATGGCCGCCGCTGCCGGTGACATCCACCGGCGCGCTGACGCCGAACAGGGCGCGCACCGGAAACAGCAGCCGGGCCTGCGGCACCGTCGCCAGCACCGCGCCCTTGGCGTTACTGGCCCGGATACCGTGCAATTGCAGATAAAGCGGCGCGCCGCCGCCCTTCTTGTAGCCGCCCCAGGTCAGCGCCGCCTGGTCGATATGGACGGTGACGCCCTGGCCCGACACCGCCGTCGCCAGGCGCGAGGCGACATATGGGATTTGCAGCGGCCCCTGGTCCAGCCGATAGGCCAGCGCGCCAAAGCTCAGCATGACCATCGCGAAGACCGTGAGCAGGACCTTGCCCAGCAGCCGCAGCAACCATCCGGCGATGCGCCCGGCTTGACCGGCGGCGTGGTTCATCTTGTGGTGGGCGCGTTATGCCCGCCGCCCCGCCTGCCGCCGTCACCTGGCCACCCCCGACGGATGCTGTCGCGGCGGCGCGGCTGATCGAGAGCTTCGCGCAACTGGGCACCGCACCCCGCCGCTTCGCCGGAACCGCGCAAGGCCAGGCGCTGCTCGCCTGCCTCGGCGGCAACGCGCCTTATCTTGCGGAGGCGGTCTGCAAGGAGCCCGCCTACTTCCTGAAAAACCAAGCGGCCGGGCCGGATGCCGCGATCACCGGTATCCTCGCGCAGTTGCACCGCCTGCCGCCGGACCTGCCCCGCGCCGAGCTGTCGCGGCGGCTGCGGATCGCCAAGCGGCAGGCCGCACTTTCCATCGCCCTCGCCGATCTCGGCGGCGCCTGGCCGCTGACCCGGATCACCGAGGCGCTGTCGGACCTCGCCGAGGCGGCGCTGCGGGCCAGCCTGCGCCACCTGCTGCGCGAGCTCGTCACGCGCGGCCTGATGCGTCTGCCCAGCCCCGCAACGCCCGAGGATGGCTGCGGCCTGGTCGCGTTCGCGCTCGGCAAGCTCGGCGCGCGCGAACTGAACTATTCCTCGGATATCGACCTCGTCCTGCTTTATGACGGGCAAAGTCCCGCCTATCGGAGCGAAGCGCAACCCATCATGGCGCGCCTCGCGCGCGATCTGGTGACGTTGCTGTCGCATCGCGACGAGCACGGCTACGTCTTCCGGGTCGACCTGCGGCTGCGGCCAGACCCAGCCTCGACGCCGCCGGCGGTCGCCCTGGCCACCGCGCTCAGCTATTACGAAAGCCATGGCCGCACCTGGGAGCGCGCCGCCTGGTCCAAGGCCCGGCCGATCGGCGGCGACCTGGCGCTGGGCGCGCGGTTTCTGGCGGCAATCCGCCCGTTCATCTGGCGCGCCCATCTGGACTTCGCGGCGATCGGCGACATCCACGACATGAAGCGGCGGATCGACGCCGGGCAGGACCACGCGCTGCCGGGCTTCGACGTGAAACTGGGGCGGGGCGGCATCCGCGAGATCGAATTCATCGTGCAGACGCTGAGCCTGGTCTGGGGCGGGCAGGAGCCGGCGTTGCGCTTGCCCGCGACGCTGAAGGCGCTGCCGGCGCTGGCCCGCGCCGGGCACCTCCCGGACGCCGCCGCCCGCGAACTTGCCGCCGATTACCGGGAGCTGCGCCGGGTCGAGCACCGGCTGCAGATGATCGACGACCGCCAGACCCACGAGTTGCCGGCGAGCGCAGCCGGTCTTGCGGCTTTCGCAGTGTTTCTAGACCAGCCGGATTTCGCGCGCAGCTTCCCGAAGCTGCTGACCAGGGTCCACGAGCACTTCAATGCTTTCTTCGACGCCGGGGCGGCGCCGGAACAGCAATACCGGATCGACCCCGGCACCGAAGGCGCGCCGCCGCCGGCCTTCGCCGCCCATCTGCGTGACCTCGGCTTCACCGAAATCCGGCACATCGGCGAGCGCTTGCGGGACTGGCTGAGCGGCGCCGTGCCGGCGTTGCGCGCCGACCGGGCCAGGCGCCTGCTGGACGGTATCCTGCCGGCGCTACTGGCGGCACTCGGCGGCCAGCCGGAGCCGGATCGCGCTTTTGCGCGGTTCGACACGCTGATCTCCCGGCAGGTGGCGGGGGTGCAGCTGCTCTCGCTGTTCCAGCGCAACGGCGCGCTGCTCGACCGTCTGGCGGCGGTGCTGGGCGCCGCCCCGGCACTGGCTGAGCATCTGGCGCAGGACGCGCAGGCGCTGGAGGCGCTGCTGGCGCCGACCGCGCGCTTTGCCGCGCCGAAGCCGTTGCTGCGCCGGACCTTGCGCGACGCCGCGACCCTGGAAGACTCGGTGACCCTGACCCGCCGCTTCGTCCGCCGCGAGGAATTCCATCTTTCGGTGGCAACGCTGGAGGGTCGCCTGGATGCCGACGAGGCCGGCCGGCTGCGCAGCCACCTCGCCGAAGCGGCGCTGGCGGCGCTGCTGCCGCGCGTCATCGCCGACCACCAGGCCCGGCACGGCCGGGTGCGCGGCGCCGCCTTTGCCATCGTGGCACTGGGCAAGGCCGGCAGCGCCGAGATGCTGGCCGGCTCCGACCTCGACCTGATGCTGATTTACGACCATGCGCCGATGGCCACGGCGCCGGTGCCGTATTTCGTACGCCTGGCCCACGCCTTCACCGCGGCGCTGACCGCGCAGGGGCCGGAAGGGCCGCTTTACAAAGTGGACATGCGGCTGCGGCCTTCGGGCGCGCAGGGGCCGGTGGCGGTCTCGCGCGCCGCCTTCCGCCGCTACCACGCCGAAACCTCGCAGACCTGGGAACGGCTGGCGCTGACCCGCGCCCGGGTTCTGGCGGCGACGCCCGGCTTCGCCGGGATCGTCGCCACCGAGATCGCCACCGCCCTGGCGCGGCCGGCGCCGGCCGCGACGATCCGCGCCGACACCGTGGCGATGCGCGAAAAAATCAACGCCGAGATCAAGCCGGCCGGGCCGTTCGACGTGAAGTACCGGCCCGGCGGCATGATCGAGGTCGCCTTCATCGCCGAGGCGCTGCAACTGATCCACGGCCCGGCGGACCATGCGCTGTTCCGCGCCAACACGGCGGCGGCGTTGCGCGCGCTGGAGCAGGCCGGCCATCTGCCGCCGGCCGAGGCGCAGGCGCTGGTCGCGGCCGACCGGCTGTGGCGCACGGTGCAGGGCATCAACCGCATCACCGGCCTGGCCGAGGCCGACGCCAAACCGCCGCCGGCGATGCTGGCCCCCTTGCTGCGCGCCAGCGGGGCCGCCGACCTCGCGGCACTCGTGGCCGCCATGGCGAAAGCGGGCGAAACCGTGCGAGATTGTTTTGAACGCCATTTAATCGTGGGAGACAACGAATGATCAGCGAAGGCCAACCAGCTCCGGATTTTACCTTGCCCGCCTCCGGCGGCCGCACCGTCTCGCTCGCCGCGCTGAAGGGCAAACCCTTCGTGCTGTATTTCTACCCGAAGGCGGACACGCCGGGCTGCACCAAGCAAGCTTGCGCCTTCGAGGAGGCGCTGCCGCAGCTGGGCAAAATCGGCGTCACCGTGGTTGGCGTTTCCAAGGACAAGATGAAGCCGATCGAGAATTTCGCCGCCAAATACAACCTCACCTTTCCGCTGGCCTCCGACCCGGACAACAAGGTGATCGAGGCCTACGGCGCCTGGGCGGAAAAATCCATGTACGGCAAAAAATACATGGGCATCGAGCGCTCGACCGTGCTGGTCGACAAGGCCGGCAAGATCGCCAAGATCTGGCCGAAGGTAAAAGTCGAAGGCCACGCCGCCGAAGTCATGCAGGCGGTGCAGGCGCTGAAGTAGCATTGCGCTGGTATTTCGGCATCGACGAGGCCGGCAGCCAGGGCGGCCTCGGCACGCTCGCGAAAACCGCCGTGCTCAGCGCCCGCGCCATCGGCGGGCTCAGCCCGAGGCTGCTTTATTACGGCCAGGAAACCAGCTTCACGGAGTGGATGCGCCGCCACGGCGTGGTTGTCATCGTGACCGAGCCGCGCTTTCTGCCGGCGATCCGCGCCGCCGAAGCCGCCGGCACCCACCGTTCGCATTCCATCGGCCACTGGCTCAGGATCGGCATCCCGCTGCTCGAAACCGCCGACGAGTTCGTGCTCTACACCGATTGCGACGTGGTGTTCCTGCGCGCCATCAACTGGGCGGCGCCGCGGCCCAAACTGTTCGCCGCCGCCCCGGAGTTTAAGCGCGACAACTGGAACTACTTCAACTCCGGCGTGATGCTGCTGAACGTCGCCGCACTACGGCAGAGCTACGACGCCTTCGAGCGCCACATCGTCGCCCGCCTCTCGGACGGCGTGTTCCCGAATTACGACGACCAGATTGCGCTGAACGAGGCCTATCGCGGCCAATGGAGCCGGCTGGACCCGGCGCTAAACTGGAAGCCCTATTGGGGTGCGGCCCGCGACGCCGCGATCCTGCACTTCCACGGCCCGAAACCGGATGACCTCGCCGCCGTTGCCGCCAAAACCTGGCGCCGCGACAACCCCACCGGCCTGACCCTGGCCCGCCTGCTGGACGGCCACCTCGACGCCTACGTCGCCTGGTGCACCACCCTCGGCGACCAACTCCAAATGGCCGACCTGCCAACGGCGCTACGCTTCCACAACCTCGCCGCCACCCTGACCCGCTACCATAATACCGAGACGCCGCCGCCGGGCGACCTGTCGTTCATGGACCTGAAACTATTTCCTTAAAAAGAGCCTCCGGCGGCCGGGGCCGTGAGGCCCCGGAGCCCTCGAGTCTAGAATCCAGTTTGTTTTGTTGCGCTTCGCGCTGGCTAGCCGCGCCCGCGCGAAGCGCAACAGATCCGAGACAACCAGGATCTCCGAGTGGCCAACCCAAGTCCCCAACTCATGGGGTCCGGGGCCTCACGGCCCCGGCCGCCGGAGGCTCTTTTACTTCCCGCCAAACTGCGGCTTCCGCTTCTCCACGAACGCCGCCATGCCTTCGCGCTGGTCGGGCGTGCCGAACAGGGACATGAACACCGCCCGTTCGTAGCGCACGCCTTCCGCCAGCGTCGTCTCGAAGGCGGCGTTTACCGCGCGTTTCGCCAGCACCACCGCCACCGGCGACTGCTCCGCGATTTTTGCGCCGAGTTTCAGCGCCTCCTCGATCAGCGTGTCGGCGGGGACGACGCGGCTGACCAGGCTGGCGCGGTTCGCCTCCGCAGCGTCCATCATCCGCGCACTCAGCACCATGTCCATCGCCTTGGCCTTGCCCACGGCGCGGGTCAGGCGCTGGCTGCCGCCGGCGCCGGGCAGCACGCCGATATTGATTTCCGGCTGGCCGAACTTCGCGGTGTCCGCGGCGATGATGATGTCGCACATCATCGCCAGCTCGCACCCGCCGCCGAGCGCGTAGCCGGCGACCGCGGCGATCACCGGCTTGGCGATGGTCGTGATGATCTCCCAAGGCGCGATGAAGTCGTTCAGCGCGATGTCCGGATAGGTCCGGTGCTGCATCTCCTTGATGTCGGCGCCGGCGGCGAAGGCTTTTTCGCTGCCGGTCAGCACGATGGCACCCACCGCCGGGTCGGCGTCGAAGGCGCGGAGTTGCTCGGCCAGCTCGGCCATCAGCGTGTCGCACAGCGCGTTCAGCACCGCCGGCCGGTTCAGCCGGATCAGCCCGACCGCGCCGTGGGTTTCGACCAGGATCATCTCAAAAGGCATCGGCTGTTTCCTTATCGTTGCGTAAGCGGACAGTAGAACGTGGCGCGGCCGGTCTGCACCATCCGCCTGATGCCGGCGCAGGAAGGCGCGCCGGGGCAGCGCTCGCAGGGCGTGCCGGCGCGATCGTAAACCTTCCAGGCGTGCTGGAAATAGCCGAGCTCCCCGCTCGGCTGCACGTAGTCGCGCAAGGATGAACCGCCGGCGGCGATGGCCTCGATCAGCGTGGTCTTGATCGCCGGCACCAGCCGCTCGACCCGCGCCGCCCCGAGGCCGCCGGCCAGCCGGCGCGGACTGATCCTGGCCCGGAATAGCGCCTCCGAGGCATAGATGTTGCCGATCCCGGCGACTACCCGCTGGTCGAGGAGCGCGGTTTTGATACTATTTCTCCGGTGTGATATCACTTTTAACAAAGCCGGGGCGTTGAACTCGTTGCCGAGCGGCTCCGGCCCCATCCCGGCGACCAGTCTATGACTGTCTTCCTCCGCCGTCGGCACCAGATCCAGCGCTCCGAACCGCCGCGGATCGACGAAGCCGACACGGCCGCCGCCCTCGGTCTCGATCGTCAGGTGCTCATGCAGCGCGAACGGCGCGTCCAGCGTCATCCGGCCGGACATGCCGAGATGGATCAGCACCGAGGTTCCCGAGCCGAGCCGCATGAAGATATACTTGCCGCGCCGGCGGAAGCCGAGGACGGTGGCGCCGGTCAGCACCGCCGGCAGTTCGGCGGGGATCGCCCAGCGCAGGTCCGGCCGGTTCAGCACGGCGCGGCGGATTTTCCGGCCGGTCAGATGCCCATCCAGCCCGCGCATCACCGTCTCGACTTCGGGGAGTTCCGGCATGTCCCGGACAGGCTATAGTGGGTTCATGAACAGCGACAACCCCGCGCCCGAGGCCGCCGAGACGGTCGATTTCGGTTTCCAGACCATCGAGAAGGACCAGAAGCGCCGGCTGGTGCGCGGCGTGTTCGACTCGGTGGCCGGCAAATACGACCTGATGAACGATTTGATGTCGCTCGGCGTGCATCGGCTGTGGAAGCGCGCCTTTATCGCGGCCTTGGAACCGCGCCCCGGCCGCACGCTGCTCGACCTCGCCGGCGGCACCGGGGACATCGCCGTGGGTTGGGCGGGGCGGGGCGGCGGCCCGACGATCCTGTCGGACATCAACGAGGCGATGCTGAGCGTCGGCCGCGACCGCGTGACCGAGGCCGGGCTGCTGACCGGCATCGACTTCCTGGTCGCGGACGCCGAACACATCCCGCTGCCGGACCGCACGGTGGACCGCGTTTCCATGGCGTTCGGCCTGCGCAACTGCACCAACAAGGACGCGGTGCTGGCGGAGGCGCGGCGGGTGCTGCGGCCGGGCGGCAAATTTTTGATCCTGGAGTTCTCCAAACTGCAGATCGCCGCACTCGAGCGGGCCTATGAAGCCTGGTCGTTCCAGGCGCTGCCGCGCATCGGCGGGATCGTCGCCCAGGATGCCGCCAGTTACCAGTATCTGGCGGAGAGCATCCGCATGTTCCCGGACCAGGAAACGCTGGTGGGCATGATGCAGGCGGCGGGGCTGGAGCGGGTGAGCTTCCGCAACCTCTCCGGCGGCATCGCCGCGATCCACCAGTGCTGGCGGTTGTGAACCTTGCCGGCAAGCGGGTCCTGCTGATCGTCGCCGGCGGCATCGCCGCCTACAAGGCGCTGGAACTGGTACGGCTGCTGCGCCGCGCCGGCTGCGAGGTTAAAGCGGTGCTGACCAAGAACGGCGCGCAGTTCGTCACCGCTTTGTCGCTGCAGGCGCTGTGCGAGGACAAGGTCTATACCGACCTGTTTTCGCTGACCGATGACAGCGAGATGGGGCATATCGAACTCTCCCGCGCCGCGGACCTGCTGGTGGTCGCACCCGCGACCGCCGACATCCTGGCGAAGATGGCGGCCGGCATCACCGACGACCTCGCTACAACCGTGCTGCTCGCCACCGACAAACCAGTGCTAGCGGCGCCGGCGATGAACGTGCGGATGTGGCAGCACGCTGCGACCGAGGCGAACCTCGCAACCCTGGCGAAGCGCGGCGTGATCGTGGTGCAACCGGCGGAGGGGACAATGGCCTGCGGCGAATACGGCCCCGGCCGCCTGGCCGAGCCGCCGGTGATTTTTGAAGCCATCGCCGCCGCACTCGGCGCGGGCGCGGCCCTAGCCGGGCGGCGCGCCATCGTCACCAGCGGGCCGACGCACGAGCCGATCGACCCGGTGCGCTACATCGCCAACCGCAGCTCCGGCCGGCAGGGCCACGCCATCGCGGCGGCGCTGGCGGGGCAGGGGGCGGCGGTGACGCTGATTTCCGGGCCGGTGGCGCTCCCCGACCCCGTCGGCGTGACGACCGTTCATGTCGAGACCGCGACCGAGATGCTGGCGGCGACGCGGGCGGCGCTGCCGGCCGACATCGCGGTCTGCGCCGCCGCGGTCGGCGACTGGCGGGCGGAAGCGGCGCCGCAAAAACTGAAAAAGCGGGGCGGGGCACCGCCGGCCCTGAACCTGACCGAAAACCCCGACATCCTGGCCACCATCGCGGCGGCCGGGCCGCACCGGCCACAACTGGTCATCGGCTTCGCGGCCGAGACCGAAAACCTCGCCGAATACGCCGCCGCCAAACGGGTCAAAAAAGGCTGCGACTGGATCGTCGCCAACAATGTCGGCGGCACCGGCATCATGGGCGGCGCCGACAACGAGGTGCTGTTGCTGACCGAGACCGGCGCCGAGGCCTGGCCGCTGATGGACAAAGCCGCCCTGGCCCGCCGCCTGGCTTCCCGAATCGCAGAGGTTTTTGCTTAAATTCGCCGCATGGACAGTCTCGCCGAGCTCAGCCCCCACGTCACCGAAATCCGCCTGTTGCGGCTGCCCCACGGCGCCGGCCTGGCGCCGCCGGCCTATGCCACCGCCGGCGCCGCCGGCATGGACATACTGGCGGCGGTGGACGCGCCGGTGGTGATCGCCCCCGCTGGCCGCGCTTTGATCCCCACCGGCTTCGCCATCGCCTTGCCACCCGGCTTCGAACTACAAATCCGCCCCCGCTCCGGGCTGGCGCTGAAACACGGCATCACCCTGCCGAACAGTCCCGGCACGATCGACGAAGATTACCGTGGCGAAGTCCAGATCATCGTGCTGAACGCCGGCGACGAACCGTTCACCATCACCCGCGGCATGCGGATCGCCCAAGGCGTCTTGGCCCCCGTGTTCCGCGCCGCCTGGATCGAAACCGAAACCCTGGACGAAACCGTGCGGGGCATCGGCGGCTTCGGCAGTACGGGACGGTAGCGGCGTCGTACTTGCCGACCTCGCATCGCTTATGGCGTGACAAAGGGCCGAGTGCTGGTTAAGGGGGCGGCACCGATAAACTTCTAGCGCCAGGCGGCCCGATGACGATCACTCCCTCCGCCCTGGCCGGCCGTCGCGTTCCCAATCGCTGGGACATGGCGGCGATGCTGATCGTCATGGGCCTGCTGGTCGGCGTCGTGGATGTCGGCCGCGGCACCCTGGTGGCGCCGCTGATGGCCCATACCCGCGTCATCCACCTCAACCCGTCCTACCTGCCCGGCTACGCGCTGCGCACCACGGCGCGGATGTTCGCCGCGTTGTTCGCCTCCATCATCTTCACCTTCACCTTCGCGACGTTGGCGGCGAAGAGCCGGCGGGCCGGCATGGTGCTGGTCCCGATCCTCGACATCCTGCAGTCGGTGCCGATCCTGGGCTTCCTCTCCTTCACCGTCGTGTTCTTCATGAACCTGTTTCCCGGCCGCGTGCTGGGCGCCGAGCTCGCCGCGATCTTCGCGATCTTCACCAGCCAGGCCTGGAACATGGCGTTCAGCTTCTACCAGTCGCTCACCACCCTGCCGGCCGATCTGCAGGAAGCGGCGCGCAGCTTCCGGCTCTCGCCCTGGCAGAAGTTCTGGCGGCTAGACGTGCCGTTTGCCATGCCGGGGCTGGTCTGGAACACCATGCTGTCGATGTCGGCCGGCTGGTTCTTCGTCGTTGCGTCGGAGGCGATCACGGTCGGCAACACCACCTTCACGCTGCCCGGCATCGGCTCCTACGTGGCGCTGGCGCTGGCGCGGCAGAACCTCACGGCGGTGTTCTACGCGATCGTCGCGATGCTGGTGGTGATCCTGCTTTACGACCAGTTGCTGTTCCGCCCGCTGGTCGCCTGGTCGGCCAAATTCCGGTTCGAGACGACGGCGACGGTGCAAACCGCCGACCCCTGGATGCTGCAATTGTTCCGCCGCGCCACGCTGTTCCGCGCCGTCGGCGAGACCATCGGCGGGGCGGCCGGCGCCATCGGCCGGCTGCGGCTCGGCGCCGGCGCCGGCGTGCAGGTGGATGACAACAAGGCGCCGTCCCGCACCTTGGACGGCGTCTGGTTCGCCGTTATCCTCGCCGCCGCTGCTTACGCGCTGTGGCGCATCGGGGTGTTCATTGCCGGCACCTTGCATTGGGGTGATTTCGGCACCGCGCTGCTGATGGGGCTGTTCACCTTCATTCGCGTCACCGTGCTGATGGGCATCGCATCACTGGTCTGGGTGCCGATCGGCGTCTGGATCGGGTTGCGGCCCAAGGCGACGCGCATCGCCCAGCCGATCGCGCAGTTCCTTGCCGCCTTTCCGGCCAACCTGTTGTTCCCCCCGGTGGTGCTGGCGATCGTCTATTTCCATGCCAACGCCAGCATCTGGCTGTCGCCGCTGATGCTGATCGGCACCCAGTGGTACATCCTGTTCAACGTCATTGCCGGCGCCGCCGCCTTCCCCGGCGACCTGAAAGAGGCTTCGGCCAATTTCCGCATCCGCGGCGCGCTGTGGTGGCGCCGCGTTATCATCCCCGGCATCCTGCCGTATTTCGTGACCGGCGCGATCACCGCGAGCGGCGGCGCCTGGAACGCCTCGATCGTCGCGGAGGTGGCGAGTTGGGGCCGTCACAAGCTGGTGGCCCAGGGCCTCGGCGCCTATATCGCGCAGGCGACCGCCGCCGGGGACACGCCGCGGGTGGTGCTGGGCGTCGCGGTGATGTCCGGCTTCGTCATTGGCTTCAACCGGATCCTTTGGCGGCCGCTCTACGCCTACGCCACCCGCCGCACGACCATAGGATAGAGCATGGACCAGACCGCGACGATCGACGCCCCGCTGCTCAGCGTGCGGCACTGCCGCCAGGCCTACCACAAGGAGGCCAGCGCCGATCTGATCGTCCTCGACGATGTTAACGTTACGCTGCAATCGGGCGAGATCGTCGGCCTGCTCGGCCGCTCCGGCTCCGGTAAATCCACCCTGCTGCGCATCGTCTCCGGCCTGCTGAAGCCCACCGCAGGCGAGGTGCTGTGGCGCGGCCTGCCGCTCACCGGCCCGGCCGCCGGCGTCGCCATGGTGTTCCAGAGCTTCGCGCTTTTCCCCTGGCTGACGGTGCAGGAAAACGTCGAACTCGGCCTGGAAGCCCAGGGCGTGAAAAAAGCCGAGCGCGAGGAAAGAACTGAAGCGGCGATCGACCTCATCGGCCTCGGCGGTTACGACACCGCGTATCCGAAGGAACTCTCCGGCGGCATGCGCCAGCGCGTCGGCCTGGCCCGCGCGCTCGTCGTACACCCAGACCTGTTGCTGATGGACGAGCCGTTTTCCGCACTGGACGTGCTGACCGCGGAGACCCTGCGCACCGACCTCATCGACCTCTGGATGGACGGCAAGCTGCCGGTCAAATCGGTGCTGATCGTCACTCACAATATCGAGGAAGCGGTGCTGATGTGCGACCGCATCCTGGTGTTCTCCTCCAATCCCGGCCGGGTGGCGCAGGAGCTGAAAGTGCCGTTCGCGCATCCGCGCAACCGCTTCGACCCCGCCTTCCGGCAGATGGTCGACGATATCTACGGCATAATGACCCGCCGCAAGACGCCGGAGGTGCAGAATGCCCCCACCCCCGCCACCGGCTTCGCCACACCGCTCCATCCGGTCGGCACCAACTTGATGGCCGGCCTGGTCGAGACCCTGAACGCGCCGCCTTACGAGGGCCGGGCCGACCTGCCGGCGCTCGCCGCCGCCTTGCAGTACGAGGCCGACGAGCTGCTGCCGCTCGGCGAGACCCTCGGAATGCTCGGCTTCGCGGTGCTGGAAGAGGGCGATCTGATCCTAACCGACATGGGCCGCAAATTCGCCGAGGCGGAAACCGAGGACCGCAAGGTGATCTTCGCCAGCCGGTTGCTCGCCACCGTGCCGCTGATCTCGGCGATCCGCGCGGTGATCGACCAGCGCTCCAACCACCGCGCTTCGGCGGTGCGGTTCCGCGACGAACTCGAAGACCACATGTCGCCCGAATACGCCGAGGAGACGCTGCGCACCGCCATCGCCTGGGGCCGCTATGCGGAGATTTTCGAGTACGACGAAGAGGCCCAGCAGTTCAGCCTGGAAGAAGAGGACGAGGCCGAGGCCTGAGTTTCTTGTCGGCCTCGGCCCATTGATCTAGAGAGACGCCAAAGCAAAGCGAGGAAGCCATGGGCCAACACAATCATCGTCACGTGCTTCTGGTCGGCAGCGTGCCGCTCAAGGACTCGCACGAGGTGTTCGAGACAGTCTCCGGCGAGCTCGGTTCGGCCATCGCCCGCATTCCGGACGGCGAAACCGGCGACCGGACCCAGTGGGTGGTGTTCCAGGGCCAGATTATGGCGCGGACCGCCAATCTCGAAGTAGCCAGCTCGATCGAACTGAACGGGCTGAAGCTGCCGCGCTACGGCCTCGTCGATCCGGCCCAGCCGGTAAAATTCGGCCGGGTCCGTTACGCCGACGAGGCGATGGCATCCTACAAGGACTTCGCGGCGCTGAAAACGGCCGGCAAGATCGACGCCGGAACCCGCTTCCAGGTCAGTCTGCCGACGCCGATGGCGATCATGTTCAACTTCGTCGATGGCCGCTCGCAACAGCCGATCGAAGCTGCGTACGAGGCGCGGCTGCTGGAGGAGCTGCAAGAGATCGCGGCGGCGATCCCGCCCGCCGAACTGGCGATCCAGTGGGATGTCGCGGTGGAGGTGCTGATCCTCGCCGGCCATACCGGTCACGG
Source organism: uncultured Acidocella sp. (assembly GCA_963693045.1). Lineage (GTDB taxonomy): Bacteria > Pseudomonadota > Alphaproteobacteria > Acetobacterales > Acetobacteraceae > Acidocella. The sequence goes on from OY843765.1 coordinate 3,078,239, forward strand.
CCTGCCGGACAGCTCGCGAGCCAGCATGATGGACAAGCTGGTCCGCCTCGGCGACGCGGTGCCAGACGGTGTCGAGCTTGGCTACCACCTTTGCTACGGCGATCCGGGCCACAAACACGTCATCGAGCCGACCGATCTGCGGCTCTGCGTCGAGATGTCCAACGAACTGGCCGAGCGGGTTGCGCGCCGGATCGACTGGATCCACATGCCGGTGCCGAAAGACCGCTCCGACGACACCTATTTCGCGCCGCTGCGCGACCTGAAAACCGCGCCGGAAACGGAGATTTTCATCGGCCTGGTCCACATGACAGACGGCGTGGAAGGTGCCACCAAACGCATCGCCACGGCGCAAAAATACCGCCAGGATTTCGGTATCGCCACCGAATGCGGCTTCGGCCGCCGCCCGCCCGAAACCGTGAAACCGCTCCTGGCCTTGCACAAGGCCCTGGTGGCAGACTGATCTAACGCTTCGTTAGCGACCAGTAGAGCGGCTGCCGGCCAGCGGCAAGCGCCTTGGCTTCGTAGCGGGTAGGCGGCCAGCCAGGTGAGCGGGTCGATGTCCGCGGCGTCACCTCGAACAGGTCCTGCGCGCTCAGCACCTCGTCGGTCCACGCCTGATAGGTCGGATCGTCCGAGGCGATGCGCCATTCGCCGCCGGCGCGCAGCGCCCGCGCCACCTCCGGCAGCAGCGCCGGGTGGACGAAGCGGCGCTTGGCGTGGCGGGCCTTGGGCCACGGATCGGGAAACATCAGGAACAGTTTGCTGAGCGCCCCGGCCGGTAGCTGCCGGAGCAGCTTGCGCGCGTCGTCCGTATAGAGCCTCAGATTCGCCGGCACCACCGCCGCGTCCCCCTCCGGCGCCAGACGCGACAACAGCGAACAGATGCCGTTTTCGAACACCTCCGCCGCAATCAGCCCGATCCGTGGATGGGCCTCCGCCAGCGCCTGCGCATGCTCGCCGCCGCCGAATCCCACCTCAAGCCATATTTCCTCCGGCGCGTTGCCGAACGGCGCCGCCGGCCAGGCCAGACGCGGCAAAAACTCCACCAGCAGCCATTCCTGCCGCGGTCGAAGCTTGTGGCCTTTCGCCCGGCCGTAAAGCCGGTCGGGAGGAGCCTTGATTAGAAGCAAAGGACTTCTTTTTTGAAAAAAAGAAGCAAAAAACTTTTGGAAATCTGGGCTTCGTGCGTTGCGACGGCTCGATCTAAATTCATAAAGTTTTTTTGCTTTTTTTTGTTCACAAAAAGAAGGCGCTGCCTTTCACCGTCCTAGCGCCGATTTCAGCGCCGGCACCAGATCGGTTTGTTCCCAGGTGAAATTGTCCAGCCCGGCATCCGGGGTACGGCCAAAATGCCCGAATGCCGAGGTCGCCGCGTAGATCGGCCGGTTCAGCCGGAGATGCTCGCGGATGCCGCGCGGCGACAGGTCCACCAGCTCGCGCAAAGTTGCTTCCAGCTTCACCACGTCCACGTCCGCGGCGTCTTCCAGGTCGACATACAGCGAGAGCGGGTGAGCGACGCCGATCGCGTAGCTGAGCTGCAAGGTGCAGCGCTCGGCCAGGCCTGCCGCGACGATGTTCTTCGCCAGATACCGGCAGATATAGGCGGCCGAGCGGTCCACCTTGGTCGGGTCCTTGCCGGAAAACGCCCCGCCGCCATGCGGCGCGGCGCCGCCATAGGTGTCTACGATGATCTTCCGCCCGGTCAGCCCGCAATCGCCGTCCGGCCCGCCGATCACGAAATTGCCGGTCGGGTTGACGTAGAACTCGTCGTCTTTCGGCATCCAGCCTTCCGGTAACGTGGCGCTCACGATCGGCCGCAGCATGTCCTTGATCTGTCCGGCGGTCATGCCCTCGTCATGCTGGATCGAGACGACGACGGAAGTGGCGCCGACCGGCTTGCCATTGACGTAGCGCAGCGTCACCTGGCTCTTGGCGTCCGGCTGCAGCCCGGCCGCACTGGCGTTGCCGGCCCGGCGCAGCTCGGAAATCCGCCGCAGGACCGCATGCGAATAGAAAATCGGCGCCGGCATCAACGCCTCGGTCTCGGTGCAGGCATAGCCGAACATGATGCCCTGGTCGCCGGCGCCCTCGTCCTTGTTGCCGGACGCATCGACGCCGACGGCGATGTCCGCCGATTGCGCGTGCAGAAAGATATCGACATTGGCGTTGCGCCAGGAAAATCCGGGCTGGTCGTAGCCGATATCCTTCACCGCCTCGCGGGCCAGCTCCTCCAGCTTTGCCGGCGTCACCGTATCCGGCCCTCTGGTCTCGCCGGCGAGCACGATGCGGTTGGTCGTCACCAAAGTCTCGCAGGCGACACGGGCGTAGGGATCGGCGGCGAGATAGGCATCGACCACGGTATCGGAAATGCGGTCGGCGACCTTGTCGGGATGGCCCTCGGAAACCGACTCGGAGGTGAAGAGGAACTCGCCCTGGTCGCGCATCTACAAATCCTTAAAAACTCCGGCGAAGCGGATGGCTCAATCGCAGGTTCGGGTCAAGTTGCGGCTACAAACCGAGAACGTCCTTCATGCTGTACAGGCCGGCCGGTTTGCCGTGCAGCCAGAGTGCCGCCTGCACCGCGCCGGTGGCGAACACCCGCCGGTCGAAGGCGTGGTGCGTCAGCACGATCTGCTCGGCGGCGGCGGTGAAGCTCAGGCTGTGGCTGCCGACGATCTGCCCGCCGCGCAACGCCGCGAAGCCGATCTCGCCGTCGCGCCGCGGCCCGGTATGGCCATCCCGCCCGCTCACTTGCACGGCCGCGAGGTCGACACCGCGCCCGGCCGCAACCGCGCGGCCGAGGCCGAGCGCGGTGCCAGACGGGGCGTCCACCTTCTGCCGGTGATGCATCTCCAAAATCTCGGCGTCGTAGGCGGCCGCCGGCAAAGCGGCGCCCAGCTTTTCGGCCAGGATCAGCAGCAGATTGACGCCGGCGGAGAAATTCGGGCTGGCGATAACGGGGATTACCGCCGCCGCGGCGGCGATCGCGGCCAGCTCGTCATCGGCGAAGCCGGTGGTGCCGAGCACCCAGCCGGTCCGCGCCGCCGCCAGTGCCTCCGCATGGGCAACCACCGCGGTCGCGTGGGTAAAATCGATCACCATGTCCGAGGCCGCAGCCAGCGCCGCGATGTCATCGGCGCGGCCGACGCCGCCCGAAAGCACCGCCCCCGCCGCCGGCACCTCCTCCGCCAGCAGCCGGCCCATCCGCCCCTTGATCCCAGCGATCCCGATCCGCAATGTCATTGTATTAAAAGCTCGTGTTTCACATCCCACCGGGATAGTTGGGGCCGCCGGCACCTTCCGGCACAACCCAGTTAATGTTCTGCGTCGGGTCTTTGATGTCGCAGGTTTTGCAGTGCACGCAGTTCTGCGCGTTGATCTGCAGCTTTGGCGCGCCGACCTCCTCGCCGACGATCTCGTAAACGGCGGCCGGGCAGTAGCGCGTCTCCGGGCTGCGGTATTCGTTCCAGTTCACGCTGATCGCGCGGGCGGGGTCTAGCAGCGTCAGATGCGGCGGCTGGTCTTCCTCGTGGTTGGTGTTGGAGATGAACACCGAGGACAGCCGGTCGAAGGTCAGCGTGCCGTCCGGTTTGGGGTAGTCGATCGGCGTGGCGTCCCTGGCTTTGGTCAGCCCCTCGTAGTCGTTGTGGTTCCGCAGCGTCCATGGCGCCTTGCCCCGCAGCACGTAGGTTTCCAGCGCGGCATTGACGAGGCCGCCATACAGCCCAAACTTCGCAAAACCGGGCCGGATGTTGCGGACCGTGTTCAGCTCCGGCCACACCCAGCTTTGCTTGAGCATGTCGGCATAGGCGACAACCTCGGCCGGCCGGCCGCCGGCCAGCGCCGCGGCGATCGCCTCGGCCGCCACCATGCCGGTTTTCATCGCGGTATGCGTGCCCTTGATCTTCGGCACGTTCAGCGTCCCCGCCGCGCAGCCGACCAGCACGCCGCCCGGAAAGGTCATCTTCGGCAGAGACTGGATGCCGCCCTCGTTCAGCGCCCTGGCGCCGTAGGAGATCCGCTTGGCGCCCTCGAAAACCGGCCGGAACGCCGGATGCAGTTTCAGCCGCTGCATCTCATGGAACGGCGAGAGATACGGATTGGTATAGTCCAGCCCGACCACGTAGCCATACGCCACCAGATTCTCGCCGAAATGATACATGAAGGAGCCGCCATAGGTGGCGTTGTCCATCGGCCAGCCGATCGAGTGCATGGTCAGGCCGCGACGAAACTGCGCCGGCTGCACCTCCCATAGCTCCTTGATACCGATGCCGTAGGTCATCGGGTCGTTGTTCGCGTTCAGCGCAAAGGTCTTCATCAGCTGCTTGGCGAGCGAGCCCCGGCAGCCTTCGGCAAAAATCGTGTAGGTGGCGCGCAGCTCCATGCCGCGCTGGTGGTTGCCGGTGGGCTGCCCGTCCTTGCCCACGCCCATGTCGCCGGTCGCTACGCCGACGACCCGGCCGTCCTCGATCAATGTCTCGGCGGCGGCAAAACCGGGATAGATCTCGACCCCGGCTTCCTCCGCCTGTTGGCCGAGCCAGCGCACCACGTTGCCGAGCGAGACGATGGTATTGCCCGCGTTGTGCATCTGCGGCGGCGTCGGCATTTTGATGGCGCGGGTTTTGGTGAGGAACAGGAAACGGTCCTCGGTCACCGGCGTCGAAAGCGGGATCAGCGCTGGGTCGCACTCCGGGAGCAGCTCCCGCAGCGCGCGCGGCTCCAGCACGCAGCCGGAGAGGATATGGGCGCCGACCTCGCTGCCCTTTTCGACCACGCAGACCGACAGTTCCGGATTGATCTGCTTCAGCCGGATCGCGGCGGCGAGGCCGCCGGGGCCGGCGCCGACCACCAGCACGTCGAATGCCATCGACTCGCGCGGCGTTAGCATCTCCGACATCCATGCCTCCTGATTGCGCCCGCTATACCGAGCCGCCGGCTCTTGCGCAAAAGCCTCTGCCGTTCAGTATCAGGCCGATGGACCTGGCCGAGGCATTGCGGTTGCAGTTGGAATGGGGCGCGGACGAAGCCTTGCTCGACGCCGCTCAGGACCGCCGCGCGCCGCTGGCTTCGACGCCGGCCGCGCCGCCGACCGCTTTGCGGTCGCTGTCTCCAGCCTTGCCGGCGCTGCCCGCTGGCCCCGCCGAGGCGGCGCGGCTTGCCGCCGCCGCCGACAGCCTGGACGCCCTGCGCGCCACGATGGACGGCTTCACCGGCTGCGCCCTGCGCGACACCGCGACGCAGCTGGTCTTCGCCGACGGCGCCGACGATGCCCGCCTCATGCTGATCGGCGAGGCGCCGGGCGGCGAGGAAGACCGCGGCGGCCGCCCCTTCATCGGCCCGGCCGGCCAGCTGCTGGACAAGATGCTGGCCAGCATCGGCCTGGATCGCGGCAAGGTCCGGATCGTCAATATCGTGCCGTGGCGGCCGCCGGGTAACCGCAACCCGACCGACAGCGAGGTCGCCGTTTGCCTGCCCTTCCTGCACCGGCACATCGCGCTGATCCGCCCGGACATTCTGGTGCTGCTCGGCGCCGTCGCGGCCAAGGCGATGCTGCCGCCGCCACAGCGCAGCCTTGGGATCCGCCGGGTCCGCGGCGCCTGGGAAACCCTCGAGATACCCGGCCTGGAGACGCCGCTGCCGTGCCTGCCGATGTTTCACCCAGCCTATTTGCTGCGCACCCCAGCGGCGAAAAAGGAGGCATGGACCGATCTACTGGCGCTTCGTTTTCGGCTGCAAAAGGATTAAAAAACCGTAATTCTTCGAGAATTCTTCTCCGTAAGTGATCCGTTAACTAACAGAAACCGTTAACTTCGTCTTGAAATAAGAGACAAATCTCAAAAATCGGTGTTGCGTTGCTCCCGAGGATATGCGCCCGGTCCGGCCATGCGAAGAGCCCATCCAGCGCTCTCCCGCCTGAACGTGGCCCGGCTCGTCGCCGCGTTTTTTGCTTTTGGTTTCGCGGCCGTGCCGTGCGCCCAGGCGAAGTCCCCGGTTTCGGGGGCGGGAACGGGAGTTTCAGACCAATCCGCGCCGCCAAGCGCCACCGACATGGCTAATGCCGTGGCCTATGCGGTACCGCGCAACGCGCCGCCCGATGCCGAAGTCGTGCTGCCGCAGCCGCTGCCGCCGAGCACGGTAGCGCAGGTCAGGCGCATTCTCAGCCTGCAAGCCGCCGGGGACTTCGCCGCCGCCGACACGATGATTAGCCGGCTGGACGATGACACGTTGCTCGGCCCGATCCTGGCCGAGCGCTACATGAGCCCGAACTACCGCAGCAGCAACGCCGAGCTGCTGAACTGGTACGAGCAGTACAACAACCAGCCGGAAGCCGCCGCGATCTACCAGTTGCTGCGGCGCCGGCAGCCGCACGGCGGGGCGGCGCTGCCACCCCAAACGGTGCTGTTGCCGGAGCCAGCCGTCACCGCGCCGAGCGCCCGGCCCCGCGGCGCGCCGGATAACGCGGCCTGGCGCCGCGCCTTCCTCGGCGGCATCAAAGCCTGGCGGCACGGCGACATTGCGGTGGCCGGGCCGATCTTCGTCCGGGCCACGCAATTGCGGCACATCTCCGCCGAGGAGCAGGCCGCTGGCGCTTACTGGGCGGCCCGGGCGTCGCTGCGGCTCGGCTTGCCCGGTGACTACCTGGCCTGGCTGCACCTGGCGGCCGACGAACCCTCGACATTTTACGGCATGTTGGCCGGCCGGGTGTTGGACCAGGGCTTTGACGCCACCGGTCCCGCCACGACGTTGACCGAGGCCGATGTCACCGCCATCGACGCCACGCCGGATGGCCACCTCGCTTTCGCCCTGTTGCAGGTCGGGCAGACCGCCCAGGCCGAAACCGCGTTGCGCGCCCTCTGGCCGGACATGCAGGACAGCCCCGGCCTGGCCCGCGCCGTGATGGCGGTGGCGTCGCGCGCCGGGCTGGTGGACATCGCCATCGCGGTGGCGAGCCAGATGCCCGTCGGCGACGCCTTCGCCGGGATGACGCTGCCGATGCCGGCGCTGCACCCGGCCGGTGGCTTCACCATCGACCCGCCGCTGGTCTACGCGCTCACCCGCACCGAATCCGGCTTCAACCCCGGTGCCGCCTCGCCTTCGGGCGCGCAAGGGCTGATGCAGCTGATGCCCCAGACCGCCGGCTCGATGCGCCGCCTGGCGGGCATCGCCGGCGCCGCCAGCAGCCCCTCCGCCAACCTCGCCCTCGGCCAGGCCTATGTGCGCTATCTCGGCCAGCAGCCCGACATCGGCAACAACCTGCTGTCGATCCTTGCCAGCTACAACGCCGGCCCCGGCGCCGCCGCTTCCTGGTATGGCAGGCTGCGGCAGGACAGCGATCCGCTGGTCTTCATCGAGACCATCCCGAACGACCAGACCCGGCGCTTCGTCCACCAGGTGCTGGCCGATAGCTGGGTCTATGCCGAGGAGATCGGCATTCGCCCGGCCAGCCTAGACCAGCTGGCGCAAGGCAACTTCCCTGTGCTCGGCTTGAACGGGGCGACCGAGGCTTCCAACTAAGCTCCATGGAGCGTCTAGACCCGGCGATCGCCTTCATCCCGGTCCGCATCGCGGTGCTGACGGTTTCCGACACCCGGGACGCCGGCAGCGACACCTCCGGCGACACGCTCGCCGCCCGCATTACCGCCGCCGGCCACGAACTGGCGGCGCGCGAACTGGTCCGCGACGATGCCGGGGTGATCGAGGCCATGCTGCGCCGCTGGATTGCCGATCCCGGTATCGACGCGGTGATCTCCACCGGCGGCACCGGTGTTACCGGCCGGGACGTCACGCCGGAGGCGCTGGACCGCGTGCTGGACAAAACCATCGAGGGCTTTGGCGAGCTGTTCCGGATGCTGAGCTACCAGAAGATCGGCACCTCGACGATCCAGTCCCGCGCCATCGGCGGCGTCGCCGCCGGCACCTACATCTTCGCGCTGCCGGGCAGCACCGGCGCCGTCAAGGACGGCTGGGACGACATCCTGGTCCACCAGCTCGACATCCGGCACAAGCCCTGCAACCTGGTCGAGCTGATGCCACGCCTGCAAGAACATCTGCGATAGGAACGCCGCTATGAAAACGCTTCCCTCCACCGCGCTGGAAAACCTGCCCGGCAAATGGGCATTGGCCGAGGATGCCAAGTCCATCCACCAGTCGTTCAAGTTCAAGAGCTTTGCCGAAGCCTGGTCCTTCATGTCGCATGTCGCCTTGTTGGCCGAGAAGATGGACCACCATCCGGACTGGTCGAATTCCTACAACAAGGTCGAAATGAGCCTCTCCAGCCACGATTCCGGCGGCGTCACCCAGCGCGACCTTGATCTCGCGAAAGCGATCACCGACTTCGTCTGGCTGCCAGCTTAAGCCCCGCGCCGGCGGTTTTATCTGCCATGCGGCACAAAACCTCTTGTGCCCGCCGGTCGGCTTGAATACATCCATGTTCGTCATCCAAGGGGTTTTTCCGGTGCTTCGGGCTGGAAAAACCCGCTAACAAGGAGCGCATTATGGCCAAAGTTATCGGTATCGACCTCGGTACCACCAATTCCTGTGTCGCGGTCATGGAGGGCAAGGATGTCCGCGTGATCGAAAATTCCGAGGGTGCGCGTACCACGCCCTCGATGGTGGCGTTCTCCGATTCCGGCGAGCGTCTGGTTGGCCAGTCCGCCAAGCGCCAGGCCGTCACCAATCCCACCAACACCCTCTATGCGGTCAAGCGGCTGATCGGCCGGCGTTACGACGACCCGACCGTCGCCAAGGACAAGGAACTGGTGCCGTTCGGCATTGTCCGCGGCGACAATGGCGACGCCTGGGTGCAGGCCAGGGGCGAGAAATACTCGCCGTCGCAGATCAGCTCCTACATCCTGACCAAGATGAAGGAGACCGCCGAGGCCTATCTCGGCGAGAAAGTGGCGCAGGCGGTGATCACCGTGCCGGCCTATTTCAACGACGCGCAGCGCCAGGCCACCAAGGACGCCGGCAAAATCGCCGGCCTCGAGGTGCTGCGCATCATCAACGAGCCGACGGCCGCGGCGCTGGCCTACGGCATGGACAAGAAGAACGCCGGCACCATCGCGGTCTATGACCTCGGCGGCGGCACCTTCGACATTTCGGTGCTGGAACTCGGCGACGGCGTTTTCGAGGTGAAGTCCACCAACGGCGACACCTTCCTGGGCGGCGAGGATTTCGACGCCCGCGTCATCGATTACCTGGCCGACGAGTTCAAGCGCGACCAAGGCATCGATCTGCGCAAGGACAAGCTGGCGCTGCAGCGGCTAAAGGAAGCCGCGGAAAAAGCCAAGATCGAGCTGTCTTCCTCGAAAGAGACCGAGATCAACCTGCCCTTCATCACCGCCGACGCCTCCGGGCCGAAGCACCTGGTGCTGAAGCTGACCCGCGCCAAACTGGAAAGCCTGGTCGACGATCTGATTGAGCGGACCCTCGGGCCGTGCCGCGCCGCGCTGAAGGACGCTGGTGTCACCGCCGGCGAGATCCAGGAGGTCATCCTGGTTGGCGGCATGACGCGGATGCCGAAGGTCATCGACGCCGTTAAGAACTTCTTCGGCAAGGACCCGGCCCGCAACGTCAACCCGGACGAGGTCGTCGCCATCGGCGCCGCCATCCAGGGCGCGGTGCTGGTCGGCGACGTCAAGGACGTGCTGCTGCTCGATGTGACACCGCTGTCGCTCGGCATCGAGACGCTGGGCGGCGTGTTCACCCGGCTGATCGACCGCAACACCACGATCCCGACCAAGAAGAGCCAGACCTTCTCCACCGCCGATGACGGCCAGACCGCCGTGACCATCAAGGTGATGCAGGGCGAGCGCGAAATGGCGGCCGACAACAAGCTGCTGGGCAACTTCGATTTGCAGGGGATCCCCTCGGCGCCGCGCGGCGTGCCGCAGATCGAAGTCACGTTCGACATCGACGCCAACGGCATCGTCTCGGTGCAGGCCAAGGATAAGGCCACCGGCAAGGAGCAGCAGATCCGCATCCAGGCCTCCGGCGGCCTTTCGGATTCCGACATCCAGCGCATGGTGAAGGACGCCGAGGAGAACGCCACGGCCGACAAGGCCAAGCGCGAGGCGGTCGAGGCCCGCAACCATACCGAAAGCATGGTCAACCAGGTCGAGAAGACGCTGAAAGACGCCGGCGACAATGTCTCCGCGCAGGACAAGGGCGAGGCGGAAGCCGCGATCGCGGCGGCGAAATCGGCGCTGGAAGGCACCGACGCGGCGGCGATCAAGAGCGCCGGCGACCGGCTGAGCCAGGCGGCGATGAAGGTCGGCGAGGCGATGTACAAGGCGCAGGCCGAAGCCGCTGCAGCGCAGGGTGCTGCCGGCGCCGGGCCGGAAGCCCCGCAATCCGGCCCGAACGGCGAGAAGATCGTCGACGCCGAATTCGAGGAAGTCGACGACAAGAAGAAATCCGCCTGACGATCCGGCGGGTTTGCCGATGACGTTGCGATCCCGGGGCTTGCCCCGGGATTTGCGCGTTGAGGCAGGCAGCTCGGCTCTGGCGTTTCCCCCGTTGGCGGCTCTGGCAGAAAAGTAAATCCGAAGATGGCGAAACAGGATTATTACGAAATTCTCGGCGTGCAGCGTGGCGCCGGCGCGGAGGAGATGAAAAAATCCTACCGCAAGCTCGCCATGCAGTACCATCCGGACCGCAACCCGAACAATACAGCGGCCGAGCACAAGTTCAAGGAGCTGAACGAAGCTTACGACGTGCTGAAAGACGACCAGAAGCGCGCCGCCTATGACCGATTCGGCCACGCCGCGTTCGAGAATGGCGGCCCCGGCGCGGGTGCCGCCGGCGGCTTCGGCTTCGAGGGCGGTCTCGGCGATATTTTTGAACAGATGTTCGGCGGCGCCCGCCGCGGCGGCGAGCGGACCCAGACCGGCGCCGATCTGCGGGTCGAGGTCGAGATCGATCTGGGCGAGGCCTTCACCGGCGTGAAAACCAACGTCCGGGTGGCGACCCGGATGAATTGCGACGCCTGCAACGGCACCGGCTCGGCCGACAAGAACGCCAGTGCCGACACCTGCGGCACCTGCCACGGCTCCGGCCGGGTCCGCGCCCAGCAGGGGTTTTTCCTGGTCGAACGCACCTGCCCGACCTGCGGCGGCGCTGGTCGCACCGTCCGCAATCCCTGCCGAGTCTGCGGTGGCGCCGGCACCGTGCCGCGCGAGCGCTCGCTCGCCGTGCAAATTCCGGCTGGGGTGGAGGACGGCACCCGCATCCGGCTTTCCGGTGAGGGCGAGGCCGGGGCGCGGGGTGCGCCGGCCGGCGACCTCTATGTCAGCGTCGGGGTTCGGCCGCACCAGATTTTCCAGCGCGATGGCGCCAACATCTTCTGCCGCGTGCCGCTGCGGATGACGCAGGCGGCCCTGGGCGGCGAGATCGAGGTGCCGACCATCGACGGCTCCGCCGCCAAGGTGAAAATCCCCGCCGGCACCCAGACCGGCGAGCAGTTCCGGCTCCGGTCCAAGGGGTTTTCGGTGCTGCGCAGCGCTGCACGTGGCGACATGTACATCCAGGTTGCGGTGGAAACCCCGCAGGGTTTGACCCGCCAGCAACGTGAGCTGCTGGAGCAGTTCGAGGCGGAGTCGACCGCCCACGCCGCCCATAGCCCCGAGCACGAAGGTTTTTTTGCCAAGGTGAAAGAGTTCTTCGAGGGCCGCACTTAACTACGAAATGTAAACTTCGCGCCAAGGACGTTGCGCCGCGCCGGCGGGCCGCATAAATCTTTGCCAGAAATACAGCACGCTGGGCCGTGCAGGAGTTCGAGATGCCGTCTTACCGCCGTCCAAAACTGTTCGGCCTGGCGCTGCTGCCGGCGCTGGCTTTTAGCGCCTGCACGGTCGCCCCGCCGACCGGGCCGACCGTGGTGGCGCTGCCGGGGCCCGGCAAGTCCTTCCAGCAGTTCCAGTATGACGACCAGAACTGCCGCAACTACGCGCAGTCCCGCAACGCCTATGCCGGGCAACAGGCGCAGAACGCCAGCCAGAGTGCGGCCGGCAGCGCCGTGATCGGCACGTTGATCGGCGCCGCGGCGGGTGCCGCCCTCGGCTCGCTCGGCGGCAATGTCGGCGCGGGTGCGGGCATCGGCGCCGGTGCCGGTTTGCTGGGTGGTGCCGCGGTCGGCGGCGGCCAGGCGCAGAATGCTGCGGACTCGCTACAAGGCCGCTATGACGTCTCATATGCGCAGTGCATGGTTGGCAATGGTGAGGTTCTACAGGCGCCCCCGCCGGTCTATGCCGCGCCGCCCCCGCCACCTGGATATTACAGCCCCTATTAGTACGTCGGCTGCTGTAACACTGATCGCGCAAGGCCGGCTGGCCGAGACCGGCCACGATCAAAAACGCCCCTGGGCCTGGATCGCGGCGGCGCTGCTGCATGCTTTGGCGATCGCACTGCTGCTCATCACCTGGAAACGGCAGCCGCAGTTGTCGTTGAGCCCGCCCGGCGTCTCGGTGGTGTTCGACAATGGCGGCCAGCAGCAAACCACCGCGCCTCCGGCGCCGCGTGAGGCGCCCAGCGAGACGGCGCAGTCGCCGCCGCCGATGCCGCTGCCGCCCGCCCCCGCCCCCCTGGCGCCCGCGCCGCCGCAACTCGCCGAGCAGCAGCCGGAGGTCAACCTCAACCTGCCGGATGAAGCGGTGCCCTTACCCCAGGCCTTAACGCCGCAATTACAGCCGCCGCCGCTGCCCAAAACGCAGGCCCGCGCCGCAACCAGGCCAAAGCCCGCACAGAAATACGTGGTGATGAACGACATGTCGCTCACCGGCGGCCCCTCCGCCCCGCCCACGCACTTCAAGCACGGCATCAACCTCGACCTGCCGCAATCCTGGCAAAGCAATGACGGGCCGGAGGTGACGGTGCACGGCGATGTCGGCGCCGACTGGAACGCCGAGCTCGACCAATGGGTCGAGGCGCATAAATACTATCCGCAGGCGGCGGCCGAGCAGGGCCAGCAAGGCGATGTGCGGATCCACTTTGTGGTCGACCGCAAGGGCCACGTCACTGGCCTGAAAATGACCGATAGCTCCGGCTCGGTGTTTCTGGACCAGGCCTGGCTCGGGCTGTTCCAGGGTGCCACGTTGCCGCCGTTCCCGCCGGGGACCAAGTCCGATAACGTGACGATTGACGCCACGATGCATTTCGAACTGATCCAATGACGAGACCACGCCGATGACCGTGGTCGCAATCATCGCCCCAGGCGCGATGGGCGCCGCCGTCGCCCAACGGCTCACTGAAAACGGCGCGGCGGTGATCACCACCCTGGCCGGCCGTGGCGCCGCCAGCATCGCCCGCGCGCGGGCCGCGGGCATGCAAGCGGTGGCGGAACCGGCGCTGGCCGAGGCGGATTTCCTGCTCTCCATTTTGCCGCCCGGCCAGGCCCTGAACCTCGCCGAGCGGCTGGCGCCGCTGTTGCGCGGCGACGCCGTGTACGTCGATTGCAACGCCGTCAGCCCGCAAACCGCGCTCCGCATCGCCGCGGTGGTCGAAGCCGCCGGCAAGCGCTTCATCGACGCCGCGATCATCGGCAACCCGCCAGCGCCTGGCGCGGCGGCGCCGATATTCTACGCCTCCGGCCCAGACGCGACGGCCCTGGCCGCGCTGCAGGCTCATGGTCTGCAGGTAAAATTGCTGGATGGGCCGGTCGGCGCCGCCTCGGCGTTGAAGATGAGCTATGGCGGCATCACCAAGGGGCTGGCCGCGCTGGCCGCCGCGATGATGCTGGCCGCTACCCGCGCCGGCGCCGCCCCGGCCCTGCGCGCCGAACTGGCGGCAAGCCAGCCGGCGCTGCTGGCACGCTTCACCCACGGCACGCCCGACATGATCCCAAAAGCCTATCGCTGGGTCGCGGAGATGGAGGAAATCGCGCAGTTCGCCGGCGCCGACGCGGCGACACGGCAAATCTACACCGGCATCGCCGCTCTGTACCAACGCCTGGCCGACGACAACGAAGGCGCGCAAGCTGAGATCGCCCAGCTCGCTGCCTTCTTCGCGCCGGTTACCGACGCAGGTTGAGGCGGCCGATCAGGTCCTGGTAGCGCTTGCTGTTCTTCTTCTTCAGATAATCCAGCAGCGAGCGGCGCTGCCCGACCAGCATCAGCAGGCCCCGCCGGGAATGGAAATCCTTGGCGTGGGTCTTCAAATGGTCGGTGAGGTTGGAAATCCGCTCGGACATCAGGGCAACCTGTACTTCCGGGCTGCCGGTGTCGTGTTCGGCGGTGGCGTATTCGGCGATGAGCGCGGTGCGGCGCTCTGGGGTAATCGACATCGTGAGACTCCTTCACTAGGGGTTCTGGATCAACCGCTCCGGCTTCAGCCAACCGTCGACCAGACGGGCCAGCGCCAGAACGCGTCCCGCCGCCAGTATCCGCACCAGCCCGTTATCGGGGTTAGCGGCGTCCGGAATCCGCCCCATGAAATCCACCAGGCTGAGGGCCTGGCCGTTCGAGAGGGCGTGAATTTCCGCCGCGGTGGCGGCCAGTGCCGGGATGTCGTCCAGCGCGGTCGCCACGGGCAGCAGAAATTCGGCAAGAGTGGCGGGCGTATGCGCGGTATCGAGGATGGTGTCCATACTTACCGCCATGCTTTCGGCGAATGGCCCCACCGCCAGCCGCCGCAGCACCGTCACATGGCCAACCGTGCCGCAGGCGATTGCCAGGTCCCGCGCCAGCGCCCGCATGTAAACGCCTTTGCCGGAGGAGACCGCGAATTCCGCGGTGTCGGCGTCCGGCCGGGCGATCAGCTCGAACCCGTCGACCTGCGCCGGCCGCGGCGGGAGCACCGGCGGGGCGCCGGCCCGGGCCAGGTCATAGGCCCGCTCCCCCGCCACTTTTATCGCCGAGAAGGCCGGCGGGGTCTGCATGATGGCGCCGCGAAACGCCGGCAGCGCCGCGATGATCTCGGCATCGCTGGGCCGGCGTTCGCTGGTCGCGGTCACCGCCCCTTCGGCGTCGTCGGTGTCCCGCGCCTCGCCGAAACGTAAGCTGAAGCGGTAGAGCTTGCCGCCGTCCATCACATACGGCACGGTTTTGGTGGCCGCCCCCAGGGCGATCGGCAGGATTCCGGTCGCCAGCGGGTCCAGCGTGCCGCCGTGCCCGGCTTTCTCCGCGTCCAGCGCGCGCTTCACCTTGTTCACCGCCTGGGTGCTGGTGATGCCGGCGGGTTTGTCGAGGATCAGCCAGCCGTCGAGCTTGCGGCCGCGTTTGGGGCGCGCCATGGGAATTCCGATGCGTTGATGAGGCGCGGCTGATAGCGCCCCCGGCGCCAAACACCAAACTAGCGGGCAGCGTCGGCTCCGGCGCCATAGAATTTCTCTTCCCACGCGGCGTGGTTATCCGCGCCCTCGCGGATGAACGGCGTGAACAGCGCCAGGCTCAGCAGCAGCCGGTTCAACAAATTCGCCGGGAAGCGCAGCGGCTTGACGAAATCGACAAACAGCACGACGCGGGTCTCCCCGGTATGGTTCCAGGCCTCATGCTCGTAGGCATCATCGAAGATCAGCGCCCGGCCAAAATCCCATCGGCAGATCTGCCGCTCCACCCGGATGCCAAGCTGCTCGCGCGGCTCCGGGATCAGCAGCCCAAGATGCAGCCGCAGCAAGCCGTTATAAGGGCCGCGGTGTGCCGGCAAATGCGTCCCCGGCTCCATCACCGAGAACATCGCGGTCTTCAGCCCCGGTATGCTCTGCACCGCCGCCCAGGTTGCCGGGCAACGGGCGATGTTGCGGGCCGAGCGCTTGCCGTAACCGGCCAGGAAAAAGGTCTTCCACAACGTATCCTTGCTGATGCTGCGCACGTCGGTTGAGATATCGTGAAAATTCGGCAGCTCGCTCTGCCGTTGCAGTACGGCGAGCAGCTCCGCCCGCATCTCCGGCGCCTGGCGCTCCAGCGCCGCGGCCCAGGGAAAGACGGCATTGTCGTAAACCGCAGGATTGCCAACCCGCGTGAACCGCAGGTTCAGCCGCTCGGCAAAAGCGACAACCCGCATGAAAAACCGCGTCAGCCCGCCAGGCCGATCCAACGGCTCGATGCCATCGGTGGCGAATTTCTGCGGCAGGTCGCCGGGCGAAGCGGGCACGTCATTCATGGGCGCGATATCGGCGCGGTACCGAGCAAGTCAAGCGCTAATGCCACGGGGCCGCGAATGTTGAGACTCGATTATGAAGGGGATGCGATGTCCGACTGGATTGAGCGCGTGCGCACCCACCCCCGGCGAAATCCCGC
Organism: uncultured Acidocella sp.; assembly: GCA_963693045.1. GTDB lineage: Bacteria > Pseudomonadota > Alphaproteobacteria > Acetobacterales > Acetobacteraceae > Acidocella. The sequence continues at coordinate 3,094,471 of OY843765.1, forward strand.
GCAAGGCGTTCCTGAAGCCATATGGGCCAAGCGCCAAACGCCCTGGCGTGCGATCCGGGTGACGCCGAACCGCATCACCGCAATCGGTATCGGCTTGCATCGAAGGAGCGGCAATCTGGACCTCCGATATTCGGGCAAAGGGTGTATCAGCCGCGCGCTGCCTTTGACACGTCGAAACTGTCTTCCAGCATCTGAAAGCGTGTCACGGTGTCGTCTTTGATTGTCAGAACGATTGCAAATTGTGTTGCGGTGATCTTGCCGGTCGCCTTGATCCGGGTCTGCAGGGCACCAATGATTGCGGCGCGGCTGTCGCTGACGAGAATGTCCTCGACATCGAAGGTAACGGGCTCCGTGAGGGCACGAACATCGCGGATGAATTCGGCAACCGCTTGTCGGCCGGTCTTATGGCCGATCCAGGGAAGCACGCCATCGTCACCTTGTATCTCGAAGGTGAGATCGGCAGCGAACGGGGCGGCGATTTCTGACGGGTCCAGGCCGTTGCCAATTCCTTGCAGAAGTTTCCGTGCGATGGCGATGTTCCGTTGCTGACTCATTGCTGCCTCCGTTAACTGGTCGTGGATACCGGCCTGCGCCGGCGTGACGATGAGCCGGATGTGTGCCGGAGGTGGCGCGAAGCCCAGTCAACAATATCGCGGCTCGACTCCATGAGTGGCCAAGCACCGGCCAAGCTCCTGGGGTCCGGTGCCTCACGGCCCCGGCCGCCGGCGGCTCTTGCTTACTTGCTACGGCGCCGGCGCGGCCGCCGGGGCTTTGCCGGCACCTTCGGCGCCAAACAGCGCGTTGGGCAAGGCGGTGCTGGCGTAGGTCGGCATCTGGCCGTTCCATTTGGCGATCAGCGCCAGTTCGATCAGTTCCGGCGTCAGCGCCTTTTGTTTCAGCACATAGGCCTGGGCGTCGGCCTGGGCTTGCAGGATGGTGGCCTTGGCCTGGCCTTGGGCGATCGCCACCGCGGCGTCCGCCTGGGCGTTGGCCTGCACCACTTGCTGCTGGGCGGAAACCTGCACTTGCTGCAGATGGTAGGATTCCTCCAGCGCGTTCTGCTGGGCGATCTGCTTGTTTTCAATCGCCTGATCGTAGGCCGGCGAGAAATCGAAATTGGTGATGTTCACCCCGTCCACCACCACGTCGTACACCTTGAGGTCGGCGGAGATCTTGGCCTTGATCTCGTCCGCCAGTTGTTCGCGTTTGATAATCAGGTCCTGCGCGTCGTAGATCGAAACGATCGCCTTGACGTCGTTGGACACGATCGGGCTGATGATGGTGTTCTGCAGGCTCGGGATGTCGCGGTAGTTCTGATAGATATAAACCGCGTCCGCCGGGTTGACCTGAAAGGTCACCGCGATGCTGGTGCTCACGTTCTGCTGGTCGTGCGTCGCGGCGGATTCCGTGGTGGTGGCGGTATTGGGCGTCACGTCGATCGGGTAAACTTCGGATACGAACGGTGTTTTGAAGTGCAGCCCCGGCGCCAGCGTCGTCCGCGAGGGCGCGCCGAATACCGTGAGCACCCCGATGGTGCCGGCGCTCACCTGAACGAACGGCGCCGCGACCCAGACAACCACGAGCAGGACGGCGGCGGCCACTGCCCAGGCGATGGCGATGCGGCCAAACGGCAATTGCGGCCGGCGCAGCGGCGGCGGCGTGTTGGGAAGGAATTGCGACATTTCGTCTCCTGCGCCGCGCCGATTCAGACCGTCGCAGCCCGCCCCACCTTACCACTTCCGCCGCACTGCGTACACGGCCGGGCTAAAGCCGCTCGGTCTCCGCTTCAAGCCCGAGCATCTGCGCCAGCCGGTCCAGGCGGCGCAGCACGGCATCGCCGGCGAACACGCCATTGGCTTCGGCCAGGCCCAGGATCAGCCGGCCGGGCGCGATGGTGAGGCTGGTGCCGGCCAGCAGTTGCGGCGTCCCGGCGCAGAGCGTGTAGGCCAGGCGAAGCGCGGTCCCCAGCGTCTCGGCGCGCCGCGCCGCGGGCAAATCCAGGAGGGTGCGGGCCGGCGCCAGAAACGGGCTGTCGGCCGGCGCCTCATAGCGCAGCGCGATGGTCAGCGCCAAAAAAGCCCTTGCGTGATGGTCGAGGCCGATGCCGGGCTGGCGCAGCACCCGCAAGAACGCCTGCTCGGCGCGGTACTCCGGGTGCTCGTGGCTGCCGATGTCGGAGAGCCAGCAGGCCGCCTCCCGCAGCCGGCGTTGCGCTCCGGTGGCTGCCGGGAACAGCGGGTTGGTCCAGGCGATCAGCGCCGCCGGCAGCGCCGCGTCCCGCAGCGTGCCACGCGTCAGGTCCCGCCCGGCCGCCAGCAGCGGGTCCTCCGCCCGCACCTCCACCGGCAACTGCCGGGCGAACCAGCCCTCCCGCAGCCCATTGGCGGAGAACACCACGCGGGCAACGCCAGAGGTGCGCAGCAGCCGCCGCAGTATCAGCGCGGCGTAAGGCAAATCCTCGATCCGGCGGCGCGGCACGCCCGGCATCCGCTCGATCAGCTTGCGCCCGGCCTCGCCGATCACCCCGGCCAGGTCGCGCGCTTCCTCCCGGCCGATGGTGTAGTGGTGGACCATGTTCAGCGGGTAGCCGGTCTGCGCGATGTGGATGCGGGCCAGCGCCCGGAAGGCGCCGCCGGCCAGGTACAGGTCGCGCCCCGCGGCCTCGGCAATAAACGGGGTTTGATCCAGCGCGGCGGTGACGATGGCGCGGGCCCGCACCAGATCCGCCCCGGCGCTGTCGGCCAGGCGGATCACGCCGACCGGCAGAGTCGCGGTCTGCGCCACCCGCCCGGCATCCAGCCGCACCAGTTCCAGCGAGCCGCCGCCCAAGTCCGCCAGCACGCCGTCCGCGCCGGGAATGCCGCACAACACGCCCTCGGCCGACAGAGCCGCCTCCTGGTGACCGGACAGCACGCTGATCCGCAGGTCCGGCAGCCGTTCCATCAGCAGGCGGACGAATTCCGGGCCGTTCTCGGCATCCCGCACCGCCGAGGTGGCCAGCACCTCGAACGGCGCCGCCCCCATGGCGCGGGCAATGGCGGCGTACCGACACAGCACAGTCTCCGCCTGCTCCATGGCGCGGGGATCGAGCTGGCCGGTGCTAGTCATCCCGCGGGCCAGCCGCAGCACGGCTTTTTCGTTGAAAATCTGCACGGGGTTGCGGTTTTCGCCCTCGTAGATCACCAGCCGGACGGAAATCGACCCAAGGTCGACGACGGCGCGGCGAGAGGCGAGAGGGGCGAGGCCAAGCGGAGTCAGATCATCGGCGGCGGTCTGGTCCATGGGGCCAAGTCTCGCAGATTATCGGGTGTGGGTGAAGCTGCCCTGTTGTGACGCCGCGATGACGGAAAGCACTTCTTTTTGTGAACAAAAAGAAGCAAAAAAACTTTTGGACTTTCGGCCATGGGCGCTGGCGCCGCCAACGCCCGTGGCCCCGCTCAAAAAAAGTTTTTGGTTCTTTTTCCAAAAAGAACCTCTTCCTTCACTTACGTCATCGTCGGGATCGAGAATTCCGCGCCATCTTTCACGCCGGAAGGCCAGCGCGAGGTGACGGTTTTTGTCTTGGTATAAAACCTGATCGAATCCGGCCCATGCTGGTTGAGGTCGCCGAAGCCGGAGCGCTTCCAGCCGCCGAAGGTGTGGTAGGCGATCGGCACCGGGATCGGCACGTTCACCCCCACCATGCCGACCTGCACGCGGCTGACGAAGTCACGCGCCGCGTCGCCGTCCCGGGTGAAGATGGCAACACCGTTGCCGTATTCGTGCTCGTTGGGCAACCGGATCGCGGCCTCGTAGTTCGGCGCGCGCACCACGCTGAGCACCGGGCCGAAAATCTCTTCCTTATAGATGCGCATCTCGGGCGTGACATGGTCGAACAGGCAGCCGCCGATGAAGTAGCCGTCCTCGTAGCCCTGCATCTTGAAGCCCCGCCCATCGACGACGAGTTTGGCCCCTTCCTCGACCCCGACATCGACGTAGTTTTTCACCCGGGCCAGCGCCTCTTTCGTCACCAGCGGGCCGTAATCGGCGCCGGCGTCCGACGACAGGCCGATCTTCAACCCTTCGACGCGCGGCACCAGCTTTTTCATCAGCGCGTCGGCGGTGGCCGCACCCACCGGCACGGCAACCGAGACCGCCATGCAACGCTCCCCGGCCGAGCCGTAACCGGCGCCGATCAGCGCGTCCACCGCCTGGTCCATGTCGGCGTCCGGCATGATGATCATGTGGTTTTTGGCGCCGCCGAAGCACTGCGCGCGCTTGCCGGTGGCCGCGGCGGTTTGGTAAATGTACTGCGCGATCGCCGATGACCCGACGAAGCCGATCGCGGCGATCCGCGGGTCGTGCAGCAGCGCGTCCACCGCTTGCTTGTCGCCATTGACCACGTTGAACACGCCGGGCGGGCCGCCGGCCTCCAGGAACAATTCGGCGAGGCGCAGCGGCACCGACGGGTTGCGTTCCGAAGGCTTCAAAATAAACGCATTGCCGCAGGCCAGCGCCGGCGCCGCCTTCCACAGCGGGATCATCGCCGGGAAATTGAACGGCGTGATGCCGGCCACCACGCCGAGCGGCTGGCGCAGCGAATAGACGTCGATGCCGGTGCCGGCGCTCTCCGAGTACTCGCCTTTCAGCAGATGCGGGATGCCGATGGCGAATTCGAGCACCTCCAGGCCGCGCTGGATGTCGCCCTTGGCGTCCGGCACGGTCTTGCCATGCTCCGAGGATAGTAGTTTGGCGAGGTCCGCCATGTCGCGGTTCAACAGGTCCACGAACTTCATCAGTACGCGGGCCCGGCGCTGAGGGTTCAGCGCTGCCCAGCGCGGCTGCGCGGCTTGCGCGTTGGCAACCGCCGCCGCCACCTCCGCCGCCGAGGCCAGCGGTGCGCGAGCCTGCACCGCGCCGGTGTTGGGGTCGAACACGTCGGCGAAGCGGCCGGAAGTGCCGGCAACCGTCTTGCCGCCGATGAAATGGCCGAGTTCTGTTGGCATCCGTGTCCCGCCCCATGATAGGTTTGTCGAAGCATAGAAGTGCCGCCAGGCCAGGCCAAGTCCGGCAAAGGTTGGCAGCCGCCGGCCAAACGCATAAGGAGGCGGCTGTTTCGCAGATAAAAGGTGCCCGATGCCCGACATGACCCAGCCGACCGACTACAAGGTGCGCGACATCGCGCTCGCCGAATGGGGCCGCAAAGAGATCGCCATGGCCGAAGACGAGATGCCGGGGCTGATGGCGCTGCGGGCTGAATTCGGCAAGGCGCAAATCCTGAAGGGTGCGCGGATCGTCGGCTGCCTGCACATGACGATCCAGACGGCGGTGCTGATCGAGACGCTCACCGCGCTCGGCGCCACCGTCCGCTGGTCCTCCTGCAACATCTTCTCGACGCAAGACCACGCCGCCTCGGCAATCGCCGCGACCGGCGTGCCGGTGTTCGCCTGGAAAGGCATGAACGAGGAAGAGTTCTGGTGGTGCATTGAACAGACGGTGCGCGGCCCGGACGGCTGGACCCCGAACATGATCCTGGACGACGGCGGCGACGTGACCAAGCTAATGCACGACAAATACCCGGAAATGCTGGCCGAGGTGCGCGGCATCTCCGAGGAGACCACCACCGGCGTGCACCGGCTGTGGGAAATGGCGAAAGCCGGCAGCCTGCTGGTGCCGGCGATCAACGTCAACGACAGCGTCACCAAGTCGAAATTCGATAACCTGTACGGCTGCCGGGAAAGCCTGGTGGACGGCATCCGCCGCGGCACCGACGTGATGATGGCCGGCAAGGTCGCGGTGGTCGCCGGCTTCGGCGATGTCGGCAAAGGCTCCTCGGCCAGCCTACGCAACGCCGGCTGCCGCGTCCTCGTCACCGAAATCGACCCGATCTGCGCGCTGCAGGCGGCGATGGAAGGCTACGAGGTCGTAACGATGGACGACGCAGCACCCCGCGGCGACATCTTCGTCACCGCCACCGGCAACGTGGACGTGATCACGATCGAGCACATGCGCGCCATGAAACACCGCGCCATCGTCTGCAACATCGGCCATTTCGACAGCGAAATCCAGATCGAGGCGCTGCGCAACAACAAATGGCAGAACGTCAAACCGCAGGTGGACGAGGTCGAATTCCCGGACGGCAAACGACTGATCGTGCTGTCCGAAGGCCGGCTCGTGAACCTCGGCAACGCGACCGGACACCCTAGCTTCGTGATGAGCGCCAGCTTCACCAACCAGGTCCTGGCGCAAATCGAACTCTGGACCGCGCCCGAGAGTAAATATGAACGCAAGGTCTACGTGCTGCCCCGCCACCTGGACGAAAAAGTCGCCGCCCTCCACCTTGCAAAGGTCGGCGCCAAGCTGACCCCGCTTTCCGCCAAACAAGCCGAATACCTGGGCTTGAGCCAAAGCGGGCCATACAAACATGAGCTTTATCGGTACTAGAGCCTTCGGCGGCTGGGGCCGGGAGGCCCCAGACCCCAGGAGTGGGGTTGGCCACTCATCGGCCGTCGTCATTGTGAGCGGAGCGAAGCAATCCGGAACCCGGCCGCCGAACAACCCAGAACGGCTGCCGCCAAGCACAAACACGAATGACAACCACCGCTAACATCCTGTCATCCCTCGGCCTTGCCGCCCTCATCGGCGGCATGTTGTTCTTCGGCGCCATCATGGCGCCGCTGGTCTTCACCAAATTGCCGCCCGACATCGCCGGCCCCTTCATCCGCGCCACCTTCCCGCGCTACTACGCCTTCATCATCGCCAGCGCCGCCATCGGCGCCCTCGGCTTTCTGCTCCGCCGCCAAACCCTGCCCACAATCGCCCTCATCCTGATCGTACTCGCCACAGCCTGGCTATGGGCCTGGCTGATCCCGCACCTGAACGCCCTGCGCGACGCCGGCAACACCGCTGCCTTCGCCCGCGGCCACCGCCTCTCGGTTTGGATCAACGGCGCCGAATTACTGACGGCGCTATGGCTGCTGCTGAGGACAGCGGTTTAGAAAGACGGCCACGAGTTTGCTTTGCTGTTGCGCCAGCCAGCAAGAATGGCCTTTGAAGTAAGTTTCCGCAGCGGCAACGGCAGCGCGGCTAGCATCATCGGCCGCGATTTGAACGAGGATCACGCGAGGCTCGGTTGTTAAAGTCAGTGCTCTTGCTGACAGAAGAAAGCTGGATTGCTTCGCTACGCTCGCAATGACGTTGTTGGAACGTTCATACGATTTCACACCGCCCGCATCCGCACCTATTAGCAAAATTCGTAAGTCATCCGGCGCGGCGGCGATAAATGGACCGGCCACGCCGACGCCGTCATTCCCGAACGGCAACAGCACCAGCGTATCCGGCGTAGCAAGTGCGGCAGCGGCGCGCGCGGCGGCGCCCTGCGGCTGCATCGTAGCCGGCGCGATGGCGAGGCCGATGATGGCGCAGGCTTCCACCGCCAGCAGCACCCCGAGCCACGGCCGCGGCAACGCGCCGGCGCAGAGCAGTGCCACGAACGGCGTGGAAAATGCCAGGTAGCGGATCTCGATCGGCGTGTTGTGGAACACCACGCCCAGAGCCAGCAGCCCCACCGGCGTTGCCGCCGCCGCCAGCGCGAACAGCAGAAAAGCCGGCCGCCAGGCGCTGATGACAAAGCCGGCGCACAGACAAGCCAGCACGGCCAGGCCAAGTGCCACCGGCACCGCCAGCCCACCGGCATAAAGCGGCAACCCGCCGAACCAAGCCGCGCCAGCATCCTTCGCCAACAACGGCAAAGCGTGGCGCCAGGAAAACGCCGCAAACTGCCCAACCCGCGAGCCGCGCTGCGCCAGAAAGAACCAGGCATCCAGAGGCAACAACAAAACCGTGCCCAGCAGCGCAAGCGGCAGCCGCCGCCGCCGCGCCGGCCCAAGCACCAACCAGAACAACGCCGCAAAGCCGGTGAAGACAGCAAGGTAATTGGCAAAACTGGCGGCGCCAAAGGCAAGACCGCCGGCGAAAGAGAAAGCCTGTCGGCGCTGCCGAACGGCAGCAAACGTGCAGGCCATCCCAACGAGGTTGAGCAACTGCGCCAAAGCAAAGCCGCGTGCCACGACGCTGGTATAGGCAAAGCCATACGCCAGCAACGTCGCTAGCATCGCCGGCACAACCGCAATTTCCGCCAGCGCCGCCAGCCACCCAACCGCGGCGAGCGCCGTGACTGAACACCCCACCGAAAGCATCCGCGCCGCGAACCACGACGGCCCGAAAACCCGCCGCCAAATCTCCAACGCCCAGAAATACAATGGCGGATGCACGTCTCCCGCCCGCAGGTCGTGCGCGATCTGCCCGAACCCGGCGTGGCCCGCGTAAAACCCCCGCATTTCTCCCGCACGAAAAACACCCGACGGCCAAGCCGGCCGCGCATCCCCCGCCGTCAAAAACAGCGAATAAGCCTCATCATATTCCGGCCCACGCCACCAAGCGGCCGCGCTCAAAACGGCAGCGGCGAAAACCAAGATTAAAATAGCTGGTTGCAGAGAGCCGCCTCTAAGAGTGGCCAACCCAGGTCCCCAGCTGAAGGGGTCTGGGGCCTCCCGGCTCCAGCCGCCGGAGGCTCTTCTTCACCCCAACAACCGCCCGATCACCCGCGCCGTATAATCCACAACCGGAATAATCTTGCCATAATTAATCCGCGTCGGCCCGATCACCCCGATCGCCCCGACAATCCGGTCCTGCTTGTTGCGCGCCGGCGCCACCACCATTGATACTCCAGCCGCCCCGAACAACCCGCTTTCCGCGCCGATAAAAATCCGCACCCCGTCCGACATATCGGCCAGTTCCAGCAGCCGCAGCATCGTCTCCTCGGTTTCCAGCCGCTCGAACAGCGCCTGGATCGAGGCCAGTTTCGCCAGCTGGTCCACATCGGCGAGCAGCCGGCCCTGGCCGCGCAGGATCAATGACCCGGCACGGCCTTCCCGCCCCCAGGTGGCGAGGCCGGATTCGATCACGCTGTTGGTCAGCGCGTCTAGCGCGGTGCGGTCCGCCCCCATATCCGCCGCCACCTTGCTCCGCAGTTCCGGCAGCGAAAGCCCGGAGAGCTGCGCGTTCAGATAGTTGCTGGCCTGCTGCAGCGCCGATGGCGGCAGCCCGGCCGGCGTCTCGATAATACGGTTCTCCACCTGCCCATCGGCGGACACCAGCACCACCAGCGCCCGCCCCGGTGACAGCGGCACGAATTCGATGTGCTTCACCGGCCCCTCGCCCTTCGGCGCCAGCACCAGCCCGGCGGCGGCGGACAGGCCGGAGAGCATGGAGGACGCCTGCGACAGCGTCTCCTGCAAACTGCGGCCGGACTGCGCGAGCGAGTTGTTGATGGTGTTGCGCTCATCCTCGGAAAGTTCGCCGAATTGCAGCAGCCCGTCGACGAACAGCCGCAACCCCCGGTCGGTCGGCAGCCGGCCGGCGGAGGTATGCGGCGAGAATAGCAGCCCGGCGTCGGTCAAATCCGCCATCACGTTGCGGATCGTCGCCGGCGAGAGGTTGAGCGGCAGCAGCCGCGACAGCGTGCGGCTGCCCACCGGCTCGCCGGTTTCCACGTATTGCTCGACGATCTCCCGCAGCACGGCGGCGGAGCGCACATCCAGCCCTGGCGGCAGCCGCGGCGGCGCCTTGGGGTTGAGCTTGTGGCTATGGTCCATGGCCCAAGCCTCGGCTAATAGCCGCGCAGACGCAAGAACAGGCAGGATACAGTATGGCGCGCCCATCGGGACGAGAATTCGACGCGCTGCGGCCGGTCTCCATTGACACTGGCTTCTCGCACCACGCCGAGGGCTCGGCGCTGATCAGGATGGGCGGCACCGAGGTGCTGTGCACGGCGAGCGTGGAGGGTAAGGTGCCGGGCTTCATGCGCGGCCAAGGGGAGGGCTGGGTGACCGCGGAATACGGCATGTTGCCGCGCGCCACCCACACCCGCGGCGATCGCGAGGCTGCAAGAGGAAAGCAATCTGGAAGAACCCAGGAAATCCAGCGGCTGATCGGGCGCTCCCTGCGCGCCGTGGTGGACCGCAAGGCGATGGGCGAGATGACCATCACCCTGGACTGCGACGTGCTGAACGCCGATGGCGGCACCCGCTGCGCCTCCATCACCGGCGCCTATGTGGCGCTGGCCCTGGCGCTGCGCACGCTGAAGGCCAGGAACGTGCTGAAGGTGGACCCGCTCATCGGCCAGGTCGCGGCGATCTCCTGCGGCATCTACCAGGGCCGGCCGGTGCTGGACCTCGACTACGCCGAGGACTCCGCTGCCGACGCCGACGCCAATTTCATCCTCACCGCCGGCGGCGGCATCATCGAGATCCAGGCCACCGCGGAGCGCGCCACCTTCGACGACACGGCGCTAACCGCGTTGCTCGCTCTGGCCCGCGCCGGCACCGCCCGGCTTTACGAAAAGCAGCGGGAAGCGCTGGGCTAATACAAACCGCCCAGCGTCTTATCGATACTGCTCGGCGTCGCCGGCTGGCCCGGCGTGCCGGCCTGCGGCGTCCCAGGCTGGCCAGCATCATCCCCGCTTGTGCCGGACCCGCCGGCGAGCACGCTGCCGCCCGGCGCCTGCCCGGTCTTGTAGGCCTCCGTCACCGTTTGTCCGCCATAACTGGTCTGTTGCAGCACCACCCCGTCCGGCACCGCGAAATCCAGGTTCGGCTGGTCGGCCAGTGCCACCTTCATGAACTCGTTCCAGATCGGCCCGCACACATTGCCGCCGGTCTGGTCCTTGCCCAGGCTCTGCGGCTTGTCGAAGCCGATCCAGCAGCCGGCCAGCCGCCCCGGTGTGAAGCCGATGAACCAGGCATCGTTGAAATTATTGGTTGTCCCGGTCTTGCCCGCCACTGGCTGGCTGATGCCGACCACCGCCGGCATGCCGGTACCGCGCAGCACCACGCCCTTCATCATTGTCACGATCTGGAACACGCTGGCCGTGTCCGCCAGCGTTGCCCCCAGCGGCGTGATCTGCGGCGGCTGGTTCGGGTCGCCGGAGACGCAGTTGTCGCAGGTCTCGTTCGGCGCCTGGAAGATCACTTGCCCGTCCGGGTTGGTGACGCTGTCGATCAGGCTCGGCGTCACCTGCCGGCCGTATTCCGCGAGGCCGGCATAGCCCGCGGTCATCCGCCATACCGTGGTGTCGATCGCGCCGATCGCGGAGGGATAATACAGCGGCATGTGGTCGACGATGCCGAAGCCCTCGACCGTTTTGCCGATGTTGTCGAGCCGGATGGTACGGGCCAGATGCAGCGTCGCCAGGTTGAGCGACTGCTCGAGCGCGTGAAACATCGGCACCGGCCCTTGGAAATCCTCCTCGTAATTACCGGGGCGGTAGGTGGTGCCATCGGCCATCTGTTGCAGGAACGGCGCGTCCAGCACCGTGGTATCGGGCTGCAAGCCTTGTTCAAGGGCGGTGAGATAGACGAATGGTTTGATGCTGGACCCCGGTTGCCGCTCGGCCTGCATTGCCCGGTTATACGGGCTCACATCGTGGCTCCAGCCACCGACCATCGCCAACACCCGTCCGGTGCGCGGGTCCATGGCGATCAACGCGCCCTGGATGGTCGGGATCTGTTCCAGCAGCAGCCCATGCTTGCCGCCGCCCTCCGCCACCATCACGATGTCCCCCGGATGCAGCACGTCTGCCACCGTGCCCGGCGCCGGCCCCGGCGCGCCGTTCACTAGCGGACGCGCCCAGCCGATGCCGGAGAGCGCGATGCTGCCGACCTGCCCGGCGCCGCCGCTGGCGTCCGAACTGTCGGTATAGCCAAGCCGGGCGGTGGCGCCCGCGGCACTCAGCACGATCGCCAGATGCCAGTCCTGCCGCATCCCCGGCGGGTTGCCCTGTTTGCCCAGGTCGTTGCGCCAGTTCTTCGCCAGGGCCGAGTCGTCGACATGGCCGACCAGCCCGTGCCAGCCGTCATAGGTCCGGTCGTAGCGCTGCAGCCCGTCGCGCACCGCCGTTTGCGCCGCCGCCTGCAACACCGGGTCGAGGCTGGTGTGGACGATCAGCCCGCCTTGCGCCACCTCGTCGGCGCCGAACCGCGCGATCAGCGCGGAGCGCACCGCGTCGGCGAAATAGCCGGCGTCCGGCACCGTCAGCGGCGTTCCGCCAGCCCGCGGCAGCAGCGGCTCGGCCGTCGCCTGCAGCGCGTCGGCGGCGGAAATCGCCCCATCCGCCCGCATCCGCTGGATCACGAAGTTGCGCCGCGCCAGCGCCGCCTGCGGATACAAAAACGGGTTGTAACTGGTCGGCGCCTTCGGCAGCGACGCCAGCGTGGCCGCCTGCGCGATGTCGAGCTTGCTGAGCGGCAGGGCGAAATAGGCCTGCGCCGCCGCCGCCACGCCGTAAGCGTTATCGCCGAGATAGACCTCGTTCATGTACAGCGTCAGGATCTGCGGCTTGGTCATCACCTGCTCGACCCGGAGCGCCAGGATCGCCTCCTTGATCTTGGCGGCGAAGGTGATGCGGTTGTCGAGCAGCATGTTCTTCACCACCTGCTCGGTGATGGTGGAAGCGCCGAGCGGCCGGTGCCCGGAATGAAAGCGCGCGATGTCCACCACCGCGGCCCGCAGGATCGCCAGCGGGTTGATCCCCGGATGCACCCAGAACAGCCGGTCCTCGGCCGAGACGAAGGCTTGCGCGACGAGCGGCGGGATCTGGTCGTACGGCACGTAAATGCGGCGCTGGTCGCCGAGGCTGGAGACCAGCTGGTCATTCTCCGCATAGACCCGGCTTTCCAGCGGCGGCTTGTAGGTCTTCAACGAATCCACGCTCGGCAGTCCCGAGCTGAACACCACGAAGCCGATGCCGCCGGCGACCAGCACCGCGAGGATCATGACGAACCCGACGCGATAGGCGCTACCGACCAGGAAATTCGGCAAGAACCGCCAGAACCGGAACGGGCGGCGCGGCCGTTGCGGCCGGCGCGGCCCGCCTGGATCGGCCGGCGGCTTCACCCGGTCCTCCTTGCGGCGCGAAGTCGCGGAAGGCCGGGGACCGGCGCTGAAAGGTCCAATCGGGTCGGGCATCGCCGGCTTGTAGCATTATTCGATGGTCAGTCATCAGTGGTCAGTGGGGCAGGGGGCTGGAGTCTCAGCCCGCCATTCTGATGCCGCGGTCGTTGGCGAAGTAGAGGTCGATCGCGTGGGTCAGGCGCGCCGCCATCTGGGTGCGGTGGCTGGCGCTCGTCAGCAACCGTTCGTCCAGCCTGTTGGTCAGGCAGCCCATCTCCAGTAGCGCGCTCGGCGTCGAAGGATCGCGCAGCACCGCGAAATTGGCACTCCGGCTGGGATCGGGCAACATCGGCACGATACCCGCAAAGGCGGCCTGAATATCCTGCGCCAGCGTCGCCGAGCCCAGCCTGGTGGCGCGGGTCTCCAGGCTCGCCAGTATATCCGCCACCTGCGGCGAGACGTTCTTGACCGGTGCGCCGCCAAACCGGTCGGCACTGTTCTCATCGGCGGCGACGCCCGCGGCCAGCCCGTCCGAAGCCTCGGAGGACAGCGTGAACACGCTGGCGCCGCGCAGATCGGCCACCGGCAGATGGTCGCAATGCAGCGCCAGAAACAAATCCGCGCCATTGCCGACCGCGGCGGCCACCCGGCCCTCCAGAGTGACGAAAATATCGGTAGCCCGCGTCATCCGCACCCGGTAGCGCCCAGTGGCGGCCAGGCTGCGCCGCAGCGCCAGGCCGCTCGCCAACGTAATGTCCTTCTCGAACACCCCATCCGGCGCGATCGCGCCCGGATCGTGGCCGCCATGGCCAGGGTCGATCATCACCAGCGGCAGCAGGCGGGGTTTCAGCCGCGCCGGCGCCGCGCCGCCGGCCAGCGCCGCGAAGCCCGCCCCCAAAGCCAGTCGCCCAAAACCGCGCCGCCCGAAACGACAAAAGCCGCACATGATCGCCACCTTACCACGGAAGATGCAGTTCGTGCTACGACATATTGAAATTGCGTCGTTTTTATGTCGGGTGGCAGGCATCGGGTCGCATTCCCGCCGTCTCTTGCCGCCGGGGCCGCCTGTCCGCTATAGGGTGCCGCAACGGAGTGTAGCTCAGCCTGGTTAGAGTACTGTGTTCGGAACGCAGGGGCCGGAGGTTCAAATCCTCTCACTCCGATACCAGTTGGTCGTCAGCTTTCAGTCGTCGGTGTTGCGGCATAAAAAACGGGGGAACGAACAATGTCTGGTGCAATCGCTGGCATACCGGAAGACCTGCGGCGGGCCCGCAACGTCGTCATCGCCGCATTCCTGAGCTGGACGCTCGACGCCTTCGATTTCTTCATCCTCATCTTCACCTTCGACGATGTCGCCAAAACCTTCGGCGTCAGCGTCAAATCCATCACCTTCGCCATCACCCTCACGCTGGCGACGCGCGCCATCGGCGCCTTCGTCTTCGGCCGCATGGCGGACAAATACGGCCGCAAGCCGATCCTGATGCTGGTCGTCGCCCTCTACTCCTTATTCGAACTGGCCAGCGGCTTCGCCTGGTCGTTCACCGCCTTCCTCGTCATCCGCACCCTGTTCGGCATCGCCATGGGCGGCGAATGGGGCGTTGGCAGTTCGCTCGCCATGGAAACCATCCCGGACCGCTGGCGCGGCTGGGTCTCTGGCCTGCTGCAGGCCGGCTACCCGATGGGCTATTTCCTCGCCACATTGCTGTTCGGCTTCGCGTTCCAGTACATCGGCTGGCGCGGCATGTTCTTCGTCGGCGCCGCCCCGGCGCTTCTGATCTTTTTCATCAACAGCCAGGTCGACGAAAGCCCGGCCTTCCAGAAAATAAAGACCGGGCCACGCATCAGCATGATGCAGATCCTGCGCAACAACGCCAAGCTTGCCATCTACGCGGTTGTTATGATGGCGGCGTTCAACTTCTTCTCGCACGGTACGCAGGACATCTACCCGAAGCTCTACCTCGCCAAACAGGTCGGCCTGTCGCACCCGGTGCTCACCAATATCGTGCTGCTGTACAACGTCGGCGCCATGCTGGGCGGCATCTGCTTCGGCCTGCTGAGCCAGCGGATCGGCCGGCGCTGGGCCATCGGTCTCGCCTGCGCGCTCTCGCTCTGCGTGGTGTACTTCTGGTCGCACGGCACCACGCCGGTCGCCCTCGGCCTCTCCGCCTTCCTCATGCAGTTCGCGGTGCAGGGTGCCTGGGGCGTCGTGCCGGTCCATTTGAACGAGCTGTCGCCGGCGGAAATCCGCGGCACATTTCCAGGCTTCGTTTACCAGCTCGGCAACTTCATCGCCTCGATCAACGCGCCCCTGCAGGTCATGCTGGCCGGCAGCGCGCATAACTACGGCCACGCCCTCCTGCTCGTCGCCGGCTCCGTCGCCATCATCCTGATCCTGATGATGATCTTCGGCCCGGAAGCCTACAACGTCTCGATGGCCCGTACCGACGCGATGCCGGCCCCGGCCGGCCCGCGCACCGCGGCGGCTGGCATCATTACGACTTAAAGCAAGAGCCTCCGGCGGCCGGGGCCGGGAGGCCCCGGACCCCTGGACGGGGTTGGCCACTCGGCGATTGTGCCTTGGATTTATTGCGCTTCGCGCGGGGCTTCCCGGTGTTCGTCCAGGAAGGCGCCCAGCACCGCAAAATATTCCTCCGGCTCTTCCCAGAACGGCAGATGCGAGCTGTTGGAAAACACCTTGATCCGGCTGTCCGGCAACTGCTCATGGATCAGCCGCGAGCACGCCGGCGTCAGCTCGTCATGCAGCCCGCACAACACCAGCGCCGGCTGCGTGATCCGGTGTAGATCCGCCACCCGGTTCCAGTCCTTGATGCTGCCGGTGTAGCAAAACTCGTTTGGCCCCTGGATCGCCCGGTACGGCCCCATGTTCCAGTCGCCGAGCGAACGGTTCACCGCCTCCGGCCAGGTCTGCAACCGGCAGACATGCCGGTAGTTCAACACATCGATCGCACCCTTGTACTCCGGATGCTCGGTCGTCCCCTCCGCCTCATGCCGCTGCATCATCGCAATGGTCTCGGACCCGAGCGCGCCCCGCAGCCGTTCCAGCTCCGAAACCAGATGCGGAATGTTCGCGGCCCCATCCGCCAGCGTCAGCGTCTTGAACGCATCGGGATAGGTCAGCGCATACTCGATGCCCAACCACGTCCCCCAGCTCTGCCCAAGCAGATGCACAGTGCCGAGGCCGAGCGTGGTGCGCACCACCTCCACCTCCTCGACATACCGCGCCAGCGTCCACAGCGAAGCATCCTCCGGCCGATCCGACGCGCCGCACCCAAGCTGATCGAAACAAACCACCCGATAGCCCCGGTCCGCCAACCGCGAATGCGCATCCCGCACATAATCGCACGGCAAGCCCGGCCCACCATTGAGGCAAAACAACACCTCGTCGCCGGCGCCAAAGCTGTAGGTGACAACTTCATAGCCTTGAACGGCAACGCGGCGGATTTCGTCGGGCGGGCGGTCGGCCATGGCGGTGTCCCAACAGTCGTGGCGATCATCGCGGCTGAAGGTCGTTGCCGTCAAGGCTGGTTTCAGAAGCGGGTGTCTGCCATGGCTACCGGCCAACCGCGGCTCGGCGCGCCGAGAGTCACAACCGCTTGGCGTCAGCTTTTGGCCGCCGCTAGTTGTAAAAGGCGTAGAAGCGTGACTCGAGGCTCTGCCGCGGGACTGCGTGCGGACCGGCAAGCGTATTCTCGAACCCGGTGTGCATCGCGTTCATCGCGTTCGGCATCAGGCTGTCATAGGCCTTGAACACCAACAGGTCAGACGGCTTCATGTCCGGCAGGTAGTACCAGCGATGCGACGGATTATGCCGACACAGGCGGATTTCGAACTTCCCGCCCGGCTGACCCTCAGTGGTGACCACCATGTCGATCACCTCGGCCTCGTCGGGCGAAACGCTGCTGCCGTCGCAGATGGCGAGCGTATTGTCCTGCGGGCCGGGAGAGATCGCGCGCCAGGTCTGGAACACGCTGAACCGGCCATTGCGATATTTGTTGATCAAATCCTCGGGCACGCACCAGTGCAGGAAATCGGCGGCTGAATTAGCGGTGAAATCGAGGTGGACGAAATTCGCCGGAGGTGCCCAGGATTTCACTTCGGCGCGAACCGAGGTTCTGGCAACCAGCCCGCCAAATATCTGCGGTACGACAGCATCCGCGCCGGTCATTTGCTTGAGAAAATCCGCCACTTCCGACTCATATTCCGCGGCCGGTCCGGTGGCGGCCCGCTGGCGCGTCATGTTCGTGGCAAAAAGCTCGGGGTCGAGCGCCACAGGGCAATCGTGGGTCGCGAAAAAGAAGCCGGCTTTCTCCAGCGAGAGCTCGTCGCGCTCCGGCCGCGCGTCATGCACGGTCACTTCCACTGGCTCGAACGACGCATTGTTTGTCGAGGGATCGGTCACGTCCAGCCGGCCGCGGCCCACTATGCGCCCGACGTAATTCAGGGTGCCCTTGGTATCCAAGGGAGCGGCGATGTCCATTCACGTCTCCTGATCAAGCTTCAGCGGTTACGCCCGCTTATCTTTGCAACTCTCAATACGGACAGGCGAAACGAAAGTCAAGATTTTTTCGAAACTTTGCAAAGACTCGAAAGTTTTGCGCTGTGAGATTGCGATGTTCCCTCACGTGCGTCACCTTGCTTGGGGGAGCTTCAACCCTCGGCGTTAATCAGCTGCAGCGCCGCCCGCATCTCTCGGTTGATGCGGTCTAGAGCCTTCCCGCCTCGGCCGCCGGAGGCTCTAAACCACCAACGCCGCCCGCTGCCCCGCAATCCTCGCCCAGGCCTCCGCCTCATCCTCGTCGAACAGCTCGGCCAGTTTCTTCAACATCGTGCCGCCAAGCTCCTCGGCATCCACAATCGTTACCGCCCGCCGATAATACCGCGTCACATCATGGCCGATCCCGATCGCGATCAGCTCCACCAACTCCCGGCTCTCGATCTCGCGGATCACGTCCCGCAAATGCCGCTCCAGATAATTCCCGGAGTTCACCGAAAGCGTACTGTCATCCACCGGCGCGCCGTCGGAGATCACCATCAAAATCCGCCGATGCTCCGGCCGCGCGGCCAGCCGCCGATACGCCCACAGCAGCGACTCGCCGTCGATATTCTCTTTCAGCAACCCTTCCCTCAGCATCAGCCCGAGGTTCTTGCGCGCCCGCCGCCACGGCGTGTCCGCCGCCTTGTAGATAATGTGCCGCAGATCGTTCAGCCGCCCCGGTGCCGCCGGCTTGCCGGCCGCAACCCAACTCTCCCGGCTCTGCCCGCCCTTCCAGGCCCGCGTGGTGAACCCCAGCACCTCCACCTTCACCGAGCAGCGTTCCAACGTGCGCGCCAGAATGTCGCCGCACATCGCCGCCACGGTAATTGGCCGGCCCCGCATGGAGCCGGAATTATCAATCAGCAGCGTCACCACCGTGTCCCGGAACTCGGTGTCCAGTTCGCGCTTGTAGGTCAGCGCCAGCAGCGGGTCGACGATGATGCGCGACAGCCGGGCGGTGTCCAGCATCCCCTCTTCCAGGTCGAATTCCCAGGCGCGCGTTTGTTGCGCCAGCAACCGGCGTTGCAGCCGGTTGGCAAGCTTCGCCACCACCGCGTGCAGATGCTGCAATTGTTGGTCGAGCTGCTGGCGCAGCCGGCTCAGCTCCTCCGGGTCGCACAGCGCGTCGGCGTCCACCTCCTCGTCAAAGGCGCGGGTGAAGGCGCGGTAGGCGCCGCGCTCATCGCCGCCCGCATCGCGCCGGGCCTGCGGGCCGGAGGGCGCGTCCTCGGCCTCGGCGCTCGCCTCGTCGCTGTCGGCGTCCTCGCTGGCGTCTTGGTCGGCTGCCTCGCCTTCGCTGGTTTCTGGCTGCGTCGCCAGCGTCGGGTTTTCCTCCGCCCGGCTTTCGCCGTCGCCATCGTCGGAATTATCCTGTTGCGAGGTTTCCTCGCCGCTATCCTCGCCATCCTCTTCCGGCTCGTCGCTGCTTTCGCTCTCCGGTTCGGCGAGGTCGAGTGCTGCCAGCAGCTTGCGTGCGGCGCGGGTGTAACCGGGCTGGTCGCCGCGGGCCGTTGCCATTTCCGCCAACGCTGCCTCGGCATCGCCGCCCAGCGTCCCCCGCCACAGCTCCAATATGCTGCGGGCCGAGGCCGGGATCGCCGCCGGGTCCATCTTCTCCCGCGCCAGCAGAGCCAGCGCCGTGACCAGCGGCAGTTGGTCGCGCTGGGTCATGCGGTCTAGCCCCTCGCTCTCGCACTCCTCGTTCAGCTTGCCGCGCAGGTTGGCGGAGACGCCCTCCATATGCATGGCGCCGACGCTCTCGACCCGGGCCTGTTCCAGCGCGTCATACGCCTCGCGCGCCTCGCGGGCGGCCGGCGCGCGGGCGGCGTGCACGGCGTCGTCATGGTGTCGCAGCCGTAACGCGATTGCGTCGGAAACGCCGCGTAGCTTCGCCACCTCGGCCGGCGCCAGAGCGCGGGACGGCGAGGGCAGGCGGGCCCGCTTGCCGGCGAGGCCAGAGGGGCCGGGCTGGTAAGCTACCTGCACATCCGGCACCTGCGCGATTGCCCTGAGCGCGCTCGCCGTGGCGCGCTTGAAATCCTCGCTCCGCCCCTGGTCGCCGCCGCTCATCGCGTCAGGCGTATTTGGGCGGCGTCAGGCCGGTCGGCAGCTCCTCGTTGAAGCAGCGTTGGTAATACTCCGCCACCGTGCTGCGCTCCGCCTCGTCGCACTTGTTCAGGAACGTCAGGCGAAAGGCAAAACCCACATCGCCGAAAATCTTCACGTTCTCGGCCCAGGTAATCACCGTGCGCGGCGACATCACGGTGGAGATATCGCCGGCAATAAACCCGGCCCGCGTCAAATCCGCCAGCGCCACCATATTCTCGGTGCGCTTCTTCGCCGCCGCATCCTTGGCGGCGATGCCGAGCTTGGCCATCACGATCGCCACCTCCTGCGCGTGCGGCAGGTAATTCAGCGTGGCGACGATGTTCCAGCGGTCCATCTGCCCCTGGTTGATCTGCTGGGTGCCATGATACAGCCCCGTGGTATCCCCCAGCCCCACCGTGTTGGCGGTGGCGAACAGCCGGAACGCCGGATGCGGACGGATCACCCGGTTCTGGTCGAGCAGCGTCAGCTTGCCCTCCACCTCCAGCACCCGCTGGATCACGAACATCACGTCCGGCCGTCCGGCGTCGTATTCGTCGAACACCAGCGCGCACGGATGCTGCAACGCCCATGGCAAAATCCCCTCGCGGAATTCCGTCACCTGCTTGCCGTCCTTCAGCACGATCGCATCCTTGCCGATCAGGTCGATGCGGCTGATGTGGCTGTCCAGATTGACACGGATGCACGGCCAGTTCAGCCGCGCCGCCACCTGCTCGATATGGGTGGATTTGCCGGTGCCGTGGTAGCCCTGGATCATCACCCGGCGGTTATGGGCAAAGCCGGCCAGGATCGCGAGTGTGGTCTCGCGGTCGAAGCGGTAGGCGTGGTCGATCTCCGGCACATGCTCGGTGCGGACCGAATAGGCCGGGATCTCCTGGTCGGTCTCGATGCCGAACAGCTCCTTCGCCTTGACCACGATGTCTGGCGACGTGGTCGGGGTGGTGCGGGGTTCGGCGATCGAGGCGATATTGTTCATCAAAAAACTCTGTCCTGTATGCTTGGCAATGCCGGCCGCCGGATGTTGTCCGTCAGTCGCCACCGGTAGGCGCGGCGGCGGCCGGTTGCGCCGGCAGTTTGCCACGTAGCGTCGCGTAGGCAAGGTTGATCGTCTTCAGCGTCTCCTCGGAAGCCTTGTCCCCGCCATTGGCGTCCGGGTGGTGCCGCTTGGCAAGCTCTTTGTACTTGGCCTTCACGGTGGCAATTGTCACCGGCCAGTTCAGCCCCAGCACGCCCAACGCCTCCCGCAGCTCGGCCGGCACCGCCGAGGGCGCCGGCGGCCTCGTGCCGTGCCCGAAGGCAAAGGCGTGCAACTCGTCCTCGACCTGGGTCTCCATATGGCTGTGCTTGCCCAGCCGGCCGAGCGGCCAGCTTGGCCGCTGCCAGGACGTGTCGGCCCGCAACTGCGCCTCGATCTCGCCCGGCGACATGCCTTTGTAATAATCCCAGCGGGAATTGTACTCACGCACATGGTCCAAGCAGAACCAATGAAAATGGGCGAGGTCGGTGCGCGACTTCGGCGCCCGGTATTCCCCAGCCAGGTCGCAGCCTGGCATGTCGCAGCACTGCCCCGGCGCGTTCGGGTCAGGGGCGTAGGCGCGCGGCTTGCGTTGCGGCGGCATCATGCCCCTAATGTGCGCTCTTGGCCCGAATTGGCAACACTCTGAACCGCCGCGAACGATGGGAATGCCGATGACCAGACATGACAGGATCGAGGCGGCGCTGCGGCAGAAATTCGCCCCCGCCGCACTGACGATCGTCGATGAAAGTGCCCTGCACGCCGGCCATGCCGGCCAGAAAGGCATCACCGGTGGGCAGACGCATTACGCCGTCACGATGATCGCCCAATCCCTCGCCGGCCTGTCCCGCGTGGCCCGCCAACGCGCGGTGAACGAGGCGCTGGCCGCCGAGTTCGAGAGCGGCATGCACGCGCTGTCGCTGAAGCTTAAGACACCAGAAGAAGTTTAAGCGAAACAGTTCTTTTTTGGAAAAAAAGAACCAAAAAACTTTTGTTCCTCTAGACCTGAGGCGCTCGACCGCCGCAGCCCAAGGCCCAACTAATAAAGTTTTTTTGCTTCTTTTTGTTCACAAAAAGAAGTGCTTCTTCTTAGTTTCGCCCATACGTATCCTCGAACCGCACAATATCATCCTCGCCCAGATAAGGTCCGGACTGCACCTCGATCACCGTCAGCGGTATCTTGCCCGGATTCTCCAGCCGGTGGATGCAGCCGAGCGGCAGGTAGATGCTCTCGTTCTCCCGCACCAGCCGCACCTCGGCGTCGCAGGTCACGGCGGCGCAGCCAGCCACCACCACCCAGTGCTCGGCCCGGTGATAATGTTTTTGCAGCGACAATTTATGCCCCGGCGAAACCACGATCCGCTTCACCTGAAACCGGTCGCCATGGATCAGGCTCTCGTAAAAGCCCCAGGGCCGGTAGGTGCGGTTGTGCAAATCCGCTTCCGGACGGTGCTCGGCCTTCAGCCGCTCGACGACTTTTTTGACATCCTGGGCATGGTCCTTATGCGCCACCAGCACCGCGTCCTGCGTCGTCACCACGATCAGGTCGCGCACCCCGAGCAGCGCCGTCACCACGCCATCCGAACGGGCGTAGCTGTTGGCGGAATCCTCGATCACCACGTCGCCCAGCGCGAAGTTGCCATTCAGGTCCTTGGTCGCAATCTCGGCCAGCGCCGCCCAGGACCCGACATCGGACCAGCCGATCGCCGCCGGCACCACCACCGCCTTGTCGGTCTTCTCGGCAATCGCGTAGTCGATGCTGATATCGGGCGCCGCGCCGAACGCCGCGGTGCCGAGCCGGATGAAATCAAGGTCGGTGGTCTTCGCCGCAATCGCGGCGCGGGCCGCACTCAGCACCTCCGGCGCGTGCCGCTCCATCTCCGCCAGCAGCGTCGCCGCGGTGAACATGAACATGCCCGAATTCCACAGATTGCCGCCTGCCGCCAGCAGCGCCCGCGCCTTCGCCGCGTCCGGCTTCTCGATGAAGCGGTCGAGCCTGAACACCCCCGGAAGATCGGCAAGCGCCGCCCCCCGCGCGATATAGCCGTAGCCGGTCTCCGGCGCGGTCGGCTGCATCCCAAAGGTCACGAACCAGCCCGCCCGCGCGGCGGCAGCGGCGGCCTCAATCGCCACCGCCAGCGCCGGCAGATCGCCGATCGCGGCGTCGGCGGGCATGATCCACAACACCGCGTCCGGCGCCGTCTCCGCCACCAGCAAGGCGGCGGCGGCGATCGCGGGGGCGGAGTTACGCCCTACCGGCTCCAGCACGATGCTGGCTCCCTCCACCCCGGCATCGCGCAACTGCTCGGCCACCACGAAGCGATGATCCTGGTTGGTCACCACCAGCGGCGGCGCAAAGCCGGCGGCGCCGGCGCGCAACGCGGTCTCCGCCAGCATCGAACGCTCGGAAATCAGCGGCCAGAACTGCTTGGGGAAACTCTTGCGCGACAGCGGCCACAGCCGCGTGCCGGAGCCGCCGGAGAGGATCACCGGCACGATCTTGCCGGCCAGGTCGTTCGAACTCATGGCGCCTCGTCGTTTACTTGTGCCCAAAGCCGGGCGGTCAGATAGTCTTGGCCGCTTGCGCTTGTCCAGCAAACGGCTACGCCCGCCGGGTTGACGCCGCCCTAACGCGCCGCTTCAGCCAGCAACGCCGTCAACGCCTCCTTGGTGTCGAAATCGCGCAGCACCGCGTCGGTCGCGGCCGGTATCTCGACCACCGATTCCATGTGCCGGTGCAGGATCTGCCTGGCCCCGGCATCGCCGCTCAGCGCCAGCAACTCGCCGAAAAACCGCCGCCCCCAAAGCACCGGGTTGCCGCGCTGCCCGTCGAAGCTCGGCATCACGATCTCCCGCCCCTCCGCCGGGTCGAACGCCGCCAGTAGCGCGTTCAGCATCGGTGGCTCCACCAGCGGCATGTCGCCCAGGCAGATCAGCGCGGCACCGATGCCCGCCGCCAGCGCGGCGATGCCGGCATGCAGGCTAGCGGCCAGGCCCGCCTCGTGGTCCGGGGCATGGACAAACCGCACGTCCCGCCCCGCCAGGGCGGCGCGCACCGCTTTGTCCTGATGCCCGGTCACCACCAGCACCGGCCGCGCCGCGCTGGCCAGCACGTTGTCCACCGTCCGGGCGATCATCGCGCGGCCATCCGGCAGCGCCGCCAGCAGCTTGTTGTCCGGCGCCATCCGGGTCGAACTGCCGCCCGCCAGCACGACCGCGGCGATCCGCGGCGGCGCTTGCGGCGCCGCGCCGAAGCCCGGTGCCTGCGTGGTCAGCCGCGGCGCCGGTCTTGTCTCCATTTCCTTCAGCAACCCGCCGACCCCCATCCGCGCCACCTCGGCCGCACCTACCGGCTCGCCGGCGAACAGCCGGTCCAGCACCCAGTCGATCCCGTTCAGCGCCGGGCTACGGGCGCAGCCTGGCAGCACGATCACCGGCCGCTCACCTATCTCGCCGAAGCAGATCAGATTACCGGGATCGACCGGCATCCCGAAATGGCCGATCCGCCCGCCCGCCTCCACCACCGCGCGGGGCGCGATGTCGCGCCGGTCGGTCACCGCCGAGGCGCCGGAGATCAGCACCATGTCGGCGCCGTCCGCCAGCAGACGCCGGATCGCCTCGGCCAGCGGCGGCGTCTCGTGCGGGGTGCGCAGCGGCGGCAGCATCGCCCCGCCATGGGCGGCAATCCGCGCCCCGGTCGCGGTGATGGTATGGGTAATCGCCGCCTCCTTCAGTTGCGGCAGCGTCGTCAGCACCAGCCCAACCGTGAGCCGGCGGAACGGCTTGAGCACGAACGCCGGCTCGCCCGCGCCGATCAAAGCCTCCGCCGCCGCCATCGTCGCCGCGCCAACCGCGAACGGGATGATCTTCAGCGTCGCCACCATGTCGCCGGGCGCGACCACACTGCGGTCCGCCAGCGTCGCCAGCGTCACCGCCTCGTCGATCAGGTTGAGCCGCTCGATCTTGCCCGCATCGAGCCGCAACAGCCCGGCCGCTTCGGCAAACAAATTGACCCGGCCGTGAACATCCTCGGATCGGCGAAGCCCAGGCCCAAGCAACAACCCGCCCAGCTGCGTCGCCGCCGCGCCCTCCGGCGTGTCGCCCGGCTCCAGCCGCGCCACGGTAACTTCCTCGAACCCGGCCGCCTGCAAAGCCGCGAATACCGCCGGGTCGACCACCGCGCCCTTGCGCAGCACCTTCTCCGGCGTCTTCAAACTATGGGCGAGGATCGCGCCCCGCGCCGCGCCCAGCGTGACCCGCTCGAAGATCATCCGCGCGTCGCCAACCCCCCGCCGCGCCGCACCGCGACGATCTCGGCGATCACCGACAGCGCGATCTCCGGCGCGGTGACAGCGCCGATATGGAGCCCGACCGGCCCGCGGATCCGGGCCAGCGCCTCGGCGCCGTGCCCCAGTTCGCCCAGCCGTTGCAGCCGCGCCGCATGGGTTTTTCGCGAGCCCAGCGCGCCGATGTAAAACGCCGCGCTACCAAGCGCCGTATCCAGCGCCGGATCGTCGAGCTTCGGGTCATGGGTCAGCGTCACCACGGCGGTCCGCACATCCGGACACAGCGCCGCCAGTGCCACGTCCGGCCACTCGTTGTTCAGCACCGCACCCGGAAACCGTTCCGCGCTGGCAAACGCCCGGCGCGGATCGACCAGCACGGTGGCGAAGCCGGACATGGTGGCAAGCGGCACCAGCGCCTGGGCGATATGCACCGCGCCGACCAGGATCAGCCGTGGCGCCGGATTGCGCGCTTCGATAAACCAGGCCTCACCCGCCACCACATGAGTGCCGGATTTATCCGCCGCCAGTGCCGCCGCGCCGGCGGCGTTCAGCGTCTCGCCGGCCGCCGGGTCCGGCAGGATAAACTCCGCCGCATCGGTCAGCCGCTTGGCGAACGCCACCGGCCGCCGTTCCGCCGCCGCCGCGCCCAACGCCGCAATCGTCGCTGGCGTCACGCCAGCGGTTCCACGAACACCTTGACCTTGCCGCCGCAAGCCAGCCCGACCTCCCAGGCCCGCTCGTTGGTCACCCCGAAATCCAGCAGTTCCGGGCGGCCGCTCCGCAACGCCGCCAGCGCCGCCTCCGCCACCGCGCCCTCGATGCAGCCGCCGGACACCGAGCCGGCGATCTTGCCGGAGCTGGTGACCGCCATCCGGCTGCCGGCCGGGCGTGGCGAACTGCCCCAAGTCTCGGTCACGGTCGCCAGCGCCACGCTTTCCCCGGCGGCCTGCCAGCCGGCGGCGACATCCAGCACGTTCTCGAAGTCTTCGGCGTCGTTCATAATCGGTCCTTCCAAAGTTCGGCGGCACTCCGCCGGCGCGGCGCCGGCGCCGAGAGGCTCTCGACCAGCGCCGCCAGGCTGGCCAGGCTATGCACCGGGCGGAACTCGTCCACATGCGGCAGCATCGCCCGCGCCCCCTGGTTCTTCGGCGAAAAGCCATCCCAGCGCAGCAGCGGGTTCAGCCAGATCAGCCGCCGGCAGGACCGATGCAGCCGCGCCATCGCTTCGCCCAACCCGGCCGCGCCGTCGCGGTCCAGCCCGTCCGTCACCAGCAGCACCACCGCCCCCTGGCCCAGCACGCGGCGCGCCCAAAGCCGGTTGAAGTCGGCCAGCGCCTCGCCGATCCGGGTGCCGCCGGACCAATCCGGTACCAGACCCGCCACCAGGGAGAAGGATAATTCCGGATCGCGGTGTTTCAACTGCCGGGTGATGTTGGTCAGCCTGGTGCCGAACAGGAACACGCTCACCCGCTGCCGATCGTTGGCAACCGCGTGCAGGAAATGCAGCAGGATCTCGGCGTAGCGGGCCATCGAGCCCGAAATATCGCACAGCACCACCAGCGGCGGCGGCGCTGTCAAAGGCCGCCGTTTGGCAATCCCGGCGATCTCGCCGCCGGTGCGCAGGGAGCGCCGGATGGTGGCCCGCAGATCGTCCCGCCCGCCGCCGCCGGCCCGCCAGCGCCGGGTCCGCCGCTCATCCAGCGGCAGCCGCAGCCGCTTGATCTCGGCCTTGGCGGCGGCGATCTCGGCGGTGCTCATCGCCTCGAAATCCAGTGCCCGCAGCACCTCGCGCGTGCTGAAACTGAGCGCCATGTCCGGCGTGCGCCGCGGCTCCCGCGCCTCGGCCTCCCGGTTCTCCGCCAGCGCCTCGGCCAGCCGGCGGCTGCCGGGCGCGGCTCGCTCCGGCTGGTCGCCGAAGCCCGACGGCGCTTCCGCGCCCGGCGCCGGGCCGCGCCAGAACAACGCAAAAGCCTGGTCGAACAGCTCCCGGTGCTCATGCCGATGCACCATCACCGCCGCCAAGGCAGCGCGAAAAACCTCGCGCTCGCCGAGGTCCACATGGGTCAGCGCGTTCACCGCCGCGATGCTCTCGGCTGGCCCCATCGGCAACCCGGCCCGGCGCAGCAGCCGCGCAAAATTCAGCACGTTGTCCGCAAGCACGCCCGGTGCCAGCGTCACGGTCCCCGGCTCACGCGGCGCGCGCCTCGGCCTTGGCCTGCCCGACCAACTCGGCCAGGCCAGCGCCCCGCACCGCCACCAGATCGTCCTGATATTTCAGCAGCACGCCGAGCGTATCTTCCGCCGCCCGCGCCGTCAGCTCGGTCTGGTTCAGCGCCGCCAGCGCCTCCGCCCAGTCGATGGTCTCGGCCACCCCCGGCAGCTTGAATAACCCGGCCTGGCGCACCCGCTGTACGAACGCCACCACCTCGGCCGACAACCGTTCGGCGACCCCTGGCGCCTTGCCGCGCAAAATTTCCCGTTCCCGCATTGCGTCCGGATAGTCCACCCAATGGTACAGACAGCGGCGGCGGATCGCGTCGTGAACCTCGCGGGTCCGGTTCGAGGTCAGCACCACCACCGGCGGCACCGCCGCCCGCACGGTGCCGAATTCCGGAATGCTGATCTGGAAATCCGCCAGCAGCTCCAGCAGGAACGCCTCGAACGGCTCATCGGCGCGGTCTAGCTCGTCGATCAGCAGCACCGCCGGCGGCAGGTCCGGGTCGATCGCCGCCAGCAACGGCCGCGCCAGCAAAAATTCCCGGCTGTAGATCTCCGGCGCCGCCCCGCCGCGTTCGGCAAGCCGGATCGCCATCAGCTGCCTGGCGTGGTCCCATTCATAAGCCGCGGCGGCCAGGTCCAGCCCGTCATAGCATTGCAGCCGCACCAGCCGCCGGCCCAGCCCCGCCGCCAGCACCTTGGCGATCTCGGTCTTGCCGGTGCCGGGTTCGCCCTCCAGGAACAGCGGCCGGCCCATCGCCAGCGCCAGATGCACGGTGGTCGCCAGCGCCCGGTCGGCGATGTAGCCCTGGCCCGCAAGCAGTCCGGCGGTGGCGTCCAGGCTGCCCGGATTATCCAAGAAATTTATACAGCGTGATCAAAACCGCGACCCCGGCCACGGCGCCGGCGATGATCACCCCGATCGGCAGCCCGAAATAATGCGGGTTGCTGGGGTCGTGGTCGTGATCCTCATGCGGCGGCGCGTGATAAGGTGCCGGTGCCGTCACATGCGCCTTTGGATCGTACGGCTTGGCGGCGCCGTCCGGCACCTGCTCCAGCCCCGGCGTGACCGGCTCCGGCGCCATCCCATCGGCCCGCAGCTGCGTCGCCGCCGGCAGCGGCGCGGCCACCACCTCCGCCACGGTCGGCGGCGCCACGATGGCGGCGAAGCGGGTGAAGAAGGTGTCGGCGTATTGCTTCGCGGTCGAATCGATCAGCCGGGCGCCGAGCTGCGCCATCTTGCCGCCGATCTGCGCGCTGACCTGATAAGCCAGCCGCGTCGCCCCCGCCTCGTCCAGCAGGCTCACCTTCGCGCCCCCTTTGGCGAAGCCGGCGATACCGCCTTGGCCCTCGCCGGAAATGGTGTATCCGTTCGGCGGGTCGAGATCGGAGAGCAGCACCTTGCCATTGAACCGTGCCGAGATCGGGCCGAGCTTGACCGCCGCCGTCGCCTTCATTTCGGTGTCGGAGAGCTTCTCGATGGTTTCGCAGCCGGGAATGCAGGCTTTAAGGATTTCCGGGTCGTTCAGCGCGTCCCACACCTTCGCCTGTGGCGCGTCGATCAATCTCTCACCGGACATTTCCATAAAAAACGCGCTCCTGAACTGCGCCGGCAAAGTACCGGGCTTGGCGTAATGGGGCAACTCGCGGCGGCTCTGCCGTTCGCCGGCGTGCTGCTGAGCTTCGCCGGCCTCTCCAGCTTCGCGCCGCGTTTCTGGCACCGCCGGATGGTCGCGGTGGTGGCCGGCTGGATCGGGCTCGCCCTGGTGCTGGGGGCGCTGCAAGGCGGCCCGTTCGTCGCGCTGGACGAGGTCTGGCAATCGGTCCTCGGCGACTACGTGCCCTTCGTTACGCTGATCCTGGCGCTCTACGCGCTGGGCGGCGGCATCATGATCAAGGGCGGCCCCTGGGGGCGGCCCGGCGGCAATCTCCTGCTCCTCGGCTTCGGCACGTTGCTGGCGTCCATCATGGGCACCACCGGCGCCGCCTTGCTGCTGATCCACCCGCTGCTCTCGGCCAACGGCCACCGCCGGGAGAAGCGGCATCTGGTGCTCGCCTTCATCATCCTGGTCGGCAATGCCGGCGGCGCGCTCTCCCCGCTGGGCGATCCGCCGCTGCTGGTCGGCTACCTGCGCGGCGTGCCGTTCTTCTGGCCGGTCCTGCACCTCTGGCTGCCGCTGTTGCTGGTGGCCGTGCCGGTGCTGGCGCTGACTTATTTTGTCGACCGGCGGCTGGCGCGGCCCGAAACGCCCAAGCCAACGCGGCACTTGCATGTCGGCGGCGGCCTTAACATCGCCCTGCTGGCGGTGCTGATGCTGGCGGTGCCGGCGGAAGGGCTGTGGCATCCGGGCACGATCGACATCCTGGGCGCCCGGCTGCCGGGCGAGCAGCTGGCGGTGACGCTGCTGGCGGCGCTGTGCATCGTGGTTTCGGAAGCCTTCACGCCGCGCTCGATCCGCGCCCACAACCGGTTCGCCTGGCAGGCGATGCGGGAGATCGTCATCGTCTTCTTCGCGATCTTCGCCACCATCACGCCGGTCTTCGCGCTGCTGCAACAGGCCAGGCTGGCGGAAATCCCGGCGCTGTGGTTCTGGGCCTCGGGCATCGCCTCGGCGGTGCTGGACGCGGCGCCGACCTACCTGATCTTCTTCCAGGCCGCCGGCGGCAACGCCGCCCATCTCGTCGCACCCCCGGCCAGGCTGCTCACCGCCATCGCCGCCGGCTCGGTCTTCTTCGGCCCCATCACCTACCTCGGCAACGCTCCCAACCTGATGATCCGCGAAATCGCCTCCCACCGCGGCGTCCGCATGCCAGGGTTCTTCACCTATGCTTTAGTGATGACCATGGTGCTGACGCCGATCTATGTGGTGATGACGGTGTGGCTTTTTTAATCTTGTCCGGCCATCGGATGGTCGCGCCGTGGTCGCGGCCACGCCGCGCTCTCGATGTCCTGGCCGGTACGAAGAAACGGTTAACCGAACAAAGAAACGTTCCGCGCGAAGCGCAAAAACTCTCCTCGCTGCACAGCTCGTCGAGTGGCCAACCCCATTCCCGGGGTCTGGGGCCTCCCGGCCCCAGCCGCCGGAGGCTCTTTTGTTAAGCTGCCAGCGCCAACTCCAACACATCCAGCCCCTCGTCGATCAGTGCGTCGCTGGCGGTCAGCGGCACCAGCAACCGTATCGCGTTGCCGTACACTCCGCAGGACAGCAGGATCAGCCCGTGCTCGCGCGCCTTGGCCAACACCCGCCGCGTCGTATCCGCGTCCGGCTCATCGGTGCCCCGAATCGTCACCACGTCGAACGCGATCATCGCCCCCGGCCCGCGGATCGCCGCGATCGGCACCGTGTCGTTGCGCAGTGAAATCCGCTCCAGCCGGCTTTTCATCTTCGCCCCGATCGCATTGGCCCGCTCGATCAGCTTCTCCTCCTCGATCACATCCAGCACCGCCAGCGCCGCGGCGATGGCGATCGGCGAGCCGGCGTAGGTGCCGCCGAGGCCGCCCGGCTCCGCCGCGTCCATGATCGCGGCGCGGCCGATCACGCCGGACAAGGGAAAGCCGCCAGCCAGCGACTTCGCCACCGTCATCAGGTCCGGCTTCACCCCGGAATGCTCGATGCCGAACATCTTGCCGGTCCGGGCAAAGCCGGTCTGCACCTCGTCGACGATCAGCAGAATGCCGTGCTTGTCGCACAGCGCCCGCAGCGCCTCCAGCAGTTCGGTGGGGGCCGGAATGAACCCGCCTTCGCCCTGCACCGGCTCCAGCACGATCGCGGCGGTGCGGTCCGGCTCGATATCGGCGCGGAACAGCATATCGATGGCGCGCAGGCTGTCTTCCACCGTCACGCCGAAAGGCTTGTGCGGGAACGGCGCGTGAAAGATCTCGCCCGGCATCGGCCCGAACTTCTTCTTGTAGGGCAGCACCTTGCCGGTCATCGCCATCGTCAGCATGGTGCGGCCATGATAGCCGCCGGCGAAGGTGATCACGCCCGGCCGCCCGGTGGCGGCGCGGGCGATCTTGATGGCGTTTTCCAAAGCCTCCGCGCCGGTGGTGAAGAAAATCGTTTTCGCCGGCCCCTCGATCGGCGCCAGCGCGTTCAGCCGCTCCGCCAGTTCGATGTAGTTTTCATACGGCGTCACCTGGAAACAGGTATGGGTAAACGCCTCCAGCTGCGCCGCCACCGCCGCCATTACTTTGGGGTGCCGGTGCCCGGTGTTCAGCACCGCGATGCCGCCGGCAAAATCGATGTAGCGTTTGCCCTCGACATCCCACAATTCGGCATTCTCGGCGCGCACGGCGAACACCGCATGGGTATTGCCCACCCCGCGCGGCACGGCGGCGATCCGGCGGTCCATCAACTCCTGGTTGGTCGTCATGCCGGTTCTCCCAATGCTCTTGTCAGAATGAAGCTATCGAGGCCCGTTTGACAAATCCGGGTTCCAGCGGCGGCTCGGCGATGCGGTCGGTGATGGTCTCCACCGCCGCCAGCGGCGGCCCCAGCCGGCACGCGCGCAACGCCTCCTCCACCGCCGCAGGCTCGCCCGCCAGCAGCGCCTCCACCGCTTCATGCCCGACGTTGCGCACCCAGCCGGCAATGCCGAGCCGGTGCGCCTCGCCGACCAGCCAGTCCCGGTAGCCGACGCCGACGACCCTGCCGGTAACGACGATGTGCTTGGCATTCATGGCCGGCACAGGATCATAAAACGCGCAGCGACCGCAACATCCGCTGCGATCGCCCGCTGCCGCGCCGCGGCGTCCGCGTCCTCGCCCCAGCGCCCGGCCTGCCACAGCGCGTCCAGCTCGGCCAGTTCGCACGCCGCGTCCGGCGCCAGCTCGCCGGCCGCGACGGCCAGCCCCAGCACCAGGCTGCCCAGCGCCGGCACGATCACCCCCAGCCCGGCCAGATCGGTATCGCTGAACCCGTGCAATGCCTGCTCGAATGCCGCCAGCGCCGCCGGCGACTGCACAACCGGCGCCAGCCCATGCCCGACCGCCAAGGCAGCGCCATGCCGCCGCGCCGCCCAGTCCAGCCAGGGACCCCAGTCCCGCTCCTCCTGCTCGGCCAAATCCGGTTCATCGGCGCGGTAACAAAGCAGATCGTTCATCCCGTAATCCGCCAACTGCCCCGCCAGCGCCGCCCGCCGCGCCGGCACCCGTTCCAGCGCCGTCGCCGCCAGCCGCTGCAACGGCAGATCGTCGGGGCCGAATTGCGGCCCCGCCGCCTGCCACTCCGCCGCGATCGCCACCGCCAGCCCCGCCGACCCAACCAGGAGCGGCCCGCCGCCCGGCAGGCTCACCGCCCGGCCATCCAGCCGAACCCCAAACCCCCCCTCCAAAGCCACCGCTTCCGCCCGCTCCCAAAACCGCTGCATACGAGGCCCCGCCTTGTGAACTGAAAGCCCCCGCGCTAGACGCCCGCATTGAGACGAGGATCGAGATGGGGCGAGACTTCGCTCCGGTGAGTCAGCTGGCGTGATTTTTCCGGACCCGGAGCGCAGCGTACTTAATGTACGCGAGCACCGGAAGCCGGAAAAAGCGCGTCGGATGGCCACCGGAGTAGAAGTATCGCCCCATCTTGAAAGCGGGCGTGGTGAAACTGGTAGACACGCCAGATTTAGGTTCTGGTGGCGCAAGTCATGGGGGTTCAAGTCCCTCCGCCCGCACCAGCTTCGAGGTTTGTGGTTTTGAAGGGGAAGAAACAGTGGCGATGCAGGTGACCGAAACGCTTTCAGACGGCTTGAAGCGCGGCTTTACCATCACGGTGCCGGAGACCGAGCTGTCGGCGCAGCGCGAGAAGCGGCTGAAGGAGCTTGGCCGCACCATGCAGATGCCGGGCTTCCGCCCCGGCAAGGTGCCGATGTCGATGGTCCGCAAGCGCTATGCGGATTCGGTCAATGCCGAGGTCGTCGAAGGCGCGGTCAACGACGCCTCCGGCCAGCTTCTGGCCGAGCGCGGCCTGCGCCCGGCGACCCAGCCCAAGCTCGAAGTCACCAAGCCCGGCCAGAACTCCGACCTCGAATTCACCATGGAAATGGAGCTGCTGCCGGAGATCACCGTTCCCGACCTCTCCGGCATCAGCGTCGAAAAGCCGGTCGCCACGGTGCCCGATAGCGCGGTCGAGGAGGCGCTGGAGAAACTGATCGCGCAGCGCCGCACCTTCGCCCCGGTCGAGGCGCCGCGCCCCGCCGCCACCGGCGAGCAGCTCACCGTCGACTTCGTCGGCCGCATCGACGGCACGCCCTTCACCGGGGGCACCGCCCAGGATGTCGGCGTCGTCATCGGCGGCCCCGGCTTCATCCCCGGCTTCTCCGAGCAGATGGAGGGCCTGTCCCCCGGCGAGACCCGCACTATCCAGGTCGCGTTCCCAGCCGACTACCAGGTGCCCGACCTCGCCGGCAAAGCCGCCGAATTCGAGATCACCGCCAAGGCCCTGGCGACGCCGATGACGCCGGTGCTGGACGACGCTTTCGCCAAGGAGCTGGGCCTGGACACGGCCGAGGCGCTGCGGCAGCGCGTCCATGACCAGATCGCCGGCGACTACGCCCAGATGTCGCGGCTGAAGGTGAAGCGCTCGCTGCTGGACCAGCTTTCCGAGCGGGCCCAGTTCACCCCGCCGGAATCCCTGGTGGAGGCCGAGTTCCGCAACATCTGGAGCCAGGTGGAGCGCGAACAGAAAGCCGGCCGCACCGACCCGGAGGACGCCGCCAAGGACGAGGCGACCTTGAAAGAGGAATACCGCGCCATCGCCGACCGCCGGGTCCGCCTCGGCCTGCTGGTCGCCGAGATCGGCCGGGCCAGCGAGGTCGAGGTCACCGACCAGGAAATGCAGCAGGCGATGTTCGCCGAGGCGATGAAATACCGCGACCAGGCCGGCCATGTCGTCGAGTTTTTCCGCAAGAACCCGCAAGCGATGGAGCGTTTCCGCGGCCCGATCTTCGAGGACAAGGTGGTGGACCAGCTCCTGGGCCAGATCGCGGTAACCGAGAAATCCGTCACCCCGGAAGAACTGGCCGAGGACCCTGAACAGTCGTCAGCCGTCGGCGGTCAGCCGTCAGAGGCGGCCGCCGAGGACTGATCGCCTACAACTGGACAACGGCCCGCGAAGGACTACGTTAGGAACATGACGTCCGGCGCCATGCCGGGTCGCGGCCTTTGAAAGGCGCGGCCCGGGCCCTGGGGCGGGCGGTTGTGTTAAAGGGAATCATCCACATGCGGGATCGGGATCCGGTCGAAATCTACAACAACAACCTCGTCCCGATGGTGGTCGAACAGACCGCCCGCGGCGAGCGTTCTTACGACATCTACTCCCGGCTGCTGAAGGAGCGAATCATTTTCCTCACCGGCCAGGTCTACGACCAGGTCAGCGCCTTGCTCTGCGCCCAGCTGCTGTTTCTGGAAAGCGAGAACCCCAACAAGGAAATCTCCTTCTATATCAACAGCCCCGGCGGCGTGGTCTCCTCCGGCCTCGCGATTTACGACACCATGCAGTACATCCGAAGCCCGGTCAGCACGGTCTGCATCGGCCAGGCTGCCTCAATGGGCAGCCTGCTGCTGGCGGCCGGCGAGAAGGGCAAGCGCTTCGCCCTGCCGAACGCGCGGGTTATGGTCCACCAGCCCTCCGGCGGCGCCCAGGGGCAGGCCACCGAGATCGAGATCCAGGCCCGCGAAATCCTCAACCTGCGGCGCCGGCTGAACCAGATCTATGTCGACCACACCGGCCAGCCGCTGGAAGCGATTGAGGCCAAGCTGGAGCGCGACTCCTACATGTCCGCCGAGGAAGCCAAGGAATTCGGCATCGTCGACGAGGTCGTGAAAAGCCAGCCGGTGGTCAGTGACGACCGTCCGGTGGTAGCGGTGGAAGACACGCCGGCGCCCTGAATCTCAGCAGGGCTCCGGCGCTCCAGACCGGCGCCGGTCTTGGTAAGCCGTTGTTTTAATTAGTTTCAGAGCGCGCGGACGAGGGCGCTTGTGCCCTTGTACAGTTGGGGGCTAGTCTTTCTCGACTATCGTGGCGCTGTCGGAGTGATGATGAGCAGCAAATCGAGTGATGCGAAGAACACGCTGTATTGTTCGTTCTGCGGCAAATCGCAGCACGAGGTCCGCAAACTGATCGCCGGGCCGACCGTGTTCATCTGCGACGAGTGCGTCGAACTTTGCATGGACATCATCCGCGAAGAGCACAAGACGCATCTGGTGAAGTCGCGGGACGGCGTGCCGACCCCGCGCGAGATCTGCAAGGTGCTGGACGATTACGTGATCGGCCAGAGCCACGCCAAGAAGGTGCTGAGCGTTGCGGTCCACAACCACTACAAGCGGCTCTCCCACGCCACCAAGAACAACGACATCGAGATCGCCAAGTCCAACATCATGCTGGTCGGACCGACGGGTTCCGGCAAAACCTTGCTGGCGCAGACCCTGGCCCGCATCCTCGACGTGCCGTTCACCATGGCCGACGCCACCACACTGACCGAAGCCGGCTATGTCGGCGAGGATGTCGAGAACATCATCCTCAAGCTGTTGCAGGCCGCCGACTACAACGTCGAGCGGGCGCAGCGCGGCATCGTCTATATCGACGAGGTCGACAAGATCAGCCGCAAATCCGACAATCCCTCGATCACCCGGGACGTGAGCGGCGAGGGCGTGCAGCAGGCGCTGTTGAAGATCATGGAGGGTACCGTCGCCTCGGTGCCGCCGCAGGGTGGCCGGAAGCATCCGCAGCAGGAGTTCCTGCAGGTCGACACCACCAACATCCTGTTCATCTGCGGCGGCGCCTTCGCTGGGCTCGAGAAGATCATCAGCCAGCGCGGCAAAGGGCTCCGGCATCGGCTTCGGCGCCGACGTCCGCAGCCCGGACGAACGCCGTACCGGCGCCATCCTGCGCGATGTCGAGCCGGAGGACCTGTTGAAATTCGGCCTGATCCCGGAGTTCATCGGCCGCCTGCCGGTGGTCGCCACGCTCGACGACCTGGACGAGAGCGTGCTGATCGAGATCCTCACCAAGCCGAAGAACGCCTGGTCAAGCAATATGGCCGGCTGTTCGAGATGGAGGGGGTGAAGCTCAGCTTCAATGAAGAGGCGCTGAAAGTCGTCGCCGCCCGCGCCATCAAACGCAAAACCGGCGCCCGCGGCCTGCGCTCGATCATGGAGAGCATCCTGCTCACCACCATGTTCGACCTGCCGGGCCTGGACGGCGTCGACGAAGTGGTGATCAGCGGCGAGGTGGCGGAGGGCCGCGCCGAACCGCTGTTTCTCTACACGGAAGTGCGAGCCGATACCGGCTCCTGAAACACGCGGCGCTCTATCCGGCGCCCTTGTCGGGCCGGCTAACGCTGCCGATATGAGGTTGGTGGCCGGGGCATCCGGCACCGTGGTCCGTGCCGATTCGGGCGGGCCGGGAAAAGGAATATATCATGTCTGAAGACGAAAAACCCGACATCAAACTACCGGAAACGCTGGCCGTCCTGCCGTTGCGCGACATCGTGGTGTTCCCGCACATGATCGTGCCGCTCTTTGTAGGGCGCGAAAAATCGGTCCGCGCGCTGGAGAGCGTGATGAAGGAGGACAAGCAAATCCTCCTGGTCGCGCAGAAAAACGCCGCGCAGGACGATCCCTCTGCCGAGGACATCTACAAAATCGGCACCGTCTCGACGATCCTGCAACTGCTGAAGCTGCCGGACGGCACTGTCAAAGTGCTGGTCGAAGGCATCCGCCGCGCCCGCGTCACCGCCTTCAAGGAGACCGAGGATTTCTTCGAGGTCTTCGCCGAGCCGATCACGCCGAAACCCGATGACGGCAAGGAGATCGAGGCGCTGGGCCGCACCGTCGTCACCCAGTTCGAGCAATACATCAAGCTCAACAAGAAAATCGCGCCGGAAGTGCTGGTCTCGATCAACCAGATCGACGATCCTTCCAAGCTTGCCGACACGGTCGCCAGCCATCTCGGCCTGAAGATCGCCGACAAGCAGGAATTGCTGGAGCTGGACAGCACCAGCGAACGGCTGGAGCGCGTCTTCAACCACATGGAATCCGAGATCGGCGTCCTGCAGGTCGAAAAGAAAATCCGCAACCGCGTCAAGCGGCAGATGGAGAAGACCCAGCGCGAGTATTACCTGAACGAGCAACTGAAGGCGATCCAGAAGGAACTCGGCGACGGCGAGGACGGCAAGGACGAAACCGCCGAGCTGGAAGCGAAAATCAAGGCCACCAGGCTGACCAAGGAAGCCCGCGAAAAGGCTGTGTCCGAGTTGAAGAAACTCCGCACCATGAGCCCGATGAGCGCCGAGGCGACGGTGGTGCGAAACTACCTGGACTGGATCCTTGGCATTCCCTGGAAGAAGCGCAGCAAGATCAAGAACGACGTGGCCGAGGCCGAGCGCATCCTCAACGAGGACCATTATGGCCTCGAAAAGATCAAGGAGCGTATTGTCGAGTACCTGGCGGTGCAGTCGCGCAGCCCGAAACTGCGCGGCGCCATCCTCTGCCTGGTCGGCCCGCCCGGCGTAGGCAAAACCTCGCTTGGCAAGTCGATCGCCAAAGCCACCGGGCGCAACTTCGTCCGCATGTCGCTGGGCGGCGTGCGGGACGAGGCGGAAATCCGCGGCCACCGCCGCACCTATATCGGCTCCATGCCTGGCAAGATCGTGCAGGGCATGAAAAAAGCCAAAACCTCCAACCCGCTCTTCCTGCTGGACGAGATCGACAAGCTCGGCGCCGACTGGCGCGGCGACCCGTCCTCGGCCTTGCTGGAGGTTCTTGACCCGGAGCAGAACGCCACCTTCGCTGACCACTACCTGGAAGTTGATTACGACCTGTCGGATGTGATGTTCGTCACCACCGCCAACAGCCTGCGGATGCCGCAGCCGCTGCTGGACCGCATGGAAGTGATCCGCATCCCCGGCTACACCGAGGATGAAAAGGTCGAGATCGCCAAGCGTCACCTGGTCAACAAACAGGGCGAGGCGCATGGGCTGAAAAAAGAGGAATGGTCGGTTTCAGACGATGCGCTGCACGAGCTGATCCGCACTTACACGCGCGAAGCCGGGGTGCGGAATCTCGAACGCGAACTCGCCAATCTGGCCCGCAAGGCGGTCAAGGAGATCGTGACCTCGAAGACCAAGAAGGTCGCGATCACCAAGAAGAACCTGGAGAAGTTCTCCGGCGTCGCCAAATTCCGCTATGGCGAGACCGAGGCGGAGGACATGGTCGGCGTCGTCACCGGCCTCGCCTGGACCGAGGTCGGCGGCGAGATCCTCACCATCGAGAGCGTGTTGCTGCCCGGCAAAGGCAACATCAAGCAAACCGGCAAGCTCGGCGACGTGATGCAGGAGAGCGTGCAGGCCGCCTATTCCTACATCCGTTCCAAAGCCGTGCAGTTCGGCGTCAAGCCGCCGTTCTTCGACAAGCGGGACATCCACGTCCACGTGCCGGAAGGGGCGACGCCCAAGGACGGCCCCTCCGCCGGCATAGCGATGGCGACCTCGATCGTCAGCGCCATCACCGGCATCCCGATCCGCCGCGACATCGCGATGACCGGCGAGATCACGTTGCGCGGCCGGGTGCTGCCGATCGGCGGGCTGAAGGAGAAGCTGCTCGCCGCCTTGCGCGCCGGGATCACCACCGTGATCATCCCGAAGGATAACGAGAAAGACCTGATCGAGATTCCAGCCAACGTTAAAAAAGGGCTGACGATCATCCCGGTCGCGCATATCGACGAGGTCATTGGCCGGGCGCTGTCGCGCAAGCCGGAACCGATCGAATGGGAAGAGAAGCCGGACGAAATCGCGGCTCCGGTCGCGGAGACCAGAGCACCGTTGCTACCGCATTGAGGAGCGATGTTTGACGGGCGATAGCCAAGTTCGGTAACGTTGTCCGGCTTGGCTATCCACCTGGCTTGATTCCTGCCCGGTCAAGGGCCATAGGGCGACACACAACAGGGAGATACCAACCGTGAATAAAATGGACCTGATCGCCGTTGTGGCGGAAGAAGCCGATTTGTCGAAAGCCAAGGCGACCGAGGTTGTCGACGCGGTGTTCGGCGCCATCGAGAAGTCTCTCAAGCAAAAGGACGAGGTGCGGCTGGTCGGCTTCGGCACCTTTGTCACCGCGGCGCGCGAGGCCTCGAAGGGCCGCAACCCCCGCACCGGCGAGGAGATCGACATCCCAGCCTCCAACGCCGTGCGCTTCAAGGCCGGCAAGACCCTCAAGGACGCCGTCAACTAGCAACGACGCGATCATTCTACCGGCGCGACGGGCGGTTAGCTCAGCGGTAGAGCGTCTCGTTTACACCGAGAGGGTCGGCGGTTCGAAACCGTCACCGCCCATACCGCGGCGTCCGAATTTCCCGCCACGCTTGACGCTGCCAAAGCGGCACTTTACACGCCGCTCGACCTTACGCGGGTGTAGCTCAGTTGGTTAGAGCGCCGGCCTGTCACGCCGGAGGTCGCGGGTTCGAGCCCCGTCACTCGCGCCAGAACCCACGGAAAACTTGGCCGCGGGCCGCGGACCCAGCCGCCGCGCGCCAGCCGTCAGACGGCGCATCCAGAGCCTCTCAACCTTGACCTCGCCGTGCTGCGGTGCGACATCGCGGGTGCGGTTCGGCGGTCTCGGCATCCCAGCCACGGCGCTGGCACGGCAATGGCGGAGTTGTAAGGAGACGCGATGCAGCCTGTTCTGGCCGGCTATTTTCCGATCCTCGTCTTCGTCGGCATCGCCGCCCTGATCGGCGTCGCCTTCATCGCCGGCTCGCTGCTGGCGGCGCGGCAAAAACCCTACGCCGCCAAACTCTCAGCCTATGAATGCGGCTTCGAAGCCTTCGGTGATGCCCGGCGGCGGTTCGACGTGCGGTTCTATCTGGTCGCGATCCTGTTCATCATCTTCGATGTCGAGGTCGCTTTCCTGTTCCCTTGGGCAGTTAGTCTATCGCGCATAGGTCTGCTCGGCTTTTTCTCGATGCTCGGCTTTCTTGCGGTGCTCACCGTCGGCTTTATCTATGAGTGGAACAAGGGCGCGCTCGATTGGGAATAACGGCATGAACACGGCGGACGCATCTTCCATCGCCTGGAACCGCGACAAGCTGCCGCCGGGTGCCGCGCAGGACGCGGTGGTCGGCGGCATCACCGGCGAGATTGCCGGCAAGGGCTTCATCGTCGGCAACATGGACAAATTGGTAAACTGGGCCCGCACCGGCAGCCTGTGGCCGATGACCTTCGGCCTCGCCTGCTGCGCCGTCGAGATGATCCACGCCTACATGCCGCGCTACGACCTGGACCGCTTCGGCGTCATCCCGCGCGCCAGCCCGCGGCAATCCGACGTGATGATCGTCGCCGGCACGCTGACCAACAAGATGGCGCCCGCCTTGCGCAAGGTTTACGACCAGATGCCGGAGCCCCGCTGGGTGATCTCGATGGGCAGCTGCGCCAATGGCGGCGGCTACTACCATTACTCGTATTCGGTGGTGCGCGGCTGCGACCGCATCGTCCCGGTCGACATCTACGTCCCTGGCTGCCCACCCACCGCCGAAGCGCTGGTGTACGGCATCCTGCAACTACAGAAAAAAATCCGCCGCACCGGAACCATTCTGCGTGGCTGAGCCGTTGCCTCCCGCGTCGCCGCCGCCGCAACGGCGCCCGGTGCCGATGCCGCCGGGCGCGCCGATCGTCACGCCGGCGCAATCCCCGATGACGCTGCCGCCGCCGCGCTGGAGCCGCTGCCGGGCGTCATCGACCGTCTGCGCGTGAGGTCGGCGAGCTCGTGCTGCGCGTCGCCGCCGCCGACGCCCACGCCCTGTTCGCGCGGCTGCGCGACGATTTTGCCTTCGCGCAGATGATGGACATTTGCGGCGTCGATTTCCCCGGCCGCCCGGAGCGTTTCGAGGTGGTGTACAATCTGCTTTCGGTCACCCGCAACGCCCGCCTCCGCGTCGCCGTCGCGGTTGCGGAAGGCGGCGCGGTCGCCTCGGTTTCCACGCTGTGGCCCAGCGCGGTCTGGTGGGAACGCGAAGTCTGGGACCTGTACGGTGTGAAGTTTGAGGGCCTGGCCGACCACCGCCGCATCCTCACCGATTACGGCTTCGAGGGCCATCCGCTCCGCAAGGACTTCCCGCTCACCGGCCATGTGGAAGTGCATTACGACGACGAACGCAAAGCGGTGGTGTACGACAAGGTGAAGCTGACCCAGGAATTTCGCAACTTCGATTTCCTCTCGCCCTGGGAAGGCATGACCGCCTTGCCAGGCGACGAAAAAGCCTCGCGCGGCAGCCGCCGATGAGCGACCGCCGATGAGCGACATCGCGCCCCCGACCCAACGCACCGTCGAGGTCGACACCCACACCATCAATTTCGGCCCGCAGCACCCGGCGGCGCACGGTGTGCTGCGGCTGATCCTGGAGATGGACGGCGAAATGGTGGTCCGCGCCGACCCGCATATTGGCCTGCTGCATCGCGGGACCGAAAAACTGATCGAGTACAAAAGCTATCTGCAAGCGGTGCCGTATT
Source organism: uncultured Acidocella sp. (assembly GCA_963693045.1). Taxonomy (GTDB): domain Bacteria; phylum Pseudomonadota; class Alphaproteobacteria; order Acetobacterales; family Acetobacteraceae; genus Acidocella. The sequence continues at coordinate 3,136,070 of OY843765.1, forward strand.
TCGACCGTCTGGACTACGTCTCGCCGATGGCCTGCGAACACGCCTTCGCGCTCGCCACCGAAAAACTGCTGGACATCACGCCGCCGGAGCGGGCGCAGTGGATCCGCGTGATGTTCGCGGAGATCACCCGGGTTCTCAACCACCTGCTCAGCGTCGGCAGCTTCGCGCTCGATTGCGGCGCGCTCACCCCCGGCCTCTGGGGCTACGAAGAACGCGAGAAACTGCTGGAGTTCCACGAGGCGGTCTCCGGCGCCCGCTTCCACGCCAATTACTTCCGCCCCGGCGGCGTGGCGCGCGACCTGCCGCCCGGCCTCCTGGAAGACATCGCCGCCTGGTGCGAGAGCTTTCCCAAATTCGTCGACGACATGGAGGGCCTGCTCACCAACAATCGCATCTGGAAGCAGCGCACCGTCGATGTCGGCATCATCTCCGCCGACGACGCCCTGGCCTGGGGCTTTTCCGGCCCCAACCTGCGCGCCACCGGCGTCGCCTGGGATCTGCGCCGGGCCCAGCCTTACGACAAATACGCCGAGGTCAACTTCGACATCCCGGTCGGCGCCCATGGCGATTGCTACGACCGCTACCTGGTCCGCATCGCCGAGATGCGGGAGAGCACGAAAATTGTTCGCCAGTGCCTGGCGAAAATCCAGCCCGGCCCGGTCAAGGTGCAGGACAACAAGATCACCCCGCCGACCCGCTCCGAGATGAAGCACTCGATGGAAGCGCTGATCCATCACTTCAAGCTCTACACCGAGGGCTATCATGTCCCCGCCGGCGCCACCTACACGGTGGTCGAGGCGCCGAAGGGCGAGTTCGGCGTCTATCTGGTGGCGGACGGCACCAACCGCCCCTATCGCTGCAAAATTCGGCCCACCGGCTTCTCGCATCTGCAAGCCATCGAGAAACTCGGCAAGGGCCACATGCTGGCCGACACCGTCGCCATCATCGGCTCGCTCGACATCGTGTTCGGCGAGATCGATCGTTGACTCCCGTGGCCGACCCAACGGAGTTCGCGTTCGACGAAATTGCTCGGCCGGCGGTCGCGGCGGCGATCGCCCGTTACCCCGCCGGCCGGCAAGCCAGCGCCGTGGTCGCTTTGCTCGGCATTGCGCAGCGCCAACTCGGCCGGCAAACCGGCTCGGCGTGGCTGCCGCGCGTGGCGATGGACCGGGTCGCGGCGGAACTTGGGCTGGCCCCGATCCGGGTGTACGAAATCGCCACCTTCTACTCGATGTTCAACACGCGCCCGGTCGGCCGCTTCCACGTCCAGGTCTGCACCACCACGCCCTGCTGGCTGCGCGGCTCCGACGATGTCGTCGCCGCCTGCAAAAAAACCACCGGCATCGCCCAGTTCGGCGAGACCAGCGCCGATGGGCTGTTCACGCTGAGCGAGGTCGAATGCCTCGGCGCCTGCGTCAACGCGCCGATGCTCGCCATCAACGACGACTATTATGAAGACCTGGACGCCGCCCGCACCGAGGCGTTGCTCGCCGACCTCAAAGCCGGCCGCGCCTTGCCGCCGCCCGGTTCCACCACCGGCCGCCACGACAGCGAACCTGTCGGCGGCCGCACCGTCCTGCTCGACACGGCGGAGTAACCGATGCTGAAAGACGCCGACCGCATCTACCAGAATCTGTACGGCCAGAACGACTGGCGGCTGCCCGCCGCGAAAGCGCGCGGCGACTACGCCGGCATCACCGGCATCCTAGCGCGCGGCCGGGACGCGATCATCGAGGAGGTGAAAGCCTCCGGCATGCGCGGCCGCGGCGGCGCCGGCTTCCCGGCCGGCATGAAATGGTCGTTCATGCCCAAGCAGAGCGACGGCCGGCCCAGCTACCTCGTCGTCAACGCCGATGAGAGCGAGCCCGGCACCTGCAAGGACCGCGACATCATCCGCAACGAGCCGCACAAGCTGATCGAAGGCTGCCTGATCGGCGGCTTCGCCATGGGTGCCCACACCGCCTACATCTACATCCGCGGCGAGTACCATAACGAGGCCGAACGCCTGCAGGAAGCGATCGACGAAGCCTACGCGGACGGCCTGCTCGGCGCCGACGCCGCCGGCAGCGGCTGGGATTTCGAGCTGCACCTGCACCGCGGCGCCGGCGCCTATATCTGCGGCGAGGAATCCGCCCTCTTGGAGAGCCTGGAAGGCAAAAAAGGCATGCCCCGGATGAAGCCGCCATTCCCGGCGGCGATGGGCGTGTACGGCTGCCCGACCACGGTCAACAATGTCGAGACCATCGCCGGCATCCCGACCATCCTGCGCCGTGGCCCCGCCTGGTTCTCCACCCTCGGCCGGCCGAAAAACGCCGGCACGAAAATCTTCTGCATTTCCGGCCACGTCAACAAACCTTGCAATGTCGAGGAGGAACTCGGCATCCCGATGCGCGACCTCATCGAGACCTATGCCGGCGGCGTGCGCGGCGGCTGGGACAATCTGCAAGCGGTGATCCCCGGCGGCGCCTCGATGCCGATCCTGCCGAAAGCCGTCTGCGACACCGTGCTGATGGATTTCGACAGCCTCAAGGAGGTCCGCAGCGGCCTCGGCTCAGGCGCCGTCATCGTGCTGGACCAATCGGCGGACGTCATCAAGGCGATCTGGCGGCTCGCCAAATTCTTCAAGCACGAAAGCTGCGGCCAATGCACCCCTTGCCGGGAAGGCACCGGCTGGATGATGCGGATGATGGCCCGCCTGGTCGAAGGCAGTTGCGACCTCGCCGAGGTCGACCTGCTGGAGCAGGTCACAAAACAGATCGAGGGCCACACCATCTGCGCCTTCGGCGATGCCGCCGCCTGGCCGATCCAGGGCTTGCTGCGCAGCTTCCGCCCGCTGGTCGAACAGCGCATCGCCGCATACCACAACCGGGCGCTGCCCGTGGCGGCGGAGTAACCGATGGCCAAGGTCACGGTCGACGGCATCGAGGTCGAAATCGCCAACGGCTCCACCGTTTTGCAGGCGGCGGAAGCGGCGGGGCGGGAGGTGCCGCGCTTTTGCTATCACGAACGGCTCTCGATCGCCGGCAACTGCCGCATGTGCCTGGTCGAGATCGAGAAAATCCCCAAGCCCGTGGCCTCCTGCGGCCAGCCGGTGGCGGACGGCATGGTGATCCGCACCGACAGTGAAATGGTCCGCAAGGGCCGCCGCGGGGTCGTCGAATTCCTGCTCATCAACCACCCGCTGGACTGCCCGATCTGCGACCAGGGCGGCGAGTGCGACCTGCAGGACGAAGCAGTCAGCTACGGCCGCGACACCTCGCGCTACGACGAGCCCAAGCGCGCAGTCGCACAGCCGGACTGGGGCCCGCTGGTCCGCACCAAGATGACCCGCTGCATCCACTGCACACGCTGCATCCGCTTCTCCTCGGAAGTCGCCGGCGTGCCGGAGATCGGCGCCATCTCGCGCGGCGAGGACATGCAGGTCGGCATGTACGTGGAAAAAGCCCTGAGCTCCGAGCTCTCCGGCAACATCATCGACCTCTGCCCGGTCGGCGCGCTCACCTCCAAGCCCTACGCCTTCGTCGCCCGCCCGTGGGAGCTGCGCAAAACCGACGGCATCGACGTGCTGGACGCGCTCGGCGCCAACATCCGGCTCGATGCGCGCGGCGCCGAGATCCTGCGCATCCTGCCCCGCCCGAACGACGACGTGAACGAGGAGTGGCTCGGCGACAAATCCCGCTTCGCCATGGACGGCCTGAAGCGCCGCCGGCTGGACCGCCCATGGATCCGCCACAACGGCAAACTCCGCGCCGCCAGTTGGGACGACGCCTTCAACGCCATCGCCTCGCGCATCAAAGCCGCGCCGCCGGAGCGCATCGGCGCCATTGCCGGTGACCTCTGCGACGCCGAAAGCATGTCGGCGCTCAAAGACCTCTTCACCGCCCTGGGTTCGCCGAACCTCGACTGCCGGCAGGACGGCGCCACCTACGACGTCTCCCGCCGCGCCTTCTATTTGTTCAACACGACGATCGCCGGGATCGAGCAGGCCGACGCCCTGCTCATCATCGGCGCCAACCCGCGCCGCGAGGCCCCGGTGCTGAACGCCCGCATCCGCAAGCGCTGGAACCAGGGCAACGTCCCGGTCGCCGTCATCGGCCCGGCCGAAGACCTCACCTACCCTGCCACCAACCTCGGCGCCGGTTCCGCAGCGCTCAACGAATTGCTGAACGGCAACCACCACTTCGCCGACATCCTGAAGGCCGCCGCCAAGCCGATGCTGATCCTCGGCGCCGCCGCCCTGGCTCGGCCGGACGGCGCCGCTCTGCACGCCGCCGCCTGGAAGCTCGCCACCCAGTTCGACATGCTGAATGCCGACTGGCACGGCTTCAACATCCTGCAACGCGCCGCCGCCCGCGTCGGCGGCCTGGACCTCGGCTTCCTGCCAGCTCCTGGCGGCAAAGCCACCAACGCGATGCTGGACAGCCTGGACGTGCTCTGGCTGCTCGGCGCGGACGAACTCGACACCGCGAAAATCGCCTCCGAAACATTCGTGATCTACCAGGGCCACCATGGCGATGCCGGCGCCGCCCGCGCCGATGTCATCCTGCCCGGCGCCGCCTACACCGAAAAAGACGGGCTGTACGTCAACCTCGAAGGCCGGGTGCAGCATAATTTTCAGGCCATCAAGCCGCCCGGCGAAGCCCGCGAGGACTGGCGCATCATCCGCGCCATGAGCGGGGTACTGGGGCACGCGCTACCCTACGACGACCTGCCGGCCCTGCGCGCCCACCTCGCCGCACGCCACAAGCTGTTCGGCGAAATCGGCACCCTGCGCCGCCTCGCCGGCACCGACACCACCGCCCCCGCCGGCGATCCAGCAGCGATCGACGCCGCTCCCCTGGCCCAGCCGATGCCCAACTACTACCAGACCGACGCCATCAGCCGCGCCAGCCCGACCATGGCCGCTTGCGTCGCCGCGCACTACAGCCCGTTGGCCGAGGCCGCCGAATGACCGGCTTCTTCCATACCGATTTCGGCATCCTGGTCCTCACCCTGCTGAAATCCCTGGCGCTGATCGTGCCGCTGCTGATCGGCGTCGCCTACCTGACCTTCGCCGAGCGCAAAGTGATGGCGGCGATGCAGATGCGCAAAGGCCCCAACGTGGTCGGCCCGTTCGGCCTCTGGCAGCCCTTCGCCGACGCGCTGAAAATGCTGTTCAAGGAAACCGTCATCCCCACCGGCGCCGACCGCCTGCTGTTCCTGCTGGCGCCGATGATCACCTTTGGCCTGGCCGTCATCGCCTGGGCGGTGATCCCGGTCGACAACCACTGGGCCATCGCCAACATCAACATCGGCGTGCTGTACCTGTTCGCGATTTCCTCCCTCAGCGTCTACGGCATCATCATCGCGGGCTGGGCCAGCAACTCCAAATACGCCTTCCTCGGCGCGCTCCGCAGTGCGGCACAGATGATCTCCTACGAGGTCTCGATCGGCTTCGTCATCGTCACCGTGCTCTTGTGCGTCGGCAGCCTGAACCTGAACGACATCGTGCTGGCGCAACGCACCGTCTGGTTCGCCATCCCGCTGTTCCCGATGTTCATCGTCTTCTTCATCTCCGGCCTCGCCGAAACCAACCGCGCGCCGTTCGACCTGGCCGAAGGCGACACCGAGATCGTCGCCGGCTTCTTCGTCGAATACAGCTCGATGACCTTCGCGCTGTTCTACCTCGGCGAATACGCCAACATGATCCTGATCAGCGCGATGACCACCACGTTGTTCCTCGGCGGCTGGCTTTCGCCGCTGCCCTTCATCCCCTTCACGCTGATCCCCGGCGTGTTCTGGTTCCTCCTGAAGATATTCGTCTGCCTGTTCGTCTTCATCTGGGTGCGCGCCACACTGCCGCGCTTCCGTTACGACCAGCTGATGACGCTCGGCTGGAAAGTTTTTTTGCCGCTCTCGCTGGCCTGGCTGGTCCTTACCGCGGGCGCGCTGGAACTCTTCGGCTGGCTGCCGCAAACCTGATGAGGCTCACCCGATGATCCGGCTCGACCGCATGGCCCGCGCGATGGTGCTGGCGGAGATCGCCCGTGGCATGGCGCTCACCCTCAGCTACTTCTTCAAGCCGAAAGCGACCCTGAACTACCCCTACGAGAAAAACCGCCAAAGCCCCCGCTTCCGCGGCGAACACGCCTTGCGCCGCTACCCGAACGGCGAGGAACGCTGCATCGCCTGCAAGCTGTGCGAAGCGGTGTGCCCGGCCCAGGCCATCACCATCGAGGCCGAACCGCGCGACGACGGCTCGCGCCGCACCACCCGCTACGACATCGACATGGTCAAATGCATCTATTGCGGCCTGTGCGAGGAAGCCTGCCCGGTGGACGCCATCGTCGAAGGCCCGAACACCGAGTTCGCCACCGAAACACGGGAGGAATTGCTGTACGACAAGGCCAAGCTGCTCGCCAACGGCGACCGCTGGGAGCCGGAGCTGGCGCACCGGCTGGAACTCGACGCGCCGTACCGGTAGAACCCAGCCCGATGATCGCCAACCTGTTCTTCTACCTGTTCTCGGCCATCCTGCTGGCCTCGGCGGTGATGGTGATTTCCAGCCGCAACCCGGTCCATTCGGTGCTGTTCCTGATCCTCAGCTTCGTCAACGCCGCTGCATTGTTCCTGCTCGCCGGCGCCGAGTTCCTGGCGATGATCCTCGCCATCGTCTATGTCGGCGCCGTCGCCGTGCTGTTCCTGTTCGTGGTGATGATGCTGGACGTGAACTTCGCCGAACTGCGTGAAGGCGTGCAACGCTACGCCCCGATCGGCCTCGCCGTTGGCGTAATATTATTGGTCGAACTGGCGCTGATCGTCGGCGGCTGGAGCATCGCGCCTGGTACCGCCGCCGCCCGCTTGGCGCCGACGCCGGCCGGCCTGTCCAACACCCAGGCGCTCGGCGTGCTGCTCTACACCCGCTACATCTTCCTGTTCCAGCTCTCCGGCGCCATCCTGCTGGTCTCGATGATCGGCGCCATCGTGCTCACTTTGCGGGACCGCCGGCCCGGCAAGCGCCAGAACCTCGACGTCCAGCACGCCCGAACCCCGGCCAACACCCTGCGCATGGTCCGCCCGGCTCTGCACGCTGGCACCGTCGCCGCCCCGAAAGAAGACGCCTGATGGTCATTCCGCTGACCCACTACCTGATCGTCGCCGGCCTGTTGCTGGTCATCGGCGTGTTCGGCATCTTCATGAACCGCAAGAACATCATCATCATCATGATGTCGATCGAACTCATTCTTCTTGCCGCCAACCTCAATTTCGTCGCCTTCTCGGCCGCCTTGCACGACATGGTCGGCCAGGTCTTCACCATGTTCGTGCTGACCGTCGCGGCGGCGGAATCCGCCATCGGCCTCGCCATCCTGGTGATCTATTTCCGCAACCGCGGCTCGATCGAGGTCGAGGACGTGACGCTGATGAAGGGCTGAGGGCGTGCTCACGCTGATCGCCGTTTTCGCCCCCCTCGCCGGCGCCATCCTCGCCGGTCTGGGCCGGCCGTTCCTCGGCCGCAACGCCAGCGTCGGCGCCTCCGTGCTGTTCATGGTCGTTTCCGCCGCCGCGGGCATCGCCGCGCTGGCCACCGGTACCCACGCCCCCCCTCTGCACCTCGCCACCTGGATCGCGGTCGGCGGCTTCACGCCGGATTGGGCGCTCCGGCAGGACGCGCTTTCGCTGGTCATGGTGGCAATGGTCAGCGTCGTCTCGATGCTGATCCACGTCTACAGCATCGGCTACATGGCGGCCGACCGCACCGTCGCCCGCTTCTTCGCCTATCTCTCGCTCTTCACCTTCGCGATGCTGATGCTGGTTACCGCCAACAACTTGGTGCAGCTGTTCTTCGGCTGGGAGGGCGTCGGCCTCGTCTCCTATCTGTTGATCGGCTACTGGTACGACCGTCCATCCGCCAACGCTGCCGCCATCAAGGCCTTCATCGTCAACCGCGTAGGCGATCTCGGCTTCGCGGTCGGCATCGCGCTCACCTACCTGGTGTTCCACACCGTCTCGCTGGACGGCATCTTCGCCGCCGTCGCCGCCCATGCGGCAGACAGCTACGCCCTGTTCGGCGTCAGCTTCCGGGCGCTCGAACTGATCGCCATCCTGTTGTTCATCGGCGCCATGGGCAAATCCGCGCAGCTTTTCCTGCACACCTGGCTGGCCGACGCCATGGAAGGCCCAACGCCCGTTTCCGCCTTGATCCACGCCGCCACCATGGTCGCCGCCGGCGTCTTCCTGGTCGCCCGGATGTCGCCCTTGCTGAACGCCGCCCCGGTCGCCTTGCAGTTCATCACCGTCATCGGCGCCTCCACCGCCTTGTTCGCCGGCACCGTCGGCTGCGTGCAGAACGACATCAAGCGCGTCATCGCCTATTCCACCTGCTCGCAGCTCGGCTACATGTTCCTCGCCGCCGGCCTCGGCGCCTATCCGGTGGCGATGTTCCACCTCATCAACCACGCCTTCTTCAAGGCGCTGCTGTTCATGGCCGCCGGCTCGGTGATCCACGCCATGGCCGACGAGCAGGACATGCGCCGCATGGGCGGCCTGGCCCGCAAACTGCCGCTCACCTGGGCCGCGATGCTGATCGGCGCTTTGGCCCTGGCCGGCATCCCGCCGTTCTCCGGCTACTACTCGAAAGACGCCATCCTCGGCGCCGCCTACGCCACCCATACCGGCATCGGGCTGTACGGCTGGCTCTGCGGCGTCTTCACCGCCGGCCTCACCGCCTTTTACATCTCGCGGCTGTTCCTGCTCACCTTCCACGGCAAGCCCCGCGCCACGGCCGAGGTGCAGGCCCATGTCCACGAAAGCCCGAATACCATGCTGGGCCCGCTCATCGTGCTGGCCGTCGGCGCGCTGATCTCCGGCTTCGTGCTGCGTAACCCCTTCATCGGCCACCACTTCGCCGCTTTCTGGGGTGCCAGCATCGCGGTGCCCGCCGACAGCGTGATGCAGAATATCGACGGCATTCCCGCCCTGGCGGCCCTGGCGCCGCTGTTCGCCGCCCTCATCGGCATCGCCATTGCCGGCTGGTTCTACATCCTGCGCCCTGGCCTGCCGGCAACCCTTGCCGCCCGCCTCCCCGGCCTGCACGACTTCCTGCTGCACGCTTGGTATTTCGACCGGCTGTACGACACCATTTTCGTCCGCCCGGCTTTGCGTTTCGCCCGCCTGGCCTGGCATGTCGGCGACGAAACCCTGATCGACGGCATCCCCAACAGCATCGCCGCCTTGACCACGGACGCCTCCAGCCAGACTGTCAAACTGCAAACCGGCTCGATCGCGCTCTACGCTTTCATCATGCTGGCCGGCGTCGCCGCCTTCTTGGCTTTGTTCCTCTGGGTCCGGCTATGAACGCCGCCGGCTTTCCCATCCTCTCACTCATCACCTTCCTGCCGCTGGCCGGCGTCGCCTTCATCGCCACCCTGCGCGGCGACGAAACCGTGGTTGCCCGCAACGCCCGCTTCGGCGCCCTCTGGACCAGCCTCGTCGTCCTGGCCTTGAGCCTCTACCTCTGGCTCAAATTCGACCCCGCGCAAGCCGGCTTCCAGTTCATCGAAACCGCCACCTGGTTCACCGGCTTCAACGTCTCCTACCGCATGGGCATCGACGGCATCAGCCTGTTCCTCATCCTGCTCGCCGCTGCACTGATGCCCATCGCCATCCTCTCCGCCTGGAGCATCCGCCGCCGCGTCCGCGAGCTGATGATCGCCTTTTTGCTCATGCAGACCATGATGCTCGGCATGTTCGCCGCCGGCGACTTCGTGCTGTTCTACATCTTCTTCGAAGCCGTGCTGATCCCGATGTACCTGATCATCGGCGTCTGGGGCAGCGAGCGCCGGGTTTACGCCGCGATGAAGTTCTTCCTCTTTACCCTCACCGGCTCGATCCTGATGCTGGTCGCCCTGGTCTGGATGTGGAGCAACGCCGGCACCACCGACATCGCGACCCTCCTGCACACGCCGATCCCGCCCCGCGACCAGCTCTGGCTGTTCGTCGCCTTCCTCGCCTCCTTCGGCGTCAAGGCCGCGGTCTGGCCGCTGCACACCTGGCTGCCCGACGCCTATGGAGAGGCGCCGTTGCCCGCCACCATCATGCTGGCCGCGGTGCTCTCCAAAATGGGCGCCTACGGCTTCCTGCGCTTCGCCGTGCCGATGCTGCCGCAAGCCGCCGCCCAGGCCGCGCCGTTGATGTTCACCTTGGGCGTCGTCGCGGTCATCTACATCTCCTTCGTTGCCCTGGCGCAGACCGACATGAAGCGGCTGATCGCCTATTCCTCGGTCGCCCACATGGGCGTCATCGTCATCGGCATCTTCACCTTCACGGTGGAGGGGATCGAGGGCGCGTTGTTCCAGATGCTCTCCCACGGCATCGTCATCGCCGGGCTGTTCATCTGCACCGGCGTCCTGCTGGCCCGCGGCGAGGGTCTGGCGCTTGGCCGGCTCGGCGGCCTCGCCGCCCGCATGCCGGCCTTCGCGGCGCTGCTGATGCTGTTCTCGCTCGCCAACATGGGCCTGCCCGGCACGTCCGGCTTCGTCGGCGAGATCCTGGTCATCGTCGGCGCCATGCAGGTCAACTTCTGGGTCTCGCTGCTGGGCGGCATGGGGATGATCCTCGGTGCGGCGTACATGCTGGTCATGCTGCGTGCCGTGCTGTTTGAAAAACCGCGTGTCACCGGCCTCGGCCGCGTCGACGACCTGCGGCCCCGCGAATACGCCATGCTGGCGCCGCTCGCCTTGCTGGTGCTGTGGCTCGGCATCTACCCCGCCAGCTTCACCCACGGGTTCGACGCCACGGTCGCGGCGATGGTGCAGGCCCACACCGCGGCGGTCGTCCATCCGGCCACGGCGGCGTTGGCGGTGGCGATACGATGAACCCGATTCTGCAAACCCTGCTGCCGGAATTCATCCTCGGCCTCGGCGCCATGGCGCTGCTGCTGTTCGGCGTGCTCGCCAAGCGAGACCAATCCACCGCCTGCACCTGGGGCGCCATCATCGGTTTCATCCTGGCCGCCATCGCCGCCTACACGGCGCCCACCGGCACCATCTTCGCCGGCCTGTTCCGCAGCAGCGACTTCAGCCGCTACGCCGACATGCTGGTCCTGCTCGGCGCCGCGGCGGCGCTGATCCTGTCGCTCGACTACAACCGCCGCGAAGGCATCGCCCGCTTCGAATTCCCGGTCCTCGTCATGCTCGCCGTCCTCGGCATGTTGGTGATGACCTCGGCCTCGGACCTGATGACGCTCTATCTCGGCTTCGAATTGCAATCCCTGGCCCTGTACATCTGCGCCGCCCTGGCCCGCGACAACCTGCGCTCGACCGAGGCGGGCCTCAAATACTTCGTGCTCGGCGCGCTCGCCTCCGGCCTGCTGATCTACGGCATCTCCCTGGTTTACGGCTTCGCCGGCACCACCAATTTCGCCGCCCTCGCCAACCTGCTCGGCAACGGCGCCGGCTACGGCACGGTGATCGGCATCGTTTTCGTGCTTGTGGGTCTGGCCTTCAAGGTCTCCGCGGCGCCCTTCCACATGTGGACGCCCGATGTGTATGAGGGCGCGCCGGCCCCGGTCACCGCGCTGTTCAGCACCGCGCCCAAGGTCGCCGCCATGGCGCTCCTGCTCTCCGTCATGCTCGGCCCGTTCGGCCACCTGCTGGCGCAATGGCAGTTGCTCATCGTCATCCTCAGCGTCGCCTCGATGCTGCTCGGCTCGCTCGCCGCCATCGGCCAGACCAACATCAAACGGCTGATGGCCTACTCCTCGATCGGCCACATGGGCTACGCCCTGGTCGGCCTCGCCGCCGGCGGCGAGGCCGGCGTGCAGGCCACCCTGGTGTACCTCGCCCTCTACATCGCGATGTCCTTCGGTGTGTTCGCCTGCATCATCGCCATGCGCCGCCAGGGCCGATCGGTGGAAGCCATCGCCGACCTCGCCGGTCTCTCCGCCCAACGCCCCGCCATGGCCCTTGCCCTAGCGGTCCTGATGTTCGCGATGGCCGGTATCCCGCCGCTCTCCGGCTTCTTCGGCAAGCTGTACGTCTTCGCCGCCGCCGTCCATGCCGGCCTCGTGGTGCTCGCCGTCATCGGCGTGCTGACCAGCGTCGTCGCCGCCTACTACTACCTGCGGATCGTCAAGGTGATGTACTTCGACACCGGCGACCCGGCCTTCGACAGAACCGCCCCCGGCGTCCGCCTCGTCATGGCCGCCGGCGCCATCCTCTCCGCCCTGTTCGTCTTCCTCCCCGGCCCCGTCCTGGCCGCCGCCACCGCCGCCGCGCGGGCGCTTGTCGGGTGAGTGAGGTAAGGCAAGAGCCTCCGGCGGCTGGGGCCGGGAGGCCCCAGACCCCGAAACTTTGGGCCATGGGTTGGCCACTCGTAGATTCCGGCGCGATGCGCAAGAATATTTTTAATCAGGTCCCACGAGTGGCCAACCCATGATCCCAACTCAAGGGGTCTGGGGGACGCCTGCGGAGCAGGCTGAATACGACAGCGCGCAACGCGCGCGGGCGGCCCCAGCCGCCGGAGGCCCTGTTTCCTGGCGCCTGGAGCGCTACGCCACGCTCCCCTCAACCTCCGACCTCTGCACCACCCGCGCCACCGCCGGCGAATCCGCCGGCCTCGCCGTCCTGGCTGAAACCCAAACCACCGGCCGCGGCAGTCGTGGCCGGCAGTGGCTCGCCCCGCCCGGCAACCTCAACCTCTCCGTCCTGCTCCGCCCCAATCTGCCCGCCGCCGAGGCTGGGGTGTTCTCGCTACTTGCTGGCCTTGCTGTCGCCGAGGCGCTGCAAACCTTCCTGCCCGCTACCGCGCCAACCCTGAAATGGCCCAACGACGTCCTGCTGGGCGGCGCCAAGCTCGCCGGCATCCTGATCGACGCCGCGCCGGGCGCGCGGTTGCTGGATTGGCTGGTCATCGGCATCGGCGTCAACCTCCTCCACACGCCGGACATCGCCGGCCGCGCCACCACCACGCTCGCCACCCACGGCGCCGCCATCACCGCCGATGATGCTGCCACCGCCATCCTCGCCAGCCTCACGGCCTGGCTCAAAATCCTCGCCGAATCCGGCCCCGCGCCGATCCTGGAAGCCTGGCTCGCGCGTGCCCACCCGCTCGGCACGCCACTCACCATCCGCACCGCCCAAAACACCACCACCGGCACCTTTGCTGGCCTTTCCCCCGCCGGCGAACTCCTGCTCGCCCAAAACAACCACACTGCCCGGATCAACACCGGCGACGTGCTGCTCGGCGCCGCCTGATGCTGCTGGTCATCGACGCCGGCAACACCAACATCGTCTTCGCGGTGCATGACGGCGCGGAGTGGCGCGGCACCTGGCGGCTCGCCACATCGGCGCAGCGCACTTCGGACGAATACGGCGTCTGGCTGGAAAGCCTGCTCACCCGCGCCGGCCTGAAATCCGGCCAAGTCGCGCGCGCCGTCATCGGCACCGTGGTCCCCGCCGCCCTCTACCATCTGCGCCGGCTCTGCCGGGACTGGTTCGACGTCGAACCCCTGGTCGCCCGCGCCGCGCTGGACTGGGGCTTCCCGATCGAGATCGACAACCCCGAAGAGGTCGGCGCCGACCGCCTCCTGAACGCGCTCGCCGCGCACCGCCGCTACGGCGGCCCGCTCATCGTGGTCGATTTCGGCACCGCCACCACCTTCGATGTCGTCGCCGCCGACGGTGGCTATCGCGGCGGCGCCATCGCCCCCGGCATCAACCTCTCCATCGAGGCTTTGCACCAGGCGGCGGCGCGGCTGCCCCGCATCGGCATCGGCCGGCCGCAGGCGGTGATTGGCCGTTCCACCATCCCGGCGATGCGCTCGGGCATCTACTGGGGCTATGTCGGCCTGATCGAGGGCCTGCTGAGCCGCATTGAAAACGAATTCGGCGCCCCCTTGAAAGCCATTGCCACCGGCGGCCTGGCCCCGTTGTTTTCCGAAGGCACCACCCGCCTCGCCACCATCGACCTTGACCTCACGCTGGACGGGCTGCGCCTGTTGTCGGAGCGCAATGCAGCCCCGCCTTTGCCCCGCGGCCGCGCCCGGTTTATCGACGCCGAATGACCCTTCCCCCCAAACAGCCCAAACCCCGCGACAGCTACCCCGGCTTTGTCTACGTGCCCCTCGGCGGCACCGGCGAGATCGGCATGAACTTTAACCTGTACGGCTGCGACAACGCCTGGATCGCGGTCGATTGCGGCATGGGCTTCTCCGGCCCGGACACGCCGGAGACCGAGCTCTTGCTGCCGGACCCGGCCTTCATCGCCGGCCGCCGCGCGCAGCTCCGCGGCCTTATCGTCACCCACGCCCATGAGGACCATATCGGCGGCATCGCCCGGCTCTGGCCACAACTGCGCTGCCCGCTTTACGCCACCCCGTTCACCGCCGCGGTGCTGCGCCGCAAGCTGAACGAGGCTGGGCTGGGCCGCGACATCAAGATCACCGTCATCAACCCCGGCGGCGCCTTCGAGATTGCGCCCTTCAAGCTGCGGTACATCCCGCTCACCCACTCCACGCCGGAGATGCAGGCGCTGGCCATCACCACCGCTTACGGCACCGTGCTGCACACCGGCGACTGGAAGTTCGACCCGGCGCCCGTGGTCGGCAAACCCTCCGACCAGGCCGCCCTGGCGGCACTGGGCGATGCCGGTGTGCTGGCGATGATCTCGGACTCCACAAATGCCATGGTGGACGGCCATTCCGGCTCCGAGGCCGAGGTCAAAAAAAGCCTGCACGCGCTGATCGCCGAAACCCCCGGCCGCATCGCCGTCACCTGCTTCGCCAGCAACGTCGCCCGCGTCGCCGGCGTCGTCGCCGCCGGGCGGGCCGCCGGCCGCCACGTCGCCCTGGTCGGCCGTAGCCTCGGCAACTACGTCGCGGCGGCGCAAGAGGCCGGCTACCTGAAGGACGCCCCGGACTTCGTGCCGGAGGAGGAGATCGGCGCGATCCCGGATGAAAACCTCTTATTGCTGGTCACCGGGAGCCAGGGCGAACCCCGCGCCGCCATGGCCCGCATCGCCGCCGACACCCACCGCTACGCCGTGCTGGGCGAAGGCGACACCGCGATCTTCTCCTCCCGCATGATCCCCGGCAACGAGCGCCAGATCATGGCGGTGCAGGACGCGCTGGTCCGCCGCGGTGTTGAGGTCATCACCGACGACGAGGAATTCACCCATGTCACCGGCCACCCGGCGCGCGAGGAACTCAAAGCGCTCTACAAGCTGGTCCGGCCAAAATACCTGGTGCCGACGCACGGCGAATGGCGGCATCTTTCGGCGCAGGCCGCTCTCGCCGAGGAAGCCGGCATCCCGCCGATCATGATGGAAAACGGCGACGTGCTGCAGCTCGCCCCCGGCCCGCCGGAAGTGGTCGGCAGCGTCCCGGTCGGCCGCCTGGCGGTGGATGGCGAGCACGTGGTGCCCTTGAAGGGCGGCGTGCTCGCGGCCCGCAAGCGGATGCTGTTCAACGGCGTCGTCATCGGCAGCGCCGTGTTTGACGCGCGCGGCACGCTACTCGGCGCCGCCCAGGTCTCCGCGCCCGGCCTGTTGAACGACGAAGAGGCGCCGCTGCGCCGTGATATCGAGCTGGAATTCACCGCCATGCTCACCGCCATGCCGGCCGCTGCCCCGAAGCAGGACGAGGCCTTCGCCGAATCCGCCCGCGCCGGGCTGCGGCGCATCATCGGCAAGCGCTTCGGCAAGCGCCCGATCGTCGATGTGCATCTGCTACGGCTATGATGCAAACAAAAACGCCAACTTGTTTGCCCTCGAACGTGCAGATGACCATTTCGAACGCAATTTCGGCGTGAGAAGCATAAAATTGACCGATTTTAACTCTTTTTCTTCTGGACCAGCCTCATGTTGCGATGCATGATCGGCCACAGGATGGAGTTTGGTTCTTCATCCTGCCGTGTGACTGGCGTTTCCTCCCTGAACTTGGCCCGCCGCCCCATGGGCTGGCGGGCTTCTTTCTGCGCCATGGTGTGATTTGAAAATCCGTAACGAAATGACCGACCTCACCGGCTGCCGCGCTTTGTTCGCGGCCTGGGTGTTCATCTACCATGTCGACCTGCACGCCCAGTTCGCGCATTACCTCGGCCCGGCGGCCAGCCTGATCCGCCGCGGCTATCTCGGGGTCGACGGTTTTTTCATCCTTTCCGGCCTGTTGCTGATGCGGCGGCACTATGAATTCCGCAACAGCCTCGCGCCAACCTGGCGGTTCTGGGGCCGGCGCCTGGCCCGCGTCTATCCGGTGCATCTCGCCGTCATCGTCCTGCTCGGCATCTTCGTGCTAACCGGCGCCGCCATGGGTGTGGCGCCGCGCGACCCGGCGCGCTTCGGCCTTGTGGCCCTGGCCCAGAACCTGCTGCTGGTCCAGGGCTGGGGCTTCGCCAACCCCTGGTCCTGGAATTATCCGTCCTGGGCGGTCAGCGCGGAATGGGCCGGCTACTTGTTGTTCCCGGTGCTCGCCATGCACGCGGTCCGGCAGCCGACCATCGTCGTCGGGCAGGTCGTGCTGCTCTGCATCCCGTTCCTTGGCATCGTCGTCGTTATGTCCGGTCACGGGCTGAACGTCGCCAGCGGCTTCCCACTGCTGGCGCGGTTCTTCCTGGAATTTATCATCGGCATGGGCAGCGCCAGGATGGTGCCGGAATTCGCCGACCACCTGCCCACCGCCCGCTGCACCATTTTCGGCCTCGTCGTCCTGCTGGGCAGCGTGCTGCTGGGCTGGGACTTCACCGCCGCCATCGGCCTCTGGCTCGTGCTGATGTCGCTGGCGATGCATGGCGACGCCGACCGCCGGCCGCTGCTGCGTCGGCTGCCCTGGCTGCGACCGCTCGGCCTGCTGTCTTATGCCTTCTACATGAGCTTCGCGACCGCCGAGTTGCTGCTGGCCCAGGCCTTTCGCCGCGAAGGCTGGGATCCCGCCGCCCATGCCCTGCTTTATGCCGGGCTGATGACCGCAATCACCTTCGCCCTGGCTCTGGTGCTGTATGTGCTGGTGGAAAACCCCTGCCGGTCGCTGGCCGACCGCTGGCTGGCTGGCCCGGCGCCCGTGCCGGCCCGCGCCCCGGCCGGCCGGCCGGTCCCCGGCGCCCACCGCGGCGGCCCCGGAGCCTGACCCCCGGAGCCTAACCCGGGAGCCGCTGGTCAGCGCCGCCGCCCGCCTGTAAGAGGCCGCCGATGCGTCTCTCCCAAAGCCTGATCCCGACCCTGAAGGAAACCCCGGCCGAAGCGCAGATCGTCTCGCACCGGCTGATGCTGCGGGCCGGGCTGGTCCGGCAGATGGCGTCCGGCATCTACGCCTGGCTGCCCGCCGGCCTGCGGGTGCTCAACAAGATCGCCGCCATCGTGCGCGAGGAGCAGGACGCCGCCGGCGCGCAGGAACTGCTGATGCCGACGATCCAGAGTGCCGAACTCTGGCGCGAATCCGGCCGCTACGACGCCTACGGCAAGGAGATGCTGCGCATCACCGACCGCCACGACCGCGAATTGCTGTACGGCCCGACCAACGAGGAAATGATCACCGCGATCATGCGCGAGAGCGTGCGCAGCTACCGCGACCTGCCGCAAATCCTCTACCACATCCAATGGAAATTCCGCGACGAGGTCCGGCCCCGCTTTGGCGTGCTGCGCGGCCGCGAATTCCTGATGAAAGACGCCTACAGCTTCGATCTCGACTACGAAGCCGCGTATCTGAGCTACAAGAAAATGCTGCTGGCCTACATGCGAACCTTCCAGCGCATCGGCATCACCGCGATCCCGATGCGCGCCGACACCGGCCAGATCGGCGGCGACCTCAGCCATGAATTCCACATCCTGGCGCCGACCGGCGAAAGCGGCGTGTTCTACGACGCCGCGTTCGAAACCGGCGACGCGCTGAACACAAACGCCGTCGACGCCTTCTACGTATCCAACACCACCAAATACGCCGCCACAGACGAGAAGCACGATCTTGAAGCCTGGGCACAGGTGCCGGAAGAACGCCGCCGTGAGGGCAGGGGGATCGAAGTTGGGCAGATTTTCTACTTCGGCAAGAAGTACTCCGAAACGATGGGCTTCTCCGTGATCGGCCCGGACGGCGCAAAAATCTTTCCCGAAATGGGCAGCTACGGCATCGGCGTCTCCCGCCTGGTCGGTGCCATCATCGAGGCGAAACACGACGAAGCCGGCATCGTCTGGCCGGACGCCATCGCCCCTTACCGCGCCGCCATCCTCAACCTGCGCCAGGGCGACGCCGCCACCGACGCGCTCTGCGAAACGCTGCACGAAAAACTTGGCGTCGATGGATTGTACGACGACCGTAACGAACGCGCCGGCATGAAATTCGCCGAAGCCGACCTGATGGGCCATCCCTGGCAGCTCATCGTCGGCCCGCGCGGCGCCGCCGCCGGGCAGGTGGAGCTGAAACGCCGCGCCACCGGCGAACGTTTCGAACTCTCCGTCGAAGACGCTCTCAACAAAGTCTCTGCCTGATGTTCAACGCTTTCGAGCGCAAGGTCGCCGCCCGCTATTTGCGCGCCCGCCGCGGCGAGCGGTTTGTCTCGGTCATCGCCATCTTCTCGCTGGTCGGCATCGCGCTCGGCGTCGCCACGCTGATCATCGTGATGAGCGTGATGAACGGCTTTCGCCAGGAACTGCTCAGCCAGATCCTCGGCCTGAACGGCGATATCGGCGTTTACGCCGCCGGCGCTCCGCTCACCAACTACGACGATCTCTCCAGCAGAATCAAAAACATCCCAGGCGTTACCGCGGCTTTTCCGATCGTACAGGGCGAGGTGCTGATGTCCGGCCCGCAAGGCGGTGCCACCGGCGGCGTCGCCCGCGGCATCACCCCGGCCGGCCTCGCTGCCTTGCCCACCGTCGCCAACCACGTCGTCGCCGGCCGCATCGCCGACCTGACGGGGGATGGGGTCATCGCCATCGGCGGCGGCCTCGCCAGCCAGTTCAATTTGCAGGTCGGCTCCACCCTCACGCTGATTCTGCCGCAAGGCAAGGCCACTGTGATTGGCACGATCCCCAGCATCCAGAGTTTTCGCGTCGTCGCGATCTTCCAGACCGGGATGCAGCAATACGATTCGAGCTTCGTCTTCCTGCCGCTCGCCGCCGCGCAGACTCTGTTCCAGCAACCCAACGCGGCGTCGCAAATCCAGGTCTATGTGCGGGACCCGGACCACGACGACGCCATCAAGCAATCCATCGCCAATCTCTCGCCCGGCGCCCCGGTCAGCATCCAGGACTGGCGGCAGAACAACGACAGTTTCCTCGCCGCCGTCACGGTCGAAGGCAACGTGATGTTCCTCATCCTCACCCTCATCATCATCGTCGCCGCCTTCAACGTCATCTCCTCGCTGATCATGATGGTGAAGGACAAAGCCCGCGACATCGCCATCTTGCGCACCATGGGTGCGTCCTCCGGTTCGGTGTTGCGTATCTTCCTGATGTGCGGCGCCTCGGTCGGCTTCCTCGGCACGCTGATCGGCTTCGTCCTCGGCACAATCTTCTGCGCCTATATCGAAAACATCCGCCAGTTCATCCAGCACCTCACCGGTACGCCGCTGTTCGACCCCACCGTTTACTACCTGGAACAACTGCCGGCGAAACTGAACTGGCCGCAGGTCACGGAAGTTGTCATCATGGCCTGCGTCCTTTCGCTGCTCGCCACCATCTACCCGAGCTGGCGCGCCGCCCGCATCGACCCGATCGAGGCGCTGCGCCGTGAGTGAACCGCTGCTGCGCCTCGCTGGCCTCTGCCGCACCTACAAGACCGGCGACGAGTCCCTCGCCGTCCTGACCGGCGTGGACCTGACACTCGACCGCGGCGAGATCGTGGCTCTGCTCGCCCCCTCCGGCTCCGGCAAATCCACGCTGCTGCACCTCGCCGGTCTCCTGGAGAAACCCGATGGCGGCGCGGTCATCATAGACGGCGTGGACGCCGGCCAGTTGCCGGACCCGCAACGCACCGCAATCCGGCTGCGCCGCATTGGCATCGTCTATCAGTTCCACCACCTGCTCGCGGAATTCACCGCGCTCGAAAACATTTCGCTCCCGCAAATGATCGCCGGTGTCGCGCAAGCCGCCGCCGAGGCCCGCGCCATGGAGCTGCTCACCAAGTTCGGCCTGGCCCCCCGCGCCCAGCACCTGCCCGGGAAGCTCTCCGGCGGCGAGCAGCAGCGCGTTGCCATCGCCCGCGCTCTCGCCAACCGACCGGCGCTGCTGCTCGCCGACGAGCCGACCGGCAACCTCGACGTCGGCACCGCCAACATCGTGTTCGAGGAGTTGTTGCGCGTGGTCCGGTCGGAAAACGTCGCGGCGTTGATCGCCACCCACAACCCCGACCTCAGCCGCCGCATGGACCGTCAACTAACGCTGCAGGAAGGTCGGCTAACCTAAGTCGTCATTGCGAGAGGGAACCGACGAAGCAATCCGGAACCATGCCGGCGAACATCGCGATCGAGCCAAAAAGCGATATCAAGCGCCCCCTTTGATATCGCTTTTCACGCATTGCGGCCATGCCGCCCGCGCCCTTGCTCACCCCGGTTTGGCTTCGCCGATCAACCGTAACACCAGCGGCAGAATCCGCGCCACTTCCACCTGCACCCCGGCGGCATCCGGGTGGATCCCATCGGCCTGCGCCAGCGCCGGCTTGCCGACCAGCCCTTGCAGGAAAAACGGGTCGTAGATCACCCCCGGCCGCTGCCCGAGTGCCGTGAACACCGCCTTGAACCGCGCGTCGTAGTCGGTGCCCAGGCTGGCTGGCGCGATCATGCCGCTCAGCAGCACCGGGATGTGCCGCGCCGCCAGCACGTCCAGGATGTGGGTCAGGTTGCGCCGCATCAACGCCGGGTCCAGCCCGCGCAAGCCATCGTTGCCGCCCAGCACCACCAAAGCCGCGTCCACCGGGCCGCCGCCCAGCACCCAGTCCAGCCGCGCCGCCGCATCCGCCGTGGTGTCGCCGGAAACCGCCCCGTCCACCAGCGCCACATCCGCGCCCTTGGCCTTGAGCGCCGCCGCCAGCCGGGCCTGGAACCCGTCGGCCGGCGGCAGCCCGTAGCCGGCGGTCAGCGAGTCGCCCAGCACCAGCAGCCGCACCGGCGCCGCCGCGGCTTGGCTCAGCCCCAGCCATAACAGCGCAAAGGCTGCCAGCAACCGCTGGCCATGCCGCCGCGCGCCCCCATATCCTCGAACCATGCCCGATCAATCTCCGTCCGCGTCGCCCGACTTGATGATCCGGCTTCGACAGCTCCGCCTCACCATCCCCGCCGCCTCCGGCCCGGTCAACATCCTGCGCGGCATCGACCTCGACGTGGCGCAAGGCGAGCGCATCGGCGTCCTCGGCCCGTCCGGCTCCGGCAAGACCAGCCTGTTGATGCTGCTCGCCGGCCTGGAGCGCGCCACCAGCGGCGGCATCGAGGTTGCCGGCCAGGACCTCGGCTCATTGGATGAGGATGCCCGCGCCCGCTTCCGCCTCGCCAGCCTCGGCATCGTGTTCCAGGCCTTCCACCTGATCCCCAGCATGACCGCGCTGGAAAACGTCGCGGTGCCGCTGGAACTCGCCGGCCGGCGCGACGCCTTTGCGGTCGCGGCCGAGGCGCTCGGCCGGGTCGGCCTGGCCGAGCGCCTGACCCACCGGCCCTCGCAGCTTTCCGGCGGCGAGCAACAGCGCGTGGCGCTGGTCCGCGCCTTTGCGCCCTCGCCGCGGCTGCTGCTGGCCGACGAGCCGACCGGCAACCTCGACATCGAGACCGGCGCTGAGGTGATGGACCTGCTGTTCGGCCTCTGCGCCGCCAGCGGCGCCACCCTCCTGCTGATCACCCACGACCCGGCGCTGGCCGCCCGCTGCGGCCGTACCGTGACGCTGCGCCAGGGCGTTATCGCCGCATGATCCGGCTGGCCTGGCGGCTGGCGCTGCGCGACCTGCGCGGTGGCGCCAGCGGGCTGCTCATTGTCCTGTTGTGCCTGGGCGTCGGCGTCGCCGCGGTTGCCGGCATCGGCTCGCTGCGCGCTGCCTTGCAGCAGGGCATCGCGCAGAGCAGCCGCGGCATCCTGGGCGGCGACCTCGCCCTTTCCACCGGCCTCGGCCCGTTCCCGCCCACGGTCGCCGCCTGGTTCAGCCAACGCGGTGCCAGGGTGTCGCAGACCATCGACACCCGCTCGATCCTCGTCGCCCCGTCCGGCCGCCGGCTGCTCGCCGCCGCCACCGTCGTCGGCCCGAGCTGGCCGCTGCTGGGCGCTGTCACCACCGCCCCAACCGGCCAGTTCGCCAGCCTCGCCAGCGGCCCGGACGGCCGCCCCGGCCTGCTGCTGGACCCGACGGCGGCGGCCAGCCTCGGCCTGCATCCGGGCGACGCGATTACCCTCGGCGGCGTCAAACTGGCCTATCGCGGCGGCATCCTGGCTTCGCCGGACAGCATCGCCGACAGCCGCCTGTTCGGCGTCAAAGCCTTTGTCGCCGCCGCCGCGCTGGCCGGCACGCCGCTGGTGCAGCCCGGCGGGCTGGTGACCTTCGACCTGCAGGTGCTGCTGCCGAAGGGCGCCAACCCGGCGGCCGTCGCGGCGGCGTTTGCCCACGCCTTCCCGCACAATCCCTGGCGGCTGCGCGGCACCGCCGACGCGGCGCCGGACCTGACCCGCTTCGTCGACCAGGCGGCTTTGTTCATGACCCTGCTCGGCCTGGCGGCGCTGCTGGTCGGCGGCGTCGGCGTCGCCAACGGGGTGGAGGCCTGGCTCACCGCCCGCGCCCGGACCATCGCCACGCTGCGCTGCCTCGGCGCCTCGGGTCGGCTGGTGAGCCTGACCCATGGGCTGCAACTGGCGCTGCTCGGCCTGCCCGGCATCGTGCTGGGCCTGGGCCTGGGCGCCGCGGCGCCGCTGTTGGTGCTGCCGCTGCTGCGCGACAAGCTGCCGCTGCCGGCGCATCTCGGCCTGTACCCGCAACCTTTGCTGTTCGCGGCGCTGTTCGGCCTGCTGGTCGGGCTGGTCTTCGCGCTGCCGCCGCTGCGCCGCGCCGCCGCCATCCCCGGCGCCGCGTTGTTCCGGCTGGCCGGCCTGCCGGCGCGGGTGCCGTTCTCGGCGGCGGCGGCGGCCACCCAAGGGCTGGCGGTGCTGGCTCTGGTGGCGCTGGCGGCGCGCTCGGTCCCGAAACCGTATCTGGCGCTCGGCTTCTGCGCCGCCACCGTGCTTACGTTGTTGCTGCTGCGCGGCATCGCGGCGGCCTTGATGCGGCTGTTGCCGCTGCTACCGGCGCCGCGCGACCCGGCCTTTGCCTTCGGGCTGCGGCGGCTGCACGGCCCGGCTTCCTCGCTGCCGCTGATGCTGCTCTCGGCCGGCGTCGGCCTCACCGTACTGGTCGCCGTGGCCGAAATCCGCGGCAACCTGATGACCGAGTTCACCGCCGCTTTGCCGGCGCAGGCGCCCAGCTTCTACTTCATCGACATCCAGCCGGACGACCTGCCCAGGTTCACCACGGCGCTGGCCCGCACCGGCGTGGCGCACGACCTGCACACCATGCCCAGCCTGCGGGCCCGCATCCTGGCGGTGGCCGGCGTGCCGGTGGAGCGTTTCCACCCGCCCGACCAATCGGATTGGCCGCTGCGCAGCGACGTCGCCTTTACCTACGCCGCCGCGCCGCCGCCGGGCAGCAAGCTGGCGGCCGGCCGATGGTGGCCTTCGGATTATCTCGGTCCGCCGCTGGTGTCCTTCGACGCCACCATCGCCCGCGCCTGGCGCCTCAAGGTGGGTGACAGCCTGACCGTCGACGTGCTCGGCCGCCGCTTCGACCTCAGAATCGCCAGCCTGCGCGACATCCGCTGGCAGTCCCTGCAACTCAACTTCCTGCTGGTCGGCACGCCGGACCCGTTCGCCGCCGCGCCGCACACCATCATCGCGACCGTGAAGGCCGATCCGGGGCGGGAAGGCGACGTACTGGCGGCGGTCACAAACGCCCTGCCCGGTGTCACCGGCATCGATGTGGGGCAGGTGCTGCGCTCGTTGAGCAGCTTGCTCGGCGAGATCGGCACCGCCGTCAGCCTGGTCGGGCTGATCGCGTTGCTGGCCGGCGGGCTGGTGCTGGTCAGCGCCATCGCCGCCGAGCGCGAGGCGCGGATCGCCGAGGCGGTGGTGCTGAAAACGCTGGGCGCCAGCCGGGCGCAGATCCGCCGTGCCTGGCTCACCGAATTCGCTGTCGCCGGCGGCGTTGCCGGGCTGGCGGCGGCGGTACTCGGCACGGCGGCGGCGGCGATTACCATTACCCAGGTTTTCAAGACCGACTGGCACTTCGAACCCGGCATCATGGCCATCACGCTGCTCGCCAGCATCGCGCTGATGCTGGTGCTCGGCTTCGTCTCCACCGCCCGCGCGCTGCGCCAACCCGCCGCGGCGCGGCTGCGCCTGGAAACCGGCGGCTAGAGCATGTTCGGTTGAGGTTGAATCGCTACGCGCTTCCCCCCTCAACCTCAAAGTCATGCTCTAGCTTTACTTGAGAGGGCGATTCACGTTTCAGGTCGAACCAAAGCTGGCTCAACCTGAAACGATCGCGCTCTAAGCCACCCTCCGGTGCAGCGCCAGCGCCGCCGCCTCGCGGGCGGCGGCGCTGATCGCGCCCCAGTCGCCGGCGGCGATGGTGGCGCGGTTCACCATCCAGGAGCCGCCGACGCAGACCACGTTGGGCAGTTTGAGGTAGCGCGGCGCGGAGTCCAGCGTGATCCCGCCGGTCGGGCAGAATTTGAGTTGCGGCAGCGGCGAGGCGATGGCGGCGAGGAAGGCGGCGCCGCCGGCCGGTTCGGCGGGAAAGAATTTGGCGAAGCGGTAGCCGCGCTCGATCAGCGCCATCGCTTCGGAGGCGGTGGCGATGCCGGGCAGGGGCGCCAGGCCGGCCCCGGCGGCGGCGTCCAGCAGGCGGGGCGTGGCGCCCGGCGAAACCGCGAAGCGCGCCCCGGCCTGCGCGGCGGCGGTGTACTGCCCCGGCTCCAGCACCGTGCCGACGCCGACCAGCGCGCCCGGCACCTCGGCGGCGATGGCGCGGATCGCCTCCAGCCCCACGGATGTGCGCAGCGTGATCTCGATCACCGGCAGCCCGCCGGCCAGCAGCGCGCGGGCGAGCGGCACGGCGTCTTCCAGCCGGTCTATGATCACCACCGGGATCACCGGCGCGGCGTCGAGGATGTCGTCCAGGCCGTCTTGCATCAGGGGCTCCAGAAAATCTCCAGCCGCGCGCTGTCCAGAACGGCGCGGATCGGCAGGTCCGCGGCCGGCCCCGGCTGTTTCGCGGTTTCCAGCACGGCGCGCTTGGCCGCGCCCTCGATATGCAGCGCCACGCCGTCGGCCTGCAACAGCACCGGCAGGGTCAGGGTGATGCGCGGCTCGCCGGCGGCCGGTGCGCGCATCGTCTCCACCAGCTGGCCCTGGTCCGGCGCCAGCGCCGCCGCCAGCCGGTCGCCGCCGGGGAAGAAGGACGCGGTGTGGCCGTCATCGCCCATGCCCAGCACCACGGCGGCAAATGGCAAGGCCAATGCGGCGACCATCTCCTGCACCGTGGCGCGCGCCGCCTCGGGCGCGGCGTCGCCGGTGACCAGCGGCAGGAACCGCGCCGCCGCCGCCGGGCCTTGCAACAGATGCGCCCGCACCAGCCCGGCGTTGGAGCGGGGCGAATGCTCCGGCACCCAGCGCTCGTCCACCAGCGTCACGGTCACGCCCGCCCAGTCCAGCGGCCGCGCCGACAGCGCCTTGAAAAACCCGACCGGCGTGGTGCCGCCGGACACCGCCAGCGCCGCCGTGCCGTCCCGCGCCAGCCGCGCCGCCAGCAACGCCGCGACGTAGGCGGCCAGCGCTTCGGCCAGCGCTTCGGGCGTGGCGAAGTCGCGGATCACGCGCCGCCGTCCAGCCAGGTGCGGCCGTCCCGCTCGATCAGCGCGATCGCGGCGGAAGGCCCCCAGGTGCCGGCGGTGTAGGGCTTCGGCAGTTCCGCCGCTTGGCTCCAGCTTTCCAGGATCGGCTCGACCCAGGCCCAGGCCGCCTCCACCTCGTCGCGCCGCATGAACAGCGTCTGGTTGCCGCGCACCACGTCCAGCACCAGGCGCTCGTAGGCATCGGGGTTGCGGACGTGGAAGGCGCTGGCGAAGCTCATATCGAGCGGCACCGAGCGCAGCCGCATGCCGCCGGGGCCAGGGTCCTTGGTCATCAGCCAGAGTTTTACGCCCTCGTCCGGTTGCAGGCGGATCACCAGCCGGTTCGGCTCGATCGGCCCGGCGGACGCCTCGAACACCGAATGCGGGACCACGCGGAAGGTGATGACGATCTCGGAAACCCTCGCCGGCAGCCGCTTGCCGGTGCGCAGGTAGAACGGCACCCCGGCCCAGCGCCAGTTGCCCAGTTCCGCCTTCAGCGCGACGAAGGTCTCGGTGGTGCTGCTTTCGGCGCCCAGTTCGGTAAGATAGCCCGGCACCGCGCCGTCGCTGGAGGCGCCGGACCGGTACTGGCCGCGCACCACGTTCTGCGCGGACAGCGCATCGGCCAGCGGCTTCAGGGCCCGCAGCACCTTGAGCTTCTCGTCGCGCACCGAATCCGCGTCCAGCAGCGCCGGCGGCTCCATGGCGACCAGGCAGAGCAGTTGCAGGATGTGGTTCTGCACCATGTCGCGCAGCGCGCCGGCGGTGTCGTAATAGCCGGCCCGGCCCTCGACGCCGAGGCTCTCGGCGACGGTGATCTGCACATGGTCGATATGGGCGGCGTTCCAGACCGGCTCGAACAACCCGTTGGCGAAGCGCAGCGCCATCAGGTTCTGCACCGCTTCCTTGCCCAGGTAATGGTCGATCCGGTAAACCCGGTCCTCCGGAAACACCCGGCCGATCTCGTCGTTCAGCTGCCGGGCCGAGGCGAGGTCCTTGCCGATCGGCTTTTCCACCACCACCCGGGCGTTGGCGTGGGCCAGGCCGAAGCGGCCGAGGCGCTCGCAGATCGGCCCGAACAGCGCCGGGCCGGTGGCGAGGTAGAACACGTTGATCCGCGCCCGATAGGGTTGCAGCGCCTCGGCCAGCGCCGCCCAGCCGCCATCCTCGTCGCCCGCCGCCGCCACGTAGCCGAGGCGGCCGAGGAAGCGCTCGACATCGGCGGTGCCGCGCTCAGCGGCCGGAACGTGCTCCTCGATCGCCCGGCGGGCCAGCGCGACGAACCCGGCCAGGTCCAGCGGCCCGCGCGAGACGCCGACGATGTTGGCCTCGGCGGGCAACTGCCCATCGGCGTCGCGGTGGAACAGGGCGGGCAGCAGCTTGCGCCGCGCCAGGTCGCCGGTGGCGCCGAACACGATGAGCACGAACGGCGAAACCGGGATGACGCGGCTGGTCATGGCACTCCTTGGAGCAACGTGGCTTGAAGTCGATCGCGAAGCGATCGACCACTAAATGCGCTCGGGCGTGTCGCCACCCTGGCGCTGCATTATGCCGCCATCCACGCAATGCCAACAGTGCCGGCTTACCGGCGCGGCGTCGCAACCGGCACGACACCACGAACACGTTTGTGAAGGGTTGAATCGGCTCATCGGAATCCGCAACCGATAGTTGCCATGGACCGAGCGGCTGTGCCGCGAAACTACTATGAATGCGACTTGTCTATGAAAATCAGCGAGCTATGCGGCCTTAGGTAACCATGATCGGCGCATCGACGCGACACGGCGTGCCGGCGCCAGCGCTAGATTTTTTTGTAGACAAGGCCGCTTTTTAGGTTCTTTCGACTCGTTAACCTTTTAGAAATGATGTATGGATCGGCGCCGCCAGGCGCGGCAACAGCGTCAGGTCAAGGCCGTCACGGGGAATCGAAATGGGATCGTATAGCTGGAACGGCGGGTCGGGCGGCTGGGGCACGATTGCCAACTGGTCGGGTGGCATACCGAATTCATCGACCGCGGACGCCACCATCGTGACGAGCGGAACCTACACGGTGACGATCGAGAGCGGCAAGACCTACACGGTCGACAGCGTGACGCTGAACAACGGCAACGCCATACTCGATGTGGTCGGCACGCTCGATCTCGCCGGCACGCTTGGCTTGATCGACGTCTATAGCGGCACGCTCGAACTCGCCGGGGCCATTTCGGGCGGCACGGTCAACATCAACGGCGGCACGCTCGAAGCCCTGGGCGGCGCGTTGAAGAGCGTGGCGGACTTCAATCTCGGCGGCTCGGCTTATATCAATCTCGACAGCCACACATTGACGATCGGCGGCAGCTCGTCATTGCTCGGCTACATCACCGGCCCCGGCGAAATCGTACTCGGAGGCCAGGTGTCGCTGAGTGATAACGTGTATTTCGAATCTGGCGTCACGCTCGACGACACCGGAACGATCAACCTTGGCAGCAGCGCGGAGTTCGGCTCCGGCGGCACCGCGGCGACCGATCTGACCATCGCCTCCGGCGCCATCTTCGACGTCACGGCGATCAACAGCGCCCTCAACGACGCCGGTACGTTCAGCATTTCCAACGCCGGCCTGTTCGAGAATGTCGAGCAGACACCGACATTTACCTATGGCGGCGATCTCGACAGCTATGTGAACGTTTACACGAATTTCACCAACGCCGCGAGCGGCACCATCGTGGTTGGCACCGCCGACGACATCAGCCTGTTGCAAGGGCAGGACACCCTCGCCGGCACCATCACCGGAGCCGGCGACATCTACCTGGGCCAGGGCAGCACGGTCTCGCTCCAAGCCGGCCTGGTTC
The DNA here is from genome assembly GCA_963693045.1 of uncultured Acidocella sp. GTDB lineage: Bacteria > Pseudomonadota > Alphaproteobacteria > Acetobacterales > Acetobacteraceae > Acidocella. The sequence continues at coordinate 3,164,757 of OY843765.1, forward strand.
TGAACAACGGCCGCTACCTGACCATCAGCGACGGCGGCACCGACGTCATTCTGGAGAGCAGCCGCACCTTCGGCAGCAGCTTCTTCGAGCTGATCAGCGGCGCGACGCTGAGCCTGAACGGCTACACCGCCTCCCTCGGCAGCACCGGCACGCTCGGTGGTTACCTCGGCGGTCCCGGCACGGTCGATGTTTCGGGCACCTACTATGTGGGCGGCCTTGCCGTCGGCTCCGGCGTCACCGAAGTTTTGACCGGTGTCGAAATTCAGAACGGCGAGTCGCACTTCGATTACAACGGAGGCACCGTCGGCACGGCGCTTTCCATCGCCAGCACCGGCATCTACGACATCACGGCCGACAGCAATCTCGACGATTACTACGGCTATAACGGGACCATCGCGAACGCCGGGTTGTTCGAGAAGACCGGGTACAGCAGCTACACCAATGTCTATACCAATTTCATCAACGCCGGCACCGGCACCATCTTCATCGCCGCCGAGGACGACATCAGCCTGGGCGGCATGACGAACGACCTGTCCGGCACCCTGGCGGGCACCGGCGATTTCTACCTGTTCGACGGGCAGAGCAAGAACTTCACGACCCTGGAAGCCGGCTTGAGCATCGGCAACCTGGCGAGCTTCACCGTCAGCGACAACAACACGCAGCTGTTCCTGGAGAGCAACCGCAGCTTCGGTTCCGCCACCGTCTTCACCGACCAGAACAGCGCCGACATCCAGCTGAACGGCAACACGCTGACACTCGGCGGCGTGTCGCAGTTCATCAACGCTTATGTTTCAGGCAACGGCGAGCTGCTGATCAGCGGCAGCGCCGCCTTCAACGGCCTCAACGTGGTCGGCACGATGACCGTGCTGGATACCGGCACCATCACGCAGGATGGCTACGACGAGCTTGGCACCACCGGTTCGGCGCAGGTGACGCTCTCGATCGCCAGCCACGCGATCTACGACATCATCGTCGACAACCAGATCAACCCGCAGAACGGCGCGCCGATCGTCAATGCCGGGCTGTTCGAGAAGACCGCCGCCGGCGGTGTTTCCGACATCTATTCGGTGATCACCAACACCTCCACCGGCACCATCGCCGCCGCTTCCGGCACCATGCAGTTCCACAGCGGCGGCACGCTGGGCGGCACGCTCACCGGCGCCGGCGAGATCAGCCTGGACGGCGGCACTTTCTCGCTCGCGGCCGCCACGATCGGCGTCTCGAACCTGTATCTGTACAGCGAACTCGTGCTGCAGAACAACGTCGCGGACACCCACGAATTCGTCCAGGAAAGCGGCACGCTCGCGCTCAACGGCTTCACCCTGTCGCTCGGCAATCCGGGCGACTACCTGGCCAACAGCTATCTGCTGGGCCCCGGCACGCTTGCCGAATCCGGCCGCCTCGATGTCAACAACTACTATCTGAGCGGCGGCGCGGTGCTGAAGGATACAGGCACCATCACCCAGGATGGCGGGCTGACGCTCGGCACTTTCGGCGCCGACAGCGCGACCCTGTCGATCGCCTCGACCGGCATCTACAATATCCTCAACGATAATGCGATCGGCACCGATGGCGCCACCTTGTCGGCCATCAACAATGCCGGGCTGTTCGAGAAGACCGCCGCGACCGGCGGCAGCAACATCTACGCGGTGTTCGACAATGCCGCCGGCGCCACGCTGGCGGTGAACGCCGGTTACGTCCAACTGCTGGGCGGCGGGACCCTGGGGGGCGCGTTGACCGGCGCCGGCACGCTCGACCTGAACCAGTATTATGCCGCGCAGACCTACACGCTGGCGGCGGCGGCGGTGGTCACGGTCGCCACCTTGGACCTCGGCGGCGGGCAGCTCGACCTGTCGAACACCCATACGTTCACCGACACCTTTATCGAGAGCGGCGGCGACCTCAACCTCGGCGGCTTCAACCTGACGCTGAGCGGCGCCGGAGGGTCGCTGGCCAATGCCTATCTGTCCGGCCCCGGCACATTGGACGTGGCGAACGCCGCGCAGCTGAACAACTATTATGTGACCGGCGGCGCTACCTTATTGGATGCCGGCACCATCAACGAGGCAGGCGCGCTGTCGCTCGGCAATACCGGCAGCGATAGCGGCACGCTGAGCATCAGCTCCGGCGGCGTTTACAACTTCATCAACGACAGCATCATCTACGTCAACGGCACCGGCGTCATCAACAATGCCGGGCTGTTCGAGAAGACGGCCGATAACGGCGCGAACTACGTCTATGCGTCGATCAACAACACCGGCATCATCGACGCGGCCCGCGGGACCATTCAGTTGGGCGGCGGCGGCACGCTCGGCGGCACGCTGGAGGGCACCGGCGAGATCGAGCTGCTGAACAACAAGTTCGTGCTGACCTCCGCCGCGGTGCTCGGCACCGCGACGCTGAGCCTGGCCAGCGCGACACTGGACATTGAAAACGGCCGCACGATCGCCGGCACGGTGCTGGAAAACTACTATTCGACCATCGCGCTCGATGGCTACACGCTGGCCCTGACGGCGGCGGATTCCGTTGGCGGTTTCATCGCCGGGCTGGGGATTCTCGATATCACGGGCGCCACCGATCTCGGCGGCATACAAGTCGCGGGCGGCGCCACGGTCGTGGTGGCGGGCGCCGATTACGAGGACAGCCAGATCTCCCTGGGCGTGTTCGGCACCAACAGCGCGGGGCTTCTCAGCATCGCGAGCGGCGGCACCTTGGCGCTGGTCAACGACGACAGCATTATCGAGAATGGTGCCGCGGACACTCTGGTCAATGCCGGGCTGATCGAGAAGACCGGCAGCGGCACCGGCCGCAGCAATCTAGAAGGCGCCAACTTCACCAATACCGGCACCATTCTGATCGGGACCGGCATCCTCGAAATCTCCTCGCTGACCAATGACGGCGTGGTGACGATCGCCAATGCCGAGGGGCAGGTGGATTCCGGCGTTGTCGCCAATACGGGCGATACCGGCAAATTCCTGCTCGGCGGCAATGCCACGCTGTACGACGAAGCCGGCATTGCGGCGAGCCAGACCATCGTGCTGTCCGGCACCAACGACCTCGTCGAAATCGGCAATAGCGGGCCGTTCGCCGCCACCATCACCGGCTTCGGCGCGACCGATACGATCGATGTTGTGAATGTTGTCGCTAATGGCTACAGCTTTGGCTCCAACAAGCTGACCCTTACCGAGAACGGCACCGTGGTGAGCACCGTCGCCGTGAGCACCGTTACCGGCGCCGGCACGTTCAGCCTGGTGCAAGACAGTGCCGGCAATGGGACCGACATCGAACTCTCCAAGCCGGGCAGCATCACCCAGCCGGGCGGCACCATCACCACCGACGTCTTCACGGCCAGTTCCGGCGGCGACTTCAATACCGCGAGCAATTGGAGTACCGACAATGTGCCGAACGGCCTGAACGTGGCGGGGATCGGTATCAACGGCACGGTAACGGATTCCGGCACCGATACGGTGTACCAGATCAATTTCAACAGCGGTGGCCTGACATTCACGCAAACGGCGGGGATTCTGACGGCCATCGACGGCGGTTTTTTCGCCTCGGCACTGCTTCAGCAAGGCGCCGCCGCATCGCTTGTGGATGAGGCCGGCGACCTGAACCTGCGGACCAACGGAACGATTGCCGGGACACTCGGTGGCACCGGCGAAATCGATGTCGGCGGCAATAGCGGTAATGGCTATGCCCCCATCTCGCTCGCGGCGAGCGCGGTGCTGACCGTTGCCACGCTCGGCGTTCAGCTGGCGGTGCTGGAAGGCAACCAAACGTATAACGGCGTGTTCGAGGGCATCAACGGCGGCACCTTGAGTCTGAACGGCTATACGCTGACGCTGAACGGCGCCACCTTCCTGGCGCCTACTTATGCCTACGCGGTGAGCGGACCGGGCGAGCTGATCCTCGCGGGCATCGCCACCTCGGCCGTTCTGAATGTCGGCGGCTCGGCGACGATCGATGTCACGGGCATTTTTTCGGACGATCAGAACCTGGGTCTTGGCCAAGGCGGCGGCAGCGACACGTCTTCGATGACGATCGCCGCGACCGGCACCTATGACATGCTCGGCAGCACCAACATCTACGGCGACTCCTACGACACGCCGACGGTGGCGATCTCCGGGCTGCTGGAACGAACCGGCGATAACGGTACCGCCAATATTCAATACGTGACCATCGCCGAGACCAGCGGCGGCATTCTGGACGCCGCGAGCGGCACGCTGCAACTGCTCTATGACAGCGGCACGCTGGCGGGAACGCTGGCGGGCAACGTCATCGACCTCGTGGCTTCGCAGCTTACGGTGGCCGCGGGCGCGGTGCTGAGCGTGGCGACGTTGGAGATCGCCAGCGGCGGCACGATCTCGGTGGCAAGCAACCGGACCTATGCCGGCAATCTCGAAATCAGCGGCGGCGGGACCCTGGCCCTGGGCAGTTTCGGGCTCGACCTGACCGGCACCGCCGAACTCGGCAACGAATATGTCGCCGGCAGCGGCACGCTGACGGTGGCCGGTACGGCCGACCTTTCGGGCATGCAGCTGGTCGGCAGCGAGAGGCTGCTGGACGCCTCCACCATCGTGCAGGATGGCGGCCTGGCGCTTGGCCAGTACGTGGGCGATACGACGTCGTTGCTGATCGGCGCCGGCGCGCTCTACGACATCATCAACGACAGCAATATCGGCGTCAACAACGGTACCGGGTCGATCATCAATGACGGGCTGTTGGAAAAAACCGCCGATAACGGCATCAGCTACATTGCCCCGGTCTTCACCAACGCCTCCACCGGCACGCTCGATGTCGTCACCGGCACCATCGACCTGCAGGGCGGCGGCACGCTGGCCGGCGTGGTGGAAGGCGCCGGCGAGGTCGAGTTGCAGAACAACAACGGCACGTTCACGCTGGCTTCCGGCGCCGTGCTCAGCGTCGCCACCTTCAACGTGAATGAAAACCTCATTCTGGAAAGCGGCCGCACCTATGCCGGCGATCTGATCCAGACCAACAACCTCGACCTCAACGGGTTCAATCTCTCGCTGACCGGCACGGCATCGCTCGACAGCTCGGTGCAAGGCAAGGGCACGCTCACCGTCGCCAAGGGCGATATCAGCGGGCTGTACCTGTACCAGGACGCGGCGATGGTGGTGAAGGGCACCGTGACGCAGGACGGCGGCTTCACGATGGGCAATACCGGCACCGACAACACGGCTCTGAGCATCGCCAGCGGCGCGGTGTTCGACCTGTTGACCGACAACTCGATCAACGCCAACGGCACCGCCGCGATCAACAATGCCGGGCTGTTCGAGCGGACCGGCGATTACGGCACCAGCTACATTTACGCGAAGTTCAACAATACCGGCACGCTCAACGCGGTGCGCGGCTTCTTCGATTTTGAAGGCGGCGGCAGCCTTTCCGGCACCGTGGAAGGCGGCAAGGACGGCACGATCGCGGATGGCGGCATCGTCGAAACCGGCGGCACGCTGACGCTGGCGTCCACCGCCACCATCACGGTTGGCGAAATCTCGCTGAACGGCGGCGATCTGCTGTTCGGCGGCAACCGGACCTATGCCGGCAGCTTCTCCGGCACCGGCGGTTCGCTGTCGCTGGGCGGCCATACGATCGGCCTCACCGGGCCCTATCTCGGCGGCTTCTACCTGACCGGGCCCGGCACGCTCGATGTCTCCGGCACGGCGACGCTGAACGGCCTCGGCCAGATCAGCGGCGCGCACCTGATCGACAAAGGCACGATCATCCAGGATGGCGGCTACCAGCTCGGCTATTCCACCACCGATGCCTCGCAGCTCTCGATCGCCAGCGGCGCGACGTTCGACATCGTCACCGATAATTACATCGGCGCCAGCGGCCCCGCCGCCACGGTGCTGAACGCCGGGCTGTTCGAGAAGACCGCCGGCAACGGCTATAGCGGCATCCAGGCCAGCTTCACCAACCAGAGCACCGGCGTCATCAACGTCAGCCACGGCACGCTCGCCGTCCAGGGCGGCGGCGTGCTCGGCGGCACGCTGAAGGGCGGCGGCGAAATCCAGATCGACAGCGCCGCCACGCTGACCTCGACCGTCGTCAGCGTCGCCACGCTCGACATCGCCGCCAATCCCACGCTGGGCAGCAACCTGACCTATGCCGGCGATTTCATCCTGAACTACGGGGATTCGCTCACGCTCAACGCCCACGCCTTGCTGCTGAGCGGCACCGCCGGGTTGATCGGCGGCTTCGACGGGCCGGGGTCGGTGACCGTCAGCGGCCACGCCTATGTGCAGACCCTGGACCTGTTCGGCGGCTCGACGCTGGTCGATAGCGGCTTCATCAACCAGATCGACGAATTGCGGTTCGGTTTGTACGACGGCTCTTCCGATACGTTGTCGATCGCCGCGAAGGGCACGTACGACATCCAGGACGACTCGAATTTCCACAGCTACGGCAATGCCGGCTCGGCCGAAGTCGTCATCAATGCCGGGTTGCTGGAGAAGACCGGCGATACCGGGCTCAGTGACTTGCAGGTCACGCTGAGCAATACCGGCACCGTGTTGGTGGATAACGGCACCTTGCAGATCGACGCCAACACCAACCTCGCCGGCGGCACGCTGACCGGGGGCACCTGGGCCAGCGAGGCGGGCCTGCTCGGGCCGACCTTGTCGCTGGTCGGCGGCACGCTGGCCGTGGATGCCGCTTCGGTCACGCTCTCCGGTCCCGGTTCCGAATTCATCGCCGGCGGCACGCTGATCGAGCAGAGCCTCACCTCGGTCGCCGCCACCGGCGTCCTCGCCGTGCTCGGCGGCCGTGGTTACACCGCCGCCAGCGCCATCGCGGATGCCGGCAGGATCGTGCTGCAAAGCGGCACCTTCGCGGCGCCGGCGCTCAACGTGGCGGCGGGCGGCACCTTGTCCGGCTACGGCACCGTGACCGGCCCGGTCACCGATAACGGCCTGATCGACGCGACAAGCTCCACCCTGACCCTGACCGGCAGCGTCGGCGGCGCCGGCAGCCTGCTGATCGGGCCCAGCAGCGAGCTGATCCTCGGCGCCGGCGCCGCCAGCGGGACGGACATCACCTTCGGCAGCCTTTCGGTGCTCGGCCTCGATGCGCCGTCCAGCGTCCACAGCACGCTGGTCTCGCTGGCGCCCTCGGACACCATCGACCTGATCGGCATCGGCGCCTCCGCCGCGACCATTGCCGGCGGCGATCTCATCATCACGCTCGCCGCCGGCGGCACGCTGAGCTACGCGCTTGCCAGCCCCAACGCGCTGGACCGGGCGGCGGTGCATACCGACGGCAGCGGCGGCGCGGACGTCGTGTTCTACCGCCAGGCCACCGCCGGCACGATTGCGCCGGCCACCGTGAACTTCGGCGAGAAACACGCCGGCAGCACGCTCACCCAGACCTACAAGATCGCCAACACCGCCTCGGTCAATCCGTATTCGGAGAACCTGGACGGCGCGATGGGCGCGCATAGCGCCGGCATCACGGACTCCGGCAGCTTCACCGGCCTGGCGCCGGGGGCCACCAACAGCACGTCGTTGATGGCGAGCCTGGTCACCAGCAGCGGCGGCGTGATCAGCGGCACCGCGACGGTCAACCTCGAGAGCGACGGCAGCGGCGTCTCCGGCGACGGCGACGGCACCCTGGCGCTGCCGCCCGAGACCGTGACGCTGACCGGCACGATCTTCAATTACGCCACGGCCTCCACGGCGGCGCCGAACCCGATCAATTTCGGGGAACACCATGTCGGCGCGGCGGTCTCGCAGAAACTGACACTCGCCAATGCCGCGGTGGCCGGCAGCTATTCGGAAAATCTGGACGCCAAATTCTCCGGCACGTCGAGCGACCTGACCGTCGGCGGCAGTGTCACCGAGCTGGTCGCCGGTGCGACCAACAGCGGCGGGCTCAGCGTCAGCCTACATACCGGCACCGCCGGCGTGCAGACCGGTGCCGCCACGCTCGGCCTGACCTCGGACGGCAAGAACATCGACACGCTGGGCACCACGGCGCTCGCAGCCCAAACCATCACCGTCAGCGGCACGCTGTACAACTACGCCACGGCGTCGGCGGTGGCACCGAACCCGATCGCCTTCGGCGAGCAGCATGTCGGCGCCACGCTGTCGCAGAAACTCAACCTCGCCAACACCGCCGCCGCCGGCGCCTACTCGGAAAACCTCGACGCCAAGTTCTCCGGCACCTCGAGCGACCTGACCGGCAGCGGCAGCGTGAGCGAGCTTGTGGCCGGCGCCACCAATAGCGGCGGGCTCAGCATCGGCCTGCATTCGGCCACCGCCGGCGCGTTCACCGGCACCGGCACCATCGGCCTGACCTCGGACGGTTCCACCATCGACACGCTGGGCACCACTGCGCTGAAGGCCGAGACGGTGACGGTGAGCGGCACGTTGTTCGCTTACGCGACCGCGACGGTAACGCCGAAGCCGGTCAGCTTCGGGCAGCACCATGTCGGCGACACGCTGTCGCAGATGCTGACGATCAGCAACGGCGCCGTGGCCGGCGGCTTCTCCGAGAACCTGGACATCAGCTTCTCCGGCTCGTCGAGCGACCTCACCACCAGCGGCGCCATCAGCGAGCTGGCGGCGGGTTCATCGAACAATAGCGCGCTCGATCTGATCCTGGCCTCCGGCACCGCCGGATCGCATTCCGGCACGGCGACGCTGGCGGCGGTTTCGGACGGTTCCACCATCGACACGCTCGGCACCACGGTGCTGGCTTCGCAGACGGTTTCGGTGAGCAGCACGTTGTTCAACTATGCCACCGCGTCGACCGCGTCGCCGAACCCGATCAATTTCGGCATCGTCCATGTCGGCGCCACCATCGGGCACTTCATTACCCTCGCCAACCACGCCGCCACCGGCGTCTATTCGGAGAACCTGGATGCCGGCTTCTCCGGCACGACCGGCGATTTCAGCACCACCGGCGCGATCTCCGAGCTCCTGGCCGGCAAGAGCAGCACCGCGGCGCTCGATGTCGTGCTGCAAACCGGCACCGCCGGCACCTTTGCCGGCAGCACGACTCTGGCCCTGACCTCGGACGGCAAGAACATCGACACGCTGGGGACCACCGCCCTCGCTTCGCAAACGGTGGCGCTGACCGGCACGGTCAACAACTACGCGACCGCCGCGATCGAGGCGCTCTCCGGCCCCGGCACGCTGACCGGCGGCGGCAACACCTACGCCCTCAATCTCGGTTCGGTGGCGAAAGGCAGTGCCGCGATCGTCGAGAACATCGGCATCCTCAACAGCGCGACCGGGCCGGCCGACAACCTCTCCGGCACGTTCTCGGTCAGCGGCGCGACCGAGATCGGCCATACCGGTTTCACCACCTTCAGCGGCGAAGCGGCCGGACAGGCGGACACATCGCCGATGCTCACGCTGAGCACCGGCACCGTGGGCACCTTTACCGAAACCATTATCGTCGAAGCGAAAGGCGGCAACGCATCCGGATATTCCGGCACATTGGCGCACGAAACGCTGGTCGTCACCGGCACCGTCACCGCCGCTCCGGAATTCAAATCCGCCGTAGCCGCGGTGCCGGTCGCACCGGTCGCCGGCCGCGCCGGTCGCCGCGGATACGGCTTCGATGCAGTTCGTGTCGGCGGCCAGCGGAACCGCGAGCCAGGCAGCGACGAGCGGCGCCGCGCAACTGACGGGCCGGGACGCGGCGGAAAGATTGCCGGCTCTGGGTTCATCTCACGTGCTGCAGACGACGAGCCTGTGGTTCCGCGGCGGGTTCGCGCTGGCCGGCAAGGATGCCTGGGACAGCGGATCGGCGCCGGCACTCCACGGCGTCGAACCGGCGACCCTCTCCGGGGTGCTTGCGGCGCTGGGCATCGATGGCCAGGGCCTGCACAAGGCGCTGCTCTCGTCCGGCGACGCCGCAAGCCTCCTGACGGTCAGGACCGGGTAGAGCGTCAGTCGGCGGCGGAGGCGAAGGCCTGCTTGCGCTCGCCGTCGGTCATGTAGTCGCGGGTCAGCGGCACGGATTCCTGGCGGCGGACGATCTGGATCTGGAAGTTCATGTGGTCCTGGACCCGGAACGCCAGTTCCGAGCAGGCCAGGTAGAACTCGAACATGCGGCAGAACCGCTCGTCGTACAGTGCGGCGATCGCGTCGCGGTTGGCGGCGAAGCGGCGCCGCCAGTGCGCCAGCGTCTTGGCGTAATGCAGGCGCAGGATTTCCAGGTCGGCCGGCAGCAGCCCGGCATCCTCCAGCGGCCGCATTACTTCCGACAGCGCCGGCGAATAGCCGCCGGGGAAGATGTATTTGGCGATCCAGGCATTGGTCGCGGCCGGGCCGCCGAAGCGGCCGATGGAATGCAGTAGCGCCACCCCATCCGGCCTGAGGCAGCGCCGCACGGTCTTGAAGAAGGCCGGGTAATTCGGCACGCCGACATGCTCGAACATGCCGACCGAGACGATGCGGTCGAACGGCCGGTCCATCGCCCGGTAATCCATCAGCTCGAAGCTGACGCGGTCGGCGAGGCCGGCGGCGGCGGCGCGGGCGCGGGCTTCCGTCAGCTGCTCCTCGCTCAGCGTGATGCCGTGGACCCTGGCGCCGAATTCGCGGGCCAAAGTGATCGCCATGCCGCCCCAGCCGCAGCCGATGTCCAGCACGGTGAGGCCGGGCCGGTCCAGCATCAGCTTGGCGGCGATATGGCGCTTCTTGGCGGTCTGCGCCTCTTCCAGCGTCTCGTCGCCGCGGGGGAAGTAGGCGCAGGAATACTGCCGGTCGCGGTCCAGGAACAGCGAATAGAGCCGGCCGTTGAGGTCGTAGTGATGGGCGACGTTGCGGCGCGCGCGGACCGCGTTGTTGGCCTGGGCGATCGGCCGGCGCAGGCGGTTCAACATGTAATTGACGTTGAGCACCGGGATATTGACGTTCTGGACGTTGAGCATGAGTACATGCAGCAGGTCGTGGACCGAGCAGCCGACCGGGATCAGCCCGCCGTCCATGTACGTTTCGCCGACCGTGAGGCCCGGATTGAGCATCAGGCGGCGGATGGTCTCCAGCGTGGCGATGCGCACGGCGGCCGCGGGCTCGCCGCCCTTGCCGTAGAAGCTTTCGGCGCCATCCGGCCAGATCACCCGCAGCCGGCCGATCTGGATGCCGTGCCGCAGGATTTTGTTCATGAACGTCTTGTAAAATCCAGCCACGCCCTGCTCCGCCGTTGACGACCGGAGAGCATGACGAGTTGGCACTCACCACGCTCTACCGTTTTTCTGGCGAGCAACTCCATGGCTCGGTCGCATCGCCGCGCGATTCGACTTCGAGCCATATTGCTCTGGGAGCAAGTGTGGATGAGCGGAAAACGGCGTCAATAGAAAAGGCCCCCGCGCGTTTGGCGGAGGCCTTTTTTTCTAAAGCGGCGGCAAGTACGTCAGCCGGCGGCTTCTTCCTCCTGGCCGAACAGCGGGCCCAGCTCCGGCGGCTCGTCGCGCTCGGCCACCACCGCTTCGCCGCGGGCCTGCTTCTCGGCCTCTTCCACGCTGCGGGCGACATTGACCTTGATGTCGATGATCACCTCCGGGTGCAGCGCCACCCGCACGGCGGAAACCCCCAGCGACTTGATCGGCGTTTGCAGCAGGATCTGCGACCGTTCCACCCCCAGCCCGGCAGCGGTCGCCGCCTCGGAAATGTCACGCCCGGACACCGAACCATACAGCGAGCCGGCTTCGGAAGCCTGGCGGATCAGCACGACCGCGAGACCCTGGATCCGCTCGGCCACCCGCTCGGCCTCTTCCCGGCGCTTCAGATTCTGCGCCTCGAGCTGCACCCGCTCACGCTCGAAGCGCTCGCGGTTGTTCCTGGTGGCGCGCACCGCCTTGGCCTGCGGCAGCAGGAAGTTGCGGGCATAGCCCGGCTTGACCTTTACCACCTCGCCCATCTGGCCGAGCTTTTCGACCCGTTGCAGCAGGATCAGTTCAACATTTGCCATGATTCGCGCCTCTAGGTCAGGGCGTAAGGAAGGAGGGCGAGGAAGCGGGCGCGCTTGATCGCCCTGGCGAGCTCGCGCTGCTTTTTACCGGAAACCGCGGTGATGCGGGACGGCACGATCTTGCCACGCTCGGAGAGGAACCGCGACAGCAGCCGCACGTCCTTGTAGTCGATCACCGGCGCGCCGGGGCCGGAGAACGGGCAGGACTTCTTGCGGCGGAAGAACGGCCGGCGGGCGCCGACGCCGGGGCGGCGGCCAGCGCCTTGTTCGGTTGCTTCGGACATGGCTTACTCCTCCTCCCCGGCAAATTCCTCGCGGTCGGACCGGAACTCGTCGCGGGCCCGGAACTCCTCGCGGTCGTCATAGCCGCGCTTGCGACCGGTCTCGAAACGGCCGGCCGGCTTCGGCCCGCGGAAACCGCGCTCGCGGTCGTCCGACTTGCGGGACAGGATCACCGAGGGTTCCTCGGAAATCTCGTCGACCCGGATCGTCATGAAACGCAGCACGTCCTCGTTCAGGGTCAGCTGCCGCTCCATTTCCAGCACCGCCGGAGACGTCGCCTCGACGCCGAGCAGCATGTAATGGCCCTTGCGGTTCTTCTTGATCCGGTAGGCCAGGGACCGCAGGCCCCAGTACTCGCGCTTCTTCACGGCGCCGCCATCGGTCTCAAGCTGGGCGGTGGCGGCGTCGGCAACGGCGTCGGCCTGCGCCTGGGTGATCTCGCTGCGCGCGATCACCACGCATTCATATAACGGCATGTGTGCTCCCTTCGGATGTTTCAGCTCCGGCCCTGGTCTGGGCACATCCCAAAAGCGGGACGAGCGTTAGCCGAGCGCGATGCCACGCACCCGGCAGGGGAGGCGAGCGTTTGGCAGTTTCGGGGGGGTAAGTAAAGGGCCTCCGGCGGCCGGGGCCGCCCGCGCGCATTGCGCGCTAGAATTATTCATGCCTGCTCCGCAGGCGTGCCCCGGACCCCTGGACGGGGGTTGGCCACTGGACGAGTTGGGTCGTGGAGAAGGGATTTTAGCGCTTCGCGCGGAAGTTTTAGGACGGGGGGTCTGTGTCGACTTGGATGGGGTGCGACGTTCTGTTCTGGATTGCCGCGCTTCGCTCGCAATGACGGCGTGGGTTTTGGTGGGATGCCATGGCGTGTCGAGGTTGCGCGAAGCGCTATAAATTGGTCAACGACCCAGCTCCATGAGTGGCCAACCCCGTCCAGGGGTCCGGGGCCTCACGGCCCCGGCCGCCGGAGGCTCTTTTATACGTTATCCTCATAAAACCGCGTGGCCAGCGTGTTGATGATCTCGGCGCGCGGCAGGTGTTGCGAGATGGCGGGGTAGATTTTTACCCGCGCTGGCCCGGGCGTTTTGATAAAGGCGCGGCGGCCCCAGCGGCGGCCGGAGTCGGTGGCGGCGGGGATGATGGGCACGTCGAGGGCGCGGGCCAGGGCGACGATTCCGGCTTGCAGCGGGGCGCGTTGGCCGGGGGGGACGCGCGTGCCTTCCGGGAAGATGACGATTTGCCGGCCGGCGGCGATGGCGGCCTGACAGGCGGCGACCATGGCGCGCAGGCTGGCGGCGCCGCCGGCGCGGTCGACGGCGATGAAGCCCGACGGCACGAGCAGGCCGCCGTAAACGGGAATACGAAGCAATTCCTGCTTCAGTACGTAGCTTGGGCGGGGCAGCAGCGTCAGCCAGACCATGACGTCGAGCGCTGACTGGTGCTGGGCGGCGATCAGCGCGCCGCCGGCTGTCGGCAGGTTTTCCGCCCCCGAGACTTCGACTCTGATGCCGCAGAACAGCCGCAGCGCGGCGAGAACGAAGCGCGCCCAGTTCTGGCCGAGGCGGAGCAGCCGGTGCGGCGCGACCCGCTTCAGCACCGTCCCCCACAGGCTCAACAGGGCGCAGCTGCCGAACATGGCGATGTTGAAGAACAGCGAGCCGAGGAAGTTCATGGACGTTTCATGGGCCGGTGTCGGTGAGCGGCGCCAGCAGGTCGCCGAGGCCGGAGCGGACGATCAGGTATTTGGTGTATTCGCCGGCCAGCAGCTTGAGGGTGGACCAACGTTGCGGCGCCGCCATCGCCGGCGGCCGCACCGGTGCGGCGATCAGCCGCAGACCGGGCAGGAAGTGGCGCAGTTCCGCCAGGGCGCGGGGCATGTGGTAATCGGCGGTGACGACGATCAGCGACTGCATGTGCCGGGCACGCGCCCAGTCGGCGGTTTCCACCGCGTTGCCGTAGGTGGTGCCGGCCATGTGGCCGAGGGTGATGGCGCTGGCGAAGTGGGTTGCCGCCGCCTGGTCGTCGGGTGTGAAGTCGCCGAGATAGGTGCCGCGGCCGGCGCCGGAGATCAGCAGCGCCGGGGCGTCGCGCGCCGCCAGCAGCGCCAGCCCGGCGCCGACCCGGCCGTCGCCGCCGGTCAGCGCGACGATGCCGTCGGCATGGGGCATCGGCGCCGGCGGCCGGGCGCGGAGCACCCAGACCGTGAACAGCAGGAACCCGGCGAGCCAGAGGATGGCGAGCAGCAGGCAGAGCCGCGCCAGCGGGCGCAGCAGCCGGAGCCGGCGGCGGCGGGTGGGTCGGTGCCGCGCCGGCGGGCGCCGCGCCATCAGTTGAGCCGCCGCAGCCAGCCGCGCACGGTGAGCTGGGTGGTGCCCCAGCCGATCAGCGCGGCGGCGGCGGGCAGCGCCGGCAGCGCCACCCAGAGCGGCGCCGGCAAAGCCGGCAGCGTGGCACCGGGCGCGAAGCCGGCGAAGGGGGCGGCCAGCAGCGCCAGCCAGAACAGCACCGGCAGCGCCAGCAGCGTGCCCACCGCGGCACCGGCCGCGGCCAGCGCCGTGGCGCGGCCGGCGAACCGGCCGGCGATGTCGCCGTCGAACGCGCCGAGGCCGTGGATGATCTCGATCGCCTCGCGGCGTTGCGCCAGGCCGGCGCGGGTTGCCACGGCGACCACGGCGGAGGCGACGAAGGCCACGATCAGCAGCACGGCGACGGCGCAGGTCTGGATGCTGGTGGTGAGCGCCGCGATCCGCGCCGCCCAGCGCGCGCCGGTTTCCAAGAGCGTGCCCGGCGCCGCCGCGTCGAGCGCGTCGCGCAGCGCTTCTGGCGGCCCGGCCCCGGACCAGTCGCCGGTAATAACCGCCGGAACCGGCAGCGCCAGGGATGCCGTCGTGGCGCCGAGCCAGGGCTGCAGGAGCGCGTCCAACTCGGCGGGGGACAGCAGGTGGGCGGCGCTGACCGCCGGATTGCCGGCCAGCAGCGCCAGCACCGCGGTTTGCCTTGTGCCGCCGCCTTGCGCCGCCGGGTCGTTGGGCGCCGGCACCTGGATGGTCAGCGCCGCACCGGTCTCGCCCCGCCAATGCGCCGCCAGGATCGCCGCGGCCAGGGTGCCGGCGATCGCCAGCGCCGCCAGGAAGCTCATGGCGCCGACCAGCACCGGCAGCAGCCGGTCGGTGCGGGTGGCGCGCAGCCCAAGCTGGTC
Source organism: uncultured Acidocella sp. (assembly GCA_963693045.1). Taxonomy (GTDB): domain Bacteria; phylum Pseudomonadota; class Alphaproteobacteria; order Acetobacterales; family Acetobacteraceae; genus Acidocella. Next base: position 3,180,181 of record OY843765.1, read on the forward strand.
GACGCGGCTTCGGCCTTTAGCCATCCAGCCGGCCGCCTTCGATGCGCAGGCACGGCGCCGGGTAGCGCGCTGACCAACCCGGCGTTGTGGGTGGCGACGATGACCGTGGTGCCGAGGCGGTTGAGTGCCGTGATCAGCATCATCAACCGCTCGGCCTGGGCGTCGTCCAGGTTGCCGGTCGGCTCGTCGGCCAGCAGCAGGCGCGGCTGGCCGATCACCGCACGGGCGATGGCGACGCGCTGCTGCTCGCCGCCGGAGAGCTCGTCCGGCCGGTGGTCCAGCTTGCCGGACAGCCCGACCCAGCGCAGCAGTTCGGTCACGTCGTTGCGGATCTGCGGCTCGGCGCGGCGCGCCAGGCGCATCGGCAGCGCCACGTTGTCATAGGCCGAAAGATGGGCGAGCAGCCGGAAATCCTGGTAGACGACGCCGATCCTGCGGCGCAGCAGGGCGGTCTCCCGGCGGGAGGCGCGGCCGGCGAAAGTGTCGAGAATTTCGATCCGGCCCCGGCTCGGTTGTTCGGCGAGATACATCAGCTTCAGCACGCTGGTCTTGCCGGCGCCGGAGGGGCCGGTGAGCCAGCGAAAGCCGCCATCCGGCACCTCGAAGCTGAGGCCGCGCAGGACATCCGGCGCCGCCCCGGCGGTGGCGCGGGAGCGGCGGTATTTCAGCCAGACATCTTCGAACCGAACCATGCTGCCTTGACACTGCCTTGACCTGGGAGTGGCGGGGGCCGGCGACTCGCGCCGGCCGGTCCACAGTAGCCCGTGTTGCGCCGTCCGGCCAAAAATGCCATGCGGCGAGCCATGCGCCTGACCTGCCCGAACTGCCTGACCGAATACGAGGTGCCGGAAGCGGCGGTCGCCGGACGGGCGCGGACGCTGCGCTGCGCCTATTGCGGCCACCAATGGCGGCGCGAGGCCGAAGCGCCGGCGGCGGTAAGTCGCCGCCGCGCCGGAACCGACCCTGGCCGAGGCCAGCACGCAAGACGCCGGCACTTTTGACGCGGCACCGCTGATCGACGCGCCGCCGCTGCCGGAACCCGAACCGGCGGCCGCGTCCACGCCGGCCGCGCCGTTTTATTCGGCCCGGCAGGAAGCCGCCGCCGCCCTTGGCCGGAATTCGCCACCGAGCCCGCCGCCGGCGCAGCCAGCGCCGCGCCGCCGCTGGCCGTTGGCCGTTTTGTTGCTGCTGGTGGTCGTGGCCGTCGCCGGGCTGGCGGCGCACCGGCCGATCGCCCATGCCTGGCCGGCCAGCGCGCCATTCTTTTTGTCTCTTGGTCTCAATTAGGGGTGCAGGCGCGCCGCCGCGCGGCGCCTGGCCGTGCTTGCCCCTGCCGCGGCTTTGGAGTAGCAGCGCAACGCTTTTGCTGCCTTTAGCGACCTAAAACAGGGTAGGCCCGAAATAATGAACATACACGAATACCAGGGCAAGGAATTGCTCAAGGGTTACGGCGTCGCCGTGCTCGACGGCTACGTGGCCTGGACGCCGGAAGAGGCGGTCGAGGCGGCGAAGAAGCTGCCGGGGCCGGTTTATGTGGTGAAGTCGCAGATCCATGCCGGCGGCCGTGGCGCCGGCAAGTTCAAGGGCGCGCCCGAAGGCAAAGGCGGCGTCCGGCTCGCGAAATCGATGGACGAGGTGAGGGAAGCGGCGGCGGCGATGCTCGGCCAGACCCTGATCACCAAGCAGACCGGCCCGGCCGGGCGGCTGGTGCGCCGGGTCTATGTGGAAGCCGGCTGCGACATCAAGCGCGAGCTTTATCTCTCGCTGCTGATCGATCGCTCGGTTTCCGAGGTATTGGTCATGGCCTCGACCGAGGGCGGCATGGAGATCGAGGAGGTCGCCACGCACCATCCTGAGAAAATCCTGCGGGCGCCGGTCGATCCGGCGTCGGGCATCTCCTCGTTCCACGCCCGCAAGCTGGCCTACGGGCTGGGGCTGGAGGGCAAGCAGATCGCCGCCTTCGGCAAGTTCGTGAGCGCCATGTACGAGGCCTTCGTGGCGCTCGATTGCGCGATCGTCGAGATCAACCCGGTGGTCATCACCGGCGCCGGCGAGGTGGTGGCGCTCGATGCCAAGGTCAGCTTCGACGACAACGCGCTGTACCGGCACCCCGAGATCGAGAAGCTGCGCGACGAGAGCGAGGAAGACCCGAAGGAGCTGGAAGCGACCAAGCACAGCCTGAACTACGTGGCGCTGGACGGCTCGATCGGCTGCATGGTGAACGGCGCTGGCCTGGCGATGGCGACGATGGACATCATCAAGCTGTACGGCGCCGAGCCGGCCAACTTCCTCGATGTCGGCGGCGGCGCCACCAAGGAGCGGGTGACGGCGGCGTTCAAGATCATCCTGTCGGACCCGAACGTGGAAGGCATCCTGGTCAACATTTTCGGCGGCATCATGCGCTGCGACGTGATCGCCGAGGGGGTGATCGCGGCGGCGCGGGAGGTTTCGCTTTCGGTGCCGCTGGTGGTCCGGCTGGAGGGCACCAACGTGCAGCTCGGCAAGGACATCATGGCGAAGTCCGGCCTGCCGATCATCCCGGCCGACAACCTGGCCGACGCCGCCGAAAAGATCGTCAAAGCCGTGAAGGAAGCCGCCTGATGGCCATTCTCGTCAACCAGAACACCAAGGTCATCACCCAGGGGTTTACCGGTGCGCAGGGGACTTTTCACTCGGAACAGGCCTTGGCGTACGGCACCAAGGTGGTCGGCGGCGTGACGCCGGGCAAAGGCGGGCAGACCCACCTGGACCTGCCGGTTTTCAACACCGTCGGCGAGGCCCGGGCCAGAACCGGTGCGACCGCCAGCGCGATCTACGTGCCGCCGCCGTTCGCCGCTGATTCCATTCTGGAGGCGATCGACGCCGGGATCGAGCTAATCGTCTGCATCACCGAGGGCATCCCCGTGCTCGACATGGTGCGGGTCAAGCGGGCGCTGTCCGGTTCGAAGTCGCTGCTGGTCGGGCCGAACTGCCCCGGCGTGATCACGCCCGACGAATGCAAGATCGGCATCATGCCGGGCCACATCCACAAGCGCGGCTCGATCGGCATCGTTTCGCGCTCCGGCACGCTGACCTATGAGGCGGTGGCGCAGACCACCGCCGCCGGGCTCGGCCAGTCCTCCTGCGTCGGCATCGGCGGGGATCCGGTGAAGGGGCTGGACTTCATCGAGGTGCTGGAGCTGTTCCTGCACGACGACGAGACCCAGGCGATCATCATGATCGGCGAGATCGGCGGGCAGAGCGAGATCGACGCCGCCGAGTTCCTCGGCCGCCACAAGATCAAGAAGCCGGTGGTCGGCTTCATCGCCGGCGTCACCGCGCCGCCGGGCCGCCGCATGGGCCATGCCGGGGCGGTCATTTCCGGTGGCAAGGACACCGCGGGCGCCAAGACCGACGCCATGAAGGAGGTCGGCATCCACGTCGCCGAAAGCCCGGCCGCGCTTGGCAGCACCATGGTCAAAGCCTTAAAGTCTTGAAATGCACTGACGGCATCCCTGGTCTGGACTTTTAACGAGGGGTAAGGGTGCCCGGCTGTCTTATGTCCCGCCTCGCAACCCGCCTGGCGGGCCGGTACGCGAGCGGAAGGTAGAATTCATGGCTGGGGTTGATGTGATCGCAACGGCGATGAACGGGGCGAATGCCCAGTTCATCGAGCAACTCTACGCGAAGTGGGTGGAAGCGCCGGGTTCGGTGGACCCGGATTTCGCCACCTTGTTCACCACCCTCGGCGACGACGCCAAAGCCGTGCTGACCGACGCCGCAGGCGCTTCCTGGGCGCCGCATCCCGCCGCCTTCGCCACGATACCCGAGGCCGCGGCCGCCACGTCCGCCGCGGCTCCGTCCGCCGCCAACGTGCGGGCGGTGGCGCTCGATTCGATCCGCGCCCTGATGTTGATCCGCGCCTACCGCGTGCGCGGCCATCTGGAGGCCGAACTCGACCCGCTGAACCTGAAGCAGCCCGGCCATTACGCCGAACTCGACCCCGCGAGCTACGGTTTCACCCCGGCGGACATGGACCGGCCGATTTTCATCGACGGCGTGCTGGGCCGCGAGAGCGCGTCCATGAACGAGATCATCAAGGCGGTGCGGGCCAGCTATTGCGGGCCGATCGGTGTCGAGTTCATGCACATTCAGGACCCGGCGCAAAAGGACTGGATCCAGCGCCGCATCGAGAGCGTGACCTGGCGGGAGAGCTTCAGCAAGGCGGAAAAAGCCAACATCCTGAAGCAGTTGACCGAGGCCGACAGCTTCGAGACGTTCTGCCAGCGCCGCTATGTCGGCACCAAGCGCTTCGGCCTGGAAGGCGGCGAGAGCACGATCCCGGCGCTGCACGCCATCATCGACACCGCGGCCCGGCACGGCGTGCGCGAAGTCGCCATCGGCATGCCGCATCGCGGCCGGCTGAACACGCTGGTCAATATCGTCAGAAAGCCGCTGACCGCGCTGTTCAGCGAGTTCGGCGGTGAAAGCTTCAAGCCGAACGACGTGCAGGGTTCGGGCGACGTGAAATACCATCTCGGCACCTCCACCGATATCTCGATCGGCGGCAACCAGGTGCATCTGTCGCTGCAACCCAACCCCTCGCATCTGGAAGCGGTGGACCCGGTGGTGGTCGGCAAGATCCGGGCTCGCCAGGATATGGTGGGCGATACCGTCGGCCGCCATTCCGCCATGGGCATCCTGATGCATGGCGACGCCGCTTTCGCCGGCCAGGGCCTGGTGTACGAGACGCTGGCGATGAGCCAGCTGATCGGCTACCGCACCGGCGGCACGGTGCATCTGGTGGTCAACAACCAGATCGGCTTCACCACCGTGCCGGCGCACGGCTTCTCCGGCCTGTACTGCACCGATGTCGCCAAATCGGTGCAATCGCCGATCCTGCACGTCAACGGCGACAACCCGGAAGCGGTGGTTTGGTGCGCCCGCCTCGCCACCGAGTTCCGCATGCAGTTCGGCGCCGACGTGGTGCTCGACCTGGTCTGCTACCGCCGCCATGGCCATAACGAGAACGACGAGCCGGCGTTCACCCAGCCGGTGATGTACAAGGCGATCAAGGCCCGCAAAACCACCCAGGCGCTGTACACCGAGGCGCTGATCTCCGAAGGCAGCGTCTCCGAGGCCGAGGCGAAGGCGATCGTCGATACCTACAACCAGACCCTGGAAGACGCCTATAAGGGCGCCCAGGCCTACAAGCCGAACAAGGCGGATTGGCTGGAAGGCCATTGGTCCGGACTGCACGAAGCCGGCAAGGACGACGAGCGCGAAGAGCAGGTCACCGCCGCCAGCCTGGAGGATCTCAAGCAGGTCGGCGCCGCGCTGAGCCGGCCGCCGGCAGAGTTCGACCTCAACCCGAAGATCCTGCGCCAGCTTGAAGCCAAAAAGCAGATGATCGACAGCGGCGAGGGCATCGACTGGGCGACCGGCGAGGCGCTGGGCTTCGGCACCCTGATGATCGACGGCCACCGGGTCCGGCTGTCCGGCGAGGACAGCCAGCGCGGCACGTTCAGCCAGCGCCACGCCGTGTTGATCGACCAGACCAACCAGAACGAATACGTGCCGCTGAACAACATCCGCTCCGGCCAGGCGAAGATCGAGATCTTCAATTCGCTGCTGTCGGAAGCCGGCGTGCTTGGCTTCGAATACGGCTACGCCGTCGCCGATCCGGGCGTGCTGGTGCTGTGGGAGGCGCAGTTTGGCGACTTCGCCAACGGCGCGCAGGTGATCATCGACCAGTTCCTGGCCTCCGGCGAAACCAAATGGCTGCGGATGTGCGGGCTGACGCTGTTGCTGCCGCATGGCAGCGAAGGCCAGGGGCCGGAACACTCTTCGGCCCGGCTGGAGCGCTATTTGCAGCTTTGCGCCGAGAGCAACATGAGCGTTTGCAACCTGACCACGCCGGCGAACTACTTCCATGCCTTGCGCCGGCAGTTGAAGCGCAACTTCCGGCGGCCGCTGGTGCTGATGACGCCGAAATCGCTGTTGCGGCACAAGCTCGCGGTCTCCAAGCTGAGTGAGATGGCGACCGGCTCCGGCTTCAAGCTGGTGTTGCCGGAAACCGACGAGCTGCTGGCGCCGGAGGCGGTGAAGCGCGTCGTGATCTGCACCGGCAAGGTGTATTACGACCTGCTGGCCGAGCGCCGGGAACGCGGCCTCAAGGATGTCGCGATCATCCGGCTCGAACAGATCTATCCGTACCCGATCAAGACCCTGGCGACGACGCTGAAGCCGTACCGCAACGCCGAGGTTGTGTGGTGCCAGGAAGAGCCGGAAAACACCGGGGCCTGGAGCTTTCTGGACCGCCGGATCGAGGCGACGCTGACGCTGTTCGAGGGGGCCTCGAAGCGGCCGCGCTTCGTCGGCCGCAAGCCCGCCGCCAGCCCGGCCACCGGCCTCGCCAAGACCCATGCGGCCGAGCAGGCCGCCCTGGTGAACGAGGCGCTGAGCGTTTAGAGCACCCGCGTTACCGCGTAGTTCAGGAGTATTTATGGCCGCCGATATCAAAGTCCCCACTCTGGGCGAAAGCGTGACCACCGCGACGATCGCCCGCTGGATCAAGAAGGCCGGGGAGAGCGTTGCGGCCGACGAGCCGGTGGTGGAGCTGGAGACCGACAAGGTGACGGTGGAGGTCAATGCCCCGGAGGCCGGGGTGATTTCCGAGATCATCGCCGATGAGGGCGCCGAGGTCGAGGTTGGCGCGCTGCTGGGCCGGGTCGACGGGGCGGCGAGCGGCGCCAAACCGGCGGCGCCGAAACAGCAGGACGCGAAGCCGGCGCCGGAGCCGAAGCAAGCCGAGGCGAAACCGAATTCGCCGGCGCAGCCCGCCACCGGCGTCAACCCGCCGCCGGCCCCGCATGGCCCGGTGCAGCGCCCCGGGGCGCCCGCGCCGCTGCCCGCCGCCGCCAAGCTGATGGAGGAGAAAAACCTCTCCGCCGCCGCGATCGGCGAGGGCTCCGCCAAGGATGGCCGGGTCGCCAAGGGCGACGTGCTGGCGTTCATCAACAAGCCGCCGGTAACGCCGGCGCCGGCCGCGGCGAAGGGGCCGCGGGCGCCGGATGCGCGTGAGGAGCGGGTGAAGATGACCCGGCTGCGCAAGACCATCGCGACCAGGCTGAAGGACGCGCAGAACACCGCGGCGATGCTGACCACCTTCAACGAGGTGGATATGGGCGCCATCATGGCGCTGCGCGGCCAGTACAAGGAAGCCTTCGAGAAGAAGCACAAGGGCGTGCGGCTTGGCTTCAACGGGTTTTTCGTGAAGGCGGTGGTGGCGGCGCTGGCCGAATTCCCCGCCGTGAATGCGGAGATCGACGGCGACGACATCGTGTATAAGCACTATGTCAACATGGGCATCGCCGTCGGCGGCGCTAATGGCCTGGTGGTGCCGGTGATCCGCGACGCCGACGCCAAGAGCATCGCCCAGATCGAAGCCGCGATCAGCGACTTCGGCAAGCGGGCCAAGGACGGCACGTTGAAATTGGAGGAACTCTCTGGCGGCAGCTTCTCGATCACCAATGGCGGGGTGTACGGCTCGCTGATGAGCACGCCGATCCTGAACCCGCCGCAATCGGCGATTCTGGGGATTCACAAGATACAGGAACGGCCAGTGGCGATTGCCGGGAAGGTCGAGATCCGGCCGATGATGTACCTCGCGGTGTCCTACGACCACCGCGTCATCGATGGCCGGGAGGCGGTATCGTTCCTGGTGCGGGTCAAGGAAAGTTTGGAAGACCCAAGCCGCCTGTTGCTGGAGATCTAGTCTTATTTGAGGGGTCTGGGGCCTCCCGGCCCCAGCGGGGTCAGGGGCAGAGCCCCTCGCCTTACTTGCTCCCTGTTCTATGGTAAAACATGCGCCAGTTCCTGGATTTTGAAAAACCCGTCGCCGAGCTTGAGGGCAAGATCGAGGAGCTGCGCGGCATGACCTCGGCCAGCGAGATCAACATCGCCGACGAGGTGGCGCGGCTGTCCGACAAGGCTGACAAGCAGTTGCGGGCACTCTATGCCAGGCTGACGCCGTGGCAGAAGACCCTGGTGGCGCGGCACGCGGAGCGGCCGAAGGCGGCGGCGGTGATCGCCGGGCTGATCACCGACTTCACGCCGCTGGCCGGCGACCGGGCGTTTGCCGACGACGCGGCGATCATCGGCGGGATGGGGCGCTTCAAGGGCTTGCCGGTGATGGTGATCGGCACCGAGAAGGGCACCGACACCGAAAGCCGCATCAAGCACAATTTCGGCAGCGCCCGGCCGGAGGGCTACCGCAAGGCCAGGCGGCTGATGGACCTGGCGGGGCGGTTCGGGCTGCCGATCCTGACCTTTGTGGACACCGCCGGGGCGTTTCCGGGGATCGACGCCGAGGAACGCGGCCAGGCCGAGGCGATCGCGCGCGGGATCGAGACCTGCCTGGCGGCACCGGTGCCGCTGGTGGCGTGCATTGTGGGGGAAGGCGGGTCGGGCGGCGCCATTGCGCTGGCCGCCGGCAATACCGTGCTGATGTTCGAGCACGCGATCTACTCGGTGATCTCGCCGGAGGGTTGCGCCTCGATCCTATGGCGGGACGCGACGCAGGCGCCGCTGGCGGCGGAGGCGATGCGGATCACGGCGCAGGATTTGAAGCGGCTGGGGCTGATCGACGAGATTGTGCCGGAGCCGCTGGGTGGGGCGCACCGGGCGCCGGCGGAGGCGCTGGCCGCGCTGAGCCACGCCATAGAGGCGGCGCTGGCGCCGCTGCTGCCGATGACGCCGGAGGCGCTGCGGGCCAAACGGCGCGAGAAGTTCCTCAATATGGGGAAGTTGGGGTTAAACTAGCGGTTTGAAGCGGCCGGTGTTGAGGCTGACCCAGGTGACCAGGCCGAGTGCCACGCCGACGATGCCGGTGGTGGCGTTGTAATTGATGACCGCGGCGATGCCGACGGCGATGGCGAACACCGCGGGCCAGCGGCTGCCGAGGAAGAACCCGGCGAGGCCGAGCGCCAGCGCCGCCCAGCCGAACAACTGCTGGTATTGCAGCCACAGCACCGCGGCGCGGGCGGCGCAGAAATGCGGCGCATCTGCGGCGGCGCACAGGCCGACCGTGGCGCGCGGCACGATGGCGAACTCCCGGAAGGCGAACATGGCGGCGACGAGCATCGTCACCATCCAGATCCCGGCCAGATCAGCCTGCGACAGGCGGATGAATTTGCGCAACGGCATATCCTTGCTCTCGGCCGGTTGGGGCCGTATTCCTGCGCCGGCATGTTACAGTTTTTGCCCGGCCGATGACAGCCCCCGCCCCAGGCGGCAAGCCGAAAAGCTTCCAGGACATCATCCAGACCCTGCACGGCTTCTGGGCGGCGCAGGGCTGCGCGCTGTTGCAGCCCTATGACATGGAAATGGGGGCGGGGACGTTTCACCCGGCGACGACGCTGCGGGCGCTGGGGCCGAAGCCGTGGCGGGCGGCCTATGTGCAGCCTTGCCGCCGGCCATCGGACGGGCGGTACGGCGAGAACCCGAACCGGTTGCAGCATTATTACCAGTACCAGGTGATTATTAAACCCAGCCCGGCGGACATCCAGGATTTGCTGCTGGCGAGCTATGACGCGATCGGCATCGATCGGCGGCTGCACGATATACGGTTCGTGGAGGATGACTGGGAAAGCCCGACGCTGGGGGCTTGGGGGCTGGGCTGGGAGGTGTGGTGCGATGGCATGGAGGTGACGCAGTTCACGTATTTCCAGCAGGTCGGCGGGATTGCCTGTGTCAGCCCAAGTGCGGAGCTGACCTATGGGCTGGAGCGGTTGGCGATGTATGTGCAGGGGGTCGAGAATGTGTACGACCTCGATTTTAATGGCGCCGGGGTGAGTTATGGCGATGTGTTTCTGCGGGCAGAGCGGGATTACAGCCGGTACAATTTCGAGCTGGCGGATACGGCGATGCTGGTGCGGCATTTCGAGGACGCTGAGGCCGAATGCGGTGCGTTGGTAGAGGCGTCGGTGGCGCAGCCGGCTTATGACCAGTGCATCAAGGCGAGCCATTTGTTCAACCTGCTGGACGCGCGCGGTGTGATTTCGGTTGCGGAACGGGCGGGGTATATCGGCAGGGTGCGCGAACTGGCCAAAGTGTGTGCGGAAGTCTGGCTCTCCGGCGAGAGCAATGCCTGAATTTTTCCTGGAGCTGTTTTCGGAAGAGATACCGGCGCGGATGCAGGCGGCGGCCGCCGGGGAATTGGCGCGGATTTGCGATGGTGTGTTCAAGGAACTTGCCGTGGCGACCGAGGCGCCGGTTTTCCATGGGCCGCGGCGGCTCGGCTACGCCGCGACGATAGCACACGAGACGCCGGGCGAAGTGAGCGAGGCGCGCGGGCCGCGTGAAACCGCCCCGGAGGCGGCGCTGTACGGCTTTCTCGGCAAGCACAAGGCCGACCGTGGCGATGTGGTCGTCGAGGACGGTTACTATCTGCTGCGTAAAAAAACCCAGCCGGTTTCGGCCCGGCAGGTGATCGAGGAGCAGTTGCCGGCCGCGCTGCGGACCTTCCGCTGGCCGAAGTCGATGCGCTGGGGGCAAGGCGGGGACTTTAGCTGGGTGCGGCCGTTGCGCCGGATTATCTGCCTGCTGGACGGCGCCGTGGTGCCGATCGTGCTGGGACCGTTGACGGCCAGCAATGAGACGGAGGGGCACCGGTTGTTTATGCCCAACGTGTTTTCGGTCGCCTCGGCCAAGGATTGGGAAGAGAAGCTGCGTCGCCACAAGGTCCATGCCGATGAAGCCGTGCGGACCAACGAGATCGTCGATGGGTTGAACGCGCAGGCCAAGGCAATCGGCGCGGTGATTGTTAGAGATGACGCTCTGGTTCAGGAAGTGTGCGGACTGGTGGAATGGCCGGTGCCGATGATCGGCAAAATCGACGTCGACTTCATGAGTTTGCCGCCGGAAGTGCGGGAGCTGTCGATGAAGGTTAACCAAAAGTATTTCGCGCTGCGCGATGCCGAAGGTAGGCCGGCGCCGTATTTTGCGTTTGTCGCAAACTTGGAAACGCCGGACGGAGGTGCTGCGATCGTCGCCGGCAACGAGCGGGTGTTACGGGCGAGGCTTGCGGATGCACGGCACTTCTGGGACCTCGACCTGAAAACGCCTCTGGATGCGTTGCTGCCAAAGCTGGACAAGATAGTCTTTCACGCCAGACTGGGCACACAGCGGCAACGCGCCGAGCGGATTGCGCGGCTGGCCAGACAAATTGCCCAAGACCTTGCAGCGGATGACGGTGAAGCAAAACAGGCGGAATGGGCCGGCTTGCTGTGCAAGGCCGACCTCGTCACCGGCATGGTAGGCGAGTTTCCGGAACTGCAAGGAGTCATGGGCGGCTACTACGCCGAACGCTTGGCGCGCGGTTGGGACGGCACGATTGTCGGCGCTGCGATCCGCACCCATTACCAGCCGAAGGGGCCGGATGACGCGGTCCCGACAGGCCATGTCGCGGTGAGCGTGGCGCTGGCCGATAAGTTGGATACGCTTACGGAATTCTTCCGCATCGGCGAGACGCCGACCGGCTCCGGCGATCCCTATGCACTGCGACGCGCGGCGCTCGGCGTCATCAGGATCATTCTCCAGAACCAGCTTCGTCTTCCGCTCCGGCCATTGCTGGCGGATGATGAAAAGCTGTTCGACTTCATCATCGAGCGGTTGCGGGTAAAGTTACGCAACGATGGCAAACGCTACGATGTCCTAGATGCGGTGCTGGGCGCGGGGGCGGACGACGATCTCGTGCGGTTGATGCAGCGGGTTGCCGCGCTGGAAGACATGCTGGGCACCGGCGATGGGCGGAACCTGCTTGTGGCCTACCGCCGCGCCGCCAACATCCTCAAGATCGAGGGCGCCAAGGACGGTCCGCATCGGGCTGATGGCCTGCAGGCCCTCTCCGCCCCGGAAGAACAAGAACTTTCGGACGTGATACTTCGTGTGCGCCGCGAGACGATCGAGGATCTTCGGGCCGGCCGTTATGGCGAGGCGATGACGGCGTTCGCCCGATTGCGCGCCCCAGTGGATGCGTTTTTCGACAAAGTCACGGTCAACGCTCCCGAACCGGAATTGCGCCTTAATCGCTTGCGATTGCTGGCCCAGTTGCGCGATACCATGCACCAGATTGCCGATTTTTCGAAGATTGAAGGTTAGGAGCTTGCCATGCTTGCCACGATGAAATGGGTGTACAACTTCGGCGCCGGGGTGAATGACGGTAATGCCGGGTTGCGGAACCTGTTGGGCGGCAAGGGTGCTAACCTTGCGGAGATGGCGAGCATCGACCTGCCGGTGCCGCCGGGCTTCACCATTACCACCGAGGTTTGCACGGCTTTTTACGAGAACAACAACAACTATCCGGCCGGGCTGAAGGAGCAGGTGGCAGCGGCGCTGGCGCGGATCGAGGAGGCGGTGGGGCGGGCTTTCGGCGATGCGGAAAAGCCGCTGCTGGTTTCGGTGCGCTCCGGTGCCCGCGTTTCCATGCCAGGCATGATGGACACGGTGCTGAACCTCGGCCTCAACGACGTGACCGTGGAAGGCCTGGCCAAGGGTTCCGGGGATGCGCGTTTCGCCTGGGATTCTTATCGCCGGTTTATCCAGATGTACGGCTCGGTCGTGCTCGGCGTCGGCCATCACCGGTTCGAGGAGATCATCGAGACCGCCAAGCTGGATGCGGATGTGGTGGAAGACACCGCGCTGACCACGGAGCATTGGCGCCAGGTGGTGGAAAGCTACAAGGAGATGGTGGCGGAAGAAATCGGCAAGCCGTTTCCGCAGGACCCGCAGGACCAGCTCTGGGGCGCTATCGGCGCGGTGTTCGGCTCGTGGATGAACCCACGCGCCAATACCTATCGCCGGTTGCACGACATTCCGGCGAACTGGGGCACCGCGGTGAACGTGCAGGCGATGGTGTTCGGCAATATGGGCGAAGATTGCGCGACCGGCGTTTGCTTCACCCGCGACCCTTCGACTGGGCTGAACGAATTCTACGGCGAGTACCTGGTGAACGCGCAGGGCGAGGACGTGGTGGCGGGCATCCGCACGCCGCGCCCGCTGTCGAAGGCTTACGCCAAGCCGGGCGAGCTCAGCATGGAGGAGGCGCTGCCGGAAGCCTATGCCGAGCTCAACAAGGTTCGCGACGTTCTCGAGAAACACTACAAGGATATGCAGGACATCGAATTCACCGTGCAGCAGAACCGGCTGTATATGTTGCAGACGCGGTCCGGCAAGCGCAGTGCGGCGGCCAGCCTGCGCGTTGCGGTGGAGATGGCGGAGAGCCGGCTGATCGATCGCGATACCGCGATCATGCGCATCAACCCTGCTTCGCTCGACCAGTTGTTGCACCCGACGCTGGACCCGAAGGCGACGCCGACCTTGTTCGGCCGCGGCCTGCCGGCGAGCCCCGGTGCCGCTTCCGGCGCCGCGGTGTTTTCCGCCGACGAGGCGGAGCTGCGCGCGCAGAAAGGCGAGAGCGTGATCCTGGTGCGGATCGAAACCAGCCCGGAGGACATCCACGGCATGCACGCCGCCCGCGGCATTTTGACAACGCGCGGCGGCATGACCAGCCACGCCGCGGTGGTGGCGCGCGGCATGGGGCGCCCGTGCGTCGCCGGGGCCGGCGGCATCGCCGTGGATTACGGCGCGCAAACCGTTTCGGCCAATGGCGTGACGATCCGCGCCGGCGAGATTTTGACGATCGACGGCGCCACCGGCGATGTGTATGCCGGCCCGGTGCGGATGATCGAGCCGCAGCTATCGGAGGAATTCGGTACGCTGATGCAATGGGCGGACCAGGCCCGGCGCATGAAGGTACGTGCCAATGCGGAAACGCCGCTGGACGCCGAGACCGCCCGTAAGTTCGGCGCCGAGGGCATCGGGCTTTGCCGCACCGAACATATGTTCTTCGATCCGGCGCGGATCGGCGCGGTGCGGCAGATGATCATGGCGAACGATGCCGAGGGCCGGCGGCGCGCAGTCGCCAAGCTGCTGCCGTTCCAGCGCCAGGATTTCATCCAGCTGTTCAAGATCATGGCCGGGCTGCCGGTGACGATCCGCCTGCTCGACCCGCCGCTGCACGAATTCCTGCCGCATGGCGCGGCGGAGCTGGCGGAGGTGGCGCAGGCGCTCGGTGTCAGCGCCGCGGCCATCGACGCGCGGGCCGCGGAACTCTCCGAGACCAACCCGATGCTCGGCCATCGCGGCTGCCGCCTCGGCATCTCTTACCCCGAAATCTACGAGATGCAGGCGCGGGCGATTTTCGAGGCGGCGATCGAGATCGGCGGCCAGGGCACCGCGCCCGTGCCCGAAATCATGATCCCGCTGGTGGGTGTCAAGCGCGAGCTGGACATCACCCGCGCGCAGATCGAAAACGTCGCGAAAGCGGTGTTCGCCGAGACCGGAGCGACGATCGAATACAGCATTGGCACGATGATCGAGCTGCCGCGCGCGGCGTTGATTGCCGACAAGATCGCCGAGGCGGCGGACTTCTTCTCCTTCGGCACCAACGACCTGACGCAGACGGTGTTCGGCCTGTCGCGCGACGATGCCGGCAAGTTCCTGCCGCATTACGTCGAACAGGGGATCTTGCCGAAGGACCCGTTCGTGTCGATCGACATCGAGGGCGTCGGCGCGCTGGTGCGGATCGCGGCCGAAAAGGGCAGGGCGACCAAGCCGGACCTGAAGCTCGGCATCTGCGGCGAGCATGGCGGCGACCCGGCTTCCATCGCGTTCTGCGAAATGGTCGGGCTGGATTACGTTTCTTGCAGCCCTTACCGCGTGCCGGTGGCGCGGCTGGCGGCGGCGCAGGCGGCGATTGAGAGCAAGATGGTGAAGTGAAAAAGGGCCTCCGGCGGCTGGGGCGGGGAGGCCCCAGACCCCAGGACTTTTTACGCGAACTTTAGTGCTAAAAAACCTCCGATGATGCCGGCGGCGACTAGCGAGGTTACCAGGCCCAGGCGCTTTTCGATGAAGGTTCGTACCGGCGGGCCGAATTGCCGCAGCAGCAGGGCCAACAGAAAAAATCTTGCGCCGCGGGTTATGACGCTTGCGAGTATGAATAACGGAAAGTTAAAGGCGGCGGCGCCGGCGGCGATCGTCACGATCTTGTAGGGGATCGGCGTCAGGCCTTTGATCAGGATTACCCACATGCCGTAACGCGCGAATTTTTGCTGAAACGCCACGAACGCCGCGTGGTAGTGGTAGAAGTCGATCAGTGGTTGCGCCAGTTTCGCCAGCAACGCGTAGCCGATCAGATAGCCCACCATGCCGCCGACCACGCTGCCAATGGTGGCGATGGCGGCAAAGCTAAAGGCGCGACGCGGCTGCGCCAGCGCCATCGGGATCAGCATGACATCGGGCGGCACCGGAAAGAAGCTGGCCTCCGCAAAGGCCACGGCGAACAGCCACCACGCCGCGCTCGGGCGTTCAGATAAGGCAATCACCCGGTCGTAGAAACGGCGCAGCATGGCGCCCGCTTGCCATAGCGCCGGGCGCCCTGCAACCGCCGGTGGCAGTGCCCGAAAGATGCTTTTGGTAGCGAAAACATTTTGCAGTCCCGAGACGTTCTGTTACTTCAGGTTACCAAAAATTGAGGAATGGCCATGACCGGAAAAACCATCAGCACGACGCTGACCCATGCCGTCACGCTCAACAGCAGCTATCCAAGTCCGTTGACGATTGCCGGCAGTGGCGCGATCGAGCCTGGTGTCTATGCCGGCACGGCGCTTTACGTGGGGCAGAAGGCGACGCTGGTGACGATCGTCAACCACGGCAGCATCGTCGCCGGCTTGGTGAAGTTCGACGAGAACGCAGGCTATGCCGGCTACCAGGCCGTCGACCTCAACTCCGGCACCAGTTTCACCAATACCGGCGCGATCGTCGGGGGCACCGGCGGCAGTGCCGAGGGGCCGGGCGGCGTTGGCGGTATCGGCATCGACATCCGGGCCGCGTCCACGGTGGTCAACAGCGGCAACATCCTGGGCGGCGCCGGCGGTTACGGCAGTCTCAGCTACGGTTCGCCCGGCGCCGGCGGGGTAGGCGTTTACCTCGCCACCGCGGCGACGCTGACCAATAGCGGCGTGATCCAGGGCGGCGCCGGCGGGGGCGCCTACGAGATCAACAGTTACGGAAAGGGCTGGGGCGGCACCGGGGTCAGCACCAGCGGCGAGGGGGTGATCAACAATACCGGCTTGATCTTCGGCGGCAACGGCAACTCCGGCGCCTACAACTCGGCCTTCGGCGATAGCGGCGGTTACGGCGTCATCCTCGGCGATGGCGGCACGCTGACCAATGGCGGCACGATCTTTGGCGGCGATGGCGGCGGCAACGCCAGTGCGAGGCAGGGAGGTTCCGGAATGACGGGCGTCTATTTCGAAGGCTCCAGCGGATCCAACACCGGCGCGATCTTCGGCGGCGCCGGCGCTTACGGCGGCCAATCCGGTGGCGTCGGCGGTGTCGGCGTCGTCGTTGCCGATTACGGGTCGTTTGGAAATAGCGGCCGGGTCGTCGGCGGCGGTGGCGGCATTGCCCAGAACGACCTGGCGAGCAGCGGCGCGGGTGGCGCCGGATTGGTGATCTTCAACGATGCCACCGTCAACAATAGCGGCAGGATCTACGGTGGCTACGGCGGCTACGGGCCAACCTATGTCTTTGGCGGCGCCGGTGGCGACGGCGCGTATGTCCTCAGTGGCGCGCTGACCAACCGCGGGACGATCGCTGGCGGGTACGGTGGGGACGCAATAGGCAGTGGCGGGAACCCGACCCTCGGCTCGGACGTTTTCGGCGGCCGCGGTGGGACGGGCGTCATCGCCACATCGCAAAGCTCGGTCGCGAATTACGGCGTGGTCCTCGGCGGCGGTGGCGGCAATATTGGCAATCCGAGCGGCGTGGCCGGCGAGGGCGGCTATGGCGTCATCGACGCTGGGACTTTTGTCAATCATGGCACCGTCATCGGCGGCGCTGGCGGTTCCTCCGGAGCGTCCACGCACGGCAGCACCCAGGGCGGCAAGGGCAGCGTCGGCCTCCTCGTCGTGAATGGTGCGACCGCGACCAATGCGGGGACGATCATCGGCGGCATCGGCGGCACCAATCAATATTTCGGCGTGGCCGGCGGCTACGGCGTTTCGATCTACGGGGGCACCTTTATCGACAGCGGCGTGGTGCGCGGCGGCGCCGGTGGCCACGGCAACACGCTTGGCCTGACCGGCGCCGCGGTCTATCTCGGCGGTACAACCGCCGGCACCCTGGTGCTGAACCCCGGTGCGAGCTTCTCCGGCCTCGTCCTCATCGACGGCCAGGCGAACAATGTCCTGGAGCTCGCCGGCACGTCCACGGGGACGCTGGCCGGCTTTGGCACCGAGTTCATCAATGTCGGCGAGATCAGCTTCGCCACCGGCGCGCAACGGATCATCGAAGGCGGCGTCGGCAGCATGACCGATATCGCCGGCTTCGCGGCGCACGACACGATCGTGCTGGACGGCTACACCACCACTCTCGCCGCCGGCGACGTGTCCAACGCCACGATCTCTCTGCGGAACAGCCTTGGCTCCAACACCATCTTTCTGAGCGGCAGCACCGCCAAGGATGTGATCATCGCCGATGGCGGCGGCAAGACCACCATCTCGGCGGCAGGGACGGCGGCCCACACGATCGGCACCAATGCCGAGCAGTTCGTCCTGTCCGGCGGCACCGCCACCGCCAGCAAGATTACCGCGGGCGGGATCGAGCAGGTGGAGAAGGGCGGCACGTCGACGGCCGGCACGATCGCGGGCGGCACGCTGGTGCTCGATGTCGGCGCTCATGTTTTGCAGGGGATCGGTTTCACCACCGCGACCGGCGGCAAGCTGATCATCGACTCCGCGACCATGCCGACCGCGACGATCACCGGCTTCATCGCCGGCGACACCATCAAGCTCGCCGGCGTGGTGTACAACCCGAACGACACGGTGAAGGTCGCAACCGCCGGGACGGTGACGATCGCGGCGCCCGGCACGTCCTACCAGCTGAACATCGCCGGGGCGACGGTGGGGGAGACGGATTTCAGGTTCGGCACCGGCTCGGTGCTGACCAGGACCGCGGCGCCGAAGATGGCGTTTTTGTCGCGGGAGGCGGCGGTGCCGGCGCCGGGGCACACCCCGATGGGGACATTTGGTTTTGCCGAGCTGTTCGCGCACGGTTTTCGGGAGGCGGCGCCGCAGGGCGGCCGGGGTTTCGCGCTGTTGCCGCACCCTGACCCGCTGCTGATCCACGGCGTCGGCCATGGCGGGTTTACCATTTCGGATTTTGTCGGGTTGGAGATGGGGTTGGTGCATCACGCCGGCGTGTTCTGATTTGGTTCGGCACCGTCATGCCCTCGCTTCCCATGTGAGCGCCGCCATTGCGTTGTGGGAGAAGAAGATGCCCGCTTTCGCGGGCATGACGGTAAGAGGGCGGGGAAAGGGCGGGGAGAGGGGGCGTTGCCGCGGGAGGGTGGCGGCCTGGCTGTCTGGCTAAATCGGCAGCGACACGCTGGCGCGCAGGCCGCCGCCGGGGCGGTTGAGGAGCAGGATGTCGCCGCCATGGGCGCGGATGATGTTGCGGGCGATCGAGAGACCGAGGCCGGAGCCGCCGGTTTCGCGGTTGCGGCTGGTTTCCAGCCGGTGGAACGGCTCGAACACGCTCTCCTGCTGCTCGCGGGCGATGCCGGGGCCGTTATCGTCGATGTCGATCTGCACCAGCTGTTTTTGCGGCTGGCTGAGCGAGACGCGCGCGGCGTCGCCGTATTTAAGGGCGTTGCCGATCAGGTTGGTCAGCGCGCGCTTCAGGAAAAGCGGCCGGGCCCGGATCGGCAGGTGGTCCGGCCCGGCATAGGCCAGCGTCTCCTGGTGCTCCGGGTCGCCGTCGGCCGCTTCATCCAGGATGGTGCGCAGCAAAATCGGCAGGTCGAGCCGGGTGACCGTTTCGCTGCTGGTGATGTCGCGGCCGAAGACCAGCGTCGCCGCGACCATCGCCTCCATCTCGTCCAGGTCGGCCAGCATTTTCATCCGCTGCTCGTCGTCCTCCATGTATTCGGCGCGCAGCTTGAGGCGGGTGATCGGCGTGCGCAGGTCGTGGCCGATAGCGGTGAGCAGGAAGGTGCGGTCCTCGACGAAGCGGCGGATGCGCGCCGCCATCGTGTTGAAGGCGATCGCGGCGGTGACCAGTTCGCTGGGGCCACGCTCCGGCAGATCGGGCGCGTTGGCGACATCCCGCCCCAGCCGCTCGGCGGCGATGGCCAGCGTGCGGACCGGTACCAGGAGCCGGCGCACCGCCCAGACGATCATGATGGCGCCGAGCACCGTCATCACGATGAAGGCGGTGGCAAAGCCGGGCGAACGCCAGGGCGCCGGCGGTTCGAGGCGAAAGGCGAGGGTCAGCCAGAGCTGGTTTTTCGGCAGCTCGGCCATGGTCATGGGCGGTGGCGGCCCCGGCGGGCCTGGCGGCCCTGGTTGCTCCGCCTCCGGCGGCCGTTGGCCATCGGGGGGCGGCAGGATCAGGGTGCGCCGCCGCGGCATCTGATCGAGGCCGTTGGGCAGCGCGAAGCTGATGACCACGGCGCTGACCGGCACGCCTTCGGCCCGCAGATTGATCGCGAGCGGCCGGACGCTGAGCGGGATGCCGGTCGCGATCAGGCTGGCGACGACGACCTGCCGTTCCCTCAAGGGCAGCGGGTAGCTGCCAGGCGGATAAGGCAGCGGCGAGACGGTGAGCCGGTCGTCGCGCGGCACCACTTCCTTGGCGGCCACGGCGGCGCGGTCCTGTGGCGGCGCCCAGGCGACGTGCCGGTAGATGATCGTGGCGCGCATCGCCATGTCGCGCTCGTCCTCGATTCGCTCCAGCTTCATCTGGTTGATCGTGTGGATGATCAGGCCGATCTGCTGGATCAGCGCGAAGCCGATCAGCAACACGAGGATCGTGCGGCCGGCCAGGCTTTTCGGCAGGATGCGCAATTAGAGCAATATGGCTTGAAGTCGGATCGCGAAGCGATGCGACTGAGCCATGAAATTGCTCGCCCAAGTAAGGGTAGAGCATGGTGAGTGATAACTCATCATGCTCTAGATGCGCTCGACGAGGGTCGACAGCACGTAGCCGCCGCCGCGCACGGTCTTGATCAGCTGGGCGTTGCGGCCGTCATCTTCCAGTTTGCGACGCAGCCGGGAGACGGCGACGTCGATCGCCCGGTCGAACGGCCCGGCCTGCCGGCCGCGCAGCAGGTCGAGCAGCATGTCGCGGGTCAGCACCCGGTTCGGCCGGTCCAGCAGCGCCACCAGCAGGTCGTATTCGCCGCCGGTGAGCGCCACCTCCACCTTGGCCGGGTCGAGCAGCCGGCGCCGCGCGGTTTCCAGCAGCCAGCCGGAGAAGCTGTAGGTTTTGAGGGAAAGCTCCGGCGTCCGCTCCTCGGCCTCGCCGGTGCGGCGCAGCACGGCGCGGATGCGGGCCAGCAACTCGCGCGGGTTGAAGGGCTTGGTGACGTAATCATCGGCGCCGAGTTCGAGGCCGATGATCCGGTCGGTGTCCTCGGCCATCGCGGTCAGCATGATGATCGGCACGTTGCCTTCGGCACGCAGCCACCGGGCCACGTCCATGCCGCCTTCGCCCGGCATCATCAGGTCGAGAACGACCAGCTGGAAATGGCCGTTCTGGAAGGCCCGGCGGGCCTCCTTGCCGTCGCGCGCGGTGCTGACGCGAAACCGCTGCCGTTCCAGGAATTTCGCCAGCAATTCGCGGATTTCCCTGTCGTCGTCCACCACCAGGATATGCGGCATCGTTTCCATGGTTGTTACAATAGCATCGCCAGCGGCGGGTTGCAGCGGCATTTACATTTGGTGACATTACAGGCGGCAGGCTGGTTGCTGCCTCTATCGCGGTCTTGAAGGGTGGAGCTGCGACTTGCGACGGCAAGGGATGGTGATAGGCTGTGACCGTCAAGACCGCAGCATGGCGGTCCGGCTGAGGAGCCAGGAAAATGTCGGCATTAATGGCGGAGCGGATAACCAACATTCAGGCGGCGCCGGACGAGCCGAGGTCTTTGCGCGGGCTGCTGGAGTTGCACGCCGCCGATAACGAGCGCCTGGGTGCGCTGCATCCGGATGTGGTGCGGGCGCTGCGCGAGCAGAATCTGTTCGGGTCGTTCATTCCCGAGGCTCTGGGCGGCCGGGGTGCTGATCCGGTCACGGCGATCGAGACCGTCGAGGAAGTGGCCTATGCCGATGCGCCGACCGCCTGGGTGATGATGGCGGCGATGGTGGGAACCGGCAGTGCCGCCGCCTACCTTCCGGAGCCGGCGGTCGCGGCGCTGTTCGGTCCCGGCAAGCGCCCGATCATGGCCGGCCAAGGCATTCCGAACGGCCGCGCGACGCCGGTGGCCGGCGGTTACATGCTGAGCGGAGACTGGAGCTACGGCAGCGGCATCAAGCACGCCGACTACGTCCATACCGGCGGGATCGTCTTTGAAAATGGCGCGCCCCGGATGACCGCGCACGGTCCGGAGGCGCGGATTTTCATCCTGCCTGCCGAACAGGTGCAACTCGGCGAGAATTGGGATGTTCTCGGGCTGCGGGCGACCGGCAGCATCGATTACAAGGTGCGTGATATTTTCGTGCCTGACACCCATAGCCACCCGACCACATCGCACTCCAACCAGCGCGGCAACATTTTCGGGCTGGGGATCATGGGGATGGGCGCGATTGGCCACACCGGGCTTGCCTTGGGAATTGCCCGGCGCGCGCTCGACGAGCTTGCGGCGCTGGCCCGGCAGAAGGCGGCGCGGCCGGGATCGATTGCCGACAGCGAGAGCTTTCAGGAGAATTTCGGCGCCGCCGAGGCCAAGCTGCGGGCGGCGCGGGCGCTGGTTTATGAGACCTGGAGAGACATCTGGGCCGACGTATCGCGGGGCGAGAGCCTGACGACGCGGCAGATCACGTTGTATCGGCTGGTGCTGAACTACACGACCTCGGCGGCCGCCGACATCACGACCTTCGCTTACAAGGCGGCGGGCGGCATCTCGCTCCGCTCCGGTATTTTGCAGCGGCTGTTCCGCGACATGCATGGCGCGACCCAGCATGTCACGGTGTCGCCCGCGGTGCTGCGCGATGCCGGCAAAGAGCTGGCAGGCCTGGCGAAGGACCAGGCCTGGGGTTTCCTGGGGCTGGTCGATGCCGCCTGAGGGCATCGACCCCGGCCTGCGGTTTCTGCTGCGCTTCATCCATCCGGAGAAGAAGCTGCCGCCGCTGCCGGGCATGAGCGAGGCGCTGGTCGCGCGGCTGTTCGGGCTGCCGGAGGCTCAGTACAATCTGATCCGCGCCGACATCGAAGCCGATACGGTGCGGGCGGCGCGGTCGCTGGCGGATGATCCGGAGATCGTGGCGGCGGTCGACCGGCTTGACCTGGCGCCGGGCACGGCCATCGTGGGTCTGGGCGACAGCATCACCGACGACAGCAATGGCTGGTTCGAGATCCTGCGGCGGGTCGTCGCGCAGCGGCGGCCGGAGGCGGGGGTTTCGTTCGTCAACGCCGGTGTTTCCGGAGAGACCACCGTGGAAATGCTGGCCCGCATGCCGGTGGTTGCCGCGGCCAATCCGGCCTGGATCATCTGCCTCGCCGGCGTCAACAACGGGCGGCGCTTCGGGGCGATGGCGGGGCCGCAATTCTCGGTCGAGGAGACGCTGGCCGGCCTGCGGATGCTGCGCGATTATGCGGCGCGGGAGACGCAGGCGCGGTGGCTCTGGCTGACGCCGGCCGGCGTGGATGAGGCTTTGATCGAGCAGAATGCCTTCTGGCGGCAGTTGCAGGTGCGGTTTTTCAATGCCGACATGATGGCGACCGCCGATGCGATGCGATCGCTGGCCGATCCGGTGCTCGACCTGCGGGGAGAATTCGGCGATCCGGTCGATCGCGCTCTGTTGCTCGACGACGGGGTGCATCCGAACATCGATGGACAGACCCGGATCGCGCGCGCGGTGATCCGGATGCTGGCGACGATCTAGCCCACGCCGTTTTAGAAATCTCTTGCGTTTGCACGCCGCTGGCCGTATTGCGCGGCCACGCAGCAACGTACGTGCCTCTGCCGGTCTTCACCGATTGGTTACGCAACGACGTCAAGCGTTCTGGCAGCGCGGCGGGAGCAATCCCGGATGTGGCTGGTTCGTTGGACCGTTTCGCAACCCTGGCTCGCCGCCTGATCAGGCGGGCCGTTTCCTGAAGGACGCCGGCGATGACCCCGAAGATCGCACGCTTTCTCGATTCCCAGCCGGCGACGCCGTGCCTGGTTCTGGACCTTGACCGGGTTGCGGATAATTACGCCGCGTTGCGCGCCGCATTGCCGGCGGCACGGATATTCTATGCCGTGAAGGCCAATCCGGCGGCGCCGATCCTGGCGGTGCTGAACCGGCTCGGCTCCAGCTTCGATGCCGCCAGCCTGGCCGAGATCGAGGCGTGCCTCGCCGCCGGCGCCGCTCCGGCCGCGATCAGCTATGGCAACACGGTCAAGAAGCCGGCGGCGATCGCCGCGGCGCACGCGCTCGGTGTGCCGCTGTTCGCTTTCGACGCCGAAGAGGAGCTGGAAAAGATCGCGGCGCACGCGCCCGGGGCGCAGGTGTATTGCCGAATCGCGGTCAGCAATGTCGGGGCGGACTGGCCGCTGTCGAAGAAATTCGGCACCACCCTGGCCCGCGCCGGCGCGCTGATGCTGCGCGCCCCGGCGCTCGGCCTGGTGCCGCACGGCCTGTCCTTCCATGTGGGCAGCCAGCAGACCGGCACCGCCGCCTATGAGCTGGCGATCGCCGAGGTGGCGATGCTGTTCACCGACCTCAAATCCGCCGGGCTGGAGCTGAAGATGCTCAACCTCGGTGGCGGCTTCCCGATCCGTTATCAGGAGGAGGTGCCGGAGGTGGACGTGTTCGGCAACGCCATCATGCGGGCGATGACCACGGCCTTCGGCAACGATTTGCCGGAGATGCTGATCGAGCCTGGCCGCGCCTTGGTCGGCGATGCCGGCGTGGTGGCGGCGGAGGCGGTGCTGGTCTGCCAGCGGATGCCGGAGGACGAGCGGCGGTGGGTGTATCTCGACATCGGCCGCTACGGCGGCCTCGCCGAGACCGAGAACGAGGCGATCCGCTACCGGATCACCGCCGGCGCGGGCGCCACCGGGCCGGTGGTACTGGCCGGGCCGAGCTGCGACGGCGTCGACATCCTGTACGAGCGGTCGCCGTACCGGCTGCCGCTCGACCTGAAATGCGGCGGGCGGGTGCTGGTGCATGACACCGGCGCCTATGTGACGACCTATGCCAGCCGGAATTTCAACGGCTTCGCGCCGCTGGCCGAGCATTATCTGTAGCGGCGCGGCGCGCGGGTGATCGGCCGGCGCACGTTGCTGGCCGGGCTCGCGTTGCTGCCGGCGGCCGCGGCGGCGGATGAGGCGGGGCTGGCGGCTGGCTGCGTCGGCGCCCTTCTCGGCGCATTGGCCGCTCTGCCGGCGGGGCCGGCGCTGCTGCATAGTTATCTGGTGCAAACCGGGCCCGGCGCGTCCGACTTCGACATCACCCAGGCCGAAGCCGCTTATGTTTACGACAACGCTTTGGCGGGTCTGGCTTTGCTGGCGGCGGGGCATGGCGACGCTGCGCGGCGGATCGGCACGGCGCTGGCGCTGGCCCAAGGAAGCGACCGGCATTGGCATGACGGACGGCTGCGCAACGCTTATCAGGCCGGGCCGATGGTTTCGCCCGTGAAACTGCCGGGCTGGTGGAACGCCAAGGCCGGCGCCTGGGCGGAGGACCCGTATCAGGTCGGCTCCGAAGCCGGGCCGGTTGCCTGGGCGATGCTGCTCTGGGCCGCACTCGGCATGGCGGCGCCGGCCAACGCCGCCGGTGATTGGCTCAACCGCACGCTGCGTGCGGCCAACGGCTACTATGGCGGCTTTTACGGGTTCGAGCCTGACCCGCTGAAACTGACCTGGCAAAGCACCGAGCAGAACACCGACCTTGCGGTGGCTTTCGCCAGACTGGGGCGCAAGGCGGAGGCGGCGCACGCGGCGCGGTTCGTGGCAGCGATGTTCGACCGCAAGTCGGGTTGGTTCGACGCCGGGCTGTCGCCGGCCGGGGCCCGGAACACGCTGCTGGCCGCCGATGCGGGCATTTGGCCGTTTCTGGCCGGGCTGGGTTCGGCGGCTTCGGCGCAGGTGGCGGTGAAGGCGCTGCGGCGGGGTGCCGGCATCGGCTTTTCCGCGGCGAGCGGCAGTGCTTGGCCGGAAGGCACCGCCTTTGCCGCACTGGCCGTGCCGGCGCTGCGGCCGGCTTTGCTTGCCGCCGTCGCCGGACAGATTTCGCCGTCCGGTTACGTTTATGCGTCGGTGGAGCCGCAGCTTTCAACCGGCCTGACCGTCGGCCCCTCGCTGATCCCAGGACAACCGGAGCAGCCTTTCAACTACTTTCGCCGGCCCTGCCTCAGCGCCACCGCCTGGGCGGCGTTGGCGGCGATGCGGGTGAACCCGTTCGCTTTATGAATCCTTGACTTGGCTCCGGCAGGTTGCATCCTCTCCGCAACTGGAGGATCGCCGATGCCGCTGCCCGCGAGGCAATTGCTGGACCCCGCTTGCGAGATCAAACCGGCCTGGGCGGTGTTCGACCGCGACTGGTACCTGGCCCGCCATGCCGAGGCGCGGCACGCCTGCGCCGGCCAGCCGCCTCAAGCCGCTTTGGTGTATTACCTGCGCATCGGTGCGGCGCGTGGCCATTCGCCGAGCCCGCTTTTCGACGAGATGTTTTACCTGGCCCGCAACGTCGAGGTCGCCGAGCTGATCCGCGCCGGCCATTACGCCTCCGGCTTCGATCATTTCTGCCGGCACGGCCACCGCGCGCTCTCGCCGCACTGGCTGTTCGACGACGCGTTGTACGCCAGCCTGTACGAAGACATGACGCTTGAGAATCTCGACCACCACCGCTGTTACGGCCGCTACGACCACTACCTGAAATCCGGCCAGCGCGAGAAGCGGATGGCGCAGTTCCTGTTCGATGGCGGGTACTACAGGATGCGGGCGATCGAGGCCGGCGTGGCGGAGGCGGAACTCGACGGCAACGGGCCTTATGTGCATTTCCTGTACCGGCTCGGCGCCGGGCAGCCGGAACTGCCGCCCTCGATCTACTTCGAGCCGGCCTGGTATGTCGAGCACAATCACGGCGCCAGGGCGGCCATCGATGGCGGCGCGTTTCACGCGGCGCTGCATCATTATCTGTGCAGCGACGAGCCCGATCAGCTCGACCCGGTGCCGCAATTCTCGGAAATTTTTTATCGGCAGAACAACCCGGACGTCGCGGCCTCGATCGAACACGGATATTACCGCTCCGGCTATCAGCACTTCATTCAGCAAGGCGCGTTCGAGCTGCGCCGGCCCTGCCCGGACATCGACCTGATCTACTACCGCGACATGAACGCGCGGGTGCGCAACGATTTGAACCTCGGCGACGTGCGGGATGCTTTCGCGCATCTGCGGCTGATCGGGCTGAAGGAAAAGCTGGCCCATAATCCGCCGGAGACCCTGGCGGTGATGACGGAGCCGGCGGCCAAGCAGGAGTTCATGCAGAAGGCCCGGCAGAACCTCGCGGTTTTCGCGCGGGCGCGGCTGGATTTTACCATGGCCGGCGCGCCGGCGCTCTCCGTGCTGATGGTGCTGTTCAACAAATTCGAGCTGACCATGCTGGCGCTCGCCTCGCTGCGCACGAACTTTTCCGGCGCCATCGAACTGATCCTGGTCGACAATGATTCGAGCGATGACACCAGGCGGATCGGGCAGTACGTGCTGGGCGCCAAGATTGTGCGGTCCGCCAACAATATCGGGTTTCTGAGGGCCTGTAATCTGGGGCTGCAACAGGTGACCGGGCCGGCACTCCTGTATTTGAACAACGATGTGGAACTGGGATTTGGCGCCATCGAGACCGCGCTCGCCCGGTTGAACGCGCAGGCGACGATCGGCGCGGTCGGGGGCAAGATTGTCCGCACCCACGGCGCCCTGCAGGAAGCCGGCTCGATCATCTGGAACGACGGCACCACCACGGGCTATATGCGCGACGCCTCGCCACTGGCGCCGGAGGCGAATTTCGTCCGCGATGTCGATTACTGTTCGGCGGTGTTCCTGCTGGTCCGCACCGCGCTTCTGCAACGGCTCGGCGGCTTCGACGAGGCGTTCAGCCCGGCCTATTACGAGGAGGTCGATCTGTGCGTGCGGATCGCGCAAGCCGGGTTCCGCGTGGTTTACGATCCGGGCGTGCTGATCCACCATCTGGAGTTTGGCAGTGCCACGCACACCGAAGCCTCGATGGCTTTGATGCGGCGCGGAAGGCGGATTTTCAAGACCAAGCACAAGGGCTTTCTGGAGACGCGGCCGAAGCCGGCGGCGCAGAATCTGGCCGCGGCGCGGGGCCGCAATGGCGGCCGGCGGCGCGTGCTGTTTCTGGAGGACACGGTGCCGCTGCGCCGCCTCGGCTCCGGCTTCGTGCGCGCCAATGACTGCGTCCACGCCATCGCCGCTTCAGGCTACGATATTACTGTGTTTCCGGTGAATGGCGCGCCGCATGACGTGATGAGCCTGTTCGGCGACCTGCCGGAAACCGTCGAGGTGATGCACGATCGCAATATCAACATGCTGCCGGCCTTCCTGGCGGAGCGGCCGGATTATTACGACCTGGTCTGGGTGTCGCGCACCCACAACCTCGACCGCACGCTGGAGATGTTCCGCAAGGCGGGGATGGATCCGGCCCACATCCCCTTCATTCTCGACACCGAAGCCGTGACGACGGGGCGCGACGCGGCGCGCCGGGCGTTGGCCGGCGGGCGCAAGAGCTTCGCCTTCGACGCCGCGCTGCGGGCGGAATTCGCCGAGGCAGGGTGTTGCCGGCACATCACCGCGGTCAACAAGGCGGAGGTGGAGCTGCTGCGCGGGATCGGCCTGCCGAACGTGTCGCTGCTCGGCACCGTGCGCGCGCCGGCGCCGACGCTGGCCGGCTTTGCAGAGCGCGGCGGGTTGTTGATGGTTGCCGCGATCCATCAGGCCGATAGCCCGAACCTGGATGCCTTGTCCTGGTACGCCGATGAAATTCTGCCTGCTTTGGCCGCGGAGCTTGGCGAGCCGCCGCTGTTGGATGTGGTCGGTTACGTCGCGCCGGAGGTCGATCTTTCCGCTTTCGCCAATCACCAGCACATCCGCCTGCACGGCCCCGCCGGCGACCTGACGCCGTTCTACGACAGCCACCGGGTTTTCATCGCGCCCACCCGTTATGCCGCCGGCACGCCCTACAAGGTTTACGAGACAGGTTCGTTCGGCCTGCCTTGCGTCGCGACCGATCTGCTGGCCCGCCAGCTCGGCTGGCGCAACGGCCGCGACCTGCTGACCGCGCCGGTCAATGACGCGGCCGCCTTCGCCGCGCAGATCGCCAGGCTGTACCGGAGCGAGGCGACCTGGACCACATTGCGCAAAAACGCGCTGAAGCGGCTGACGGAAAATACGGCCGAGTTATTCCAGAAAGCCGTCGCGACGATCCTGCGTGAGGCGCTTTACGGCGCTGGTCATCAGAGGCTGACGGTGGTGGCGGGCGATTAGAGCGCGATGAGTTAGCACTCACCACGCTCTACCCTTCTTTTAGCGAGCAATTTTATGGCTCAGTTGAATCGCTGCGCGATTCAACTTCAAGCCATATTGCTCTAAACCGGCTTCAGGCCAGCCGCGAGCGTTTCCGCCGCCGCGAACGCGGCTTCCCGGCTTGGGTAAAAATCCGGCTCCAGGGTTTTATCGACGGAGACGCGGAATTGTGTCGGTTCATCGTAGGAGGTCCAGACTTCCATCAGGATGCCGTTCGGGTGTTCGGCTTTCCAGCCGCTGGTGCGTTCCTCGGTAAACTCTCTCCAAATCCCGTGGTCCGGCATCTGCATTATTCCCATCCAGCCTGAGGAATGGCTGCCAGAACCAACCCGCCGCGTCCAGAGCCGTGAGGCGTCTTCATCACCACGCCTGAGGCCCAAAGTCGCAAAGGTTTTTTGATTCTTTTTTCAAAAAAGAACCGCTTCCTCACCTACCCCGGCACGACGGCACGGCCGGGGATGCGGTGGCGGTAGGACAGCGCCTCGGCGATGTGGCTGCGCTGCACCTGCTCGATCCCGGCGAGGTCGGCGATGCTGCGGCCGACGCGCAGGGTGCGGGTGAAGCCGCGCGCCGAGAGGCGCAGCTTGGTGGCGGCGGATTCGGCGAAGGCGCGGGCCTCGGCGGCGAGCACGATGTGGTCGGCCAGCGCCTCGGCATTGGTGGCGGCGCCGGCCTCGCCGTAACGGGCCTGGGCCCGGGCGCGGGCGGCGGCGATGCGGGCGGCGACGATCCGGCTGGCCTCGCCGGGGGGCGCGGTGGAGAGTTCCTTCGGTGTCACCGGCGAGATTTCGATGATGATGTCGATGCGGTCCAGCAGCGGGCCGGAGAGGCGGGTCTGGTAATCCTCGCCGCAGCGTGGCGCCCGGCCGCATTCGCGGGCGCCGTCCCCGAGGTAGCCGCAGCGACAGGGGTTCATCGCCGCCACCAGCTGGAACCGCGCCGGGTAGGTGATGTGCGCGGCGGCGCGCGACACGGTGGTCTGGCCGGCTTCCAGCGGCTGGCGCAAAGCTTCCAGCGTGGCGCGGGGGAATTCCGGCAGCTCGTCCATGAACAGCACGCCCCGGTGCGCCAGCGAGACCTCGCCCGGCTTGGCGCGGGCGCCGCCGCCGGCGATCGCCGCCATGCTGGCCGAATGGTGCGGCTCGCGGAACGGCGGGCGGGTGACGAGCCGGCCCTCGTCCAGCAGCCCAGCGACCGAATGGACCATGCTGACCTCCAGCGCCTCGCGCGGCGAGAGGTCCGGCAGCAGGCCGGGCAGCCGCGCCGCCAGCATGGATTTGCCGCCGCCGGGTGGGCCGATCATCAGCATGTTGTGGCCGCCGGCGGCGGCGATCTCCAGCGCCCGGCGGGCGGTTTCCATGCCGCGCACGTCAGCGAGGTCGAGGTTTCTGGCACCACCGCCCAACAGCCCCGCCGGCGGCGGGGACATGACCTGGGTGCCGCGGAAGTGGTTGATGATGGAGAGTAGGTCGGGTGCGGCGAGCACGGTGAGCTCTCCGGCCCAGCTGGCTTCCGGCCCCTGGGCCTGCGGGCAGATCAGGCCCAGCTCGCGGTTGCCGGCGGCGATCGCGGCCGGCAGCACGCCCGCCACGGCGTTGATCCGGCCGTCCAGCGACAGCTCGCCCAGGGCGGCGAATTGCGCCAGCTCGTCGCGGGGCAGCACGTCCATGGCGGCGAGCACGGCGAGCGCCACCGGCAGGTCGAAATGGCTGCCCTCTTTGAGCATGTCGGCGGGGGCCAGGTTGACCAGCACCCGCTTCGGCGGCAGCGCCAGGCCCATCGCGGTCAGTGCCGCCCGCACCCGTTCGCGGGCCTCGCCCACCGCCTTGTCCGGCAGCCCGACCATCAGGAAATTCGGCAGCCCGCTCGCGATCTGCACCTGCACTTCCACCGGCTGCGCATCGATGCCGGCGAAAGCGAAGCTGTTGACGCGCGGTATGCTCATTGCCTGCCCGTTGGAGTTGTGGTGAGGTTAGGCAGGTGGGGTTCGGTTGTCCACCGTGCCGCCGCGACGCCCCGGGGCCGAAACCAAAACAATGCGCAACAATAATCGTGCCAAAGATTGGCGTGAACGTGCAATACTTGGGTGGACAGGTTTGCTAACGACCTGCTTCACAATACGACCGCGGCACCAAGGCTTGCCGCCCGGCCAAGGGAGAAAAGAAAATGGATACCAATATCGCAACGCCAGAAGTGGATGTGCTGGCCCGCCGCTTCGAGAAGAAGACCAACGAAGAGGCCATACAATACGCGCGAGCGCTCGTGGACCAGCATTTCCATGAGGAAAATCCTGACATGATCGATGAGTGCATGCGCCTCTACGCGCCGA
This sequence comes from uncultured Acidocella sp., assembly GCA_963693045.1. Classification (GTDB taxonomy): domain Bacteria; phylum Pseudomonadota; class Alphaproteobacteria; order Acetobacterales; family Acetobacteraceae; genus Acidocella. The sequence continues at coordinate 3,211,137 of OY843765.1, forward strand.
ACGCGGTGTGGGAAGCGCCGGCCCGTGGCGTCGCCTATAAAGGCAAGGACGAGATCAGGAAAAACTACCTTGCGGTGTTCGAGGCGGCGCCGGATATCCGGTTTTTTCCGGCCGAGCGCTTTTCCACCGCAGACCGCGTGGTGGACGACATGTGGGTCACCTTCAAGCTGTTTGGGCCGGGGTTCGAGAATTGCCCGTTTCCGGTCGGCACGAATGTGAAGATGCGGCTGGTGCATGTTTTTCACATCGAGGACGGTCTGATCGCGCGGGAGAACGGCTACGAATGCTGGATGGTCGATCCACGCCCCGGCGTCAGCCCGCTCGACTACTAGAGCAACATGGCTTGAAGTTGAATCGCGCAGCGATCCGACTGAGCCATGGAATTGCTTGCTTAAAAAAAAAGAGCGTGGTGAGTGACAAATCATCACGCTCTAAAGCCCACGCCTCCAAAGGAAAGCGAAAGCCATGAGCGTACAAAGGCTATCCACCCTCGATCCCGGCAGCCGGCTCTCGCCGGTTGTGGCAGCGAACGCGCTGATCCCGGAGTTGCGCGCCATGACGCTCGAGATCAACGCCGCCGGCCGGATGCCGGAGGCTTTGGAGCGGCGGCTGGACGGCGACCACTTCTTCGCGCTGACGACGCCGAAATGCTATGGCGGGCTGGAGGTCGATTGGCAGACCTACATGGATGTCATCGTGACACTCGGGCGGGGTAATGGGGCGGTCGCGTGGGTCGTTGCGATCATCAACACCATCAACTGGATGGTCGCGACGATGTTCCCCAAGAGCGTCGCCGATCATGTGTTCGCCACGCCGGGTGGCTTTCGGGCAGCGGGGGTGCAGTCACCGCGCAGCTACAAAGTTCGCAAGGTGCCGGGCGGCATCCATATCGACCACGGCATCTGGCCGTATAATTCCGGTATCTACAACGCCAACTGGGACGGCCTCGGCGTGCCGAGCTTCGATGCGGACGGCAATGAACTGGCGCTCGACGGGTTCGCTTTGATGCCGGCCGACAAGGTGAAAATCCTCGACGACTGGGACGTGACGGCGATGCGCGGCACCGGCAGCTCCTCTGTCATGGTTGAGGATCTGTTCGTGCCGGACGCTTACATCGGCTCCTTCGCCACCGCGGGGGCGGAACGCGATATCGCGCATCTCGGTGACGGGCCCTCTTATCGCTCGACGTTTACCCCGGTGTTCTTTCTCACCCTGGCGTTTCCTTTGCTCGGTATGGGCTATGGCGCGCTGGACGTGTTCCTCGAGCAGTTGCCGAAGCGGAAAATCCTGTATTCGCGCTACGACAAGCAGATCGACGCGCCGATTACCCATTTGCAACTCGGCGAGGCATCGGCAAAACTGGACGCCTGCAAGTACTTGTTACGCAACGCGGTGGCGGAGACCCAGGAAGCCGCCAACCGGAACCGGCAGATGTCGCTCGAGGAGCGGGCCAAGCTGCGACGGGATGTCGGCTTCAGCGGCCGCAACATCTGCGAGGCGGCGGATGCGATGGCAACCGCATCGGGCGGCGCCCTGGCGGGGTCCGGCAACGTGTTCGCCAGCATCTGGCGCGACATCCGCGTTGCCCATGTCCATGCCAACCTGGCGCCGAACACCGGGTTCGAGACCTACGGCCGGGTGCTGGCTGGCCTCGATCCGGAAAATCCCTATATCTGACGGCGTTTATGCCAAGGTGAAGTAAATGGAACCGCTGATTGTCGGATGGGGTCACACGAAATTCGGCCGCCATGCCGATCTGACCCTTGAGGATATGATCCACGCCGCGGCCCGCGATGCGCTGAGCTCCGCCGGGATCGAGGCTTCGCAGGTGGATGCGGTGTGGCTCGGCCATTTCAATGCCGGGCTGGTGCCGGACGGATTCTGCGCCTCGATGGTCCTGAGCATCGATCCGGCGCTGCGCTACAAGCCGGCGACGCGCTGCGAGAATGCCTGCGCCTCCGGCTCGGCGGCTGTTTATGCCGCGATCGACGCGATCCGCAGCGGGCGGGTGAAGATCGCCCTGGTGGTCGGCGCCGAGAAGATGACCGCGCTCGACACCGCCGGCGTCACCCGCGCCCTGGGGGCCGCCAGTTATCAAAAGGAAGAGTCCGAGCAGAGCTTTCCGGACATTTTCGCGCAGTTCGCGCAGGCCTACGACGCTAAGTTCGGCGATCCCACCGAAGCGATGGCGCATATCGCGGTCAAGAACCACCTGAACGCGATGCGCAACCCGCTGGCGCAGATGCACCGGCAGCTCGACCTCGATTTCTGCCGCAACGTCTCCAACAAGAACCCGATGATTTCGGCGCCTCTGAAGGTGACCGACTGCTCGCTGATCTCGGATGGCGCGGCGGCGCTGGTTATCGTTTCGGACGAGTTGCTGGCCGACTTTCCACGGGCCGTGGCGTTCCGGGCCTATCAGCAGGTCAACGACTATCTGCCGCTCTCGGCCAAGGACCTGGCGGCATTCGAAGGCCCGAAGCGGGCGATCGGGCAGGCTTACGCGCAGGCTGGAATCACCGTGGACGACCTCAGTTTGGCCGAAGTGCATGATTGCTTCACCATCGCCGAGTTGCTCATGGTGGAGGCCATGGACATCGCCCCGCCGGGCGGCGGCCGCAAGGCGGTGATGGACGGCGTGACATCCCGCGAGGGTCGGTTGCCGGTGAACCTCTCCGGCGGGCTGAAGGCCAAGGGCCATCCGATCGGCGCCACCGGGGTCTCGATGCATGTTCTCGCGGCGCGGCAGTTGCTCGGGATGGCGGATGAGATGCAACTGCCGGATGCCTCGCTGGCGCTTTGCGTGAACATGGGCGGCGGCGCTGTCGCCGCTTATGCGTCGGTGCTGGAAGCGGTCAAGAACTAAGTGGCGGTTCGTTAGCGGTTCCTGCGTAGCGCACCCGGCGTCAGCCCGACGACACGGTGGACGATGCGGGTCATGTGCTGCTGATGGCTGAACCCGCAGCGCAGCGCGATTTCGGCCAGCGATAGTTCGGTCGAGAGCAGAAGAAACCTGGCCCGGTCGACCCGCGCCTTAACGACATATTCGTGCGGCGTGAGGTTCATGTTTTTCTTGAACTCGCGCCCGAATTGTCCGGCGTTCAAGCCGGCCGCGCTGGCGATCGCCGACAGACTGACGGTCTCGTCGAGCGACTCCTCGATATAGGCGAGCGCGCGGCCGAGTTGCCGGGATGACAATCCACCCCGCGGTTGCGGCGCCGGGCGGCGGCCGGCGGCGTGGCGGCGGACCAGGCAACTTGCCAGGGTGCGGGAGAGGGTCTCGGCGTGGATCGCGTCCGATCGCTCCGGCGAGGCGAGCATTTTCTGGATTTCCAAAGCGATGCTTTGCAGCGTCAGATCGACCACGCCGATGAAGGGTGGCAGCGTGAAGGTCTCGCCGGTATCGAACATCTCGGCATGGATTTCCGCCAGTGTTTCGTGACGGATGTAGAAATGGATGGTGTCGTACAAGCCGTTATCGGTGGCGGTTCGCACCGTATGGTCGGCGCCACCGGGGGTAATGGTGGTGCTGCCCGGAGCTAACGTCTGCTCCTGAAGCTCGCCGCCGATGCGGCGGTAGAAACGCACCGGCTGCTTCAGCGGGATCACCAGGAGATGGTCCCGGATCGCGGAAAACGTGCCTTCATAGGCGGCTTCCGTCTGAATTGTGGCGAACAGCGATCGCCAACCCGCACCTTCGCTCGACTGATGCACCAGATTACCCGGCCGGTGGGCCAGCTTGTGCGTTTCCAGATAGGAGAAGGGTAACGGGTTCATCCTGCTGTTCCGGTCGGCTTCCGATCCTTGAGCGCGGGCACCATCACGGCGTTACTTCGCGCTGCTCCGCTTGCAGCTTACACCGCCTGGGCGGATTTGCCAGCCCGGCCGGCCGGCGCCGCCCGGGACTTCATGAAAGCCGCCGCCGTGGCCAGAACGGCACCAGCACGGACAAGGCGACAAGATACAGAAAGACCATGGTGTAGAGGCCGGCGAAGAACCAGAGCGGCAGGTTCCAGTAGATCAGGCCATCGACCCAGCGCATGACCAGGGGAGGGGCGTTTGCAGCACCGCCGGTTAGGCGGTTCTGCCAGATCGTCAGGATGCAGGCCCGCCCGGCGAGCGCCTGCCCAGCGACCACCGCGAGCAAGCTCAGATGCAGCAGACGCAGCCAGGCGACCCGGACGATCCGCCAGCCAAGCCAGGCGCCCACCGGGATCACGAACAGTCCGGCTATGTTGAAGGCGATGACGGCGACGTGGACAAAGAGGATGGCTTCGCCGAGCTGGTTGCCGTGCATCACCTTATCCAAGCAACAGGATTTGCGTGCCGACGGCAAGCCGGTTCAAGGGCTGCCACGGCATTTCAACGGTGCCGCCGGGTGCCCGCTTTGTTGACTTTCGCCGGCCCTGGCATTACCCCGCACGCCGTCGGCGGCGTAGCTCAGCGGTAGAGCAGGGGAATCATAATCCCTTGGTCGGTGGTTCAAATCCGCCCGTCGCTACCATTCCAGACGTCTCATGTTGTTGCCGGGGATGCGGTCGACCAGATTGTTGAAGCGTTTGGCCAGGAATGGCTGCGGTTGCAGGCCGGCCGCCAGGCGGCGGCGGCCAATGCGCCCTGGTTGCGCCAGAGCCGCATGAAGGGGCTGGAGTCCCGGCCGAACAGGAACAGGCCGCCGTTCCACATCGTCCATTCCAGATCGCCGTTGATTGTCCTGAACGAAGAAGCGCTCGGTTATTTCTAATTGTCGGTCCAGCCGGACTGGCCGATGCTGGAGCGAATCGGGAGACGACGGTGCATCCTTTCAAAGACAAAAATATATTCGTGCGCAATGCGTGGTATGTCGGCTGCTCCACCGAAGAGATTGGCTCAAAGCCTCTTGAGCGCGTGATCCTGAACGAACCGGTCGTGTTCTATCGGTCGGAGGCGGGTGTGGCGATGGCCATGTACGGCCTCTGTCCGCACCGGGCCTATCCGCTGGCGCTTCAGGGGCGCGTGGTCGGCAATGCGCTGCGTTGCAACTATCATGGGTTCACGTTCGACGGACGAACGGGAGCCTGCATCCTGATCCCTTCGCAGCCGGCGGCGCCGTCCAACTACCGCCAAAAAACCTACAAGGTTGTCGAGCGTGGCCCCTGGATCTGGATTTGGCCAGGGGATCCGGCTCTTGCCGATGAGAGAGAAATTCCGAGCAGCGAGATGCTCGGTTTTGGCGAGGGCTGGACCTATCTGAGACCATTCGCGTTCACCGGGATCAAGGCGCGGTACATGCTGCTGGTCGAGAACCTGATGGACCTTACGCATCTCGGCTACCTCCATGGCGACATGAGCAGCGACTTCGAGATCTACGTCACAAGCCCCCTCGAAATTATCGAAACCGAAGACACCTTCAAGGTCGTGCGCCCGATGCGGCAGGGCTGGTCTGAAACCCATGACGTCATGTTCAAGCCGGAAAACAGGTTCGAGGGCCTGAGCGACTTCGCCTCTATCACGACGTATTACGGCCCTGGGTACATCACCACGACCAGCCATATCACCCACGCGATCGATAGCCTGCCAACGGTGGACAAGACAGTTTACGGCGATGTTTATTTTCACCATGCCGTCACGCCCGCGACTGAACATAGCTGCCACTATTTCGGCACCTCGTCGCGCACCCACCGTCTGGACGATCGGGCTTTCGATGAGGCGTTCTACCCCTTCGACGCTGCCGTTCGTCAACAGGACATCGTGGCCGCGGAGGCGATCGAGGCGCGAATGATCCAGTTTGGAGAGCCACGAACCGAATTGATGGCGAAAGCCGACATTGCCGCCGCCAGAATAAGGCGGCGCATCCAGCGTGCCATAGACGCCGAGACAGCCGAAGCGCGGGTCCATCAGCCGGTGGCCGCGGCTTTCTAAACCGAACCTCTTGCGCTCTGACCTCACCCTGCTTGGCGTTGGTCGCGGCGGCGAACGCTTCGTTATGGATCGACGTTTTGAGACGACCAAGTTGACCGCCAAAGTTGACTTGGCGATGGAGCGGGAATACGGCATTTCGATGCTGCGGTCGGCCTGCGCCAGCGCTGCGTGTCGGTGGAACTTCGGGAGCAACGTGTTGAGGGAGAGCCTTCCCCATCGTCGCCGATCCGCCGTCTATCCGTGGCAACGGGTTGGCCTCAGTTTTGTTCCGGCGGCCTAGATGAGCGGCGGCGGATTGCTTGAAGACCCGGATGATCGGCGAATCGCCGCTGCGTCTCAACTGCAAATCATGCAATTTCTGCAAAGCTCCGGTTTGGCGCCGGCCGGGTCCGCGCCGCTCCTCACGCCGCTCACCGGCGGCGTTGCTTCCGATATTTGGAAGGTGGAAGGGGCTGGCGATGCGTTCGTGGTGAAGCGGGCGCTGCCGCAACTGCGCGTGGCACAACTCTGGAACGCGCCGATTTCGCGCAATGCGAGCGAGGTGGCGTGGTTGCTCGAAGCTGGGAGCGTGGCGGCGGAGGCGGTGCCGAAGATACTGGCCGATGACAAGGACGCAGGGATCTTTGCCATGTCGTATTTCGAACCCCGGGACCATCCGGTTTGGAAGCACGAGCTGCAAGCCGGCCGTGTCGATCCAGCCTTTGGGGATCTGGTTGGCCGCACCATCGCGGCTATTCATTCCGCCACCGCGAATGCGGCCGATGTCGCCGCGCGCTTTGCCAACGATGACACCTTCCTCTCGATCCGCATCGAACCCTATCTCGGGGCAACGGCGCGGGTTCACCCCGATCTGGCCGCGCCGCTGCTGGCGCTGGCGCGCGAAACCATGGCCTGCAAGCTGGCTTTGGTGCACGGCGATGTAAGCCCCAAAAACATCCTGGTCGGCGGCAACGGGCCGGTCTTCCTGGATGCGGAATGCGCGTGGTATGGCGATCCCGCCTTCGATCTGGCGTTCTGCCTCAATCACCTGCTGCTCAAATGCGTGAACCGGCCCGCGAGCAGGGATGCGCTGCTGGCGAGTTTCGACCGCCTTGCGGCTTCCTACCTCCAGGGCGTGACGTGGGAGCCGGCGGACGGGCTCGAGTCTCGCGCCGCGCGTCTCTTGCCGGCGCTGTTGCTGGCGCGCGTGGACGGTAAATCTCCGGTTGAATACATTACCGCGGATGTCGACAAGGACCTTGTAAGGCGGATCGCGAGGCCGCTCATCGCGGCTGCGCCGCACCGGCTTGCTGATATAAAGAACAACTGGGCCGGTGGGATTTGGGCATGAGCGACACGCGGATTGCTTCGGTTCACGGCCGCCGGGTGTGGGATTCCCGTGGCCGGCCGACTGTCGAGGCAGAAATTGTTCTGCGGGGCGGCGGCCGTGGCCGCGCCATGGCGCCCGCCGGCGCCTCGATGGGCACCGGGGAAGCGCTCGATCTGCGGGATGGCGGGAGCACCTTCGGCGGGCTCGATGTGCGGCGCGCGGTGGCGGCCGTGAACGGCGAGATCGCACAGGCCTTGGCCGGCATGGACGCGGCGGATCAGGCGGCGGCGGACGCCGCGATGATCGCGCTGGATGGCACGCCGAACAAGAGCCGGCTCGGCGGCAACGCCATCGTCGCCACGTCGATGGCGCTGTTGCATTCGTGCGCGGACGCGGCGGGCGTGCCGCTCTGGCGGCATCTCGCGGAAAACAGCACGCCGCGCATGCCGTTGCCGGAGATACAGATTTTCGGCGGGGGCGCCCATGCGGCGCGGCGCGTGGACATACAGGACTTCATGGTCATGTGCCCGGCGGCGCGGTCGTTCAGCGAAGCGCTGGAATGGACGGCGGAAATCTATCGCGCCGCCGGCGCGCTGATGAAGGCGGCCGGCAAACTGCAGGGTGTCGCCGACGAGGGCGGTTACTGGCCGGCTTTCGGTTCCAATGAGGAGGCGCTGGACACGCTGGTCGAGGCGATCGAGCATGCCGGGTTCAGACCCAGGGAGGACGTGGTCATTTCGCTAGACATCGCGGCTTCGGAATTCGGCAGTGGCGGGTTCTACACCCTGGCGCTGGACCGGCGCCGGCTCGACACGGACGGCATGATCGCCCTGCTCGGCGACTGGCTGAGGACCTACCCGATCGCTTCCATCGAGGATCCTGTCGGCGAGGATGACGCACGCGGTTTTCAGATTTTCACCCAACGACACGGTGCGGATTGTCAGGTGATCGGCGACGATTTCCTGGTGACCAACGCGGCCCGCGTGGCCGATGCGGCGCAAAATCGGTCGGTTTCCGCCGTGCTGATCAAGCCAAACCAGGCTGGAACGGTCACTGAAACGTGGCAGGCTTTATCGGCGGCCAAGTCCGCCGGGTTCGGGACGATCGTTTCGGCCCGCTCCGGCGAGACCGAGGATGTTACCATCGCTCATCTCGCCGTGGGCTGGGACGCCGGGCAGCTCAAGGTCGGCTCATTCTCCCGTTCCGAACGGATGGCGAAGTGGAACGAGTGCCTGCGGATCGAGGAGGCGCTGGGCAAGGACGCGGTTTTCGCCGGCTGGTCGGCGCTGGCTTTTGCGCCTCACCGCGCCATGCCGACGAGCCGATGAAGGCGGTACTGCACTTTGCCGCGAGTGCGCGTCTCCGCACGCAGTTGTCGGAAATTCAGGAACCACGCATTGTTTGCGTGAGCGAGGCCGATGAGCCGGCTTTCCTCTCGGAAATCGCCGACGCCGAAGTGCTGTTGCACATACTGAAGCCGGTGACCGCCGCCGTCATCGCCAAGGCGCCGCGCCTCAGGCTGATCCAGAAGATCGGCGTCGGCGTCAACACGATCGACCGTGAGGCCGCGCATCGGGCGGGGATTGTTGTCGCCAACATGCCGGGCACGAACACCGCCGCCGTCGCCGAGCATACGCTCGCCTTGATGCTGTCGACGCTTCGCCGGGTTGCGATGTTCGACAACGCGATGCGGCGCGGGGAGGGCTGGGCCCAGGCGCCCGATGCCGTGGAAGCGCTCGGTGAGCTGAGCGGTAGCACCGTCGGGCTGATCGGCTATGGCGCGGTGGCTCAACGCCTGGCACCGGTGCTGACGGCGCTGGGTGCCGACGTGCTGTTCTGGAACCGCACGCCACGGGATGATGGTACGGTGAAGGCGGTGCCGCTCGATGAATTGCTGGGCGTCAGCGACGTTGTCTCGCTGCATATTCCGTTGACGGCCGAGACAAGGCACTTCCTGGGCCGTGCGGCGCTGCGGCGGTTGAAGCCTGGCGCCATTGTCATCAATACGGCGCGCGGCGAATTGATCGATCAGGCGGCGCTGGTCGAAAGCCTGCAAACCGGCCATCTCGCTGGTGCCGGCCTCGACGTGTTCGAGAGCGAGCCGTTGACCGACCCCGGCGCGCTGGCGGATTGCCCGACCGTCGTGATGACGCCGCACATCGCCTGGCTCACGCCGCAGACGCTGCGCCGCAGTATGATTGTCGCCATGGAGAACTGCCGACGCCTGGCGAGCGGTGAGCCGATCCTGCACCGGATCATCGATTAGGGTTGGTCTACTCAATGTTCGTTGGCCGTCGCCGGATCGTGCCACAGCTTCGACAGAATCGTTGCCCAGAAGCTAGGGTGTGCGCGGTCTGGAAGGACGAATGACATGAGCAGATGGCAGAAGATGAGACTTGGTGCCGGTTGCCTCGCGGTGGCGCTGGCGGGGTGTGTTTATCAGCCGGGGCCGGCGCCGGTGGCGTATGCGCCCGCCCCGGTCGTGGTGCGGGAGCCGCGGGTGGTCGTGGTGCAACGTCCGGCGCCGCCGCAGGTGATCGTGGTGCAACGGCCGCCGCCGCCGCCGATCATCGTTGAAAGGCAGCCGCCGCCGCCGCCGCAGCATCCGTATTGGGTTTGGCAGCGTGGACACTGGTTCTGGAATGGCGGCCGTTGGGTGTGGCAGCCTGGTCATTACGCGCAACGCCTGGGGTAGCCGCTCAAAGCCATCCGCCGGTATTGCCGGCGGATGGTCTTGTAGCGAGCCGTTAAACCAGCTCTTTCAGCGGCCGGTTAGTGTCTGCAAGATCATGCGGCGCTACCCTGCTGCCGGCCTGTACCAGGGCTTTGCCTTGGACATAGTCCTTGACGGCGTTTACGCAATCGAACGCGATCACCCGGCCGGCGCGCAGATAGACGAGTGAGAAACTTCTTGTGGCCGGATCGCCGCGTAATACGGTCTGGTCGTAGCCGATCGAGAGCCCGACGGTTTGCAGGCGAAGATCGTATTGGTTGGACCAGAACCAGGGCACCACGAAGTAGGGCGTCGGCTTGCCCAGGATGTCGCGCACCGCGGTCATCGCCTGGTCATTGGCGTTTTGTACCGATTCCAGGCGGATCGTTTTGCCTTCGGCGTAGTGGTTCGGATGCGCCGCGCAATCTCCCACCGCGTAGATGTCCGGCAGGCTGGTGCGGCAATGTCCGTCCGCATGGACACCGTTGCCGGCGGCGGCACCAGCCGCGACCAGCGGTTGCACTTGCGGAACGATACCGATGCCGACGATGACGATGTCCGACGGTATGGCTTCGCCGGTTGCGAGGCTGACCTGGTTGACCCGGCCGGCTTCGCCCTTCAGGCAGTCCACAACCGTACCCAGCCGCAGGTCGACACCGTGCGCCAGATGCTCTTGCGCATAAAAATGTGAAATCGGCTCGCCGGCGACGCGCGCCAGCACGCGGTCAAGCGCTTCCAGGACGATGACCTTTTTGCCGAGCTTGGTTAGTACCGCCGCCGCCTCGAGGCCGATATAGCCGGCTCCGATTACGGTCACTGTGGACGCTCCGGCAAGCTCGTGCGCCAGCAGATCCACATCGGCGCGGGTGCGGATGCCGTGGACGCCGGCCAGGTCATGGCCATCGCAGGTCAGCCGCCTGGCCCGCCCGCCGGCAGCCCAGATCAGCTTGCCATAGCCGATATGCCCGCCATCCGCATCCTCGACTTCGTGCTTCGCCGGATCCACCTTCACGACGTGCCGGCCGAACAGAAACGCGATCTGCCGGCTGGCCCAAAATGTCTCCGGCTTGATCAGAATGCGGCTGAACGCCCGCTCGCCTGCCAGGTATTCCTTGGAAAGGGGCGGCCGTTCATACGGGAAATCCACTTCCTCGCTGATGACGGCGACGGAGCCGGCAAAACCCTCCTGCCGTAAACCGATCGCCGCCTGCGCGCCGGCATGTCCGCTGCCGACAATCAGGACGTCATAAACATCCGCCATCCTGGCGCCTTAACCTTCCGGACTGACCGTGACCCGCAGGCCATCCAGCTTTTCGTCGACGTTGATCTGGCAAGACAGCCGCGACGTGGGGAGACGGTAGGAGGAGGAATCGAGCAAGGCGTCTTCATCTTCAGAGACCGGTGGCAGCCGATCCTTGAACTCTTCGTCGATATAGACATGACAGGTGGCACAGGAACAGCATCCGCCGCACAAGGCCAGAACCTCGTCGATGCCGGAGTCGCGCAGGTTTTCCATCAAAGAGATGCCGACTGCCGCGTCGATCTCCTGTTTGGTTCCCTCTCTTAGTGTCACAAGTATTTTTGGCATTCCATAGGTTCCACAAGTTACAGGTGAAGGCGCTTTATCATACAAAATAGGAGAGGTCATCTTGCCGAAAGAGCTGAAAAAATTTTATGGGAGCGTGAATGTCGGGGGCCGGGCGCGATTGATCCGGACCATATGGACGATCGGGTTCAGGCTCTTGTCAGGCTGGTTTCAAGCCGATCAGATCGGGCAGCATTGCGTCGATCAGGACGAAGAGAACCTTGCAGGCTTTGTCTGAACGGTTGACCCAAGCGTGATTTGTTCCACGCTGGATCAACACGTCGCCGGCACGCAGCAGCGCCTCGCCCCGGTCCAGTAGCGCAACGATTTCGCCGTCGATTACGTAGGCATAGTCGAGCGACGATGTCCGGTGCATCGCCGGCGCCGCGGTGGCGTCGCCGACCCAGTCGGCATCCGGCGGGAATTCCACGATCCTGAAGACGGTGCCGCGCGAAGGCGGCGCGAGGCTCGTGGCCCCGGCCGCGGGATCGACGTCATCGTTCCGCAGATCGACGGGGGCTTCGGTCGTCTTCCAGAGCTCGGTGACAGCGAAATTCGGCAGGCCCATGATGGCGTGCGCATTCGGGCACACCTTGTCCTCGATAAAAACCGCCTGACCCTGATCGTCGTGGCCGGTGACGAGGCGGCGGAACTTGGCGATGGAAGGAGCGAGCGCGACGGCGGTGGAGAGGTCGATCGTCTCAGCCATTTTCCGCCTCTTTGTGGCCGGGGTTGATCGTGAACGCTGTCACGGGCCGCTCACGCGCTCCCATTCGATATAGCTGGCACGTGATTTGCCGCCCATGATCATCGAGGGTGTATCGAGTTTCAACCTGTCGCCGGAGAAAATGCAGATGCGCAGCATCCGTTGGCCCACCAGGTTGGGGTGTGTGGCATACGAGACGATATGGGTAACCTCGCCCTTCTCCTCATCGACTTCGAATGTTCCGGCGTAGCTGATGATGGTCTGAAAGGCGGCGGCGCGCTCCTCGACCGTGCCGCCGTCGAGCGAGCCATCCACAAAGGGCGGTCGCTGCTGTCTCGACAGCATGGCGCTCATCATTCCGGCGGCGCCATAGATGAGGATCCCGCCGCCGTCGCGCGCCTTTCCGAGTGGGGGCAGATCATCTTCCACGCCGTTGTCGAGGATCACCTTCCAGTCGACCATGCGCCAGCACCCGATCAGGCGCTCCCTCGTGTTTGCCACGTTCAACTCCCCGTCGCCGCCCAAGGGCAGCTTTGCGACGATGCTTGGCCGGGACGCCTGAAATGTCAATCCGCGGCGGCAAGACGTTGCGGGATCAACGGCCTGAACCTAGAATTGCCGTATGGCGTTGAAGGTCCCAGAACAAACGGCCTCGGAGGAAAGAGCCATGACGGAAGCAGCCGCGAAACCGATGAGCGATACCGAACGCGCCGCGATGGTGCCGCCGGAAGGGCGCCCCAACTTCATGTTCGAGCATCCGTTCGGCTTGCGCCGCTATGCCCTGGCCGATGACATCCTGGAAGAGCAGGCGCTGATCCCGATGCGCGACAGCATCAAGCTCGCGGCCAGTATTTTTCGTCCGCGCGGGGTTGCCACGCCGCTGCCGGTGATCGTCACGGCCACGCCGTATGCCAAGGACGATTTCGATCAGTGGTTTTATTTCCGCGACGCACCGGAGGGCAATGTGCCGGGCGGCGGCTTCTATATGGGCGATGTCACGGTTTCCGAACGCACCGCGTTCGAGGCGCCGGATCCCGGCTGGTGGGTGCCGCGCGGTTACGTGGTGGTGCTGGTCGATCAGCCAGGTCTCGGCCGCTCGGAATCCAATCCGGCGGGTTCGCCGGGCCCGGAAGCACGGTGGCACGACACGATGGACTGGATCGAGGCGCAACCCTGGTCGACCGGCAACATCGGGATGAGCGGCGTCTCGGCGCTTTGTGCGACCCAGTGGATCGCGGCCAAGGCGCCGGCACCGCGGCAATTGAAAGCGATCATCCCCTGGGAAGGGATCAACGCGACCGGGCCGGGTAACGGCTACGGTGGCATTCCAGAGCTGAACTTCCCGGTCTGGCTGGAGCAAGTGTGGGTGGGCCGCGCCCTGAACCGCGCCGCGAACGGACCTGAAGGCTTCATTTTCAATTGGGTGTACGACAGCGGATCGATCACGGTCCCGGCGTTGGTATGCTCCAGCTTTTCAGACCAGGAGCTGCACACCTGGGACACCTTCGACGCTTTCAGCCGGATGCGGTCGAAGGACAAATGGCTCTACGGGCACCGCCGCCAGAAGTGGGCGGCCTATTACGGCGAGGCCGAGTTGCAGCTGCAGAAGCGGTTCCTTGACTGCTTTCTGAAGGACGGCGCGGCGGACATGGACGGCGTGGCGCGGGTCAGGCTGGAGATCAATGCCGACCGCTTCAGCTATAAGGTGATCGAAGCCGACGATTGGCCGATCCCTGGCACCTCCTACGAGAGTTTTTGGCTCGATGCCGGTGGCTCCAGCCTCGGCCGCGGCGAGCCGGCCGGCGCCTCATCCTGCGTCATAAGCCCGCTCGCCGAAGGCCGTCCGGCTGATCGCGCGGTCTTCGACTTCAGCTTTGACCGGGCGACGGATCTGGTCGGCCACGCCGCGTTGCATCTGTTTATCGAGGCGGAGGATACCGACGATGTCGATCTCTTCGTCGGTCTCGAAAAGCTCGATGGCCAGGGCAACGAGGTTTACTTCTTTTCGGACTCCGGCGGCAATGCCAATGGCCCGGTGACGCGCGGCTGGCTGCGCGCCTCCTGCCGCGGCATCGATGCCGCGGCTTCGACCGATTGGCGGCCGGTTCGCAAACTGGGAACGGCCGGGCCGCTGCCCCACGGCATTGTCGAGGTTCAGGTTCCGCTGATGCCGTTCGGCACGTCCTTCGCTGCCGGTGACACCTTGCGGTTGGTCGTGCAATCCTGGTCACAGCCGGGGCAGTGGGAAGGCGGGGAATTGCGGCGGTGGGACGCGATCAGCCGAGGCCGGTGCCGCATCCATGCCGGTGCGGCGTCGCCCTCCAGGCTGGTGCTGCCGGTGCTCGGCCCTGACGCGAAGGTGCGGGCGGCGCCAGCAACAGAGACCTGAGGCGGTGCCGTCCGAAAGCCTGCCGCCAGGCAAAGACAGGTCTCGCCAGGATGCCCTAAGGGCCTGGATGCGCGCGCTGGAAGCCGTCAAGGACATCGATAAAGATCCCGAGGCGACATTGCTGGCGCGGCTCGCCCGCCGGGCGATAAGCGATGGCGAGGCGCTGGCGTTGGTCGGCGAACACGACCAGCTGACCTATCGCGGGCTGGTGGCGCGGGCCTACGCGTACCGGGACTGGGCGGCTTCCCGCGGCCGGGGCAGGGGCAACGTGGTGTGCCTGTTGATGACGAACGGCCCGGATTACGTCGCGATCTGGCTCGGCCTCACCGAGGCGGGCTGCGTGGTGGCGCTGCTCAACACCAATCTGCGCGGCGACGCGCTGTTGCATGGTATTGCCGCGTCCGGCGCCCGGGAGCTGATCGCGGCGCCGAGGTTCGAGACGGAGCTGGCGTCGGTGGCGGCGCGGTTGCCGGAGGGCTTTCGTTGCCATCTTCATGGCGCGGCTGGGCATGATCTCTCGGCAACCGAAGACGGCGCAGTCTCGTGCTCCGACATTGCGGCGGTTCGGCCCCAGCTGTCGGACACCGCCTTGCTGATCTACACCTCTGGCACCACAGGCCTGCCGAAGGCGGCAAAGGTATCGCACGGGCGGATCGTCGAGTGGAGCCTGTGGTTCGCCGGTCTTACCGACGCACAGGCCTCCGACCGCTTGTACAACTGCCTGCCGATGTACCACAGCGTCGGCGGCGTGGTCGCCGTCGGCAGCATGTTGGTGAGCGGCGGCGCCGTGGTGATCCGCGAGCGTTTTTCGGCGAGCCGGTTCTGGGACGATGTCATCGCCGAGCGCTGCACGATCTTCCAGTATATCGGTGAGCTTTGCCGGTATCTGGTGAAAAGCCGGCCGCATCCGAACGAGCGGGAGCACAGCCTGCGCCTGTGCTGCGGCAACGGGCTGTCCGGGGAGGTTTGGGAGGTTTTCCAGGAACGCTTCGCGGTGCCGCGCATCCTGGAATTCTATGCCGCGACCGAGGGCAATGTCTCGCTGTACAATTGCGAGGGCAAGCCCGGCGCGATCGGCCGCGTGCCGCCATTCCTGGCGCATCGCTTCCCGGTTGCCGTCATCAAGACCGATCTGGCGACCGGCGCGCCGCAACGCGATGGGCAGGGATTCTGTGTCCCTTGCGCGCCGGACGAGGCTGGCGAGGCGATCGGCAAAGTCCTTGAAACGCCGGCGATGCCGGCGCGAGAGTTTCAGGGCTACACGGACGCCGCCAGCACCGGGCGCAAGCTGTTGCGGGACGTTTTTAAGCCGGACGACCTGTGGTTCCGCAGCGGCGACCTAATGCGCAAGGACAGCGCCGGCTACTTTTATTTTGTCGATCGCCTGGGCGATACGTTTCGCTGGAAGGGTGAAAATGTCTCGGCGACAGAGGTCGCCAACGTCATCAACGGCTGTGAGGGTGTGGAGGACGCGGTGGCTTTCGGCGTGGTGATTCCCGGCCACGATGGGCGGGCCGGCATGGCGGCCATCAGCGGCACCGACGCATCCGGGCTCGCTGAACTATGTGCGGCACTCGCCAGCAACCTGCCGCTTTACGCCCGACCGTTGTTTCTGCGCCTGTGCGGGAGCATCGAGCGGACCGGCACGTTCAAACTGCGCAAGGAGCATCTGGCGCGGGAAGGCTACGCCGCTTCTGCCGACCCGGTCTGGTTTATCGACTGGCGAACGTCGACGCCGGTGCCTTGTGACGGTGCATTCCGGCAGCACATCGCCGCCGGCGGCTTGTCGTGGTTGTGACCCCTGTTGCGGTCAGGCGGTGTTGCCGGCGTCCACCGTCATCACGGTTCCGGTGATGTTGCGGGCCTTTTCGCTGAACAGGAAATCCACCATGTTGGCGATGTCGTCGATTTCCGCCAGCCGTCCGAGCGCGCTTCGCCGTACGATCTGCGCGAGCCGCGCCTGCTCCATGCCTTCGGTCATTTCGGTATCGATAAACCCCGGCGCGACGGCGTTGACGGTGACGCCGAGGGGGCCGAGTTCGCGCGCCAGCGACCTTGTGAAGCCGCAAAGCGCAGCCTTGGTGGCGCTGTAGGCGGACAGGCCGCTGTAGCCGGTGGCCGCGACCACCGACGAGATATTGACGATCCGGCCCTCGCGGCCGGTCATCATCGAGCGGACCACGTGCCGGGTCAGGACGATCGGCGACAAGACGTTCAAGCGGATCAGTGCTTCGATCGCGTCGTCCTTCATGTTGGCCAGCAGGCCGCCGGTGCCGAGGCCGGCATTGTTGACCAACCCATGGAAGCGGCCGAACTCGCCGCGCAGAGTTTTTACAAAATTCGGTATCTCGTCGACCGCCGCGAGATCGCAAGCGCGGAAGCTCAAGCCGCCAACATTTCCTTCGATCGGCCGCTGCATCGCCGCGTCCAGAGCCGCGCTGCTTTTGCGGGCGACCGCGATGACGTTGAAGCCGGACTCGGCGAGCTTGACGGCCATGGCGAGGCCGAGGCCGCGGCTGCCGCCGGTGACCAGAACATTAAGCACGGAGGCGCGACAGCTTGCCGGACGGGGCTACATCAAGCGAGGAGACCAACCTCAGAACGGCCGGCACCTTGTGCGGCGGCAGCGCCAGGCGGCAGGCTTGCAGTATCTCCCGCCGCAACGGGTCGGCGGAGGCATCGGTGCCTTGTTGGCTGGACCTCGCCACCACGTCCGCCACAACGAGGGCGCCGGTGATCGGATTGCTGCGGCCACGAACCAGCGACATCCGGACGTCGGGATGCCGGTTGATGACCTCTTCCACTTCCTCCGGATAAACCTTGTTGCCGCCGACATTGATGATGCCGCCTTTACGGCCGACAAAGTGGTAGCGATCGTCCCGCAGCGTCAGCATGTCGCCGGTATCGACATAGCCATTTTCATCGCGCAGGACGGGCTGCCCGGCGCCGAGATAGCGTGAGGCGGTGCGCGAGGACCGGATCCGCAATGACCCATCCCGCACCCGCAGGGCAACGTCTCCGGCCCCGGCTTCGTCCAGCAATGAAGCCGGAAAGCCGGCCAGGCCGTCTTGCACGTCGAACGCGACGCCGGCTTCGGTCGAGGCGAAAGCGTGGGTGATCCGGGCTTTGGGAAAGACATGGCCGAGCTGGTTGAGGATCGCCTGATCCGCCAGCTCGCCGGAGAGCCTCACATAATCCGGCGCGATGTCGCAGATCGTCGGCGTCATCAGGGCGCGGCGCCAGTGCGACGGTGTGCCGGAAATATGGGTAACGCTTTGGCCGCCGGCCCGCGCTAGGAACGCGGCCGGGCCTTCGGCAGGGTCTGAAAACACCATCGAGCCGCCGCCGAGAAAGGCCCGCAACATGATCTGCAGGCCGCCGTAGCGGCGAATATCGTAAAACGTGCTCCACACCGCGGCGGGCGTGGCGCCCAGGGTGCTTTGCGAAGGTCCGATCAGGCTTTGCAGGTCATGGACGACAAGTTTCGGGCGGCCGGTGGTGCCTGAGGTGAACAACAGCCACTCGGTATCGCGGTCGCGCGGCTGGCTGTCTTGCGCATTGTGGATCGGTTGTCCGCACCTGCCGGCGCGCGCATCGCCCAAGACCGGGGGTGGGGCTTCGGCATCGTCGCTCAGCACCACCTCGACCCCAGCCTTGGCGACGGCATCGGCGAGCTGGGACCGCGGCAGATCCGGCGGCGCCAGGATCAGCCGCGCCGCGACGCCGTCCAGCTCCGCCATTGCCAGCGCGGCCGCCATCTGCTGCCTGGCGTGCAGCAAGACGACGCGGCCTCTGAGGCCGCCGGCGGCGATGTCCAGTGTCGATCCGTTCCGCAGGTCGCGCAGCGCGAACCGCCGGTGCGGGTCGGACAGAACACGGCTCGCGGGCAGTCCGGCCGCGGCGATCAGCTCCCAGAGCGACCGGCGGTTAGCGGCCGGCATGTTCATAAAGTGCTATGAAATCGCCGACGGTGACCGGGAAGGCGACTTCGTCGCCGGAAGAGAAGGGGTCGATCCCCAATTCATCGTCGAGTACCGCCACGAGGATGGCGATACAGAGTGAATCAAGCCCGGTATCGAGCAGGGGCAGATCGTCGTGGAGTGGTTGCAACCTCTTCGATTGCTGCAGCGCGATCCGTTCGAGGCTGTTGAGAATCACGAACCGGGTTGTGGAAACCAGGGGCGCCTTGGCGCTCGCCGTGCCGATCTGCATCATACCAGCACCAGAGCAAGCCGCGGCGTCAGCTCCAGAAGAATGTCCTGGAAGGCGACCCAGAGCTCCACGACATCCTCGGTTGGCGGCAGTTGCCGGCTCAGCTGGCCGTGGCCTTGCTCCGGATCACTGTCGAAAGCGATGTGCTGAACCATGAAGTAGCGGAACGCCCGCAATGTCGGATGGTCATGGTCCGGCGCCGTCAGCATGGCCTTGAACAACCGCTCCAGGCCACCGTCCTCGTAGCTGGAGATGCTCAAGGCCCGGGTAATGGGTTCGATGTCCCGCACCCGCGCCAGATAGCGTGCCCCCGCCTGCTCACAATCGTGGCGCTGCGCCGCCGTGATCGGTGCGAACTGCAGCGCCCGCCGCATGAATTCATCATGATCCAGACGTTCTTGCGGCGCCGCAATCCCCGGATAGGGCGACAGGTTGTCCGTGTTGGCTTCCTCGCCGAGCAATTTCCGGAGGTTGTTGTCTTCGGGAAAGAAGTCGGTGGCAATTTCTAGATTTTCCCGGAATTGCACCGAGAAGAAATAGTACGCCCAGGTTGCGGAGACCATTTCAGCCTCTGAAAGGTTCCGCCAATCGCGATTGACGATATTAGCGACTGCCTGATCGGTATTCGGGCCTATGACTGCCATCATTCTATTCCTGCTTGAAAGTTCAACCCGGATTGCCACCCGTACCGAGGTGATTTTCCGCGAAGTGAACCTAACTTATAGTTGTCTAAAATAAAAATCAATAATAAATTTAAGGACCACAAGTAAAAATTTAGCGATTAATCGTGTTTTAACTTTGCAATCTGCGGTATAACACGTTATTGGGACGTCTGCATCCGCTTCAGGTTTTGAAATGCATCTCGAAACGATTGCCCTCCACGCCGGTTTCGACGGAGATACCGCCACGCGCGCGCTGGCCGTTCCGGTCTATCAGACCGCCGCGTTCGAATTTGAGTCGGCCGAGCACGCTGCGGCGCTGTTCAATCTCGAGGCCGAAGGCTTTCGGTATAGCCGCATCAGCAACCCCACCACGGCGGTGCTGGAAAAGCGGCTGGCGGCGCTGGAGGGTGGGGCAGGCGCGCTTTGCCTCGGTTCGGGGCAGGCGGCTCTTTATAATGTGGTGCTCAGCCTGGCGGAGGCCGGGCGGAACATCGTCTCGTTACCCGAACTCTACGGCACCACGCACACTCTCTTCTCCCACGTCCTCTCGCGTTTCGGCGTCACCGTGCGGTTCGCCGCCTCGGAGCGGGCGGAGGATGTGAAGGCGCTGATCGATGCCGATACGGTGGCGCTGTTCTGCGAGTCCATCAGCAATCCGGGCGGCACGATCTGCGACCTCGAAACGCTGGCGAACCTGGCGCACGAACACGGCGTGCCGTTGATCGTCGACAACACGGTCGCTTCGCCGGTGCTGCTCCGGCCGTTCGAATTCGGGGCCGATATCGTCGTGCATTCGCTCACCAAGTTCATCGGCGGCCACGGCACCACCTTGGGCGGCGCCATCATCGATAGCGGGCGCTTTCCCTGGGCCGAGCACGCCGCAAGGTTTCCGGCGCTGAACACCCCGGATGCGGGCTATCACGGGTTGGTTTACGCCACCCATTTCGGTCGGACGGCGTTCATCGAGCGCTGTCGCAACTTTGCTTTGCGAACGACAGGCGCGGTGCTGTCGCCATTGAGCGCGTTCCTGCTGCTGCAGGGCCTTGAGACACTGTCGTTGCGGGTTGAGAGACATGTGCGGAATGCCCGGGACGTCGCCAATTTCCTGCAGCGCGATCCGCGGGTGGCCTGGGTTCGTTATGCCGGCTTTTCCGACAACCCGAATTTCGCAAGAGCCGAAAAATACCTGGCGGGGCAGCCCTGCTCGTTGCTCTCGTTCGGGGTTCGCGGCGGGCTGGAGCAAGGCCAGGCATTTTACGACGCGCTGCGGCTGATCAAACGGGTCGTCAATCTCGGCGACGCCAAATCGCTTGCCTGCCACCCCGCCTCGACCACCCATCGGCAGATGACGGCGGCCGAGCAGCGCCGTGCCGGGGTGACGCCGGAATCGATCCGCCTCAGCATCGGGATCGAGCATATCGACGATATTATTGCCGACCTCGACCAGGCCCTGGGCGGCGCCTGGATCGAAATCAATCAAGAGGTTGCCGCCTGTGCTGTATGACCCAGGTGTAGCCGGCGTGCTGGGCGCGCTGCCGGCACCGAAGGGCCGGGGCGCGAAGACGGTCATCGGCCTCGTCAACATGATGCCGAAAGCCACGATGCCGGCGACGGCGGCGCGCTACGAGCGGTTGCTGGCTTCCGATGGCGTCAGTTTGCGGTGCTTCGCGCCCGGTGGCGCCGATGCCGGCTGTGAGCCGATCGAGGCACTTTGGAATGCGCGGCTGGACGGCATCGTCGTCACCGGCACGGAGCCGCGCGCCGACAAAATGACGCGGGAGCCGGCCTGGCCGCTGTTGCGGGAGCTTGTCGACTGGGCGGCGGAGAATGTGACATCCGCGATCTGGTCCTGTTTCGCGGCCCATGCGGCGGTTTATCGTCTGGACGGCCTGCCGCGGCAGAAGCTGCCGGATAAGCTTTCCGGCGTTTTTGCCTGCGGCAAACTGACGGAGCATCCGATCATGGAAAACATGCCGTCGCGTTGGCTGGTTCCGCACTCCAGGCTGAACGGGCTTGGCGAGGCGGAGCTGAGCGCCGCCGGCTACACTGTGCTATCCGGCGGGGCGCCCAGCGTGGGCGTGGACAGCTTCATCAAGCGCCATGGGCGCAGCCTGTTCCTGTTCCTGCAGGGCCACCCCGAATATGACGCCGCCACTTTGGCGGACGAATATCTGCGCGACATGAACCGTTATCTTTCCGGCAAGCTGGAGAAGCCGCCGAGGCGGCCAGTCCAAGACCCCGGACCAGCAGGCTCGGGCGCGGAACCAGGCTGGCGGGATGCCGCGCGGGCTTTTCACGCCGGTTGGCTGTCTTATATCGCCACCCAGAATTTTGCGGCCTGACGCGGTGACGATCGCTCTGGCGTCGGTCAGGCCTGAGGCAAGCGCGCTTTTTCCGCCCACGGAAGAGCGGCAGGTCTGGCAGCATCGGCTGACGGCGCTTTTGGCGGCGGCCGAGCAGCGCGTGCGCGCCGGGCCGGTGAATCCGGACTTCGATCGGCCGGACTTCGATCGGTCGCTGCGAGACTTTGACTTCGAACGTCCGGTGGCGATGGACGACGCCTTGAACTGGACCATTGCGCAATTGGAGCATGGTGTCGTCCACGTTGATCATCCGCGCTATCTCGGGCTGTTTAACCCGGCGCCGACTTTCCCGGCACAATGCGCCGAGCGGATCGTCGCTGCCTTCAACCCGCAGTTGGCGAGTGCCACCACGTCGCCGGCGGCGGTGGCGATCGAGCTCCACGTGGTGCGCGCCGTTGCCGGTCGGCTCGGCATGGCGGCGGGCGCCGGCGGGCACTTCACCTCCGGCGGGTCCGAAGCGAATTACACCGCATTGCTCTGCGCCCTGGCGCACGCGGAGCCTGGCTTTTCATCCCAAGGCAGCCGCGCTTTCGCCGGGCCGCCGACGTTTTACGTGTCGGCGGATAGTCACCTGGCCTGGATCAAGATTGCCCAGATGGCGGGGATAGGGCGCGACGCGGCACGGCTTGTGCCGACCGACGGCGCCGGCCGCATGGACGCGGAGATGCTGCAGGCGATGATCGCGCGCGACCAGGCAGATGGCATGGTGCCGGTGATGGTGGCCGCCACGGCGGGCACGACCAATGCCGGCATGGTCGATCCATTGTTTGCCTGTCATGAAGCGGCACGGCGCTCCGGGATGTGGTTCCATGTCGACGCGGCGTGGGGCGGCGCCGTCGCCGCTTCCAGCCGTTATCGGCATGCGCTTGCGGGAACCGAGTCCGCGGATTCGGTCACGATCGATGCCCATAAGTGGCTTGCGACCACGATGGGCTGCGGCATGTTCCTGGCCGCCGACCCGGCTGTCCTTGAAACCTTCAGCGTCGCCGCGAGCTTTATGCCGTCCCACGCGCCCGCGGCCGACCCTTACCTCACTACGGTGCAATGGTCCCGCCGGTTCCTTGGCCTGCGGCTGTTTCTCTCGCTCGCCGTCGGCGGCTGGCAAGGCTACGCGGCGCATGTCGAACATTCGGTGGAGATGTCGTTGTTGTTGCGGCGGGCGCTCGTCGGGCACGGCTGGACGGTGGAGAACGAGTCGGTTCTGGCGGTGACTTGCCTGCTGCCGCCACCAGGGTCGGCGCCGGTGCGGGAAATCGTCGCCCGCGTCGTCGGGTCCGGGGAGGCGTGGGTTTCCACGGCTCGATTTGAAGGACGGGATGTGGTGCGGGCTTGCGTTACGCACGGTGAGACCAACCCGGTGGACGTTCTGGCGGTGGTCGCCGCGCTGGAGAACGTCCGAGGCGCCTAACTCGCATTCCATGATCAGGCTTTAATTGTTGGCGACCCGATGAAGAAACCGTTCAACGGTCTGGCAGATGACCAGGTCGGGCTTCTGCTCTTCGACGATGCTCCAATCCAGAAACGACCACACAAACTCATACTCCGTGAACAGGCGCGCCATCCACCAGGAGAGCGCGTATTGTCCCCTGTCGGCAAATTCGAAATAGGAGTTGCCAAAAACGATGACCTTTCGCCGGTGCGGCGCGTTCGGGCAGATCCAGCTTTGCCGCTTGCCTATATGGCCCAGAGTTTGCCGCGATTCCGAAATCTTCTCGCAAGGCGCGGCCCATGAAGCGTCGCATTCCGGATAGCTTTCCAGAATGCCGAAAAAACGCTCGCTCACATCGGCTTGTGTCGTGCGTGTCCGGTTGAACTCCAATGCCGGCATTTCTAGGCCAAGGCGTTGCAGAATCGCCTGGACCAGCCGGAAGGCGCCGTATGGCGCCAGGTGGGTATCGACGGGACGGTATAGCTTCGCATGATCGTCGTCGCCGCTGAACAAGTCGTAGCAGGAGAGATAGTTCAGACGTAATGCAGGTGTTTCCGTGGTGCGCTGTTCGAATGTTTTGAGTAAGGTCGTCGGCACCGAAAGACGGAGAGGAAAAGCTTCCGGCACGATCGAGAGCTTCTCCGGGATTACGATTTGCAGGTAGTTGATGGCGCGCTGGGCAAGGCGGGTTGCCCGTTCCTGAAACAAGCCGGCGAGTTGATCGACGATGGAAGCGACCTCGGCGGCGTCCCGACCATATTGGTCCAAGGGTGAGTCGACGCCGCCGATCAGGAAGACCGTGCCGTTTCGCCCCATCATCAGATCGCCTTTGGGCGATATTGTGCCCACGGCCAGTGCGACCGGCGATGGTTCCAGGGGCATTGGACGTATTGCCAGCCATTGTTCGTAGAGCTCGTGATTCTTTTCGAGCGCGCTGGCGGGCTTTTCCTCCGACGTTGCCAGCAACGCCACTTTCCAGAGCCCGATGTCGCCAAGCAGCTCTTCCGTGGGGCAGCGCCATTCATAAATGCCGACGGTGAAGTAGTGTTGTTCGCCGGAATCCCAGGTGCCGTCTACCACCGCTTCGCGAACGTCCGGATACTGCTCCAGGTACCAGGTTTCCGAAAAATTTGACGCCGCACCCCAACGGCCTTCGAAATAGCCGGATGCGGCGAAGTGGGAGCGTCCGTCGGGCCACTGGCCGGTCGCGACAGCGGCGGCGACATCCGGATTGTTGTCGAGATAGAGTTGCTCATCGAACGGCAGGTGCCGGAGCATTTCGCTCAGGAGGAGGCGGATGACCGCGGTCTGCGCGGTCCTGTTGACCAGCGACCTTTCGAGCACGGGGAAGGGCACGATGAACATCATGGTCTCCAGTCGCGGGTTAGGCACCGAGGGGTAAGGCTAGCGATACCGGCACCGCTTCGCCAGTAGCCGGAGTGCGCGGCTTGAGCCGTGCGCCGGCCTGCTGGTTTCAGAGCCGGCTTTTTGCTAGCGTGGCCGACAGGTCCAAGAACCGCGACATAATCATAGGAGGATACGATGCTCGACGCAGCCATTGCCCCGCTATCGGGAAGTTCGGTGACGGGGTTTTCGTTCAAGGAACGCTACGACAACTTTATCGGCGGCAGGTTCGTGGCACCCCTGGCCGGGCGCTATTTCGACAACGTTTCGCCGATCACCGGCCAGGTCTTTACCCAGGCCGCCCGCTCGACCGAGGCCGACATCGCGCTTGCGCTCGATGCCGCGCATGGCGCCGCCGAGGGCTGGGGCAAGATGGCGATCGCCGCGCGGGCGCAGATACTGAACCGTATTGCCGACCGGATGGAACAGAACCTCGACCTGCTCGCTTATGTCGAGACGGTGGATAACGGCAAACCGATCCGCGAGACGACGTTCGCGGACATCCCGCTGGCGATCGACCACCTGCGCTATTTCGCCGCCTGCGCGCGGGCCCAGGAAGGCAGCCTCTCGGAGATCGACGAGACCACGGTCGCCTACCATTTCCACGAACCTCTTGGCGTGGTCGGGCAGATCATCCCCTGGAACTTTCCGATCCTGATGGCGATTTGGAAGCTGGCGCCGGCGCTGGCCGCCGGCAATGCGGTGGTGCTGAAGCCGGCCGAGCAGACGCCGGTCAGCATCATGGTGCTGGCCGAACTGATCGGCGACCTGCTGCCGCCGGGCGTGCTCAACATCGTCAACGGTTTCGGGTTGGAAGCCGGCAAGCCGCTGGCCTCCTCCAACCGCATCGCCAAGATCGCTTTCACCGGGGAGACCACGACCGGACGGCTGATCATGCAATATGCCAGCCACAACCTGATCCCGGTGACGCTCGAACTGGGCGGCAAGTCGCCAAACATCTTTTTCGACGACGTGGCGGCGGCCGATGATGAATTTCTCGACAAGGCAATCGAGGGCTTCGTGATGTTCGCGCTCAACCAGGGCGAGGTTTGCACCTGCCCGTCGCGGGCTATGATCCAGGATAGCCTCTACGACAGGTTCATGGAGCGGGCGCTGGCGCGGGTGCGGGCGATCAAGCAGGGCAATCCGCTGCACGCATCCACGATGATCGGCGCCCAGGCGTCCAGCGAGCAAGTGCAGAAAATCCTGTCCTACATCGATATCGGCAAGCAAGAAGGTGCTGAGTTGCTGGTCGGCGGCGGCCGGCCGACGATGGACGTGGAGCTTTCCGACGGGTTCTACATCGAGCCGACCATTTTCCGCGGCCATAACAAGATGCGGCTGTTCCAGGAGGAGATTTTTGGGCCGGTCCTGTCCGTGGCGACCTTCAAGGACGAGGCCGAGGCGCTGAGCCTGGCCAACGACACGCTCTATGGGTTGGGCGCCGGCGTCTGGTCACGCGATGGCGCCCGCGCCTACCGCATGGGGCGTGGGATAAAGGCCGGGCGGGTGTGGACCAACTGCTACCATCTGTACCCGGCGCACGCGGCCTTCGGTGGGTATAAACAGTCCGGCATCGGGCGGGAAAACCACAAGATGATGCTGGACCATTATCAGCAGACCAAGAACATCCTGATGAGCTACAGCCCGAAGGCGCTCGGCTTTTTTTGAGGTCGATGACGATGGTCGATAAGCCGGTGAGAGTGCTTGCCACCGCGGCGGCGCTTGAGCTGATCACGAAGCTGACCGGGGAGCATGGAAAGATCATATTCCACCAGTCCGGCGGCTGTTGCGACGGCTCTTCGCCGATGTGCTTCGGGCAGGGCGATTATCTGCTGGCGCCGGATGATGTGGAACTGGGCGAAATTGGCGGGGCGCGGTTCTATATGAGCCGCTCGCAATTTGCCTATTGGCGGAATACCCAGTTGACCATCGACGTGGTGCCCGGAATGGGTGGGATGTTCTCGCTGGAGAACGGCTCCGGCAAGCGCTTCCTTACCCGCTCCCGGGTCTTCACCGACGCGGAGGTTATGGCACTATCGGGTTGAGGTTGAGGTTAGACCGAAGAGGTTGCGAGCACCGGCGCCGCGCTCCGCGCCGCGATGATCTCGGCGATCTTTTTCGACAAGTTCTGGTAGACGTTGCGGCTGAAATGGACGCCGCCATCGTCTGGAGCCACCAGATCGCCGGTGCCTCGCACGAAGTCACTCATCTCCAGCCTCTCGTACCCGAACTCTTCCGTTAGCGGGCGCACGACATCGTTTACCGTCGCGAAGCCGGACAGTATCCATCGGTCAGCGCCGATTTCGGTGTTCAGCATCAAGACGATCACCAATTTACCCTGCAATCTGGAGAAGATTGTCCGGACGTCCTGGCGGAATATGCCTTCCTGAAAGCCGCCGATATATTCCATTTCGTTCTGCAGCAATTGCCATTCGGCGCGCGTAATGCTTCCGCCCAGAGGCTCATTTTTGACAGTTTGATAATCGATTGCCTGAAAGTCCTTCTTCCAGGCGGGCATGCCGGCCATCGGCATGAAGTCGAGCGGAAGGATCATTCCGGTGGTCTTCGACCGGTACAGGCCGCCAAAAAATTCCGATGAAAAAGACAGGATATAGACATCGGATTGGCCGGTGTTGAGCGCGCTTTCAAAGCGTCTGGCGGGCATGCCCGGCAGCTTATCGATCAAAATTTTATTGGCTGGCGACGCCAGATCGTCGTGTAGCGCCACCGCCCTGGCGCAGGAGTGGATGCCCCAACCGACATACGGATAAGTGAACTCCTCGGTTGTCTTGAAACGCATCCGGAGATAATGCGTCATCATCGCCAGGTCGCAGGCGCCACGGACGCAGATCGACACGTCCCCTGCCGCCTCAATCGTTTCCCGGCCGAAGTCTGCATCCTCGACGACCGTGATCCAATCGGGCGCACCGCCGAGGCTGGAGACAACTTCGCCCCGTATTTCGACATAAGGCCGGCCAAGCCTTTGCCAGACAAATTGCTCGATCCCCATGTTCAGTGCTCGGCATGAAAACGTGAAATGGTGGCAATCGCCATTTCTGATCAGGAAGAATCCGCAGATGCCGTATTGTCCGTAGCGATCGGAAACTTTGACGTAGCCGAACTGGCTATCGAAATGCGCAGCGAGCTCGCGGCGGAAAACCGAAATAGCTTCCGCTTCACTCTCCGGCCAGCGATTTTTCGTGAAGTTGAGCTGGTTGGTCCGGTTGACGAGATCATGTATCCGGGGGAACTCAGCTTCGACGTCCTCATGAAAGCTGATGCAGATCTCGCTCTGCCGCAGGAAGTCGACATTTTCGGAATCATCGGACTTCCGGTCCAGATGTTTTTGCTCAAGCACCTTGTAGCGTGCCAGTCGCTCCAGGTTTGGGTCTGGCTTGCCCCGGCAACGCTTATCATCGAGCAGGCTTTCAATGTCCTCCGGCCCGCAGACTTGCAGTCCCGTATTGTAATGCGTGGCCTCGTTGATGTTGATCGGATTGTCCTCGATGAACAGAACGGAGGCTGCGCGCAGCTGGCACAGCTCGATGATGTCTCGGATCATCATGCCCTTTGGCGCGAACTTGATTTTCGGGAAGACAAAATACTCCCAGATGCCGAGTGCCACGAGCTTGGCCTTTGCCTGTTCGTAATCGTTTTTGGAGCATACCGAATTCAGGATGCCCCGGCCCGCCATTGTCTTGACCAGCCCGGTTACCTCCGCCCGCTCCTCGACACCGCCCTCGGCGAGGGTTCCGGACCAGAACGTATCGTCCAAATCCCAGATCAGCAGCTTGATTTTGCCGCCCTTCGACGGCGTGGGTTCAGCTGCGCCGCCGCCCGTCGCGGCCGGTTCTGTCCGATGGGATGAGGCGGCCGCCAATGCCGGCATTTCGGCCAGAACGCTAGAGCTGTTCACGTTCGGCTCTCTTTGAAAACTACCGATTGCGCGCAGAGTTCCATCTAAGGATTCGAAACCTTCGAACCGCCACATTTCGCGCCTGCCTAGATCGAAGATGCGGAGTACCGAACCCTTGAGGCTCCAATACACCTCGTTCGGGCTCTTATAACCCCCGATCCGTCCGTCAGCCCGAAAGTAAAACGAGGTTGACCAGGGAGTGTCCCCTTCCTGCCCCAGGCTCCATCTGGTCGCGATCAGCGTCTCCACCGTCGGCATGGAATCAGCCGGCATTTCGGTGAGGAGGCAGTAACTCTCGATCCCTTTTTCCTTTTTGAAAGTACCGATCGACCGTAGTTTGCCGCCGCTGGCGTCGAACTGGTCGAACCGCCACATCTTCTCGCCGGTCTCGGTGTAGATTTCGAGCGCCGAGGTCTTGAGCGCCCAGTAGACTTCGTTCGGGCTCTTGTAGCCGCCGATCTTGCCGTGCGGGCGGAAATAAAAGGAAGTCGACCACGGCGCCTTGCCGTCTTCTCCCAGGCACCAGCGCGATGTCAGCAAGTGCTCTTCGGTGGGCAGCGTCTCCGCGGCCATTTCCGTCAGCAGGCAGAAGCCTTCCTCGTTCTTCTCGCGTTGAAATGCGCCCTGCGACTGCAAACCACCGTCGACCATGTAGAATTTGTCGAAGCGCCACATGATCTTCATGGTTTCCGTGAAAACCCGCAGCACCGAATCCTCGAGGCTCCAGAACACTTCGTTCGGGCTTTGATAGTCACCGATTCTGCCGTTCGGCAGAAAGTAGAAAGAGGTCGACCATGGCGCTCTTCCTTCTTCGCCCAAACTCCAGCGGGCGCCGACGAGATCGTCTTCAGTCACGGCCACGGCGGCAAGCTTCTCGATCTCCTTCAACGAGCAAAAGCTCTCTGCGGCCTTGTCCTTGCGCATGGTGCCGACCGAGCAAAGGTTGCCATCGATCATGTCCAAAGTGTCGAACCGCCACATCTCCGCGTGGGTCTCGGTGAAGATGCGCAACGCCTGGTCTTCCAGCGTCCAGTAGACTTCGTTCGGGCTCCTATACCCGCCAATTCGTCCCCCGGAGCGGAAGTAAAACGACGTCGACCAGGGGGTTTGCCCGTCTTCGCCCAGGCTCCACCGGGAACCGACCAGAAGGTCTTCGGTCAGCACTGGTTGAATCCGCTTTTCGATCTCCTTTAAAAGGCACCGCTGCGAACTGGCCGCGTCTTGTGACGGCCTTGTGACCGCGACAATTTTGCCGCCGACCACATCAAAGTCGCTGAATCGCCACATCTCCTGGTGAGACCCGGTGAAAATACGCAAAATCGAACCGTCGATATTCCAGTACACCTCGTTGGGGCTTTTATAGCCGCCGATGGTTCCGTCCGGCGAAAAGTAAAGCGACGTCGACCATGGAACCTGGCCCCTTTCGCCAAGGCTCCAACGCGAACCGGTTAGCGTTTCTTCCGATATTCCGACGCTGGTTTTTTCAAGGCTCACGACAGGCTCCCGTATGCGCGACTCCGTAGACGTTTTGGCACGACAACCTCATCCATGACGCAAGGTTTAGCACATCGTGAGTCGTCTTGGATTGCTGTTCGATCATTGTTTTCTTTATGAGAAATTGTCAAACATTTGCTGCCAGGCTAGCATCCGGAGGGTGTAAAAGCAGCGTTCGCGGGTCATTCCGTGGCTTAGAGCAATCTTTGATCCCACGTCACGTTTGGCCGCAACAACCGGGCGGGGCTGCCGGCGGCAAGGCAGTTGGGCGGTATCATCTTGGAGACCAGCGAGTTGGCGCCGATGATGCTGCCGTCGCCGATGTCAGCGCCTTTCAAAATCATGCATCTTTGGCCGATCCACACCCGATTGCCGACGTTAATGTTCTTGGCGGGGTTGATGCGCTTGCCCGTGGCGACGTCGATGATCGAATGCATATCGCTGATTGTCACGTCGACATCCGAAGCGAACAGGCAATCCTCACCGATTGTCATTTGTGCGGCCTCGTGCATCAGGAGCCTGACGCTTCCGTTAAATCCAGTTCGGCGCCCGATCCGCAACAGGGCGCCGCGCACGGCGTAGATGAAAATTTGGGTCGCGTTGAAAGCGCCGCCGATCGTGACCGTGGCGCCGCCCTTCAGGTGAATGAATCCGCCGAAGGCGAGCGCGGATGGGTCAACGACAATGCTGTTGTTGTCGCCCTCCAAAAGGATTTTGCCGTTGCCTTTGGCGATAAGATCAGCCGACACCTGAACGCTGTTGTTCATGCCGTTATCGGCGATCAAAATTGGCATTTGCCCTCCAAGTTGGGGGTCCCCGATCCGCAGGCTGCCCCGGCCCCATACCTCTTCAGGCGCCTTCATTGACATGCCGAACACGCCAAAGCAATGTTGCAAGAGTTAACCCAACCTCAGGCCAAGCTATGACAAATTCGCCCGCGGCTCGGCCGGCCATGCGTTGAGGATTGTGCCGTGCCCTGGACCGGGCTGTCCATCGGCACCATTATAGCAGGATATGACCGCCAGTTCGCCAGCCGCGCGCCGTAAGTTCTCCCTTGTCGCCTGCGCGAGGTGGGAGGAGAAAGACATAGCTGAGTGGATCGAATACCATCTGGCGGTCGGCATCGAACATTTTTACATCTACTCGAACGACGACAGCCCGACGACACTCTTCAAGGTCCTCAGCCCCTACATCCTTCGCAAAGATCCCGTTGTCACCTTTCGGCATTGGCCCATACCCGGTCAACAGCCTCAAATGTATTTCCACTTTCTGGACCATTTTCTGGAAGAGACAGAATGGTTTTGTTTCCTGGACATTGATGAGTTCCTGGTGTTCAAAAACATCAACTCTATCCGAGAGTTCATGGCAAAGTTCGAGGTGTTCCACGACGCCGTCTATCTAAACTGGTTGCTGTACGGCAACAATTATTTGACCGAAAGAGATGAAGACAGCGTCTTGTTCGCGTATACAAGGCGAGCCAGATTTATCGATCACCATACCAAGGTCATAACACGGAGCGCCGCGGTTGATCCACGTCGGGTCAAGGAAAGCTTCCTGGGTGGCGCGATCGGCTTTTGGCACTTCTGGAACGATTACGGTTTCGACAACGCGCGGCTGGTTAACGCCATCGGCGGCAACGTGGACGGCTACACGAAAGCGTTCCCGAAGGCGGCCGTTGAGCAGATCTGCCGGAGCGGCGTTTCCGACGCGATGATAAAGACCGCTTATATCGCGCATTTTCAGTTCAAGTCAGAACGGGACTTTACCAGGCGGGCCAGGCGCGGCGGCTTCCAGATTTCCGCGACCTGGGAGAAGATGTACGCGGACGGAAGCTATAAAAAGATACTGGATCAGACGAATGTCGTCGAGGACACTTACCTTGCCGCTTTTTGGGCAAGAACGGTTGGAGAACGCTACAACACGGCGGCGCTGAGCAATGTTCCCGTTCCGGATGCCGCCAACATCGCGCTCCGCAAGCCGAGCCGGCAAAGTTCACGTTTCGGCGAGACGCAGGGCAAGCTCAAAGGCCGCGCCCAGGGGCACGGCAATGACGGCTTTCGGACCGGCAACTTTGGTTTTCACACCGCCTTCGAGGACGAGCCATGGTGGGCGGTCGATCTGCTTGAGCGATACGCAATCAAAGCTGTTCACATCTACAACAGGGTCGATGATCCCGCGATGGCGGCACGGGCGCGACACATCGCGATCGAGATCAGCTCGACAGGAAGCATCTGGACCGAGGTCTATGCCCATAAGGGCGGGCCGGCTTTCCAAGGCACGATCGGCCGCCCCTTGGTCGTTATGTTCGAGAAGGCCGTGTTCGCCCGTCACCTGCGGATCATCTCAAGGACCAAAACGTTTCTGCATCTGGACGAGGTCGAAGTTTATGGCAGTTCGGCAATCTGAGCGTGTTCTAGGCTAGGTGTGGGTCGCGGGTGCAAAAAGCGGCCGCGCGAAATGGCGGCTCGCCGCGTGACGGGTAAAGACATGACGGCTCAGGCGACGGCGGAGCCGGCCGCAACCGGGTTGGTCGATCCGCGGGATGCGGCAGAGATGGCCGGACTTATTTATGTCGGGGACGACCGGCCGGGGATAACCCGGCGGCGGAGTGGTAGCGGCTTCAGCTATCGGGGCCCAAGCGGCAAGCCGATCTCCAATAAGGCGATCCTTGACCGGATAAAAAAGCTGGCGATACCGCCCGCTTACGCAGATGTCTGGATTTGCCCCGACGCCAATGGCCATATTCAGGCCACCGGGCGGGATGCCAAGGGCCGCAAGCAATACCGTTACCACGCCCGGTTCCGCGAGGTTCGCGACGGCACGAAGTACGAGCACATGCTTGAATTTGCCGCGGCGCTCCCGGGAATAAGGGCTAGCATCGACCGGCACATGGGCCTGCGCGGGCTGCCGCGGGAGAAAGTGCTCGCCTCGATTGTGCATCTTCTCGAAACCACGATGATCAGGGTAGGAAACGAGGATTACGCCAGGCAGAACCAGAGCTACGGGCTGACGACTCTGGAGAACCGGCACCTAACGGTCGACGGTGCCACTTTGAAGTTCTCCTTCAAGGGCAAGAGCGGCAAGCGGTGGCAACTGACGATGAAGGACCGCCGGATCGCACGAATCGTTAAGGCGAGCCAGGATCTGCCGGGGCAACATCTGTTTCAGTATCTCGATGAAGACGGGGAACAACACGATGTCGGTTCAGGGGACGTTAACGCCTATCTAAAGGAGATTTCGAGCAGCAATATCACAGCGAAAGACTTTCGGACCTGGACCGGGACCGTTCTGGCGGCGCTCGCGCTAACGGAGTTCGAACGGTTCGACAGCCAGGCCGCGGCGAAAAAGAATGTTCGGCGAGCCATCGAGCGGGTGGCGGCGCGGCTTGGCAACACACCAACCGTCTGCCGTAAATGCTATGTCCATCCGGAAGTGATCGAGAGCTACCTGTCGGAAGAACTGGTGCTCGAGGCGCGGCGGGAAGTGGACCGGGAACTCTCCGCCGAACTTTCCGCTCTGCGTCCGGAAGAGACGCTGGTGCTGGCCTTCCTGCAGCGCCGGCTCGCCGCAAAGGCGAAGCCGGTTTAAGCCTCGGGTCTGGATGGCGTTCGGCGACAACCGGGTGCCGGAAGATGTTGCGGAAATCGCAAAGTTTTTTAACCGCCGGTTATCATTTCCCCGCCATTACTCAAAGGACAGGAACTTGAGCGCGGGATTTTGGGATGCTGAATATTTTTGAAGCCGTTTGTGGACGGGGGCTTGAGCAAAAAGATTCAGCGGCTTTCTTCAGCATAGCCAAACGCGCTTCAGCAGTCAGACCGACAATCGCTTCCTGATGTCAGTCGGATTTGGCCCGTCTGGCGTTTCGCATTTCGCGCGCGCCCGGTCGAGCGCCGGGCTTGCATTCGCGTTCCGGTCGATGACCCGCTGGCGGATGATGTTGTTGACGCAGTTGCTTGATCTCATTGTCATCTTTGCCATCGCGTTGGTCGTGTACCCGGTGGCGAGCAAGACCCAGGGCTGGCTGCCGCCCCACTATGTTTTAGGCGCCGGCCTGGTGGCCGCGATCTCTCATATCAGCTTTTACCAGGCGCATCTTTACGACATGGATTCACTGCTCGATCCGGTCAGGTCGATGAAATCCTTGTTGTGGCGCTGGACTGTCGTTTTCATGATGCTCGCAGCACTGGCGGCGCTGGTCCACGCACCCAACCTTTATTCACGGCTCTGGTTCGCCGGGTTCTACGTCGGCGGCTTCGCGGCGATTGGCATCGAGCGTTTCCTCGTCGCGCGGCTCATCAGGGCCTGGATCGCTCGCGGCCACCATACGCTCTGTGTCGCGCTCGTCGGCGGTAATTCACTATCCGAACGGCTGATCGAGCGCTTTCGCGACAACCCTTGGGGAATTCGCATTGTCGGCGTCTTCGATGACCGGCATCGCGATAACGTCGCGCATATCGCCGGTGTGCAGCTATTGGGGACAATCGCCGACCTGCTGGAATACTCGAAGACCCATGAGGTCGATACGGTGGTGGTGACGTTGCCAATCAGCGGCTCCGACAGGATCCACGCGATCATAAGGCAACTTCGCCAGCAACCGGTCAACGTTCGGGTTCTACCGGGTGCGATCGGCCTGGAGCGGATCAGCCCGATCCGGCTGGCGCGCACTGAGCTGCCGGGCGTGCAATTGATCGCCGTTGCCGACCGGCCGATTTCTGAAGTCGCGCTCTTTGCCAAGGATGTTTTCGATCGTGCGGTCGCCGCCGCCGGGCTCGTGCTGGCGGCGCCTGTTATGCTTTTTTGCATGGCCGGTATTAAACTATCAAGCCCCGGCCCCGTCCTGTTTCGACAAATGCGCGTTGGTTACAAAGGTCGCCGGTTCAACATACTAAAGTTCCGCACCATGCATGTCGCGGAGCATGGCGACTTGCGGCTGACGCAACGGAACGACCCGCGCATTTTCAAATTCGGCAGCCTGCTGCGCAAGCTGAGCCTCGACGAACTGCCGCAAATCATCAATGTGCTGCGGGGCGACATGTCGTTGGTCGGCCCGCGGCCGCATATGCCGGAAGCCCGCGCCGGCGGTGCGCTCTATTTTGACGCGGTGGTTGAATATGCGGACCGACAAAGAGTGAAGCCCGGTATCACGGGTTGGGCGCAGGTCAATGGCTGGCGCGGCCCCCCGGAAACGGTGCAGCAGATCGAACGTCGGGTCGAGCACGACATCTACTACATCGAGAATTGGTCGTTGTTTCTCGACCTCGTCATCATCGTCAAAACCGTTCTGGTAGGATTTTATGGCAAGAACGCCTTCTGAAACGCCGTGCGTTGTCGTCATGCCCGAGCTGGAGCCGGTGCGGTCGCCAGTGGCGGTTGCCTCAAGCGACTTCTGTCGGCCAGCGCGCTCGTCCGGTTCGGGCCGCGGGTTTCGGCCGGCTTTGATGTTGTCTTGCGTGCTCGCTTTTGCTGGCTGCACGCCGCCACCGGCGCCGCCGACCTCTGGCGTCGTCCCTTCGGCGGTGACATTGGAGAGCACCAATGCGATCGTTTCCGCGACGACCGAAACGCTCTCGCCTTACGAGCTGAGACAGATCAGCGATACGCAGGTGAACGAGGCCTACATGCTGGGGCCGGACGACGTGATCGCGGTGTCGGTTTACGGGCACCCCGAGTTCAGCGTTCCGGCCGAGGGAATTACCAATACGGTCGGTGGTGTGTTGATCACGAGCGACGGCTCGGTGGCTCTGCCGCTGGTCGGCAACATCCACCTTGGCGGGCTGACCCTGCAACAGGCGCAGGACGCGGTTGCGCAGGCTTACCAATCCGACATCCGCGATCCGCGTGTTGCCGTTCAACTCGTTCATGCCCAAAGCCTCAGCTATTACCTGCTCGGCGCCTTTACGGCGCCCGGCATCAAGTACCCGGTGCATCAACTCAACCTGCTTGAAGCGCTTGCCCTCGGCGGCAGTGTCGATATAGTACACGCGGATCTCTATCAAGCTTATGTTGCGCAGGGTGCAACAAAGCTGCCGGTCGATCTGCACGCGCTGCTGGTGGATGGTGACCTCTCGCAGAACATCATGTTGGCCGCGGGCGATACTATTGTCGTGCCTTCGGGCGACATTGAAAACGTGTTCGTCTTCGGCGCTGTCGGCAAGCCGGGCGCAATCCAGTTCCAGGCGGGCGCGTTGTCGCTGCTGCAGGCGATCGCGTCGGCCGGGCTCGATCTGCCGAGTTATACGGATGCCCGGCTCTCTCAAGTCCGGGTGATCCGCGCCCACGGCCGCACCGCGCAGTTCTTCGTTGTGGATGCGGCAAAAATTCTGGGCGGAGCGGCCGCGCCGTTCCCTCTGGAACCGGGCGACATCGTCTTTGTCCCGCCGACCTTGGTCGCCACCTGGAATCAGGTGCTGGCCCAGCTGATACCCTCGCTTCAGGTAGTCTCGGATTCAATCAATCCCTTCGTGGCAATCCGCTACCTTGAAACGCATTAGGCATCGTATTTAGGAGTCATTTCTTGAGCACCGCGCTGACCACGCCGAATTCCACGGACCACGTCGACGAGATCGATCTCACCGAGATCGGTCTCAGCCTGCGGCGGCATTGGCGCAAGATTGCCGTGCTGACGATCATCGCGACGTCGCTGGCCTTGGCCGTTGCGCTGCTGACCGTCCCGAAGTTCACGATCGCGGGCAGCCTCTATCTGGGCGACGCGCGGCCGACGGCGCCATCGGACGAGACCGGCCCGCTCGGCTACCTCTCCGACTTTCAAAGCGTCAGCGACATCAACACGCAAATCGAGCTGATCAGCAGCCAGGCTCTCGTCGAAAGCGCGATACTGGAGAGCGGTTTCAACGCCACGGTGGCGGCCGATGCCGGCGGAACGATGCCCTATTGGAAATGGCGGCTGCTCGACCGCCGTGGCGTCAGCGCATTTGCGCCACGGCCGGGCGACCTCAAGGCGCTGGATGCGCGGTTTGATAATCCTCGGAGTGGTACGGCGACGTTTGACGTGACCGTTGGCGGAAACGGCCGCTACCGGGTGAACTGCCGTTGCGGCTGGTTCGCCGCGCCGGTGCCGGTGCCGGAGGGTGCATTGGGCCGCCCGGCTTCCGGCGGCGGCCTGAGCCTGTTGCTGGAGCCAGCGGTGGATGGCGTGGTGCCGCTGCCGGGCGCGCATTTTGTGATGCGGGTAACGCCCGCCTCGGCGGTGGAGGAAAGGCTGAGCAAGGACCGCGCACTGACGGTGGCGGCGGGCGGCACGCTCAGCAACCCCACCAAGGTTGCCAACCTGCAACTGGTGACGAGCGATCCTTATCGCGGCCGGATGTTCGTCAACCAGCTGATGACCGATTTTATCGCGAGCCAGATCGCCTGGAAAACCCAGGCGGCTTCCGAGACGGAGGGGTTCATCGCCAACCAGCTCGACCAGGTAAAGAAGTCTCTGGCCGAGGCCGACCGGAAACTCGCGGCCTATCAGTCGCAGACCGGTATCATCGACGTGCCGGAAAATGCCAAATCGGCGATCGGACTGGCGTCTCAATACGAGACACAGAGGGCCGCGTTGCGGCTACAGCAGCAGGCGTTGCAACAGTTGGACGGCGAGATCGCGCATCCGACCGGCAGCGTGAACCCGTATCTGATCTCGCAGAGTAACGATCCCGCGCTGGCGCAGCTGGCGGGCACGCTGGCGGATGCCGAAAATAAATTGCAAACCCTGCAGGTGCAGTTCACAGGCGACTCGCCCGATGTTCAGGTACAGCAGGCGCTAGCGAACCGGATCGAGCAGTCGATACGCAGCGTGGTCGGCAACGATCTGGCGCAGGCAACCAACAATCTGCAGAACATGGACAGCCAGATCGCTCAGCTGAACACACAATTCAAGAATATGCCGCAACAATCCTTGCAGGTGGTGGCGCTGACGCGGGCTAGCGACGTGTTCGGACAAATCTACGTCCTGCTGATGCAGAAACAAGCGGAAGCGGAAGTCTCCAAGGCCGTTACCACCGCCGACACGAGAATGGTGGCGCCGGCGGAAGTTCCCTTGCATGCCACGGCGCCGCGCGTGTTTGTCATTCTCGGCGTCGGCTTCTGCATCGGGCTGTTCGGATCGATTGCCATGATCCTCGGTCAGCATGCTTTGTCTGACAGATTTCAGAGCGATACGGAAATCCGCCGGGCCATCGACGTTCCGGTTTACGGATCGATCCCGCAGGTCACGACGTTGGACGGCGATGTGTTCCCGATCAACCGCCAGACCCCCTTCGCGGAAGCATTCAGACTGTTGCGCAGCGCGATCTACCGCTCCGCGACAGCGCAGGGTGCCCGGGTCGTTCTGGTCACTTCGGCAAGCGAGGATGATGGCAAAACCACGGTCTCGCTCAACCTCGCAAAGGCACTTGCCGATGACGGCAAACGGGTGATCCTGATCGATGCCGACCTGCATGTCGGCCGGATCCATGAAATGGTGGGAGTCGATCCTTCCTCCGGTCTGACCGAATGGCTGGTGACGATGAAGAAGCCCAAGTTCGTGCAGGCGGAGGCCCAGCGCTTCATGATCCTGCCCGCGGGCGTGTTGCCACCGAACCCGACGGAGCTACTGAACGAGCCGTATTTCACCGATATTGTCGCGACGCTGCGGAGCGAATTCGACTACGTTGTGATCGATTCCGCGCCGCTGCCGGCGACCTCGGACGCGATGACGCTTGGCCCCCATGCCGATTTGATACTGACGGTCGTGATGGTCGAACATACCAAGAAACGTGTTCTAGAAGTTCATCGCGAGATGTTGGCGAGCCTTGAACGGCGCCGTGGCGTGATCATCAACGGGGTTCCTGGGAACAAGTACGGCTACGGTTACGCGGTGAAACCCGTCACCGGATATCAGCGGCTGTTTAAGCCGTTTAAGAAGGCGATAGGGATGTAACATGTTCAAGATCCTGAATCTGGCGCGCCGGTCAGCGAAAACACAAGATATTGGGCTGGATTTTCATAGCCACTTGCTACCCGGCGTGGATGACGGGGTGGCCGATCTGATGGAGGCGCGTAAGGCTATTGCCGAGCTGCGGCGGGCTGGATTTTCCGGCGCCGTAGTGACGCCGCATATCTTCAAGGGCGTCTACGACAATTCTTCAGCCGGGCTAATCGCCGCTTTCAAGGACTTCGCCGCCGACCTGGCCGCCGAACCGGAACCCTTCGCACTGCATCTCGCGGCGGAGTATTTCGCCGACGACAATTTCCTCGAAATGATCAAAGCCGATGATCTTCTTTCCCTCTGCGTCGGCGGAGAGCGCTGGGTATTGCTGGAATTTCCGAGTCACCGGGAAGCGCCGACGGCCGCGATCTGTGTCGCGGC
Organism: uncultured Acidocella sp.; assembly: GCA_963693045.1. GTDB lineage: Bacteria > Pseudomonadota > Alphaproteobacteria > Acetobacterales > Acetobacteraceae > Acidocella. The sequence goes on from OY843765.1 coordinate 3,250,578, forward strand.
GCTGGCCGCGCGCGGGTACCGGCCGGTGATTGCCCATGTGGAGCGGTATCTTTATGTGGCGCGCGGCAGAACTGTCTGGCTGAGCCGCTTTGCGCGTTCACGGGCAATCCTGCAGGGCGACATCGGCTCGCTGGCGGGACAACATGGCGAAGAGGTGCGGCGCTTTGCGCTCTGGCTTCTGGACCGCCAGATGATCCAAATCTGGGGCAGCGACCTGCACCATCCGGAGCAGATGGAGCGCTTTGTTGCGCCGGGTTTGGCGCATCTGGCGCCGCGCGGTCACCTGAACCAGCTGCTCGATCCCGTGCTCTTTTCGGCGGCGGCAACGCCACGCTTCGCGGAAGCCACCTCTTGCTGAGAGCCGGCACGTGGGGATTCGGCGTGTCGGTCATAGTCTCGCTCACGCCGGCGGTGGCAATGCCGGATCCGGGCGCTGGCGATTTTGCCGATGCCATCGGCGTTAATACTCATATCTGCGCGCTCTCGACGGCTTATGGTGATCTGCCGGAGGTGCTCCGCGCGCTGGCCTATCTCGGCACCCGGCATGTGCGCGATAATCCGCCGGCCAATGCATCCCCGCAACGTTACCGCGCTCTTGAGCAAGCCGGTATCGGCCTCGAGCTTGTCGCTCGAAGTGGCGAGGAGCCTGATTTGTGGCTTTACGAACAGCTTGCCGGCGGACTGGACGGTGTGGAAGGCCCGAACGAAGTGAATGCCCATCCCGATTCACTGGCTTATCGCGGGCTTTCGGGATTTCCGGCGGCGTTGCTGCTGCAGAGCAACCTCTATGGCGAGGTCAAGGCCGACCGCAAACTGCATGGCGTGCCGGTGGCAATGTTCTCCGCGGTCTACCATGGCCCGACGGATTTACCGCCCTATGCCGGCGCGACCGGCAAAGCCGATGTTGCCAATGCCCATGCCTACTCGTCGGGCCCGGCATCGCCTCCGGATGTCTACTTGGCTGAGGATATCGGGCGCTGGGCGGCGGCGGTGCCGGATGCGCCGGTGTTGCTGACTGAGTTCGGCTATTTCACCTGGCCGCAGGCGCCGGGCGACGCCGGTGTCGACGAACAAATTCAGGCGGAGTGGACCGTTGACGCGTTGGCCGATAATTTTTTTCTGTACCATGTCAGCCGGCAATACATCTACGAGCTTGTCGATCAGAGGCACGATGACGGCGCCCCCAATAAGGAGCATCATTTTGGCTTGTTCACGGCTTCCTGGCAGCCAAAGCTGGCCGCTGTCGCCATCCATAACCTCAACACGTTGCTTGGCCATGCCAGCGCCGTTGCGTCGTCCGGCGCTGCCGTTTCCGGCTTGCCGCCGACCGCGCACGCCGGGCTCCTGAAGACCCCCAAAGGCAGCCTGTTTCTGCTGCTCTGGAACGAAGCCCTTCCCACCAGAACGCGGCAGCCTGCGGAAGCGTTATCCGCCTCGGTTGAGGTGAAGTTTCCGGATAGCGCCGGCACCATCCAGGTTTACGACCCGCTACGCCCGGCGGCGCCGGTGCAGACCTTCAATAACGCGAAGCAGGCCGTAATCAGCCTTTCCGACGACTTGCTGGTCATTATGTGGCGCAAACAATGAGGTCCGCCCGGCCACCCAGCCTGGCCCGCTCAACCGCCTTTAATCTGGCGGGATTGCTGGTTCCGACCGTGGTGCAGCTCGTCACCGTGCCGCTCTACATCAGGTTTATCGGGCTGGATCGCTATGGCGTCATGGCGTTGGTCTGGCTGTTGCTTGGCTATTTCGGCGTCTTTGACCTTGGCTTCGGCCGCGCCGTCGCCAGCCGGATAGCGACGCTTGGCGACGGCACCACGGCGGCTCGCGCCGAGGTTTTCTGGACCGGCACCTGCCTCAGCGTGCTGACCGGCGCCGTCGGCGGCCTCGTGCTGTACGTCGTCGCGCGGACCTTGTTCGGCAACGTGTTCGATGTGCCGCGCGGCCTGATCGGCGAAACCGCCGCGGCGTTGCCTTTCGTGGCCCTGGCGTTGCCGCTGGTCACTGGCATCTCGGCCATGTCTGGCGCGTTGCAGGGCCGCGAAGCGTTTGGCGCAATGAATATGAGCCAGATGACCGGCAGCATTCTCTACCAGGTTTTCCCGCTGCTGACGGCGATGCTGTTGTCCCCGACCTTGCCCGGTCTGGTCATTGCCGCTGTCGGCGGCCGCGCTGTCACCGCCGCGATGCTGTTGTGGTTCTGCCTGCGCCGGGTGCCGGCCGAAATCCCGCCCAGAATCGCGCTTGCCGAAGTCAAGCCTCTGCTCTCCTACGGCGGCTGGGTCACGGTCACCGGGCTGATCTACCCGCTGCTCACGGTGTTCGACCGCTTCGTGATCGGTGCGATCACCGGCATGGCGGCGGTTGCCGCCTATACCATCCCGTTCAACCTGGTGACCCGGATCGCTGCTCTTCCGGCCAGTTTCCAGAACGCCCTGTTCCCGCGCTTTGCCGCGTTGGATGAGCCAGCTTCACGGGCGCTGCAGGCGCGTGCCGCCGCCACGGTGGCCTGCATGATGACGCCGATCTTGATCATCGGGCTGCTGTTGATCAGGCCGTTTATGACACTCTGGATCGGCGAAGGCCTGGCCGCCCGGGCGGCGCCGGTCGGCCAGGTTCTCGTCCTTGGTTTGTGGTTCAGCACCATGGGGTTTGTTCCGTTCAGCTTTTTGCAAAGCCGTGGCCGCCCGGATGTGCCGGCCAAGCTGCATGTTCTCGAACTGCTCGGCTACGCGCCGGTGCTCTACCTGCTGACACTGCATTTTGGCGTGGTCGGCGCGGCCTGGGCCTGGGGCGCCCGCGCCATTGCAGACACTGTCCTGCTGTTCGCGGCGGTCGGCTTGTGGCGCCAGCTGTTGGTGGCGTGGCCGGGTCTGCTCCTGCTGCTGCTGGGCTTTGCTTTGGTGGCGACCGCAGTGGTGACGCCATGGCTCCAGGCCGGTGCGGGCGCTGCGTTGGTGGCGGCAAGCCTGTTCTGGTCGGCGCATAGCGCGCCACGAACTTTCCGCGACAAGATTTTCCTCACCCTAAAGCGCCTCGCCGGCGGCCGCGGCGCGCGCGTGGACAGCAAATGCGCCCTTTGAGACTCCACCTGCCAAGGCTTACGCCGCGCCGTATTCTGCTGTTCATTTCGGTCTCGCTTTCCGGCTTTCAGTTTTATGATCCGGACGCGCAAAGCTTCGTGCCGCCGATCTGCATGTTGGCGGCACTCGCGCTGTTGCCGGATCTCGTGCGCTCCGTGCGGTTCATCCTGACCTGGCAGCCGACGCTCCTGCTGGTCGGGATCATCTTTGCTTACCTGACAAGCCTCATCTGGTCGGTCGATTTTCAACTCGGCACCCGGACCATCGTTTACCTCGTGATGTTCTTGAGCATCTTCGCGGCGGCACTGGCGGAGGCGCGTAGCGATCCACGTTTCATGCAAGGCCTGCTGGCCTGGACCTTGGCAATCGCACTTCTTCAGGTTGTGCTCATCGTGCTGTTCCGCCTGCACCCTTTTCTGAAGATAACCTTTTTCCGGTCCTATCTCGCCGGGCTCTTCATCAATCCGGATTCGCTGCTGACTCTGTTCACGCCCGAAGGGGCCGACAACATCCTCGACCCGACGAAGTCCGGAGGTCTGTTCGAAAACGCCAACGTCGCTGGCGCTTTCGCCGGCTTCCTGGCTGCGACATCCTTCGGGTTTGCCTGGGCGTACCGGCGCAAACGCTGGTTTTTCGGCTCGGCGATCTTTCTGGCCGGCGCCTTTGTCACGGGTTCGAAGGCGGCGATCCTGTTCTGCGCGGGCCTTGCTCTGGCGATGACGATCGCCACCGCGATAAAGGCCCGTGGCAACGGTGCCTGGGTCGCTTTTATCGTTCTGGCGCTCGGCCCACTGCTGTTTCTTGTGGTGCAGGACTACAACGTCATCAGCGTTGGCAGCTCCGGCGTGTCATTCGGCAACCAGGCCGAAGCGACGCTGCGGCTGCGGACAATTATCTGGACCTATGCCTCTGAAGCCTTCCCGCAATCGCCGCTTTTGGGCCAGGGCTTCGGCGGCTGGCAGATCGGCTTCACCCAATACGCCGCGGACGCCGGTCTGCCTCCAAATTTCCCGCCGCACGATCTGCTGATCTACATGTGGTCGCAGGGCGGCATCGCCGCGGCGATCTGCGCCATCGGTTTTGTTACGGCCGTGCTGAATTTTTCCGGCAAACGCCTTTTCAGCGGCGACCGCGAACGCTTCGGCCTGGCATTCGCGCTCACCTTCGGCCTAGCCTGGATTTTTCTGCAGGCGCTGGGCGAGAACTATAGCCTGGTTGGCGATGAACATATCGAACCGGTCCTGGCCTTGCTTTGCGCCTTCGTCTATGCCCGTTTCGAGACGGCCAGGTCAGTTCCGAAAATTCGTGACCGGGCATTTGCCATGCACGATGCGCCCGGCGGCGAGGGTGCCAGGACGTGAACGTTGCGGGCCTGCCGGTTGCCGTCATCTTCCGTCTGCAAATGTTCAAACCGTCGGAGCCGTTTATCGCCGCGCAAGCCGGCGCGCTGCGGAATTTTGCGCCGGCCTTTCTCGGCCGGGAGCGTTTCGGCCCGCCGCCCGGCCTCGGCCTCGCCGCGCAGGATCGTCTCGGCCGGCGCTCCTGGGCAGTATTGCGCAACGCCGCGACGCGCGACCCAGCGCCGTTCCTCGCAGCCCTGGGCGGTCTGCGCCCGGCCTTGATACACGCTCATTTTGGTCCGGATGCGGTCTACGCGCTGCCGCTTGCCCGCCAGCTTGGCGTGCCGCTGGTGACGACCTTCCATGGCTTCGATGTCACCACCTCCGCAAGCGCCTTCCTGCGCTCCGGCTCGCCCTATCTGATCAACTACCTTCTGTTCAAAAGGCAACTCGCAAGATATGGCGCCTTGTTCCTCTGCGTTTCGGAACACATCCGCCGGCACGCGCTTGCACTGGGTTTTCCGGAAGCACGCACGCGCCTGCATTACATCGGAATCGAGGCCCCCGTTAGCGACACGGAGGCCACCTCGGCAAGTTTGAACATTCTACATGTGGCGCGATTGGTAGAGAAAAAGGGAACCGCCATCCTGATCCGCGCTTTCGCCGCGGTCAAAGCTCGGCATCCGAAGGCCACGCTCACCATCATTGGCGACGGGCCGTTGCGGGCCACGCTCGAAGCTCTGGCAACCGGGTTGAACGTGGCCGGCAGCGTGAAGTTCCTCGGCGCGTTGCCGAATGCCGTGGTGCTCGACCATATGCGGAACGCCGCGATGTTCGTGTTGCCAAGCGTCACCGCCGCCTCGGGCGACACCGAAGGCCTGCCGATCACCATCCTCGAAGCCTGTGCCCTCGGCCTGCCGATCATTGCGACCCGGCACGGCGGCATCCCCGAAGCGGTGCGGGACGGTGAAACCGGCCTGCTAGTCCCGGAGCGGGACGAGACGGCGCTGGCCGATGCGGTTGACCAGTTGCTCGGCGATCAGGCGGTGCGCTCCCGCCTCGGCGCCGCGGCACGGGCCCATATGCGCCAGCACTTCAACCTGCAACGGCAGACGGCGGCGCTTGAAGCACATTACGCGGCGCTGCTGGCTTGAGCGGCAGGATATTGATCTTCGCGCGTTCCTTGCCGATGCACGGGCTGGGCGGCATGGAAGCGATCACCTGGGATCTCGCTTGTGCCTTGGCCGCCCTTGGCGCCCGGATCAGCGTGATCACCACCATGATCCCGAACTTACCCAAATGTTTTAGAGAGAGCGGTGTGGAGGTCGTGGCGCTGCCGGCGTCGCCGGGCCGCTATTCGGCTTCATGGTGGTCCGCCTCTTCGCGCTACCTCGCCACGCAAAATCCGCACGATGTCGCCGCTATCCTCAGCGTCAGCGCCGCCGGCTTCGGGCTGTTGCCGCTGAAGCACCGCTTCCCGGCAACCCGCTTTGTCATGCAGGCGCATGGCACCTCCTGGGATGAGGTTCGGTCGAAATGGCGGGGCGGCGGTGCCAAGGCATTGGCGTCGTCGCTGCGCAACCTGACCTGGCTGCCGAGGGACATGATCGCGTACCGGAAGTTCGACATGGTGGTGGCGGTGGGGGAGGCGGTGATGGCTGCCCTCGGCAAGCCGCCGATAAGCGCGGTGCTGCCGGAAACAAAGCGGTGCCTGATCCCGAACGGGATCGACCAGAGTCTGTTCATTGCGGCGTCAGCGTCCCGCGACCAGCTACGCGCCACTCACGGTGTCGCCACCGCGGCTCCCGTTTTCATCTCGGCGGCCCGGCTGCATCCGCAAAAGGGCGGCGCGCAGGCACTGCGTGCTTTCGCCGGCCTGGCCGCGAAGCAGCCGGATGCACATTATTGGATCGCCGGCGAGGGGCCGGAACAGGCCAGGCTCCAGGCTCTGGCGGTGGAGCTTGGCATCGCCGGCCAGGTCGCTTTTCTTGGCCGGCTGAAACGGCCGGACCTGGCGCGGTTCCTGCAACTCGCCGATGTTTTCGTTTATCTCGGAAGTCGCATCGAGGTCGGCCTGCCGCTCAACATTTTGGAAGCTCTCGCGGCAGGCTTGCCGGTCGTCGCCTCGGACCATCTGGCGCCACCCGCCACGCCAGGCATTTTCTTGGCGCGGCCGGATGACGCCGCCGCCGCCGCTCTGCGGCTTGGCGAGGCGGCGCGGTGGCCCGTACAGCCGCGCCGCAGTCTGTTGCCGCCGAAATACGATCTGCGCCATTGCGCGCGGTCGTATCTCAATCTGCTTGTTCAGGAACCGCAAAGGTGATGCCGATGCCGCCGCAGGACATCGTTATCGTTTCCACAGCGGACTGGGACAACCCGTTCTGGACCAACAAGCAGCATGTCGCGGTGCAGCTGGCGCGGCTAGGCCACCGGGTACTCTATATTGACTCCCTGGCGCTTCGGCGGCCGAGTGCGACCGCGCGCGACCTGCGGCGCATCGGCAAACGGTTGCTGAAGGCAGCGCGGCCGCCCGCCCAGGTGCGCGAGACCCTGTGGGTCTGGTCACCCATCGTCCTGCCGCTGCATCGCTTCGCCATCGTCCGGCGCCTTAACCGCTTTTTGCTCGGAGTGGGGCTGCGCCTGTGGATGGCGCGGCTTGGCCTGCGGCGCGACATGATCTGGACCTACAACCCGTTGACGATGGCGTTGTTCGACATCCAGCGCTTCGCCAAAACGGTCTATCATTGCGTCGATGAGATCAAGGCGCAGCCGGGGATGCGGGCCGACATCCTCGGGCGCGCGGAAGAACGACTGGCGCGCGCGGTGCGGATCGTCTTCGTCACGTCCCCGGCATTGGCGCGTTCCCGCCGTGTCTGGAACACCAACACCCATTATTTGCCGAACGTTGCTGACTTCGATCATTTCTCCCGCGCGCTCAACCCCGACCTCGCGGTTCCGGCCGATCTCACGAAGCTGCCCGGTCCGAAGCTTGGTTTTATCGGCGCCATCAGCGCCTATAAAGTCGATCTCGAACTGATTTGTGAAGTCGCCGCGGCGCGGCCGGACTGGTCGCTGGTTTTGATCGGCAGCGTGGGTGAGGGCGACCCCTGGACCGATGCACGGATTTTGAGCCGGTTTCCGAACATCCACCTGCTCGGGCCGCGGCCGTATCAAAGTTTGCCTGCATATCTCAAAGGCTTCGACGTGGCGCTGCTGCCGAACACGCTGAACGACTACACGGCCAATATGTTCCCGATGAAATTCTTCGAATATCTCGCGGCAGGCAAGCCGGTGGTTGCGGTCGATCTGGACGCCGTGCGCGACTATGCCGACACGGTCTGCATCGCAAAGTCGGGCCACGCCTTCATCGCCGGGATTGAGGATGCCCTGCAAGGGGCGGCAGCGCCGCTTGCCAAGCGTCTGGCTCTGGCCCGCGAGCATACTTATGAGGAAAGGACTGCAAAGATGCTTGAGATGATAGATGCCCAAGCACATCCATGAAACGAGCGCGAAACCGCGGCGCAGCAAACTGCTCGGCGCGGGTCCGGCAAGTGGAGGCAGAAATCTGAGGTTTGGCCGATTCAAAACGCACAACGGCATCGCAGACCGCCGCCACCGTTTGCTCGTAGAAAAACACGCCGGTTGGTGGGCTCTCGCTCTGGTCGAGCCCGGCGACACTGTCCAACGCGCCGCCGCGGCCAAAGGCGATGACCGGCGTGCCGCAAGCCTGAGCCTCGACCGGCAGGATGCCGAAATCCTCCTCGGCCGCGAAGACAAACGCCCGCGCCCGTTGCAGGTGGTCGCGCAGCACGGTGTCCGGCTGGAATCCCATCAATGTGACGTTGGGCGCCATGAGGCCGCGCAATTTCGGCAGTTCCGGCCCGTCGCCGATGACGATCAGCCGCTTCTCCGGCATCGCCGCGAAAGCCTGGACGATGAGGTCCATCCTTTTGTATGGCACCAGGCGGGAAGCGGCGAGGTAGAAATCCTCTTTGGCTTCGGTCATCGCAAAAGCATCGACATCGACGGGCGGATGAACGATGGCGGCTTCGCGACCGTAAACCTTGTGGATGCGGCGCGCGATGTAGGCTGAGTTGGCGATGAAGCGGTCGACTCCCATCGCCGTGCGGGAATCCCAGGACCGGACGTAATGCAGCATCAGCCGCGCCGCGGCTGCCTTCAGCCCTGTTTCCAATCGTGATTCGCGCAGATACTGGTGCTGCAAGTCCCAGGCGTAGCGGATGGGCGTGTGACAGTAGCACACATGCATTTGGTCCGGTCCGGTGAGCACCCCTTTGGCGACCGCGTGGCTGCTGGAGATCACCAGATCGTAACCAGAAAGGTCAAGCTGCTCAACCGCCAGCGGCATCAACGGCAAGTAGCTGCGATACCTGGTCTGGGCGCCCGGCAATTTCTGGATGAAGCTGGTCTTGGCGCGCTTGCCGAATAGCCGGGCGCGGTCCGTGTCGTTCAGAAAGTCGCAGACCGCGAACAGGTGGGCCTGCGGAAACATCGCCAGGATCTCGCGCAGCACGCGCTCCGCCCCGGCATAGGTGACCAGCCATTCGTGCACCACCGCGACACGGCCGAACCGGGGACGAAGCTCTTCCGAAAAATCCATCTAAGCGGTGTTAGACGCGGCTGCATTAGCAAGCCGTTAAGAGGCCGGGTTATTCGACCGTTACTGACTTCGCAAGATTACGCGGCTGGTCGACATCCGTGCCCTTCAGCAGCGCGACATGGTAGGCCAGCATCTGCACCGGTATGGCGTGCAGAATCGGCGCCGCAAACGGGTCGACCGTCGGCAAAATAATCGTCTCGCTGGCGATCGACCGCAACTTGGCCGCCCCGGCGGCGTCGCTGAACACGACGATCTGGCCACCGCGTGCCGCCGCCTCCTGCAAATTCGACGCCGTCTTCTCGAACAGCGGCCCGGACGGACAGATGGCGATCACCGGCACGGCCTTGTCGATCAGCGCGATGGGCCCGTGTTTCATCTCGCCGGCGGCGTAACCCTCGGCGTGGATGTAGCTGATCTCCTTCAGCTTCAACGCCCCTTCCAATGCGATCGGGAAGCAAGCGCCACGGCCGAGATAAAGCACATCCCGCGCCTCGGCGATCCGCATGGCCAGGCGCCGGATCGGCTCTTCATCGGCCAGAACCTCCGCCGCCCGGCCCGGAATTTCCAGCAACGCATCGCTGAGCCGGGTGACCTCGGCCTCGTCCAGCGCGCCCCGCGCCTGCGCCACCGCCAGCGCGAATACCGCGAGCACCGTCAGCTGCGCGGTGAACGCCTTGGTGCTCGCCACGCCGATCTCCGGCCCGGCGATCGTGTCCAGCACCGCGTCGCTGTCGCGGGCCATGCTGCTCTCCGGCACGTTCAGCACCGAGAGGATGTGCTGCCCGTGCGCCTTCATGTAACGGAGCGCCGCCAGCGTGTCCGCGGTCTCGCCGGACTGGCTGACCAGCAGGCCCAGCCCGCCCGGTGCCATCGGCGGCGCGCGGTAGCGGAATTCGCTCGCCACGTCCGCGTCCACCGGCACCCGCGCCAGGCTCTCCAGCCAGAACCGCGCCGTCAGCCCAGCGTAGAAGGCCGAACCGCAGGCGCTGATCGTCACCCGCGAGATCGTCTGCAACGAAAACGGCAGCGGCGGCAGCGCCGGCAGCCGGCTGCCGCTATCGATCATCCGGTGCAGCACATCGCCGATCACCACCGGATGCTCGTGCAGTTCCTTCTCCATGAAGTGCCGGAAATTGCCTTTGCCGATCGCAGCGCCGGTGAACCGCGTCTGCTTCACCTCCCGATGGACCACCTGGCCGGTGTGGTCGTGAAAAACCGCGCCGGCGCGGTTGATCACCACCCAGTCGCCATCTTCCAGATAGGCAATGCGGCGGGTGAGCGGCGCTAGTGCCAGCGCGTCCGAGCCTAGATACATCTCGTCCTCGCCGTAGCCGACCGCCAAAGGCGCGCCGCGCCGCACCCCGATCATCAGCTCCGGCCGGCCGGCAAAAATGAGCGCCAGCGCATAAGCGCCCTCCAGCCGGGCAAAAGCGGCCGGCGCCGCGGCTTCCGCCGCCATGCCCTGGCCCAGGTAATAGTCAACCAGCTGCGCCGCCGTCTCGGTATCCGTGTCGGTGGAAAATTCCTGGCCCTCTGCTTCCAGCGCGGTACGCAGTTCGGCGTGGTTCTCGATGATGCCGTTATGGACGATGGCGACCCGCGCCGTGCCGTGCGGATGGGCGTTGGTCTCCGTGGGTGCGCCGTGGGTCGCCCAACGGGTATGGCCGATGCCGGTCAGGCCGGGCAGCGGCGACCGCTCCAGCGCCGCGGCCAGATTGGCGAGCTTGCCCTCGGCCCGCCGCCGCTCGATATGGCCGTTGACCAGGGTGGCGATGCCGGCGCTGTCATAGCCGCGATATTCCAGCCGCCGCAGCCCATCAAGCAGCAAGGGCGCCGCTTCCGCCTTGCCCACCACCCCCACAATGCCGCACATTTGAGCCGCCGCGCTCCTTATCGCCCGCCGCAGCCGGTAGCGTTGCGGCAGCGACGTGTCAAAGCAACGGGCTTCAATTGTGGTTTCGGAGTATGTCCATGCGCGCCCTCATCTTCGACCTCGACGGCACGCTGATCGACTCCGAACCCGACCTGCGGGCCGCGCTGAACCGGCTGCTGGCGGACCGCGGCCTCTCGCCACTCGGCGCGGCGGCGGTTCGCGCGATGATCGGGGACGGGGCGAAGAAGCTGGTGGAACGCGCCTTTGCCGCGCATCACCGTGCCGCGGGGCCCTCTGAATTCGCGGAATTCCTCGAGGACTACGAGGCCAACGCGACAGTGGCGACGGTGGTTTACCCTGGCATCGAGCCGGTACTCGCCGCGCTGCAAGCCGCCGGCCACAAAATGGCTGTGTGCACCAACAAACCGGAACAAGCGGCCCGCGACGTGCTGCAGACGCTGGGCCTGGCGCATTTCTTCGCCGCAGTCGTGGGCGGCGACGGCCCGCACCGCAAGCCAGACCCCCGCCACCTGGCCCAGGCCCTGGCGGCGCTGGGCGAAACCGACGGCATAATGATCGGCGACCACCAAAACGACCAAGCCGCCGCCCAGGGGTTGAACCTGCCGTTTATTCATGCGGCCTGGGGGTATGGGAAGGTAGAGGCTTGCGCAATTTCGCGCCCGGAAGAGCTTCTGCAGCAGATTGCGACTTTGAAAAAGGCGAGTTTGAGCGGATTGAAATATACGCCTTCGTGAAGCCGGCAGTACTCCTTGAAGAAGTGCAGCGGCAACGACGTTGCCACCCGACTTAACTGCGGACTTGAAGTAATCATTAGCGCCCGAAATAAGTTGCTTTGTTTAGTGTACAGCAGTTTCCGAGCTGACAGCCGTTTGCCAGGCTTGGCCAAACTAAAATTGTCTGTTAGCTTTAATACGTGCTGCTCAGGTAGCTGTTTCAAGGAGCTTTAGATGAACGAGGACGACGCTCGCCTCTACGTCACCCAGCTCTATAATGCATTGCTTAAGAGAGATCCTAAAGACGCCGAGCTAGATAACTGGGCAGGTCAGATCGTTAAAACAAATGAGCCGGTGAGTATCTTTAGGCGAATAATAGACTGCCCCGAATACGCAAAAAAAAGAGGTGTAAGTAGCATATTTCCACCAGGCCATTTTCATTCGCCTGTTGTCGATCCGGCCACTATCGAGGAATATTATGCTCGGTCTAGGGCCGGGGGAGCCGCCGACGTTTTAGGGATAGAGCTCGATGCCGCCAAAATGTTAAAGTTTTGGGACCGAAATCTTGCCTTTATAAAGACGACGCCTTTTACAGAGGAGAAGACAAAGGCCCGGCGGTTCTTTTATCAAGGCGCTCCTTACCCCTGGGGTGATGCCATCACTCTTAGGGCCATGATTGCGGCCTACCGGCCAACAAAAATCATAGAAATCGGATCAGGCTTTACGACCGCCTGCATGCTAGATTCCGCAGATGAGCTGCATCATTCCGTGAAAATTACATGCATTGAGCCATATCCAGACCGCCTGCACAGCCTGCTTCGTCCCGAAGATTATAAGCATGTTGACGTTATCCCGTCGGGATTGCAGGCTGTTCAGCTGAGCATGTTCGACGATCTTGAAGATGGCGATATCTTGTTCATCGACTCCACACATGTGCTAAAAACAGGAAGTGATGTGCATTATGAACTATTCGGAATTCTACCCCGAATCAAGCCAGGGGTTCTAATCCATTTCCATGATTGCCCATTCCCTTTCGAGTATCCTAGTGAATGGGTAATCGATAGAAACTACTCCTGGAACGAAGCCTATGCCCTTAGGGCATTTCTAATGTACAATCCTCGGTTCTCCGTCCTCTTCTGGAGCAGTTTTTTAGCGCGAGTTTCGAGATCGAAACTTTTGGCCGATTATCCGCAGTTTCTGCTTAATCCGGGAACATCTATTTGGTTGAGCGTTCAATAGAATTCCTGTGAATAGTCGGGCCGCACGTTTCACATTATCCGTGCGCCTGAAGCAATCCGGACGGTGCAGATCATTGAGGTGTTTACCAAATGCGACGTTGTCGAGTGGCAGTAACTCAAGTAAATGTTTGTCGTTCTTTATCGCCCTATCTTATAAAGCTACTTCATATCAAAATTATGAGTTGCGCTTCAATGAGACCAACAGAGACTCGTGTCGCCCAAGATACGGAAGATAAAAGAATGCCATGCAGCTGATCTCTCGTCCCAGGCGGATGGCCGAATGATCCTATATGAATGTGAAGACTTTGAAGTCATTTATCGCACGGGCCTACCGGGCTTTCTCCTCATAACCTTTTCTTCTTTAGGAATGTTCGTCGGGGGCGCGTCCGTAGCTGACGGACAAACCTTTTGGGGCAAAAGCGTGGCCGAAGCGTTTAACTACAGCGCTGTCGGCTTTGTTGCCAAAAAGCAAGATTGGTTTTGCAGTCCGTATATCAATCACGCTTGCGAAGTTGTTGCTGACCTTTCGTCAATCTTCACCAGAATTGTGTCTTATGGTAGCTCAATGGGTGGATATGCCGCTCTCCGGTTTGGTCGGCAGGTAGGCGCGACAGCCGGCGTGGCGTTTGCGCCGCAGTACTCCATTAATCCAGAAATTGTTGGAGGCTTCGACAAAAGATACAGCTTCGCCTACAGGAGCGATCTCCACCGTGCAATGGAAATTAAAAGCGAGCATGTTCCGCTCTTCTCGGCCATCTTCGTTGACCCATTTATTTTTCAAGATCAACACCACGCCACACTTATTACGAGAAGCGCTAATATTGCTCGTATGATACCGCTCCCATCTTGTGGTCATGAATGTGTTAGAGTTGTTGCGAATAAAGATCTAGCTCATAAGATGTTACAAATATGCGCGGCACGTGACCTCCCAAGGCTGCAGGCTTTTGCAAGGGCAGCGAGAAAAAAGGCTTCCATTCGTGCTGTCGAGTTAGCAAACAAGCTTGCCTTTAAGAAGCAGGTCACCGCGAAAAGAATTTTTGCAAAATATAGCGGATCCTTTGAAATTGCTCAAAAGGCCGCCTTCCTAAGTCGGCTTGGTAGACCAACTTGTGTTTCTGAGGCTGAACAAGCGCTTGATTCTGCCGTTGATAAAGCGGACACAGTTACGCCCGTGACATCACCTCTGATAGCACGTCGGTTATCCACCTTAGAACCGGAGTCCAGATCAACCATGCTTAGCAGACGGCTAGTTCATCTCCACGTCCCAAAGACCGCAGGAACGGCTCTACGTACAGCGTTCCAGACGCGTTTCGTCGGAAAGCTAAGAATTTTCCCTTATTGGGACGAAGCAAAATATGCTGGCGTAAATCCAGATGACTTTGACTTCTACAGCGGTCACTTTGGCTTCGATACGGCAGCCAAACTCGACGGTGACATGGTAACGGTATTGCGGCATCCAGTCGATCGTTTTCTCTCTGTTTATTATTTTTGGCGCCAATTGCATGAAGCTCGGGCAGAAACGAGCTTAAACACTGAGCTAGCTTCCAAGTATGGTTTGGACGAATTTGTTCGCATTACCGATCAACCAGGTCTGATTGAGGAGTTTCAAAATCGTTGCACACTGCAAATTGCGTACGGCAGCAGCCTTAGCCAACGGCGCCACCTTCGACTTAAGGGCCTAACTAATGATCAGATTTTTCGGCTTGCTCTTGATAATTTGGAAAAATTCAGGGTCGTCGGAATTCAGGAAGACATGGGTCGCTTTTCCGACGCCACTTCGCAAGCGTTCGGTGTTGCGCTAAATATTAAAAAGATCAACGTGACAAAAGACCGCCCTGAGGTGTCCAGCATATCTGTCAACACCCGGAAAGCGATTCAGGACTGGGTCTACATGGACATGGAATTGTATCAGCAGGCCTTGAGAATGATCTAGGGTAAATTCCCGTTCGCTTGTGTCGCATCAGCCGCTGGCCGCAAAGCTGATCATTTTGCAAGAAGATTACTTCGGAGAAGTTTCCAAAAGGTGGGAAGCTCAATCTTGTAGTCGGTCATCGTGGTTATACCGCCCCTTCACCGCCAGTCGGCTTCCCTCATCAGACTCTCGGCGGTCGTTACGGCCGACTGGTCACCGGCACCTACACCACCAGAAGGGGCAGGACTTGCAACGATCATCTTCTCGATCGACTAATAAGTCCTGAGTTAGCTAATCGCCAAAAGCGTATTGCAGCTTTCGAAGCTGGACACGTCGGTAGCGCAGCGGGCCGCAGCCATATCTTCTATCCTGTTAGAGATGTTCATTTGGTTTAGAAACGGATTTCCTGCGCGGGGTTGAACTACGATTCGTAGGTCTCCGGCGATGTTCGGAAGTTTTGATGTTTTTGGCGGCGCGGTTATTCCTACTCACAGGATCTTCGGGAGCGAGTTTTGGCAGCGGATGAATTGATGTCCCGGCAGACGGCCAAGCGTTTGCCGTCCGTGTTTCCCTACGTTATCGAAGCTCGGCAGCGGCGGCTGTGCACGGGCAGCGTTTTGGTCAAGCCACGCGGCTATTCCAGGACACCAAGATTGGCGGGTTCGCAGCCGGCTCTACGTCGCGAGGTTGAGCTGCAGCCGTCGGTCACGTTGGGCGATTTGCGGCCCGGCTGGTCTCGGCGCAGGGCGTGTCGATGAGCATCGGCACGCTCTGGAAGACGTTGCGTGATGTGCAACTGACACTGAAGAAAGCGCTCGGAGCAGCGAGCAAGCGCGCCCGGATGTCTCCCTCGCGTGCGATCTCTGGCGGCGCCTGAAGCGCAAGCTAAAGCCAGAGCGGCTGGTTTTCTCGACGAGACCTGGACCAAGACAACTATGACCCGTTGCGCGGGTGCTCGCCCCGTGGCTAGCGTCTGATTGCTGCGGCGCCATTCGGGCACTTGACACCAGCACATTTCTGGCCGGCCTACGGCACAATGGCATCATTGCCCCTTGGTGCTTAACCGGCCGACAAATGGCCGCAGCTTCCGCGTCTACATCGAACAGTTTCTCGCACCCAAGCTAAAGCCAGGGGACACGGGGTAGCCGATAATCTCGGCAGCCATCGGTTCCCGGCGTGCGCGAAGCTATCGAGGCACGCGCTGCAATTTCGTTATCTCTGCCACCCTGCAGCCCCTATCTGAATCCATTAGAGCAGGCCTCGCCAAACTCAAGACCGTGCTGCGACGGGCCGAGGCAAGGAGCCATGAAAGCCTATAGCGGAGCATCATCCAATCAATCGATCGTTACAACCCAGAAGTCCTCCAAGCGGCATAAGAAGTGCTTATGTAACGCGTGAAGCGGTTTCAGGGGCGCCTTTCCATTCACTCAGAAGCGGTTTGTGACCGCATGAAAAGGCGAGTGCTAGAACCGCCAAAATAGACAGGGTTTGACGCGGCTTGATTCGCATTTATTGCCCAGTCGCTCACCTTCTCGACGACAATACGGCCACCACGATAAATACGGAAGGTTGGCCGTCCTAGCCGGGCCGGTGCTCGTAGGATTGTAAATCCTACTGCCAGCATTGACACCTTGTGACCTGCCTGCTCAATTTCAATCGTTGAGGATCGTGTTAAGAACGCAACCATCTCAATATCGTTTGTAATCGGTGTTCTGCCGGTCAGCCTAAATGGACTGGCTCTCGCTTGTCCGCGCTCTCCATCGCTATAAATTTCCGTACGATGAGAATAGTAAAGAGCGTCGTACATAATCGTGGGCCTTACTTTAGCTTTAAACCAAGCAAGATAATAAGCGCAAAGGTCGTAAAACAAGAACTGGGTGCCGCTCGAAGGCTGCACTTCAGTCGACTCCCCATAGTCGTTCCAAGTCAAAATGTGAACAAATTGGGCCGATGTTTCGATTGCTTGCATCCACAAGGTTCGGAAAAGTTTGGTATTAGAGGCTTCTGCGAAAGATGCTGATTTTGGCCGAACGTCTTGCGGCGCTACCGGCACCATCCATATGGGAACGTCCGCTCGAGAGATGCATTCTGCCCGCTTCAGGAAAGGCGAATTGGCCAAAACTGGGTCCCGCGTCCCCCAGAACGTCTCGCCGTAACTTATTTCATGAAGCTCTTCATTACCGTCAAAAAGATCCAAGAAATCCGGTAAAAAGCCAACGCGATCACCTGCGTTTCGCAAACGTTGGATCACATCAGTCCAAAAAGAAATTGGCTTACGTTCGGCGGCAAACGGCACGACAAGTAAGCGGCCGTCGGGGAGACGGTCGACCGCGGGGCTCGAAGCTAGAAAAATAAGTTCAGCAGCAAGATCGGCGGCACTAACGTCACCCAACGCAACCATGCCAGGCTCAAGCGCAATCTTGAACCCAGGTGCAACCGCAACTGTGGCCTGAATGAGGAAGTGGACCTGATCAGCATGACGACCGGAGCCAATTTCCGGGATGTCAAGGCCAAAACCATCTGCACCAATCAACTGAGCGCGCAAAATGTCAATCGCCGCATTGATTTCCCGCCAATATGGGCTGCTCCAAGGCTCAGGCGTCAGAGGCCTCTCGCGCGCAAAGCCGCCAACTTTTGCGAAGCGGCCGTCCAAGCCATTTATCGCCACAAGTTCGGCCCAATGATCGCTGGTAAGCGTCCGATTGTCAAAAGATAACTCAAAAAATGGAACGTAGTGGATTAGCACCGTCGGCGAATCGCTTGCGGGGTAATCGCCTAAATCTCTACTGAACGGCAAAACGCCCGGGGGCGACTCTTGTGTTACAAAACTCTGTGCTATTAGAGCGATATCGGCCCACGGGGCAGGGTCTGCCTCTGTTACGTCCACCTGGACGGCCCCAGACGCCACCGCGCCTCCGAGTAGTAAGGTGACGCTCCCCAGAAGCGCAGCGCGGCGTTCCAAGCTAAAAGCTTCCGATTTGAAAAGCTTTACTCACTCGTCGAGGATATATGCTTCAGCAGCTAAGCGCAATTCCGCACGCTAGGGTCCATTTGCGAAAATGGTTGGCCGAGGGGACACACCTGTTATAATCCATTTATATATATGTCTAGCTTGCGCCGCGGCTCACTCGTGGCGATCCATTGTAAAAAGGTTGTCTGAAGCAAATGCGAAACGACAAAAGAAAATCCTTGGCAGGTAGGTCTGCTACAACGTCGCCCGATGAGCCAATGATCTCAACGGCAACTGTGCTTTGGCCGAAAGAGTTTGATCTTGATGCGACTAGAGTCGCGCTTATTGAGGAACTCATTCTGGCGAGGCAAAACGCCGACTTTAATGTCCTTATAGTTCGAGCAAAAAAGTTGATTCTGAAACTTCCAGATTTGGAAATCGGCTATCAATTCTCCGTCATAGCGCTGCGTGAAGCTGAGCGCTTGGACGAGGCGGCGGAGTTGCTTTGTGTCGCGGCCACAAAATTTTCTGCGAGTCACTGGCTGCTTTCAGAACAGCTTGCCCTCGCGCAAAAGCGCGAAGAGGCCGGCAGTGTGGTCAATCATGCTGAAGCGATGCGGATCCAGTTTCCCAAAGACATCCGCGGTTGGTATGTCGGCATTACGGCATTAAAAAAGCTGGAACGCAGTGCCGAAGCAAATCTACTTTTCGACCAAGCGGTCGTGCGCTTTCCAGAGCAGGAATGGCTGATTGCGGAGGCAGTCAGATCGGCCATCCAAACACGCACGCCGGAAGACATTGCACAGCTTTGCGAAAAGATGCGGGCTGCTTTTCCTCATAATCGACTCGGCTGGATCGTGGGAACCAACGCATTACGTGGTGTTGGCCTGCATGGAGAGGCGGATGCCCTTGTTCTTCAGGCAAAAGATCAACTTCCAGAGGACGAATGGGCTCTTGCCGCCGCGGCATCGTTAGCTGCGAGTAGGGGCGCATGGGCGGAGGCAAACGAGCACGCTGAAATGCTGCGAACTCTGTTCCCGGATAACGCAACTGGCTGGATCATCGGCCTTCGCAGCTTGCGCATGATGAAGCGTTTTGAAGAGGCGACGCTGCTGATCCGCAAAACTGAAGCTTCGCAAAAGAGCAACAATTGGCTGCTAATAGAAACTGCAGCACTTTCGCAGGCGAAAGGGGATTTCAAGATGGCCCTTCGGCAATGGACCCTGGTAATGGAGACTTTGCCGGACCAGCAAGATGGCTATATTGGCGGTCTGCAGGCAACCATTGTGCTGGGAGAGCTAGACGCCTCTAAGACCTTGTTGAACGAGGCGCAACGACGGTTTCCGAAAGCGCCGTGGCTGATGTTACAACGTGCTCGGCTAGCGCATCGTTGCGAGGATCATGAGGAAGCGGGGCGCCATTGGGCTACAATGTTGGCGGCGTATCCTGATAGCGAAGAAGCTCGCCGCGGCGCCTACGGGGCGAGTCGTATGCTAAATCGCATGGACGAAGCGGAGTCGCTGCTCTGCGACGCACTGATTCACTCTCCTAGTTCGCGATGGGCATTGATGGAGGCAGCCGTTTCGTCCGAGGCGCGGTTTGACTTTGCCGAAGCTGAGAGGCGTTGGGTCTACGCTTCTCAAATCCTACCTGATGACCAAGAAATCGCGCTGCGGCATGCGGTTGTCAGATCGCTCTATCGCAACCGGAACATGCGCGATTGGACAGCCACGCTTACCCGCCTGAATACATTGCACGAGCGCTTCCCGGACTATGCGGAAGGCTGGCGGACGCATATTTATGTTCTACGTGCAAAAGGTAATCCGGAAGACGCTGAGCGGTTGGCCGACAGTTGCGTCCGGCGGATGCCGGACGAGGCTGATTTATGGCTTGAATACGCAGCGGCAGCCGCTGACCAGGGCGCTTATCAGCGCGCCGCAGCGCTGTTAGAAGACGGCGCTAACCGATTCCCGGAGAATGCACGGATATATGCCGAATGGGCAAATGCCCTAGCTAACAGTAATGAAATGGTGGAGGCTGACCGACAATACCAAGCTGGCGTTGAACGTTTTCCCAACTCTGCTGACCTCGCCAGCGGGCACGCCGCGCTGGCCGCGAGCCAGCTTGATTGGCCGACGGCGCTGCGGCGTTGGACACTTGTGCGGCAACGGTTCCCATCGGACCGGCGAGGCGCACAGGGCTTGCTCGACGTTTACGCTGCGTTGGACGAAAGCCGCCTTGCCAATGGACCGGCATCCGCCAACACTGCAAGCCTAGAGGTAGATACCAAAACCGCCGGTCTCTTTTGGAAGTTTGAAAGTCTTGGCGGAACCGGTCAGGGCTGTGAGTTCGGGCTGGTTCAGCGCGCTGGCGGCGCCGACCCACTCGGACTGCTTCGGTGGTCGGTTATCACACCTGACAACCTAATTGCAGCGTTGGAGAGCCGGTTTGAAGGCGTCGGACGCCCCGCCCAAACGACTATTGATTTCTTTGATGCAGACGATCCAGGAAATCCAGAGTACTCGAGTAAAGATACACGATTTAAAATTGGCATGCACACCTTTATCAAAAAAAAGGATCTGCCATTGGAGAAAATGTTGATTCAAACCTCCCGGAAGATGGCTTACCTGAGGCGTAAGCTGATTGCAGATCTTGAAGCAGCTGACAAGGTATTCGTCTACAAGATATTCGAACGAAGCTTGGATATGCAGGAGCTAACACGAATACACGAGGCAATGCGAGACTATGGCAAGAACACTTTGCTTTACGTGCGTTACGCCGAGGATGGGCATCCTAGTGGGACCGTCTTGCAGTTGAAACCCGGATTGCTCATCGGCTATATTTCTGGCTTTAACATGACGCGGGATGGCAGGCTCAGAACGCCCGATCATGCTGCGTGGAATGAAATTTGCGGAAAGGCGTTGACATTTTATGTCCAAGACTCGGATAATCGATGATGCGGTAGGCCCTTACGGTAGTAGTTTAAATAGGATTGCAAAACGATACGACTAATCTAGAAATCGCTTGCCAAAAGAAAAGTTACGAAGCCTAAAGGTGATAATTGTTGCTGGAGCAAATGACAGAGAAGTCGAAGATTTGAAGTAAATTCATCTGAGGCGTCTAAATCAAGCTGCTGTTCGTGGGTTGGTTAGTAATTGCTTCCTTGATTTCGGCTCTAGATCAATACAGCGCTCTTTTTTGGCCTCACTACTTTCAGCAGCCGCTATTTTAATCCTTCACCTCTCCTTGACGGAATACAGGAAGTTTGGCGTCAAAGCAGCCTGACCATGTGACCATCATGGCTTTACCTGCCTTCCCTTTCACCTCTGTCGTTCCAAGATCGCTCGATCTTCGCAATCATTTCTTTGGCTTCTGGTGCGCCAGGCGCCATATCCAAAGCCGTCAGCGCAGCTTGATTTGCTAATTGATATCGACCTGACTTCATGAGCTGCCCTGCGCGCATGAGGTGATACCGCGGGATAGAGCGTCGGACGCGAATAAGCTTTGCGAAAGCCAGCGAGGTGAGACTTTCATCCAGCATCTTTTCCGTAGTTTCCGCGAGCAGACCAAGTTGTTGTAGCCAGAAGGGCGTGCCGTGTCCGAGCAAAGGCATTTTAAGGTGCGTTATATTGTCTTGCCTGAGCCGATCCACATGCCGCCGATCGTTCACCTCAAACGGATCGTAAGTCACGTAGATTTGCCTCGCGAGATGAGTTACACCTGCCGCATCGGAGAAGTCACCGGACCAATCCTGGACCCAGCCTAGAGGGTATCTATGCTCCCAAGGGACGAACTTATGATCGACGGTTGACTGCGGATTGTGGGCAATAACAACCGAATTTGGTGCAACTTGCGAAAAGACCAGCGCCGCATATCCACCCATTGAGGAGCCGGTAAAAATCGTCCGATCAAAATGAGCAAGGAAAGGGCGCAATTTTCTAAACCACCGATGCAATGCCGCATTTCTGTACCAGTCGGCGGATGCGGCTTTAACGCAAAGGACCGAGTAGCCCCGTCGAGCAAGAAAGGAAACGCTCCAGCCATCGCGGAGCGGATTAGCACGGTCTATGGTATGATCGGCGCTTTCAAACGTTACCACAAGGTCGGCATTGCCTCGATGAAAGTCGATTAAATAACCATCAATTTCGGCCTGTTCCGCCTGAAGCCCAGATTTTAAAATTACCGTCCTAGAAAACATACTTAAGGAATATGGCTTGAAGTGGACTTGCGGAAAGAGCCTGACGACCTCAAAATTGTTTGAAAGTTGGGGGTATCGCGCTGCGATCGGTGAATCCTCAAGCTCTACCGGAAACTTTGAAAAAAAGATCCTTAGAGATTCCAAGCGCCAGCACAGTTGACATAGATAAGCGCAAGTGGTGACGCCCCGATGCAAGACGTCCACTAGATCATCGCCTCATATTTGAAGGCGTTCTCGGCACGGCTGGTCTTGCCGCTGGTGGTTTTGACGAGCCACCCGGTATTTACCAGCCGAATGTCCGCGCATGAAACGCCGCATTCACTAATGACCGCCTGGTTAACCGCAAGTGCTGTCGTTTCATCGACGTCTGGAGGGACTAGCTCGGCCCGTTCGGCAACCACAATCAACTCTTCCGAGCCGATGCGTTCACTAAAGCGGCCGAACGCAACGCAACGGCCAGGCTTAACACCGGCAACGACGGATACCGCAGCCTCAACGTCATGAGCAAAGATATTTTTGCCGTTCACGATGATTACGTCCTTCATGCGTCCCACGATAAAAATCTCGTCTTCGTCGATAAATCCAAGATCGCCTGTTCGGTACCATCCGTCTTCCATTACGGCCCGTGTCGCTTCCGCGTTGCTGTGATAAGACGTGAACATGGATGCCGTTCGAACCAAAATTTCCCCAACGCGGCCTGCGGGAGTAGCGGCACCAGCCGTTGCAATCCGCACCAGACACCCCTCGATCGGCGGCCCATTTGAAAGCAGTGTTAGGGTATCTTGTTCCAGGTCGGTTTTTGCGACAGTACCCATGGCCAATAGCTGGCGGCTGACGTTGATGCGCCGTGGGACCTGCCGCAAATCTGACTGGCTAACCGCAAAAACGGTCTCGGCCATTGCGTAGCAGCTCTGCAAGGCCTCAGGCAGAACACCCATATTATTAAATTTCGACAGAAACGCATCAAAGGACTTGGGCTTGCTGGGCTCGGAACAGCTAATTACCGCCCGCAGGCAGCTAAGGTCCCAGGTCAATCCCGCACGAGCACTTCGTACCAGAACAAGAAGGGCAAAATTCGGCAACCAGACATGCGTTGCGCGGTGCCGAGCTATTGCATCCAGCAAAGTTACCGGCGCAGCAATCCAGGCAAATGGATCGAGCGAAACAATAGGTATGCCTAGCCAGCAGGGAAGTAGAAAGCTCGAAATCAGACCCATGTCATGATACAGAGGCAGCCAAGTCGCAACCACCGCGTTTTTGCAAGAAGTGAAATGAACAGCGCCAGCATAACTTTTTAATTGCTGAGCAACGCTATTGAAGCTCAATGCGACGCCCTTCTTCTGACCAGTCGTTCCTGAGCTGTGTTGTAACAGAGCCGTCTGGTCACCGGCCGGGAGGATCATAGCAGCGGTAGGCTCAATAGCCAAGACGGCAGACAATGGAATAACCTGGAGGCCGGTCCCTTCCGCGCAATCCGCTACGGTGTCGACAAGTTCGTCATAAACCAAGGCTAATTTGGCACCGCAGTGCTCGAACAAAGTGCGGTGCTGTCTCCAGTACAGCCCGCTATCTTGTTTGATGTTTGGGTAAGGCAGAAAGCTTGGAACAAGTCCTCCCAACATCGCGCCTAGAAACGCCGCATGACCATCGACTCCATGACGGCAGATCAAGAGGATAATGTCACCTACAACAGCATCATGTTGGCGCATCAAGGTCAAAAACTTGAAAGCACGATCTTGCACATCCCGATTGGAAACCCGGCTCTCAGCCTCGGCTTTCATATAGATGGCAAAAGTGCCTGACGGATCAGATTCCCAACGTTGTAGAATTACATCTAAAAAAATATTTGTTTGAGTGGTTGCACCTCGATCGGTTGCAGGACGGTTCATATTGCTTTCAGTCGCTTGCTGCTGATCTAGTTAATGTCTCCGCAATCACGAGCCCAGCCAAATCTCCGACGTTTCGCAAGTCCTCAAGTTTCGCTCCGCTGATTTCGATGCCAAGTCGGTCCTCAATCTCCATAATGATATCGAGCTGCTTGAGCGAGTTCCAGCCGACCACATCCCGCGCGTTCAACGTCGGAGTCACAATAATGTCGATACGGCCAAACACGCTGTTGAAGACTTCTTGGAGCAAAACATATGCTTCAACTTCAATCATTCTCTACTTCCTGTTTAATTAAAAGCGCGTGGGCATCCTGGCAAATTTCAAGCCAGTTTTCAGTACAAATATTCCACGATCCGTCTGGCTTAGCTCCCTCCCTTTCAATCTCGCAAACCATTAACATCGGCCGCAGCAGTCGGACTCTTCCTGCCGGGCTGCCGCCGGCAGTCCTCACGCATAGGAGCACGCCGGATCCATACTCCCGAAGGGCATCATAGATGTCGACGGCTAGCTCATCGTTGAGTTCTGGATGCTGGTATACAAAAATTTTCCGCCCAGCGCGAAGCTGATCGACAAGCTTGTCGACTAATATCCGGGTACGACGGCATTGTTTTCGGAAGATGCTGTCGGCGGAACCGGCGCTTACATTGATGAAAGTATGCAGCAAGAACCCATAGCAACGATCTCTAACAATAAACTCCTCTCCCTCCGAGAAAATCTCGGTCGTAGCTTCATCTCCAAGCCTTGCAAATTTATTTCGCAATCCCTGCAAAAGCACTTCTGGGCGTGTCGATGCCCATCTCAACAAGCCGGGACTTTCTGATCCAAAACTTTTTTGCAGAAGTCCAAATTCACAATTGCGTCCAAGACTTACAAATTTGTCCAGTATTTTGACAAGCTCGGATTTTTCTTGGTTGGACTGTCGTTTGCATTCCTCCACCTTTGCAGTTGCAGTTGGATGCTGGGGCGCCAGCCGCAGCACGCTTTCCCATCGGCTTTGTGCAACCCGCCAAGCCTGGCTTGCTTCCGCAACGTGGGCGGACGCCACCGCAATACCGATGTCGAGCGGAAAGTCTGCCCTAGCCTTAGCGAGGATGTTGTCAGCCTCGGAAAATCTCCTTGCACCGCAGAGAGAACGGCTGAGTCCGGCGACCCCCATTACGGAGTCGGGAGCGCTCTCAATATAGCTTTGCCACGCGGCGATTGCTGCGGACCATTTCCCAGAACGTTCGGCAAGCGTCGCGCGCGCGGCACGCAAGGACGAGTGCTGAGCACTAGAGGGCGGAGCCGTGTCAATTTCACGCTCGGCCTCGGCCCTGCGTCCAAGATGAATCAGCAACGTAACCAAACCACCGCGAAAGATCGGATTACTCGGCTCCAAAGAGGTCGCGGAGCGCCAGCACGTTTCCGCAAGGTTCCACTCGTTGCTGCGCATTGCCAGCCGCGCCCGCATGGCGGGCGGGAACCCGTTATTCGGAAATCGGCGTTCCATTTCATCTGCGATTCGGGCCGCTTGGCTATCTAACCGCAGAACGAAAAGTGTATTTAATGACCCAATCCAAGACCGCTCGTTTTGCGGGGCCTCCAACCGAAGGCGCTCCCAAATTAGAAGTGCTTGGTCGTGTGCCCCCCTGTGCCCCGCGTCGTGTGCCATACGAAAAAGTTCTTGGGGAACGCGTGGCCCAGAGAGTCCGTCCTCGATCGGACAATCGATCACATCCATCGGTCAGCCCGCTTTCATTTAAGCAATCATTAATCTATAGTGTAACTTTGCGTTGAATTATCGGTCAAGCCTGATCTATAGATTGGATTAGCCCTGAACAGGTAGCTTTGTGGACCGCCGGTGTTCTGGTTGAAGGTGTTAGCGAATGAATTTAGCGGCCGGTAAGTCGAAATTTGTTTTTTTAGACGAATCAGGGCAGGCGTTTGAATTCGTACCGGCGCTGTATTCGGACCAAATCTTGGAGACGTCGCAATTTCTATCGACACAATTAAAGGTTGGGTCGACCATTGGCTTGTTGTTCAAGTCGGAAATTTGCTTAATTATTGTGTGGTTGGCGAGCTTAAGGGCCGGCCTCAAGCCTCTCGTTTTGCAATACCCTACCCGCAAACAGTCCCGCCTCTACTGGGTCGAGTCAGTTGCGCACACAATTACAAATGTTGGACTGGGGGCCGTCCTCGCAGATGACCACTGCAGGTCCGTGCTTGGATCGTCTTTGCAAATTCCACTTCTCGCGCCACTCCAGATCCGTCCCCCTTCCGCATCGTTTTCTGGCGATGTATTGCCGGCTCGCTTTGACATCATTCAACTATCCTCCGGCACCACCGGATTTCGCAAAGCGGTGGAATTCTCGAGTGAGCACTTGGCCCGTCATGCGAAAGACTTTGACGCGGTTCTAAAACTTCGTCGATCTGATAAGATTGTTTCCTGGTTGCCACTCTACCATGACATGGGATACGTCGCTTGTTTCGTGATGCCGCTCCTGCTCGGTATCGATGTAGTTATGATGGACCCGATCACTTGGACGCAGAAACCGGAAATACTGTTTGATGCAATAGAGCGATTCGGCTGCACAGTCTGTTATATGCCCAACTTTGGGTTCGAGGTTATGGCTCGCGTCAAGGGCCGTCGTCTTCCTACGATGCGGCGTTGGATATCCTGCTCGGAGCCGGTGTCGGAAGCGACCAGCAAAAAATTCTTGGCGGCTATCCAAGCATCATATGAAACGTTTAGTCCCTGCTACGCCATGGCTGAGAACATATTTGCAGTTTCGATTGGAACGGGATTGAAGACCCTTTGTATTGACGGCGTTGATGTTGTTTCATGCGGAACTCCCATACCAGGCGTTCAGATCAAAACCGTTGATGGCGAAATATGGGTTAAAAGCCCAACTTCCCTCCAGAATTACGATCAGGGACCCGACATCAGGGATGATGATGGCTATTATCCAACGGGAGATCTGGGCGAATTCGTGGATGGTGATCTCTTTGTATCAGGTCGAAAGCAGGACCTTTTAGTCCAAGGAGGCCGTAAATTTATACTTTCAGACATCGACCTGAAGTTAAACGAAGCATTTCCAGATGTTCGGGGGCGCGGAGCCGCACTGGCTTTTAAAGATGTGCGTATCGGCACCGAAACGCCACTAATATTAATCGAAGCGCAGGAGTTTTTCGCCCGCGGCAGCGGTAAACCCGTTGCTACTAAGTTGAAGGATATGACTGGTCTTGACCAAGTCGATGTAGAGTTCGTGCCACCCCGATTCTTAACGAAAACATCGTCGGGCAAGATCAATCGAAAAAAAGCTGCTGCAGATTGGACGCGGCTGCGGATGGTAGCTGGTGAACGGCACGGGACCGTGCGAAATCCGCTCGCTGAGATGAAAACGTCTTTTGCGAACGTCGACTGGAATGAGCCTGTCGGGAACTGTCTCGACTCTTTGTCTCGCACTATACTCGATATAGTTCTTCAGCCGACCGGCTTGCAAGTCAGCCGACTCCAAACCTTGAATGACATTCAAACGGTCCTTGAGGCAAAATCAAAGGTTGCCCCGGGCGAGACAAGTCCCGGGGCGACAGGGATTCTTATTATTTCGCTTGCAAATCGGCCTACATTGACGAAGTTCTCCGAGCTTCATCGGTTGCGTCTATCAGACGCTTTTGGCTGCGAGGTGACATTTGAGCATCTTTGTCTGCCGCCCTCGGCGATAATCCTGTCGGACATGATCTTCTACGATTACTTTAGTCCGCGGCTGAGTTCGGAAGAGCTGGTCTCCGTCGGTTATGCCATGCGGCAATTGAAGCGTGCAAGCATGATCATCACGGACGATATGGCAGAAATGACGTGGCGCTATGAATCTACCTACCCGGTGCTCAGCCACAATCTTGAGCGAGATCCACGCGCTGATCTTATTTCATTTCGATGGCAGCAATACACGAGGAACCATCACAATTTGCCGATCGGGTTGGTCTGCGGGATGGACATGCCGCTTCTGGCAACAAGCGATACGCTTGAAAGGCTAAGCGCTTATCTAAACGTGCCAATTTACCGCATAGCGGTCGTGCAGGGTTTTGGCGCCTACACCAGGGACTGGGAGTTTCGATCGGCTGGCAGCCATCGTGTGGGCGTAGACGCCGACAGGCTGGTTGACGAGCTTGTGGCTTGGGTCGGACGCAGACCGCAGCCGTTGAAGCAAAGCTCGATCTCTACGGGTTCAAGGTTTTCGGTCTCAGACCTGCCACATTTTTGCTCGCATGCGGTCAATAAAGCGCTCGTTGATCGCGTGCTGGATCATTTCGATAGTTTCTGTATCGCCGGGGAGCAGGCAAGTCTTCCTTATGTGAGGGCGGAGCTGGCGCGTATGGGGAAGCCTTACATTCAGGTTTCTAGTCATGCACCGGAAATGCTGGCCAAAAGACAAGAAGTTTATGATTGTATATTGCTTTGCGGGCCGGTCGGCGACTTCTCGCAAGACCTGCCAATAGTAGCTTTGCAACACGCAGATGCGCCTTGGCGCTTTCGCAACCTTGGAGGCTTCGCGGATTCGCTGCCGGTATTCGGCGATATGCCGCGAAGCAGCACGGACTGGTATTATAGCTTTAATCTCTCGCGACAGAACGACCGCGAGATTTGGTCAAAAGCTCGGGCGCAACTCATTAGCGACGACTTGCCGGTCGTGGTGGATTGATATAGTGACCGCTCTAATTGCATTGACCCGGCGCCTGTAGCACTTCGTGCGGTACTCTCTCCATTAGCAAGCTTAGGCCTGCGCATGGAGACTGCCCGTCCACCAAAACCCGCAAGAGGGGTTTCAGGACACCTTGTTCTTCCAATAAGAAAACAAGGTTATGGGAAGCTCCCTGCACAAGATATATCGTCATGGTCGAATCTTTGCCGTTCAGGAAACGTTTGGCGTGGCGGACATCGAGCGGGTCATCCTCACCTGCAAAAACAAAATAATCAACGCTGGCTTTTAAGGACTGCGCAGCGTCGAGTCCTGCCCAACCCTTTATTCCTCTTGTAAAATCCAAAAACCTTCTATCCCAAGGTACGATTGATGGATCTGCAGCTGATTGCGGAGAAAATGCAATTGCGCGGTGGCATCCATTCAACATTGGAGCAAAGAATATTGCGCCAAAGCCACCCATAGAATTCCCAAGCGCCACCACTTTGCGAATGCCGCGCCGTGCAATGTCGGCATTCAGAAATGCCACGATTTCGGGTACAGATGAATTGAACCAGTGCCGCGTTCTGTCGGTTACGATGTACACGTGGTTTGCTGTGTTTCGGGCCGTTTCGCGAAGCTCGTTTATCGAAATTCCACCCAATCCAAATTCGACCCCCGTAAAAGCAACGACTGCTTCACTGTTGCTTCCGGCAAGATACTCAATCTCAATAATATCATTGCCATGGAACGTTTGATCAGTGGTGCAAAGCTGCTCTAACTGTGCATTCTCACCCCCAATTGCGCCGGTCTCCGACCTCTCTTGCTGACAGTTCTGGACAAGCGCATTCGCGCTATTCGGCAACAGAATAACTGCAACAACTTCCAAAAAAACTCGTCGCGTAGAAAACAGCGTCATATCGAAATACATCCATTAATGGGTGCTTTGGTTAATAAAGCAAACACGTAGTTGCCTGCTATGGCCGGGTGCACCAAGAACTTCTTCTCAGTCGTCAATTCGCAGCGATTGTCGTTTTGGATCAGTTTAATACGCCCAAAGAAAAAGCCCTGGTCTGCACTCGCGGAATTTATATTGACGTACGGCTCAAACCTACGACCTGGTTATTCCAAATATGACTTGCGTTGCTGGCGGCTGACGCCAAGGTGGTCGTCAACAGAAGCATGTATGTAGACTTCACGGAACCCCTCCACCATCACCTCCCGGCTCGGCGGCGGGCGGATGTTGCCGCGGAGGCGGTCCCACATGCCCTCTTCGGTGCAGGCCCGCTGCATCGCGTGCGCCAGCGAAACGGGGTCGCCGACCTGGAAATGCAGCCCATCTACATCATCCCGTATCCGCTCCGCCGGCCCCCCGACATTGGACGCAATAACCGGCCGCCCGAACATCCACGCCTCGGAAATCACCAACGCGAATATCTCCCACCACACAGAAGGCACAATACACCAATCAACCCTGGACATCCGCTCGCGCAACTGGTCGGACGTGTAGGAGCCGTTGAATAGCACAATCTGCTCGCCAAGCGGCTTCTGGCCTTCGGCCTCCAGATACTCCTCGATCTCCTTGCGCCGCGCCTCGGAGGCGTAACGCAGATTGGCGCCGTTGATTTCCAGCACAAAATCGGTGAATCCCTGCGAGCGCAGATACTCCACCGCGCGGATGATAATGTGGATGCCTTTTATGTCCACCATCTGCCCGAAAAACCCGAAGCGGTTTCGCTTCTTCGTTGCCGCCGGCAGCACCGTGCCGCCGCTGTAGTTTTCCTGCCCATTGGTCACCCTGCGGATCCGCTCCGGCTCAATCCCCCAGTCGGTGTAGTGCTTGATCATGAAATGGCTCGGCGTCGTGAACATATCCACCGCGTCGAAGTGCCGTTTGATCCACATTTCTTTTAAAAAAAATTCCTCGGGCCGGGTGTTTGGAAAACACTGGTGGCAGCGCACTGGCGAGGCCTTTGTGCAAAGCGACTTGTCGGCCGTTCGCAGCATATGCCCGTCCGCGGCGCAGATGGCCAAAAATTCGTGCAAAGTGAAGATGATCCGGGCTTCGGGCAAGATACGCCGCGTCAGCGTCAGCAGATCAACACCATAAGTCAGGAAGTGGTGAAAATGCACCACATCGGGCTTGATCAGCAGCAGGAACTCGGAAAACGATTCCAGCAAGGCGGCGCTGGAGGAGCGATGCCAGAAGTAATCATACTCCCGGCTGAGAAACAGGAACTCATTCTCGCGGCCGTCGAACCCTGTAATCCGCGCACCGCTTTTATAGAGCGCCGGCAGCGACCCATCGATCGAGCATAAGAGATAGGGCTCGATGCCGGGATGGGCACGAAGCCCTAAAAACAGCTCATAGGCAACCTGCTGCGCTCCACCTCGTACCAGTTCCGGGTGGAACAAGCTGATCAGCAAAACCTTCATGCTGGAAGCTTATAAGCGCGGCAAATCAAGATCGTGACCATTCCAACTGTTGCGTGGCATCCGATGCCACGCTTTCACTCGTTTGCAGAAGCGGATGGGTCGGCTGCGGCCCTTCCAGGCCGTCTTTTATCACGTCGATCCAACGCTCGGTGAATATCCAGCGGTTCACGAGAGAGCCGCCTTCATGCACCGGCAACCGGGTCGAGCCTTTGCCCTCCAGATGCCAAAGCCGGATGTCATGTATCCACGGTACAGAGCCAGCGCAAAAGCTCTTCAGGCACAAATCCGCATCTTCATAATGCCCAAACACGAAATCCTCGGTAAAGCCGCCAAGCGTCTCGAACCATGCGCGCTCAACTGAGATGAACGCGCCGGTCACTGCCGGGATGGGCCGGGAGCGGATGAACTGCAGCGCGTCGACTGGCGCGCCTTTGCCGTAATGCTCTACCCGCGCCAACTGCTGCGGCACCATCTCTCCGTGCCGCATCGAGATGCCGGTGTCGAGTTCAAAGTACATGCCGCCATGCATCAGGGTTCCATCGTCGTAATACAACGGCACGCCAAAGAGGCGGGTTTGTTCCGCCGGAAGCTGGTCCAGCGCCTCGGTATGGCGCTTCGCCCAATCCAGATCCTTTGGAAACACGTCGGGGTTGACGATCATGATGCGGTCGCTGCGGGCGTAGGTCGCGGCGACGTTGTTGGCGGCGCCAAAGCCGGCATTGCCAGGCAGCAGGACCAGAATAACCGGAACATCATAAATGATCTGCGCGGCGCGCGCCTCGGCCATCAGCCGCTCGGCCAGCTCCGGGCTATTCGACACATAGATCAATTCATAGTCGCTAAAGCCCTCCCTGCGGCTGAACAACGTATGCTGCAGAAAGAAATATTCCGGGCGACCATAAAGGCAGATAACAATAGAGCCGCGCAGCGGCTTCTTCGGCGCACCGAAATACTGCGCGCAAGCGCCTGCCAGGATCTTGGCCGTAATGTTCTTGTTGTGCGCAATGATATTCTTGCCGATGCCGCCGCCGAGCAGCCGGATACCCTCGAGCTGGTGATTGCCGAAGAACTCCGATTGCGCCAGATAGGCGATAACGAGGTTACGCAGCTCCACGTCGTCAACCTGATTGACCGCAAACTTCGTTTCGGAAACAGAACCGTCGGCAAACTCGAAAACGATCGTTGGGGTCTCCGTGATCTCTAGGTCGGATTCAAGAAAGACGAATGCGAAAAAGCCGTAGGAATAAGATGCGGATGTGCCGACCGCGGCTTCCACGTCCCGACGCCTGATCCGGGACATACCTGAGGCCGAGAAGATATAAATCCACTTTGTCGCGACAAAACGGATGGAATGTAGCGGATTACTGGTGTCATTGACCCAGCCGATGATGGTGAGGCCGCCGGCCTTGGAGTACTGCACCGCCTCGACATGGCAGGCGGTTGTGGCCTGCTGGCCGGCCCCAACAAAGTCGTTTTCGGCGCCAAGCGGGATCAGCCTTACAAGGCGGTCCATTTGCTCTGCGCTCGGGATCGCCAAAGGCCGTTTTTCATACCAGCCGCGCAAGCGGTAGTGCTGATAACCGCTCGCCATCCGGCCCTGTGCAACCGCGGCAGCCACATCCGCGTTGAGGCGAAGGTAGGCTGCTTCGTCGAACCAATCCGGCGCCGACGGAACATCTTGCGACGAACCGGCACCGGTGAGTTGGGCGAAATGTTGTTCCAAAGCGCTGACTGCGTCGTCAACCATGTTCGATCATTTCACCGCGTTATACGGCGCTCAAGACCGTCCTGGAGATCAAGCGCGTTGAAGAAGCCTAACACTTATTGCCCGGTGTGCAAGCGGAACCGCGCCCCGGGCCATTAGCTACTGCTGAAAATCGAACTTGAACGACGGCCACGGGAACCGCCCTTCCCGAAAGCCGATCCTGTCGAAATGGGTTTGCGCGTCCGCAAAAGTGCCGGCAGTGACCGCATCCTGCACGTCCGGATATTGCTCCAGATACCATGCTTCATCGATATCGATGCGATAGGGCAGCCGGTGCTCAAAGTAGCCGAACCGGCGGTAATGCGTCTGAGCGTCGGGCACAATCGCCTCGCGCACAGCGGCGCCAATATCTGGGTAGGTTTCGAGATACCAATCTTCATCGACCCTAATTCGGCCGACAATCTCGCCCATCATTTCGTAAAAAAAATGGTTTTCTACCGCCATGTATGATGTCGCCGGTGACGGAATTATGAGCTTTCGGTTCGTCAATGCAGCGTAACATGGAATCATCGCATCAACCTCTGGTCGTTGAAATTAACCAAATCACTAATAACTGATAACAAAAGTCTGTGCAAACGGTATTGCGCGCAAGGCATTGAAACGTATGAGCTAATTTTGACTTATACGGCGGCAGCCAGAACAAATTTGAGACTTTCCATGCCTCTATTGTTCTCTGTATCGTTTAAGAAGCCAGTCGTCGGTTGACGCTCTGCTCAAGCTCCTACCGCGATGGAGATGTTTCCAGGAGAGGGCGGCTGAGAGACTTGACGACGTTAAGCCTTTAGCCCATTTAATTAGGACTGGAGTAGTCCTGTTTGGAGCAAAAGTGCTTAGGTTATCGCGTTTGACCGATTATGCGGTGGTGGCTTTAACGCGGTTGGGCCAAGCAGAAGCTGTCGAAACATCGCAGGTCGTCGCCGCTGCGATCGGTATTCCTGAACCAACGGTCGCCAAGGTGCTGAAGGCGCTCGCCGGCCGCGGCCTGGTCGCTTCCCACCGTGGTGCCCATGGCGGCTACCGCTTGGCGCGCGCTCTGGAAAGTATTTCAATTGCCGATGTCATTTTGGCTATCGACGGCCCGATCGCCCTTACCTCATGCGTCGACGGCGGCGGCAACTGCTCCACCCAGGCGCGCTGCCCGATCGCGGGGCGGTGGGATCCGGTCAACGACGCCATCCGCAATGCCCTTACCGCGATTTCGATTGCCGACATGACGGCGACCGTGCCGCCCGCTTTCCGCATTCCCGCTGGCCCTGCGCCACGGTCTTTAGCTAATGAGGTTGCTTAATGCCTGCCGTTCTTGAAACCCGCGATACCGTCGAGGCGCTGACCAGCCAAAAGTACAAATATGGCTTCGAGACCGACATCGAGATGCAGGTCTTCCCGAAGGGGCTGAACGAGGACATCGTCCGGCTGATCTCGGA
Organism: uncultured Acidocella sp.; assembly: GCA_963693045.1. Taxonomy (GTDB): domain Bacteria; phylum Pseudomonadota; class Alphaproteobacteria; order Acetobacterales; family Acetobacteraceae; genus Acidocella. The sequence goes on from OY843765.1 coordinate 3,284,697, forward strand.
GAAGAAGAACGAGCCGCAATGGATGCTCGACTGGCGGCTAAAGGCATTTGCGACCTGGCTGAAGATGGAGGAGCCGGACTGGGCTGGGGTCGACTACCCGCCCATCGACTACGACGATCTGTACTATTATGCCGCCCCCGCCGGCCCCGCGCCGAAGTCGCTGGAAGAGGTCGATCCCTCTTTGCTTTCGATGTACGAGAAGCTCGGTATCCCGCTGAACGAGCGGGCTGCGCTAGCCGGCGTCACGCCTTCCAACATTGCCGTCGACGCGGTGTTCGACTCCGTCTCGGTCGCCACCACCTTCCGCGAGACGCTGGCGAAATCCGGCGTGATCTTCTGCCCGATTTCGGAAGCGGTTCGCGAGCATCCTGAGCTGGTGCGGCAGTATCTCGGCAGCGTGGTCCCGGTCGGCGACAACTTCTTCGCCGCGCTGAACTCAGCGGTATTCTCGGACGGCAGCTTCGTCTTCATCCCGAAGGGGGTGCGCTGCCCGATGGAGCTCTCCACTTACTTCCGCATCAACGCCCGCAACACCGGTCAGTTCGAGCGCACTCTGATCATCGCCGAGGCCGGCGCCAGCGTCTCCTATCTTGAGGGCTGCACCGCGCCGATGCGCGACGAGAACCAGCTGCACGCCGCGGTGGTCGAACTGGTGGCGCTGGACGACGCCAGCATCAAATACTCGACCGTGCAGAACTGGTACCCCGGCGACGCCAACGGCAAAGGCGGCATCTACAACTTCGTCACCAAGCGCGGCGCCTGCCGCGGCCGCAACGCCAAGATCTCCTGGACCCAGGTCGAGACCGGTTCGGCGATCACCTGGAAATACCCATCCTGCATTCTGCAAGGCGACAATTCGGTCGGCGAGTTCTACTCGGTCGCGCTGACCCACAATCACCAGCAGGCCGATACCGGCACGAAGATGATCCATCTCGGCCGCAACACCCGCTCGACGATCATCTCGAAGGGCATCTCGGCCGGCCACTCCAACAACACCTATCGTGGCCTGGTCAAAATCATGCCTGGCGCCACCGGCGCCCGCAACCATACGCAGTGCGAGAGCCTGCTGATCGGCGATCGGTGCGGCGCCCACACTGTGCCTTATATAGAAAGCCGCAATCCTTCGGCGCGGGTCGAGCATGAGGCGACAACCTCGAAGATCGCCGAAGACCAATTGTTCTACTGCCGCTCGCGCGGGCTTTCGGAGGAAGACGCGGTCGGCCTGATCGTCAACGGCTTCTGCAAGGATGTCTTGAAAGAGTTGCCTATGGAATTCGCCGTGGAAGCCCAAAAGCTCCTGGCCGTGTCGCTGGAAGGCTCCGTCGGCTGATGCTCGAGATCAAGAACCTCTCCGCCGCGATCGGCGACAAGGAAATCCTGCGCGGCGTGGACCTCACCGTGCCGGATGGCGAAGTTCATGCCATCATGGGCCCGAACGGCGCCGGCAAATCCACACTTTCCTATGTGCTCTCCGGCCGGGAAGGCTATGAAGTGACGGGCGGCTCCGCCACCTATAATGGCCAGGACATCCTGGCCCTGCCGCCGGAAGCGCGCGCCGCCGCGGGCATCTTTTTGGCCTTCCAGTACCCGGTGGAACTGCCCGGCGTCGGCAACGCCAACTTCATCCGCACCGCGCTGAACGCCGTGCGCCGCGCCCGCGGCGTGCCGGAGCTGGACGCCGTGGCGTTCCTGAAGCGCGCCCGCGCCGCCATCAAAGACCTCTCGATGCCGGACGATATGTTGAAGCGCAACGTCAACGTCGGCTTCTCCGGCGGCGAGAAGAAACGCAACGAGGTGCTGCAGATGGCGCTGCTGGAACCCGGTCTGGCCATCCTGGACGAAACAGATTCGGGCCTCGATATCGACGCCCTGAAGATCGTCGCCGACGGCGTGAACGCGCTGCGTGGCCCGAAATTCTCCGCACTGGTCATCACGCACTACCAGCGCCTGCTCGACCACATCGTCCCGGACCGCGTCCATGTGCTTGCCGCCGGCCGCATCGTCCGCTCCGGCGGCCCGGAGCTGGCGCTGGAACTGGAAGCGCATGGCTATGTCGGGCTGGAAACGGCCTGAATGACCGCACTTCCCACCCGCAAGCTAGAGGCCTGGCGCTACACCGATCTCCGCGCCCTGGAGGCGATCAGCTTCTCGACCCCCGCGCCAGCCCGGCCGCCGGCAAACCTGCCGGATCTCGGCCTGCCGCGTCTGGTCTTCATCGACGGCGTCTATCACGCCGAAGCCTCCACGCCGCCGGCTTTCCTGCGCCCCTTCGTAGCCGTCGCCGAAGGCTCGCTGCACCCGCTTGCCCAGATCAACGCCGTCGAGGCTCATGACGGGGTGACGCTCGCCATCCCCGAAGGCGTTGACGCCGGCGCCGTCCTGTTGATTTCCCGCGCCGATCCTGATGTGCCGGCCGCCTTGCACCTGCGTCACCGCATCACGCTCGCCGCCGGCGCCAAACTGACACTGATCGAGCACGCGGCGGGGCAGGGGGTCTATTGGCATAACCCGGTCTTCGACATCGCCGTCCACGAGAACGCCACGCTCACCCATCTCCGGCTGCAGGACGAAAGCCGCGATGCCTTCCACCTCGCCACCATTCGCGCCAAGATCGCCGCAGGCGGTGCCTATGAAAGCTTCACCGCCCTGCTCGGCGCCCGGCTGTCGCGCGCGGAGTTCCACGTCTCGTTAATGGGTCCAAAGGCCCACACGCATCTAAACGCGGTGCAGCTGCTGCGCGGCAACCAGCTCGGCGACTTCACCTCGGTCGTCACCCATGCCGCACCAGGCTGTGCCTCGCGCCAGACCGTCAAGGCAGTCCTCGCCGACCACGCCCGCGGCGTCTTCCAGGGCCGAATCGAGGTCGACCGCGTCGCCCAGAAAACCGACGGCTACCAGATGACACAGGCTTTGTTACTCTCGCCGACCGCTGAGATGGACATCAAGCCGGAGCTGCAAATCTACGCCGACGACGTCAAGTGCAGCCACGGCGCCACCATCGGCGCCCTCGACCCCGAGCAGATTTTCTACCTCCGCAGCCGCGGCATCCCGGAGGAACAGGCCCGCGCCATGCTGATCCGCGCCTTCCTGTCGGAAGCCCTGGACGTTGTGACGCAGGAAGACGCTCGTGCCCTGTTCGAAGCCGCACTCGAAACCTGGTGGACCCGCCAATGAGCGCCGCCGTCAAAACCGCAGCCTTCGACCTCACCACGATCCGCGCCGACTTCCCGGTGCTGACCCAGAAGGTCCACGGCAAACCCCTGGTGTTCCTGGACAGCGCCGCCTCCGCGCAAAAGCCGCGCCGGGTGATCGACGCCATGGTCTATTGCATGGAAAACCAGTACGCCAACGTGCATCGCGGCCTGCACTGGATGAGCGAACGCACCTCCGACACTTACGAGGCGGTGCGCGACAAGACCGCCGCCTTCCTGAACGCCGCCAGCCGGGAAGAAATCATCTTCACCCGCAACGCCACAGAAAGCATCAACCTGGTCGCCCATAGCTACGGCAGCCTGCTCAAACCTGGCCAGGCGGTCGTGGTTTCCGAAATGGAGCACCACGCCAACCTGGTCCCCTGGCAGATGCTGCGCGACGCCAAAGGCATCGAGCTGCGCATCGCCAAAATTACCGACGCCGGCGAGCTCGACTTCGCCTCGCTGGAGGAACAGTTCGCGGACGGCAAGGTCGCGCTGCTGGCGGTCACCCACATGTCCAACGTGCTCGGCACCTACACCCCGGCGGAGCGCCTCGCCGCCTTCGCCCACGCCCACGGCGCCAAAATCCTGCTCGATGGCAGCCAGGCCGTGGTGCATCGCCGGGTCGACGTGCAGGCGATCGACGCCGATTTCTACGTCTTCTCAGGCCACAAGCTGTACGGCCCAACCGGTATCGGCGTGCTCTACGGCAAGGCGGCTCTGCTGGAAGCGATGCCACCCTTCATGGGCGGCGGCGACATGATCTCCAACGTCTCCTATGCCCGCTCCACCTGGGCAAAGCCGCCCGCCCGTTTCGAGGCCGGCACGCCGGCGATCATCGAAACCATCGGCCTCGGCGCCGCTATCGATTACGTCGAGGCAATCGGCTTCGACGCCATCGCCGCGCATGAACGGGCTCTGACCGACCACGCCCTGAACGTCCTGTCCGGCATTGAGGGCTTGCGCATTCTCGGCACCGCCCAGGACCGGGGCGGCGTCATCTCCTTCACCATGGACGGCGTCCACGCTCACGACATCGCCACGCTGCTGGACCGGCAAGGCATTGCCGTCCGCGCTGGCCACCATTGCGCCGAGCCGCTGATGGGCCGCCTCGGCGTCACCAGCACCGCCCGCGCCTCCTTTGCCGTGTATACGACGCTGCAAGAAATCGACGCCCTCGCCGTCGGCCTGCGCCGCGTGCAACAGGTTTTCGCCTGATGTCCGAGACCGCTGACCTCTACCAGTCGCTGATCATGGACCGCGCCCGCGCCCCGCGCCATGCCGGCCGCCCCGCCGCCTTTACCGCCGACGCCGCAGGCGACAACCCGATGTGCGGCGACCGCACCCATGTCTATCTCAGCCGCGCCGACGGCCAGCTCACCGCCATCGCCCATGACTCCCGCGGCTGCGCCATCATGACCGCCAGCGCCGACCTGATGGCGGATGCCGTCGCTGGCCTGGACGGGGCGCAGATTGAGCGTCTCCGCTCTGCGTTCGAGGCGGTTGTCACCACCGGGACGCCGAACCCATCTTTAGGTGAGCTGAACGCCCTCGCCGGCGTTTCCGAGTACCGCTCGCGCATCCGCTGTGCCACGTTGCCCTGGTCGGCGCTGGCCGAAGCTTTGGAGAAGGAACAAACCGATGGATGACCAGCACGACCAGATGATCCCGGTCACCAGCTGGACGCCGGACGGCGAAACCAGGCCGCGCCTGACGGAAGACGACGTGATCAGCGCCATCGCCACTGTTTACGATCCCGAAATTCCGGTGAACATCTACGAGCTCGGACTGATCTACGCGATCGAGATCGCCGCCGAGACCGGCGACGTGAAAGTGGAAATGACCCTTACCGCTCCCGGCTGTCCCTCCGCGCAGGAACTCCCCGTCATGGTCAGCGACGCCATCGCCAAACTCGACGGCGCCGGCAAGGTCACCGTGGAGACCGTCTGGGATCCGCCCTGGGACCCGTCCCGCATGAGCGAGGACGCCCGCCTCTCCCTCAACATGTTCTGAGCTGAAAATCATGAGCACCACCACAACCCCTGTCCGCCAGCGCCGCGCCCTGCCGCCGCTGATGCAACTGACCGAAGCCGCCGCTTCCCGGCTGGAAACGCTGTACGCCGGCGGCGAGGCCGGCCGGCTGCTGCGAATCGCCGTCTCCACCAAGGGCTGCTCCGGCATGTCCTACGAGATGAACTGGGTGGACGCCGCCGGCCCGCAGGACGAATCGGTCACCAGCCACGGGCTCACGGTCCTGGTCGACCGCAAGGCCTCGCTGTTCCTGATCGGCACGGTCATGGACTACAAGGCCGACAAACTCACCACCGGCTTCACCTTCGAGAACCCGAACGAAAAGGGCCGCTGCGGCTGCGGCGAGAGTTTCCACGTCTAGGATAAGGTAAAAGCCTCCGGCGGCTGGGGCCGGGAGGCCCCAGACCCCGTGACTCTGGATTCCGGGTTGGCCACTCGGAAACCTGTGCCGCTTCGAAAATTGCTGCGCCAGCCTTGAACGCTCGCCGCGTGTTCCTAAATTCTCATCTGTCGATGCGCCTCTTTGAGGGCGTCGTCATCGCCTACCGGTCAGCCTCAGGGTGATCGGCTATCTTTTTAACCTTGCTCGTTTTCAGGAGGTTTACCTATGTCTTATGATTTTGCTCCCTTGTTCCGTACCGCGATCGGGTTCGACCGTCTTGCCCGCCTCGTGGATACCTTGCCGCAGGACGCCGCGGCCTATCCCCCCTACAACATCGAGAAGACCGGCGATGATTCTTATCGTCTCTCCCTCGCCGTCGCCGGCTTTGCGGCCGACGATATCGAGCTGACGGTGAAGGAAAACTCCTTGTTCGTCTCCGGCCGCGTCGCCGAGGAAAAGACCAAGGGCGAGTACCTGCATCGCGGCATCGCCGCGCGGGCCTTCTCGCGCCGCTTCGCCTTGGCCGACCACATGGTCGTGGAAGGTGCGGACATCGCCAATGGCATGTTGAACGTGACCGTGAAGCGCGTGGTGCCGGAAGCACTGAAACCCCGCCGCGTCCAGATCACGGCGGGTGCCGGCAATGCGAAGACCATCACCGCCGACCCGGCTCCATCGGAGCTTGCGAAAGCGGCCTGACCAATGAGGGGCGGCGCAAGCCGCCCCTTTCTTATGGCTTCATCATCCGAAACGCCGCTCTGGCGTTGATGCTGCGCGGCGCCAGCCGCGTGCCCAGCGCCAGCAGCGCGTTGGCTTTCCCGGCCACCACGCTGGAGCGGCCCCGGCTCAACGCATCGACGCCGATTTTTGCGACTGCGGCGCTGGTCATAATGGAACCTTCCAGCAGTCTCGATTTTTGTTGCCCCGCCACCGTGAAGAACTCGCTTTCCGTGACGCCTGGGCAAAGGGTGGTCACCCGCACGCCTTTCGCCTTCAACTCGACGTCGAGCGCCTCGCCCAGCGAGAGAACATACGCCTTGCCCGCGGCATAGGCCGCATAAAGCGGCACCGGCTGAAACGCGGCGGTGGAGGCGATCAGCATGATCCGCCCGCGGCCTTTCACCGCCATCGCCTTGGCGAAAAGATGCGTCAGATGCGTCAGCGCCACGATATCGACGTTCAGCATGTCGTCGAGCCGGTCCCATTCCGCTTCCTCGAACAGACCGAATACGCCAAGCCCGGCGTTGTTGACCAGTATGTCAACGTTTGGATAACGCACCGCCAGCGCCGCCCGCGCCGCCGCATCCGACAGATCGCACGGCGCCGCCTCGGCGGTCACTCCGGTTGCGGAAATCTCACCGGCCAGAGTTTCCAGCCGGTCGGCACGGCGCGCCACCAGCACCAGGTTGGCGCCGCGCCGCGCCAGTTCCCGCGCCGGCTCGGCGCCGATGCCGCTCGAGGCGCCGGTGACCAGCGCCGTCCAGCCCCGAAAATCTGCCATTTGATGTCTCCGTTCGACCAATTATGCGAGCATCACGGTGGCGGCGCCAGCAGGTCCTTGCCGAGCAGCGTCGGGATCACCAGCAGCACCCGGCCGTGATCGATCACGGTCATCGCCGGCGCCGGCTCCAGACTTCTAAAATAAGGTGCATAAGCCCGTGCGATCGCACTGACATCACCCGGCATCGCCAACAACCGAATGTCCTGCCCCAGCAGCGTGGACGGCGGTAAGCTGATCCCGAACTGATGCGGCGCCGGCCCGAACACAGTGACGGGCACGCGGCCGCGCAGCGCGTAGCCGACCTTGCCGGCATCGTACCATCGCAAAGCCGCCACCACCCGGCCGCCGGTCTCGCCCCTTAGCGAGTCCCAGTCGACAGCCTGCAACAGTGGCGACTTGCCCGGTGGAAACAGCAGCACAAGCTCCGGCAACGCGCCGAACCGCAGCACGGCGACGATCAGCAGCATTGCCCCGGCCAGCAAGCCGGCGCTCAGGCAAGCAACCGCGCTCCTCAGCCAGGGGGACAACCCGGTCGCCCAGCGACCTAGCAAAGGAAACAGCAACAAGTACCCCGGCGCCGCCCAGTGATAGAGGATGCGGGTCGAGGACCAGATGCCGACCAACGCGAACAACGCGATCGGCAACACCGCCAGCATTGCCAGCATCCAGCCCCGCCGCTCGGCCGGCCCGCGCCGTAGCGCGCCCAGCAGCAAAACCACCATCGGCAGCCACAGCCACGGCAGCACGAACAGCGCCTCCCCAGCCCAGATCGTAAATGGCGCCAGAAGGTGCAGATGTGAACCGATGGCTCGGCCGCTTTGATAATCGAAAGAAACCCATCGGTGTTCGGCGTTCCAGAACAGCACCGGCATGAACAGCAGTAGCACCAGCGCTGCCGCCGCCCATGGCTGCCAGTGCCGCAACTGCCGCCGCGCCGCTGGGTCGCTCAGCATCACCAGCACCGCGTCCGCCAGCGTCAGCGCCGCGTTGTACTTCGAGAGCAGCGCCAGACCCGCGAACAATCCCGCCGCCAGCCACCAACGCGGTGCCGCCGCGTCAGGCGCCTCGGCGATGCCAAGCGCGCGGCTAAGCGCGTAGGCGGCAGCCAGCAGCGCCGCATCCAGCGGCCCATCCGGCAGCACCCAACAGCCGAACGCCAACGAAAACAGCGGCGAGATGCTGTACGCCGCTACCGCCCAGAACGCCGCGCCGCCGCCATACAGCCGCCGTGTCAGAATAAACAGCAGCCATGATGAAACCGCCGACAGCCCTACGAACGGCAGCCGAACCACGATCGGCGCCACGCCGCCGAACAGCCAACGGCTCGCCAGTTCCAGCCACCACGATGCCAGCGGATGGTCGAAATAGGACGCCGCAAACCGGTCGGTAGCGGCGACCATATAACTCTCGTCGATGCCAAGGCCGGTCAAGCCGGCAAATCCCAGCCGCACCGCCACCGCCACGGCCACCAGAATCGCCGCGGCGGTCGCCGGCCGGTGCGCGAAACCCTTCATCCGCGCTGCATGGCGTGGCGGGCCGCGCCGGTCAATCAGTCGGTCGCCGCACCCTCGATCACGCCGTCATCGCGCTGCACCAGCACCGCCAGCTTTGCTCCCGCCGGCCGGACCCCGCCGAACGTCGCCGCCGGCCCGCGCCAGGTGCCGAGCCGTGAGATGCTGCGAACCACGTTCGCTTCGGCCACGGTCGCGCCGCCATTCTCGCCGCCGCCGATCGGCGTGACATGCAGCTTGTCGTAGCCGAACAGCCATACCGTCGCCGGCCCCGCACCTGCCCCGACGGTAACCACCACCTGGGCGCCATCGCGCACCGCCACCGGCACCGACGCCGCAACCTGGGCCGCGCCGATCGCCGCGGTGATGCCGGCGCGGTCCGAGCCTACGAGCGCCTTGGCTCCATCGACCACCGTCTCCGGCGTGTACATCTCGCTGTTTTGCAGGCCGGCATACCAGTCTTGCCGGTCCGTCGATGCCTGCAACGAATAGCGGTCGGTCCAGGCCGGCCCATCCCAATACGTCACATGGAAACTAAGCGGCAAAATTTTGGGGTCGCTCGCTTGCAACTGCCGCAGGAACCGCTCGGCCGGCGGACAGTCGGAACACGCCTCGGAAGTGAACAACTCCACCACTACCGGCCGCGCCAGCGCCGGCCCCGGCAGCAGCAACGCCGCCAGCAGCAGCCCCCACCTCATGATCCGCTGAACCAGTTGTAGCCCTGGTCCTCCCAATAGCCGCCGGTATAGACATTGCCGACGCCCAGATAGACCAGCGACTTCGGGTTCTTGAAGCCGAGCTTGGTCGGTATCCGCAGCCGCACCGGCGCGCCGAAAGGCGGGGTCAATGGCGCGTTCAAAAAACTCAACGCCAGGATCGTCTGCGGATGCAGCGCCGAAGCCATGTCGATGCTGGAATAGTAGCCGTCAGCGCATTTGAACGAAACGTATCTGCAGGTCGTATCGGCGCCGACCCGCCCTAGAAAGTCGCTCAGCCGCACGCCGGCCCATTGCCCGATCACCCGCCAGCCTTCCACGCAGATCAACCGGGTAATCTGCGCCTCCTGCGGCAGCGCCCGCAGCGCCGCCAGGTTCCAGCCCTGCCGGTCCTGTATCTGTCCGCCGAGTTCCAGCCGGTAACTTGCCTCGTCCATCACCGGCGCCTGCGAAATGTCATAGAACGCGTTGAAGCGGGGCGGGTTGGTGATCTGCGCGGCCGCGAAGGTTGGCGCCAGGGTATGCCGGCTGAACACGGCAGCCTGGACCCGGTCGTTCCACGCCGACATCGCGTGCAGGAACCGGTCGGCCAGGTCGGGATGCGCCGGATCGCTGTAGTTGCACGCCGGCAATGCCGTCACCCCGCCCAGCGCCAGCGCCCGGCCAAGCAGTTTGCGGCGATTCAGATCAAGCTGCCTCACGGTTCCATCTGCCCGCCGGTGATCATCGGTGGCAGCACCTTCGGCACCGCCAGCACCAGAGCCACGTGAATGACGACAAACAGCCCGATCGCAGCCATCGCAAAAAAATGCACGTAGCGGGCGATGAAGTAGCCCCCGCAGAGATCTATGAAAAACCAAAGCTGCACCGGTTTCCAGATCGCCAGGCCAGAAATCACGATCGTGATCCCGGCCAGCAGCACTCCGACATAAAGCAGCCGCTGCGTCGCGTTGTAGACCCCGAGCCTGTGCGGCAGCCGAAACCGCAGCGCGGCCCAGGTCTCGCCCAGCGCGGCGGCGGGTGAAAGCGGCCAGAACTTCCGGAAATGGCCGCTGCCGGCGCCCCAGGTAAAATATAGCAGCCCGTTGGCCACCAGCAACCACATGAAGGCCAGATGCCAGGCGATCGCCGCGCCGAGCCAGCCGCCGATGGTCAGCAGCGGCGGAAAAGTAAACCCAAACAGCGGTGAAGCATCGTAGATCTGCCAGCCGCTGCCGATCATCATCACGATCGCCACCACGTTCAGCCAGTGCGTCAAGCGCAGCGGCCAAGGATGAATCGCGCGCGGACCGGTTCGGGAAGCTTGAGACATGCAATAACTCCTGCTCTGGATCTAGGAGTCCGGGTCTTCACAATCCAGCAAGGGACACCGTTCGTTTCAACTTACCGAGAGTTCATATAAGCGGGGTCGTAGCCGCCAAACAAAAGCCCAAGTCTCGGTCGAACTTGCGTCTGCCAATCAGGTAGCCTCTAGGAGAATTGAAGTGTCAAACAAGCTTATCGCCGCGGCTCTCGTCGTGTCTCTCATCCTGCCGGCCGCGGCCTTTGCCCAGACCTCGGCGGCGAACTCGAACAGCACTTCGACCACTGGCGTACCGTCCAGCGAAGCATCGCCCAGCAGCAGCGGCACACCGATGACGACCACGACAGGTACAGCAGGCGTCGTTAAGTCCCCTAACAGCGCGACCAACGCCACAAGCGGTTCGCAAACCACCACGTCCGGTACTGGCGGATCAATGTCGAATGGCTCGACCACCGGCACTTTGAACGGCAGCGGCGACTCCGACACGTCTAAGTAAATAGGCATTTAACCTGACGTCGACCCAGGGGGCGTGATGCCTGAACGCGCATCACGCTCCATTCTTGCCTAGCAACGCCTCGGCACAAGCGTCCAAGATTGCTGCGGCGTCGACTTCATAAACATGGTACAGATCGGAAACGTCTCCGGATTGACCGAAATGGTCCGGTCCGAGCGCCATGACGCGCTGGCCGCGAACCGCGCCAAGCCAGCTATGCGCCGCGGGATGCCCATCCAGAACAGTCACAATCGCAGCCGCCGGCGCCAGCGGAGAGAGTATTTTTTCAATATGCGAAATCGCCGCCTCGCCGCGCCGCCGCTCGCGCTGGGCCGAACGCCATCCGGCGTAAAGCCGGTCTGGACTGGTGATCGCCAGCAGCCCGGCACCCGGCACTTCGTCCAGCAACTGCGCGAACGCCTGCTCCGCCTCGGCCGCCACCGCACCTTGATAAGCGATTGCCAGGCCGGCCCCAGGCGCCGGCGGGCTGATCCAATGCGCCCCCGCCACCACGTCGGCCGGGTCAAGACTCCGGTCGGGCTGCACCAGCAACTGGGTCGACAGCCGCAGCCAGACCGCCGACCCCTCCGGTCGCTGCATGAAATCGAAAGCATGCCGCAACAGGATCGCCAGTTCGTCACAATAAGCCGGCTCGAAACTGGCCAGCCGATCCTGCACGATCGCCAGCAGCGGCGTGTTGGTCGCCTGGTGCTGTCCGCCCTCCGGGGCCAGCGTGATGCCGCTCGGCGTCGAGACCAGCAGAAACCGCGCATCCTGGTAACAGGCGTAGAACAGCGCGTCGTGGCCGCGGTTGACGAACGGGTCGTACACCGTGCCTACGGGGAGCAACCGCACGCCATTCAGGTCATGGCTCAGCCCGGCCGCGCCCAGCAACAGGAAAAGATTCTGCTCGGCAATGCCAAGCTCGATATGCTGGCCCTCGGGGCTGGCGCCCCAACGCTGCGCGCTGGCCAGCTTGCCGTCGCGGAACACGTCTTCCTTAACCTCCCGATCGAATACCCCACGGCGGTTGATCCAGGGGCCGAGGTTGGTGGAAACCGCGACATCGGGGCTCATCGTGACGATGCGCCCGCCGAAATCGTCGTCCGTCTTGGCGCGGCCGATTTCGGAAAGGATTTCGCCGAACCCGGCCTGGGTGCTCATCCGCCGCCCGACGATCTTCGGCTGCGGCAGCACCGCCGGAACCGGCACGTTCGCCGCCGGCAGCCGCCGGCCGGACGGAGTCAGCGGTTCCGCAAATGGCACGCCGGCGCAGAACCGCTCGACCGCCTTCGGCCGCGCCAGCCCCTCGAAGCGGTCCCATTCATGGCCAGGTCGCACGTTCATCGCGGCGCGGAACGTCTCCATCTGCTCGACGGTCATCATGCCGGCGTGGTTGTCCTTGTGCCCGGCGAAGGGCAGGCCCATGCCCTTGATCGTGTAAGCGAGAAAGCAGGTCGGCTGGTCGCTACGCGCCGCCAGGCTGAACGCCTGCGTCAAGGTGCCGAGGTCGTGGCCTGCCAGGTTGGTCATCAGATCGGCGAGCTCGTCGTCGCGCAGCGGATCGACGATCGCCCGCACCCCACGGGACCGGCCAAGATCGGCGAGCAGCGCCTGCCGCCACGCCGCGCCGCCCTGAAAGGTCAGCGCCGAATACGTGCTATTCTGGCATTCATCCACCCAGTGCCGCAGCGCGCCACCGCCCGGCCGGGCGAATGCCGCCTCCAGCCGCCGCCCGTATTTGAGCGACAACACCCGCCAACCCATGTCGCGGAACAGCCCCTCGAACCGGCCGAACAGCCGGTCCGGCATCACCGAATCCAAACTTTGCCGGTTATAGTCCACCACCCACCAAACATCGCGGACGTCGTGCTTCCAACCCTCGAGCAGCGCCTCGTAAATATTGCCTTCGTCCAGCTCGGCGTCGCCAGCGATGGCGACATGGCGGCCGCGCGGCGCCCCCGCTTCCAGCAGCCCATGCGCCACTACATAATCCTGCATCAGAGCTGCAAAACTGGTCAGCGCCACGCCGAGACCGACCGAGCCGGTCGAGAAATCGATCTCCGGCCCATCCTTGGCGCGCGAAGGGTAGGCCTGTGCGCCGCCGAGTTGGCGGAACCCCATCAACTGCTCGACCGTCTGCCGCCCCAGCAGATAGTTGATCGCGTGCAGCACCGGCCCGGCGTGCGGTTTCACCGCCACCCGGTCCCGCGGCCGCAGCACCTCAAAATACAGCGCCGTCATGATCGAGACCACGGACGCGCAGGAAGCCTGATGCCCGCCGACCTTCAGCCCGTCTCGATTCGGCCGGATGTGGTTGGCGTTATGGATCGTCCAGGCCGCCAGCCAGAGCAGTTTCTGCTCGACCGCCGCCAGCGCCTGCAGTCTTTCAAGACCCGGCTCCGTCAGCGGCGTTTCCAGTGCCGGTTCAACCGGTCGCACTTCGTTCATGGCGTCAGCCTACGCCAGTTCCGCTCCGCTGTGCAGAGAAATGAACGGCCGGTTCGCGGCAGCGGTCAGGGAAGAGCAGTTTCTGCTCGACCGCCGCCAGCGCCTGCAGTCTTTCAAGACCCGGCTCCGTCAGCGGCGTTTCCAGTGCCGGTTCAACCGGTCGCACTTCGTTCATGGCGTCAGCCTACGCCAGTTCCGCTCCGCTGTGCAGAGAAATGAACGGCCGGTTCGCGGCAGCGGTCAGGGATAGGCCGGGCTGACGAAGACCCCGCCGACATGGCCGTTGGGGTCGATCATCACGAATTCGCCGCCCGCCCGCACCCAGTTGTAACCGCCCAAAGGCGCCGGCAGAGAGTACAGCCGCCAGTTCGGGATTGCATAGCGCGGCCCGTAAAACCGGTCGCCGCGGTTCCAGCGCCGCCAATGTGCCGGGGTGGCACCCCAGGGCGGCGGCCGGCGATAGCTGCCCGGTGGCCGGCCGCCGGGTGGCCGGCCGTAACCGGGCCCACCCGGCGGTCCCGGCGGGCGGTAGCCAGGCCCATGCGATGGCGGCCCCGGCTGGTAAGGCTGCGCCGACGCCGCGCCGACGCCCACGGTCATTGCGGCGGCAAGCGCCAGACAAAGAATTCGCCTCATGAGTCTCTCCTTTTCGGGACCTGCATCTCGCCGCTGAAAGGGGGCAAAATTATGCACACGATAGGGCCGCCGTGCCTGCCCCCTACGGGATGTTCAGAACCGATGCCCGCCGCCATGTTCACCGGCGCTTGAAACTGCGATATGGCGTGAAGCCTCACAGGAACGCTTGCATGGATACCAACCTCTTCAATACCGACGACACGGCGGAAGTGCCGCCGATCGCCGCGACCGGCGTCGATCCGCGCCGCGTGAGGATCCACCCGGACCACTGGTATCCGGTTGCCTGGTCGCGCGAGCTGAAGGCCGAAAAGCCGCTCGCGGTTCGCTTCGCCGGCGAACCGATCGTCCTGATCCGCCCCAAGGAAGGCGCCCCCTTCGCTTTGGAAAACCGTTGCGCGCATCGGCAGGTCCCGCTGGACGCCGGCGTTGTCACCGGCTGCGCCATCCGCTGCTGCTATCACGGCTGGACCTATGACAGCACCGGGGCCTGCATCGATGTGCCCTATCTCGGCAAAGGCAAGCTGCCGAACGGCGTGAAAGCCTACCCGACCCGGGAGGCCGCCGGGCTGATCTTCATCTTTCCAGGCGATCCGGCAAAAGCCGAAGCCAGTTTTCCCGATCTCTCGGCCGCCGCCGATCCGGCCTACAAAACCCGCCGCTTCGGCCGCGAGGTCGCCTGCCATTACAGCTTCATGCACGAGAACCTGATGGACATGAACCACCAGTTCCTGCACCGCCGGCAGATGGGCCAGATCCGGCCCCGCTATCTCGGCCGCCGCCTTGGCGAAAGCTGGCTGGAAGTGAAGTACACCTTTGCCCGCACCGCCGGAAAGCAGCCGCTCGGCGAGGCCGCGGTGTTCGGCGGCCGCCGCTCCACCAACGTCAACGATCGCGACGTCATGACCATCCGCACCGACTATCCCTATCAGAGCCTGCGCATCGTGGCAGCCGGCGGCGACGCGCCGGTGATGGATCTCTGGATCGTTTACGTGCCGCTTGATGCCGCGCAACGCACCATCCGCACCTTCGGCCTGCTCTCGATCCGCCGGCCGAAAAACCCGCTGGGCAGGCTCGGCCTCAGCGCCGGCTGGCCGCTGCTGGTGGCCTTCACCGAGCGCATCTTCAAGGAGGACCGCTGGATTGTGGAGGCCGAACAAGCCGCGCACGACGCCCAAGGCGCCAGTTGGAACCAGGAGGTCTTCCCGGTAATCCGCGAACTTACCGGCCTGCTCGCCGGAAACGGCCTCGCGCCAGAGGTGGTTATCTGAGTGGCCAACCCTTAACCGATGTAATGGGGTCGGGGCCTCCCGGCCCCGGCCGCCGGAGGCTCCTTTTTAGAAGACCATGACACCGGGCAGCGCCGCCGGCAGGTCCTCCGCCAACATACCCGGCCCCAGCCGCGCCGCCGCCGCGCCATGCAACCAGACGCCGGCGCAAGCGGCTTCGAAGGCCGGCATTCCTTGCGCCAGC
Organism: uncultured Acidocella sp.; assembly: GCA_963693045.1. Classification (GTDB taxonomy): domain Bacteria; phylum Pseudomonadota; class Alphaproteobacteria; order Acetobacterales; family Acetobacteraceae; genus Acidocella. The sequence continues at coordinate 3,300,385 of OY843765.1, forward strand.
AATCCGGCGATCAGCCCGGCCAGCACATCGCCGGTGCCGCCGGTCGCGAGCCAGGGCGGCGCGTTGTCGTTGATCGTGGCCCGGCCGTCCGGCCCGGCGATCACGGTATCGGCGCCTTTCAGGACTGTCACCGCGCCGCTGGCGGCGGCGGCGGCGCGGACCGCGAGGAGCTTATCCTCCCCCGGCGGCCCAAAGACCCGCGCGAATTCGCCGGCATGGGGCGTGATCACCGCAACGCCGCGCAGCTTCTCCGGGTCGTCTTTGCAGGCGCTCAGCGCATCGGCGTCGGCCAGGATGGTTTTGCCCGCCGCGATCACGCGGGCCAGTTTATCACCGGCGTTGTGGGCACCCAACCCCGGCCCGCAGACCCAGACCTTGCGCCGCTCATCTCGCAGCATCTCGTCGAGTGGGTCGGACCGGACGATCAGCCCGGCTTCCGGCAGGATCATCGGCGTCTCGGCCAGCAACGTCACCATGCCGGCGCCGGCCCGCCGCGCCGCGGCGCAAGCCAGCCGCGCCGCGCCCGGCATGGTGCCGCACAGCACGGTGAGGTCGCCGTTGGCGTATTTATGCGCGGTCGCGGCGCGTTGAGGCAGGGTGAAGAGCCACGGCCCGTTGCGCCAGGTCCGGGGTTGGATCGTCTCCAATACCCGTACCGGCAGGCCAATGTCCGCCAGCACCACTTCGCCGCAATTCTGCCGGCCCGGATAGAGCAGATGACCCGGCTTGCGGCGGAAGAACGTCACGGTCAGCAGCGCTTGCGGCGCGTAACCACGGATCGCCCCGGTCCCGCCGTCGATCCCGCTCGGCACGTCGATCGCCACGATCCGCGAGGCCGCGGTCAGCAACGCCGCGACACCTTCATCGATGTCGCGTGCCAGCCCGGCCCCGAAAATGGCATCGATGACAAGCTCGGCCCCGCGAACTTGCAGCGGCGTCGCTTCACCGACGCCGGCGACCGTCACCGGCCAGCCAGCCGCTCGCAAGGCCGCGCCCGCGACTCGGCCGTCCCCACCGTTTTTGCCTGGCCCGGCCAACACCAGCACTTGGCATGGCGCGAAGCGCCGCATGATGGCGCGCGCCACTGCCCGCCCGGCCGCCGCCATCAATCCCGCATCGTCATCGGCCAACCGGTCGGCCGTCGCCATCTGTTTCGGCGTCAGCAACTCTTCCATGGCCGCCAAGTTGCCACGTCTCGGTCAAGGCCAGCCACCCGGCACGTAATGACTTCTCGGTAATCCCGCTCTACTCAAGGAGCAGGTGGCCGCGCGCGCGCGCAAAGGAGTTCGTGAATGGGCAAGGTGATCGCGGTGGCGCAGCGCAAGGGAGGCGCCGGCAAGACCATGTTGACCGCGCAACTCGCGGTCGCGCTGGCGGACTCCAGCGTAGTCGCGGTCCTGGACATCGACCCGCAAGGCAGCCTTACCGCGTGGGGCCAGCTACGGAGCCAGGCGCCTCGGGCCACCAGCAAGATCACCCTGGCCGCCACCTCGGGCTGGCGGCTCGGCGGCGAACTCGAGCGGCTGAAAGCCAGCCACGACATCGTGCTGATCGACACGCCCCCGGTCGTCGATACGGATGCCAGGCGCGCCATTCGGGCCGCTGATCTGGTGTTGATCCCGTTGAACCCGGCGCCGCCCGATCTGTGGGCGGCGGAAGGTACGCTGAAGCTGGCGGCGGAGGAAAAGCGCCGGATCGCTCTGGTGTTCAATCGGGCTCCGGCGAAATCGCGGCTGCGCAAGCGGATGGAGGCGGAAATCGCCGCCCGCGGCCTGCATCTCCTGGAGGCGGCCTTCGCCAACCGCGCCGGCTACGCCACCGCCTTCGCCGACGGTCTTGGCGTCACCGAATCCGGCCCGGCCACGGCCGCGGCGGCGGAGGCACGCGCCATGGCTGTGTGCCTGAAGGCAATTCTGGCGTAATCATTAAAAAAAATTCAAGAAACTTCCAAAAGATTGCGATTGGCAGGGTCGAGCCACTTGCGCTGTGGATTATTTTCAATCACATTCCGTCGCGTGGCAGTTACGGGCAGTAACCCGGATCGTCAGCCGCCAAGTTTAGGGAGCCTTAATGCACCGATAGGTGCCGGCCGGTCATTTGACCGGCCGTATTTGTTTTCGGGCTTGGTCAGCCTTTGCGGCGGTGGAAGCGGGTAATTCGAAGATCGCCCCAAACGCCCTCTTTTGCGAACGGGTCAGCTTCGACAAACGCCACGATTGCCTCGCGCCGCGCCGCTTCCATGATGAACAGCGAACCGATCATGATGTCGCCGTCGTCGGATTGCAGCGGCCCGGACATCACGACGCTCACACCCAGATCCTTGCCACTCTCCATAAACGCACGGTGCGCTGGGTAGTGCTCAAGTCGCGAGGCCAAAGCGTCCGGCTTGTCCAGCGCATGGACGGCAAAAAGCGGCATCGTGGTTGACCTCCGTGCTGTTCGCAAGATAGCTAACCGGGTTTACGTCGGTTTGACACGGCACCGCACGCCACCCTGCTTTGAGCGAATCGCTGGTTCCTCGAAGGCCGGCCGTGGCAACGTGCCGACTTGGCCCTGCCTGGGCTCCATAAGGGAGGAACACATGAAGCTTTTGCGGTTCGGCGATCACGGCGAAGAAAAATGGGGTATGGCCGACGCGGAAGGCAGGATCAGAACCCTAGATGACGTGCTGGAGGGCATAACCGGCGTCGAATTGAGCCCGGCCTGGATGGCGCAACTCGCTGAGTTGGACCCCGAAAAACTATCGCTCCTGAAGACGGACCGGCGCATCGGCCCGGCGATCCGCCGGCCCCTGAACTTCGTCTGCATCGGCATGAACTACGCCGACCATTGCGAGGAAGCGGGTCTGCCGATCCCGACCGAACCCTATGTGTTCCTGAAGTCGCTTTCCTCCTTCAGCGGCCCGTTCGACGACATCATCATCCCCCGAGGTGCTGCCAAAACCGACTGGGAGGCCGAGCTCGGCGTCGTCATCGGGACCCTGGCCCGCAATGTCGGCGAGGCGGAGGCGCTGAACCATGTCGCCGGCTATTGCGTCGTCAACGACGTCAGCGAACGCGCTTTCCAGATCGAACGCGGCGGCTCCTTCGACAAAGGCAAAAGCTGCGACAGCTTCGGCCCGGTCGGCCCATATCTGGTCACGCCCGACGAGGTGCCGGACCCGCAAAACCTGGACATCTGGTGCGAGGTCGACGGGCAGCGAATGCAGAATGGCAACACCAACAAGATGATCTTCGGCGTCAGGATGCTGGTCAGCTATGTCAGCCAGTTTATTACCCTGCATCCCGGCGACATCATCGCCACCGGCACCCCGCCCGGCGTCGGCCTCGGCAAAAAGCCGGACCCGATCTATTTAAGAGCCGGACAGACCGTGAAGACCGGCGTGCAGGGCCTGGGCGAGCAGCAAGCCAAAACCGTCGCCGCCTGAGAGGACCAGCCATGGTCACCGAAAAGTAGTGCGCGGCCGTATTACTTGATAAGGGGCGGGGATGGACCAGGCCCTCCCTTTTGCCGAGACGCAGGCCGCCGCGCCGCCGCGCCGCACCTTCGCGATCATCTCGCACCCGGATGCCGGCAAGACAACGCTGACCGAGAAGCTCCTGTTGTTCGGCGGCGCGATCCGCGAGGCCGGCATGGTGAAAGCCCGGCAGGACCGCCGGCAGACCCGCTCGGACTGGATGAAGATCGAGCGGCAGCGCGGCATCTCGGTCACCAGTTCGGTGATGACCTTCGAATTCGGCGGCGCGGTGTTCAACCTGCTCGACACGCCGGGCCACGAGGATTTTTCCGAAGACACCTACCGCACGCTTACCGCCGTCGACAGCGCCGTGATGGTGATCGACGCCGCTAAGGGCATCGAGCTGCAGACTCGCAAGCTGTTCGAGGTCTGCCGGCTGCGCAACATCCCGATCACCACTTTTATCAACAAGGTGGATCGCGAGGGCCAGGACCCGTTCGCGCTGCTGGACGAGATCGCCAACACGCTCGCCCTCGACATCTGCCCAATGGTCTGGCCGATCGGCACCGGCGGGCTGTTCCGCGGCTGCTTCGACATTCGCCGCGACCGGCTGGTCTCCGCCGTTAAACCCGGCGATACCCGAGCCGAGCCGAAATTCGCGGTGCCCGCCGACCAGCAGGCGCAGCTGGACGAGGATGTCGGTCTGATCCGCGCTGCCTACCCGGCGTTCGACCCGACTGCCTACGCCGAAGGCCACTTGACGCCGGTCTATTTCGGCTCCGCCCTCAAGGATTATTCGGTGCGCGAGTTGCTGGAAGGCCTGGTTGCCAACGCGCCGCCGCCGCAACCGCGCGCCGCCGACAGCCGCGTGGTGGAACCGGACGAAGCCCCGGTCACCGGCTTTGTTTTCAAGGTCCAGGCCAACATGGACCCGCAGCACCGCGACCGGATTGCGTTCACCCGCATCTGCTCCGGCCGGTTCACCCGCGGGATGAAACTGATCCACCAGCGCACCAAGAAATCCATGGCAATCCAGGCGCCGATCTTCTTCTTCGCGCAGGACCGTTCGCTGGCCGAGGAAGCCTTCCCCGGCGACATCATCGGCATTCCCAACCACGGTTCCTTGCGCGTTGGTGACACGCTGACCGAGGGCGAGCCGCTGCGCTTCACCGGCATCCCGGACTTTGCGCCGGAGATTTTGCGCCGAGTCCGGCTGGCTGACCCGATGCGCACCAAGCAACTCCGCAAGGCGCTGGAAGACCTGGCCGAAGAGGGGGTGACGCAAGTGTTCCGCCCGATGACCGGCTCGGATTGGATCGTCGGCGTCGTCGGCGCCTTGCAGCTGGACGTGCTTTCCAGCCGCATCGAACAAGAATACGCCGTCCCCGTCGCCTTTGAACCTGCCCCTTTCGAAACCGCCCGCTGGATTTTTTCGGAAGACGCAATGCGGCTGAAAACCTTTATCGAACAAAATAAGAGTGCGATGAGCGAAGACCGCGACGGTGCGCCCGTCTATCTGGTCCGCAACACCTGGGAGCTGAACCGGATGAAGGAGAATTTTCCGGAGATTGCCTTCTCTGCCACCCGTGAGCGGCGGTAGTCAGCCGAAAAAAGTAAACACTTTCCGGAGGCTGGGAACTCGTTATAGATTTGTACAATCCGCCAGTACAGGAGACGCCAATGTCCGAAACCTACGTCTCTTCCGGAACCATCAGTAACACCACGATCAGCAGTGGTGGTGTCACGTATGTATACATTAATGGGACGGCCATCTACACGTCGGTGGAAAGCGCCGGTGAATTAGTCGTCTTCAGTGGCGGCGTCGCTAGCGCCACCGATGTGTACCTTTCGGGTATTCTGGATGTTGCAGTCAGTGGGTACGCGGCATCCAGCGTCGTCAATAGCGGCGGCGAGCAATATGTCTTGTCCGGAGGGGCGGCTTACAAGACAACGCTAAATTACGATTCCAAAATGATACTATCAGGCCTGGCAAGCTTTACCACGATAAACTCTGGCGGCCTCGAATTTGTCGGTGCTGGTGGTTCCCAATATGAGACAACAATTGGTCTGGGAGGTACTCTTCTCCTTGCAGGCGCAGATGGCGGCACAACCGTGGATCTCTATGGAACCTTAGCCGTGCTAAATGGTGGCGAGGACGGTGCTGCTGTCGTCAGCCGGGGCGGGTATATGGTGATCGAAGATGGCGGTACCGCCTATCAGACTAGCATAGAAAGTGGCGGTCTTGAGGTGGCGCTGGCGGGCGGCCAAGCGGAAGGTTACGTGCGTAGCGGTGGCTACTTGATTGCCGCAGGTGGTGCCAATGTCAGTGGGATGATTCTCAACGGCGGAACAGCCGTTTCTAGCGGCATTGCGATCTACCACGGCTTTACAGGCCAAGTGCTGACGTCGTCACTTAGTTATTTTGAAACGGTTAGCGGAGCCTCGGATGCGGAATTCGTGTTGTCCAGAGGTCTCGCGAGCCACTCAATACTTAGCGCCTCCGCAAGTGAATACATCTTTAACGGTGGGACGGCCCTGGGCGCTGTCGTCAGTAAGAGTAGGATTATCGCCTATTCCGGAAGCACGGTTAGCGACACCAATATCGTTGGCGGCGCTGCTTATGTATCGGGTGCCACGTTGTACGAGACGACGGTCAGTAGTGGCGGCGGCGACTATGGCTTCTTAAGCATCGCCACTGGAGCGACTTCTGGTACAGAAGTGCACGCGGGCGGTGTCGAGGTTGTTTACGGCGGGACAGCCTACTCAACGGAGATCGGCTATAACGGCGAGCAGGACGTCATCGGCAGCGGCGCGGTCGCGGCCGGCGCGGCGATACTGAGCGGCGGGATCGAGTTCGCAGTTTCCGGTGGTGTCGTCAGCGACAATACAATCGGCGGCGGGATTCTCAACCTGGTCAGCGGCGGGATCGCGACCTCCGGCATCGATTTCGATGGTCCGTTCGGGCTGCTGCTGATCGATTCGACGGATGTGCCCAGCACGACGATCAGCGGCTTCGGCGCCGACGACACGATCCAGTTCGCGGACCTCACCTACAGCCAGGACGACCGCATAACCATCGGCACGCCCGATGAGGTGACAATCACCGCCGGCGGCACGGTTTACAACCTCGTCATCGAAGGTGCGGCGTCGGATCCGCTGTTGCTGGTCGTCGGCGCCAATGGCTCCGGTCTCGCTTTGCTGGACACGGCGCTGCCCTGCTTCGCCGCCGGCACCCGCATCCTCACCCCGCGCGGCGAGGTCGCCGTGGAGGACCTCGCCGTTGGTGACACCGTCATCACCAGCACCGGCGACGACGCGCCGATCATATGGATCGGCCGCCGCCGTATCGACCTCACGCACCACCCAAAGCCGGAGAAAGCCCAGCCGATCCGCATCGACGCCGAGGCTTTCGGAGACGGCGTGCCGAGCCGCGACCTGCTGCTCTCGCCCGATCACGCGCTGTTCATCGGCGGCGTGCTGATCCCGGCCAAGGCGCTCATCAACAACCGCAACATCCAGCAGCTCAGCCGCCGCGGCGTTACCTACTTCCACATCGAGCTTGCAGAACACGCCATCATTTTTGCCGAAAACTGCCCGGTCGAAACTTACCTGGACACCGGCAACCGGTCGGCCTTCGAGAACGGGGCAGGGGTCATCACCCTGCACCCGGATTTCGCCCAAACCCGGCGCGAGCAACAAAGCTGCGCCCCCTTCACCGTCTCAGGCCCGGCCCTGGAAGCCGCGCGCGAGGCGACACTGCGCCGTTATTACGAACAACGCGCCGCCCACCTCAATAGTTGAACTGGTAGCTCAACCCCACGCTGCTCGCATTGCCGCTGGTCTGTGTCGTCGAAGCCCCCGTGGTCGTCGTCAGCTTCAATCCCTTGTACAGATTGATCTGCACCGTTGCCTGGCTGCCCTGGCCATTGGTGCCCTGTTGCGCCCCGACATAAACCCCCGGCGCCACGTAGCGCCCGGCTTGCACGGTCGGCGAACTGCCGCTGCCGCCGAGCGAAAGCTCGTCCAGCCCCAGCGCGTTCCGCACCCTGTCCAGCGGATTGCTGCCGCCGCCCACGCCGGAAAGCTGCGCCAGCGCCGCCGCCAATGAGGCCGCCTGGAACGGCGTCAAACTCGCCGTGCCCTTGCCGAATAATAATTGCGAAAGCACCTCGTCGGAGGGCAGCGGCGGCGAGCTGGTCAGCGTAATCGTCGGCTTTGCCGCTGTGCCGCCGATCACCAGTGTCGCGGTCGTGCCGCCGTTGGTCGTGGACGCTTCCAGATCCAGCGTCGGCATGAAGCCATCGCCATTGAAGCTGATCGCGCCTTGCGTAAATTGCAGCGTCTTGCCGGTCAGTGAGAACGAGCCGCGGATCAGCGTGAAGCCGCCCTCCGGATTCGGATGCGCCGCCGTGCCGGTGATGCGCATGTGGCCGCCCAGCTCCGCGAACAGCCCGTCGCCGCGGATGAAAATCTGGTTCGCGGCGTTGAGACCCAGCGCCAGCGCGATGTCCGGCGCCGGTGGTGGTGGCGGCGGCGGCTTGGCCCCCCGGTTGAGGATCGGCAGGTTCGCCACACTCGGCGGCAGCGATTTCGGGATGTTGATGTTGGCCTTCAAAATATCGATGGTACCGCCCATCGCCAACGCGCCGCGCAGCGCCCCCTTCAGCGTCAGCGCCGCGTCGAGGCTTTCCGTCACCAGGTCCGACGACACCGGCGAAGCATTGTCCGCGTTCAGCGTCAGCGTGATCGGCAGGCCCGGCGAACCGAGATCGACAGTGCCGTGCCCGCTGATCGTTCCTTGCCCGGCAGTGGCGGCAAAATCTTGCAATGTGATGGTTTCCCCGGCGGCAGCGATATGAGCGGAAATTTTGGTCAGGCTGAGGCCGGTGCCGATATTGGCGACCGAGCCGCCGGCCAGCACCACGGTGCCGTCGGCGCGCGGCGCGGCGGCGCTGCCGGTCACGGTGATGTCCGGCGTGATGACCCCGCGTACCGTGCTGCCGGCGGCCGCCAGGATCGGATCGAGCAGACGCAGATCGAGCGTGCCAGAAAGGTGCAACGAGATCGGCCCGGTAGCGGAAAGCGGTACCAGCCCGTCGGCGGCGAGCGCGATGTTCGGCCCGGCATTCACGGCCATGTTCAGGTTCGCGGTCTTGCCGGCCAGCATCGCCGCTGCCGTAAGGTTCGCCGCCGGCAGCGCCGCCGCCGGCCCGCCATGCAGCCGGATCGCGGCGGCATTCAGCGTCAGCCGCCCGGACGGGTCGGCCAACGTGCCGGCAAGGTTGGCGGTGGCCGAAATGCTGCCGCTGGCGTCGATCGTCGGCGCTACCAGTCTGGCCAGGCTGACCGGCAAATGGTCCACCGTCACCCGCAGCGCCAGCCGCGGCGAGATCGTACCATCGACGCCAATGCTGCCGCCGGCGATCCCGATATTGAGATGTTGAACCGCGATACCGGGCTTGGTCCGCAGCCCCGCCGGCCCGCGCAGCACCGCGTTCAGCCCGCGCCAGGAGGCGTTCAGGCTGGCCAGCGTCGCCGAACGGTTGTCGAGATCGAGCGTCGCACGGGCCGCCAGACGCGCCGGCGCGTTCATCAACCTGGCCACCGTCGCCGCCAGTTGCACACCGAGCGCCGTGGTCGGCCCGCTGGCGCCGACCTGCGCGTCGATCGCCCCCAGCGCCGGCGCCACGATGACGTTGCGGGCGTTCAGCCGCAGCGTGAAATCCCGCGCGTCGCGGTGTGCGAAGCTGCCGTCGATGGCACCGGAGATCGGGCGCGGCGCGAACGCGGCAAAATCCGCCAGCCGCTTCACCGCGAAGGTTGCCGTGCCGGTCGGCAGCTTCGCGCCCGCTGCTAGCGCCAGATCGGCCTGGGCTTGCAGGGAGCGCCAGGTCGCGGTGGCGATCTTCACGGTTGCGTTGCCGGCGGCGTCGCGGGCGAACGCGGCGTCCAGTTTCAGCGGCGCGTTTTCCAACATGCCGTCCGCGGTCAGCGTGCCCATGGGCGTCTTCGGCAAATGCTGGGCATCGAGGGTCAGCGTGAACGGCCCGGACGGAATTTGTTTCTCCGTCACCCGGCCGGCGATCACCGCGTGGATGGCAAAATCTCCGGACTTTCCCTGGATCGTGCCATTTTCCGTAACCGCGCCGCCGATCTGCGGCGCCACCAGCGCGACATTTTTCAGATCGAGATGGGTCGTAAGGTCGACGCCGGCTTGCGCAACCTTGCCGGTTATTCCCACGGCAAATCCGGCGCCGGTGATGTCGAGCCGGTCGATCACCGCCGCCTGGTCGGCGAGCTTCATCCGCAACAAAAATGCGCCGTCCGGCCCGACCAGTTTCGCCGCTGGTCCGGGTGCCTCCGTCAGGGCAAGCTGACCATCCACGGCAACATCCGTGCTGTGGTCCGGCTGCGCGGCGGCGACCAGATGCAGCGTTGTGCTGCCGGCGACCTTCTGGCCCGCCACCGCCGCCACCGGGGCCAGCGCCGGCACCGTCAAAACCACGTCGGCTTTCGGCGCGTCGGGGTCGAGGCCAAGCGTGCCGGCGCCGTTCAGCTTTGCCGCCCCCAGCGCGGCGGCAAACTTCAGCGCCGCGTTATCGCGCGGTCCCTCCAGCGTCAGGTCGAGCTTCAGGGGGTCGTGTACCTGCGGCCCGGCGAAATGCCCCAGCAGCCCGTCGGGCGGTTCGTCGACATGCAGCACCAGCCGCACCACCTGGGCGTCGATCGCGCCCCGCAACTGGTAGTTGCCCCGGCCGTCGGCGGCGACAGCGCTGAGCGCTACCTCGCCCTTGGTCACGCTTTGCAGATGCGCGTCGCCGGTCACCGCCAGCACCGTCGGCGCCCCGGCCAGCGCGGCGCTGACGCTGAGCGTGCCGATGCCGAGATGATCGACGTTCAGATGAAATTTCGGCAGCTTGAAGTTGGACGGCTTCGAGGGCTTTGCGGGCGCCGGCTGCCGCGTCACGCTTACCGCCTCGGCGGTCAATGACATGACCTGCACGTCCCGGCGCAGCAACGCCGCCGGCCGCCAGCGCAGCTCCAGCCCGTCGCCGCTCGCCCAGGTGCCCTCGCGGTCGAGGATCGCCACATGCGCCAGCTTCAGATCGGCGGGAAAATGGCCGCCAAGCCCAGCCACGCGGATCTCTCCGGCGCCGAAGTGATTGACTTCGGCCACGACGAAATTTCGCCCGCCGCCGGTGTTCAGCGCGATGAACAGCGCCACGATCGACAGCACTGGCACGCCGATGAGGAGCAACAGGAGGCCGAGCAGTACCCGCGCCAGCAGCCGCATCAGAAGGCCTCGCCCAGCCCGATATACAGCGCGAACCCGCCGCTGCCCGGCGCCTTGTTCACCGGCACCGCGATGTCGAGCCGGATCGGCCCGATCCCGGTGTAGTAACGCGCGCCGATGCCGACACCCACGCGCACGGTCCCGGTGAACGGCTTGCTGCCGGCGCTCACCTGGCCGGCATCGATGAATGGCACGACGCCGATGCTCTTGGTGACATGCTGGCGGAACTCGATGGTCGCGGCGTCGATCGCGGCGCCGCCTTGCGGATTGTCGTCCGGGAACAGCGGCCCCACGGTCTGGTAGGTGAAGCCCCGCACCGTGCCGCTGCCGCCGCCATAGAACCGCTGGTCCGGCGGCACCTGGAACTGCGAGGCGCCCTGGATGCTGCCGACCAGTGCCCGCAGCGCTAGCAGCCCCCGGGCATCATGCTCCACCGGCAGATAGGTTGAGCCGGAAACCTGCGCGAGAAGGAACGTCCGGGCGCCGCCGCTGATCGATTGCGTTGGTGTCAGCGCCAAATTGACCCGCGCCCCATGCGTCGGCTCCAGCAGGCTATCGGTGCTGTCATAGGCGAGGGAGAGCGGGATCTGCGCCAGCACATAACGCCGCGTCACACCCTCCTGGTCGACACTCTCGGTAATCAAGCCAATTCCGTAGGTCGCCGTCAGATGCGGCGTCAGCGGCCGGATCACCGCCCCGTTCAGCAGCGCCGCGGTGCGGCTGTAAGCGGTCAGCGACTCTTTGAGCCCCTCCGCCGTCAGTGTCAGCGTCTGGCCGCGGCTGTAGTAATCGGGCTTGGCGAACACCGCTTTCAGGTCGTAGCCCGGCGCCGTGTTCTTGGCATTGCCGCCGATGTCGCTGGCGGCGATGCTCACCGTCAGCGTTTCGGCGTGGCGCAACAGGTTGCGGTCCTCCCAGGAAGCCGAAACCGTGATGCCGGTGTCGGTCGCGTAAGCACCGCCCAGCGTCACCGCGTGCCGCTTCTGCTCGGCCACCTGAAAAATGATCGGCACCTGGCCAGGCGGCGCCTGCGCCGTCGCCGGCACCGGCGTCACCGAGGAAAATACGCCAAGCCCAAGCAGGCTGTCCCGCGCCTCGGCAAGTGCCCGGTCGGAGAATGGCTGCCCCGGCCGCAGCTTAATGTGCCGGCGCAGGAAGTCGGGGTCGGTGCGGGTCAGGCCGGAAAAGGCGATCGGCCCGATATCGACGCGCGGCCCCGGATCGACTGTGAAACTCACATCCAGCGTATCGGTCGCGCCATCGGCGATCGCCAGAGGCGCGCTCACGGTGGCGAAGGCGTAGCCGGCATTGTGCAGCGCGCTCCGCAATGCGCCGGTCGCGTCCAGCACCGGCGCCGCCAGTGCCACATCCCCCGGCTTGATCGTCGGCGGCGGCACGAAACCGGGCGGCAGCGCCCCGAAATCCACCTTGCCCAGATGATAAACCGGGCCCTCATGCGGCGTTACCACCACCGGCGCCACCGCCCCGGCCGGCGCGCTCGCCAGCGCATCGAGCAACCCGGCATCGTCGTAAGGCCGGCCGTCGATGCTGATCGCGACCTTGCCGGAGTCGTAGCCCAGGCTGTGCAGCACGATCAGGAACTGCTTGTCATCGGCCTGCGCCCGCCCGATCAGCGCAAACGGCGCCGGCCGCAGTTTCTTTTGCAGCGCCACCAGCGCCGATGTCTGCTTCAGCAGATTGTCCAACACCTTGTCGCCGCTCGGCTTGAAGGTAACGGTGTAATCCACCGGATCGGCGGCCCGCGCGCCTTGCAGCCCGAGCACCGCGGCCAGCGCGAACGAAATCTTCAGGCCACGCCGCATCAGGTCAACGGCGGGCCAGCGCCGCCGCCGCCGGCGCCACTACGGTAAAGCCGAGCTGCTTGAAACTCTCCTGCATGTGTTTCGGCAACGGCGCTTCCACCGCCAGCGTGCCGCCATCGGGATGCGGAATTTTCAGGCGCCGCGCGTGCAGATGGAGTTGCGGCGCGAAGCCCTCCGCAAACGCGCCGCCATAAGCGGCATCGCCCAGGATCGGCGTGCCAAGCGCTAGCATATGCGCCCGCAGCTGGTGCATCCGCCCGGTCTCGGGGTTCAGTTCCGCCCAGGCGAACTTGCGGCCGGCGTAATCAACGATCCGGTAGTCGGTAATGGCGCGGGCGGCGTCCTCGTTGCCGCGCGCCGCCGGCGCCGCCCGGGCGCTGCCTTCCTGCTGCACCCGCGCCAACGCCAGATCGATCCGCCCGGCTAGTTCCTGCGGCACGCCGGACAGCAGCGCCCAATAGGTCTTCTCCACATCCCGCCCACGGAACGCCGCCGCCAGTTTGGAGGCCGGCTTCACGCCGCGCGCCAGCAGCAGCACACCCGAAGTGTCGCGGTCGAGCCGGTGCACCAGCTTCGGCCGCTCGGTGCCCTCGAAGCGCAGCGCGTCCAGCATTCCATCCAGATGCACCGCGATCCCCTTGCCGCCCTGGCTTGCTAACCCGGCCGGTTTGTTCAGCACGATCACCGCCTCGTCGCGGTACAGGATCAGCGCCTCCAGGTCGCGTTTCTGGCCAGCGTCCAGCACCATCACGTGCCGCTCCTTGGGCCGCTCCGGCGCCGGGCCCAGCGCCGGCAGCGTCACCGTGCCGCCAGGCGCCAGATGCGTGCTCGCCTCCACCTTGCGGCCATCGACGCGGATTTTGCCGGTGCGGCACAGTTTCTGGATCACACCCTGGGTCAGCCCCTCGACATTACGGCGCAGGAACCGGTCCAGCCGGCTTTCCGCCTCGGCGTCGCTCACCACCAGCGAGGTTTCGCTCATGCGTGTTCCTCGCGCAGCTTCGCCCAGATCGCCAGCCGCTTGCCGATCTCGCGCTCGAAGCCGCGATCCACCGGCCGGTACAAATCGGGCCGGCCCATCCCGTCCGGAAAATAGTTCTGCCCTGAGAACGCCTCCTCGGTGTCGTGGTCATAGGCATAGCCGGCGCCATAGCCGAGATTTTTCATCAGCTTGGTCGGAGCGTTCAGGATATGCGCCGGCGGCATCAGGCTGCCGGTCTCCTTCGCCGCCCGCTGCGCCGCGCCGATCGCCCGGTAGGTGGCATTCGATTTCGGCGCCGTCGCCAGATAGATCACCGCCTGGGCGATGCAGATCTCGCCCTCCGGCGACCCCAGCCGCTCATAGCCTTCCCACGCCGCCAGAGCCTGCACCAGCGCCTGCGGGTCGGCCATGCCGATATCCTCCGAGGCGAAGCGGGTGACGCGGCGGGCGATGTAGCGCGGGTCCTCGCCGCCGGCCAGCATCCGCGCCAGCCAGTACAGCGCCGCGTCCGGGTCCGAGCCGCGCATCGACTTATGTAGCGCCGAGATCAGGTTGTAGTGTTCTTCCCGGTCCCGGTCATACAACGCCGCGCGCCGGGCCAGCAGCGCCGCCAGCGCCTCGGCATCCAAGGGCGGCCCGGCCGGCAGCGCGAACAATTGCTCGGCCATGTTCAGCACCGCCCGGCCGTCGCCATCCGCCATTGCCCGCAGCGTCGCCCGTGCCTCGGCGGTCAGCGGCAGAGTCTGCCCGGTCTCGGCCTCGACCCGGCGCAGCAGCGCCTCCATCGCCGTCTCGTCCAGCCGCCGCAGCACCAGCACCTGGCAGCGCGACAGCAAGGCGCCGTTCAGCGCGAAGGAGGGGTTTTCGGTGGTGGCGCCAACCAGGATGATAGTCCCGGCTTCCACCACCGGCAGGAACGCATCCTGCTGCGCCCGGTTGAAGCGGTGGATCTCATCGACGAACAGCAGCGTCACCTGGCCGCCGCGTTGCAGTTTCGCAGCCGCCTCGAACACTTTCTTCAGATCGGCAACACCGGAAAACACCGCGGAAATCTGGGTAAAATGCAGCCCGGCCTCGGCCGCCAGCAGCCGCGCGATGGTGGTCTTGCCCACCCCCGGCGGCCCCCACAGGATCAGCGAGGCAAGGCTGCCGCGTGCCAACATGCCGGCGAGGCTGCCGGCAGGCCCAAGCAGGTGCTCCTGGCCGACGATCTCATCCAGCCGGCCCGGCCGCAGCCGTTCCGCCAGCGGCCGATGGCCAGCGGCGGTCGGCGCCGGCGCCAGGTCGGCAAATAAATCGTCATCAGCCATCGCCCCGACTCTAGCACGGCGGCGGGAACTAGCCGAATTTGCCGGCTAGGAAGGTAGCGGCCGTGGCGACGATCGTGGTCAGGACCGTGCCCCACACCATATCGATCACGGTGATCGAAACCGGCCAGTTCCGCATCACCGCCTGCGCGGTCAGGTCGTAGGTCGCATAAGCGGTTAGGCCCAGCACCGCGCCGCGGCTGGCCGCAAAGCCGAGGCCGTGCGGCAGCGCCGGCAGCGTGACCAGGTAGGTCATCCCCGCGATATACAGCAGATAGAACAACGCGCCCGGCAGCACCGCCGGCTTGTCCGCCATCAGGTGCCCGATCCCGGGCTTGTACAATGTCCCGGCTGTAACCGTGAGCCAGCAGAGGTCGAGCGCCACCATAACGACAAGCCCGGAAATGTAAGCGACGATGACGGTGCGCATGGCGGTTCCTCCTGTTAAGCACTTCACGTGGCGGCCAATCCGCTAAATCCAACAGCGCGTTGAACCGGCACGTCCAACCTACTATATTTGTCACATGAACAACCGTAATGGTCCTGTCATCGACATGACGCCGGACGGCGCGTTTATCTCGCGCACGCCCGATCGACCTTCTTTCTCGACCATCCTGGCGCGGCTGCTCGCGTTCGGCGTCATGCTCGGCGTTGCCGCCATCGCTTTCTGGGCGGCGCTGTTCATCATCCCGGCGCTGATCCTGACCGGCCTGGTCGGCTATGTGGTGCTGCGGCTGATCGGCCATGCAGGGCCGGCCCGGGTCATCATCCGCCGCCGCTGACCATGGACCAGCCCAAGCCCGGCGATAAGGTATCATGGAAATGGGGCAAGGGGACCGGCAAGGGTAAGGTTGCCAAGGTTTTCAAGGCCGATGTGACCGAGACGATTAAAGACAAAAAGATCAAGCGCAAAGCCAGCGCGGAAAAACCGGCCGCGGAGGTCGCGACCGATAAAGGCGCCAAGGTTCTGAAATCGGCGTCGGAACTCAAGAAGATCAAGTAGGCTCAGAACTTCTTGACGGCAAAGAAGCAAGCCAGCACGATCAACCCGAACGCGACGAAGTGGTTCCACTCAAAGGGTCCTTCAGGAACCAAACCGAAAAACCGGCGAAAACGAGCAGCGTTATGATCTCCTGCATGATCTTCATCTGTACCGGTTAATAGACCCGCGCGCCGAAATGGGTGGCCGGAACCGCGTAACAATATTCGAGCAACGCAATCGACCAACTGACCGGAATCAAGATCAGCAGCGACCTATGCGGGAATTTCAGTTGTCCGTACCACGCGAACATCATGAAGACATTGGAAATGCAAAGCAGCGCGACCGGTACCACGTAAGTCCAGTTCATCTTGTCGCTCCGCCCGCTTGGTTATCTGCCACCGATGGTACGGCGCCTCGACGATCGTCAGGTCAGCACCGGCTCCAGATCGACATTGACCTTCAGCGTGTGCTTGCCACCGCCGAGGATGATGCCGCGCAGCGGGCTGACATCGCCAAAATCCCGACCCCAGGCAAGCGTCACGTGCTCGTCGCGCACCAACAGGTCGTTGGTCGGGTCAAGATCGACCCAGCCCAGCGCTGGCCCAAGCCAGGACGCCACCCAGGCGTGCGATTGGTCGGCCCCGCGCCGCTTTTCCTGGCCCGGCGGCGGCCAGGTGCGCAGGTAGCCCGAGACGTAGCGGGCCGGGAGACCCATCGCCCTCAAGCCCGCGATCATCAGATGCGCGTAATCCTGGCAGACGCCGGTTTTCAGCCGCATCACCTGCGCCGCGTCGGTGCCGGTGTTGGTAACGCCGCCGCGATATTTCATGTCATCGAAAATGCGCCGGTTCAAATCCAGCAGCCCGGCCAGCATCGGCCGTCCGGCGGGGAAACTCTGCCGCGCATAAAAGCCAATATCGCCATTCGGGCTGGCCAGGCGGCTGGGCAGGCAGAACTCGCTGGCCTCCGGATCGCCGGTCGCCAGCGTCGCGATCTCCTCCCAGGCCGGCGTGTCCTCCGACGCCGGCGGCCGCTTCTGGCCGACCTCGACCGTGGCGCTCACCGCCACCACAAATTGCCGGTGCGGCACCGCCACCGAAACCGTCGTGATGAAATTGCCAAAATGGTCCACCTCATTGCGCCGGCTGTCCGGCAGCGGCGAGATGTCGAGATGCGCCTCGCGGATGAACTGCCCGTCCCGCGGCCGCGGCACCAGGTGCATGTAGTGGGTGCCGAGCACCACCGGCTCGGCATAGTCGTAGGTGGTGGCGTGGTGCAGCCGGTAGATCATGGCCCTACCTCCTCGACCGCTTCCTCGTTCAGCTGGTGCGCCTCCGGCAACAATGTAAAAAACCGCCGCTGCACCCGGTTGGAGAGGATGCGCAGCCGCTGGGCGACCGCGCAAAGCGGCCTGTAGAAATCATTGGCCCGGCCGGCCAGGTTGATCCCCTCGTGCTGCAGCAGCCGCACCGCCTCGGCGTCGTCGTCGGCGCCCAGCCGTTCCAGCGAGAGCCGGAGTGCCGCGCACTGAAACGCCAGGCTGCGCGGGTTGCCGCTGTCGGCCAGCACCATCGCCAGCACCGGCGCGGTGGCGATGATCCCGCCATGCCGCAAATCATAGCTCAGCACCGAATCGGTCAGCTCGATCGCCAGGCTCAGGCCGGGCTCCAGCCGTTCCGGCGCCGCGTCCAGCAGGATCGCCAAACTTTCAGCCAGTGTCTCGCCGCGTTCCAGCCGCCGGCCCATCTCCAGAAACAGCCAGCCGCCATCCCGCACCATGTTCTCAGCCGCGATGCCGGCGAAAGTTGCCGCAAAGGTCAGCATTGAAGGCAGCGCCGCCTCCTCGTTGTCACCCAGCGCGTCCACCGCCTGGTGCAGCGCGAACTGCACGGTCGAGAGCATACTCGGGCTGAGCCGCTCGCTGGCCGCGTTGACCAGCCGGCCGACCTCCTTGATCAATCCGTGGATCGAACGCCGCCGCGCCAGCGTGCCGCGCAGCAGCCGCCCGGAAACCGCCCCGCCCGCCAGCTCGGCCGGCAGCAGCTTGGCGGCGGCGAGGCAACGGGCGATTAGGTCGCGCTCGGCGACATCGCGGGGCAGCGAGGTGCCGGACTCCAGCCGCGGCAAAGCCAACATCAACAGCCGCGACGCCGCCTCCAGCCGTTCCACCGAACGGCCAAGCCAGAACAGATTGTCGGCGACCCGGGACGGCAGATGCGCGGCCGCCAGGAAGGTCAGCCGCTCCGCCGGCTCGGCCGGCGCCGCGCCGGCGATCAGATGCGGCTCGTCGACATCGAGGACCCAGACATCCTTGACCCGGTGTGGCGCCGCCGCGGCCTCCGGCCCCGTCTCCAGATTGAGCGCGATGCCGCCCGGCAGCACCTGCCACGTCACCCCGTCATGCCAAGCGAACATCCGGAAGCGCAGCGGCTTGGAGAGCAGCGACGCGCCGGCCACGAACGGCGCCCGGCTCGCCGCCAGCACCGGGTCGCCGGAGGTCGAAGCCAGTAGCTTCGCCTCGCCCAGCAATTGCCCGAACAACGGGTCGAGATAAGGCGCCAGCGCGTCGTCCTCGGCCAGCGCGCTGCCGGGGATGTTGAGGATCCGCAGCACCCCGGCACGGAGCGCGCTGAAAGCGCCGGTGATGCCGGCACTCGGCCGGCCGCCTTGTTCCAACGGATCGAGCTCGGCGGCGGCGAGGCCGCAGATCAAGGTATCGACATGCAGCAGCCCGCTCAGCGTCTTCAGATGCAGCGCCCCGCCGCGCGCCGCGACGTCGCCGGGCTCGATCAGCAGCACGCCGAGGGCGCGGGCCAGCAGCGCGTCGTCCATCATGTCCAATGCTTCGGCCGGGCTGGCAAGGCCGGCGGAAAGCACCGCGATCAACCCGCCTTGGGCGCCACGCTGCAAATGGTCGGCCAGCATCTCGCGCGCCGGCCGCAGGCTGCGCAGGCCACCTGCGCGGAACAACTCCGGCACCGTGCTCGCCGCCAGCCGCCGCAGGGTCAGTGCGTGGCCGAGGCCGGGAATGATGCCGGTATGGTCGCGCAGCACCTGGAACCTGCCATCGGCGCCGCGGATCAGATCGGCGGCATAGAGCGACAAACGGGGAAACTTGAACGGCGTCTCGGTGTGCAGGCTGCGGATGAAGTTGGGGTTGCGGAACACCAGCATCGGCGGGATCGCGCCGTTCCGCAGGGTCTCCTGTGGTCCGTACAGGTCCTCCAGCACCAGGTTCAGGAGCCGCGCCCGCTGCACCACCCCGGCTTCGATTGCGGCGAAATCGGTGGCCGTCAGCGGCGCCGGCAACGGGTCGTACTCCCGCGCTGTGTTGGCGCCGAACGGCGCCGCGAGCCGCACCTGCCGGTTCAGCAGCGCCGCCCGGCGCGACAATTCCTCCGGGCCAAGGCCGCGGGCCGCCTCCATGATCGGCACATAGGGCGTACGCAGCCGCCCGCTGCCGTCCACCATCTCGTCGCCAGAACCCATCGCGCCGCTCATGCGGGGTCCGGCGGGTCCAGGCAAAACGTGCGGCACGGTTGGCCGAGCCTGGAACAATCCTCGCGCATCTTCCGTTGGTTAACAGACTGCTGGGCCGGGCGCGAGAGGGTGCATTGCAGCATAACCGGATCATCCAGCCGGGACTTCGCACGGCGCCCGCGGTTTGGTCCGGGCTTTGCAGGATCGAGGCAACCGATTAGTTAACATGGACGATCGCCGACCGGAAAAGCACAGCAGCGCGTAGAAATTGGATTTTATTTGATGAATTATGCGACGCTTCACGATCCGTTGCCTTACATTGAGGCAAATCACTACGGCGGTGGAACAATCTGGCGTTGTACCGGCCTCGTGCGGCGTTTTGGAGCCGGTGATTGAACCAGATCTTTCTCGACGCCTGGCCGGATTACGACGCCGGCGAATATTTCTGCGAAATGACCCGCGACCGCGCCGATGCCGGGCCGGTGCCGGAATGGCTGGCCGCCCGGTTGCGCACGATCGGCCTGCAAGCGTTGCGGGCCCGCGCCGCCGCCGCCGAAACCGAGCTGATCGACCTCGGCGTCACCTTCACGGTCTATTCGGACGCCACCGCGATCGACCGCATCCTGCCCTTCGATTGCATCCCGCGGATCCTGACCGCGCGGGAATGGGCGCTGATGGAGCGGGCCTGCATCCAGCGGGTGGCGGCGCTGAACGCCTTTCTCGGCGACATCTACGGCGCCGCGAAAATCGTTCGGGACGGCGTGGTGCCGGCCGAGCTGATCTTCGGCAACCCCAATTATCGGCCGGAGATGAAGGACTTCCCGGTGCCGCACGGCACCTATGTCCATGTCTGCGGCATCGACATCATCCGCGACGAACACGGCGATTTCCGGGTCCTGGAAGACAACGCCCGCACCCCCTCCGGCGTCTCCTACGTCATCGAGAACCGGCATTTGATGCTGCGCACCTTCCCCGACCTGATGGCAGGCATCAAGCTCCGACCGGTCGACGATTACGGCCGCCGGCTGCGCGCCGCGATGACCGAAATCGCACCCGGCGGCCACGACGACCCGCAGGTCGTGCTGCTCTCGCCCGGCATCTACAACTCGGCCTATTTCGAACATGTCTTTCTGGCCCGCGAGATGGGCGTGCCGCTGGTGCAGGGCAACGACCTGCTGGTCGAGAACGACCGCGTCTACATGCGCACCATCACCGGCCTGCGCCCGGTCCACACCATCTACCGCCGGCTGAACGACGACTTCCTCGACCCCTCGGTGTTCCGGCCGGAATCCACCCTCGGCGTCGCCGGGCTGATCGGCGCCTGGAAGGCCGGCAACGTCGCCATCGCCAACGCCGTCGGCACCGGCGTCGCGGACGACAAGGCGGTCTATGCCTACATGCCCCGCATCATCAAATACTACCTGGACGAAGAGCCGCTGATCCAGAACGTCGAGACCCATATCTGCCGTGAGCCGGAGGGGCTGCAATACACCCTCGACCATCTGCATGAGCTGGTGATCAAGCCGGTCGGCGAATCCGGCGGTTACGGCATCACCATCGGCCCGCGCGCCAGCCAGGCCGAGCTCGACGCGGCCCGCGCCGCCTTGCTGGCCGACCCGGCGCAATGGATCAGCCAGCCGATGATCGGCCTCTCGGTCGCGCCGACGCTGAGTGAAGAGGGCATCGGCCCCCGCCACCTCGACCTGCGGCCCTTCATCATCACCGGCCGCGACAGCTGGGTATTGCCGGGCGGGCTGACCCGCGTCGCGCTCAAACAAGGCAGCCTGATCGTCAATTCGAGCCAGGGCGGCGGCTCAAAAGACACCTGGGTGCTGGCGGAGGATTTCGGCGACGAGGCGCCGGCATGAGCTTCCGGCCGGACGGCGTGTTGCTGGCCCGCGACGCCGAGGGCCTGTTCTGGATGGCCCGCTACCTGGAGCGGGTCGAGAATTTGGCCCGGCTGATCGACGTCACCCAGAGCTTCGAGAGCCCCGGCTACGAGACCGACGCCTGGTACGGGCTGATCCGCATCAACGCCGACGAAGAGAATTTCGCCGAACGCGGTTTTCAGCCGGACGCCGACCACGTCAAGCGCTTCTACCTGCTGGACAAGGGCAACCCGACCTCGGTGCCCGGCAACCTCGAAAACGCCCGCACCAACGCCCGCACGCTCCGGCCGCAAATGAGCACCGAGATGTGGCGGCAACTCAACGTCTTCCACCGCTTCGTTATGCAGATCGAGCCGGCCGAACTGGAGGGCGACGCGCTCAGCCGGCTCTGCACGTTGCTGAAGGAGGGCGTGCAGGCCCATACCGGCGTCACCGAGGGCACGCTGTACCGCGACCAGGGCTGGTATTTTTACGAACTCGGCCGGCTGGTCGAGCGCGCCGACCAGACCACAAGGCTGCTCGACATCAAATACACCGCGATGCTGCCACGCGACGGCGAGGAAAAACGCATGGCGGAGATGATGCAGTGGAACGCCGTGCTGCGCGCCGCCGCCGGGTACCACGCTTTTCGCCGCCGTTCCCGCGCCGCGTTTTCCAGCGAAGACGTGGTGCATTTCCTGCTGCGCGATCCGTCCTCGCCGCGTTCCGTGCTGCTCTGCATCCGCCGGGTAGAGACGCATTTGCACGACCTGCGGCGCATCTACGGCCTGACCCGCGCCAATGAAGCGATCGAGGTCGCGGAGTATCTGCGGGAATTGCTGGTCGAGAAGCCGGTCAGCCATATTCTTGCCATCGGCCTGCACGATTATCTCGACACTGTGCAAATCCATCTGCAAAAACTCGCCGCCGCGGTCGGCCGGGCCTTCTTCCGGGACTGGCGTCCGGAGCTGGCACCGACGCAAGGCCAGTCACAGTCACAGTCGCAGTCCGGCGGCGGCCGGCAATCGCAGTCGCAGTCGCAAGGTGAGACCGAAGGCCCGGCCGAGGCGGTGGTATGACGCCAAAAACGCGAACGACGGCAAGCTGGCGGGAATGGCTGCCGCCGGTTCTGGTGTTCTTCGCCGCGTTGCTGCCGCGGCTGATCGATCTCGGCCGCCGGCCGTTCTGGCTGGACGAGGTGTTCACCCTCAACCGCGCCTCCCTGCCACCGGCCGCCCTGGTCCAGGACAGCTTCACCAACCATCACATGCCGAGCTTCTTCCTGCTGCTGTCGCCGTTCATTTCGCTCGGCGACCCACAGCTCTGGCTGCGCCTGCCCTCGGCGGTGTTCGGCGCCGCCTCGGTCATGCTGGTCTACATGATCGGCGCCCGCGCCGCCGGCCGCACCGCCGGGCTGATCGCGGCATTGATCCTCGGCCTGTCGCCGACCGCGCTCGCCTTCAGCCAGGAAGCGCGCTCCTACACCATGGAGATGTGCCTGATCCTGGTGGCGCTGTATGGCCTGGTTCGGCTGGCGCTCGACATCCCCGCCGCCTCCCTGCCATGGCGGGATAAGACATCCGCACGCTTCGCCTGGGCGATCTTCATCCTCGGCTCAGTCGCGGCGCTGGATGTGCTGGGCGACGGCCTGCCCTGGGTGCTCACCGCCAACCTCGCCGGCCTGGCGCTGCTCTGGCAATCGCCCGGCCGCCGCCAGCTGCTACGCAATTTCGCGGTTGCCGACCTGATCATAGCCGCCCTCAGCGCGCCGTTCTACCTGATCATGATGTTGTCGATCCATGAGAGCTTTGGGAGCAGCGTGATGTGGATCCCGCCGCTGAATCTTGCTCGGCTGTGGTACGACATCGGCTCGGTCTACTTCATGCGAATCGCCGATTCCGTCAGCTTCCAGTTCATGGAGGTGGCGACGCCCAGGCCGCTGCTCTGGGCCATCACGGCCGGGCTGCTCGCCGCCGCGGCACTCGGCCTCTGGCGGTTGCGCCGCCGCCCGGCGCTGTTCGTCACCCTGACGCTCGCCGCCGCGCTGCTGCCGGCGCTGCTGGGCCTGATCTCGCTGTGGCGGCCGGTGCTGCTGCCGCGCTACATCCTCTGGAGTGCCGCGCCTTTCGCGGTGGTAGTGGGTATCGGCGGCAGCGCGATCCTGACCGCGATCCCCAATCGGGCCCGCTTTACTGCGCTAGCCGCCGCCGGCGTCCTGCTGCTGGTCAATCTGATCCCTTATTACGGCGCCGAGACCAAACCGCGCTGGGATGTCGCAGCGCAACTGCTGAGCCAGGATGTGAGCCCCGGCGACGTCGTGCTGCTGGATGACCTGGGTGCCCTGCCGGTTCTCAAAGTCTATCTGCCGGCCGCCACCGAGCTCGTGGTGCTGCGGGATTCTGATGGCGATCTGCGCCATGCGGTGCAGGCCCAGTCACAGGGCAGGCGGGTGTGGGCGGTTTACGGCCATGCCGGGCAAAGCGCTTCGACCACCAAGGAGGATTGGGCAAAATTCTACGCCAAGATGGCGCCGCTCGGCACGCCGCGGCAGATCCAGGTCGCCGGCAACCGCATTTTCATCACGCTGTTCGACCCGGAAAGTCGCCTGGCCAGCAGTTGCGCGCCTTCGCCACGCGCGGTGCCGCTTCCTACCCCCAATGTTTGCGGCTGAGCCGCTACTTCTCCACAAACGCCTTTTCGATGACGTAATGCCCCGGCGCGGCGTGGCTGCCTTCCTCGAACCCTTGGCCGCGCAGAAACACGTCGAGGTCGTGCAGCATCGCCGGGCTGCCGCACAGCATCACCCGGTCGGTTGCCACGTGCAGCGGTGGCAGCCCTAGGTCCGCCTGCAATTTGCCGGTCTCCAGAAGCGCCGTGATCCGCCCGGTGTTGCGAAAGGCCTCGCGCGTCACTGTCGGGTAATAAAGCAGCTTGCCGGCGGCGATCTCAGCCAGAAACTCATGCGCCAGAAGCTGCTCGACCATCAGCGCGCCATAGCCCAGCTCGGCAACCTCCCGGCAGCCGTGCGCCAGCACCACATGCTCATAGCGCTCGTAGGTCTCCGGATCCTTGATGATGCTGACAAACGGCGCCACGCCGGTGCCGGTCGCCAGCAGATACAGCGTCTTGCCCGGCAGCAGGTTGTCCTGGATCAGCGTGCCGACCGGCTTGCCGCCGACCAGCAGCTTGTCGCCGACCCGCAGCGATTGCAGCCGCGAGGTGAGCGGGCCGGACGGCACCTTGATCGAGAAGAACTCCAGCCGCTCCTCGTAATTGGCGCTGCACATCGAATAAGCCCGCAGCAACGGCTTGCCCTCGACCGTCAGGCCGATCATCGTGAACTGCCCGTTGATGAAGCGAAAGCCTGCGTCGCGGGTTGCGGTGAAGCTGAACAGCGTGTCGGTCCAGTGCCGGACCTCGAGCACCGTTTCGGTGTTAAGCGTCGCCAAAATCGTCTCCGAACTTGAAAGCGGGCCTGCTTAGCCCGCTCCTTGCGCAAAACATAGTCTGCAAATGGGCGGGCCGGGCCAGGTTGCCGAGCTTGTAACTTGGCAGCGTCCGGGAGAGTGGGCTAACGGCAACCATGCTGAAACTGAACCCGACGCGCACCGATGCCGTCGCCGTGGCGGCGCTGCGCCGGCGGCAAGAGACGGAGGCTGCTTCCTTGCGGCGCGCCGGGGCGCCGGCGGGCTTTGCCGACCTCGCCGCCGCCCGCGCCGCCGCCATGGCGGCAGCCGCCGAGCCCGGCGCCGAGCTGCTGCCGGATTGGGCATCCGTGATGGGTGGCGACGCCATTCCCCGCACGGCGGCGCTGGCCCAGTTGTGGCCGCAAGCCCAAGCGGCGGACCTCGCGCAACTGATAAAATTCTGGAACCGCCTCGGCACCGCCGAAGCGATCATGGAAACCGGCGGCGACATCCGGCTGGCGCGCGACCCGCGTTCCGCCCTGAACGGCTACGGGTGCAGCCACCGGCCGCGGCCCTGGGCGGTGACCTTTGCGTCCTCAACCGCCTCCTCGTCCTCGGAGCGCGGCTACGCCGCCGCCGAGGCGGCGCGCCTGCGGGTCACGGCCCGGCTGCCGGTGGACGGCGCCCGCGCCGCGATCGCCGATGAGTTAGCGGCGATCCGGGCCCGGCTGGCGGCGCTTTACGGGGTTGGGCCGTCGGGCGCGGTCGCGCTGGCGGCGTCGGGCACCGATACCGAACTGCTGGCTCTGGCGCTGAGCCATCTCGCCGAACCGGCGGCGCCGATCCTGAACATCCTGATCGCGCCGGAGGAAACCGGCACCGGCGTGCCGATGGCGGCGCGCGGGCTGCATTTTGCCGTGGACACGGCATTGGGCCACGACGTGGCGCGCGAAGCGCCGATCGAGGGTTTCCGCGCCGACACCGAACTCGCCACCATCCCGCTGCGCGACGCGGCCGGGCAGGTGCGGAGCACGGCCGATGTGGCGGCGGCGGTGGAAGCGGCGGTCGCGGCCGGGCTCGCCGCCGGCCGGCGGGTCATCCTGCACGCCCTCGACCTTTCGAAAACCGGCCTGCTGGCGCCAGACCTCGCTTGCCTGCGGCGGCTGCGCGACACCCAAGCGGCGGCGTTCGACATTGTGGTGGACGCCTGCCAGGCCCGGCTCTCGCCGGCTTCGGTCGCCGCCTACCTGGCGCTGGACGCGGTGGTGTTGATCACAGGCTCGAAATTCTTCACCGGCCCGCCTTTCGCGGGGGCGGTGCTGATACCGCCGGCGGTCGCGGCGCGGCTGCGGCAACGCCTTCTGCCGGCCGGCCTCGACGCCTATTTCGGCCGCGACGAGTTGCCCGATTGCGCGGCGGCGGAGGCCCTGCCGGCGGTCGGCAATTACGGCCTGGCGCTGCGCTGGCACGCCGCGCTGGCGGAGATCGAGGCGCTGCTGGCGGTGCCGCCGGCGCGGCGGGAGGAAATACTTTTGGGCTTCGCGGCGGTGGTACGGGCCGAGGTGGCGGCAAACCCGGCGTTGCGTCTGTTGCCGGCGCCGGTGCTCGAGCGGGGCGACGAAGCCTGGGAGCGCTGCCCGAGCATTTTCAGTTTTTCGATGCAGGCGCCCGGCGGCGCTGGGCGGCTGCTCGACCCGGATGAGGCGCGTTGCGTTTATCGCTGGCTGAATGCCGACCTAAGCGCGGCGCTACCAGGGTTGGCGGCCGGAGCAGCGGCGCTGGCGCGGCTGATCTGCCATATCGGCCAGCCGGTGAAGCTACCGGCCGGGCAGGGCAGGATGATGGGGGTGCTGCGGGTTTCCGCCGGAGCACGGCTTATTTCCGGCGAGCCGTCGCACCGGGCCCTGGAGCAAAGCCAGCGGGTGGAACGCGAACTCGCCGACCTCGCCGCGGTCTTCGGCAAGCTCAGGCTGATCCTGACGCATTTCGCGGCACTTGCGGCCGCCGATCCGCAACCCTGCTACCGGTCCCGCTGAGCCATGGTGAAGCTCGATAAAATCTACACCCGCGGCGGCGACACCGGCGAAACCTCGCTCGGCGACGGCAGCCGGGTCGCCAAATCCTCCAGCCGAATCGCCGCCATAGGCGATGTCGACGAAACCAACACAGTGCTCGGCCTGGCCCGGCTGCACCTCGCCGGCGCTGAGGACGCAATGCTCGCCCGGCTGCAAAACGACCTGTTCGACCTCGGCGCCGATCTCTGCGTCCCGATCGTCGAGGACCCGCAACCACCGCCGCTGCGCATCGTCCAGAGCCAGGTGGACTGGCTGGAGGCGCAGATCGACCGCGTCAACGCCGATCTGCCGGTGCTCGCCTCCTTCATCCTGCCCGGCGGCACGCCGGCCGGGGCCTTCCTGCACCAGGCCCGAGCGGTGGCGCGGCGGGCCGAGCGCATGGTGGTGGCGCTGCTCGCCGAACCCGACCAGGCTGTGAACCGTCTGGCGCTGGTGTACTTGAACCGGCTGTCGGACCTGCTCTTCGTGTTATCGCGCCATGTCAACGACCAGGGAGCCGGCGACATGCTTTGGGTGCCAGGCGGATCGCGCTGACGACTCTAAAGTTTTTCGAAATGGCGCTTGCATCCAGCGCTATGTATCTTTAGGAATTTTTGTTAAGCCACAGGAAACTGCGGCAACCGACCACCGGCAGCCTCAACGCCGGCGGCGGCAGGGACTTGCTTTGCCACACGGCGGACGCCAACCGCTGGGAGTTAATTGATGCCTGAGTTACGCAAGGACAGTCTTTCCTTCATCGAGGCGCTGGGACAGTCGGTCGCCAACGTATCGCCGACGCTGACGCCGGCTCTCGCTGTCGCGGTGGTGGCGGCAATGGCGGGCACCGCCTCCTGGCTGGTGTATGTGATAGCGACGATCGCGCTGCTGATCGTGGCGCTCAGCATCGGCAAGCTGGCCGGGCGTATCCCCGCCGCCGGCTCGTTCTTCATCTACGTATCGCGTAGCCTTGGGCCGTCCTGGGGCATGTTGGCCGGCTGGGCGATGCTGGCGGCCTACATCTTCACGGCGATGGCGCTGACCATCGCCACCTCGCTGTTCGTGAAAACCTTCTTCGCCGCGATCGGCATCACGATCGCGATCCCGAACACGCTGATGTACCTGATCATCTCCTTCCTGATCTGGGGCTTCGCCAGCCGCGACATACGTATCTCGTCGCGCATCGGGCTGACCATGGAGGCGATCTCGGTCGTCATCATCCTCGCGGTTATCGTCATTACTCTGGCGCATTTCGACTTCCAGCCGGACATGAAGCAAGTCACGCTGCAGGGCGCGCATTTTGGCACTACCGCACAGGCGATCGTGTTCGCGATCTTTTCATTTGTCGGCTTCGAAAGCGCCGCTTCGCTCGGCCGCGAGACCCGCAATCCGAAGATCGCGATACCGAAGGCGATCATCTGGACGGCGATTTCTTCCGGGCTGTTTTTCGTCGTCACCACCTACGTCATCACCCAGGCTTTCGGCGACGACGTCGCCAAGCTCGGCGGCAGTGCCGCCCCAATGGGCGACGTGACCAACGCGATCGGCAAGTGGATGACGGCTCCGGTCTATTTCGGCGCCACCATCAGCTCGTTTGCCTGCGCGCTCGCCTCGCTCAATGCTTTCGGGCGGATGTTGTTCTCGCTGGGGCGTTATCAGTTTGTCCACAGCTCCATGGGCTTCGTGCACGCCAAACGGCGCACCCCGCTTATCGCGCTCAGCCTGGGCGCGGTGCTCAACTTCATTGTCTGCGCCGCGTTTGCCGGCCACGCCGAAACCAATACCTTTGGCTGGTATGGCACCATCGCCTCCTACGGCTTCATCATCGTCTATTTCCTGTGCGCCGTCAGCGCGCCGGTGTTGCTGCGGCGGACCGGCGAAATGACCACCGGCGTTCTGGTGATCGGCGGCCTCGGGGCGGTGTTCATGGTGCTATCGCTGGTCGGCAGCCTGTATCCGGTGCCCGCTGCCCCCTACAACTACTTCCCTTACGCGTTCGCCGCCTACATGCTGGTCGGCTTTGCCTGGTACACGGTGGTGAAGACCCGGGCGCCACAGGTGATCGTCGGCATCGAGCACGACATGGAATCCGCGGTCGGCTCATCGGCAACCCTGGCAAAAGGTGCGATCGGCTAGTCAAACAGTGTCGGTCGTCGGTGATCAGTGCCAAAGGGTTGTTCGCGGCACTGACAACTGACGACTGACAACGATGACCGACGATGACCGACGACTGACCGGCGACATTGCACATCAAGGCTGGCGCATCGGCATCGGTTTCGCCGGCGGCGCTGCCGGGAGCCCAAATTTCTACGCCGCCTATACCGGCGACGTGTTCGGCCGGCCGGAGCGCGGCGTGCTGGCGATGATGGCGCGGGCGCACCCGGGCGCGGCCGGGCAGACCGGAAGCGCCGCCAGCCAGGTCGTCGTGCATGAGTTTGCGGAGGGCTATTTTTCGGCGCCGCCGACGCTCGGTCCAAAGCGGGCGGCGAGCCGGGCACTTGCCGCCATCAACGACTGGCTGGCGGCGCAGTTGCGGCACAGCGTTGACGACCGGCTGGCGCCGGTGTCGCTCAGCGCCCTGCTGTTTCAGGGGCAGCGGCTCGCGGTGCTGCAGATCGGCTGTTGCCGGCTGTTCCGGGTTCGGCGCGATGCCGTCACGCCGCTGTTGCAGGAGCAACCGCCGGAGCCGCGGCCGGCCGCGCCGGGCGCTCTCAGGCACCGCGCGGTCGGGCAGGATCCCGAGCTGTCGACCGATTTCATCGAGGAGCAGGCGGAGGACGGCGATCGCTACGTCTTGCTGAGCGGCCTCGGCGCCGCGCAATTGCACGCTGTGCAGGCCTTGCTGGCCGGCGGCGGCGGCTCTGAAAGCCTGGCCCGCCAGCTCCACGAACTACTGGCGCGGGACCGGACGGTTGGCGATGCCGCGGCGGCGATGGTGCTGGACGTGATCGAACGGCCGCCGCCGGCGGGCGATGATCTGGCGGCGCTGCCGCTGCGCCCGGCGCCGCGTGCAGGCGATGCGTGGGACGGCTTCAGGATCGGGAAAACCCTCTATCAGGGCCGCTACACGGTGGTGAAAGCGGCCTATGACGAGGTCGAGAACCGCGAGGTGGTGCTCAAGATCCCCCTGCCGGCGATGCTGCGCGACGAGGTCTTCACCGCCGGCTTCAGGCGCGAAGCCTGGATCGGCGCGACGGTGCGCGGCGCCCACGTGGCCCGTTACCTCGAACTCCCAGCCGAGCGGCGGCGCAGCCTCTATCTGGCGATGCCGCTGTACAAGGGCGAAACGCTGGAGGCGCGGCTGCTGCGGGCGCCGCCGATCGCCTTGCCCGAAGGCATCGGCATCGCGCTCGAACTTTGCGAGGCGATCCAGGAGCTGGCGGCGATCCAGGTGATCCACCGCGACATCAAGCCGGACAACGTCATGCTGCTGGAGCAGGGCGCGCTGCGGCTGCTCGATCTCGGTCTCGCCTACCTGCCGGGGATCGATGCGCAGGACGCCGTCAAGCCGGGCGGCACGCTGCGTTATATGGCGCCGGAGCTGATCAAGGGCGACCCCGCCGGCCCGCGGTCCGAAGTCTATGCCCTGGCGGTGACGATCTATCGCATGTTCACCGCCGGCGCCTATCCGTTCGGGCAGCGCGAGGCCGTGCCGCTGGCCAGGCTGCGGCGCGATCTGCCGGGCTGGCTGGGTGGCATTCTGCAACGCGCGCTGGCGCCGGAACCGCGGGATCGTTTCCCGGATGCCGGGGCGCTGGCCGCCGCCCTGCAACAGGGGCTGATCGCCGGCGAGGCCGATCCCGTCACCGCCAACTGGCGCTCCGGCGCGGCGCGGCTGCGGGCCTGGCAGGTCGCGGCGCTGCTATGCGGCGCCGGGTTCCTGTACATGCTGCTGCGGGCCTTCGAATGATCCGCATCCTGTACATGAGCGACCTGCATCTGGAGATGGAACGCTGGCGTCTGGCGGTGCCCGGCTGGCCGGCGTTCATGGCGCGGCACCGGGCCCAGGCCGCGCACCCGGCGCGCGGGCCGCTGCTGAACGGGGTCGGCCCCGTCGACCTGATCGTGCTGGCGGGCGACATCCATAACGGCCTGCGCGGCCTGGTCTATGCCGACCAGGTGGCGCGGTATCTGGACGCACCGGTGGTGATGGTGGCCGGCAATCACGAGTTCTACCACCACGACATCGCGAGCCTGCTGCCGGCGATGCGAGCCGCGACCGAAAAGACTGAAGGCCGCGTCAGTTTTCTGGAAAACGCCGTGGCGAGCTACGAGATTGGCGGCCGGACGGTCAACATCCTGGGCTGCACGCTGTGGACCGACTATGCGCTGCACGGCACTCCTGAACAGTCGATGGCGGCCGCCGCGGCCCGGATGAACGACCATCGGTTCATCCAGAACGGTCGCGCGATGTTGGCGCCGGCGGATGCGCTGGCCCTGCACCAGGAATCGCGCGACTGGCTGCGGGACGCGCTCGGCGCGGCGCGGGCGGCCGATCCGGCGGCGGCAAACGTGGTGGTGACGCATCACGCACCGGGCGGCAGCATGCTGGGGCAGCGCACCGGCGCCATCGCGCCCTGCTACGGCTCTGACCTGCTTGCCGCGTTCGCGCCGCTGCACCCCACGCTGTGGATTCACGGCCATACCCATTACCGCCATGTCAGTGTCATCGATGGTCTGTTGGTGGTCTCCGCGCCGCGCGGCTATGTGGTGGCGCCCGAGGGTGATGCGCTCCGCTTTTTGCCTGGAATCGTGGAAATCTGACGCCGCGGCGTGGCTGCGAAATTGACAAAATATTATTCTTGTGCCTAAAGGTAGTTAACTCTCAGGAATGTTGCCGGAGCTCGTTGATGGCTGAAACAAAGATGTGGGGCGACCGGCCGTTCTCGGGCCTCGGCTTCGAATGGGACCCGCAATGGCTGCTGAGTGCGGCCCAGAAGGCGCTCCAGGCGGAGCTGATCGCACTGTGCGAAACCACGCTTAGGGCCAACGCGATCAAGAGCGACAAAAGCTTCATCTACCCGCGCAAGAACTTCGAGGCGCTGGCAAAGCTCGGTTTGCTTTCCTTGCTGGTTCCCAAAGCGCTTGGCGGCCGCGGCGAGAACCACATGTGCGCGGCGATGGTGGTGGAAACCATCGCCCGCTACGGCTGCCCGAGTACGGCGATGTGCTACACCATGCATCTCGGTGCCACTGCGGCGGCGCTGTTCCGCTACCACCACAACCCGCTGCTGACCGATATTCTGCGCCGCCTGGACCAGGACGTGCTGATCGGCACGCTGTCATATTCCGATCCGGAGACCGGCTCGCATTTCTGGTACCCGATCTCTTCCAGCGCGGCCCGCCACGGCGATGGCTGGCTGGTCAACAAAAAAGCCTCCTGGACCACCTCCGGCGGCTTCGCGGACTGGTACATCGTGCAGACCACCAGCCCGGATTTCGGCGGCAACTACGCCGACCTGTCCTGTTTTCTGGTCACCAAGGACCAGGTGAAGGCCGACCCCGCGAACTGGGACGGCCTCGGCCTGCGCGGCAACCAGTCCGGACCGATGCAGGTTGAAAATGCAGTCCTGCCGCCGGACGCCATCGTCGGCCCGGTCGGCGACGGCCCGAAATCCAACGACGAATGCGTCGATCCGTTTTTCCTGATCTGCTCGTCCTCCTGCTGGAACGGCATTGCCCTCGCCACCATCGACATCGCCAAGAACCACACCACCCGCAAAGTCCATAGCGATGTCGGCATGCGCGTCGCCGATTACCCGACGATCCAGGACTATGTCGGCGAGTGCATCATGGACACCAACGCCTCCCGCGCTTTGGCGTTCCAGATGGCGCAGGCGCTGGACGGGCTGACCGACAATTGCGATTGGTCGCTGCACGAGGACATCGAGGCGCTGCCGCGCTCGGCGCTGCTGCACCAGCTCTGGCAAACCAAATTCATCGCCGCGAAGAACGTCGCGCATGTGGTGGACAAGATGCTGCACGCCTGCGGCGGCACCGGCTACAAACCGTTCCTGCAGATCGAGCGGCTGTTGCGGGACGGCAAGGCCGGCTGGGTCATGGGTCCGACCAACGAGGTGCTGCGGCAGTTCGTCGGCAAGGCGGCGTTGCTCGGCTTCGAGAGCCTGGACTATTGGAACCAGACGGTGAACGAGCGGGTGCTCAACAACGAGATCAAGAAGCTCGACGAGGCGGGGCGCAAGGCGCTGGCCGAGAAACTGCTGGGCGCCGAGCCCGCGCGAAAGGTTGCCTGAACCGCCTTGGGCTACGTGACGCAACAACGGCCGGAGATTTTGTACGTGCGTGGCGGCGGCGCGCTTTTCGTGGCGCTGCGCGAAGGCGATGCAATCACGATCGCTGACGCCGAAGGCGGCCAGCCCTGCGACCTGACGGTGGAAAGCGCCGTTGCCGATCCGCTGCGGCTGAACGGCCAGCATCGCGTGCTGGCGGCGGACGGCGATGCCGGGCAGGCGGTGACGCTGATCGCGGTGGCCGCGTGCCGCTGCGGCGTCCATGCGACCGGGGCGGCGATGCGGCCGGAGCAGCAGACGCCGCCGACCGACCTCAAGGTCACGATCGCGCGTGGCCGGCCCGGCGCCAGCCCGCCGGCGCTGCTGGCGGCGCCGAAGCTCGACCTCACCGTGCCGGCCGCGACCGCCGCCGCCTACACCGTCGCCGCCGGCGACTACATCCAGATCGTCGATATCGACGGCCAGCAATGCGCCGACTTCTTGGCCTTCGACCAGGTGGCCCTGAAGGCAGGCGCGGAATACGGCCTGGACGCCACCACCACCCGCACGCTGAACGGCAACGCCTATCCGTGTCCCGGTCTGCACGCCAAATTCTACGACGAGCGGATGCTGCCGCTGGTCGAGGTGGTGCGCGACACGGTCGGCCGGCACGACACCTTCGGCCTCGCCTGCTCGGCCAAATCCTATGACGAGCAAGGCTATCCAGGCCACGCCAACTGCACCGACAATTTCAACGCCGCACTGGCGGGGCACGGCGTACGCGCCCGCAAGGGCTGGCCCGCGATCAATTTCTTCTTCAACACCGAGGCCGGGCCGGAAGGCAGCATCACCGCCGATGAATCCTGGTCCCGCCCCGGCGACTACGTGCTGCTCCGGGCGCTGAAGGATCTCGTCTGCGCCACCTCCTCCTGCGCCGACGATGTCGGCACCACCAATGGCTGGAACCCGACCGACATACAAATCCGGGTGTACGATCGGACGGAAGCATTCTCTCGGGGAATCGTTCACCGCATGACCGCCGATGCCGAGCCGCGCCTGACGCGGCAATCCGGATTTCACGCCGCGACCGCGGCGCTGACCCGCAACTTCACCGATTATAACGGCTTCTGGCTGCCCCAGGACTACGCCGGCCAGGGCGCCATTGCCGAATATTGGGCCTGCCGCGAGCGCGCCGCGCTGGTCGACTTGTCGGCCTTGCGGAAGTTCGAGATCACCGGGCCGGACGCGGAAACCCTGCTGGCCCTGGCGCTGACCCGCGACGTCCGCAAGCTCGGCGTCGGGCAGGTGGTCTATACCGCGATGGTCTATGACCATGGCGGGATGATCGACGACGGCACCGTCATGCGGCTTGGCCCCAATAACTTCCGTTTCGTTTGCGGCACGGATTGCTCCGGCCTCTGGCTGCGCGAACTGGCGGCCAAGCATGGCTTGCGGGCGTTTGTGCGCAACGCCACCGACCAGCTGCACAATGTGGCGCTGCAAGGCCCGCTGAGCCGGGAGATCCTGGCGCCGCTGATTTTTACCGCACCGGCGCGGCCGACGATCGCGGAGCTGAAATGGTTCCGCTTCACCGTCGGCCGGCTTGGCGGCCCCGAGGGCATTCCGCTGGTGATCTCCCGCACCGGCTATACCGGCGAGCTGGGCTACGAGATCTGGTGCCATCCGAGCCAGGCGGCTGCGGTGTGGGAGGCGCTGATGCTGGCTGGCGCGCCGCACGGAATGCTGCCGATGGGCCTGGCGGCGCTCGACCTGCTGCGGGTCGAGGCCGGGCTGGTCTTCGCCGGGCATGAATTCTCCGACCGGACCGATCCGTACGAGGCCGGCATCGGCTTCACCGTGGCGCCGCGCGAGCCAGCTTTCATCGGCCAGGAGGCGCTGCTGCGTCGCCGCGACAATCCCCGCGAAAAACTGGTCGGCCTCGACATCGCCGGCGCCGAGACGGTGCATCACGGCGATCCCGTGCATGTCGGCCGCGCCCAGATCGGCGTCGTCACCAGCGCAATCCGCTCGCCGATCCTCGGCCGCGGTATCGCGCTGGCCCGCGTCGACGCCTTCCACGCTGAACTCGGAACCGCGGTCGAGATCGGTAAGCTCGACGGCGTGCAAAAGCGCCTGGCCGCCAAAATCGTCCCGTTCCCGCATTACGACCCGCAAAAGACCCGGGTTAGGGCATGAGCTCGCGCTATTCGCTGTTTTCGGTGCTGGCCGAGGCCATGCGCGGCCAGACCGGCTGGCAACCGGCCTGGCGCGACGCCGCGCCGCAACCGGCTTACGACGTGGTGATCGTCGGCGGCGGCGGCCATGGCCTGGCCACCGCCTACTACCTCGCCAGGCACCACGATGTCGGCCGGATCGCGGTGGTGGAGAAAGGCTGGCTCGGCTCCGGCAGCATCGGCCGGAACACCACGATCGTGCGCTCCAACTACCTGCTGCCCGGCAACCTGCCGTTCTACGAGCTGTCGATGAAGCTGTGGGAGGGCCTGGAGCAGGACATCAACTACAACGCGATGGTGAGCCAGCGCGGCGTGCTGAACATTTTTCACTCCGACGCGCAGCGTGACGCCTACGCCCGCCGCGGCAACGCGATGCGGCTGCACGGCATCGACTCCGAACTGCTGGACCTCGCCGCGCTGAAAGCCAAAGTGCCGTATCTGGATTACGACAACGCGCGGTTCCCGATCCAGGGCGCGCTGCTGCAGAAACGCGGCGGCACGGTCCGGCACGACGCGGTGGCCTGGGGCTACGCCCGTGCCGCCTCGCGGCTCGGTGTCGACATCATCCAGAACTGCGAAGTCACCGGCATCGACGTCCACGCAGGCCGTGCCGTAGCCTTGCAGACCACGCGCGGGCCGATCCGGGCGGCCAAGATCGGCATGGCCTGCGCCGGCAATTCCTCCCGCGTGGCGGCACTCGCCGGCCTGCGGCTACCGATCGAGAGCTACGTGCTGCAAGCCTTCGTTTCGGAAGCGGTAAAACCGCTGATCGACAACGTGATCACCTTCGGCGCCGGGCATTTCTACATCTCGCAGTCAGACAAAGGCGGCCTGGTCTTCGGCGGCGATCTGGACGGCTACAACTCCTACGCCAGCCGCGGCAACCTGCCGACCATCGAGGACGTGTGCGAAGGCGGCATGGCGCTGATGCCGATGCTCGGGCGGGCCCGGCTGTTGCGGCAGTGGGGCGGCGTCATGGACATGTCGATGGACGGCTCCCCGATCATCGACCGCACGCCGATCGACGGCCTCTACCTCAACGCCGGCTGGTGCTATGGCGGCTTCAAGGCGACGCCCGCTTCCGGCTGGTGCTTCGCCCATTTGCTCGCCCATGACGAACCACAGGAAACCGCGGCGGCCTACCGGCTGGACCGCTTCGCCCGCGGCGCGGTGATCGACGAAAAAGGCGTCGGCGCGCAGCCGAATCTGCATTAGAGATGGGCGTGTCCTGGACTTATAGCGCGGAAAGCAAGCGGTTCTTTTTTGGAAAAAAAGAACCAAAAAACTTTTTTGAATCGGGGGCGGGGGCGCTGGGGGCGCCAAAGCCCGAGGCCGAAAGTATAAAAGTTTTTTTGCTTCTTTTTGTTCACAAAAAGAAGCGCTTCCTTTCCTTCGCGCGGACTGCTTTCTGACGATGCGCATTGCTTGTCCCTATTGCGGCGAACGCGGCGTGGAGGAGTTCGCCTATCACGGCGACGCCACGGTGCGCCGCCCGGCGCCGGACGCCGAGCCGCAGGCTTGGACCGACTACGTCTATTTGCGCGACAATCCAGACGGGCTGCACCGTGAGCTTTGGTACCACGCCGCCGGTTGTCACGCCTGGCTGGTGGTCACACGGCATTTGCGCAGCCACGAGATCACGGCGGTCGCGCCGGCGCGGGACGTGGCGTGACGGCGCGGCGGCTGGCCTCCGGCGGCCTGGTCGACCGGTCGCGCCCGGTGCGGTTCAGCTTCGACGGCAAAAGCTATGGCGGCTTCGCGGGAGACACGCTGGCTTCGGCGCTGCTTGCGAGCGGCGTCCGCCTGTTCGGCCGCAGCTTCAAGTACCACCGGCCGCGCGGCGTGCTCTCGGCCGGTTCGGAAGAGCCGAACGCGCTGGTTGAAATCGGCGCGGGTGCGAAGCGCGAACCGAACACGCGGGCCACCGTCGTCGAAGCCTATGACGGTCTCGTGGCCAGCAGCCAGAACCGCCTGCCGTCGCTGAAATTCGACCTGCTCGGGGTGAACGCGCTGCTCTCGCCGGTGCTGGCCGCAGGGTTCTACTACAAGACCTTCATGTGGCCGGCGTCGTTCTGGGAGAAGCTCTACGAGCCGCTGATCCGCCGCGCCGCCGGCCTCGGCCGCAACGCCGGCCTGGCCGATCCGGACCATTACGAGAAGCAAACGGCGTTCTGCGAGGTGCTGGTGATCGGCGGTGGCCGCTCCGGCATCGCGGCGGCGCTGCGCGCCGGACGGGACGGCGCAAGGGTGATCCTCTGCGACGAGGATTTCGCCCTCGGCGGCCGGGCGCTGGCGGAAGGCGAAGCGGTGGACACGGCGGCACTCCTGGCACTGCCGAACGTCCGGGTGCTGACCCGCTGCACGGTGTTCGGCGTCTATGACGGCGGCACCTACGGCGCGGTCGAGCGCGTCACCGACCATCTAGCCGCGCCCGACCCGGCGCTGCCGCGCCAGCGCCTTTGGAAGATCGTGGCAAAGACCTGCGTGCTGGCGGCCGGCGCGATCGAGCGGCCGCTGCTATTCGGCAGTAACGACCTGCCGGGCGTGATGCTGGCCGGCGCGGTGCGGACCTATATCAACCGCTTTGCAGTGGCGCCCGGCCGGCGTGCCGTGCTGTTCGCGGATCACGACGACGCGGCGCGCACCATCCCGGCGCTGGCGAAGGCCGGCATCGCGCTCGCCGCCATCGTCGATCCGCGCCTGGACATCCCGGCGGCGACACGCGAAGCGGCCGCGCAAGCGGGTGCGGCAGTGTTTGCCGGCGCTCGGGTGCGGCGCGCACTTGGCAAGCGCGGCGTCGGCGCGGTCGAGATCGTCACCGCCGACGGCGCGGTCACGCGGCTGCGCTGCGATCTGCTGGCGATGTCCGGCGGCTGGAACCCGGCCCTGCAACTGACAACCTGCCTGGGCGGCAAACCTGTATGGGACGAGGAACGCGGCGTGTTCCTGCCGGGCACGTTGCCGCCGGGGATGAGCGTCGTCGGCCGCGCCGCCGGCGCCTTGCCTTCCACCAGCTCATCGGCAACCTTGCGGGTGGAGGACATCGCCGGCAAAGCCTTTATCGATTTTCAGAACGACGTCACGGTCAGCGACGTGAAGCTGGCGAAGCGCGAGGGTTTCGTCGCCGTCGAGCATCTGAAGCGCTACACCACCCTCGGCATGGGCACCGACCAGGGCAAAAGCTCCAGCCTCAACGGGCTCGCCACCATGGCGGCGCTCACCGGCCGCGGTATCCGGCAAACCGGCACCACCACCTTCCGCCCGCCCTACACGCCGGTCGCCATCGGCGCCCTGGCCGGCGCGCATCGCGGCAAGCATTTCAGGCCGACCCGGCTGACCCCGACCCATGGCTGGGCGGCGGCGCACGGCGCCACCTTCATCGAGACCGGGGCGTGGCTGCGGGCGCAGTATTTCGCGCAACCGGACGAGGACTGGCTGGCCGCCACCAGCCGCGAGGTTAATACGGTGCGCAACGCCGTCGGCTTCTGCGACGTGACGACTTTGGGCAAGATCGACATCCAGGGGCCGGACGCCGCGAAACTGCTGGACTGCGTCTATACCAACGGCTGGAGCAACCTCGCGGTCGGCAAGGCCCGCTACGGCCTGATGCTGCGCGAAGACGGCTTCGTGATGGATGACGGCACCACCACGCGCCTCGCCGAAAACCACTATCTGATGACCACTACCACCGCCAACGCGGCAAAGGTGATGCAGCATCTGGAACTGTGCCGGCAATGGCTGTTCGCGCCGCTTAACGTACAGATCGTTTCGGTCACCGACCAGTGGGCGCAGCTGGCGGTGGCGGGGCCGCGGGCGCGCGACGTGCTGCGCGCGGTCGTCGACCCGGAGCACGATATCTCCAATGCCGCGCTGCCTTACATGGGTGCGGCGACGCTGAGCATCTGTGGCGGCCTGGCGGCACGGCTGTTCCGGCTTTCCTTCTCCGGCGAGCTTGCCTACGAACTTGTGGTTCCGGCGCATTACGGCGCGGCGCTGGCGGCGCGGCTCATGGAAGCCGGCGCGCCTCATGGCATCGTGCCCTACGGCACCGAGGCGCTGGGTGTGATGCGGATCGAAAAGGGCCACCCTGCCGGCAACGAGCTGAACGGCCAAACCACGGCGCCCGATCTCGGTTTCGCCAAACTGTTGTCCAAGCGCAAGGATTTCGTCGGCCGCACCATGGCCGCCCAGCCGGCGCTGACCGATCCGGCGCGGCCGACGCTGGTGGGGCTGCGCCCGGTCGATCCGGCGGCCCGGCTACGGGGCGGCGCCCACCTGCTGCCGCAAGGCGTCCCCGCCATCGCCGCCAACGACCACGGCCACGTCACCTCGGTCTGCTTCTCGCCGACGCTCGGCCATTGGATCGGGCTCGGCCTGCTGAAAAACGGCCCGGCCCGGCACGGCGAGATCATCCGCGTCCACGATCCGATCCGCGACGGCGATCTGCTGACCGAGGTGGTGGCCCCGGTCTTCTTCGATCCGCAAGGCAGCCGCCTCCATGCTTGAAGCGCGGGTCCAATTACAGCTGCCGTCGCTCGGCGCTGGCATGAAGCTCGCGCTGGCGCCGCTTGGCGCGATCGTCAGCGTCGCCGCCTATGACGGCGCGGCGGAGCGCCTCAGCGCCGCGCTCGGCGTGGCGTTGCCGCGCCAACCCCGCCTGCTCACGGCGGACGGCGTGACCTGGCTTTGGTCCGGCAACGATTCCTGGTTGGCGCTGGCTGACGACGCCGCGCTGGCCGGGCGGCTCGCCACCGCCGCGCAAAACCTCGCCGCGGTCGCCGACCAGAGCCACGGCCGCGTCATCCTGCGCCTCGCCGGCCCGGGCGCCGCCGACCTGTTGGCGCGGCTGGTGCCGATCGACCTCGATCCGCAGGCCTTTCCGCCGGACGCCACCGCGCTGACCCTGGCCGGGCATATCGGCGTGCAGCTCTGGCGGGACGATGCCGGCGGCTTCGCGCTCGCCTGTTTCACCAGCTTCGCGCAAGCGCTGGCCGACGCCCTGGCCGAAGCCGGCCGCCATCTCAACCGGGAAAGAGCCTCCGATGTCTAAGCCGCGCTTCGTGCTCACGCTTTCCTGCCTGAACCGGCCCGGCATCGTCGCCGCGGTCACCACCTGTCTTTTCGAGAACGGCGGCGACATCCGCGAAGCCCAGCAATTCGACGATCCGGAAACGGCAAAATTCTTCGCCCGTATCGCCTTCGACCTGGCGCACGAGGTCGAGCCGTTGCGCGCCGCTCTCGCACCGATCGCCGAACGCTTCGATATTTCTTTCACCATCCAGGACCACGCAACGCCGCGCCGGGTGCTGCTGCTGGTTTCCAAATTCGACCACTGCCTGGCCGACCTGTTGTATCGCTGGCGAATCGGCGAGCTGCCGATGACCCCGGTTGCCATCGTCTCCAACCACGGCCTGGAAAACTACCACAGCCTGGACTTCGCCGGCATCGCCTTTCACCATTTGCCGATCACCCGCGACACCAAGATGGAACAGGAAGCGCAGATCTTCGCGCTGGTGCGCGACACGCAAGCCGAACTCGTCGTGCTGGCCCGCTACATGCAGGTGCTGTCGGACGCGCTGACCGCCAAACTCGCCGGCCGCTGCATCAACATCCACCACTCCTTCCTGCCAGGCTTCAAGGGCGCCAAGCCGTACCACCAGGCGCATGGCCGCGGCGTCAAGCTGATCGGCGCCACCGCCCATTACGTCACCGCCGACCTCGACGAAGGCCCGATCATCGAGCAGGACGTCGAGCGTATCACCCACGCCGACACGCCTGACGACCTGGTCCGCAAGGGCCGCGACATCGAGCGCCGCGTGCTGGCCCGCGCCGTGCGTCACCACCTCGAAGACCGGGTGATCCTGAACGGCAAAAAAACCGTGGTGTTCACGAACTGATTTGACGCCCATCATTCTTTTCAAGTATCTCGTTTAACACTCAGGAAACACGGAGCGGGTTTGATCGGCACCAGGATCATCGACGGTAAAGCCCACGCCGCGCGGCTGACCGGCGAGATCGCCGCCGAAGTGACGCGGCTGCGCGACACGCGCGGGCTGCAACCGGGCCTCGCCGTGGTGCTGGTGGGTGAGGATCCGGCGAGTCAGGTCTATGTCCGCAACAAGGGCCGGCAGACGCTCGCCGCCGGGATGCAGTCCTTCGAACACAAGTTGCCGGCGGAGGTTTCGCAGGCCGAACTGCTGGCGCTGGTCGCCACGTTGAACGCCGACCCCGCCGTACATGGCATTCTGGTGCAGCTGCCGCTGCCGAAACATCTCGACGCCAATGCGGTGATCGCCGCCATCGACCCGAACAAGGATGTCGACGGGTTGCACGTGGTCAATGCCGGCCGCCTCGCCGCCGGCCTGCCGGGGCTGGTGCCCTGCACCCCGCTCGGCTGCGTGCTGCTGCTGAAAGACGTGCTGCCTTCGCTGGCCGGCCTGAACGCGGTGGTGGTCGGGCGTTCGGTGCTGGTCGGCAAGCCGGTCGCGCAGTTGCTGCTGGCGGAGAACTGCACCGTCACCATCGCCCATTCCCGCACCCGCGATTTGCCGGCACTGTGCCGCACCGCCGACATCCTGGTCGCCGCGATCGGCCGGCCGGCGATGATCGGCGGCGACAGCATCAAACCCGGCGCCACGGTGATCGATGTCGGCATCAATCGCATCGAAACGCCTGAAGGCAAATCCAGGCTGGTCGGCGATGTCGATTTCGCCGCCGCGCAGGGCATCGCCGGCCGCATCACGCCGGTGCCGGGCGGGGTCGGGCCGATGACCATCGCCTGCCTGCTGCGCAACACGCTCACCGCGGCCCGCCGCATCACCAATATCCCGGAGGAAACCATGGCATGACAAGTTCCTGGCGGCACGCCGTTCTGGGCGAGCGGCACCGGGCTTTGGGCTCCAAGCTCGAAGACTGGAACGGGATGCCGACGGCCTGGACCTACGCCCACGACCTGCAGGACGACCATGTGGCGATCCGCACCAAGGCCGGGCTGATGGACGTCTCGGGCCTGAAGAAACTCCACCTCACCGGCCCGCACGCCTCGGCGGTGCTGGACGCGCTGACGACCCGCGATGTCAGGAAGATCACCCCCGGCCGCGCCGCCTATTGCTGCTTCCTGAACGAAGCCGGCAAATTCGCCGATGACGGCATCCTGTACCGCACCGGCCCAAACTCATGGTTCGTGGTGCATGGCAGCGGCGCCGCACACCAGGCGCTGGCCTCGTTGGTGCCCGGCCGCAACGTCGCCATGCTGTTCGACGACGACCTGCTCGATCTGTCGTTGCAAGGCCCGCTCGCGGTCGAGTATCTGGCCCGCCACGTCCCCGGCATCCGCGACCTCAAATACTTCCACCACGTCGGCACGACGCTGTTCGGCAAGCCGGTGATGATCTCCCGCACCGGCTACACCGGCGAACGCGGCTACGAGATTTTCTGCAAATCCGAAGACGCCGCGCTGATCTGGGACACCATCCTGGCGGAGGGCGCGGCAATGGGCATCACCCCCTGCGCCTTCACCGCCCTCGACCTGCTGCGCACCGAAAGCTACCTGCTGTTCTACCCCTACGACAATTCCGAAATGTATCCCTTCGCCGACGAAGCGCCGGGCGACACGCTGTGGGAGCTCGGGCTGGAGTTCACCGTCAGCCCCGGCAAAACCGGCTTCCGCGGCGCCGAGGAGCATTACCGCCTCAAGGGCCGCGAGCGCTTCAAAATCTACGGCGTGCTGCTGGAAAACGACATTGCGGCCACCCCCGGCGACGCGCTGCACGACGGCGACAAAAAGGTCGGCGTGGTCACCTGCCCGATGGTCTCGACGCTGACCGGCAAATCCATGGCGATCGCGCGGATGGACGTACCCTACGCCACGCAAGGCACGGCACTCACAGTGGGTGAGGGCAGGCTGAAAGCGATCGCCCACAGCCTGCCCTTCGACGATCCGCAAAAAACCAAACGCACCGCCTGAGCGCGATGAGTGACCACTCACCACGCTCAACATTATTTTTGGCGGGCAATTTTATGGCTCAGTCGCATCGCTTTGCGATTCGACTTCAAGCCATATCGCTCTGACTGATGTCCGGAATCAAAAGCCGGCCGCTCTACGCGCCGTTGCACCTCGATCCCGCAGGGCGGACGCACCTGATCGTCAGCGACCTGCAAGAGCTGCCGGAAGGCGCGATCGAAACCGGCGCCGCCGAAGTCGAACTCTGGCTGAACGGCAACCCGATTGCTGAAGCCGCGGCGACCGGAACCTTACGAAAATTTCGTGCCACGGCCGACCTCAAGACCAATCTCAGCCACCGCCTGCAGCGCGCCCCGGTCGGCTTGCGGCTCTACGCGGTCGGTACCGAGGCGTTCCTCTGGGACATCAACAACATCGCCGCCGCCGCCGGCCTCGGCCCCGGCGAGATTTTTCTGGCCCAAGCCGGCAGCCTGCGCCGCCGGGTCTATTGCACCCATTGCAAGACGATGAACGAGGACGTGACGACCAGCATCGTCACCTGTTCGGCCTGCGGCGCCAGCCTGTTCGTGCGCGACCATTTCTCCCGCCGCCTCGCTGCCTTCATGGGTGTCGCCGTCGACGCCGAGGTTCCGGGCGAGGTCCCGACGCCGGAGGTGC
Source organism: uncultured Acidocella sp. (assembly GCA_963693045.1). Classification (GTDB taxonomy): domain Bacteria; phylum Pseudomonadota; class Alphaproteobacteria; order Acetobacterales; family Acetobacteraceae; genus Acidocella. The sequence goes on from OY843765.1 coordinate 3,344,120, forward strand.
TGTACCCATGAGAGCCCGCATCGCCGCCATCGAAGCGCTCTCGCCGGCGATCAAGCGCATCACCCTCGCCGCGGCGGACGGCACGCCGTTGCCCACCGCCTCCGCCGGCGCCCACATCATGCTCGCCATCCCCGGCCCCGGCCGGGTCTGGAAAAACGCCTATTCGCTGGTCTCCCCACCCGATGCCCGCGACCGCTACCAGATCATCGTGCGCCGGGTCGAACCCTCCCGCGGCGGCTCCGCCTGGCTGCACGACCACGCGGCGGCCGGCCAGGAGATCGAGCTCGCGCCGCCGATCAATCTGTTCCCGATCGCCCGGCGCGCCGCCAAGCACCTGCTGCTTTCCGCCGGCATCGGCCTGACGCCGTTCCTGTCGTACCTGCCGGTGCTGCGCGGCGCCGGCCAGAAATTCGAGCTGCACCATTGCTGCCGGCACGCCGAAGCGGCGGCCTTCACGGCGTTGCTGCCCGGCACCGGCGAGGCCATCACGCTGCACAGCAGCCGCAACACGCTGGATGTCTTGCACCTGCTGGCCCGCCAACGTCTCGACACCCATCTCTATGTCTGCGGCCCCGATCCGTTCATGGTGGCCGTGCTGGGCGCGGCACGTGACCTCGGCTGGCCGGAAGCCAAACTGCATTTCGAGAGTTTCGGCGGCGCCACCGGCGGCGCGCCGTTCACCGCGCATCTCAAACGCAGCGGCATCACGGTCGCCGTGGCGGCGGATCAGAGCCTGCTGGAGGCGATCGAGGCGGCCGGGCTGCAACCGCCCTGCCTGTGCCGGGGCGGCGCCTGCGGCGAATGCGCGCTGCCGGTGCTGGGCGGCGTGCCCGAGCACCGCGACCATGTGCTCAGCCCCGCCGAACACGCCGCCGGCGACATCATGATGACCTGCGTCTCCCGCGCCAAAACCCCAGAGCTCGTATTGGATTTCTGAAATGGACCTGATCGTCAAGCCGGCCGAGACCTTCCGCGGCGCGTTCACCGCCCGCAACTCAGACGCCGCGATCCTGCGCTTTCCGTTCCCCTTCAACGAAGACGGCTACATGTACGCGGTCAACATCGAGCCGCATGTGCAATCCGGCCCGACCGCCGCCTACGACGCCGTGTTCGACCTCGACGAGCATTATGTCGGCGAATGCGAGGACCGCGCCATGGTCCTGGAGGAAGACCCGCTGCGCTGCCAGGTGCTGCCGCACATGCTCGACGCCGAGTGGGACACGCTCGAACTGCTGATGGAGAATCTGGCCCGCGACTATCCGGCGCTGTTCACACTGACCAAAAATGGCGATGCCTGGCGCTGGGTCAATAAGCCGCTCGGCCTCGACCAATCCTTCATCTTCGGCAAAACCGAGACGCTGCCGTACCCGCCCTTCGAATACATCACGCGCCAGGTGCAGGGCGACTTCACGCTGCAGGACCATCGCGACGACAACCTGTTCATGGACGGCGGCATGGTCACCAGCCAGGCCGACTGGTCGCTGAATTTCGACCTCGGCATGAGCTTCCACGAATGGCACGGCCCGGTGCCGTTGGCGCACGAACTCGGCGTTTTCGACCGGGCGCTGCAATACCTGCTGCGCCTGCAAAACGGCAAGCCGGTGCGACGACTGAACTGGACCCTCACGGTCAACCCGCGGCTCGACACCTCCCCGGAGAACTACCCGGTCTGGGGACCGGACCGGCTGACCATCACGCCGGACAACGTGGGTGAAAAAATGTGCCTGCGCGTCGAGTTGCAGACCCTCACCCGTTTGCCCCGCAGCAACGCCATCCTGTTCGGCATCCGCGGCTACCTGATCCGCCTGGAAGAGCTGGTGCGGGTAAAAAAATGGGCCGCCCGCCTACACCGCGTCCTGCGCGACCTGCCGCTCGAACTCGCTGACTACAAAGGCATGCTGCGCTACCGCCAAACCATCGTCGACTACCTGGCAACGTTCGACGACGGCGCGGTGCTGAACAGCGGCACGGCACCGGAACAGGACCGGTTGTAATTTGGCATTCGCTTGTTTCGCGCCATAATGCAGGTTGGAGGAGTCTTGCTAAAATGCCGGCCCGCGCCCCGCTCAAAGACCAGCCCGCCCAACCGCCGCCAAAATTGATCACCGCGCCCTTGCCCGAGGCGCTGGCCGAGGCCGGGCTGCTCGCCGACCCCTACGCCACCGGCTCCGGCGCCGCCGCCGTGTCGGACCTGACGCTGGAGCAGGCGATCGGCGTGCAGGTGCGCCAATTGCGCCGCCGGGTCGGCATCACCGTCTCCGAACTGGCCACCGCAGCCGGCCTCTCCGGCGGGATGTTGTCGAAAATCGAGAACGGCCAGATCTCGCCCTCGCTCGGCAGCCTGCAAGCATTGGCCACCGCGCTGAACGTGCCGCTGACGACCTTCTTCTCCACCTTCGAGGAAAAGCGCGACTGCTCCTTCGTCAAATCCGGCACCGGCGTCATCATCGAGCGGCGCGGCACCAAGGTCGGCCACCAATACAGCCTGCTCGGCCACGCCCTCGGCGGCGCCGTGGTGGTCGAGCCCTACCTGATCACCCTGCACCAGGACGCCGCACCCTTCCCGGCCTTCCAGCATGAGGGCGTGGAGTTCATCTACATGCTGACCGGCGAAGTGGTGTACCGCCACGGCGACCAATCCTACCACCTCACCCCCGGCGACGCCTTGCTGTTCGACAGCGCCGCCCCGCACGGCCCGGAAAAGCTCGTGGTGCAGCCGATGACGTATCTATCGATCATCACCTACGGGCGCGAGCAACCCTGACCGTTTCTCTTTAAGAATTCTTGTTTCTTGACGGTTGACGAAACGACGACCACTGGCTAACCTTGTAAGGCAAAGCAGAGGTTGCGGCGGATGTGCGGAATTGCCGGCTTGTTTCTGAAAAACCCGGCATTGGAGCCGGAACTGGGCGCGATGACGGCGGCCATGCTGGGCGTACTCACCGAGCGCGGACCAGACTCCGCCGGTTTCGCCATCTACGGCGCCGGCCGGCAGGATCAACGCAAGCTGACCCTGCGCGGCCCAACGGGCTACGATTTCGCGGCTCTGGGCGCGGCTCTCGACAGCCCGGTGACGGTCCATGACGACCACGCCGTCATCGCCATCCCCGCGGCACGCGAAGCCGAAATCCGCGCCCTCCTCGCAGCCGGCCATCCTGAACTCGCCATCGTCGCCAGCGGCGCTCGCATGGAGTTGTACAAGGGCGTCGGCCTGCCGGAGGACGTGGCCAGGCGTTTCGGCCTGGCCGGCATGTCCGGCAGCCATGCCATCGCCCACACCCGCATGGCCACCGAATCCGCCGTCACCACGCAGGGCGCGCACCCATTCTCCACCGGGCCGGACCAGTGCCTGGTCCATAACGGCTCGCTCTCCAACCACAACGACGTGCGCCGCGCCCTGATCCGCGAGCACATGACCTTCGAGACCCAGAACGATACCGAAGTCGCCGCCGGCTACCTCTCCTGGCGGCTGCGCGAGGGTGCGAAGCTGGACGAAGCGCTGCACGACGCCCTCGGCGCGCTCGACGGGTTTTACACCTTCGTGGTCGGCACCGAGAGCGGCTTCGGCGTGCTGCGCGACCCGGTGGCCTGCAAACCCGCGGTGATGGCCGAGACCGACGATTACGTCGCCTTCGGCTCCGAATACCGCGCGCTGGTGGACCTGCCAGGCATCGAGCACGCCCATCTGTTCGAGCCGGAGCCGGCCAAAGTCTATTTCTGGGAACGCCCGACGCGGGAACGCCCAGCTTGAACAGCGCGGCTTTGCGGACGGAGCCGGACGGCATTGCCTTCGACCTCGCCGCGGACAGCACGCGCCATCTGAACGTCGCGTTGCAGGCGCTCACGGCCGATACCAACGAGACGGCGTGGACGGTGCTCAACCCGCGCGGCGCCCATGCGCTGGCGGTCGGCGTCACCGCGCCCGTCGCCATCACCATCGCCGGCCATGTCGGCTACTACTGTGCCGGCATGAACGATGGCGCCGCCGTCACCATCGCCGGCAATGCCGGCACCGGCGTCGCGGAGAACATGATGTCCGGCACCGTGCATGTGCAAGGCGACGCCAGCCAGGCCGCCGGCGCCACCGCCCATGGCGGCCTGTTGATCATCGACGGCAACGCCTCCGCCCGTTGCGGCATCTCGATGAAAGGCGTGGACATCGTCGTTAAAGGCTCGGTCGGCCACATGAGCGGCTTCATGGCGCAAAGCGGCAACCTGGTGGTGCTGGGCGATGCCGGCGAAGCGCTGGGCGACAGCCTGTACGAAGCCAAAATCTTCGTGCGCGGCGCGGTAAAAAGCCTTGGCGCCGACTGCGAGGAAAAACCGATGACCGAGCCGGACCTTGCCCTACTCGCCGCCCTGCTGCGCCGCGCCGGCGCCGAGGCCGAACCGGTGGATTTCAAACTCTACGGCTCGGCCCGCACGCTCTATCATTTCCACGTCGATAATGCGGGTGCCTACTGAATGAACGAGTCCTCCAGCGGCAACATCCCGCGCACCCCGCCCCGCCGCTCCGCCACCTTCGACGAACACAGCATCGCCGAAATCCAGCGCGCCGCCGCCACCGGGATCTATGACATCCGGGGCGGCGGGGCGAAGCGCAAGCTGCCGCATTTCGACGACCTGCTGTTCCTAGGTGCCTCAGTGTCGCGCTACCCGCTGGAAGGCTACCGCGAACGCTGCGGCACCGACGTGACGCTTGGCACCCGCTTCGCCTCAAAACCAATCCACCTGAAAATCCCGGTCACGATCGCCGGCATGTCCTTCGGCGCGCTCTCCGGCAACGCGAAGGAAGCGCTTGGCCGCGGTGCCACCGCCGTCGGCACCTCCACCACCACCGGCGACGGCGGGATGACCCCGGAAGAACGCGGCCATAGCGCCACGCTGGTCTATCAATACCTGCCGTCCCGCTACGGCATGAACCTCGCCGACCTGCGCCGCGCCGACGCCATCGAGGTGGTGATCGGCCAGGGCGCCAAACCCGGCGGCGGTGGCATGTTGCTGGGCCAGAAAATCTCGCCTCGCGTCGCCGCTATGCGCAACCTGCCGGAAGGGATCGACCAGCGCTCCGCCTGCCGCCATCCGGACTGGACCGGCCCGGACGACCTCGAGATCAAAATCCTTGAACTGCGCGAACTCACCGGCTGGGAAAAGCCGATCTACGTCAAGGTCGGCGCCAGCCGGCCGTATTACGACACCGCTTTGGCGGTGAAATCCGGCGCCGACGTGGTGGTGCTGGACGGCATGCAGGGCGGCACCGCGGCGACGCAGGAAGTGTTCATCGAGCATGTCGGCCTGCCGATCCTGGCCGCCATCCGCCCCGCCGTGCAGGCGCTGCAGGACCTCGGCCAGCACCGTAAAATCCAGCTCATCGTCTCCGGCGGCATCCGCTCCGGCGCCGACGTGGCGAAGGCGATGGCGCTCGGTGCCGACGCGGTCGCCATCGGCACCGCCGCGCTGATCGCCCTCGGCGACAACGCCCCGGAATGGGAAGCCGAATACCAGAAGCTTGGCACCACCGCTGGCGCCTATGACGACTGGCACGAGGGCCGCGACCCCGCCGGCATCACCACGCAGGACCCGGTGCTGGCGGCGCGGCTGGACCCGGTGCGCGCCGGCCGCCGCCTCGCCAACTACCTCTCGGTGCTGACACTGGAAGCCCAGGCCATCGCCCGGGCCTGCGGTAAAAGCCACCTGCACAACCTGGAACCGGAAGACCTGGTGGCGCTGACCGTGGAGGCGGCGGCAATGGCGCAGGTGCCGCTGGCGGGCACGCAATGGGTGCCGGGCAGGGCAGGGAATTATTGATGCAGAGGAGTAAGGAAGAACTTCTTTTTGTGAACAAAAAGAAGCAAAAAAACTTTATGACTTTGCGGTTGGGTTCGTGGCGCGGCAGAAGCCCCCGCATCAGACTAATAAAAGTTTTTTGGTTCTTTTTTTCCAAAAAAGAACCGCTTCCCTTCCTCCAAACCTTCGGATGCCCGCATGGCCAATGAACTCGCCAATGTCGCCAAGCAGCTCGGCGTCAAATACTTCCTGATCTCCTACACCGACCTGTTCGGCGCGCAGCGTGCCAAGCTGGTGCCCGCCGCCGCGATCAACGGCATGCAGGAAAACGGCGCCGGTTTCGCCGGCTTCGCCACCTGGCTGGACCTAAGCCCCGCCGACCCGGACATGTTCGCCAAGCCGGACCCTGAAAGCTTTATCCAGCTGCCCTGGAAGCCGGAAGTCGGCTGGGTCGCGGCCGATCTGTGGATGGCGGGCGCGCCGCTGCCGCAGGCGCCGCGCAATGTGCTGAAGCGCGTCGTAGCCGACGCCGCTGCGTCGGGCTATGCGATGAAGAGCGGCGTGGAGTGCGAGTTCTTTCTCACCAACCTTGATGGCTCGGCAATCGCCGACACTGCCGACACCGCGACCAAGCCCTGCTACGACCAGGCCGCGCTAATGCGGCGCTACGACGTCATCACCGAAATCTGCGACGCCATGCTGAACCTTGGCTGGGGCGCGTACCAGAACGACCATGAGGACGCCAACGGCCAGTTCGAGATGAACTGGAGCTACGACAACGCGCTTTCCACCGCCGACCGGCACGCCTTTTTCAAATTCATGACGAAGTCGATCGCCGAAGCGCACGGCCTGCGCGCCACCTTCATGCCCAAGCCCTTCCTGGGCCTCACTGGTTCCGGCTGCCACGCCCATGTGTCGCTGTGGGACGGTGACCGCAATCTGTTCGAGGATGACGCCGGCGAACTCGGCGTCGCCGGCCTCGGCTACAACTTCATCGGCGGCGTCATCGAACATGCGGACGCGCTTTGCGCGCTGTTCAACCCGACGGTGAATTCTTACAAGCGCATCAACGCGCCGCGCACCACCTCGGGCGCGACCTGGGCGCCGAACACCGTGACCTATTCCGGCAACAACCGCACCCACATGGTCCGCATCCCGGAGCCGGGCCGGTTTGAGATGCGGCTCGCTGACGGTGCCACCAATCCCTATCTCTTGCAGGCCGGGCTGCTGGCCGCCGGCCTCGACGGCATCAAGAAACAAACCGACCCCGGCCAGCGCCTCGACATCAACATGTACACCGAGGGCCACACGGTGAAGGACGCCAAGCGCCTGCCGCTCAACCTCTTGGACGCGCTACGCGCCCTGGAATCCTCGGCGGCGCTGAAGGCCGCACTGGGAGACTCTTTCGTTGCCTCCTATGTCAAACTGAAACACAGCGAATGGAACGAATACACGGCGCACCTGTCGCAATGGGAACGGCAGGCGACGCTGGATTGCTGAACTAACGCTCGGCCGTCGCCGCCGCGATCGCCGCCGCCATCGCTTTGACGCCGGCCGCCGGTCCGTCGGCGTGGTTCCACACCGCGCCGATCACGGCCAGGAAATCCGCGCCAGCCCGCACCAGCGGCGCGCAATTCGCGGCGCTGATGCCGCCGATCGCCGTGCACGGAACCTCCATAATCTCAGCCCACCAACGCAAGGTTTCGACCTCCGCCAGCGCCGGCGGCTCTTTCGTGGTGGTGGGATAAAAGGCGCCGAACGCCACGTAATCCGCGCCGTCCTCCGCCGCCTGCATCGCCAGGTGCCGCGAGTTATGGCAGGTGACGCCGAGCATCAGCCCGCCCAGAACCTTGCGCGCCTGCGCCGCGTTCATGTCGGTCTGCCCGACATGCGCGCCGTCGCAACCATGTTTCACCGCCAGGTCCGGCCGGTCGTTCAGCAAAAACGCCACGCCGCGGGACTGCGCCACCGGCCGCAATTCGTCGATCGCACGCCGTAGCGCATCCTCCGCCACGTCCTTCAGCCGCAGCTGCACCGCCGCCACATCCCCTGCATCCAGCGTCGCCTTGAGGAGGTCCGCGAAATCCGCCGGCAGCACCGGCGGCGTGATCAGATACAGGCGGGAGTCGGGCGGAATCTACTTGCCGAGATAGATGTCGATGATCTTGCCCAGCATCTCGAGCGCCTCCGCCTTCGGCCGTTGGAACGTGTTGCGGCCGATGATCGAGCCATTGGCCCCGCCGTCGCGCATGCCCCGCACCTCGTCATACAGCCCGTCCAGCCCCTTCGCCTCGCCGCCGGAAAACACCACGATCCGCCGGCCGCCGAAGCAGGTCTGCACCACATGCTCCACCCGCTTGGCGAGCGTCGAACCGTCGATCTTCTCGTAAACCTTCTTCGCGGCCTCCAGCGAAACAACGGCGGTCGGCGGCTTGACCTTGATGATATGGGCGCCCAGCAGTGCCGCCATATGCGCGGCATAGGCGCAGATGTCGAAGGCGGTTTCCGCCGCCTTGTCGAGGTTCGGGCCGCGCGGATAGGACCAGATCACCACCGCAAGCCCGGCATCCTTGGCTTCCTCCGCCAATTCGCGGATCTCCTCCATCAGCTCGAACGCGTATTCGCTGCCTGGATAGATGGTAAAGCCGATCGCGACGCAGCCGAGCCTGAGCGCGTCGCTGACCGAGCCGGTCACCGCCTGGTCCTTCTCGCTCGCCAGACTGTTGGAGGAGTTCACTTTCAGGATCGTCGGGATCGCGCCGGCAAAGGTCGAAGCCCCGGCCTCGATCATGCCGAGCGGCGCGGCGTAAGCGGAAAGCCCCGCCTCGATCGCCAGCTGGAAATGATAATGCGGGTCATAGGCCGCGGGGTTAGGGCCGAAAGAGCGCGCCGGCCCATGCTCGAACCCCTGGTCGACCGGCAGGATCACCAGCTTGCCGGTGCCGGCCAGTCGGCCCGCCATCAGCAGCCGGGCGAGGTTGGTCTTGGTGCCCGGATTGTCGCTCTCGTAGTGCGACAAGATGGTCTTTACCTGCGGCGTGATCTGCATTGGCCCCGTTCCTGAAATTCACGCCGCCTTTAACGCAAGGCCGCGGCGCTGTCATCCGCCAGCCAGGCGGCCAGCCGCCGTTTCGCGCCGTGCTGGCCAAGGTCGAGCGCCGGCGGTGCCGCCGCCAGCAGCCTGGCCCCACACGAAGCGGCGATGCCGGCCACCACCGCGAACGCCGCCGGCTCGCAAGCCAGCACGATCCCGCCCAGGCCCAAGCGCAGCGCCTCCGCCGCCCGGCCCGGCGCGTCCCCGCAATCCAGCAGCGCCGGCCCGGTAAAGCCGCCGGCAGCGATCAGTTCCGCCCACCAGGCGCAGCCGCCGAAATCCGCCGCCCCCGGTGCCGAGAGCAGCGTGAACCGCAACCCCGGCGCCATCGCCGCCTGCAGCTCGGCCAGGCCGTGCACAATTATCGCCGGCGGCTCGCGCACCCGCTTGACCTTGCCGCCGCGCCTCGGCTTGAGTAAGCCCGAGGACTTTCAAACATGACCGATTCCGAAACCGAAGATGAGAGTCTCGCCCGCATCGAGACAGCCTTGCAGAAAATCGCCGCGGTGGGAAAGCCGGCAACAGCCGCCAGCGGAGTCGACCGTGCCGCACTCACCCGCGCGCTCGACGTCATGATCGGCCGGCTTCGCGCCGCCCTGGACCCGCCCGGCCAGGAAGCGGCGCCGGCACAGCACACGGAGTAAAACCAGATGGCGCAAGTCACCATACGCATCAACGGCTACGCCTACATGGTGGGCTGCGAGGACGGCCAGGAACAGCACCTGGAACAGATGGCCACCGAGATCGAGCAGCGGATCACCAGCATCAAGGCGATCGGCGGCCAGTCCGGCGAAGCCCGGCTGCTGATGCTGGCCGCACTGCTGCTGGCCGACGAGCTGTTCGACCTGCGCGCTGCGCAGGCCGCCCCATCCCCGGCAAGTGGACCGGAAAAATCCGACCCGGAAAAGCCCTCCAAGCTGCGCCGCCTGGCAGCCCGCGCGGAAGAGATTGCGGCGGACCTCACGGACGCCTAGATTAATCCCGGAGCTGCCCGGTTCGTCAGGCAAACCATCCCCAGGGCCGTAAGCATCTCCCTCGGGAGCTGGCTCTGCCGGGGCCCTGGTCCCGGTATCTGGCGCCCACCTGCACAAGCAGGCCTTGGGAGGATGATAAACCAACGGCCAGGGCGGCTCCACTTTTCGGGCTTTTGCGGCGGGGCTTTCCCGCGCTGGGGGCGTCAGGCGGTTGCCGCGATGCGCCGCATCGCGGCTTCGCGCCTTACTTCCCAGCACGAAAAATCCCCTGCCGCAAAATACCCGAAAACTGGGGCTAAATAGCGCGTATGGTCGGTAGTTCTGTCGAGACGGATATTCCGGGGCGGTTGGATCGGTTGCCGTTTAGCCGGTTTCATTTGCTGCTAATCGGGGCGCTGGGCGTGACCTGGATCTTGGATGGGCTGGAGGTGACGATCGTTGGTGCGATCGGCGGCGTGCTGCGCGATCATCGCACGCTCGGCCTTTCCGCCACCGAGATCGGCGCGGTCGGCTCATGCTACGTCGCCGGCGCCGTGCTGGGGGCGCTGGCTTTCGGTTGGGCGGCGGATCGGTACGGGCGGCGCAAGATTTTTTACGCGACATTGGGTTTGTACTTGCTGGGTGTGGCACTGTCCGCTTGCTCTTGGAACTTCTGGAGCTTTGCGGTGTTCCGGGCGATCACCGGCGGCGGCATCGGCGGGGAATACGCGGCGATCAACTCGGCGATCGACGAGATGATGCCGGCCCGGCTGCGCGGCCGGCTCGACCTCGCGATCAACGGCACCTACTGGCTCGGCGCGGCGCTGGGCGCGGCCTCCACATTGCTGTTGCTCGACCCGAAGCTTTTGCCCATCGACATCGGCTGGCGGCTCGGCTTCGCCATCGGCGCGGTGTTGAGCGCCGGCATTCTGTTGCTGCGGCGCTTCGTGCCGGAAAGCCCGCGCTGGCTGATCACGCATGGCTACACGGCCGAGGCCGAGGCGGCGATGGCGGAGATCGAGCACAAGGTCATCGGCGGCCGCAACATCGCGCTGCCGCCGGTGACCGATAAAATCACCATCCACCCGCGCCGCAGCTACGGCATCGGCCTGATCGTGCGGGTCATGCTGGGGCGGCTGCGGGAGCGGGCGTTTCTGGTGACGGTGCTGATGGCGGCACAGGCCTTTTTATACAACGCCTTGTTCTTCACCTACGCGCTGGTGCTCACACAGTTCTACGGCGTGGCGCAGGGCCGGGCCGGGATTTTCCTGCTGCCGTTGGCGCTCGGAAACTTCCTGGGCCCGGTTCTGCTCGGCCGCTTGTTCGACACGCTGGGCCGGCGCGTGATGATCGCCGGCACCTATCTGGTCGCCGGCATTCTGCTCGGCCTCACCGGCTACCTGTTCGCCATCGGCGCCTTGAATGCGACAACGCAGACGCTGGCCTGGGCGGTAATCTTCTTCTTCGCCTCGGCGGCGGCCAGTGCCGCCTACCTCACCGCCAGCGAGATTTTTCCGCTGGAGATGCGAGCGCTGGCGATCGCCTGCTTCTACGCGATCGGCACGGCGGTCGGCGGCATCGCCGCACCTCTGGTCTTCGGAGCGCTGATCGGCACCGGCTCGCGCTGGTCGATCTTCGGCGGCTACCTGGTGGCGGCACTGCTGATGCTGGCAGCCGCCGGCGTAGCGGCCCGTTTCGGCGTGGACGCCGAGGGCCGATCCTTGGAAGACATCTCGGCGCCCTTGTCAGCGACAGAAGCTGCTTAGCGAAGTCGCAAAAGTTTTTTGATTCTTTTTTACAAAAAAGCACCGCTTAAAACCCTGCCAGCTCCCTAAATTCCTCTTCCGTCAACGTAGCAAGGTTCAAAGCCGCCGCCTTCGTAGCCTTGCTCCCGGCATCGGCGCCGATTACAACGTAATCGGTTTTCTTTGAGACCGATTCAGTAACCTTAGCACCCAGCTGCTCGGCGCGCGCCTTGGCTTCCGGGCGCGCCATCGTCAGCGTACCGGTGAACACGATGATTTTGCCGGCCAGCGGGGAGGAGGATGCGGCGGCGGCTTCGGCGTCCGTCACGTTCACGAACACGCGCAGCGCATCCAGCGTTTGCAGGTTGTGCGGCTCGCTGAAAAACGCCGCGAGGTCGGTGGCGATGGCGGGACCGATACCAGAGATGTCGCCAAGCTCCGCCCGCGCCTCGGAGCCTTCTTCGGTCGCCGCGACCATGCACGCTCGCCAGTTGTCATAGGAGCCATAATGCCGGGCCAGCAGCTTGGCGTTGTTCTCGCCGATCCGCCGGATGCCGAGCGCGAAGATAAACCGCGGCAGCGCGACCACCCGCCGCGCCTCGATCGCGGCGCAGAGGTTAGCGGCCGAGGTCTTGCCCCAACCCTCCCGCACCGCAATCTCCGCCTCATGTTCCGGCAGCTTGAAAATGTCCGGCGCGTTCTTCAACAATCCGGCCTCGTGGAACTCCACGATCGTCTTCTCGCCCATGCCATCGATGTCGAAGGCGCCGCGCGCGCAAAAATGGATCAGCCGCTCGGTGATCTGCGCGGCGCAGATCAGCCCGCCGGTGCAGCGCCGCACCACCGTGTCGGCGTCGCGCGCCGCCAGGCTGCCGCAGACCGGACAGCGGTCCGGAAACACGTAGGGCACCGTGTTCTCGCCCCGCTTCAGCAGCCCCAGGATTTGCGGGATCACGTCGCCGGCCCGTTGCAGCTCCACCGTATCGCCGATGCGGACATCCTTGCGGGCGATCTCATCCTCGTTATGCAGGGTCGCGTGCCGCACCAGCACGCCGCCCACGTTCACCGGCGCCAGGTGCGCGCGCGGCGTCAGCGCGCCGGTGCGGCCGACCTGGATTTCGATCGCCTCCAGCACCGTCGCCGCTCGCTCCGCCGGAAATTTCCAGGCCGTCGCCCAACGCGGCGCCCGCCCGGCGAAGCCGAGCCGGCTCTGCAACGCCAGATCGTCGATCTTATAGACCACGCCGTCGATGTCATAGGGCAGCGCGGCCCGGGTCAGGCCGATCTCAGCCTGAAACGCCTCCGCCTCCGGCTCCGCAAGCCGCCTGCTCAGCGGGTTGACCGCAAACCCCCAGCCTTCCAGCTTTTGCAGATACGCCCAATGGGTTTGCGCAACCGGCGCCGCCGACTCCCCCTGCGCGTAGGCAAACAACGAGAGCTTGCGCTGCGCCGTCACCGAAACGTCGAGCTGCCGCAGCGACCCGGCGGCGGCATTGCGCGGGTTGGCGAACTTGCGTGCCTGGCTGTCGTTCAACGCCAGAAAATCCGCCTTGGTCATGTATACCTCGCCGCGAATTTCGATCCGTTCCGGCGCGTCCTTCGGCAGTGTTCGGGGCAGAGTGTGCAGCGTCAGCATGTTCGCCGTCACATCCTCGCCCTCCGCGCCATCGCCCCGGGTCGCGGCGCGGACCAGCTTGCGGTCCTCGTAAGTCAGCGAGATCGACAACCCATCGATTTTCGGCTCCGCGACAAATTGCAAAGGCTCCGGTCCAAGCCCGAGAAAGCGCCGGATGCGGGCACAGAATTCATGGAACTCTTCCGGCCCAAACGCATTGTCGAGTGAGAGCATCGGCACCGCGTGGCGGATTTTTTTGAACCCGGCCGCCGGCTTCGCGCCGACCTCGTCCAGCACCTCCGCCGCCGCACCAAATTCCGGATGCGCCGCCAGCAAGGCATCCGCTTCCCGCCGCAGTGCATCGTATTCCGCGTCGGTCATCACCGGCGCGTCCTTGTTGTGATAAGCGGCGTTGGCGCCGGCGATCTTTGCCAGCAGCACGTCGAACGCCCTTCTGTCCTTGCCGGCCAATCCTACTGACCACTGACAAGCAACGACGCTGCCGCCTGCCGCGCCGCGTCGGTCACAAATTCGCCGGCCAGCATCCGCGCGATCTCCTCGCGCCGCTCCTCCGCCGCCAGCGTTTCCACCACCGTCACCGCGCGCTCCGTGCCGACCTGCTTGGCGACCCGCAGCTGCGTCGCCCCGCGCGCCGCCACCTGCGGCGAATGCGTCACCACCAGCACCTGCACGCCCTCCGCCACCCGCGCCAGCCGTTCCCCCACCGCCGCCGCGGTGGCGCCGCCGATGCCGGCATCGACCTCATCGAAAATCAGCGTTTCCACCGCGCTGCCGCCGGTCAGCACCACCTTCAACGCCAGCATCAACCGCGACAACTCACCGCCGGAGGCGATCTTCTCCAAAGCTCCCGGCACATCGCCCGGATTGGTCGCGATCAGGAAGCGCACGGCATCGGCGCCGCCCGGCCCCCAGCCGGCCTCCGGCAGCATCGCCCGGTCGACCACGAAGCGCGCCCGCTCCAGCTTCAGCGGCGGCAATTCCTTAGCCAGCGCCTTCATCAACCGCCCGCCGGCCACCTCCCGCGCGTCGGAAAGCACGGCGGCGGCGGCGGCAAAAGCGGCGCGACGTTCGCCCGTCAGTTTTTTCAACGCGGCAACGTCGGCCGTACCGGTGTCCAGCGCCGCCAGCCGGGCCCGCAGCTGGTCCAGAAACGCCGGCAGCGCCGCCACGTTCACGGCGTGCTTACGGGCCGCCGCCCGCAGCGCGAACAGCCGCTCCTCGGTCGCCTCCAACGTGCGCGGATCATCCTCGGCGGCCCGCGCTAGCCGGTTCAGCAGGGTCTCGGCCTCGGCCAGCGCCTCCTCCGCCCGTTCGATCGCCGCCATCGCCTCCGCCGCCGGGTGCTCCCCCGCCGGGCTGGCGAGCTTGCCCAGCGCCCGCGCCGCCGCCCGCAAATGCGCCGCCGGCCCCAGCGCCCGTCGATCGCGTGGGGTCAGCTCGGCCAATGCCGCCGCGATCGCCTCGGCCCGCCGCTCGCCGGATTGCAGCCGCAGCCGCTCTTCCGCCAACCGCTCGTCCTCGCCCGGGAGAGGCGCCAGCGCGGCCAGCTCCTCAACCGCGTGGCGAAGAAAATCCTCCTCCCGCGCCGCCTCGGCAATCGCCTGCTCGGCGGCGGCTAGCCGGCTCGCCGCATCGCGCCAGGCGGCATGCGCGCCTGCGGCGGTGGACCGCGCCGCTTCCGGCACCCCGAACGCGTCCAACAGCGCCAGATGGTTGGCCGGATCGGCGAGCCCCACCTGCTCATGCTGGCCCTGCACCTCGATCAGCAGCGCCCCAATCCGCTTCAAAAGCGCGATCCCGACCGCCTGGTCGTTAACCAGCGCCCGCGAGCGTCCATCCCGCCCCAAAATCCGGCGCAGCAAGATCTCGCCGCCGCCGGTATCCAGCCCCATCTCGTCCAGCAAAGCCACCGCCGGATGCTCCGGCGCCACCACGAAGCCGGCCGCCACCACCGCCTGCGCCGCCCCGGCGCGGATCAACCCGGCATCGGCGCGCTCCCCTAGCGCCAGCCCCAGGCTATCGAGCAAAATGGATTTCCCAGCCCCGGTCTCGCCGGTCAGCGTCGTCAGCCCCGGGCCAAAATGCAGGTCAAGCCTCTCGATCAGCACCACGTCGCGGATCGAAAGCGCGTTCAGCATGGCTTGGGTTTAGAAGATCCCGAGGAAGCCGCCGGAATGCTTCGGCGCCGGCGTCTCGGCGTCTGCCACCAGATCATGGTCGCGCAGCTTGCCATAGGCCGCCTGGTACCAGCTGCTGCCGGGGTAGTTGTAGGCCAGCACCGAGGCCGTGCGTTGCGCCGCACCGGTCAGCCCGAGGTCCAGATAAACCTCGGTCAGCCGCTCCAGCGCTTCCGGCACATAGGTCGTGGTCTGGTAGCTGGTAATCACGTCCTGATAGCGGCCGACGGCGGCGGCGTAGAGGTGCTGTTTCTCGTAAAACCGCCCGATCGTCATGTCGTGCCCGGCGAGCCGGTTTTCCGCCAGCCGCAGCTTGATCCGGGCGTCGCGGGCATAGGCGCTGTCCGGGAACCGGGTGGTCACGTCGGTCAGTGTCTGGATCGCCTCGTAGGTCGAGGTCTGGTCGCGCTGCACATCGTCGATCTGCTCGTAATAGCACAAGGATTTCAGATAATAGGCGTAGGCGATGTCCTGGTTGTCCGGATGCAGGGCGATGAAGCGGTTCAGCGCGTTGATCGCCTCATCGTAGTTCTGCTGCTTGTACTGGGCGTAGCCGTGCATCAGCTGGGCATGCGTCGCCCACGTCGAATACGGATAATTCTCCTCGACCTGGTCGAAGATCGTCACCGACTTGTCATAGTTTTCCTTCTGCATCGCGGCGATGCCGTTACTGTACAGCACGTCGGCCGGTGGCAGGGGGGCTGTGCTGGCATCGGGGGCCGGCGTGCTGCTGGAAAATAACGAACAACCGCCGAGCGCGATCAGCAAAGGCAGCAGCGCCGGGAGGGCGAGCCGGAGGGGAGAATGTGTCATGCCGCCCGGCTTATAGCATCAGTTTCAGGAACGCCTACCGTCAGCCGCCGGTCGTCAACCGACAGCGGTGTCGCCTGTCAAGGCATCGAACACGGCCTGGCCGTCCGGCACGCCGAGGCCGGTGCAGGCGTTCCAGCCGGCGCCGGCGGCATACCCGATGGTCGAACCGCTCGGCTCGTTGTTGCCGTGGGTGATCGCTTTCAGCGCGCTGGCGTTCCTGTACAGGACCGGCAGGAAGAACCCGGCCGGTTTGGCCGCTTTTTCATTTACCAGCGCCGCCAGGCCGGCCCAGAGCGGTGCCACCGCGCTGGTGCCGCCCACTACTTGCCGCTCCCCGCTCAGCACCACCACGTAGCCGGAGTTGGGGTCGGCGTCGCCCGCCACGTCCGGCACGCCGCGCCCGGCGTGGCCATCATTCACGCTCTTCGGCAGCTTCGCGTCCGCCTGAAAATCCGGCACCGGATAGACATCGCTGATCCCGCCGCCGGTGCCGCTGCTGCCCTCGTTCCACACCGTCTCCTTGGCGATTTTTTGCCCCGTCACCGCGATCAGCGTGCCGCCGCAGCCGATCGCCCAGGGGCTGGAGGCGGGGAAATCCACATGCGCCTTGCCGTCGCTTACCCCGTCGGTCGCCAGATTGTCGCCGGCGGCGACGAACACCGAAATGCCGAGGCCGGCGGCGTCCTGCAGCGCACTCGTCATCGTCGTCATCGCCTGCGCGGTCCAGTTCGCCTCAGCGCTGCCCCAGCTGATCGAGAGCACGCTCGGCTTGTTGGCGGCATCGTGCGCCGCCGCGGTGATCGCATCGACAAACCCGGCATCGGTGTTCGGCGTGAAATACACCGCGATCCTGGCTCCCGGCGCCACCCCGCCCGCCACCTGGATGTCGAGCGCCACCTCGCCGTCCGCGCCGGTATCAGGCTTTGGCGCGTTGGCGCCGCCATCCACCGGCACCGCGACCACGGTCGGCGCCGCCAACCCCATGGCCCGGAAGGCGGCTTCGTTGTCGGCCTCGTTATAGCCGCCGCCCAGCTCGATCAGCCCGATGCACTGCCCGGCCCCGGTCACGCCGGACGGGTAGTTGTACAAAGCGCCGACCGCGTTCGGCAGAAAGCTGGCGGCGGTCGAGGCCGCCGGCCGGATGATGCTGCGCGGTTGCGCCACCGGGCGGGTATCCAGCCCCAGCACCGCCTCGACGATGCCGTGCAGGTTTTCCGGCAGCGACAACATGCCGGACCGCGCCCGGAAGGTCCGCGCGCCGTCATGGCAATGGTGCAATTTGGTGCGGAACGCCGCTTCCATCCGCGCCGCGGAACCGGCGAGCCTCACCAGCCGCCGCCCCGGTTCGACATCGGTCACGTCCAGCCCGGCCGCCTTGGCGAATTCCCGAACCTGCGCGATGTCGTCGGCGTGCCGCGCCTCCCGGTCACGGGCCAGCGCCGCTGGCGTGGTGCCGGCCGTGCCTTGAAGCGGCTTGAGATACAGGCTGATCTCGATCCGCTCATCCGGCGGTACCGCCGCCATCGCGCCCGCCGGCGCGGTCTTCAGGCTCGGGCCGAACTCGACATACCGCGCATCGACCATTTTGGCGTCACTCCGTCCGGGTCCGCATCCGAAGGTTGTTCGGCGGCCGGCACAAATCAAGCGCGGCCGAAGCCGCCGGCGCCGCTTGATTCGCCTCGCGCCGGCCCCAGTTCAGCCGGGCTTGATGGATTCCGGGAGGCAAAATGGCCGGGACGCAAATCGTTACCCCTCTGGCGGATGTCCCTGACCACGGCCTGCACCAGGTCGAAAACGGCGAGACCAAAATTGTCCTGATCCGCGACGGCGAAATTGTGCGTGCCTTCTCGGGGCTTTGCCCACACGCCGGCGCGCCGCTGGCGGAAGGGGTTCTGGACGGCGATCGGATCATCTGCCCCTGGCACAAAGCGGCGTTCTGCACCCGCACCGGCAAGCTGCTCGACCCGCCGGCGGTGGACGATCTATCGGAATATAAGGTGACGACCGATGGCGACAGGCTGGTCATCGACCTAACACCCACCCCAGCCGCGCCGCTGCTGAAGCCAGGCCCCGAGGATCCGCGCTGCTTCGTGGTGATCGGCGGCGGCGGGGCAGGGGCCGCCGCGGTGCGCGAGCTGCGCGCCGCCGGCTTCACCGGCCGCCTGGTGCTGATCGACCAAGAGGACGCGCTGCCCTACGACCGCACACTGCTCAGCAAATACGATCTGTCAGGCGAGAAAGGCGGCGAGAAATCGCCGCTGCACGACGTGGCGTTCTACCACGCCAACAAGATCGAGCGGCGGATCGGTCAGGTAACCAGCCTCGACCCAGCCCGTCAGACCATCACCTTCGGCACCGGCGACACACTGGTTTACGACGCCGCGTTGCTCGCCACCGGCAGCCGCGCCATCCCGGCGCCCTTTCCTGGCGCCGCCGAGGCCGGGGTGTTGCTGCTCCGCAACCGGGGCGACACCGCCCGCATCGTCGCCGCCGCGGCCGGCGCCAAACGCGCCGCGGCCGGCGCCAAACGCGCCGCGGTCATCGGCGCCAGCTTCATCGGCATGGAGGTCGCCGCCGCACTGACCGAACGCGGCCTCGACGTCATCGTCGTCGCGAAAGAGTCCGCACCTTTCGAGAAACAACTCGGGCCGGTCATCGGCACGGTGTTCCAGCGCCTGCACGAACAGCACGGCGTGAAATTCCACTTCGGCGCTAAGATCGCCCGGCTGGAGGGCGGCAACTCCAGGACCATCGTCCTGGAAGACGGCACGAAGATCACCGCTGACCTGATCGTCGCCGGCCTCGGCGTCCGCCCCGCCACGAACTTCGTCGCCGGTCTGGCCCGCGCGGAGGACCAGGCGCTGATCGTCGGCGCCGACCTCAAGGTGATGGACGGGCTGTACGCCGCCGGCGACATCGCCGCCTTTCCGCTCTGGGGCGATGGTCCGCTGACCCGGGTCGAACACTGGCGGGTCGCCCAGCAGCACGGCCGCGTCGCCGCCCGCGCCATGCTCGGCCAGCCGGCGCGTTACGAGGGCGTGCCGGTGTTCTGGACCATCCAGTACATGAAGCGGCTGGACTATGTCGGCCACGCGTCGGGCGAGGACGAACTCGTGGTGCGGGGCGACCTCGAAAAGCCGGAATTCATCGCCTACTACCTGCGGGACGGCAAAGTCGCCGCCGCCGCCGGCTTCGACCGCGACCGCGACATGGCGGCGATCATCGCGCTCATGGAGTCCCGCCACGACTGGACGGTCGAGCAACTGCACCCGCAAGGCAGCACGCCGGAAGCCGTGCTGGCCGCCCGCGCCTGACGATGCCGTGCCGCCTCGGCCTGTTCATGTCGTAAGTTTTTTGAACGAAGCAAGGATACCGCTCCAGCCATTCGCGGAGTCCAGCGCTTTGGAAGTATCCTCCGCCCGCGCGCCGAAGCGTTCCAGGCCGCGATGTTCGAGGTCGACCCGCGTTGCGCCGCCGGCTTCGGGCGTGAACCTGACCTCGACTTCGGTGATCAGCGCCGGGTCGTAACGCCAGTCGGGGTCCAGTTGCCAGGCCAGCACCACCCGCTCCGGCGCCTCCCAGACGAGCACCTTTCCCCATTGCATTTCCACGCCCGCGGCGTCGCGTTCGAACCACCGGCCGTCAACCCGTGGCTCGACGATGATCTCCTTGAACGGCGCGTCTCCTAACTGATGCGTCTTCGGCCACCAGTCGCCCATGCGCCCGGTGAACAGCGCAAAGGCGCGCGCTGGCGCCGTGTTCACCCGCACCGTTTTGCAAACCGGCGGCGGCTTAATGCTGGTCTGGTCCATGATCCTTGCCTTCTCGTTCAGCCTCGATGCGAAATGCATCGAGGGCATCCGTCCAGAACCGGTCAAGCCAGGTCCGTAGCGCGCCCAACCCATCCGGATCGACCCGATAAACCCGGAGCGCGCCCTCGGCGCGGTCGTTCACCAGGCCGGCGGCCTTGAGCGCCTTTAGATGCTGCGACACTGCCGGCCGGCTGATCGGCAAACCAGCCGCCAGAACCCCGACCGATTGTGGACCCCGCGCCAGGCACTCGAAAATGCCTCTACGAGTCGGATCGGCAAGAGCACTGAACAGCGGTGAAATGTAAGCCATTGCTTACCGTAAGTAGATACTTACATTATGTCAACCTAAAAACGTCAGCCCCATCGCCGGTTTGGCCAGCAACACGGTTTCGGATAAGTTTCCGTTAGCCGACCAGGAGCCACCGATGCGTTTGAGCCGCCGTTCCATGCTGACCGCCGCCACCGCGGCGGCGCTCCCGCTGCCATCCGCCGCCGCGCCGGCGCCGAAATTCACCGTTCTGCTCGACTGGTTCGTCAACCCCGACCACGCCTCGCTCTTCACCGCCCGCTATATCGGCGCCTTCGCCAAAACCGGCCTGAACGTCGATTTGGTCCCGGCCACCGACCCTGACCTGCCGCCCCGCCTGCTCGCCGCCGGCAAGGCCGACGCGGCGCTCAGCTACCAGAGCCAGCTCTATCTGCTGGTCGACCAGGGCCTGCCGGTCCGCCGCACCGGCACCTTGATCGACAAGCCGCTGGACACGCTCACCACCCTTGCCGGGCGCGGTATCAAGACCCTCGCCGACTTCAAGGGCAAAAAAATCGGCTACTCGGTCGCCGGGTTCGAGAGTGTGTTGATCGGCACCATGCTGGCCTCGGTCGGCCTCAAGCTCTCGGACGTCACGCTGGTCAACGTCAACTTCAACCTGGTCACCGCGCTGGTCTCGCATGAGGTCGACGGCGTGATCGGCACCTACCGCACCTACGAGGACATCCAGCTCGCCCAGAGCGGCCATCAGCCGATCATCTTCCTGCCCGAGGATCACGGCGTGCCGCCGTCGGACGAGCTGATCGTGCTGTCCAACGCCGCCGGCCTTGCCGATCAACGCCTGCCGAAATTCCTCGCCGCGGTGCGGGAGGGTGCGCAATATCTGAAGAAAAATCCCGACGCGATGTGGGCGAAATTCGCCGCCGACCAGACATCGCTGAACGACAAGCTCGACAAAACCTCCTGGTTCGCTCTGCAATCTTACTTCGCACAAGACCCGTTTACGCTCGACGCGGCGCGCTACACGACCTACCGCGACTTCATGCTGAAAAACGGCCTGATCAAAACGGCCCGCCCGCTCGGCGACTACGCGGTCGAGATCAAACCGCCCGCGTGACGCCGCCCGGCATCGCGGTGCGCGGCCTGACCTTGCGCTACCGCACCGAGACCGTGTTCGAGGATCTGTCGTTCGAGATCGAGCCGGGCCGGCTGGTGGCGCTCCTTGGCCCCAGCGGCGTCGGCAAGACCAGCCTGCTTCGCATCATCGCCGGGCTGATGCGGGCCGATGCCGGCACCTGCACCGCAAGCGACGGCGCGCCGCTGGCCGGCCGCGCCGCCTATATGGGCCAGCAGGATCTGTTGCTGCCCTGGTCCGGTGCCCTCGACAACGTCATGCTCGGCGCCCGGCTGCGCGGCGAAACGCGAGACCCTGCCCGGGCGCTCGGCCTCCTGGAACGGGTCGGCCTCGCCGGCCGCGCCGACGCCTTGCCGGCTTCGCTCTCGGGCGGCATGCGCCAGCGCGTCGCCTTAGCCCGCACGCTGTACGAGAACCGCCCGATCGTGCTGCTGGACGAGCCGTTCTCGGCGCTCGACGCCATCACCCGCGCCCGCATCCAGGACCTGGCGGCGGAACTGCTGGCCGGCCGCACCGCTTTGTTCATCACCCACGACCCGGCGGAGGCCTGCCGGCTCGGCGATCATCTGTTCGTGCTGTCCGGCCAGCCGCCCCGGCTCGGCCCACGGATCAGCGTGCCCGGCACCCCGCCCCGCGACCTCGAGGACCTCGCCGTGCTGAAGACCCAGGCCCATCTGTTGCGCCTGCTCGCCGCATGAAGGCGCTGCGCCCGGCGCTCACGCTCGCCGTGTTCCTCGCGGTCTGGTGGGCGGCGGTCCAGTTGCTGGCGCCGCCGCCTTACATGCTGCCCGGCCCCGCCGCCGTCGCCATCGCCCTGTGGACCCAGCGCGGCCTGTTGTTCATCAACGCGTTGACGACGCTAGCCGAAATCATCCTCGGCCTGTTGTTCGGCACGTCGCTGGGCGGCGCCGCCGCGCTCGCCATCGTCTTCTCCGCCGCACTCGGCCGCTGGCTGATGCCCGTGCTGGTGCTGAGCCAGGCAATCCCGGTCTTCGCGCTGGCGCCGCTCCTGGTGCTCTGGCTCGGCTTCGGCATCGCCTCGAAAGTGGCGATGGCGGTGCTGATCATCTTCTTCCCGGTCACCGCCGCCTTCGCCGACGGCCTGCGCCGCACCGATCCCGGCTGGCTCGACCTGGCCCGCAGCATGAACGGCAAACCCTGGCGGATCATGCGCTACATCCGGCTGCCGGCGGCGCTTCCGGCCTTCGCTTCCGGCCTGCGCGTCGCCACCGCCATCGCCCCGATCGGCGCCATCATCGGCGAATGGGTCGGCGCTTCCTCCGGCCTCGGCTTCGTAATGATCAACGCCAACGCCCGGATCCAGACCAACCTGATGTTCGCCGCCCTGGCAGTTCTTGCGGTGCTCTCGATCAGCCTCTGGGTATTGGTCGACCGCGCCGCCACGCGCCTCCTATACTGGGCGCCGGAGAGCAACGGGAGCGAGGGATGAGCGAGATCTGGCGACTGACGGCCACGGCCCTGGCAACGGCGATCCGCAACCGGGAAATCTCCGCGCGTGAAGCGGCCCTGGCGGCACTGGGCCGGCTCGACGCCGTCAACCCGACGCTGAACGCGGTGGTCGAGCACCGGCCGGAGGACGTGCTGGCGCAGGCCGACGCGGTGGACGCCGCCTTCGCCCGCGGCGAGGACCCCGGCATTCTCGCCGGCGTGCCGATGACCATCAAGGTCAATATCGACCAGATCGGCTACGCCACCACCAGCGGCACCAGGCTGCAGGCCGGGCTGATCGCCAAAACCAACAACCCGGTGGTGGACAACCTGCGCCGCGCCGGCGCTGTGCTGCTCGGCCGCACCAACACGCCGGCCTTCTCGCTGCGCTGGTTCACCAACAACCTGCTGCACGGCGCCACCCGCAACCCGCGCGATCCGGCGCTGACGCCGGGCGGCTCCTCCGGCGGTGCCGCGGCCGCACTCGCCGCCGGTATCGGCCATCTGGCGCACGGCACCGACATCGCCGGCTCGATCCGCTACCCGGCCTATGCCTGCGGCGTCCACGGGCTGCGGCCGACTTTGGGGCGGATTTCCGGCTACAACGCCAGCGGGCCGGAGCGGGCGATCGGCCCGCAGATCACCTCGGTCTCCGGCCCGCTCGGCCGCAGCATCGCCGACCTGCGGCTCGGCCTCGCCGCCATGGCGGTGCCGGACCCGCGCGACATCTGGTCGGTGCCGGCGCCGCTCATCGGCCCGCCGGCACCGCGCCGCGCCGCCTTCTGCCTGCGCCCCTCCGGCCTTGCCATCGTGCCGGAGGTCGAGGCGGCATTGCGGGACGCCGCGGCCCGGTTGACCCGCGCCGGCTGGGAGGTGACCGAGATCGCGGACACGCCCTCGCTCGCCGAAGCTTCAGAGATCCAGACCATCTTCTGGCTCGGCGAAGGCTTCGCCGCCGCCGCCGCGCTGGCCGAAGAGGACGGCGACCCCGGCGCCCGCGCGGTGTACGACAACATGCGCGAGGCCGCCGGCCGCCTGACCGCCGCCGATGTCACGCAGGCCCTGGTCCGCCGTGCCACCCTGACCCGGCAATGGCTGCTGCTGCTGCAGGAAAACCCGGTCGTTTTGCTGCCGGTCTCCGCCGAACTGCCGTTCGCCGACAACCTCGACCTCACCGAATTCGCCAGGGTCTGGAACGCCCAGCTGACCTTGATCGGCCTCGCCGTCACCGGCCTGCCGTGCCTGACCGTCTCGACCGGGCTTATCGGCCGCACCCCGGTCGGCGTGCAGCTGGTCGCCGGCCGCTACCGCGAAGACCTTTGCCTCGCCGCCGGCGAAGCGATCGAGGCCGGCGGCGTGCCGGCCTCACCGATCGACCCCGCCTGATGTCGATCGCGCTGATTTTTCCGAACTACAGCCGTGCCGAACGCGCCGCCGACGCGGTGATCCACATAATCGGCGTGCCGCTCGGCCTGATCGCCGCCGCGTTGCTGCTGCGCCGGGCCGTCGTCGAGGGCGATCCGTTTCACATCATCCTGCTGGCGATCTACGTCTTCGGCCTGGTCGGCATGTTGACCGCCTCGGCGACCTATCAGTTGGCGCCGCACGGCCTCGCCAAGGAGCGCCTGCGCCGGGTCGACCGCGCCATGATCTTCGTGATGATCGCCGGCACCTACACGCCGATCAGCGCCACCATCCTGTACGCCAGCGGCGGCATCTGGCTCTGCGCCCTGCTCTGGGCGATGGCGGCTGCCGGCATCTTTCTCACGCTGCGGCACCCGCGCCGCTTCGAGCGCCTGACCTTCGCGCTCTACCTCGCGATGGGCTGGATGCTGATCATCCTGATCCACGCCTGCTATGTGGTTCTGCCCAGCGCGATCTTCGCGCTGATCGTCGGTGGCGGCCTGCTCTACACCATCGGCGCGGTGGTGCAGGCGCTGCCCTGGCTGAAATTCAACAACCCGATCTGGCACGCTCTGGTGCTGGCCGCGGCCTGCCTCCACTACGCCGCCATCAGCCTGCAACTGACCGGCGGGATCGGGTAAACTATGCAGGAACCAGTGCACCGCTTAACCTGACCCGGTAGCCGACGGAGAGCAAAATGTCGTTCGTTTACCGGCGCGGCCTATTGGCGCTGGGAGTGCTGGCCGCAACCGCAACGGCTCCGTTCGCGGCGGCGGATGGCGTCACTGTAACGGCGCCAAAGGCGGCCTCGTTACGGTTGACAACAGCCACTTTAAGCCGCCTCCCCATGACCAAGATCAACGTCTCGTTCGGCACCGACCACGGCGCCCTGCACGCCAGCTTCACCGGGCCGCTGCTCTGGGTCGTGCTGGGCGCCGCGCAGATAAAAACCGGCAAGGACGTGGTCCGCGATACCGTTCTGGTCACCGGCAGCGACGGCTACACCGCCAGCATCGCCCTCGGTGAAATCTCGCCCGCCTTCGAGAACAAACAGATCATCCTGGCCGAGGCGATGAACGGCAAGCCGCTCGGCGCCGCGCACTGGCGCCTGGTGGTGCCCGGCGACTCCCGCGGCGGCCGCAGCGTCCGCGACGTCGTCGCCATCGCCGTCCTGGCGCCGCATGTCCCCTAACGACCAACCGCCCGAAGCCGCCATCAGGCCGGGGGAGATCGCGGTAACGCCGCCACCGCCAACCGATGCCGGGCTGATCTTCATCGGCCGCATCCGCACGCCCTGGGCGACGCGCCAGGACACCCCCAAACAAGGCCGGCAGGACGGCCCGCTCTGCCGCATCGAAATCTTCGATCCCTGGGCCCGCGGCCTCGCCGGCCTCAATCAATACACGCAGATCGAGGTGATCTACTGGCTGCATCTGTCGCGCCGCGACCTGATCCTGCAAAGCCCCGGACATACCGGCGCCATCCGCGGCACCTTCTCGCTGCGCTCCCCGGCCCGCCCCAACCCGCTCGGCAGCTCGATGGTCCGCCTCGCCGGCATCGAAGCCAACATCCTCTCGGTCCACGGCCTGGACTGCCTCGACGGCACGCCGCTCATCGACATCAAACCCGACCGCTGTGGGTACAGCGTTCAGCCGTCGGTTGTCAGCGGTCGGTAGGTCGGCTGCCGCCGTCTTTCAAAACCCCTCCAGCACGATCTTGCCGATCGCCGTGCCGGCTTCCAGCACCGCATGGGCGCGCTTCAAATTCGTTGCGTTGATGGTGCCGTAATGCTCCGTCATCGTCGTCTTCAGCGTGCCGTTATCCACCAGATGCGCCACCGCCTCCAGCATCCGGTGCTGCGCCGCCATGCTCGGCGTCTGCAAAATCCCCCGGGCGAACATATACTCGGTGTGCAGCGCGCCGCATTTGCGCATCAGCACGGACATGTCGAGCGGCTTGCCCTGCTCGATGATGCCGATCGCCCCTTCCGGCGCCAGCAACGCGGTCATCGCGAACCAATGCACGCCGGCATTGGTGGTGATGAAGATATACTCCGGCGGCGCCAGCCCAAGGGCCGCGATCTGCGCCGCCATGTTGCCGTAGTGGTCGATCACATGGTGCGCCCCAAGCCCGGTGCACCAGTCCGCGGTTTCCGGCCGCGAGGCGGTGGCGATCACGGTCAGGTCGGTCAGTTGCGCCGCCAGCTGCACCGCCATCGAACCGACCCCGCCGGCGCCGCCCACCACCAGCAGCGTCCCCGGCACCGATTGGTCGCGCGGGATGCGGAACCGGTCGAACAGCATCTCCCACCCGGTCAGCGCGGTCAGCGGCAGCGCCGCCGCCTCGGCAAAGCTCAGGCTGCGCGGCTTGTGGCCGACGATCCGGGCGTCGACCAGCTGAAACTCGGCATTGCTGCCCGGTCGGGTCGGCACGCCGGCGTAATAAACCTCATCGCCGATGCTGAAATTCTCCGCGGCACTGCCCATGCCCCGCACGATCCCGGCGGCGTCGAAGCCCAGCACCCGCCGCTCGCCCAGCGGCTCGTCGTTGCGGCGCAACTTGGTATCGACCGGGTTGACCGAAACAGCCCGCACCTCGACCAGCAGGTCATGGCGCCGCGGCTCCGGCGCCGGGATGTCGACATCCATCAACGAGTCTTCGGCGCTGATCGGACGGGAATGGGTAAAGGCGACGGCTTTCATCGGCAATCTCTCAAGTACGGTTCAGCTCCGAAATGGTCGTTACTTAGCCGATCCTCAACAGCGCCTGCCCGTTGCTGGCCAGCCATGCGCTCGCCACCTGCCGGTGCGGCGTCAGCGTGTCGGTCAGCGCCCAGAAATGCCGGCCGTGGTTCATGTGCCGCAAATGCGCCACCTCATGCCCCACCACGTAATCCTGCACGAATTCCGGCGCGCAGATCAACCGCCAGCAGAACGCCAGCGTGCCATCTGGCGCGCAGGAACCCCAGCGGGTTCGGGTGTCCTTCACCTGCACCCGCTTCGGCGTCAGCCGGGCCTGCGCGCCCTTTTCCGCGGCCAGCGCGGTCAGCCGCTGCCTGGCCAGGCGCTTCAGGCAGTCGGTCACCCGCCGGGCCAGAAATTCCGCCCCGCCGGTCACCCTGATCTCCCCGGCCTCGAGCCAGGCGCCGCCATGCGCGGCGTCGACGGCGCGGATCAGGTGCGGCGCCCCATGCACCGGCACCAGGGCCCCGGCTATGAACGGCGTGGCGTTCGGCAGCGCCGCCAGCTTCTCCGCCACCCAGGCCTCATGCGTCTGCAACAGCGACAGCCCGGCCCGGCGGGAGGCGCGGGGCGGCAGGGTGATCACCACGCCGCCCTGCGCCGGATCGATCCGCAGCGAAATCTTGCTGGCCCGCGCGCTGCGCCGGAACGCCACCACCGCCAGCGCACCCTGCACCGGCACCATCTCGGTGGTCAGGCTGGGCGTCACCGCCGCGCGCGCCGTGGCAGGCGCGGCAACTGCCCTGGCCATTCCACCACATGGTGTTCGAGCGGCCCGGCATCGCGCTCGCTCAGCACCCGGCCGCCCACCGCGGCCCCAGCCCGGCGCACGCTGTCAGGATCGCCGGAGACCAGCGGATGCCAGTCCGGCAGGTCCTTGCCCTCGCTCAACCGGCGATACGCGCAGCTCGGCGGCAGCCAGTCCACCTCGGCCAGGCTTTCCGGCGTCAGCCGCACGCAATCGGGCACCCGCCGCTGCCGCTTCGCGTAATCCGAGCACAGGCTGGTGTTCAGATCGAGCAGCCTGCAGGCGACATTGGTGAAGCTGATCTCGTCGGTGTCGTCGTCCCGCAGCTTGTGCAGGCAGCAGCGGCCGCAGCCGTCGCAAAGCGACTCCCACTCGGCCCGGTCCATCGCCGCCAAACTCTTGCGCCGCCAGAACGCATTCCCATCGACCATGCCGCGACCATACAGAAACGTCCCGCGCCAGCCTAGGGAGTTTCTAACCCAAAGCGAATAAAACCGCCTCCAGCGCCGCCTCGTCCTGCCAGACCAGCCGCACCGTGACGACCAGGCAGACCGCTTGCAGCGCCGGCGGCAGTTTCACGAAATCCTTCGCCGTCGTCACCAGCTTCGCATCCGCGCCGGCGGCTTCCATCAGCAGCCGCGCCGCCTCCCGCTCGGTGTACACATGGTGGTCGGCAAACGCCCGCCGCGCCGCCAGCCGCGCCCCCAGCGCCTCCACCGACGCAAAAAACTTTGCCGGCCGGCCAATCCCGGCAAACGCCAGCACCGCCTGGCTCTTGAGCGGCACGGCGCAAGCCGGCACCAGCGTCGCCCGCAGCACCGGAAAGCCCGCCGGCAGAGCAGCCAGCGCGCCGAATTCGTCGTCGCCGATCAGCACCGCCGCCCGCACCCGCGCCGCCGCCGCCGCCACCGGCTCGCGCAGCGGCCCCGCCGGCAGCAACCTGCCATTGCCGAAGCCGTAGCCGCCGTCGATCACCAGCAGCGACACCGTCTTTCTCAAGCCCGGATTTTGCAGCCCGTCATCCATGACGATCGCGCCGGCCCCTTCGGCCAGCGCCAGCCGGCTGCCGGCGGCCCGGTCGCGGGCCAGCACCGTCGGCGCCACCGCCGCCAGCAGCAACGCCTCGTCGCCGACCTCGGCCGCGCCATGCCGCGCCGGGTCGACCAGCAGCGGGCCCGCCAGCCGCCCGCCATGGCCCCTGGTCAGCGCGAATGGCCGCCCCCCCGGCCGCCGCGCCAGCCGCGCCAGCAGGTCCAGCGCCACGATGGTTTTGCCGGCGCCGCCGACCCCGGCATTGCCGGCGCAGAATACCGGGATGCCCGGATCGTAGCCTGGCCGTGCCACCCGCCGCGCCGTAAGCCGCGCGGTGAGCGCGCCGGCCGGCGCCAGCAGCGCCGCGATGCCGCCGCTCCGCTGCCAGAACACCGGCGCTTTCATACCGGCGCCAGGATCAGCGCCGCCAGCCGCGCCGGCAGGTCCTCGGCCTCCGCCAGTGCTGCCCGCGCCGCCGCACCGGCTTGCCGCGCCGCCGCCGGATCGGCCAGCCAGTCCCGCGCCACCGCCGCCAGCGCCGCGCCGTCCGCCACTTCCCGCAAGCCCCCCGCCAGCCGCAACCGCCGCACCGCCTCGGCGAACTTTTCGGTGCACGGCCCGACGATCACCGGCACGCCCAGCCGCGCCGGTTCCAGCACATTGTGGCCGCCGCCGCCGGCCAGCGATTTGCCGACAAACGCGAACGGCGCCAGCCGGTAGAACAGCCCCAGCTCGCCCAGCGTGTCGGCGACGTAAACCCCCGGAAGCGGCGCCTCGCCCAAAGCCCGCCGCGCCACCGGCAACCCACCCGCCAGCGCGGCGACGGCCGCACCCCGCTCCGGATGGCGCGGCACGATTACCGTCGTCAGCGCCGGAAACGCGCCCAGCAGCATCCGGTGCGCCGCCAGAACGATCTCCTCCTCGCCCGCATGGGTGCTGGCGGCCAACCAAAGCGGCCCGTCCATCTGCCTTCGCAAAGCCGCCAGCGCCGCCGCATCCGCCGGCAGTTCCTCGGCAAAAAACTTCAGGTCACCCCAGTCCTTCACAGCGGCGACGCCGAGCGCCGAGAACGCCGCGGCATCCGCCGCCGACAACGCATGAACCTGGGCGAAACCCCCGAACAACCGCCGCGCCAGCCGGGGTGCCTGGCCCCAACGCCGCGCCGCGCCGGCCGACAGCCGGCCATTGATCAGCAGCCGTGGGATCCGCCGTGCATCCGCCGCCGCCAGCAACCCGGGCCAGATCTCGCTCTCCACGAACACCGCCCGGTCCGGCCGCCAATGCGCGTAGAACCGCGCCACCCAACCCGGCACGTCCAGCGGCACGAACTGGTGGCGGGCAAAACCGGGCAGCCGCGCCGCCGCCAGCGCCGCCGCCGTCACCGTCCCTGTAGTCAGCAGCACTTCCGCCTGGCCCCGCAGCGCCGCGATCACCGGCAGGACCGACATCGTCTCGCCGACGCTGGCGGCGTGGAACCACACCAGCCGTCCGGCCGGGCGGGGCAGGGAGGCGATGCCGAACCGCTCCTGCAACCGCGCCGGGTTCTCCTTGCCCCGCCGCGCCCGCCGCGCCAGCCACAGCCGCAGCGCCGGCGCCGCCAGCGTCCCGGCGACGTTGTATGCCCTCAACATCGGGCAGCGGCCTCGGCCCGCGCGAGCGCCGCCGTCAGCGCCGCCTCGATCGCCGGCAGCGCGCCCCGCCAGTCTTCGCGCGGCACCGCGACCGCTGCGCCGCACACCAGCGCGCCGCGCCCGAACGGTAGCGGCAGCCGCATCCGGTCCCAGGACCGCAGCACCCGCGCCGGCGCGATAAATGCTGCGCACGGCAGCACCTTCACGCCCGCCAGCGCCGCCAGCTGCGCGGTCCCGGCGGCGGCGACGCGCCGTGGCCCGCGCGGCCCGTCCGGCGTGATGCCGACATGCGCGCCCGCCGCCAGCGCCCGCGCCAACGCCCGCAAACCGGCGGCACCGCCGCGCGAGGAGGACCCCGCCGCCACCTCGATCCCGAGGTTTTCCACCGCCTGCCCGATCAGCCTGCCGTCGCGGTGCCGGCTCGCCAGCACCACCGCCTTGCGCCGCAGCCCCAACCGCTTCGCGCTCAGCCAGAACATCGGCATCGACGGCAGGCTCTCATGCCAGAACGCCACGATGCAGGGCGGCCCGCCGGCAAATTCCCGCAATTCCGCCTCGCCCTCGACATGCCAGCGTGTGGTGCGGGAAACGAACACGACGTAGCGGGCGGCAAGCCAGGCCGTGCCGCCGCGCACCGCTTCAGACTGCAAAATCCGTTTGAGCATCGGGCAGCGGGGTAGCACCTGCCATCCGCAACCGCCAAGCTAGCGCCTTCGCTTTAAGCCGCGTCGCGCCGCCGCGGTTTCTTCGCCGCCACCGGCGCCGGCGCGGGCTTAGGGGGCGCCGCGGCTTTAGGCTGCGCCGCGGGCTCGATCAGCTTCCGCCCGGTGATCGCCTCGATCTCGGCGCGATAGCGGGCCAGGTAGTCGTTGAGGTCGAGCCGCGCCTCCGCGAACCGCCGTGCATTCACCCGCATCGTGCCGGCCAGGCGCTGGTCCTCCAACGCCATCAGCACGCCCTCCGCCACGCCGGCGGGGTCGAGCGTCGGCACCACCAGCCCGGTCTCCCGGTCGGTCACGAACTCCGTCACCGTTTCGGTATCGCCGCCCACCACCACGCAGCCGCAGGCCAGCGCCTCGCGCAGCGACCAGGAGGCGACGAACGGATAGCTCAGATAAACATGGGCGTCGGAGCGTTGCAGCAGGGCCAGATGCTGCTCGTACGGGATCTTGCCGAGAAAATGCACCCGCGACAGGTCTAGCTTGCCCTTCAGCTCTTCCAGCAGCGCCTCCCGCCACGGCCCTTTCGGATGCGGGGCGCCGTAGCTGATCTCGTCGCCGCCCACCACCGAGACGATCACGTCCGGCCGCGCCTCGAGAATTTTCGGCAGTGCCCGCATGAAGATATGGAAGCCCCGATAAGGCTCCAGGTTGCGCGCCACATAGGTCACCAGCTTCTGCTTCGGCGAGACGCTGAGCGTGCCGACCTTCAGCGTCTTGCGCCGCAGCTCCGGGTTCGGCTTGCACAATTCTAGGTTCACCCCCTCCTCGATGATGCGGATCGAGGACCGCGCCCAAAGCGGGTAGGTGGCATGTTGCGAGACGGTCGGCACCTGGCCATGCTGCTCCAGAGCCAAAGCCTGCAAATTCACGCAGTTCTTGGCCCGCACCCCGCTGTAGCGTTCCACCTGCATCGGAAACTCAGGGTCGAAATTCACGTCGGATTTGTCGGTCCGGTAAAAGAACTCGAAATAGCCGAGGATCGGCACGCCTGGAAACACATCGACGAGGTTCAGCAGCTCGCCCCAGCCGTGATGGCCGACGATAACGTCGGGCGTGAAGCCGAGTGCCTTGATCTGCCGCCCGCCTTTCGCCGCCGCCTCGGCACGCCGCATCGCGCGGTCGAAGTCCCGCGCGTCCTGATGCGCGTTCAGCGGCACCACCGGCGGCTTGGCATAGGTCACCTTGCGCACGCCAGGCATCTGGTTTCGGTTCGGCTCGGTCATGAAAACGATCTCGTGAGTACCGTCGCGGCGCTGGTTATCCTCCAGCAGGCTGCGGATCAGGTGCAGGTACTGGCCAGGAAAATTCTGGTGGACGAACAGGAACCGCATGGTTGCGAGCCTTTATCGTTTGCCCTTGCCTGGCTTGCGGGTTTTGCGGGTCAGCGTCAGCAGGATCGCCTCCAGCGGCGCCAGCTCGGCGGCCTCGCAGGTCTCATCATTGCCGACCGGCCCAGCGCTGGCGCCGCCGACAAAGGTGGCGCTGCAGGTCAGCTCGTATTGCTCGGCGGCCTCGCCCTCCAGCCGGACCCGCAGCCCCAGCAACGGCAGCGCCATGCCGCGCGAGCCGCAATACTGCCCGGCCTCGACCCAGGGCGACAACCAGCCGCGGCCGAGCACCGCCTGATAGGAAAGATCGGCGGCATTCAGCCCCTCCGGGGTCGCCACCGCGAAGCCCTCGATCCAGTTGCCGCTGCCTTGCTCGCCGAGCCAGTCGCCGAATTTGGCGCCGACATCGCCGCGGGACTGGATATGGCCGAGGATATCCACACGTTCCGGTGCCGCCGCCACCGCCGGGGCCTCGGCCGCCGCACCGGTGCCGAGCAACTGCCGGACCTGCAATTTCGGCGCCGAATCCGGCTGGTCGGGCAGCTGATAAATCGTCACCAGCACCTGCGCCGGCGCCCGGTGGACCCGCACCAGCGCGGCATCGCCATCGGCGCTCAGCCAGCCATCGGCGCGAAAGCCGACGATCTCGACATTCTCGGCATTCAGCGGCGGCGGCGAAATCCGCACGCCCGGCATGCCGCCATTGCGCCCGGTGGCCGCGTTGGTCTCGTTCAGGACGCAGAACAGCCCAACCGGCAACGCCATCATGTGGCCGGTGACCTTCAGCTCCTGCATCATGCCGTTGCTGTTCGAAGGGTTTACCACCTGCGTGTTCGCCACCGGCGCGGCTGCCATCGGGGCGTTTGCCACCGGCGCCGCGTTCGCCGCGTCCGGCCGGGTCTCGCCGGGTCGAGCGGCGGTTTTCACGTTAGCCATCCGTCATCCTTGAGTTGAGCGCACCCAGTCACGTCATAGTTTTGTTAGCAGCCCGTGAATGACGCAAGTCCGGTTGCCAAGCAAGCAGCGTATCGTTGATCCGTCCCGCCGGCAGGCCCAGCGGCAACACCGCGCCACGCCCGCTGGCCTTGATCCGCGCACTTTGAGCGCCGAGGTCGAAGGCGACCGCGTACAGCCCGGCGCGCCACGCCTCGCCCAGCGTGAAACACCAGGTCTCCGGCCAGATCGATGGAAAAAACGCCAGGTCGGCGCCCAGTTCCCGCACCAGGCCGGCGGCCTCGCCCTCGGCATAGGCGCCGGTCACGAAGATCCCGGCGGTCAGCAGGTCGGCGTCCTTGGCGCTGCCGCCGGCCACCAGGAAGTCGAGCGGCAGGCCGCGCTGCACGGCGTCGGCGGCGCATTCTATCAGCAGGTCGAAGCCTTTCGAGACGCCGATCCCGCCGATCACCACGATCTTCCGCCGCCCACCCCGGCGCGGCGGCGCCAGGTCGAAGGTCGCGGTGTCGTCCTCCCACGGCGTCACCTCAGGCTGCACGCCCGGAAAATGCCGGGCGATCCGCCGTGCCGCGTCCGCCGAGGGCGCGATGATTCGCGCCGCCGCCGCGAACTCCGCCGCCGAACGGCTGAGCAGCCGGGGCACGCTCAGGCCTTCGAAGGTTTCGTCGCCGTTGATGTCGACGCAGGCGATGCAGCCGGCGACGCTCGGCTCGCCGCAATACCGCAGCGCCGCTTGCCGCTCCGGCCGGGTCAGCAGATTCACCCGCGGGCAGAAGCTCGCATAATCGTGGATCACGATGTCTTGAGGCACCGCCAGCGCCGCGGCGATGCCGCGCACCGCCGGATGGTGGCCGAGGCCATGCTGCAGCACCACCCGCCGCACCCGCTCGGCTCGCAACAGGTCGATCAGGCCGGGCAGCATCGCCCGCAGCACGAAACGCAGATTGGGGTAGTCGCCGGGCGCGTCGTCGGTCAGCTCGGCGTCCCATGGAAAATGGGTGCCGGCCGGGTCCGCCGGAGCGCCCGGAAACAACAGGATCGGCCGTTGCCCGCCAGCTCGGATCGCCGCCATCTCCTCGGCCACTTGCCGCGCCACGCCGCCGCCATGGTTGTGCGAGATCAGCAACACCGCCCCGGCCTCGACCCGCCCGGCCTCGAACCGCGCCAGGTCGAGCCGGCGCCGCGCCGGCGCCAGCCGGTCGGCGGCCAGAAAACGCTGCACCGACCAATGGTAGTCCGGGTAGATGCGGTTCAGCAGCGTCCAGTTGCGGCTGTTCAGCGCCCGGCTCGCCGCCCGGAACGAAACCCCGCCGTGATGCGCCACCAGCGCCCCGGTCGCGGCGACATGACGGTAGCCCAGCTGCCGGGCCCGCAGGCACCAGTCGTTCTCCTCGCCGTACCCCTGCGCGAACAGTTCGGCGCGGAACAGCCCGGTCGCCGCGATGCAATCGTGCCGCATCAACATGCAGAAGCCGATCGCGGTCGGGATTTCCACCGTCCCCACGCCATTGGCGCTGGCCGCCAACGCGTTAAGCGCCGCGCTTCGCTCCAGAGTGGGCATTGGATTGCCGCCGGCGGCGCGCGGATAACTCAGGATCGTCGCCTCGTTAGAAAGCGGCGTGGCGCTGCCGTTGGCGGCCTGGGCGTAAACCGCGGCGAGAAGCGTCTCGATCGCCCCCGGCGGCACCAGCGTATCACTGTTCAGCAGCAGCACGTCGCATCCCGCGGCGGCCTGGCAGCCGGCATTGGCCGCCGCCGGGAAGCCGCCATTGCGCGGCTGCCGGATCAGCGTGATCCGGCCGGCGCCGGCCTCGCCGTCCGCCCAGGCCGCCAGCGCCGGCTCCGGCGTCGCGTCGTCCACTACGATGATCCGCGTTCCCGCCGGCGCCGCCGCGTAAACCGAGGCGAGGCACGCTTTGGTGATGGCCAGGTCGCGGTACACCGGCACCACCACCGCCAGCGCCCGGCGCTCCGGCCGAACCCGCACCGGCGCCGCCTCGCGCCCCGGCACCACCGGCGCGACCGCCGCTTCGGCCGCCGGGTCGACCGGGCTGCCGGCAAGGTCGGCCCCGTCCGGCCCGACGATCCGGAACGGCGGCCGCAGGCCCGTCAGCGCTTCGGCGCTCACCTCGAAGCCATGGCGGCGCAGGAACGGCGCGTCCTCGTCCGGCGCCAGCGCTTCGCCGAAGCGCAATTCGGCGCGGCTGCCTTCGACGTCCCGCAGCGCCAGTTCCGGCATGGCCTCCAGGGCCGCCGGCCGGCAGGCCCAGCCGGCCAGGCCACCGCCGGCGGCGCAGGCTACCACGCCTTCCACCCGCCGCAGCGCCGCAAGGTCGAGCGGGCTGCCCAGCAGCGCCACCCGGTTCACCGAAAGTGCCAGTTGCCGGCCCGCCGGCAACGCCTCCAGCCGCTTCGGCAACGGCACAACCACACCGTCCAGCCGCGCCGTCACCCGTCGGCCCGCCGCCTCGATGAGCACCGCGCCCGCGGCGTCCAACCCGCACCAGCCGGGCCGGCCGGCGCCGGCCGCGACCAGACGCAGCATTTCCCTCATTTCTTCCGGCGCGCAGTGCCGGGCCAGGAACGCCGCCGCCCCGGCGGCAGCGGCGGCGGCATCGTTGGCCCGCCGCCGCGCCACGATCAGCCCTTGCCAGGCCGCCGCCACGTCGTAACGCGCCGCCAGCGCCGCGAACGCCTCGGTCGCCCGCGACAGCCCGTCCGCCGTGCCGTCGGCCAACCGCAGATAAGCGAGGTCGAGGGCGATGCGCGGATCGTTCGGCGCCAGCCGCAGCGCCCGCTCCAACCATAATCTGGCAGTACCGAGGTCGCCGGCATGGGCCGCGCGCAGACCGCTTTGCCACGCTTCGGCGGGGGCGATAGCCTTATCCAACTGTACTGCGCCTGTCCAAATCCGGGTCCGACACCACGTTTGCCGCTTGACCAGCGTGGCCGATCAACATCGACCAGTTGTAACCTATTTCTGGCGATTCGAAGGCAGCGTCAAAACAGGCGGGAAGCTCAGTCGCCGGCGGCGCGGAACGGGTGGGTGTTGTCGGCCGGCGCATCGGCCGGGTTTGGCGGGTTGAGCAGTTCCAGCTCCGCCTCCGCCTCCGCCAGCCCGAGCTTGCGCGCCGTCACCAGCCAGTGCTCCGCCTGCACCGGATCGGGCGGCCCGGCCAGACCCTTGCGCAGGTAGCGCCCCAGCATCAGCGCCGCCATCGGATGGCCGAGTTCGGCCGCACCCCGGAACCAGGTCAGCGCCACCGGGCGGTTCATCGGAATGTCGTGGCCGCCGCCATGCAGCGCGCCCAGCGCGAACATCGCCCCGCTATGCTTGGCCTTGGCGGCGCGCTCGAAGAGCTGGCGGGCGGCGTCATGGTCGCGCGGCCCGCCCCGGCCGTTGATCATCATCTCGGCCAGCGTCACGAGCGCGTCGGTCATGTTGAGGTCGGCGGCCTTTTGTAGCCAGACCCGCGCCTGCACCGGGTCAGCCGGCACGCCCCGGCCATCCAGCAGCATCCTGCCGTACCAGTATTGCGCGTTGACCACGCCCTCGGCGGCGCGGCGCAGCCAAAACGCGGCGCGGGCATCATCGCGCGGCACACCGACGCCTTCGGCCAGGCAAACGCCGTAATTATAGGCGCCGATCAGGTCGCCGGCCTCGGCGGCGCGTTCGAACCATTCATGCACCGGCGGCGGCGTGGTCAGCCGGCTATCGGTCTGGCCGTTCAGCAACATGCTGGCGATATCGGCCTGGGCCTGCGGGTCGCCGGCCTCGGCGGCGCGGGTGAACCAGGCCGCCGCCTCGTCCGGGTCGCGCGCCACCCCGGCGCCGGTCAGATACAGCATCCCCAGCGCCCGCGCCGCCACCCGATGCCCGGCATCGGCGGCGCGGCGGAACCACAACGCCGCCTCGGCGTAGTTCGGCGGCAGCGCGCCGCCCCGCGCATAGATGTCGGCGATCAGCGCCGAGGCCTCCCAATCGCCGGCGAGACCGGCGCGGCGCAGCCAGGACTCGCCCTCCGTGGTATCGGCCTTGATGCCTCTGCCCTCGTACAGCATCAGCCCGTATTTGGCCTGGCCGTTGCGCACCCCGGCCAGCGCCGCGATCCGGTAATGCTCCACCGCCGCGGCCGGATCGGCGATCACGCCGACCGCCTTTTCGTAAATCAGCCCGAGGTAGTAATGCGCGGTCGGCAGATTGCCCGCCGCCGCCTCCCGGACCAGCGCTACCGCGGACACAGTCGCATCGGCGGTGTCGGCGCGGCGCAGCTGGATCAGCCCCAGCCCGAGCTTGGCCTGCGGCGAGCCGCCGGCCGCCGCCTTGGCGTACCATAGCTCGGCCTGCGCCTCGTCGAGCAGCTCGTCCGGGCCGGAGGACAGGATAAAGCCGAGCATCGCCTGGCCATCGGTCGAGCCGGCTTCGGCGGCTTTGCGAGCCCAGGTCAGGGCTGCGGGAAAATCGGCTTTCGGCGTATTGACCTGGGCGAACAGCGACGCCGCGCTGGACTGCAACATGGCTTCCTGCAGGCCGAACAGATATAGGCTGGCGAGCTGGCACTGGCTCGGCAGATGGCCGCGCTCGGCGGCGCGCAGGAACCAGCGCCCGGCCTCGGCGGCGTTGCGCAGAACGCCCTCGCCGTTCAGGTAGCGCTGCCCGACCTCGCTCATCGCCTCCGTCATCCCGGCATCGGCGGCGATGACGAACAGGTTGAAGGCGCGGCCGGACAACCCTTCCTTCATCAGCTGCTGGGCGCGGGCATAGGCGCTTTTCGCGCTGCGCCCCGCCAGCCGGTCGGAGAGGGTGAGCTTCGCCATCCGGAGCTAGAGCAACCAGGCTTGCGGCCGGGCCATGGAATGGCCCGCCGGAACCAGTGCCGCGGTTGGCGAAAGATGCTCCATCACGCGCTACGGCTCGTGCAGGCTGTTGGTCGCGACCATCATGAAGCGCCTTGTGAAGTATTCGAGGATGGTGCGGGTGCCGACCTTGATGTCGGCTGTCAGCGGCATGCCGGGCACGATCCGGAACTCCGGCGGCGTGTTGTGAAAGTTCAGCTCCTCGAGCGAGATCTCAGCCTTGTAGTACAAATCCGTCGGCGCGTTCGGCAGCGCCGGCCCTGCCGGCGAGCCTTGTGCCTGCGGATTGAAACTGTCCGGGCTGATGCTGGTCACCCGGCCCTTCGCGCTGCCGTATTGCAGGTATGAGAGCGTGCTGAGCTTGATATCGACCTCGTTGCCGACATGCACGAAGCCGGCATCGGAGCCTTCGATATCGGCCTCGACGCTGAGCGGCGCGTCGATCGGCACCAGCTCCATCAGCGTCGAGCCGGGTTGCAGCACCGCACCCACGGAAATTGCCGAAACCGCCTGCACTATCGAGTCCTGCGGCGCCGTCAGCACCACCAGCTGGTCGTTCAGCTTGGCGGCGGCGAACGACTGCTGGGCCTGCGCCAGGTTGTTGAGCGCGGTGGCAAGCTGCTGCGAAATCGTCGCTTTCCACTGCTGGTCAAAACTGTCGCGGTCGGCAACATCGGCAGCGAGCTGCCGCGCCGTCGCCTGGGCCGAGGACTGCGCGCTGGCCAGCGAGCCTTGCATGTTCAGCCGGTCGTCGGTCGCCGCCAAGGTGTCGAGCTTGCTGCCGACCTGCAACTGCTGCAGGTCCTTGCGCATGCCCTCGACGCTGGTGGCAACACCGAGACGCTGACCATAATAGGCTGCCTGTTCGTCGTAGCCTTTGATCTGCGTCTCGTCCTCGTTGACCTTCTGGTTGTCGGCCTCCATCGTCGCCGTGTACTGACCGACCTGCTGGGCGTAGGTTGACATCTGCAGCGCCGAGGCCGGATTGGTCGGATCGGGTTCGTAAGGCTTGCCGCTTTCCTGCGCCTGCAATTGCGCCACCTGCGCCGCGTAGCCCTGCTCCTGCGAGGTCAGAGACTGCAGGTTGGCGGCGGCGATGGTCGGATCAAGGGTCGCCAATACGTCGCCCTTGTGCACCAGCTGGCCATTGCTGACGTTGATCGAGCTGACGATCGAGGTGTTGAACGCCTGGATCACCGATGTCGGCGCCGAGGAAACCAGCGAACCTTCCGCGGAAACCAGCCGGTCGACAGGCTTGAACGCCGCGATCATTAGCAGGGTGAACACCAGCAGCGTTACCCACACCACGGTATAGCGCGCGATCGCCGGCACCGGCGTCGCGATGATCGCCGCGGTCGGCGACTGAAATTCCAGGAGGGCGAGCGGCGTCGGCTCCGCGTCGTTCAGCCCGGCGGAACCGCTAATCGCCTTGGGCGAGCGTGGGCGTAGGCGCAGCATGGCGTCTTCCT
Source organism: uncultured Acidocella sp. (assembly GCA_963693045.1). Taxonomy (GTDB): domain Bacteria; phylum Pseudomonadota; class Alphaproteobacteria; order Acetobacterales; family Acetobacteraceae; genus Acidocella. Next base: position 3,383,875 of record OY843765.1, read on the forward strand.
TCTGGGTCAAGATGGCGGTTCTGTTGCAGCCAGAGATGGCGGTAGATCGCGCAACGCTCCACGAGCTCGTTATGCGGCCCGATATCCATGGTGCGGCCGCGGTCGAGAACCATGATCAGGTCGCAGTCGATCAGCGAAGACAGCCGGTGCGAGACGATGACCATGGTGCGGTTCTGGGCGATCCGCAGCAGGTTGGCGTTCACCAGCGCCTCGCTTTCCGGGTCGAGCGCGCTGGTCGCCTCGTCCAGGATCAGCACCCGCGGATCGGAGATCACCGCGCGGGCGATCGCCAGCCGCTGCTTCTGCCCGCCGGAGAGGTTGGGCGAGCCTTCCTGAACGAAGGTGTCGTAGCCCTGCGGCAACCGTTCGATGAACTCCTCGGCGCCGGCCAGCCGCGCCGCCAGCACCGCGTCCTCGAAAGACAAGCCGGGCCGTCCGGCGATGATGTTGTCCCGCACCGAGCCCCGGAACAGGAAGTTATCCTGCAACACCATGCCAAAGTTCTGCCGCAGGTGGCGCAGGTTGATCTCGCGCATGTCGGTGCCGTCGATCTTAATGGCGCCGGTGTAGTCGCGGTTGATGCCTTGCAGCAGCCGCGTCACGGTCGACTTGCCGGAGCCGGAACGCCCGACCAGCCCCAGCATGGTGCCTGGCGGGATCGAGAAGCTCATCGCATCCAGCGCCACCGTCTTGGCGCCTTCGTAGCGGAAGGTGACATCGTCGAACTGGATCGCGCCCTCGAATTTCGGCCGCAGGCCATGCGTCATCGCCCGCTTCTCGGTCGGCCGGTTCAGGATCGCGCCGATCTGCCCGATCGAGGTGCGCGCCTTGTGAATATCCTCCATCAGCCCGGCCACGCTGATCAACGGCCCGGCGACCCGCCCGCCCAGCATCATGAAGGCGAACAAGGTGCCGATATCGGCCGGATTATTGGATGCCAGCGCCATGTAGGCGCCGAGCAGCAACACGCCGAAACGGGTGTAGGACTGAAACGGCAGCACCAGCGCCGCCGGCCAGTTCGAAAGCTTGCTGCGCTGCACGCCAAGGTCGGTCGCCTCGGCGACCCGCCGGTCCCATTCAGCCAGCCGCATCGGCTCGATCGCCAGCGACTTGACCGTGCGGATGCCGTACACGGTCTCCACCATCACCGAACTCTTCGCCGATTCCGCCGCGATGATCTTGCCGATCAGAAAGCCGATCGGCTTCAGGAAGGCGGCGATGATCAACGCGACGCACGCCGCCGCCGCCAGGATTGTCCAGGCCAGAAACGCATTCAGGTAGAACAGCAGCGGCAGCAGCAGCACCACCATAAACATGTCGATGAACGTGTTCATCAGCTTGCCGGTCAAAAAGTCGCGGACCTGCGAAATCTGCGCGGTCTTGTAAGCCAACTCGCCGGCCTGGTTCTTTTCGAAGAAGTCGATCGGCAGCGAGATCAGCCGCTCGAACACCATCAGGCTGAGCCGCCCGTCGAGCCGGGTCGCAATGACGATTTCGAGCAGCTTGCGGCCCCAGGTCAGCACCATCTCGAAGATGATCGCGACCACCAGAATCATCGCCACCAGCTGCAGCGTGTTCATACTTTTGTACTGCACGATGATGCTGATCGAGGACATCACCACCATGATCGGCACGATGCTGAGGATCGTCAGTGTCACTGAAGCGATAGCGATGTCGCGCAGGATACGCTTCTCGTTCCAGACCATCCGCCCGATCATCGAGAGGTTGAACGGCTGCTCGTCCTCGACGCCCCTGCGGGTCGCCCGCACCAGCAGCGTCGCCCCGCTCCAGACCTGCTTGAGCCGGACCTCGTCCACTGCCGCCGGTGCGTCGCTGGCCTGGCCGCGCGGGTCGCGCAGCAGCAGCACGCCGAGCTGCGGGGTGCGCCCGACCAGCAAGGCGGCGCCGCCATCGTCCAGCAACAGGATGATCGGCGCCGGATCCTCGATCTTCATCAGCTGGCGGAAGTTGAGATGCACGCCGCGCGCCCACAGCCCGGAATCGCGCAGCCACTCGATCAGCACGGGCGGCGAGGGCGCGTCCTCATTGACATCGAGCTTGATGCTGTGCGGATCGAGCTCGACGCCGTGATAGCGGGCGACGCTCATCACCGCGGCGAGCCGGGCCTGCAGCGGCCCGCTGCCGCCGCCGATCGAGGCAGCATTCAGCGCCGCCACGTCGTTGTTCACGGGGTTGGCGCCCGGATCGGGCGTTCGCGGCGTATCGCTCATGCTGCCATCAGCCTTTCTGACGTAACTTAACCAAACCGCCCGCCTTATGCCCGAAACCGGGGTCACGGCCAAACGTCGATCGACCGGCCCGCGGCCGGCCCACCGCCAAATCGCCGATGCCCCGGCGTCCGGCCGTGGCAAGCGGCTGGAAACTCTCTAGCACTTCCGGCAACAATGCTGTCCAGTAAAAAGGGTGTGCGCCATGGACATACGGGACGCCGGGCCGGCCGACCTTGAGGATTGCCAGGCGATCTATGCCTGGCATGTGCTGTTCGGCACCGGCTCTTTCGAGGAGGCGCCGCCGTCGCTGGAAGCCTTCGCCGGCCGTTACGAGCGCATCACCGGCGCCGGCTGGCCCTGGCTGGTCGCAGCCGATGCCGGCGGCGTGCTCGGCTTCGGCTATTACGGGCAGTTCCGCGACCGCTCGGCCTACCGGTTCTGCGCCGAGGACAGCCTCTATGTGCGGCAGACGGCGCAAGGTAAGGGCGTCGGAAAGGCGCTCCTGGCGGCGCTGCTCGACCGGGCCGCGGCGCAAGGCTTCACCGAAATGCTGGCCGTGGTCGGCGACGCCGAAAACCGCGCCTCGATCCGCGTCCACGCCGGCCTCGGCTTCGCGGAAGCCGGGCTGCTGCGCCGGGTCGGCTTCAAATTCGGCCGTTGGCTCGACGTTCTGACCATGCAGAAATCGCTGCGGCTGGACGATCTTTAGCGGCATTGTCGAGGCGCCATGGCTCGAGGTCGTCTGGCGTGGCGACCCGGCGCTCAGCCGGCCTCGAAGGCCTCGGTCGGGGCCAGCGACTTCATCAGGTCGAACATCCGCTTGCGCACCGCCGGGTCGGTGATCCGGTAATAGGCCCGCACCAATTCCAGCGTCTCGCGCTTGGTCAGGTGATCGTCGACGCCGGCCGCGAACGGCTCCTGCGCCTCGGCGAAGCCATACATCCGGCCGCGTGGTCCGCTCACTGGCGTCTCGCTCATCCCCTCCGGCATATCGTCGAAAAAGAAGCTGATCGGCACGTCCAGCACCCGCGAGATGTCATACAACCTGGACGCCCCCACCCGGTTGACGCCGCGCTCGTACTTCTGCACCTGCTGGAAGGTCAGCCCCAGGGCGTCGCCCAGCCGCTCTTGCGACATGCCCAGCAGCATCCGGCGCAGTCTGACCCGGGAGCCCACATGGACATCGATGGGGCTGGGGCGGCTCTCGCGCTCATTCGGTTCTACGGCCATAGGCAAAATTGTCTCCTTAAATCGTCGATCCGTCGTTAAACACGCGAACCCGAAAGCGGCGCCGTCTTTTGACGACTAATCTCGACGAAAAGCGGTCAACACGCCTCCCGTGCATCCATGTTTGCCAGTTACCAGAGGTTAACCACTAAAACAATACAAAAATGCAGTAATTGGGTTTATTAATTAGACGACACCTATCTGCCCGCGCTGCGCCGCGGCTCTCGTACCACGTCGGAGCGCCTGAAAGCGATCAAAACACCCCCGATACTCGCCAATCCGGCCAATCCGAGCGGCACCAGAAGGCCGAACCGCGCGTAAATCGTCGGCGGCAGCGCGCCGGGCAGGGTGCTCACCAACACGCCTTGCACGCCCATCGGCAGCGCCGCCGTCACCCGGCCGAAGGCGTCGAACACCGCCGTGCTCCCGGAATTGGCGTCGCGCACCAGCGGCAGCCCCGCTTCAACCGCCCGCAACCGGGCGGCGTCGAAATGCTGCCGCGGCCCCGCCGAGTCGCCGAACCAGGCGTCGTCGGTGATGTTGAGCAGCCAGCCTGGCCGGTCGCGCTCGTCGATGGTCTCGCCGCTGAACACGTCCTCATAGCAGATCAGCGGCGCAAACGGCGGCAGCCCGGCGACCCGCAGGGTGCGCGGCCCCGGCCCCGGCCGGAAGCCGCTGCCGGGCGCGATGTTCGGGGTGATCTGCACCGGGATCCAGCGCGGCATGTACTCGCCGAATGGCACCAGCTTCCACTTGTCATAGATCGCCACCGCCGGCCCCGCCCCGGCCACCACCACCAGCGAATTGCGGTAGTCGGTCGGGCTGGCCGCCCGGACGCTGCCGGCCAGCACCGGCGCCGTCCCGGTCACCGCCGCCAGTTGCGCCCGCGCCCCTTCGTCATTGGCCAGCAGCCAGGGGCTGGACGCCTCCGGCCAGACCACCGCCACCGCCCCGGCGCGCAACCCGGCCTGGCTCATCGCCAGATCGCGCTGCCAGTTGCGCAGTAGAGCCGGCCGGTCGTAGCTGCCCGGCACCGGAAAATCCGGCTGGATCAACGCCAGCTTGATCGCCGTGGGCGGCGCCGCGCCCTGCAGGCGCGCCACGCCGAAACCCGCCCACAGCAGCACCACCGCAATCATCGCGGCCAGCCCGCGCCGGCCGAACAGCGGCAGCCCCGCCAGCAGCACCGTCGCCAGCGTCAGCCCATGCACGCCAACCCACGCCGCCGGTTGCAGAAAAACGTCGCCGAGCGGCCCTGGAATCGCCCAGTCGCTGCCCCACAGGTTCCACGGAAAGCCAGTGAACGCGAACTGCCGGGCGATGTCGGAAAGCACCCAGGCCCCGCCGAACACCAGCAACCGCCCCAGCCCCGGCCGCACCGCAAACGCGGCCAGCGCCGGGATCACAGTGTAGAACGCCACCGCGAACGAAAGCAGCGGGTCGGCGAACGGCACCAGCCACCAGAAAACCGCCGCCTCGGTCAGAATCGGCTCGGTGATCCAATACAGCCCGGCCAGGTTGAGCCCGAACCCGAACATCCAGCCGATCAGCGCCGCCTGGCGCCAGCCGCCCGCCGCGCCCAACAGCCGCAACAACGCGGGGATGCTGAACAGCAGCACCGGCAACAGATGCAGCGGGGACAACGCCAGCGCCGAGCCCAGGCCCCAGAGCCAGGCTCTCAGCAACGGATGGCGGGCCAGGAAGGCCAGGGGACGCTGTTCCCTGGACCCCTGCCAGGGCATGATGCCCTGGACCCCGTCAGCCAAGATCGAACCTTGCGGCGACTTCGTCGAAGTCGGCGGCGGTGGGGTGGCGGGTGCCGGCGGCTGTGCGATCGGCGGGGCGTACCAGTTGGCAGGTTACAAGGCCGGCTGCGCCGGCGGCATCCAGCTCCGCCTCGACATCGGAGAGGAACAACAGAGTCGCTGCCGCCAGACCTGTCGCTGCCACGATGCGGGCATAGCTTGCCGCGTCTCGCTTCAGCCCGACGCTGGTGTCGAAAAAGCCGTCGAACAACCCGCTCAGGTCGCCGGCGTCGCTATGCGCGAACAACAGTCGCTGCGCCGCCTCCGAACCTGACGAATAGACATTCAGCCGCAGCCCGGCCCCATGCCAGCGCCGCAGCGCCGGCGCCACATCCGGATACAGCTTGCCGGTGAGCTCGCCCGCCGCGTAACCCTCCGCCCAGATCATCCCCTGGATCGTCTTCAGCGGCGCGACCTTCGCATCCGCCGCCATCCATCCCAGCAGCGCCTCCAACGGGTCGCCGCCCACCTCCGCCCGCACCGCATCCATCACCGGCGCGCCGGCATGGCTCGCGCAAAACCCAGGCAACCTGGCCCGCGCATACGGAAACAGCACCTCGTGAACGAAAGCGAGCGGCGTCGTCGTGCCCTCGATATCCGTCAGCACCCCGGCCGGCGTCACGCGACCGGGAAGCGTTCGGAGATCGTCTCGCCGGTAAAATGCGCGACCCAGCCGGAGGCATCGGTAAACACCCGCAGCGCGGTGAAAGACGGCGCCGGCCCGGCGTCGAACCAATGCTGGGTCTCCGCCGGCACTGAAATCAGGTCGCCCTCAGTACAAAGCGCGTCATAGACCCGCCCCTTCACGTGCATCACAAAATGCCCGCTGCCGGCCACGAAGAACCGTATCTCGTCCTCGTTGTGGATATGTTCGGCGAGGAACTTCCGCCGCAGCGCCGGCACCTCCGGGTGGTCCGGCGTCAGTTTCACCACATCGGCCGACCCGGCGCCGGTCTCGCCCATCAGCGCGTCCAGATAAGGCCGGTACGCCGCCAGGATCTCCTCCGGCGCGGCATCCTCCGGCAACGCCACCGGGCTGTCCCAGCGCCCGAACCGCACGCCGATCGTCGCCAGTTCGCGCGCCATCGCCTGGGCGTCCTCGGTGCGCAGCAACGGCGCCTCCGGCCGCGTATCCTCGAACACCGTCAACTGGCTCATTTGATCCGCCTGCGCTCCAGCTCGCACGACAACAGGAATTCCAGCGCTTCCAGCCGCCAGAAGGCGTGCTCCACGCCGCTGCCCCAGGCATATACACCATGGCCGCGGATCACGTAACCGATCGGCGGGTCGGCGAGCAGCCCCGGCTCGATCGCCGCCGCCAGCCGGGCGATGTCCTGGTCGTTCTCGAACACCGGCAGGCTGACCTCGGCCTCATGGCTCGCAAACCCGAACGCCTTGACCATTTCGTAGTCCGAAAAGGTAATGTCCCCAGCCATCGAGAGCACCGTCGCCGCCACCGAATGGCCGTGCAGCACCGCGCCGACCGGTTCGAACAGGCGGTAAAGCTGGCAATGCAGCAGCGTCTCCGCGCTCGGCTTGCCATTCCCCAGGGCCGCCCCGTCCAGCCCGACCGCGATCACATCGTCGGGGTTCAGCCGGCCCTTATGCACGCCGCTGCGGGTGATCGCGACCGTCTCGCCGTCGATCCGCGCCGAAAGGTTACCCGCCGAGCCCGGTACCCAGCCGCGCTGGTCCATCCGCCGCCCCGCTTCCGCGAGGGCCGGCGCCAGCGCCCCAAGTTCCGGCATCAGCCTTGGTTAACGGTCGATTTCGGCTTGATCGAATCTTGCAGCGGCGCGTTCAGCGAACCCGGATTGACCATCGCCGGCTCGCTCATCGAGGCGTCCTTGACCTTGTCGTCGTCGTCGCTGACGTTCCGCTTGAACGTCTTGATGCCCTTGCCGAACTCGCCCATCAGGCCGCTCACCTTGCCGGTGCCGAACAGCAGCAACACGACCACCAGAACGATCATCCAGTGCCAGATGCTCAAACCACCCATCGAAACTCTCCAAAATTGCCAGCCGCGCTGGCGGGGCGGAACATACCGCCTTCCCGCCCTGCTGCCAAATAACGCTGGCATGAGATTGTTTCAGAAGTCGCTCTGGTGAGTCGGATAGAGGTGGCTTTCGAGCACCGGAGCGGAGCGTACATAAAGTACGTGAGCACCGGAGCGGAGAAAATCGCCGCTAGCCGGCCGCCGGAGTAGACTTATGGAACGGTCTCAATGTGGCAGCCCAGCCGCGAACAACAATCCGCTATTGTAGAGGATGTGCAGCAGGATGCCGGGCCGGATCGACCCGAACTTTACCCGCAGCCAGCACGAAGCCGCCGCCATCAACCCGACATCGATGAAGCCCGGCGGATAGTGCAACTTGTCCTGCGCGTGCAACGCCATGAACAGCAGCGTGGTGATCGCGCCGGCCCAGACCGGCCCGAAGCGCCGCGCCAGGCCGGCGAACGCAGCACCCCGGAACACCAGCTCCTCCACCACCGGGCCGATCACCATCACCAACAGCAGCAGCCCCAGTATCGCCCAGCCGGAGGCTGCAAACAGCCGCGCCGAAGGCAGGTCATTCAGCGCCTTCGGGTTCGGCGGCAGCAGCGTGAACAGCACCAGCACGACGCCGATGATCGCCGCCGCGCATAGCGCCGCCACGCCGTAAGCCCTCCACGGAGCCGGCCGCCAGGCGATGCCGCCGGGGCCGCCATCGGCCAGCCGTGCCGCGCCGGCCCGGCCCAGATACCAGCAGATCCACCACGCCGCCGCCGTCTCGCCGCCGAAAGCGGTCGCCAGCAACGCCGGCTGGCCACCCATGTCAGCGTGCCAGCCGACCTGCGCCGCGCCCAGCAGCAGGTTCGCGACGATAAATATGTTGGTGCAGGCAATGCCGCCGGCCGCCAAAGCGCCCAGAAACCCCAGCAGCGACACAACCGCCTGCGCCGGCCCCCACGCCGCCAGCACCCCACTTGCCCGCAATCCCGGCAGCCGGCCGAACAACAGCAGAAACAGGTACACGTTCAGCCCCAGCGTCGCCCCTGTCGCCAGTTGCCGCGGCGAGGCCACCGGCGGCTTGCCGGTGGCCGCCCAGCCGAGCAGCGCCAGCGCCGCCGCGCCGGCGGCGCTGAGCAGCAGCAGCCAGCCAAGGCCGAACAGCAGCCGCCTCAAGCGCCGGCCATGAGCTGCCGCCGAACCTGATCCGGGCGCGCCCCGCTTTGCCGCAGCGCCCGCAAACCGGCCGCCCCGTCGCGCTTCGCCAGCCGCCGCCCCTGCTCGTCCCGCAGCAGCGGATGATGCGCGTAAACCGGCGTCGGCAGGCCGAGCAGGTGTTGCAGCAGCACCTGGACATGCGTCGCCTCCGCCAGGTCCGCGCCCCGCGTCACATGCGTCACCCCTTGCAGCGCGTCGTCATGCACCACGCAAAGATGATAGCTGGCCGGGCTGTCCTTGCGCCCCAGCACCACGTCGCCGAGCCGCCCCGGTTCCACCGTGACCCAGCCGCGCCCCTCCTCGAAAAACCGCAACGCCGGTTTGGGAACAGCGGCGGCAAGGTCGAGCCGCAGCGCAAAAGGCAGCCCCCGCGCGATCCGCGCCGCCCGTTCGCCGGCGGGCAGGTTGCGGCAAGTGCCCGGATACACCGCCTCCGCACCATGCGGCGCACTCAACGCCCGGGCGATCTCGGCCCGCGTGCAGAAACACGGATACAGCAGCCCGCGCCCCGCCAGCCCGTCCAGCACCGCCGCGTACTCATCCAGATGCGCCGACTGCACCCGCACTTCGCCATCCCAGTCCAGCCCCAGCCAGCGCAGATCCTCCAGGATCGTCGCGGCGAATTCCGGCCGGCAGCGCCCGGCGTCGATATCCTCCAGCCGCAGCCGGAACACCCCGCCTGCCTCGCGCGCCCGCCGCCACGCCGTCAGCGCTGAAAACCCGTGGCCCCGATGCAGGGCGCCGGTCGGGCTGGGTGCAAAACGGGTCACGATGCTCATATGCCGGGAGCTATAGGATAAAGGTTAAACCATTGGCGAATTTGACTGCCCAGAGTTGGGGCCCGGCCAGCGGCGCCGCCCCGAAGCAATTGGTCCTGCTGTGCCACGGCGTCGGCGCCAGCGGCCAGGACTTGATCGGCCTCGCCCCGCAGATCGGCGCCGCCCTGCCGGATGCGTTGATGGTCGCGCCGGACGGCCCGGAGCCTTGCGAGCACACGCCCATGGGCCGGCAGTGGTTCTCGCTCCGCAGCATGGATTTGAGGATTCTCGGCGCCGGTGCCCGCCGCGCCGCCGTCTCGCTGGACGCCTTCATCGACGCGACGCTGGCGCAGCACAACCTGCCACCCACCGCCTACGCGCTGGCCGGCTTCAGCCAGGGCGCGATGATGGTGCTGTTCACCGGCCTGCGCCGCGCCGCCGCACCCCGCGCCATCCTGGCCTATTCCGGCGCTTTGATCGACGCGGCCCGGCTCGGCGGCGAAGCCCGCAACCACGCCCCGGTGCTGCTGGTCCACGGTGAGGCCGACAACGTCGTCCCGGCCTTCCTCTCGCGCCAGGCCGAAACCGCCTTGCGCGCCGCCGGCATACCCGTCCACAGCCGGTTCACCCCAGGCCTCGGCCACAGCATCGACGGCCCCGGGCTGATCGCCGGCATCGGCTTCCTGCGCGGTGCCTTCGGTGCCCCCGTGGCAATGCCGTGACACCGCGCCGCCCGCCTGCCGTGCGCCTTGCGGCACCAGGGCGCTTTTGTCATAAACCACGCATGACTCGCTCCTTCCAGCAGTTATGGCGCGGCCCTGAGATCAGGCCGCAGCATCTTGCCTCCTTCCTGGACAGGTTCTGTTGTGCCTGACGGCGGGTTCGGTTTTCCCGCCCTCGTCTTGAACGCGGACTTCCGTCCGCTCTCCTATTTTCCGTTGTCGACCTGGAACTGGCAGGATGCCGTCAAAGCGGTGTTCCTGGACCGTGTCTCGGTGCTCTCCGAATACGAGCGCGAGGTGCATTCTCCCAGCTTCACGATGCGCCTGCCCTCGGTGATCGCGCTACGCGACTTCATCCCCTCGGCCCGGATGCCGGCCTTCACCCGCTTCAACGTGTTTCTGCGGGACGGCTTCACCTGCCAATACTGTGAATCCCGCCGCCCGGCGCCGGAACTGACCTTCGACCACGTCATCCCGCGCGCCCGCGGCGGCCGCACCAGCTGGGAGAACGTCGTCACCGCCTGCGGCGCCTGCAACCTGCGCAAGGGTGCCAAACTGCCACGCGAGTGCAACATGATCCCGCGCCACCCGGCGCGCCGCCCCACCAGCTGGGAGCTGCAGGACCGGGGCCGCGGCTTCCCGCCCAACTACCTGCACGAAAGCTGGCGCGATTTCCTGTACTGGGACAGCGAATTGGAGAATTGAGCATGAACGTCACGCTGGACCAAGCCCGCGCCATCATCGAGACCGCGCTCGCCCACGCGATGCAGCACAACTACAAACCGCTCGGCGTCGCCGTGCTGGATTCCCGCGGCGCCCTGGTGGCCTACGCCGCGCAGGACGGCACCAGCCTCGGCCGTGCCGAGGTGGCGCAGGCCAAAGCCAAGGGAGCCCTGTTGATGGGCATGGGATCGCGCACCTTGATGAAGATGGCGCAGGACCGCCCCGCCTTCATCGGCGCATTGAGCGCGGTGTACGACGGCAAGATCATCCCCGGCCCCGGCGGCGTGCTGATCAAACACGGCGCCGACATCGTCGGCGCCGTCGGCATCTCCGGCGACACCGCCGACAACGACGAAGCCGCCGGGCTGGCCGGCATCGCGGCGGCGGGCTTGCAGGGCGACGGTGGCTGAAAGAAATTGAATCGCCACGCCCGCCGCTGACCAACGGCGGCGCGTTTCGGAAAACAACACATAAAAAAGGAGCCGATCCATGCTGATGTCGATGCTGTTCAACGCCGGCGCCTGCCCCTGCTGCCTCGCCTTCATGCCCGCCGGCCCCACCGCCAGCCGCTTCGTCGCGGACGCGCCCGGCGCCACCGCCGACCGCGCCGCCGCCCGCCCGCATGTGTACATGCCGCGTTCCGGCCGGGTCCGGCTGTTCGGCGGCACCATCGTCAACCCCGGCGACGGCAGCCTGACCGAAGGGATGAGCATCCTGCTGGACGGCGGCCGGATCGTCTCCATCGACTCCACGGAAAAACCCGGCCCCTCGGCGCAAAGTATCGACATCTCCGGCAAGTTCGTGGTGCCCGGCTATAATGACATGCACAACCACGCCCTGAACCTGGAGGACCCCTCCGGCTCGCTCGCCTTGATGCTGGTCGAGGGTGTCACCGGCTTCCGCCAGATGTCCGGCACCCCGGCCCGGCTGCAGGAGCGCCGGGACCGCACGCTGCCGGTCGGCAAGGACGCGCCCGCCCTGCTGGAACTGCCCGGCAGCGTGTTGTTCCCGATCAACGCCGGCAGCGGCGAGGCGGTCGTCAACGAAATCCGGGCGCAGAAACAGCAGGGGGCGGACTTCATCAAGGTCGCGGTTGTCAACCCGGCCGAATTTCACACCGCGATGGCGGAAGCGGCGCGGGTCGGCCTGCCCATCCTCGGCCACGTGCAGCGCGGCGTGGATGTCGCGGAGGCGACCCGCGCCGGCTTCCGCTCGGTCGAGCATCTGGGGCCGGGCGACGTGCTATGGATCAAGTGCTCAACCGCGGAACCGGCATTGCAGGCCGAAGCCGCGGCCCGGCCGCCCCTGAAACTGCCGCCGATGAAGATACCCTTCCTGCGCCGCTTCATCATGCGGCAGTTCGCCAAGCTGCTGATCAACCCGGCGGCTTTCGCCTCGCCGGTCGATGTCGACCGGCTGCGCCGGGCGCAGGACAGTTTCAGCGAACAAAAGTGCCAGGCGATGGCGGAGGGCTTCGTCACCGACGGCAGTTGGCACGTGCCGACGCTGGTGCGGCTGCGCCAGCAGGAACTGGCGGACTCACCGGAACACCAGAACGACCCGTACGTGAAGTACATGCCGGCGGCCAACATCAAGCTCTGGCGCGGCGTGACCGCCAAGTTCAAGAAGCTGCCGGCCGCGATGCGCGCCACCTACGCCGAAGCCTACCCGAAGCAGTTGCAGATGACCGGGCTGCTGGCGGCGGCCGGCGTGCGGATGATGACCGGCTCGGACGGCGGCTCGATGATGGCGCCGGGCCTGACCCTGCAGCAGGAATTCGTCGAACTCGCCAAAGCCGGCCTCTCGCCCCTCAAAATCCTGCAAATGACGACGATCAACGCCGCCGAGTACCTGCACCGAACCGACACGATGGGCACCGTCACCCCCGGCAACAACGCCGACCTGGTCCTGCTCGACGCCAACCCGCTCGACGACGTGGCAAATTTTAGCCGCATCGCCGGCGTGGTCCGCGCCGGTTTCTATTATTCAAGGCAGGATCTGGACGCGTTAAAAGGCCGTGTAGCGGCCGGGCATGGCTATCTGCAATGATTTCCGCCTGCCTCCAGATGAAGGAAGGGGGGTAGCTGTTGACGACGAACCTATCTCTGATAATGCCATTAGCGTTTGAAGGCGCAACTCCTCGCCGCTTCCACGGCAGGACGGTGAGGGGATTAAGATGGCACAGCTTCCGCAACCAACTCATGCAAAATACCCCCAACTCCTAAAACAATATTGAGAGTGGACAGATCAAAGTTCCGCAATTTCAACGAGATTTCGTTTGGGGGATTCAGAAGTCTGCCGCGTTAGTCGATAGCATTGTAAAAGGTTACCCAGTCGGGACTTTTATTTTTTGGGTTACCAAAGAACAATTACGCAGCGTTCGTGATATTGGATCGCAAACTTTACCGCCATCAAGAGAAGGCGAGACTGCGGCTTATGTTCTGGACGGCCAACAGCGTATAACTAGCTTATACGCAACTCTGAAAGGCGTTAAGATAACGAGAGATTCAGGAACCGTGGAGGACTTCTCTGCTGTTTATGTTGATTTAGATGCAACTGACGAAGAACAAATCATCATAACGGATTTGGGCGCCAAGCAAAAGGGAAGCTTTATCCGACTAACGGACCTTCTTTATGGAGGTTTAACTTCTTTGGCATCCTACGCTGCTGGCTATCACCGGCGACTAGAAGACTACAAGCGGCGCATCGAAAGCTATGACTTCCCTGTAGTCGAGGTCAAGGATGTGCCTATTGATGTAGCCACAGAAATCTTTACTCGAATAAACGTTGGCGGCGTCCCGCTTACGCTCTTCCAGATAATGGTTGCCAAGACTTATGATGAGGCAGCAAGTTTTGATCTTGCTAGGGAATTCGAAAACTTAGTTGAACGCCTCGAGATAATTGATTATGAAACCATTTCGGATGCCGTCGTACTTCAGTTGATCTCCCTGCTCCTCAAGAAGGAGTGTAAAAAACAAATCATACTTAAGATTGGGAAAAGAGAATTTATAGATATCTGGCCCGCAGCAATCGCCTCACTTGAGCATGCCGCTGAATACTTTCGAAACAGCTACAGTATTCCAGTTTCCGCTCTACTTCCATATAATGCACTTCTAGTTCCATTTGCATACTTTTTCTTCCATAACGGTTCCAAGCCACCGTCTGCTAATCAGCGTAAGTATCTTGAGGACTTCTTTTGGCGCGTGTCGTTGGGCGGAAGATATTCTTTCATCTGTTGAAAGCAAGCTCGGTCAAGATATTCGCCGTATTGAACAGATTCTTGCGGAGCAAATGCCCGATTACGAGTGGGGCGTTGATACATCAGCGGAATTCATAATTAAAAATGGCAGCTTTAACACCGGGCGTAGTTTCGTTAAAGCGATTCTGTGCCTGTACACATATTATCTTCCAAAGTGTTTCCGAGACAACGCCCTAATCAATATTAGCAATAGCTGGTTGAAGCAGTCCAACAGTAGAAATTATCATCATTTTTTTCCAAGAGCCTTTTTAACCAAAAAGGGCTATGAGCCGTGGCAGATAAACAACGTTGTCAATATAACGATTGTAGACGATTATCTGAATAAAAGAGATATTGGGGCAAAAGCTCCATCACGATACATGAAGACGTTCTCCAAGGAGAATGATGATATTGTTTCGGCAATGGGCACTCATTTGATTGGCAACTTGGAGGCTTTTGGCATTTGGTCCGACGATTACGACAAGTTTTTGAGCATGCGAGCAAGGGCAATCAGCAGAGCATTAAAAAAAAGAGTTGTTTCACGCTTAATTGACGAAGAAGGCCAATTACTTACGTCAAGCGATATGGAGGAAGAAGCAACAAATTTCGAGTAGAGCAATTAGCCATCAAGCTGACGATGTTTCGCCATCACCTTGCGTGGCCTGCACCTTCGGTAACAACTACTCGTGGCAATCGGGCAAATCCGTCTCCATTTCCGCGCCCCAGCTATCGAGCCAGCCGGCAACCTCCTCACCGCTAAGGTGCAAGCCCGTCTGCTGATAAGCTGTCCAAGACGCCACGGCCTCGCCGATAAAACGCGCGCGCGCTTCTTCGCGGTCGATATACTGTGCGATTGCCTCGCGCATCATCCAAAGCGGCGAACGCCGGCTCGTCGCGGCGAGCGTTTGCAGCCGATTCTTCAGCTCGTCGTCGATCTTGATCGAAATTGCCAACCGCGTGATCCATTGTTGAACAGGTAGTACCTTTAGCTACGATATTCCGCTGTCTCAATCCAGGATGAAACGGCGAGTCTTCGACATGCCCGAAGGCTCAACCCCAACGCCCCACCAGCCACTTGTACAACAACGGCCCATGCTGGGACTGCCCAAGCAGTTGCTCATTCTCCTCATAAATAATCACATCAGCGTCGTTGAGATCGCGGTCGCGTTGCGCCGGGTCGACCGCCTCAGGGGTCGCTTTGCCGCGATGAAAGCCGATGTGATACACCGACCAATACTCGTACTCCACAACCGTCGCCGGGCACGGCAGGCGGGAGAGTACCTGGCCGATCCCCATCATAAAGCTGCCGCCGACGATGGCGATCCGGAGCGGCCGGCAAACCGGCGGCGGCGCGGCGGCAATCGTGGTGTGCGGCACCGCAAAATGCACCAGCGGCCACATCAGGTTCATCAGGTCGGCGAGGTCGATATCGGTCCCGCCCGGATCGTCGGACATCCGCCAGCCCATGCTGAACGGCGCGAAATGCGGGTCGGGCGAGAGGCCGCGCAGCGCCGCCAGCACCGCCTGCGCCCCCACCGCCCAGCCCGCCTCGTTCCAGTGCGTCCCCCCTTGCGGATACAGGTTGAACGGATAGCGCGGATGCGCCGCCCATAGTGCCGCGGTGGTGTCCGCCGTATTCACCCCCGCCGCCCGCGCCACCCGCACCCAGGCCGGCACCAGCCCGACACGGTCCGCTGCCGGCGCCGGGCACGGCCAGCTCGCCGGTATGAAGGCCGGATACTGCGCCACCTTCGAGGGCGTGATGACATACAGGAACAGCTTGCCGCGGCGCCGCACGATGTCCTGCATCTGCCGGATTTTCCCGGCCCAGGCCGGCGCCGTCGCCAGAAACGCCGGCACGTCGCGGCCGCAATAGTCCAGCAGATACGGCCGTTCCAGCAATTCATGGTCCCGCCCCAGCACCACCCGCGCCAACGGCGAGGCGCCGAACACGCTGTATTGCAACTGGTTAGTAAGCCGCACCGCGAATGGATAGAACGGCTCACGCGGCCCGACATAATGCGCGAACTCACTCTCGAACGTGCCGTCCGCGAGGTTGTGCAAGGTCAGATCCAGCCGCGGCTTCACGACCACGCCGTATAGCCCCGGCACCAGCTTCATGGTGCGGCCATGCGCCACCGCCCCCAGCACCAGATTGGCCATCAGCATCACGCTGCCGACCACCAGCAGCGCCGCGGCAAGCAACAGCGGCAGGTCCGGCCAGGAGATGCGAAACCGCCAGCGCACGCTCAGAACCTGAAATACAAAAATGGCTGGAACGGCTCCGCCAACGCATTCGCCAGCGCCAGCGCAAAGGCGCCGGCCAGCACGCCGTTCAAAGCCAGCCGGCCGCCCGGCGCCGCCAGCGTCCGCGCCGCCAGCCGGTCGAACCCCGGCACCGCCGGCAGAAACGAGATCAGCACCGCCGCCCCGGCCGCCGCCAGCATCGGCGTGGTGCGGAACACGGTCAGCGCGTGGCTGGCAAGCTCCGGCCGCGCCATCGCCCGATAGATCGCCGCCGCCTGGCCCATCGTGTTGGCGCGGAACAGCGTCCAGCCGACCAGGGTGATGAAGAACGTCACCGCGATGGCGGCCAGGCGCGGCAAATTGTTTAGCCAGCGCAACAGAAAAATCCGCTCCAGCACCAGGAACACGCCGTTATAGGCGCCCCAGGCGACGAAGTGCCACGCCGCCCCATGCCACAGCCCGCTCAGCAGAAAACACAGCCACAAATTGCCATAGGCCCGCCATGTCGGCACCCGGTTGCCGCCGAGCGGGATGTACAGATACTCCCGCACCCAGGTGGTGAAAGAGATGTGCCAGCGCCGCCAGAACTCGGTCATGCTGCGGGAAATATACGGGCTGTTGAAATTCTCGTTGAGCCGGAACCCGAACATCCGCGCCAGGCCGATCGCCATGTCGGTATAGGCGCTGAAATCGATGTAAATCTGCAACGAAAAGAACAACACGCCCCACCACGCATCGGCGAAGCCAAGCAGCGCCGGGTTGGCGTTGAACGTCATGTCCGCGCCGCCGGCCAGCGTGTCGGCAATGATGGTCTTCTTCACCACCCCCATCATAAAGCGGGCGAAGCCGGCGGTCAGATCATCGGCGCGGCTGTTTCCATGCGCCAGCAACTGCGCTTCCAGCTCGTGATACTTGATGATCGGCCCGGCCAGCAGTTTCGGAAACAGAAACACATAAAGCAGATAGGTCGCAAAATCCGGCGCCGGCTTGGCGAGCCGCCGCGAAATATCGACCAGATAGGTGATCTTCTCGAAGACGATGAACGACACGCCGATCGGCAAGGCGATGCGCGCCAGATGCAGCGGCGCCGCCCCAGCCCAGGCCAGCAGCACGTCCAGATTGTCGACCGTGAAATTGGCGTATTTGTAAACCAGCAGCATCGAGAGATTGATGACGATGCCGAGCGCCAGGGCAGGTGCCCGCCTCGCGCCATGCCGGCCGATCACGCGCCCGAGCGCGTAGTCGGTGCCGCAGGTCGCCAGCACCACCGGCACGAACAGCGGCTGGCTCCACAAATAAAAAATCACGCTGGCGGCCAGCAGCACCCAGGCCCGCGGCCCGGCCCGGCGCCGCACCGCCAGAAACACCCCCAGCACCACCGGGAAAAACAGGAACAGAAACAGCGGTTCGTAAAAAAGCAAAGCGTTCCCAGAGACTCTTTACATGCGTAACGTTGCGCCCCGCCTCTAAGCCAGGGTGGTCACAGGTTCAAGCTGCCCTGCTTGGGCGCCGCCTTCACCGCCACGTCGCCGTCGCAGAATTTGATCGTCAGCGCCGCCCCCGGCGCCACCGCCCCGGCCGACTTCACTGCCGCACCGCGCGGCGTCGTCACCAGCGCGAAGCCGCGCTTCAGCACCGCCTCGTAGGACACGGCGCCGAGCCGCGCCTCGAACCCCTCCAGCCGCATCCCGGCCTCGCGCAGCCGGCCGGGCAGCAGCCCCTCCAGCCGTTGCGCCAGCACCGCCAGGCCGTGCCGCCGCGCCGCCAGCCGCTCGCCGGGGTGCAGCAGCAGGAACGCGGCCCCATCCAGCCGCTTCTGGGCGTCGCGCAGCCGGCGGGGCAGGGCGGTCTCCAGCCGGTGCCCCAGCGCCGCCACCGCCGCCCGCCCGGCCGCCACCCGCTCGCGCGGGTGCGGCAGCCGCGCCGCAAGCCCATCCAGCCGCCGGTGCAAAGTGATATCGAAACTGCGAAATGATATCACTTTGCGCTCGCCCCGGTCGTCCAGCCGCTGCCGCGCACTACCCAGGATTGCCGGCAGATCCGGCAGTTTCGCCGCCGCCCGGTCCAGCCGCAGCCGCGCCGCCCCCGCCGCCCGCGCCAGCCCGCCGGTCAGCCGCGCCGTCTTCTGCGCCAGGTCCGCCAGCAGCTCCAGCCGCGCCGGGATCGCCATCTCGGCCGCCGCGGTTGGCGTCGGCGCCCGCCGGTCGCTCACATAGTCGATCAGCGTGGTGTCGGTCTCGTGGCCGACCGCCGAGATCAACGGGATCGGGCAGGCCGCCACCGCCCGCACCAGCGCCTCGTCGTTGAAGGCCATCAGGTCTTCCAGGCTGCCGCCGCCGCGCGCCACGATCATCACGTCCGGGCGCGGGATGCCATGCGCCGGCAAGCCGCAGAGCCCGGCGATCGCGGCGGTGATCTGCGCCGCCGCCGCCTCGCCCTGCACCGCCACCGGCCACAGCAGTATCGGCGTCGGAAAGCGCCGTGCGATGGTGGTCTTGATGTCCTGCAGCACCGCCCCCTGCGCCGAGGTGATCACCCCGATCACCCGCGGCAGCACCGGCAATGGCTTGCGCCGGGCCGGATCGAACAGCCCCTCCGCCATCAGCTTCGCCCGTAGCGCCTCGATCCGCGCCAGCAAAGCGCCCACCCCGGCATATTCCAGCCGCTCGACGATCAGCTGGTACTCGGAGCGCTCGGAATAGGAGGTGATCCGCCCGGTCGCGATCACCTCGACCCCGTTCTCCGGCTTCAGCCCGGCGCGCGGCACCTGCGTCTTCCACAGGATGGCGCGGATTTTGGCGTTCTCGTCCTTCAGCGCGAAATACTGGTGGCCGGAGGCGTAGGCTTTCAGTTCGGTGATCTCGCCCCGCACCCGCACCCGGCCAAACGCACCCTCCAGCGTCTTCTTCACGGCACCGGCGAGTTCGGAGACCGAGAATTCCGGCGTGTTGGTCAAATCGCTCATCGGCCGAGACTATGATACGGCGCGGCCAGGCGACAGGGGGCGACAGGGAGCAACATGCGGGTACTCATCATCGGCTCCGGCGGGCGGGAACACGCTTTGGCCTGGGCGATCGCCGCCAGCCCGCTGCTGACCCAGCTCTTCATCGCCCCCGGCAACCCCGGCACCGCTGCGCTGGGCACCAACGTGCCGATCCGGGCGCTCGACATCGACGGGCTGGTCCGCTTCGCCGTCGAGAAGCGCATCGACCTTGTGGTCCCAGGCCCGGAAGCGCCGCTGGTGGTCGGCATTGCCGACGCGCTGGCTTCGGTCGGCGTCGCCTGCTGCGGCCCCACCGCCAATGCGGCTCAGTTAGAGGGCAGCAAGCGCTTCACCAAGGAGATCGCCGCCTTGGCCGGCATCCCCACCGCCGCCTGGGCCAGTTTTTCGGACGCCGACGACGCCCATGACTACGTCGAGGACCAGGGCGCCCCGATCGTGATCAAGGCCGACGGTCTCGCCGCCGGCAAGGGCGTGGTGGTCGCCGAGACGCTGGACGAGGCGCATGAGGCGATCGAGGCGATGATGCAGGACCGGGTCCACGGCGCCGCCGGCGCCAGCCTGGTCATCGAGGATTGCCTGTTCGGCGAGGAGATCTCGCTGTTCGCGCTGTGCGACGGCGAGGACGCGCTGTATCTCGGTTGCGCCGCCGACCACAAGCGGGTGGGGGAGGGCGATACCGGCCCCAACACCGGCGGCATGGGCGCCATCGCCCCACCGCCCGTGGTCGACCCGGCGCTGATCGAGCAGGCGATGGCGCGCATCATCCGCCCGGCGCTGGCGGCGATGGCGGCGCGCGGCGCGCCGTTTCGCGGCTTCCTGTTCGCCGGGCTGATGCTGACCGAAACCGGCCCCAGCCTGATCGAATTCAACGTCCGCCTCGGTGACCCCGAGGCCGAGACGCTGTTGCCGCTGCTCCGCTCGGATATTCTGCCGGCGCTGCTGGCCGCCACCGAAGGCGGGCTCAAATACCTGGACCTGCGCTGGCAGGAAGCCGCCTCCGCTACCGTCATCATGGCCGCGAAAGGCTACCCCGGCCCCTACGCCACCGGCAGCGAGATCTACGGCCTGGAAGAAGCCGGCACGCTGCCCGGCGTTACGATCTTCCACGCCGGCACGATGGCCGACCAGGGCGGCATCCTCGCCAATGGCGGCCGGGTGCTGGCGGTCAACGCCACCGGCGCCACGCTGCGCGAGGCAGTGGCGCGGGCCTACACGGCAGTCGATGCCATCGAGTGGCCGGACGGGTTCTGCCGGCGCGACATCGGCCGTCGGGCATCGTGAGCTGACAAAGTTTAAGCCGTCGCGGTAAATCTTCAAAACTCGCCTTTAAAGCAATTGTTTCCAAAAAAAGATACTTGTGGTTAAATTTATGCTGACGTAAACAACCCGTAGAGTATTTGCGGCAACAACCGGGAATGGTTCTTCGGCTGGTCCGGCAAGTTTTCATCCAACAAGTGTTTAGCAAAGCGGGAGCAGCTTAAATGATCGATTTCACAGAAACCAGGTTCAACCCTCTAACGACGGGCTTACGGCTGGGAGACGTGCTGAGCGCGGCCCAGAGCGCCATGGTCGATGAGACCGTATTGCGCGGCATGGGCTACCGGCTCGAGCTGATCGACGGCCCGGACGTGGAGGACCGCCGGGCCTGCGTCGTCAAGTGCTACGACAAGAACGCGCCAAAGCTGGCGCGACTGGCCATCACCTACCAGTGGGATGAACAGTCCGCCTCCGCGTAGTTGGAAGGCGTCGACGCTTCGATCAGACCAGCCCCTGCGCCCGCACCAGCCGGGCAAAGGCGCCGTCGGTCGCCAGCAGGTCGGCGTGGCTGCCGGCTTCCACGGCGCGGCCGTCCGCCATCACCACGATCAGGTCGGCGTCCCGCACCGTCGAGAGGCGGTGGGCGATAACGATGGTGGTGCGGCCCTGGCGTAGCCGGGCCAGCGCCGCCTGCACCGCCGCCTCGCTTTCGGTGTCGAGCGCGCTGGTGGCTTCGTCCAGCAGTAAAATGCGCGGGTCGCGCAGGATGGCGCGGGCCAGCGCCACCCGTTGCCGCTGCCCGCCGGAGAGCCGCTGGCCGTTGACGCCGACCCGGGTCTGAAACCCCGCCGGCATTTCGGCCACGAACGCCTGCACCGCCGCGGCCTCGGCGGCGGCGGCGAGTTCGGCCTCGGTCGCGTCCGGCCGGCCGAGCCGGATGTTGGCGGCGATGCTGTCGTCGAACAGCAGCGCGTCCTGCCCGACATAGGCGATCGCGGCGCGCAGGCTGGCCAGCGTGACGCCGGTGATCGAGGCCCCGTCGATGGTGATGGCGCCGCCGCTCGGACTATACAGCCTGGGCACCAGCGCCAAAGCCGTGGACTTGCCGGCGCCGGAGGTGCCGACCAGCGCCAGCATCCGGCCCGGCGCGGCGGCGAAGCTGAGGTCCTTCAAGCCTGGCCGTCCATCCGGATAAGCGAACGCGACATGCGAGAACACCACCGCCCCCGGCCCCGGCGGCAACGCCACCGCATCCGGCGCATCGGCGATCGCCGCCGGCTCGTCGATCACGTTGAACACCCGCACCAGGCCGGCCAACCCCTCCTGGATCGCCGCGTTCATCGTGCCGAGCGCGCGCAGCGGCCGGGCGGCGATCAGCAGCGCCGAGATGAAGCCCATGAAGTTGCCGACCCCGGCGCCGCCGATCGCGTTGCGCCAGCCCTCGAAGCCGATCACCAGAGCCACCGCGACGCCGGCCAGCACCTCCAGCATCGGGTCGAGCCGGGAGCGCACACGGGTCATCCGGAACAGCGCGTTGTAAAGCTGGTCGAAGGTCGCGTTGGCACGGCTTTGCTCGTGCGTCTCCAGCCCGTAGGCGCGCACCGTTCGGGCCTGGGCGAAACTCTCGTTCAACATCGCCGCGGCCTCGCCCATGCGCTCCTGCATGCCGCCGGAGGCGCGGCGCATCCGCTTGCCGATCCGCTGCACCGGAATCCCGGCCAGCGGGTACAGCACCGCGGCGATCAGGCTGAGCTTCCAGTCGATCGTGATCATCGTGATCACCAGGCCGACCAGCGTCGCCGCGTCCGCCACCGCGTTGACCGCTCGGGTCATCGCTTCGCGCACCACCGTCGCGTCGGTGGTGAAGCGCGCCGCCAGCGTTGCCGGCGCCTCGCGCTCCACCCGCGCCAGCGCCGCGTTCGAGAGATGCCCGAACATCGCCACCTGCAACCGCCGGATCACCCGCAGCACCATGTCCTGCGTCAGCACCGACTGGAAGTACATCGAAACGCCCTTGATGGCGGTGACGATCAGCACCAGCACCGGCACCTGGTACAAAATGCGCGGATCGCGGCGGGAGAACATGGTGAACGCCCAGTCGATCAGCGCCGGGTACAAAGCCGTGGTGCCGGACATCACCAGCGTCATCACCACGATCAGCACGATCCGGCCGCGAAAATGCCGGATATGCTCGCGCCATAGCCGGCGGATCAGGGCGGCGGTGGTCTGATCCGGGGCGGCCTGGTTCATGGCCGTCCCGTACCGATAATTCCACCCTTGGACAAACTGGGCTAAGCCCGCCGCCATGGACACGATCTACAAGGGCGACCTCGGCACACCGGGCGGCCGGCGCAACGCCTGGGTGGACGCGCTGTTCGTCGACCACGCTTTCCTGCGGATCTTATGGACCAACTTTGCCGCCGTCGAACCGGGGCAGTTGTACCGCTCCAACCATCCGACCCCCGGCAACCTGATCGCCTTCACCCGCAAAACCGGCCTGAAAACGCTCATCAACCTGCGCGGCGAGGCCAAGAACGGCTCGGACGCTTTGTCGCGCGAGATGGCGGCGCGGCTCGGCCTCGCCTTCCACGACATGGCGATGGAATCCCGCGGCGCACCGCAGCGGGACCGGGTGCTACGCCTGGCCGGCATCTACCAGAGCATGGCGGCGCCGGCGCTGATCCACTGCAAATCCGGCGCCGACCGCGCCGGCCTCGCCGCCGGGATCTTTCTGCTCCTGCGCGGCAGGAGCACCGCCGAGGCGACGCGCCAGCTGGCGCTGCGCTACGGCCACGTCCGGCAGTCCAAAACCGGCATACTGGACGCTTTCTTCGCCGCCTATGCGCGGCAGGCCGAAGGCCGCAAGCCGTTCCTGGACTGGGTGCGGGACGATTACGACGAAGCCGCCTTGCGCGCCGGCTTCAAATCCGGCTCCCTGGCCGGCTTCATCAACGACCGCTTGTTGGCGCGCGAGTAACTGCTCCTAAGAGACGGCATCCTGGGCCAGACAGGCCAGCACGATGCCGGCGTGCTCCTTCCGGCAGATCAGCAGGTCGGGCAGATAGGGGTTCTCGCGGTTGTACAGCAGCGGCGTGCCGTCGATGCGCGAGACATGGAAGCCGGCGGCCCGCGCCACCGCCACCGGGGCGCAGCTGTCCCATTCGTACTGGCCGCCGGAATGCAGGTAGATGTCGGCCTCGTTGCGGACCACTGCCATTGCCTTGGCCCCGGCCGAGCCCATCGGCACCAGCACGGCGCCGAGCTTTTCCGCCACCGCCACCGCTTCGGCGGCGGGCCGGGTGCGGCTGACCAGCATCCGCAGCTTCGCGCCCGCCGGCTCGATGGCCGGGTGCGTCATGCCGGTGCAAAGCGTCAGGCCGAGGCCGGGCAGGGCGACCGCGCCGATCTCCGCGACCCCGTCGATCGAGAGGGCGACATGCACCGCCCAATCGGTCCGGGCTTCCCCGTATTCGCGGGTGCCGTCCAGCGGGTCGACGATCCAGACCCGGCTTTCGGCCAGCCGCGCCGGGTTGGCGGCCTCTTCCTCGGACAGCACCGCGTCGTCCGGCCGCGCCGCGGCCAGCGCCTCCATGATGAAGGCGTTGGCCACCCGGTCGCCGGCCTGGCCCATCGCCTTGCCGGAAAACAGCCCGGAGCGTTGCAGAAGCAGCAGCAATGCGCCGGCCTGCTCGGCGATTGTTCGCGCTAGCGCGTCGTCGCCGTCGGTCATTGGAGGATCTCGTCGACGATCAGCTCCGCCGCCTGTTCCGGCGTCATCTTCGTGGTGTCGATGTAGATGTCCGGCGCGGCCGGCGCCTCGTACGGGCTGTCGATGCCGGTGAAATGCGCGAGCTGCCCGGCGCGGGCCTTTTTGTACAGACCCTTGACGTCCCGCTTCTCGGCCTCGGCCAGCGGCGTATCGACGTGGATTTCGAAGAACTCGCCATCCGCGATCATATCCCGCACCAATTGCCGCTCGGCCTGGAACGGCGAGATGAAGGCGGTGATCACGATCAGCCCGGCATCGGTCATCAGCTTCGCCACCTCGCCGACGCGGCGGATGTTCTCCACCCGGTCGGCATCGGTGAAGCCGAGGTCCTTGTTCAGCCCGTGGCGGATGTTGTCGCCGTCCAGCAAAAAGGTATGCCGGTTCATCCGCACCAGCTTCTTCTCGACGATGTTGGCGATCGTCGATTTGCCGGCACCGGAGAGGCCGGTGAACCACAGCACCGCCGGCCGCTGGTTCTTGAGATTAGCGTGGGTGCCGCGGCTGACATCGAGCGCCTGCCAATGCACGTTCTGGGCGCGCCGCAGCGAGAAGTGCAGCATCCCGGCCGCGACGGTGGCGTTGCTGATCTTGTCGATCAGGATGAAGCCGCCCAGCGTGTGATCCGCGGTATAAGGCTCGAACACCAGCGGCCGGTCGGTCGAGATATTGGCCATGCCGATCGCGTTCAGCGTCAGCGTCTTCGCCGCCAGATGCTCCATGGTGTTGACGTTGACCTGGTATTTCGGCGCCTGCACGTTCGCCGTTACCGTCTGGGTGCCGAGCTTCAACCAGTAGGACCGGCCCGGCAGCATCTCCTCGTCCGCCATCCAGACGATCACCGCCTCGAACTGGTCGGCGACCTCCGGCGGGTTGGCCGCCGCCGCCAGCACGTTGCCGCGCGAACAGTCGATCTCATCGGCCAGGCAGAGTGTGACCGACTGCCCAGCCACCGCCTCGGCAAGGTCGCCCTCCATCGTCACGATCCGGGTGACGGTCGAGGTCTTGCCGCCCGGCAGCACCCGCAACGCGTCGCCCGGCTTCACCGTTCCGGAGGCGATCAGCCCGCAGAAGCCGCGGAAATCGAGGTTCGGCCGGTTGACCCACTGCACCGGCATCCGGAACGGCCGGGCCTGGTCGGCGGTGACGTCCAGTTCCACGGTTTCCAGATGCGCGATCAGCGTCGGCCCGGCGTACCAGGGGGTGTTGGCCGAGCGCGTGGTGATGTTGTCGCCCATGAAGCCGGAGATCGGCATCGCGGTGAAGGCGGCGATGCCGATGCTCTCGGCGAAGGCGGTGTAATCGGCGACGATGCTCTCGTACTTGGCCTGGTCGTAGCCGATCAGGTCCATCTTGTTGACCGCCAGCACCAGATTGCGAATGCCGATCAGATGGGCGAGGTAGCTGTGCCGCCGGGTCTGGGTCAGCACGCCCTTGCGGGCGTCGATCAGGATGATCGCGAGGTCGGCGGTCGAGGCGCCGGTGATCATGTTGCGGGTGTACTGCTCGTGCCCCGGCGTATCGGCGACGATGAACTTGCGGCGGTCGGTGGCGAAGAACCGGTACGCCACGTCGATGGTGATGCCCTGTTCGCGTTCGGCAGCGAGGCCATCCACCAGCAGCGCGAAGTCGATGTTCTGGCCCTGCGTGCCGACCCGCTTGCTGTCGGCCTCCAGCGCCGCCAGCTGATCCTCGAAGATCATCTTGGAATCATAAAGCAACCGGCCGATCAGCGTCGATTTGCCGTCATCGACCGAGCCGCAGGTGATGAAGCGCAGCAGGCTTTTGTGCTGGTGCTTCAGCAGATAGGCGTCGATATCCTCGGCGATCAGCGTGTCGGCCTTGTAGGAAGACGTTTCCTCGGTGGTGGCGTCCATCAGAAATACCCCTCCTGCTTTTTCTTCTCCATGCTGGCGGCCTGATCGTGGTCGATCGCCCGGCCCTGCCGTTCGGAGGTGGTGGTCAGCAGCATCTCCTGGATCACTTCAGGCAGCGTCGCCGCCTCGCTTTCCACCGCGCCGGTGAGCGGGTAGCAGCCGAGGGTGCGGAAGCGGATCGAGCGTTGCTCGGGCACCTCGCCGTCGCGCAGCCGGAACCGCTCGTCGTCCACCATGAACAACATGCCGTCGCGCTCCACCGTCGGCCGTTTCGCCGCGAAATACAGCGGCACGATCGGGATTTCCTTCAAATGGATGTATTGCCAGATGTCGAGCTCGGTCCAGTTCGAGATCGGGAACACCCGGATGCTCTCGCCCTTCGCCTTGCGGGCGTTGTAAAGGTTCCAAAGCTCCGGGCGCTGGTTCTTCGGGTCCCAGCGGTGGTTGGCGGAGCGGAAGGAGAAAATCCGCTCCTTGGCGCGGCTCTTCTCCTCGTCCCGCCGCGCCCCGCCGAACGCCACGTCGAAGCCGTATTGGTCGAGCGCCTGCTTCAGCCCTTCGGTCTTCCACATATCGGTGTGCAGCGAACCGTGGTCGAAGGGATTGATGCCGCGCGCCTTGGCTTCCGGGTTCTGATAGACCAGCAGCTCCATGCCGGCGGCGCGCGCCATCTTGTCGCGCAGCTCGTACATCGCCTTGAATTTCCACGTCGTGTCGACATGCAACAGCGGGAAGGGCGGCGGGCTGGGGTAAAAGGCCTGGCGGGCCAGGTGCAGCATCACCGCGCTGTCCTTGCCGACCGAGTACAGCATCACCGGCCGCTCCGCCTCGGACACAACTTCCCGCAGGATATGGATGCTCTCGGCTTCCAGCCGTTGCAAATGGGTCAGTGTCGTCATCGGCTACCCGCCCGGAAAAACCTCGAAATCCGCACTCCACACCCCCATCGTCGCGCGCCGGCTGCCCCGCCGGAACCGATCGGCTCCGGGCGGCCGTCTCCAGCCTTTGCAGATTGCCCCCGCCGCTAGAATGCTTCATTGGCCCGGCGTTATCAAATCCTGCCGCGCCGGGAGGCATGGCGACGATGGACGTAACCGCGCCGGCGCTCCAAGATCGGCGGATGACCTTGCCGCCGCGCCCCCGCTGAATGCCGCCGAACCTGTTGGAAACCGCCGAGGGCAGGCGCCTTGCCGCCGCCCCGGCCGAAGGCTGGCGGCGCTGGGGCCCGTATGTGAGCGACCGGCAATGGGGCACGGTGCGCGAGGATTACAGCGCCGACGGCGACGCCTGGGCTTATTTCCCGTTCGACGAGGCGCTGGGCCGGGCCTATCGCTGGGGCGAGGACGCGATCGCCGGTTTCTCCGACGATAAGCAGTATTGGTGCCTCGGCCTCGCCCTCTGGAACGGCCAGGACCCGTTCATCAAGGAGCGATTGTTCGGCCTGACCAATGGCGAGGGCAACCACGGCGAGGACGTCAAGGAGCTGTATTTCTACACCG
Organism: uncultured Acidocella sp.; assembly: GCA_963693045.1. Lineage (GTDB taxonomy): Bacteria > Pseudomonadota > Alphaproteobacteria > Acetobacterales > Acetobacteraceae > Acidocella. The sequence goes on from OY843765.1 coordinate 3,411,437, forward strand.
ACGGCACACCCACCCATTCCTACCACAGGATGTTGTACAAGTACCCGCAAGCGGCGTTCCCCTATGCCGCGCTGCGGGCCGAGAACCGCCGCCGCGACCAGACCCAGCCGGAATACGAGGTGCTGGATACCGGCGTGTTCGACGGCAATCTTTGCTTCGACGTGACGGTGGAATACGCCAAGGCCGGGCCGGACGATGTGCTGATGCGGATCACCGCCCGCAACCGCGGCCCGCAAGCTGCCCCGCTGCATCTGCTGCCGCAATTCTGGGCCCGCAACATCTGGTCCTGGCAGACCGAAACCCCTCGGCCCTCTTTGCAGGGCAAGGATGGCCAGGTGGAAGCCCGGCACCCGCGGCTGCCGGACCTCTGCCTCGCCGCCGACCAAGCTGTGACCTGGCTGTTCTGCGAGAACGAGACCAACCCGACGCTGTTCGGCGGCAACGCCCCGACCGACACCTACAAGGACGGCATCAACGACCACGTCGTCCACGGCCTCGCCGCCGCCGCCAGCGCCGCGGCCGGCACCAAATGCGCCGCCTGGCTGCGCCTCGAGGTACCGGCGCAAGCCGAGGTGACGCTACGCCTGCGGCTTTGCCCGTCGGCGACACCGCCCGGCTTCGGCGATTTCGACTCCACCATGGCGCTGCGCCGGCAGGAGGCCGATGAATTCTACGCCGCGCTGCAAACCGGCATCGCCGACGCGGACGCCCGGCTGGTGCAGCGCCAGGCGCTGGCCGGGCTGCTCTGGTCCAAGCAATTCTATCATTTCAACGTCCGCCGCTGGCTGGAGGGCGACCCGGCGCAACCCACGCCGCCGGCTTCGCGCTGGCAAGGCCGCGACGCCGACTGGCAGCATCTCGACAATGCCGACATCGTCTCGATGCCCGACAAGTGGGAGTACCCTTGGTACGCCTCCTGGGACCTCGCCTTTCACGCCGTAGCCTTCGCCGTGATCGATCCCGGCTTCGCCAAGGCGCAGATATTGCTGCTGCTGAACGACCGCTATTTGCACCCGAACGGCCAGCTCCCGGCCTATGAATGGTCGTTCGGCGACGCCAATCCGCCGGTGCAGGCGGTGGCGGCGCTCAGCGTGTTCCGGCAGGACCGGGCGCTGACCGGCAAACCGGATTACGACTTCCTGCGCCGGGTGCTGCACAAGCTCTTGCTCAATTTTGGCTGGTGGGTGAACCGCAAGGACGCCAACGGCCACAACATCTTCCAGGGCGGCTTCCTCGGCCTCGACAACATCGAGATATTCAACCGCTCGGCGCCGCTGCCGACCGGCGGCTACCTCGACCAGGCCGACGGCACCGCCTGGATGGCGAGCTACGCGCTCGGCCTGATGCGGATCGCTTTGGAGCTGGCTCTGGTCGATCCGGTCTACGAGGATCTGGCCTCGAAATTCTTCGAGCACTTCCTGCTGATCGCCGGCGCCATGGCGGCGGCCGGCGGCACCGGGCTGTGGGACGAGCAGGACGAGTTCTTCTACGACATGCTGTGCCTGCCGGACGGCAGCATGGTGCCCTTGCGCATCCACTCGATCGTCGGGCTGATCCCGTTGCTGGCGGTGCAGGTGCTGGAGCCCACCCTGACCCAGAAGCTGCCGGTCTTCACCGCCCGGCTCGACCACTTCCTGGCGTCGCGGCCGGACCTCGCGGCGCTGATCTCGCATTGGGACGTGCCTGGTGAGGGCCAACGCCGCCTGTTGTCCCTGCTGCGCGGCCACCGGATGAAACGCCTGCTGACCCGGATGCTGGACGAGGCGGAGTTCCTCTCACCGCACGGCATCCGCGCCGTTTCCAAATACCACGAAGCGGCGCCGTTCGTGTACGAAACCGCCGGCCAGCGCTACCAGGTGAAGTACCTGCCGGCGGAATCCGATTCCCGGCTGTTCGGCGGCAATTCGAACTGGCGCGGCCCGGTCTGGATGCCGATGAACTTCGCCTTGATCGCGGCGCTCCGCACCTTCCACCGCTATTACGGCGACGATTTCCAGGTCGAGTACCCGACCGGCTCCGGCGTGACCCTCTCGCTGGCGGCGATCGCCGACCGGCTCTCGGCGCGGCTGACCCGGCTGTCGTTGCGGGACGAGGCGGGCCGCCGCCCGGTGATGGCCGCCTACCCGCAACTGCAAGCCGACCCCCAAGCCGCCGACCTGGTGCTGTTCCACGAATACTATGACGGCGACAATGGCCGCGGCGTCGGCGCCTCGCACCAGACCGGCTGGAGCGCCCTGGTGGCGCTGTTGTTCGCACCTGCTTGAACGCAGCCGGCCGGCTTGACTCAGGAACCGATCGGGCTAAGAGACCGCCACCTACTTCACTGGGCCCCGTCGGCATCGCCGCACGGGCGCCAAGCCGTAGCTCCGTCGGGGCCGCGCTCACCGCCGGGATGTTTTTCATCCCTCGTCCAAGGACAGTTTTCGCCACATGGCTTCCATCGCAACCGCCGTTCGCTCCGATAACATTCCCGCCTATACCGGCACCGACGATTTCGCCGCACTTCTCGAAACCTCGCTCGGCGCCAATGCCGGGTTCGAAGGCTCGGTCGTCTCCGGCATCGTGCTCAGGATCGACGACGATTTCGTCATCGTCGATGTCGGGCTGAAAAGCGAAGGGCGGGTGCCGCTGCGCGAATTCGCCCTCGCCGGCGCCCGGCCGGAAGTCAAGGCCGGCGACGTGTTCGACCTCTACATCGAGCGTTACGAGGACAAGGACGGCTCGATGGTGCTGTCGCGCGAAAAGGCGCGGCGCGAGGAGAGCTGGACTCAGCTGGAAAAAGCCTTCGAGGTGCAGACCCGCGTCAACGGCATCATCCAGAGCCGGGTCAAGGGCGGTTTTACGGTCGATCTCGGCGGCGCCACCGCCTTTCTGCCGGGCAGCCAGGTGGACATCCGCCCGGTCCGCGATGTCGGCCCGCTGATGGGCATGTCGCAGCCGTTCCAGATTTTGAAGATGGACCGGGCGCGGGGCAACATCGTGGTGTCGCGCCGCGCCGTGCTCGAAGAGACCCGCGCCGAGCAGCGCAGCGAGCTGATCCTCGGCCTGAAGGAAGGCCAGATCCTCGACGGCGTGGTCAAGAACATCACCGATTACGGCGCCTTCGTGGACCTGGGCGGCGTCGATGGCCTGCTGCACGTGACCGACATCGCCTGGAAGCGCATCAACCATCCGGCCGAGGCGCTGACCATCGGCCAGCCGGTCAAGGTGCAGGTGATCCGCTTCAACGCCGAGACCCAGCGCATCTCGCTCGGCATGAAGCAGTTGGAAGCCGATCCGTGGGAGGGCGTGGACGCCAAGTACCCGCCGGGCGTGAAGACCACCGGCCGGGTCACCAACATCACCGATTACGGCGCCTTCGTGGAGCTCGAAGCCGGGGTCGAGGGGCTGGTCCATGTCTCCGAGATGTCCTGGACCAAAAAGAACGTGCATCCCGGCAAGATCGTTTCCACCAGCCAGGAAGTCGAAGTCGTGGTGCTGGATGTCGACGCCTCGAAGCGCCGCATCTCGCTCGGCCTCAAGCAGGTCGCCCGCAACCCCTGGGAGGAGTTCCAGGACGAGCACCCGATTGGCGCGACCGTCGAGGGCGAGATCCGCAACATCACCGAGTTCGGCCTGTTCATCGGCGTCGGCCCGGAGATCGACGGCATGATCCATATGTCGGACCTGTCTTGGGACGACAGCGGCGAGACCGCGATCACCAAATACAACACCGGCGACATGGTGAAGGCCAAGGTGCTCGACATCGACATCGAGAAGGAACGCATCAGCCTCGGCGTGAAGCAGCTCGAGGTCGATCCGGCCGCCGGCGTGCTCGACAAGATCCACAAGGGCCAGATCGTCACCTGTATCGTCACAGCGGTGCAGTCCAACGGGATCGAGGTCAAGGTGGACGAGGTGCTGACCGGCTTCATCCGCCGCGCCGAACTGGCCCGCGACAAGGCCGACCAGCGCAGCGAGCGCTTCGCCATCGGCGAGACGCTGGACGCCAAGATCACCGCCGTCGACCGCGCCGCCCGCAAGCTGCAACTGACGATCAAGGGCAAGGAAATCGACGAGGACAAGTCGGCGGTGGCCGAATTCGGTTCCTCGGATTCCGGCGCGTCGCTAGGCGATATCCTGGGCGCCGCGATCCGCCGGCGCAACCAGCAGGGCGACCAGTAACCCAAGGCCAAGGCGAGGGGCGCTGCCCCTCGACCCTGCCGGGGCCGTGAGGCCCCGGACCCCGGGACTAAGCTAAAAGTCTTTTATCACAATCGCTTATTGACCCGGTTCCGCCGCCCTGGCATCGTCGCTGCGCTGGGAGAGGCAAGATGACACGATCGGAACTGATCGCCGGGCTGGTGGAAGACAACCTGCATCTGACCACGGCGGATGTCGAGCGGATCGTGGCGGCCTTGTTCGACGAGATGACCAGCGCCCTGGCGCGCGGCGAGCGCGTGGAGTTGCGCGGCTTCGGCGCCTTCACGGTCAAGCACCGCAACGCCCGTGCCGGCCGCAACCCGCGCACGGGCGAGACCGTGGACGTGGCGCAGAAATCCGTGCCGTTCTTCAAGGCCGGCAAGGAGTTGCGGGAACGCATCAACAAGCCCATCTCCTTGGCCGGCCTGAAAAAGCACGGCGGAGCAAAAGCCTGAGACTTCTACGCGCGATTATCGGCTTCCTCGTCATCCTGATCCTGGCGGTCTTCCTGCTGTCGAACCGCGACGCCGCGAGCCTGCAATTCTGGCCCTTCGGCTTCGTGCTGGCGCTGCCGCTGGGGGCGGTGGTGCTGGTGGTCTTCGTCGTCGGGTTGCTGCTGGGCATGGCCTTCCAATTGCCGCAACGCCTGGCCGCCGGCCGGCGGGCGAAGCGCGCCGAGCGACGGGTCGCCGAGCTAGAGGCGCGGCTTGTGCCACCGCCCGCAACGGCCCTTCCCGCCTTGCCGCCGGCGCTGTGACCACGCGCCCGTGACCGGGCGGCCGTTGGCAGCGAACCGTTGACGAAGGTCAAGATCTGCGGCGTCAACAGCCCGGCGGCGTACGACGCCGTCGTCGAGGCTGGCGCCGATTACCTAGGCTTGGTTTTCTTCGAGGCTTCGCCGCGCTTCGTGACGCCAACGCAAGCGGCGGCGCTGGCGGTGCGAGCGGCTGGCGGGCCCAGACGCGTCGGCCTGTTCGTGGCGCCGAGCGACGCGGCCGTGGCTGCCACCCTGGCGGCGCTGCGGCTCGATGCTTTGCAGGTATATGCCGACGCGGCGCGTTGCCGGGCGTTGAAGGAGAGGTTCGGCATCCCGGTCTGGCGCGCCGCCGGCATCGCCTCCCGCGATGACCTGCCGGTAAGCGACGAGGGGCTGGACGGCTTCGTCATCGAACCCAAGCCCCCCGCCGGCGCCACCCGCCCCGGCGGCAACGCCACGGCACTGGACTGGTCACTGCTGGCGGGCTGGCCGGCCCCCGGCTTCTGGCTGCTCGGCGGCGGCCTGAACGCCCACAACGTCGCCACCGCCATCGCCGCCACCGGCGCGCCTGGCGTGGATGTTTCGTCAGGCGTCGAAACCGCGCCTGGTGTCAAATCGCCGAACCTGATCGCTGATTTTGTGGTTGAAGCGAGATCTGCAGGCGAGCCGATGAAGCTGTTCTAGATTAAGCAGGGTAGGCCGTGATAAAACGGCCAACTTCGGCTTCGCCGGCGTCCAGATACCAAGCGGTCCTGAGAGCTATCGTTCTGCCTGAAGCCGTCACGATTTCACCCAGCAGTTCGAACTCCTTGCCGTATTTTGTTTCCTGTCTCAGCCGGATCGAGGAGCCGTGGCGCGCTGCTAGCTCTAAAATCGCGGACTGGAGCGTTTGCCAGCTTTCCGATGAATAGCCCAAAGCCACGAAAAACTTTCGCTTCACCGGCTCCTTCAACAGATAATCGACGATCTTAGAGGGCGAAACGCTGAACTCCATGAGAGCGATCTAGGCTTTCTCGAGGTCCTCGGCGTAATTTGAAAGATGTCGTTTAACCCGGAAAATTCCACCTCATAGGCTTCAACACCGTGGCAATAGACGATCGTGCCCGTAAGGCTGGAGGCAAGCGCCTGCCCCTTGACCATGATCGGCTTCTTGAGTCGGACAATGTCCAGTTCGCCGAAGTTCGGTGCGAACGGCTGATCTTCCTTACCTGTGACGAAATTCGTGACGTTCATGCTGATCCTGACACCGCAGCTTACGACAAGACGGCAATTTATGTCCAACTTTCAAATCAAACATTAATTACCGCGTCAGCCGCGCCACCTCCGGCTGGATGAAGGCGGCAATGCGCGCCATCCCTTCGGCGTCCGGGTGGATCGCCGGTTCCGGCGGGGTCAGCCGCGGGTCAACGAACAGCGCCGGGTCGGCGCGGCCGCCGCGCAGCAGCACGCCGCCGGCGTCGAGATAGGTCACGGTCGGGTTGCCGGCGTAATGCTGGCGCAGGCCGGTGTTGACCAGGCCGGTCTGCCGGTCGATCCAGGCCGAGCGGATCGAGGGCAGGATGCCGAGCAGCAGGATATGCGTGCCCGGCAGCCTGGCATGGGTATCGTCCACCACCGCCTCGATCCCCGGCACCGTCAGCGCCGCGTCCCAATGCACCCGGCCGAGATTGTTGGCGCCGATCAGGATGATGGCGAGTTTCGGGTGCAGCCCGGCGACCTCGCCGTGGTCGAGCCGCCAGATCAGGCTGGCGGTGGTGTCGCCGATGCAGCCGAACGCCAGCGCCCGGTACGGCCCGGCGTAGTCGTGCTGCCAGACCGGCAGGACATCGTCGTAGCCGTGGCCGCCGGCGCGCTGCCAGTACTGGGTGATGGAGTCGCCGAGCCAGACCACTCGCGCATCGGGGTCGGCTTTGGCTGCCGCCAGCATCGCAATAAAATGGGCTCGCCACGCCGGCAGGTTCATCCGGCTGAGCGGCACGACGGCGGGGTTAACGGCGGCCGCCGCCGCCAGCGGCAACAGACACAGCAGCGTCAACAAAAAACGTCGCATCAATAGCCGAGCAGCAGGAGCACGAAGCTGCCGGCGCCGAAAATCACGCAGTACCAGGCGAAGGGCACCAGCGCCCAGGCGTCGTGGTCGCGGAAATAGCGCATCAGAAAGGCGGTGCTGGCAAAGGCGACAACACCGGCGACGCAGGCGGCGAGCAGCGAAATGCCGAACAGCGCGTGCATCTCATGGTTATGCAACAGCTTCGGCACCTCGGCGGCGCCGGCCGCCAGGATGATCGGCGTGCCCATCAGGAAGGAAAACCGCGCCGCCTCCTCGTGCGGCACGCCGCGGCGCAGCGCGCCGACGATAGCGGCGCCGGAGCGCGAGATGCCGGGCAGAAACGCCAGGCACTGGAACAGCCCGATGATCACCGCGTCGCCGTAGGACAGATTATCGGCGCGGCGGATGCCACGGGCCCGCAGCCGCTCGCCGATCGTCAGCAACGCCGCGTTGGCGATCAGGAACAGACAGGCGATCGCCGGGCTGGCGAACAGCCGGCGCACCGGGCCTTCCACCAGCGCGCCGATGAGGATCGCCGGCAGCGTCGCGACGATCAGCCGCAGCAGCAGCTTGCGGTCCAGCATCTCCTGCGCCCCGCCGCCGAAGACGCCGCGCGCCATGCCGAGCCAGTCCTGGTAAAAATACAGCAGCAGGCCGAGTGCGGTGCCCAGATGCAGCATCACCAGGAACGGCAGGAAGCCGGGGCTGGCCTGGTCGATATGCCATTTCAGCAGCGCCGGCACGATCACTGCATGGCCGAGGCTGCTGACCGGAAACAACTCGGTGGCACCCTGCAGGACCGCGAACAGGATGGCGTGTAGAGAATCCATGGCGCGTGCTCCGTAACGCGCCGCCTGCATTGCAGAATTTCTCGGCCGCGTTAAGCCAGGGCCATGGATCGACCCGCCGACCCGGGGCCGCCGGCTTCTTTGGTGCTTCTGCTGGCCGCCAGCTGCGGCATGTTGGCCGCCAATATCTATTACGCGCAGCCGTTGATCGGCGTGATCGGACCGTCGGTGGGCCTCGGCCCGCGTGCCGCCAGCCTGATCATGACGCTGTTCCAGCTGGGCTACGCCGCCGGCCTGCTGTTGCTGGTCCCGCTCGGCGACCTGCTGGAAAACCGGCTTCTGGCGGTGCTCACGGTGGCACTGTCGGTGCCGGCGTTGCTGGCCGCCGGGCTGGCCCGCTCGGGGCTGTTTTTCCTCGCCGCCGCGGCGCTGATCGGCGTCGCCTCGGTGGCCGCGCAGATGCTGGTGCCGCTGGCGGCGCACCTGGCGCCGGACCAGAAGCGCGGCCGGGTCGTCGGCAATGTGATGAGCGGGCTGCTGGTCGGCATCCTGCTGGCGCGGCCGGTCTCCAGCATGATCGCCAGCTGGTTCGGCTGGCGCGCGGTGTTTTTCGTCTCGGCCGGGATGATGGCGGCGCTGGCGGCCGGCTTGCGGTTGGCGCTGCCGCGGCGCCAGCCCGCCGCCGCCGGCCATTATCTGGCGATCCTGCGGTCGCTGGTGGCGTTGCCGTTCAACACGCCGTTGCTGCGGCATCGGATCGCCTACCAGTCCGCCGCGTTCGGCTGCTTCATCACCTTCTGGAACGCCGCCCCGCTGCTGCTGGCGCGGCAGTTCCATTACAGCCAGCGCGGCATCGCGGTGTTCGCGCTGGTCGGCGCCGCCGGCGCGCTCGCGGCACCGGTCGCCGGCCGGCTCGCCGACCGCGAACACGGCCGCGCCGGCACCGTCGTCGCGCTGCTGCTGATCGCGGCGTCGTTCCCGCTCGCGCTGCTCGGCGCCGCCACCCGTTCGGTGGTCGTGCTGGGCGCCGCCGGGGTGGTGCTCGATCTCGCGGTTCAGTCCAACCTGGTGTTCGGGCAGCGCGCGATCTACGCGCTGGCGCCGGCGCTGCGGTCGCGGCTGAACGGCGTCTTCATGGCGGGGTTTTTCGGTGCGGCGGCGCTGGCTTCGGCGTTCACCAGCCTGATCCTGGCGCAAGCGGGCTTCGCCGGCATCTGCGGCCTCGGCGCCGCCCTGCCGCTGCTGGCGCTGCTATATTTTGGCCTTTGCGACCGCGGCTGACTTCACCGGCTTCGCGAGGTCCGCCGCCCGCCAGTAATACAGAGCGGCGGTGGAGCGGAACGGCGCGTAGATCTCGGCCATAACCGCGAGCGGTTTCGGCTTGGGTTGCACCTCGAGCGCGTGGACGATGCGGTAGCCTTCGCGCACCCCGAAATCGTCCACGGGAAAAATATCCGGCCGCCCCAGGGTGAAGATCAGCAGCATCTCGACGGTCCAGCGGCCCACCCCCCGGATGCTGACCAGCCGCTCGATCAGCGCCGCGTCGGTCAGGCGGCGGGCGGCGGCGCGGCTGGGGATGACGCCGGCGGCCGCCTTCGCCGCGATGTCGCGCAGCGCCAGCGCCTTGTTGGCCGAGAAGCCGCAATCGCGCAGCGCCTGGTCCGATAGCGCCAGCAAGGCGGCTGGCGCCGGCATCTCGCCGCTGGCCAGCAGCATCAGCCGGCCCAGCATGGCGCGGGCCGCGTTGCCGTGCAGCTGCTGGTGCGCCACCGCCGAGAGCAGCGCCACGTAAGGCTCCCGTGGCTCCGGCTTCAACCGCTTGAGCGCGCCGACGCGGGCGATGCAGCGGCCGAGCGCCGGATCGGCGGCGGCCAGATGCGCGGCGGCGCTCACTTGCGGACCAGGCCGAGCCGGCTGGCGATACGGCTGCGCAAGGCCAGGAACCGGCGGCTGATCCCGGACCGGCTGCCGGAGACCAGCCGCCGGCCGAAGCGCAGCGCCGGCTCGGTCCGCTCCGCCATCCAGTTGCGGGCCTTTTGAAACTTGCCGTGCAACCAGGCAAACCATTGCACGGACATCAACGCCGGTTGGCAGGTCTGGTAGATCCAAACCACCAGCAGCGTCGCGAAGCCTTTGATGAGCACGCCGGTCCACACCGCCGACCACCATTTCCGCTTCACCAGCAGGTAGGTTGCCCACCAGCCGCCGAGATGGCTGATGACTTCCGGGATCAGGAACAGCGACAGGATCGCCGCCGGCGGCAGGCGTTTCAGGCCGCGTTGCAGGGCGTTGATGGCGTCGAGCCGGGAGGCGTGCAGCGCCGCCCGCGCCGCCGCCCAGTACAGATTTTCGATCAGTATATAGAGCAAGGCCGGCGGCAGCAGCAGGACGTTGACGAGCCAACGCCGCCAGCGGCGCTGGCGGCGTTTTGCGGCGTCGGGGTCGGCCGTTGCACTCATCCGGGCGGTTTAGCATGCCGCCGCCCGGACCAAGAAGCCATGTTCATCTAGCCCTTTTTCTTGTCCTGATGCTGGTCCTCGGGATGGGGTTGCTGCTGCTGCGGTTGCGGGTGCGGTTGCTCGGCCGGGCGCTGGATCTGCTGCTGCTGCGGGTGGAATTGTTGCTGCTGCGGCTGCGGACGAGCTTGCGGCTGAGGCTGCTGCGGGTGGAATTGCGGCTGCGGCTGCGGATGGAATTGCTGCTGCGGCTGTGGGTGGGACTGCTGCTGTTGCGGGTGAAATTGCTGCTGGGCCTGCGGATGGACCTGCGGCGCCTGCTGCGGATGGAACGCCGGCTGGTTCTCCGGATGGTTCGCCCCGTTCGGGTAGGTCGCGTGGTTCTCGGGGCGCGCCGCGTTCGGCGTGATCGGGTGCATTGGCTCACCCGGATGGACGACATTCGGCAGGTTGGCGTGCGGCGCCTCGCCGCCCGGCTGTCCGGGGTGCTGCTCGCCCGGCGGGGCCGGCGGCGGATGGAAGCCGGGGTTGTTGCCGATCTCACGCGGCGCGCCGGGGGCGTTAAAGCCGCCCTGGTGCGGTGCGTTCGGCGCATTGAAACCACCCTGATGCGGAGCGTTGGCGTTGTTGGGCCGCTGCCCTTGCTGTTGGCCGTGCTGTTGCCCGGGTTGCGCCGGGAAGCCGATATGGGTGCCGCCGCCCGGCGGGGCCGGTGGCGCCTTGAAGCCGGGATTGGCGCCGAAGCCCGGATGCGCGCCGGGGCCTTGGGGCTGGCCGGGATGTTGCTGCCTTTGCCCGAAGCCGCCCTGGCCGCCCGGCGGATGGTTGGGGCCGGCATAGGCCTGGCCGGGCCGCAGGTTCGGCGCCGGCTCGTGCGAAGTCACGGCGTGCGGCAGGTCGTGGCGGTCGGCGAAGGCGGTCGGGTGCGGCGCCGGCGCCGCATGGCGCTCGAAATTCGGCTGCGGCAGGCCTTCCGCATGTTGTCCGGTCGGGCCGCCCTCGCCGCGCCGGAACCCGATCGGCTGGGCTTTCGCCAGCATGTCCTGCGGCACCGGCTTGCCGTAGCGGCCCACCGCGTCGCCCCGGCCCATCTGCGCGGCGTTGATATAGGTGGCCCCCCGGCGGTTCGCGTAGTTGTTGTAATTGTTGACGATCGTGGTGTTGTTGATGTTCTGAATGTTGGTCCGGCGCACGTTGACGTAGTTGATCCGGTCGAAATAGCTCCGGTTGCCGCCGTAGCCGTAGGACGGATAATAGGCTTCGTTCGGCGCCAGCGGCAGCCAGCCGATCGAGCCCGAGGCGAAGCCGCCGAGCGACAGCCCGACGCCGACACCGACACCGACACCAACCCCGGCGCCGAAGAAACTCACCAGCGCCGGCGCGTAAACCGGCTGATAGCTCGGGCCGTAATCGCTGTAGGCGGCGGCCGGCACCCAGCCCCAGCGGTTGCCGTCGTCGATCCAGCGGCCGTAATGGAACGGCGCGAAGCCCCAGGGCTCGCTGTCCACCCAGGTGTAGCCCCAGGGCTGCACATAGGCCCAATGGCCTTCCCGATACGGCGCCCAGTCGGAGCCGACGCTCGGATACCAGACCGCGCCGTAGCTCGAACTCTGCGACCAGCTGCCGTAGCTGGCGAGTGCCGTGACGCCGGTCATCTGGCTCACCACCGGCGGCGCGTAAGAGGGCGGCGGCGGCGCGTTGACCGCCAACATGCTGGTGATGAAAGCGTCGCGGTCGGCGGTGCCGAGCTGCGCGACCGTCTGGTCGGTGCCGCTCAGCACGCCGGATTGCCCGGCCGCGACCTGCAGGCTGGCGCCGGGGTCGGTGACGGTGGCGGCGCCATCCAGCACGGTGATCACGGTTGGCGTGGTCTGGTCGCCGACGGCGATGTCGTAATTGCCGTTCTGGCTGATCGTCACGGTGCCGCGCGGCGTGGTGATGGCAAAATTCTGGCCCGGCTGCAGATAGCTGATGGCGAGGAACATCTCGCCCTGGCTCTCGGTCGCCGCCAGCGAATTCTGATCGAGGCCGGTAATCTGCAGCTCGGTGTTCTCGGCCAGCGTCAGCCGGCTGCTTTGCACCGCGACCGTGGCCTGCGCGCCGGCCTGGGTGAACAGCGAGTCGCTGGTGGAGACCGGGTAGTTGATGGAGGCCGCGACCCACTGGCCGTTGGAGCCGGCGCCGTTGAAGGAGACCGCGCCGTTCAAGCTGGAGATCTCACCGACATTGGCCGGCGGCGGGGCGCTGCTGCTGGCGGTGCTGGCGGTGCTGGCGTCCTGGGCCCGGGCAGGGGCCAGTGGCACCGCAAGGCCAAGGGCGGTGGTAACCGTCAGCAGGGTGCGAAAATTGATCGGGCGGGTGAACACGGCGGGGGGACTCCTGTTTTTACGGCGTTGTCGTTGCTTTGCAGTTAGTGCCGGATTTGTGTTCGCGCCATGGCCGCTACGATGGCGAAACCAAGGCGTATTGTACCTACTTGTTACAGAACAGGCGTTGCAAACTTTTACAATGCCGCCGCCTTGCCGCCGTAAACCCGCCCTAAATACAAGGCAGTTTGCTAATTCGTTGTTTTGGCGGCCGCGGCCGCGGGAGAAAGCCATGAGTGTCTTGAGCATGAAATTTCGGAAAGCATCGATGACGGGCCTGACGCTCACGGCGCTCGGTGTTTCGCTGGCCGGCTGCGTCGTCTACCCGAGCGGCTACGCCTATAACAGCTATGGCTACGGCGGCGGCTATGGCGGCGGCTACGGTTACGCGCCCGGCTATTACGCACCGCCGCCAGTCGTCGGCAGCGTGATCATCGGCGGTGGCTGGGGCCGCGGTTGGGGCGGCGGTGGTTGGGGCGGCGGATGGGGTGGCCGCCACTGGCGTTAAGCGCCTGGATTAGCGCGCCAGGATTGCGTCGACCAGCGCATCGATATCCTCTTGCGTCGTGCGGTGGTTGACGATCGCGGCACGGACCCCGCGGCGGCCGCCGATGGTGGTGGTCGATGGCGCGAACGATCCGCTCTCCTGCAGGTCGGCCACCAGCGCCTCGATGCCGGCATCGTCGATGCCGCGAACCCCGAAACAGACGATGTTGAGGCTGACCGGCGCCAGCAGTTCCAGCCGGTTGCTGGCCACGATCCGGGCCGCCAGGTGCTGGGCCAGGGCGCAACCCTGGTCGACAACCGCACCCAGCCGTTCCGTGCCGTAGGCGGAAAGCGTCATCCAGATTTTCAGTGCCCGGAAGCCGCGCGACAGGTCGGGGCCGAGATCGCAGGGCCAGGGCGCGCCGCCGGCCAGGCCACGCGGCGCCGCCGCCAGATAGCTGGTGGTCTGCGCGAAGGTGGCGAGATGCAGCGCCGGGTCACGGATCAGCACGCAGCCGGCGTCGTAAGTGACCTGCGCCCATTTGTGGAAATCGAAAGCGACCGAATCGGCGCTCTCGATGCCGGCGAGCAGCGGGGCGTGACGTGGCGAAAGTGCCGCCAGCGCGCCGAACGCGGCGTCGGCGTGGAACCAGCAACCCTCCCGCGTCGCGATCTCGCGCAAGGCCGCGAGATCGTCGAACGCGCCGACATCGACGCTGCCGGCGGTGCCGACGATGAGGAACGGCCGGCACCCGGCGCGGCGGTCTTCCACCATCGCCGTTTGCAATGCCGCGAGGTCGATCCGGTGCGCGGCGTCCACCGGGATCAGCCGCAAGGCGGCGGCGCCGAGCCCGGCCATGTCCATCGCACCCGGCACGCAGCGATGCGCGCCGGCGGCGGCGTAGGCGGTGAGCCTGGCGCCGCCCAGCCCGTGTTGCCGCGCCGTGGCTCCCAGCGCCTGGTATCGCGCGCAGAGCACGGCGATGAAATTGGCCATCGAGGAGCCGGTGAGCAGCACGCCGCTGGCTTCGGGCGGCATCCCCAGCATCTCGGCGGCCCAGGCGATGACCTGCCGCTCCATGACGATGCCGACATGGTCCCGTCCGCCGCAATTGGCGTTCATCCCGCCGGCCAGAAGCTCCGCCAGCATCGACACCGGATTGCCGCCGCCATGCACCCAGCCGAAAAAGCGCGGATGGGTGTTGCCGGTGACGTAAGGCCGCACGTCGGCGGTGAAGGTTTCGTACAGGCTGGCCAGATCCGTGCCTTGCGCTGGCAGGGGCGTTTTGAATTCGGCCCGCACGGCATCCGGCATCGGCCGCCACACCGGGCTGTCCCGCAGCCCCGCCAAATGGTCGATCATGTCGTCCATCATGCGGTGGCCCAGCTTCCGCAGTTCCGACCAGTCGGTGGGGTCGAGGCTGGCTGATTGGTCGTGCATGAGAGCCTGATAATGCCTTGCGAGTCGAGGCACCCGCCAGTCATCGGCAGGTGTTTTTCAGCCCGGTTCTGGATTGCTTCGCCTGGCTTGGCACCGGGCTCGCCATGACGGGTGTTTGAGGGGTCTGGGGCCTCACGGCCCCAGCGGGGTCGAGGGGCAGCGCCCCTCGCCTTGCCTCACTTCATCGCGAAAACGGAATAGTTGCCGTCATGCCACTTGTAGATCGCGTAGGCGGCGTTCACCACGTCGCCCTTGGCGTTGAAGGTGATCGGCCCCAGCACCGAGGGCCACGGGCCGCCGGCTTTCAGTTCCTTGGCGACCAGAGCAGGCTTGGTGCTCTTCGCCTTTTTCACCGCTTCCGCCCAGATCTGGATGGTGGCGTAGGAATACAGCACGTAACCGGTCGGGTCCTCGTTCTTGGCTTTCAGCTCGGCCACCGCGGCGGCGGCGGCGGAGCCTTTTTCGGCCGGCGGCGGGAAAGTCATCAACATGCCTTCGGCGGCCGGGCCGGCCACCTGCCACAGCGCCGAGGTCACCGCGGCGTCCTCGGAGAACCATTGCGGCTTGAAGCCCTGGGTCGCGCCCTCGCGGATCATCAGCCCGGAATCCGCGTAGTAACCGCCGACATAGACCAGCTGGATGCCGGCCTGCTTCATCCGGCTGATCAGCGCCGAGTAGTCCTTGTCGCCGGCGGTGTAGGAGGTGGAATAGGTGACCGGCACGCCGTCCTTGGCGAGGTTCATCCGCACCTGATCGGCGATGCCCTTGCCGTAGGTCGAATTGTCATCGAGCACGGCGACCTTCATGCCCTTGAAATGTGCCGCGATGTAGTCGGCGGCGACCTTGCCCTGCTGGTCGTCGCGGCCGCAGGTGCGGAAGATCAGGTCGGAGCTGCTGCCGTCGGTGTATTGCGGGTTGGTCGAGGCCGGGGAGATTTCGAGCACGCCGTTATCGGCGTAAACCTTGCTGGCGGGGATCGAGGAGGCCGAGCAGAAATGCCCATCCACCATCACCACGCCGTCGCCGACCAGCTGGTTCGCCGCGGTCACCGCCTGCTTCGGATCGCAGGCGTCGTCGACCACGATTTCGGAGATTTTCTTGCCCAGCAAGCCGCCATGGGCGTTGATGTCGGCAACCGCCAGATCGGCGCCGGTTTTCAGCTGCGTCCCGAACGCGGCGTTGGAGCCGGTCAGCGGCCCGGCAACGCCGATCTTCACCTGCGCCTGCGCCGGCGCGGCGGCCAGACCGAAGCCGAGGGCCATGACGGCCGCGGTGCTCAAGAGGATGTTTCGCAAGATTTTTCTCCTTGTTGGGGGGTGATTTTTTCGCGGCAAGCTCGTTAGCAGGCCGGAATATGCGCGCAAAAACAGCGCCGCATCAATGCCCGCCTTCCAGATAGGCGGCGCGGATTTCCGGCCGTGCCAGCAGCTCCGCGCCGGTTCCGGCCATGGTGATGGCGCCGTTGACCAGCACGTAACCGCGATGCGCGAGCCGCAGCGCCTGGTTGGCGTTCTGCTCCACCAAAAGAACGGTGAGGCCGGTCTCGCGGTTCAGTTGCCGGATGGCGCCGAAGATCTGCTTGATGACCAGTGGCGCCAGGCCAAGCGAAGGCTCGTCGAGCAACAGCAGCTTGGGCTTGCTCATCAGCGCCCGGGCGATCGCCAGCATCTGCTGCTCGCCGCCGGAGAGCGTGCCACCGCGTTGGCCGAAGCGCTCCTTCAGGCGCGGAAACAGCTCGAACATCAGGCCGAGCTGCTTGTCGTAATCGGCGAACTTGATCACCTGCGAACCCATCATCAGGTTTTCCTCGACACTCATGCGGGCGAAGATGCGCCTGCCCTCCGGCGACTGGGCGATCTCGCGCCGGGCGATCTCGTGCATCGGCAGATCGGTGATGTTCTCGCCGCGATACATGATGGTGCCGGTGCGGGCGCGGGGGTTGCCGCAGATCGTCATCATCAGCGTCGACTTGCCGGCGCCGTTGGCGCCGATCAGGGTGACGATCTCGCCTTCCTCGACCTCCAGGCTGACCTCGCGCAGCGCCTGGATCGGGCCATAGAACGTGCTGACGCCGGCCAGGCTCAGAACGATGCTCATGGCGTGCTTCGCACGACGCTCATGGCGCGCCGGTGGAAGGCGGCGCCGCGATGCCTTCGTCCTGCCCTGGCGCGCCGGCGGCGGTTTCGGTCACCGGCGGCGGCGGCGCGTCTTCGGCGATCGGCGCGTCCGGGTCGTCATCGTCGCCTTCGCCGAGATAGGCGGCGATCACCGCGGGGTCGTTGCGGATCTCGAGCGGCGTGCCGTCGGCGATCTTCTTGCCGTGGTCGAGCACGACGATGTGGTCGGAGATTTTCATCACCACCCCCATGTCGTGCTCGATCAGCAGCAGCGAGCAACCCTCGGCGCGGATTTTCAGCAACAGGTCGTTGAGCGCCGCACTCTCGCGCGGGTTCAGCCCGGCCGCCGGCTCGTCCAGGCACAGCAGCACCGGGTCCGTACACATCGCCCGGGCGATCTCCAGCCGGCGTTGCGCGCCATAGGGCAGGGCGCCGGCCGGGTCGTCGGCGCGGTCGGTGAGTTCGGTCGCCTCCAGCCAGTGCCGGGCGCGGGCCATTGCGGCTTTCTCGGCGGCGCGGTATCGGCCGACGCCGAGGATGGCCAGCACGCCGAAGCCGGTGGCGGCCTGCAGCTCGTTGTGCTGCGCCACCATCAAATTCTCCAGCACCGTCATGCCGCCGAACAGCCGGATGTTCTGGAAGGTGCGGGCCACCCGGCCCTTTTTGGCGATGGCGTGGCCGGGCAGTTTGTTCAGCAGCATGGTCGCGCCCGGCGTATGGGCGATGGCGATGCTGCCGGTGGTGGGTTTGTAGAAGCCGGTGATGCAGTTGAACACCGTGGTCTTGCCGGCGCCGTTCGGGCCGATGACGGCGGTGATGTCGCCGCGCCGGGCGATGAAGCCAAGCTCGTTCACCGCCGTCAGCCCGCCGAACCGCATGGTCAGCGCCGTCACGGTGAGCAACGCGTCGTGCGTTTCAGCCACGGCCCTGCGCCACCAGATCCGCGGCGATCGGCTTTTCCTTGGTCAGCACGATCGTCGGCCGCCGCGTCGAGATGAAGCCGCGCGGCCGCACCACCATGATGGTGACGAGCGCGATCCCGAAGAACAGCATCCGGTAGATCTGCAAATCCTGCAGCAGCGCCGGCACGCCGATCATCACCAGGGCGGCGAGGGCGACGCCGAGCTGGCTGCCGGCGCCGCCCAGCACGACGATGGCGAGCACGGTTGCGGATTCGATGAAGGTGAAACTGTCCGGGCTGATGAAGGCCTGCCGCGTCGCGAAGAAACACCCCGCGAAGCCGCCGAACATCGCGCCGGTGGCGAACGCCGTGAGCTTGGTGTTGCGGATGTTGATGCCGAGCGAGCGGCAGGCGATCTCATCCTCGCGCAGCGCCTCCCAGGCCCGGCCGAGCGGCTGCCGGCGCAGCCGGAGCGTCACCCAATTGGTGAGCAGAGCCAGGCCCAGGATGATGTAATACAGATAGGTGGTGCGCTGCTTGGGGTCCGGGTCGATCCCGAAGAAGCCGGAGAAGGTGCCCGGCCCGCCCTCCATGCTGAAGGTCAGGCCGAACAGCGTCGGGTGCGGAATGTCGTAGATGCCGTTCGGCCCGCCGGTGAGCGAAACCCAGTTGGTGATGACCAGCCGGATGATCTCACCGAACGCCAAGGTGACGATGGCGAGGTAGTCGCCGCGCAGCCGCAACACGGGAAAGCCGAGGAAGATGCCCCAGGCGGCGGCGAGCAGGCCAGAGAGCGGCAGCGCCTCCCAGAAGCTTAAGTGGAAATCCTGCGCCAGCAGCGCGAAGGAATAGGCGCCGACGGCGTAGAAGGCGACGTAGCCGAGGTCGAGCAGGCCGGCCAGGCCGACCACGATGTTCAGGCCCCAGCCCAGCATCACGTAGGTCATGATCAGCACGCCGAGATCGACGTAGAAATTGGCGAGGCCAGGGATCAGCGGCATGCCCACGGCGGCGACCAGCAGCAGTGGCGTGAGGTACTTGCCGGTCTTGCGGAACGCGGCGGCGACCTCGGCCTTCGGCGTGATGCGGTGGCGGTGGTCGTGGTACAGCAGGAGCAAAAAACGGGCGGCGAAGGTGAGGCCGACGGCGGCGGCCAGCAGCAGCGGCCGGGTCGAGAGCGTCAGGTTGCCCGAATTGCTGTCGCCCAGAGCCAGGCCCAGGAACGGGCCGAACAGCAGCAAGGCGACGAAGGCGACCGCGGCGGATTCCTTGAGGTGGTCGGCGTAGCGCCGCATCAGACCTTCTCAAGCTCGTTGCGGCCGAGCAGGCCGGTCGGCATGAACATCAGCACGATGGCGAGGATCGAATAGACCGCGACATCCTTGTAGGCGACGGTGGCGTAGCCGGACCAGAACGCCTCGATCAGCCCGATCAGCAGCCCGCCCAGCACCGCGCCCGGCAGCGAGCCGATGCCGCCCAGCACCGCGGCGGTGAAGGCTTTGATGCCGGCGTCGAAGCCGATGTAGAAATCGATGACGCCGTAATACAGCAGGAACATCACCCCCGCGACCGCCGCCAGCGCCGAGCCGATGATGAAGGTGAAGCTGATCGTGCGGTTGGTGTCGATGCCGAGCAGGGCCGCCATCTTCGGGTCCTGCTCGACCGCCCGCATCGCCCGGCCGAGCGGGGTTCGCGTCACGATGTAGGTGAAGATCGCCAGCACCACGAGGGTGACGGCGACGATCGCCATCTGCATCCAGGTGAGCTGCACGATGAAGCCGTTCGCGTCCATCAGCGTGACGCCGCCGGGAAAGGCCGCCGGGATGGCGCGCTCCAGCGCGCCCTGGCTGGTCTGCACGTAGTTCTCGAGCAGGATCGACATGCCGATCGCCGAGATCAGCGGCGCCAGCCGGAACGAGCCGCGCAGCGGCCGGTACGCCACCCGCTCGATCGAAAACCCGTACACCGCGCAGAGTGCGGCGGCGACGATGAACGCCGCCAGAATACCGAGCGGCACCGAGGTCAAGCCGGTCAGCGCCGTCAGCACGATGATGCCGATGAAGGCGCCGACCATGAAGACATCGCCATGGGCAAAGTTGATCATGCCAATGATGCCGTAAACCATGGTGTAGCCGACCGCGATCAGCCCGTAGATCATGCCGAGCGTCAGGCCGTTGATCAGTTGCTGCAGGGCATACGCCAACTGTGGGGGGAATCCTTCCGCGCCGAGCCTATGCGCCCAATGGATACGAGGCTTGCGCTTCGGTCAATGCTGCGCCGGGACTTCCCTTGCCCGCCGCCGCTTGCTAGACGGGCGGCGCGGCGGGTGCATAGCTCAGTTGGTAGAGCAGCTGACTCTTAATCAGCTTGTCGTAGGTTCGATCCCTACTGCACCCACCATTTTATCAAAGACTTAGCGTAAAAATCCTGTGGCAAGCCAGCCTGTAGCCTTCCGGGGCAACATCCGGGGCAACAAAACGAGGCTCTAAAGGATCTCCATGTTCATCGTTTGAATCGATCTGGCGCAGCGCTTGGTCCCGTGGGTAGCGTGTCAAACGACAGCGACTGTCAATGGATTGCAGGCGGCGGAATGCCAAGAACATGAGCAACCAGCGCCAGCACGTCGCCGAGAGCAAAAGGTTTCCTTAGAAACGCCTCATAGCTCTTCGACTGCCGCCGCACCTCATGCTCCGGCATGGAACTCATCATTATAAATGGTGTGCAGCCGTGGATCGGGCAGACGCGCATCGCGCTGAGCAAACCAGCTCCGTTCATAACGGGCATACGGAAGTCTGATAGAACAAGCTTCGCATGAGGATGTTCAGCGAGACGATCCAGCGCATCCTGGCCGTGGCTAGCAGTGATGACGTCATACCCCTCGTCGGACAACACTGCCGCTAGAACCTCTGCAACCACCACCTCGTCCTCGACAACCACCACCGTAATCATGCTTGCCAGTTCCAGACGTTTGAAAGAGAGAAGCGTACGAAACCGTACGACTTCAACTGGAGAATTGTGTCGGTTTTGTTAGCTGAAGCTTTTCCGGAACGATTCTCTTTGGCTAATCCGGCGCGACACCCCACGTGGTAGCTATTGGTCGCCCCGATTTGGCATTGATCGACTGAGAGCAGCGCGCGCTCCCGCCAGAGTCGAAAGCGCACAATGCCTCAGATGAGTGAAGCGTCGCCCGTAAACCGGCTGTTGAGGCTGTTGCCGCCTCAGGACCTGCAACGTGTCTGGTCTAAGCTAAAAAGAATTACGTTGGTGCCGAAACAGGTGCTGCTCGAGCAAGACGCCAAGGTCGGAAACGCGTTTTTTATCGAGAGCGGCACCGTCTCAATGCTCCAGACGATGGACGACGGCGCCCGCATCGAGGTCGGGCTCGTCGGTCCGGAAGGCTTCGTCGGCATACCTCTGCTGCTTGGGGAAGAGACGACAGCTGTTGAAGGAATGGTGCAGGTAGAAGGCGAAGCCTTGCAAATGCCGGCCGCCGCCTTCCAAAGGCTGCTTAGTGAGTTGCCGGCGTTTGCCAAGCTGTTGTTGCGCTACACTGGCAGCTTCCATGTTCAGGTGGCCCAGACCGCGGCTTGCAACGGCCGTCATCAGGTTGAGCAGCGGCTGGCCCGCTGGCTGCTGATGACCCATGATCGCAACCCGGGCGACCGCTTCACTATGACGCAGGAGTTCATGTCTACCCTACTTGGCATCCGCCGGCCGGGCGTAACCGTAGCCATAGGAGCTCTACAGCGTGCCGGCCTCGTCGAGCATAGTCGTGGCGCCGTGACTGTTGTTGACCGCGCCGGACTCGAGGCGGCTTCTTGCGAATGCTATCAAGTGGTCAAGCGGCGGTTTGCCTGGCTTGATCCAGTCAACGCCCCCAAAAGCTAAGAACCCGAAACGTCCGACAGCTTATCCACACAGATTTTGCGGGCGCCTTGCCATACTTCTACGCAAGGGTATTCACCTAGGAGGCTCCTGGCCTTATTGCGGACCTCCTCCTCATTACCACAGGCGAAGTTGACTGCGCGCTGGATGTGTCCATTCTCGTCTGTCAGGTAAAGTCGGTAATCGGCCAACGGAGCGCCCTCTCAACACCACAGGTTTCAATGGATTTAGACAGACTTGCGCCGACAGTATGTTCGATTTCGTACCGCCCACGAAAACGAGATCAGCGTTCGGGCGCTGCCGCAATCTGAAGATGAGACGGAAGATGAGCCCCACTGCTTCCTGGGCTTCGGCTGTTCAAAAGCCCGCTAAACGGCCCTCATCCTTTAATGTCTGTCCGGTAGCGGACGAGCAGGACAACGCTTTCTCAGATACTTGTGGAAAGGCCTGAGGAAAACGTAGAAAAGGCGGAGCCGAAGCCCCGCCCCTTTCGCCTCAGGCCTTCGGTGGTGGCGGCTTTCGTGGTGCCCGCGGCGGGATGCCGGTGGCGACCCATACCGGTATCACCGGCGGCTTAGATGGCGGCGGATCTTGTGGAGACCGGAAGCCACGCCTCACCGCTCCACCGCCCGGTTCGGCAGTAACCGGATTGCCGCAAAACCCTCTGGCGGCTCCGGTAGACCCAGCCTGCACTCGGCCCGACTCCAATCAACCGCCGCCCGCGGCACCAGGGCTGCCTCCCCGAGTGTCGTCTCTGTAACCGGCGCGTTGTGTGACCGCTCATCATCGAAGTCCGGCTCCGGGTCGCCGCCGCACTCCGCATCGTCGGCATCGCCAGGGCCTAGATGCCACGCACCCCCGAGGCTGCCAGGATGTCCGTCGCCCCCGTCTTCGGTGTCGTTATCGGCTTCCATGTCCGGGTCGCCGTCGATCTGGTCCAGGCGCTCGATTGCTAGTTCGATCGCCCGTTCCAGGGCTTCCCGCTCGGCCGCTAGGGCCTTGCGGTGGCGACGTGCGGCTGCCTGGCGCTTACGTGCCGCCCGGTGCCGCTGGCTGGCTTCCTGGGCGGCCTGGCGCCCTATCCTGGCGGCGCTCACGACTGCACCTGCTCAGCCGGCAGACTGAGGGCCAGCCGTATCTCGGCCCGCAGCAGGTCAAGCTCGCGCCCCAACGCCCAAGCGATGAACTTGAAGATGTCCGGGTCAGTGGCGTCGGCGCTGGCGAGAAGGCAGCCGTGGCCGGCGTCGATGTGCTGCAACCGCGTTTCCAACAGCGGCCAAGCCCGCTCAGGATCGCCCCACATTGGTCTGGGAGCGGCAGAACGGGCGCTCATGCCGCCCTCCTAACTCGCACGGCCAGCGGCAAGTCGGCCATTGTGCCGTCCGCCCTGAGAAAGCCCAGGACGCGGTGCATGGCCGTCAGCTTGTCCACCCGGAACTGCAACAGCCGCCGCGGGTTCAGGCCCTCAACCAGCACCGGCGGGTGCAGCGTGGCGCCTGGCGGGATTGCAGTTCCCGGCGGCACCAGCGATGGCATCACCAGCCGCCAGATGATGGGGCCGCGGCTGTCTTGAAAGTGCAGGACCACGAAGTCCTGCGGCCGGCAGTCGCCGAGCGGCACCACTATGGCGGTGTCGCCGTCGATGACGATGGGGTAAAGCCCATTGCCCATTACCCGCAGCGCGTAGGCGCCGGATTGGTCGATGCCGCGAAAGGACACACCTTCCGGCAGGTCGATGTCGCCCAGCTGGGGGTGCGGGGTAGCGTCCTCGCGCGGAGGTGTGGTAAGGCTTGTTTCGGTTCTGGTCATTTGGGTTAGCGCTTTCATGGTTCGGGGCCATTGGCGGGCGGTGTCGCAAGCACCGTCCGCCGCCCAGATTAGTGCATCAATGCACCACCGCATCACTACACCACTAGGGATTGCACCGCAAGAGCTTTTGCGGCATTGCACCACGCGCCGAAATAGCGTAGCGTTCCACCATGAAAGAGCCCGCTTCCGAGCCGCTGTTGCGAAAGACTGTCTCGTTGCCGGAGGGCATGTGGAAGCGCGTGGAGGATTTCCAGTTCGGAAATCGCATCAAGCGAGATTCTGAGGCAATCCGGCAGTTGGTTGAAATGGGACTTGCGGTTGTGGACAAGGCCGCAGCTAAAGCTGAAAAGTCAAAGTGAATCCACTTGCTCGCGCGGCCGGCGTTGTGATGTGCTCGATAATGCTTCTGTGCGCTGGTAGCGGGCCGGCAAAAGCCGACTTCTACTCCGGCAACGATCTGCTAGCAGCCATGTTATCAACCGACACGGCGCAGCGAGATGCCGCTCTTACCTACGTGGCGGCGCTGGCTGACGCAATTAACGACAAACTCATCGTTCCTCACATCAACTCTCAGACCTGTTTCAGGAGCGGCGTCACAGCTAGCCAGCTCTTCGACGTTGTGAAACAGGCAATAGAGAATGACCCCAACCAACGCGACGAGCCGGCAGACGTCATGGTGCTGGCCGCATTTTCGATCGCTTTTCCCTGCCCCGCTCAAGGCAATTGAGTGCCGGCGTCGAGTTCATCGCCGAGAACGGCGGCGGGGCGGGGGTGTGGCTAAAGGACTTGCTTAGTCTGTAGATCGCGCATCTGCCGGATAATGGGTGCAAGCCGAATACGCGCGAAAACTTCTAAACCTGCAAGAAGTATGACGAACCAACCGACTGTTATGGTAAAGAGGTTGGCGATACTCAGCATGCTTAGTAGCATTCCGGCCGAAAGAGTAGCCTTTATCAAGCCAATCAGATTTAGGATAGCTCCGATGACTGCCACCATCATGAACGGCAGCAACTCTTGGTCTACCTTAGACCGCATAACTACAAAAGAGAACCTCAGATCCAACATGTCCCGCCGCTTTCGTTTAGCAAACGGCGATCCCACGGCACGGAGCGCGAGGATCTCGCGGTCTAGGGTTTTAGCAATCCTAGCTACACGGAGATCAACCGGAGCGCGGAACAGCGACAGACCTATCCCAGTTCCGAAACCGAGCGTCAAGAGACTTGAGAAGTCAGGTAGTGTCTCAGTTTGAAATCTCCGCCTGCTCGGCCTTCTTGTAGCTGGCCGGGCGGTTAGGCTTGGTGGCGCGGGCGTCGATCAAAGCCACAACGTCTTCCATGCTCCACAACGTCTTGCTCAGACCGGCGGCCATTGCAGGCGAGCACTTAATCGTCTTGTGGATGCGGACGAAGTTATAGTGGACATAGAACAGCGCCAGCATGTGCCGATGACCCTCTACGCGCTTTGAGAAGGCGTTGGTAAGGCGGGTAAAGCGGCGCATCTGCATTCGCATCGTGAGGTTCTGCCGCTCGACGTAGGACGTGCTGATGTGTTTCGGATCGGGGCGGCCTTCCAACGGCACCTTGCGGGCACCAGTGCAGATTGCCGGGCTGTAGCGACCCGCTGGGGAGGGTGCATCGCCGTACAGCTTCACGAGCTGCGCAAAGTCCACGTTGGCACCGAAAGCGCCTTCTACGGCTTGCAAATAAGCCTTATGGCCGTCTGTCGTTAGCTGCACGCGGGTAGCAAGACGCGACGCCACATCCTGCATGAACTCGTGCGCGTAACCAGCGTCACGGCCGCCGACCACCCAAGAGATCATCAGCTTCGTATCGGCATCAAGAGCGGTCCAGGTCCAGCAATCGCCGGCCTCTTCCGGTGCGGCCTTGGCGGTCACTACGTTCTTTTGCTTGGCGTAGACGAAGCTCCAGATTTCATCACACTGCACGCGCTTGGACTGCACGTTGCGAATTGTCTCGTCATGGTACGCTTCACAAGCCTTCCCGGCCTCCACCAGCAGCTTGGCGACCGTGTTAATTGAGACATCCGCTACTCGGCTGACCGAGCGCATCGAAGAGCCCTCGACCAACATGGAAAGGATTTGAATGCGCTTGGCGATGTAGAGCTTGTTCATGCGCGAATGATACATTGACACTTGTAAAATGCAAGATATATTCTTGCATAACGGCAAGATCATTTAGGGATTCGCGCATGATTTATCAGGAGCCAACGTTAGAGCCAGACGATAAGATCGTCTTACAACTTATTGGAGGTCAACGATTACGCCTTGCAAGCCATACCCAGCATAGCCCGCGACGCTGGATGGGTTCGATCCGTCGGCGCACCTTCGCTAAAGCGATTCAGGGATCAAATAGCATTGAGGGGTATAACGCCTCTGTGGATGAGGCTATTGCGGTTATTGAAGACGAGCCGCCCCTCGATGAGCGGACGGAGGTTTGGTACGCCTTGAGCGGGTACCGGGCAGCCTTGACGTACATAATGCAGGCCGCTCGTGATCCTGACTTCGAGTTTAATAAGCAGCTCTTGAAGAGCCTGCATTTTATGATGATTGGGTTTGATCTTACAAAGAACCCGGGACAATGGCGTCCGGGTTCCATTTTTGTAGTTAGCTCAAAGACAGAGCAGCGGGTATATGACGCGCCCGACCGGACTTTAGTTGAACCTCTGATCGTGGAATTGTCGAATTACATCAAGCAACCAACCACTCAAAACACCCTGGTCAAGGCTGCAATGGCCCACCTAAACCTTACAATGATTCACCCATTTAGCGACGGAAATGGACGCATGGCGCGTGCGTTACAAACTCTCGTTTTGGCGACTGATGGGCTGTTGCATCCGGTTTTTTCAAGCATTGAGGAGTGGCTCGGAACAAACACCGAAGATTACTACAACATCTTAAGCGAAACCGGCCAAGGCTGTTGGTCTCCGCAACATTCAACGCTGCCCTGGATCCGATTTTGTTTGAAGGCACACTACCAACAAGCCTCAACGCTTCTCCGTAGACTTGAGGAGTATGACACACTCTATTCGGGCGTTGAGAATTTGATGAAAGCTAAAAAACTCAGCGACAGAATGACAATGCCGCTTTTTGATTCCGCTCTGGGCATGACCCTTAGTAGCTCACGCTACCAAGAAGATGCAGATGTCTCAGCGCATATCGCGCAGCGAGATTTGCGTTTACTTTCGGACCAAGGTCTTCTCATTCCCAAAGGTGAAACTCGCGCCAGACGGTACATGCCAGGGCAAGAGCTTCTTGCGCTAAGAAAACGAGCTAGGATTTCTCGTCCTCTACGCGATCCCTACGAACTGGCAAAGCTACCCGACGCCGCTCAGACTGCGCTGCCGTTTTAGTCATCTTTTCATCTGGATCATCGCCAACAGAAATTCGCGCCACTTTCACAGCGTTGCTGATCATGTCGGCGGGCCGATCCTCTCCTCGCGGGCCTTTAGGCATTGTCCAGAAGTTCCCCATCTTCATCGGTCGCCATCACGTAGCTGTGCCCCTCAAGCCATTCTTCATGGGCCTCTAAATTAGGGGCGTATGGATTGAGTGCAACAGGCTCACCATTAGCCGCTGCTAGTTTGCCCTCGTCCATTGGGTCGGCCATTGCGTTGCTCCTTAAGCCTCTGGAAGCTAGCATACATCATCATTTAGGTGGGAGCGAGACAAGGATGACAACGGTAGCGACACGTATGAGGCAAATCGCTGATATTGAAGGCTTTGATATCATTGTTACAAAGGATGGGAAGAGGGTAGACCCGACGTTAAATGGTCATCTAAGTCTCTATCCATTCAACAAAAAACTAAAGCATACAAAGCGCGTTTCAGAGTGGTGCGCTGAGCGGTTTGAAGCCACTTATCCTGGCTACTCTTGTGACGTGCTTACTGAAGACGGGACGGCGGCGGCACCGCAAACCCTCCTTCGAACGGTGCGGGAGACATATGAGGAATAATTTCAAACTGAGACACTACCAGAAGTCACCATAAGTTGTCATAGTTGATTCCATGTGCGCAAACCCTAGCCGAATCGCGCTGAAGAGTGTCCGGGAACAGCGCGGACTTAATATAGCAGATGTTTCATCTTCGACAGGCATTGCACTAGAACGACTTAAGGACTTTGAAGATGGTGAGCGAAATCCGTCCCG
Source organism: uncultured Acidocella sp. (assembly GCA_963693045.1). Taxonomy (GTDB): domain Bacteria; phylum Pseudomonadota; class Alphaproteobacteria; order Acetobacterales; family Acetobacteraceae; genus Acidocella. The sequence goes on from OY843765.1 coordinate 3,438,839, forward strand.
GCGACAAGTTGAGTTGCTAGCAAATGCCTATGGCATCGAAAGCTATAGTCTGTTCTCCGACGCGATCCCGAACCTCCCCGATTTCCCTAGGGATTTTCGCAAGACGGACCCGTCTCCATCTGCGCTGAGCCCAAAGGGGATGCGCACGCTTTGGTCATCAGAACAGATCTCGCACTTTACGCGACAGCTGGCGATAGAACTTCACTACGAGCCTTCCGACTTCACAAAGAACGCTCGAAGCGCGAGCTCTCCGAGAGCAAAGGCAAAAGAGCTCAGGAATTCTTTCGAAACTTGGCTACTCCCCCGTTTAAAACGGTTGGAATTTACCGGTTCGCCTGAACAGCGTGTTATGAGTGCGCTGCGATTATTTTTTGAAGTACAAGGCGGCGTGCTGAACGTAAACGACGCACCCGCCTCCGACTACATGGGATTTTTTGTAAAACCAGATGGCGGCGTGCCGACCATTTTTGTTAATCGATCGATCTCATCGCGCAAAGCGCAGCTTTTCACGTTAGCACATGAATATGCGCACGCGTTGAGCGGTGCATCGGGTATTTCAAATCCATTTCAAATCAAGAATGAAGTCGAACGATCTTGCAACATCTTTGCGGCAGAATTTCTAGAGCCCATGGATCAGTTTAAAAGGATTGTGGAAGGCATATCCCCTTCGCAAAGGGCGGAAACAGGTAATTTTGTGGATCAAGCTTCTGCGCATTCGTTGCTAAGCAAGCACGCGACGGCGCTTCGACTCATAGAGGGAGGTTACCTGAGTAGAGCACAATACGTCGCATGGCGGCGCCTGTTCCGGAGAAATCCAAAGGCGGAAAAGGAAGAAGAAAAGGAGAGCGAAGACGCTGGGCCAATGGGTGCTCCTCATGCAAAACGCATAGGAGAAATCGGGTATCTCCCTATCGTTCTCTCCCGTCGCGCTATCGATCAAAAGCTAGTCGATGGGTATGATGTTGCTTCCGGGATAGGGTTGTCGCCGACTCTTCAACAGCGGGCATTTACGCTAGCTACGCGCCGTTTCGAGGTGGCATTGCCCTAATGTCGCTTCCGGAGGTCAAAGGATGGATCATCGACTTCCGAACAGCGGACATGATTTTTAGATCAGGTAGCAATCTACGGATCAACCATGTTGTATCAAAATGTCAGAGCGGTTTGCTCAAGGTTTGTCATCATGAAGAACAAAGATTTCGTGATGAACCCGGCTTGAAACGTGTTTTTTTGAAAGACCAGGATTGCGTCTACGATCCCGATGATGATGTTTACCAAACTTGCGAAACCATCGCAGAAAATCCATTGTGTAGAAGCATCTTGGCCGGCAACAAGACGGCTATTTTTATAACTGCAATCGCAAGCTGTAGCCAACTCGGAGTAATTTCGGATCACGTTTCAGCAAGCTTCACCACGGTGCATAATCTTTGCTTGACGTTTGGCGTTCCTGTCTTTACTGCAGACGAGTATTTTTCCTTGTTGATCCAACCCTATTAAGCTCGCGAGAATTTCGTTCCGCCTTCTAAGCTACTCAAGCTGGTTGAGCGCCCAGGCCTTGCTCGCTTCGCCCAACATGACGTGCCAACTAATATAAGAGGTATTCGCACGAACGAATTCATCCCATTCAGCGTCAGGGATCGCCTTGAAGTCTTCAAGGGATTCCACCTTGAAGCCGCTCGCCTTGAACATTTCGTCGGCCGTGTTGAAGCGGCTACACTGAGATAGAAATCCCGGCGTCAGAAGGTTAGGCAACGAAACTTGTTTTGTACCGGCGAGACGCTCAACTTTTTGTTGAAGGTCGGAGAGGTGGTTTTGCAGTTCCCTTATTCCGGTAACTTTGATTGCCATCGTTCCGTCTCCAAAAATTAGTTGTAACTGATACTACCAGCTTTACCCGGGCAAAAGAAACACCTGGCGAATCGGGTTCAGATGCTATTTTCTAGTTGCGGTCGCTAATGCTGGCGCCCACTGCATCAGCAAAAAGCCAGGAAGGTGTCGGCGCTGACGAGTTTGCCCCTTGGTTTGAAGGCAGCGCGAACGACTATGAACATTGCGGTTAGTGAAGCGGCCCGGCGCCCTCCGCCGGCGCCAGCACAATCTCCGTCGGCGGCTCGCTCATCCGGTCAATGATGCCCTGCATGAGCTGCTTGGCCACGCCGACGGCCAGGGCTTTGTCTTCCGGCCGCTGGACGGCCTCTATGGCCTCCAGGGCGTCCTGCCACGCCCGGTCGAGCATTGCCATGGAGGCGCGGCACTGGCGCTTCCATGTCTCGTATTTCCTGGCGATGTCATCGAGATCGGCCTGGGCCGACGCAGGCATGTTGCTTTTAGGCATGGCGGCCAGCTAAGCCAACACCAGCGGTTCATCGGCGCGTGTAGCCTTCCGGGCGGCCCCCTCCGCCTTCAGGATCGCCACCAGCTCGGGCTTCCAGTCTTTGATGCTGGCGATCTCGCTGGGTAGCAGCTTGCTCATGTCGGTGCCCGGCGGGGCGACGATCTCCTGGCCCTTCAGCTGCAGATCGATGCCGTGGTGCTGCCGAATAAACGTCAGGAAGGTCTGCGGCGCCTGGCGGCGGGTGAGCTCGAGGTGTTCGGCTTGGGCGGCGTCTCGCTTTGCCCGCAGCGCGTCCTGGCGCGCCAAGTAAGCCGCCAACGCCGGTCGGGACTGCAGCACGGCGCGCGCAGCCGGCGTGTTCGGGAACTCACCCGGGTTCGGGCTGCCGGATTGCACCTGCAGGGGGTTGTGCATGTTCAGCCCCAGCGAAACGAGGTCGCCGAAGAAGTCGCGGGCCTCAATCGCAACGCGGAACACTGCTACCGGCTGCGGTAGACCGGCGGAACCGACAGGTGCGGTGCGTGCAGCCTGAGCAGATCGCATCCCGAAGTCTGCCATAAGCGCATCGAGAGGTGCCCGGATGCCAGGTATCTTGCACGCTTCCCAGAACATTGTGGTCGCGCGCCCCTGCGTCTCGGGCAAGATCGTCGGCTTATTGGCAAGCCTGCGCGCCAGTTGGTCGTCGGTCTCCGTGGCGGAGGCGAGCGCGTTCATGTCGAACGGCGGGGTTGGGTGTTGTTGCATTAGGTTTCTCCGGTCTTCGGTGTGATGGGTGGAAGGGTGTAGCCGCGCTTCAGGGCATCGAGTCGCTGCTTGTACTCGGCGTCGGTGAGGCTATCGATCGGCCGTGGCTTCGGTGCCTGCCAGACGCCTTTCGGCTTCGGGCGTGTGATGTCAGCCAGAGCTTTCTTGTATTCTGCCGGCGACATGTCGCGCGCGTTTTTCGGGTTGTCGGTCATGCGAAAGCCTGCATAGCTGACGCGGTGCCGCGGGTGATCGTCACCTGGCAGTTGCCGGGCGTGTAGATAGCAACGTTTGTTTGGCTGCCGGCTTGCGCAGCCTGGCCACCACCCTGCACCAGCGCATCCTTGGCGGCGGCGAGGACCGCGGCGTTGCTGGTGAGCAGGACGGAATAGCCCGGCGGCACCTGAATGGTGCCGCCGGCCCCGGCCACGGCGCCTGGTCCGAACGAAAACCAGACAGGGTTGCCGCTGGTGTGGGAGATCGTCACATCGGGGTTGTTGGTATCGACGGCCGGTATGGCGAAACTGCCGGCGGCGAACGCCGCGACCGGGAACGTCTCGGTGGCGGCAGGCACGAAAGAGATACGGGGGTTCATGGTGGTGCTCCTATGGAATTATCGCGGCCCAAACGGCTGGCCCGGGGCGGGTGGCGCGGCTCCGCTCAAGTTATAGCCGGTCGGGCCGCTCGGCATCTGCCCCGCCTCACTGCCTTGGTGCGCGGCAAGGGCACTGAAGAATGTATGTAGATTCGCGATTTGGACGGTGATCGGTTCGCTGGGCGTGCCCGCTGGGCCGTGCGGCGTCTGCCGTCCACGGACGGCGCCAGGCTGCGCGCCGCCGGTGTTGTACAAAATGGTCGCAACCGCACCGGCCAGCGCGGTCAGAAGAACACCGGGTCCGGTTTCAGCACCGGCGGCGCCGCCTATCTCCAAGCCGGACACCGCATCGGCGCCGATTCCTTCACCAGCGGCGCCAGTGCGGAATGCGCGCCCGGCATAGCCGCCGACCTTGACCAGGGGCTTTGTAAGAAGGCCGATCGCGCCGGCGATCACGCCCAGAGCCCCTAACCCGCCTATCCCGAGCGCCGTGTCTGTAATGGCCGTTGAAGCGATCGGATGCTTGCCCTGCCAGTTGGCGAAGTCATTGAGGCCGTGGGTCAGCTTCTCCAACATGCTGACCGCCTGCGGCATTGCCGCGCTGCCGAGCGCCACCTCCAAGCCGGTGAGCGCATTGCCGAAAGCCGTGGCCTGGACGGTCGGATCATTGGCGCGCAGCTTGCCAGCAACCGCATCAGGAGTGCCGATCTGGCCGTAGAAGCCGAGCTGGCGCTCAATCAACGCGTGCTGATATATCTCCTCAGCAATAAGTCGTCCGCCCGGAATCCGCGAGGTGGACTGATAGATTCCTTGCATAATATCCGCATCACTGGACCCGTATTTCTTGATGATGCCGGGGAGCAGTTTGTCGTCGATCCACCCGTAGGGATTGACCGCAAATTCATCCTGCCCCGCCAACGCGCCCGCCGGAATCATCACTTGGCCAATGCCAGTCTGATACTTCTTCAGGATCTTGCCGTCATGTGGCCCGAACATGTAGTCGGGCAGTAGCCCTTCTTCATGCAGAACGCGTGCGTTGGCCTGGCTCATTTTGCCGCCGAGAAACTGCATTGCCAGAGCGTTGAGGCCAGTGCCGACCTTATCCCCGCCGAGCGACTGCGAGAGGATTAGCGACGTTTCCAGCGCCTGCTGGTTCATAATGATCCCCTCGGCGCTGGCGTTCCGCATGATCCCCATGGCGCTGCTTGGGGAGACGCGCCCAAGAGAGGAAATGCCGGCGGTCACGATGGTGTCGATGTAACTTATAAGCGGCTTCAAATTTATAGAACCGTCGGCATTCTTGCTGTTCAAAAGGCCGCGAAGTTCGCCGGATCGGACAGAGTCGTAGAGCCCGGCGGCAACATCGTCCTTGCCGTACTCGTGCAAATCGAACCCGGCGGTGGCAAGCGGTTGCGCGATCTTCATCGCCGTCCCCAAGTTGCCGGTGATGCCGTAAGCATCCATCTCCATCTGCAGCGCACCGTCAAAACTTACACCCGGGCTGCTCTGTTGAATTTTACGCGCTGCTGCCACGGCTTGATCGGCAAAAGCCGATGATGCGCCGCGGCCGATCATCAAGGCCCGTGTGTGAGCAATCTCCGCCGCAGCATCGAAGGTGCTCTGCACGTAGCTCTTGCACGCATCGGCCGCGATCGCGCCGCCGAACATCAACGAAGCGTAATCGTGTGTGCTCATGCCGGCGGTATGGCCGCGGCCGTTCTGGCCGCCCGGATACATGCCGAGCATTGATGCGTCACGGCCGGCGCCATCGCCTCCGCCGCCCATGGTGAAGTTTGGTGGAGCGCCGCCTCCTGCACCACCACCTCCGCCAGGTGGTGTCCCGCCTTGCCCATAGCCCGAGATCGGTACGTGACCCCAAGACGTTGGGCCGCTGCCATACCGATCCTGACCGGGGATGATGGCAGGGACACCGGGGCTACCGGGCACGTAGGGCAGTTGCAAGCTGGGCGGCGAAGTACGGTCGATCCCCATCGGCATGGCCGGGCTGCTGCTTCCTGGCCCGGTGTATCCCCCGCCACCGCCCATGCTTCCAGCCGCTCGCTGCATCCGCTCGGCGGCAGTTGCCGCGCGCTCAAATGCCGACGCCATGCTGTTGGCGCTGGAAGCGGTCGACCGGACTAGGCCGGCGGTGTCCTGGAGCTTTGCGTTAATGCGCGCCACCGCTTGGTCGACCGCATCGAACTTGTCGTAGACCTGCTGGAGCTGGCCGAAGATTTTGTCATCTAAAGTTAACGACGCTCCGATCGAATACGCATCAATGATGGCAACCTCCTGTCTCTTGCTCCGAAGCGGGGCTCGTGAGCGCCAGGACAATCTTCCCGATCGCTTCAATCCATGCCGTCCGTACTGCGCGCCGATCGGCGCGCATGCGTCTCGCAATCCTCTCCCATGAGAGCGGCTTTCCAGTGCTGGGGTTCGTGATGCTGCGGAGCCGAACGATCAGATTCTGCGGTCGATCAGCCGGCAGAAAGTGGAGCCAGGTGAAAGCCCGGATCATCGCAACCACCTGGTCGCCGGTTGGCGCCGGTCGGCGCAGGTCGTGGAAGCGCCAGCCTTTTAGCTGAAGCCATGGCCGCAATACCTCCACATAAGGCGCCAGAAGCCGAGCGCCGTCCGTCTTGCATAACGCGGCTTCCAGCGTCCGCTGCGCCCGCTCAAACTCGCGTTCGACAAACTCAGACGTGATCGCGGGTTGCCAGGTCGCGGCGGTTTGTTGTTCGGATGTTGCCTCCATCGTTCCCTCACCGGGCCATGATGTTGAGGCGGATTTGCCGAGTCGGCTGCGCTTGAACGCCCAGCGCTAACTCCGTGATCGCCCAAACCAGCGCGTCAATGCGATCCGGCGAGGCCATGCCGATGTCGGGTTCCCATTGGCATTGCTGGTCCTCAAGGGCGGTAAAAACGCCGACGTGATGCACCCGATGCTGCTCGTAGAGGGCCACCACCGGCTCCGCTCGCACGACCTTGCCGCGGCTCGCATGCACCATCTTGATAGGCACCCGGGGATCCACGGCGCGGATCGTGCTTTCGACCATCGCACCGCCGAAGTTTTGCTCGCATACAATGCGATCGGCGTGGTGGTTGTAATAGGCGTCGATCGCGCGGCGGGCCCAGCGTTCCGGTGTGTAGCGGTCGCTCAGATCAGCCAGAACGTAGCTGTTTTTGTTCCGGTCTATCCCCGCAACAATGATGCCGGTTTCGGCGTTTCCGGCCGCGCTGCCACCTGACGGATCGACCGCCACCACAATGCGCCGCATTTCGGGTGGCGCCGGCACCCGAGCCTCGTCAAGCATCTTCCGGGTCCATAGCGCCCCCTCGGCGTCTTCGAGCAGCTCTGCTTCCAGCTCTTGCCGGCCTAGCGTTGTGTTCCCGTATTTTTGTTGCAGTTGGGCGAGCGTGCTAGGGTCGAGATTCGGCGCGTTGTCCATCGTCTTTCCGCGCGTCGTGACCGTCGTCGGGTCTTTCATGATCGCCTTTAAGGCCGGTAACGGCTTCGGCGTCGTCGTAACCACCGCCTGGGGCGCATCGCCCTTCGGCCCCGCAACCCGGAGGCACATTTGCAGCATATCCCACACCGCATCGATGTCCGCCCATGAGGTGATCTCGTCCGCCCATGCGCCATCGAGATTCGGGCCACGGAGACGGTCTGGCTCCTCCGCCGAAAACAGGTGCGCTACACTGCCGTTGGGCCAAACGACGCGCCGGGTAGATGGCTCATAAGAGGGGCGGAAATTGGGCGGGGAAACCGCCAGCAAGCCGCTCGGGCCCTCGATCTGCACTCGCCGCACAGCGTCGGCAGTCGGGCCAATTATCGCAATTTGACGCCGCCGCCCGCTCTCTGCTTCGCTTCTCACCCACTCGGCGCCGGTTTTCGTTTTTCCCCAGCCGCGGCCGGCCAAGATAAGCCAAGTGCGCCACGTCGGAAAACCTGCTGGCGGGGGAGGAGGAAGCTGGTCGGGGCGGGCCCATAACTCCCAAACGTAGGGAAGCGCATCGATCTGCTCCGGCGAGAGGCCGGCTAGCACTTCCAGGCGCAATTCTTCCGATAAATCCCGCAACCGCCGGGCAGTATCGTGCGAGATGGCAGCGCTCATCGCGCCACCTTTTCAGGATTTTTTTTGCTGGGTCTGGGAGTGGAGGCGCGGGAGAGGATGGCAGGCCCCAAACCGATAGGGGGGCGGGTGTCACGACGTTGCACCAGGGGTCGAAAGCCGGGGTCAAAAAAGCCCGCCGGAGCGGGCTGATGGTGATGCTGGCGGAAGGGCCAAACAGGCTCGTCACGAAGGCCCAACAAAGGCCGACGTTGCCCCGGCGTTGCCCTGAAGGCGGCCAGGCGCGATGTGTGGCTCAAGAACGCTAGCAATCCCGCCGCATTCGTGCGGCTGACCATCTGGTTGGTAACCGGCTGCTCCACGTGAATCATGCTCCGGCACTCTCCAGCACGGGAGACGCCTCAATGGTCGGCGGCGACGAGACGCGGGCGATGCGGTCATTGATGGCGCGGATGATCGCGGCCGGATCATTACCCTCCACACGCTGCGAAACGACGGCGCTGGCACTCAGCTTGGGCAGGATGAACGGCATGAGGATTTCGGCAGCGCGCATTCGCTTGTCGATCGGCAAATTCCGCTGGTTCATCACCCGCGCGAGAAATGCACGAGGGTCGCACCCAGCCTCGCGGAGCGTCGCGCGTGTGTCGGCGCCGGCTTCAAGCAAGGTCGCGAGGTTGTGCGCGAGCACACCCGGCTTGCGCCCTGAGCCTACTCGCTTGCCTCCGTGTCTGCCCGCCATCGCACCCTCATGATTAAGCCTTGAAAACATAGAACCGAGGCGGCGCGCTCTGCAACAAGGCAATTACAGGAGCTTCAGGCTACACAAGCAAACTTCACGATACATCGTGCGACACTAAGCGACATCGCAGCCCGAAATTAATTTGATTATTTGTGAATGACGCCGACCGAGTGAATTGATTTGCCGGCCTAGAGACGAGCCTCGGCGGGACATATTGCTTCGTGCGCGCCCCGCTCTCAAAGGCGGGCGCAGCACGTATAGGGGTATGGGGGGAACACCCACCCCACCGCCGCACGAACCGCCGCACGAACAATATCAACAACTTACAAGAACCGCCGCTAACCGCCGCACGAACCGCCGCACGAACCGCCGCACGAACAATATCAACAACTTACAAGAACCGCCGCTAACCGCCGCAGAGTGTGTTCATTACGCCTCTGCATCAGGCTCGTGGGGCGTGCGAACGATGCGTTGCCGAGCGTCTCCGACCCGGCCGTAAGTCTCCACCATGATCTTGCCGGTGGCGAAAAGTCGCTCCATGGCAGCGTGAAACTGCTTCAATGAATAGCCTTGCGCGTTAGGTGATTTTGCAAAGACTTTGGGGGCAAAGTTTGTAGCGTTCTTGCTCTCCGACATCCGCCTGCCCGCCTTGTCGGCTTCGTCCAGCAGTTGAAGGAAGACATCCTCCGCGGAGCTCCGCCCTGTCGAGCTGGTAAAACCTGCTGGGCCTTCCAGCGTCGTCAACACGCCGCTCTTCCACCGCAGTCGTATCTCCGTCCCCTTCTGGGCGTAGTTGGCCTTGCGCTTTGTCAGCACGCGCTCATCGGGATCTTCATGACCGTCCTCCCCGACCTTCCGAGAAAGGGACCAGCGCGACCTGGCTGTATTGCTCCAGGCGGTGCTGCCGCCGTCCATGTCGCCGGTCGCGCTCATGCCCCGCACCGAAGGATGGGCGTTCAGCAGCACGGCTCCGCCGATCTCGCGCGCCAAGTGATTGAGCGCTCGGCCGATGAATCGCCGCACCTCCGGGCGGGCATTTTCGTTTCCCCCGAATGTGTCTGCCGCGGTGTCAATTACCACCAGCTTGGCGCCGAAGGCTTTGGCCTCCTGTACGATCGCGTCGTAGCGCGGCGTGAGCACCGCTTCGCCGGCCGCGGGGAATGACATCAGAATATTATCTTCGCCAACGCCGGAGGCCCAGCGCATGTCCTCGAGGTCGTCAAAGCAGATGCCGAGCGCCTGGTTGATATGATCCTGCCGCCGATGCAGCTCGTCTTCGTCGTCTTCACAAAAAAGGCCGAAGGTTCGGCATCGCGTGACACTCAACCCGAACCAGAGGGAGCCCGTGGCACATGAGGTCATGAGCTGTTGGCCGGCCAGCGTCTTGCCCGTCCCGCCGTCGCCAAAGTTAATCGTCGTGTGTCCTACAGGCAGCCAGTCCGGCACGATCCACCGGCGATCGGGGATGGCGAGCCCCTGCAGCCGCGTCGGATTAACGACCCGTAGCGGCGCTGGCGGCTTCTCAGGCTGCGGGGGGATGTACTTCCTGCTAGCGCCCCCAGCACGCCGTGCAGCGGCCTCTGGCGTGCTTTCCAGCATCAAGCGGCCCTCCCCAGCGCATCAAGCCAGTCGGTGCCTTCTGGCGGGCTCTGGATCGTCACGGTTCGACCCGCGGCATACCAGCGTGCGGCGCACTTATCGGCGGCGTCTAAGCCTGGCCGTTTTCCGGTCTTCGGGTTGACCAGATCGTGGTCTGCCCAGATCGTGAGCGCCTCGATGCCAGCCAGCACCGGGAACCGGGCGATGCCGCCGGCGCTGCCTGTTGCCCATACCGGCGCCCAGCCGGTATGCTGCATGATCGCGAGGCTGGTCTCGATGCCCTCGGCGATGCCGAGCCCAGTCGCCACTTCTTCGTCCGGCACGAGCCGCATGACGCCGGCGTCGCCGAGCATCATCTTGGCCGGGCTCACGTCAGCCTTGCCGCTGCCATCCGGCTGCAGATAGGTCCGATGCACGCCGCAAGGCTTTCCGGTCTCCGGGTCGACCATCAGCGCCAGCATTGCCGGAAGGGCCTCAGCGCCGCGCGGACAGGCTGCGTGGAAGCGAAGGGGCGCCCCGGCTGGTAGTTCGAGGCCGCGGCTTGCCAGATACCGCTCCACGGGGCTCTCAGCGGCCGGACGGCCAGTAGACCAGATCACCCCCCAGAGGTCGCTGGCGGGCCTTCTCGGCGCCGTCCGAGCAGGTGCGGGCGGCGGTGGTTCTGGCGCCTGCCCCAGCCAGGCGACGGCCCAGAGCCACGCGTCCTTTCGGCTGCACCGCCGCAGGTGGCAGATGAGGTCTATGGCGTCTCCACCTTGTCCCACCTCATGGTCAAAAAACTGCCCGCGCTTGTCACCGAAGACGACGACCGCAAGGCTTCCCTTCGTGCCCCATCGCCATTCCTCACGGTCCTTCATGGAGGGCTGCGCGGCGAGCAGTGCCATCGCCAGATCTTCGATCCGTTCTGCCAGCAACCGCGAAACCTCGCGCATATCGGGCCTGGTCATTGTCGGGCCTCGCTGGATGGTGGCGCTACATGCTTGTCGGCATCGGCCTTGGAGAAATACCGCACCGAACCGTCCGGCATGATGAGGGTGGCGCCGGTGGCTGTCGGGCCGGACGTCGCCAGCACGCGCATGGTGATGTCGACAAGCTGACCCAAAGGCATAGTTGCATCGAAAGATGTTGAGCCTAGCAGCCGAGATCGCCTCATTGTGCTGCCGCCTCTTCGATCTCGGCGGCAAGCCTTGCGTGCTCCACCGCAGCGATCGGGAAACGCACCCCGATTCGTTGGCCCTCGCTCTTCAACGCCCTGGTGATGAGCCTGATCTCGCGCGGTGTCAGGGGAAGCGAATGAATGCGATCGTCGGCCCGGTCGAGCCGAGCGATCTCAATCTGTTCGGCGGTGTCGTGCTTTCGGTAAACCATAGATGAACTCCATGGCCGCCTTCAGGCTTGCAGAACGCCGCGCAGTTCGCTAAATCTCTCGTGCCCGTGCAAAGGCTTTTCAAGCTTAATCAAACTGCAACCGCCGTCCCAAGCCGTGGGCGGCGGTTCGTTTTAGGCGGCTTGGGGAACGGCGCGCAGCGCGGCACGGCCCGCAAGCCATTTATCAATGTCTGATTCAAGCCAGGCAATGCGGCGATCACTTACCGGCACGGGCGCCGGAAATTCGCCGGCCCGAACTTTACGGGCTAAGTGGACGCGGGAATAAAAGATGCCTTTTTCGGGCAGAAGCTGGTTGAAGACTATTAACTTCATGTCGCCTCACGATGCATTGTGATGGGTAGCGACACTCCATAACAATGTAGGACGCGCCCAGTATCATAGTGATTCGGCCGAAACTTAGTTAACTACAAAATAGGCGATTTACTAAGAAAACTCCTAGTCGACAGATTCGCCAGCAGAGACAGCTGGGGGTCGCCATGTTCCCCATCCGCCTGCCGGCTTGTGTTTACGCAAGACGCCAGAAACGGAGCCCTCCGTAACTCCCGCAGAATACCCGAGGAGATTGAGGATCTTCATGGTGACGCTAACGAGCGGCGAAAGTGCCCCCGGGCTTATGTCTCTAGGGGCGCCTGCAAGTTTCCAGCGATAGGAGACGCACGCGGCGATCCCGGTCGTCATAAATTCTTCTTGCGTGTACCGAACGACGACAAGAGGTTCCAGCAACCAATCCCGGGCCACCTGAAAAAACGCAAGATGCGCCTCTAGGCCTTGAAGTCGCGAGATAAAGAGCGAGTGATCCTTTCCTGTTTTTTGGGCATCGTCCTGCCAATGGGCGATTGCGTTTTGCACGCCCGGCTTGAGGGTTTGAATGGAGTCGTAGAGCGGCGAGGGGGCCACCTCTTTTGAGGCCGCGCCATGGCCGTCATTCATCATCTCGATCTCGCGATAAATCCGAAAGATTGCAGCATCTGCGAGCTTTGGAACCTTCGCCTGCTTTTTTTCTTCTACCGTGCCGATGATAATGGCCTCGAGATCGTCAAACGAGAAAGGTAGCGCCATCAAATCCGCCCCTCATGCTGTTGCGCCTGCCAAAGCGGCACCACGTCCGCCGATCGTTTCGGCGCCAGCAGGTCCGCCAGCCGTTTCTCCCAAAGCCCCAGGCACCTGCGCTTCTCCGCCTGATAGCTGTGCTGATCATAGACCTTGTGAAGCCCTGGTCGCGCGTGCGCGATCACCAGCTCTCGCACCATGTCCTGCACCGGCAGAGCAGAAAGATGCGTCCGCATGGTCCGGCGCAGGTCGTGGAAGCGCCAGCCGTCCACCTTGCTCAGCTTGTCGATCCGCGTCTTTGCTTTGCCAAAGCCATTGACGGGCTTCTTGCCGCCATCCGTGGTGAACACGTAGTCGCCCGCGAAGCGCGGCAGCGATTTGAGCAACGCCAGGGCCTCCGGCGCCAGCGGAACCTCATGTGCCCGCCCGCCCTTCATCCGCGCCGCGGGGATGGTCCAGAGCTTGCCGTCGAGGTCGATTTCCTGCCACCGGGCCGCCGCCACTTCCTTTTCGCGCAAGCCGGTGAGGATCAGCAGCCGGATCAGCGGGCCGTAGGGGTAGCCCATCCCGTCGGCGGTGGAGGTGCTGGCATCCCATACCGATTTCAGCTCCCCATCCGCCAGGATACGCTCCCGCGCCTCCCGCTTTCCGATAAGATCGCTAGGCCGGAGGGTAGTGACGGGAGAAACCGTCAGCCCAAATTCGTGGGTGCCGATCGCCCAGTTATAGAGGCGCCGGAGGTAGGCGAATGCGTTGTGTGCCTGATAAGGGGCGCCGCGATTGACAATCGCCCGCACCGCGTCGGCCACATCAACCGGGCTCACGTCCGCCGCCGGCCAGTCCCGCCACGGCTTCACGAATTCTTGTTCGATCAGCGTGCGGATGTCTCCGCCGCTCCGCAGCCCGGCCGCGTGCCGCTGCAAAAACTGTTCGGCAACCACCCCGAAGGTGACGAGCTGCTGCTTCCGAGTCGCGGCGGTCGCGCGGGCTTCCTGCGTCCGCGGATCGACACCCCGTTGGATCAATCCGAGCCAGGTCCGCGCCCGCTCGCGAGCTTCGTCCAGCGTGATCGCCCCATACTCGCCAAGCGCGCGGCGGGTCGGGTTTTTGGGGTTCGTCGGGTATCTGGCCACCAGCACGAAAGAGCGGTGCCCCCGCTCAGTGACGCGGAGCGCCAAGCCGGGTACTATGGCGTCAGCGTAGTCGTCTCGGGCGCCAACCGTGGCGGGCTTGCGAGACTTGATGAAGCGGTCGGTCAAGACGGTGCGGGCCATGGCAGGGGGCTTCCTTTAGTTTTCGGGCAACGCTGGGGCAACGAAACCGGGCGACTGCTAGTGTTTTACTATGTTTTACTATGTTGCACCGATTTGCCAAAGCTGCAAGCGCTTAATTGTGATTTTGATAGATGATGTGGCCGGGTATTATCTGGTGTAGCACCCCAAAGGCTGACTCTTAATCAGCTTGTCGTAGGTTCGATCCCTACTGCACCCACCATTTTCAACGATTTGTTACCGTTCCCGCCGGCTCCGACGGAACGGCAGCCGGTTGTCCGCAAATCAGATCGACTGATGAAGTAAATCAATTAGTCGCCGTGACCGGCTTAACTTAAACTCAACCGATCGAAATCGTACTTCAAACGAGCGGCGGGGGAAAGATCCAGTGTATCCGTTAAATTGCGCGTCCGCCTATCCCCGCTCTCAATGGTACATCGCCGGCTATGGTTTCGAGTTTGCCGAGAGGCTCGTCAGCCGCCGCATTCTCGGCGACCCGCTGGTTTTCTACCGCACGGCGGACGGCGAGCCGGTGGCGTTGTGGGGGCTCTGCGCCCACCGGTTCATGCCGCTCGTCGAAGGACGGATCGAGAACGACTCGATCGTCTGCCCCTATCACGGCTACACTTACGGCAAGGACGGCCGGTGCCACACGATCCCGACCGGCGGAACGCCGTCGCCGCATGCGCGGTTGCGGCGGTATCCCGTGGTCGAGCGTGGGCCGCTCGTCTGGATCTGGATGGGCGATCCGGGCGACGTGCGGATGGAGCTGTTGCCGGACGCCTCCGATATCGGCCTGGGCGAACCCAGCGCCGAATGGCGCGTCGATCCGGCATACACCTTTCCGATGCAAGCCCGCGCCGCACTCCTCGTCGACAACCTGTTCGATCTCTCGCACCTGGCCTTCACCCACGCCGAAAGCATCCCCGGCGCCGGGCCGATCGCGATGGTGCCCCCGGTCATCGAGACCGAAGGCGGGCGGCTTCGTGTTGGAAGGACCATCTCCGGGTTCACCATCGATGAAAGCTCGCTGTTCAACCGCTCCGTCCCGATCGCCAGGGAGCGGGGCAAGATCCACGCGCTGCTGTATTCGGAGATGTACAATCCCAGCCTGATCAACGCAAGCGGACCCTGGATGTGGGAAGCGCTGGACGATGGCAGCCGCGGCGCGCGCATCGCCCGGCTCAACTTCGTCCACGGCATCACGCCGGAGACCGACACCACGACGCACTACTTCGGGATCATGACGCGCGACTACATGCTCGACGACGACGCTCTGTCGGCGTTCCTGGTGTGGCAGACCGACCGGGTCAGGGCCGAAGATGTCAAAATTCTCGAGGCCATGGAGCAGCAGATCAGCGCGTACGCTTCGACGCGGATCGAGATATCGACCAAGGTCGACGAGGGCGCGCTGAAGGCCCGGCGTATCCTCAGCAAGGCCATCGAGGCCGAGACGGCGACGCGCAACGAACCTGAACGGCGCGCGATGGATCACCCGACGCCGCTGACGGTATAACGGCACGAACCGTAACGAAAAACTTGCCGTTCACCGCCGTTGCCGACGGTTGCTTCGAGCAACATGGCTTGAAGCCAACGAGAGCGGCGACGCCACCGCGCCGCTTCAAGGCCGCGATCACGCGCTAATGGACGCGCCATCGCCGGTCGAGCACCTTGCGCTGTCAGCCGCTGCCTTATGGCGAGAGTCAGAGCAGCTCAAATTGTAACTCAAAACCAAAGACGGCGAATAAATCTTCCTAAGCAAGCGTTCTTGCTAGTAAAGGTTGCATCTTACCGCCAATTTCTACCGGAGGATGCCATGGGCGACACCACTTACGAATATTCGGTGGCGGACGCCGCCTTCAAAGACGGCACGCAGTTCACCGGCAGCTGGGATGTCACCTACGATCCCGCCGGCGTGATCGTGGCGCTCACCGATGTGGATGTGACGCTGATCGGTCCCGAGGGATCGACCAACTTCGCCGGGCTGGGCGCGCTACCTTACGCAAACCCGGCGGTCTCGCCGAATGGCAAGGTCGATTACTACGAAGTCCATAATGTTAACGCCCAGACAAACAACGATTACCCAAGCCTCTACCTGGACTGGACGAGCGAAACGCCGACCGCCTTGGCAAAACAGAACGATGGTGGAAGCCTCTACACGAGCATTGGTTACGATACCGTGCCGGGAGACGACTCTACCTTCAAGACGTTCAAGCTGGCGGGCGCGGCGCCCTTGGTCGTGACCGAGGTGATCTGTTTCATGGCGGGGACGATGGTCTCGACACCCGGCGCCGCCGCGGCGATCGAAACACTGGCTCCGGGAGACCTGATCTCGCTCAGCGATGGCGGCGTGGCCCCGATCCGCTGGATCGGCCGCAACACTGTTTCCACCCGCTTTGCCGACCCGCTCCGGGTCTTGCCGATCCGGATCAAAGCGGCGGCCCTTGGCGCGGAATTGCCGACCCGCGATCTGCTGGTTTCGCCATGCCACGCGTTACTGGTGGATGGTATTCTTGTGCAGGCCGGCGCCCTGGTTAACGGCACATCGATCGTCAGAGAGAGCAACGTTCCTGAGATCTTCACCTACTACCACATCGAACTAACCGGCCATTCGCTGATCCTTGCGGAAGGGGTGCCGGCCGAAACCTTTATCGACAACATCGACCGGATGAACTTCGACAACTGGGAAGAGCAGGAGGCGCTCGCCGATCGCGCCACGCCGATGCTGGAGCTGGAGCTGCCGCGGGCCAAGGCGGAGCGGCAAGTGCCGATGGCGTTGCGCGCGCGGTTGATGTCGCGGGCCAGCGCGTTGGCGGGTCTCGAACGCGCGGCCTAAACCGGGCGCGGGAGGGTCGCGGTCAGGCCGAGGCGGCGGGCCAGCGGCGCCAGCCGATGCGGCCATCGCGGCGGCAGCGCCGGCGCAACGGCCACATCGGCGCCGGCCGGGCTGTCGATGGCGGCCAATAGCTGAGCGAAGCGCGCCCGGGCGAAAGCCTGCGCCTCGTCGCGCGCCGCCAACCGCTGCTTGCGTAACGGATGGATGCTGGGATTGGTGTTGATCTCGAAATAAACCGCGCGGCCATCCACGGTTGCATGGTCGGCGCGCCCATACTCGATACCGGCGGTCTCGAACACCGGCCGCAATGCTTCCGCGCCATCGTTGGTTGCCGCCGCCGCCCGCTCCTGCAGCGTCATCGCCTCGGTCGCCAATCCTTTGGTGCCGGCCGTCACCAGCCATTTGTCCTCGATCACGTCATGGTCGAAATGCAGCGCCGGGCCGATCCGGAATGTGCCGCGCCGGCGCCATGCCCCCGGCGCGATCGGCTCGGCGCAGAATTCGATGACCAGCAGAAACCGCAGCGGCGTGCCGGCATCGCGCAGCCCGGCCAGCGCCGCCTCCAGCGCCGCCTGGTCCGGCAGCAGATCGGTCAGCAACAGGCCGTGATTGGCCTCGCCCCGGATGAACACCGGGAACCGCGCCGGCTTCGGCGACGCCTCGGCCCGGTACACCGCAAACGGGTTCTGGCCGGTCTCGTACAAAGCGTGCAGCAAGGCAAAGCGCAGCCGCACCCGCGCCGGGTCGTTCAGGCAACGCAGCCCGGCTGCGGCGGCGGCGCGGTAAACCTGGGCCGCCAGGCTCAGCTCCGGCGGCGACAGCCGTTCCATGTCGGTAAAGACATAAGTGGCGCGCGGCAGCCGCCGGGCTTGGAACAGATCCTCCCAAGCCGCCAGCCGCACCCGCGGCACGGCGGGGCCGAAGCTGCCGTCGATCAAAGGCTTGACCGTGTAGCCATGCGCCCGGGTCGTCACGAAAACGATCATCGGGCCGGAACATTCGCGGTCCACCGCCCGTTGTCAAAGCGGCCCATTGTCAAAGCGGCCCCTGCAAAGCGGCCCCTGCAAAGCGGCCATTGTCAAAATCGGCCGCGACGGGCATGCTTCGTAAGAAAACGTAACAATGGAGAAGTTGATGTCCGAACAAAGCGAAACACTTGCCGAGGCCCTGGCGTCACGCCGCTTGCTGGGCTTCGTCACGCTGGAAAGCGCCAAGCGTGACACCGCCGTAGGCTCGGCTTCGACCAAAACGGTCGTTACGGCGAAAGTCGGCGGCATGAAAGAAGGAGCGACCAAGTCTGGCGCCGTGAAGGGCGGCGGAGAAACCAACTAGGCCGCGCCGTTCCGGCACCATGCGAGAGGGCTGGCTGTGCGGGTTTGGCCCGGATGCGGACCGGGCAGCGGCGCTTGACCAACGCGTGCGCGGCGGCCTTGCCGACAGCCTGAATGAAATCGCCGAGGCGATCGGGCCGCGCGTCGGCTTTGCCTTGGCGGACGCGGCACCTCTGTTGGAGACGATCCGCCGTGGCCCGGTCTCTCCCGGTGTCTTCGCGATCTACACCGAACTCGTGGAAGCGGCTCTGCGTGACGACGTGGAAGCGGCAAGCGGATGTGCGCGCGCGCTGCCGCCAGCGCTCCGCCCGCCGCCGCGCCGGCTGCGGGCAGTGACGTTGTTGGATCATGATCTCGGTGCCGGGCAGGCGGCACGGTACCGGCGGCTGATCAGCGACGGGTCCGATATCTCGCTGCCGATGGACGCCGTGGACACCACGGAAGCGGCGCGCGCGACCGGGCTTATCGAGGCGGCGGTGGCGTTGCTCGGCGCGGGGGCGCCCGCGATCGCGGCAGAGCTACGGGTGGCGGTGGCGCAGATCGTCCTTATCCACAGCGCCGCGCCGGCGGGCGACAGCGAAGCCCTGGTCTTCGACGGCGCCTCCAGCTTCTACCTGTGGGGCGCGGTGTTCATCAATTCGCGCCGTCAGAAAAGCCGGGTCGAGATGGCGATGGCCCTGGTGCATGAGGCGGCGCATGGCCTGCTGTTCGGCATGAGCCTGGGGGCGCCGCTGGTGGAGAACGATCCGGCGGAGCGTTACGACTCGCCGCTGCGCTACGACAAGCGGCCGATGGACGGGCTGGTCCACGCTACCTACGTGCTGGCCCGGATGATCGACTGCCTGCAGCGGCTGATCGCGTCGCGGGCGCTGACGGACGAGGAGCAAAGCTGGGCGCAAAACGCGCTGGCAAACCAGCGGCGCGACTTCGCGGCCGGACTCGCCACCGTAACGGCCTCCGCCCGCTTCACGCCGGTCGGGTACGCCGCCTTCAGCGCCATGCGCGAGGCTGTCAGCATCGAAGCGTAAACGCAGCCGTGATTTTGGCGGCTGGCGGAACCGGTTTACGCAGACGCCATGAAAGCCCTGGCCCTGACGACGCTGCTGCTGCTCGGCCTCGCCGGCTGCGGCGATACCGATATCGCCCACTTCGCCACCGGCCAGCCGTCGATGGCGCCACAGGACTGGATGGCCGGCACCGTCGACGGCTACGGCGTCATTTTCGATCGTTTCGGCACCGTGAAGAGCCAATTTCACGCCCATGAAGCGGGGCAGTGGGACCCGGCGCGGCGCACCCTGATCCTGACCGAGACGATCACCTACCTGCAAGGCAGCCCCGACAAGCCGACCGACCGCACCTGGACCTTCGTGGAAGCCGCACCCGGACACTGGACCGGTACCGCCAACGACGTGATCGGCACCGCCACCGGCACCCAATCCGGCAACGCCTGGCACCTGGTGTTCCACCAGTTGCTGCCGGTCGGCGGCCATCAGATCGAGGTCGCGGTGGATGACTGGCGGTTCCGCGAGGCCGATCACGTGGCGGTCGACCGCTCCGTCATCTCCAAGCTCGGCATCCAGCTCGCCACGGCGGAAATCGCCTTCGTCAAGGCGGACTGAACAGACCTTGACAGACCTGGGCGCCGTGCCGTCATGGCCCGGCACCCGATCAGCTGAAGCTACTGCGTGGCGCCGGTCCCCGGCATCGTCGGCATGGTCGGCATCGTGGGCATGCTGGGCATCGTCGGCATCGCGCCGCCGCCCGGCATCGTCGGCATGCCGGCGGCGCCCATGCCGTTCTGCTCCATCATCGAGGCCGAGCGCGTCGCCGAGTCACCAAGCTGCTTGCACAGCGCGCTTACCGTGGTGTTGTGGCTGCTCGCCACGCTGGCCAGCGACATGCTGCTGCCGTTGCCGGCGATCGTGCCGGTCTTGCCGGTGGCCTCGGCGGCGCTGTCGGCGGCGGCATTGGCTCCGGTGGGCAGATGGCCGATCACGCTTTGCTCGGCGCTGACCGCGGTACCGTCGACATCGCCCTGGCCCTGGCAATATTCGAGCACGCCGAGCTGATTGGCGGCCGCGGCGTGCGCCATGCTGGTCGGGTCGGATTGCGCCAATGCTGGTGCCGCGGCGAACGGCGCCAGAACGGCAATCGTCACGGCAAGGCGGCTGAAATTCATGAGATCCTCCCAATGGTTATTGGTGGTTGATATTGCGCTGAACCGGGCAGCTTCAACTGCTGGGCGGGTCCAGCCGCCGCCAAACCTTCGGCGGCGCGCTTGAATCCGCGCCGGTCTATCGCCACAAGCAGCGCCATGCCGCCGCCCTTGCTCATGCTACAGGACATCCGCCTCGCCCTCGGCACCGCCCCGCTGCTGGACGGCGCCGGCCTCAGCCTCGGCGCCGGGGAGCGCGTCTGCCTGGTCGGGCGCAACGGCTCCGGCAAGTCGACACTGCTGAAGATCGCCTCCGGCGACATCGGCTTCGACGCCGGCAGCCGCTTCCTGCAACCCGGCACCACGATGCGCTACCTGCCGCAGGAGCCGGACCTGTCGGCGTTCGCCACCGTGCTGGACTACGTGGCGGCCGGGCTGGGCCCGAACGACGACGAATACCGCGCCCGCTACCTGCTGGAGCAGCTGGGCCTGACCGGCGCCGAGCGCCCGGCCAACCTCTCCGGTGGCGAATCCCGCCGCGCCGCCTTGGCCCGCACCCTGGCCCCGGCACCCGATATTCTACTCCTGGACGAGCCGACCAACCATCTCGACCTGCCGGCGATCGAGTGGCTGGAATCCGAACTGCGCTCGCTCTCCGCCGGCATCGTGCTGATCAGCCATGACCGCCGGCTGCTGGAAAAACTCTCCCGCGCCATCGTCTGGCTGGACCGTGGCCAGACCCGCCGGCTGGACCGTGGCTTCGCGCATTTCGAAGCCTGGCGGGACGAGGTGCTGGAACAGGAGGAAACCGCGTTCCACAAGCTCGGCCGGCAGATCGCCCGCGAGGAAGACTGGCTGCGCTATGGCGTCACCGCCCGGCGCAAACGCAACGTCAAGCGGCTTGCCGACCTCGGCACGCTCCGGCAGCGCCGCCGCGAGCACAACAGCCAGGAGAGTGCGGCGAAGATGGTCGCCGGCGACGCCGCGGTCTCCGGCAAGCTGGTCGCGGTCGCCAAGGGTGTGGACAAAGCCTTCGCCGGCCGGCCGATCGTCAAGGCGCTCACCATGCGGGTGCTGCGCGGCGACCGGCTCGGCATCGTCGGCCCGAACGGCGCCGGCAAGACCACGCTGCTCAAGCTGCTCACCGGCCAGCTGGTGCCCGATGCGGGCGACATCAAGCTCGGCACCGCGCTCGATGTGGTGACGCTGGACCAGCAGCGGGCCGCCCTTGACCCCACCAAGCGCCTGGCCGACACGCTGACCGGCGGCAAGAGCGACATGGTCGAGGTCGGCGGCCAGAGCCGGCACGTCATCGGCTACATGAAAGACTTTTTGTTCAAGCCGGAGCAGGCCCGCACGCCGGTCGGCACGCTCTCCGGCGGCGAGCGCGGCCGGCTGCTGCTGGCGGCGGCGCTGGCCCGGCCCTCCAACCTGTTGATCCTGGACGAACCGACCAACGACCTCGACCTCGAAACCCTGGACCTGTTGCAGGAGATGCTGGGCGAATACCCCGGCACCATCCTGCTGGTCAGCCACGACCGCGATTTTCTGGACCGCGTCGCCACCTCGACCCTGGCCGCCGAAGGCGATGGACGCTGGGTGGAATACGCCGGCGGCTACACCGACATGCTGGCGCAGCGCGGCGAGGCGGCGGCCCCGGAGCCCGCAAAAGCGAAAACCGCCGCCCGCACCGCGGCCCTGCCGCAAACCGCCGCCGTGCCGAAAGCCCTGTCGTTCAAACAACGTCACGAGTTGAAGACGCTGACCGCCGAAATCGAGACGCTGCACGCCGAGATCAAGCGGCAGGAAACGCGGCTGGCCGAACCCGGCCTCTACAATAAAGACATCAAGACCTTCAAAACCTCCAGCAACGCCCTCGCCGATGCCCAAACCCGGCTCGCCGCCGCCGAAGAACGCTGGCTAGCCCTGGAACTACTGCGCGAAGCCTCCTGAGACCGGTCCGCGCATCGCGCGCCGAGTCAAAAAATTGGGGTCCGAGGCCTCCCGGCCCCGGCCGCCGGAGGCTCTTCTTCGGTCCTACTGCGTTCAGTCGTTCCGCCGCGCACCGGTCCGGCGGCGCTGGATGCTGAGGTCGAAGATATCGGGCCGGGCGTAATGGCCGGCGGCGTCGAAATTCTGCCGCGCCCGTCCCAAAGTTTCGAAATCCACCTCGCAGGCGGCGATGCCGGCGACGCCTGGCGCGATTTCCGCCACCACTTCGCCGAGCGGGCTGACGATGGTCGAGCCGCCGCTGAAAATCACGTCGAGGCCTTCCGCCACCAGGTCGTCGTAAAACTCGAAATCCTTCGGGATGTCGGACATCGAGAGCAGGCCGAATACGCCGGCACTCCACACCCTTCCCTCATGCGCCACCACCCGCGCCAGGTCGTGCGCGACGCCGGCATTGCCCGGCCAGGCGCTGATATGGATGTCCTCGCCGTCCTCGTACAACGCGGCGCGGGCATGCGGCATCCAGTTCTCCCAGCAGTTCAGCCCGCCGACGCGGAACCGCCCGAACTGGTGGGTGCGCAGATCGTGCGCGTCGCCCATGCCCCAGCACAGCCGCTCGTCGTAGGTCGGCATCAGCTTGCGGTGGCCGCCGATCACGCCGCGGTGCTTGTCGATCGTCACCAGCGTGCACCACACCGTGCCGCGCCCGGCGCGGCCGCCGCGCTCGTTGATGCCGAGGTAGAGCGAGATGCGGAGATCGCGCGCCGCCTGCGCGATCGCCGCGATCTCCGGCCCGTCGATCTCCGCCGCCGCTTCCAGGAACTGCGCATAGGCGCGCTGCTGCCGCGCATCCTCATAGGCGGCGCCATTGGTGCGGCAGACCCAGAACGGGTAGCCGCTCAAAAACGTTTCGGAAAACGCCAACAGCTCGATGCCCTGTGCGGCCGCCTGCTTCAGCGCGTCTATCACGATGTTTGTGGTTGCCGCCTTGTCGCCCCAGGCCGGCCGCAGCTGCGCGATGCCGAGTTTCATCAAAACATCTCGAAGTATTCTTGATGTTCCCAATCCGTGACGGCGGAGAGAAAGCGGTTCACCTCGAACTGCTTGAGGCTGAGGAAATAGTGGTGGAAGGTCTCGCCCAGCTCCGCCCGCAACACGGCGTCGGCCTCGAACGCGGTCAGCGCCTCCATCATGCTGCCGGGCAGAATTGCGCGGTCGGACAGATAGGCCGCCGTCACCGGCGCGCCGGGGTCGGTGCCCGCCGCCATGCCGGCGCGGCCGGCGATGATCTGCGAGGCGATGTACAGATAAGGATTGGCCGCCGGATCGCCGATGCGGTTCTCGATGCGGGACGCGCCATCGCCCGGCCCGCCGATCACCCGCAGCATCGCGCCGCGATTCTCCAAAGCCCATGCCGCCTTGAACGGCGCGAAGCCGTCAGGCCGCTGCCGTTTGTAGCCGTTGATCGTCGGCGTGGTGAGCAGCGCGGTGCCGGGGGCGTGGGCCAGCAGCCCGCCCAGATAGTGCATGCCGGCGTCGGTCAGCGGCCCATCCGCGTCCGCCGCCGCCGTGAAGGCATTGGCGCCACCCTTGGTCAGCGATTGATGCAAATGCCAGCCGCTCGGAAAGGTGTTGGCGATCTTCGGCACCGCCATGAAACTGGCGTGGTAGCCATTGCGCCGGCACAGCTGCTTGACCGCGGTGCGGAACAACAACGCCGCATCCGCCGCCTGCATCGCCGGCAGCGGGCTGAAGGTCAGCTCGCACTGCCCCGGCCCCCACTCGTCCTCCAGCGAAGCCAGCGGCAGGCCGAGAGCGGTGAGGTTGTTCTGCAGCATCGTGTAAAGCGGCTCGACCTCGTCGCCCCGTGTTTCGGTCAGGTACTGGTAGCCATGCGCGATGTTGGCGACATCCGGCGGCGCCGGCGGATAGCCGCTGTCTTCCGGCGCCAAACGCGGGTTCAGCATCTTGTAAACGTAGAACTCGAACTCGAGGCCGACCGTCAGGCCGTAGCGCTCAGCCGCCAGCTTGGCCAGCTGCTCGCGCAAAATCTGCCTTGTGGAAAGCGGGCAAGGCTTGCCGTTGCGGAAATAGGCGTCGGACAGGATCCAGCCAGTCGCCTCGACCCAGGGCAGCACCTGGAACGTCGCCGGGTCCGGCACCAGCACGCCGTCCGGCAGGCCGATCATCTCCGGCACGTCGAGGTGGTTTTCGGCGCCGAAGGGCGGCACGATCGGGTGGTTGGTGGTGTCGAAGATCGCGGTGACCAGCTGGAAATCCTTGCCGGAGCGCAAGGCGCCGGCGAATTCGGCGGCGGTGACGGTCTTGCCCCGCACAATGCCGTGCTGGTCGCCCCAGCCGATGCGGATGTTGCGGATGCCGTCCTTCTCGATCCGCGCCAGCAGCGCCTCCGCCTGCTTTTTCTGTGCCTTGCTCCACAGCCCGTGCCGTTCGATGAACCCCGCTTGTGCCGCCACGCCGTCCACCCCCGCCAAAGCCGTGAGGCTAGAACGAAACAAAGCTTCCGCACAAGAAAGAGACCGCTGCCATAATTTGTTCACACGGCTCGTGGCGCGGCCCGCGTTATAGGCGTGTCGAATATCCGGAGCGCCCAATGAGGACGTTGGCCATTTATCTCGCCGCCGCCGCTTTCGCCGCGACCAGCACCGCGCGGGCGCAGAACGCGGACAACATGAACGCCCTGCGCGGCCTGGCGCCGGTGGCGGTGCTGGGCAACAGCCCGGCCGGCCGCGTCGCGCTGGCCGCCAATCTCGCCGTCACCGCCGCCATCCAGAACGGCAGCGCCAAACAGCCCTTGCCGCTGCCTTTCGCCCAGCAGCAGCAACAGGCGCTGCGCGACGCCTTCATCACCGCCGGCAATGGCGACGAACTGGCGGACGGCCTGGGCAGCACGCTCGGCTCCGCCTACCTCTCCCTCACCACCTACGCCAGCACCGATGACGGCAAGACCGCCAGCTTCACCAACATCTCGCCCGGCATCGCCAATCTGCTGGCCTACACCACCGCGCTGACCGGCGCCGACAGCAATTCCGGCAAGTTCTTCTTCGCCAACGAGACCCAGAAGAACGAGAAAACGCCGGCACTTGCCGCCACGCCGGCGGCCAAGGCGATCCTGACGGCGGAGCGCGGCGTGCCGGATATTTTTGGGCTCGCCTACAACCGCAAGGCCGGCACGCCGGGCGCCGATCCCAACGGTGATTCCCGCCCGTTCCAGACCGAGCCCGGCTATCTGCGCTACACCGGCCCGGACTATTTCGGCGTCGCGTCCAGCAACACCGACTACCTCGTCGGTTCCCACAATCTCACCGCCAGCCCGGCCTTTCCCAGCGGCCATACCACCTATGGCTATACCGAGTCCCTGCTGTTCGCCATTATGGTTCCGGAACGTTTCCAGCAGATGATCGTGCGCGGCGCGGAATACGGCAACGACCGCATCATCCTCGGCGCGCATTACGCGATGGACGTGCTCGCCGGCCGCACCTTGGCCTATTGGGACCTCGCCCATCTGCTGGCGAACGACCCGGCCTACCTGGCCCAGAAAGAAGCCAAGGCAAAGCCGATCGCCGATTACACCGCGGCGCTGGCCGCCGCCCGGCACGACCTGCGCCAGGCCCTGGCGGCGAAATGCGGCGCCGACATCGCCGCCTGCGCCGCCCAGGATACCGGCCGCTTCGCCAACCCAACCGCCAACCAGGCGTTCTACGAGTCGACACAAACCTACGGCCTGCCGGTGGTCTATCCCGACTTTGCAGGGAAGACGGAAGACGTCGCCAAGCTGGCGCCGGAAGCCGGCAATCTGCTACGCGCCGGCTTCCCGAAACTGACCCTGGCGCAAGCCGACCAAATTCTCACAAACACCGAAGGCCCAGGCGGCGGCTTCCTCGACAACGGCTCGGCCTTCGGCCTCTATTCCCGCCTCGACCTGTACAAAGCGGCAGCGCTGGCGGCCCCGTAAAAGAAGACGGCAAGAACGCCGACGACTTTTAGTTGGTGCGTCAGCTCGAAATGAGCGGCTATCGCCGCTCTTGTCCGGGCCACCGCAATGCGTACAAGACAATGGTTAAAGTCAGAGCGGCCTCCACCGTGCCGAGCAACTTATAAAACATCCATGCGCCGGGCATGGTCGCGATAATGATGCCGGTGAACGCCAGACCCAAAACAACATTGGCCCAGCGGCTTACCCTGGCCGCCAGAACCAGCGAGAGAAAAACCATCACGCTCGGCACCGCCATCATCGAGGCCGCGGCAAGCAGGCCGGTTTGCGTACCGATCATTCCAGCATTTCCGGCGACGATCGCCGCCACCGTCTTCTGCTGAAAGAAGCCGAAGAGATCGCCGTAGATGTAGCACAGCATCACCGCGACCCAGAGCGCGGAGAGCTTGAACCTCACATGTATCCTTACATCGCTTAACATCGGTATGCGGCCGTGGTTGAGCCGCAAGTTACCATTGTCCGGCCCAGCCGCGAGAAATATAATGGCCGCCCGGCGAACGCCGTTCATTTGGTCCCACAGAATTTCCTTTACAGCCGGCAGCGGCTTTGATAGCTGGAACCTTCGCAACCCGGATAGAAGGAGGGCCTCTGATGACAGTTGATCGACGCTCTGCCGGGATGGTTGGGGTTATCCAAGGCGGTCTCACCGCCTAGTTTTTCCGCCGCCGCGTTTCTCCTTCTTACTCCCTCTCGAAAAGGCCGGTTCCGCAGCGAACCGGAATCCTCTCATGCCGAAACTCAACAAGAGCAGCGCGCGCCCGATGGGCGCTGTTCTGGCTTTTCTCTTCCAGCAATGGGGCAAGCATCTGCCCCTGGTCGCCGGCACCGCCGGCGCCATGGTGGCGGCAACGCTGGCGGACGTGTTTCTGCCGGTCTTCGCCGGCAACCTGGTCACCGCTGTCACCAACGTCGCCGGCCACCGCGCCGCCGCCCTGCACGCCGCCATCGTCGCGCTGGCGGTCATGGCGGCGCTCGGCCTTGGCCAGACCGCTTTGCGCTACACCGTGTTCCGCGGCATCGTCTCGCTGACGCTGCACAACATGGCAGACGTGGCGCGGGATGCCTTCTGGCGGGTGCAGCGTTTCTCCTCGGACTGGCACGCCAACACCTTCGCGGGCTCGGTGCAGCGCAAGGTCACGCGCGGCATGTGGGCGCTGGACATGCTGAACGACACGATCCTGATCGCGCTGTTGCCCGCACTCTCGGTGCTCACCGGCTCGGCCATCGTGCTCGGCCTGCGCTGGCCGATCATGGGCGGGCTGCTGGCGGTCGGCTCGTTGCTGTACATCACGCTGGCGGTCACACTTTCGGTGCGCTGGGTGGCGCCGGCGGCGCAGCTCTCCAACAGTTGGGACACCCGGGTCGGCGGCGCCCTGGCGGACGCCATCTCCTGCAACGCCGTCGTCAAATCCTTCGGCGCCGAGCACCGCGAGGACGAGGTGCTGCACCGGGTTTTGAGCAAGTGGTCCGGCCGGACCCGCCGCACCTGGATGCGCGGCACCCTGTCCGGCACCATCCAGGGCTGCGGGCTGCTGCTGCTGCGGACCTGCGTGACCAGCCTCGCCGTCTATCTGTGGTGGACCGGCCGCGCCACGCCCGGCGATGTCACCACCGTGCTGACCGCGTATTTCATCGTGCTCGGCTACCTGCGGGAGATCGGCTATCACATCGCCAACCTGCAACGCGCGGTGAACGAGATGGAGGAGCTGGTCGGCCTGCACGCCCAGCACCTCGGCATCGAGGATGCGAAAGGCGCCGGGCCGATCAACATCCGCGCCGGCGAGATCGTCTTCGAGCACGTCCGGTTCCGCTACGGCGTCCACGCCACCCCGCTGTTCGACGATCTCTCGCTCACCATCCCGGCCGGCGAGCGCATCGGTCTGGTCGGCCATTCCGGCTCCGGCAAGTCCACCTTCGTCAAGCTGGTGCAGCGGCTGCACGATGCCACCGGCGGCCGCATCCTGATCGACGGCCAGGACATCGCGCTGGTGGGCCAAGCATCGTTGCGGGCGCAGATCGCCGCGGTGGCGCAGGAGCCGATCCTGTTCCACCGCTCGCTGGCCGAGAACATCGCCTATGGCCGGCCGGGCGCCAGCGCCGCCGAGATCGAACAGGCCGCCTGGCTCGCCAACGCGCACGACTTCATCGCCCGGCTGCCGCGCGGCTACGCCACGCTGGTCGGCGAGCGCGGCGTGAAACTCTCCGGCGGCGAGCGCCAGCGCGTCGCCATTGCCCGCGCCTTCCTGGCCGACGCGCCGATCCTGATCCTGGACGAAGCCACCGCCAGCCTGGATTCGGAATCGGAGGGTCTGATCCAGGAAGCGATGGAACGGTTGATGATTGGCCGCACCGTGATCGTCATCGCCCACCGCCTCTCCACCGTGCGGTCGCTGGACCGCATCCTGGTCTTCGACCAGGGCGCGGTGGTCGAGCAAGGCACCCACAACGCGCTGCTCGCCCAGGGCGGCGGCACCTACCGCCGGATGTTCGAGCGGCAGGCGATGGGGCTGTTGCCAGAAATCGGTTAAGAGCTGAAAGGCCCTTCGCGCCAGGGCGTCTCGACGCGGATGCGGGCGATGACCGCGTTGTAGCCGTGCGGGGTGGCGATGTTGAGGCGGGCGCGGAGCGCCGTGAGGTCTTCCGGCAGCGTCGCCTCGACATCGAGGTCACCGAGCCAGGCGGCCTGCTGGCCGATCCGCCCGGCCTCCCGCACGGCGGCAAAAACGCCGCGCGGCGAAGCGCCGATTCGGCGCAGATGCTTGCGTACCACGAACGGCCCGACGCTGGCGATCACCTTGTAAACCCGCAGGTTCAGATGCTCGTACGCCATGGCGAGGACGCAGGTCTCGCCCAGCTCGTCGCGGCCGTAGCCGGTCAGCACGTGAAAGATGTCGTGCATCCCGCGCTGGGTGTAGTCCGAGAACAAGCTGATCGGTTCGGGCAACTCGGCAAGGTAAGCGGTGAGGTCGGGCGTCGCGTCGACAAGTCCCTGCGCGCTCAGCCCCTCCCGCCGCATGAACGCGAGGTAGTGCCGCCCCAGCGAATTTTCGGGCAGGGTTTCGAGGAAGGCATGGTCATCGAGCACCGGCACCAGCGAGCGCCGCTCGGCAATGATCCGCCGCCCGGTGGCGCTGCCGGCAAACCGCTCGAACACTGCGCGCTGCGAACGCCCGGTGATCGCGATGCCGAGCCTGGCGACCTGCCGCGTGTCCTGATTGTCCAGAGTCAGCCGGATCGCCGCAATCAAAGCCGCCAGCGGCTTGATCGGCTGGACGGGAAAGGCAGCGGAAATCTGGCCAGCGTCGGTCATCGGATCGTCTGTGTCAGAATTTGCAGCATCGCGTTAGGGCAATATGGCTTGAAGTCGAATCGCGTAGCAATCGACTGAGCCATGAAATTTCTGGCTAAAAATAAGAGGTGAGCGTGGTGAGTAATAACTTATCACGCTCTAAACCCGCACAAACCGACATGGGGGGCGGCGAAATTCAATCCAGACATCGCCGTTACACCATTTCATAAGGGTCGAGCGTGCGCAACCCAAGCGGTGCGAAGTGACGCAGGTTGCGGGTCAGGATCGTGAGGTCATGGTGCCGCGCCGTGGCGGCGATCAGAATATCCGCAAAGCCGGGCGCCATGCCCTCGGCCCGCGCGAAATCGAGAAGCCGACCCGCCGCGCGGGCTGTTGCGATATCGATGCTCAGAATACGTGTCGCGTAAAGATGAAGTATCGCCTCCAGCCAGAGCGCCAACCCGGCGGCTTTGCTTGCCGCGCCCTCCCGCGCGCACTTGGCGATGCCGGTTTCGATCTCCGCGATCGTCACCGCCGAAAGGAACAACGCGTCGGTCTGCGCCTCCAGCCAGGAGATCATCGCTTGTGGCGCCCGGCGTGCCGGCGCCATGGCGGAAATCACATTAGTGTCGACGAGATACAATCTTCAGAGGTCGACTGCGCGCGCCAGCGTGCGGTCGCGCTCGGCCAGTTCGGCAACACCATCGGGTGCCAACATTAGAAGTTTGGCGAACGAAGGAACCTGCGAGAGCCGCAGCCACTCCTGATACCCGATGACAACCGCTTCGCGCTTACCGTGCCGCGTAATGACGGACGCCGCGCCGCTCACGGCCTCATCGACAATGGCCGAAAGGCAGGCTTTCGCATCTCGAAGCTGAATTTCCTGCATGGAAACCTCCGTGACCAGTGTAGTCACGCGATGTTTATCAGCAACGTCAGTCCTTATCCACATAAGGATTATCCGTCCCGCGCAAAAACAACCGGATCGGCACGCCGGGCAAATCGAATTCCTCGCGCAGATTGTTCACCAGATAACGATGGTAAGTATCCGGCGTCTGTTCCGCCCGGGTCCCGAACAGCGCGAAGGTCGGCGGCCGGGCTTTCACCTGGGTGATGTAGCGCAGCTTCAGCCGGCGGCCCTGCACCAGCGGCGGCGGGAAGCGTTCAAGCGCGGTTTCGAACCAGCGGTTCAGCGCCCCGGTGGGGATCCGCGTGTTCCACTTGTCGTAGGCCGCGCGCAGCGCCGGGAACAGCCCGTCGATGCCCTCGCCGGTCTCGGCCGAGATCGGTAAAATGGTGATGCCCTTCATCTGGCTGAGCGAGATCGAGATCCGGTCCATCACCTGCTGGCGCGCCCCGCCACGGTCCTCAACCGCGTCCCATTTGGTCAGCGCGACAATACAGCCGCGGCCCTCGCGCTCGATCAACCGGGCGATGTGCAGATCCTGCTCATGGATGCCGCGCGTCGCGTCGATCGCCAGCACCGCCATCTCGGCCCGCTTCAGCGCCTCGATCGCCGAGGAGGTGGACATCCGCTCCAGCCCCTCATCCACCTTGGCTCGCTTGCGCAGGCCGGCGGTGTCCACCAGCCGGTACAACTTGCCATCCGGCGCGGTGAAATCCTCGGCGATGGAATCCCGCGTCAGCCCCGGTTCCGGCCCGGTGATCACCCGTTCGGCGCCGAGCAGATGGTTCATCAGCGTCGATTTGCCGGCATTCGGGCGGCCGACGATGGCAAAATGCAGCGGCAGGTTTTCCGCCGCCTCGTCCCCGGCTTCGGGCGGGCGCGGCAGCCGCTCGGCGATCTCCTGCATCAACCCGTAGATGCCCTCGTTATGCTCGGCGGAGACCGCGATCGGCTCGCCGAGGCCGAGTTCGTAGGCCTCCATCGCGGCCGCCGCGCCGCCTTTGCCCTCGGCCTTGTTCGCCACCACCAGCACCTGCTTGCCGGTCCGCCGCAGCCAGGCGCCGAAATGGTTGTCCTCCGGCGTCAACCCGTTGCGGGCGTCGAAGCAGAACAACACCAGCGCCGCGTCGTCCAAGGCGGCACTGGTGCTGGCCTTCATCCGCCCCGGCAGCGTGCCGGGTGCCGCTTCTTCCAGCCCGGCGGTATCGACCAGCAGAACCGGCGTGCCGGCCAGCGTCGCCTCGGTCTCCTTGCGGTCCCGCGTCACCCCCGGCGTGTCCGCCACCAGCGCCAAGCGCTTGCCCGCCAGCCGGTTGAACAGCGTCGACTTGCCGACATTCGGCCGGCCGGCGATCACCACCTTGGGGAGCAAGACGGTTCAGCTATACGCGGTGAGAACGGCGTCGCGGGTCAGCACCAGCAACATGCCGCCGGCCGCGATCGGCGCCAGGTCGGCCGGGCCGGCGAGCTTGCCGAGCGTGCCGAGCTTGCCGGAAACCGGATCCACGCCGCCCAGCTCGCCAAGGCTGGTGGTGAACATCAGGTTGCCGTTGACCAGCGCCGGTCCGTTCCAGCGGCGCGGCCCCTTCTTCGTCTTCATGTTGCGGAAGTTCGGCAGTTGGGTGATCCAGGTGACCAGCCCGTCATCGGCGTGGATCGCTGCCAGCGTCTGGTTGGCGTCGAGCAGAAAGGCGAAACCACCGGCAAGACAGAAGGCTTGGCCGCCGCTGACATCGCGCTCCCACACCTTGACGCCGGAATGCAGGTCGATCGCCAGCGAGGTCTGGCCGAGGCCGATGGCATAGACCACGCCGCCCGCGATCACCGGCGGCGCCACGATGTCGGAGAAGTCGAGCAGGCTGGCCTGGCCGAAAGAGGAGGACATGCTCTGCTCCCAGATCGGGGTGCCGGAGGCGGCGTCCAGCGCCGCCAGCGTGCCGGAGGCAAAGCCGGCCACCAGGATGCCGGAATCATAGGCCGGCGCGCCGGTGACGACGACCGAGGTGATGGCGTCCATGATCTTGCCGATGAAGCGCCAGCCGGGCGTGCCGCTGACCGGGTCGAAGGTGAGCAACAGGTCGTTCTGCGTGACGACCGAGACCAGCCCGCCGGCGATGGTCGGCGCCGAGCGCGCCGGAAAATCGAGCGGCTGGCGCCAGTTGACCCTGCCGCTGCCGGCGTCCAGCGCCAGCAGCTCGGCAAACCCGGTGGCGGCGTAGAGCGTGCCGTTGTCGTAGCCGATGCCGCCGCCGAAGGGCTGCGCCGTCATATGCTTGGGCCGCGTCGGGGTCCGCCAATGCGGCGCGCCGCTGCCGAGCGCGAAGGCGGCGACGGTGCCCTCGGCATCCATCGTGAACACCTGGCCGCCGGCCACCACCGGGCTGGTCTGCAACGGCTGGCGGTAGCCGCCGGGCGCGCCGATGCTGGTCCGCCAGCGCTGCGTCATCGCGGTCGGGCCGGCGACGTTGCCGGGGGCGTGCGCCGGCCCGCCCAGTACCTGCGGCCAATCGGTGAGCGCGGTCGCCGGCGGCACGCTCACCGCCGGCGCGTCCGCCGAGGTGTTGAGGCCATTGGCCGGCGGCAGAACCGGGATCTGCACACCCAAAATCTTTGCTTTCGGCGTGGTGCAGGCGGTGGTGGCGGCGGCCAGCGCCAGGGTCATCGCGGTGCGGCGGCGCATCATCTGGTCCATCAGCCGTTCAGCTTGGCGAGCAGGCCGTTGGCGCGGTTGCGCACCCCGTCAGGCGCGCCCGGATCGGCCGCGATCTGCGTGAACAGGCCCTTGGCCTGGTCGATCTTGCCCTGCCGCACGAACAGCAGCGCCTGGGTTTCCTGCGCCAGGCCGTGGAACGGGTTTTGCGACGCGCTCAGCGGCGCCAGCCTGGCCGCGACATCCGCGTCCGGCGCCACCCCGAGTTCGTGCTGCGCCCAAAGCAGGTTGGCGAGGTCGCGCAGCAGCGGGTCGGCGCTCGCATCCGCCGCCACGGTGTTCCACAGCCCGGCGGCGGTCCCGGTCTGGCCACCGGCGGCATACAGCCCGGCGGCGCGCAACGCCGCAAGGTCGCGGTACCCGGCCGGCGCGGTTTTGGCGAAGCCGGCATATTGCGCGGCGGTGGCGAGGCTCTGGTCGTTGCTGGGAGCGGCGGCGCCCGGGCTGTCCATCTGCTGGCCGATCTTCAGGAAGGCGGCGGCCGCGGCGTCGTCGCGCCGCGCCTGGTGCCAGGTCCAGGCCTGCTGCGCGGCCACCGCCAGCACCACCAGAACGGCGGCGGCCAGCGCCAGCCCGCCGTAGCGGCGCAGCAGCCGCACCGCCCGCTCACTGCGCAGATCGTCCGAAACCTCGTCGAAAATATCAACCACGCGACGCACTCTCCCCGGCCGGCCGGGCCGGCGGCGGACCATAGCCGCGCCCGCCAGCCTATACAACGACCCGCGCCAGCCGCGCCGCCGCCCGCTCGCGGCCGATCAAGGGCAGCAAAGCCGCCATTTCCGGGCCGCGTTCCTCCGCCGTCAGCGCCAGGCGCAGCGGATGGTAGAGCGCCTTGCCCTTAGCACCGCTGGCGGCGCCGACCGCCCCGGTCCAGGTTTTCCAGGTGGTGCTGTCCCAGTCGCCTTCCGGCAGGTTGGCCAGCGCCGCCGCGGCCACCGGCCGGTCGGCGCCCAGATCCGGTGCGGCGATCTCGCCCGCCACCACCGCCCACCAGAGCCGCGCCTCGGTCAGCAGGTCGAGGTTGCCCCGCACCGCCAGCCAGAACGCTTCGGTCGCCCCCTCCGGCAGCCGGTCGCGCACCGCCGCAAAGTCCAGCCCGTGCAGGATTTTGCGGTTCAGCCCGAGCAGCTGCGCCGCATCGAAACGCGGCGGCGCCCGGCCGAAATCGTTGAAGTCGAACGCCGCCGCCAGTTCGGCGAGGCTGAGCGGGGCAAGGTCCTTCGAGGTGCCGAGCCGGGCGAGATAGGCGGTGATCGCCGCCGGCTCGACCCCGTCCTTGCGCAGCGAGCGCAGCGAAATGCTGCCGATGCGCTTGGAAAGCTTGCCGCCCGCGGCGTCGGCGATCAGCGGCAGATGGGCAAAGCGCGGCGCCGCCGCCTGGCCGTCGATCGCCCGCCACAGATCGAGCTGCACGGCGGTGTTGGTGACATGATCCTCGCCCCGGATGATGTGGGTAATCGCGTGGTCGAGGTCGTCCACCACCGAGGTAAAGGTGTAAAGCGGCGCGCCGTCGGCCCGCAGCAGCACCGGGTCGGACAGCGTCGGCAGCTTGATGCTGCGGCCGCCGAGCACCAGGTCGGTCCAGGCCACGGTCTCGCCGGAAAGTTTGAAGCGCCAGTAAGGCTGCTTGCCGGCGGCCTCGGCGGCGGCGCGCTGCGCCGGGGTGAGGCTGAGTGCGGCGCGGTCATAGACCGGCGGCAGTTTGCGCCTGACCAGCGCCGCCCGCTTCGCCGCCAGCTCGTCCTCGTTCTCGAAACAAGGATACAGCCGCCCGCTCGCCTTCAGCGCCTCGGCCACCTCGGCATAGCGGGCCAACCGGCTGGACTGCGTGGCGGTCTCGTCCCACGCAATGCCGAGCCAGCGCAGGTCGTCATATATCCCCTGCTCATATTCCGGCCGGCCGCGCGCCGTATCGGTATCGTCCAGCCGCAACAAAAGGCCGCCGCTTTGGTTGCGCGCGAACAGAAAGTTGACCAGCGCGGCCCGGGCGTTGCCGACATGCAGATAGCCGGTAGGGCTGGGCGCGAAACGGACCTTGACGGTGGCGGAGACCATGGCCGGCGGGGTAGCGGATTATCCTGGCGGCGTGAAGGCGGCGCGCTTTGGCTTCTAGCGATCCTGCGCCGTATGCCAGAGACGCAGGATCGCCACCTGCTCGTCTGCCTCGATCTGATAGATCATGATGTAGGGTCCCACGATCAACTCCCTGGTGTCGGTCACGTCTCCGGAGCGGCCGCGATGCGCCAACGTTTCCAGGCTGTCAGCCGCTCTTATTAGATCGCGCAGCAAACGGCGCGCGGCGTATGGGTTGAGCTGTTCGAGATAGGCAACCGCCCGGTCGCGATCCAGTTCGGCCTCCGGCTGCCAGCGTACGATCATTCAGCAAGACGCGCCGCAATCCTTCTGTCGAGTTCGGCGATTTTGTTGAGCATTTCTAAACGAACTTCAGCATGTGGCCGTCCCGGCGACTTGTTTTGCAAAGCTTGCTCCACGGCTCTTGCCATCAGCCGTCGATCCGCTTCCTGATCGTCAAGAACCTCGGTCGTGCCCAAGCTGTTGGCTATCTCTCGTTCAAGCTCTTTCATCTTGGCGTCAAGCTTGGCGCGAACAACTTCATCAGGAATCGACGGCCGCAAGCCGCGGCGCGCTTCCTCCACCGCCTTGATCAGCAAAAGCCGTTCGATCTCTTCATCGTCCAGCGGCAGGGCGTTATCCATGCCCCGGATATAGCGATTCCTACTCCGCCTCGCCAGTTTTCTTGTACGGGCTGTCCACCGCCATCGCCTCCATCGCCTGCAGCATCTGCGGCCGTTCGGCCTCCACAAACGCCGCCACCGCGCGCCGCAATCCGGGATGCCCGATCCAATGCGCGGAGTAGGTCGGCATCGGCAGATACCCCCGCTGGATCTTGTGCTCGCCCTGCGCGCCCGCTTCCACCCGTTGCAGCCCGTGGGCAATCGCGTAATCGATCGCCTGGTAATAACACAGCTCGAAATGCAGGAACGGCACGTCCTCCGCGCTGCCCCAGTTCCGCCCATAAAGCGCCTCGCGGCCGCGCAGGTTGAGCGCCCCAGCGATCGGCTTGCCGTCCCGCTCCGCCAGCATCAGCACCACCCGGTCGCCCAGCCGCTCGCCGAGCAGGTTGAAGAAGGACCGTGTCAGGTAAGCCCCGCCCCATTTGCGATCCACCGTCGACGTATAAAACTTATAGAAAGCCGACCACACCACCGGCGTCAGCGCCGCCCCGCTCACCGCCCGAAACGTCAGCCCCGCCGCCGCGTCCCGCCGCTCGCGCCGGATCGCCTTGCGCTTGCGCGACGACAGCGCACCCAGAAAATCGTCGAAGCTCTTGTAGCCATCGTTGCGCCAATGGAACTGCGTGCCCAGCCGTTGCAGCCAGCCGGCCTGCCCGAAGCCTTCCCATTCCGCCGCCGTGCAGAACGTCGCGTGGACCGAGGAGCAGCCGAGCTCGCCCGCCATCTGCTCCAGCGCTTGCGCCATCGCGCCGACTTCGAAGCCCGGCCGACACAGCACCCGCGGCCCCGGCACCGGCGAGAACGGCACCGCCACTTGCAGCTTCGGGTAATACTGCCCGCCGGCCCGCTCCATCGCGTGCGCCCAGCCGTGGTCGAACACATATTCGCCGTAGGAGTTGGTCTTCGCATAGGCCGGCGCCACCGCCGCGATCTCGCCTTGCCCGTCCCGCAGCACCGCATGACGCGGATGCCAGCCGCTGCGTTGCCCCACCGAGCCGCTGTCCTCCAGTGCCGAAAGAAAACCATAAGACACGAACGGATTGTCGTCCCCGGCGCAAGCGTCCCAGGCGGCTTGGCCGATCTCGGCGATGGCCGGATGGACATGCAACGTCAAATAAGGTGAACCATCCGCCATGCCGCACCATATGCGACCGTGAACGCATTTCGCCAGTCTGAACCAATTTTAGAAGGAGCAAGAATGGCCGACGGACAGATCGCCCCGCCCAGAAGCGGTGAAATCAAGCTTGCGGATTATCTGCCGCCGGCCTTCCTGGTCGATCGCGTGGCACTCGACTTCACCTTGTCCCCGGCCGCCACCACGGTCCGCGCCACGCTCTCGCTCCGCCGCAACGGCCACGGGCCACTATTGCTGGACGGCGACGGGCTGGATCTGCTGAGCGTCGCCCTCGACGGCACCCCGCTCGGCGGCAACCGCTACACGCTGACCGACACCCAGCTCGTC
Source organism: uncultured Acidocella sp. (assembly GCA_963693045.1). GTDB lineage: Bacteria > Pseudomonadota > Alphaproteobacteria > Acetobacterales > Acetobacteraceae > Acidocella. Next base: position 3,476,042 of record OY843765.1, read on the forward strand.
ATCGCCGACGTGCCGGACGCGTTCACCCTGGAAACCGAAGTGCGGATCGCGCCCGCCGCCAACACCGCGCTCTCCGGCCTGTATATGTCGGGCGCCGGCTTCTTCACGCAGTGCGAGCCGGAAGGCTTCCGCCGCATCACCTTCTTCCCCGACCGGCCGGACGTGATGGCGCGCTACAGCGTCACCTTGCGCGCCGACGAAGCGGCCTATCCGGTGCTGCTTGCCAACGGCAACAAGGTCGCCGCCGGCGAGGGGCCGGATGGCAGCCATTGGGCGCGCTGGGACGACCCGCACCCCAAACCCTCCTACCTGTTCGCCCTGGTCGCGGCCGACCTAGTGGCGGTGACGGACAGCTTCACCACCAAATCCGGCCGCCCGGTCGAGCTCGGCATTTACGTGCAGCCGGGCAACGAAGCCCAGGTCGGCCACGCCATGGCGGCGGTCAAATCCTCGATGCAATGGGACGAGGAGGTGTTCGGCCTGGAATACGACCTCGACGTCTTCAACATCGCCGCGGTCTCGGACTTCAACGCCGGGGCGATGGAAAACAAGGGCCTGAACATCTTCAACACCGCCTACGTGCTGGCCAGCCCGGAGACCGCGACCGACACCGACTTCCAGAACGTCGAGCGGGTCATCGCCCACGAATACTTCCACAACTGGACCGGCGACCGCGTCACCTGCCGGGACTGGTTCCAGCTTTCGCTCAAAGAGGGGCTGACGGTGTTCCGCGACCAGGAATACATGGCCGACCAGTTCAGCGCCGCGGTCAAGCGCATCGCCGACGTGCGGATTCTGCGCACCACCCAGTTCCGCGACGACGCCGGCCCGCTGGCCCATTCGGTGCGGCCGTCCAGCTACCTCGAGATCAACAACTTCTACACCACGACGATCTACGAAAAGGGCGCCGAGGTGGTGCGGATGGTCCGCACGCTGATCGGCCGCGCCGCGTTCCGCAAGGGCTTCGACCTCTACATCGAGCGCAACGACAATTCCGCCGCCACGGTCGAGGATTTCCTCGGCGCCATGCAGGACGCCGCCGGCTTCAACCTGCGCCAGATGCTGTGCTGGTACGAGCAGGCCGGCACCCCGGAGATCACCACGGAAGAAACCTACGACGCGGCGGCAAAACGCTTCAGCCTGACGATCCGGCAAAGCACGCCCCCGACGCCGGGGCAGGACACCAAGCTGCCCTTCCTGATGCCGGTCGCGATCGGCCTGCTCGACCCGGACGGCCACGAGGTGCTGAGCAAGAACCTGGTCCTGCGCCGGGCCGAGGAAACCTTCATCTTCGACGACATCGCAGCACCGCCGGTGCCATCGCTGTTTCGCGGCTTTTCGGCGCCGGTGAAGCTCCTGGGGCGCAGCCGCGAGCGTCTGGCCTTTCTCGCCGCGCACGACACCGACCTGTTCAACCGCTGGGACGCCCTGCAGCAATACGCCGCACTTGTGCTGCTGGACTCCATCGCCGCCGCGCCAACCGCGCCGGCGCCGCTCGATCCCGGCCTGGCCCGGGCCTTCGCCAACCTGCTGCGCCATGCCGATGTCGATCCCGCCTTCACCGCCGAGGCGCTGCTGTTACCGAATGAAAGCCTGCTCGCCGACCAGTTGGACGCGGTCGATCCTGATGCCGTCCACCGGGTCCGCGAAGCGACGCGGGCGGCTCTGGGCACCACCCTGCGCGCCGAGTTCGCGGCGGTCGCCGAAGCCCATGGCGGCGCCGACCCCGCCGATCTCGGTGGCGCCGCGATGGCCAGCCGGGCGCTGAAGAACGTCGCCCTCTCCTACCTCGCCGCCGCCGGCGACCGCGACCGTGCCGCCGCGCAATTCGCCGCCGGCGCCAATATGACCGACACGCTGGCCGCACTCGCCTTGCTGGTGGAAACCGCCGATGAGCGCCGCGACACGGCGCTGGCGGCGTTCCATGAACGCTGGCGCGGCAACCCGCTGGTGCTGGACAAATGGTTCGCCGTGCAGGCCCGCTCCGGCGCGCCGGACACGCTGCGGCGGGTCCGCGCCCTGACACAGCACCCTGATTTCGACATCAGGAACCCGAACCGCCTGCGCGCCCTGGTCGGCGCCTTCAGCGGCAACGTCGCCGTGTTCCACGACCGCTCCGGCGCCGGTTACAAGCTGCTGGCCGACGTGGTGCTGGAAGTGGACCCCCTGAACCCGCGGATCGCGGCCCGGCTCTGCACCGCGCTGGGCGCCTGGCGCCGCTACGACCAGCACCGGCAGGCCCTGATGCAAACCGAGCTGCAACGCATCCTCGGCCTCGACGGCCTCAGCCCCAACACCTACGAAATGGCGGCCAAAGCGCTCGCCTGAGAGGCAGTTTGATAAGTCTACTCTGGCGGCCGTCTGGAGGCGATTGTCTGCGCTCCGGTGCTCACGTACTTAACGTACGCTGCGCTCCGGTGCTCGACAATCACCTCTATGCGACTCACCAGAGCGACTTCTGAAACAGCCTCTAAGACTTCATACAAGGAGTGCAGACATGATCGAGCTTTCCTACTGGACCACGCCGAACGGCCACAAAATCACGATCTTCCTGGAAGAGACGGGAACGCCTTACAACATCAAGCCGATCAACATCGCCAACGGCGAGCAGTTCGCCGAGGACTTCCTCAAAATCGCCCCGAACAACCGCATCCCGGCGATCCTGGACACCGAGCCGGCCGATGGCGGGGCGCCGATCAGCGTCTTCGAATCCGGCGCCATCCTCGAATACCTGGCGGAAAAGACCGGCCAGTTCATGCCGAAGGATTTGCGTGGCAAGTTCGAAACCCTGCAATGGCTCTACTGGCAGATGGGCGGCCTCGGCCCGATGGCCGGGCAGAACCACCACTTCACCCAATACGCGCCCGAGAAAATCCCCTACGCGATGGAACGCTACGTCAAGGAAACCGGTCGGCTATACGGCGTCCTGAACAAGCGCCTCGCCGACCGCGAATTCGTCGCCGGCGCCTACTCGATCGCCGACATGGCGAGCTACCCCTGGATCGTGCCGTATGAGCGCCAGCAGCAGAACCTGGCCGACTTCCCGAACCTGAAGCGCTGGTTCGAAACAATCGCCGCCCGCCCGGCGGTGCAGCGGGCCTACGCGCGGGCGCAGGAGGTCAACCCGACCGGCCAACCGACCGTGAACGAAGAGTCGCGCAAGCTGCTGTTCGGCCAGACCGCGCGTTGAGCCGCACCCTCTACGACCTCGCCGCCGCCGACCCCACACTCCGCTTCAGCCCCTATTGCTGGCGCACCAAGCTGGCGCTGGCGCACAAGAACCTGGACTTCGAGACGGTGCCGTGGCGCTTCACCGACCAGGACGTCATCGCCTTCTCCGGCCAGGGCCAAAGCGGGGGCAAGGTTCCGGTGCTGGTCGATAACGGCACAGTTGTCCACGACAGCCAGAGCATCGCCGAATATCTGGAAACCACCTACCCACAAGCGCCCACGCTGTTCGGCGACGCCGCAAGCCGGGCGTTGACCGGCTTCGTCAAGCAATGGACCGAAGACACACTGCACCCGACCATCGTCAAAATCGTCCTGCCGGACATCTTCAAACTGATCGACCCCAAGGACCGTACCTATTTCCGGCAGTCGCGGGAACCGAGGATCGGCATGACCATCGAGGCGCTGGCGGCCCGCCGCCCGGAGTTCCTGCCGCCGTTCCAGGCCGCCCTGGCGCCGCTGCGCGACACGCTGAAGGCGCAGAACTTCCTCGCCGGCGTCACGCCCGCCTACGCCGACCACATCGTCTTCGGCGCCCTGAAATGGGCACGAACAACCTCCTCCACCGCGCTTCTGGCGCCGGACGACCCGATCAGCCTCTGGATGGAGCGACTCTTGTCCTATTACGGACTTCGGAATCAGCCTCCCGCTTCATCGGCTTAGGAACAACATGATCAAGTTCACCATCCTGCTCCGCCGCATCGCCTCGATGAACCGCGCGCAATTCATCGCCTATCACCGTGACCAGCACGCGCCGCTCTTCACCTCCCTGCCCGAAGTCAAGCAGCACGTCCGCCGCTACGTTCAGGGTCACAGCACCGGCGCCGAAATCCGCGGCCTGCCGCCAATGACGTTCGACGGCGTCACCGAACTCTGGTTCGACGACATGGCAGGATTGGAAGCCGTGTTTCAGTCGGAAGACTACATGAACACGATCCGGCCTGACGAAGCGAAGTTTCTCGACCTCGAACACTGTGAATTCCTGCTCACCACGGAAACACCCGTCATCCCCTGATCCGCCAGGCGCGGCCGGCCGCTCAAGCCCGATATAGCACCCGCAAAACCACGAACCAGGGCTCTACATTGCCGCTCAGCCGGCCCGCCGTGTCGGTATGCAGATGCTGCATCACCACCGCGTCATCCACATTGCCGCCAATCACCGACAGGCTCTGAACACCACCCGCAACCACGATCGCGCAATGCGCCGGAAACCCATGCGCCGTCGGCAAATCAGCAAAAACCAGCCCCCGCGCCCGGCCGCGCCCGAAACAAACCAGGTCGCCCAGCCGCGGCGCGTATAGCTTCGGGTCCTCGGCAATCAACAACGGATCGGCAACCTTCCCCTCGGCCGCCCGCGCCGCATAGTTGATGTAGGTCGCGTGATCCGGCGCATAAGGAAACGCCGCACCCGCCCCGGCAATCCGCATCACATAGGAAATGAACGCAGCCGACCACGCATACCGGCCATCGTCCGCGGCCGGAAACACCGCGCCGGAAGCATCATGCTTGCCGGTAAAGCCGGCATCCGCCTCGCCCGCATTCATCCCCTCCCACCAATACTCGCCCACCCGCTGCCACAACCCAGGCTGCCGCTCGCCCATCGTCGCCGCCGCCTGCACATACCCGGCACCCCCGCCGTCATCGACCCGCATCCCCCACAACCGCCACTCATCCAACGCCACCGCCACCGCATCCGCGCGCGAAAACAATGCGTAGTCCCGCTGCGCAAAAGCCGGCGCATGACGGTCTGCGGCGCAGTTGGTGAGGAGAAGGCAAGTAAACAGGAAGAGCCTCCGGCGGCTGGGGCCGAGAGGCCCCAGACCCCAATAGTTTGGGCCGCGGGTTGGCCACTTGGAGAGTTTGCCTAGGAAGGCGATTCTTGCGCTTCGCGCTGGTGTGGGATTTGCCAGGGTCATCGAAATCGCTTGCACCACAGCTTCATTTTATGTCCGCGCGAAGCGCAATATTTACCACCACTCTATGAGTGGCCAAGCTAAACTCATGGGTCTGGGGCCCGCCTGCGGAGCAGGCTGAAACAAGTTAGCGCGCATCGCGCGCGGGCGGCCCCAGCTTGGTGCAGGGGCAGAGCCCCTGCTTCACGCCGCAAACATCTCGCTCAACGCCGCCTCGTTCGCCGCGCACAGGCCCCGCTCCGTGATCAGCCCGGAGACCAGCCGCGACGGTGTCACGTCGAAGGCCGGGTTCGCTGCCGGGCTGTCTTTCGGCACCACCCGGATCGTGGTCACCCGGCCGTCCAGCGCGCGGCCGGTCACCATCGTCACCTCGGTGGCGGCGCGTTCCTCGATCGGGATGTCGGAGAGGCCGTCGCTGATCGTCCAGTCGATGGTGGAGGAGGGCAGGGCGACCCAGAACGGCACCCCGTTATCGCGCGCCGCGAGCGCTTTCAGGTAGGTGCCGATCTTGTTCGCCACGTCGCCGGCGCGCGTCACCCGGTCGGTGCCGACGATCACGAGGTCGACATCGCCGCGCTGCATCAGGTGGCCGCCGGCATTGTCGGCGATCACGGTGTGAGCCACACCGTGCTTGCCGAGTTCCCAGGCAGTGAGCGCCGCACCCTGGTTGCGCGGCCGGGTTTCCTCGACCCACACATGCACGTCGATCCCGGCATTGTGCGCTTTGTAGATCGGCGCCAGCGCGGTGCCCCAGTCGACCGTCGCGATCCAGCCGGCGTTGCAATGGGTCAGCACGTTCACCCGCCGCCCGGCCTGCGCTTTCGCGGCCAGCAGCGGCAGCCCGTGTTCGCCCAGCGCCTCGTTGGTGGCGACATCCTCATCGCAGATCAGCGCCGCTTCGGCGTAGGCCGCGTCCATCCGCGCCGAGGGGCCAAGCGGTTTCAGCTTCGCCTGCATCCGCCGCAGCCCCCAGTTCAGGTTGATCGCGGTCGGCCGCGTCGCGCCGAGTACCGCGACCGCGTGCGCCAGGTTGGCGTCGCTGGCATCGGCCCGCATCGCCAGCGCGACGCCGTAGGAAGCGGCGGCGCCGATCAACGGCGCGCCCCGCACCAGCATCGCCTTGATCGCATGGGCGACGTTCTCCATGCTGGTCAGCCGCACCAGGTCGAGCGACCAGGGCAGTTTGGTCTGGTCGATGATCCGCACCGACCAGCCATCGGTCTCGTCGACCCAGATCGCGCGATACGGCGTGCCGTCAATCTTCATGGCAATCTTTCAGGCGTTGTTGTGAGACGTTGTTGTCAGGCGTTGCGGTGCAGGCTGCAAAGCAGGGTGAATAGCCGCCGCGCGGTGGCGAAATCAACCCGCACCTTGCCTTCCAGGCGCTCGCGCAGCAGCGTCGCACCTTCGTCGTGCAGGCCGCGGCGGCCCATGTCGATCGCCTGGATCTTCGCCTCACGGCCTTCGGCGATGGCGCCCGCATAACTTTCCAGCAACATCTGGTAATCCTTGATCAACATTTTGAACGGCCCCATCGCCAGGCCGAGCACGGCGATCGGCGCGTCCTCGCTATCGCGGATGTCGAACAGCAGCCGTCCATCCTGGATCGAGAGCCGCAGGATGCTGCGCGCCTGCGGTTGCGCGACCGGCGCGAACACGTTCTCGGCTTCGAGATCGGCGACCGCCTGCGCCCGGTCCGCCTCCTGCAACGGCGAAAGCCGGTGCAGCGCGGTGCTGTCGAGCACGACCGCCAGCAGCCTGCCATCGCCTTCAGCCACGCAGCGCCTCGCGCTTCATCCCGAGCTTGAGGAGAATGCCGATCACCCCGCCTTTGGCGAGGCGCAGCGCCGCCATGCAGATCAGCGCCAGCGCGGTGAGCAGTAACAAAGCCGCGAGCAGGCTCGGCACGTAGCTGCCATGGATGGCAAAAACGATGAACAGTCCAAGCACCTGTAGAACCACCAGCATGGCGATGTAGGGCGGCGCGTCATCCGCCGGCAGCTGGCCGAGCGGTGCCGCGCACTGCGCGCAGAGCGCATGGACTTTCAGATAGCCATGAAAAATCGGCGCCATGCCGCAGCGCGGGCAGCGGCCGCAAACGCCGCGCCAGATCGCCACACGCCAGCCGGGCATGCCGGCATCCGCCACCGGCAGCGCCAGCGGCGGCCAGCGTTCGAACTCGGGATCGTGGCGCCGCGGCTCAACCATCTTCATCCTGTTCCAGCACCGGGCCGGGCTCGCCTCGATCGCTCGGTAAGAACTTTGCCCATGCAAGCTGCCTTATCTACGCCAGCGCACAGTCGTTGCAAAACTTGGCCACGCACATCGTGGGGCGTATCGTGAAGCGGTTTTTTCGTTCCGCTGCCATAACGCGAACGATGCGAACGCGCCCCGAATGCACCGCGCGCGCCGCCGAAAACGCATTCATCGTTGTGTTTTCATGCGTGACAGAAAAAAAATGCATGTTTTCGCTTCATCATTGACGCTTTTTGTTGACAGCGCTGTCACAGAAGATGAATAGCGATTCTGCGTGCGTCGCGCGATTCGCGCCGCAACCGAGTCAACACCGTATCGGTCAAGAGGCACCGCACGCAAAAGGAAGGACGGTCATGGACCGTGACGTCGGACTGACAAGCTGGGCGCCGCGCCAACGGCCGCATCGGGTCAGGGCAGGAACAGGAAAAAGCCGCATTTTGAACATGCCGCCGCGGCAACCCCGGTCGGGTTGCTGACCCAATGTTCTCAACGCCGGGTCGACGTCGTGAAACATGCCGAACTTCTCTCAACCATTAGCCAAGGAGCTAACCTCGTGACCAATGATGAAAGCACAATCCTGCGGGCCCAGCCGCTCGCGGTAAAAGCCACGACCAAGAAGGCCGCGCCAAAGAAGCCGGCGGTCAAGAAGCCGGCGGCGAAGAAGCCGACGGCAAAAAAGGCGGCGGTAAAAAAACCCGCCGTTAAGAAAGCCGCCGTGAAAAAGCCAGCTGTCAAAAAGGCCGCGGTGAAGAAGCCGGTCAAGAAGGCTGCCACCACGCGCAAGCCGGCTGCCAAGAAGACCGCGGCGAAAGCCGCGCCCAAGAAGGCAACCGCCGCGAAGAAGGCCGCGCCCAAAAAAGCGACCGCCATGAAGAAGGCCGCGCCGAAGAAAGCGACGGCCAAAAAGACGACGACCGCCAAAAAGACGACAACCGCCAAAAAAGCCGCGCCGAAAAAGACCACCGCCGCCAAAAAGACCACGAAAGCCGCGGTGACGGCGAAGAAGGCGGCGCCGAAGAAAACCGCGGCGCCGAAAAAGACCACCGCGCCGCGCAAGCCGCGCAAGATGAAAACCCCGCCGCCGGAGCCGATGATGCCCGACACCGCGCCGGACATCATGAACTAACCCACGGCCCAACAGCCGCACGCAAAAAAAGCGCAGGCCGCAACGCCTGCGCTTTTTTATTGCTGCCCGGTCTCGGCCATCCAATCCTCGATCAACCGCCGCGCGATGCTCGCGGGCGGCGGCAGCGCAAACCCCAGCGCCTCGAAGTTGGCGATTTCGTCGCGGCTGAACCAGCGGGCGTCGCGCATCTCCTCGGCTTCGAGCACGATCTCCTCGCTCAGCGCCTCGGCACGGTAGCCGAACATCAGCGAAGCCGGGAACGGCCAGGGCTGGCTGGAATGATACGCCACCGCGCCGACCCGCACGCCGACTTCCTCGAACACCTCGCGCCGCACCGCGTCTTCCAGGCTCTCGCCCGGTTCAACGAAACCGGCTAGCGTCGAATACCAGTTGCGGTCGACCGGAAACCGCAGCGACTGGCCGAGCAGCACGCGCTCGCCGCGCGTCACCAGCATGATCACCGCCGGATCGCTGCGCGGAAAATGCTGCGTGCCGCAGCTCTCGCACTGCAACACATGGCCGCCGCGCCGCGGCGCATTGCGGCCGCCGCAAAAGGCGCAGAACCGGTTATGCGCCCGCCAGTGCAGCATCGCCCGCCCGGTGGCGAGGATGGTGCCATCGTCCGGCGAGAGCGAATGCCCGACGCCGCGCAGATCCGTGAACACTCCCGCCGGCGGCGCCGCCGCCTCGGCCGGCAGCTCGGCGGCAAAGACCGGCACGCCGCCCTGCAGCCCCAGAAACACCCACGGCGCCGCCGCGTCCGGCCGGCTGCTCAGCACGGCACGCGGCGCACCGTCGACGTCGTCGAGCAGCGCCTGGCCATCCCGGAACAGCACGTAGCGGCTTGCCTGGTCCGCCCGCGCCGCCTCGATCCAAGCGGCGTCCCTCCGTAGATGCCCGGCGCGGTCCAGGCGGCCGCCGGTATAGGTGTTGGGCCGGCTCGGCGTGATGCGCTGCATGGCACCCGATGTGGCACCGCCCCCGCCCGCCCGCAACTTGCGAAAACCCGCCGGAACGGCGATTATGCCAGCGGGAGGTCGGCGGCGGACATGTGCCTCGCCAACCCGGTCAGGGCCGGAAGGCAGCAGCCGCAACGAGTTTCCGCATGGGTCGTTGTCCGGCCTCCCACCCCGCGCGCGCAAAGGATTTCCCGCCCCGCATGGCTGGCTTGTTTGGAGACGAAACCCCGCCGCCAGCCATGGTCTCCGGAGCCGCCTTGTTCGCCGACGCAGCGCCGGCCGGCCCCGCCGCCGCGGCGTACCGCGTGCTGGCGCGCAAATACCGCCCGCAAAGTTTCACCGACCTGATCGGGCAGGAGGCGCTGGTCCGCACCCTGCGCAACGCCTTCGCCATGAACCGCCTGGCCCATGCCTTCATGCTCACCGGCGTGCGCGGCGTCGGCAAAACCACCACCGCGCGCATCCTCGCCCGCGCCGTCAACTGCACCGGGCCGGACGGCACCGGCGGCCCGACGCCCGACCCCTGCGGCGTCTGCGACACCTGTGTCGCCATCCTCGCCGACCGCCATCCGGACGTGGTGGAGATGGACGCCGCCTCGAACACCGGCATCGACGACGTGCGCGAGATCATCGAAGCCACCCGGTTCAAACCGCTTTCCGCGCGCATCAAGTTCTTCATCATCGACGAAGTCCACATGCTCTCCCGCCAGGCCTTCAACGCGCTGTTGAAGACGCTGGAAGAACCGCCACCGCACATCAAATTCGTTCTCGCCACCACCGAGATCCGCAAGGTGCCGGTGACCGTGCTGTCGCGCTGCCAGCGCTTCGACCTGCGCCGCGTCGCCGCCGCCACGCTGACCGCGCATTTCGCCCGCATCGCCAAAGCGGAGCAGGTGCGGATCGCGCCGGCGGCGCTGGACCACATCGCCCGCGCCGCCGACGGCTCGGTGCGCGACGGATTATCGCTGCTCGACCAGGCGATCGCCCGCGGCGCCGAGGATGGCGGCGAGATCGGCGGCCCGATGGTCGCCGAGATGCTCGGCCTTGCCGACCGCGCTTATGTGTTCGGGCTGATGGAGGCGCTGGCCGCCGGCGACACCGCCGCCGCCCTGGCGGTCGCCGATGCCGCCTACGAATCCGGCGGCGACCCCGGCGCGCTGCTGGCCGACCTGCTCAACCTCGCCCATCTGCTGACCCGGCTGAAGGCGGTGCCGGCGCTGGCCACCGGCGATGCGCTGCCGGAGGCCGAGCGGGTGCGCGGCCTCGCTTTGGCCAACAGCCTGTCGGTGCCCTGGCTCGGCCGGCTGTGGCAGATGCTTCTCAAGGGCGTGCAGGAGGTGGAGACCGCGCCGAACCGCCGCGCCGCCGCCGAAATGATCCTGATCCGGCTTTGCCACGTCGCCGACATGCCGCCGCCAGCCGAGCTGCTCAAACGCCTCGGCAACAGCGCGGCCTCCGCCCCGACGCTGCCATCGCCGCCATCACCGCCTGGCGGCGGTATCCGCGCCGTTGCCAATGGCGGTTCCGTAGCGGCGCCCGCACCCGCACCCGCGCCGGTGCCGGCATCCGCGCCCCCGCCGCCGGAGCCGCGCAGCTTCGCCGAGGTCGTCGCTTTGGCGCAAAGCCGGCGCGACGCCATGCTCGCCGCCCATCTGCGCCACTCCGTCCATCTGGTCCGCTTCGCCCCGCCGGTGATCGAACTGCGGCTGCAACCGGACGCGCCGCGCGACCTGTTGCAGCGCCTCGCCGCCATGCTGGAGGCCGAAACCGGCCGGCGCTGGACCATCGCGCTCTCGCACGCGCCGGGCGCGCCGACGATCGAGGAGACCGACGCCGCCGCGTCCGCCGCCGAACTGCAAACCGCCGTCTCGCATCCGCTGGTGCTGGAAATCCTGCGGGTCTTCCCAGGCGCCCGCCTGGAAGCCTCCGGCGCGGCGCTGCCGCTGGCGCTAGCGGCCACCGAACCAGCTCCGGACCTGACGCCGGGTCTGTCGCCGGAACTACCGCCGGACTGGGAAGAAATCCCACCCCCCGACGACATCAACAGCGAAGAGGACTGAGCGCGATGAAGAACCTGGCCGGCCTGATGAAACAGGCCCAGCAGATGCAACAGAAGATGGCCGACATGCAGGCCAAGCTCGACGCCGCCGAGATCGAAGGCGTCGCCGGCGCTGGCTTGGTTGCGGTCACGCTCTCCGGCAAGGGCGCGTTGAAACGGGTCAAGATCGACCCCAAGCTCGCCGACCCGGCCGAGACCGAAATGCTGGAAGACCTGATCCTCGCCGCCCATGCCGACGCCAAGGCCAAGCTGGACGAAATGACCGCAACCGAAATGAAAGACGCGACCGGCGGCATGAGCCTGCCGCCCGGCATGAAGCTGCCGTTCTAGAGCATGATGAGTTATCACTCACCATGCTCTACCCTTATCTGGGCGAGCAATTTCATGGCTCAGTCGCATCGCTTCGCGATTCGACTTCAAGCCATATCGCTCTAAATCCTTTGGGCGGTCCCGAACTCGAACGTCTGATCACGCTGTTCGGCCGGCTCCCCGGCCTCGGGCCGCGCAGCGCCCGGCGGATCGTGCTGAAGCTGCTGCGCGAGCGCGAATCCATGCTCAGGCCGCTGGCCGAGGCGATCCGCGCCGCCGCCGAAGCGGTCCGCACCTGCTCCATCTGCGGCAATCTGGACAGCCAGGACCCCTGCCTGATCTGCGCCACCCCGGCGCGCGAGCCGGCGATCTGCGTCGTGGAAACCGTCGCCGACCTGTGGGCGCTGGAGCGCGCCTCGATCTATCGCGGCCGCTACCACGTGCTGGGCGGCGCGCTCTCGGCGCTCGCCGGGCGCGGCCCGGAAGACATCGCCATCGCGCCGCTGCTGGCGCGGATCCGGCAGGACCCGCCGCGCGAAATCATCCTGGCCTTGCCGGCCACCGTCGAGGGTGCGGCGACCGGTCACTACCTCGCCGAAAAACTAAAACCCTTCGGCCTCATCGTCTCCCGCCTGGCGCAAGGCGTGCCGATGGGCGGCGCCCTGGAAGTGCTGGACGAAGGCACGCTCGCCACCGCCCTGCGCGCCCGCCACCAGACGTTCTGAGCGGCTTTACCCGCGCAACACGCCGCCGGTCGCCTTGCCCACCGCGGCGATGATTTTCGCGCCGACCGCGTCGATCTCGGCTTCCGTCAGGCTCTTCTCCCGCGGCTGGATGGTCACGGCGATCGCCAGCGAGACCTGGCCTTCCGGCAGGTTCTTGCCCGCGTAACGGTCGAACAGCGCGACCTCGGCAATCAGGCTGCGCTCGGCGCCGCGGGCCGCGCGCAGCAGCGCCTCGGCGCCGACACCGTCGCCGACCAGAAACGCGAAGTCGCGGCGGATCGGCTGGAACGGCGGCAACACCGGCGCCGCCCTGCGGCGCCGCTTCGGCGCCGCGATGGCATCGACAAACACCTCGAATCCCACCGCGCCCGCCGGCAGATCGAGCGCCGCGTTCAAGGTCGGATGTAGCGCCCCGAACCAGCCGAGCACGGTTTTCGGCCCCTGCCGCAGCGTGCCGGACTGGCCGGGGTGGTAATGCGCCGGCGCATCCGGCGTCGCCATGACGGCTTCCAGCGGCGTGCCGAGTGCCGCCAGCAGCGCCAGCGCGTCGGCCTTGGCGTCCAGCGCATCGAACGGCCGGGCCGGCGCCAGCGCGCTCAGCGGCGTCGCGCCGGTCCGCAAGCCCGCGGCGACCGGCTGTTGCGCCCCGGCCGCGCCATAGCCCGGCCCGACCTCGAACAGCCCGAGATCGGGATAGCCGCGCGCCGCGTTGCGTGCCGCCGCCTGCGCCAGCGTTGCGAGCGGCGAGGGCCGCATCTGGTCCAGATCGGCGGCGATCGGGTTGGCGAGCCGCAACGTCTCCGGCGCCGGGCCGAAGCGGGCGGCGGTGTCATGGTCCAGAAAACTGAACGTCACGCATTCCAGCAGGCCGCGCGCCGCCAGCACCCGCCGCGCCAGCGCCGGCCGCGCCAGTGCCGCGCTGGCCGGTGCCGCGCCGGCCGCCGGCCCCGCCGCGTCGATGGGCGGCAGCGAAACCGGCGGGATCGCATCCAGCCCGCGCAGCCGCAGCACTTCCTCGATCAGGTCGGCCTCCGGCTCCACCAGCGCCGCCCCGGCGGCGGCCCGCGCCGCGGCGCCGGGGTCGAGCGTCGCGGACTGATCCAGCGCCGCGGCCTGCGCGATGTCGTTCCGCCAGGACGGCACCGCCAGCGTCACCCGCGCCGGCTCCCGCCGCTCGACCACGAAGCCGAGCCGCTCCAGCGCCGCCACCGCGTCGTCGACATCGACCGCCGCGCCGCCAAACGTCCGCAGCCGCTCGAAGCGCAAACGCGCCGTCCGCCGCCAGTCCGGTTCCGCCCCGGCTTCGCTCGCCAGGCTGGGCCGCCCGCCGCACAAGGCCATCACCATCGCCGTCGCGGCGTCTAGTGCCGCCGGCATCAACGCCGGGTCGATGCCGCGCTCGAAGCGTTGCCGGGCGTCCGAATGGATCGCATGGCGCTGCCCGCTCTGCGCGATCCGCACCCGGTCGAACAGCGCGCATTCGATGAACACATTGGTGGTGCCGGCATCGCAGCCGGTGGCCGCGCCACCGACGATCCCGGCCAGCGATTGCGCCCCGGCGGCATCGGCGATCACGCAATCCTCCGCACCCGCGGTTACGTTCTTGCCGTGCAGACCCATGAACGTCTCGCCGCCGCCGCGCCGCAAGGTCAGCGTGCCGCCGGCGATCTTGTCGGCGTCGAACACATGCAGCGGCCGGCCGAGGTCGATCGTGAAGAAGTTGGTGATGTCGGCCAACGTGTTGATCGGCCGCAGCCCGACCGAGGTCAGCCGCGCCTTCAGCCAGTCCGGGCTCTCGCCATTGCGCACGCCGCTCACCGTGCGGCCGAGCACCCAGGGGCAGGCCGCCGGAAACGCGTCGCGCCAGACGATCCGGCTGGGGCCAACGCCAGTGATATCATCCGGCCGGAATGATATCAGATTTCCGAGCCCCGCCGCCGCCAGATCGCGCGCCACCCCCCGCACCGAAAGCGCGTCGCCCCGGTTCGGCGTCACGCCGATCTCGATCACCGGATCGTCCAGTCCGGCCCAGGCGGCATAGGCCATGCCCACCGGCGCGTCGGCCGGCAGCTCGATGATGCCGGCATGATCCTCGCCCAACCCCATCTCGCGCGCCGAGAGCAACATCCCCGCCGAAGCCACGCCCCGTATCTCGCCGACCTTCAAAGTAATGCCGCTACCCGGAATGAACGCGCCGGGCGGGGCGAACACCGCTTTCATGCCGGTCCGGGCATTCGGCGCGCCGCACACCACCGAAACCGCGCCGCCGCCGGCATCGACGCGGCAGGCCCGCAAGCGGTCGGCGTTCGGATGCGGCGCCGCCTCGATCACCTCGGCGATTAAAAAGGGCGCCAGCGCCGCCGCCGGGTTCGCCACACTCTCCACCTCCAGCCCGATCGCCGAAAGCGTCTCGACGATGCGTTCGAGCGGCGCGTTGGTCTCGAGCCAGGTCTTCAGCCAGGACAGCGTAAACTTCACGGCACGCCCTCATTCAGCACCGGGGCAAGAGGCGAGGCGCCGTAATGGCGCAGCCACCGCACGTCGCTTTCGTAGAACGGCCTGAGGTCGGCGATGCCGTGCTTGAGCATGGTGATCCGCTCGATGCCGACGCCGAAGGCAAAGCCCTGGAAGTCGCGCGGGTCGATCCCGCAATTGGCCAGCACGTTGGCGTGGACCATGCCGGAGCCGAGGATCTCCAGCCAGTCGCCGCCGTCGCCGATCTGGCCGGTCTTGCGGTTCCAGCCGATGTCCACTTCCATCGAAGGCTCGGTGAACGGGAAGTAGCTGGCCCGGAAGCGCACCGGCAACTCGGGCATGTCGAAATAGGCGCGCAGGAAGTCGATCAGGCAGCCCTTCAGATGGCCGAGCGTCACATCCCGCCCGATCACCAGCCCCTCGACCTGGTGGAACATCGGCGAGTGGGTGGCGTCGTGGTCGGCGCGGAAGGTGCGGCCGGGAACGATGATGCGGATCGGCGGCTGCGGCGCTTCGAGGTTGCGCCGCGCCCATTCCAGCATCGTGCGGATCTGCACGGACGACGTATGCGGGCGCAACAGCGCCGGCCGCTCGCCGATCGTGGCGTTAAGATAGAAGGTATCCATCGTCGCCCGCGCCGGATGATGGCTGGGGATGTTGAGCGCCCCGAAGGCGTTCCAGTCATCCTCGATATCCGGGCCTTCCTTCACCGCAAAACCCATGGCGCCGAAGATCGCGGCGATCTCCTCGATCGTCCGGCTGATCGGATGGATCGCGCCCATGATGTCGGGCCGGGGCGGGGCGGTGATGTCGAGGCTCTGCGCCGCCAGTTGCCGTGTCAGCGCCGCGTCCTGCAGCACCGCCCGGCGGCCTTCCAGCGCCGCCGTCAGCCGGGATTTGAGGTCGTTCAGCGCCGCGCCGCGTTCCCGCCGCGGCTCCGGCTCCATCCCGCCGAGTGCCTTCAAGAGCTGGGTGACGCTGCCGCTCTTGCCGAGCAAAGCCACCCGCACGGCCTCCAGCGCCTCGATATCCGCCGCCGCGCCGATCGCCGTTTCCGCGGTTTCCGCCAGCCCCTCCAGATCGTCCGCCAGGATCGTTACCCTACTAAAGATGAGGCGCTGGCAGACAGGCCAACCGCTCAAAAGTCAAGCCGCCGCCGCGCCAACATGGGGCCCGGCTATCGGGGGTGTTACAAATTTTCAACAGTGACCGAAATAAATCGGAACGATGGTGAAAACATGCGGCAGAGCAACAAAGTGCAGCGCACCATGCTTGACCCCCGTCGGTCCGGCACGCTAAGGCCCGCTTCAATGCGATCGTCGTGTTCGCGTAACCACTTTCATATCCTCCGACAGGGAATAATTTTCTTATGAAATTTCAAGCTTTGGGCGCTTTTGCCGGCCTCGCCCTGCTGGCCGCTTGCTCTTCCACCCCGACCGCTTCCAACGCCAATTCCGGCGCTGGCCAGGTTGGCAACGCGCCCAGCAACGCCGCCGCCCCGGGCAGCGAGCAGGACCTGGTCGCCAATGTCGGCGACCGCGTGTTCTTCGACTTCAACGCCGCGACCCTGAGCAGCGACGCCGATTCGACCATCGGCCGCCAGGCCGCCTGGCTGGCGAAGTACCCGAACGTCAACATCCTAGTCGCCGGCAATGCCGACGAGCGCGGCACCGAGACCTTCAACCTGGCGCTCGGCGAGCGCCGCGCCAACGCCGCCCGCGACTATCTGGTGGCGCAGGGCGTCGCCGCGCCGCGGGTGCAGACCATCTCCTACGGCAAGGACTGCCCGGTCGCCGCCGGTAACGACGACGCTTCGTACCAGCAGAACCGCAACGCGATCACCTCGGTTCAGGGCTTCAACCCGCAGAACTGCCACTAAGCACTCTGCGCGGCCGGCTCAGCCCGGCCGCAACCGAACCGGCGGCGGCGTCCTTGAACGGGCGCTTGCCGCCGGTTCTCGTTGGGGCCCGCCGCATCTTTTCCTGCCGCCGGTTCCGCTATAGGACGAGCGGACGCCGTGGCCGGGGAGGCGCCGGCGATGAGAGGCCCGATCGTATGCGTCACCTGTTTGCCCTCGCCGTCTTCGCCTCGATGCTGCCGCTCAGCGCCGCTTACGGGCAGGTCCAGATGCAGAGCCAGGAGGGCATCGCGCTCGAAAACCAGATCCTGCAACTGCAACAACAGATGCAGGGCGTACAAAGCGGCGGCGGCGGCAATGGCGGCTCGGCAATGGGCGGCGGCAGCAGCCCGGCGCCCAGCACCGGGGTGCAGCCGGACCCGACGGTGATCACCAGCCTGCTGACCGAGGTGCAGCAGTTGCAGGCCCAGGTGCAGCAGCTGAACGGCGAGGTCGACACGCTGCAGAACCAGGTCAACACCCAGCACGATGCTTCCGAGAAGGAAATCGGCGACCTCAAATTCCAGATGACCAATGGCGCCACGCCGGGTGCGCCGGGTGCTCCGGGTGCGCCATCGGCTGCCCCGCCCACCAGTCTGACAGCCGGGCTTGCGCCGGTGCCGTCGCCGCAAGCCGCGCCGTTGGCGGGAGCGTCGCCGAAAACCGTGCTGCGCGCCGGCCAGCTCGCCCTCAGCCAGCACGATTATAAAACCGCCGAAACTTCGGCCCGCAACGTTCTGGCGACGTCGAAGTCCAGCCCTGAAGGCTATCAGGCGCAATTTCTGTTGGGCCAGTCGCTGGCAGGCCAGGGCCGCCCGCAGGATGCCGCGATCGCCTATGACGACGCCTACAACCGCTCCCGCACCGGCTCCAACGCCCCGGCTTCGTTGCTCGGCCTGGCAAATTCGCTCACCGCGATCCATCAGGCAGCGGCGGCCTGCGACACGCTGGCCTCGCTGAACAGCCAGTTCCCGACCCCGCCGGCAGATCTAGCCCCGAGCATCCACGCCGCCAGCCGCCGGGCGCATTGCAGCTAACCCAGGCCGAGCCGGCCACCTGCACCGACCGGTTCGCGGCGGCGATGGCGCGGCTCGGCCCGTTCGGGCCGGCGCCCAGGCTCGGCCTCGGCGTCTCCGGCGGCGCCGACAGCATGGCGCTGGCCGTGCTCGCGCAACGCTGGGCCGCCGCCAACGGCGCAACCGTGCTGGCGCTGATCGTCGATCACGGCCTGCGCGCCGCCGCCGCCGCCGAAGCGGCACTGACCGCAAACCGGCTCGACCGCTTGGGCATCCCGTCGCTAGTCTTGACTCTTTCTATCGGCACCGGCCCGGCCGTGCAGGCGCGGGCGCGGTTATCGCGGCACCGGGCGCTGGCGGAAGCGGCGCGCGCCGCCGGCTGCCTGCATCTGCTGCTCGGCCACCACAAAGCCGACCAGGCCGAAACCGTGACGATGCGGGCTGCGCGCGGCGCCGGCGGCAGCGAAGGCATGGCGGCCTGGGCGGCCCGGCGGGACGTGGTGCTGCTGCGGCCCTTGCTGGGCACGGCGCCCGCCGAACTCCGGCGCTTCCTGCTTGCCAGCAGCATCGCCTGGATCGAAGACCCCTCCAACGCCGACCCCCGCTTCGAGCGGTCGCGGCTCCGCGCCGCCGGCGGCGCCACCGCGACGGCCAACCCCGCCCGCCGACAAGCGGACGACCAGGCATCGGCGGCGTTCCTCGCCCGCCATGTCACGCTGCACCCGGAAGGTTTTGGCGTCATCGCCGCCGCCGCGGCCCCGGCGCCGGCGCTGGCGGCGCTGTTGCGGGTCATCGGCGGCCGCGACTTTGCGCCGAACCGGAGTGCGGTCGCGGCCCTGGCGTCCGCGTTGCGGCCAACCACATTGGGCGGCGTGCAGATCGCCCGGCGCCGCGGCGGCTGGCTGCTGGCCCGCGAGCCCGCCGACTGCGCGCCGCCGCTGCCAGCGCAACTGGGCAGCATCTGGGACCGCCGCTTCCGCCTCGCCGCCGCGCCGCCGCCGGGGGCCAGTTTCGGCGCGCTCGGCGCCGACGCCGCCGCCTTTCGCAAAACCGCCGACCTGCCGGCGCTGGTGCTGCGCGGCCTGCCCTGCCTGCGCCATCCGGGCGGCATCGTCTTCCCCGCCCCCGCCGCGTTTTTGCCGCCGGCGCCGGCCACCAGCCACCCATTTTTGACGTGACGGCAATTTGTTTGTGCCGGGATGGGAATTGGGTGCAGAATAGCCATGTCATGGCTTCGCGGGGCTCATCTGAGACCGTGCTTTAACGAATTGGACAAGGTTTGATGAACAATCTTGGTCGTAACATCGCGCTTTGGGTCGTGGTGGCGCTGTTTCTGGTAGTGCTGTTCAACGTCTTCCAGCCCTCAACGCCGAACAACAACGCCACGCCGATCGCCTATTCGAGCTTCCTGACCCAGGTCAACGCCGGTCAGGTGCAGGACGTGACGATCGCCGGCAACGACGTCTCCGGCACCACCAAGGACGGCAAGGCCTTCGACACCTACGCCCCGGAAGACCCGGCGCTGGTCGGCAAGCTGATCGCCGCCAATGTGCATGTGGAAGCCAAACCGCCCGGCGATAACGAGAACATGCTGGTCCGCATCCTGTTCTCCTTCGGCCCGATCCTGGTGATCGCCGGGCTGTGGCTGTTCATGATGCGGCAGATGCAAAGCGGCGGCGGCCGCGCCATGGGCTTCGGCAAATCCCGCGCCCGGCTGCTGACCGAAAAGTCGGGCCGCATCACCTTCGAGGATGTCGCCGGCATCGACGAAGCCAAGAGCGAGCTGCAGGAGATCGTCGAATTCCTGCGCGACCCGCAGAAGTTCCAGCGCCTCGGCGGCAAGATCCCCAAGGGCTGCTTGCTGGTCGGCCCACCCGGTACCGGCAAGACGTTGCTGGCCCGCGCCATCGCCGGCGAGGCCAATGTGCCGTTTTTCACCATCTCCGGCTCGGACTTCGTCGAAATGTTCGTCGGCGTCGGCGCTTCGCGGGTCCGCGACATGTTCGAACAGGGCAAAAAAAACGCCCCCTGCATCATCTTCATCGATGAGATCGACGCGGTCGGCCGGCATCGCGGCGCCGGCCTCGGCGGCGGCAACGACGAGCGCGAGCAGACGCTGAACCAGATGCTGGTCGAGATGGACGGCTTCGAGAGCAACGAAGGCGTGATCCTGATCGCCGCGACCAACCGGCCGGACGTGCTGGACCCGGCGCTGCTGCGCCCGGGGCGTTTCGATCGCCAGGTGGTGGTGCCGAACCCGGACGTGCTGGGCCGTGAAAAAATCCTCAAGGTCCACATGCGGAAAGTGCCGCTGGCCTCAGACGTGGACCCGAAGACCATTGCCCGCGGCACCCCCGGCTTCTCCGGCGCCGACCTCGCCAATCTGGTGAACGAGGCGGCATTGCTGGCGGCGCGGATCGGCAAGCGCGTGGTGGCGATGACCGAGTTCGAGCACGCCAAGGACAAGGTGATGATGGGTGCCGAGCGCCGCAGCCTGGTGATGAGCGACGACGAGAAGAAGATGACCGCCTATCACGAAGGCGGCCACGCGATCTGCTCGATCACGCTGCCGGAATGCGACCCGGTGCACAAAGCCACGATCATCCCGCGTGGCCGGGCGCTCGGCATGGTGATGAGCCTGCCGGAAGGCGACCGCTACTCCACCAGCAAGTTGAAGCTGCTGCAACAGTTGATCATGGCGATGGGCGGCCGCGCCGCCGAGGAGCTGATCTTCGGCGCCGACCGGGTTTCCAACGGCGCCTCCGGCGACATCAAGATGGCGACCGACCAGACCCGCCGGATGGTGAGCGAATGGGGCATGTCGGAGAAACTCGGCATGATCTCCTACGGCGATAACGGGCAGGAGGTGTTCCTGGGTCACTCGGTGACGCAGAACAAGAACGTCTCGGAAGCGACGGCGCGCGAGATCGACAGCGAGATCAAGGCGATCATCGACCACGCCTACGCCGAGGCCAAGCGCATCCTGACCGAGCGGCTAGCCGACCTGCACGCGCTGGCCAAGGGATTGCTGGAATACGAAACCTTGTCCGGCGACGAAATCCAGGCGGTACTGCGCGGCGAGAAGATCATCCGCAAGGTGGTGGACGAGCCGATGCCGGACCAACGCCGCGCCTCGGTGCCCAACGCCACCCCACGCCCGGACGTTCCGGGCGGCATGGGCGGCGCGGTGCCTGCGCCGGGCTAGCGCAACATGGCTACGTCGAATCGCGCGGCGAAACGACTGGCCACGGAATTGTTTGCGAAAGTACGAATAGAGCGTGGTGAGTGATACCTCATCACGCTCTAAAAGTTACTACCCGCGTCGAGCGCAACCAAGCCGCTCAACGAATCGATCACCACATGCGGCGGCGGGCCGATCGCCTCGGCCCGCGCGCGTAGCGCCTTGAACATCGCCGAGGCGCTGACCACCGCGGACGCCGCCAGTTCGGCGCGCAACGCCTCCGGCGTCATCCGCTCGACCCGCGCCACCTTGAACCCGAAACGCATCGCGCCGCTGATGTCGAAGCCGTTCGAGGAAACGAACAGCACCTTGTCCGGCGTCACGCGCAGCCGTTCCTCCACAAGCTCGTAAGCCCGCGGATCCGGCTTGTACGCGCGTTTTTCATCGACGCTAATCACCGTCTCGAGCAGCCGGTTCATGCCGCTATTTTGGGTCAGCGCGCGCAGCATCCCCGGACTGCCGTTCGACAGGATCGCCAGCCTGTAGCGCGACAGCGATTCCAGCATCGATTTCGCTTCGGGATAGGGCGCCAGGTTGTTGTAAGCCTCCGCGATCGTGTCGAGCGTGGACCCGTCGGCCTCGAACCCGAACAGGCCGATGGTGAAAGCCAGAGCCTCCCGCGTGACAGCCCAGAAATCCTCATACTGCCCCATCATCGAGCGAAACCAGGTGTATTCCAGCTGCTTCATGCGCCAGATCTGGGTCATGAAGCCGCCATGCCCCGGAAAGCGCGCCTCGACGGCGCTCTCGATCGACTGGACATCGTATAGCGTGCCGTAGGCATCGAAAACGATGGCTTCGATTGTCATGCAAAACGTTCCCCGTTGGACCGCGGAAAGTCCGGGTTCACTGCCTTCCCAGCAGCCGCGCCGCATCCACCGCGAAATAGGTCAGCACGCCGGCGCAGCCGGCCCGCTTGAAGGCCAGCAGGCTCTCCAGCATGGCGCGCTCGTGGTCCAGCCAGCCGTTGCGCGCCGCCGCCATGATCATCGCGTACTCGCCGGAGACCTGATAGGCGAACACCGGCACGTCGAAATTGTCCTTCACCCGCCGGATGATGTCCAGATACGGCATCCCCGGCTTGACCATCACCATGTCGGCGCCCTCGGCGATGTCCATCGCCACTTCCCGCAGCGCCTCGGCGGAATTGGCCGGGTCCATCTGATAGGTCTTCTTGTCGCCTGTCAGCGCGCCGCCGGAGCCGACGGCGTCCCGGAACGGCCCATAGAAAGCCGAGGCATATTTGGCGGCGTAACTCATCAGCCTGGTGTGGATCAGCCCGGCGCCGTCCAGCCCGGCGCGGATCGCGCCGATCCGCCCGTCCATCATGTCCGACGGCGCGATGATGTCCACGCCCGCTTCGGCCTGGTTGACCGCTTGGCCGACCAGTATCTCGACGCTCTCGTCGTTCGCCACATAACCGTCGCGCAGCACTCCGTCATGGCCATGGTCGGTATAGGGGTCGAGCGCCACGTCCCCCACCAGCAGTATCTCCGGGAACTCCCGCTTCAACAGCCGCGTCGCCTGGCAGATCAGGTTCTCCGGGTTGAGCGCCTCGGTGCCGTCGGCGTCCTTCTTCTCCGCCGGCGTCGCCGGAAACAGCGCGATCGCCGGGATGCCGAGTGCCGCCGCCGCTTCGGCGTGTTTCGCCAGCCCGTCCAGCGTCACCCGCACCACCCCCGGCATGGACGCCACCGGCGTCGCCTCGCCCCCGCCATCCCTGATGAAGATCGGCCAGATCAGATCGTCGACCGAGAGCTTGTTCTCCGCCACCAACCGCCGCGTCGCCGCATCGGTCCGGTTGCGCCGCAGCCGTATCGATGGAAATTGCCCTGAAGTCATCGGCATCCCTTTAGCCCCAGCCAGCCCCGCTTGCCAACGCCGCGCCCGCGGCGAATCATTCCCTCATGCGCGGCGTCTTCGCACTCCTGCTGTTGCTTTTGCCGTCCCTGTGCCGCGCCCAGCAAGCGGTGACGATTCCCGAATCGAACGGCGTCCAATTACAGGCAAAACTCTATCTGCCCACCACCATCACCGCGCCGGCGGTCGTCGCCCTGCATGGCTGCGCCGGGCCGTTGCCGCGGCGGGACGATGGTTGGGCCAGGTTCCTGGCGGCGCGCGGCCACGCC
This sequence comes from uncultured Acidocella sp., assembly GCA_963693045.1. Classification (GTDB taxonomy): domain Bacteria; phylum Pseudomonadota; class Alphaproteobacteria; order Acetobacterales; family Acetobacteraceae; genus Acidocella. The sequence continues at coordinate 3,499,375 of OY843765.1, forward strand.
GTGCTGCTGCCGGACAGTTTCGCCTCGCGCGGCCTCAAGCCCGAGTGCAGACAATCCAGCCACGGCGCCGACGCCTACGGCCCACGCCGGGGCGACGCCCTTGCCGCCGCCGCCTGGATGCAGGCCCAAAGATTCACGCCCGCCGGCGGCGTCTTCCTGCTCGGCTGGTCGGATGGCGGCACCACGGTGCTGGCGGCGCTGAACAATCCGCCGTTCGGATTGCTGCGCGGCGCCGTCGCGTTTTATCCCGCCTGCACCCGCACCGCCAAAACCCCCGGCTGGCGGCCGGTGGCGCCGCTGCTGATCCTGATCGGCGCCGCCGATGACTGGACGCCGCCGGCGCCATGCCAGGCGCTCGCCGCCCGCCATCCGAACATCGCCCTGACCCTCTACCCCGGCGCCTATCACGACTTCGACGTGCCGGACGACCCGGTCCACGAACTCACCGGATTGCCCTTTACCAGGTCCGGTAACGGCACCGCCCATGCCGGCGAAAACCCGGCGGCCCGCGCCGCCGCCCACGCCGCCGTCCCGGCGTTTTTCGCCACGCTGACAACCGGCCACTGACAACTGACAACCGGCCTGCCGCGTGTTAAACGCGCGCCATGACCCGCTCCCTCATTGTCGCCGTCGGCGCCGACCATGGCGGCGTCGCGCTGAAAAACCGGCTCGCCGCGCAGCTGATCGAAACCGGCCACCAGGTGCAGGATTTCGGCACCGACAGCACCGCCAGCGTCGACTACCCGGATTTCGCCGCCCTGGTCTGCGACGCCGTGCTCCACGACCGCGCCGATTTCGGCATCCTGGTCTGCGGCACCGGCAACGGCATGGCGATCGCCGCCAACCGCCACCCCGGCATCCGCGCCGGCCTGGCGCACGATGTCACCACCGCCCGCCTGACCCGCGCCCATAACGACGCCAACGTGCTGGCCCTGGGTGCTAAGATCATCGGCGAGGAGGTCGCGTTGGACATCCTCGGCGCCTTCCTCTCCACCCCCTACGAAGGCGGCCGGCACGACCGCCGGATCGCCAAACTCAACGCCCATCTCAGCCATCCGGAGCCGGCAGCATGAACCACCCGAACCTGGCGCCCAGCCTCGACCGCTTCTTCACCGCCGGCCTCGACGAGACCGACCCGGAACTCGCCGCCGCCATCGCCGCGGAACTGACCCGCGAACAAGACGGCATCGAACTGATCGCCTCGGAAAACATCGTCTCCAAAGCCGTGCTGGAAGCCCAGGGCTCGGTGCTGACCAACAAATACGCCGAGGGCTATCCCGGCCGGCGCTACTACGGCGGCTGCGGCCCGGCCGACATCGCCGAAACCCTGGCGATCGAACGCGCCAAAAAACTCTTCGGCTGCGGCTTCGCCAACGTGCAGCCCAACTCCGGCAGCCAGGCCAACCAGTCGGTGTTCCTGGCCCTGGTCAAACCCGGCGATACCATCCTCGGCATGAGCCTGGACGCCGGCGGCCACTTGACGCACGGCGCCGCCCCCAACCTCTCCGGCAAATGGTTCAACGCCGTGCAATACGGCGTCCGCCGCGACGACGGCCTGCTCGATTACGACGAGCTGGCCGCACTCGCCCTGGCCCACAAACCCAAGCTGATCATCGCCGGCGGCTCGGCCTATCCCCGCTTCATCGACTTCGCCCGCATCCGCGCCATCGCCGACGCAGCCGGCGCGTTCTTCATGGTCGACATGGCGCATTTCGCCGGCCTCGTCGCCGCCGGCATCTACCCCTCGCCGCTGCCCCACGCCCACATCGTCACCACCACCACCCACAAAACCCTGCGTGGCCCGCGCGGCGGCATGGTGCTCACCAACCACGAGGACATCGCCAAAAAAATCAACTCCGCGATCTTCCCCGGCCTGCAAGGCGGCCCGCTGATGCACGTCATCGCCGCCAAAGCCGTCGCCTTCGGCGAAGCCCTCCGCCCCGACTTCAAAACCTACCAGCAGGCCGTCGTCGCCAACGCCAAAGCCCTCTCCGAAAGCCTGGTCGGCCAAGGCCTCGCCATCGTCACCGGCGGCACCGACAGCCACCTAATCCTCGTCGACCTGCGCCCCAAGCGCGTCACCGGCAAAGCCGCCGAAGCCAGCCTGGAACGCGCCCACATGACCGCCAATAAAAACGCCATCCCCTACGACCCGGAAAAACCCGCCATCACCTCCGGCATCCGCCTCGGCTCCCCCGCCGCCACCAGCCGTGGCTTCGGCACCAGCGAATTCACCCAGATCGGCGAAATGATCGGCCAGGTGCTGGACGGCCTCGCCAAATCCAACGACGGCACCAACACCGCCGCCGAACAAGAAATCGGCGCCCGGGCGCAAGCCCTCTGCACTCGGTTTCCGATTTATCGGTAGGACGGAACCATATTAGCTAGTTAATATCAGATAGATTTCTGATTCAGGCGTTAGGTAGAGATGTAGATGGAACTCCACATTAACACTCGCTCATTGGACCCGGCCAGATTTGGTTTCTCCAGCCTTAAGCACAAAGCCTACGTTCAAGGCGCGGCTCTTGCACTTATCGCTTATGCTTTTTGTATCTATGGATGGTCGTGGATTGATCTAGCTACTAGTCAGAAGCTTCAATTGCTATGTCCGACCTTTGATGATCGACAGGCTTTTTGTTTTGTTCGATCACTCGTTTCTGTTCTTTTCGTTTTTCTGCCTGCGTTACTCATGATGTACATACCGTGTGTTTTTATAGGCAGCTTGCATAGCCAACACACTGGGTTCGCTCTTCTATATATAGATTTGGTTGGAGCACTTCTCGTCTTCTGTTTTGGTGTGGGGATTTACGCGCTGCTTCTAAAGGGAGGAAGCTACAATCAGTTATACCTTCCGAGCTTGATTTCAGCCGTCAAGCGACAGGGTATATTCTTCGTTTTGGGCGGGATCGTGTTCGGTTTGATTTATGGTAAACGTCTTCGCTCCACCAATAAGGATTAATCCGATCGTGCTACGACACCATAATATAGCCGCATCAGCCGATATAGAGCATCGGATAAAGGTCTTGCGACCTATCGACGCCGCCTTAGAAGATGGCCCAAATTAGGAAGATGCCTCTGGGGCCCGGAGCCGAGAGGCACCCGGGCCAGTGGACCTGTGTCCGTGGTATGGCCGCCAGAAGACCCAGCCGCGAAGCGCAATCAAAACTCGGCCTTGCCCCCGTCCGCTCAGTGGCCAATCCGTGGCCCCAATCAATTGGGGTCCGGGGCCTCTCGGCCCCGGCCGCCGGAGGCCCTTTCTCGCATAAGCTCCCCGTTTAATGCGGTGTCCGTTCTGTGGCGACCCCGACACCCAGGTCAAGGACAGCCGCCCGGCTGACGATGGCGGCGCGATCCGGCGGCGGCGGAACTGCACGGCTTGTGGGCAGCGTTTCACCACCATCGAGCGGGTGCAGCTGCGCGAGCTGGTGGTGGTCAAGGCGGATGCGCGGCGGGTGGCGTTCGACCGGGACAAGTTGGCGCGGTCGATCCGCGTCGCGTTGCGCAAGCGGCCGGTGGACGAGGACCGGGTGGAGCGCATCGTCAACGGCATTGTCCGGCAGTTGGAGGCGAGCGGCGAGACCGACATTGCCAGTAGCGCGATCGGCGAGCTGGTGATGGAGACGCTGAAGGACGTGGATGCCGTGGCCTATGTCCGGTTTGCCTCGGTGTACCGGGATTTCCGTGAGACCAGGGATTTCGAGGCGTTTCTCGGCAAGATGGACGAGCCCAGGGATGAGTGACGAGGCGCCGATGCGGGCGGCGTTGGCGCTGGCACGGCGCGGTTTGGGCGACACCGCGCCGAACCCGTCGGTTGGCTGCGTCATCGTGCGGGATGGGCGGGTGGTCGGCCGGGGCCGCACCGCGGCGGGTGGCCGGCCGCATGCCGAGGTGGTGGCGCTGGCTGCCGCCGGCGGGCGTGCCAGGGGTGCCACCGTTTATGTCTCGCTGGAGCCGTGTTCCTTCACCGGCAAAACCCCGCCTTGCGTCGACGCGCTGGTGGCGGCGGGTGTGGCGCGGGTGGTGATCGGCGCGGCCGACCCGAACCCCAAGGTCAACGGCCAGGGTGCCGCATTGCTGCGGGACGCCGGCATCGAGGTGACCGAGGGCGTATTGCGGGCCGAGGCCGAGGCCGTCATCAGCGGCTTCGCCATGGTCATGCTGCGCAGCCGGCCGCTGCTGCGGCTGAAAACCGCCTCAACGCTGGACGGCAAGATCGCCACCAGCACCCGGCAGAGCCAGTGGCTCACCGGCGCCCCAGCCCGCCGCGCCGCCCATGCAATGCGCGGCCGGCACGACGCGGTGATGGTCGGCGTCGGCACCGTGCTGGCCGACGACCCGGAGCTGACCTGCCGGATCGAGGGGTTCCGCTCGGCGCCGCTGGTCCGCATCGTCATCGACAGTCATTTGCGCACGCCTCTGCTGTCGAAGCTGGTGCGCGGCGTTGCCGAGGCGCCGCTCTGGCTGATCCACCGCAACGGCGCCGACGCATTGCGCAAGCGGGCGTTGCAGGATGTCGGCGTCCGGCTGTTCGAAGTGCCGGGCGGTTCTTCCGGCGTGGATCTGGCGGCGGCGCTGCGGGCCCTGGCGCAGGCCGGGCTGACCCGCATCCTGGCCGAGGGCGGCGGCACTCTGGCGGCCGGCTTGCTCCGCGACGACCTGGTGGACCGCCTAGCCTGGTTCCACGCGCCCGCGGTCATCGGCGGGGATGGCTGGCCGGCGGCGCAAGGCTTCGGCGTCACCACCCTGGCCGCGATGCCGCGCTTCACCCCGGTTCGGCAGGAGCGCTGGGGCGAGGACATGCTCACAACGTTCCGCAGGGCGGCTTAACCATGTTCACAGGCTTGATCACCGGCATCGGCACCATCGAAAAAATCGTTCCCACCGGCGCCAGCAACGACGCCCGCTTCACCATCGGCTTCGCGCCGGACTGGCCCGGCCGGTCCAGCGTCTCGCTCGGCGCCTCGATCGCCTGTTCCGGCTGCTGCCTGACGGTGGTGGATTTCGGCGCCGCCAGCTTCGCGGTCGAGGTCTCCGGCGAGACGCTGGGCGTGACCACGCTCGGCCGCTGGCAGACCGGAACAAAAATCAACCTGGAAGCCTCGCTCCGGCTCGGCGACGAGCTCGGCGGCCATCTGGTCTCCGGCCATGTCGACGGTCTGGCGACCGTAGCCGCGGTGACGCCGGAACACGGCTCCACCCGCTACCGCTTCGCGCTGCCGGACGGGCTGGCGCCGTTCGTGGCCTCGAAAGGCAGCATCGCGGTCAACGGCGTGTCGCTGACGGTCAACGAGGTCGAAGCGGCGAGCTTCGGCGTCAACGTGATCCCGCACACCCGCGCCCATACCGATTTTGCCGATCTGGCGATCGGCGATAAGGTCAACATCGAAATCGACATGCTGGCGCGCTACGTGGCGCGGCTGCGCGGCTTCGACTCTGTTTCGGGAAATTCATGATGGATGGCATCAAGACCGCCGGTCTGCACGACTACATCTCCTCGGCCGCTGAGGTGATCGAGGAGGCGCGGGCCGGGCGCATCTTCATCCTGGTGGACGACGAGGACCGCGAGAACGAGGGCGATCTGGTCATCCCGGCGCAGTTCGCCACGCCGGACGCGATCAACTTCATGATCAAGCACGCCCGCGGCCTGGTCTGCCTGGCGCTGACCAAGGCGCGCTGCGAAGCCCTCGGCCTGCCGTTGATGAGCCAGGCCAACGGCTCCCGGCACGAGACCGCGTTCACCATCTCGATCGAGGCGCGGGAAGGGGTGACCACCGGCATTTCCGCCGCCGACCGGGCCCGCACCGTCGCCGTCGCCATCAACCCGGAGCTGGGGCGCGACGATGTGGTGTCCCCCGGCCACATCTTCCCGCTGATGGCCCGGGACGGCGGCACGCTGGTGCGCGCCGGCCATACCGAGGCCGCGGTGGACATCGCCCGCCTCGCCGGGCTCACGCCGGCCGGCGTGATCTGCGAGATCATCAACGACGACGGCACCATGGCGCGGCTGCCGGATCTCATCGCCTTCGCGCAGCGCCACAACCTCAAGGTCGGCACCATCGCCGATCTGATCGCTTCGCGCCGCCGCAACGAAAAACTTGTCAGGCGCCGCGAGGAAGGCATGGTGGCCAGCCCGGAAGGGGTGATGTCGCGGATGATCGCCTACCAGAACCAGGTGGATAAGGTGGAGCACCTGGTGCTGGTGCAAGGCGACATCGGCGGTGACGAGCCGGTGCTGGTGCGAATGCACGCGATCGACACGGTGGGCGACATCCTGGGCGGCGAACATCTGGCGAGCCTGCGGGGCGCGACCAAGATGATCAGCGCCGCCGGCCGCGGCGTCATCGTGCTGATCCGGGAGTCGCGGCCGGAAGCGATGTCGGAGCGCATTCGCGGCCTGGTCCGGGGCGGCCACACCGCGCCGGTGCTGCGCGATTACGGCATCGGCGCGCAGATTTTGAGCGACCTCGGCATCAAGAACATGATCCTGCTCTCCGACCACAAGCGCAACATCGTCGGCCTGGAAGGCTACGGCATCAACATCGTCGAGCAGCGCCCGGTGAGCGGTACGCCGGCGTGAGCACGGCGGACGCGGTTGCGGCCGAGGCCCCGGCCTGGAACGGCGCGCCACCGGCGGTGCTGCTGATCCGCGCGCCGTATTACCGCGACATCGTGGACGGCATGACGGCGGCGGCGGCATCGGTCCTGCAAACCGTCGGCGCGGCGGTGCGGACGGTGGATGTCGCCGGCGCCTACGAGCTGCCGCAGGCGCTGCGCATCGCGCTGCGCGGCCAGGCCCGGTTCGACGGCTTCATCGCCCTCGGCTGCGTGGTGCGCGGCGAAACCGACCATTACGATTTCATCTGCGCCAGCACCATGCAGGGGCTTTTGCAGGTCGCCCTGCAATACGGCATCTGCCTCGGCACCGCGCTGCTAACGGTCGACAGCATCGCCCAGGCAATGGCGCGCAGTGCCGAAACCGGCCCGAACAAGGGCGCCGAAGCCGCCGTCGCCTGCCTCAAGCAAATCCTGCTGGCCCGCGAACTGGGCGCCGCGTGAGCCCGCCCGGCCGCGCCCGGCCCCGCACCCTGTCCCGCGTCGCGGCGGTGCAGGCGCTGTACCAGAGCGAGCAGGCGCCGCAGAACCCGGAAACCGTGATCGACCAGTTCGTGCGCCACCGCATCGGCGACATCCCCGGCCATGGCGGCCTGGACGAAGGCCACCTCACCGAGGCCCAGGCGCCGCTCTTCGCCCGCATCGTCCGCACCGCCGCTCAGCAACAGGAAACGCTGGACGCGATGATCGCCGCGGCCCTGCCCGAAGCCTGGCCGATGGCCCGGCTGGACCCGGTGCTGCGCGCCGTGATGCGCGCCGGCGGCGCCGAACTATGGATGGCGGACGGCCCGCCGGCCAAAGTGGTGATCAACGAATACCTCGACGTCGCTCACGGCTTCTTCGCCGGCGAAGAACCACGCATGGCCAACGGCGTCCTTGACCGGCTGGCCCATTTGCTCCGGCCTACGGAATTTGCACCGGCCTGAGAAAGTAAGGGCCTCCGGCGGCTGGGGCCGCGCGGTTCGGTCGCCGCAGCGTAGCGGAGGCGTGAATCGAACCGCCAAAACACGGTCCCCAGACCCCGTGACTTTGGGCCTCGGGTTGGCCATTCGTAGGACCCCATATAAAAAATTTCTTGCGCTTCGCGCCGGCGTTGGCGCGACTGGGGCACCCCATAAAATTACCGGGGTCTGGGGCCTCCCGGCCCCAGTGGGGTGCAGGGGCAGCGCCCCTGCGCTTACTTGCCCTGAGTAACGAGTTCTCCCGCATCGCCCGCTACTTCGCGCCGCTGGCAGGCCCGGAGGGCAGGGGGCTCATCGACGACGCGGCGGTGTTCGCGCCGGCGCCGGGGCGGGAGATTGTGCTGACCGTCGACCAGATGCTCGAAGGCGTGCATTTCCTGTCCGGCGACGCGCCGGCGCTGATCGCGCGCAAGCTGTTGCGGCGCAACCTCTCGGACCTGGCCGCGATGGCCGCCCGGCCGCTCGGCTACCTGCTTACCACCGCGCTACCGGCCGGGCTGGACGAGGCCTGGCTAGCGGATTTTGCAAGCGGGCTGGCCCACGACCAGGAAGCGTTCGGCATCCGCCTGTTCGGAGGCGACAGCTCATCCAGCCTCGGCCCGATCGGCCTGACCGCAACGCTGCTCGGCGACGTGGCGGCCGGCGCGGCGCTGGGCCGGGGCGGCGCGCAAGCGGGGGACGACATCTGGGTCACCGGCACCATCGGCGACGCCGCATTGGGCCTGCGGGCGCGGCGCGGCACACTGGCAGACCCAAGCGGCCATCTCACCCGCCGTTCGCTGCTGCCGGAACCGCGCCTTGGCCTGGCCCTGGCCGGCCTCGCCCACGCCTGCATCGACGTCTCGGACGGGCTGCTGCAGGACCTCGGGCATCTTTGCAGCACCTCCACCCTCGCCGCGACGATCGAGGCGGCGCGAGTCCCCATCTCCCCCCCGGCGGCGGCGCTCGGCGAGCAATTTCTGGAAGCGCGGCTGACCGAAGGCGACGACTACGAGTTGCTCCTGGCCGTCCCGCCCGCCAAAGCGGCGGCATTGCGCGCCGCTTGCGGCACCCTCGCCATAACCAGAATCGGCGCCTTCCACGCCGGCGCGCCGGCGGTGACCGTGCTGGACAAAACCGGGGCGCCGCTACGTTTCAACCGCGCCGGCTGGCAGCATTTCTAACCGCAAGTTCGAAATACCAACGACGTCAGGTGGCTAACCGAGCGCCGCCCAACCGAACTTCAGTAACGGCGCCGCGGCTTGCGCGAAGGCTTTGAGCCGGCCGACCAGTGCCGGATCACGACACTCGGCTGCCGTCAGGTCCCGTCGGACAATCCAGGACTTGCGCTTCAGCGCGCCCTGCAAGGCGGCCGGCGCGGCCTCAAAGCCCTTCGGCGGCCTGATCAGCCTGTCCTCCTCCTCCATCATCAGCTCGTCGGTCTGCAGCGTCTTCTCTGCCTTCAGCCACTCGGCGGGCTTTTGCACCAGCCGCTCCCGCAGCCGGTGCAGTACCTCGGCCTCGGGCCGGAAGAAACCGGCGGCGACGAAAGAGCCCAGCGGATCGAACTGAAAATAAAGCAGCCCCGGCGACATCTTCGACCCGCTGCGGGTCAGCACCGCCCCGGCATGCGTCTTGTAGGGGCGCTTGTCGGCGGAAAAACGCAGATCGCGATTGATCCGGAAAATCGCCTGTTTCGGCTCGCCCTGGAGCGGCAGGTTGGTCTTCTTCAGCGCGGTCGACAGCTCGGCGACCAGCGCCGTCAGCGGTTGCAGCACCTGCCGCTCGTAGATGCTCTTATGCGCGGCGAACCAAGCCTTGTCCTGGTGCCGGGCCAGGTCGGCGAGGAATTTCAGCGCGGCCGGCGCAAAGCCCTCGAACGGCGGCGGCGGAAAATCCTCGTGCAGCTTGCTCATCGTGTCACACCGATGCCTGGCGCAGCGCCTCCCACACCCGTTCCGGCGTCGCCGGCATGTCGATCGTCATCACCCCATCCGCCTTCAGCGCATCGACGACGGCGTTAATCACCGCCGGCGGGCTGCCCACCGCCCCGGCCTCGCCCGCGCCTTTGACGCCGAGCGGGTTGGTGGCGCAGGGGATTTCGATGAACTCGACCTCGATGTCCGGCACATCGGCGGCGCGCGGCAAGGCGTAATCCATCAAACTGCCGGAGAGCAGCTGGCCGCTTTCCGGGTCGTACACCGTGCGCTCGAAAATCGCCTGGCCGATGCCCTGCGCCACGCCGCCATGCACCTGGCCGCGCACGATCATCGGGTTGACCGCTTTGCCGACATCGTCGGTCACCTGGTAGCGCACGATCTCGATCACGCCGGTTTCCGGGTCGATCTCCAGCTCGGCGATGTGGCAGCCGTTTGGAAAGGTATGGGCGTCGATCTGGGCAACCTCGGCGGCATCCAGCGCGCCGGGATTGGCCGCCGCCAGCGTGGCGAGGCTGACCGCGCGGTCGGTGCCGGCGATGGTAAAGCGGCCCTCGGCGAAGGCGATGTCGGCCCGCGCCGCTTCCAGATGTTCGCCGGCCAGCTCGGCGCCCTTTTCGATCACGCTGGCGGCGGTGATCAGCAACGCCTGGCCTTCCGAATATAGGCTGCGGGCGCCGCCGGTGCCGCCGCCGGTCGGGATGGTGTCGGTGTCGCCCTGATGGATGCGGACCATTTCGCCATCGACGCCGAGCTGGTCGACGACCAGCTGCACATAAGCCGTCTCATGGCCCTGGCCGGTCGACTGGGTGCCAACATAGACATCGACGAAACCGTCGGCGAAGCGGATTTCGGCACGCTCGGTCGGGCCGCCGCCGGTCGCTTCCAAATAATACGCCATGCCGATGCCGCGCCGCTTGCCCGCCCGCCGCGCCGCCGCCTGCCGCGCCGGAAAACCAGCCCAGTCGGCGCGCGCCAACGCCGCGTCCAGCATTTTGTGAAAGGCGCCGGAATCGTATTTCTGCGCCATCGCGGAGGTGTAAGGCATCGCCGATTCCGGCACCATGTTCAGCGCCCGCAAGGCGGCGCGGTCCAGCCCCAGTTCGTTGGCGGCGGTGTCGATCACCCGCTCCACCAGATAGTTGCTCTCCGGCCGCCCGGCGCCGCGATAGGCGTCCACCGGCACGGTGTTGGTGAAGGCGCCGATGACGTTCACGTAGATCGCCTTGAAGTCGTAAACGCTGGCCAGAACCTTGGTGCCGGCCAGCGTCGGGATGAACGGCGCGTAGTTGGAAAGATAGGCGCCCATGTTGGCGGTGTTGCGGATCCGCATGGCGAGGAATTTATGCTCGGCATCGAGCGCCAGTTCGGCCTCGGCGATGTTGTCGCGGCCATGGGTGTCGGAAACGAACGCCTCGCCGCGTTCGGAGGCCCAGCGCACCGGCCGGCCCAGTCTGCGGGCGGCATAACAGACCAGCGCGTGCTCGGCATACAGGAACAATTTCATGCCGAAGCCGCCGCCGACATCGGGCGTGATGACGCGGAAGCTTTCCGGCTCCACCTTGAACACCGCGCCCGCCAGCATCGTCTTGATGGTCCAGCCGCCTTGCGTGTTGGTGGTCAGCGTGAAGCGGCCATCGGCATAGCTCGCCATCGCGGCGCGCGCTTCCATGGAATTCACGATGACGCGGTTGTTGACGAGCTTCAGCCGGGTCACATGCGCGGCGCCCGCGAACAGCGCGTCCACCGCCGCCTTGTCGCCGGTCTCCCAGTCGAACACGGTGTTGTTGGCAACCTCCGGCCACACCGCCGCGGCCTCCGGCCCGGTCGCCGCGGCGAGGTCGGTCACCGAAGGCAGCATGTCGTAATCGACGACGATCGCCTCGGCGGCGTCTCGCCCGGCTTGCACGGTCTCGGCGACGATGAAGGCCACCGGATCGCCGACATGGCGCACCGCGCCCTGCGCCAGCACCGGATGCGGCACCTCGGCGCGCGGCGAGCCGTCGCGGTTCTTCAAGGGAACGCCGCACGGCATGGTGCCGATGCCGTCGGCTTCGAGATCGACGCCGGTGTAGATCGCGGCGATGCCGGGCAGCGCCATCGCCGCGGCGATGTCGATGCCGGCGATGCGCGCCGCGGCGTGCGGGCTGCGCAGCACCACGCCATGCAGCGCGCCTTCCGGGGCGATGTCGTCGGTGTAACGGCCAAGGCCCAGCAGCAGCCGCGCATCCTCGACCCGCCGCACCGGCTGCGCCATTCCGAACTTCGTCATGCGATCATCCTCGTATCCGTCACTCTCAACATAGTACGGCGCGGCCCAAGGCCCAAAAAAGTCTTCCAAGCCTTAAGCCGTCGCGACCAAGAGGCTGTTTCAGAAGTCGCTCTGGCGAGTCGGATAGGAGTGATTTTCGAGCACCGGAGCGGAGCGTACTTAATGTACGTGAGCACCGGAGCGCAGGAAATCGCGCCTAGCCGGCCGCCAGAGTAGACTTCTGGAACAGCCTCTAACGCTTGGTCAGCGTGAATTTCCAGGGCACCGGATTTATTGGAAACACCACGACCGTCCCCGGCGCCGCTTGGTCGAAGGTTCTGGCGGCGGCGTAATAGCCGGTCGGCACGTAAGGCAGGTATTGCCAATCGGCGACGATGCCGACCAGGCAGAGGCACAGCAGCGCGCGGCCCACCCACATCCCCACGCCCCACGCCCATGGCCGCGCGGCCAGCACCAGCAGCGTCGCGAACCAGGCCAGCATCGGGATGATGTAGTAGCGGTCGCCGATGCCGGGGCGCTGCATCGGGTCCCATTGCGGCATCACCTCGCTGATCATCGGCGACTGCAACGCGCTCGCCATGATCAGCGCCGACAGCACCACCAGCTGCCGGTAGGCGTCCGGCCCCTTGATGAAGGCGACAATGCCGAGACCCACCGCCGCCAGGCAGCACAAGGCCGGCGGCAGGGTGTGCAGCCACCAGTGTTGCATGAGCAGCAAGTCCACATTGGCGCCGCCGATGGTCCCGCCCAGCACGATCTGGTCGGCGAATATGTGAAACAGCCGGTCGAGCGTGACGCCGAGCTGCCCATGCCGCTCGGTCCCCAGGCTGGCCAGGATCAACAGCCCCTGCGCCAGCGCGCAAAGGCTGAGCACGGCGGCATAGGCGGTCCGCTCTCTGCCGCCAGCCTCGCCGCGCCCCCGCCGCGCCTGCCACCAGGCGAGCGGCGCGATGAACAGCGCCAGCGGCCCGCTTAGCCCCGCCAGAAACAACAGCGCGATGTCCAGCCCGAGGCCGAAGCGGGTCTTCGGCTTCGGCAGCACCACCAGCATGAACGCCAGCAGCGCCAGATGCCACATCGCGTTGGTCAGGTTGACATAGACCTCGGCCGAGTTCGGCTGCCCGATGTAATAAGCGACCAGCAGCAGCCGAGCGGGCAGGGAGGCGATCAGCCCGGCGCCGCGCCGCGACAGCAGCAGCGCCGCCGGCGCCATCTGCACCACGAAAGCAACCAGCGCGAAGAACAACGGAATCGCGGTGAACGGCAACCCGATCCCGACCAGCCCGCCCAGTTGCGAGAGCGTCTGCAGGTACCCGGCGCGCGGCTGCAACAAGGTCACGAGCCCATAATCGTAGCCATGCGCCACCCAGAGCACGCCGTCTTCCGCCCAGAGCTGCGGCGCCAGCAAATGCCCCGGCTCCCGGCTGAACAACAGCAGCGCGAACCCGGCCAGGCAGAGCCAGAACAGGCCGTGCCCCCAGGTCGGGCGGTAAACCGTGAACCAGACCTGCCGGGCTTCGCTCACGTACTAAAACGCCAGCGTGGTCGCCTGCATCACCAGCGGCAGCGCCTGCACCTGCCGCAGCACCGGCTCCGGCGTGTCGCCATCCGTCGAAACCAGACAGATCGCGTCGCCGCCTTCGAGCGAACGGCCGAGGTGGAAGGTCGCGATGTTCACCCCGGCATCGGCCAGCAGCGTGCCGAACTTGCCGATGAAGCCGGGCTTGTCCTGGTTGGTCACGTACAGCATGTGCGGCGCGAAATCGGCCTCCACCTTGATCCCCTTAATCTCGACCAGCCGCGGCTTGCCATTGCCGATCAGCGTGCCGGCGACCGAGCGGGTCAGGCAGCCGGCGCTGACGGTGATCCGCACCAGCGTCTGGTACTCGCTCGGCCGGTCGTGCACGGTCTCGGAGATGTCGATGCCGCGGTCGCGCGCCAGCACCGGGGCGGAGACCATGTTCACCCCCTCCATCACCGGGCCGAGCAGCCCGGCCAAAGCGGCGGCGGTCAGCGGCTTGTGGTTGACGGTGGCGGCGGCCCCTTCGTACTCGATCTCGATGCAGCTGATCACGCCGTCCTTGGCCTGCGTCAGTTGCCCGGCAAAGCCGCCGAGCAGCCGGCACAGGTCCATGTAAGGCCGCAGCCGCGGCGCTTCCTCGGCCGAGACGCTCGGCATGTTCAGCGCATTGGCGACCGAGCCGTCGAGCAAAAAGTCGCTGATCTGCTCGGCCACCTGCAACGCCACGTTCTCCTGCGCCTCGGAGGTGGAGGCGCCGAGATGCGGCGTGCAGACCACGTTCTCCAGCGCGAAAAGCGGGTTGTCCACCGCCGGCTCGGTCTCGAACACATCCAGCGCCGCGCCGGCGACATGGCCCGATTGCAGCGCGTCGAACAGCGCCGCCTCGTCCAGCAATCCGCCCCGCGCGCAGTTGACGATGCGCACGCCGCGCTTGGTTTTCGCCAGCGCCTCGCGGCCGATTATGTAGCGGGTCGCCTCGGTCAGCGGCGTGTGCAGGGTGATGAAATCGGCGCGCGGCAGCAACGCGTCGAGCTCCACCTTCTCGACTCCGAGCTGCACCGCGCGCGCCTCGGAGAGATACGGATCGTAGGCCAGCACCTTCATCTTCAGGCCGACCGCCCGGTCGGCGACGATCGAGCCGATATTGCCGCAGCCGATCAACCCCAGCACCTTGCCGGTGAGTTCCACGCCCATGAAGCGGTTCTTCTCCCACTTGCCCGCCTTGGTGGAGGCGGAGGCTTCGGGTAGTTGCCGGGCCAGCGCGAACATCAGCGCGATGGCGTGCTCGGCGGTGGTGATGGCGTTGCCGAACGGCGTGTTCATCACCACGATGCCGCGCGAGGTGGCGGCTTTCAGATCGACGTTGTCGACACCGATGCCGGCGCGGCCGACGACTTTCAGGTTCTTCGCGGCGTCGATCACCTCGCGGGTGACCTTGGTGGCGGAGCGGATCGCCAGCCCATCATACTCACCGACGATGGCGCGCAGCTCGGCCGGCGACAGCCCCGGCTTCACATCCACCTCGACTCCGCGTTCCTTGAAAATAGCGATCGCCGCCGGCGACAATTTGTCGCTGATCAATACTTTTGGCATTTGCTCGAAATCCTTAAAACTGCGCGGAAACCGTATCGATCGCGTAATCGATCCATGGCAGCAGCGCCTCGATGTTCGACCGTTCGACGGTAGCGCCGCCCCAGATCCGCAGGCCGGGCGGAGCATCGCGATAGGAGGCGGCGTCATAAGCCGCACCCTCGGTCTCCAGCAGCGCCGCCACCGCCTTGGCGGCCTTTTGTTGCGCCTCATCGTCCAGCGCCGTGAACCACGGTGCGGCGATGGTCAGGCAGATCGAGGTGCAGGAGCGGCTCGCCGGATCGGCCGCCAGAAACCCGACCCGCCCGTTGCCGGCCACCCAACCGGCCACCGCCGCGAGGTTGCCTTCCGACCGGGCGATCAGCCCCGCCAACCCGCCCGCGCCCGCGGCCCAGCGCAGCCCATCCAGCGCATCCTCGACGCACAGCATCGAGGGCGTGTTGATGGTCTCGCCCGCAAAAATCCCCTCGATCAACTTGGCCCCGGACGTCAGCCGGAAAATCTTCGGCAGCGGCCACGCCGGCTTGTATGTCAGCAGCCGCTCCACGGCGCGGGGCGAGAGCGCCAGCATGCCATGCCCGGCCTCGCCGCCCAGCACCTTCTGCCAGCTCCAGGTCACCACATCGAGCTTCGGCCACGGCAGGTCCATGGCAAAGGCGGCCGAGGTCGCATCCGCGAACACCAGCCCCTGCCGGTCGGCCGGGATGAAGTCGCCGGAGGCAAACCGCGCGCCGGAGGTCGTGCCGTTCCAGGTCAGCACCACGTCATGGCTAAAATCCACCGCCGTCAGGTCCGGCAGTTCGCCATACGGCGCACTCAAAACCCGCGCCTCGGCCAGCTTCAACTGCTTGACCACGTCGGTCGCCCAGGCCTCGGAAAAGCTCTCGAACGCCAGCACATCCACCGGCCGCGCCCCCAGCATCGACCACAACGCCATCTCGATCGCGCCGGTGTCGGAAGCCGGCACGATGCCGAGCCGCCAGTCCGCCGGCAGCCCAAGTATGTCGCGCGAGCGGGAAATCACCTCCGCGAGCTTGGCCTTCGGCGCTTTCGCCCGGTGGCTGCGGCCGAGCAACGCGCCCTCCAGCGCCGCCAGGCTGAAGCCGGGTCGCTTGGCGCAGGGGCCGGACGAAAAATTGGGGTTGGTTGGACGCAATGCCGGCTTAACCGGCGCGGTGAAATCCGCCATCGAAAAATCTCCCTTACAGAAGAACAGCGCCCCGTTGGGGGGGCGTGACCCGGGGACGCCTCTAATCCCGTTTCAGCGCCGCCGCAATAGTCAGGATTTTCATGCCGTGGCATCCTGCCCGCCATGACCGCCATGGACACCATCGACCGCGCCATCCTGCGTTTGCTCGCGGTGGACGCCTCGCTGTCGCTCAACGAGATCGCCGACAAGGTCGGCCTGACCGCGACGCCCTGCTGGAAGCGGATCAGGCGGATGGAGGAAGCCGGCGTCATCAAGGCGCGGGTGGCGCTGCTGGACGCCGACAAGCTCGGCCTGCCGGTCTCGGTCTTCGTCTCGGTGGAGACCGCCGACCACTCGGCGGAATGGCTGGCCCGCTTCGCCGCCACGGTCGACGACACGCCGGAGATCGTCGGCGCCTGGCGGATGAGCGGCGACGTGGACTACCTGCTGCACGTCATCGTGCCGGACATCGCCGCCTATGACGGTTTCTACCGCCGCCTGATCGCCGCCATCCCGCTCCGCAACGTCTCTTCCCGGTTCGCCATGGAGCGGATGAAGGAAGGCCCGCTGCCGCTCTAACGCGGCGCGAGGGTGATCGCCCAGGGGGCGCCGGGCCAAAGCACCAATATGCGCGCCGGATCTTGCCGCCAGAGAGCGATCTGCGGCTGCCAGGCCGGCCCGTCGGCAAAGATGGCGACGCCCTGCCGATCCCCGCCCACCCCCACGGCCACCAGCGCCAACGCCGCAACCAAAAACAACCGGCCGAGCAGCCCGCTCCTGGCGCGCGCCAGGCCGATCACCAGCAGGCTGTTGATGACGACCGGGATGAAGGCGTAGCGCTGCCCGCCGCCGACCTGCATGAAGCCCTCGAACGTCCCGTCCAGCGCCTCGTAGAACGAAACGAAGGTGATCAGGATCGCGGCCGCCAGCAGCCAGGCCAGCACCGCGTCGCGGGCCCGCCAGATCGCCAGCCCGACCAACCCGTAAAAGCCCAGAAAGATCGCCGGGCCGGCGAGCAGCAGCCGGTGCTGCGCGTGCAGCACGGTCAGATGATCGGCGAACACCTGCGCCCAATACAGCCCGACGAATTGCAGCACGACGGTGTGCAGGCCGATGATCGAGAGCAGCGCCGCCGCGCCGAGCCGGTGGCCGCGCTCCGGCATGACGTGGAACAGATAGATCGTCGCCTGCACGCAGAAGCCGAGAAACACGATCGCCGCCGGCACGATGGTCTTCCAATCCCGCTCGCGCAGCGCCCTGAGCACAAACAGCGGCATCAGAAAACTCGTGGCCGGGCCTGAAAGAACCGCGAGGCCGAGGATCGCACAATCGAGCCGGAACAGCGCCCGCCCGGCCGCCGGCGCCGCCAGCACCAGTGCCGCGAACAGCGCCAGATGAAACTGGCTGGTGATCGTGTTCAGCCAGACCTCGCCCATCACCGGCGGCACCGCGCAAAGCAGCACCGCCGCCGCGCTGCCCAGCACCGAGCGCCGCCACGGAAAGTCGTGGGTAAGGATCGCGTAAACCGGCAGGCACTGGATCAGCAGCGCCAGGAACACGGTCACCAGCGGCGCATGGGCCACGCCGCCGAGCCGCAGGCCGATCCAGGTGCCAAAGCCGGCGATAAAATTCAAATAGCCGGTATGGATGGCGAACCAGGCATCGTACCAGGGCTCCCTCCAGGCGTTCGGGAAATAAACCGCGCCCTCTTCCGCCCAGAACCGCCCGCCATGCAGCACGATCAACGGCATCCGCCACAACACCAAAGCGGCGAAACCGACCACCA
Organism: uncultured Acidocella sp.; assembly: GCA_963693045.1. Lineage (GTDB taxonomy): Bacteria > Pseudomonadota > Alphaproteobacteria > Acetobacterales > Acetobacteraceae > Acidocella. The sequence goes on from OY843765.1 coordinate 3,517,224, forward strand.
TCGCGGCCCGCAGCGCGGCCGCAGTGCCGGAAAGCGGCCTCATTGCGCCGCCAGATGCTGGTCGAACAGCGCCTCGATGCCCCGCTGCCGGTCGAACGCCGCCAGCAGCTCCGTATAGCCGCGCTCGACCGTCGCCGCCGCCTCGGCAATGCCCGGCAGGCCGCGGATCGCCGCGATCTCGGCATGGACGCGGCCGAGCCACGCCGCCGGCAGCCGCTCCTCCGGCCCGAGGTCGCGGTTGCCGCCCAGCCGGAAGAAATCCTCGAAAGTCCGGTCGCCCCAGACCCGCAAATGCTTGCCCACGAACTCCTCGAACGATTTGTTGAAGTAATGGTTGATCTGGCCATAGCGATAGTCGTGCTGGATCAGGTAGCCGGGCTTCTCGACCGGCTCCAGCCCCCCATTCAGCACGATGTCGCGCGGCGGCAGGTCGGGGATGTGCGAGGTGCGAAAGCTCAGGCAACGGTCGGAACGGACGATGGTCTTCACATGATCGTTGCCGCTCCAATAGACGAAGCGCTCGAAATTCAGCCCCGGCTGGCGGCTGTACTTGCACAGGCTCTTGAACCATTTCCAGTTGAACGCCACCGCCGCCGCCGGCCGCGGCAGCGCCGCCAGCCGCGCGAACAGGTCGTCCAACGGCCGCTCCACCGCCGGCGTTTCGAACACCGGCTTTGTGATGAGGAACTCGTCCAGATCGAGAAACAGCAGCCACTCGAAATCCCGCGCCTCGATCAGAAACTCGCTGGCATGGCCGAAGCACTTGGCCTGAATCGGGAACATGTTGGTGGTGCCGTCCTTGCCGATCGCGGTCTCGTTCCAGATCAGCTGGATCAGCCCATGCCCGGCCAGCAACTCCAGCAACTCCGTGGAGCCATCGTCATTGTCGTTGACGTAGATGATAAAGTCATCGACGCCGAGCAGCCGGTGATGGGCGATCCACTCGATCAGGTTGATGCCCTCGTTGCGGATCGTGGTGACGATCGCCAGGCGCCGGCGCGGCTGGATCTTGCCGCGCGCCAGGAAATTCATGAAGCGCAACAGGCTCCACGCCCGCTCGTCGCGCCGGCTGTAAAAAAAGTCGTAGCGCCGATCGATCGACTGCACCCGCCGCGCCGCCGGCGCCACCGCCCCGCCGTCTTGCAACGGGCAGGACTGCGCCAGCTCGAGGATCGCCTCTCGGTACAGCAGGTCGATGCCGTCGGCATGCACCTTGCCGGCGCCGGCGGCCTCGCCCTCCAGCAACAGGTCGAGCAACGCCGCGATATCGCCCCGGTGTTCGGCGCCGAAATGCCGCAGGCAATCGGCTTCGAGCGCCGCCCGATTCTGCCGCGTCAGCGGGCTGGCCAGCAACGCGGTAAAGGCCGGCGTATCGGTCCGCACGTTGCTCATCCGGTCACGCCGGCACGCCCTTGGTGGTCGAATACTCGAAATGCAGCGCCACGTCCGGATAGACGATCGGGTGGATCGCATGCGCCGCCACCGCGGCCTCGGCAAAGCCCTGCAGGATCAGCTTCAGCTTGCCGGGATAGGCGGCGATGTCGCCGATCGCAAAAATCCCCGGCGTCGAGGTCGCCATCGTGGCCGGCGCCACAATGAGGTGGTTGCGCTCCAACGCCAGCCCCCATGCGGCGATCGGCCCCAGCGCCATCGCCAGCCCAAAGAACGGCAGCAGCATATCGGCCTCGATCCGCCGTGTCGCGCCATCCAGATCCGCGACCTCCACCGCCGTCAGCGCGCCTTCGCCGCCATGCAAAGCGTGCAGCTGATACGGCACGACCAGGTCGATCTCGCCCCGCGCCGCCGCCGCGTCCAGCTGCGCCGCGGTCTCCGGCGCGGCGCGGAACTTGCCCCGCCGATGCACCACATGCACCCTGGCGGCGATGCCGTTCAGCGCCAGCGCCCAGTCCACCGCGCTGTCGCCGCCGCCGGCGATCACCACCCGCTTGCCCCGAAAATCCTCGCGCCGCTTGACGAAATAGCGCACCGCCCCGCTCGCCTCGTAGTCCGCGATGCCGTCGAGCGGCGGCCGGTTCGGCCCGAACGCCCCGGCCCCGGCGGCGATGATCACCGCCTTGGCCCGCACCACATCGCCGGCATCGGTGCGCAGCGTGAAATCCCCGGCGCCGCCGGCGCAGGCCTCGACCCGCCGGTTCATCAGCCGCGGCGCGGCGAAGGGCGCGATCTGCCGTTCCAGCTGCTCGATCAGCACCGCCGCGTCGATCGCCGGATGCGCCGGAATGTCGTAGATCGGCTTCTCCGGATACAGCGCCGCGCACTGCCCGCCGGATTCCGCGAGGCTGTCGATCAGCACCGCGCCCAGCTTCAGCATCCCGCATTCGAACACCGCGAACAGCCCGGCCGGGCCGGCGCCGATGATCGCCACGTCGGTGCTGATCTCGCTCATGGCGCCCGTCCTGCCGGAGCGGGCCGGCACAATCAAGCCGCTGGACAATGCAGCCGCACCGGCGACAATCCGCCATGCCCGAATCCCGCCTCCTCGCCGCGGACGAAGCCGCCACCGCCGCCCTCGGCGCCCGGCTGGCGGCGCTGGCGCGGCCGGGCGACGCGCTGCTGCTGAGCGGCCCGCTCGGCGCCGGCAAAAGCACCCTGGCCCGCGCCTTCATCCGCGCCGCCTGCGCCGACCCGGACCTGCAAGTGCCAAGCCCAAGCTTCACTCTGGTACAATGCTACGACTCCCCGTCCGGCCCGATCTGGCACTACGACCTCTGGCGCATCTCCGGCCCGGCGGCGCTGGCCGAACTTGCGTGGGAGGAGGCGCTGGCCGGCATCGTGCTGGTCGAATGGCCGGACCGGCTCGGCCCGCTGGCGCCGCCCGAGGCGCTGACCATCGCCATCTCGCCGACTCTGAACGGCCGTGAGATAGTGCTGCGCGGCGAGCGGAGATGGCTGGATGCGTCCTGACACGGCGGTGATCTTGAGTGCCGGCCTGGGCACCCGTATGCGCCCACTTACCTTGACCGCGCCGAAGCCGCTGTTGCGCCTGGCCGGCCAGCCGATCCTCGGCCACGCGCTGGACCGGCTGCTGGCCGCCGGCATCACCCGCATCATCGTCAACGCCCATCACCTGGCCGCGCAGATCGAGGCCTTCGTCGCCGAAATGCCGGCGGTCACGGTGCGGCACGAGCCGGAATTGCTGGACACCGGCGGCGCCATCGCCGCGATGTGGGAAGAAGGCCAGCTGCCAAACGGCCCCGTATACGTCATCAACGGCGACACCTTCTGGGTCGACGGCCCGACCGACACGCTGCTGCGCCTGGCCAACGCCTTTTTCCCAGCCGAGATGGACGGCATCCTGCTGCTGGCCCGCGCCGCCGGCGTGGTCGCCGAGACCGGCCGCGGCGACTTCCTGTGGCCGCGCGACGGCGCCCTGAAACGGCGCGAGGAACGCGACGTCGCGCCTTACCTCTTCGCCGGGGTGCAGATCGTCGCCCCGGCTCTGTTCGCCGCCGCCCCGCCGCCGCCGTTCTCGATGAACCTGCTCTGGGACCAGGCTCTGGCGGCGGGCCGGCTCGGCGCCATCGTGCATGACGGCGTCTGGTTCCACCTCTCCACCCCGGAGGACCTGGAACACGCCGACGCGGTGCTGGACGCCCGAGAAGTCGGCAGCACCACGTGAGACTTGCAGCCTTCCCGCCGGAAGCGGCACTGCTGCCGGCGCTGGCGCAAGCCTGGCTGGCGGCGCCGGGCGATCCTGGTGCCGGGATGCTGATCCTGCCAAACCGCCGCGCCGCCCGCGCCCTCGCCGGCGCCTTCCTGCAAGCCAATGCCGGCCAAGCGCTGCTGCTGCCCCGCATCGTCGCCGCCCAGGGCCTGGACGAAGCCGGTCTGGCCCTGGCCGGCGCCCTCGACCTGCCGCCGGCCATCGAGCCGATGCGCCGGCAAGCGATCCTGGCCTCGCTGATCCTGAAACTGGAGGGCGAGAACGGCGCCCCCCGCCGGCTGCCCGGCGCTTGGGCGCTGGCCGCCGACCTCGCGGCCCTGCTGGACGAAGCGGATTACGCCGAGATCGACCTCGCCGCCGCCCTTCCCGGCGTGGTCGAGGCCGAACTGGCCCGGCATTGGGAGGTGACGCTCAAATTCCTCCGCATCGTCACGCAAAACTGGCCGGCGATCCTCAAATCGTTGCGGCTGCTCAACCCGGCGGCGCGGCAGGTGGCGCTGCTCGATGCCCAAGGCGCCGCCTGGGCCGCCAAACCGCCGGCCGAGAAAATCTGGCTGGTGGCGGCGGACGCCGACCCGGCTTTGTGCCGCCTGGCCCGCGTCGTCGCCGGGCTGCCGGCCGGCGCCGTGATCCTGCCGGGCTACGACCCAATGCTGCCGGACGCGGCCTGGGCGGCTCTGGACGACAGCCACGCCCAGGCCGGCATCGCCCGGCTGCTCGGCGGCCTCGGCGCAAGGCGGGAGGAAATCGCCCACTGGCCGGCGCCGGCCAGCAAGGTGCCGCCCGGCCGCGCCGCCTTGCTATCCCGCGCCTTGCTGCCGGCGGCCGCGCTGGCGGACTGGCAGCAACCGGCCGCCCTCGTCACCGCCGGCCTGCACCAGCTGGCGGCGCGCGACGAGCAGGAGGACGCCACCGCCATCGCGATGATCCTGCGCGACGCTTTGGAAGTGCCGGGCCGCAGCGCCGCGCTGGTCACCCCGGATCGCGGGCTGGCGGTGCGGGTGGTGGCGGCGCTGCGCCGCTTCGGCGTCGCCGCCGATGACAGCGCCGGCGAGCCTTTGGCCGAAACCCCGCCTGGGGTGCTGCTGCGCCTGCTGGCCCGCGCCGCGCAGGCCGAATTCTCGCCCCTGCCGCTGCTGGCGCTGTTGAAACACCCGCTCACCGGCCTCGGCTCCTCCCCCGAAATCACCCGCGCCCAGGCCCGGGCACTGGAACGCAAGGCGCTGCGCGGGCCCCGGCCGCCGCCCGGCCTGGCCGGCCTGCGCTTCCGCCTGAAACCGGACGGCGACCGCACCGAGCGCGATTTTCTAGCCCGTCTGGAACTCACATTGGCGCCGCTCACCGGCCTGCCGCTGGCCCTCGACCCGGCCGCGGCCCTGCGCGCCCTGATCGCCGCGGCCGAGGCCATCGCCGCCACCGCGGACGCCTCCGGCGCCGCGCAACTCTGGGCCGGCGAGGCCGGCGCGATGCTCTCCGACACGCTGGCCGAGGCGCTGGCCGCCCTCTTCGGCCTGCCGGTCATGCCGGCCGCCGACCTGCCCGACCTGCTGGACGGCCTGCTCGCCGGCCAGGTGGTCCGCCGGCCCCGGACCCGGGACAACCACCCCCGCGTCGCGATCTGGGGGGTGCAGGAGGCGATGCTGCAAAGCGTCGATGTCGCGGTGCTGGGCGGCCTGGTCGAAGGCGTCTGGCCGGCGCCGGCCGAGCCCGGCCCCTGGCTGTCGCGGCCGATGCGCAAGGCCGCCGGCCTCGCCTCGGCGGAGCGGTCGGTCGGCCAGGCGGCGCATGACTTCTTCGCCTTGGCCTGCGCCTGCCCCAGCGTCGTGCTGGCCGCACCCACCCGGCGGGAGCGCGCCCCCGCGGTGCCGGCGCGCTGGCTCACCCGGCTGAAAGCCTTGCTGTCCGGCGCCGGTCAGGCCCTGCCGGCGCATCCGGCCGCCGGCTGGGCGGCCCGGCTCGACCTGCCGGCCGCGCGCGAGGTAAGGCCAAAACCAGCTCCGCGCCCACCGGCCGAAGCCCGGCCCAAACGCCTCTCGATCTCCGAAATCGCCACGCTGATCGCCGACCCCTACGCCATCTACGCCCGCCACGTCCTCGACATCCGGCCGCTGGACGCCCTGGACGAGGAGAGCGACCAGAGCCAGTTCGGCAACATCGTCCATGCCGGGCTGGCGACGTTCTTCTCGGTCGAGCGGAACTTCGCCGCCCCTGGCGCCGCCGCCGAACTCGCTCTGCACCTGCAAACAGCGCTGCGCGCCACCAGGCCACGGCCCGCTCTGCAACATTGGTGGGAGGCGCGGCTGGAGCGCATCGCCTGCTGGGTGGTGGAGGCCGAAGCCGCCCGCCGCAACACCACCCCGCCGGCGGCCCTCGCGCTGGAGCAAAAAGCCGACCACCAGGTCGCCGGCGGGTTCGTGCTGCGCGGCCGCGCCGATCGCATCGAAGCCCAGGCCGACGGCAAAGTGCTGATCATGGACTACAAAACCGGCGCGGTGCCGGAGGCGAAAAAGGTGCGCGCCGGCACCATGCCGCAACTGCCGCTGGAGGCGGTGATGGCCGAAGCCGGCGCCTTCGGCCCGGCCTTCACCGGCCCGGTCACCGAGCTGGCCTACTGGAAGCTCAGCGGCCGGCACAACCCCGGCGAGGACAAGCCGCTGTTCGACGGCAAGCCCGCGGAGCTGCGCAAGGTGATCGATGCCGCCGCCGCCAGCCTGCCATTGCTGTTCGCCAAATTCGCCGACCCCGCGACACCTTATCTGGCCCACCCCCACCCGGATCGCTCCACTTACAAAGACGTATTCGCCGGCATCTCGCGCAGCGCCGAATGGGGCGGCGAGGCCGACGATGCTTGAGCTGACCGAACCGACCGCCATCGAGGCCGCCAACCGGGCGCAGCGCGACGCCTCGAACCCCGCCATCTCCGCCTTCGTCGCCGCCTCCGCCGGCAGCGGCAAGACCAAGCTGCTCACCGACCGGCTGCTGCGGCTGATGCTGGGCGGCACCCCGCCGGCCCGCATCCTCTGCCTGACCTACACCCGCGCGGCGGCGGCGGAGATGGCGATCCGCCTCAACAAAAGGCTTGGCGAGTGGGTAGTGCTGTCGGTTACGGAACTGGACGCGGCGCTTTCGGCGCTGGACGTGACCGCCAACACCGAAACCCGCGGCCGCGCCCGGCAGCTCTTCGCCGAGGTGCTGGACCTGCCCGGCGGCATGAGGATCGAGACGATCCACGCCTTTTGCCAGTCGCTGCTGCGCCGCTTCCCGCTGGAAGCCGGTCTGTCGCCGCATTTTGAACTGGCCGACGACGCCGACGCCGCTTTGCGCCTGCGCGAGGCCCGCGAGGCGGTGCTGGCCGAACCGACCCACCGCGACGCGATCCTGGCTCTGGCCGCCGAAACCGACGAGCCGTGCTTCGCCACGCTGACCCAGACGCTGGCCAACGGCCAGCAGGATTTCCGCAAATTGCTGCGGCAAGGCACGGCAGCCGTCACGGCAATGCAGCGCGCCGCGCTCGGCGCCGGCGAGCACGTCCACGACGACCTGCTGCGCGCCGCCGTGCAGTGGGAGCGCGAGCACCGCACCACCCACGCGCTGCGCCGTTTCGCTGATGCCGGCACCCCGAGCGGCCAGAAATTCGCGCTTGGCAACCTCGAATGGCTGGCGCATCAGGCCGAGGACCGCTTCCTGAAATGGATACACTGGGTCGACGGCCATTTCACCCAGGCCGGCACGCCGATGTCGCTCAACAGGTTCTACGGCGCCAAGCTGGCGGCTGAGCGCGACGAGTTGCAGGCGGAGATCGAAGCCGAGCACGAACGCATCGAGGCCATCGAGGACAAGCGCAAAACCGCCAAACTCTGCGAACTCAACACCAGCATGATCCGCCTGGCAGCGCCGATCCTGGAAGCCGAGGCCGGCGGCAAACAGCTCGCCGCCCGGCTCGGCTACGCCGACCTGATCGGCTACACCAGCCAGCTGCTGGTCGATCCCGGCGCCGCCTGGATCCTCTACAAGCTGGACGGCGGCATCGACCACCTGCTGCTGGACGAGGTGCAGGACACGGCACCCGCGCAATGGGAGATCGCCCACGCCATCGCCGCCGAGTTCTTTGCCGGCGCCGGCGCCCGCGACACCCCCCGCAGCATCTTCGCGGTCGGCGACGCCAAGCAGTCGATCTTCTCCTTCCAGGGTGCCGATCTCTTCAGCTTCGCCGCCTACCGGGACAAGTTCCGCACCCTCGCGACAAACGCCGGCCAAGGCTGGCTGGACGGCGCGCTCGAGACCTCGTTCCGCTCCACCGCCCCGGTGTTGGACCTGGTGGACGCGGTGTTCGCCGCCGGCCCGGCCCGGCCCGGCGTCTGCGCCGAAGGCGAGGTGCTGCGCCACGGCCTCTCCCGCGTCGGCCAGGCCGGCGCGGTCACGCTGTGGAAGCTGACCGAGGCAGTCCAGCCGCCGCCGCCGCCGGACTGGGCGGTGCCGGACAGCTACGCCAGCGCGGATTCGGCAATAACCGTGCTGGCCCGCCGCATCGCCGACCACATCGCGGCGGTGCTGCAAGCCGGCACCCTCCTGCCCAGCCGCGGCCGTCCCGCCGGCCCCGGCGACTTCCTGATCCTGGTGCGCCGCCGCAACGCTTTGGTCACCGCCATCGCCCGCGCCTGCAAGGTCCGGCAAATCCCCATCGCCGGCGTCGACCGCATGGTGCTCACCGAGCAGCCGGCGGTCGCCGACCTGATGGCGCTGTGCGACGCCCTGCTGCTGCCGGAGGACGACCTCGCCTTCGGCCAGTTCCTGGCCTCCCCGCTCGGCGGCCTCACCGACGAAGCGCTGCTGGCGCTGGCACTGAGCCGGCGCGGCAGCGACCGCCGCGGCACCCTGGCCGCCGCCTTGCACGCCCAGCGCGCGGACCACCCGCAGGCCCACGCTCTGTTCGAGGCGCTGCGCAGCCGGGTCGACTTCCTCGGCCCCCACGCTCTGCTGGCCGAGGCGCTGGGCCCGCTCGGCGGCCGGGCCCGGCTCCTGGCCCGGTTCGGCCCCGAAGCGGCGGAGCCGATCGACGAGCTGCTGGCCGAGGCGCTGGCCTTCGGCCACCGCGAGCCGGCGGCGCTGCAAACCTTCCTGCACCAGCTCCGCCAGTCCGAGGAATCCCTGAAGCGCGAGGCCGATAACAGCGCCGACATGGTCCGCATCATGACGGTACACGGCGCCAAGGGGCTGCAAGCGCCGATCGTGATCCTGCCCGACACCACCGCTTTGCCGGACCCGCGCAACACGCTGTACTGGCTGCGGGTGCCGCAACAGCCGGAGTTCGAAGTACCGGTCTTCTGCCCGCGCGCCGGCCTGCGCTCCAAGGCGGTGGCGGAGGCCGCCGCCCGCGACAAGGCCGCCGATCTCGCCGAGTACAACCGGCTGCTTTACGTGGCACTGACCCGCGCCGAGGACGAGCTGATCGTCTGCGGCGCGGCGCCCAAGCGCCAACCGCCGGAAGCATGCTGGTACGAATCCGTCCGCGCCGGTTTCGCCCGCCTCGGCGCCGCGGCTTTACCGGACGGCAGCCTCACCCTCACCGCGCCGCAAACCGCCAAGCCCGACCGACCCTCCAGGCCGGTTGCGGCGGCGCCGGAAGCCTTGCCCGCCTGGGCCGGCGCCGCCCCGGCTGGGCCGCAACGCCGCCGGCTCGGGAAACCACAAGGCCGGAGCCGCTGGCGCCCTCGCGCGGCAGCGAGCCGGAGGCGGGCCGGGCCAGCGCCGCCTCGCCGCTCGGCGGCGACCTGGCGCTGGCCCGGGCGGCGCGGCGGGCCGCTCTGGAGAAAGGCAGGGCGGTCCACGCCCTGCTGCAACACCTGCCGGACCTGCCGCCGCCGGCCCGCGCCGCCGCCGGCCGCCGCTTCCTCACCGCCGCCGGGCTCGACCCCACCTCCCGCGCCGCGACCATGGACGCCGTGCTGCGGATCCTGAACGACCCGGCCTTATTGCCGCTCTTCGCCCCCGGCTCCCGCGCCGAAGTGCCGCTGGCCGGCATCATCGCCGGGGTCGAGGTCGCCGGCCTGGTCGACCGGCTTGGCTACGCGCCGGGCCAGGTGCTGCTGGCCGACTACAAGACAGACCGCGCCCCGCCAGCCACGCCGCAAGACGTTCCCGCCGCCTATCTGCGCCAGCTCGCCGCCTACCGCGCCATCCTGAGCCAGATCTACCCGGACCGCGCCATAAACTGCCTGCTGATCTTCACCCAGACCGCCGCCGTCATCGCCGTCCCGCCGGCCTCGCTCGACAGCCATGCGCCGGCCGCCATGCCGGCTTGATCGCATCCGGCTTCACCGCCATCTAATCGCCAACGAAAGGATACCTTTCCCATGAGCAAACCCGTCACCGACGCCACCTTCGCCACCGACGTCCTGCAATCCGGCGCCCCCGTGCTGGTCGATTTCTGGGCCGAATGGTGCGGCCCCTGCCGCGCCATCGCGCCTTCGCTGGAAGAACTCGGCACCGAATTCGCCGGCCAGCTCGACATCGTCAAGGTCAATATCGACGAGAACCCGATGACGCCCAGCCAGTACGGCGTGCGCGGCATCCCGACGCTGATCCTGTTCAAGGACGGTAAACCGGCCTCCACCCAGGTCGGCGCCGCGCCGAAAAGCGCCCTGAAAGCCTGGATCCAGAAGAGCCTCTAACCGTGGCCGCCGCGCTGCCGGACGAGCCACCGCCGTCCGGCATCCCGATGATCCGCGCCATCGCCATGCCGGCCGACGCCAACGCCAATGGCGACATTTTCGGCGGCTGGCTGATGAGCCAGATGGACCTCGCCGGCGGCAACCTCGCCTCGCGGGTCTCGCACGGCCGCTGCGCCACCGTCTCGGTGGACGGCATGAGCTTCCTGCGCCCGGTCAAGATCGGCGACGAGGTCAGCGTCCATTGCACCCTGCTCAGCACCGGCCGCACCTCGATGAAGATCAACGTCGAAGCCTGGCGCCGCGCCCGCATCGGCGAGGAAGAACACCGCGTCACCCGCGCCGTCTTCACCTTCGTCGCGATCGACGCCGAAGGCCGCCCGAGGCCCGTCGTCAGTTCTCAATCGTTGGCGGGATAGCGCCGCATCAGCCTTTTCTGCTGGCGCCACAGCGACCAGAGCGGACGCAGCCCGATCGGCCGCAGGCCGCCGGCGCGGTTCATCGCGCCGATCCGGAACGACTCGCCATAATGGAAAAACTGCGTCCTGTAGGCTTCCCGGATGGTCATCGCCGGGTCCCAGATATGGGTCGCCTCGGAGCCGCTGCCGTTGAACTCGATGATCTTGAAGCCACGCCCGGCCCGCAGCTCGTCGAGGCTGCCGTAGCGCAGGTCGATCCGGGTGAAGTGCAGGTCCCCCATATCGCGGGCAATGGCGTCGATCCTGGCACTCAGCGCCGGGGTAACGATGTCGATGCCGTTCTTGAAGGTCGAGCCGCGGCAGTGATTGCCGACGAAAACCAGCCGCATCGCCTCGCCCTGCGCCGGCACCGCCTCCGCCTTCGGCCCCAGCTTCGGCAGCAGCACGCCGGCCACCGCGTGCAGCCGGGGGTCGGCGGCGATCAGCGCCCGCACCGTGCGCAGCCCGTCGCCGATCACCGTCGGCGGGAATTTCAGCGTCACCGAAGTGATCCGCCCGGTCGCCTCCCCAGGCCGCCGGATATAGAAAATCCCGGCTTCCCCGGCATCGCTCACCAGCGCCTGCAACTGCAACGCGGTGGCGCGCGGGTATTCGGCCAAATACCGCGCCATCTCGCCGGGATCATGGATGATCCGCACGCCGACCCCGTTGCAGCTCATGTCCGGCTTGGCGACCACCGGATAGGCCAGGCCACCGCGGCCCATCGCCGCCTCGGCCAGCGCCAGGTCGTCGCCCTGGTTATGGCCGGAGGTCCGCATCGCCGCGAAATCGGCGATCCAGGGCCGCGCCACCGGGCCGGCCAGCGCCAGAATATCGTTCTTGGACTCGCCGCACAGCCCGCCGGCGGCGATCCGCGGATTGGCGAGGCACGGCAAAGTGACGCTGCGGTAGCGGATCGCCTGGACGATCCAGAACAGCACGACCGGCGCATAGAACAGCCAGCCCGGCCAGTATTCGAAGAAAGAGACAGGCTTGCGGTTCGGCGCCGGCCCCGTCGGCCCCGCCTGCGTCAACCCGTCGTGGCGTCCGGGCACAAGCGCGGTGTCGCTCATGGGCGTGTCCTCTTCCTATAGAGCAGGGCGGCAAACCGGCCGATGACGATCAACATCAGCCCGAATACCACCAGCCCGGCCCAGCGCCATACCCCAAGATAGTGCATGAGCAGCAGGCCGACCTTCAGGCTGACGAAAAATAAACCGGACGTCCATAACAACGTCGCAATGATCGCGGCGCCGGCAAATTTGGCAAAGGGTGCCCGCAGGAAGCCAAGGGTGGTGTAAGTCGGCAGCCGCAGGCCCGGAATGAAGCGGCTGACCAGGACAATCGCCACGATCCGCTGGCTCACCCACTCCCGCCCCAGGTCCTGCCGGCGTGCCGGCACCAGCCGCCGCGCCCAGCCATTGCTGTTGGAAAGCCGGCCCATACCGTACAGCCCGAGGTCGCCCAGCACGATGCCGGCATAAAGTGCGGCCAGCGCCAGCGGCAGTTCGATGGCGCCGGTCGCCACCTGCATCGCCGCCAGCAGCGTCGCCGCGTCCTCCAGGATGAAGGTGCCGAGGATGATGGTTGACGCCTGCAGCGGCTTGCTACCGGCGGCAGCACCCAGAAGCGAGGCAAATTCAGCGGTCAGCATGGCCGCCGGTCTTAGCGCAACGTCACTCGAAGTCGACTCCCCAAGAACCCGTGAACGCGCCGCCCGGCCAGCAAGTCCCTCTTATGACTGGCCGCTGGCCACCGACGACTGACCACCGACCACCGCCAGATGATCGCTCTGCGGCGCGATCACGAAGCAGGCGGCGCGGCGGGCGGCCAGCGCGCTGCAGGTCTGCCGGGCGGCGCTGGAGGTCAGGCCGGCGAGCTGCGCGGTCCACATGGTCTTGCCATGGCTTTGCACCCTGGCGATCCGCGGGATCCCGACGCCGCGCATCTGCCGCACCGACATCGCGGCCAGCCGGGCTTTCGCCATCCGCGTATAAACGCCGAGCTGCGCGGTCCAGCCGGCACCGGCGGCCGGCGCCCCGGCGGCGAGCCGGGCCGGCGCTTGCGCGGCAAGCCGGGCCGGCGGCGCGGCGGGCGCCGGCGCCACGAAAGCCGGGCCGGCAACCGGCGGCTGGTTCGCCGCCACCGCCAGGCCGCTGGAAATATGGCCGCCGAAGCCGGCATCGAGCATCGCCGTCATCTGCTGATAGGTCTGGCCCCAGGACGGCTCGTGCAGCACCACGCCGATCAGCGTTCGGCCCCCCCGCACCGCGCTGGTGATCAGATTGTGCCGGGCGAGGATGGTGTAGCCGGTCTTCATGCCGGTGGCGCCGGGGTAGATCTTCAGCATCGCGTTGTTGCTGTAGATGGTGCGGTAGCCGAACTGGTAGTTCTGCACCTCGAAGAACGACTGGTATTGCGGAAACCCGATGACGATGTCGCGCGCCAGGATCGAAAGGTCCCGCGCCGTCGTCACCTGCCCCGGGTTCGGCAGGCCGGAGGCGTTGTAGAACGCGGTTTGCGCCATGCCGATGGCATGGGCCCGCAGCGTCATCATCTCCCCGCAGCGCTCTTCCGAACCGCCGCCGAGATATTCGCCGAGCGCGGTGGCGGCGTCGTTGGCGGACATCGTCGTCATCGCCAGGATCGCCTGCCGGACCGAAATCGTGCCGCCCGCCGGCAGGCCGAGCTTCACCGGCTCCACCGCGGCGGCGTGTTCGGACACCGGGATCTGGGTATCGAGCGTCATCCGGCCGTCGCGCAGCGCCTGAAAAGCCAGGTCCAGGGTCATCAGCTTGGTCAAACTGGCCGGATAGCGCGGCACATCGGCGCCGACGGCGTCCAGCACCCCGCCGCCGGCGGCATCGACCAGGATCATGCTGGCGCCGGCGGCGGTCGGGCCGAACCCGGCATCGACCGGCGCCGCCGGCGCCAGCGGTGCCGCCGCCACGCTGTGGTGCCTGATAACCCGGTGGTGCTTGGTATGGGCCAGGGCAGGGCCGCCGGCGCCGGCAACGGCGATCAGCCCGGCGGCCGCCAGAACCGCGCCGCGCCACCCTCGCCAAACCAGCCCCATGCGGAGAACCTCAAGAAATAATGACGAGATGTAAACCTCGGGCAACGCGGCTGTCCAGCCTAAACCGGATGAAAAACCCTCAAAACCAACTGGTTAAGAACTTCTGATGCGATCGCCGCCGGCCGGCCGGCGAAGCCGGGGCCTCAAATACTCTCCATAACCGAACATTAAATATTTTTGTGCGCTGCACAATTTAAGTTGACCGGCCCGTTTTCAAGCCCTAAGGGGCTTTTGCTGCACTGCGGTACGCCGTTCGCTCGCCGGGTTGGGGCCGTGCAGAATTTGTCCAGGTCCTAACAGGAGAACATCCCAATGAGTAGCTCGAAGATCAAACCCGGCATCAGCACCACCCTGCACGAACCCGCCGAAGCCGCCACCGCCGCCGTCGATCACGGCAGCGACATCGCCGCCAAAGGCTACGACAAGACGCTCGTGGCGATGAAGGAAGGCATGGAGAAGGCCACCAAGGGTCTCGAGACCTCGCAGGTCAAGCTCAAGGAAGGGGTGCAGAAAATGATGAAGACCGCCGAAGACATGATGGCTTTCAGCCAGGGCAACATGGAAGCGATGATGAAGGCGACGCAGATCTATGCTTCCGGCGTGCAGGATCTCTCCAAGCGCGTCGCCAGCTCCAGCAAGATCTCGCTGGAGGAATCCGTCGCCTTCACGAAATCGTTGATGGGCGTCAAGTCGGTCAAGGAAGCGGTCGACCTGCAATCGGGCTTCGCCAAGTCCTCGATCGAGAAAGTGGTCGCCGAGACCAGCGAAATCACCGACGCGTCGGTCAAGCTGGCCGAACAGGCGATGGCGCCGCTCACCGCCCGCATGTCGCTTGCCGTCGAGACCTTCGGCAAGACCACCGGCTGAGCCAGCGTCGCCTCGTCTACGAAAAAGGTCCGGGCAGCGATGCCCGGGCCTTTTTTTCTTGCCGCGACTCAAGATCCGGCTGGAACATGCGGCAGCGGGGTTTTTTCGCCCGGCCGCGATTTCGCCCTTTCATAGAAGGCTCGGCTTTCGATATGCTGCCAGGCACGACCCCCTCCCCGGCATTGATCAAAGCCGAAGCGGGCGTCAAGCTGCGGGATATGATGATGAGCGATAACGACAAACGACGTGGCCCCGAAGGGCCGGGTACCGGAGTGGTGGTCAAGCCGCGGCCGAAAACCCGCAAGCCGACCATGTACAAGGTGCTGATGCTGAACGACGATTACACGCCGATGGAATTCGTCGTCCACGTGCTGGAGCGGTTTTTTCAGAAGTCGCGCGACCAGGCGACGCAGATCATGCTGCACGTGCATCGCCGCGGCGTCGGCGTCTGCGGCGTCTATACCTACGAGGTGGCGGAGACCAAGGTGACGCAGGTGATGGACCTGGCGCGGCAGAACCAGCATCCTCTGCAATGCACTATTGAGAAAGAATGACCCTGTATCCTGAAACTGTGTTTACTATCTCTTAAAACGGCCGGCCGGGCGGGCCGCTCGAATCGCCCGGGAACCTTAGAGCGTCGCGATTCGGCGCGAAAGATTTAGATATGCTATCCCGGAATCTCGAACAGACCTTGCATCGCGCCATGTCCTACGCCGCCGACCGCAAGCATGAATACACCACCCTCGAACATCTGTTGCTCTCTCTGGTGGAAGACGCCGAAGCGGTCACCGTGCTGCGGGCCTGCGGCGTCGACATCGAAAAGATCAAACGCGACGTCACCGAGTTTCTGGACAAGGACCTCGCCGGCCTCGCCACCGACCGCGCCGGCGAGCCGAAGCCAACCGCCGGCTTCCAGCGCGTCGTGCAGCGCGCCGCAATCCATGTGCAATCCTCCGGTCGCGATGAAGTGACCGGCGCCAACGTGCTAGTGGCGCTGTTCAGCGAACGGGAGAGCCACGCGGTCTATTTCCTGCAGTTGCAGGACATGACCCGACTGGACGCGGTGAACTTCATCAGCCACGGCATCGCCAAGTCGCCCGGCAAATCCGCGCCCCGCACGCCGACCGGCTCGGCCGACCCGCCGGACAACGAGCGCGAGGAGAAATCCGGCAAGCGCGGCCAGGACGCGCTCTCCACCTACTGCGTCAACCTCAACAAGAAAGCCCAGGCCGGCAAGATCGACCCGCTGATCGGCCGCGAATTGGAAATCGAGCGCACTATCCAGATCCTCTGCCGGCGGACCAAGAACAACCCGCTCTACGTCGGCGACCCCGGCGTCGGCAAAACCGCAATCGCCGAGGGCCTGGCCAAGCGCATCGTCGATGGCGACGTGCCGGAAGTGCTGGCACCCTGCACCATCTTCGCGCTCGACATGGGCGCGCTGCTGGCCGGCACCCGCTACCGCGGCGATTTCGAGGAGCGGCTGAAAGCGGTGGTGACCGAGATGGAGAACTCGCCCGGCGCGATCCTGTTCATCGACGAGATCCACACCGTGATCGGCGCCGGTGCCACCTCCGGCGGCGCCATGGACGCCTCCAACCTGTTGAAGCCGGCGCTGGCGCAGGGCACTCTGCGCTGCATCGGCTCCACCACCTACAAGGAGTTCCGCAACTACTTCGAGAAAGACCGTGCGCTGGTGCGGCGCTTCCAGAAGATCGACGTCAACGAGCCGTCGGTGGAAGACGCGATCAAAATCCTGCGCGGCCTGAAATCCGCCTACGAAAAGCACCACAAGGTGCGCTACACCGACGACGCGATCCGGGGTGCCGTGGAACTCGCGGCGAAATACATCAACGACCGCAAACTGCCCGACAAGGCGATCGACGTGATCGACGAAGCCGGCGCGGCCCGGATGCTGATGCCCGAGGGCAAGCGCCGCAAAACGGTGACGCTCAAGGATGTCGAGGACATGGTCTCCAAGATCGCCCGGATCCCGCCAAAATCGGTCTCCGCCGACGACAAGGAGATTTTGCGGACGCTGGAACGCGACCTTAAATCCATGGTGTTCGGCCAGAACAACGCGATCGAGGCGCTCTCCGCCGCGATCAAATTGTCCCGCGCCGGCCTGCGCGATCCTGAAAAGCCGATCGGCAACTACCTGTTCTCCGGCCCCACCGGCGTCGGCAAGACCGAGGTGGCGCGCCAACTGGCGGCGACATTAGGGATCGAACTGACCCGCTTCGACATGAGCGAGTACATGGAGCGGCATTCCGTCTCGCGGCTGATCGGCGCCCCGCCGGGCTATGTCGGCTTCGACCAGGGCGGCCTGCTCACCGACGCCATCGACCAGCATCCGCATTGCGTGCTGCTGCTGGACGAGATCGAGAAGGCGCATCCGGATCTCTTCAACATCCTGTTGCAGATCATGGATCACGGCAAACTGACCGACCACAACGGCAAGAAGATCGACTTCCGCAACGTCATCCTGATCATGACCACCAATGCGGGAGCCGCTGACATGGCGAAATCCGGTATCGGCTTCGGCCGGCAGGTGCGGGTCGGCGAGGATGAGGATGCGATCAAGCGCATGTTCACGCCGGAGTTCCGCAACCGGCTGGACGCGGTGATCCCCTTCGCCGCGCTGACGCCGGAAATCGTCGGCCGCGTCGTCGAGAAGTTCGTGATGCAGCTGGAAGCCCAGCTCGCCGACCGCAACGTCACCATCGAGCTGTCTTCCGCCGCCAAGGAGTTCCTGGCCGAACGCGGTTACGAACCGCTCTACGGTGCGCGGCCGCTCGGCCGGGTGATCCAGGAGCTGATCAAGAAGCCGCTGGCCGAGGAGCTGCTGTTCGGCAAGCTGGTGAAGGGCGGTGCCGTGAAAGTGACCGTGAAGGACAACAAGCTCGCCTTCGAAGTCACCGAAGCCGCGCTGCCGGCTTTGCCGAAGCCGGAATCCGAAGGCGACGACGGCGGCGCCGAACGGCTGCCGGAAGAAGTGCAGTAACGAAAAAGGCCGGGGACATGCGCCCCGGCCTTTTTATTTTAGCGGCCGGTCGGCCCAGGCCCGTGTGAATCAGGCCGGCCCGTGATTCGCCCCCGTAAATGACCGTAAACCAGCCAGACCTAAGACGCCGATAAATCCGCCGGGTCGGCGTTTCAGTGTTTGTAAACTGCCCGCACGCGACTCGCATAAACGTTAGCTTAATGAACCTGGTGTCATGTTGGGTGCGGCGGCCGTCCGGCGCCGGCGGGCCAGGTAAAACCCTGGCCTTCCTTCTCAAAATTGGTACTGTATCAGTATGGCTGAAGCATGATGGTCGATCAAAACCTTTGCCCCTGCGGCTCGAATCTCCGCCGCATCCGCTGTTGCGGGCTCGACTTCTCGACCCTTAGCCCGCCGGAAGCGACCGCCATGGTGCTGCCGCTGCTGGCGCAGGCGGAAGCGGCGCAGCAGGCCAACGACCTGATGACCGCGGACCGCACGGTCCGGCAGGCGCTGGAACTCGCCCCCGGCCGGGAGGACGCGCTGATCTTTCTGTACCGGCTGTGCCGCCAGCAGAACCGCCCGAAGCCGGCCGAGGCGCTGATCCGCCGGGTGGTCACGCTCAACCCCAACAATTTCTGGGCCACCAACGAGCTGACGCTGATGCTGCTGTCGAAAGGCGCGCTGGCCGAGGCGGAAGTTCACGCCCGCAACGCCGTGCGCATCGCCCCGCAAAGCCCGCAGGCCCACAACCTGATGGGCCTTGTCCTCACCGAAGCCAACCGGCCGCTGATCGGCGAGTACCATTACCGCCGGGTGTTGGAACTGGCCGAGGGCGAAGAGCCGATCACCCTCGCCAACCTCGCCTGGAACCTCAAGCAGCAGGGCCGGATGGAAGAGGCGCGGGCGCTCTACCGGGCCTCGATGAAGGCCAAGCCGGAAGTCCTGCAAACCGTGCTCGGCTGGGCCAAGCTCGAGGAAGCGGACCGCAAGTTCGAGGCGGCGCTGGCGCTGCTCGACCAGGCGGCCGCCTTGTACCCGGACAATCCGGGCGTCCACCTGACCCGCGCCACCGTCCTCTCCCGCCAGAAAAAAACCGAGGCGGCGCTGAAAATCCTCGACGATCCGGAGCTGACGAAATCCAATCTCGGCCCAGTCGAACTCTCCGAAAAGGGCCGCCTGCTCGACCGTCTCGGCCATTACGACGACGCTTTCGCCGCCTTCGACGCCGCCAAGAAGCGCGCCCTGGAACTGGGCGCCCGGGCCTATATGGCGGAGACCGCCGCGGACCTCGCGCGCCGCGCCCAGGGCTTCTTCATCGACCGCCGGCTCGCCACCCTGCCCAAGGCCGAGGTTCGGCGGGAAATGCCGCAGCCGGTCTTCATCATCGGCTTCCCCCGTTCCGGCACCACGCTCATGGAGCAAACCCTCACCTCGCACCCCCGCATCGCCGCCGGCGACGAGCTGCCCTACATCAACGACATCACCCAGATCATGCCGCGCCTGCTGGCCAGCCCGCTGAACTACCCGGAGGCGCTGGCCGAGCTCTGGATGGGCGACCAGCGCGACGGCCTGAACGAACTGCGCGACTACTACCTGAACCGCGCCGCCAAAAGCGGCATCTTCCGCGAGGGCGCGGACTGGTTCACCGACAAGATGCCGCTGAACGAAACCCATCTCGGCCTGATCTCGCTGCTGTTCCCGCAATCGCCGATCATCCACGTCCTGCGCCATCCGCTGGACGTGGTGCTGTCGGTCTATTCCAACCACCTCACCCATGGCTACTATTGCGCCAGCGCGCTGGCGACGATCGCCCAGCACTACGTGCTGATCGCCGACCTCCTCCAGCACTACAAACAGCATCTTTCGATGCGCTATCTGTCGATCCGTTACGAGGACATGGTGGCCGACCAGGAGGCCAGCATCCGCCGCGTGCTCGGCTTCATCGGCGTGGATTTCGATCCGTCCTGCCTGAATTTCGAAGCCAACACCCGCTACGCCCGCACCGCCAGCTACGCCCAGGTGACCGAAAAGCTGTACGACCGCTCGTGCTACCGCTACCGGCCGTACCTGAAACAACTCCAGCCGGCGTTGAAAATCCTCCAACCCGTCATCGCCCGGCTAGGCTACACCGTGGAAGCCACCGTGGAGGCTATTCCAGAAGCCGCTCTGGCGGCCGGCTAGGCGCGATTTTCTGCGCGCCGGTGCTCACGTACTTTAAGTACGCTCCGCTCCGGTGCTCGAAAATCCCACTTATCCGACCCACCAGACCGACTTCTGAAACAGCCTCCGAACCCCGCTGTCTGCAAACTCCGGCCGCGCATGCCATATGACAGGCGCGCCGGAGATTTCGGCGGCTCTTAAACGGGGGGACACTATGCTGCGCCAACCTTTCGCTTACGCCACGCTGCTCGCCGTGGCCGGCCTGATCCCATTCGTGGCACTGGCCGCCGTCGTGCTGCTGGACCCGCTGGACAGCCCGGCCGCCATCCAGGTGCTGGTGTGCTACGGCGCGGTCATCCTGGCCTTTATCGGCGCGGTGCATTGGGGCTTCGCGCTGCGCGAGGCGGCGCATCCGGCCGCCGGCGGCGTGCTGGCGCCGGCGGCGCTGGGCGCGGAGCGGCAATTGCTCAGCCTCGGCATCGTCCCCGCCATCATCGGCTGGGTCGCGCTGCTGGCGATGCTGCATTTCGCGCTGCCGGCGCTGGCCCTGTTCCTGCTGCTGGCCGGGTTCTTCCTCACCATCGTCGCCGAAACCATCGGCCGCGGCCGCGGCATCGTCGCCGCCAACTACCTGGCAATGCGCTGGGGCGTCTCCATCGTCGTCCTGGTCGCCCTGGCCCTGGTACTCTTCGCCGTCCTGACCGGAATGCGAATGGGCTAACTCACGTCACGGCAAGCAGCGAACCGTGCCGTCCCCTACCCAGCAGCTTTCACATCGTAACCCGCATCCTCGATCGCCTGCATATAATCCTGCGCCTCCCCGCCGCCGCCGATCACCACCCGCTTGCTCTCGAGATCGACCGAGACCTTCGCCTCCGGATCCACCCGCCGCACCGCCTGGGTAATTGAATCGACGCAGGCCTGACAATGCACCTCGGGAACGTCGAATTGCATCGGGGTCGAGTTCGCCATGGCTGCAAGATGGGCAGAACGCCCATGTTATCAAGTTGCTTGCCGCGCCGGCGGCGGCACGCCCATATGCACAACGTGGATCAGATAACCGCACCCCAACATATCGACCTCGCGATCAGCGGGATGACCTGCGCCAGCTGCGTGGCGCGGATCGAGAAGGTGTTGCGCCGCGTCCCCGGCGTCTCCGGCGTCGCGGTCAACCTCGCCACCGAAACCGCGCGGGTCGAGGTCGCGGGCAACCAGGCGGCCCCGTCGGTCGCGCCATTGATCGAGGCGGTGCGCCTGGCCGGCTACCGCGCCGTGCCCCGCACCCCGGCGCCGGCGCCGCACGGCAGGCGCGAGCTGCTCGAACTGGCCGCCGGCTTCGCGCTCTCGGCGCCGCTGCTGCTTGGCATGTTGCTGCCGCTGCCGGGCTGGCTCGAGCTGGCGCTGGCGACGCCGGTGCAGTTCTGGCTCGGCGCCCGCTTCTACCGCGCCGGCTGGAACGCCGCCCGCCACGGCGCCGGCAACATGGACCTGCTGATCGCGCTCGGCAGCTCGGCGGCCTATTTCCTGTCGCTGGCGGACTTCCTGCGCGGCGCCGGCCCGCTGTATTTCGAGGCCGCGGCCATCGTCATCACCCTGGTGCGGCTCGGCAAGTACCTGGAAAGCCGGGCCAAACGCCGCACGGTGGACGCC